>NZ_WBKB01000009.1 GCF_008831155.1 Gulosibacter chungangensis | reverse complement strand
GATCGGATTGGGCATGGAGCACGAGCTCTACGGCTCTGGATTTCAACTCTTTCGAGTACTTCGCTGGCATGAGTAGGAATCTCCCTTTGATTTGGTTCCTACCCTCTATCAAACACGGGACATCACAAGCTTTGCTTCACGCGCTGCTCGTACTTCCTCCCACTTCTTCGCCATCGCGTCCGCCTCTCCCAGAAACCTGTCTGTGCACAGGCCACTGCTGTGAGCAGGGCCTGCGACTACCAGGTACGCCGGGAACACATGAGCCACGAGCGGAAGTCAAAGTACGGGACGACCGCCAGGAACAACACTGAACCCAACAGTCCTTACCGTCCTACCAGCCAAAACCAGCACCAGGCAGCGGTGCCGCAGAAGACGTCCCGAAGGACGCCAGAGATGTCCAGTTCCCGGTCACTTCTCGGCGCGGCGCATCCGGCGATATTCGCTCGGCGTCATACCCACACACTCCTGGAATGCCTCATTGGCACGGCTCCGACTCGCCCACCCAACCCTGCGGGCAGCGGCATCGATGGTGAGATCAGTTTCACGCAGCAGGTGAGCCATCTCCTCAACCCGAAGCATCGTCAAATACGCCAACGGCGTCTTACCGTAAGTCTCGGTGAACACTCGTGAAAGTTGCTTCGGGGATAAATGCACCCGAGCCGACAAGACATCCAGCGTCCAGTTCATGGCGATATCACTGGCCAGAGTAGCGCGAGTTTGATGGGCCTCATCTCTGGCCGGTGCGAACCTTCGGCACCTGGGTAACGTCGGGCGGGCATGCGCGCGCTGCGAGCGGCTTTGACGTATCGGCGTGACCTTCAGGAACGGACTGACCACGTCAGCGATAGCGAACCACAGTGCCTGCATGCGATGGAAATGATGCGCGAATCCGCCATCGATGCTGCGCGCGACGAGCTCGTCTAGCCACGGCATCAACATGCCAGTGCGGTCTTCTCCAAGCCGAAGCACTTGAGCAGGCTCGCTATAGAGAGCCTTGGTGAACCGCTGTGCATCTAAACGATCGCGCAGCAGCCAAGCGTTCTGCCAGAACACCTGATCGATCACAAAGTCCGTGTCAAGGTAGATCGTGGTGGTGGTGATATGACCTTCCGGTTCACTGCCACAGAGCACATTCGCGCCCAACACGACAATGTCACCGACCGTGACGATCCGTTGCCCGAACTCGCTGAATAACAATGCGCTGCCGTCCCGGACGACGATGACCTTAACGCAGTCGTACGTCACCGGGCCAACCGGACGATGCATCGTCCGAGTACTTGCAACAAGTGGCGAGAAATCTCGCTGCCCACCCCAACCCAACACAGCGCATCACGGCCCGTCACGCCACAATCGGGCATCCAAGTGGAGGGGGCGGAGCGCAGCACACCGACCAGCACCGGCCCAGTTACCGTAAGCTGCTAGCCGATCGACTGCTCGATCGCCGATAGATTGTCGGCACCAGCTGTGTCTGACGCTCGCAGGCAGAAGGACACAAAGGCCAGGACATCGCAGGTACCACCCCCCAAAGTCGAGCGCTCATGTCCCTGCCACCGTCCTGCCCGGCGCGATCACGGGGCCGGGAAATCTGACGAGCAGCACCGACGTACTCACAACGGCGACCAGCAACTGATCGGTCGTGTTCAAGTTCATGCACGCGCGGATCTGACTCGTGTCAGCGACGGCCCAAAAACACGGGATGCCGGTCCCGTCGGGATCGTCGTTATTCTAGGGAACTGGTCGATGAGGTTGTAAGCGATCGTGCGGGCGTAGGAGTCTCGGCGAAGACTGCCGACAAGGATGGAAATGTTTCGGATCACGCTATGTCTTTCAGTGAATGTGTGAGTGCAGGGTGGGTGATTTTGTGTGTCAGAAGTCCCAGTTCTCGTCGATACTGGCGCTGAGGGGCGGAATCCCGCGAGTTCTCTACTATCGCGTACCGCTCGTGCCATCTGCGTGCCACTCTTGCGTGGAGCTCCATTTTCAGTTGAGATGAGTGACTCGCGTACCCAAGTCTACGCTTGTCTACATTGGTGAAACGTGGCTGTCTGTGGTCTTTGCATGACGGTTGCCGTGCAGGCGCCGCGCGAGGTGCGCGGGGGTGAGCAAGACCATCCAGGCGAACTTGCAGGCGTTCCAGAACATCAGGAACCCGAGGAACGCAAACAACAACGCTCCGCCGCGATCGAGAATCGTGAAGCAGAAACCGAACGCAAAGAGATAGGCGACTGCTAGGGATAGCCCGAGAGCAACTCGTTGCAGACTGCCGACTACCCGAAGACGTCGCAGGAGGAGATTCGTAGGTGCGAAATATAGGAACGCGTGGACAGCAATGCCGACGTTCCATGCGGCTCGAATCATTGGGCACGCAACCTCTCACTGACCGGGATGGAAGGTCGGTAGCGGCTAGGAGAGTGATGTCCGCGCCCGGAGTCGGGAACGTTGGCTGTTTGTCATGGCCAACCAGAAGTTGTGATTGCTACCACTCCCATTCTACTTTTCCCTCCTCTTCTTTCAAGGGAAACCGTCTCAGAGCCGCGGACCACTCTGCTGTTGAGCAGGTGCAGTACGGACTCCTAGTGCCGCGGCGAATCGGGCAGCGTTCGCGACAGCTTGCTGCGCGCGGACGGCGTCCATGCTTTGATTGCGGTTCCGCGGAGGGTCGCCGAGAGGCCGATACGGGTCGGTGGTGCCATGTCGGTCTCGATAGGCGGTGATGGTACGCAGATTGCGCATCCACTGGTCATGTGCCGCAGGCCGCACGGGTGGGGTACCGAGGGATTCGATCCAGCGTGGCCGGTCACGCACCGCTTGCTCGGCGAGGGCCTGGGCGCGTTGCTCGATGAGAACGCGGCGCTCCTCGAGCGCCTGCTGGGTGAGCGGGTCCGTGTCGCTAGTGAACTCGTAGATGAGTCCTGCGATCATCTTCGCGGGCTGGCGCGCTTGGGTGCTACCAGTCGCATTGGCGGTTGCAGCCCTAAGGCGCTGGAGAATCACCGCGGCGAGATCGTCGGCACCGGCTAAATGACGAGACGCGATGAGCGCGGGTACCAAGCGTGCGATGTCATAGTTCTCCGCCTCCGCACGGCGCAGCTCCGCGGCAAGCGCCCCGTAGGCATCGGATTCAGTGATCGCGTCGACCTGGTCCGTGGTGAGGGGGGACGCTTCGAGGATATCGAGCCAGTGGTCGTGCTGTGCGTGGGCGACGATGGTGTCGTATTCTCCGGCGAGCTGCGCAATAGAGGTCCAGTGTTCGTGTTCGGCGCGGAGAAGTTCGTGAGCGGACTTCTCCGCACTCTCGTGGGCAAGGACGCCGGCGAGAACGCCTCGGGCGGTAACGTCGGGCTCGGGATGCTTCTGGTGTTCTTCGAGAGGGAACTGGTCGATAGCGACGTACGCATGGTTGGCTTCGCGGCCGCGGGTCATCGCGACGTAGAGGCTCTCGCGGGTCATCTGGGGTGAGTGGACGATCGCGTGTGCGGTGTCGACGGTGGCACCTTGTGCACGGTGCACGGTGATTGCATAGCCGAGGTCGAGGTTGTGGGTCGCGTAGTCGGCAGGGAGACGTATGGCGCCGCCGAATCGGGTTCCCGCACGGCGGACGGTGACGGATCCGTCGGCGTGGATGTTGGTGATGCGCCAGCGGTCGCCATTTCTGACCCAGCGAGGTCCTCCTGTGCTGAGTCGGCGGTCGTTCTTCCGGGTGATAACAAGGTCGCCTTCGCTGGCTTTAGTGCCAGAGGAGAGAGTGATGCTGGCTCCTGCGCTGGTGTGGCCGGTGAAGATGCGGTCGGTGCGCGCCCGGATGTTCAGGGTGGTGACGGTTTCGAGGGTTTCGGCAACGAGGATGCTCTGTTTGCCGCTTCGCATGTCGCTCTGCCAGGCGAGGTAGGCACGTTCGGTGATGTGCTCGTAGCTCCCTGCGGTGAGGCGATCATGGGCGTCGTAGTCGTCTATGACGGATGGTTCGCCGAGGCGGAGGCGGAGGGAGGCGTGTTTCTCCCACGGGTTTCGGAATCGTCGTACGTCGTGGAGTTCGGGGGTGTGGTCGAGGTCGCGGGCGAGCATGCCGAGCGCTCCCCCGGCTTCGACGGCGCCGAGTTGTGCCCAGTCGCCGACGAGGACGAGTTTCGCACCGGCCTGTTCGGCGTGCGCGGCGAGACGTGACAGTGCGATCGTGCCGGAGAGGGAGGCCTCGTCGACGATCATGAGCTGCCCGCGGCGCAGCCGCCATCTGCCTGCGTCGTGTTCGTGGAGCCACTTGACGGTGTTCTCGGTACGGATGCCGAGGTCGGCAGCGAGCACCTGCGCGGCGTCGGCGGAGCTGGCGAGCCCAACCACACTGTTCTTGCCGTGTGCGAGCTCCCACGCGCGGCGCAGGGAGGCGAGCGTCGTGGTCTTCCCGGTGCCTGCCGGGCCGATGAGCACATCGACGGTGCGCGCGGAAGTGGCGATGACAGTGATCGCTGCTGCTTGGTCGGCGCCGAGCCTGCGGCCCTTGCGGTCAGTTCTGCGGGTGACGCCCTCGAGCAGGTCATGCGGCACGAGGGGTGCGATGTGGGTGTGCGCCAGACGTAGAAGGAGGTCTTCGGCGTCGAGCATCTGCTGGGAAGTGTACAGGGTGCCGTGTTTAATGCGGAAGGTGCTGCTTCCGTCAGAGCGTTGAAAGTGTGTGGGCGATACGGCCAGCTCTGGCGGGGAGAGCTGCACGGATGCGGCTTCCGCCCGGTCAGAGATCAGGCCAGTGACCGCTTCCCGATCGGTGATCGATGCGAAGCGGATCCCTTTGAGAAGTCTCGAGGCTTCGGAGTGAAGGTTCCATCGCTTCCAGGTCGATCTGGACTCCCCGACGGTGGTGACCACGCGCTGCGCGATGTCATCTATGGTCTCCAGTGGGATGTCGTCTGCTCGCAGGAGCGGCTGCGGGGTGGTACTGCTGATGGCTTGTTGCACCCAGTTGCTGGCGTCCTGCCCGAGCACGCTGGTGGCGCGGACCCGCCACCGTTCGGTGAGCTCCGCGAGGGCGTAGACCTGCTTGTAGGGGCGGGTGGCGAGGGTGGCTTGGGCGCGGAGCCGGATGATGGTCTTGCGTGACGGGCGGCGTCCGTGCTGCTGCTCGTAGTCGGCAATGAGTTCGTCCGTGCGGGCATTGATCGCTTGGGAACGGGAGGAGAACTCCTCGATGAGGGTGTCGGGGATCCCGGTGATCTCCCACGCCGATGCACGCCTGGGGCCGCGGTCTCTGGCTTCCCACCCGATGCCGAAGTCACGGGTGAGCTGATCGGCGAGGGCATTGTTGTAGTGCTCACTGAGGGCGACCACCGCGGCGTGCATCGGTCTGCCATCGATCGCACGCCACTTGCCGTCATGGACGCCCTGGACACGGTTCGCGATGACGAGATGCGTGTGCAACTGTGGCTCGTTCGAGCGGGAATCGTAGTGATCGAACGCTGTCGCGAGCACGCCGGTGACTTCGACCTGCGCGAGACCGTTGTGCCCGACCCTGGTCATCACGACATCCCGTTCGAGGAGATCCAGAACCTGTGCCATCGCCTGGTGGTGGGCGCGGGCGATGAGCGCCTGGGTGCCTCCGTCGGCGACCGCCCACCACACACTCACCGATTTCGGTACGGAGAACGTGTAGTCGTAGCCGGCGACTGGATGTCGTGTCGGGCGTTGCCGTTCTTCCGTCTCGATGAGTTCGAGCTGCTGTTCGCGTTCCGCTTCTTCGAGGGTGTCGGGGAGTGCCTGGGTGCGGCGATCGATGCGCTCCTGCCGGGTCAGGAATGAGCGGTAGGGGGATCCGAGCGGTTCCCCGGTCACCGGGTGCCTGCCTTCTCCGATCAGGAACCGCAGCTGTTCTTCGGTGACTTCTGCGTCAGCGGTGATCGTGGATCCTTCGAGGCCGGTGAGTGCTGACCCGGCCCAGAACCCGGGCGGGCTGCCCTTCTCCTGGTAGTAGCGGGTCAATGCGTCAGTGAGGTCACGGTTGCCGTCGCCGGTGACGACGCTCTTGAGGAGGTAGCGGTAGCCCTCCCCCGCTGACATCACGCGCATCGACACCGTCACACCTCATAGGTGCGCGCTGCTTCCACCGGCGACGGGTGGGAGGGGCGGGGCACCTGCTCCTGATGGTGCTCTGCCATCACCCCAAGGAGACGGGCTGCCTGTCTCGTACAGCACGCAGGAGGAAACGGATGAGCGTCGAAGTGCTCCACACGGATGCCGCACACGGACCAGGGGCGGGGTATCCGCCGGGAAGGGCGCTGGCCCGGTGGGTGGCGATGCTGCTCACTGGGCTGCTCATGATCACCGGCCTCGCACTCGGGTCCGTATCCCCAGCGCAGGCGGCGACACCTGGGCCCGGCTTCGGCGACCCGTACGGGTCGAACGGGTCGATCGGGGCGTTCATCGCGAACGACGGCACCCAGGTGTACTGCATGGACCTCGGTGCGGCAGCGCCATGGGGGAATACCACAGGACCTGTGACGGTCGAGGAACTGAACTCGCACAGCGGTTTCAACTTGAGCGCGACGGAGCTGGCGAAGCTGAACTACGTCATGGCGATGTGGGGGCAGTCCGGCGATCCGCACGTCACCGCTGCGGTGCAGTTGTATGTGTGGTCGGTCGCAGACCCCGTTCCCTACAACAGCCACGGCATGTCCGGTGACGACTACTACGTCGCCCGTGCTCCCGCGGCGAACCGTCCGCAGGTGCTTGCGAACCTCGCCCAGATGCGGGCGCAGGCGAACGCGAATCATGCGGTCAACCCGCAGGTGTCGGTGTCGATCGACATGGCCGACCAGTACCAGGGAACCCTCACCGTGTCGGCGTCGCCTTCGTCGCTGTCTGGGACGGTGACGCTCTCGAATGCGGTGTTCGCCAACGGGCAATCCACCAGGGCTCTCGGTGCTGGCAGCTTCCCGATCACCGGCACCCCCGCCGACGGGGCTCCCTCCTACCGAATCGAAGCATCCGCAACCGTGCCGGCTGCGGGGCTCGGCGCACGGGTGCACCTCTACGACACCCCCGGACAGCAGCGGCTGCTCGGCGGGGCATCCCCGATGGGGCTTGACGCACACGCCCGGACCCCGGTGATCGAGCTGGACTTCCAGCCCACGATCACCACTCAGGTGTCCTCCCGGTACGTTGCGGAGGGCGACACGTTCGCCGACCAGGTCACCGTCGGCCTGTCCAAAGGCACCTGGATCCACCTCAACGGCACCCCGGTACCGGTGAACGCGGTCGGCACCCTCTACGGGCCGTTCGACGAGCAGCCCGCCGAAGCAGACGCAGCCCCCGCGGGTGCGCCGATGGCCGGGCAGGTGGAGCTGACGCTCACCGGCGCGGGCGTGTATGACGTACCGGCGACGATCACGGCTCCCGAGTCGGGGTTCTACACCTGGGTGTGGGAGATCGACAAGAACGCACAGGGGCAGTACGCGAAGTACCTCACCGACTCTGTGCGTGACCGCTTCGGGTTGGTGCCGGAGACCAGTATCGTGCCGTTCCAGCCGATCGCGGTGTCCGAGGCCGATCAGCGGCTCGTCATTCCCGGCGACACGGTGACCGACACGATCACCGTGTCCTCGAGCAACGGCGCCTGGTTGAAGATCGGTGGAGCGCACATCCCGGTGATCTTCGAAGGCACCCTCTACCAGGTGCCCGGCACGCTCCCACCCGCCCAGTCCCCCACCGTCGACCCGTCCGCGGTGCCGGTCGGCGAGGTGACCGTCACTGCGGACGGGCCCGGTGTGTACACGTCCCCGGAGGTGATCGTCCCGAATGCGGGATTCGTGACATGGGTATGGCAGGTGCGTCTCGCTGCGCAGCCGGAAGAGCTGCGGGACTACCTGGCCGGTGACTGGATCGACGAGTACGGCATCCCAGTGGAGTCGACCAGCGTCCGGCATCCGATCGAGACGACCAGCCAGTTGCGCGAGTACAACGTCCACGAGGGTGGGCGCGCGTTCGACACGATCATCGTCTCCGGGTTCCCCGACAACCACCCCGACTTCAAGGGCGACGGCTACTGGGGAGCGGATACCAAAACCATCACGCACACCGCGTACGGGCCGTTCGCCACTGATACCGTCCTCACCGACGACCTCGATCTCACGGATGCGCCGGTGCTGACGCGCGTGGACACCCCGGCGAGAAACGGGGTGTACCAGATCGGGTACACCGACGTGGACCGGATCACACCGACCGAGCCGGGATACTACGTGATCGTGAGCTCCTTCGACGGTGACGACCGGGTGCACCCGTACCAGTCGTCGCCAGCAGATATCCGGGAACGGTTCTTCGTCCCGGAAGAGCCCGAGTACGAGGCTCCGGTATCGGTGATCACGCAGGCGACGCCGTCGGCACTCGTCGGGGAGCCGTTCGAGGACACCGCCCTCGTGCAGGGCACAATCCCCGGGGGCGCGTACCTCGTGTTCCGTGCCTACGGGCCCGTGCCCGCTGATGAGGCACCGCTGTGCGAGGCGGAACCGTTCTACGTCAGCGACGAGATTCCGGTCACGCAGCCCGCCGTCTATTCCTCCGGCACGACATCTGTGGAGTCGGCGGGGAACGTGTACTGGGTCGAAACGCTCTACGACGCCGACGGTGAAGTGCTCTCCGAAGGCGCCTGCGGGGCGCCCGGTGAGACCACCGTCGTGACCGAGGGCGAGAAGCTCACGGTGACGACGAAGGCAGTCGCGAACGTGGTGCTTGGTGAGCCCGCGCACGATGTCGCGATCGTCACCGGCCCGGTGCCCGAGGGCACCACCCTCGTGTTCGAGGCGTACCGGCAGTACGGCGACGAGGCGGTGTGCGAGGTGGACAATCGCGTGTTCGACACCTGGGAGTCTCCGATCGCGGTGACCGGGCCAAGCGAGTACGCCT
This sequence comes from Gulosibacter chungangensis, assembly GCF_008831155.1. Classification (GTDB taxonomy): domain Bacteria; phylum Actinomycetota; class Actinomycetes; order Actinomycetales; family Microbacteriaceae; genus Gulosibacter; species Gulosibacter chungangensis. The sequence continues at coordinate 127,652 of NZ_WBKB01000009.1, read as the reverse complement.
CCGCCGAGGTCGTGTTCGACAAGGTCGGCACCTACTTCTGGATCGAGACGTTGCTCGACACCAACGGGGAGAGCATCCACCGTGGGCTCTGCGGTACTCCGGGTGAGACGACCGTCGTCAGTGAAGTACCGGTGACTCCCGAGACCCCCGTGGAGGAGACCCCGCAACGGGAACTCGCGCAGACCGGGGCCGACGGGTGGCTGATCGGAGTCGGTGCCGCTGCAGCGCTGAGTCTCATCGCTTCCGGCGCGGTGCTGCTGTTCGGGCGCCGTCTCGCCCAGCGCCGCGAAGCTGCTGAGAACGCGGAAGGGGGTGAAGAGCCCGAGTTGGTGACCCTCGAGGACCTGCTCAACGAGTAACTTCAGAAAGATAGCCACTCGTCTGCTGAGGCGGCCCAGCATCCTGCGAAAGGAGTGGGGCCGTCACAGCGGACCTTCCTGTGCGGCAAGTGGCATCCCGACCCCACCACGAAGAACGCATGTTCTCTTGGATACGTGTCACCTCTCGGAGCGTGAGGTACATCTGACCGAGCTAGCTCTTCGGCGAGTCAATCCGGCGCTATGTCGGTGTCTGGGTTGTCTGCGAGCACTCAGGACTCTCTGAAGGCCGTCTGGGTTCTGGCATGCCGTCTGAGGCCGCGGTGAAGCCGAAGCTGATGGGTTTAAAGCAAGCCACGGCGTCAGACATGGTTCGGAGGCTCACCGAGCAGGCCCTTTGTGAGCCTGCTCCCTATGGTGTCGCGATTCTGACTACGCAGGGCCGGGAGCATGCGGTGGCGATGGTGCGCAGGCATCCTTTGGTCGAGACACTCCTCGGGGAGACGATGGGGTATCGATGAGGCCGTGCGCATGACAAGGCTGAGATGTTCTAGCACGCCGCATCCGGTTTCATGGTCGATCGTCCTGATGAGCTACTTGGCATCCTGATCACGGCTCAGACGGTGAATCCATACCTCTGCGGGAAGCGCAGTCACACGACTCAACGCGATCCACGGGGCAAGCAAGGACGGAACTAGCGACGTGGCAACCCACGAGCGAAACGGGCGCGACCTTCGTGCGCAAGGTGCGGGAGTCTAGTAGCCTGCACTCCAGGCATACCCGCCGAGTGGTGTGGCGGAACTTGTTTCAGTGGATGCTGACGCGGTGCGGCATCATGGGCGACAGCACTCCATGAGCTCTGCGGCGGTGGGAGCCGGTTCTGCGAACCTCGGTGAGGCCCACCGCGACAGGTCCTCGGTAGAGGACATGGCCCCGGCTGAGGCTCACCCGAGTCCACCTGCCGGCGCGCCAGACGGAGGCCCGCTCACTCGACTGACCGAGAAATCCGAAGGTCGCGGCCGCGAATGCGACTCCCTTGGGGAGTTGGGCGAGTTCTTCGGCCTGCTCTCCCCAGACTCGGCTGCGCACCTTGCTGACGACGTCCTGTCCAGGGTTGAGCGGGAGGGCTTTGGCGACGTCGGAGTTGCCGGCCTGCGCGAGCTCGCGGATGACCGTGGCGGGAATCTCCTCGGTGCGTGTCCATCCGCAGCGCGGGACGTCGACGGCCGCCCAACTGCGAGCCACCGCGAGGTCGGGAAGGCGCAGAGCGCGGGGGTCGATGGTCTCTGTGAGCGAGTCGACCGTGAGGTCGCATTCGAGTTCGGGGTCGGCGCGGAGCACGCGGAGCACCAGGATTAGCGGGGTGCCATCGAAGAGCCCTCGTGGGGTGAGCGCGGCGGCGTACATCGCCAAAGTGCCGCGGGAGGCTTGCAGCCGCACGGCCTCGTCGCCCACTTGCTTCGCACGTCCGGCGAAGGTGAGCGCGTCGCGGGCCGACTGCGGATCGGCCAGGATCAAGTGCTCAGCCATTGTCGTGCCGCCGCATCTAACTCGAGACCTCCTGGTACGCGAACTGCAGCATCGAATCATCGACGCCGGTGAGCACGCGCGGCTTGGCGATGTCATCGAGCACGACGAAGCGCAGCATCCCCGGCCCGGCCTGCGCGCCTCGCTGCATCATGGCGAGCAGACCGGACCACCGCCCGGCGGGGTAGGTCAACGGGAGCGAGAGCGAGGAGAGGATCTTCCGGTGCCGTTCGACGGCCGCGTCGGACAGGGCCCCGGTCATGCGGCCGAGCTCGGCGGCGTACATCATGCCGACGGCGAGGGCGGCACCGTGGCGCCACTGGTAGCGTTCGGCGTGCTCGATCGCGCGCCCGAGGGCATAGCCGTAGTGCAGCAGTTCCGCTCCCCCGCCGCCGTGCGAGAGCGCGCGGGCCTTGACCCGGATGGCAAGCTCGATGGCACGTCGGAACTCCGGGGTCGAGGGGTCGGTAGTGCGTTCGAGGTCGGACTCGAGCAGCTCAAGGATCTCGGGCTCGGCGATGAAGCCGCACTTGGCGATTTCGGCAAAGGCGGTGAGGATCTCCGCGCGCGTAAGCGTGACGGCCAGATCGACGTCGCAGACGACCGCCGCGGGCGGGTAGAGCGTGCCGACGGCGTTCTTGCCCTCGGCGGTATTCACGCCGTTCTCGCCGCCGATGGCAACCTCGACCATTGCGAGCACGGTGGTGGGGATCTGCACGAGTCGTAGGCCGCGTTGCCAGGCGGAAGCGACGAACCCGGCGAGGTCGACGACCACGCCTCCCCCGATGCTGATGACGGCGTCGGTGCGGGTGAACTCGGCCTGACCGAGGATCTGCCAGCAGAAGGAGGCGACCTCGATGCGCTTGGTCGGTTCGTCGTCGGGTACCTCGGCGAGGAGCACCTGCCCGTAGTGGGGTTGCAGCGCATCGCGCAGGTCTTCGGCGACGCGGCCGACGGCGGCCGAGTGGACGATGAGGATTTTCGCGGGCTGCGGCCCGAGCAGCGCCGGTACGCAGTCGAGGAGCCCGCGGCCGACGAGGATCGGGTAGGTGGCTTCGCCGTCGACCTCGATCACCGTCGTGGTGTCATTCGCCAGTTCCTCAGTCATGCCAGCCGGCCCCTCCTGTTCTTTCAAGGTCTAACCACTACGGGGTAGGGGTATAGATCCAGTTTAGTGGAGTGCTGCTTCAGAGCCCGAACTTGCGCACGGAAACGCGGTAGCCGGCCGTGAGCAGCATGTCCCGGCCCTCCTCTGTGATGAGGCCCTCGTGCCAGCGCGGAATCCAGACCCAGCTGATGCGGTAGGCGGGGACGACGTGCTTCAGGTGGAAGTCGATATCCTGCTCGATTCGATGGGTGAGCGGGCATTCGGGGGTGGTGAGCGTGAGCGTGAGCACGATCGTCCCGTCGGCGTCGTGCTCGATGCCGTACACCAGGCCGAGGTTCACGAGGTCGACCTCGAGTTCCGGGTCGAAGACGTAGCTGAGTGCGTCGCGCGCAGCTTGGAGCTGTCGCATTCGCTCGTCGCCGGCAGGCTCCGCGGTGGTCCGGGGCGGGGTCATGCGCCTCCTGTCGTGCTCGCGCGGTGAAACGACAGCGGGGATGCTGAGCAGCCTCCGTGAGATGCCTCGCACCCCCGCTGATCGGCGTCGTCAGGGCGACTATTCGTAAGGCCGTTCGTTCAGATGATGCCGGCGAGCTTGTCCTCGAGTGCGGGCTTCGGCATAGCGCCGACGATCTCGCGGACGACCTCGCCATTCTGGAACACCTTGAGCGCCGGGATCGAGCTGATCTTGTACTGGGCGGCGATGGTTGGGTTCTCGTCGACGTTGAGCTTCGCGATGCGGAGCTTGCCGTCCTGCTCGGCCGCGATCTGGTCAAGGATCGGCGCGAGGGCGCGGCACGGCCCGCACCAGGCTGCCCAGAAGTCGACGAGCACGGGGATGTCGCTCTGGAGCACGACCTCAGCGAAGGTCTGCTCGTTGATGGTGATGGGCTGACTCATACTGGTTCCTTTCCGCGCGGCGATCGCACGAACGTCAGGGTGATCGGGTGCATTCCCCCCAACGCCCTACCCCTATGGGGTATTCCCATGATCTTGTGAAGACGCGCCACGGGCGCGTCTGGGCTAGGTGAGATGCATCGTGGTGATGCAAGTCTTTGCCTTGCCGCCGGCGGTGGAGATCGCTTCGCTGGCGCTCATGCCGTCGTGCGTGATGGTGAGGGTACCCTCGAGGTCGCGGGGCAGCCAGAATCCCACGAAGCCGTTGTCGTAGGTTTGCACTGCCTCGTCGACGAGCGTGTCCCCGGTGGCCGCGTCGGTTACGCGGACGGTGATCTCCGCGTTCTGCAGCTCACCGATGCACCCGGTGGGGCTGTGGTTGTAGCAGTCGTGGGTCTGCGTGGCGTAGGGCGCGATGGAGACGTAGACGAGGTCGTCGGGCAGTGGGAGCTCGGCTGTGTGCTCATGCTGATCGCTGAGGATCAGCGCTTCGGCGGTGATCGAGGAGGCGAACTCTTCGGAGCGCTCGGCGAGCGGGGTGCGGTCGAGTTCGTCGACGAGCTCTCGCACGTCGAGCCCACCGAGGCCGTGCTCGATCAGGAAATCGTCGCTGGTACTGGGACCTGCGACGCTCGTAATGGGTACAGCGCTGGCGCAACCGGTGAGGGCCGCGGCCCCGAGCGTGAGCACGGAGATCGCGGAAAGCTGCAGTCCACGCAGTATACGAGGCGTGTGCGGTGTAGGCATAAGGGCTCCTGGGTGGAGAAGCGTCGGATACGCTGTGTCGGCTCCGACGCCGGACGGATCAGGGCGTGGTGCCGGGGTGACAGCTGCACTGTCGCCCCGGCACCATATCGACTAGAGGGTGTCGAGCAGGTCGCGCATCTCCTGGATCTCCACGGTCTGCGCGTCGATGATCTGCTGGGCGAGTTCGAGCGCGTCGGGGTTCTTCCCTTCGGAGAGCTGGGTTTCTGCCATCTTCACGGCCCCCTCGTGGTGCTCGATCATCTGCTGGAGGAACAGCTTGGAGGCGGTCGGTCCGTCGGCGGCCTCGAGCGCCTGTAGATCCTCTTCGGAGAGCATCCCGTCCATGCTGGCACCGTGATCCATGCCGCTCATGTCGGAGGCGCCCCAGGTTTCGAGCCAGGAGTTCATACGGTCGATCTCCGGCCCCTGGGCGTCTTTGATGCGCTGGGCGAGATCGGCGACTTCGGAGGCGACGTCGTCCTTTGCGAGGATGATGTCGCTCATCTCGACGGCCTGCTGATGGTGCTCGATCATCATCATCGCGAACATCTCGTCCGCCGTGTTCGCTTCCGTGGAGACGTCGCTGCTCGGTGCCGATGTTGAGTCGGTGGCGGGGGTTTCGGCCGGGGTGCTGCTGCAGCCGGCGAGCAGGAGCGACGCGGCGAGCGATGCCGAGGCGAGTGTGAGAATGGTGGTCTTCTTCTGCATATCTGTGCCTTTCAAGTCAATGGGTGGTCTCCCGCACTGCGTGCGGGCATGCGCGTGCCAGCCCGGAGGGACCCGGGGCGGCGGGGCACCACTCAGGTGCGGCTGATCGACAAGAACACGAGGGAGGGGCGGAGATGGCCGCCGGCATGGAGTTGCGGGGGCCGGATACGCAGGAGCAGGCGCGGCAGCCGAGCAAGGATGCGTCGGATCGGCCGGATGAGGGTGAGCCCGATGATGGCGAGGAGGATCATGCCGCACATCAGCGCCATACCGCCGTCGGGGGCGTGGTCGCCGCAGCTGGCGCACGCGTCTGTGCCTGACGCGGCCTGGGCCGTTCCCCCGGCATGCCCAGTATCTACGACCTTCGAGTGCTTTGCTTGCGGCTCAGTCGAGTCCCCCGCGTGTGGAGCGATCGAGTGCATCCCGAGGAGTCCGAGGATCATGAACAGTGCCGCGGCCGCGGGCAGGATCCATCTCCACGCGGCACCGATCAGGCGGTGCGCGGGGCGGAGTTTGCCTCGAACGACCACGCTTTCATAGTACCCCATGGGGGTACTATGAAAGCTGGAAATGTGCTCCCTCCCGAAGACTGTTCCCCTCCGCTAGTCGTGCTTCGCGATGGTGGGTTCGTGTTCGGCGATGTCTTCGGTCTCGATCTGGAAGGTCGAGTGGGGAACGGAGACCTCGAAGTGCTCAGCAACACAGTCTTTGACCGCCCGCAGCGTCTCGGCGGCGTGCCCGTCGGTGAAGCACTCGTCATCGACGACAACGTGCGCGGTGAGCGTCGGCAGGCCGGTGGCGACCGTTGAGGCGTGCAGGTCGTGCACGTCTTTGACATGGTCGAGTGCCAGGATGTGCTTGCGCACCTCATCAAGGTCGAGCCCCTGGGGGGTGAACTCCATGAGCACTCCGGCGGTTTCGCGCATGAGCTTGAAGGCGCGGGGCACGATCAAGGCGGCGATGAGGAGACCGGCGATGGCATCGGCCTGCATAAAGCCGGTGGTGGCGATGACGATCGCAGCGATGATAACGCCGAGAGAGCCGAGTGCGTCGTTGAGTACCTCGAGGAACGCGGCGCGCATATTGAAGTTCGCGCCCCGGCTCGAGGCGAGGATCGTGATGGCGATGATGTTCGCGACGAGGCCGACGATACCGAAAAACAGCAGCTCGGTCGCGGGCACCTCCGGCGGCTCGAAGAGGCGCCGGATACCCTCGATCGCGGCGTAGGTGCCGACAATGAGCAGGAGCGCCGACTGTCCGAGGGCTGCAATCACCTCAATGCGTCGAAACCCCCAGGTGCGCTTGGAGTTCGCCGGCTTGAGCATCAGGGTGGCCGCGATGAGCGCGACGAGCAGGCCGGAGGCGTCAGTGATGGCGTGGGCCGTGTCGGTGAGCAGCGCGAGGCTACCGGTAACGATCGAGCCGACCGCCTGGGCGACCACAATGGTCGCGGTGATCGAGAATGCAATCCAGAGCTTCTTACGGAAGTCTCCCGGATGTCCGGTCTCGCTGGGATCGGGCCCGTGGTTATGTCCTGCACCCATGTCTAGTTGTTCTCCGTTTCCGTGTCGCGGTGGTCGTGGGGACGTCGTAGATGTGTGCAGAGCACGGCCTGCGTGCCGGCGCCGTCGAGCACCTCTTCTGCGGCGGCGATAAGCCCCCGAAGGCGCGCAGGGTCGGACAGCGAATACCAGGTCGACCGCCCCTCCGGCCTCATGGCCGCGAGGCCGCACTCAAGCAGGAACCCGACATGCTTGCTCACAGTCGATTGCGCGAGCCCCAGGTGCTCGACGAGGTCACGCACGCGGTGCTCACCGGCGGCAAGGTGCTGCACAATCGACAGGCGGGTCGGATCTGCGAGGGCCTGGAAAAGGTGCGCGTACGAGGCTGTTGCCCGCTCATCCAGAATGGCGCGTTGCTCTATTACCATCGTCACATATCGATCATATCGCTAGGGTGCGATTATGTCGAGTAGAAATATGTACTCGATCACCGCAACGGCGAGCAGCTGCAGATGACGGGTGCCACCGCGGTGGTTGAGAGTCCCGCCGAGCGCACAGGCAAGGGAGGGAGGCCTCCAGCCCCAGCCACGGCGCCTCTACCGCTCGGCGCTCACACCTGGTTCGCCGGCAGTCGTTGGCGCCAAAGCAGAACCGGGCGATGCCGCGGTTTTCAAGTATTTGGCTTGGGTCGCTAGCGACGTCGACGAAACGCGTGGCGAGCCGGGTTACCCCCTCCGCCTGACCAGTGCCGACAGGAACCACGAGGATACCCGATCCGTGCCGCCCCAGGTCCGCTCTACATGCAAGTACTAGACGAGGCCGGATCTGGCAGAGAGGAGTTCCACACACGCTGGTGATGTCATCGACCCTATCTTCGGCTACTACATCCCCGCCGAGGGCATGCGACTCGCCCACCTCTCGGAACTGTAGTTGCAGCACGACGATACAGCCACACATTCCTGACGAGGGAGGACGTTTCTGAATTCGGGAGCCCGCCCGGCACTTCTGGCACAGGAGGAGGAGCGCTACCGGCAGAAGTCGAGGATTCCGTCACGGAGGTGCCTACGGGATTCGAACCCGTGTGGGCGGCTTTGCAGGCCGCTGCCTAACCACTCGGCCAAGGCACCAGGGGCGATTCAATCGCCGGGAGTGAGTCCGGCGACCAGATTGAAGGCGCCGGTGAGGATGTTGAGAGAGACGACGCCAACAACGTCGGCGATCTCGCGGTCGCTGTACCCGAAGGCGCGCAGCTCGTCAATCTCTACGTCGGTGATCGAGGTGGGTTCGCGGTACACCTGTAGGCCGAGTCGGATCATCGCAGCGATGGCTGGGATGATCGAGGTGCCCTGTTGCGCGGCAGTGATGGCGTCCTCGCTGAGGCCGAGGGAGCGCGCCGCCTCGATGTGGGATCCCAGGCACATGCCGCATCCCTGCTGCGACTGCACGGCAATCGAGATGAGCTCACTGATCTTGCGGTCGAGCTTGGCGCGTCGCATCGCTTTGCTCAGCTGCAGGTACCCGCCGAGCACCGCGGGCGAGTGAGCCATTGTGGAGACCATGTCGCCGACGGTGCCGTGCCGTTCGACGAGCTCGCCGAGCAGCTCGCGCGAAGCTCCCACAGCCGACGAGGGGGTCAGTCGAGAGAATCGGGGCATATAGAGCCTCCTTCGTCTAGGCGGGGACTATGGACTGCAGCGCTGCGTCGCGGTCTTGCGCGTGGAAGATTGCGTTAGCAGCAAGGGCGCCAGCGCGCTCGTTGGTGAGCCGGTAGAAGTCGCGGCGGCCATCAGGTTCGTGGGTGATGATGCCGACGTCCTCGAGCGCCGTGAGCTCGAGGAGCACTGACTCGGCGTCGAGGTCGGCGATATCGGCGAGGTGGTTGACGGTCATCTCGACGTCGCGGAGGGCGAGCACGATTTTCACGCGCACAGCGTCAGCCAGGAGCGCGAAAACGGAAACGGCTGAGTCCAAATGCGGAGTCTCATACGTTGCTTTCTCGTGCTGTGCGTCCCTCATGCATCTAGGTTACCCTGTACCCCTACCGGGTATCAAGTCAAGCCATGCATGTGAGCCGCGGGGATCAGGGGACGGCCCCGATCCCCGCTCGAGGCACCTAGGAGCGGACGAGCCGGTTGATGGCGTCGGTGGCTTCCTGGATCTTCGCCAGGGCCGCGTCATCACCGAGCTTCGCGGCGTCGAGCACGCAGTGCTTGAGATGGTCGTCGAGAAGTCCCGTGGCGACGCCCTGCACGGCGCGGGTGAGGGCGCTGATCTGGGTCAGGATGTCGATACAGTACTTCTCTTCGTCGATCATCTTCGCGATGCCGCGCGCCTGCCCCTCGATGCGCTTCATGCGCTGCAGGTACGGGGTCTTGTCGTCGATGTAGCCGTGGGTGGCGGCCGCGCTCTCACTCTCGGTTGACATGGGCATGTCCTTACTTCTCGCGTTCCAGAACGGAACGGGTGCTGGCTTCGGGGGTGAGGTCGATGCGGCGCAGGAGCTGCGCGTTGAGCGCGACCACGACGGTAGACAGCGACATCAGGATGGCACCGACCGACATCGGAAGCACGAATCCCACCGGAGCCAGGATACCGGCAGCCAGCGGCACCGAGATGAGATTGTAACCGGCGGCCCACCAGAGATTCTGCTTCATCTTGCGGTATGCGGCGCGCGAGAGCTCGATAACCGAGAGCACGCTGCGCGGGTCGGAACTCGCGAGGATGACCCCGGCCGAGGCGATGGCGACGTCGGTGCCGGCGCCGATCGCGATGCCGACGTCGGCCTGCGCGAGCGCGGGGGCGTCGTTGACGCCATCGCCAACCATCGCGACCTTCTTGCCCTCTTGCTGCAGCTGGGAGACCTTCGCCGCTTTGTCCTCGGGGCGCACGCCGGCGAAGACGCGGTCGATGCCGAGTTCCTTGCCGACCTCCTGCGCGACGGCCTCGGCATCGCCGGTGATCATGACGACTTCGACGCCAAGCTTGTGCAGTGCGTCGACGGCGTCGCGAGACTCGGGTCGGACCTCATCGGCGAGTTTCAGGCCGCCGATCATCTTGCCGTTTTGCAGGACGTGCAGGATGATCGCCCCCTCCTCGCGCCAGGCATCGGCCGCACCGGTCTCGGGTTGTCCGGTCTCTTCGAGCAGGCGGGGGCCGCCGACACGAATCTCATGGCCATCGACCGTGGCGGTAACGCCGACCGCCGGGGAAGAGGAGAAGCCGCTCGCGGGCTCGAGGGCGAGACCGCGCTCCTTCGCGGAGGCGACGATCGCCTTCGCGAGCGGGTGCTCGCTATCGGCCTCGGCGGACGCAGCCAAGGCCAGCACCCGGTCCGTGTCGAGGCCGCCAGCGGGCTCGACACCCGTGACGGTGGGTTCCCCCTTGGTGAGGGTGCCGGTCTTGTCGAAGAGCACTGCGTTTACCTGACGCATGGACTCGAGTGCCAAACGGTCCTTGATGAGCACGCCACCACGTGCGGCGCGCTCAGTCGCGATGGAGACCACCAGCGGTATCGCAAGCCCCAGCGCGTGCGGGCAGGCGATCACCAGCACAGTGATGCTGCGCACTACGGCGGCGTCGGGATCCCCGACGAGCGTCCACACGACCGCGGTAACGACCGCGGCGGCGAGGGCAAACCAGAACAGCAGGGCCGCGGCGCGATCGGCGATGCGCTGGGCGCGTGAGGACGAGTTCTGCGCCTCGGCGACGAGCCTATTGATGCCGGCCAGGGCGGTGTCATCGCCGGTGGCGGTGATCTCGATGCGCAGGCCGGAGTCGGTCGCGACGGTACCGGCGGTGACGGTCTCACCCTCGCCGCGCGTGACGGGCTTTGATTCGCCGGTGATCATGGACTCGTCCATCGCGGCGCGGCCGTCAACAATGCGACCATCGGCAGGCACGCTGCCGCCGGGCCGCACGACAACAACGTCGCCGACGGCGAGATCCGCTGGGGCTACCTTCACGATGTCATCGCCCTCGACCCGCTCGGCCTCATCGGGCAGGAGGGCGGCGAGGGAATCCAGCGCGGAGGTGGTCTGGGCGAGGGAGCGCATCTCGATCCAATGCCCGAGCAGCATAATGACGATCAGCAGCGCGAGCTCCCACCAGAACTCAAGCTCATGGTGCACAAGCCCCAGTGTCGCGGCCCAGGACGCAAAGAAGGCCACGGTGATTGCGAGAGCGATCAGAAGCATCATGCCGGGCTTGCGGCTCTTGATCTCGCTCCATGCGCCGGTCAGGAACGGCCAGCCTCCCCAGCCGTACATGACCGTACCGAGCACAGGGGCGATCCAGCCCGCCCAGCCAGGCACCTCGTAGCCGAGCACCATGCCGAACATCGGCGAGAAAAGGACAACGGGGAGAGCGATGACGAGGTTGATCCAGAACAGCCGCCGAAACTGGCCGACGTGGTCGCCATGCCCCGCGTGCCCGCCATGACCACCGTGCGCCTCATGCCCGTCGCCGCTCTCGTGCCCGCCGTGTCCGGCGTGCGCCTCATGCCCGGCGTGGCCTTCGTGCCCACCGCGCTCTGCCGTCCGGCCGTGCCCCTCATGCTCGCTGTGCGCGGCGTGCTCGTTGTGCTCCGTGCTGGCGCGATGCAGCTCAGTCGCCTTGCCGGACTGTGCCGCAGCAGCGTGGTGGGCGCCGTGCGCGGGGGCGGATCCGCCGCTGCCCGAGTGCTCGTGGCGCGAATGGTCGTGTGTGTTCGGATCTGTCATTGTATGCTCCTCATCATCCGACTCCGGTCGTGTAGCGACGAAGACGTCGCCACACGGTGACCGTTCAGGAAGCGGGTCGGATCTCGCTCTCGACGACCCACTTGTGGTTCGTCATCTTCATGCCGTCAACCTCGTAGTCGACCATATAGACGGTCTCATCCGTCGAGTAGGCAATCGTGGCCTGCGCGCCCGCCATGCCGCTCATGTGATCGGCGAGCAGAATGACCTCGGTGCCGTCGGCCAGGCGCTCGTCTCCGACGTTCTCGAGCTCCTCCTGCACGACCCAGCGATGGTCGAGCACAGGCTCTACACCGCTCGTCGGTGTGTAGTTCACTGAGTAGGTCACGGTGTCGAAGGCCCCGGAGATCGTCGCGCGCGCCCCGTCCATGCCTGCCATGTGGTCGGCAGTCAGGATAACCTCGGTGCCGACAGGGTACGTCGGGTCGACCGCCTCCTCGATGCCCTCGGGCGCGGGCCCACCATCCATCGGGTGGTCCATCATCGAGTGATCCATGTCTTTGCCGCCTTTCTCTCCGTGATTTCCTCGCAACGGTGGTGCGCCAGCGCACGAGATGTGCGCGAGATGAAATGTCTGGTTCACTACCAACCATATACCCCTATGGGGTACCTGGCAATGGGGAGAATCCTGCAGGTTTCGGCTCGTCATCCTTGCTCGCGCCCACCTGTAACGGGGGCGAGGGTGCGTCAGCCTCGTTCGGGCAGGCGGGATCGGAGCAGGGTGGCTGCAGCACTGACGGCGACGATGACGGCACCCAGCGTGATCATGGTGCCGGCGAGGGTGAGCTGCGGGACGAGCAGGCCAGCGATGATCGTCGGCACGCCGAATGCGAGGTAGGAGACGGTGTAGATCACGGCCATCACCGCGGCCCGTTCCGCGCTACCGGTGTGAGGCATGAGAGTACGCAGAACGCCGAGGAAGGCGGTGCCAAAGCCTGAGCCGACGAGGGCAACGGAAGCCACATACGCGGGATAGGAGTGCAGCGCGAGCGCACCGATGCTCGCCGCGGTGCCGATCGCCAGGGCGCTCGTCCCGTAGAGGCTGATGGTGCGCGCCGTGCGCCGATAGAGCAGGAGGGACGCGGTGACACCGGAGATCGCCAGGACGAAGATCACGATCCCGGCATGGGTGTGGGTGGAGCCTCCGAACTCCTCGCGGACGAGCCCGGTTCCCAGGGCAAGGAAGAGGCCGTTGGTGGCCCATCCTACGACAATGGCGGGCACACCGGCTGCGAACATACCGCGCAACTGGGGCGGCACCCGGAAATGCGGGCGCAGCTCCCCGCGTGCGATCGGGCTTCGGTCAACAAGTTCCGGTGTCGTCCAGACCGTCGCGGCCAGGAGCACGAATGCGGCTGTCAGGCTACCGAACACCGCGACCTCCGGGTCCGTGGTGAGATCTACAAGGATCGCTGCTCCCAGAGCGCCGCCGCCGAGGCCGATCATCGGGCCGATCGTGTTCCACAGCGCCGCCACATGTGACTGCGCCGCGGATTCGAAGTCGATCATCATCGCCGACAACGCCGGGATGAGCAGACCGGCCGCGACGCCCTGCAGGGCTCTTGCGGCGAGAAACACTGCCAAGCTGCCGGCCGTCCAGAACATGAGCAAACTTACCGCGAGCAGCAGCGATCCGACGGTCACGACCGGCCGTCGGCCGAGTCGGTCGGAGAGCGGTCCGAGGTAGAGCAGGGCGGCCAGCAACGTGAAGGCGTAAACCGCGAAGACCAGCGTCATAGCGACAGGTGTGAGAGCCAGGCGGTCGGCGATCTCGGGGTAGAACAGCGACGGCGCGCTAGCTGCGGCCATCGTGAGAATGGTGGCCGCCAGCGCGAGCGCGAATCCCCGCCTAGGGATTCTCCGGCGGGTGCAGCTTGCGGGCATCGGTTAGGCTCGGACGCCGTGCAACCGCTGGCCCCACTGGTAGACGGTGCCGACAGCGTCGATGCCGGTGACGCCGATGACCGTGCCGGCCTGCTCGTGGCGCACGACGAACTCCTCGCCGTCCTCGACGTGGGTGTCGGCGTCGCCGAGGTAGCCGACCCCGGTGATCATCTGGCCATAGACCATCGCCATGTAAGGGCTGCGCGGCAGGTACGCGCCGGGGTCGTCGGCAAGGCCGAGCTCGTGCAGGGCGACCTGGGCGGCGTGCGCACCTTGAGCGCTTGCGTCGTCCCAGTGGTCGATACGCCAGGTGCCGAGTGCGTCGTCATGGTGCGTCGCAACCCCGCCAGCTGCGTATACATGCGCGGTCTTGGCGCGGAGACGATCATCCACTTCGATGCCATCGGTCCACGGCGCCGGAGCCGCAGCGGCAGTTCCAAGTGCAAGCAAGAGGAGGTCCGCCGTGACAGAGCTGTCGTTATCGAGCGTGATCGCGACGCCTCCGTCGCTAACGTCAATGTGCTGGATTGTGCGTCCGAATCGGGTGAGCACGCGCGAGCTATGCTCGACGGCGAGACGCTCAGCGACGGGAGCACCAAACGCGCCCACCCCAGGGATGGCGCTGCGGTTGATGAGCATGACTGAATGCCCAGCTTCTCGCAACGACGACGCACTTTCAGCGGCGATGATTCCCCCACCGTAGATTGCGACGCGGGCGGGACGGCCGAGTCCAGCGAGCAGGTCACGGATGTGTAGTGCGTCCTCTATCGAATGAAGCGCGCTTACGCGGCCTGTCTCGAAAAATGCGGAGCCACCGGTGATATTGGCTGGAAGCGGTCGCGCGATACTGCCGGTAGCGACAATGACCGCATCATAGTTCAGTCGTCGACCCGAGGCGAGCTGCACTTCCTGAGAGCCGGTATCGACCTCGACAACGGTGTCCGAAACAAGGTCAACTTCGGGTAGAGGAATCTTAATCATGTCTGGCGGTGTCACGCCGAATGCGATGCCCTTGATGAGCATCCTCGTGTATGGGGTGACCCCGGTTTCCCCGACGAGCGTGACCCGAAGATCTTCTCGGCCGGCGAGACTGCGGGCGGCCGCAGCTCCCGCAGCTCCCGTGCCGAGGATGAGAATGTGCTGGGTACTGTTCATGTCTGGAACTCCGGGACTAGTGAGGTGGTGCGGTGAGCTCTAGGAGCGCACGAGGCGCGCGATAGCCTCGGTTGCTTCGGTGATCTTCGCGTCGGCGGCGGGGCCGCCGATCACGGCTGCGTCGAGGACGCAGTGACGTATATGGTCTTTCAGCAAGCCCAGGGCGACGCTCTCGAGCGCGCTCTGGATGGCGGAGATCTGGGTGAGGATGTCGATGCAGTAGCGATCCTCTTCGACCATGCGGTCGATGCCGCGCACCTGGCCTTCGAGACGGCGGAGGCGGTTGCGGTACTTCGGTTTGTCGGTGATGTAGCCGTGCACGGCGTTCTCACCGTGCTCGCCCGTCGGACAGAGATCAACGGCGGGGGTTGTGATGGTCATACTGTTGTACTCCGGTTTGACGGTCGGGTGCCTCAGCTCGACAGCTGAGGCACCCGACCACTGGTGTATTACGCCACGTTGGCGGCGTACTTTGCAGGGTCCGAGTCGAACGCGGGGCCGCAGCCGGCGCAGCAGAACCAGTAGCGCTGGCCCTCGAAGTCGCGATACAGCCCGGCCGCCTCGGCAACAGCCTTGACGACGGGGGTGCCGACCATCACGGGGCAGGTGGCGGTGTCCTCGCTTGACCCGCCGAGCAGGTTCTCGCGGTCGGTGCCGTCAACGGCGGGGTTGGTGTTGTTGGTGGAACAGCAGCTGCTCATTATTCGTCATTTCCTTCTTGATTGTTGGTTTGGTGAGGTGGGTGAGTTCGCGTCACTTTTTGGTGACGCTGCGGAACCCGCGCAGGCGTAGGCTGTTGCCGACGACAAAGACGCTCGAGAACGCCATTGCCGCACCTGCGAGCATAGGGTTGAGCATTCCCAACGCCGCGACGGGGATCGCCGCAGTGTTGTAGGCAAATGCCCAGAACAAGTTGGTCTTGATCGTCGACAGGGTCTTTCGCGACAGGCGGATCGCATCGACAGCGGCGCGGAGATCGCCGCGGACGAGCGTGATGTCAGAAGCCTCAATCGCGACGTCTGTGCCGGTACCCATCGCGAGTCCGAGATCGGCCTGCGCGAGTGCGGGTGCGTCGTTGACGCCGTCGCCGACCATCGCGACGATCTTGCCTTCCCGTTGCAGTCGGGCGACAACGTCGACCTTGTCCTTGGGGAGCACTTCGGCGATGACCTCGTCAATGCCAACCTCGGCGGCGATCTGCCTCGCCACGGCCTCGTTGTCGCCGGTCAGGAGAATCGGCGTGAGTCCGATCTCCTTGAGCCCGCGAATCGCCTCGGCGCTCGTTGGCTTGACGGTGTCGGCCACGACGAGGATGCCGCGGGCCTGTCCGTCCCAGCCGATCGCAACGACGGTCTTGCCTTCGCCCTCGGCACGCGCCTTCGCAGAAGCGACCTCGCGAGAGAGCTGCTGCGCCCAATCGGCAAGAAGCGATTCGCGCCCAACAACGACCGGAGTGCCGTCGACGATGCCTTGTACGCCCTTGCCTTCGACGTTAGCGAAGTCTTCGGGAGTGGGGAGCTGACCGACTTCCTGCGTGGCTCCCTTAGCTATCGCTTGGGCGATGGGGTGCTCTGATGCATCCTCGAGCGCGCCCGCGAAGCGGAGCAGTTCGGCACGATCCACACCGGCCTCCGTGACTACGTCAACGAGGGTCATCTTGCCGCTGGTCACGGTGCCGGTCTTGTCCAGCACCACGGTGTCGACCTTGCGGGTCGACTCGAGCACTTCCGGGCCCTTGATGAGAATGCCCATTTGCGCTCCGCGACCGGTACCGACCAGCAGAGCGGTCGGAGTGGCCAGACCCAGTGCGCACGGGCAGGCGATCACCAGCACCGCCACCGCGGCGGTGAACGCGGCGGCGACTGGGAAGCCAGCCCCAAGCCAGGCCCCGAGTGTGACGAAGGCGATCACGATCACGATCGGCACGAACACCCCGGAGATCTTGTCGGCGAGACGCTGCACCTCTGCCTTGCCGGTCTGGGCATCTTCGACAAGCTTCGCCATCTGCGCAAGCTGCGTATCGGAGCCTACTCGCGTGGCGCGCACGACGAGACGGCCGCCAGCGTTGACGGTGGCACCCGTGACGGTGTCACCCTCGCCGACTTCCACGGGCACGGACTCGCCCGTGAGCATCGAAGCGTCCACGGCAGATGTGCCGGAGGTCACGATCCCGTCGGTAGCGATCTTTTCGCCAGGTCGCACGATGAACTCGTCACCGACCTGCAACTCCTCGGTCGGGATCTTCACTTCGACACCACCGCGCAACACGGAAACTTCCTTCGCGCCAAGCTCGAGCAGGGCGCGGAGCGCAGCTCCGGCCTGACGCTTCGAGCGCTTCTCGAAGTAGCGTCCCGCGAGGATGAACATTGTCACACCCGCGCCGACCTCGAGATAGATGTTCGCCGCGCCGTCGGAAGGAGCAATCGTGAATTCAAAGGGGTGCGTCATGCCAGGCATGCCTGCGGTGCCAAAGAATAGAGCGTAGACCGACCACAGCAACGCGACCGAAGTGCCCATCGAGATGAGCGTGTCCATCGTCGCGGTGCCGTGCTTAAGGTTCGTCCAGGCGGCTTTGTGGAACGGCCACGCAGCCCAGATGATGACCGGAGCGGCCAAGGCCAGCGAGGCCCACTGCCAGTAGTTGAATTGCAAAGCAGGGATCATCGCCATCGCAATCACCGGAACGGTCAGCACGATCGATCCAATGAGTCGCTGGCGCAGCGAGATAAGCTCGTGGTCGGGCGCGTCCTCATCGTCAGAGGCCCCCGCAGCAGCCTGGCGCTTCCTGGGTTGCGGCATGGCAGCGGTGTAGCCGGTCTTCTCGACCTCGGCGATCAGCAGGGCTGGATCGTACCCCTCGGGGACGGTGACCTTTGCTTTCTCAGTGGCGTAGTTGACCGTCGCTGAGACGCCATCGAGCTTGTTCAGCTTCTTCTCGATCCGGTTCGCGCAGGAGGCGCAGGTCATCCCGCCGATCTCCAGTTCGATGTCCGGCCCGCCTGTGGGCGGTGCTGATGTGCTCATCCTCTTCCTTCTCTTTCAGCTTCCTCGTTGCGACGGCCAACCCATTAGGGTTAGTGGCCGCCTTCGTCTTCTGACGGTGACCCGTCGCCGTGGCCGGCATCAACCACGAACTCGGCGGTGTGCACCTTCCCCTCGACCTGGAAATCCAGATACAAGAGGTAGCGGCCTGCTGTCGGCGCCTCGGCCATAAACCCGATGTCAGGTCCTGCGGTCTCGCCGGCTTCAGGCTCATCACCCATGGCGTGGACATGCAGGTAGGCGAGATCTCCTTGACGCAGCGCCACCAGGTGGCCGAACGCCCCCAGATACGGTTCCAGTGTTGTCACTGGCTGGCCATCACGCTCGACTGAAATCATGAGTTCCGCTGATTCACCGGCGGTGAGATCACCATCGAGTGTGACAGTGAATCCGTCGACCTCCGCGACTCGCTGCACCTCCGGCGTTGCAGGCGAAAGATCGCCGGCGACGTCAACTGAACGAGTCAGGGTGATGCCTTCCGCACCCTCCGTACCCGGAGTGAAGTCGGCGTATACCCGGTAGGTACCCGCCTCATCCCAAGACCACGGGACTGACCATGTACCGGTTATCGCGTCCAGCGTCGGGTGCACGTGCCGGAACTCAGCACCATCTGAGCGGACAACAATCAGGTGAAGATCTTTCTCGTGGGCTTCGGTGTACTCCGTCACCGGCTCACCAGCGGCCGTGAGGATCTGGAAACTCAGTGCCCCCTGGGTGCCCACTTCGGAGGGAGCTTTCACTGGCGAAAGCACAAAACCATCAGCGTCAAGCGACAGGCCTTTAAGGTCCTGCACGTTGGACTGCGACTGGTTTCCGGGCTGGCTCTCACCATGCTCGTTCATGTCACTTCCTTCTGCCCACGCGGCAACGGTGCTGTCGGGGATGATGGCCCCGGCGACCGCAAATGCCCCGCCGAAGGCCACCACCAACCCTGCCCCGTAGAGCGCGAGCCTTGAACCCGCGTTCATCAGACGCGCACCGCCGAGTACCCGGCCTCCTCGACCGCGGCGAGCACCTTGGCGTCATCAATCTCGCCCTCGGCTGTCACGACGAGCTTGCCCGTCTGCGCGCTGACCTGGATCTCCTCGACGCCGGCGATCTCGCTGACCTCTTCACGGATCGACATCTCGCAGTGCCCGCAGGTCATGCCCGTCACCTGATACTCGTTCGCAGTCATGGAATATCCTCCTCTTAAAGGTACCCCTACCGGGTACGTGTACAAACAGTAACCCTATACCCCACCAAGGTATTCCCGCAATCCCGGTACACCCCTCCCTGCGGGCCTAACATCACCCCCTCCCGCTAGCCAGCACGGGGGCAGTCCGCGAAGCGCGCATGCCATGACCCGTCGCCCCAGCCACGCCAACGAGGCCCCAGGTACCAGCACCGGCGACCCCACATGGGCTGAACCCGCCCCGTACGCAGAGATACAGAACGAGTCGCACCCCTAACCCCAAGAGCGCACGCCCTCGCAGAAGCAGCCACGAGCCCTCCTCGGGGCGATACCCAATCCGGAACATTAGCCAAGCCGGAATGAAAGTACGATCAACTCCGTCCACCCTGCAACTACCTTCGATTTTGGCGAAGACACGCAAGTTCCTCGCCGCCCTAAAGATCTGTCCGTAGCGCCAGAGCCGCGATGAACCCAAAACGTCCTTCGCAAAAATATTGATCCCATCGATTTCTTGCGATACCATCGTCAAATGTCGATGAATGGTAGGGCTTCGAGAGGCCTAGATGGCGTCGCGGGTGAGCTGTACGCGCATCTTTTCCAGGCGTTGTCGGAGCCCGCGCGGCTGGCGATTCTGCAGCATCTTGCGTCCGGGGAGCATCGAGTGCGGGACTTGGTGGATCACATGGGCGTTGCCCAGTCCACCGTCAGCAAGCACTTGAGGTTCCTCGCCGAATGCAAGCTCGTGCGAGCCCGCCCGGACGGTCGGGCATCCTGGTACTCGCTTGCTCAGCCCGAGCAGCTGAGCACCGTCATTGTCGCCACCGAAGAACTTCTGGGAGCGACAGGCACTCATATGTCGCTGTGCGCGCATCTCAGAGACCCCCAGATCACCACAAACGGAACGAAGGAGAAATAGTAGACATGGGACTTGGACACAATCACGACCACGGGGGCAGTCACGGCGGGGTGCAGACCGCGACTGCAGGACACCGCCGCCGACTGATGATCGTACTCGGCATCTATGTGACCATCATCGTCGCGGAGTTTATTGGAGCATGGCTCACCGGTAGCCTCGCACTGATGGCTGAAGCCATGCATATGGCCATCGATGGCAGCGGCATCCTCATCGCGCTTATCGCGACGTTCCTGGCCACGCGCCGCGCGTCCAAGAAACGCACATATGGAATGATGCGCGCGGAGATCGTCGCCGTGCTGATCAACTGCCTGCTGCTATTCACCCTTGGTGGATTCATTTTGTTCGAAGCGGTGGAACGTTGGTTCAACCCGGCTGATGTCGCCGGCGGCGGCGTGATCATCTTTGCGATCGTTGGCCTGATCGGTGCATCTATCTCCCTGGTGATCCTCAGCCGCGGTGCCAAAGAAAGCCTGAACGTCAAGGCAGCTTTCCTCGAAGTCATGAGCGACGGAATTGGTGCGGCCGCGATTATTGTCTCTGGCATCCTGAACGTCACCATCGGCTGGAAGCAGGGGGACGCGATTGCCGCCGCAGCTATCGGCGTCATCATCCTGCCCCGCGCGTTCATGCTCCTCAAGCAGGCGATCAACATCATCCTGCAGGGAGTGCCTGACGGCATCGACATTGAGCAAGTTCGCAGCGAGATCGAGGCCACAAACGGAGTCGGCACAGTCCACAGCTTGCACGTATGGGCACTCACCAGTGGCGTCCCCGTCATGAGCGCACACATAGTCCTCGATGAGGACGTGGCAGCCAGCGGATCGGGCAACCGAGTCCTGGACGAACTCACGGAGCTCGTGCGTGAACACTTCAACATCGAGCATGCCACTTTCCAGATCGAAGAGGCAGGCCATATCGATCACGAAGGCGCAATGCACCGTGACCTTGCCGGCCTCACCACGACCCCATCAGTCAGTGGAGGCCAGCACGCAGGACACAGCCATTAGCATTCCACCCTCCCGCAGGATCGAAGGGGTGGAGCTCATCGAGCAACTCCACCCCTTCGACCTCGTCATGCTGCACATAGGTTTTCGCCTTGAGCCAAGGACCTCAATCCCGGGGAGACCTCTTGGCCTGCTGATACTGATGTCAGTAGTGCCCCGTAGTGTGGTGTAACCACCCGGTGGCCTACCTCGTCATGGACGTAGGCGCGGTCACCGTGTGACCCTTCGAGAAGTCTCTTACCTCCACTCGAAAGGCATCATCACGATGACCGCTCCTCATATTGTCGACCCTGTCGGCCTCCTCACCCAAGCCCTCACTGACGCGTCGCCGGATCTGATGCGTTCGCTGTTGCAGACCATGATCAACGCGCTCCTATCCGCAGACGCGGATGCCGTCTGCGGCGCGGAATGGGGCAAACCCTCCCCGGACCGCGTTACCCAGCGCGACGGCTACGGACACCGCGACCTCGATACCCGCATCGGCACCATCGACGTTCAGATCCCGAAGCTCCGTCAGGGCACATACTTCCCGGAATGGCTGCTCGAGCGTCGCAAACGCGCGGAGACCGCGCTGATCACCGTGGTCGCGGACTGCTACCTCGCCGGCGTCTCGACCCGCCGGATGGACAAGCTCGTCAAACAGCTCGGCATCCACTCGCTCTCGAAATCGCAGGTGTCCAGGATGGCCGCAGACCTCGACGAACACGTCGACCAGTTCCGTCACCGCCCCCTCGACGAAGCAGGCCCGTTCACATTCGTCGCCTGCGACGCACTCACGATGAAAGTCCGCGAAGGCGGCCGCGTCATCAATGCCGTGGTGTTGATCGCGACCGGCGTGAACGCCGACGGACGCCGTGAAGTCCTCGGCCTACGCGTCGCGACCAGCGAGACAGGGGCTGCCTGGAACAGTTTCTTCGCAGACCTCGTCGCCCGCGGTCTGGGAGGGGTGCGCCTCGTCACCTCCGACGCGCACGCGGGCCTGGTCGAGGCGATCGCCGCGAACCTGCCCGGCGCGGTCTGGCAGCGCTGCCGCACCCATTACGCCGCGAACCTCATGTCCGTGACCCCGAAGAGCATGTGGCCGGCGGTGAAAGCGATGCTGCACTCCGTCTACGACCAGCCCGACGCTGCCGCTGTTCACGCGCAGTTCGACCGGCTCCTCGACTACGTCGACGGCAAGCTCCCCGACGCGCACGAACACCTCGACACAGCACGCGCAGACATTCTCGCGTTCACCGGGTTCCCCGAAGGGCTCTGGCAACAGATCTGGTCAAACAACCCCAACGAGCGCCTCAATCGTGAGATCCGCCGCCGCACCGACTCCGTCGGGATCTTCCCCAACCGGGACGCGATCACCCGCCTCGTCGGCGCCGTGCTGGCCGAACAGACCGATGAATGGGCAGAAGGCCGCCGCTACCTCGGCCTCGAGATCCTAGCCAAGAGCAGGCTCACCCTCGTCACCGATACCAACGCCGAGGAGGTGACCGACACCGTCCTCGAACTCAGCGCCTAACCATCACAACATCGAAGGACACCGCGCTACACCACCACCCGGGACTTGACCCTGATGTCTCATGAGAACACGTAGGAAATTCGCCTTGGAGTACCGGAGCGAGGCCGCAAATCTCCTAATCCAGACCTACAGCTACCCCGCCGATCAGGATCTATGGACAGAATGACGGGGTTGGCACGAAGGTTTCTGACAAGTCCGACGGTGCGATCGCGCTCAGGTAGTCGATCTTCTCCGGCGTTACCCCTCCTTACCGTTTCAAGAGGAACAAGACCCGAAACCGGGACGAGTCACACAGTTTCTTCGCCCCGCCACCCCGCAGGGAAGGGCTGTGACTCGTGCAGACTGACACAGCGCCAAACAGGCTGCATTAAAAGCTAGGGGCGAGGAGGCAGAGCTGCTGCTTCTCGGTCACTACGCCAGTGCCATGCAGGGGGCAGAGCATAACGGCGTCAGCTGTCAGCGCGAGCAACTTTTCCGCCGCGGAAAGCAACACTACAAGACACTCTGGGTGAGCAATACACTGATGCCCAACCCTCCGGTCGCGAGCTGACGAGCCCAGTCTCTTTCAGATATGCCAGAGGCCTGGAAACTGTGCTCGGAGATAGTCCCATGCTCGATCAGGTCCACCACGCGGTACTCGCCGCGCAGCAGGTGCTGCAGGATCACCAAACGTGAGGGGTCACTGACACTATGAAAAAGCCGGGTAGCTGACGTCATTGCAACCGCTTCTTCCACCTGGGAGTTCGCGCTCGAAGCATTCGCCTTCATCGAGATAATTCGATGATACCCACCCGTTCAATAGGTCAGCATCGAGTCCACTGTCATCACACACGGACAACCACCCCGAGTATAGACAGATACGTCCGCCTGACCACTAGTCCTGCTCCCAGCCTTCGACCCTCCTGGGATTCCGTAGTAGTGGAGCTCAAGCGTGGACTCACTCGTATGAAACATGTCGTTCCCTGTCAGGTCCACTTAGAGACGGCATCATCTTCGCCGAACCGGACGGGCAGCAGGCAGGGCACCGTCAGAGGATAAGGTGCCTGTCCGCGAAGGCCCACGAACCTCATAACCCTTTTCATAGTGCTTCCCCCGAGCCTCCGGTCCGAACCGCAGCGCTCGTGTTCCAAGTCAGGATTGCCCAGACCGCTCCCCCTACCCCAATGGCAACCAGTATCAGTGCGGTGAACGGCAAACCGATCCAGGCTCCGAGCAACCCAGCAAGCGGATACGTGATCATAAAGGAGGCATGCGACAGGGAGAACTGCGCCGCGAATACCGCCGGTCGATTGGTCTCGTCGGAATTTCTCCGGAGGAGCCGTGCAGAAGGCGTGAGTATCAGGGAGTTCGCTGCCCCCATCATGAACCACGCCAGCATCAGCGCGCCCCAAGTCCAAGGAGCCTCCGGCGTAAACAGAACGATTGCTGCGCAGAGCAAGACGGTCGGTATCAAGGCCGCACCCCACAGCATGACTCTCCGATCCGGAAGCTTGTCCAAAAGCCGGGGCAATGCCAACGCAACAACCATCGACCCCGCCCCGTACTTCGCAAGCAGCAACGCCACGTCTGCCTGAGTGCGCTCAAGCTCCCCCTGCACCAAAACCACCGTATTCACGATCACCATCGCGGTCGAAGTGGCCACAACCAGATTCAATGCCAGCAAAGACCGCAGTTCTCGCCGAGCCCAAAAGACCCGCACGCCCAGAGTGAGACGGGTGAAGAACTTGGTCGCAGGACCGGGAATGGCGTTCGGGAAGGCCGTGAGCGCAACAAGCATCGTGGAGCACAAGAACCCCACCACTGTGCCAACGAATAGATTGTTGTAGCTGATCACCGTCAGCAGGATCGCGGCAATCATAGGACTCACCAGGGACTCAAGGTCATAGGCGAGACGAGACAGCGATAGCGCGCGCGTGTACTCACGCTCATCGGGCAGCACTTCGGGGATAACCGCTTGAAACGCTGGCGTGAACGTTGCTGAAGCCGATTGGAGCAGGAAGATCAGCACGTAGATCTGCCAGGCCTCAGTCACGAATGGCAGCGCCACGGCGACGCCCGCCCGCACGAGATCAGCGGAAATAAGCACCGGCTTCCGAGGAAGCCGTGCGGTGAGTGCCGCGGTAATCGGCGAGACGGCCACATAGGCGACCATCTTGATCGTCAGCGCAGTGCCCATCACCACGCCCGCGTTTCCACCCGCAATGTCGAAGGCGAGCAGGCCCAGCGCCACAGTCAAGAGCCCCGTCCCCAGCAAAGCTACAATCTGTGCCGAGAACAGCTTGGTAAATGTTGTGTTCTTGAGCACACTAAGCATCGGACGACTCTCCAAAGACATTGGCCAGGGACGGTTTGACCATGTGGTGCGCCGGTGACTCTTCGTTTGCGTGCTGGGCCTGGTAAATCGCGTCGGCAACCAATCGGGTGGAGTGCTCGTTCGCCAACCGGTAGAACACGCGCTGGCCGTCTTTCCGGGTCACGACGACACGCGCAGCACGCAGTTTCGCTAGATGTTGCGACACTGCAGCCGGTGAGCGATCCACAATGTCCGCCAAATGATTCACCGAAAGCTCGCCCTCCTGCAGGGCGATCACGATGCGCACGCGAGTCACGTCCGCCAGCAAGGCGAATACTTCAACAGCGAACTCTAGATAAGGTTCAGACTCGATGAAATTTATCCGCGTACCTGCATTCATGCTTATATATGCTAGTGATTCGATCCCTCCTCAGCAAGGAGGGCAACAGACCTAGGGCAGCCGGCGGCAGCGAACGTGTCATTCCAAAAGGCCGAGCTTCGCAACTACGACTTTGAGGACAACCCCGGCCCGGTACGCGATCGCGGGCTTGACGTATCGGCTCGCGAGCGCCCACCCCCACTTCGGCCAGGAGCGCCTACACTTAGCCCCGTTCCGGCCATGCCGTTGTCTCCGTCAAGCTTCGGCGGGCACCCGCCTTAAGGTCCACGCCTTCTCCGATTGGCTTACTGATCGCGCGACTCAGGCATCAACAGCCTCAATACCCCGGATTTTAGTTCGGAGTGCAACACCCAGTGAGTTACCCCGAGCATAACTCCTGGAATACCTCTGCCGGGGTCGCCCAACCCAGCACTTTCCTGGGCCGGTCATTGATCTCACCGATGTACTCGTCGAGTTCTTCCTGGGTGAGGTCCTCGAAGGTTGTGCCCTTGGGGAGATACTTCCGTAGCCGACCATTGAAGTGCTCGTTACTGCCCCGCTGATATGCGCTGTACGGGTCACAGAAATAGGTGGGCACCCCGATCGTGTCGGCAAGCATGTAATGGTGTGCGAACTCGCTTCCATTGTCGGCTGTGACAGATTTGACGGCGTGTGCAGGCAGCACCCGATACACGCCAAGCTGCGCCTCCAGAGTCGGGGCAGCAGCGACTCGGGAGAGCTTCACTCCCAGGTAGTAACGGCTTGTGCGTTCGACCATGGTGTGAATACCGCCGGTGCCGTGTGCGCCCAGCACACTGTCTGATTCCCAATGCCCAAACTCTTCCCGCGTCAATACCTCGGCGGGTCGTTCATGTATCGAGACCCGATATTTGATGCGTTCCGTGTGTACCTTTCGGCCCTTGATGCGGCGTCGTTTCTTCTGCCCCCGAGCAAGGTATTGGTGCAGCTGCCGATGCTGTTGGCCGGGTGAGTAAATCCAGGCATACAACGTTTCTGGGCTGACCCGCATACGGTGATCGGTGGGGTGCTCGATAGGGAGGCGTCCGCTGATCTCTTCCGGGGTCCACCCCCGCCCCAAATGTGTGATCACCCAATCAACGAGCGGGTCATGCGTCATTCGGTAGGGCTGGTGCGAGCGTGCTCGGCGTGTGTTGGCGTGGAGTTGTGCTTGACCAGCGAGATACACCCGGTCTCGCCGGTGACGGGTGTCGAGTTTGTTCCGTAGGTAGGGGCGAAGATTCGCGTGGTCGTGTTCAGGTTGCCAGGAACGCTTCTTGATCTCGCGGCCGATGGTTGAACGGTGCACGCCGATTCTTCGAGCGATCTCGGCGTGGGTGTGGCCGTGGTCGTGGAGTTTCTCGATCTCGATCCGGTCGTTCAGGGTGAGGTGGCGGTAAAGTGTGGACAAGGAAGCGCAGCCCTTCGGTGGTGGTCTAGACAACTCACACTTTAGGTGTTGCGCTTCCGTCTAGAACCCGGGTACCGCGCTAGCGCGGACAGGTGCGGACTATGCTCGATGAATAGGCCCTGTTGCCCAACACCGCATTGGGCGGGGTGCAACAGCTACCACACATCCGCTCTGTCAGCGGGATGTTTATAGGCAAATCGCTGTTCTGCCCGCAAGCCATTAGAGCCCCGAACCGAAGGCCACGCCCATCGACCAGATGACGCACCTTCATGAGTAGGCCTTCGAGAGCGCCCGACCCTACGTTCAGATGGCTCGATAAGGAATTCTTTGAAATTCTAAGAAACCCTTGTGTCTGGGACAGGTTCATCGGTGCTGCTGCACACACCCGAACGTGGAATCCGTCGTGGATATTCCAGTCGATCAATCAGGCACGTTCGGCGTCCCCGTGGAGGCGGGCCTGCACCCGATTCCAGGTATGCTCAGCGGCTATTCCCTATACACCGGGGTCTGATGCAGGAACTGGTGACAACTGATCTTTAGGGCCGGGAGGCTCTGAGGGAGGATGTCTTCATGCCCAGACCATTTCCGCGTGAGTTTCGCGATGACGTTGTCGCGGTCGCTCGCCGCCGTGAGCCGGGGGTGACGTTGAGACAGGTTGCCGAGGATTTCGGGATCTCGGAGGCGTCGCTGACGAACTGGCTGAAGCGGGCCGATATCGAGGAAGGCAGCCGCCCTGGTCAGACTCGAGACGAGGTTGCTGAGGTGCGTGATCTGCGTCGCCGGAACCGGTTGCTCGAGCAGGAGAACGAGGTCCTCAGGAAGGCGGCGGCGTATCTGTCGCAGGCGAACCTGAAGCTTGGCGGCTCCCCAAAATGATCTACCCGCTCGTGAGCGAGCTCGCCGATGACGGGGTGCCCGTCACGGTGTCGTGCCGGGTTCTCAAGCTCGCCCGTCAGCCCTACTACCGGTGGAAGCGCGACCCTGTCGCTGACGCTGAATGGTTGCGCGCTCGCCGCATGAACGTGCTGTTCGACGGCCATGTCGATGATGCGACGCTCGGCTATCGGCAGCTGGCGAACTTCGCCCGCCGGCGAGGGTTGCGGATGAGTCGCAGGACCGCGTGGTCGTTGGCGTCTCAGGTTGGCGCGGTCTCGACTTCGCAGCGCAGCCGACGCGGCAAGGGCAAGAAGGCGGGCCCGCCGGTGTTCGATGACCTCGTGAAGCGACTGTTCACCGCTGATGCGCCGAACCGGCTCTGGCTCACGGATTTGACGGAGCATTGGACGGCCGAAGGCAAGCTCTACTGCTGCATGATCAAAGACGCCTGGTCGAACCGGATCGTCGGCTACTCGATCAAATCGACGATGCATGCCGACATCGTCGTCGACGCGATCGAGCACGCCGTCGCCCGTCGCGGTGACGTCGCCGGCTGCATCCTGCATGCCCACCGCGGCAGCCAGTTTCGTTCGCAAGCGGTCGCGAGGGCGCTGCGCCGGCACGACATGGTCGGCTCGATGGGACGAGTGGCGTCAGCGGCAGACAACGCCGCGATGGAATCGTTCTGGTCGCTGCTGCAGAAGAACGTCCTCAACCAGCAACGACGATGGGAGACCCGTCAAGACCTGCGGCTGGCGATCGTGACCTGGGTCGAGCGCCGCTACCACCGGCAACGAGAACAAGACGGACTCGGCGGGTTGACCCCGATCGAGTTCGAGACCACCATGGAACCCGCCGCGATCCTCGCGGCCTAAACCGAAACTGTCACCAGTTCCTGCATCAGACCCCCGCTGCCACACTGTCTGAAACGGCCACAATATCTGAGCAGATCCGGCCACCCGTTCCCCACCGAGACCGGCACATGATCGCCTCGATGATCAGGAGAGAATCAGCGACCGGGGCGGCCCCAATTTCCTAGCGGACCGAGCATCACATCAGCGATTAACGCCCACAGATCATCGGAGAAGACTGGAGACAAGACACCACTCCGAGATCCCAACTCCTTCACGAGTCAATCAGCAGACATTCCCTAGTCGGGACACTTCTTCGGAGGAGCCAAGATACACGAGGTCGATTTTTTACCGGACCCCTCACGGGAAATAGAGCACGAGGCATAGCTAGGCAGAACTATCCAATCGCAAGGAGTACCTGGCTGCACGCAGAGAACATGCCACGGCTGGACAGGAGCACCCCGCGCTCGCACGTTTAGCCCTCGAAGATGTCGCCGAGGAACTCGAAGGGGCTCTTCTTCTTACGGTAGCGGGGGTCGCGACGGCGGTCGTCATAGTGATCGTCCCGCCGCCGATCATCGTGGTGGCCGCCCCGCCCCAGGTCGTCATAGCGCCGGTCGTCGCGGTCGTCGTACCGGGGCTGCTCACGGCGGGGCTCGGAGTACTGCGGGGCCGGTTCTGCGACGGTGTCGGCCTGCATGCGCTCGAGGATCTTGTCGAGCTCGCCCCGGTCAAGCCAGATACCTCGGCACTGCGGACAGTAGTCGACTTCGACGCCCTGTCGTTCGCTCATCAGCAGGGTGGTTCCGTCGCTCGGGCAGTTCATAATGTCAGCGTAGAGCAGACGGGTCGCTCCCTGGCTGTGAAGTTGACTGCCGCAGACTGTGAGTTCGACGCGCCCGGCCGGGTCACAGTCGGAACTCCAAGAGCCAGTCGACGGCGAGCTGCGCGACGGCGGCGACGATGACGAAGTGGAGGAGGATCGCGACCCAGGCCCAGGATGCGAACCCGGTGAGCCTGCGGATAGCCGACTCGTTTACGACGAGATCGCCGTCGGCGCCGCCTTTCGCGAGGGTGACCCACCAGAGCGGGATCATCGCCGTCCAGACGACCATGCACCAGGGGCACAGGGTGCCGAGCGAGTAGAAGCTCTGGTACTGCAGCCAGGTGATGAAGACGATGCCTCCGAGGAGGCCGAGGCAGTAGAGCCGCCAGAACCAGCGGGCGAAGTGGGCTCCGGCGAGGATCGCGGCCCCGATGAGGATCGGGATGGTGAAAGCGGTGACACCGATGATGGTGTTGGAGAACCCGAAGAGGGAGCCCTGCCAGGAGTCCATGTTCGGCCCGCAGGTGACGAGCTTCGAGATGTTGCAGTTGGGTGCGTGAGTGGGTTCCTGCAGCGTCTTGATGTACTCGGTGAGCAGCTCGAAGGAGGCGAACCAGCCGACGATACCGGCCACGATCGAGAACCACGCGAAGCCGATGCGTCGTCGGCGTAACGGTGTCTCAGCGCTCGTGGTCATGGTTCGAATCTACACAGGGCAGGCTGAGCGGATGACGGCTGCCCGAGGCCGGATGGTGGCCAGGCGCGCGCTGCGTGTGCGGGATCCTGAGCATGGGTCAGTCGGCCGTCACGTTTACGACGCCTTTCATTTCGGCGTGGATCGAGCAGTCGTATTCGTAGCTGCCGGCTTCGTCGAAGACGTGGGTGAAGCTGCCCTGCCGCATGAGCTCGCTCACGAAGCTCGCGTCCCCCGCGACGACGTCGTGCTCGTTCTGCCCTTCGAACACCCAGCGCACGGCCTCGCCCTCGGTGACGTCGACCTCTGGCATGTCGTAGGCGTTGTCGTAGGCGCGCACGGTGACGGCGGGGTCAGCGTCATCGGCGGAGGGGGTGACCTCGGGTTTCGAGGCGGCGCAGGCGGCGAGGCCCCCGAGCAGCCCGACCGTCACTACGGCTCCGAGGGCGTGCACGAGGATGCGGCGGATGTCAGTGTCCATGGTTTCTCTCTTCTCTTGATTTCTCGGGGCTAGTTCGGGTGCGCGTCCGCCAGGGTACTGGCTGGCACCAGCGCGCGTGGCACGGCCCGGTAGCCGTAGGCGTAGGCCATGCCGACCCCCGCGGCGACGACGAACAGCCCGAGCGGGATGTGCATCGCGAGCGGCATGCCCAGATAGCCGATGAAGAACTGGGCGAGTTCGAGCACCCAGACCGCGATCGAACCAGTGAAGGCGCCCTGGGGCCATCGGGCAAGTCCCCAGGCGAGGAACGTAACGACGATCTGCACGAATCCGATGGTGGGCAGGACCATGCCAATTTTCAGGTGCCAGGCTTGCGCATCAGCGCTGCGGCCATCGAGCATCGTGCCGGCGATGAAGGGCTGAGCGACGAGCAGCGCGGCGTGCACGATGAGTGTCCACCGCGCGATCGCTCCGAGCAGCCGCCGGGTTCCGCGCGGGCGGGCGGCGGGTTCGTCAGTGGCTGCCATTCATGCCTCCTGCGGGCGTGTTCGCGCGCACGGCGGGGGTGCTGATCGCGGTGGGCGGTTCCTGGGTCTCGTCGATCACGACGAACTGCCCCATCATGCCCATGTCGTGATGCATGAGCCAGTGGCAGTGGAACATGTAGGGCCAGTCGGGGTCGCTACTGCGCCCGAACTCGACGTCGATGATCACGGGTCGTCCGGGTGGCGCGTAGACGGTGTCTTTCCAGCCGCGCTCGAAGTCGCGCGGGGGTTCGCCGCCGACGCTGACGACCAGGAAGCGCGCGTTGTGGATGTGGAGGTTGTGGGGCAGGTGGTGCTGGTTATCGACGATCCAGCGTTCGCGGGCACCGACGGTGACGACCTGGTCGACGCGGCTCATGTCCATCGTGGCGCCGTTGATCCGGTTGTTGGTGAGCACCATCGACCGAATGACGTCTGGTGCCTCGAGCGGGGCGGCAGGGCGGCGGCGAGCATGTCGAGCTCCGCGATCGCGAGCTCGGGGCCGTCGAAGGCGGCCGCGGCGCGCAGTTCAAGCACGTCGAAGCGGTCGTCGGCGCCGGCCGCGCGGGAGGTGCTCTGCAGGAGCCCGAGCGAGTGCGGCACCGATTGCAGCATGGCAGTCTGGCCGGGTTCGAGTTCGACGAGCACCTCAGCCCGCTCGCCCGGGGTGAGGGTGACGCTGTTGATCGGAATAGGGTCGGGGAGCAGTCCGGTCTCGGTACCGACGAGCATCATCGGCACCCCCTGGACCACGAAGTGATAGGTGCGCGCCGAGGAACCGTTCAGCAGGCGCAGCCGAGTGAGCGCACGGGCGACCTCGAACGTCGGGGAGAGGGCGCCGTTCACGATGACCGAATCCCCGAGCAGACCGAAGGCGGTGCGCTCGCGTGCAGCGAAGGAGCCGTCGGCATTGAAGCTGCGGTCGGTGACGATGACGGGCACGTCGTCGATGCCGTAGTCGATCGGGAGGCCGCTCCACGCGCTGAGCTCGTCGTCGAGGAGGAACAGGCCCATGAGCCCCCGGCCCACCTGCGCTTCGGTGGTGCCGTGGGTGTGCGGGTGGTACCAGCAGCTTGCGGCCGGCTGCTCGATCTCCCATTCGGCCATCCATTCCTCACCAGGGGCGATAGGCTGGTGCGCGCCGCCGTCGTATTGCGCCGGGAGCTTCATGCCGTGCCAGTGCACGGTAGTCGTCTCGGGGAGCTCGTTGCGCACGACGATGCGTACCCGATCGCCCTCGGCAGCGCGCAGCGTGGGGCCTGCGAAGGCGCCGTTGTAGCCCCAGCTCGGGGTCGGCCCGCCCGGATGGATGCGGCTCTCCCCGGCCTGCGCGGTGAGGGAGAAGACGCGGGTGCCGTCGTGGGCGATCTCCGGTTCGGCGAGCGGCGGGATCGGCAGCGGGGTGCGATTCCCGGCTCCGCTGGGCGCGAGGATGAGTTTGGGCTGCGGCGTCCATCCGCTCAGCGTGACCACGGTGCCGGCGATCAGGCCGCCGGCGGCCACGGCGATCACCCCGCGACGGGTGATGCCCGGGCGCGCGGCTCCGTGCGGCGCCTCGGGGGTCGGCTCGTTCGCGTTCACCGGGTGCCCCTCTCCTGCGAAGAGGCGGGCATCTGCACGAGGTCGATGCGCTGCCTGCCGTGCCCGCCTCGGGTGAAGACGCGCAGTGTGAGCCACGCGAAGAGGGCGAGGCCGGCGATCTGGCCGATCAGCCCGGCCGGGCTGCCGTCGCCTGCGGTTTGCGCGGTCTCCCCGGTGAGGCCCGAGGCCATGATGCCGAAGGCGACGTAGTTGTTGACGATGTGGATCGCGATCGCCGCCTCGAGGCCGCCGGTGCGCCAGGTGAGCCAGGCGGAGACGGCGCCGAGGAGCCCGACGGCGAGGAGCCCCCAGATGTCGTAGATGTGGAGGGACGCGAAGCCGATCGAGGGGATGAGGATCGCGAACCAGGGGTTTCTGAGCCACGCCCCGAGCACCTGCATGAAGAGCCCGCGGAAGACGACCTCTTCGGCGGTGGATTGCAGCGGCACCAGGATGAGCACGAGCAGCATCGACAGCACGGCGGCGCGCGCGTCGAAGCCCGTCTCGCTGGGAGCAGCTGCGGCACCGGCGGCGGGATCGAGGAGCACGCCAACGCCGATGCCGACGAGGTTCATGACGGCGATCGCGAGCACGGAGACGCCGAGCAGCCTGCCGAGGAGTCCCCAGCGCATGCGGCCGGCGACCGACCAGATCCGGCCGATGGGTCGCATGCCCATGACGAGCATCGCGAGCAGCACGGCCGGGAGCATGATGATGATCGACACCATGCTCACGAGCACCGACACGGGCCGCTGGGTGTCGAGTGCGGCGGCGGTGCCTGCGGCGACCTGGGCGGGGTAGTCGGGATCCGTGAGCATCAGCACCGGGATGACGGTCACCGTGACCACCACGGTGAGGATGCCGAAGAACACGCCCGAGAGCAGGAGCAGGGCGAGCGGCTTCCACCACCGGTAGGCGGGGGCGCCGCGCAGCAGGCGATGGTAGTCGAGCGGTTCGGTCTCCACGGTGCGCAGCTGCTGCGACCCCCGTGCCCAGCCCCAGGACGGCGGCACCGCAGACGGCGGGCGCGGCTCGGGTGCGGGACTGGACATGCTGGGGTCTGCAGCTGCGGGTCAGGCGGGGGCGTTCGCCGGGTCTTGGGCGGCGCGGTAGCGGCGGGCGCGCACGAAGGAGGCGATGCCGGCACCGAGGAACACGAGGAGGACGACGAAGGTGACGGTGCTCGCGATCACCGCGTTCGGGCGTTCGGCGGTGCCGGCGAAGAGCTCCCCGAGCTTCATCACGTTCATGGCGGTTCCGGCGATGCCGAGGAGGGCGATCGCGAGGGCGGCGTGGAGCGCGTGCCGGCGGGCCTTCGGCGCGCGTGAGATGAAGGCGGCGATGAGGATGAGCACGCCGAGCGCTGCGGGGATGAGTGCGGTCAGGCTGCTCGCGTCGGAGGCGACGTAGGCGATCACGCCGGTGGCGGTGAGGATGCCGCCGACGGCGAAGGTGAGTCCGGTCATGGTCAGTGTTCCTTTCGCAGACGCCGCAGAGGGTCTGGGCCACGCCGGCGCCCGGGATGTGTCCTCCCCTGCCCCTGGTTAGGGGAACCATGGGGTGCGGGCCTCGCCCCGTACTCTACATGATGTAGTTGTAAGCTAATGGGTATGCTGACTGCCCCGTGGAATCTGATCCTCACCGTCGTCTTCGCGTTCACCGGGGTGTACTGCCTCGTGCGCCTCATCGCGCATCGGCCGCCGGCCGGGGCACCGCGCGGCCCGGTGCTCGAGTCGACGGCGATCCACCTCATGCATCTGGTGATGAGCGTCGGAATGATCGCGATGTGCTGGTTCATGATGATCCCGGCAGCACTGAACTGGGCGCAAATCGTGGTCTTCACCGTGCTCGCGCTCGCACTGACGCCGGGACTCTGGAGGGCGCCGTCGCTGGCCCGTCGCGTGGATCTCGCCGGGCACATCTGGCTCGCGGCCGCGATGGTGTGGATGATCGCGGCGATGCCGTTGCTCATGGCGAACATGGGCGGCGGGGGGCACGGTGAGGCTGCTGGCGGGTCAATGATGATGGAGATGTCGACGCCGCCCTGGGTCGACGTGCTGAACGGGGTCTTTGCAGCAGGCAGCGCGGCGATCGCACTGTGGTGGGTGCACCGTGCGGCGACGATCCGTGGCGAGCGGCTGCATGGGCTCTGCCATTGTCTAATGGCGGCGGGTATGGCGGCGATGCTGCTGCTCATGAACGGGTAGCGGCTACGGCGCGACTTACGAAGATTGCGGGCCGAGCGCCAGAAGGGACACCGTGATCAAATAGGTGCCCACGTCGCTCCCGCTCCTCACATGCAAGCAATATTGACACTTTACGCCAAAACTGATGTCATGGGAACATGCCCGCCATTTCACACGCCTTACGTAACCACGCCCGGTCACCCGGTCGCCCAACGACAGTGGACCGTGTCGAGGTCGGCGCGATCGCCCTGCAACTGTGGAGCGAGAAGGGCTTCAACCGGGTGACGTGGGCAGATATCGCGTCCGCATCTGGCATCAGCCAACGGACTATTCTGCGTCACTTCTCATCTAAGGAGGAGCTTGCCTGGGTTGCGGTGCCCCGCGCGACTGAAGTTCTCAAAGAGAGCTTTGACGCCGCCGACTCAGATGCGGCCGTGTCTGCAGTGATCTCTGCAGCGGTCGTACGGTCCCTCGCGGTCCTGCACGAGCATCGCTCGAGCGGTCCTCTCTGGTTGCGGCTCATCTCCGAAGAGCCCGCGCTACGGGCGAGCGCCGCGGCCGCGTATCAGCCGTGGGTGGACGCGATCACCGAGTACATCTCCACACGCTTCACGGGAATGCCTGCGGCGTCATGCCGTGGGATTGCGATCGCCTACCAGTCGACTGCGTTCGAGGCACTCCTGAACTGGGCAGAAACCGACCCGGCGTCCGAGCCCGCAGACGTCGTGTCGCAGGCACTGTCCTGGCTGAACTTCACCACCCCATCCGTGCAACCCGCTCATTGACCTACAGGAGACTCCCATGACCCGTTCAGTGCCTGATCCGCTCGCCCCTGCCCGACTGGGGCCGGTCGAGCTTCGCAACCGGGTGATCAAGTCGGCCACATTCGAGGGCATGACGCCAGGGGCTCTGGTCAGTGACGATCTCATCGGCTTCCACCGCAAGGTAGCCGAAGGCGGGATCGGCATGACGACCGTCGCCTACCTCGCCGTCGCCCCAGAGGGCCGCACCGAACGTGACCAGATCTATTGGCGGGAGGAAGCACTGCCCGGCCTGCAGCGACTCACGGATGCGATCCACGAGACAGGGTCGAAGATCTCCGCCCAGATCGGACACGCAGGCCCCGTCGCGAACTCACGCTCGAACAAGCTCCCTTCCCTTGCCCCGTCTGCGCGCCCGAACCCGCTGTCGATGAGCCTGGACCGTGCGGCCACAAAAGACGACATCCGCCGGGTCATCCGACAGCACGGCGAGGCCGCCAGAATGGCCGGGCAGGTCGGGTTCGACGCGATCGAGGTGCATGTCGGCCACAACTATCTTGCAAGCTCTTTCCTCAGCCCGAACATCAACCGGAGGAAAGACGAATGGGGTGGGTCGTTCGAGAAACGTGCAGCATTCCCCAGGGCGATCCTGCAGGAAGTGCGCGAGCACGCAGGTGACGGTGTTGCGGTGCTTGCGAAGATCAACATGGCCGACGGCGTAAAGGGTGGCTTGTGGCTTGACGAATCGATCCCGTTCGCGCAGCTCATTGAGCAGGACGGCACCGTGGATGCTCTCGAACTCACCGGGGGATCATCGCTTCTGAACCCCATGTTCCTCTTCCGTGGTGACGTGCCCATGAAACAGATGGCCGCCACTCAGATGTGGCTCCTGAAACTCGGCATGAACATGTTCGGAAAGTTCGTCTTCCAGAATTACCCGTATGAGCCGCTCTACTTCCTCGACTACGCGAGGCAGTTCCGCCGGGAAGTGTCCCTGCCGCTCGTCCTCCTCGGCGGTGTTACGAACCATGACCACATGACGACCGCGATGGAAGAGGGCTTCGATTTCGTCGCGATGGCGCGAGCCGTGCTACGCGAACCGAACCTCATCAACCGCATCGCACAGGATCAGGCCACGAAGTCCGCGTGCCTCCACTGCAACCTCTGCGCAGCAAGCATCTTCACCGGCACCCGCTGCCCCCTCGCAACCACCGCGGGCGTCCCGCAACCCGTACTCGCCTAAGCGCACAACAAATCAGGATAGGGAGCATCACCATGGATTACATCACCCTGCTCACGATTGTGCTCGCTCTCGCACTCCTCGCGCTCCTCGGCATCCTCCTTTCCGGGCGGAAGCAGTGGGGCCGCAAGGTCACGCAAGCCGTACGGGATGTTTCAGGGATCATCGCGGGTGCTGCCGCAGGGGCCCTGCTGCTCGGGTCGATCCCCGCGGTCATGGTTATCACCGTCGCGGGAGAAGTCGACGACCGATACACCATGTGGCTCCTCGCGATAATCGGCGCGACCGGCGGAGCGGTACTCGCGGGCCTTGGGAGCTGGCTCATCCACTACCGGGCCGGGAAAGCACAACGACGCTTAGTCGTTTCTTAGCTTTTGGAAGGAGTGCACATGTCTACACCGCTATACCAGAGCGCCTGGCTGGCGGGAGAGCGAGACATGCATGTCAGTTCCCCGCGCCGACGGCTGGTGGTGCATTGGTAGGCAGGCGGGGCGCCACTCGTTCTCGTATCCTGGATGCTGCGTGCGCCCTGATCGCTGAACGGGGAATCAGCGCACCCATCGAGGATATTTGCGCTCGTGCCGGATACTCTCGGGGAGCGTTCTACTCCAGCTTCTCCTCGAAAGAAGCCCTCTGGGAGGCGTTGTGGCAGCAGCACACTCAGAAGCAGATCTCAGCGCTCTCCCAAGTGGCGACGGAGTACGACAATGTCTCGAAACGGTCACTCGATCTGGCGGCGATCACTCAACGCATCCATCGCGCGCTCGGCGAGGACACTCAAACGATCCTGCTGCATCACGAGTTCCTGCTCCTCGCGCTCCGCTCTTCCACGTTCGCCGCACCATACCGGCAGCAATCGCAGCAAGTGCTCGACGCGGTGTCCGCGACCATTCGCAAAGCTTCCAGCACCGCTGAAAGCGAATCGAGCACAATCCCGCCGCAGCTGGCGTCCGAGGCCCTCGCAAGCTGGGAGAAAGCCGGAACCGACCGAGCCCTGAGGCGACCGCGCGGATCTGCGAGCAGCTGAACTCTGTATCGATGGATTTCGGAGCTTACGAGCAGGAAGAGCCTCGCTTTCTCTGTCCCGTGGTGGGTATCTGTTGTGGTGGCAACCGATGCCCCCCGCTCATTTCTGCGAGCAGTGCGAGCTGCGACGGGTACCGATCAGGAAGCTAGCTGCGACTGCAGATCCGCGAACTTCGATTGGATGGCTTCCTCGTTCCACGTCCAGATGTCGTCGCCGCGCAGCACGGCGTCGGCGCCGCCGTCGCAGTAGATCGTCTGGCCGCAGCAGTGGGTGTTCTCTTCAGAGGTGAGCCAGATGAGCAGATTCGCGATGGATTCCGGGCTCTGGTGGTAGTTCAGTGGCATCGGCACCATCGTGTCGACCAGGGCAGTGCCCTCCGAGGTCGCGAGCAGGTCCTGTGTCATCGGTGTCACAACGGTGCCCGGTCCGACGGCGTTGACTGGGATGCCGGCGCCGGCCCACTGCGCTTTCGGCGCTTCCCGGCGTACCCACCGGGAGATCGCGCGCTTCGAGGAAGAGTAGATCAGCCCGCCAAGCTGCGGATCCTGCTCCAGCTGTTCCGCGATCGCCAGCGCAGCGTCCTCATCGTCGGTCAGCAGCGCGTCGACCAGGGGCTCGGCGACGGGCTGCAGAGACGCCATTGAGGAGATCAGTGCTACGCGGGGAGCATTCGAGGTCGTCAGTGCCGGCTGGATCGCTTCGAGGAATTCTGTCATGCCGAAGTAGTTGACCTTCGCCGTCAGCGCCTTCGGGAGCGCGAGCCCGGCGCAGGCGATCACGGCATCCACGGTGCCGCCTGCGAGACGGCTCGCTTCTTCCGCCGCGGCCTGTCGCCCTGATCGGGTGGAGAGGTCGCCGGTCACTTCGGTGCCTTTCAGGTCGACGCCGATCACCCGGTCGCCTCGCGAGGCGAGGATCTCCGCAGTGGTCTTCCCGATCCCGGATCCGGCCCCGGTGATCACATAGGTGCGTGCCATCATTCTTCCTTTCCTGAGGGCGGCATCTCCGCCCGATTCGGTGAGACCGCGTCGGCCCCAGGCAGTGCGACTGCCGGTTCATCGACGAGCCGTTCAACAAACCCGTCGAGCAGTGCGGCGAATCGGCGACGGTCCTCCTTCGGCCATCCGGCCGTGGCCGTCCGAACCATCTGGATCCCCGCGTCGACGAGCAGAGCGAACGCGTCGCACCCCGGTCCGGTGAGGCTCACGTTCCTCACCCGCGCATCCCGTGCGCCGGGAGAGCGTCGGATCAGGCAGGCGCGTTCGAGCCGAGAGACGAGCTTCGACGCGGTCGGGCGTGTGAGGTGCAGTTCATCGGCGATCACGCTCACCTGAGCTTCGCCGAGCAGCCCGATCACATAGATGGCGCGAACAGCAGTGTCGTCGAGATCAAGTCCCACAGCCGCGACAACCCGCCGTTGGAACTCGGCCGATGACCATCGCAAATTGAGTTTCGTCAACGCCGCCAGCAGCTCCGCATCTGCATCGAGCTCTCGACCGGTCATGATTGCAGCCTACGCTCGATAGTTTCCAAAGGCAACTATCCCTTCGTGAGCAAAGTGATTTCGACCGTGTCCGTCACTCTTCCGGGCTGGCGCCGAGGTGAATCAGCGCACGATAGTGAGAGCTGTGGTTTCTGCGGCTTGTTCGAGTGAGCCGAGGTTCGTGAGGCTGGTGAACCCAGCCTGTTCCATGAGGGTGATGGCTTGGCCGGCACGGTTCCCGGATCGACAGTAGATGAGGTAGTCGGCGTCGGGGTCGAGGTTCGGGATGGCTTCAGTGACTTCACCGGCGTTGAAGTCGAGCAGTTTCGCTCCGTCGAGGTGCTCTGCCGCGTATTCCTCGGGCGTGCGGACGTCGAGAATGATGGCGCCTGTTGGAATATCGGCGTCTTCCGTGGGGGCGGGCGCGCTGGTACAGGCGGCGAGGCCGAGCGCGAGCGCTCCGGCGGCCAGGGGAAGGGCGATTTTCGTGAGTGTGTGGCGCATGAGCGGTCCTTTCATCGTGCAGGTGAGGTGGGGTGAGGGAGCGTGGTGAGTGTTGATGCGGGTGCGGTGTCGTCCGAGATTTCGCAGGTGCCGCCTGCGCAGTGCTGCGGTGGGGTTTTGGCGAGGAGGGATTGGAGTTTGCAGCCGACGCAGATGCCGAATGCGGTTTCGAGGAAGAGGAGGGTGAGGCAGATACCGCAGAGGACGAGCGTCACCCAGAGCGGGGCCTGAAGGAGGCCGGTCGCGAGACAGGCTGCGAGTCCCATGCCGTAGCCGAGCCACCAGGCGAACAGCTTCTGGGGTGCCCCGACCCATTCGGGCTGTTGTCGGGCGACGATGATGCGTGCGAGCGCGAGGGAGGGCGCGTATCGATCGCCGGCAAGGACGCGGATCAGCATGTCGAGCACGAACACGGCACCGAAGGGCTTGAGCGGTTCGGCGGTGCCTGCGTGGATGGCGGTGAAGTAGAGCACGATTCCGAGGAGGAAGAGGAGGCCTGCGGCGGCTCGGGCTTCCCGTTCGTTGATCACCGGGACCGCGTAGCCGGGGACGATCCGGCCGACGCGCGGCCACGCAGGTGCGGATGTGTGTCGGGTGGTGCGGGTCATGCGAGGCCTGCCATCAGGTTCGGAGCTTCCTGGGTGAGGACGAGTACGCCCATGGCGAGTACGAAAACGCCGAAACCGCGACGGAGGGCCTGCTCGGGGATCCGCCCGGTGAGCCGGGCGCCGAGGAGGGACCCGGCGACCGCGACGCCGGTGAAGGTGAGCACGATCGGCCAGTTGAGCGGCACGGACATGAGTGCCCCGGTGAGTCCGGAGGTGGTGTTCATGACGATCACGAGCAGGGAGGTCGCGACCGCAGCCGCCATCGGCAGCCCTCCGAGGAGGTTCAGTGCGGGCACGATCAGGAACCCGCCGCCGGCCCCCACCAGGCCGGTCGCGAGGCCCACGAGGAATCCGACGAGCAGGATCCGGGCGAGCGGGAACCTGGCCCCGTCGTTCTGCGCCTGCGCATCGTTCGCGGGTGCTCTGCGTCCGCGGATCATCGCAGTGGCGGTCGCGATCATCATGACTGCGAACAGGATCATCAGCAGCGGTCCGGGGATCCAGTCGCCCAGCCACCCGCCCGAGAACGCGCCGACCATGCCCGCGATCCCGAAGAGCAGCCCGGTCTTCCAGCGCACCCGCCCCGCTCGAGCATGCGTGATCAGCCCCACGGCACTCGTCACGCCGACGACGAACAGGGATGAGGCGATCGCAGCGCGCGGCTCCATCCCCAGCACATAGGTAAGGATCGGGACCGTGAGGATGGAACCGCCCCCGCCGAGGAGCCCGAGCGAGAGACCAACGAGCACCGTGAGCAGCAGCGCGATAACGAGCGTCAGTTCCATGCACGGACTCCTAGTGCGGAAAGGCTGCAGCCGATGAGACGGGTCAGACTGAGACCGGCGTGCTGGTCGCGGGGGTGTTGCCTGCTGCGGTCCAGGCGGCGTAGCTGCCGTCGAGCTCGGCGACGTCGTAGCCTGCCCGGCGCAGCGCGCTGGCGGCAACACTATTGCGGACTCCGCTCTGGCAGTACGACACGATCGTGCCGGCTCCGGGGTCGGGAAGCAGATCGAGATTCCAGAGCACCCGCCCGCCCGAGAGCTGATGCGCACCGGGCAGGTGCCCTTCGGCGTATTCGGTCTTGTTGCGCACATCGAGCAGCATCGCCCGCTCGACACTGTCGAGCTCTTCCGGCTGCACGAGCTTTGGAATCACCAGGTCGAGACCGTCGAGCGAAGTGACGTACCCGCCCACCGTATCGATTCCGACACGGATCAAGTGGTCCCGCATCGCCTCTGCCTCTTCGAAGTCGGCGGCAAGCAGCACGAGAGGGCGCTGCTCGACCAACGGGTCGACCACCCAGGCGCCGTAGCTTGCAGCCTTGTCGACCCCTGGGATGTTGAGCGAACGCTCCACGGTGCCCAGGTGCACTTCGCTGTTGTGGCGGGTATCGACGAGGATGACCGTATCGGCCGCAAGTTCCGCCGACAGTTGCTCAGCCGTGTACTCGACGAGCGTGGGCGTCTCTCCGATCACGGCGGGCCCGACCTTGTTCTCCATCTTCATGCGCCCGAAATAGGCGTGCGCATCGGGCTGGCCGCTGAGGAGTTCGTCGACGAAGCCCTGTTCGTCGTCGTTCTTCAGGTACTGGCTCCACCAGGAGAAGTTGCGTTCGTAGCCGACGGTCGAGGAGGGGATCGCGCCGAGCGCCTTGCCGCAGGCGCTGCCGGAGCCGTGGGCGGGGAGCACCTGCACGTAGTCGGGGAGAGTGAGGAAGCGGTGCTTGAGGCTCGCGAAGAGATCCTTCGCTCCTTGGAAGCGGGTATCGACGAAGCCTGCGGCTTCGTCGAGCAGGTCGGGGCGGCCGAGATCGCCGACGAACACGAAGTCTCCGGTGAGCATGAATCCGGGCTTGTCCGACTGCGCACCGTCGGTGACGAGGAACGACAGGTGCTCGGGGGTGTGGCCGGGGGTGTGCACGGCTTCGACGATGATGTTGCCGAGCATGATCCGGTGGCCGTGCTTCATCCGTACGGCGTCGTGGAAGTCGGTGCCGTATGTCCAGTCCGGGCCGCCTTCGTCGGAGACGTACATCTGCGCGCCGGTCCTTGCGGCGAGTTCGCGGGTGCCCGAAAGGTAGTCGGCGTGGATGTGGGTCTCGGTGACGGCGACAATCCGCATGGCGTGCTTCGCGGCAAGCTCGAGGTACGCGTTGAGGTCGCGGCGGGGGTCGACGACGATCGCCTCGCCCTTCGCCTGGCAACCGATGAAGTAGCTCGCCTGCGCGAGATCC
This sequence comes from Gulosibacter chungangensis, assembly GCF_008831155.1. Lineage (GTDB taxonomy): Bacteria > Actinomycetota > Actinomycetes > Actinomycetales > Microbacteriaceae > Gulosibacter > Gulosibacter chungangensis. The sequence continues at coordinate 85,488 of NZ_WBKB01000009.1, read as the reverse complement.
TCGTCGTAGATGCGTTCCAGCAGCATGATCAGATCCTTCTCTGTCGTGAACGGGTGAAGAGCGTCAGCGGCAGGTGCAGCGCTCGGCTTCGGGAACCCCGGCGAGGGCTTCCTCGATGTGCTGGCCGCAACCGGTCCAGGTGGGTTTTCCGCAGGTCGAGCAGGTGATTCGAGCGCACATGTTGGGGTCCTCTCTCACGATGTGCCGGTGGGGTGGGTGGTCAGGATGCGGGCTGCGCGTCGCGTTCGGCGAGCTGTCTACGCACGTCTTCCATGTCGAGATCGCGGGCGCCTTGGATCAGCTGATCGAGCTGCGGTGCGCGAAGCGCGCCCGGCTGCGCGTAGACCATGATCCCGTCGCGGAACACCATCAGTGTCGGAATCGACGTGATGCGGAACTCGGCGGCGAGCTGCTGCTCGGCTTCGGTGTCGACTTTGCCGAACACGATGTCCGGGTGCTGCACAGCAGCCTGCTCGAACACGGGCGCGAACGCCCGGCAGGGCCCGCACCACGCCGCCCAGAAATCCACGAACACGATCCCTTCGCCGACCGTCTCAGTGAAGTCCGCGTGAGTCAGGTTCTTCGTCGCCATAATCCTGCTCCTCTTTCTCAGCGGTTCAGCGTCCGAAGAGGCGAGAGAAGAACCCGCCCCGTTCGGTCTTCGCTGCGTCGATTTGGGCCTGCGAGTGCTTACCGTTGCACCAATCGGAAGCCGGCACGCTCATCTTCACCATCGCTACGTGCTGGCCACAGCCCGCCCAGGTCGTCTTCCCACAGGTGCGGCACTTCGTCGCTCGACACATGCTGTGCTCCTCATCTCTCGAACCAGACTGAGATACCCATGGGGGTATTCTTCAATAGTCAGAACTATACCCCCTGGGGTATCCTTGTTGTCAAGTCCTACCCGGTTTGACTCTTGAAAGCAGGCAGCGATGTCAGACGCGACCGCACCCGACCTCAGCACGGCTTCGCGCGATGAGGAGGCCAAACGCAAGGTGGTGAACCGTCTCCGCCGTGCGCACGGACAGCTCGCTGCCGTGATCAGCGCAGTCGAAGACGACGCCCACTGCCGTGATGTGGTCCACCAGCTCGCGGCCGTCACGAAAGCACTCGATCGCGCGGGCTTTCTCATTATTTCCAGCGCGCTCAAGGAGTGCCTCACCGCCCCGGACGGGGAGCCGGCTGACCAGGATGAGTTGGAGAGGCTCTTCCTCAGCCTCGCCTGAGGCACGACCGGCTCAGATCTCGATGCCGTTCAATACTCAAGGCCGGAGCAGATAATCGCTTAGGTTGCGCGGCGGAAGTTTTGCAGTCGGAGGCTGTTGAACACGACGAGCACCGAGGAGAGCGCCATCGCACCGGCGGCGATCAGGGGGTTCAGGAATCCAGCGGCGGCGATCGGGATCGCGGCGAGGTTGTAGCCGAACGCCCAGCCCAGGTTCACGCGGATGGTGCGCAGGGTGCGCCGCGACAGCTCGATCGCCTCGGGGATCACGGCGAGGTCTTCCCGCACGAGGATGATGTCGGCCGACTTGAGGGCGATGTCGGTGCCGGAGACGACGGCGAGGCCGAGGTCGGCGGCGGCGAGGGCGACGGCGTCGTTGATGCCGTCCCCGACCATGGCGACCCGCTCCCCCGCGGCCTGCAGCTCGCGGATCGCATCGGCTTTCTCGGCGGGCAGCACTTCGGCACAGACGCGGTCGATGCCGAGGGCGCCGGCGATCTCCTCGGCGACGGCGCGGGAGTCGCCGGTGAGCAGTACCGTGGTGAGGCCCTGCTGCCGGAGCGCCTGGATCGCAGCTCGGGCGTTCGGTTTGATGGTGTCTGCGAGGCCGAAGCGCCCGATGAGGCGTCCCGCCTGGGCGACGAACACGGTCGATTCCGTGGGGTCGGCTTCGCTGAGGTAGACGCGGGCGGCACCGGTGGACAGGCCCTGCTCGTCCAGGTAGGCGAGGCTGCCGATCAGGACGGTGTCGCCGGCGACGGTGCCGGAGGCCCCGCGGCCGGGTACGGCGATGAAGTCTCTGACGGGGTCGAGGTCGGTGATCTGCTTCTTCGCGGCCGCGACGATGGCGCGGGCGATGAGGTGCTCAGACCCTTGCTCGACCGAGGCGGCGATGTGCAGCAGCTCGTGTTCGGCGACGCCGGGGACGGTGGCGATGCTGCGCACGCTCATCTCGCCGGTGGTGAGGGTGCCGGTCTTGTCGAGCACCACGGTGCTGATCGTGCCGCTCGCCTCGAGCGCGTCCTGCCCCTTGACGAGGATCCCGAGGCTGGCGCCCCGGCCTATGCCGACCATGAGCGCGGTCGGGGTGGCGAGCCCCAAGGCGCAGGGGCAGGCGATGATGAGGGTGGAGATGCCGATCCCGAAGGCTTCCTCGAAGGAGCGGCCGGCGAGCATCCACCCGCCGGTGACGAGGATGGCGAGGACGATCACGCCGGGCACGAAGTAGCGGGTGACACGGTCGACGAGGGTCTGCACGCGGGCTTTGCGGGCCTGGGCTTGCTCGGCGAGGGCGGCCATCTGCGCGAGCTGGGTGTGCGCACCCACGGAGCTCGTGCGTACCTCGAGGCGGCCGTTGGTGCTGATTGTGCCGCCGATCACGGTGTCGCCGCTGCCGGCTGCGACGGGGAGCGGTTCGCCGGTGAGCATGCTGGCGTCGATGTCGGCGCTGCCGGCGATCACGGTGCCGTCGGCGGGGAGGGTTTCGCCCGGCAGCACGACGAACACGTCGTCGACGCGGAGCGCTGAGGCGGGCACGATTTCCTCGGTGCCGTCGCGTTGGATGCGGACGTGCGTGGCGGCGAGCTCGCTGAGTGCGCCGAGCACGTCGCCGGCCTTGCGGCGGGAGCGGGTTTCGAAGTAGCGGCCCGCGAGCTGGAAGGTGGTCATGCCTGCGGCGACGTCGAGGTAGATGGCGTTCGCCCCCTCGGGGGTGGCGCCGATGCCGAGCCAGTACCCGGCCCCGCTCCCCTCGATGCCGAATAGCAGCGTCACGACCGACCAGCCGAATGAGGCGGTGATGCCGAGGGAGACGAGGGTGTCCATGCTGACGTCGCCGTGGCGGAGGTTTCTGAGGGTGGCCTTGTGGAACGGCCAGGCCGCCCAGGTGACGATCGGGACGGCGAGGGCGACGCAGAGCCACTCCCAGCCGGGGAAGCGCCACTCGGGGACGAGGGCGAGCACGATCGTGAGATCCATGAGCGGCACGGTGAGCACGGCGGCGAGGATGAGCCGTCTGCGCAGCGAGGTGATGCGCACCTCGGTGGCGCGCTTCGACCAGGCGTCGTCGGCGTCGTCGTGGATGCGGGCGCCGTAGCCGGCTTTCTCGACGCGCTCGAGGGCCTCGCTCGCGCGCGCGGTGCCGAGGCCGGAGACGATGGCGCGCTCGGTCGCGTAGTTCACGCTCGCGGTGACGCCGTCGATCTTATTGAGAGCGCGCTCGACGCGGCCCGCACAGGCGGCGCAGGTCATTCCTGAGACATCGAGCTGCAGCGGCTCGGCGATGTCCGTGCCCGTGCTCATTGCGGGGCCTCCTTGTCACTTTGAGGTGCGGGGCGACCGGGGCCTGGGGCCTGGCGCCTGTTGGCAAGGGTTTCGAGCATCTTGTTGTAATCGTCGAACTCCTCGTCACGGCCGGAGTCCATGTGCCGATCCTTCCGGCGGGCCTCTTTCGCGTCCTGCCTCGACCATTGGATGCCGAGCGCGATGATGACGAGCAGCAGCGGCAGTTCGCCGCCGGCCCAGGCGACGCCGCCGCCGAGGTACTGGGAGGCTTGGAGGTCTGTCCAGGGCAACCCGAAGTAGAGGTAGAAGTTCTCCGCGATCCACTCGCCGTCAGCCATCATCAGGATCACACCGAAGAAGGCGTGGAACGGCATCGCGGCGAGCACGAAGCCGAGCTTGCCGATGTGCGGGAGGGGGCGCGGCGGACGGTCGACTCCGATTACGAGCCCGTAGAACAGGTACCCAGCGATGAGGAAATGCACGTTCATGAGTTGATGGGCCCAGTGGAACCGCATCGCCTCACCAAAAATGCCGGTGAAATAGAGACCGTAGTAGGAGCCTACAAAGAGCACGAACACGATCAGTGGATTGTAAACGAAGCGGAGCACTTTCCAATGGAGCACCCAGGTGATCCATTGGCGCAGCCCTGCTGGTCGAGTGGGATCGGATTGTGACGCGCGCAATAGCAGCGTGATGATGCCCCCCATTACTAGGAGGATCGGGGCGAGCATGTTCAGGCTCATATGCACAATCATGTGGGTCCCGAAATCGGGGGCGGAGTATTTCCCGAAGCCAGAACTCGTGGCGAAGACGACTACGCACCATCCGCATATCCATGAGATGGTGCGGCCGATCGGCCATTTGTCGCCCCGCCTCCGGAGCACGCGCACGGCCAAGAGGTAGGCGGAGACGGCGACGATCGCAAGCACAATGAAGAGGAGGTTGGGCCGCCAGTGCGTGAACCAAACAAGCATCGACGGCGGCTCGTCGACGTTGAAGCCGAGGAACACCTGCGAGATCGTCGTGGGCTGGAAGTAGTGAGGCGGCGGGATCCTCGTCATCGCCGCGGTGATCCCGATCCAGCCGGTGATCGCGAGAGTGGCAATGGCGGGCGGCAAGATCGCGGCCTGTGTCGGATTCGCTCGCTGCGCCGCGCGCCAGCCGAGCAGAGCGACGATGAGAAGTACGAGGCATATCCAGCGGGCGAAGATCTGCCACCCAGTCTCGGAGTCGAGGAGACCAGATCCGGCGAGCTTGAACCAGGTCAGGAGCACGTCGGTGACGACGATCAGCGGGATGCCGACGAGAACAAACCTGGTGAGGCGGGTGACGATGACCGGGTCGAGGCTGCGGCCCTGCGCGGCGCGGATGGCGGCGATGACGCTGACGCCGAAGACCGCACCTGTGGCGAGGGTCTGGTAGGTACCAGCATCGCTGCCGATATCGTGGTCGGGACCGACGAGGATCTGCCCGACGACGACGGGGGCGAGAATGCCGAAGCAGGTCGCCCAGAGAGGAATAAGGAGTCCTGTCCAGCGGGTGACGAACTGGCAGGAAAACGAGGTGACGACGGCCGCAATCAGGGACACCGTCCAAGCACGCGGGAAGACACTCGTGGAGTATAGAAAAGCGAACGCGCCTGGCTCCGAAAGACGGGAAAGGGGCATGCCCACGCTGTCGAGAGACTCGAGAACCACCATGCCCGCCGACACGATTACCCATGAGACGGATGCGACGCGCAGCACGGTGAGTTCAGGGCTCCGCTCAATCCGCATGGCTCGCGCGCCGCGAGCGTCGCGGAAGAACAAGAGGTACAGGAGGGCGCCGAGGGTGAGCGCAGCGGCGAGATCGCCGAGCCCCTGGCCGATCGAAGTCGGTACGGCGACCTCGAACCCGGGAAAGGTGAGGTAGATCTGCTCGTAGGCTGCCGGCCCAATACCGAGCGTTGCGACGATCGGAGGGATGAGGATTGCGATGGCGCCGAGAGCTACAACTCCGAGAGCGACGGCAGTGCGACGTGATGAGCGCTCTTCCGATGTCCCGGCGGGCGTGACTGTGATCCCGCTGGTGTTCATCGTGCTCGCTCGTGGACGGCGGTGAACTCGAATCCTGCCTCGCTGACCGCTGCTGCAAGCTCGCCAGCGCTGAGAGGGTGCGCGGAGTACAGGGTTACCCGCCCGGGGGCTACGTCGACGTCAACGTTGTCGATTCCGCCGAGCGTGCTGAGCACCGTGGCCAGCGACTGGGCGCAATGGCCGCAGGTCATCCCGTTGACGGGGAGCTCCTGCTCGCTGGTAACGTCCATCCCTCGTTGTCCTCTCCTCGGAATCCTTGCACAAGACTACAAGATGTAGATGTAGGCATATGGCAGGTTCGCTCGAACGGCCCGTGCGCCGAGGTTAGCGCAGCTGAGGAGCGGCACGCAAGCCCTGCGGGAGCCTGCGACGCTGAGCTGCAGGCCAGCGCTTCTGGGTGAGGCGCTGGGCGCGGAGGGTCATGCCAACGTCCTGTGTTGCGGTCGCAAGGACAGTGAGTGCATTCGCGAGGTGCACGGCACCGACCTGCCGGGCGGCAGCATCGTCGGCGGCGAGCTCGATCTGCAAGCGCGTGGCGCGCTCGAGTGCTCGGCCGATGCGCGTACCGGGGAGAAAGAGCGCGTTGAGTTGAGCGATGCGCATCGCCAATCCGTGTCGATGGCGAAGATGCGCGAACTCGTGGGCGAGCACCGCTTGCAGCTGCGGGGCCGTTAGGAGCTGCCCCATCGCTGAGGAGACGAAGATTTCGGGGCGCCGACCGGGGACGGCATAGGCCTCTGGCATGTCCGAATGGAAGCGGACGAGAGTGAAGCCGATGTGTTCGTCTCGGGCGTACGCGATCGCCTGAGAGTGCAAGTCTGGGTGAAGCGACTGCAGCGACCCTGCACATAGGAAGACGAAAGCGGCAGCGAGTCCAGAGATTCCTGCAGCAACCCAGATCGCCTCCGTGACCGCCACTCCGGGGGTGTGCGGGTTGGCATGCCGCACCGACTCTATGGCAACGACGCCGAGTGCGAAGCCGAAGAGGGCGGCTGTGGCGCCGAGGCCGAATGATCCGAACCAGATCGTCAGTGCCGCCCGCGGGTGGAAGAGCTGCCATCGTCCCTTGGTCAGCAGATGGGGGCAGAGCAGGGCCAGGGCTACTGCAGTGCCGAGCAGCGTGAGAGCGAGTGGCAGCATGGTCGCGCTATCCTCGTGGCGTTGAGCTACCGAAGGCGTCCATGAGCACGGTGACATCGTCGTCGGCGAGGTTACCGGCGAACGCAAGGAGCGCGGCTCGGCGGTCGGCGGCATGCTCGAGTGCTGAAGTCATCGTCTCGCTGGCTTCCTCCTCACTGGATCGCAGGGCGCTGAAGCTGATCTTGCGGGGCGACTCCTCAATGCGCTGAATCCTGCCTTTGCCTTCGAGCCTGGTGAGGGTCGTCATCAGGGTCGTGTATGCCGGCACGGGTTCACTGAATCCTTGCTGCAGCTCGCGTGCGCTGATGGGCTGCTCCTGCTCATGGAGTCGCCGCATGACTTCCTCCTCGAGCCCGCCCCATTCGCGCTTGCGCACACCCGCCATGACCGTCCTCCCTCGTATGTCCCACCCTACAAGAACAGATTTCGGCAAGCGCGTTCTACGCAGTGCTGGTCGATCGCACCAACTGAGCAACTTGGAAACTTAGGCATAGCGAACTTATGATTACGGCATGACGAATAGTGTCAGCATCAAGCAGCCCGAAGCCTCGCCACGTCGCCTTGCCTGGTTGATTGGCCCCGCGCTGGTCGCGGGGGTCGCGTACCTCGATCCCGGCAATGTCGCCAGCAATATGACTGCGGGAGCCAGGTACGGGTACCTACTCGTGTGGGTGGTCGTGCTCGGCAACATCATTGCGTGGTTGATCCAATACCTCTCGGCCAAGCTGGGAGTTGTCACCGGCCAGAGCCTTCCCGAAGCGCTGGGGAGCCGCATCCGCAGGCCCTGGGCGCGGCGCGCGTACTGGCTGCAAGCCGAACTCGTCGCGATGGCCACGGACATCGCGGAGGTCATCGGCGGTGCGGTCGCACTCTATTTGCTCTTTGGGGTGCCGCTGCTGTGGGGTGGACTTATCACCGGCGCCGTTTCGATTACGCTGCTGTCGGTACAGTCTCGGGGCGGCGCGAAACCGTTCGAGTTCGTCGTGATCGGTCTCATCGTGATCATCGCGATCGGGTTCGCCTATGGCGTCTTCATTGCGCCGCCTGACGTGGCCGGGGTCGGTGAAGGGCTCATGCCCCGCTTCGAGGGCACTGACTCCGTGTTGTTAGCGGCGTCGATTCTCGGCGCGACGATCATGCCCCACGCCATCTACGCCCACAGCGCATTGGCCCGGGATCGTTTCACTCCGGCGACGGAGCAGTCGCACATCGACTCTTTGGGGAGAACGTCTCGCGGGGTGGTGCTCGAGGGTCTCCGCGGAATCTCGACGCTGCGCCTCCTACGGGCGACTCGCTGGGATGTGACCATCGCGATGCTCATCGCCGGCACGGTGAATCTGTGTATCCTGCTCCTTGCTGCTGCGAACCTCGCCGGCGTTTCCGGGACTGACACTCTCGAGGGCGCATATGCGGCGCTGCGGGAGGGGATCGGCCCGACCGTCGCCACGCTGTTCGCGGTTGGGCTGCTCGGGAGCGGCCTCGCCAGCACCTCAGTGGGTGCCTATGCTGGCGCCGAGATCATGCGCGGTCTGCTCCATATCCGGGTGCCGCTGCTGGCCCGGCGACTGGTGACCCTCGTGCCCGCGCTCGCGCTGCTCGCCTTCGGCGTCGACCCGACGCTCGCACTGGTGCTGAGCCAGGTCGTGCTGTCGTTCGGGATCCCGTTCGCCCTGATCCCGCTCGTCGCGCTGACGGCGAAGGCGGAGGTGCTTGGGCCGTTCCGTAACCGTGTGCTCACCACTGCAGCTGGTGTCGTGGCGGCCGTCTTCCTCGCGGCATTGAACGTGCTGCTGGTATGGCTCATTGTCACCGGAGCCGGATGAGCTGCGCTGAGCGAACCGACGGGCAGGGCGGTTAGGCCTCACCTACAACGGCATTGCTCGCGCCGTGATGGTGCGGGCACAGGCGCACCACGTCTCCGGTGAGTGCGAGCATTTTCTCGGCCGCTGCGAGGATCGCGACGAAGGCGTCGGGATGCGCGAGGGAGTACATCGAGGCCCGTCCCTCCGCTCGCGATACGACCATGCCGGTGTCCTTCAAGCAGGCGAGGTGCTTGGAGACGGTGCTCTGAGAAAGTCCGAGGTGCTTCACCAGGTCGACTACGCGGTGCTCGCCGAGCTGCAGGTGCTGCAGGATCACCAGGCGGGATGGGTCTCCGAGGCTGTGGAAGAGGGCCGCAGCGGAGGTGAGCGCCTCAGCTTCGGCGATCGTCGGGAGCTCCTGGGATCGTTCGGCTTGCATCGTCATATCACGATGTTATCTCCGAATCGGCAATCACCGCAGATCGGAAGGGACTGCTGCCGCTCCTCCTATATGGATAACATCGCTATATAGCAATGTTATCCATATAATGAAGTGCATTGGGTGGTATTGAACGAGAACGGAGATCCCGAATGGGTGCAGGACATGATCACGGGCCGAGCGCGGCCGAGGCGGGGCAACCCGGCGACTACCGCCGCAAGCTCTGGATCGCCTTCGGCATCACCGCGACGATTGTCGTGGCGCAGGCTGTCGGCTCAGTCATAACCGGTAGCCTCGCCCTGCTCACCGACACCGCGCATGCCATCACCGACGCCTCGGGGCTGCTGGTCGCGCTGATCGCTGCGACGCTGATGCTGCGGCCGGCGACATCGACGCGCACCTGGGGGTTCCGACGCATCGAGGTGATCGCCGCGCTCGGGTAGGCGACGCTGCTGCTCGTGGTCGGCTTCTACACGGCCATCGAGGGCATCCGGCGCCTGTTCGAGCCACCGGAGGTGCCCGCGACCGAGTTGCTGATCTTCGGTATCGTCGGCCTCGTCGCGAACATCACCGCCATCCTCATCCTCTCCTCGAGCCGCGGCGCGAACTTCAACATGCGTGCCGCGTTCCTCGAGGTGGTCAACGACGCGCTCGGCTCCCTGGGTGTGATCGTCGCTGCGATCGTGATCGCGGCGACCGGTTTCCAGCGCGCCGATGCGCTCGCAGGCCTCTTTATCGCGGCGCTCATCGTGCCCCGCGCCTTCAAACTGATGCGTGAGACGACGAGTGTGCTTATGGAGTTCACCCCCAAGGGCCTTGATCTCGACGCAGTGCGGGCACACATCCTCGAGCTCGAGCACGTCAAGGATGTGCACGATCTGCACGCATCGACGGTCGCGACCGGCCTGCCGACGATCACCGCCCATGTCGTCGTCGAGGACGAGTGCTTCACCGACGGGCACGCAGCCGAAATGCTTCAGGCGGTAAAGACGTGCGTGGCCGAGCACTTCGAGGTCTCGGTCAACCATTCGACCTTCCAGATCGAGACGGCGCACATCAGCGAAGACGAACCGGCGGGACTGAAGCACCCTTGAAACTCGCCTGTACCCGATGGCATGAGGCGGTGTCACGTCAAATCTGTCACTACGTCGCGGAGAAGCTTCGCTTCGGCTCGGCACTATTCATATGGGAGACTCGGCGCCTCAGAAAGGTGCCGAGGGCGAGATCGACGGCGAGGAACAGGATGAGCGAACCCCCGAGTGCGGGCGCGAAGAGGCCAGCCCCGACGCCCAGGAGGGCGATCACGAAGGTTGCGACGCGAGTGGGCGTCCGTCCAGCGCCGGGTGGACGCAGGTAACCTGACCGGGCGGCGCGTGTGGTCGGGCGTCGCAGCCACCACATCCTGTATCCCCAGAGGATCATGAAGATGATCCCGAACGCGATCGCCGCTAGCACGATCTGGTTGGCAGCGCCGAAGAGTAAGCCCATGTGCGCGTCGACTCCCCAGCGGGCGAGCTTTGCCGCGAGCGGCCAGTCGGCGAAGTCGACTCGGGACAACACTTCCCCGGTGGCCGGATTCACCGCAATGGAGTCCTGTTTCTCGGGCCAGCTGCGTTGCGTCTGGGATACCGTCCACGCCTCACCGCTCTCGGCTGGCACGATCTTGATGATCCCGTCGAGTCCTTCGTCGCGGGCGCTTTCCGCGGCGCGTTCGAGAGCCGCAGGAAGCTCCTGCTCCAAAATCTCGGGAACCTCGGTGTTCTCGGGGAGCGCTGCGGCGGCGGACGGGGTGGTCCAGTCGAGTGCTTCTCGAAGGTTCCCGACGTTCGTTCCGGCATACTGAGACCAGGTCAGGCCGGTGGCCGAGAGGAAGAGCATGCCGAGTGCGAGCCACACGCCGAGCGCACCGTGCCATCCCATCAACCGCCCGCGTCCCGTTACCCCGCGCGTGGGGATAACCAGAGTCCGCCGCCTGCCTTTGCGGACTCTTCGGAACACCCAGATACTGAGGCCGGATGCGGCGAGTACCCACAGCCAGCTCGCCGCGAGCTCGCTATAGAGCCTCCCGACATCACCGAGGAACAGCGTCCGATGCAGGTCATCGAACCAGGAGCGCACGGGCAGCCACTCACCGAAGGTTGGCAGCGTGTTCGTTACCTCACCACTGTATGGGTTGATGAACACGGTAAGGTCTCGGTCAGCGGGATCGGATTCGGTCGAGAAGATAACGCGGGTGACGTCATTTGGGTTCGTGGCGGGGCGCACCTCGATGAGGGTGCCGTCGACCTGGGCTTCTTGGGCCGCGCTCACCTGTTGCGCAAGCGGAAGAGGTAATCCGGAAGGTGCGACGGTGAGCGTGTCCCGATACACGATCTGCTCGATTGCGGGGGTCGCAGCGTACATGAGCCCGGTGACTGCGGCAATCAGGATAAACGGGCCCACGAATACGCCGATAAAGAAGTGCAGACGCGCAAGCAGCGGCCGGAAGCCGTCTCGCCACCATCGCGCCCGCGGGAGCGCCCGTCCCGAATCGTCCGTCGATCGTTCGTCGGCACGGCCTATCTGAGATGTGGTCATACGCACCCTCCTGGGAAATAAGAGCAGATTCAGCTGATCATGAGTGCCAACATGACCCCCATGCCGAGGGCCATGCCGATATGACACATCACATGAGCGCGGTGCGTCCGTTCACGGGAGAGACGGTATGCCCACCAGCCCATCGCAATGGCACAAAACACGACCAGAACCCAGGTCACCAGCGACACCCATGTCGGTGTTTCCGCGCTCACGGCAGCTGCATCCGGAACGGATAACGCGCCGTGCCCGTCATGCCCGCCACCGCCAGAACCCGGCCCCGTGATTCCACTCATCATGAGAGGCATAGCCGCAAGCAACCACACCATCGCGCCTGCTAGCAGCACATGGATGCCGAGATCAAAACGCACACCTGCTGGGACTGCTTTCGCGCTCGCATATGCTGCGATCACGATACTCACTACCCCGAACGCCACAATCTGCACCCAGGTACCGACCGAGCCTGTCGGGAACCAGATCATTGCGATCATCGACACGCTCATGACCGCATGCAGCACGTCGACCGCACGATCAGCCCTCATGGTGAAGCGATCCCACGAAGCGGAAAGGTGCCAAAGGCAGTAGACACCCGTCAACGCAAACAGAACAGTCAGGATCCAATCCCAGGGAGAAGCCAGCACGGAGTAAATCTACATCTTGTAGTAGCCGTCGGCAACTCCGTACCCCGTCGCAACTCGGCCACCCGTCAACGGCGTGGGGGACGTTTCCTCCGTGTTCCGCACCGCTGCCATCGGTTCTTCAGCCTGGCGGCGAAGCCGCGCACCCGGTAGCCGAGATCATCGAGCTCCTCGCGCACGGTCGGGGGTTCACTGCCATCGCGCGGAGGTGCGCCGGCACCGGCAATGACGGCGATCAGCACGGACATGATGAGAAGCTGCGTAATCCAGGAAGCGATCTCCATTCCTGCTCCTTTCCATGACCCGGGGGACGTTCGCATGCCTGTCACTGCTCGCGAATGCTAGTTGTCGAGGAGGGCGTCTTCCTCTTCGGCGTCGGTCGTCCCGCGCCGGGCTTTGCGCACAGCAGCTCGTCGATCCTGCCTCAGGACGGCTTCGCTGCCCGCGTTCAGTCCGCGATGTTCTTGCCGGGCGGCGTAGACGATGCCAAAGGCAGCGATGAGGATGAACACGTACCACTGCAGCGCGTAGGAAAGGTGAGGGCCTTCGTCGCGCTCCGGGGGCTCGGGGAGCACTCCGGTTGCGGCGTCGGGGGTTTCTCGGATGAGCATGCCGTACGCCCCGGTGTAGGCCTCGTCGAATCCTCCCACTCGAGCGAGTTCGGGCAGGTTGATACTGGCGACCGTGCTGCCATGGGAGAGGCGACCTACGACCTGCGGTTCGCTCGCACGGAGTCGTACGTCGACCTCAACCAATCCGGCAGGAGGTGGCGGGACGCGATCGAGCCAGGCATCACCCGCATTCGCTTCGTTGCCGTTGACCGGCACCCAACCGCGATCGACGATGAACACGGGCCCCTGCTCGGTGCGCAGAGCTTGGAGAAGTTGGGAACCGACCCCCTCTGGGCCGGGACGGTTGCGTGCGAGGAAGGGTTCGCCGAAGTACTCACCCCGAACGGTGGCGGTCTGCCATTTCAGTGCGTTCTCGTCGAAGCTCGTGGGGTCGGGCACGGCCTCCTCGAGCGGGATTGCCGGGGCGTCGTAGTTCTGGTCGATGCGGGCGATCTCCGCTCGAGCGTCTGCTCGCCGGTCGAACTGCCAGTCGGCGAGCCAGACGCAGACGATGCAGAAGAGAATGAGGAGGACGTAGTAGCCGAGCCACCGGCGCGAGCGCAGGAACGACCAACCCGGTTGCGTTTGGGGCGACTCATAAGGATAGTCCTCTCCGGCGAGGGAGGGGCCTTGCTCGGAAGTGACGGTCTGTGTTGTCATACTGCGCAAAACGTGGTCAGCGCACCGTGGTCGATGCGGAGCGTGAGGGCGGTAAACATCATGCCGGTCATCCTTTCCCTGAACCGCCCGAAGCTGGGCGGCAGCTGCTATGGCTGCGAGGTGAAGCCTTCGAGTGCGAGTTTCCCGACCGCCGTACCGCTCTCGATGAGACGATGGGCTTGAGCGAGGGTGGCGGCGTTGATCGCGCCGATCGTGCTGGTCAGTGTGCTGCGGATCTTCCCGGCGTCGGCGAGCTCGCCAACCTGCCGGAGGATCTCGCTCTGCTCAGCAAAATCGAGAGTCTGCAGTCGGGAGCGCATGAACACATCTTCGGGGTGCAATGAGATGCACTTCACTTGGAACGCCGGAACGTCGAGTTCGGGTCGGTCGGTGTATCCGAATCGGCCCTGCGGGGCGAGCAGCTCGACGATGTCCTTCTGCCGCTCCTCCGACCCTGCGGTGGAGAGCACGAAACCCGGATCTCCGAGGCCGAGCTCGGCCACCTGTGGGGCGAGCGGTCGGCGATGGTCGAGAACGTGGTGGGCGCCGAGGTTCGCGCACCACGCCTTCGTGACGGCGCGCGAGGCGGTGGCGATGACGGTGAGGTTGGTGAGGGCGCGCAGCAGTTGGATCGCCATCGAGCCGACCCCGCCTCCCCCGCCGATGATGACGACGGCGGATGCCGCGCCCGGGACGGGGCGCGGCACCTCGAGTCGGTCGAAGAGCAGCTCCCACGCGGTGAGTGCCGCCAGCGGCAGCACCGCCGTTTCCACATCGCTCAGCGAGGCGGGTGCGTGGGCGGCGAGGTGCGCGTCGATGAGCTGGTACTCGGCGTTGCTCCCCGGTCGGTCGATCGCTCCTGCGTAAAAGACGCGATCGTCGATCGCGAAGTGCTCGAGCAGCGGTTCGTCCTCCACGGAATCGCCGAGTCCAACGATCGTGCCGACGGCGTCGTAGCCGAGGATCCGAGGTGGGCCGCTGCGGGGCTGCTCAGTTGCACGGATGGTGCAGTCCACCGGGTTCACGGAGACGGCATGCACCTTGACGAGCAGATCATGCTCTCCGGGTGCCGGCTGGGGCAGCTCGACGTCGACGAGAGCGCCATCATCGTCGATGGCGCCAGCGCGGGTGTATCCGACGGCTTTCAAGTCCTTTCCTTTCTGTTTCAGGTAGCTGAGGGGTGTGAGGTCATCTGCGCGCTCAGCGGCGCACGGCGTCTGGTCGTGGTTGCTTGATGAGCGCGCCCGCGATCAGGAACACGCTGCCGGCGATCGGCTGTGCGAGGATCCAGAAGATGCCACTGAACCCGAAGGGGTAGACGGGGTTCCAGAGCACGGCGATCGCGAGCAAGACGGGCACCCACCACCAGTGGCGGGCCTGCACCGCGAACCAGGTGACGATGAGCGCGAGAATCGCGATGATGCAGCGGAAGACGGTGAACCAGTCGGTGCCGACGAAGGCGACGCCGACGATGAGCACGGCGAGTGCGATGAATCCTGGGAGCAGCGCGTTGCGCTGGTAGGACGGGGTCTGCTGCTTCTGGTTCATGGCTGCGTCTTCTCTGCGGGGGCTGTGACGGGATCGGGGGTCGGCGGTTCGGCGTCGTCGCCTATGGCTGGCTCGACGGCGGCTGGTGTGCGGGAGGCGGCGTGGAGCCGCCAAGCACCGAGGGCATAGAGCACGACGCCGGCCCCGATCGCGACGTCGGCGATGTTGCCGATGAACAGCTGCCCGTAGGCGAGGAAATCGGTGACCGCACCGCTGCCGAATCCCGGCGGGGCGAAGATGCGGTCGGCGAGGTTGCCGAGGGCACCGCCAAGGATCAGACCGATCGACGCGGCATAGATGCGGTACTTCGTGCGGAGGGCGGCCCGGATAAGGAGCACGGAGGCGACGATGCCGAGCAGCGTGATGAAGGGGGTGAGCTGGGCACCGATCGAGAACGCGGCCCCGGTGTTGAAGGCGAGCTGCAGCCCGAAGAGGTCGCCGAGCACGGGGATGCGGTTCTCCGTGTCGAGGAAGTGCAAGGCGAGTTGTTTGCTGATCACGTCGGCAGCGAGGGTGAGGGCGGCGATGGCGCAGCTGTAGATGAACAGCAGCCGGCGGGAGGGACGGCGGCCCCAGGGCTGCGTTCGAGGCCGGGTGTGTTCATCGGCTGGTGGGTCGTGCGGAAGTTCGTGGGTCATGATGCTTTCGTTGGGGGTTCGGCTGCTGCGCCGCCCTTTGCGGAGGCAGGCGCGGGCGGGAGGGAGGTCGTGCGGCTCCGTCGCTCGAGCAGGCCCAGTGTGAGGAGCCCGCCGAGCGCGGCGATGGGGATGAGCAGGGTGAGGGTCGGGCCGACGATGACGGCCGGGGTGAGCCCGGTGCGCAGCGGCACGGTGGTGACGGCGGCCGCGGGTGTGTCGGCGGGGGCTCCGTCGATGATGGTGCCGTCAGGGGCGATGACTTGGCTGGTGCCCACGGTCGACACGTTCACGACGGCACGACCGGTTTCGATGGCGCGCATGCGGGCGAACTCGAGCTGCTGCAGATTCTCGTCCGTGCCTCGGAAGTCCGCGTTGTTGGTTTGGAAGGCGTAGAACTGTGCTCCTCCGCGCGCCCCGTCCCAGATCACCGAGTCGTAGATGACGTCGAAGCAGATGGCGAGCCCGACCTGGATGCCGTCGACGGAGACGAGCGGCGGGTTCGTGCCCGGCGTGTATTCGCGCTGGATGAGGCCGACGAGGTCGGGCACGATGCGTTCGTAGAACCACCGGTCGGGCACATACTCGCCGAACGGCACCGGGTTGGCCTTGTCGTGCAGTTGTTCGGCGCCCCCGCCCTCCCAGAGCAGCGAGGTGTTGTAGATGTGCTCGCCCCGAGCGGTCGCCGCGTTCATGAGGAGCGGGGCATCGGTGTCAGCGACGACAGCGTCGAGGGTGCGGGCGGTGGCCGGGGTGTTCAGCGGATCGGAGTCGACGCCGCCCTCGGGCCAGACGAGTAGATCCATCGCTTCGTCGAGGATGGGGTCGCTCGCTGCGCGTTGGGCGGCGAGCACATCGCCGGGGCTGCGCGGGTCGAAGTAGCCGGCGGGCCCGTCGCCCTGCACCCAGCCGACGCGGAGGCTGCCCGCCTCGCTCGTGGGGAAGGCCGGCATGAGCAGGAGGGCGAAGATCACCGCTGCGGGGAGCAGCCCGGTGCGCGTCCGGGGCCGGATGGCCCAGTCGACGACGGTGGCGCAGAGCCAGACGATGAGGAAGGTGAGGCCGGTGACGCCGACCCAGGAGGCGGCTTCGGCGAAGGGGCCGCCCGCCTGGGACATGCCGATTCTGCCCCAGGGGAATCCGCTGTAGGGCCAGGTGCCGAGGAGGAGTTCGCGTGCGGCCCAGAGCGCCGCGATGAGCACCGGGAAGAGCAGCGTGCGGGTGGCGCGATGCCGGAGGGCCGCGCCCCAGCGGTAGGCGAGGGCGATCGGGATCGCGCCGAGGGCGAAGAGCAGCGATTCGAGCCCGGCGAGCGCGACCCACGGGATCGGGCCGAGGAACTGCACGACCCACATGAGATGCGTGAAGTAGAACGCGGCACCGTAGGCGAAGCCAACGAGGAACGCACCCCCGACGCTGCGGCCCACGAGCGCCCAAATGCCGCCGGCGATGCTCAGGAAGGCGAGCGGCCACCAGCCGACGCTCGGGAAGGCGACGTCGAGCAGTAGGCCCGAGAGGGCTGCGACCGGGATCGCCGCGCCCCATGGCAGGCCGCACGCGGCCGGAGTGCTGCGCGACGACGGCGCCGCGTGCGGTGCCGCTGCGTGGGGCGCGGCGGGGTCGTCGCGTGCCGGTCGTGTCTCCGTGGTCGTCACCGCATCCTCCTTCCTGGTGCTCGCATCTTGGGCGTGGCCTTGGGGCGGCTCAGCTGACGCCGGAGTAGGCGTGCAGGCCCTGGAAGTAGAGGTTGACGATGGTGAAGTTGAAGATCACCGTGGCGAAGCCGATGAGCGACAGCCAGGCCGACTTCGTCCCCCGCCAGCCGCGGGTGGCGCGGGCGTGGATGTAGCCCGCGTAGATCACCCAGATCACGAACGTCCAGACCTCTTTCACATCGAAGCCCCAGTAGCGACCCCAGGACTCGTTCGCCCAGATCGCCCCGGCGATGAGGGTGAACGTCCAGAAGATGAAGCCGAGGATCGCGAAGCGGTAGGCGAGCGTCTCGAGCACATCGGCCTTCGGGAGCGTGCGCAGGTAGCCACGGTCGGGGGCCACCTCGTCGCCGCCGGCGGCCTTGATCCGTTCGCGGCGTGCCTGCAACAGCTGCATCACCGAGAGGCCTGCCGCGATCGCGAGCAGCGCGGTGGCGAGTGAGGCGACGAAGACATGGATGATGAGCCAGATGCTCTTGAGCGGATCCATTAGCGGGGTCACTTCGACGTAGAAGGAGATCGTCGAGCCGCCGAGGAAGAACACCACCATGCCGACGATGAAGACGCCGAGGAATCGGAGGTCGTACCAGCGCAGGGCGATGAGGTAGACGGCGACGATCAGCAGGGTGCCGATGAGGGCGAACTCGTACATGTTCGCCCACGGCACCCGTTCGGCCGCGATCCCGCGCGTGACGGTGGCGGCCAGATGGAGGGCGAAGCCGAGCGCGGTGAACGCGATGCCCAGCCGTGCGAAGTAGCGCCGTGACCGCTCGGCGCCGGGCACGCGAAGGCTCCCCTCCCCTGCCCCATTCTCCGCTGCGGGCGTGGGGCCGCCGGCGGCTCCGACGAGCACGGCCTCTCGTTGCTTGACCGGTGCAGCCGAGGCACGCTGCGAGAGGTCGTAGGCGAAGGCGAGGAACGCGAGGACGTAGATCGTGATCGCCGACCAGACGGCGAGCACGGAGAACTCGTCGAGCGCGGCCTGCAGTTGCAGATCCATGGTTACTCCTTGCTCTCCGCGATCGCCGCGTCGAGGGCGTCGGTGATGTCGGTGACGGTCTGGGGTTGCAGCAGCTCACCGTTCAGGAAGAACGTCGGGGTGCCGCGCACGCCGAGCGACATGCCGGCGTTGTGGTCTTCTTCGACCCTCGCCTGGGTCGCAGGATCGGCGACGGCCGCATCGAAGGCGGCCATGTCAAGCCCGAGCTCCTCGGCGTAGCTGCGGATCTTGTCGGCCTGGGAGGTCTGCTGCTCCGCCCATTCGGACTGCGATTCGAAGAGCTTCTGGTACATCTCCTCGAACTTGCCCTGCTGTGACGCGGCCTCCACCGCGATGGCGGCGTTCATGGAGTTCGTGTGGTTGGTGATGAAGTAGCGGGCGACATAGGTGATCTGCCCGTCGTACTGTTTGCGGATCTCCTCGATCACCGGGTAGACGGCGCCGCAGGCTTCGCATTCGAAGTCGAGGAACTCGACGAGCACGGGTGCGCCCTCGCCGGCGTCGTCGAGGACGTGCGAGTTCTCCTGCACGAGCGGCACTTCGCTCTGCGTGGGGGTTCCGCCGCCCGTTCCGCCGCTGTTCGACGCCTCGCCGGGCGCCTGGACTTCGGGCCGGTTGAGCACCGAGATGAGGATCAGGATGAGCGCGATGAGCAGCACGGCGGGAATGGCGATGAGCGCCGCCTTCTGCGAGGTGCTCAGTTTCTTGGTCGGTTTCTGCACGGTGTGCGGGGGCCAGTTCATGGGGTTCCCTTCTTGAAAAGCGGTGACGGTAGTTGCTCGGCGATGGCCGAGAGGTGGCTGGTGCGGAACTGTTCGACGGCGCGCTCGAGGCCTGGATCCTCACCGCGGGCGAGGCCGGCGTACTCGATCTTGACCTTGCGGCCGCCGACGACTGGTCGGGTGAGGGTGGCTTTCACCCAGAGCCGGCGGCGCGGTATGAGCAGGCCGGTGATGAGGCCGACCGTGGCGAGGATGGAGAAGATGAGCACCCAGGTGGCGCCGGTGTCGCGCTGGATCTGCAGGGAGACGAAGCGCTTGATCGGCTCCTCAGCGCCTTCGGTGACGGTGAGATCCTCGAAGGTGATGGTGCCCATCCCGTTCGGGAGGTCAGCGGTGTCGCCTGGGGTGAGCTCGATCGAGTCGATACCGGTGTCGCCGCCGGTGATCTGGGTCATCGACTCGGTGTCGAGCTGGTACACCGAGCGCGGGGTGCCGTCGTCGATGCCGAGGTCTCCTGTGAACACGTTGAACGTCATCATCGGGTTGTAGAGGTCGGGGAACACCGAGTAGTAGGCGCCGGTGTCCAGCGTGCTCTGCGTCGGGTATAGGAAGCCGATGAGCCCCACCTGCTCGGGGAGCCCGTCGGGGACTTTGATGACGCCGAGCGAGGTCATTGCGGAGTCCTGCGGGAGGAACGGCTGGGGCTCCTGGTAGACGACGTCGCCGGCGGCGTTGCGGATCGTGATCATCGGCGCGTAGCCGTTGCCGAGGAGGTAGATGCGGTCGCCGTTCACCTCGATCGGTGAGTTCACCCGCACCGTCTCGGCCCGGCTGTCGTCGTCGCCGGGCTCGCGGATGGAGAGGTGTGCGGCGAAGTTGCCCGCCTGCCCTGCGCCGGGCAGCCCCGGATCGACGTACTCGACGTCGAATCCGTCGAGGCTCAGCGCGTAGGGGGTGAGCGAGCTCCGGTCGAAGTTCCGGCCTGGCGAGAATGAGGAGTAGGCGCTCTCGCTGTTCACGAAGGTGGTGCCTTGCACGATGACTCGGTCGCCGGTGTAGTTGAGGCCGGTGCTCAGGAGCACGGTGACGAGGATCCCGACGAGTGCGGAGTGGAAGACGAGGTTGCCGGTTTCGCGCAGGTAGCCGCGTTCAGCGGAGACCGACCAGGAGCTCGGGGGGTCGTAGCGTGCGGTGCGGTATCCGCGACGGCGCAGCTCGCTCTCGGCGATCGCGACGGCTTGGGCGACGTCGGCCTCGGAGGTGCGGCCTGCGACGATCTGCAGTTCACTCGAGGAATAGCCGACCATGCGCTGCAGCCGCGCCGGGGTCTTCGGCGCCGGCGCACGGAGCGCTTTCGCATGATGCTTGATCCTCGGGATGATGCAGCCGATGAGGGAGACGAACAGCAGCAGGTAGATGGCCGAGAACCAGGCCGAGCTGTAGACGTCGAACAACTGCAGCGTGTCGATGGTGGGGGCGAGCTCGGGGTTGTCATCGAAGTACTTGACGACGCCGTTGGGGTCGGCCTGGCGCTGTGGGAAGAGCGAACCGGGGATCGCAGCGATCGCCATGAGCAGGAGCAGGATGAGGGCAGTGCGCATGCTCGTTAGCTGCCGCCATGCCCAGCGCAGCCAGCCCCGCCAGCCGAGCCCGACCTCGCCTCCGCCGCGTTCGGTGGAGTCGACGTGATCGCTCGGGCGTGCAGGGAGGGTGTCGTTGTCAGAGCGGGAGTTGGACATTCGCCATCACCCCCTGCAGGGAGGACATGAGGCGTGTCCAGAGCCCGCTCACCATGAGCAGGCCGAGCAGTACGAGTACGACGCCGCCGGCGATGTTGATGGTGCGGATGTGGCGGCGCAGGAACGACATCGAGCGGGTCGCCCAGCCGAGCCCGAGGGCGAGCAGCAGGAACGGGATGCCGAGGCCGAGCGAGTAGGCGACGCCGAGCAGCCCCGCACGGATGGGATCGCCGAGGTTCCACGAGACGGAGATGATCGCGGCGAGGGTCGGCCCGATGCACGGCGTCCAGCCGATGCCAAGGGCGAGGCCGAGTAGCGGGGCTCCGGCGAGTCCCAGGCGTGCTCGGAAGTGGGGGCGGACGGTGCGCTGCATCTTGCGGAAGACGCCGACGAAGGCGAGGCCCATGACGATCACCACGACGCCGAGGATGCGGGTGGCGATGTCGGCGTAGGAGATGAAGACCTGGCCGAAGACGCCGCCGAGCACGGTGACAGTGACGAACACGACGGAGAACCCGGCGATGAACAGGAGCACACCGAGGAGCAGGCGGCGCCGCTGTGCCGTGGTGCTGCCTGCGGGTGCGGTGCTCTGTTCGACGGGGGCGACGGCGGAGCTGAGGTAGCCGAAGTAGCCGGGTACGAGTGGGAGCACGCACGGGGAGGCAAAGGAGACGAAGCCGGCGAGAGCGGCGATGAGCACCCCGGCCCAGAGTGCGCCGTCGAAGACGAGATCGCTCGGGCTCATGAGGTCTCCGCGAGTGCGTCGGCGACGAGCGTGTCGAGGATGGAGGCCGATTCGAGTTGCCCGATGATGCGGGCCGTGACCCGCCCCTCACGGTCGAGCACGAGCGTGGTGGGGGTGGCTTGGATCGGGGTGACGCCGGCGAAGGCCTGCTTGACGCGGCCGTCGTTCACGTCGATCACGCTGGGGTAGGTGATGCCGTTCTCTTCGGCGAAGGCGACGGCGGTTGCGGGCTGGTCGTAGATGTTGATGCCGAGGAATCCGACGCCCTCGTCCTGGTAGTTCTGCCAGACCTCTTCGAGCATGGGGGCTTCGATGATGCAGGGGCCGCAGGCGGCGTACCAGAAGTTGACGACGTACACCTGCCCGGCGTAGTCGTCGCTTGACACGGGGTCACCGTATTCGGTGGTGCCGCTGAAGCTCACGGCGGCGCCGCGCTCGTCGACGGGGATCTCGACGATGCGGCCGTCGGAGGTGCCGCTTCGTTCGCTGCCCTGCTGGTACTGTTCCGACATCGGCTCGGCGGCGGTGCAGCCGATCAGCCCGGTGCTGATCGCGGCGGTCGCCACGAGTGCGGTCATCAGCAGGTACGTCGGTCTGGACGTCCTCAAGTTCTCGGTTCTCCTCAATCCTCAACGCGCGGTCGCGGGCACGGCGGACGTGCCGACCCGTTCCTGCCCCAGGGGCAGCGTGAGGAGCGCTTAGATGCGCAGGAGACTGAGGTGGTGCAGGCCGAAGCGATGCCGGCCGCGATGGTCGAAGACGGCAGCTGCGGCGATCGGGGCGAGCTGGGGTCGCTGGCGCTGGAAGCGCAGCTGTCGGCAGCGGAGCAGGAACACGATCAGCGTCGCCAAGGCGAAGCCGCAGAGGATCCCGAGCAGGCAGGTGACGACGCCGATCACGATGCCGTCGCTGGCGGCGGCCTCCCCCGCTGTGTCGACGAGGTGCCCGACGGCGACGTCGACGGAGGCGGCAGCGACCGTGCTCGAGGCGGCCGCTGGCGTGGACAGGCCGACGTCATCGGCATGTGAGACACCCCACAGGCCCACGACGGTGACGATTGCGGCGAGGAGCAGCGTTGCGGCTCTCATCGTGAATCGTCGCCGCGTTGTGCGGGCGCTGCGGGAAACTGGGAACACACCCCGATTGTAACGAGCGGGTGCTCGCTGATCATGGGAGTGGACTGACTCGCACGCCATGCTGCGGCCTATTGGAGGGCGATGAGCAGGCTGAGCACACCCATCGCGAACGTGTAGGGGGCGAGCGTCATTTTCTCGTACTTGCTCTTGGAGAGCAGGCTGAGGATCACGCTGAACCCGAGGTGCGCGACGATGAGCCACATCACCCAGAAGCTGAACTCCTCGGGGAGCACGGCGATGGTGCCGCTGCGATCGAGGGCGATGAAGACGATGAAGGCGTAGCGGAGCACGGCGGAGATCGCTCCGAAGCGGAGGTTGAGCGGGAGGGTGGTGTGTTCTCTGCCCCAGGCGAACTTGCCGAGCGGCGCGCCGGCGGCCAGAGCGATCTGGAAGATGGCGAGCAGGCCGAGCATCCCGGTGAGCGCGAAGGCGAGGACGGTCGCCATCACTGCTCCTTTCCGAACTTCGAGGCGAGGTAGGCGTTGTAGGCGTCCAGCTCGGCATCCTCCTGCGCTTCGCGGCGTTTCGCTTGCCGCAGATCGCTGGTGCGCCACTTGGATATGGTGACGATGAGCACGATGATCAGCGGCAGCTCTCCGTACGACCAGATCAGGCCGCCGGCGATGGCCTGATCGAGGGCGCGGCTGATCCCCCAGGCGTCGGGGCCGGCGGCGTACCAGCGGAACATGGGCTCGGTGCTGCGCAGTAGCACGAGTCCGAAGATCGCGTGGATCTGGATTTCGAGGAGCACGTCGACGATGCGCACGACGAACGAGGGGGCGCGCGGCAGGGGGTCGAGTGACCACAGCGGGGCGGCACCGATCGTGCCGAAGACGAGGAACAGGGTGAGCAGGATGAGATGCCCGGACGGGAGCTCGAGGAACCAGCTCACGGTGTCGGTGAAGTAGAGGGTGGGGAAGGCGAGCACGGCGATGATGATCACGGTGGCCGGATGCAGGAGCACCTGGGCGGTGCGCGAGCGGTAAGCGCCGAGGGCCAGGCGCAGCACGGGGCGCCCGACCCCGCTGCGCGGGGTAGCGCGCAGCAGCAGCCGGCCCGGGGATCCCATGAGCAGGAACGGGGGCACGACGACCATGAGCGTGATCTGTTGGAAGAGCAGCACGGCGACGAGCTCCTCGGCGTAGGCGTTCGCGGGCAGGCCGGTTGCCGCGAACCAGACGACGCAGCCGAGCGTGAACAGGAGCGTCGAACCGATACCCCAGCGTTTGCCGCGCACCCACAGTGAGATCGCTCCCGCGAGGTAGAGGGCGAGACAGACGATGGCGAGCCAGGCGAGCGGCGACACGCTGAGCAGATCGAACTGGAAGAGGTCGCCGAGCTCGAGGCTGGCCTTCGCGGGGTACACGGGCAGGGGATGTCCTTACTGACGCCGACGATCGCTCGCCGGGGAGGGGCTACTTCGAGTTCGCAGCGATGAAGGGCAGCGGGTCGACGGGTTCGTCTTCGACGCGCATCACCAGGTGCAGGTGATTGCCGAAGGACATACCAGTGGTGCCTACGAGCCCGGCTTGCTCGCCGCCCTTGACGGTTTGCCCGACCTGCCAGGAGTGGGAGTTCTCCTGCATGTGGCAGTACCGGCTGAACACGTTCTGCCCGCCGACCTGGTGCTGGACTTGCAGTGAGAAGCCGCAGCCGTCGGAGGCCCACCCCGCCTCGGTGATCACGCCGTCGCCGACGATGCGGATCGGGGTGCCGCCGGCGGCGGCCATGTCCTGCGCGTCGTGGAAGCCTGCGACCGGTGCGGAGCGGTACCCGAAACCATCGGTGAGTGGCACTTCCTGGGCGAAGGGGTATTGCAGTTTCGTGTCAGCGAGGCCGCTGACGGTGACGGCCCCGCCGCTGAGTCCGATCTCGGGGGCGATGGTGACCGGGGAGATCTGGATCTCGTCAATGAGCGAGGGGGTATCGGTGGCATCCCCGGTGACGAAGGCTTGCTGTCGGTTCACGAGGGCGGGGCTGTCGGCGAGTGCGGCGGTGGTTGCCGGGAAGACGGCGCCGGCGACGAGCACGGTGACGCTGGCGAGCGCCGAGCTGCCGACGATGAAGCTGCGCAGTCGCGGACGGCGTCGCGCCGGGCTCTCCTCGGCAGTTGCCCCGCCACCTGGGGCAGTCGCGGCGCCGGTGGAGGGATCAGCGGGGGGTGGTGCCGAAGCCTGGGGTCGCGGCGCCGCTGGCGCGGCAGCGGCTGCATGCTTGGATCGGCGGGGCTGCGCCGGGGATTCGGCCGGGCTCTCGTCGAAGTCGGTGGGCTCGACCCAGGTGCTCCGCCTGGGCCCTGCCGACTGCTCGGCGTGCCGGCGCCGCCTCAAAAGACGACTCCGAGGACGAAGAACGAGGCGATGGCGGCGACGATGCTCGCGAGCACGGTGCCGAAGATGAAGAGGAAGTGCTTGGCTTTGACCGGTGAATCTGTGGAGTTCAAACTGCTATCTCCTGATCGGGGGCGCTCGTGCGCCCGTGTGAGGTTCGAGAAGGCGCGGTGCCGAACGGCTTTGTGCCGATGGCAGCGCTCACACGGGGGCCGGGGAAGCTCTCAGAGAGACTGCGGCGCCTTGTCGAGGCGCGCGTAGCTTCGCGGGCTATCCGTGTGCGGGGTTCCCGGTACCGATCAGGTGCGAGAGATCGAGTGGAGCAGCAGCAGTGGCTGCTGGCGCGCGGGGGCGCGGGGCAGGGTGACCGCCCAGTCGCGGAGCCTGCCGAGCCGCTGCTGCAGCCAGGGTCGCCGGGTGAAGAGGACGAACAGCATGAGGGTGGCGAGCATGCTCAGCATGCAGATCGCGAGAAGATCGAGGTGCCAGCTCTGCACGCTGCCGTGGGCGGCGTGCTCGCCCCCTTCGACGATCGTGTCGCCCGGGGCTGCCGAGGCGGTGGTGCTGCTCGCCGAGCTCTCCGCAATCGCGGGGACGCTGGCGAGTTCGGCGCTGTGCGCCCGCAGCCCGACCAGGCCGAGGATGACGAAGGCGCCGACCCAGACGAGGGTGAGGAGCGCACGCCGAGACAGCGGTCGTCGCGCCGTCGAGCGTGCACCCATCACTTCGTCACCTCCATAGTTATGTAACAATTTAGCATCGAAACCCTGGGGGGAGCCAGGGTCTGCTACTTCGCGAGCGTGCTTTCGGGCGTGTCGACCGGCGTCGGCGTCGCGGTCGGCGACAGGGCCTGGGGTCTCGCACTTGCTGGTCGGCGCGCGGCCCGGATGCCGTTGAGAATCACGAGCACCTCGGCCAGCTCGTGCACGAGGACGACCCCGGCGAGGCCGAGCACGCCGAAGAGCGCCAGGGGGAAGAGCACGACGATGATCGCCAGGGCGAGGCCGATGTTCCACGTCATGATGCGGCGGCCGCGGCGTGCATGCGCGAGGGCTTGCGGGATGAAGCGCAGATCGTGGCCGGTGAAGGCGACGTCGGCGGATTCGATGGCGGCGGCCGAGCCCTTCACGCCCATCGCGATGCCGACGGTTGCCGTCGCGAGCGCGGGGGCGTCGTTGATGCCGTCGCCGACCATCGCCGTCGGCGACGCAGCTACGAGTGCGCCGATGGCGCTCGCCTTGTCTGCGGGGAGCTGCTCGGCGCGAACGTCTTGGATGCCGGCCTCGGCCGCCAGTGCGCGGGCGGTGCGCTCGTTGTCACCGGTGAGCATGATGGTGGTGATGCCCAGGTCTCGCATCATGCGGATCGTCTCGGCCGACTCCGCGCGCAACTCGTCGCGGATCCCGATGAGGCCCGCGAGGTGCCCGTCGGCCTCGACCACCACGACCGTCATGCCGCGTTCGGCCAGCTGTTCGGCGGTCGCCCGGTGCTCGCCGGGGTCGAGCCAGCGAGTGTTGCCGACGCGGATGCGGCGGCCGTCGACGACGCCGGTGATGCCGTGGCCGGCTTCCTCCCCGACGTCTTGCCCGGGTTTCGCGTTCGGGGCTGCGGCGACGATGGCGGCTGCGAGCGGGTGGGTGCTCGAGGCTTCGAGCGCGGCGGCGAAGTCGAGCACCTCGTGTTCGGTGTAGCCGTAGCTGGCGACCTCGACGACCTGGGGCTCGTTGCGGGTGAGGGTGCCGGTCTTGTCGAGGGCGACGGTGCGGATCGTGCCGAGCTGTTCGAAGGCCTGCCCGGACTTGATGACGACGCCGTACTTCGACGCGGAGCCGATCGCACTGATCACCGTCACCGGGACGGCGATCGCGAGCGCGCACGGGGAGGCGGCGACGAGGACGACGAGGGCGCGCTCGATCCAGGTGGTCGGATCTCCCACGATGAAGCCGAAGACGACCACGAGCGCGGCGATGATGAGCACGGTCGGTACGAGCGGCCGGGCGATCCGATCGGCGAGCCTGGCGCGCTCCCCCTTGCGGGCGTGCGCCTGTTCGACGAGGGCGACGATCTGGGTGAGCGAGTTGTCGCGGCCGTCGGCGGTGGCTTCGATCCGCAGGGTGCCGGAGCCGTTGATCGCTCCGGCCGGGACGGTGTCGCCCGGGCGCACCGCCACGGGGATGGACTCGCCGGTGACGGCGGAGGTGTCGATGCTCGAGGCACCGTCGACGACGATGCCGTCGGTGGC
This sequence comes from Gulosibacter chungangensis, assembly GCF_008831155.1. Taxonomy (GTDB): domain Bacteria; phylum Actinomycetota; class Actinomycetes; order Actinomycetales; family Microbacteriaceae; genus Gulosibacter; species Gulosibacter chungangensis. Next base: position 58,232 of record NZ_WBKB01000009.1, on the reverse strand, counting down.
GACCCGCTCCCCCGCCCCGATGATGAAGATGTCGAGCTCGCGCAGTTCCGAGACGAGGATCGTCTCCTCGCCGCGCAGACGGGAGATGCGCGCGGTGTCGGGGATGAGCGAGAGCAGGGCGCGCAGGCCTTCCTTGGCGCGATCCATGGCCCGGTCTTCGAGCGCCTCAGCGAGGGAGAAGAGGAAGGCGAGTGCGGCCGCTTCACCGACGTGCCCGAGGGCGACGGCACCGACTGCGGCGATCGTCATGAGCAGGCCCACACCGACGCGCCCGCGGATCAGGCGTCGCACGGTGCCGGGGACGAAGGTGTAGGCGCCGGCGAGCAGGGCGATCCACTGCAGCACGAGTGCGGGGATCTCCCCGCCGCCCCACTCGAATAGGTAGCCGATCGCGAGAGCGATGCCGGAGAGGGCGGAGGGCAGCAGCGCGGGGTCGCGCCACCATGGAGGCCGCACCGCATGCTCGGCTTCGCCTTGTTGCGCCTTCGTGAACACTGGGGGAAGTTCGGGACCGCAGCACGCATCGCCGTCGAGCACGGGGTTGACGGGCTGCGCGGCGGGCTTGGGCGTAATCGTCTTCGGCTCGTCGGGGCCGCAGCACTCCTCGCTCATCGGCTCGCCCCCTCGATGATCGGCTTGGCTTCGGCCTTCGCGTCGCAGCCGGGCGTGGTGCACTCGGGGTCGAGGCAAACTTCGTCTTCGTCGACGGCGAGGGTGACGTCGACGAGGGCGGTGAGGGCGACCGCAAGGTGGGGGTCGGCGATCTCGTAGCGGGTCTGGCGGCCTTCGGGTTCGGCGACGACGATGCCACATCCGCGCAGGCAGGCGAGGTGATTGGAGACGTTGGTGCGGGTGAGTTCGAGTTCGCGCGAGAGCACGGCTGGGTAGCTCGGGGCGTCGAGGAGGGCGAGCAGGATGCGCGATCGGGTCGGGTCGGCCATGGCTCGGCCGAGGCGGTTCATCGCGTCGATTCGGGAAACAACAGTCAGCATACAGTGACTATACATTCAATCCTGACCAATTGTGTTCAGATGAGCAGCCGCCATGCGAGCTGGGCTCCAACGAATGGAGCAGTACCTGACGCCGCTCCACTTCGCCTTGATCGCCTTTCGCGCGCTCGCGGAACCTCTCCCCTGGCTGAGATTGCGGAGAAGAGAGATTCAACGAGCTCGCAGATGAAGCGAGGTAGCGCTGTCCGGGGATCATGCGGCTCGGGCGCGGCTCATGTGAAAGGCTAGTGCCGTTCTTCAAATTCGATGCCGGGATCCACAGGGTGGTCTGCACGACAAACACGATCGAGTCGATCAAGGCTCCCTATCGGAGATCCGTCAGCGCCAGGGGCCACTTGCCGAGCGAAACCACCACGATCAGGTGCCTGTACATTTCATAACGCGCCCACTTGACCCGACAAGTGCCCTCAGAGCACGCAGCGCGATGAGGTGGAAGCCGCGCTGAACGCGTTCCCGGTCACCTTCGCCGGAAGGTTCGAAAGAACTCCTGGACAACGGAGACCGCCGGACCCCGCGCACCCCTTCTCAGACAGGCCACCTGTAAGATCAGCGACCAATTCGAGGCACTCAGGATTCGCGAGGTTGCGTTGCATGGCGGCGAGGAAGGCAACTCTTGCATAGAAGCCCTCTTGCGCAACGCCCCGCACAAGGTCCTTGAGTCGGCGCTCGTATTGCGGAGCAAGCGTATCGATGAGCTGTTGCCCCGCTGTGGTGATGCACAAGAAGAGCGATCGGCGATCGCTCAGGTCGGTACCGTAGAAGAGGAAGCCTACGGTGACGAGTCCGTCAGTCAGGATGGTGGTGGTCGCTCAGGTGGCACCGATACGGTCTGCGATGCGAGCGGGTGTCGATCCGAGTGTCTCAGCCACGACAAGGAGGATCACCAAGGACCCTTCTGAGCGTCCGCGCTCGTTCAAGATGACGGCACAAGTGGTGTCGATCATGCGGGCGGTTGCAAGCCGTCCGAGAACGAGATCAACGACCCCTCCTCCCCCGGTTTGTTCGCGGAGTAGTTGGCGCTTCTCCTCCAGCGCCCAACTCATAAGAAGCCATACGATCAGGAGCCCTTCCACCACGGATGCAAGAGGTGTGGGCGAGCTGGTGGGCCTCGTGAGAGGACATGCGGGAGCGACTCGGGGCTGCGCTGCGGGCTGGCTGTGCGGGGCTCTGGGTGTGGGCGCTGCGAGAGGTCATGCGTGGGGCGGTCGGTGGGTGCTGGATTCGGGTGGCGGGCTGCGTCAGAGGGCTGCCGATGCGCTGAGCGCGGCGAGAGGGGTCTCCCGGGGTCCGGCCGCCGCGCGGGGCGGCTCTGCTCCGGCGCGCGCCCACCGTCTCCCGGTTCCCCGTGATGGGGTCGGCTCAGAATCCGAGGGTGCGGTCCTCGGGGCTGCCGTGGTCGTGGGGGCGGCGGGTCGGGGTGGGGTGAGCTCCCCCGCCGGGATGCTGCGGGGCTTGCATCGGTGGCGCGTGCGTGGCGGGAGTGCCGGGCGGCGGCATCTCGCGCATGCGCTGCCGAAGATGCTCTGCGGGGTCGGTGTCGTGCAACGGGTGGACGATGTTGCGGAGGATGCGTTGCAGGGCGTCGGGCTCGAGACGGAACGCGGCGATGGTTGCATCGATGAGGACGGGTGCAGGGACTTGCGTCCAGTCGATCTGGTATCCGGCGCGCGCCGCAATGTGTTGCAGGTAGAGGCGGCTCGTGCGTCCGTTGCCCTCGAGGTGGGGGTGGATCATGAGCAACCCAGTGAAGGTCTGAGTGAGGGCATCCAAGAATTCGCCGCGCGGCACACGCTGGAAGCGTGTAGGGTCGCCGAGGTTGTCGTGCACGAGAGCGAGGAGCCGATCGATGTCTTCCGGATCCGCGAAGCGGCTGTCACCTTTGAGGGTCGTGACGATTCTCGGGCCGCCAGCCCATTCGTAGACGTCTTGGAACAGCCAGCGGTGCAGTGCGTGATAGTGGCCGGGGGTGAAGGTCTGGTCGACGTGGGCGGGGTCGTGGATGAGTTGGGCGGCGCGGATGGTGGTGAGGCGGCGTTCGATGCGTTCGAGTTCGTCGGGGTCGTGGATCTCTCGCCCGCCGGTGGTCGTGTCGTGGAGGATGTTGCGCAGGCACTCTTCGTACTGGCCGGGCCACCAGTAGTCGCCCCAGTTCTCGAACAGGGTCACCGCGTGCCGCCCGGTTCAGCGGTGCGCGGGGGCGTCCTGCTCGTGCATGAGCGTGTACGCGGTGCGAGGGTCGAGTTCTCCGGTGGCGACGCGTTCGAGGACGTCCATCTCCGTTGCGGTGACGTGCTGTCCTTCGACGGCCCAGGACGCGCGGATGTTCGCCAGCTCTGCCCGCTGCGTGGCGGTGAGCGCGATGCGCGTGGTGGTGGCCATGATCAACTCCTCGGTATCTATTCTACTGTTCGGCACTGACACTGGGAAGGTGCGCCGGGGTTCTCCGCCGATGTACGGTCAGTCCGTGGTGCGGATTGGGGTGCCCGGTTCGATGGCGTCGAGCGCGCCTGCGGTTGTTTCGAGGAGTGCGTCGACGTCGCCCGGTGACTCCCAGCGGGGGCAGTCGTCTGGGTCGGGCGTGATGCAGACGGGAAGGGTGTCGGTAGCGAGGATGCGGCCGTCTCGGGTCCAGGCGATATCGATGGGGAAGCTCATGCCTGCCATCCGCACTCGCTGCGGGCCCGCAGGGTCGAAAGGGAAGAGCATCCCGGTTCCGGGTTCGAGGCTCGCGTGCCCGGCAAGGCCGGTGCGCTGCTGCTCTGTCGTCTCCGCGAGCTCAACGGTGAGCTCGAGATCACCGTCGATCTCAAGGCGAGCCTGGTTCAAGGATGAGGCCGTACAGCCGGTGGTGACCATCACGACCCCGCAGATGACGGTGGCGGCGAGGAGCGCGGCCGGGAGGGTTTGCGGGCGAAGGCGGGCTGGGCGGGGCGAGAGGTGCATGTGCGGATCTCCTTGGGGTTGTGTGGGGAGGTGTCCTCGTCCCGCCACCGTCGCTTATTCGGTGATGTCGTGCTCGACCCATTCCTTGGTGCCGGAGCGGATGTGGCGTCCGGCGCGGTAGGTGTGGGTTTCGGCCCATAAGTCGTCGTGGAGGCCTTCTTCCTCGATGCGGACTTCATCTGGGATCAGGCGGGAGAGGATGCGGGCGAAGGTCGCGAGCCCCTCGATCTGGTAGGAGTGGTGGTAGCAGCCCAGGCGGATATCTCCCAGGGTGCCGCTGTCGTCGACCCAGACGCTGATATCGGGGTCGGGCAGGTCGAACGCTTCTGCGAGCCGGCGCAGTTGCGCGGTGATGCGTTCGGCCTCGGTGTTGCTTTCGGGCAGTCGGTCGACGGTGATGATGGTGCCCATGCTCACGGGTGTGTTCCTTTCGCGGGCGCGTGGTGGGGTGGTGGGGTTATCGTGCGGCGGGGCAGTCGTGCAGGCGGGCTTGTTCGGTGATCCAGGCGGCAACGATGGCGGGGTCGGTGTCGATGGTGAGGCCGGAGCAGATCGTCTCGCAGCCGCCGTCGATGTCGAGCCACCAGTCGAGGGGGCCGTTGTCGGGGTCGGGGTCGACGCCTGCGGTATCGGCCGGGTCGCCGGGGTCGGTGCCGCGGGTGCCGAGTTCGATGTGGAGGGCGAAGGTTCCGCCCATGTCCGCTTCGAGTTCTACGGGGAACGGGAGGAGGGCGGCGACGGCGATGGTGTGCGCGTCGACGCGGGCGATGTTGTCTTCGTGGTCGGTGGTCGTGGTCATGATTCCTCCTGGGGTTCGGTGGTGAGGGCGGTGTGGGAGAGGTCGAAGCCTTGCCAGGGGCTGCGGCCGGGAACGTGGCGGGTGCCGTACGGTTGGCGTTCGGTGATGACCGGGGCGCCGGGCAGCTGCCACTCGGCGGGATAGTGCTCGTCGATCCATGCCCGGTACTTCTTCGTCGGCCGGTTCTGGTCGTCGGTCTTCGCGATGCTGGCGGGGATGACGGGGAGGGTCCGCCAACCGGGCCAGGCGTGGTCGTGCCAGGCCTCGACGATGGTGGCTTCGTTGCCGTCGAGGTGCCAGCGGCACGGCGCACAAATCCCGCGCGTGAGGAGTCCGCCCACGCAGGAGCAGTCCTCGCGGTAGTGGGTGCAGCGCAGGTCGACGTCGAAGATACGCAGTTCGTGCCCGACGGTGGCGGTGTTAGCCTCAGCGGTCGTGTAGCCGGGATGCCACATGTGGGAGCGTTGCAGGCATCCGAAGTTCCCGTGCTCGAACACCCATCGCTCGAACGCGGCGGTGAGGTCATCGGGTGCGTAGTAGTCGGTAGTGAAGTGCAGGGGCGCGCCTTCCCAGGCGGGAGCCTGCTGCACGTCGGCCTCATGGATCATCGCGTCGAGGTCAAAGACGAGTTGCCCGCCGGGAGCTGTCCGGGCGTTCATGTTGCCGCCCCGGTCTGGGTGAGCGCGTGCCGGGCGGCGGCTTCCAGCATCGACAGCAGTTCCGAGGTGCCGGTCAGGTCTCGGATCGTCTCGACGTCATAGCGGAGCATCGTGTCTCTCGCGATCTGCGCGGCTCGCTCTTCCCGCACGGCGGCATCGGCGAGGTGGGTGAGGTAGGCGCGGATGCCGTCTTCGATGAACGCGGCGAGCTGCTCGTAGTCTTCGATGATCGGTTCGTACGCGCCGGTGTCGGGGCTGGGGTGGTCGGCGAGGTCTGCGGTCTCGGCGACCTGCCGGGCTATGGCGGTGATGCTGGTCATGGCTGCTCCTGGAACAGGTGGTCGAACAGGGTGGTCGGGGCGTTGTGGAAGTGGTCGGCGAGGTAGGTCTTCACATCGCCCCAGAGGTCGTGCCGGTCGCTGTCGTATTCGCGTTCGCACGCCCAGGTGAGGTCGGTGAGGAACTCCTGCTGGCGTGCGGGGGTGGAGAACTTCTCGTCGTAGAAGCCGTGCCGGTTGTAGTGGGCGATGAATCCGAAGTAGCCGTGGTTGTGGAGGCCTTCGTAGAGCGCCTGGGTGAACTGGTGTTCGGGGTATCCGGCGTCGATGAAGCGGATCAGGGCGTTCACGAAGCTGGCCTTCTTCTCGGGTGTGCCGGTGGGCCAGCCGGAGTCGGTGAACTGTTCCGGCTGGTAGCGGGCGGTCATCGTGCCGCCTCCGCACGACTCGCGGGGAGGATAGTGAAGTCGAACGGCATCGTGGTGGTGCTGTAGATGTCGTAGCCTTCGCTGCCTTCGGCGGACTCCCAGTGGTCGATGCTCAGTTCCCCGTCGAGGTAGAGGACAGTGACAAACAGGCCGAGTTCGCTGTAGCTCCAGGTGCGGCGCACATCGTCGCTCCCGTCCGGGGAGGGGTCAGTGGGTGCGTCGCACCAGGCCTCGATCAGCCTCTGGGCGTCGTCGTGGGCGAGGAGCCAGCCGTCAGCGAAGATGTGGTCGTCGACGTCGGCGTCGAGGGTGACAGGTTTGGGGAGCGGGTATCCGCTGATGGTGATCTGCATGGTCAGTTGTCCTCCTGTTCGGCTTCGTCGGCGGCGATGAGATCGGGTACAGAGACGGTGAGCGGGTTGACGGGCTCCCACTGCTCGGTGGCGGGGGTGAACTGGCCGAGTTCGATGCGCGGCGCGCCGTCGATGGTGTAGAAGAACAGCTGCCCGTACTCGACGCCGTCGATGCGGAGGTAGAGGTTGCCGCCGTACGAGCCGAGGTCGCCGTCGTCGAAGAATCCGACGCCGGTCTGCTCGGAAGTGTCGCCCAGGTCGAGGTCGGTGGGGCGTCCGCCGTGGTCGATGGTGAGTCGCATGAGAGGGTTCCCTTCGGAGGGGGTTAGAGGGCGGTCCACGCGCCGGTGGCGGGGTCGCGGTACTGGATGGTGACGGCTCCGGCGTTTGGGGTGCCGTAGCAGTCGAGGGGCTGGAACTCGGCCTCGCCGACGTAGGCTTCGGCGTCGCTGTCGTCGAGGAAGCGGCCGTGGTAGTAGACGTAGCCGTCGTCGTCGAGTATCCGGAACGGCTCCCCCTCCCCCGCGGTCAAGCGGGTAAGGATGCTGGGGCGTGCGGTGCGGGGGCCTTGGACGCCTGCGCCGTAGCCGTCTTCGTGCTTGCCGGTGATGAAGTCGCGGGTGATGAGGAACGCCATTGGGGGTCTCCTGTTCAGCGGGTGGTGGACTTGAGGGCGAGGATGCGGTCGGGGCGCAGGCCTGCCCAGTGGTCGATGAGCTTTCCGGTGTCGTCGGTGACGGTGACGATGGGGGCGCTCTGGTAGCCGTGCTCGGTGATGAGGTCACGGATCGGGCCGGTCTCGGGCAGTGGGGTGCTGTCGTGGGGGATGCCGGAGTGGGTGAGGAACTGCTCGGTTCGCTCGCAGTTCACACAGTCCGGGAGGGTGTGGATCGTGACGGTGAGGTTCATGGTGGGCTCCTGTGTTCCTTTCACTGCTTCTCGGATTCGAGGGGGCGGGGGTGACTTGTCAAGGCCGAAGAACGAAAAGTCTCCGAACCACGGCCACGCCCGCTCGTGATCTGCTCAGCGGAGAGTTTTCGTGTGCCTTGACAAGGTGCGCCCGGCCCCGCACACTCCCCTCCGTTGGGTGCCGGCGGAGCCGGTGCCCTGATTCGTCCGTGGCCGCGAAGCGGCCTCCGCTTGATCCGCCACGCTTCCCGGATGCGGCTCCTCGCCCGCGCGAACCCTGGGGTGGTCGCCGTGCTGCGCAGCGACCACCCTGCGGCTCAGGTGTCTGCGCTGTGGCGGGTGAGCAGCGTCTGGGTGGTGTCGCTGCGGACGGTGTCGAAGAGGGAGTAGAAGGTGTCCTGGACGGTGCGCGCCGCCTGGGTGAGGGCGTCCTGGGTTTCCTCGTCGCTGAGCGCGTGCAGGGTGCGCCGCTGCGCGGGGGTGAGGTGCGGGTCGTCTTCCCAGTCCGCTTTGAGCGCGGTCAGGCTGTTCAGCGCCGGGTAGTCGCTGCGCTCCGAGGTCACAGTGTTCGTGTGCTCGAGGGCGATCACGTCGGCGGGGCCGGTGACGAGGGTCGCGCCGTGGTCGCGGATCAGCATGTGGCATCCGGTGGAGGCGGCGCTGGTGACTGGGCCGGGAACGACGCCGAGGGGAGTGCCGAGTTCGGCGGCGTACTCGGCGAGGCGCAGGGTTCCGGAGCGGGCACCGGCTTCGACGATCACGATGTGGTGCGTGAGGACGGCGAGCAGGCGCGAGCGGCGCTGGAACCGCCACCGGGTCGGTGCGAGGGTCGGCGGGGCTTCGGAGAGAAGGAGGCCTCCGGCTCGCACGATCCGGTCGAACAGGTCGTGATGCCCGGACGGGTAGGGGCGGTCGAGGCCTCCGGCGAGTACCGCGATCGTCTTTCCGCCTGCGGTGAGGGCGGCACGGTGGGCGTCGGCGGCGATGCCGTAGCTGCCGGAGGCGACGATCACATCCCCGTGAGCTACAAGACCTTCCGTGAGTTCCGTGGCGACGTACGCCCCGTAGCCGGTGGCGGCACGGGCACCGCAGATGCCGGTGAGCCCGGGCTCGGTGAGGAGCTCGCGGTCGCCGCGCGCGAACAGGACGATCGGGGCGGCGTCTCCGAGATCATTCACCTGGTGCGGCCAGCAGTGGTCTGAGGGGGTGATGACGGTGAGGTCGGCGTCGCGTATCGCCTGGAGGATGCCGGTGGTGTGCTCGGTCGTGAGCAGGGGCACGGCGCGGTCTCTGAGGCGGGTGAGGGCGGCGAAGTCCGTGTGCGGGAGGCTTGCGGCGTCGGTGAAGAGGAGGCGCAGCAGGGTGATGGCACCGTGGGTGCGGATGAGCCTGCCCAGGTCGATGTTGCCGGGTTCGATAGCGGCCGCGAGCAGTATGCGGGCGGTTCGCTCGGGGTCGACGCTGAACGGGATGCTGGCCGGGTCGGGTGCGGGTGTGGTGGTCATGACGGTTCCTGTCTGTCGGAGTGCTGGTGGGGTGGGCCGGGGCGGTGTCGCCCCGGCCCGGAATGGTGCGGGGTTAGTCGCGGGCGGCGGCGCAGTCAGCGGCCCACGACGTCCACTCGGCGGCGGCTGCGGTGACCTCCTCGACCACGCGGGTGTGGAGGTCGGCGAGGACGTTCCGGTTGAAGCGTGCGGTGGGTGCCGGGGCACCGTCGATGGCGGGGAGGGTGCGGGTGTCGCTGTCGGCTCCGAAGCTGAGCGACATGCGGCGGGTGTAGCCGTCGGCGTGCTGCCGGGTCGCGGTGGCTCGGTAGCCTCGGCCCTTCCAGTGGCTGGTGGAGATTTCCAGCTCGACCCGGGAGCCGTCCTCCCGCTCCACGGCAGTCGTGGTGCTGTGAAGGGTGCGGCCGTCTGCGGAGGGGGCCGGGCGGGTGAACGCGATCGTGGTCATGGTGGTTCCTTCGATTCCGGAGTGGGGCCGGGCGGCTGGTTCCGCCTCGTGGTGCCCCTTCCTGCTTTTCCGGGCTCGTGGGCGGGGGTGCTGTGTCAAGGCCGAAGAACGAAAAGTCCTCGTTCAACGGCCACGCCTGTGTGGTGAGACTCGGGGAGGAGTTTTCGTGTGCCTTGACACGGTGCCCACGGCCGCGAATCATCCCGTCCCGCCCCTACGGCACTCGATAAGATGGGCGGATGACGCTGCCGTTCCTCTATGACGGGCCGACTGGGCCGCTGCCGCGTCGCGCCTCCGACGCCGCCCGCGGCCACCTACGGCTGTCTGGTCAACGTCCTCGGTCACGGTGCCCCTCCGCTTCCTGACGGAGCAGCATGTCTCAGCGCATAGCCGCAGACTGGGTCGGGTCGTCACTGTGGTTCTGGTGGAACGCGGCGCCGGAGTGTTGACGAACCAGCACGGACGGCACCAGGTGCGCAGTGGAGACATGGTGGTGTTCGAGCCCGAGGCGGAGTTCCACTACACCCCGGCCCGCCCGCTACGGATCAGCATGATGACGATCGACCCGGAACTGCTGCTAGACGCGATCGGCTGGCTACACGCCCGCAGCTCACTCGCGGGCCGCGCCCGGGTGCGGGCAATCGCGGTAGCGCTGAGCCGCCCGGTAATGGTGCTACATCCCGCGCCTGGTGAGGCGGCGCGGATACGGCGAATTCTGCATGCAGCGATGCGGCTGCAAGGCGAGGACGGACGGAGCCTGGATCGCAATCCGTTCCCGCGCATGATGACGCTCGCGTCGCAGCTGATGGAGGTCTTGGATCCGCTGGTGGTGCGGGATCATCCGCACCGTCTTTTCGCGGAGCAGCTGCGGGCGGCAGCGACCCTGGAGCTGCCGGTGGTGCAGCATCCCGGGGTGCGGCGCGCGTTGGAGTTCGTTGCGGCGAGGCCACCGGGGGCATGGACGCTGCAGAGTCTCGCGGAGGCGGCGCTGCTGTCGCCGGGTCACTTCGCCCGCGTCTTCGCAGCGGAGGTCGGTTCGTCTCCCAGACAGTTCCTATCGGAGCGTCGCCTGACCGAGTTCATCGTCCTCATCCATACCTCGACTCTCACCGTGAGTCAGGCCGCGCGGAGGGTGGGGTGGGCGTCGGTGAGTCACGCGATCAACGCGTACCGGAAGCACACCGGAACGACCCCGGCGAAGGCTCGCGTCGGACAGGCTGCGAGTATCGCTGATGCGGTGATTGTGCCCGGTGAGCGGATGATTCCACCGCCCAGCATTGAGTTGATTCAGCGCTGACTGGTAGGGCTGGGATTCTCTACCCTCTGGGGCGTTGCAAGCGTTCGCCGCTGTTCCGTAGCGGGTGGAGGCGCCGGCGCACCTGACGAGACAGGGAGGACACGGAAGATCGTGCTCCGGCCTACCGGAAGGACGATGCTATGAACCTCACACTGGAACCGCCGCCGATCGCACGGTCCACTGTCGTGTGTGGAGAGGGCAAGGAGCGGGTCGAGCATCGCCTTCATCCTGGCACGGGCCCCACTGTTCGGAGCAGCCGTGAGTGAGCAGGCGCGGGGACCGGATCTCTTGGGCGCGGCTCTCGACTACGCGCGTGCCGGGGTTCCCGTGTTCCCGTGCGTGCCGTTGGGGAAAGCGCCGTTGACCCATCAAGGGTTCAAGGATGCCAGCACGAATCCGGCGCAGATCCACCGTTGGTGGCAGTGGCAGCCTGAGGCGAACATCGCCCTGGTCACCGGGGCGGCACGCTCCCGTATCGACATCCTCGACATCGACGTGCATCCCGGCGGTGACGGCTTCGCGGCGCTCGAGCAGGTGGAGCAGGCGGGGCTGATCGACTCGTGGCAGCGGATCGTGCGCTCCCCGTCTGGCGGCCTGCACGTCGTTTTCCCCTCGAACCCGTCGCCTGAGCAGCGCAGTTGGGCGGTGCCGACCGCGCACGTCGATTTCCTCGCCAACGGCAGCTACGTCCTCGCTCCGCCGTCCCGGGTGCGCACCCGCGACGGGTCGGTGCGCTCCTATGAGGTGGTCGCCACCGGAGCGCGTCCGGCCCCGGTGGAGGGGTGGCGGCTGGAATCGGTGCTCCGGCCCGCCCGCACGGTGCAGCTCGAGGCGACAGCTGGGCCGCAACGCTCAGGTCCGGGCCCGCGCTGGGATGCGGAACGGCTGGCAGACTGGATGGCAGGGCGGCCGGAAGGGAATCGGAACCGCTCGCTGTTCTGGGCCGCGTGCCGCCTCGCAGAGACGGGGACGGTGTCGACACAGCAGTGGGAGACCCTCGCTCAGGGTGCCGTGCGGGCGGGGCTGCAGGAGCTTGAGGCGGTGCGCACGATCCAGTCTGCGCAGCGCTCCGCCCGACTCGTAGCCCCCGCCGCCGGTGGCGGGGTGGGTGCCGGAGAGCAACGGATCGCGTTATGACCGCGGTGGTGCAGCGGCAGCAACCATCTGGGAGGTGGGCGGTCGGTGTCGCCCGGGCTGGCACCGCGCTGATCGACGTGTGTGCGTTCTGGCTGTCGGCGACCACGCTCACCGATCTCGCCCGGCGCGCGGGCATCGACCCGGTGCAGGCATGGATGTGGCCGGTGATCGTCGACGGCATGATCGTCGTCGCCACGGTCGCAATCGTCGCCCTGGCACGGCACGGCCCCCGCGCGACCGTGTACCCGTGGGCGCTGTTGATCTCCGGAGCTGCGGTGTCGGTGACCGCGAACTGCATGCACGCACTGGTCGCCACCGATTCCGATCTTCCGCCGATACTGGCCGCATCGGTCGCCGCGGTGCCACCGCTGGTACTGCTGGCGGCCACGCACCTCACGGTGCAGCTCGGCCGCCGCCTCACAACCGCACCGTCTCCCATCACACACGACCACCCGGTACCGCCGACAGGTGCGGGTGCCCTGTCTATCGAGAGCACGAGCAAGGTGGAACCTCCCGTGAACGCCTCGGTAGCAGTGAGCGCTGACGCCCGCGGAGCGAGGACCGATCACCCGGTGTCTGCGGCTGCAGCAATGACTCCGTCCGCATCCGACCCAGGCGCTGACCCGCCCGTGGCGACCGCGCCTGCTACCGACCACGAGAGCCCCGAGACGACAACATCGGCGCGGGTAGCGCCTGCCGACGCGACGCGCCCCGGCGGCGGGTCGGGCTCGGATGCAAGAGACCAGGCGGTGGAACAGGCGATCCGATGGTCTCGGGAGGGGATCTCCAACCGGACGATCGCCTCCCGGCTCGGTGTGCATCCCTCCACCGTCGGCCGATGGTTCGCCACCGCCCCCGATCCGGCCGAGGAACAACACCCCGACCCCGATCCGCCCGACCCGACCCAGGAGGAACCATGACCGACCCCGACATCACCGACCCCCACGCGACCCCGCCCGCGGAGACAGCAACCGCTCCCCCTGCCGCAGGCGAGAAGCCGGAGCAGGATGCGGAGAGCTCGTGGCTGCTGCGACGCCACCTCGATCCATCGCTGAACCCGGACGATCCGCTCGACGAGACGGTCTCCGCGCATGCGGGAGAGGATCCGCGCGCCCGCATCGAGTGGGTGCGCCCCACCGACCTGTGCGCACGAGTCTCCGCCAGGGCGAGCGAGCGCGGGGTGGAGTGGAACAAGCGCGCGCACGAGTGGGCGCGGGAGAACGCCCGCGCCGCCATCGCCGACTCTCGCGCAGCCGGTGCGCGGCTTGGCCATTCGATCACCGCGCGTCTGACCCGCACCGGGGCAGAACCTGCAGCACCGGAAACGGTTCGCCTGTGAACGGCACCTGACCCCGCCCCTCCCTGACCCGGCACTGCCGCCGGGCCGGGTCAGGGAGCACCGGGGCACCTCCCCGCAAGGGAGGAGCGAAACGATGACCACGACACAGCACCCACTGCACCTGGAGCCGCACCCGCCGGAGTTCACCACCTCGGAGGGGCTCCGACGCCTGCTGCTGCGGCTCCACGAGGCCGGCCCCCACGCGTGGCAGCAGGATCGTGAGGCGGCGGCACTGCTGGAGTATGTGATCGAGAAGTACGGGCGGCTGGCACGCAAATGGCACCGTGACCCCGCCGATGCCGGGTACGCGGCATTCGTGGCGATGCGCTCTCGCGGCGTGACCACCGCGACCGACCCGTGGGGTGTCATCACCCGGGCGGTGCAGCGCAGCATCGTGTCCGAGACTATGGGCGACCGGCTGCTGATCTCGGCCGCACGCGCCCGCAAGGGCGGCACCTTCGTCGACGCGCCCACCCGTGCCGGTGACCGCGACTGGCTCTACGACCGCACCCCGATCCTTGACGAGGAAGACCTCGAGAAGTCCTGCGACGAGGAGGTGCTGCGGCTCCGGGAGGTGATCGCCGACATCGTCGACCTCCTGATCGGTCTGGGCTGGCCGGGCGAAGCAACCGACATCGCCGTCGACTACATCCTGTCCCGCACCGGAGACGCAGGCAGCCTCAAAAACGCCCGCGAGATCCTCCGCAAAGAAACCGACATGCCCGCCCGATTCGGGCTCCCCGCTACATGCTGGCCAGGACTCCTCCGCGTCCTCCTAGGAGGAAAGACGCAGCCCGGACGACCCACCCGCAAAGGAGTCCTCATCCGGCTCCTCAACTACGACACCATCGACACCCTCCTCGAAGACGATGACCTCATCGTCGAGATCGCCCTCGCCGCCCCCGGAGCAGAGGGCCGAGATGGGTGAGAACTACTTCCAGACCGCCCGCGACATCAATGATCTCGTGCTGGGGCACCGTATCCGCAGTGACTACGGCGACCTGCATGCGCTGACCGAGTCGATCCGGCTGATCGGGTTCGTGCAGCCCATCACGATCACCCCCACCGGCGCGGTCGTCTCCGGAGGTCGCCGCCTGCAAGCCGCTCGCGCCCTGGGTCTCCGCACCGTGGATGTGTGGGTGCGCACCGACATCACCAGCGAGCTCGAGCTGCTGCTGGCCGAACAGCAGGAGAACGAGAACCGCAAGCCCTACACCCGCATCGAGCAGGCCCGGTTCTTCGACCAGTTACGGCGGATCTTCGCCGAGGACGCGGCACTACGGCAGCGGGCGACCCGCTTCGGCGCACCACCTGGTGCACCAGAATCTGGTGCACCAGCACCATCCGCTTCCGGGCGACGCACGCACGCGTCCGAGCGGGCGGCGATGGTGGTCACGGGCCGCCGCTCCGACTACACCCTCGGGCATATCGTGGAGCTGCTGCAGCTGCAGGCCGACCCGCACCAGTCGGAGCGCGTGCGGCGAGCCGTCGAGGAGGCGATCTCCCGCATCGACCCGCAGGGACCGGTGGAACCGAACTATCTGCGGGTGAAGACCGTGCAGGACACCGAGCAGCTGCAGCTCATCGCGGGTGACGACTCGCTCCCCGCAGCGACACGGGATCTCGCGCATCGAGAGCTGCAAGCTCTGCCCATCACCGGGAAGCCGTCACAAGTGCGAGAAGCAGCCCGACAAGCCCTCCGCCGGGTCACCGCCACTGAGCAGTCGCCACCTAGCGGATCAACGAAGGTAATCGATGGGCGCCGCCAGGCGACGATCCGTATCTACTCGCCTCGCGCGCTGACGGGGATGGTCGCCGAGCTGGACTCTTGGTGGCTGCACTACGACCCGTCCGAGGTGGCGCAGACCCTCACTGACGAGCAATGGGAGCAGTTCACCGACTGGGTGCAGCACACCGTCCGCTTCCTCGAGGAAGCCACACGGCTGCGCAGCGCCGCCGCCTGACGCGTCCGCCGCTCGCCGGGTGGGAGTGGCCGGGCACCTGCGGGTATGGAACCCTCAGCTCGACGCCGCTTCATGATCGTCGTCATCGCCGCAGCCACGATCGGCGTCCTGCTGATCGGCGTCGGCATCTACGGGCTCATCCGCGGCCCCAGCACCTCCGCTGACCCTGCCGACCCTTCCGCGACGTCCGCACATGGAAGCACCGACCCGACCAGGGGCTCAGATGCGCTCCCCACGGTGAGAGGGTCTGCGGATCCGGTCGACTACGCACGGGAGATCGCTCAGGCCTTGTTCACCTGGGATACCACCTCCGGCCTCGACCGCTCCGACTACCTCCAAGTGCTCGCCGACGAAGCCGCACCAGCCGGAGAAGAGGGCAATGGGCTGGTCGCTGACCTGGGCAACTACTACCCCACCCAGGAGCAGTGGCGGCAGCTGCTCGGCTACGAGACCCGGCAGCAGCTCACCATCGACAGCGCCGAAGTACCGGGATCGTGGGCGCAGATCCTCGAGGACGCCTCCGGCCAGCTGGCCGAGGGGACGGTCGCGGTGACCATCCGTGGCGAACGGCACCGCTTCGGGCTGTGGAACGGGGAAGACGCTTCCACGAGTCACGAGGTGGCGTTCACCGTGTTCCTGCTCTGCCCGCCCGATGCCGACCGCTGCCACCTGCTGCGCCTGTCCGGCCTGGGCACACCGTTGGAGTGAGGCGATGAAGAAGCTCGCGCTCCTGCTCGCTGGTGTCCTGTTCGCGGGCCCGGTGACGGTGCTGGTCGCTCCCGCGCTGATCGCGAACCCTGCCGTGCTGCAGGCCGCGGCCTGCAGCGTGTCGTCGCTGACCGTGGTGGCGGAGGTGCCCGACGAGCTGGTGGCGACGACCCGTGACGGTGTCCAGGTCGTGCTGAACAAGACGCAGCTCACCCACGCGCGTACCGTGATCCAGATCGGCGCGAGCATCGACGAGGTGGGACGAGAGGGCGTGATCATCGCGCTGATGGCGGGGCTGACGGAGTCGCGGATGCGGATGCTCGCCAATACCGTCTACCCGGAATCGGCCGACTACCCGAACGACGGGGTGGGGGCGGATCATGACAGCCTTGGGATCTTCCAGATGCGTCCGCAGGCCGGGTGGGGCACTGTCGCGGAGCTGATGAGTGTCACCTATCAGGCGCAGGCGTTCTACGGCGGACCGAACGGCCCGAACTATCCCTCACCGCGGGGGCTGCTCGACATCCCGAACTGGCAGCAGCTCACCCGGGGCGAGGTCGCGCAAGCGGTGGAGGTGAGTGCGTTCCCGGATCGGTACGCGAACTGGGAGCCGGTCGCCGAAGCGATCCTCACAGCCCTCACGGTTCCCTCTTCCGGCGGTGGCGGGGATGCTCCAGCGTCCGGGGATATCGCACCCACGACACGGATCGTGGTGCCGATGCCCGAGGGCAGCTACGTCAAGACCAGCCCGTTCGGGATGCGCGAGGATCCGCTGCAGCCGGGCCTGTTCCGTATGCATTACGGCACCGACTTCGCGGCCCCCGACGGCACGCCGATCTTGTCGATGGCCGACGGTGTGGTGCTGTGGGCTGGGAACCGGCCCGGGTGGAACAACATCCTCGTCATCGAGCACAACATCTCAGGCGCAAAGGTCGTCACCCTGTACGCGCACATGTGGGATCACGGCTACCACGTCCGCACCGGAGACCGAGTCAGCGCAGGACAGCACGTCGCCGACGTCGGCACCGAAGGCTACTCGACCGGCCCGCACCTGCACTTCGAAGTGCATCCGGGCGGGTGGGAGTCCCCCGCAGTCGACCCCGACGTGTGGCTTTCCGAGCACGGGGCCGAGGGCGTCACCGACCCGTCAACGAGTGTGCGGAGCTGCACCCGATGAACCCCGACCACAGAGACGGAGGACGCTGATGGACGTGTACCCGGACTTCGGTGCGGCCAGCGGTGCCGGTCTCCAGACCGTGCTCGGAGCCCTACTGACGATCGTGCTAGTTGTGGCGGTGCTGATGATCCTCGTCAGTGCGATCGCCTGGGCCGTCGCTTCCTCACACGGCAGCCACACCGGCGTCGCGAAAGCGAAAGCCGGCCTGTTCGTGGGGATCGCCGCAGCCGCCCTCGCAGGGGCGGGTGTCGCCTGGCTGAACTTCCTCATCCGCGTCGGCAGCAACTTTTAGCCCGCACCCTCCAGGTTCCCTTCTGCGGGCAGCGACGCCCAGCCCGAGCACTCGGCCGGGTGGAAAAGGGAGGGCACCTCTTGGCATGCGGCCCCGGCCAGGGGCGCTCCCGCTCGATCCTACTGCCCGGAGGCACCCATGACTCTCACCCCCGGATTTTAGTTCGGAGTGCAACACCCAGTGAGTTACCCCGAGCATAACTCCTGGAATACCTCTGCCGGGGTCGCCCAACCCAGCACTTTCCTGGGCCGGTCATTGATCTCACCGATGTACTCGTCGAGTTCTTCCTGGGTGAGGTCCTCGAAGGTTGTGCCCTTGGGGAGATACTTCCGTAGCCGACCATTGAAGTGCTCGTTACTGCCCCGCTGATATGCGCTGTACGGGTCACAGAAATAGGTGGGCACCCCGATCGTGTCGGCAAGCATGTAATGGTGTGCGAACTCGCTTCCATTGTCGGCTGTGACAGATTTGACGGCGTGTGCAGGCAGCACCCGATACACGCCAAGCTGCGCCTCCAGAGTCGGGGCAGCAGCGACTCGGGAGAGCTTCACTCCCAGGTAGTAACGGCTTGTGCGTTCGACCATGGTGTGAATACCGCCGGTGCCGTGTGCGCCCAGCACACTGTCTGATTCCCAATGCCCAAACTCTTCCCGCGTCAATACCTCGGCGGGTCGTTCATGTATCGAGACCCGATATTTGATGCGTTCCGTGTGTACCTTTCGGCCCTTGATGCGGCGTCGTTTCTTCTGCCCCCGAGCAAGGTATTGGTGCAGCTGCCGATGCTGTTGGCCGGGTGAGTAAATCCAGGCATACAACGTTTCTGGGCTGACCCGCATACGGTGATCGGTGGGGTGCTCGATAGGGAGGCGTCCGCTGATCTCTTCCGGGGTCCACCCCCGCCCCAAATGTGTGATCACCCAATCAACGAGCGGGTCATGCGTCATTCGGTAGGGCTGGTGCGAGCGTGCTCGGCGTGTGTTGGCGTGGAGTTGTGCTTGACCAGCGAGATACACCCGGTCTCGCCGGTGACGGGTGTCGAGTTTGTTCCGTAGGTAGGGGCGAAGATTCGCGTGGTCGTGTTCAGGTTGCCAGGAACGCTTCTTGATCTCGCGGCCGATGGTTGAACGGTGCACGCCGATTCTTCGAGCGATCTCGGCGTGGGTGTGGCCGTGGTCGTGGAGTTTCTCGATCTCGATCCGGTCGTTCAGGGTGAGGTGGCGGTAAAGTGTGGACAAGGAAGCGCAGCCCTTCGGTGGTGGTCTAGACAACTCACACTTTAGGTGTTGCGCTTCCGTCTAGAACCCGGGCACCGAATCCGCTCTGTTCCTCGCTTCTCTGCCCGCGCAGGTCGACATCACCCCGAACGACTCGGGCCTGCCGGGGATCGCGCAGCTGCGCACCATTGTCGGCGCGGTGATGACCATCGGCCTCGTGCTGGCCGTGCTCGCCCTCATCATCTCCGCGATCGTGTGGGCCGTCGGCGCGAACTCTTCCAACCCCCATCTGGCCGGCCGTGGCAAGACCGGTGTGCTTATCGCCTGCGCGGCCGCGGTGATCTGCGGCGGCGCAGTCACCTTCGTGAACTTCTTCTGGGGTGTGGGGCAGTCCGTATAGAAGTCGCCGAATCAATCAGCCCGGATAGGAAGGAGGAAGAGATATGAGCCTGTGTGATGTGCCGGTGCTGTCGACGGTGTGCGACGTCGTCGGCGACACGGCGAGTTCGCTGGTGACCGCACCGTTCGAGTGGCTGGCGCAGGCCATCGGCTCCACCGCGGCTCTCATGTTCGAGGGCGTGTGGGCGGTGTTCGACCAGACCACCCTCGTCGACGTCAGCTCACCTGGGTATGTCGGCGTGTACAACATCCTTTTCGGAGTCGCGGTGTTCTTCATGCTCGGCTTCTTCCTCATCCAGCTCGTCACCGGACTCGTCCGGCGTGACCCCGGCGCGCTCAGCCGCGCAGCGCTCGGACTCGCGAAATCTGTGCTCGGCAGTTTCCTCGTGATCGGCCTCACCGGGCTACTGCTGGAGATCGTGGATCAGTTGTGCATCGGCATCATCCACGCCACGGGCAACACCCTCGAGGACATGGGCCTCAAGATCGGGGTTCTCGTCGCCGGGCTCACCGGCCTCACCATCGCCTCCCCCGGGGTGGGCGCGATCGTGATGATCTTCTTTGGGGCGCTCGCGATCGTTGCTGCAGCGATTGTGTGGTTTTCCCTCCTGATTCGCAAAGCCCTTCTGCTGGTCGCAATCGTCCTCGCCCCCATCGCTCTATCCGGTGCGGCATGGGATGTGACGCGCGGCTGGTTCGGGAAATGGATCGGGTTCGTGATTGCTCTGATCGCTTCCAAGCTCGTCATCACCGTCGTGTTCCTCGTCGCGATCACCCAGGTCAACGCCCCCATCGACTTCGACCTGGCCGCTCTATCGGACCCGATCACGGGGATCGTGCTCATGGCGATCGCCGGATTCGCGCCGTACATGACGTACAAGTTCGTGTCGTTCCTCGGCTTCGACCTGTACCAGTCGATGAGCGCCGAGCAGGAAGCGAAACAGGCTCTCAACCGCCCGGTGCCCCTTCCCACCACTCCGAAGAACGCTTCGCCCGACTCTGTCCTGAAAGACAGCGCCGGCGGTACGAACCCACCAGGTGGAAGCCCGCCGCCAAGCGGGACGGCGCAGGGCAGCGCCGCAGGTTCCGGGACAGGGGCGGCGAGCGGTCAGGCGGCATCGGGTACGGCAGCAGGCGGTAGCGGGGCTGCAGGCGGAAGTGCCGCAGCTGGTGGAGGTGCTGCGGCGGGCGGTGCGGCAGCAGCCGGACCTGCTGCCGCGGTGATCGTGGGAGCTCAGGTCGTCAAGGCCACAGCCGAGGCCGGCCCCAAGTTGGGCAACGCGATCGGCGGAGCCGCCACCAACCATGCCGGGGCCGCACAAGAATCCTCGGCCCCTCCACCGCCGTCAACACCCACGGTGCCGGCCGCTCCACCGGCACGACACGGCAGTGACCCGGGCGGGCAGAAGCCCCCGCCACCACCGAAAACGTCTCCGCCGCCGGAGACTCCGCCGCCAGCACCGTCCGTGAAGCCGTGAGAGAGGAATCGTGATGAGTGACGAGTTCGAGCTCCACCCCGTCAAGTTCTCCCGCGTCTCCAGGCGGGGCATGCTTCTGGGGCTGACCGGGCCGCAGCTGGTGACCGCGAGCATCGCGGTGACGATACTCGTGTCAGCCCTCTACTTCGGCGGCGGCGAAGCAGTCACCTGGGCAAGCCCCGCTTGGGCTTCAGTTGTGGCACTCACTTGGGTACCTGTCGCGGGCAGGCCCGCGATCGAGTGGCTCCCTGTCACCGGGCACTGGGCGGCACGCGTCGCCGCAAAGCAGACGGTCTACCGCAAACGCGTCGCCAAACCCCGGCCCGCCGGAACGCTGGCTCTCCCTGGTGACGCAGCGAGCCTGCGCATGCACCTTGACCCTGACAGCGGAGCCGTCATGGTGCACGATCCGCACCGGGCGACCCTCACCGCAGTGCTCGAGGTCAGCCACCCCGCGTTCGTGCTTCTCGACCCCGGCGAGCAGGAGCGCCGTGTGCACGCCTGGGGTCGTGTGCTCGCTACGGCATGCCGGTCAAACCACGTCGCGCGACTGCAGGTTCTCGAGCGGACGCTTCCCGACTCCGGTACCGGGCTCGCGCAGTGGTGGAGCAGTCACGGTCATAATGACGGCTCCTGGGTCGCGGGCGTCTACCAAGACCTCATCGACCGTGCAGGCCCAGCTGGGGAGCGTCACGTCACCACGATCTCCCTCGCGCTCGATATGAAGGCTGCCACGCGCGCAATCCGCTCCGCCGGGCGCGGAATGAAGGGCGCCGCTGCTGTCCTCCGGCAGGAGATGACGACCCTCACCAGCGCCCTGCGCACTGCGGACCTACGCCCCTCCCCCTGGTACGGACCCGGGCAACTCGCAGTGATGCTCCGCACGGCCTACGATCCGCAAGTCGCTGCCGCACTCGATCGTTCCGGCGATCTCGGCCAAGACCTCGCCACCGCAGGTCCGGTCGCCGTCGATGAGCGCTGGAGCAGGCTCCGCACCGACAGCGCGTACCACGCCGTGCTCTGGGTGTCAGATTGGCCCAGGTCCCAGGTCTACCCAGGGTTTCTCGCTCCGTTGATGCTCTCGAGCGGTATCCGCCGCAGCTTCTCCTTGATCTGCGACCCGATCCGCTCAGACCAAGCCGCGCGGAGCATTCGCAAGCTCCGCACTGAGTATGTTTCCGATGCTGCGCAGCGCGCGAAGGTCGGGCAGATCGAAGACGCGCAGCAGACCGCCGAGTACCAAGATGTGCTGCGACAGGAGTCAGACATGATCGCCGGTCACGGCGTGCTGAGGTACACCGGTCTCCTCACCGTCTCCGCTGACTCTGAAGCGGAACTCGAACGCGCGACCGCCGCGATCCAGCAGTCTGCAATTCAGGCTTCCCTCGAGACCCGCCTCCTCGTGGGTCAGCAGGCCGGGGCCTTTACTGCCGCGGCCCTACCGCTCTGCCGCGGAATCTAGCCTTTGAACAGTTCAGTGTCTCAGGGCCTCCTATCCGTTCAGCAGACCCCCAAGCAATGGCGAGGCCTCACCACCCGCTACAACAAGCACGCGGTCGCCTACCGCACCACCGTCCCCACCCGCACCACAATTGTCTGGACCCAAGGATTGTCAGACCCGTCATAGGAGTACCCCGTGAGCGGTCGGCGTGCCGTCACCGTCCGTTCGCCACGTGCCGTCAGACTGCGAGCATGAACGAACCCGATCGGACGAAGACGTATCGGCGCCCCACTGCCACTGCATACGCCAGCGCGATCGGCGTCATCGGATTGGATCTGCGCGGCGAGACCCCGGCATCGAAGAAGCAGGTCTACTCCTGGGCTCTCTGGGACTGGGCGACGCAGCCCTTCAACACTGTCATCCTCACCTTCATCTTCACCGCGCTGTACCTGACGACCGACGCGTTCCTGCCCGCCGACATCGCCGCGCTCGATGCCGACGACAAAGTGCTGAAAATGGCGGAGGCGGATCTCGCCACCGGTCTGGGCCTCGGCTCGACGATCGCCGCGCTCGCGATCCTGCTGATCGCCCCGGTGCTCGGCCAACGCGCCGACGCGGCGGGACGGCATAAGCTGTGGCTCGGCATCGGCACCGGTGCGCTCATCCTCTGCATGCTCGGCCTGTGGTTCGTCGAGCCGACACCGAACCTGTTCTGGCTGGGCGTCGCTCTAATCTCTGCCGGCACGGTGTTCGGCGAGATCGCCGCCGTGAACTCCAACGCCATGCTCATCGGCATCGCGAACCCCAAGACGGTGGGACGGATCTCGGGCCTCGGCTGGGGCTTCGGCTACATCGGCGGCATCGTCGCCCTGGTCATCGTCGTCGTCTTCTACTCCATGGACTGGTTCGGTCTCTCCGCCGACAACGGCCTCCCGTTCCGGATCATCGCCGTCGGCTGCGCCCTATGGGCCATCGTCTTCAGCATCCCGATCTTCCTCAACGTTCCCGAGCCCTCCGCCGGCCGGGCCGAGCGCAAGGTGGGATTCTTCGCCTCCTATGCCCTGCTCGTGAAGGACGTCATCGGTCTCTACCGGAACCCCGAGACCCGGACGACCTTCTGGTTCCTGCTCTCCAGCGCGGTCTTCCGCGACGGCCTCGCCGCCGTCTTCGCGTTCGGCGCCGTGATCGCCGGCCAGGTGTTCCACTTCGGGTTCCTGGACCTGGTGATCTTCGGCATCGCGGCCAACCTCATCGCGGGCGTATCGACGATCATCGCTGGACGATTCGATGACCGGTTCGGTCCCAAGAGGATCATCCTCACCGCTATCGGATCGATGTCACTCGCCGGCCTTGCGGTGTTCTTCCTCGTGGACGCCGGGACGATCGTGTTCTGGATCGGCGGCCTGATCTTCTGTGCCTTCGTCGGCCCCGCGCAAGCGGCGGGCCGCTCCTTCCTCGCACGGCTCACCCCGGCGGGCCGCGAGGGCGAGATCTTCGGCCTCTACGCGACGACCGGGCGGGCGGCGAGCTGGATGGCGTCCGCCGCATGGACCGTCCTCATCGCCGTGACGAACCAGACCGTCTTCGGCATCCTCGGCATCGTGATCGTGCTGGTCATCGGTTTCCTGCTCCTACTCCCGGTGCAGGCGCCCCGCTCGGCACACTAACTGCACTTTCCCGTCAGGTTGAGGCACACCACGCTCACGGCCTTGAAGACGGGAGCCATGTGGGAGACCGCAGAAGTTCGACGCGGTGAAGTATCGGGACCGGAACGTTGTCAAGCATGGGTATCGCCGGTGAAGCAATGGCGCGGGCTCGCGACCCGGTATGACAGACTCGCGCTCGTGTACCGGGCCGCGGTTGTTATGAATGGCGTGATCGCGTGGCTCGACCTATTACGAGACGCACCCTAGTGGCTTCCACCAGCCATGCTATGCGATCACCTGCTGCTGCCGCCGCGGTGCAGTCTAAGACCTCCCAGACTCGAGGTCGATATCGCGGACGGATCGGATGAAGTCACGCCACAGGGTGGGGTAGGTGGCGTCCTGCTTCAGGCCAACTAATCCTGATCTCATTTCTAGGTCGCTGAGCCTGGCGGCTTCGCCGCCAGGCCGTTTGATCGCGCACATAGGGCGGCCGGGGAATCTGTCCCCGAACAGCGCATACTCCGTCCGGATTCCCTCCATGCCTCCGATGAAGACTGCACCGTCTGGGTCTGCTTCCTCCAGCATCTGAGCACGCATGATCTCCAGACTGGATTCCCATTTGCCCGGTTCGGGATGGTCTCCCTCGTGAGCTTCCGTCCACACTAAAGTACCGACGCCTGCGGCCTCGAACCGTCTTGTCGCGGTAGGAAGCACGTTATCGAACAGAAGCGACTGGTAGATCTGGACCAGCGGTTCTGCAGAGGGAGGGAACTCAGCAGCAACATAGAGCAATAGTGGTGCAAGTGTCGGGTGAGCCGCGGTCACGATTCTGAAGTTCTCAGTGAGACACGCCCGCGCAAAGGTCACGACCGCGTCTGTGATCTCGAGCGGATCGAATTCTCCCTCCCACCGGGTAGGGTCGGGGATACTGCCGGACAGGAAGATCGTCCCGATGGGGCCAGTATCGGTTCGCATCGGAGGCAAGTCAATTGCCATGACTCCACCAACCTCCTATTGCATTCTCAGGGATAACTGTCATCTGTCGACCGTCGGAAACCCACTCTAGATGCTCTTGAAGGCCAGACGGGAGGGTGCGGGCACTGTGTACGAGAACGCCGGGCAAGTTTGCGCCCGTTCGTGCGGAAGTCTGATCGAGGGTCTGGAGATCGACTGCTGTGGGGAGACGAGGTGTGGTGCCCACGATGCCCGTCCCCTCGTGAGTTCTTACGAGAAGTTGCCAGCCGCGAAGCGAGGTACAGTCTGCGACGCCGGCAGCCGCTGCGGCCTCGCTAATGCTCTTGACCAAGATGCTACGCCGTCTCACAATGCCGTGAGCATGCGCTCGTTCCACTCCTTCGATGACTCTCTCAAGCGCAGCTTCGGTAAGGACTGAGTAGCCGTGATCGTCTTCGACGAGATCTTCTTCGCTGAGGAAAAGCCTGGGGAGGCCGGAACTCCCCGGGACTTCTTGCACTTCGCCGGGCCAGCGCAGGATGAGGATTCCCATTGTGTGGCTTAGGGCGTAGTCGACCTCATCGAACACCCATTCAGAGCTGTGTGCCTCGGGGGTCTCCAACAGTAAGAGGAATGCGTGATCCTCGAGCGCATGCCCGATTTCTTGTTGAAAGTTCGTCCCCTCTCTAATAGCGAAGCGGTCGATGAAAGGGCGGAACTTGAAATGACTTAGCTTGTCGTGCAGTTGCTCAGCGGCGCCGAGTCCGTCGGTACGGCGATGGCTAATAAAGACTCGCCGATGCTTCTCTTCGATACCGAGTTCCTCGAGCAGCGTGTGAACCAAATGCTGCAGAGTCACCTCATCACTCCAGACGGTCCCATTTGCGTGAGTGAGCTCCTGCGGTGCGAACTCGCTGAAGCGACCTAAGTCTTCGAGAACGGGAAATATCGTGGTGCCGCTTGCCAGCTCTTCATTGAGCGCAGCTTGGATAACATCGCTCTTCTTGGAGCGCTCGTCACAGAGGCAGACGCAGATACGTGGCGTTCCGGGGGATATCTCGCTGGCCGTGACCGTGATAGCGACGGATCGGTGCAGGCCGATCAATTCCAGTTGGCGAGCAACAGCCTGGCTCAGCACCCTGACCTCCGCTTCCCGCCCGTCATGTACGACACGGATACCGTAAGTGGTCGTCATCCAAACTTCTCCGGTCCTTCTCAGCTAGCGTTTCGCTGACGAAGGGCTCGCGAGTTGTCCACGAGCGCGCCCTTGGAGCTACGCGCCTGGAACGCGGTCTCAATGTTGCTGCGGAGCCTGGTCTTGGAATGGGGGTAGGACACGTAGCTTGCGTAGGAGCTCTCCGGATCCCCGGAGACGAAATTGTCCTTAACGCGAGCTGGTAGCGTCGCGGAGTTATTCATGGAGGGCAGGGGGATTACCAGCAGTCCGTTGCGTCCGTTCACCGGGTCGTTGCGGAGCGAGGAGGAGATTTCCCAATCGACGAACTTGCGACCCCACGTTCCTTCCCCCAAGAGGAGGATCGTTACCGTGGAGTCCGAGAGGTACTTTTCGCGGATACGTCGCTTGATGTATTCAGTATTGGTACTGTCCACAAAATCATCTTCTTCGGTGACTCCAACGGAACGGGGAATGAACTCGGATCCGAAATCGGTCACAAAGGTTTGCACTTCTTCCAGATCGGCAACGTGATACGAGATGAAGCACTTATGCCGGGTGCTATCGGAGCTCTTCGCGGACGCGCGTTCTGCGCTGAGCTGCAGCATGAGGGATTGAAAATTGCTCGTCATCGCGCCTCGATTCATGGAAGTCACGGTTCGAGCGGCCTTGTCCGAACCTGTGAAGACGTTGTGTTCACCACCTTAGTGTGGGCCACCGATTTTCAGGGGGACACCCCGGGTAACGCGGTGGAGTTTTCGAGTGGGAGACGGAGTACACCTCGTGTGAGCACTTGTTGTTCTCACGGAAGGCCCTTGTATGCCACTCCCCGATTCCGGTTCGCTGCACGCGGCACCCTTGATCTCTCCCCCAAAGGAGCGGCGCCGTGCCCGTGCAGCTCGTCGACGAGCTGCAGCTCAACTAAGTCTGCAGGCTGACGCTTCGCGTCGAGTCGCGGCGCGCGCGCAGGTCGAAGCCGAACGCAAGGAAGCTCGCTCCACTCATTATCTTCCACGTGCCGGGGAGCCAGGCCCGGCGGCCTTACGATCATGGAGCCGTTTCCGTGTGCCAACGCATCAAGACACGTCCGCGGCGCTCGCGGGCGCGTACCCGTTCCTCGCGGAGGGTGGCCTGGGCAGTGAGGGGGTGTTCGTTGGTCAGGATTTGTACTCGGCGGCGTCGTTCGTGTTCGATCCATGGCGGCTGTACCAGCAGGGTCTGATCACCGCCCCGAACGCGGTACTGGCGGGGATCGTCGGGTCGGGGAAGTCGGCGCTGGCGAAGAGTCTCTACACGCGGTCGATCGCGTTCGGGCGGCGCGTGTATGTGGTTGCGGATCCGAAAGGTGAGCACACGAGCGTCGCGGAGGCGGTCGGGGGCCGGGCGATCCGACTCGGGCATGGACTCCCGGCACGGTTGAACCCGCTGGATGCGGGGTACCGGGCGGCAGGCCTCTCGGATGCCGAGTGGGCGACCCAGGTTTCGGCGCGCCGTCGGGATCTCGTCGGCGCACTCGCGGAGACAGTGCTGGATCGTCCGTTGTCGCCGGTGGAGCATACGGCGATCGACGTCGCGCTGCGTGCGGCGGTGGCGTCGTCGGAGGTGCCGATCCTGCCGATGGTCGTCGAGCGGATGCTCGCCCCCGACACAAGAGAGGACGCGCGTCTTGAGGAGGACGGGCGGA
Source organism: Gulosibacter chungangensis (assembly GCF_008831155.1). Taxonomy (GTDB): domain Bacteria; phylum Actinomycetota; class Actinomycetes; order Actinomycetales; family Microbacteriaceae; genus Gulosibacter; species Gulosibacter chungangensis. Next base: position 30,996 of record NZ_WBKB01000009.1, on the reverse strand, counting down.
TGGTCGCCCACGCGCTCCGGCGTCTCGTGTACGGGGATCTGAAGGGCATGTTCGATGCGCCGTCGACGGTGGTGTTCGATCCGTCTCTGCCGATGCTGTCGTTGGATCTGTCACGGGTGTCGGAGTCGAACACGTTGATGTCGGTGCTGATGACGTGCTGCTCGGCGTGGATGGAGTCCGCGTTGCAGGATCCCGCGGGCGGGCAGCGGTGGGTGGTGTACGACGAGGCGTGGCGACTGATCGGGCACGCCGCGCTGCTGCGGCGGATGGATGCGCAGTGGCGGCTGGCACGGCATTTCGGGATCGCGAACCTGCTGATCGTGCACAAGGTCACCGATCTAGAGACCGGCGGGGATCAGGGGTCGATGCTACGGGCGCTCGCGTCGAGCCTGCTGGCGAATTCCGAGACCAGGATCGTGTACCGGCAGGAGTCGGACCAGATCGAGGCGACCGGGCGGCTGCTCGGGATGACCGGAACCGAGCGTTCACTGCTGCCCGGGCTCGGCACCGGGCAGGGCCTTTGGAAGATCAAGGAGCGATCTTTCGTCGTCCAGCATCAACTGCATCCAGCGGAACTTGAGATGTTCGATACCCGCGCCAGGATGGGCTGACCGCGATGCCGAGGAAGCGGAAAAATCCGCAGAAATCCGGGCCTCTGCCAGTACCTGTGACTCTACCCCTCGTGGTCGCTGCTGTCCAGGAAGACGGGAGCATCACGGTAACTGTCGATGGGGTGATGCTCATGCAGGGCCCGATCGCGCGGGATGCGCTCGGGCGGGTGCTGTCGGCGATCGCGGAAGACAAACGGTCTCCGATCCGCGCGGAGGTGCACGAGGCAGACGGTCGCGTGTTCGCGGACATCATCACACCGCTGCCGCTCAGGTCTCGGTTCGCGCCACCGCCCGCCACGTCTGCGGTTCCGCCGCCGGTGCCTGCTGTGCAGTACCCGCCGCTGGTGGAGGTGTCCGGGCAGGGGTTCGTGCCTGGTGAGGATGTTGCGGTGCTGGTGATCGTCGCGCATACCTCTGCCGCCGGCAACGGGCTCGCACGGGCGATCCTGGAACAGGAGCGACTCCCAGACGACGTGCGGGATGTGCTGCTGTTCGGGGAGGTGTCGGGAACGATCGTCCGGCAGGGAGTGCGGCCATGAACCGGGCTCAGGCGAGACCGGCCAACGATCATCTCCTGAACATCGGGATCGGACTGATGGTGGCCGGGTTCGTGTTCGCGCTGATCCTCCGCGCAGCGGGCACCGTCGCGGCTTGGCTTTCGGGCCTGCCACTCCCCGAGGTGGGTTTGGCTTCGGGCATGGGCGTCTTCACCGACCCCCTGCATCCGGGGCTGGTGTTCGGGGTGGATGAGCTGCATCCGGTGGTGTTCTGGCTGGTCGCTGCGGTCATGCTGACCGCGGTGATCTGGCCGGCAGTATGGGGGTGGCTACGGTGGCGGGCGAGAGCTGAGCACACCGACCCGCGACGCCTCAAGGGAACCGCGACCGGGGCCGAGGTCGCGCAGGCGGCGTCGGCGAAGTCGCTAGTGAAGCGGGCATCCACATTCCGGCCGTCGCTGAAAGAGGCGACCGCGGCGGATGTCGGCTATCTGCTGGGCACGTCGCGGGGGCGGCAGGTGTGGGCGACGGTGGAGGACTCGATGCTCGTGATCGGGCCTCCGAGATCCGGGAAAGGCATGCATCTGGTCCTGAATGCCATCCTCGATGCGCCCGGCGCAGTGATCACGACGAGCACCCGCCCAGACAACCTCACCGCGACGCTCACAGCCCGGAAAGAGAAGGGCCCAGTGGCGGTGTTCGACCCGCAGCGGCTCGCGCCCGGCATCCCCTCGGGGCTGCGGTGGTCGCCCGTGCGAGGCTGCCAAGACCCGTTGACGGCGATGATCCGGGCGACCGGACTGGCATCAGCGATCGGGTTCGGCGGGGTCGACAACGGCGGGTTCTGGGAAGGGAAGGCGCGCATGGCGATCCAGGCGCTCCTGCACGCCGCCGCCCTCGACGGACGGGACGCGCGCACGGTCGCCCAGTGGGCGCAATCTCCGACCACGGCCGGGGATGCGGTGCGGATCCTGCAATCTCATTCGGAGGCGGCGGATGGGTGGGCGGACTCACTGGATTCAATGATCCAGTCCGACCCGCGCACCCGAGACTCGATCTGGCAGGGCGTCTCCCTCGCGTTCGGTGCCCTCGCCGACCCGCGCGTGCTCGAAGCAGTCACCCCGGGAGAGGACGAGCAATTCGATCCGGAGAAGTTCCTCCTCGCCAAAGGCACCCTCTACCTCCTCGCCACCGGCGCCGGAGCAGGCGCGTCGGCCGCATTGGTCGCCGCGTTCATCGAGGACTTGGTGGAGACGGCGCGGCGTATCGCCGCCCGCTCCCCCGGTGCGCGCCTAGATCCGCCGATGCTGATGGCGCTGGACGAGATCGGGAACCTCTCCCCTTTGCCGTCGCTCCCCACACTGATGGCGGAGGGTGGTGGTACGGGGATCACGCCGATGCCGGTGCTGCAGTCGCTCGCGCAGGCGCGGGAGAAGTGGTCGGAGAACGCGGCGAACGCGATCTGGGATGCGTCGATCGTGAAGATCGTCCTCGGGGGCGCGTCGAACAGCCGCGACCTGCACGACTTGTCACAGCTGGTCGGGGAACGTGACGAGGAGACCGACTCGGTCACGCAGGATGCCTATGGCGGGCATTCCTCGCAGCGGTCGATCCGGCGGGTACCGATTCTGCCCCCGGACGTGCTGCGTACCCTCCCGTTCGGGACCGGGGTGATCCTGCTGCGCGCGACCCGCCCCATCGTCGCAGACCTCCGCCCCTGGACATCACGACCGGATGCGGGAGAGCTGAAGGCGGATCGCGCGCGCCTCGAAGAGCAACTGCAGCAGGGTGCCTGAGCTGTCTCCTGCCTCCGCTGTTCGGGGTGGGAGGGGCGGGGCACCTATGGGTGACGGCAGGTGGTGCCGTTTGATCTTGTGAGGAGTCCCCCTGATGTCTGATCTTCATACCCAGCAGTCCTTGTCCGGGTTCATCGCGTCCGACCCGAAGCTGAGCTACACCAGCAAGGGAGATGCCCGTTTCTACGCGAAGATCGGGCAGGAGCACTTCCGTCCTGAGGCGGACGGGTCGTTCACAAAGCTGGAGACCACGTTCCACGACATGGTTCAGTACCGCAAGGCCGCTGAGGAGGCGTTCGCCCGGTTCCGTAAGCGCGACTGGTTCATCGCCGAGGGCTATGTGAAGACCTACCCGGACAAGATGGGTGAGCAGCGGGAGGAGTTCGTGGCGAAGAAGCTCGGCCACGACACCGCCCGCACCGAGTACGAGGTCGTCCGCAAGGAGCCCACCAGCGCGGAGAAGGCGACCACGATCGCCGCCGCGTTGCAGGCCGCGCAGGAATCCACGGACGAGGTTGTCGGCCACACCGACTCCGGGCCGGCGGTAGCGCCCACGGCGACGCCGGCGACCATGACGGGGCCACGGGAGCCTGCCTCTGTGTCCGCGGTCGGCCTCTGACCGCCCGCGGCCACAGCCTCTTCGACTGCTGGTGGCGGTGCTGCTCCTCCCCGCACCCCGGGCCGCACCGTCACCAGCTGCTTTCCTGCCGGTTCTGTGATCCGCGAGGTGATCATGCGCGCTCTTACTGCTTTTCCCCTGACGGGTGCCCCTTTCTGCGTGTCGGGGTGTCCGCGTACACTGGAAGTGTCTAGTCCGCTCCCGCATACCGGGAGCAGCTGCTGATGGCGCGTCGCAAGCGTCTCGACCCGGCCCTGTACGGTCAGGTCGAACTCGATCTTTGGGGGCTGGACGACACCACTGCGCAGGAGACCGTCACGGTCGGCGCAGCCACCCCCGACCCTGTTCCGTCCGTATCGGATACGGCGGAGATGCCGGGGCAGATTGAGGAAGGAGCAGACGATGACGCACTATCAAACGCTCGCACGCACCCATTGGACCCGGTACGCGCCGACGAGAGTCGAAGCGATCCCGAACCCGGACGAGTTCTTCCAGATGCTGGGCCAGCAGGTTCACGAGCAGGTGACCGAGCTGACCGTCCAGTTGGCGGGGCAGGACCGGGCCGGGGAGAGCTACCTGGAGAAGGTCGGACGGTTGGGCGCGGCGCGGCTGCGGGCGGAGGAGATCGTCTTGACGGATCTGGTGTGGATCAGCTCCCCGGAGACGAGCCCGGCCGAGGCGCGGGAAGCGTGGGAGCTGGATCGGACCTCGGACTCCTGGCTGGCCTCCTGGGCGGAGCGGATTCAGGAATCCCCGGAGGATCAGATGCCCGCGACCGAGGAACTGGTCGACCTGGCAGCGGAGTGGATGCTGCCGGTGACGTTCCTGCAGGCGCTCCTGGAGGCGGAGTTCCCGGCCCAGTTCCTCCGCGAGCACCAGGAGACCCTCGCCCAGGCGGCGGAGCGCCGCTACCACCACCCCTAAGCGACACGATCGGCCCCACCGCGCCCGGCACACCTGCCGGGGCGGCGGGGTCCGCGGTGGTGTTTCGGCCAGGTACGCAGGAGGATCTGGCACCGTCGGGTGCGAAAGCCCGGTTCGAGGCCAACATCGGCGCGATCGGGGTGGTCCGCGCCCTCACCGCTGAGGAGCGTCCAGCGACCGTGGACGAGCAGCAGCGGCTGGCGCGCTGGTCGAGCTGGGGTGCGATTCCGCAGGTGTTCGATGAGGAGAACACGGACTGGGTGACCGAGCGTGCCCTGCTGCGTGGGCTGTTGGACGAGCAGGAGTGGCGGGCTGCGGCTCGCACCACCATCAATGCCCACTACACCGATCCCGCGTATGTCCGGGAAATCTGGGATGCGCTCGCTCGGCTCGGGTTCCAGGGCGGCACGGTGCTCGAGCCCGGGTCGGGGGCGGGCACGTTCATCGGGCTCGCCCCGGCCTCTTCCCGAATGGTCGGGGTCGAACTCGACCCGCTCACGGCCGCGATCTCACGGGGGCTCTACCCTGGCGCGGATATCCGTGCCGAATCGTTCGCGGACACCAAAGCTCCGGCCGCATCGTTTGATGCTGCGGTGGGGAACGTGCCGTTCGCGGACGTCACTTTGCACGACCCAGTACATAATGCGTCGGGGCACTCGATGCACAACCACTTCATCGTCAAAGCCCTGCACCTGACGCGGCCTGGCGGTGTGGTCGCGGTGCTCACCTCGCATTGGACGATGGATGCGCAGAACCCTGCAGCGAGGCGGGAGATGAACGAGCTCGCCGATCTGCTCGGTGCGGTGCGGCTCCCCACCGGTGCGCACCGGCGCGCGGCCGGCACTGAGGCACTCACTGATCTGCTGCTCTTCCGTCGACGCGACCCCGGGCAGGAGCCTGCGAGCGACGTGTGGGAGATGGTGACGCCCGTGACGATCGATGGGGAGCGGGTGAAGATCAACACCTATTTCGCGGACTATCGGCCCGATCATGTGCTCGGCGAGCTCCGGGTCGGGCAGGGCATGTACGGGAACCAGACGCTCCGCGTCACCGCCGACCTGACCGGTGTGCCGCGGCTGCTGCGCGACACGCTCACCGAGATCACCGCCTCTGCGACCGAGCGCGGCCTGACTTTCACCCCACCCACTGCGGCGCAGGAGCAGGAGCGCGCGGCGAGGGTCGCCGCCGACCCTGCCCTGTTTGACGGCTCCATTCTGGCCACCCCCGAGGGCACTTTCCGGGTGGTGGCCGGTGGGGAGTTGCTGCCGCTGAAAGTGCCCAAGTCCGCTGCCGTCGAGTTGCGGGCGCTGTTGACGTTGCGGGATGGCGCGATCGGGCTGCTCGAGATGGAGGCGGCCACTCGGGATGACACCGACGAGATCGAGTCCGCCCGCGCGCGGTTGCGTGACCAGTACGAGAGGTATGTGGCCCGGTATGGGCCGCTGAACCGCTACACGCTGCGCCGCACCGGCCGCACCGACCCCGACACCGGGGAGGACACGCACGCGCGGATCGTGCCAACGCCGCTGCGGATTCTGCGCGGCGACCCGTTCGGGCCGCTCGTCGTCGCGCTCGAGGTGTTCGATAAGCAGGAGCAAACCGCGGCCGGCGCATCGATCCTCTCCGGCCGGGTCGTCGCCCCGATCCCGCCTGTGCGCGGTGTCGAGAGCCCGGCGGATGCGATCTCGGTAAGCCTCGACCGCACCGGCGGAGTTGATCTGGAGCTCATTGCCGAACTCCTCGGCACCGACGGGTCCGATGCGCGGGCCGCTCTTGCCGGGCATGTGTTCGAAGACCCCGCCACCGGGGACCTCATTCACGCTCCGGAGTACCTGTCGGGGAATGTGCGCATCAAGTTCGACGCCGCAGAGTCAGCGGTCAAGGAGCGTCCGGAGTTGCAGGGCAACGTCGATGCACTGAAAGCGGTGCTGCCTGAGCCGTTGGGGGTGGATGAGATCGCGGCGCGGCTCGGCGCGGTATGGATCAGCGCCGCCACGCATGAGGAGTTCCTGCGGGAGATCCTGAAAGCCCCGGACGTGAAAGTGGAGAACCCGCTGCCGGGCATGTGGGAGGTGCGCGGCGGCAGGCAGGGCATCCTCGCGACCAGCGAATGGGGCACCCAGCGGCGCCCCGCACCGGATCTGGTGCAGTCGGTGATGGAGCAGAAACGCATCCAGGTGTACGACGAGCACCGCGACCCGGACGGTACGACGGTGCGGATCTTCAACCCCGTCGAGACAACCGCGGCGCAGGAGAAGGCCGACCAGTTGCAGGAGCGGTTCTCGGAATGGGTGTGGGAAAACCCCGAACGCGCCCGGATTCTTGCCGACGAGTACAACCGCCGTTTCAACTCGATCGTGCTGCGCGACTACAGCAGCGCCGGCGAGTACCTCACCTTCCCCGGCATGGCCCGCAGCTTCACCCCGCGCCCGCATCAGCGTGCTGCGGTCGCCCGCATGATCGCCGAGCCCGCCTGCGGCCTGTTCCACGAAGTCGGGGCCGGGAAGACCGCAGAAATGGTCGCAGGTGTCATGGAGATGCGCCGTATGGGCCTCATCCAGAAGCCGATGCTGGTCGTCCCGAATCACATGCTCGAACAGTTCTCCCGCGAATGGTTGCAGATCTACCCGCGGGCCAGGGTGCTCGCCGCGTCCAGTCAGGATCTCACCGCCGAGCGGCGCCGCTTGTTCGTCGCGAGGGCGGCCGCGAGCGACTGGGACGGTATCATCCTCACCCAGGGCGCGTTCGCGCGCATCCGCGTCGACCCCGCCACCGAGCGGGACTACATCGAGCAACAGGTCATCGCCCTGAAGGCCGCCTACGACTCCGCGAAGGGTGAGGATCGGATGAGCGTGAAGCGCATCCAGAAGCGGCTCTTGCAGGCCGAGAACAAGCTCAAGGGGCTCGTAGATCGGGCCCGGGATCCAGGGATCACGTTCGAGGCGACCGGGGTGGACTATGTTGTCGTCGACGAGATGCACATGTACAAGAACCTCGCCACCGAGTCGAACATCCGTGACGCCGCCATCGACGGTTCCGAGCGTGCCAGCGACCTGCACTTGAAGCTCGAATCGCTCCGGGGGCGCGGCCGCGACCGGGTCGTGACCGGGGCGACGGCGACCCCGATCGCGAACAGTGTGACCGAAGCGTATGTGATGCAGCGCTACCTGCGCCCGGACCTGCTGGAGGAAGCGGGCCTCGGGCACTTCGATGCGTGGGCGGCGACGTTCGGGGAGACCGTCACCGAAATGGAGATGTCTCCCACAGGCTCCTCGTTCCGTCTCAAGACCCGGTTCGCCCGGTTCCAGAACGTCCCCGAGATGCTCAGGTTGTGGTCGGTGTTCGCAGACGTGAAGACCGCCGAAGACCTCCAACTGCCCGTGCCGGACATTCAGGAGCGCGCCGACGGGAAGCGCGCCGCCGACACGGTGGTGCTCGCCCCCACCCGGGAGCTGCAGGCGTACATCGACGACATCGCCGAACGCGCCGAACGCATCCAGCACAAGCAGGTTCGCCCGGATGAGGACAACATGCTCAAGGTCTCCACCGACGGCCGCAAAGCCGCCCTCGATGTGCGCCTGGTCATCCCCGATACCCCGTCCGGGCCGTCCAAGGTCGATGTCGCCGCCGACATGGTCTACCGCGTCTGGGAGCAGCACCGCGGCCGGGAGTTCCTCGACCCCGCCTCCGGTGAGACCTCCCCGGTCCAAGGCGGGCTGCAGCTGGTGTTCTGCGACCTCGGCACACCGAACAAGGACCGCTGGAACGTGTACGACGAACTCCGCGCCCAGCTCGGCGCACGGGGCCTGCCCGATGGGGCCGTCCGGTTCATGCACGAAGCGAAGACCGATACCGACAAGGCGCGCCTGTTCGCCGCCGCACGCTCCGGGCACATCGCCGTCCTCGTCGGCTCAACCGAGAAGATGGGCGTCGGCACGAATGTGCAGTCGAGGGCGGTCGCTCTGCACCATCTCGACTGCCCGTGGCGGCCGAGCGATATCGCACAACGCGAGGGGCGAGTGATCCGGCAGGGCAACCAGAACGCTGAGGTGCTCATCACCCGGATCGTCACCGAGGGCTCCTTCGACTCGTACATGTGGCAGGGCATCGAACGCAAAGCACGATTCATCGGACAGATCATGCGCGGCAGTCTCGACGTGCGAGAGATCGAGGAGATCGACTCCGCAGCCCTCTCTGCAGCCGAGGCGAAAGCGATCGCGTCAGGGAACCCGCTCATGCTCGAGAAGTCCATCGCGCAGAACGACTACACGAAGCTGCAACGCCTCGAACGCGCCCACTCCCGGAACCAGTCGATGCTGCTCCACACCCGCGCTCGCAGTATGGAGCTCATCATCAACGCGGAGAGCGACGCTTCGGAACTCGAACGTGCGCTCCCCGGCGTCCAGGACACCAGCGGCGACCGATTCCGCATGACCGTGAAAGACCGCACCCACACATCACGCGTCGACGCGGCAGAAGCGATCGCGTACTGGGCGCGCGAACACAACCTGCAGTACCTGTCGAACTACGCCGAACGGAACCTCGGTTCTCTCGGCAGCATCTCCGGGTTCGCGATCAATGCCCGCGCGATCTCATCGCTCGGGCATGTCCAAGTGCAGTTCACGCTCGAACAGCTCCCCCGCGCCAGCTTCTCCCTCCCCCGAGACCAAGTTCTCTCCGCCACCGTCGGGCTCGTGCAACGACTCGAGAACCGAGTCTCGCAACTTCCCAGCATCATCGAAGGCCTCTATGAGGAGATCCGTCAGGAGCGGGAAGTGCTCGACGAAGCCGAGCAGCGCATCGGCCAGCCGTTCAAGCACACGGCCGCGCTCGAGGCCGCGAAAGCGCGACTCGACCGGGTCGAAGCCGAACTCGCTGAGCTGAGCACCGAAGCACAGAGCGAGGCCCCCGAAGCGGACGCGACCCCGGACTCCCTCCAGACCGATCCTCCTCAGGCTGCGCAGAGCGGAAGCGAGTCACCTCGTGTGCTCACCAAGCAGGCCGTCCGGGACTTCCAGCCATCCTTCGGCCCTCCCGCCACACCTCACTCACCGCCCGCTTCGGCGAGCGTCACGGTGACATCACTGCTGCGGGAGGCATCGCGCGCACCGAACACCGAACCTCCCACACCGTCACTGTGATCGGACTCCGGCACGCACCCGCGGGATGGCTGCTGCGTGGCGCAAGATCCGACGCTCGTTCAGCCGCCCGGTAGGGAAGTGCGACTCAGTACGCGACCCGCGCTGTAAGCGATGGCGGTTGGGAACAAAGGGGCACCTTCCTGCACATCTGCTTGTGTGCAAGGAGGAGCAACATGGCCGAAGACGCGTTCGACCCCGACGATATCCCGGAGCTTGACCAACCCGAGCCCGAACCGTTCAAGCGAGCCGAGACGCCGATACCGGAACCGACATTTCAACCGCCGGCTCCTCCGCCATCGCCCGTGAACTGGAATCTCATCACCGCACACCAGGCCGAAGAAGAATGGATGCTCCTGAACGGTTGGGTGAACTGGCTCCGAGCCACCTACGGGCTCCCCGCGGCGACGATCCCGCCAATGTGGCACCGACACTGGGAACTCATATGGGAGCTCTCCGCCCTCCACACGCATTGGCTCACCTGCTACCACCCGACCCGAGATGGTTCGGCACCGCTACTGTGGCACGCCGACTTCGCCGCAGCGTGCGCCCGACTCCGGAACTGGGTCACGATCAACGGAAGCAAGCTCGACCGAGACCGCCCGACACGGCAGACCACGTGGCCGGGAGAGGACCCCGCCGACGACGGCCAGGAAGAGATGATCGTGGATCGTGACGAAGACTTTGTCGACTTCGTCGTCGCCGACGTGCAACAGCGTGCAGCCGCTGAAGCAGCGCGAGAGGCCCGCGGGCAAGCATTGTAGAAAGGCCCGCAAGTTCACACCAGAGATGCCAGTGCGGCGATTACCGGACAGAGAGATCGGGACGGGCCTACCTGAGGCCCGTCCCGATCGTTCCCTCGTTCACCTGCGTGACGGGATCTCGACTAGCAGACGCTCGTCGAGCTCGTGCAGATCGACGCGGATGAGACGCCCCACCCGGTATCCGCGGATCGTGCCGTCCGCGATTCGGCGGCGCAGTGTCTTCACCGACACTCCGAAGCGTTCCGCTGCAACCGCGAGCGGCACGATCGTCGACTCGGGGAGTGTCGAATGGTGGTGTGTGGTCATGAAGCGCCTCCCTATTGATGTGTCTTGCACATCACAGGTGTCCTTCGCGGTCCTCCTCTGCTTCATTCTCGGAGTCAAGTCTGCCTGCTTTGAGTCGCGCCGCAACTCGCTCGCTCATGCGGTCCGAGAGTTCCCGGTCACGCTCCATGGTGGCGTGCTGGTAGCGGAGGACGATGTGGATATCAGAGTGTCCACCGCGTCGCATCAACTCTGCGAGGGTCGCGCCCTCTTGGGCGAAGATCGTCAGCCCGGTGTGCCGCAGGTCGTGGAATCTGAATCGCGGTGGGAGACTCTTGACGGAGTCTCTCGTTTCGCTCCAGATGTGCCCCCAACGAGTGTTCGAAAGCGGTACGCTGCCTCGAGGGCTTGTCGGGATCACGGGGGCTTTCGCCTCGTGCCCGACATGGTCTCGGAGGTGTTGCCGGAGTCGGCGTCGGATCAGCTTTGGGATGCTGAGCGAGCGCTTGCCTGCGTCGCTCTTCAGGTCCGTGTAGTCGCCGGTGTTGGCGTTCAGCTGCCGTCGCACATGAAGGGTCGCGCTGCCGTCGTCGTGCCACTCGATGTCTCGGCGTTGCAGGCCCAGACACTCGCCGCGCCTGAGCTGACACCAGGCCGCCAGAAGCCCTGCGATAGCCCACTCATCGGGCAGTGCCTCATAGATATCTTCGACCTGTTCAGGGCTGGCGACGTCCTCGCCGGGGTCGTGCTCAGCGTCGTGCCGCACGGACTCCTGGCGGGGGATCGAGATGTTAGGCGCTGCCGGGATCAGGCTCTCCCTGGCGGCCTGTCGGAGGATCATCATGAGGACGATCAACACCGGCCGGGTGACGCCGTTGAACTTCGACTTCGGGTTCAAGGGAGAGGGGATCTGGTCGAGGCGGGTCGTCATTTCTCGAATACGCGCCACATCGATCTGCCGGATCGGAGTGTCCTCGAACTCCGGAATCAGGTATCCGGTGATCTTGCTCCGGTAGGCGCGAACGGTGCCGACGGCTCGCTTCTTCCCGCTCCGGCCTGGCTCCATCCGCACCATCTCGATCCATCGCTCGGCATACTCGGTGAAACCGATCGATCTCGCCTTCTCTGCGGTAGCCTCCGCCCGAAGCCGGGCGGCGACGAGTGCCGGCGGTTCCCATTCTCCGAGGGCGATCTTGGCGTGCGTGGCAGCGAGCCAGACTCTGGCGTCTGTCTTTGTGAAGAACGTCAGCGATTTGTCGTCCTCCGTGCGGGCGGTGTACATCTCACCGTCTGGTCCAGGGTATCGGGCTTGCCAACGACCAGAGGGAAGCTTTCGCAGGCTTCCCCACCCCTCGCGTCTAGCTGCACCGGTGACCTTCTTCGTGGCATTCATCGCATCCTCCTGTGGCCGCAAATGGACTCACGCGGACCGTCGTGCCACTTCGTGCCATTTGCTACCCAGAACGAGAAGATATCCCGCGTGAACAGGCTTTTTCTCCTCCTGCTGGATCTCCAATGGCACGCTCTGGCACGACATCAGCGGCGTGCCACCCGCAAATTCCGGACATCACGCCTATCCGCGCTCGCCTGGGAGGTGCACTCGTGCCACCTCCATGCCATACCGTTTGGGTGATTATGTTCATTTCCGTCCTCCTCTGTCTTGCTGGAGACGGCACAAAAAGGGGCCCGGACCTGCAGAAACCTGCGGGTTCGAGCCCCTCATCAGCCCTTACGGGCCTTCGGCGAGAACTAGTTCTTCAAAAGTCCCAGTCGTCGTCGCTGGTGTCTTCGGCTTTCCCGATGATGTACGAGGAACCCGAGCCGGAGAAGAAGTCGTGGTTCTCTGCTGAGCCGGGTGAAAGCGCAGCAAGTATCTCGGGGTTGACCTCGGTCTCTTCAGGGGTGAACCGGGCCGGGTAGCCGAGGTTCATGAGCGCCTTGTTCGCGTTGTAGCGCACGAACACCGCCACGTCGTCCATGAGTCCGAGCGGTTCATAAAGGTCACCCGAGTATTCGAGTTCCAGTTCGTAGAGTTCTTCCAACAGTGTGTAGGTGAACTCGCGCATGTGTTCCTGTTCGGCTGCCGAGTGGGTCTCGAGGCCGCGTTGGTACTTGTATCCGGAGTAGTAGCCGTGCACGGCTTTGTCGCGGAGGATCAGCCGGATCATATCTGCGGTGTTGGTGAGGGTCGCGTGGACAGAGAAGTGCAACGGCAGGTAGAACCCGGCGTAAAGCAGCAGGGACGACAGCAGGGTGGAGGCTACTTTTCGTTTGAGCGGATCATCACCGTAGTAGTGCACCAGTACTCGTTTTGATCGTTCCTGGAGCAGGTCGTTGCCGACCGCCCACCGGTAGGCGTCGTCAATTTCTGGGGTGCTGGTGAGGGTGGAGAACACGCTGGAGTAAGAGCGGGCGTGCACGGCCTGCATGAATGCGATGTTCGTGTAGACGGCTTCTTCGTGCTCGGTGCGGGCGTCTTGGATCTGGCAGATCTCACCGACGGTGGCCTGCACGGTGTCGAGCATGGTGAGTCCGGTGAACACGCGCATTGTGAGGGTGCGCTCTTCGGGGGTCAGGGTCTGCCACGCGGGCAAATCGTTCGAGAGCGGCACTTTCTCGGGGAGCCAGAAGTTCGCAGTGAGCCGGTTCCACACTTCCAGGTCTTTGTCGTCCCCGATGCGGTTCCAGTTGATGGGTCGCAGGCGCGCGGCGGGGTCGTGCCGGAACCCGGGCGGGGTGACGGAGATCTCGGTAATCGGACGGGTGAGGTCGAGGAGAGTCATAGGGAATCCTTGATACAAATCGGGGTGGGTAAGGTGACTAGAGGGCGCAGGAGACACAGTTCTCGATCTCAGTGCCTTCGAGAGCTGGCTGGCGGAGCCGGATGTAATAGAGCGTCTTGATCCCGGCCCGCCAGGCATAGATCTGAGCCTTATTGATGTCGCGGGTGGTGGCGGTATCGCGGAAGAACAACGTCAAGCTCAACCCTTGGTCAACGTGGCGGGTCGCGGCGGCGTAAGTGTCGATGATCTTTTCGTAGCCGATCTCGTAGGCGTCTTCGAAGAACTCGAGGTTCTCGTTGGTCATGTGTGGGGCCGGGTAGTAGACGCGCCCGAGTTTCCCTTCTTTGCGAATCTCGACTTTCGCTGCGATCGGATGGATCGAGGCGGTCGAGTTGTTCACATAGGAGATTGAGCCGGTTGGAGGGACGGCTTGCAGATAGGCGTTGTAGATACCGTGTTGCTGGACTGATTCCCGAAGTGCGGCCCAGTCCGCTTGCGTTGGGATCGCGACACCGGCCTCGGTGAAGAGGTCACGGACACGCTGAGTATCGGGCTGCCAATCACGGTCCGTGTACTTGTCGAAGTAGGAGCCGTCGGCATACGACGAGGTGTCGAAGCCTGTGAAGGTTTTGCCGCGCTCGATCGCGATCTGGTTGGAGGCGCGCAGGGCGTGATAAGTCACGGTGAGGAAGTAGAGGTCGGTGAAGTCGATGCCCTCCTCGCTTCCGTACCGGATGCGCTGGGAGGCAAGAAAGCCGTGGAGATTCATCTGCCCAAGCCCGATCGCGTGCGATGCGTCGTTTCCGGCAGCCACCGAGGGCACCGCGTCGACATCGGTCTGTTCCGACACGCTCGTGAGTGCCCGCACCGCCGTCTCCACGGTCTGTCCGAAATCAGGCGAGGCGAACGCCTGCGCGATGTTGAGCGAGCCAAGGTTGCAAGAAATATCCCGGCCCACACGTTCGTAGCCGATGGCGGCGTCGTAATGGGATGGGGTGTTCACCTGGAGGATCTCGCTGCACAGGTTCGACATGTTGACCCAGCCTTCGAGCGGGTTCGCAGCGTTGACGGTGTCTTCGAACAGCACATATGGATATCCAGATTCGAATTGCAGCTCGGCGAGGGTTTTGAAGAACTCGCGCGCACTAATCGTGGTCTTTCGGATGCGCGGGTTGCCGACCAAGTCGTCATAATGTTCACTCACCGAGAGGTCGGAGAGGGGTTTGCCGTATTCGCGTTCCACGTCATAGGGGCTGAACAGGTGCATGTCCCGGTTTTCCTTCGCGAGCTGGAAGGTCACATCGGGAATGACCACACCAAGGGACAGGGTCTTGATGCGGATCTTCTCGTCCGCGTTTTCCCGTTTGGTGTCGAGGAACCCCATGATGTCGGGGTGGTGCGCGTGGAGGTATACCGCTCCCGCGCCCTGGCGGGCACCGAGTTGGTTGGCGTAGCTGAAGCTGTCTTCGAGGATCTTCATCACCGGGACGACGCCGGAGGCTTGATTCTCGATCTTCTTGATCGGTGCGCCGGTCTCACGCAGATTCGTCAGCAGGAGGGCGACCCCGCCACCGCGTTTGGACAATTGCAGGGCGGAGTTCACGCTGCGGCCGATGGATTCCAGGTTGTCTTCCAGGCGCAGCAGGAAGCAGGAGACGAGTTCACCGCGCTGTGCTTTGCCTGCGTTTAAAAACGTTGGCGTCGCTGGTTGGAAGCGGCCCAAGAGCATCTCATCGACGAGGCTGGTCGCGAGTTTCGTGTCTCCTTGCCCGAGGTAGAGTGCGGTGGCGACGACGCGATCCTCGAAGCCTTCCAGGTAGGTGGTGCCGTCGAAAGTTTTCAGCGCATAGGACGTGAAGAACTTGAACGCCCCCAAGAATGTGTGGAATCGGTGGCCTACGCCATACGCGTGCTCGTACAGCCCACTGATGAACTCTGGCGTGTATGCGGCCAGAAACTCCGGCTCGTAATACTCGTGTTCGACCAGCCAATCCAAGCGGTCATGCACAGATGAGAAAGTTTTCGTGTTCGGTGTGACGTGCTGTCGCAAATACTCGTCCGCAGCTTCCTGGTCTTTGTCGAACTGAATCGACCCATCCGGGGCGAACAGGTTCAGCTGTGCGTTGAGGGCGTGGTAGTCCTTGCGGACGCCGATCCCGGTACGTGGCGGAGTTTCTTGAGTCAAGGTGGTCATGCGGGATTCCTCTCGTTGGAGGCCTGCGCCCAAAAACGGGTCAGGCCGTGGGTGACGTGGTCAATATCGCGCTGGGTACCCAGCAGTTCGAAGCGGTACAGCTCGGGGACGTGGCACTTGGCGGAGATGATGGGTCCTGCGAGGCAGTAGTCCTCACCGAAATTTGTGTTTCCCGCCGTGATCACGCCCCGGATGAGGGACCGGTTGACCCGGTCGTTCAGAAACGCGATCACCTGCTTCGGCACCGCTCCAGCGTGCGCGCCGCCGCCATACGTAGGAACGACCAACACGAACGGGCGAGCTACCCGAATCATCCCTTCGCTGCGGGGGCGCAAGGGGATGCGCGCTGCGGGAAGGTCGAGCCGTTCCACGAAGCGTCTGGTGTTCTCGGACACGCTGGAGAAGAACACCAGATCCGAAGACTCTGTGAATGTCAGCTCCCGCGTCAGGGGTGCGGCTTGCCCTGAGCGAAGTGCGGTCGACATCGGGGTTCTCCTCTCCTGTTCGGCTGCCGATCGTCACGTCGGCAACCACTACATGTTGCGCTCGACCCCCACCGGAGGGGGCGTATTTAGTAATAACATCACTTTAGATCCTTTTTCTACGACACGTCCATACTTGCAACTACGGCGTGTCGAACATAGAATGTTAGGTGCGCAGACGCGCTGTGGATAAAGGGCCAGGAGGGCGGTGGAGAACTCACGAGCGTGCTACCGCGTCATCGGGTCTCCGGTGGCGCATGAGCAGGTGAGTTCGATGCCGCACGCGATGTCGCCGCCACCGAACAGAATCTTCAGAGTTACTTTGCTGCGGCCTGGATCAGATCCCATCGACTACACACCCTCGTTCAGGGAACGGGGACAGGAGGACCCATCGCATGAGAACCAATATCGAGCAAACCCTAGATGCGGCAGCCGTGACCACTCAGGCGATCCGCGAGTTCGTGCAGGAATGGGCAGCGATCACCACTCCTACGCGAGTGGAAGTCGTCAGCGCCGCCGATGATGCTCGACTCATCCAAGAGGCGCTGGATGCCGGTGAGCTGCTCCGGGCTGGTGAGGGGCGCTACTATGCCAGGTCGCATGTGAACGACACGGCCCGGTCGGAAGCACGCACTGTCGTCGCGACCAGCAACCCGTCGGATCGTGGCGTCTACAACAACTGGCATCCGGCCGACGAGGTAACCGCGACATTACGAGGGCGAATGCGTGCAGCCTCCGCAGGTAAGACCATGTATGTGGTGCCCTACCTCATGGCCGTACCCGGGACGCCCCTCGCCCCGTTTGCTGCAGGCGTGCAACTTACCGACGACCGCACCGTCGTGCTGCACATGATCCGTATGGCTCGCGTCGGCCTCCACCTATTCGACGACCTCGACGATCCTGACTTCTTCGTTCGTGGCGTGCATGTCACCGGTGACCTCGACGCCTTAAACCAGGGCACCCCCGAGGATCAGCGCCTCTTCGCCACAATCGCAGACCAGCGCACCATCCTGCACTACGGCTCCGCATACGGTGGCAACGCGCTCCTCGGGAAAATCGCCCATGCTCTGCGTCTTGCTTCCTACGACGGTTGGGTCTCCGGACGATTCCTTGCCGAGCAATTCCTGCTGCTTGGCATCGTCGACACCCACACGGGGCGTACCTATCACGTGTGCGGCGGGTTCCCCAGCGCCTCAGGCAAGACGAACCTCGCGATGACCCTGCCGCCTGATGCTCTCGGAGACCGGTACCGGGTGGAGTTCTACGGCGACGATATCGCCTGGCTCTGGACGGGAGACGACGGTCGGCTGTACGGCATGAACCCCGAAAACGGGATCTTTGGTGTCGCGAAAGACACCAACGAAACCACGAACCCTGCAGCTGTCGATGCAATGGGCCCCGGAAGCGGTGCGATCTTCACGAACGTCGCTCGCCACGACCTCACCGGGGAAGTGTGGTGGGAAGGCAACACCCGAGAGACGCCGACGCAGATCGAAGGATGGCGCGACTGGACCGGTCAACTCATCACCGACCGCGACGAGCACACGAGAAATGATCCCTGGGCACACCCGAACAGTAGATTCGCGACCGCACTCACCAACATCCCCACGCTCGCTCCTGCCGCCGACCATCCCGCCGGAGTACCAATTGACGCGATCATCTTCGGTGGGCGCACGAGTGACCGTGAACCCCTGATCCGCGCGATCACCGACCTCGCGGAGGGTGTCTACGACGGCCTTACCTTGGGTGCTGAGGCCACCTTCGCAGCCGAGGGCCTCGACGGGCAACTGCGCTATGACCCGATGTCCATGCGCCCCTTCCTCTCCTACCCGGAAGGGGACTACGCCCAGCACTGGCTCACCATCCTCGGCAAACTGGCTCACCCACCGATCTTCGCTCACGTCAATTGGTTTCAGCGGGATCCAGACGATGGCCGCTACCTCTGGCCGGGGTACCGAGAGAACCTCCGTGCCCTCCTTTGGCTTATCGACCACCACCACGGACGTGCGAACGGGCAGCACACTCCCGTCGGTATCGTCCCCACACCTGACGAACTCGACCTCGACGGTCTCAATCTCCGAGCGGGAGATCTCGACCGGCTGCTCCATATCGACCATGCGCGATGGGGTGCTGAGATGCACCACCGCAGCGAGCATCTCGCCCAATTCCCGAACCTCCCCGAACCCATTCGTGATGTGCACAAGCGCATCACCACGCAATTTGAATGGCGGTGAGTTCAGTCACTTCAAAAATAAAGTTCGGCTGACTTGAACATTCAATTCGGTTGCTATGCTTCATAACTACGGTACTCCAAACAAATAACTTGCCTAAATCAAGAGAAAGATGTTCAATGCGTACTCGATCACGACTGATGACCGGCCTGGGAGTCGTGGCGGCAGCCGCGGTTCTGATCACAGGTTGCTCCACCATCCCGCAAGAGAGCAGGGGTGACGAGCCGCTCACGGTGTATGCGACGACCGGGTATCTCGCCGATGCGGTCGTGAATATCGCCCCCGACGCTGTGGTCACCACGATGGTCGGGCCCGGAGGAGACCCGCACACCTACCAGCCGTCGACTCGGGACATCGAGACGATCCAGAGCGTCGATGTTGTGCTCTGGAACGGGCTGTACCTGGAAGCGCAGATGATCGACCTGTTGGAAAGCCGCGGCGACCGACAGCTCGCAGTGGGCGATCAGCTCCCAGAGGAGCTGCTGCTGGCGTGGCCGGAGACCGACGATGCGGGCAACCCGCTGCACGACCCGCATGTGTGGAACAGCCCCGAAGCGTGGTCACTCGTCGTTGGCTATGTGGCTGACAAACTCGGCGAGATCGACCCCGACAACTCCGCGGAATACCAGGCGAACGCGACGGCGTATCAGGGGCAGATCGCTGAGGCTGCCACTGAAGTCGAAGCACTTCTCGCGAGCGTGCCGGAGCCTCGGATCTTGATCACCGGCCACGACGCGTTCAACTACTTCGGCGACACCTACAACCTCACCGTACATGCCACCGACTTCGTGTCCACCGAGGCAGCTTTGAGTGCGGGAGAACTATCAGAGCTGGCGAAGATGATCGCCGACAACAAGGTGCCGGTGATCTTCCAAGACAACCAAGCCAACCCGCAAGCCATCACGAGCCTGCAAGAAGCAATTCGAGCACTCGGCTGGGAGGTCGAGATCTCCGATGAAGAACTCTACGCAGACTCCCTCGGCGCAGACCCCGGAGTCGACACCTACCTCGGCGTCTTCCTCCACAACGCACACGCCGTCTCAGACGCACTCGGACAGGAAGCACAGTGACCGACACCATGACAACACCCACCACAGCCCCCAGGCAAGACATCTCGCAAGACATCCAACTTGCGTGCTCGACGGAGAACCTGTCGGTCGCGTACCGGGATGACCCGGTGCTGCGCGGCGTCGACTTTCGCGTCCCGCAAGGGGTCGTAATGGGGATCGTGGGGCCGAACGGGGCCGGGAAATCGACCCTGATCAAAGCGATGCTCGGGCTCGTGAAACCCCTCACCGGGTCGAGCGAGTTCTTCGGAAACCCGCTCGCACGGGTGCGGCAGCGCGTCGGATACATGCCCCAGTCCACAAGCGTCGACTGGGACTTCCCAACCACCGTGCTCGACGTGGTCACGATGGGCACCTACGGCACCCTCGGCTGGCTCCGCCGCCCCGGAAAAACCGAACGTGCCCGCGCTGTCGAAGCGCTGGAGCAGACAGGGATCCACGATCTCGCATCTCGTCAGATCGGCGAGCTTTCCGGTGGGCAACGCCAGCGTGTCTTTCTCGCACGGACACTCGTGCAGGCACCAGACCTGTACTTCATGGACGAACCGTTCCAAGGCATCGATGCGAAAAGCCAGCAGGCCATCGTCACCGTGCTCCACTCACTGCGCGAACAGGGCAAGACCGTGGTCATTGTGCACCACGACCTCGCCACAGTGCGCGACTACTGCGACCACGTGACCCTGCTGAACCGCCGCATCGTCGCCACCGGACCCGCAGAAGAGTCGTTCACGAAAGACAATATTCGCACCGCCTACGACGTCACCGCCGAAGACGACGCTTTCCTCGAGTTCACCTCATGAGCCCGATCGAGTTTTTCGACAACCACACCTACCGCATGGTGCTGTTCGGCACCATGACGATCGGTCTGGTCGCAGGGGCGCTCGGCAGTTTCGCGTACCTGCGCAAGCAGTCCCTCATCAGCGATGTCATCTCCCATGCCGCGCTCCCCGGCACGCTGCTCGCGTTCCTGACCGCCGTCGTGGTGCTCGGCACCGATGGCCGCAACATGATCACGTTGATCATCGGCGCAGTCATCATCGGCACCATCGCCGTGCTGTTCGCCAATGGCACCACACGCACCTCAAAGATCCGCATCGACACCGCAATGGCGATATCCCTCACGATCTTCTTCGGCGCGGGCATGCTGCTCATGCGGATCATCGCCAACGGAGCCTTTCCCGGCAAAGGCGGCATCCAGGATTACCTCTTCGGCAACGCATCGGTGATCACGATCGCGGACCTCACCACCAGTATCGCAGTCGGTGCCCTCGCGCTCGTCTTGATGGTGGTGTTCTGGAAAGAGTTCGCGCTCCGCACCTTCGACCCGGATCATGCCACCGTGCTCGGCTTCCCAGCCCGCACGATCGATACGCTCATGTTCACCACGATCGTCATCGCCACCGTGATCGGAGTGAAAGCCGTCGGGCTCGTGCTCATGGTCGCATTCGTCGTCACCCCAACCGCCGCCGCACGGCAATGGACACGCACCCTGCCCAGCATGGTGGCACTCTCCGCCATCTTCGGGGCGGCAGGCAGCGGGATCGGCGCGTACCTGTCGATCGCATTCGGCAACATCCCCACCGGGCCACTGATCGTGCTCACTCTCTTCGCAATCTTCGTGGTCTCTCTGCTGTTTTCCCCGCGCCGCAGCATCATCACCCGCGTCCTCTCGCGCAGACGCGCCCGCGCCACGCTGAAGCAGGAACTTCTCCTGGAAAGGACCGCGCTATGAGTTTCGCGATTGGCACTATGCTGCTTGCCGTCGTCACCGCCGTCGCCTGCGCACTCCCCGGCACCTTCGTAGTGCTGCGTCGCGGGTCGATGCTCGTCGACGCGATCGCCCACTCCGTGCTCCCCGGCATCGTTGTCGGCTACTTCATCACCCGCAACTTCGACTCACCCATCCTCATCATCGGATCCGCCCTCGCAGGGCTGCTGGTGGTCCTCGGCGCAGAATGGCTCTCCCGCACCGGCCTCCTCACCGGGGACGCCCCACAGGGACTCATCTTCCCAGCCCTATTCAGCGGCGGGGTGATCTTGGTGAGCCTGAACTTCGCGAACATCCACCTCGACACCCACATGGTGCTCGCAGGCGACCTCAACATCGCCGCGTTCCGGCACCTCATCATCGGCGGTGTCTCCGTAGGCCCGTCCTACATGTACGTGATGCTCGCGGTCCTGCTCGTCAACGTCATCTTCCTCACCGTGTTCTACTCGAAGCTCAAGGTCACTACGTTCGACTCCGAGTTCGCGGGCAGCCTCGGCATTCGCACCGGGCTCATCAACACCGCGTTCATGTTCCTCGTCTCGGTAACCGTCACCGCGGCGTTCAACGCATCGGGCGCGATCCTCGTGATCGCACTCGTCGTCGTGCCACCCGCCACCGCCTACCTACTCAGCACGCGCCTTCCCGTGATGATCACGCTCACCGTGATCATCGCCATTGTCGGTGCGGTAGCCGGATTCTGGGTCGCGTACGTTCTCGATGCCGCCACCAGCGCAGGGATGGCCGTGTTCTACGGGATCATGTTCGCTGCCGTGCTGGCAGGCACACGGCTTGCACAACGCCGAAGACAACTCGCACACCACGAGATCTCAGCACTGGCCTCCGCGTAAACGGGGACTCCCGACGTGACATCAGACCATGCAGGAGAGCACCGCGATTCAATACCTGAAAGCAATTTGGCATCTGCAGGAGCACCACCATGCCTCCGTCAGCGTGACCGCCCTCACCCACCATCTCGCCAGAGCCCCGGCCACCGTCTCGCAGGCCATCAAACGACTGGGCGAGGCGAGCCTCATTTACCACGAACGATACGGCCCCATCGATCTGACCGGCGAGGGCCGCACGGTCGCGCTCATCGCGATCCGACACGAACGGATAGCGCGCGCATTTCTCTGCAACGTGCTCGGCATACCCTGGCCAAATATTGCAGAGGAAGCCTCAGGAATCAGTCTTGCCCTCACGAACACGCTCGCAGAGCGTATGTTCCAGAAGGCCGGATCACCGACTGTCGACCCGTACGGGCACCCCATCCCAGATATCACCGGCCACCTCAGTAAGGTTTCCGATGCCGCACTCAAGAGCCACTCCGTAGCAGTAGATCTGCGTATCACACGGGTGGTGGAAGGTGATCGCGAACTCCTCGAACGTTTCCAGATGCTTGGTCTTACCCCCGACTCGCCCGTGCAGGTCATACACATCGATCACGCAACCGGTGTCATTGAGCTGGACACCTCGACTGGGAAAGCAAGCCTGGGGCTCTCCGTCGCTGGTCAGATACACGCCGTCACAGCCTAGGTGGCAACAGACCGGCTCACCCCGACACACACCACTATTCGAGCATCGCCACCCAGACCGCATCCGTCGCAGAACGTCCAAGCGGCAGCACTGCCTTCTGTTCCACGACAGCCACCTCTAGCGTGTCCGTGTAGGGAGCCGCGGCTCTCGTCTCCAGAACGGTCCCGTACACGATGCCATGATCCGCGAAAAACTGCAGTAACTTCGGGTCATCGTCAGAAATCCGCTCTACCCGAACCCGTGCCCCCGCGCTGACGCTCGTGAGCAGCACCGCATCGGGCCTCGTCACCGTCCCGTCCGCCGCAGGAATCGGGTCACCGTGTGGGTCGCGCTCCGGATATCCGAGAAGCTCATCGATGCGGTCAATCATGAAATCCGACACGGCATGCTCAAGCATGTCCGCCTCTTCATGCACCTGATCCCACCGATACCGCAACACCTCGACCAGAAACGACTCGATCAGTCGATGCCGACGCACCATCGTCACCGCATGCGACCGGCCCTCCGGCGTCAAGCTCACCGCACTGTAGCGGGCATGCTCCAGCAGGCCCTGCGTACTGAGCTTCCGGATCGCATCAGACGCTGTCGACAACGCGACCCCCGTGCGTGCCGCGACCATTGACGCGGTCACCGGAACATCGGACCACTCCCCAAGACTCCACACCGCCTTGAGATAGTTCTGAGTACTCTCCGACAACGCAGACACCGACATGGTCGCAGTTTATCAAACATCAAACTACGGTAAGACGAAACTTTTCTGACCGATCCAGCGGCGTTGATGCCACTGTCGATCCCATCGGTGAAAATGCCGGCGGCACATAGGAAAGGTTTTTCTCGGAACCAAGTACCGAGCATCCAAGCCTCGCTACAGCCTCGATCATCATTCCCAAATCGGTGAACGCTCATTGTGCGGCGGCATTTAACTTTCTAAAGAGCGTTGATAGTCGCCATGAGGCCACGTCTTCGGACCACCAGGAAGGTACGGTGAACATCTCCGGTTGCTCCTTACCTCTGTGGGCATATTTCGTGGCCGAGAGCGGGCCGCGCACTTTCTCGACGACCATCTGTCGGGGTTACAGCACGTCGACGGCGTCAGACAAGTACCGTCGCAGTCCGTGTAGCAGACCAGCCAAGAGGACAACCTGCTCGCCAAAGGTCGAGACGATCTCGTCTCCGGACCCAATCAAGAGCAGCCACGCGTCTTGCAGAAGAGGCGCGACTCCCGCGAATCAGCCCTGAGCTGACGCGGCAGCCGGAGCGGTCTCTGAGACTTACCTGTCGTTCAGGAGGTAGGAGCGATGACGGTTTCGGTGCGGGTGATGTCCGCCGGTGACGGCTACAAATATCTGCTGCGCACCGTGGCAGCAGGTGATGGAGATCGGTCGCTCTCGACTCCCTTGACCCGCTACTACGCCGAGCAGGGATCACCACCCGGGCGCTGGATCGGGCAAGGCCTCGCCGGGATCGGAGCAGGACAACTCGGCACCGGTGACCAGGTATCCGAAGCGCAACTCCAGCTGCTTGTTGGGATGGGCCGTGACCCGATCACCGGTGACCCCCTCGGCCGTGCATATCAGTCCTTTACGCCCGTTTCGGAGCGCATCGAGCACCGAGTATCAGAGCTGGATGCGTCATTGTCGCCTGCCGCCCGTGCGAAACAAGTCGCACAGATCGAGGCCGAGGAAACTGAGCGGGGTACCCGCCGCGCAGTGGCTGGGTTTGACTACACATTTTCGATACCGAAGTCGGCATCTGTGTGGTGGGCGGTTGCGGATGCGGGAACGCAATCGTTGATTGCGCAAGCGCATCATGCGGCGATTGCGGAGGTGGTTGCATTCATCGAACGTGAAGTTGCGACCACACGGGTAGGGGCAACTGGCCCCGACGGTGCCGCCGCCCAAGTCGATGTCACCGGGGTGATCGCCACCGCGTTCGATCATTACGATTCCCGTGCCGGTGACCCGCACTTGCACACGCACGTCGTGATCTCCAACAAGGTCAAGACCGCGCAAGATGGTAAATGGAGATCCCTCGACGGCCGTCCCATGCACTCCGCCGTCGTCGCATTCTCAGAACTGCACGAAGCGGTGTTTGCCGATCACATGACCCGCACGTTCGGTGTCGAGTGGGAGTCACGCGATATGGGGCGCGACCGTAACCCCGCGTGGGCAATTAGCGCGGTGCCCGAGACTCTGGTGTCGGAATTCTCGACCCGTTCCCGCCATATTGAGGTCGAGAAGAACCGCCTCATCGAAGACTACGTGCAACGTCACGGGAAACAGCCCACGGCGGCGACGATCTTGAAACTTCGTGCGCAAGCAACCCTTGCAACCCGGCCCGAGAAGCAGGTGCGCTCCCTAGCAGAACTCACCACAGACTGGCGTGCTCGCGCAACCCACCTACTCGGTGAAAATGCAACCCGCTGGGCACAAGACGTTGCAGTGAACCCGCCCGCGATGCTGTTACGCGCTGACGATGTACCCCTCGATACCGTTGCCGAGATCGGCCAGAGCGTCGTTGAGGTCGTGGGTGAGAAACGGTCGACGTGGCGGCGCTGGAACCTGCACGCCGAAGCTTCCCGCCAACTCATGGGGTGGCGCTTCGCTTCCATGGTGGATCGTGAAGCGATCACCGGTCTGGTGGTCGATGCCGCCGAGAACGCGTCCCTCAGGTTGACGCCGCCCGAATTGGCATCAAGCCCGGTCGTATTCCAACGAGATGATGGCACGAGCAGGTTCCGCCCGAAGCACTCCACCATGTATTCCTCCGAGACACTGCTTCAAGCAGAAGACCGCCTCCTGCAACGTTCCCGGGCCACAGCGTCACCGACTGTGGCGCTTACGACGGTCGAGCAGATCACCCGTCGTCCTGATGCTGATGGGCGGATACTGAGCGACGATCAAGCGGCAGCACTTGCGTCGATCGCCGTTTCCGGGCGGACCATCGACGTGCTTGTAGGGGCAGCCGGTGCCGGGAATACCACATGTCGAGTTTGACGCCACTCCTGAACTGCAAACGGCTTGTGAGTTGGACTCTTGCCCCATCTGAACAGGCACCCACGTCATCGCACAGAAAACCGTATGAAATCAATCCTCGAGGCAATATCCGCACCCTCGTGCATCGCAATACGCGCCAGAACATACTCGGTGCCCCATCGTTTGCCCCAGGAGTCGAGCAGCAGGCCGGCCGCTCCACCATCTCGGTCACGTCGACGAACGCGGCCGCGCAGCAGATCAACCATGCCGTGTACGAGCGTCAGGGCGACGCCGGTGCGATCGACCCCGCCACTGTCACGCATGGGATGGACGGTGACCCCATCGCCGCAGGCGCGCAGGTAGCGACCCGCGAGAACGACCCCGAGCTCGGCGTCGCCAACCGACAAACGTGGACGGGGCGCAGCGTGAACGCTGACGGCCGCATCACCGTCGCTGACCCGACGACTGGGCATCACCGCACCCTCGACGCCGACTACGTGGCCGAGCATGTGCAGCTCGCCTACGCCGTCACTGGGCACGGCGCGCAAGGCATGACCGTCGACACTGCGCACACGGTGCTCTCCGACGAGATGGACGCTGCCGGTGCCTATGTCGGCATGACCCGCGGCCGCACCGCGAACGTGCTGCACGTCGTTGCCGTCGACGAGCAAGATGCCCGCGAACAGTTCATCGACGCATTCGCACGCGATAGCGCAGACCGCGGCCTCGACGAAGCCCGAAAACAGGTCGAACGCGACATGCACGGCATCATCGCCGGCAACGCGGCGACCGTAGCCGCCGAAGTCGACCAGCTTATCCACGACGCGGCGAAAGCCGACCGGCAGACAGCCGTCTGGGACGATGCCGCCTCCCAGTTCGCCCGGCTGCGCGAGCAGCATGCCGCCGAGCTACACCAGCTCGAACAAGCAGTGGAAACGACGCAGGCCACCGCACAACAGCTACACGCCCAAGTGATCGCCCCGCTTCGCGCCGAAGCTCAGACCGACGGGGCCGAGATCGCAGCGCTGCGCGAGCGCGCGACGCAGGCGCAACAGGAAGCGCGCAGCGCCGGCCGATTCAGTCGCCGGCGGGCCGAGCGCGACACCCAAACCGCCACAAGCGAGTGGGAACAGGCATGCGACCGCGCCACGCAACGCTGGGGCAGCGCCCCATGGGGTGCTGGCGAGGTCGAGAGCTGGGCCGAGCGCGTCAGCCAGCAGCGCGCCGGCCAAGACCCCCAGGTGCGCGACGCGAGCAAAGCCTCTACCGTTGCGAAGATCGAGCTGAACACCGCTCACAAACGACACCCGCTCGAAGCGCAAGGCCTTGCCCGCCGAGTGTTCCGCAACGATCCCGCTGCGCAGTTCCTCACGGCCGAGAGCGGGGAGCGCCGTGCCGCGCAGAACACGGAACGGTGGCGGGGTCGAGCTACCGACTTGCGCGCCGAAGCCGTCGAGCTGCGCCAGCTTCCCACCGACCAGGCGGCCGAGCGGGTGCAGGCGAAGCACCAGGCCGCAGCTGAGCACGCGGCACGCGAAAAGCAGCTCGCACGCGAACGCGCCGAACGACTCCGCAAGCAAGACCCCTATCGCTCACCAACCCAACACCAGCCAGGCCCATCGCGCGGCCCGAGTCTTGGACTGTAAAAACCCTTACTTCCAAGGGCGATGTAACGTTCTCTGCCGCTCAGACATATAGGAGGTGTGAAGCCCCATCCGGGTTCACGCTACCGACGCACTCTGTGCGTCTGAATCGATAAGGATCAAGCTATGAAACGTCGCATCGTTCCATCCCTCATTCTCACTTCAGCGCTGACGCTGGGGGCCCTCGGCGTGCTGGGCGGGTGCGCAACCGGTGAGTCCCCCTCGCAGCATACGTCGACAGTGGCCCCCACCGAGAGGAGCCAGGTGAACCTTCTGACCTATACGCCGGTAGAGGATCAAGGCTCGGCCGAGGCTGCTTTCCAGGGCCGGTTGATTGGAGAATCCAGTGACCAGTACCTGTATGGTGAAGATGCGAACGGAGGACGTGTCGGCATTGTGTTCCCCGAAGGAACCACTCTCTCGCTCAACGATGAAGAGGTAATTCTCCCAGATGGAACACGAATCCCGATCAACACTGAAGTCTCTCTCACCGGCGGATACTCAGAAGATCCAGGAAGCACGGTTCCTGAGCGTCCATTCGAGGAGTACTTCTACATCAACGGATGAGCCCATGAAGTGAGCGTCAGCGCCGAGTATGAAAGATTAAACCGTGATTGGTCTTCTCATATTCGGCGCTGGCCCGATATAGAAAAGAACCGTGCATGGCACTCGAGAGCTTCCAGCGCTTCTACGCGGATCACCACCCTCTGATCCTGACGATCGCACACCAACGACTCGGCGATTTCGCCCTCGCCGAAGACATAACCAGCGAAGTATTCCGCATCACGTGGGAACACCACCTTGAGGGTGGCTCGTTGAAGCTGCCGTGGGTCTACCAGACGCTCCGCAATCTCGTCGCAAACCAGTACCGCCACGCACAACGTACCGTCGACGTTCTGTCGTTCCTGCAACGAGAGAACATGGAGACTGCCATGCCTGATGATTCAATCGAAGACGCCATGCTCGTCCGCAAAGCCATGCTCTCGCTCTCAGAGGCAGACCGCGAGATACTCATGATGATCTACTGGGAGGATCTCACCCGCTCCGAAGCGGCTCAGATTCTTGGGTGCACCCCCGCAGCGGTGCGGGTTCGCTTATTCCGAGCAAAGGAGCGCCTGCGTTCCATCTTAAGAGACCCGGTTCTGCAAGGAGCAACCGAAGGGAAGGATGCGTGATGGATGACCTCGAACGACGGCTCCGTAAAGCACGCCCCTTCAGTGCAAACCGTAACGCAATCCTCTCCAACCGCGCACGATCTGATTTCGCTCAGATCACCGGCCAGGAGTTGCCCGGTGACATTGAGAACACCGCAGCAGAGCCGCGCCGAAACCGCCTCGCGGCCGCTGCAACGGCTACCCTGGCCGTGCTCGCTTGCGCAGCTGCGCTCGTGCTCTTCATCAACCCTCAGCAGTTTCTCTACGTTGCCGAACCCGAAACCGAAAACACGCACCAGCCCCCACCGACGCACGAGAATCAATATCAAGACGTTGAAGCACTCGCAGAGAAAGCCGATCTCGTCGTACAGGCCACCGTCGAGCAATCCGATACAGCCTCTGGAAAGGTGCGCTCTCAGCTCACCGTAGTTGAGACGCTCAGCGGCAACTTACCCGCAGGCTCGAACGTCACCGTAGAGCAGCCTGCCGCAGACGGAGATTACGACCTTCGCTTAGCTGAGGTCGGCGCAGACTCCCTGATCCTCTTTCTCTCTCAAACAAGCACTGACGGCATATACGAACTGGTGAACGCTTCACAATCCGTGCTCGTCGTTGACGGGGAGACGGTCTACCCAATATTCGATGAACTGAATCTAGGCAATGATGAGACCCTCGCGCAGCTTAGGGAGCGACTCCCCAGTTGACAGCATCGGGTCGCGCCGGAAAGGAAATGTCATGCAGGTGATGCCTGACACTCTCACTGACCCGGAGATGAACGCGCTTGTAACGCTTCGAGGCGATCCGCGACCTCGTCGTACAGCTCATCGTCTATGAGCCCACGACGCAGTGCACGGTTCAAATCATCGGCCGAACCCGGCACTTCAAACAAGAGGTCATCGAAGTAATCCGTAGTGCGATCCTGCGGCGCATGCTTCCATCCTTCCAGCACAACCCGAAAAGTTATGCAGTCATGGACTCAACCAAACCGACAGCAGACCCGAGTCAGGCGCGCTTGTAATTGACTCGGTGACCGGACCGCTGGTGGTCGAGATGTACCAGCGGGTGCTGGCCGGTGACTCCCTGTATCGCATTCGGAAGGATTGGAACGAGCGCGGAATTCTCACCACCCACGGATGCGCCTGGTCGGATCGCACGCTCAAGATGGTGCTCTACACCCCCTCCAACAAAGGCGTACGCGAGTACCGGCCCGTCATGCCCGACGGAAGCCGTGCGAAGACCTCGAAAATGCAGGTGAAAGCGGCATGGCCTGCACTGGTGGATGAGGACACCTGGCAGCAGGTCTCCGACGTGCTCGACGCGAGGAAGAAGGCCCGGAACTTCCACCAACCCGGCAGTGGTGCCGCGGTGCGGATGTATCCCTTCTCGGGTCTGATCCGCTGCTCACTGTGCGGCACATCGATGATCCATCGGGGCGGCGTGTACCAGTGCTTACAGCCGACCCCAGGCGGGTGCACCCGTTCGATTCGCTCCGCCGAAATCGAGAGGCTCGTGGAGGAAGCAGTGCTGGCGACGTTCAAGCAGATCACTCTCCACCCCACGAAACACCGAACGTCTGGCAGTGACCTTGCGGCAAGAATTGGACTCGTAGCGACACTCGACCAGGATCGGGAACGTCTGGGGCGGCTTGATGATGACTACTACGACGGGCTGATCGACAAGGCCATGTGGGTGCGGCAACGCGCAAGGATCGCAGAGCGGATCGAGGCGACCCGCCGCCAGCATGCGGCGAGGATGTCCGAGCAGCACGCAGGGCTCAACATCGACATGACCACGGTTGCGGCTGAGTGGGAGGGGCGTACCACGATGTGGCAGTACCAGGCAGCAAGCCTGATCCTGCAAGCGGTACTCGTCCATGCTCACCCCGCAGACATGATGACCGCTGTCCCAAAGCGTCGCAACGAGAGCACCGAGGACTTCCATGTGCGCCGCGACGCGCACCGGGCGGCAGTGCTCGCCCGCCGGGTTGAGTTCATCTGGCGCGCATAGACCGGATCGTGCATGACCGGCCCCGCGTTCCTGACTCGCAAAGCACGTCAGGGCGCGGGGCCTTCGCATTTCTCGGCCACGGGCGCGCGCATGGGGCGCGGAGCGTTGCAGAGGCCACGCAGCCCCGCCAGCACCGCCGGACCGTCCACGGCTGTGGTGAAGCCCTGCTCGCGCCGAGAGGCAGCAGCGAGCCGAGCGCCGAGCGTGGAGTCAGGTGACGGCTTAGGTGCGGTGGAGGTGTCAGTGGGGGTAACGGTACGGGTGCTCATACCGTTAGGTGCGGTGCCCCACCCCCAAATCAAGGCTCGGTGCAAAGACCGGGGTTGGCGGCGCGGATCATCTTCATCAAAACCTCGTCGCAGCGAAGACTTTCCAGCGTTTCGCCGTTCAGTAATCGCAGTAGCACCACCGTAACGCGACCCGTTACTTTATTGAGAGTCCTTCATCGGTGATGATTGGACTGTCGGCCAGCTAGTCCTGGCATGGTGTCTTGCCCCTGTCTAACCAATGATCCGGGGGGTGTTGCCACCAGGGCTAGTCGGCAGT
>NZ_WBKB01000008.1 GCF_008831155.1 Gulosibacter chungangensis | reverse complement strand
AGTAGAGTGGAGCACGTCGAGGTCTTTCGGGATGGCAAGCGTGAAGAACTTCCATCATCCGGGAGACCTCGACCCCTACCCGGCCACCGACGCGCTCAACCGACTACACCCTCGTTCGTGAAGAGCCCCTTTGTCGCAATCCATCCACTAGCGTCCATGATGGCGACGATAGCGAAGATAATAAATAAGGCGAGCGCAAACCAAAAGTGTGCGTAGCCGAGCGTGTATACATGCCAAATGTCGGTGAATTCCGGCGAATTGTTTGTGCCTGGGATCGCCATTTGCATCACGTAAAAGAGAGTGCCGACAGTCAGGACTGGGATAAGCAGTCGTCGGGCTTTGCCTCGCATGAGTCCCGGGTAGTTCGCTGAGTCTGTGAGGGGGCGCATTGCGTACACGAACCCAGAGAGGACTGTGAATAGTGGCATGCGGATGTCTTCGAGGAGCTCATAGGAGATGCGCCATCCCGAGCCGTGCGCGACGTTCATGCCTGTGTCTGGGGTCACGCCAATTACGTGACCGGCGACCATCAAGACGATTGCTAGACCACGGAGGGAGTATATGCCGAGGTCTTGACCGGTTTTCACTTTTGGCGGTGTGCCAACGCTCATCTGAATTTCTCCTAGTGAGTTGGTGACGGATGCGATTGCTGCCCTGTCATAGGGCGTATTCAGGCAGGGATATTCTCCAAACCGGAAAATGCGAGGGCTCTAGCCGTGAGTCGCGACGAAGTTGTAGCCGTCGTCCAGGTGGTACATCCACGAAGCGGTGATGTCTCCCCATGATGCGGTTTCCTGTCCGTCGATTAGGACGGTGTTCAGAATGTGGGTAGCGACAGAATCAGGAGCCGCGAGTTCGTCGAGCAGATACTCGAAGGTGGTGAGGGCTGCGCAGCCTGAGGTGCTCTCGCTGCTTGTGTTCACGGTGAGGGAGATGCCTCCGTTGCCTAGCTCGATCCCCGTTGCGTAGCTGGCTTCGCAGTTCTCGATGGCAGCCGCGAATAGTGGTTCGCTGATGTACGGGATGTCCGGCGCTACTAATGGACCATTGAGGGGTGCGCAATTCCGATGATTGCCGCGGCTGCCGGAACAATGATGCCTACGGCGATAGGAACGGTGATGCGCGAAAGCCCCGGCTTGGATGACGCCGGAGGTTTGAGTGGGCGCCGAGGCGGCAGGTCGCTATGCGGGTATGTCAACTCGAAACCTTCGTGAAGAGAAACACTGGTCTGAGCATATGCCCTTATGGACACTCCGGAGTATTGAAACAGTTCAATGATTGGCCTGTCGCCTGTCTCAGCTTGGACTGGGGTGGGCGGTTTGTTTTTTCTTAGCTTCCAAGCCATTCTGCGTGTGTGACGGATACGCTTCGTGCGACTGATCGGTATCCGCGGTCGTAGTAGCTGACCATCGATAGTCGAGGAGTACTCGGCGCTGTACATCACGTCGGTTACCGGCACGCCTGCTTCGAGTGAGAGGGTCATGAACGTCTCATGGAGCATGTGGGGGGGGTGCCCCTATGTGATTTGTCAAGCAGCTAATGCCAGCGGTCGGGGTTCCGGTGCGTCGTAGAGAGTGCCATCGCGCATCATCGCGAACAGCACTGTCGATCGACGGTGAGCCAGCGCAATCAGGGCTTGGTTGTGGCGTTTGCCTTGGGCGCGTTTGCGGTCGTAATAGTCGCGACTGATCGGGTCGGAACGGATCGATGCAAAGGCCGACAGGAACAGCGCGCGTTTGAGTCGTTTGTTCCCGGAATGACTCACTCGTTCGGATCGGATCGATGTGCCGGACTGCCGGGTGGTCGGGGCCAGGCCCGCGTAGGCGGCAAGGGCCGCGGCGGTGAGGAAGGTCTTGCCAGAGGTCTCGGCGATGATGATCGCTGCGGTCCTGACCGCGACCCCGGGCATAGAGGTCAGGACCGGATAAAGAGGGTGCTGCTCCACGATTCGCTCCACGCTGGCCGCGACATCAGCGCGCTGCGCGTGCAACGAGACCAGCTGATTCGCCAAGTGCGGCAGCACCATCGCCGCGGCCTCGGTCCCGACCACAGTGACGGTCTGCTTCCTCAACGCGGTCATAATCTCGCCAGCCCACGCGGTGTGCCGACGGGCACCGTGTTTCTTCAGCTTCGCAGCGATCCGCGCTTGTCCGGCACGCTGCAATTGTGCGGGCGTCGGCCATGCAGCAACCACCGCCAAAACGGCGTCGTGGTCCAGCCAGGGTCCCAGCACGCGTTCTAAGGGTGGGTGGATCTGCGTGTACAAGCCGCGGATCCGGTTACTGGTTTGGGTGATTTGCCGGGCCAGGTCTTGGTCGAACCCCTTCAACATCCCCAGAGTGGCTTCGTCCTCATCACTCACGGTCAACGCGCGCAGCGTGTGAGGCATGGTCCGCGCGGCCTCGGCAATGATGAACGCGTCTTTCTGATCGGTCTTCGCGGTGCCGGGATACATGTCCGCGATCCGCCGCATCGACAGACCCGGCAGGTAAGCGATCGGCAACCCCAAGTGCTGTGCGACCGCGACGGCCAGCGCGCCGATCGTTGCGGGCTGATCGACCACGACCAGGACCTGGCCCTTCGCGGAGAGCTGTTGGTAGAGCTCGACGAGTTTGGTTTCGTCGTTGGGTAGCGTCCGGTTCCAGAGTTGCTTTCCTTGCCGGTCGACGCCGCAGGCCCAGTGATCGGTCTTGCCGACGTCGAGGCCTAGGAATATGTCGATGTCTTCGTTGATCACGACGGTCCTCCGTTGCAGTGGTGTGTTCAATTTTGGTGTCGGTCAACCACCGGCAGTGAGTCTTACATCCACGTTACGACAGGCATCCAATGTCGGTGCCGAGCCCCTAATCAGCAATCACTTACTGCCGACTAGCCCTGGTGGCAACACCCCCCGGATCATTGGTTAGACAGGGGCAAGACACCATGCCAGGACTAGCTGGCCGACAGTCCAATCATCACCGATGAAGGACTCTCAATAAAGTAACGGGAACCGATGAACGAGGAAATCACACGGTTGCGTCGTGAGAACGCGCAACTCAAGCGGGCGAATGAGATTCTGAAGACTTCAGCCGCGTTTTTCGCAGCAGCGGAGCTCGACCGCAAACTCGGGCAGTGATCGCGTATATTCGTGAGTATCGGGACCGGTTCGGGGGCGAGCCGATCTGCGCTGTGCTGTGTGCGCATGGCACCCAGATCGACCCGTCGACGTTCCACGCAGATCAGGACCGTGGCTTCGGCCCCAGTGATCGTGAACTCTCGGACGTGATCACCATAGACGCCATGGTCCATGGTCCCGACATCCGCGACTACGTCGAATGCCGATGCGCCGACGGCATGACCGATCGCGAGATCCGCCGCCTCCGGAAACGCTACCTCGTCCGATAGATCTATCGACACCTCAACGCAGCATCAAACCCGAGACTGGGAAGGGTGACGAGATATAGAAGCCTCATAATGTTGCCCTCATGCCCGAAAACAAGTATCCTATGGAGGTTGTCCGTGAATCTGTCACGGCATCGAAGTGGACCCTCGACCGCGACGTTACCAGCAGCATCTGCTGCTGAAACTATTGCAACCGAGTGGGATTCACGACCAATCCCTTCGACCGAAAGATGCATAACTATGCGTACCTACACTCCGAAGGCGGGTGAAGTTACCCGTGAGTGGCACGTCATTGACGCCAATGACGTCATTCTCGGGCGACTCGCAACGCACGCCGCCGCGCTCCTGCGCGGTAAGCACAAGGCGATCTTTGCACCGCACGTTGACACTGGAGACTTCGTCATCATCGTGAACGCCGACAAGGTGGCGCTCACGGGTTCGAAGCTGCAGAAGAAGATGGCCTACCGTCACTCGGGTTACCCGGGTGGTCTCCGCGCCGAGAGCTACGAAGAGCTCCTCGAGAAGCGTCCCGAGCGCGCCGTTGAAAAGGCGATCCGTGGCATGCTCCCGAAGAACTCGCTCGGCCGTGACATGCTCAAGAAGCTCAAGGTGTACGCGGGTCCTGAGCACCCGCACGCGGCTCAGCAGCCGAAGCCCTACACCTTTGACCAGGTTGCCCAGTAGCGGCAGGAATGACGAAGGACGAACAAGTGGCGACCATCGCAGACTCCATCGAGGAGCAGCCCACCAACTACAGCACCGAAACCCCGGCCGAGCAGGCTGAGGCTTCGACCCCTCGCCCAGCACTCACCGTGCCGGGCGCCGCAGTCGGACGACGCAAGCAGGCCGTAGCCCGCGTGCGCATCGTTCCCGGCACCGGCCAGTTCACGGTTAACGGCCGTGACTTCGAGGACTACTTCCCGAACAAGCTGCATCAGCAGCTCATCACCGATCCGTTCACGCTGCTCGACCTGTCGAACGCGTACGACGTCATCGCAAAGATCCACGGCGGTGGCCCCTCGGGCCAGGCCGGCGCTCTTCGCCTCGGCATCGCTCGCGCGCTCAACGAGGTTGACCGCGAGAACAACCGCCCCGGCCTCAAGAAGGCTGGCTTCTTGACTCGTGACCCGCGCGTCAAGGAACGTAAGAAGGCCGGTCTTAAGAAGGCCCGCAAGGCTTCGCAGTTCTCGAAGCGCTAGGCCGAATCGAGAATATGGCTCGCCTATTTGGCACCGACGGTGTGCGAGGCCTTGCGAACGAACTGCTTACAGTCGAACTCGCAACGGCCCTCGCCCAGGCCGCCGCAGTTGTGCTCGCGCGTGAAGCGCGCGAGCACAACCGGCGGCCCGTCGCGGTTCTGGCCCGCGACCCCCGCATCTCTGGAGAGTTTCTCTCGGCGGCAGTCGCAGCAGGGCTCGCGTCCTCCGGGGTGGATGTATTTGACGCTGGCGTAATTCCCACGCCTGCAGCGGCATTCTTGACCGCGGACACAGACGCTGACTTTGGTGTCATGATCTCGGCGTCACACAACCCCGCACCCGATAACGGGATTAAGTTTTTCGCTCGCGGCGGCCTGAAGCTTGCCGACGAGCTCGAAGAGGAAATTGAAGCGCAGCTCGAGCAAGAGCCTGCTCGTCCTCTCAACGGTGACGTTGGTCACATCGAACGATTTGCCGACGCTGAAGATCGCTATGCGCTCCACCTGTTGAGTTCGATTCCGGTTATCCACGAAGATGGCCGCCCCGCGCTCAAGGGGCTGCACGTCGTTATTGACGCTGCCAACGGAGCTGCGGCAGGCGTATCGCCGCAGGTTTTCAAGGACGCTGGTGCTGAAGTTACCGTTATCGGTAATGAGCCTGATGGTCTGAACATTAATGATGGTGTTGGATCGACTCACCTCGAGCGGCTCCAGGAAGTCGTCGTTGGCCTTGGCGCCGATTTGGGCATTGCTCACGACGGTGATGCCGACCGCTGCCTTGCCGTTGACGCGAACGGCGAGGTGGTCGATGGGGACCAGATCATGGCGATCATCGCACTGTCGCTGCGCCGACGCGGCATGCTGACCGACGACACCCTCGTTGCAACGGTCATGTCGAACCTCGGTCTCCGCCTCGCAATGCAAGAGCACGGCATCACGATGCTCGAGACCAAAGTGGGGGACCGTTACGTCCTCGCGGAACTGAACAAGCGCGGCCTCGCCCTCGGTGGCGAACAGTCGGGGCACGTGATCATCACGCGCCACGCGACCACGGGCGACGGCCTGCTCACCGGGCTTACGCTCGCGACCGTCGTGGCAGCGACCGGAAAGCCTTTGGCTGAGCTCAAGCAAGTCATGAAGGTGTACCCGCAAGTGCTGATCAACGTGCGTGACGTGCGCAAGGGCGATTGCGACTCGGACGCGGGCGTGCAAGACGCTGTCGCGGCAATCGGAGCGGAGCTCGGAGAGACGGGTCGAGTACTACTCCGCCCCTCCGGCACTGAACCGGTAGTACGTGTCATGGTCGAAGCCGAGACACACGAACGAGCGCAGGACTGCGCCAAGCGACTCGCAGCAGTCGTCTCAGAACGTCTGGCGCTTTAGCCCGCGCGATTCGCTGTCACGTTGTGGCCCTGGACCTGGTGGTTTCAGGGCCACAACGCTATAACAGTGCGAGCGTCGAACAAGTTTGGCGACCGTGCAGATTCGTTCTTAAGTTTGATTGATTCATAACTTTGCTTTGTTTCGGGCGAAACTTGCCAGTAAGTTTGAGATTTGGTGTTAACCCTCTTCGGGTCCGCTTTTTGGTGACGGAAGGTTCTTGATTGGAACTGCAAGATTATCTCCGCATCCTCCGCAAGAATTGGATTCTTATCCTGCTCTTGACGTTGGTCGGTGCCGGTATTGGCGGCGCTGTTTCTTTAGTGACGTCGCCCAAGTACAGCTCGACGGCTGAGCTGTATGTCACGGTGCGGGCTCAAGAAGGCGCGGCCACGGGTGACCTGCTGCAGGGCACTAACTTCGCACGTCAATCGGTCGTGAGTTATGTCGACGTCGCCACGAGTGCACTCGTGCTCGACCGGGTGATTGACCGACTCGACCTCGATAACACCGCAAGCGAACTCGAATCAAAACTTTCCGTTACCGCGCCCGAGGGGACGGTACTGATCAAGATCACCGCCACCGACGTTGACCCACAGCACGCCGCCGAGCTTGCGGACGCGGTTGGTGAAGATCTCACCACCGTTATTGAAGACGTCATTGAACTCGCGGATTCCGACGGCCAAAGTCGCGTGCAACTGAGCGTGATCAACCCGGCCACCGTTGCCGAGAATCCAGTCAGCCCGAATACGAAACTGAATATCGCCCTGGGCACTGTGCTTGGGCTGATGATTGGGTTCGGACTGGCACTGCTGCGACACATCCTTGACACTCGCATCCGCTCACTGCATGACATCCGAGCATTGGTGGAGGCCCCGGTTATTGGTGGCATTGCCTACGATTCGGATTTCCGCAAGCAACCACTCATTGTTCAAGCGAAGCCCCGGAGCCCACTCGCCGAAGCATTCCGAGCGCTGCGCACCAACGTGCAGTTCCTCGACCCCGACTCAACCTCGCAGGTGTTTGTGCTGACCAGTGCATCCCCCGCAGAGGGTAAATCGACGACCTCGACGAACCTCGCCATTGCGCTCGCACAAACAGGATTTAGCGTTGCGCTCGTCGACGCTGATCTTCGCAAGCCAAAAGTTGCCGAGTACATGGGTATTGAAGGTAGCGTCGGCCTCACCGATGTGCTGATCGGGAAAGCTGAACTCACGGACGTCTTGCAGCCATGGGGCCGCGGGCGACTTGCCGTGCTGCCCGCCGGGCGCATCCCACCAAACCCGAGTGAGCTGCTGGGCTCGCGCGCCATGCAAGAGGTCATCGCGAACCTGGGCGAGAACGTCGACTACGTGATCATCGACAGCCCGCCGGTACTGCCGGTGACGGACGCCACCGTGATCTCTCGATTTGCGAACGGCATCATCCTCACCGTGGCTGCCGGATCGACCAAGCGCCAACAGTTGGCGAGTGCCGTTGATGCCATTGATGCCGCTGAGGGGAAGCTTCTCGGAATTGTTGCGACGATGCTGCCCACGAAGGGGCCAGATAGCAACGCATACGGTGCCTATTCCTATGGGGAATCGTATGGCGTGTATGGCGACGAAGTCGTGCCCGATAAGGGTGCCATTGCGAAGGCCACGGCCAAGAAAGCAAAAACCGCTGAATCAAAGTAAGGGATGAGCCGCCCACTACGGTGAGCCGCATCCTGCAGAAATGGGTCCGAACGCAAATTGCGATCGGACCCATTTCAGCTTGGAAGCATGAAGCTGCTTAAGCTTCGGGCGAACTACCTGCGCCAAACCCATCCGGGTTTTGCGACTGCCAACGCCAGGAATCGCGGCAAGCATCCGCCAGCGTCAGCCGGGTCTGCCACCGCAGCTCCCGATTCGCCTTCGACGGGTTCGCAACCAGCTTCGCCAAGTCCCCGGCACGCGGCTCGGCAATCACATACGGCACAGCCTGGCCGCTCGCCTCCGCATAAGCAGCGACGACCTCAAGCAC
Organism: Gulosibacter chungangensis; assembly: GCF_008831155.1. Taxonomy (GTDB): domain Bacteria; phylum Actinomycetota; class Actinomycetes; order Actinomycetales; family Microbacteriaceae; genus Gulosibacter; species Gulosibacter chungangensis. Next base: position 144,481 of record NZ_WBKB01000008.1, on the reverse strand, counting down.
ACTGTGGCCCGTACCCGACCCGAGGTTGTACACGCTCACCCCGGGAGTCGAATGCTCGAGCGCAGCCATATGACCCGCCGCGAGATCGACCACGTGAATATAATCGCGGATCCCCGTGCCATCCGGAGTGGGGTAGCTGTCACCAAACACGTACAGCTTCTCTCGGCGGCCGATCGCAACCTGCGAGACAAACGGCATCAGGTTATTCGGGATCCCGAACGGATCCTCACCGATGAGGCCCGAAGCATGGGCCCCAACCGGATTGAAATAACGCAAGATCGTCGCTTGCAATTCTGGCCAGGCGGTCTGCGCATCCGTAATGATCTGCTCACTCATGGCCTTCGACCAACCGTAGGGATTGGTGATGCCCACACCGACCTGGTGGTTCTCGTCGAGGCCAACTGAAGCATCCTCAGGCTCGCCATAGACCGTCGCGGAAGAGCTGAAAATGAGCTTTCGAACATCCTTCGCCTTGAGAATGTCGAGAAGATTGAGTGTGGCAGAAAGATTTTCGCGATAGTAGCGGGTGGGCTGTTCGACAGATTCACCGACAGCCTTGAGACCGGCGAAGTGGATCGCGGCCTCGAAATCGACGTTCTGGAGAGCCTGTTCTGCCTCTGCCTTATCGGCAAGATTTGCCTCGATCAGCGAAACCTGCTTGCCGGTGATCTGCGCGATACGCTCGATCACGGCTGGGTGACTGTTCGAGAAGTTGTCTAAAACGACGACCTCGTGGCCCGCTTCGAGGAGGGTGACTGCGACATGGGAACCGATATAGCCGGCACCGCCGGTAAGTAAGACACGCACGGTTCGAACTTAGCAGTTGGGTGTGGCCTGGAGCGTCACCGTTGTCTGCTTCATGACCGCGGGGAAGGTTACACCCGAAGAGGCTTCTGCCGCGGGCGATCGGACTGGGCCGACTGGTGTGCCTGGCCGAGATCGATGTGTTGTCACGAAGATCCATTACGTGTGGAATTGCGGCGGAATCAGTGGTGAGACGCGCAATTTCTTGGGTTGTGCATCCGGATTGCTTGCTCTCGAAGCAAGGCGGTGCCGTGCCGCGAATCTATAGCAGGATTACTTTGGAAACTGTGCATAATCTCGGTAAGTTTGCTGCGCGGGGTGTGAGATGAGTGGCGCCTCGTTGAGCGATTGAGGTCATTACTTGGAACTGCACGACTACATCCGCATTGTCCGCAAGAACTGGGTGCTGATTTTCGTGTTAGCTGTTTTGGGTACGGGTGTCGGGGCCGGGATTTCGGCGTTGACTCCGGCGAAGTATGAATCCACGGCTGAACTTTATGTGACGGTCCGAACGCCCGAGAACGCGGCGACGGGGGACCTGCTGCAGGGCACGAACTTCGCCCGGCAATCGGTCGTGAGCTATGTGGATGTGGCGACGAGCGCCCTCGTGTTGGACCGCGTGATCGAGCGGCTCTCGCTGGATGCGACCGTGGACGAGCTGCGGCCGAAGCTTTCGGCGAGCACCCCGAACGACACCGTGCTGATCGCGATCACCGCCACCGATAGTTCTGCCGAGCGCGCTGCCGAGCTTGCGAACGTGACGGGGGAGGAGCTCGCGGCCGTCGTTGAGGACGTCATCGAAATCGCCGATACCGATGGCGAGAGCCCGGTGGACCTGAACCTGATTAACCCGGCCATTGTCGCTGACGCGCCGTCGAGCCCGAACGTGCGCATGAACATCCTGCTGGGTGCCGTGCTGGGGCTCATACTGGGGTTCGGAGCGGCGCTGCTGCGGCACATGTTGGACACGCGGATTCGGTCGCTGAGCGACATTCGGCAGATTGTGGATGCGCCGGTGCTGGGCGGGATCGCGTTCGACGAGGAGCTGCGTCGGCAGCCGCTGGTGGTGCAGGCGCAGCCGCGGAGCCCGGGTGCGGAGGCATTTCGGGCGCTGCGCACGAATGTGCAGTTTCTGGACCCGGACTCTTCCTCGCAGATTTTTGTGGTGACCAGTGCTGGTCCGGGGGAGGGGAAGTCGACGACCTCGGCGAACCTGGCGCTGGCGTTGGCGCAGACCGGGTTCACGGTGGCGCTGGTCGATGCGGACCTGCGCAAGCCCCGGCTGGCGGAGTACATGGGTGTAGAAGGCTCGGTCGGGCTGACCGATGTGCTGGTGGGTCGTGCGGAGCTGTCGGATGTGCTGCAGCCCTGGGGCCGCGGCCGGCTCGCGGTGCTGCCCTCCGGGCAGATCCCGCCGAACCCGAGCGAGCTTTTGGGTTCGCGCGCGATGCAGCAGGTGCTCGAGGCGCTTTCTGCGCAAGCCGATTACGTGATCGTGGATGCGCCGCCGGTGCTGCCGGTGACCGATGCTACGGTGCTGGCGCGGTTTGCGAGTGGGCTGCTGGTGACCGTGGCCGCCGGGTCGACGCACCGGCAGGAGCTGCAGGGGTGCGTGGACGCGATTGAGGCTGCGGATGGGCGGTTGTTGGGGGTCGTCGCGACGAAGCTGCCGGTGAAGGGGCCGGATAGTGCTGCGTTTGGGGCGTATTCGTATGGGGCTTATGGGACGTATGGGGATGGTGCGGGTGTGGCTGCGGAGGAGTGGGAGGTTAGGGCTTAGGCGCGCACCTGAGCCGCTCTGTGTGCATCTTGTCCTGATGTCACGTTCCCGGTAAACTTTCGTGACATGAGCGTGATGACCCCAGCGGCTGTGATTCGGAGTGCCCCGGTACGCTCCTTCGTGCACGTAAACCAGCTGCCGGGTACTGCGACCGCGGCGCGGCAGGCTGCGTCTCGCGCTGCGCGGAACGGTGAGCTTCTTCCTATTCGTCGTGGCCTGTATTACCGGGGCGTGAAGACGCGGTACGGCATGACTCGTCCCCGCGTGGAAGAGATTGCCCGGGAGGTGCTCGGGGAAATGGGCAGTGGCCCAGCTGGCTACTCCGCTGCCCGTGAGTGGGGTGTGACAACCCAGGTGCCCCAGTCCTTCCATGTCGCAACGCTCTGGACAACGGATCCGATCGCGGGGGTCACGCAGCATGCCCGACGGAATAGGGAGCGTGCAAAGCTCAACCCGAAGGAGATCGCTCTTCTCGAGTTGCTTCGTGCTCCTGACGTGTATGTCGAATCGGGCTGGGGTGCGCTGGTTGATCGCGTTCGCGGCGCTCTGAAAAGAGGCGAAGTACGAGAAGACGCTCTCCGTGCTGCCGTTGGCGGGGAACGAAACGTCACCGTCCGGGAGAGCTTCGACCGGCTCGTCACTGATCTGATGGCGGCATGAGCGAGCGGCTCCGGGAACACCCGGACGATCTTGACGCGATCGATCCAATTGCGAAGCAGAACCTCATCGACGATATCGATCAGCAGAGCGTTGCCGCGGGCTTCTCTATGACGAGCCGTCCCGCAGACGGTTACGCGTCGAGCCCTGCGTTCGATCGAGATCACCCCGCTCGTGCTGCAATCGAAGAGGGATACGTCGCGGCACAACAACTCATTTATGGAGAACTCATCTCGTTGGATGATGCTCTCGCGAGCGTACATCGCAGGCGGAACCTCGTGTACCGAGTAGGGCTTTCGACGCGTACCTGATCCAAGAGAAGATCGTGCGCGACCCTTACATAAACCCCATGTAAATCCCGACGGATCTGCCGAAAGCTATCAAGAACTGGGAGCTTTCGAATTCCGCGGCCTACGGTGCGGTACGTTGGATCGCATCCTGGTGGCGTGACGAAGAAACCTGGAACTGGATCGTGCCCGGTACGTACCTGTCTTCGCTGAATTCCAGGGCACGCCCGTCTCGGATAAAGGTTGATCGCTTCACTCGAAGTAACGGACTCGTGCGCCGGACGCCGAGCAGCTCGGCGTCTTCTTTGGAAGCAGAAACTGCGTCGATGGAATGTTCCGAATGCACCGCAAACAGCTGGTATCGCTCCTCCAACACCTTCACGACAGAGGGCTCGTCATCTGGAATCTCCTCGATGATGGGAAGCATCCAATCGGGGTAGACACTGCGTTCGAGCATCACAACGCGATCGTCGAGGCCGCGTAGCCGCTTCACCATGAGCACCTGGCTGCCGACCGCCACTCGCAGCGCGCGGGCATGGACGGCGGTGGCACGCTGCGCGCGAGCCTCGACTACGCGGCCGCTCGGGAGCATTCCTTTCTTCTGTGCCCACTGCGCGAACGAGCGCAGGTCGTTGATGTCGTGATTTTGCAGGCTGCTGTGGACGAGCCAGCCGCTACCCTGCTTCGGAACAACCGCGCCGCGTGCTTCGAGAGATATGAGCGCGGCACGGATCGTCCCGCGCGAACACTCGTAATGGGCGGCGAACTCGAGCTCCGATGGCAATGGTGTCCCGAACTTGAACTCGCCGTCGGTGATTCGTCTGGCGATGTCACGCGCAACTTCTACCTGGCTGGCCATTAATCTCCCGCTATGCCGAACTTTGACGTTTAGCCAGCTGACCACAGCTCCGTAAAGTTTCGGTGTCGAGTTGGCCGACGGCCGACCCGAGTGGACAACTGCGCGCAATTGTTGCGCGAGGTCGCGGTTCACCGCCGCGAGTTGGCATTCCATTCAACCTGTGTTCATTCGTGCTTTGGTCACGGTCACCTTAATCGGTCCCGAGCGTGGCTCACCCAAGTTCGAAAGGACCAAAATTCATGACTCAAACAGTTGAGGCACAAACCACTAGACGAAGGTCGCCTCATCGGGCAATGATCGGAACGGTCGGCGTTGCGGCACTCCTCGCAACCGGAAGCCTGTTGGCACCAGCGAGCGTCGCCCACGCGCAGCCGATCATCGACGACCCAGCTGCGCCGCAGCCAGGTGACCCGAATGCACCAGTTACCAGCAGCCCGTTGTCGACCTCGACCGCAACTGACGGTGTGATCGCACGCGAATCATTCGATGGGGGAGCACTGCCCGAAGGATGGTCGATTGACTCGAACGAGGCAGAGGGCGAGTACGCCGGTTGGGTCACAACGACTCGTAGCGAATGGAGCGCATCGGTTGACAATATGCGCGACCGCTTCGGACGTTCGCACGCGGAATTCTTCGTTGCGGATGCGGGCCAGTTCGGTGGCGACTTCGAATCCACGCTCACCTCGGCTGCAGTCGACGTCGAGGGACTCAACCAGGTACGCCTGACCTTCGACAGCCACTACCGAGGCACCGACGGCCAGTCGGGCGTCGTGGAAGCATCCTTCGACGGCGGAGAAACGACCGAGATCCTGCGTCTCGACAGCGAATCCGTAGAGAACGACTACGACGCACTGCAAATGAACGGCAACCAGAGCCTCGTGCTCGACGTGCCGACGGATGCAGAAAGCGTCGAATTCTCGTGGACCTTCATCGGTGACGCGGATGGCTACTACTGGGGTATCGACTCGGTGGCCGTCCACCAGGTACAAAACGAGACCGAGGGCGCGACCACGAACGCCTGGGTTGTCTCCGACATCCAGGGACACCCGCACGACCTCGAGAGCGGCCTCAACTGGCTGGCCGAAAATGCGGCAGACCCGTCCGCACTCCTGATGGTTGGCGACATTGTCAACACCGGCGCACCAGCCGAATGGCAAGAGATCTACGAGGTCATGGACAACACCGCGCAGATCCGTCCAGACGTCACGGTTGCCGCAATTGGAAACCACGAGCGCTACTACACCGGCGGCTTCGGGCAGAACCACGATCGCTTCCTCGAATTCGCCGACCGCGACCGTGTCTGGGGCGAATATGTGCTCGAGGGAGAGGGCGGCGAAGTACCGGTTATCGTGCTGGGACAAGAATTTGGCGGACCAAGCGATGTCGCGATGAGCGACGCACAGGTCGAATTCCTCGAAGAGCGCCTCGCATTCTGGAGCGACCAGGACAAGCAGGTCATCGTCATGTCGCACTTCCCACTCGGGAACACCGTGTCGGCAAGCTGGCTGCCCTGGTACTCGAACCACCACATGATGAACGAGCGCCTGACGAACGTGCTCGGAAACTACCCGAACGCCATCCTCTTCTCTGGCCACACCCACTACCCGGCTGAACAGGGCGACTGGGCGATGCAGCGCCGTACCGATGACGGACACCCCGACGGCTTCTGGAACATCAACACCGTCGCAATGCACGTCGGCTGGGATGCCCGCGGTGAAAACACCCAGGACGTAACAGAGTTCACCACCGGCGACGTCAACTACGGCAGCACCATTGAGGTGTACGCCGACCGCTCCGTTGTGAAGCTCTACGACTTCTTCACGGGAGAACAGGTTCGGGAGATCACCATCCCGAACCCACTCACGGAATTTGACGGTGACGTTGCACCGGCACCGACCCCGGGCGAGGACGAAACACCGTCGACTCCCGACCCGGAGCCGACTGATGAAACCGAGCCGGCGGACGACACCGACTCAGCGGACGACGGCGACTCTGGGCAGGACGAGACTCCGGGTAACGGCACGGATGCTGACGCGACCCCGGGGACCAGTTCGGATGCTGACGGTGCCGCAAGCGCCGGGTCTGGCTCGGACGGGGCTGGCGCGGATGGGTCTGGTTCGGACGCGACTGGTGGCTCGAGCGATTCCACTGCCAAGGAAAGTGGCGAGCAGGGCCTTGCCGCCACCGGTGCCACCGAGCTCGGGCTCCTGGCTGTGCTCTCCGTCGTGTTGCTCGCCGGTGGCGTGACGATCGCACTGCTGCGCCGACGCCTCGACGCACACAACTAATCGACAAATAGACGCAGAAGGCCGGTGTGCGGATGAATCGCCCACCGGCCCTTCCGCATCCACCCGAGACCTCGAAAGCTATATCCCAATGTCGATATTGACCCAAGCATCCGACCTGCTGCCGCAAGGCGGCCCCGCAACAGCGGCCATCTTCGATTTCGATGGAGTCCTGGTGGACTCCGAAAGTCGCTGGCTGCGCACCATCGAGCAATTTCTCACGCAGCACGGCAACGACGCCGGGGGAGCCGAACGATTCCGCGGGGTGACACTCGAACAAGCGATTGAACTCATCTGCACCGACCGCGATGACCTGAAGCTTCGGCAGCACGAGCTACTGCAGGAACTTGACGAAAACTACCGGCGCGAGATCGCCGGAATCACGGCGCCGATCGTTGCCGCGGCGAACTTCGTTGCCAGGCTGCGGCCCTGGCTGCCCCTCGTGGTGGCCTCGAACGGTAGTCGCCGGGATGTGCAGCTGATGCTTGCCGCGACCGGGCTTGCGGATGCGTTTCAGGGAGTGTTCACCATCGATGACGTCCCGGCAGGTAAGCCCGCTCCCGACCTCTATTTGGCGGCGCGGCAAAGCGTCGATTCGCGAGGTGCCCAGACACTCGCCTTCGACGACTCGCCCGTCGGCGTTGCCGCCGCGAAAGCTGCGGGCTGTGTGGTGGTCGGCGTCAATGCCGACCCACGGATAGCACTCGATTCCGACCTCCGGATCGGCTCGTTTGCCGAACTCGAATTCGATTCGGAACTTCGGCGCATCCGCAGTTCTGGCCGCTGACCTAGACAGCTGCGCACACAAGTCCCGCGAATCCGACCGCGGACACCCGCAGTTTGCTTCGGGTTCACCTACCGTCGCCCGACCGTTCAACGCCACGACCTGGAGTGGCTGCTAACGCGTGATTCTGCGCCAGAGCTATTGATAGCTCGCTTCTTCTTTTACTCGCACGTGAGGAATTTCATTGTGAAGAACCGTAGTCCTATTCTTGCCACGCTTGCCATCGCTGCGCTCGCGCTGACCGGTTGCGCGAGTAACGCGGGTTCCGCCGCAGACAACGCCGACGCCACAGCATCCAGCCAAGTGCTGACCATCGCCGCCGTTCCCTCGGAAGACGCCACCATGCTTGAGCAGAAGTTTGAGCTCTTCCGCGAGGTCGTAGAAGCCGAGACCGGGATGCAGACCGAACTCGTCCAGTCCACCGACTACACGGCCGTGATCGAGGCGCTCGTCGCCGACCAGGCCGACATCGCCATCGGTTCGCCGTTCACCTACGTCCGCTCCGTCAACGCGGGCGCAACCGTGGAAGCCATCGGCGGGGCCGTCTACGAGAAGGACGAACCAGCCGGGTACCAGTCGTTTGCGCTTGTTCGCGCCGACTCGGACATTACCGACCTGTCGCAGGCTGCCGACAAGTCGGTCTGCTTCGTGGAACAGGGTTCGACTTCGGGCTACCTGTACCCCTCGGCGGGACTCCTTGATGTTGGCATTGACCCCGAAACCGACATCGACCCGATCTTCGCGGGCGCACACGACGCCTCCGTCTTGCAGCTGCTCGAAGGGGAGTGCGAGATCGCATTTGCCTACGACGCGATGGTCACCAACCTGATGCCCGCGCAGGGCGACCTTTCGGAAGACGACTACAAGATCATCTGGGAATCGCCCATGATCGCGGCCTCGCCGGTGTTCATGAACACCAACACGATCGACCCAGAGACCCAGGAGCAGCTACGCACGCTATTCGAAAACCTCATGAACGCGGATGCGCTCGTTGAGGCGGGCTACTGCACCGACGTCGAAGAATGCATCGAACGCATGCCAGAAACCAACTACGGCTACGTGCCGGTCGACGACTCAACCTACGACGGCCTCCGCGAGGTATGCGAAATCACGCAGGCCGAGGCTTGCAACGAGTAGTACGAGCACATGACAGTTCTACATCAATCGGTCATGGAACCTCTGGCATCGGCCGAGCGTGAGCTGACCGGCGTTGCCCCGGAACCGCACGTGCGGTTCCGGGGCGCGACGAAATCCTTTGGCAAGGGCATCCACGCCCTCGAAGACGTGAGCTTCGACATCACGCCGGGAAGCTTCACCGTGTTGCTGGGTCTTTCCGGTTCGGGCAAGTCCACGACCCTGCGCCTTATCAATGGGTTGCACACGCCCACTGATGGCGAGGTCAGTGTACTTGGCGAAGCAATCGGCACCGCGCGGGGTCATAGGCTGCAGGACCTGCGCCGACAAATCGGCATGGTGTTTCAGCAGTTTCACCTCGTGAACTCGATGTCGGCACTCGAGAACGTGTGCACCGGTGCGCTGGGAGAGCTCAGGGGCCCGCGAATCGGCCTGATGATGTACCCCAAGCGCATCCGGGAGCGTGCCCTCGAACAGTTGGAGCGGGTAGGCCTTGCCGACCAGCGCTTCCAACGCGCCGAGAACCTCTCGGGCGGTCAGCAACAGCGGGTTGCGGTCGCCCGGGCACTCATGCAGAAACCGAAGGTGCTGCTGGCCGACGAACCGGTCGCATCCCTCGACCCAAAGTCAGCGCATCAAGTGATGCGGCTCATTTCCGGGATTGCAAGGGAAGACGGCCTCACAGTGGTCTGCAGCCTGCACCAGGTCGAACTCGCCCGCGAATGGGGCGACCGCATCATCGGGCTGCGCGGCGGTCGGGTGGTGCTGGATGCGGATGCGGCGGATATTTCGCATGAACAGGCACTCGAAATCTACGCGACCGTCTCGGGGCGCGAGGACGCCGAGAGTGAGCGAGCGCTGTGACCAACGTGTTGCTGGAACCGACGCCGGTGAGGCAGGTTCCCTCCCCGGCTCCGCAGACCATCGCGAAGGCTTCGTGGCGGACGGTGGTCGGCGCCGGTTTCTTCCTGGCGTTTGTCGTGGCGGCGGTGTGGTCGATCATTGACCTGGACATTAACCTCTCGACGATCGCGCAGAGCTGGGACAACGCGGTTCGATTCTTTGGGCTCGTGTTCCCGCTCGATTTCCCGTCGCTCGGTGAGACGCTCGTGATGACGGGGCAGACGCTCGCGATTGTCGCTGTCGCAACCCTACTGTCGGTAGTGATCTCGACGGCGGCAGCGCTCTTCGGTGCTAAACCCACATCCAAATCGCCCGCTGTGCGCACGGTGGCACGCGGATTCATCGTGGTGATGCGAGCCATCCCCGAACTCGTATTCGCCATCTTCTTCATGCGACTGTTCGGCTTCGGCGCGCTCGGCGGTGTGCTCGCGCTCGCCTTCCACTCGGTCGGCATGGTCGGCAAGATGTACGCGGATGCGATCGAGGATGCCGACGACGGCCCGCGAGCAGCGCTTGAAGCCACGGGTGCCTCGCGCATCCAACAAATCTTTGGAGCCACGCTGCCGGGCATCGTGCCAGCGATGATCGCGACCGGCCTGCACCGCTTCGATATCAACCTCAGAGCCTCGGTCGTACTCGGCTGGGTCGGCGTGAGCGGTATCGGGATGGAACTCTCGAGCGCGCTGAGCATACGCGACTACGACCGAGGCATGGCGATCGCCGTCATCGTGCTGTTGCTGTGCATCGCCACCGAAGTGCTTTCCGGGTATCTTCGCGGCAAAGTGCTTGGGAAGAAGCAAGAGCCGGCACGATTCGGCGTGCTGTGGGCGGCGAAGAAGATGCGCGAGCGGTTCCGAGTCGCGCCCGCGGGGCAGCCGCTATCAGCTTCGCGAGTCACGCTCGGTACGCGCACAACCCCACCCTGGGATGCGACGCGGGTCTCGAACACGATTTACGCGGGGCTGACCGTCGCGCTGATCGCGGTCGCCTTCCTCGCGGCGGATGCGAACTGGCTGCGGTTGGTCACGAGCTTCGGCGAGCTGCCGCACGTGGTCGGACAATTCTGGCCGCCGAGTGACGGTGGGATTGCCCCGCGGCTGTGGGCAGAACTGCTCGTGACGCTGCAGATCGCGCTCGCGGCGGCCCTGCTTGGGCTGATCCTCGCGCTTCCGGTCGGGATCCTTGCGGCGCAGAACGTCACCGGCAACCCCCACGTGGTGCGGTTTTTCCGCACGGTCGTCGTGGTGACCCGCGGTATCCCGGAGCTCATCCTGGCGATTATCTTTGTCATCATCTCCGGCCTAGGAGCGTTGGCCGGTACGCTGGCGCTCGCGATTGGCGCGGTGGGATTGCTGTCAAAACTCGTCGCTGACTCCCTTGAAGACACCGACACTCGAGTGCAAGAGGCGCTCCGTGCATCCGGCGCGAACCGGACCCAGGTGTTCTTCGGGGCAACGCTGCGGCAGGCGGCACCGGCCATCGTCGCGCACGTCTTCTATCAACTCGACGTGAACTTCAGGTCGGCCACGCTCCTCGGCATCGTCGGTGCCGGCGGCATCGGGTTCTACCTGCTGAACGCGCGACGCGTGCTCGATTTCGATGTCGTCACGTACATCCTGCTGCTTATTGTTTTTGTCGTGCTGCTGCTGGAGTTTCTCGCGCAGTTCATGCGGAGGATTGTTCGGTAGGGATGCGCTGCATTCGCCAACTCATGGAGAGGGGAGTGGTGTCCCCACGACGAGAGGCCCAAACAATTCATGCATGTTCACGTGCGAAGTAAGACGTGGTCTATTGGAAATGATTAACCCGCGATATCATTAGTGATATCAACTAGGAGGTGGTCCAGATGGCATCAATCATTGTTCGCGGGCTTGACGACTTCGTGAAGAAGCGACTTGCTGCTCAGGCAAAGGAGCATGGTCGTTCGATGGAGGCCGAGGTGCGCGACATTCTCACCCAGGCCACGCAGCAGCCCCACATTGGCATCGCACTCTTGCGTGCGGCGCAGGAGGTTGGCGGCACCGAGACCTTGCCGATTCCTGATCGAGTCGATGATGCACGAGCGGTGGAGTTCGGATGATCGTCCTCGACACGAACGTGATTTCCGAGATCTTCCGGCCGGAACCTGACCTCCGAGTCGTTGCATGGATCGAGGGTCTCCAGGATGATGTCGCAATCACATCCGTCACCCTCGCCGAGCTGCTGGCGGGGGTGGCGCGTCTCCCTGACGGGAAGCGCCGATCGACGCTCGCTGCGCGGATCAACATGGCACTTGAACCATACCGTGACACTCGGGCGATCTTGCCGTTTGATGAGTCGGCTGCTGAGCAATACGCCGCAGTGCTCGTCGCGCGGGAACGTGACGGACGGCCGATCCATACCGCCGACGCGCAGATCGCGGCGATTTGTCGCGCGAACGGCGCCATATGTGCGACACGAAACACAAGTGACTTCGAAGGTACGGGCATCGAGTTGATCAACCCTTGGGCCGCGTGAACAAGATGGCTGGCGGCGATGCCGACTCAATCGAGGGCGGATGCGTTGGCTAACTGTTCTTTCTGCTAACGCACTAGCGGGGAGCGTGGGGGACTGAGCGGTAGTGGTCGCTCGTAGCTATGTCGCGAACTCTCGATGAGATCGTGGCGAATCCGCGAGAACTGCCTGGCGAATCCGCGAGAATAGCCTGGCGAATCCGCAAGAAGGGCGCGAAGTTGACACCTTTTTGGAGAACCGTCGAGGTGAAGGTCACTTCGAATCCTCGCGCCATTCATTTTCGCGGGACGGGGAACGATTCTCAGGCGGACCTATGGGGCTTGGAAACGATCTAGCCACCAAAGTGTGTATTGAGGTTCTGCCTGGTCGTAGCCATCGGGAATAAAGCCAAATCTCGTGAATAATTGCTGACTCGGCTCATTTTCGCGATGAATCCTCGCAACCACTAGGCCAGATGAATCTTGATGGTTAGAGGTCTCTTTCAGCATCCTTCCGAGTAGCTCGCTTCCAATGCCAGAGTTGCGACATTCGAGCTTGACTGCGATTGCTTGGATGAGGTGGTCGTTGTCCTCAGTTCTTGTAGCCAGACAAGCACCAGTGAGGTTCCGCTTTTCGTCAAAGATCGCGATCGCCAGGTCCCCCGACTGGATCGGAAAACGGTAATTCCGGATTGCAGACTGTGTCTCTAGCTCCCAGATTCTCGGGTGATGTAAACCTCGATGCCGATCAAACTCCCGATTTGGAGGGTCAGTGCATACGAACGATTGGAATGCGTTGTAGTCCGCACTAGAGGGAGTCTCGGTCCGACTAGGCTCGCCCACGCCGGGCTAGGATCCGAGCTCTAGCCGCCCGCTCACTTGGTGTAAAAGTCTTACGACCTACACTGGCCATGTGCTGCGACGCAAGCCGGTCGCGTTCGGAATCGGTTAGACCGTCGTTACCCCTGGCAGCGATGAGCCGTTGAGCGCGTCGTGACACGGGCTGTGGCTGCATCAAATTGCTCATGGCCCCACCTTAGGCATAATTTCTGAACGAGGAAATTTCCTACTGTGCTATCGAAGCACAGTCTCTCAACTCTATTGGCACTATGAGCTTGTTGCAAGAGGCGCAGGATGTCTCGACACCTCGAGGCCGCTAATCGATTTGAGGGCCCCGGCAAAACGAACTTGGGCCCCACTGCAAGGAACAGTGAGGCCCAAATTCGGGTGAGACCGCGGCTGCCTACACGACAGCCGGAGCGAGGGTCTGACGCTGCAGGCCGAGACCCTCGATACCGATCTCCATCACATCGCCTGCGGAGAGGTAGGGGAATCGCCCCGAGAGCGCGACGCCCTGCGGGGTGCCGGTGTTGATGAGATCACCGGGCTCGAGCACCATGTACTGCGAGAGGTGGTGAATGATCTCGGCCACGCTGAAGATCATGTCCGCAGTATTCGAATCCTGGCGCGGCTCGCCATTCACCTTTGACCACAGGCGAAGGTTCTGCGGGTCCACCTCATCGCCCGGGACCAGCGCGGGGCCGACCGGGTTGAAGGTCTCCGCATTCTTGCCCTTTGACCACTGTCCGCCCGACACATCGAGCTGGAAAGCCCGCTCCGAAACATCATTCGAGATGACGTAGCCAGCGACGTAGTCCAGCGCATCCGCCGGGGAAGCGAGGTAGCGGGCACGCTTACCGATCACGACACCGAGCTCGACCTCCCAGTCGACCTTTTCCGCTCCCGGTGGGATGAGTACATCTTCGAAGGGGCCGACCACGGTGTTGGGGTGCTTGTGGAACAGAATCGGCACCGACGGTGGCTGGTCGCCCGACTCGGCCGCGTGCGCGGCGTAGTTCTGACCAATACAGAGCACCGCCGCGGGACGGGCGATCGGCGCACCGACACGCAAGGACTCAGCGTTCTCGATTTCGGGCAGCGCCCCTTCAACGATGGCCTGGCGGACCTTGGCGATACCGTCAGCGGCGAGGAACGCGCCGTCGATGTCGTCCGTGAGGCTGCGAAGGTCGTAGTACTTGCCCTCATGCTTTGCAACAGGCTGTTCTTGGCCAATCTCGCCAAGTCGGAGAATTTCCATGATTGAGTCTTGCTTCCTGGCTAGTGGGTGTAGGGACGGTGCTTGTCGAGGTCGGGGGAGAGTTCAACGCCGAAGCCCGGCGTCTCGGGAACCTTGAGTCGACCGTTTTCGGGAACCGGCTCGCCAACGAGCATCGGCGAGAACATCGGGACGACTTCCTCGGCAGCCGGATGCATCATAAGGAACTCAGCGAAGGGGCTATTCGTGCGGGTAACCACGAAGTGGTACGAGTACACCGAGGAACCGTGCGGGATCACCATCGCACCGTGTGCATCCGCCAGCGCCGAAATTTTGATGAGCTCGGTGATGCCGCCGCACCAACCCACATCGGGCTGAATGATGTCGACGCCGGTCTCGAGCAACTGGCGGAAGCCCCAACGAGTCGCCTCATGCTCACCGGTGGTGATAAGCATGTTCTTCGGCGCGCGATTGCGCAGCTCGGCGTAGCCCCAGTAGTCATCCGGAATCAGCGCCTCTTCAAGCCACTTCAGGTTGTATTCGCTGGCTTCGTGCGCGAGACGCGTCGCGTACTCGACATCGAGCGCCATCCAGCAGTCGTACATCAGCCAGAAGTCATCGCCGACCTTCGCTCGCATGTCCGCGAGCATCTCGATGTTCTTCTTCAGCCCCTCATCGCCCTCGGCGGGGCCGTGGTGGAGCGGCATCTTCCCACCAATGAAACCGAGTTCCTTTGCCTTATCGGGACGGGCACCGGTGGCGTAGAACTGCAACTCATCCCGAACCGGTCCACCGAGGAGTTCGAAGACCGGCACCTGGCGGATGCGACCGAGCAGGTCATAGAGCGCCAGGTCGACACCCGAGATCGCGTTGAGGACGACACCGCGGCGACCGTAGTACACAGTCGACTTGTACATCTGATCCCAGATGCGCTCGATGTCGGTGACCTTCCGACCTTCGAGGAACCGTGCCAGGTGCTTCTCGACAATGAACGCGCCGATCTCACCCGCGGTGGTCACCGAGAAACCGACCGTACCGTCACTGGCCTCAATCTCGACAACGAGCGTCCCGAGCACATTGATGCCGAAGCTCTGTCGCGACTGGCGATATTCGGGGTACACCGACATCGGGGTGGCGATGTGGTCGTCGATCCAATGGTTGGCGCCCTGGTCGTGGTAGTCGGCACCGCCGCCGCGCACCGTGTACGCGCGGACCTCTTTAATGGTTGGCGTTCCGCTCATGAGCGTTAGCCCTCACTTTCGTCGTCGAACCGGACAAGTACTTTTCCTGGGGTCGCCGAGCCGTTGGCCAGCGACTTGAATGCGGCGTCAGCCTCGGCCACCGGCACTTCGGCGCTGACGAGCAGACGGTAACGCTCTGCATCCTTACCGATGATTCCGGCAGCGTATTCGAAGTCCTTTGCCGCGTATGTGAAGCTGCCGACGAGCGAGCGCTCCTCGGTGCTTACCGCGAAGGCCTTGAGGTCAACATTGGGGGAGCCCATCCCGACCAGGCAGACACTGCCACCGAGCAGGGTGCTCGACAGCGCATCCTGAATCGTCGGGGTGATGCCAACGGCGTCGATTGCGACGTCGACCAGACCACCCTCGGCGGCGACCTGCTCGGCGACCGAGCCCTGCGTCGGATCGATCGGCTTGGCACCGAGCCCAGCGATCAGGTCGCGGCGAGCCTGATCGACCTCGCTGACGAGAATGTCTTCGACTCCCGCGTCGCGCAGCGCGAGCACCACCGATTGGCCGATCGGGCCGCCACCGATCACGAGCACTCGCTTGACATCCGCGTTCATTACGCGGCGGACCGCGTGCACGGCCACGGCGAGCGGCTCAATGAGCGCGCCGAGCTCGACGGGCAGCGAATCGGGTAGCGGCACCACGTTCTGCGCGGGGATGAGCACATAGTCAGCGAAAGAAGCGGGAACGCTCGGCTCAACGCCGATGACGACCTTCTTCGGGTGGTGCTGCTCGCGACCGGCGTACGCCTCAGCATCCTCGGCCGGGATTACAACCGGGTTGAAGGTGACGGGAGCGTCGACCTGCAGCGAGTCGGCGACACCCTCGCCGACTGCCGCAATGTACCCGCTGGATTCGTGACCCATAACCTGGCCGGGAAAGCGGCGACCGTTCTCGCCGGTGTACCCGTGGATATCGGAGCCGCAAATGCCGGTGGCAACGATACGGATCAGGACCTCGCCGGGCCCGGGGGTAGGCGTCTCGCGCTCGCGGACTTCGAGCCGCCCAATTTCTGCAAGCACTAGCTCGCGCATGCGTTCACTTCCTTTTTCTCTCGCTGGGGAGGTGGCTGGTTATTTGGAGAACTCGGTGTTGTTCGGGTTCTGCGCTTTTTCCGTCGGGTTGTTGTGGACCTCGACGGCGAAGGTGTCGAGCGCCTTCGTGCCATCGGTGGCGCGGAGGATCTTGTTGACGTAACGGCTTGCGGCGATTAGGGCTGCACCGATGAACGCGATGATCGCGAGCAGGATGAGACCGGCGGATGGGCCGAAGGACTCTTCCGCGGCGTTCTTGGCGATCGGGGCGAGGAAGCCGCCGAGGTTACCGATGGAGTTGATCAGCGCGATACCACTTGCGGCGGCCGCACCCGTGAGGAACGAGGTCGGGAGCGTCCAGAACACCGGCTGCACCGAGATGAAGCCTGCGGCGCCGAGGCACATAGCGGCGAGCGCCAGGATCGGGTTTTCAATGACACCCGAGAGGACGATGCCGAGACCGGCTGCTGCTAACGCGCAAGTTGCAATCAGACGACGCTGGCCCGTGCTGTCGGCCAGACGGGTAAGCAAGAAGGTGGCGATCAGCGCGCAGATCCAGGGAACCGAGGTGAGCAGACCCACCTCGAAGCCGACCGGTTTGCCGACGATTTCCGCAATCTGGGTCGGAAGGTAGAAAGTGATGCCGTACACGCTCATCTGGATGGTGAGGAACGCGGCCGAGAAGTAGAGCACCGCCGGGCTGAAGAGCGCCTTCCACGCACCGCGCGGCGAATGCGACTCCTTACTTGTTTCTTCGAGTGACAGTGCGGACAGCAGAATCTCGCGGTCCTTCTCACCGATCCACTTCGCGGTCTTCGGACCGTTGTCGAGGTAGTAGAACGCGATGATACCGACGATCACCGTGACGATGCCGGTGACGAGGAACATGATCTGCCAGCCGTGCATCCCACCCAGACCGTCAAGGTCCAGCAGCAGACCCGAAAGTGGGCCACCGAAAATGAACGCCAGGGGAGCGCCGAAGTAGAACAGGCCGTTGACTCGGGCTCGGTAGTCCAGTGGAATCCAGTAGGTGAGGAAGAGGATCACGCCGGGGAAGAAGCCGGCTTCGGTGATGCCCAGCAATACTCGGAGGCCGTAGAAGAGCCACTCATTCGTGGCGAACATCATGAGGGATGAGACGATGCCCCAGGAAACCATGATGCGGGCGAGCCAGATCTTGGCGCCGACCCTCTGCATCATCAGGTTGCTTGGTACCTCGAAGACGGCGTAGCCGATGAAGAAGATACCCGCACCGAGCGCGTAGGCAGCGTCCGAAATACCAGTGTCAGCCTGCCAGGCGTCCTTCGCGAACCCGAGGTTCGACCGGTCAAGGAACGCGAGGATGTACATGAGCAGCAGGATGGGAATGAGCCGCTTGGTGACGCGGCTAACAACTCGCTTGAGGTCAGCTTGTGACTCGACCGTGTTAGTTGACATGGATTGCATCTCCGTTGATGGTGAACTCTGTAAATTCAAGTATGTGAACTACAGTTCGCAACTGTGAACATCCGATAGTGTGCCACACTTGCTTGCCAGGGGCAATGGTCTCGGGAGGAGCGTTCATGACATCGAAACCTGCGGCGCCGAATCTCGTGAAGTCGGCAGCTCGTGCGCTCGAAGTCGTCGAGCTGCTCGCGAAAAGCGGACCGATGACCTTCCAGGAGGTCCTGGATGCATTGGGGCTGCCCCGATCCAGCGCCCACGGGCTGCTTGGCACGCTGGAGGCTACCGGCTGGCTTGAATTTAGTGCTCGCGACAAGACCTACTCACTTGGTCTGAAGGCATGGGAGGTCGGTCAGCGCTACGACGGGCACCGAGTGTTGAGCGACGTGGCGCCGCCGATCATGAAGGCGCTCACCAAGGTCACCGGCGAGACCGTGCAGCTGGCAATTCTTGACGGCGCGGAAAACGTCTACGTCGAGATCAGCCCCTCGCCCAACCCCATGCGGCTCGCATCCAGTGTCGGGATGCGGTTGCCGGCGCACGCAACCGGTATCGGCAAGGCGCTGCTGGCAACGCTCGATGATGCGGAAGTGCGCGAGCGGCTTTCGGGGGTTGAGATGACGCCGTACACCTCGCACACGCTCACAACCATCGACTCGATTATTACCGAAGTGAACGGCGGGCGTTCGGCGGGCTACTTCATCGAAGACGAGGAATACATCGAGGGTAGCTGCTGCGTTGCCATGACGGTGGCGACGCCGCGCGAACTGGGGCTCTCGGTCGCGATGAGCATCACCATGCCCTCGATTCGCGCCAAGGAAGACTGGCCGGGGTCGATGGTCGCGCCGCTGCGGGAGTCGTGCGCGCAGTTGCGGGGGACGCTGGGGCTGGACTGAAATCTTCGTGTATTTGATCTGGATGCTTGGCGGCAGGCCTTTGCGCTAACGCTCCCTCACCGTGGATGCTCGAACGACGAGTTCGGGTTGGTAGATGACGTGGTTCGGGGAAGTGTCATCTTCTTCAGGGTCCTGAAGCAGAAGGTCCACGGCGGTCGCGCCGATGAGTGCCGCGGGCTGCCGTACTGAAGTGAGCGGAATTGCTGCCGCCGCCGAGAAATCGATGTCGTCGTAGCCGACGAGGGCGATGTCCTCGGGGATGCGGACGCTACCTTCCATCACGAAGCTTTGCAGGATGCCGAGGGCGATGAGGTCGTTCGCGGCGAAGATGGCGTCGGGACGGTGCTCGGGGGAGCGGTCAATGATTTGCAAGCCCACGCGGCGACCCTCATCCACGGTCAGCGCGCTCGTGCCGATAAATTCCAGCGCGGCCTTCGCTTCGAGTGTCGTGTTCTGCGCCCCCTCGAGACGATCGGCAACCTGGCGCAGCGTCACCGGGCCACCCACGAACGCGAGTTGGCGGCGACCGATGTCGAGCAAATGCTGGGCGGCTATGCGGCCACCTTCCACGTCATCCACCGCGACGGAGGGGAAGGCGTCGTCATCCGACTGGCGATCCATGAGTACCACCGGGATGCCGCGATCGCGCAGCGCGTGGAGGCGCTTGAGGTCGCTGCCGACCGGGGTTACGAGCAGGCCCGTAACGCGCTGCTCTTCAAATAGTGCGAGGTGCGTGTTTTCGCGGGCCTGCTTCTCATCGCTATTCGCAAGGAGCACTGACAAGCCATTTTCGATGGCACGTTCTTCGGCGCCACGAGCGAGTTCGGTGAAGAAAGGGTTGCGGGAGTCGAGCACCACGAGGCCGATCGTGCGACTGCGTCCGGCGCGCAACTGACGAGCCGCGTCATTGCGCACGAACCCGAGTTTCTCGATGGACTGCTGTACCCGCTCGACCGTAGCCGCGGCGACCTTCGCCGGGTGATTGAGCACATTCGACACCGTGCCCACCGACACCCCCGCGTCGTTCGCGACATCGCGCACTGAAACCTGCATTCGCACCCCCATGCTGGCACTTTACGTGATCTGAAATGAAACGAATCAATTTCGAAGCCTGAAAGGTTGAGTGGTGACTGTTGACAGTGGCAGCCGAGGGGCATACGCTCTATCGCAAGCCAATTGAAACGATTCAATTCAAGTTTTAGTGAAGCGATTCAACCACGGCGCGACAGCGATGTCGGTGGTGACACCGCACCCCAAACCCCAAGGAAAGGCACCCAATGCAGCGCGTCTCCTTCCAGCTCCGGATCCGCCCGGAACTCGTCGACGAGTACGTCGCCAGGCACACCCCGGTCTGGCCCGAAATGCTCGCCGAAATCGCGGCCGCTGGTCGTCGCAACTACTCGCTCTTCCTCGGGGAAGCGGGCACCCTCTACGGCTACTACGAAACCGAGGATGACGAAGCTGCCCAGGCCTACCTCGCCCAGTCAGAAATCGCGGCCCGCTGGGAAGCCGAAATGGCCCCCTTCTTCGCTGACCTCGAGGGCCGCCCTGATCAGGCAGCGACCTTGCTCACCGAGGTCTTCAACCTCGAGGACCAGCTCGCCGCATCCGGTGCTGCGAAGCGCTAGCCGCGCAGCCACGACGCGCTAGCCGCGCATCCACCCCGAACGATTCCCGACCATCCACCCACGCAACCACACGTTTGCCGACGTGAGTTCGCCGCCGAGCTCACGCAGCCACCACAGAAAGAACGACATGACCACGCTTAGCCCCGAAATTCTCACCGCGCTCGAGCAGCAGGCAATTGAATTGCCCTCTTGGGCCTTCGGGAACTCCGGCACCCGCTTCAAGGTCTTCCAGACCCCCGGCACGCCGCGCGACCCCTTCGAGAAAATCGCCGACGCCGCGCAGGTACACAAGTACACCCGCCTCGCGCCGGTCGTTGCCCTGCACATCCCCTGGGACAAGGTCGAGAACTTCGCCGACCTGCGCAAGCACGCCGAGGACCACGGCGTTGAGCTCGGCACGATCAACTCCAACACCTTCCAAGACGAAGACTACAAGTTCGGCGCCCTCACCCACGAGGATGCCGCGGTTCGCCAGAAGGCGATCGACCACCACCTCGAATGCATCGACGTGATGCACGAAACCGGTTCGCGCGACCTAAAGATCTGGCTCGCTGAAGGCTCCAACTACCCGGGCCAGGCCGACTTGCGCGGGCGACAGGACCGCTTGCAGGAATCGCTGCAGCAGATCTACGACCGCCTCGGGGACAACCAGCGACTCGTCCTCGAATACAAGTTCTTCGAGCCCGCGTTTTATCACACCGATGTGCCCGACTGGGGCACCTCCTACGCCCAGGTCGCCTCCCTCGGCGAGAAGGCGATGGTCTGCCTCGACACCGGCCACCACGCCCCGGGCACCAATATCGAATTCATCGTCATGCAGCTGCTGCGCCTCGGAAAGCTCGGCTCCTTCGACTTCAACTCGCGCTTCTATGCCGACGACGACCTCATCGTCGGTGCCGCCGATCCGTTCCAGCTCTTCCGGATTCTCTTCGAAGTGATCCGCGGTGGGGGACTGAACAACCCCGAGATCGCCTTCATGCTCGACCAATGCCACAACGTGGAAGAGAAGATCCCCGGGCAGATCCGTTCGGTGCTGAACGTTCAGGAAATGACCGCCCGGGCCCTGCTCGTTGATCGGGATGCGCTGGCCGCGGCCCAGAGGTCGGGCGACGTGTTGGGTGCGAACGCCGTGTTCATGGATGCGTTTTACACCGATGTGCGCCCGGCACTTGCCCAGTGGCGCGAGTCGCGCGGACTCGCGGCCGACCCGATGGCCGCCTTCGCCGCATCCGGATACCAAAACACGATTGCCGCCGACCGCGTCGGTGGCGTGCAGAGCAGCTGGGGAGCCTAACCATGACCACCACAACCTCGACCTCGACCACGCACCCAACCTCGACCACGACGGAGAAGTCCGCGATGACCGAAACCACCCCTGCCCAGCTCATCGCCCGCAGCAACCGCCTGGGCGCCGACCCGAAAAACACCAACTACGCCGGTGGCAACACCTCCGCCAAGGGCACCGAAATCGACCCCGTGACCGGCACTCCGGTGGAACTGCTGTGGGTGAAGGGCTCCGGGGGCGACCTCGGAACCCTGCAAGAATCGGGTCTCGCGGTGCTGCGCCTCGACCGGATGCGCGCCCTCGTCGACGTCTACCCGGGCCTCGAGCGCGAAGACGAAATGGTCGCCGCCTTCGACTACTGCCTGCACGGCAAGGGCGGAGCCGCACCCTCGATCGACACCGCCATGCACGGGCTTGTGGATGCCGCACACGTCGACCACCTGCATCCCGACTCGGGTATCGCGATCGCCACCGCCGTGGACGGGGAAGCGCTCACCTCCAGGATTTTTGGCGACAAGGTCGTCTGGGTGCCCTGGCGCCGCCCCGGGTTCCAGCTCGGGCTCGACATCGCGCAAATCAAGGCCGCGAACCCGCAGGCGGTCGGCTGCATTCTCGGCGGACACGGCATCACCGCCTGGGGCGAGACCTCGGAAGAATCCGAAGCGAACTCGCTGTGGATCATCGACACCGCCCAGGCCTATATCGACGAACACGGGGTGGACGAGCCCTTCGGTGCCGTACGGCCCGGCTACGAGCCGCTGCCGGTGGATGCGCGGCTTGAGCGGGCAGCGGCCCTCGCGCCCACAATCCGCGGCATCGCATCCACCGACTCACCGATGGTGGGGCACTTCACCGACAGCGAGGAAGTGCTCGAGTTCCTGGCCTCCGAGAAGGCGCCGGCGCTCGCGGCCCTCGGCACCAGCTGCCCGGACCACTTCCTGCGCACCAAGGTGAAGCCGCTGATTCTCGACTTGCCGGCTACCGCATCCGTCGAGGAACAAATCGCGCGCCTGCACGAACTGCACGCCGAATACCGTGCCGACTACCAGGCCTATTACGAGGCCCATGCGACTGCCGAGAGCCCTGCGATTCGCGGCGCCGACCCGCTGATCGTGCTGATCCCGGGCGTCGGCATGTTCTCCTACGGCGCAAATAAGCAGACCGCGCGGGTGGCGGGGGAGTTCTACGTCAACGCGATCAACGTGATGCGCGGAGCCGAGGCGCTCTCGAGCTACCAGCCGATCAGCGATGCCGAAAAGTTCCGTATCGAATACTGGGCGCTCGAAGAAGCAAAATTGCAGCGCATGCCGAAACCGAAGAGCCACCAGGGGCGAATCGCGTTCGTGACCGGCGCGGCATCCGGGATCGGCAAGGCGATCGCGACGCGCCTCGCTGCCGAAGGTGCCTGCGTGATCGTGGCGGATCTCGACTTGGAGAAGGCTGCCGCGGCGGCCGCCGAACTCGGTGGGCCGGATGTCGCGGTCGGCGTGGCGGCGAATGTTGCGGATGCTGCCGCGGTGCAGCAGGCGCTGAACGACGCCGTGCTCTCCTTTGGTGGGGTGGACCTCGTCGTGAACAACGCCGGCCTCTCGCTGTCGAAGCCGCTGCTGGAGACCACCGAGCAGGACTGGGACCTGCAGCACGACGTGATGGCGAAGGGCTCCTTCCTCGTCTCGAAGGCGGCCGCGAAGGTGCTCATTGAGCAGCGGCTCGGGGGCGACATCGTCTATATCTCTTCGAAGAACTCGGTGTTCGCGGGGCCCAATAACATTGCCTATTCGGCGACCAAAGCCGACCAGGCGCACCAAGTGCGGCTGCTCGCGGTCGAACTCGGCGAGCACGGGATTCGCGTGAACGGCATCAACCCCGACGGTGTCGTGCGTGGCTCGGGTATCTTCGCCTCGGGCTGGGGCGCGAACCGCGCCGCGACCTACGGCGTCAAGGAAGAGGACCTCGGCCAGTTCTACGCGAACCGCACCATCCTGAAGCGCGAGGTCGTGCCCGAGAACGTGGCGGATGCGGTGTACGTGCTGACGGGGCCGGAGCTCAGCCGCACCACGGGCCTGCACATTCCGGTTGACTCCGGCGTCGCGGCGGCGTTCCTGCGATGAGCGGGGGAATTGCGGGTGCTGCCGGGCGGACCGTGGCCGCGGTCGACCTCGGGGCGACGAGCGGCCGGGTGATCCTCGGGCAGGTGGCTGACGGGCGGCTGCGGATGCGGCACATCGCCCGTTTCCCGAACAACCCCGTCGATCTCGGTGACGGCCTGCACTGGAACATCGTCGAGCTCTACCGGCAGGTGCTCGCGGGACTCGCGACCGCTGAACGCGAGGCACCCGGCGAGATCGCGAGCATCGGCATCGACTCCTGGGCAGTGGACTACGGGCTGCTGCGCGGCGGGCGCTTGCTCGGAGTGCCCTTCCACTATCGGGATCCGCGCGGCTCCCGGGCCGTGGAGCCGGTCCACGCCCGGGTCTCAGCCGCCGAGCTCTATGCTCGAAATGGCCTGCAGCACCTCGACTTCAACACCGTCTTTCAGCTCGCCGCCGAAGGCGACCTGCTCTCGATCGCCGACCGGATGCTGCTCATCCCGGACCTCTTCGCCCACTGGCTGACCGGCGCCGAAGTCGCCGAGCGGACCAATGCATCCACCACCGGGGTCTACGACCCGCGCCGTCGCGACTGGGACCGCGAACTGATGGCTGCGCTGGGACTGCCCCCGCGCATCCTGCCGCCGTTGGTGGATGCGGGAGCCTCGCTCGGTGTGCTTCGCGGCCGGGCAGCGGAGGTCGTCGGGCGGGAGATCGAGGTAACCGCGGTCGGTTCGCACGATACCGCCAGCGCCGTGGTTGCAATCCCGAACCCCGGGCGTGATTTTGCGTACATTTCCTGCGGCACCTGGGGGCTCGTCGGGCTCGAACTCGATGAGCCGGTGATGACCGAAGCCGCGCGGCTGGCGAACTTCACGAATGAGGGCGGTGTGGATGGGCGCATCCGCTTCCTGCACAATGTGATGGGGATGTGGCTGCTGAGCGAATCGCTGCGGCACTGGTATCCCGCCGCGAGCGACGCGGAACGGTCGGCCACGCTGCAGGAGCTGCTGCGGGCTGCCGACCTGGTGGATGCGCCGGTCGCGATCATCGACGTCAACGATCCGGTGTTCTCGCCCCCGGGTGATATTCCCGGCCGGGTGCAGGAATGGTGCCGGGCGCATGGCGAGCCTGTGCCCTCCACGCCCGCAGAGATCCTCCGAACGATTATCGAGAGCCTCGCCGAAGCTTTCGCGCGGGCCGTGGCGGATGCATCCCGCCTGGCCGATCACGAGGTGAACGTGATTCACATCGTCGGCGGCGGCTCGCAGAACACCCTGCTGTGCCAGCGCCTAGCCGACCGCTCCGGGCTCACCGTGCTCGCCGGGCCCGTCGAAGCCACCGCAATGGGCAACCTACTCGTGCAGGCACGCGCGCGGGGACTTGTTGGGGGCGACCTTGCCGCGCTGCGTGCGGTGGTGGCGGCCTCGGTCGAGGTGGTGCGCTACGTGCCGCGGGGAGCGGTGGTGGTGCACTGAGGTTCGCTGCCCCGGTCATTGAGTGCGGCCCGTAGGGCCGTTTATCGAAATGGCCGGGGCGTTGAGCCGGGCATCCACCCCCTCACGATCTCGTGACAATGTGGCGGATTTTCTGTTGTTTCCCCAGATCAAGGCGTACTGTGAGCGGAATTAGGCGGTGCAATGACGCCCTGTTCTAGGAGGCAGTTTTGACTCACTCAGCAGCGGCCACCGACGAGTCGTCCAACCTTGGCGCTCGGGTCGCGGTCCAAAAGTTTGGCACGTTCCTCTCCGGCATGATTATGCCGAACATCCCCGCCTTGATCGCGTGGGGTTTGATCACGGCATTCTTCATACCCGACGGCTGGACCCCGAACGAGGGGCTGGCAACTCTCGTGGGCCCGACCATCCACTACCTGCTGCCGCTGCTGATCGCCAATACCGGTGGGCGAATGGTCTACAAGGAACGCGGTGGCGTGGTCGCAACCGTCGCGACCATGGGTGTGATCGCAGGCTCTGACTTCCTCATCGACCAGTTCAACGCGACCCTCCCTGCCGGCGAAAGCGAACTCGGTCACGTCCACATGTTCATCGGTGCGATGATCATGGGCCCGCTCGCTGCCTGGGTAATGAAACAACTCGACAAACTCTGGGACGGCAAGATCAAGGCGGGCTTCGAGATGCTCGTCAACATGTTCTCCGCGGGTATTCTCGCGCTGATCATGGCGATCTTCGGGTTCTACATCCTCGCCCGCATCGTCAACTGGATCATGGACGTCCTCAGCCTCGGCGTGAGTTGGCTGATCGACACCGGCTACCTGCCGCTCGTGAGCGTCCTGATCGAACCCGCGAAGGTCTTCTTCCTCAACAATGCCATCAACCACGGTGTGCTCACCCCGCTTGGCACCCAGATGGCCGCGACCGACGGCAAATCAATCCTCTTCCTCCTCGAAGCAAACCCGGGACCGGGTCTCGGCATCCTCCTCGCCTTCACCTTCTTCGGTGTCGGCGTCGCGAAGGCCACCGCCCCCGGTGCGATCATCATCCACTTCTTCGGCGGTATTCACGAGATCTACTTCCCGTACGTGCTCATGAAGCCAGCCCTGCTGATCGCCGTGGTCCTCGGCGGCGCCACCGGCGTCGGCACCAACATGATCTTCGACGCGGGCCTGCGAGCCCCCGCATCCCCGGGCTCCTTCATCGCAGTGATGGCCCAAACCGCGAGCGACAGCTACCTCGGCGTGATTCTCTCGGTCATCCTCTCCGCCGCGGTTTCGTTCCTGGTGGCCGCGTTCATCCTGCGGCTCTCGCGCAAGCGAGACCTTGAGACAGAGGATGCGCTGGCCAAGGCCATTGCGCAGACCGAGGCACATAAGGGCAAAAAGTCGGATGCGCTGTCCGGGCTGGCCGCGGCCGGTGCTGAGACGAGCGCGGCGGCGGGGTATCCGTTAGTGGAAGGCGCCTCGGGAGCCGCGACAGGCGCATCCCCGTATGCCACCGATGCGACGAGCGAAGGTGAAGCGAGCGCCGGAGCGGGTGGCGCATCCAGCGACCGCGAGATCAAGAAGATCGTCTTCGCCTGCGATGCCGGAATGGGCTCGAGCGCGATGGGCGCGAGCGTGATGCGCAACAAGATCAAGAAGGCCGGGTTCGACGGCATTGAGGTGATCAACCTCGCGATCGCGAACCTTGATGCATCCGCAGACCTGATCATCACGCAAAAAGAACTCACTAACCGAGCCCAGCAGAAAAACCCAGACGCAACTCATGTTTCGGTTGATAATTTCATGAACTCACCACGCTATGACGAGGTCGTGGAAATGATCCGCGAACAACGCAGCGCCGATAGCGAATAACAACTAAGGAGAACCGCATGTCCGTGCTAACCCCAGATCGCGTATTCGCCAGCAGCCCGATCACCGACAAAGACGAAGCCATTCGCGAGGCGGGCCGTCAACTCGTTGGCGCTGGTGCGGTGACGGACTCCTATGTCGACGCCATGTTTGATCGGGAGAAAACCCTGTCCACCTACATGGGTAATTTCCTCGCGATTCCACACGGCACGAACGAGGCGAAGGATGAGGTCCTCGATTCGGCGCTCGTATTCATTCGCACCGCAGCGCCTATCGACTGGGACGGCAACGAGGTGCGGTTCGTCGTCGGCATCGCCGGAAAAGACGGCGGCCACCTGGAGATTCTCTCGAAGATCGCGCTGATTTTCTCGGAGGAAGAAGAGGTTGAGAAGCTCCTGGCGGCGCCGGATGCTGAGGCGCTCTACGCACTGCTGGGGTCGGTGAACGAAGAATGACGAAGAGCGCTGTCCACTTTGGTGCGGGCAATATCGGTCGCGGATTCATCGGGCTCGTGCTGCACGAGTCCGGCTATGACGTGGTCTTTTCCGACGTCAACGCGGCGCTGGTTGATGAGTTGAATGCGGCCGGTACCTACGAGGTTCACGAGGTGGGTGCCGAGGCGAAGACGCATGTGGTCGACCGATATCGTGCGGTGAATTCGGCCGAGAACGAGGCGGAGGCGGTGGCTGCGGTCGCTGCCGCCGACATCGTCACCTGCGCGGTCGGGGTCGGGATCTTGAAGTTCATTGCGCCGGTGATCGCGAAGGGGCTGGCGGCACGTTCCGAAGATTTGCCGAAAGCCGTCGTGATGGCTTGCGAGAACGCGATCAACGCGACTGACCAGCTACGCGAACTGGTGCTCGAGGCCGACCCCTCGGTGGCATCTCGTGCGGTGTTCGCGAACACCGCGGTGGACCGGATCATTCCGGCCGTTGACGCCAAGGGCGTGGACGTGGTGGTGGAGGACTTCTCGGAGTGGGCCATCGAACGCGGGCCGTTTGCCGGTGAGGAGCCCGAGCTTGCGGGCGCGCACTACGTCGACGACCTCGCGCCGTATATCGAGCGGAAGCTGTTTACGGTGAACACCGGCCACGCGACCGCGGCATATTGGGGGCACCTCGAAGGGGAGCGGTCGATTGCCTCGGCGCTCGCGAACCCCAAGGTTCGGGCCGAAGTTGACGCGGTGCTGGCGGAGACGAGTGCGCTGCTGATCGCCAAGTATGGCTTCTCGCGCGAAGAGCACCAGGCGTATGTGGACCGTACGATTCAGCGGTTTGAGAACCCCGAATTGCCGGACACCCCGGTGCGCATTGGCCGACAGCCGATACGGAAGCTCGGGCGTCACGACCGGTTCGTGCAACCCGCGTACGAACTCGCCGAACGCGAAATGAGCTACGACGCGCTGATCCGGGCGATATCGGCGGCACTGAGATTCCGGGTCGATACAGACCCGCAATCTCAGGAGCTGTACAAACTGCTGATCGGATGCACTGCCGAGAGCGTGCTGGAACGCGTCTTCAGCCTCGACCAGGGCGACCCGCTCTACGACGAGCTCGTGAAGGTCGTTTTGGCAGCGAAAAACGACCTCGTCTAGCGGCAGGAATTCGCTGCGCTCGTGCTGTATTTGTCGTTGGCTGAGTAGGGAGCGTAGCGACCGTATCGAAAGCCCCACGGAACTCGCTTCGCTCATGCTCTTTGTGTCGTTGGCTGAGTAGGGAGCGTAGCGACCGTATCGAAGCCTCGTTAGGCACCTCGATACGTCGCTGCGCTCCTACTCGGTGAGCGGGAGGATTCGCTACGCTCCTACTCGGTGAACGGAAGTCCTAGATCCAGCCTTGCTCATAGGCGCGGGCGGCGGCTTCATGGCGGGTGCGGGCGTCAAGCTTGGTCATCGCTTGCGAGAGGTAGTTGCGCACGGTGCCGGGCGCAAGCTTGAGTTCTCGGGCGATCTCTTCGACGGTGGCGGTGCTGCGGCTCACCCGTAGGACGCCGGACTCGCGTGCGGTTAGGGGCGAGCGCTCGCCGACGAGGGCACCCGCGGCGATCTCGGGGTCGACCCAGCGGCCGCCCGCGGCGACCTTACGAATGATCTCGGCGAGCTGTTGTGCGGAAACTGACTTGGGTGTGAAGCCGGAGACCTTTGTGGCGAGCGCTCGGCGCAACACTCCTGGGCGTGCATGGCGAGTGACGATGATCACGCGAGTGGGGACCTCACGCAGGATCCGTTCGGCAGCTTCGACCCCGTCCATTCCGGGCATTTCGAGATCGAAGAGGCAGACGTCGGGCTGGAGTTCGGTGGCGAGCCGGACAGCATTTTTGCCGTTATCGCAGCTGGCCACGATCTCGATATCCTCTTCGAGATTCAACAGCGTCTCGAGGGCCGTGCGAATGAGTTCCTCATCATCAGCGAACAGGACGCGGATCATCGCGGCAACCTTCCAGTCAGGGTGAATTCTTCTCCAGCGAGCGTGCTTTCGACTTCGCCGCCCGCCTCACGGAACGCGGACCGTAGGCTCTCGATGCCGGTGCCAGTGCTCGCGGAAGCTCTCGCAGCAGGCTCGTGATTCCCGGAACCTCCCGCGGCAGATCCACGGTCGAGATTGGTCGCTTCGGCCTGAATCGGGTCGGTCGCCGAGCCATTCGCCGAGGCCAGCGTATCCGGGGCAGCACCGTTGTTGCGCATCCGCACCACCCAGCTGGAAGAATCCGCGGCCACCTCGATCGACGCCTGGGTGGCCTCGGTCGCATGCCGCAGAAGATTGGTCGTTCCTTCGCGTACGAGGCGGGCGATGAGTTCCTTCTCCGGGCCCTCCTCCGGGGTCGTGTGGATCTGCAGAGCACAGGTCGTGCCTGCGGCCTCGAGGACGTCGACGGCGTTGCGCAGCTCATCTTCAAGCGACACCTTTCGGTAGCCGCGGGCGATCGAGCGAGTGTTGGCCAGCGCATCCGCCGCGAGCTGCCGCGCATCCCGCAACTGCTCGCGGGCCGCTTCGATATCCACATCGAGCAGGCGCTCTGCGAGTTCGGTTTTCAGCGCCAGCACCTGCAGCGTGTGTCCCTGCGCGTCATGCAGCTCATTCGCGAACCGCAGGCGCTCGCGGGCAAGGGCGAGATCCTTCTCGGTCTTGCGGGCGTCGTCGAGCTGCAGCATGAGGTTGAATGCCCACATCGACAGATACAGCGTGAATGCGAAAAACGCGGCCATATAGATCGCGAGGAGCGAACCCGTGGGCTCGAATAGGACGTGCTGCAGGATCGGGAGCACGACCGCGACGGCGATCACCGTGAGCCCGATGCGGCGGGGAAGCAGACACGCGACCGCGGAGAGGGTGACCGCGAGTGGGAAGGTGCCCATCCCGAAATCTGGTTTCGCGATCAAGGTGTAGGCGAAAACGACGAGCGAGCTCACCAGCGCGAGCCCGATGCCAGCTTGCTGCACCGGATGCCCGACCAACCCGCTGTGAAGCCCGCGGCGCATCAACGTGACGCCAACGCAGAGCCCCACGAGCATCCCGAGCACCGGCACCGTGACCCACTCGTCGGCGCGAACCTGCGCCGCATTCCCCAGCGTGATGATCGCGCCGAAGATGAACATGCACACGAAGGTGATGACCGTGTACAGCCAGCTCGCGAGCACGCCGCGGGCGGGGTTGATACGGGCCTGATTGTCGACTTGCTGGCCGGACGTGGCCGTGGCGCTGGTTGCTGAAGCGTGCGCTTGGTCGGCTGCGGAGGCAGCGGTCGGTGTGGATCCTGGCGACATGATCGCGAGTGTACGGCAGTGACAAATGTCACGAATGTCGCGTGACAGGCGCACTGCGAAGAGGTGTGATTCTGGCGCTACTGGGCAGCGCGCGATTCCGGGAACCTTGTATCAACACCGCGGAAGACGCGGCAACAAGAACACACCCCAACGAAAGGAACCACACCATGTTTAGCGACTTCGTTCCCCAACTCCAGGCATTCGTCGAGGGGCTGCCGCCGGTCGTCCAGTTCCTCGGGGTGGCGTTGATTAGTGCCATTCCGTTCGTCGAATCGTACTTTGGCTCGGCGGTGGGTGTGCTCGCCGGGCTTCCGGCGCCGTTGGCGGTGTCGGCGGCGGTCGTGGGGAACCTGACGACGATGCTGCTGATGGTTTTCGGGGCCAGTGCGGTCCGTCAGCGAGCTACGGCGAACCGGGCTCCGGTCGAGCCTTCGCGTCGCCAGGAGCGCATCCGCCGGATGCTCGATCGCTGGGGCGTACCGGTGGTGAGCCTCGCGGGCCAGACGGTACTGCCAAGCCAGATTGTCGCGGGCACCATGGTGTCGCTCGGTGCGAAGCGCAACCGCGTCATCGGTTGGCAGGTTGTTTCGATCATCCTCTGGGGCGGCATCTTCGCGACGCTCGCCACGATGGGGATGTTGGCATTCGCGTAGGTCTAATGGTTTGCTGCGCTTCCACTCATTGGTGGGTGAAGCAGCATACAATCGGGCTCGATGGCTTTCAAACTGCTCACGGTCTGCACCGGAAATATTTGTCGTTCCCCGTACGCGGAGCTGCTGCTTCGCGAAAAGCTTGATGCTTCCCGTTTTGAGGTCGACAGCGCAGGTACTGGCGCTTTGGTGGGCCATCCGATGCCCGACGAACTGCTGGAAATCGCTGCGCGCAATGGGATTGAAGGCGCGCCGGAACACCGCGGCCAGCAGCTCACCGAAGAGCTCATCGTCGACTCAGACCTGATCTTCGCGTTGTCGCGTGAGCATCGCAGCCAAGTGGTGCAAATGCATCCTCGTGCGAATCGGTACACCTTCACGCTGATCGAATTCGCCCGGATCGCGCGCGCGATTCCGGAAGACGAACTGCGCGAGGGCGTTGCCGGGCGCCGCAATGTCGAGCGCGCGGCGTTCCAGACGCTGAGCGAGCTGCGGGGGATCGTGCCGCCGCCAGAATCGCAGAGCGATCTCGACATTACTGACCCGTATCGCCGCGAATTCGAGGTCTACGAAGCTTCCGCGCAGGCAATCACCGGGGCCGTCAGCGTCATCGTCGCGTATTTCCAACGCGCCCGCTGGCTGAGCACCCAGGAGTAATGTCCGCGCCGGATGAACTATCAGCAGCTGCGCAACCGTACGGTAATAATCACCGGCAGCATCCTTGCCGCGATGTTCGTCGTGCAACTGTTCATCGTGTTCTTGCCGAAGACGGATGCGCAGAAACCGGTTGATGTTGTCGTGGTGCTCGCGCCGCAGACCTACCGTCTGCACGCGGGCGTCGACCTCATCGACGCCGGTTACAGCGACAGGCTCGCGATCTCGGCGCCGCTGATCGAGTACCCGGGCTGGCTCTGCGCGCAGGATGCGTCGGTCGAGATCGAGCGGCCGGTCACGATCGTGTGTTTCGAGCCGGTGCCGTCAACCACGCAGGGGGAGGCACTGTCCTTCGCCGAGGTAGCTGAAGCCCACGGTTGGGAGTCGGCGGCGGTGGTCACTGATCGGAGTCACCTGAACCGTACGCGGATGTACTTCGAAACCTGCACGTCGGGGATTGAGTACAGCTTCATCATGGCCGAGCGTGATCGGTCTGTGCTGGGGCGGGTGTTCTCGTTCTTTTATGAGACGTTTGCTTGGTACAAGGCCGGGGCGATTGGGCTGTGTAATTAGGTGGGGGTCCTCGATACGCGCTTCGCGCTACTCGGAGAACTGGGTGGGGCGCCGCTTCTTGGAGGATGGGCGGGGGTGCGCGGTGAGTGGCAGGTTAGCCTTCGGGCTTGGCGGGTGGGTGATAGTTCGTCAGGTCGTCGGTCGCGAACTTCTCGCGGAGCGTTTCCAGTTCATCCCAGTTCACGTAGACGACCGACTCGTCGCCGATCATCCCGGTGCCGTCGGTGGGCAGCGTGAAGTTATTGACATCGCGCGTGCGGACTGAGGTCATCGAGGTCCCGAGATTGAACATCGCCTGACCGTTCAGAGAAGAATCCGTCGCAACGTACGGAGTCACCGCGCCGAGCAGCTCATTGAGCTTCCCCGGGTTCGTGAGGGTGTCCCGCGAAATCAACTGCGACATAGCTGCCTTCAGGAACAGCTGCTGATTCGCCACACGCTGATAGTCACCATCCTCGAAGGAATAGCGTTCGCGGACAAACACCAGCGCCTGATCGCCCGAAAGCGTGATCGGGCCAACCGGGAAGTCATGACCACCCGAAGAGAAAGCGTACTGGTTGTGCACGGTCACGCCGCCCAGAGCATCTGTTACGCCCTTGAAACCGTTGAAGTCGATCATCGCAACGTGGTCGATGCGCTGGTCGATCAGCGACTCCACGGTCTCTACCATCAGCGGCACTCCACCGAGCGAGAGCGCGGCATTGATCTTCATCTCGCCGTGGCCGGGGATTTCCACCCAAGAGTCGCGCATGATCGACATCAGCTGGATGCTTTCACGGTCTCCCGAAATATGCGCCACGATGATCGTGTCGGCACGGCTACCGAGATCGGTGAGCAGCGACTCGGACGAGTCAGCGCGGGAATCGGAACCCAGCAGCAAGATATTGAGCGGAGCATCCTCACCGTCGAACGGGGCCGGTCGCTTCGAGTCATCCGGGAAAGCGTTTTCGATTTGCTCGATCTCGTTGAGTTTGGTCTGGATGTTCCACCAGACCAGTCCGACGGCGACCAGTAGTAGGACGAGCACTGAAGCGATGCTGATCAGAACTATTTTCTTGCCGCGGCCCTTGGTTGCCGTTTTGCCAGTAGACATGACGCTAATTCTCACATGAGATTGGGGCGCTTCGATACGTCGCTGCCGCTCCTACTCAGCGAGCGAGGTGGGCGTGGCGGGACGCTTCGATACGTCGTTGCCGCTCCTACTCAGCGACCGATGCTGCGCTCGATGCTCAGTGACCGGATGCGGCGGGCGGGACTAGACCTTGCGGAGGAGGACGCGGTCGACGGTGTGGTCGGAGGCTTTGCGCAGGATCAGGCGGGCGCGGGAACGCGTGGGGAGGATGTTCTCCTCGAGGTTCGGGAGGTTGATGGACTCCCAGATTCCCTTCGAAGTCTCGATCGCCTCTTCACGGGAGAGGTCCGCGTAGCGGCGGAAGTACGAGGAGGGATTCGAGAAAGCGCCCTGCTGCAGCCGCAGGAAGCGTTCCTGGTACCAACGCGTGATGTCTTGGGTACGCGCATCCACATAAATCGAGAAATCGAACATGTCGCTCAGCGCGAGCGAGTTTGACCCCGGCGGCTGCAGCACATTCAGGCCCTCAACGATCAGCACATCCGGTGCGTTCACGACGATTTCGGCATTCGGCACAATGTTGTAGACCATGTGCGAATAGAACGGCGCGCGCACCTCGGGCGCCCCCGACTTCACCTGCGTGACAAACCGCAGCAACGCGCGACGGTCATAGGATTCCGGGAAGCCTTTGCGCTCCATCAGCCCGCGCCGGGCTAGTTCCTCATTGGAGTAGAGGAAGCCATCGGTGGTGATCAGCTCGACCCGGGGCGTGTCTTCCCAGCGCCGCAGTAGCTCACGCAGCAAACGCGCGACCGTGGACTTACCCACCGCCACCGAACCGGCCACCCCGATCACAAACGGCGTCGGGGCACTTCGCTCGCCGAGGAACGAGGTCGTTGAGC
Source organism: Gulosibacter chungangensis (assembly GCF_008831155.1). Lineage (GTDB taxonomy): Bacteria > Actinomycetota > Actinomycetes > Actinomycetales > Microbacteriaceae > Gulosibacter > Gulosibacter chungangensis. The sequence continues at coordinate 109,911 of NZ_WBKB01000008.1, read as the reverse complement.
GACGCAGTTCCCGGGCGTTTGCAATGTAGATATTGAGCAGTCGGGAGAGCGGCACGAACACTTCGCGAACCTCGGCCACGTTCATGGGGTCGCCGAGTCCACGCAGTCGATTGACGTCCGATTCATCAAGCGTGAGCGGGGTCGTGGGCGCCAATTCGGCCCAGTCCGCACGCGCAATTTCAACAAATGGCGTCGACCACTGTGTCTCGTCACTTCGGCCGGGAACAGGCATAATCAGCGAGTCTACTTGGTATCCGCGGCTCGCGAATTCGACCAAAAATTGCAGCTTTTTTGTGCGGATGTGCGGGTGATGTCGGTTGTATGCGCAATACTTATCCGCATGTGTGGAATTGTTGGATATGTCGGAGACCGACTCAGCCAGGACATCCTTCTCGGTGGCCTTGGCCGCCTCGAATATCGAGGCTATGACTCCGCCGGTATCGCTGTGGTGGATGGTGAAGGTCAGCTTCACCACCGCAAGCGTGCCGGCAAGCTACAGGTGCTCCGCGATGACCTGGCCGAAACGCCCCTGCCTGACGGCAATATCGGAATCGGGCACACGCGCTGGGCAACCCACGGCGCCCCGACCGACGCGAACGCGCACCCGCACCTGGCGGATGACGGCAAGCTCGCGGTCGTGCACAACGGCATCATTGAGAACTTCACTGCCCTGCGCGCAGAACTGCTCGCCGACGGCGTGACCCTGCTGTCCGAGACCGACACCGAGGTCGCAGCACACCTGCTCGGCCGCGAGTACCGCAAGGTCGGCAACCTCGAGCAGGCTTTCCGGAACGTTGTTACCCGCCTTGACGGCGCGTTCAGTCTCGTGGCCGTGCACCAGGACCAGCCGGATGTGATCGTCGCCGCCCGACTCAACTCGCCACTGGTCATTGGCCTGGGTGAGGGGGAGAACTTCCTCGGTTCGGATGTCGCGGCTTTCGTCGAGCACACTCAGAAGGCAATCGCGGTGGGCCAGGCCCAGATGGTCGTGGTTCGCAAGGAATCGGTAGAGATCACCACCTTCGACGGTCAGCCCGCCGAAGGCGAAGCTTTCGATGTTGACTGGGATGCAGCGGCCGCTGACAAGGGCGGTTGGTCGTCGTTCATGGCAAAGGAAATCGCGGAAGACCCGCAGGCCGTGGAGGACACCATCCGCGGTCGCATCACCGACGGCACGGTGCGGTTGCCGGACCTCGAAGCGCTCAGCGACGAGTACTTCCGCGACATCGACCGCATCCTGCTGATCGCTTGCGGCACCGCCTACTACTCGGGCCTCACCGGGGCCTACGCCCTCGAGCAGTGGACTGGTGTGCCGGTCGCTGTCGAACTTGCCCACGAGTTCCGCTACCGTGAGCCGGTCATCACTGAGCGCACCCTCGTGGTCTCCCTGTCGCAGTCCGGTGAGACGATGGACACGCTCTTGGCCGTGCGCTTCGCGCGCGAAGCCGGTGCGAAGACCATCTCGATCTGCAACACCCAGGGTGCGACCATCCCGCGCGAATCCGACTCGGTTGTTTACACCTACGCCGGCCCCGAGGTTGCCGTGGCGTCGACCAAGGCCTTCGTCGCGCAGATCGCCGCGATCTACCTGCTCGGTCTGCACATCGCGAAGGTCCGCGAGACCCTCACCGACGAAGAAATTCGGGTTGAGACCACCGAGTTCCAGACCATCCCGGACAAGTTGCGCGAAACCCTCACGCATCACGAGAGCATCAAGGAACTCGCTGGCTGGATGGCCGACACCCGCTCGGTGCTGTTCCTCGGGCGCCACACCGGATACCCGATCGCACTCGAGGGTGCGCTCAAGCTCAAGGAGATTGCGTACATCCACGCCGAAGGTTTTGCCGCCGGTGAGCTCAAGCACGGCCCGATTGCGCTGATCGAACCCGGCCAGCCGGTGTTTGTGATGGTGCCGAGCCCGCGTCACGACAACGGGCTGCACGCCAAGATCGTCTCGAATATCGAGGAGATCCGGGCTCGCGGTGCGCACGTGCTCGCGGTGGCCGAAGGTGGCGACGCCTCGGTCATGCCGTACACGGAAGCCGTGTTCGCGACCCCACCGACCTCTGTCTTCTTCGAACCTTTCCTCAAGGTGGTGCCGCTGCAGATCTTCGCGCTCGAGCTGTCCACCGCAAAGGGCCTCGACGTCGACCAGCCGCGTAACCTCGCGAAGTCCGTCACCGTCGAATAAATTACAGTGATCCACGGCATCGGAGTAGACACCGTCGAGCTCAGCCGTGTGGAACACGCGCTCGCCAACCCAAAGTTTGGCGAGCGCGTGTTTGCACCGGAAGAACTCGCGCTGCCACTGTCCTCGATCGCGGCACGCTTCGCCGCGCGCGAGGCGGCGGTCAAAGCGCTGCGCGGTCTGCACGGACTGACGCTGCGGGACCTCGCGGTGCACCGCAATCACCTGCAGGCGCCCGAGTTCGCACGCAATACGAAGCTGGATGCGGTGCTCACCTCACTGGGCGTCAAACGGCTGCACCTTTCGCTTTCGCACGATCGCGAGTACGCCACCGCATTCGTCATCGCCGAAGGCCGGCTGTCGTGACATTACGCTCGTTGAGTAGGAGCGAAGCGACGTATCGAAACGAACTCGCGCCGTGTCGGTCATTTCGATACGCGGCCTTTGGCCGCTACTCAATGACCGACTCCTTGTGGAAGAAAGGAGATTGCCAGTGAAGCCCCTCATCGAGGTGGATCTCGACGCGATTCGCGAGAACTATCGCACGTTCCGCGACACGCTCGGTGTCGCGGTGATCCCCGTCGTCAAGGCCGAAGCCTACGGGCACGGTGCGCTTGCGGTCGCGCAGGCCGTCGTCGGTGCGGGTGCTCCAATGATCGGTGTCGCGGATGCACGCGAAGCGATCGCGCTGCGGGATGCGGGCATCGAAGTGCCGATTCTTGCCTGGCTCCACTCGCCGATGCAGGACTGGGACGCTACTTTCGCCGCCGATCTCGAACTCGGCATCTCCTCCTTCGATATGCTCGCCCGTGTTGGCGAGCGAGCACGCAACCGCGTGAGCTCGCAGAAAACCGGGCCGCTGCGCATCCACCTGAAACTTGATACCGGGCTCGGCCGAAATGGTGCTCGCGAGGTCGACTGGCTGGCACTCTTTGCACAGGCACGCGACCTCGAGAGAACCGGGCAGCTCAAGGTCGTCGGCATCATGAGTCACATCTCCGGGGCGAGCGAGACTGATGACCTTGCGCAGATCGCGAGGTTCGAGCGCGGCCTCACACTGGCTGAACAGGTCGGGTTACAGCCTGAACTCGTGCATCTCTGCGCGACCGGCGCGGCCCTGAAGTATCCGCAGGCGCGTTACGACGCAGTACGAATTGGCATCGGAATATACGGCCTCTCGCCCTTCGATGCGGGGGAGGACCCCGGCATCCCGCTACGACCCGCCCTCTCGCTGCGAGCGCCGCTCGCGCACGGATTCACCTCGGAAGAAGAACACAGCCACAGTTGGCGGATCGACATCGGCTCTGCCGACGGTCTGCCGCCGCTGGAGATAGCCGGGCTGGAAGCCTTGCCGCCGCTGGTCGATAACTTCGGTGACCGCTGGCAGATCGAACTCATCGAAGAGAACCACAGCATCGTTGAGCCCTATGGGGACCTCACTGAGCCGAGCCCGGACGGTCGAGGTGACCGGCGCATCCTCACCGCAATTGGTCCGCAGACCACGGCGGATGATTGGGCGGCAGCCGCCGAGACAATCAACTACGAGATTACGACGCGTTTGTCGGGCCGAATCGATCGGGCGTATTTGGCGCCGGAGCGGCTGCGGGCGGCCGACACGATGGCCGCCGGTAGCGACCGTCGCGTGGCGCCGCTTCGGAAAGCGGTGATTGATCTGGACAAACTGCGCGTCGGGCTGCAAGAGCAGTATGCGCCCGTCGACCTCAGCGCCGATGCTTACGGGCACGGTGCGGCGGAACTGCTGCCGCTCGTGCTCGAAGAGGGCCTCGAGGTGGTTGCGCGCACCTATGCGGATGTGGCGCGGCTGCGGGAACTCGGTGCCAAGCACGTGCAGCTCTATGCCAATGCTCCCGAAGCGACCCGGACGTTCTACGGCCTCAGCGGCGATACGCGGCATGCGGCGCTCGCGCTGCGCTCAGAACTCATTCACGTCAAGCGGGTCGCGCCCGGTCAGGCCGTCAGCTACGGCTATCGATGGCGGGCAGCGGAGCACACGACCCTCGGGCTCGTGCCGATTGGCTATGCGGATGCGATTCCTCGCGTGGCCTTCGAACGCGCCTATGTGAGCGTGGGCGGCGCAACCGCGCCCATTGTGGGGCGAGTGGCGATGGACCAGGTCGTGATCGACCTCGGGGACAATGACTGCTGGCCGGGGATGCCGGTGCACATTTGGGGTTCGGCGACCGGCGATGTGAGCCTCCACGACTGGGCGTCCTGGACTGATCTCACACCCGCCGCACTGTGCGCCACGCTTGGGCAGCGCGTGAACCGGGTGTATGTCACGCGCGAACCCTATGAGTCCGCTGGGTTCGGGCTGCCCGCGGTCCGGGTGATTTCCAGCGACGGCATGATGTCGAGCGACCAAGGAGACTCAGCATGAGCGAAGTAACCGGCAGCATCCGCACCGCGGCCGACATGGAAGCCTTCGGTGAACGGCTCGCATCCCAGCTGCGGGCGGGCGACGTGCTCGTGTTGACGGGGCCGCTCGGCGCGGGGAAGACCACCCTCGTGCGCGGGCTCGGTGCTGCGCTTGGCGTGCGTGGGACCGTTGCGAGCCCGACCTTCGTGATCGCACGCACGCACCCTTCGGTGAGCGGCGGGCCCGCGCTGATTCACGTGGACGCATATCGGCTGGGCTCGGCACTCGAACTGGACGATCTCGACCTCGACTTTGAGGCCTCGGTGACGGTGATCGAATGGGGCAGTGAATTCGTTTCGGCGATTGCGGACTCCTGGCTGGAGATTGTGATTGGGCGGCCGCGGGCGGGGGACGCAGCTGGTGCTGGTGCCGGTGCTGAAGCCCACGAAGATGAGGCTGACGAACCTCGCCGCGTGCTCCTCCGGGGCACTGGCCAGCGTTGGGCAGACGCCCCCCTCGATGCAATTCTCACTCCTTGAGCCGACGCGGTAGGCATCGTATCGAAAGGAGCCCGTTGCGCTACGCCCTTCGATACGGCTGCGCCTACTCAGGGAGCCGGGCGTTCGTGAGGCAACGTAGACTGGCGGGTATGCTCCTCGCAATTGACACGTCCGCTGGGACCGATGTCGCCGTGGTGTCTGAGGGAGGACGAGTTCTTGCGCAGTCGCGTACCGTCGATACCCGTCGCCACGCCGAAATCATTGGCCCCAGCATCAGTTTCGTGCTGCGCGAGGCCGGAATCGGCCCCCAGCACATCACCCAGGTCGTCAGCGGCATGGGCCCAGGTTCCTTCACCGGCCTGCGCGTCGGCATCGCCGCGGCCCGCACCTTCGCCTTCGCCCGCAGCCTGCCGCTGAACCCGATGCCCAGCCACGAGGCCATCGCCCACGAGTGGCGAGCCGCGAATCCCGACCACAACGGCGCCATCTACGTAACCACCGACGCCAAGCGCCGCGAACTTGCGCTCACGCGCTTCGCCGCAGGCGAGACGCTCGCGGGGGACTTCGAACTCATCGCGCCCGACGCGGTCGCCGAACTCGCCGAAACGTCCGGCGCCACGCACGTTGCCGCAACGCAGGTCTCAGCCGCGCACCTCGCGCTGGCCTGGCTCGACCGCGAAACCGCCGGCATCGATGCCGCGCCGGATGAAGTGCTCTACTTGCGTGCGCCCGACGCGAAACCGGGCGCAGTACCGAAACGGGTGACAGGTTGAACAAGATTGTGATGCGGCCCGCAGAAATTGAGGATATCCGCGGGATCTCGAAGCTCGAACGCGAAGCGTTCCCGGCCGACGCGTGGAATGAAGCGACCATCCGCTCGGAGGTGGAAAGCGAACACACCGGCTACTGGACCCTCACCGACGGTGAGCGAATCTTCGGCTATGTCGGAGTGCTCGCCGGGCAGGGTTCGGGCGAGGCTGATGTGCAGACCATCGTCGTTGACCCGCAGGTGCGCCGCGATAGTTGGGGCACAAGGCTCCTGCAGACCGCCCTCGAATGGGCGAAAGAACGCGGCGCAAAGCTCGTTTTTCTCGAGGTGCGGGAAAGCAATGTAGGTGCGCGCGCGATGTACGAACGACTGAGCTTCGAAGCCATCGGTCGCCGCGAGGGCTACTACGCCGGCAGTGGCGAAGCGGCCATACTCATGCGCGGCCAAATCGACCGGGTGCTCACCACAGCAGCCGCGAAACTCCTGCCACCGTTTCCGCTGGAGCCGCTCGTCCTCGGCATTGAGACCAGCTGCGATGAAACCGGAGTCGGGATCGTTCGCGGCACGACGCTGCTCGCGAACGCCGTCGCCTCCTCAATGGACGAGCAGGCGAAGTACGGCGGTGTCGTCCCCGAAGTTGCCGCCCGCGCACACGTCGACTCGATGGTGCCGGTGCTGCGTGAAGCGCTCGACACCGCGGGGGTCGCCCTCGAGGACCTCGACGCGATCGCTGTCACCGCAGGTCCCGGCCTCGCGGGAGCGCTCATGGTCGGCGTGGGCGCCGCGAAAGCACTCGCCATCGCCGCCGACAAACCGCTCTACGGCGTCAACCACCTCGTCGGCCACGTCAGCGCCGACCTGTTGCGCGAAGACGGCGAACCGATCGAGTTCCCGGCGATCTCGCTCCTCGTCTCGGGTGGCCACACGAGTCTGCTGCGCTCGGAATCACTCACCGGCGCATCCGAACTCATCGGCGAAACCATCGACGACGCCGCCGGCGAAGCCTTCGACAAGGTCGCGCGCGTGCTCGGCCTGCCCTACCCGGGCGGCCCATCCATCGACAGGGTCGCGGCCGACGGCGACCCGAAAGCCTTCCGCTTCCCGCGCGGGCTCACCCACCCCAAGGACCAAGCCAAGCACCGCTTCGACTTCTCATTCTCAGGACTGAAGACCTCCGTCGCCCGGCAGGTCGAGAAATTCGAGGATGCGGGCGAGCCGGTCCCGGTGGCCGATATCGCCGCATCCTTCCGCGAAGCGGTGGCGGATGTCCTGCTCACCAAAGCCATCGACGCCTGCAAGGAATTCGACACGCCCCGGCTGCTGCTCGGTGGCGGCGTCGCCGCGAACGCACGAGTGCGCGAACTCGCGGCCGAACGCTGCGCCGCCGAGAGAATCTCGCTGCACATCCCACCGCTGAAACTCTGCACCGACAATGGCGCGATGATCGCCGCGCTCGGAGCACAACTGGTGATGTCGGGCCGCGAACCGTCGACTCTAGAAATCGGTGCCGACTCGACGCTGCCGATGACTACCGCGCAGGTTGACGAGGCCTTCGAAGAATCTGCGACTTCAGTAGCTAGTTAGTCAATCCGCAACTGGGAGACCTTAGGATGATCGCATCCATCAGGGGAGGAGCCTCGGCACTATGACCGACACGAACGGTGCGAAAGACGAGACTCGTCTAACGCCGGAAGACCCGACCGAACACGACGTCGTCCCCGCCAGCGGTGGCACTTTCGGGGTCGACGGTGATCAGTCGGGCTTCGGGCAGCATCCGCTGCCGGGCGAAGCGGGCGTTGATGGCGGAGCGGATGCTGGTGCCCAGGCCGGTGCGGATGCCCAGGCCGGTGCGGATGCGCAGGCCGGCCGCCCGGAAGAAGCTGCGAGCGATCTATCCATTGGTGAGGTCGAGATCGACCCCACCGGCACGGAGGTTCCTAGCCAGAGCAATGGTGTGGGTTACGACAGCAGCATTGACCTGAGCGATATCGATCGCGACTTCAACGCCGACGGGAACGGTGCATCCGCGGTGCCAGCCGATGGCGGTACCTTCGGAGTCCAGCACGACGAATCGGGCTATCAATCGGTCGATGGGCACCCGAACGCCGCCCCCTACGGCGAGAATTTTGGTGCCGCGCAGCCCGGCTTTGGGCAGGGCGAGTTCGGTGCGTTTTCACCGCCCGCGGGGACTCCAGCGATGGCGCCGCCGCAGTTCGGTGCGGCTCCGGAGGCGAAGCCAGGGGCGGATGTGCTGGCGATTTCGGCGCTCGCGGTCGGTGTGCTCGCACTGCTGTTGATGCTGCTGCCGAGCTGGTCCTATATGGCCGGTGGTGTGCTCGGCATTCTTGCGGTCGTCCTCGGCGCAATGCGGATGCATGGACCGAGCCGGACTTTTGGCATCCTCGGTGTGGTCACCGGTTGCCTCGCGGTGATCATCGCGGTGGCGACGGCCGTGCTGGTGTATGTGATCTGAGTCCGTACGCTATCCGCGTACAGCGAGGATCGCTTCGGGTGGCACCATCAGCCTTCGACGCATAGACTCGAGTTAGCACCCTCAGGGTGAGAGTGCTAACTTTCGAACTTATACACATCGTTACGCCTAGAAAGAGGTCAACAGTGTCGGTGAACATCCAGCCGCTCGAAGATCGCATTGTCATCCAGCAGGTCCAGGCAGAGCAGACCACTGCCTCGGGTCTCGTCATCCCAGACACCGCTGCAGAGAAGCCCCAGGAGGGCGAAGTTGTAGCCGTTGGTCCGGGTCGCTTCGACGACGAAGGCGAGCGCATCCCCATGGACGTTGCAGTAGGCGACAAGGTCATCTACTCGAAGTACGGCGGCACCGAGGTTAAGTACTCCGGCAACGAGTACCTCATCCTCTCGGCACGCGACGTGCTCGCAAAGGTGCTCTAAACCTTTCGCAGTCGTTGATGTGGGCCCCGACTCCGGTCGGGGCCCACATCTTTTTCCGGTCGCTCCCTTCCCCGAGTAGGCACGTAGTGCCGTATCGAGGGGCGGGCTCGCTGCCTCCGTCATCCCTCACGAAATACCACCGAGAATGCATTCGGCTATTTTCACGAAAGTAGTCGACTAAAGTTTCGGTGGTATTCCGGCGAGAGTGATGTGCGGGATGCGCGGCGGCGCGGCAGGCAGCGGGGCGGCGGGCAGTGGGGCGCCAGCAGCGGGGCGCTACCGTGGTTTGAGGTTGGCGCGGGCGAGAGCGTCCGCGGCGCGGACTAACGCGAGGTGCGAGAATGCCTGCGGGAAGTTGCCGACCTGCCGCCGAGCGACGGGGTCGTACTCTTCGGAGAGCAGTCCGACGTCGTTCGCGAGAGCGCAAAGCCGATCCATGAGCTCGTGCGCCTCCGCCAGCCGGTTCGTGCAGGCGTAGTGTTCGACGAGCCAGAACGAGCAGGCTAAAAATGGTGACTCGGAGCCCGGCAACCCGTCGACGGATCCAATGTCGGTGCGGTAGCGGCGGAGGAAGCCGTGGTGCATGAGGTCCCGCTCAATCTTCGCGACCGTCGCGAGCATCCGCGGATCGTCGATCGCGCAAAAACCGACCTGGGGCAGCAGCAGTAGCGATGCATCCACCTCGTCGGTGTCGTAGTGCTGCACGAAGTGGCCGTCGACGACTCCCCGCGACAGAATCTCTTCCCGCAGTTGCCCGCGCAGGTTGCGCCAATGATCGACCGGCCCCTTGAAGCCGTGCGCCTCTGCAGCCTGCACGGCGCGGTCGAGCGCCGCCCACATCATCACCCGCGAATGCACGAAAAACTTCGGCTCGCCGCGGATCTCCCAGAGGCCATAATCGGGCTCATCAAAACGTTCCAGGACCGACTGCACGAGCGCCCGCTCGAGCGGCCAGGAGATCGCGGCTTCTTCGAGCCCGGCCTCGCGGGCGGCGGAAAGCGTCACGAGCACCTCGCCCACGACATCCGCCTGATACTGCTGCTGCGCGCCATTGCCGATCCGCACCGGACGCGAATCGGCATAGCCCGGGAACTGCGGCAGCTCGCGCTCGAGAAGGTCCCGCTCGCCGGCGAGACCGTACATGATCTGCAGGTCGGCGGGGTCACCGGCCACCGCGCGCAGCAGCCAGTCGCGCCAGTGCGCGGCGATGTGCACGAAGCCGTGCTCGAGGAGCACCTCGAGGGTGAGCGCCGCGTCGCGCAGCCACACGAATCGGTAGTCCCAGTTGCGACTGCCGCCGAACTCCTCCGGCAGCGAGGTAGTCGCGGCCGCGGCGATCCCGCCGGTATTGCGATTTGTGAGCGCGCGCAGGGTTAGGAGCGACCGGATCACCAGGTCTCGATGCGGGCCGTCATGTTCAATTCGCTGCGCCCAGCGCTGCCACCAGTTGCGGGTGGTTTGGATGCTCGCCTCGGCATCGAGCGCGGGCGGGGCCGGCAGGTGGGAAGGGAACCAGGTGATTGCGAGGTCCCGGTGCTGATCGGCCTCGACCGTGAAGCTGCCGCGGTGCGAGGTACCCGCGGCGTCGAGGTGCCCGCAGCGGGCGAGGACCGCATCCGGCCCCTCGATGGCAAGGAGTTCCGGATGCTCGCGGGACCCGATCTGTCGCACCCACGGCAGCGCGCGGGCATAGTCGAAGCGAAACCGAAGGGTCTGCTCGAAATGCACCGAGCCGCTGACGCCGACGACTCGGCGGATGAGGTCGGTGCGGTTTGTGTCTTGCGAGTTGGCTCGGGTTCCGTCGGTGTCGGTGTCGGTGTCGGTGTCGGTGTCGGTGTCGGTGTCGGTGGCGTTGTCGATGTCCGCGTCGGTCTCGGTCTTGGTGTCCGCGTTTGCGGTGGTGTCGTGGATGGCGAGGTAGTCGTGGACCTCGGCGACCCCGGAATCGGTCTCCCATCGGGTGATGAGGATGAACGTGTCGCTGTCATAGCGGCGCGTGCAGGTGGCGTTCGGGTCGCTCGGGCACAGGGTCCAGTGGCCGTGTTCGGCCGTGCCCAGCAGCGCGCCGAAGACGGATGCGGAGTCGAGCCGCGGAAGGCACAGCCAGTCGATGCTCCCTCGCCCCGAGACCAGTGCCGCCGTGCGGCAGTCGCTCAGCAGGGCATAGTCCTCGATCGGTGTGGGCCGGTTACCTGGAACGGCACCGCGCAAACCTGCATCACCCTTGATCTCGGACACGAGGCGAGTGTATTCCTCAGATCTGAGCGCCCGCAGGTTGGGCGCGCGTTCGTTTCGATACACCGGCCTCCGGCCGGCGCCCAACGGACGGGCAGGAGTTGACCTGCGGTCGGCACTCAACGAGCGGGCTAATCGCACTCAACGAGCGGGCTCATCGTAATCAACGATCGGGCGGGTTAGGCGCGTTCGGCGAGGATGGCGACCCGGCGATCACCCACGCGGGTGCAAATCAAGGTGGCAGATGCATCCCCCTTGAGGCTCAGCTGCTTGCGGAACTCTGCCGGGTCGATGTCGACGCCGCGCACCTTGATTTCGAGGGTGCCGATCCCGCGGGACCTCAGCTCGCGCTTGAGCAGCGACTTGTCGAGTTTGAACTGCTCGACGATCCGGAAGGACTGCGCGAATGGCGAGGAGACTTCCTCGTAGGTGGTGATCCAAGCAATTTCGGGTGCGATCATCCGACCGCCGAGCTGCCGGGCGAGATCCCCAATAAACCGTGCGCGGATGATCGCCGGATCGGGCTCGTGGAGCCAGGAACCGAGCTCGCCGACCGGCGCATCCACCGCATCCGCTGCCGTGGTGCGCGAGGAGATTTCGTGACTTGCGCCATCGCGGATGCTGAGTACCGAGCGGCGTATTCCCTCGCGCGCGGCCGGACCGAGCCACACCGCGCACTCCACGAGTTCGCCGCCGACCGACACCCACTGCGCCTCGCCATCGTCGGGGAGCAGCTCGTGGGGGATTGCCGGGCCGAGTTTGACGCCGACCGACCTATCGAATTGCGCGCAGCCGAATGCGAAATCGAGGGAGGGCGACCAATCGGCCGGATTCGCGAGCCGCCTGGATGCGCCGCGTTCGGTGGCACCTTCCCGAGCGGTTCGGCGGGCGGGGTCGAGGAAGACTCCGTCGAATTCGGACAGGTCTGTTTCCTCCGCGCGGCCGTGACGCACCTCGGCGTTCGGGAAGGGTGCGAGATTGTGGGTGGCGATCGCGGCGGTGACCTCATCCATCTCGACCGCCACGACCTCGAACCCGAGTGCAGCGAACGTCATTGCGTCCGCGCCGATTCCGCAACCGAGATCCGCGATGCGCCTTGTGCCTGCCTGCCGGAATCGATTGCCGTGGTGCGCCGCGACGGTGAGCCTGGTTGCCTGGGCGAGGCCGTCTTCGGTGAAGAGCATTCGGTTTGCGAACTCGCCGAACTTGCCGCGCGCCTTGCGACGGAACTTCAGCTGGGTGAGGATCGCGGCGCTCGTGCGGGTATCCGCCCCCGCCTTGCGCAGGGCCGTGACCGCGCCGAGCGCATCGCGGGCGGTGTCGAGTTCCGCGAATTGCTCGAGTAGCGCCATCGACTCGGTGGTGAGCAAGGCGGTCAAGTCTTCGCGATCCATGCGCTCTACCGTAGTTGGTCGCGTGCCGACCGTGTGCCGGGGTAGATCCATCGACGAGTTAGCGCGCAGGGAAAAATGGAGCGGTGGGAGGAGAATATTCCCGAGCGCATCCTGCCCGCAGCGTAATCGCTCCCGCGTGCCGAAAGTGCAATCGGCGCGTAGGATGAATTACCCGCCGTATTTCGCAGGCGAACGCGGCCGCCGCGTGCTGCGCGAGAACGGCCGACTGTTTCGCCGCGTTCCCTCGCCGAATAACTGGAGAAACCGTCAATATGACCGAGCACGACCCATTTGCGTTTACTGGACTCACCTACGACGACGTCCTGCTGCTGCCGGAAGAGACGGACGTCATCCCCTCCGAAGTGGACACCACCACGCAGCTCACGCGCAACATCTCGGTGAAGGTGCCGCTCATCTCCGCCGCGATGGACACTGTGACCGAATCGCGCATGGCTATCGCCATGGCCCGCCAAGGTGGCCTCGGCATCCTGCACCGCAATATGTCGATTGAAGACCAGGCCGACATGGTCGACCGCGTCAAGCGTTCGGAATCGGGCATGGTCACGAACCCCATCACGACCTCGCCTGACGCGACTGTCGCCGAAGTGGATGCAGTGTGCGGCCAGTTCCGGATCTCGGGCCTGCCCGTGGTGGACGGCGACGGCAAGCTCGTCGGCATCATTTCGAACCGCGATATGCGTTTCGTTCCGGACAGCGAGAAGAAGACGACCAAGGTTTCGGAGGTCATGACCTCGGAAAACCTCGTGACCGGTCGCGTGGGCATTACCGGCGAAGAGGCGTTTGGTCTGCTCGGCAAGCACCGCATCGAGAAGCTTCCGCTTGTGGATGACAACGGTGTGCTCAAGGGCCTGATTACGGTCAAGGACTTCGACAAGATCGACAAGTATCCGGATGCCTCGAAGGACACTCAGGGCCGCCTGCGCGTGGGCGCGGCGATCGGCTTCTTTGGAGACGCTTTCGATCGTGCCGTTGCGCTGCGCGACGCGGGCGTTGACGTGATTGTGGTTGACACGGCGAACGGGCAGTCGCGCGGTGAGATCGACATGATCCGTCGCCTCAAGACCGACCCGGCATTCAGCGGCGTGGACATTATTGGTGGCAACATCGCGACCGCCGAAGGTGCGAAGGCGCTCATTGACGCCGGTGCTGACGCAGTGAAGGTTGGCGTTGGCCCAGGTTCGATCTGCACCACTCGCGTGGTCGCCGGCGTTGGCGTGCCGCAGATCACCGCGATCTACGAGGCCGCGAAGGCTGCCCGCGGTTCGGGCGTGCCGATCATTGCCGACGGTGGCCTGCAGCACTCGGGTGACATCGCGAAGGCACTCGTTGCCGGTGCGAACTCGGTGATGCTCGGTTCGCTGCTCGCCGGTACCGACGAGTCGCCCGGTGACCTGATTTTTGTGAACGGAAAGCAGTTCAAGTCCTACCGCGGCATGGGTTCGCTCGGCGCGCTGCAGACTCGCGGTAAGAAGACTTCGTACTCGCGCGACCGCTACTTCCAGGCCGATGTTCCCGGTGACGACGACCTGATCGCCGAGGGAATCGAGGGCAAGGTGCAGTACCGCGGCACCGTTCGACAGAACGTTTTCCAGCTCACCGGTGGCCTGCACCAGTCGATGTTCTACGTCGGCGCCCGCACCGTACCGGAGCTGCAGTCGCGCGGCCGCTTCGTGCGCATCACGCCTGCCGGCCTCAAGGAATCGCACCCGCACGACGTACAGATGGTGGTTGAGGCACCGAACTACCGCAAGTAGTCGGTTTTCGCCGCCTGCTTCGACGCGATACCACCCCCAGCCTCGACGCGATACCACCGAGAATATAGTCGACCACTCTCAGGAAAGTGGTCGACTATATTTTCGGTGGTATTTGGTGTGGGGTGGGGCGTATGCGCCACACCCGGCAGCTAGTTTTCGGACTTGCCGAGGCGCCAGTAGCCCATGAAGGCGACGGTGCGGCGGTCGATGCCGCGTTCCGACACCAGGTGACGCCGGAGCGTTTTGACGGCACCGGCCTCGCCCGCCAGCCAGGCGTACAGCGTGGTGCGTTTGAGTGCTGCCCCGCCCTTGGCGTGACGCGGAACCTCCCACAGCAAGTCAGAGTCCACATCGATTTCTTCGACCGATTGCGGGGTGCCCTCCGGCGCGATCTCGGCCACGGCCTCGCGGGTCGCGGCGACTAGCGCCGAACCGTGCGCGGCATCCGCACGCGGCACCACTCGCACCTCAATTCCCGGATGCTCCGGCAGATACCCAGCATCATCCACCGATGGAACTTCGAGCACGGCGATCCCGCGCGCCTCCCGCGGGAGCTGTTCGAGAATCACCGATATCGCAGGCGCCGCGGTCTCATCGCCGGCGATGAGGAATTGCTCGGTTTGCGCGGGCGGCACGAAATCGACACCGCCGGGCTCACCGTCATACTCGGCATTCGGCCCGAGGATCAACAGTTCGTCACCGATCTTGGCATTCGCGATCCAGCTGGATGCAGGGCCTACGGTCGCCTCGCTCGCCGCCACAGCACTTTCTGCTTCACCGTGCACCACGACATCCACGTCGAGCTCGCAGTCGGCCGCTCGGACATAGCGAGTGGTGTAGGTGCGCAGTGGATGACGACGTTCGTCAGGCAGCTGCCGCCAGGTGTCGTACCAGTCGGTGGTCTCGAGCAGCTCCGAATAGTCCACGCCGGCAAGCGGGAACACGAGCTTGATTCGCTGATCAAAACCTGGGTCGGCAAAGGTCGCGAGTGAGGGGTCGGTGAACGTGAACCGGCGGAACCCCGAAGACAGATCCTGGATCGCGCTCACTCGAACGGGGAAGAACTTGAACGGTTGGGTCATGGAATCTCCTCAGCAACAGAATCGGCAATAACTTCAACAGGATCGATGCGCTTCGCGCGTGCAGCAGCATGGTCGGCAGCTTCGGCAGCTTCGGCAGCTTCGGCAGCTTCGGGAACACCTGGAGCACCGGCAGCAGCAGCACCGGCAGCACGTTCGGCAGCGTGCGCCGCAGCATTCTCCGCCGCAGCAGCAGCCGCAGAATCCGCAGCCGATCGCGCATGGTGGCGTCCACGAGGGACGATCAGCGGCCCACCCGAAACCGGATCAACCACCACCTGGGCCTCGAGCCCAAACACTTCGCGCACCCGCTCTTCGGTAACCACCTCGGCAGGAGCGCCAGCAGCCACGACCTGTCCGCCGCGCATCGCAATCATGTGGTCGGAATAGCGCGCCGCGAGATTAATATCGTGCAGCACCATCACCACGGTGGTCCCACGTGATCGGTTGAGATCGGTCAGCAGATCCAGCACCTCCACTTGGTTAGCGAGGTCCAGAAACGTGGTCGGCTCGTCGAGCAGCAGCACATCGGTCTGCTGCGCGAGCGCCATCGCAATCCACACGCGCTGCCGCTGCCCGCCCGAGAGCTCATCCACCGGCCGGTCGGCGAGCGCCGAAGTGCCGGTGACGTCGAGCGCTTCGGCGATGATCTGCGCATCCTCACGATTCTGGCTCTGCAGCAGTTTCTTGTGCGGATGCCGACCCCGGCCCACGAGATCAGCGACCGCCATCCCCTCGGGCGCGATCGGCTGTTGGGGGAGGAGCCCCAGTTTTGTGGCGAGTCGCTTGGTGGGGATTTCGCGGATCGATCTGCCATCGAGCAGCACCGATCCTGACAGTGGCTGCTGGATGCGCGCCAGGGTCTTCAGCAGCGTCGACTTCCCGCAGGCATTGGCGCCCACGATCGTCGAGATCTTCCCGACCGGGATGCGCAGATCGACTTTCTCGCTAATGGTCTTTTTGCCATAGCCGGTCGCGAGCTCGACCGCCTGCAGCTCGCGAGCCACAGCCTGCCGGCGTGCCGAAGCACCCGACTGCGCGGGGGATGAAACGGCGGCCTCACCGGTAGTTTGTGCGGGCAATGAAACAGCGGACTCCCCGCGAGCTTGAGTGAGGGACGAAAAGGCGGACTCACCAGGAGCTTCCTCGGCGGTCGAGAGAAGCCTCGGAGCCGCTGGTTTTTCGGGTTTAGCACCGCGACCGGTGAACGGTTTGCGGGTCATGTGGATGCTCCTTGAGCGTTTTGACGGACGAGCAGATAGATCAGGTACGGGGCTCCGAGTACGCCGGTGATCACCCCGACCGGGAAGTTGGTGGTGAACGCGAACTGGCCAATCAGGTCGCTCGCGAGTACCAAAATCGCGCCCATGAACGCCGACGGCACCAGCAGCGATCGGCCGGTATGCCGCACGAGCCGAGTCACAATCGGTCCGGACAGAAACGCCACGAAGGCGATCGGCCCGGTGGTGGCGGTCGCGAACGCGACGAGCGCGACGCCGGCGAGAATCAGCGAGAGACGGGTGCGGTTGACCGGCACACCCAAGGCGACCGCCGCATCCTCACCCAGCTCGAGGGGACCGAGCTTCGAGGCATTGGCGAGCAGAATACCGCCAAACACGACCACCGCGATCGCGAGCATCGGGATGCTGTCCCAGCTGATGCCATTGAGGCTGCCGGAGAGCCAGCGCAGGGCCTTGGGCAGGTCGTAGGCGTCGCCCTGCAGCATCAGGTAGGAAATCACCGCGTTGAACATCGCCGCGACCCCGATACCGATCAGGATCAGTCGCGATCCGAGCCCGCCGCGTCCGGACGACAGCAGGTAGATCACCAGCGCCGTTGCGAGGCCGCAGATGACCGAGATCGCCGAGACTGCGGCACCGCTGAGCCCGAGGACGAGGATCGCGAAGACCGCCGAGGCGCTCGCTCCGGAGGTGATGCCGATCACATCCGGGCTCGCGAGGGAGTTGCGCAAAATGGTTTGGAAGAGATACCCGCCAGCCCCGAAGGCGAGGCCCGCGAGCAGTCCCGCGGTGGCGCGGGGGATGCGCAGGGTTCCGATAGAGAAGCTCGCGCCAGCCACCTGTTCACCGCGCATCACGGCGAAGACTTCCCCGAAGGAATAGATCACATCGCCGACGAGCACCATGGTCCACCACAGCGCGATCGCAATCACGCCGAGGATGATCGTCACGGTGAGGAAGCGTGCGGTGCGGGCGCGACGGCCGGCCTGGAGGCGTTCGAGCGTCGACGGTGCCTGGATGCCGTGGTTGGTGTCGTCGGTCACAGTTCACGCACCTTTGCTTGCCGGGCGATGAAGATGAGAATCGGTGCCCCGAGGATCGCGGTGAGGATGCTCACGTTGATCTCTGATGGCCGGCCAAGCACCCGGCCGAGGGTGTCGGCGAAGGTGAGGAGGGCCGCACCTCCCAGGGCTGAAAGCGGCAGTAACCAGCGCTGGTCCGGCCCCACGAGCATCCGAATCACATGCGGGACCATCAACCCGACAAACCCGATCGGCCCGGCGACGGCCGTGATGCTCGTACAGAGCAGCACGCCAGCGACGGCGACGGCAGCGCGAGTTAGGGTGACGTTGACGCCGAGGCCGGTGGCGGCCTCATCGCCGAGTGCGAGGGCATTGAGTGCGCCGACGGAAAGCAGCGCGATGAGGGCACCTGCGATCAGGAAGGGTGCGATCGTGAGCATATTGTCCCAGTCGCCGCGGCCGGCGCTGCCGATTTGCCAGAACCGGTAGGTGTCCATCGCGTTCGGGCGGGGGAGCACGATTGCGGTGATGATTGAGGTGAGGGCGGCGGCGGTGGCAACACCCGCAAGGGCGAGCTTGATGGGGGTCGTTCCGCCCGGGCCTACTGAGCCGATCACGTAGACGAACACCGCGGTGGCTGCGCCGCCGATGATCGCCAGCCAGATGTACTGGTCGATCGTGACAATCCCGAAAAAGACAATGCCAACCACAACAAAGAGCGACGAGCCGGTGTTGATCCCGAGCACACCCGGGTCAGCGATCGGATTGCGGGTGATGGCCTGCATGAGCGCTCCCGAGACCGAGAGCGCGGCACCGGCGATGAGTGCGAACACGGTGCGCGGTACCCGCTCGTGCACTGCGATCTCGCCGAGGCTGGATGGTTCGCCAAACAGACCGACGAAGATTTCTTCCCAGCTGACCTGCCGCGCGCCAAACGCCACGGAGAGTACGACTGAAATCGCGACCAGCGCGAGGCAGATGCCGAGGGCAATGAGGGCCCTCGGCACCCGCACGCGCGGCGCAGTTGGAGCGTTATCCGGACCTATGGTCCGGGGGATGGATGCAGTGGTCACTGGACCTTCGCGGCAGCCTCAGAGATCAACGTGAGGTAGTCGTCGAGGTATGCCGGGATCGACAGCGGCGAGGGGCTTGCCGAAGCCGCAAACGCGCCGTCGGTACCAAGCAGCACGACTGAGTCGTTCTGCACGGCACGGATCTGGCTGAGCAGCGGATCGGCCTTCCAAGCATCCAGCGCAGCCTGGTCACCGTAGAAGACGATGATGTCGACGTCGTTGAGCTGGTCGACGTTCTCGGCGCTGATCGAGGTGTAGAACTGGCTCTGGTCTTGGGTCGCAGCGATGCTCTCGGGGACCGCAAGGCCGAGGTCCTCGAGGTATGCGGAACGAGGGTCGCTGGTGTTGTAGAAGCCCACCGTGGACAGATCGGTCGCGTCGCCACCGTAGAAGAAGCCTGCTGTCAGGCCTTCGATATCGGGATGCTCGGCACGCTTTTCAGCGAGCAGGTCCTCGAGGTCGGCGGCCAGGGCCTCGCCTTCCTGGGCCATACCGAGTGCGGTCGAGTTGACCTTGATCACGTCACGCCAGGTGGTCGTCCAGGCAATTTCGGGATAAGCGACGGTTGGGGCGATCTGGCTGAGGGTGTTGTATTCCTCTTCGGTGATCCCCGAGTAGGCGGCGAGGATGACATCCGGCTGCGTATTCGCAATGGCGTCGAAGTCGAGGCCGTCGGTTTCATCGAAGAGCACCGGCTCGGCGCCGAGTTCGTCTACGGCGGCTTTGGTCCACTCGAGCATGCCGCTGCCGTCTTCTACGCCCCAGCTAGCGGCGGGGAAGCCGACAGGGGAGACGCCAAGTGCGAGGGGAACATCCTGGTTCGACCAAGCAATGGTCGCAACGTTTTCGGGTTTTTCGGGGATTACGGTCTCGCCGAAGGCGTGCTCGATGGTGATGGGGAATTCACCGTCGGATGCGGCACCGCTGGTTTCCTCGGTGTTGTTGGGGGAATCGCTCGCACAAGCGGCGAGTGAGGTCATGAGGGCTGCCGCGATTGCGGCTGCAGCGAAGCGCTTCAGGCGCATGAAGTTGCCTTTCGAGAAGATTTTGTTCCGACCCCTTGTCGAAACTATTAGGGGAGGCTAACCTTACTACTGACAGCGTTCACTGCAAGCGATGTCGGAAAAATTCTCTCGCATAAACAATCGGCGGGTCAATGCACCTCTACCCAGGCATTGACCCGCCGATTGCTTTCCGATTTTTGATCTTGACGCGCCTCGCGAGGAGCTGGTGCGCGTCGGGGTGGGTGGATGCGCCTTCCGAGGACCCGGTGCACCGCGACGCGGAAAAATATGCCGCCAGCGTGGAGTCGGTGGTCAGATAACCGTGGACCCCACGCTGGCGGCATAAAACTCGCGGGATTATTCAGCCCGCACGACGACCCCTACGCGAGCTGCGCCAGGATCTCGTTGAACGCCTTCGAGGGGCGCATTACGGCTGCGGCCTTCTCGGCGTCGGGACGGTAGTAGCCACCGAGATCAACAGCTGCACCCTGCGCGGCCACGAGCTCTGCGGCGATCGCGTCGAGCTGTGAAGCGAAGGCTTCAGCGACCGGCTTGAACGCGGCAGCGAGTTCGGCGTTCTCGGTCTGCGAAGCGAGCTCCTGCGCCCAGTACGCGGCGATGTAGAGGTGTGAGCCGCGGTTGTCGATCTCGCCAACCTTGCGCGAAGGCGACTGGTTCTCGTCGAGCAGACGCTCGGTGGCCTTGTCGAGGGCAGCACCCAGCACTGCCGCACCGGCGTTGTCACCAGCCGTTGCCTCGTGGCGGAAGGACTCCGCCAGTGCCAGGAACTCACCGAGCGAGTCCCAACGCAGGTGGTTTTCTTCCACGAGCTGCTGGACGTGCTTCGGCGCCGAACCGCCGGCGCCGGTCTCGAAGAGGCCGCCGCCGTTCATCAGCGGAACCACCGAGAGCATCTTCGCCGAAGTACCAACCTCGAGGATCGGGAAGAGGTCGGTGAGGTAGTCACGGAGCACGTTACCGGTTACTGAGATGGTGTCCTCACCGCGGCGGATGCGCTCTACCGAGAACTTCGTAGCCTCGATCGGCGAGAGGATGCGGATGTCCAGCCCCTCGGTGTCGTGGTCAGCGAGGTACTCGTTGACCTTCGCGATCAGGTTGCGGTCGTGCGCACGGGTCTCGTCGAGCCAGAACACGGCCGGCTGGCCCGAAACGCGAGCACGAGTGACAGCGAGCTTGACCCAGTCACGGATCGGAGCATCCTTCGTCTGGCAAGCGCGCCAGATGTCACCGGGCTCGACGTCGTGCGCGATGAGCACCTCGCCAGCCGAGTTGAGGACCTCGACGCGGCCAGCGACCTCGATCTGGAAGGTCTTGTCGTGCGAGCCGTACTCCTCAGCCTTCTGCGCCATCAGGCCCACGTTCGCAACCGAGCCCATGGTGGCCGGGTTCAGTGCACCGTTAGCCTTGCAGTCCTCGATTACGGCCTGGTAGACCCCGGCGTAGCTCGAGTCGGGGAGGACGGCGAGCGTGTCGTCCTCTTCGCCCTTCGGGCCCCACATGTGGCCGCCGATGCGGATCATCGCGGGCATGGATGCATCCACAATCACGTCGCTGGGTACGTGCAGGTTGGTGATGCCCTTGTCCGAGTTCACCATCGCCAGGCGCGGTCCGTTTGCGTAGTCGGCGTCGATCGCGGCGAGGATGCCGTCCTTTTCGGGGAGGTTTTCGGCGCCAGCGATGATTGCGGCGAGACCGTCGTTGGCCGACAGGCCTGCGGCGGCGAGCACCTCACCGTACTGCTCGAAGAGCGAGGGGAAGAAGGCGCGGACGATGCGACCGAAGATGATCGGGTCGGAGACCTTCATCATGGTCGCCTTGAGGTGTGCCGAGAAGAGCACGTCATCAGCCTTCGCGACGGCGATCTGCTCGGCGAGGAATGCATCCAGCGCGGTGGCGCTCAGGAAGGTGCCGTCGACAACCTCGCCCGCGAGTACCTTGAGGTTCTCCTTGAGCGAGACTTCGCTGTCGCGGGTAACGAGGCGGATGCTGAGGGTGTCGTCGGCGGGGAGGATGACCGACTGCTCGTTCGAACGGAAGTCGTTTTCGCCCATGGTGGCGACGTTGGTCTTCGAGTCGGCTTTCCAATCACCCATCGAGTGGGGGTGCTTCTTGGCGAAGTTCTTCACGGCGGCCGGCGCGCGGCGGTCCGAGTTGCCCTCACGCAGGACCGGGTTCACTGCCGAGCCCTTGATCTTGTCGTAGCGTGCGCGGATCTCGGCGTCACCGCCGTCTTCTGGGTAGTCGGGGATGTCGAAGCCCTGCGACTGCAGTTCCGCGATCGCGGCCTTCAGCTGCGGCACCGATGCCGAGATGTTCGGCAGCTTGATGATGTTCGCCTCGGGAGTCTTCGCGAGTTCGCCGAGTTCAGCGAGGGCGTCGCCCACGCGCTGCTCCTCGGTGAGGTTTTCGGGGAAAGCGGCCAGGATGCGGCCGGCGAGCGAGATGTCGCGGGTGTCGACTTCGACGCCCGCCTTGGCTGCGTAAGCCTGAACGATCGGAAGGAAGGAGTAAGTCGCGAGGAGAGGTGCCTCGTCGGTGTGCGTGTAGATGATCTTCGCCATGCGCGGAAACTCCCTAATGAAGTGGGTTTCGGGTCGGGTATTGGTTGAGACCCTTGGTCGAGATATCTCTATGTCGAGATAACCAAGCCATCCTATACAAGTCTTATGTATCGGGTCTTACGTTGCGGTTCTTGGTCTTGTGGCTGCCGTCTCGGAAGGTGGATGGTCGTGAAATTTTGTGCCCGCAAGGATGCTGGGGTCGATGCGGGATCGCTCTTTAAGTTCGTAAAAGGCCAGGGTCACTCGGTGGTCGGACTGGTTTCGGGTGAAGCGATTAATAGTCTCGATGTCGGTGGCTCAGGTTAGCCTCCGGGAGACAGTTCGCCACGTGGGATCCTCACTAATGATGGAACAAAAAATCCCATTTAGCAACCCTTGTAATTAAGATTTATGTTCGATAGCCTGTGTTGTATCAGTTCGCAGTAATGCTCATGTGAACCTTGCGACGGGGAGGTGAAAGTGCTCATGACTATCGTTGATGATCATTCTTCGGTCTCGGGTGCTGCTGTACCCGGTGCTGCCTTTGTCGTTCGTCCAACGGACGGTCGAATCTTGAATACGTCCGAGTTTCTTGATCTGCCTCCGTATGGCGATCCCATTGCGACTCAAGCAGTCCCGGCCTCGCGCCCAGCCAAGCGGACGCGTTACAAGCGGACCATTGAAAACCTCCGCGCGGCTCGTAAAGAGAAACTCGAGGCTGAGAAAGAAGCGAAGAAGGTAGCAACCACGTCTCACAAGGGCGGCAACCTGGAAGGGGGCACTGGGGGAGCGTTCCTCGCTCCCGATACTGCTAACAACATTCCGAAGACCGGTGCGACGAGTTCGTTGCCGTCGAATGGTGAGGATGTCACTCCATCAGGCCTCTCCTGGGGTGGGCCAAATCGCAATTTATCAAAGCCCACAGGCAGACAAACGCCCACGGGTGCTCAAAGTTCGGTAAGGGGTAAGCGTCGTCCGCGTGCAAATTTTGGTGCGTCGTGCGAAGCGGACGAAGTGCGGCACGACGAGGTGCTTGCTTCAGTCACGAGATTTAATGACGCATTCCGGGCACGAGCCGCAGCAGATGCAGCCCAAATCCGGGCACTCGCAGTGGCATATGACATTGCCTTAGAGCGCGCGTTGATGAGTATCGCTGGTGGGTCGACAACGCCGCGAAAGATTCGCGATATCCGGTTCGACACCGAGAGTGAACAGCGCGTGTTTTCCTGGCATCTCACGTCGATAGTGGGTGAGTTTGCAATCTCCACCAATGAGAGCGACGCAACGCTTCGCAACCGTGCGGGCGATGCACGCCTTCTGACCACAAAGCTCCCCGACTGGCTGACAGCTCTCGAACAGGGGAAAGTCGATCTGCGCCATGTCAATACGATGTTGCGACATGGACGGCAACTGTCCGAAGAGCATGTCGCCGAGTATGGCGCGGTCACGCTTGAATTTGCGGTAGGTCACACGCCAGGTCAGACAGGCACCTTTGCCGAAGAAGCCGCAGCAACAATCGCGGCCATGGCGTTTGAAGAGGCCCATGCCCGAGCGCGGCAGAGTCGAAGCGTCTCCTACCGACACGACGGCTTTGGGATGGCGCGATTGGACGCATATTTGCCGAGTGAGTTGCTCGCACCAGCTATGCAATTGCTCGAACTTGGTGCTCGGGAGCTGCGGGAAATAGACGCCAAGGCCGCTGCCGAACATGCTTCGGAGGTTAAGCGAGCCCGCGAGCAGGGCTTGCCGGAGCCGGAACCGTTCCAGCCAGACACCCGAACGTTGCCACAGATGCGCGCTGATTTGCTTATCGAGACTTTGCTGTGTTCGGCTCCTGGAGAATCACGGGTAAAGACGACCGTGAGCGTAACTGTGCCCGCATTTTCGTTGCTGGATGCAGAACGCATGGTCGAGAAGACTGCCAAGGAAGCCGCTGCGGGCGATGCCAACAAGGGCGGGGCCACTACACAATGCTCCGGCTGGCGTGCAGACGGGCATGGGCCCGCACTCTTGAACGGGACGCAGCCAATGAGTATTGAACAGGCTCGCCAGTTCGCGAGCGATGCTTCCTTCCTTGAGCGCATCCTCATCCACCCGGTAACCGGGCAAGTCACGGCTGTCGACAAATACGAAATGTCTATCGGGATGCGTCGATTCTTGGAGGTCCGAGATCGCACCTGCAGATTCCCGGGTTGCGTCCGACCAGCGCAATATTGTGATGCCGATCACACGCATCCATACAGCGAAGATGGCCCCACCGATGTGGATAATCTTGCGCACTTATGTCGTGCCCACCATGTCCAGAAACACCGCAAACCTTGGACAGTAACGAACTTGGGTGGAGGGGTTTTGGAATGGCGCACCCCATTGGGGCAAGTGGCAACGACGAGCCCGATTCCTCACGGTCCGGTGTTTGTGCCGGTTGGTGAATACGGGCCGCCCCCGTTCTAAGAGTCGCGACATCGTTACGTGGTGTGCCATCGCTCTTTATCGGCAGCGTTCGTCAGCCTGGCGATTGAATTAGGCGCTGACCGCTGGGCAAGCGCTACCGAATGGCTATGCTTTTTGCAGCATTCACGGGTCAGGTTTGCAAACTGTCGCCCAGCCAGAAGTTGTGCCATGAATGCGCAATACATTGCATCCATCGCGAGCTCAAAAAAGAGGACCAATGTCGAACCCATGGGCCAACCCAACCTCTACTGGGTGGTATCCCGACCCGCTGAAACGCGGCGTCGAGCGGTATTTCGATGGCGCGGCCTGGACGGGTGAATCACGGTCGACCGGTGGGCAGGATGCTGGGTCTGGGTCTGGGTCTGGGCGCGCATCGCGGTGGGATACGCGGCGTCGCGAAGCGCGTGAGTTGCTTCAGCCCTCGGGCGATGCGGAACCTGCGCTTCGCGATCCTGCCAAGTTTTCCTTAAGCGCCGGAGGTTCGCTCAGTGCTGGGCTACTTAGTGCCAGCTCGCTCTTTCGCTCCGACTCGGCTGCAGAATCGGAGGATCCGCAGGCCGCGGCTGGGCGAGCACCACGTCCCATTGGGTCACTGAGGTCGGAGCCCTCGCTGAGCGCCGAAATTGTGCAGGGATTGATTCCATCACTTGGGGCGGAGCCTGCGCTCGAGGTTGAACCGACAATCGGTGTTACACCGACACTCGGTCACGCGCCGACCGCTGGTCTCGATGCTTCCGAGCTGATTTCGGATCTGAAAGACCAGCCCTGGATTCGGGAGGCCGCAGAGAAAACCGGTGCGAGCGGCATGACACAAGCCGCAGGTGCGGCGCTCGCAGGTGCCGCCGGGCTCGCAGCGGGAGCCGGACTTGTCGCGGGGCGCGGTGCCAAACAACAGCAACCCAACGCAGCGGCTCAAGATGCCCAAACTCCTGCAACCAGTCAGGCCTCTGCATCCAACCAGACCTCGGCATCCGCCCAAACCAATGCCGAATCCCAGATTTCTGCATCCGACTCGGCCACTACATCCAGCCACACCGCGAGCTATAACGCGCAGCAGAACTACAACCCGCAACAGCACTACACGCCGCAACAGCACTACACCCCACAAACGAACTATGACCCGCGGCAAGCCTATGATCAGGCCCGCGCCACCGCGTCCGGCGGCATGACCTTCTCGCAAGCGCAGGAGCAGGCGAACGCCCAGGCTCGCGAGCAGTTCGCCTCATCCGTGAAAGCGAAAGCCGAGCGCACCAAGCAACAGGCTCAACATAAGGCAGGAAAAGCCACCGCGAACGCCGCCAAGACGGCAAAGAAGACCGGCGCTGGGTGCATTTGGGTCATTGTGATTTTCATCATCGGCCTTGTCATTTGGGGTAGCAATCTCGGCAACGACAGCGACAGCAGTACCGACACGGATTCCGACAGCGGCTACTCCTATAGCTCCCATGACGAGGAAGATCCGGTCGAGGTGGCCTGGTGGTACCTCGACTCGATTCCGATGAGTCCGGACGAACTCATAGATCAGCTCGAATATGAAGGCTTTGATCGTGACGTGGCGGAAGAAACCGTCGCGAACCTCGACGTCGACTGGGACGAACAAGCTTGGCTTGCCGCGGTCGACGCGTTGGACTACGGCGCATACTCTGAGACTGATCTCATAGAGCGTTTGGAAAGCCGCGGTTTCACTACAGAGCAAGCCACCGCAGCGGTAGAGCTCCTCAACATTGACGAAACCGAGCAAGCGCACCTCAAAGTTGACGACATCCTCGAGTATTCAAACTACTCACGCGACGGGCTGATCGAACGACTTGTTCGCGATGGTTTCACTCAGGAAGACGCCGAGGCGGCGGTGGACGGCGCCAACGTTGACTGGAACGAACAGGCGTACCTGCAGGCAGAAAGCTATCTCGATGAGAACATCCTGGAGTACGAAGACCTACGCACTCAGCTCGAGTACGAGCAGTTCACCGAGGACGAAATCCAGTACGCACTCGACCAACTGACCCCGTAGTGAACTCAATATTGAGGCCCTTGCGGACCAAACCGATTACTCTTTATTGTGCGTGCAGCAGACATTAATATGGCCGCAACTCTGGTTGTGTTTTTGCAGGGTAGATAAGCTTCTCCCTGGTTTATGAGTGGCGATACGTTCGGCACTGTCTCTACGAATGGGATCGTTAATGAATAACTCTTGGCAGAATCCGCCCTCCGCGGGCTGGTATCCAGACTCGCAGCAGCCCGGGCAGGAGCGCTACTTCGATGGCGTCGCCTGGACTTCCGACTACCGCCCGGTGTCGGGTGGGGCAGGGGATGCACCGACGCAGCAGTATGGCACCGGCCAGTTTGGTGCGGGCCAGTACGGCTCCGACCAGTATGGTTCCGGGCAGTACGGCTCAGGTGACCAGAACTCCAATAGCTTCGGCGGCGGGCAGTACGGCTCTGGTGACGCTCCCACGCAGCAGTACAACGCATCCCAGTTCGGGAGCGACGCACCGACCGAACAGTACGGCGCCACTGGCTCCTACGGGGTGCCGCAGCCGGATGGTTCGGGACAGTACGTTTCGGGCGGCGGCGATGCCGGGCAGTACGGCGGCGGACAATCCGGTTCAGGGCAGTACGGTTCGGATCGGTACGGCTCGGACCAGTACGGTGCCGGCCAGCAAGGCGCTGGCCAGTATGGTGACGCGCCGACGCAGCAATTTAGTGCGGCGGATGCACCGACCCAGATGTACAACACCCAGCAGTTTGGTGGTGACCAGGGCCAGTCGAGTCAGTACGGTACTGACCCTTATGGTGCGCCGCAGTATGGCACCGGCCAGGCTGGTGCGCAGCAGTACGGCGGCGGCCAGGGTGGATACGGCGATGGCGGCTACGGTGCTGGGGGATACGGTGCCGGGCAGTTCGGCCCGAACGGGCAGGACCCGCAGCAGGCCGCGAAGTCCAAGCGCAACAAGCTGATCGCCTGGATTGGCGGTGGGGTCGGTGTCGTGATCATCGCGGCAATTGCCATTGGTATTGCCGTCAGCAACTCGGGCTCAAAGTCCGACGAAGCGGAAGAGCCGGTAGCCGAGTCGACGACGCAGGAGACTGCGGAAGAGCCGACCGAAGAGACCAAGGCGGAAGAGCCCACTGAGGAGACGAACGAGGCCCCGAAGCCGAACACGTCGAACCCGACGCAGAGCCAGCAGGATGCGCTGGAAAAGGCTGAGTCCTACCTCGACACGATGGCCTTCTCGAAGGAAGGTCTCATCGATCAGCTCGAGTACGAAAAATTCTCGACGGAAGACGCCACCTGGGCCGTCGAACAACTCGACGTGGACTGGACCGAGCAGGCAGTGCTCTCGGCCGAAGACTTCCTCAAATACGTCGGTGGATACTCCGAGCAGGGCCTGATCGACATCCTGATCTATGACGGCTTCACTTCTGATGAAGCAGAAGCCGCCGTCGCCTCGATGGACATTGACTGGAACGCACAGGCTGTGGAATCCGCCGAGTCCTACCTCAGCGCGATTCCGGACATGACTAAGGACGAGCTCTACGACCAGCTCATCTATGAGGAATTCACCGAAGAACAGGCGCAGTACGGCGTGGATAACGTGAAGTTCCCCTAACCGCTGAACTCATTACGCCGAGATCATTACACGCGTTCGCCCCGACTGAATCAGTCGGGGCGAACGCGTTATTGCGAGGCCAGGCCGCTAGGCCAAATCGAAACTACGGGAGACTGCTTCCCGCCACTTGCCACGGAGCGCTTCCCGCGCATCCTCCGGCATTGAAGGGTAGAAGCGGCGGTCCTCCTGCCAAAGACTGCGAAGCTCGTCGAGCCCCGACCAGAATCCGACCGCTAGCCCCGCGACGAACGCGGCACCAAGCGCCGTGGTCTCGGTAACGACAGGCCGCACGACTGGGACTCCCAGCACATCCGCCTGGAACTGCATGAGTGAGTCGTTCACCGTCATGCCGCCATCCACGCGCAGTTCGGTCAATGGTTCGGGCGCATCGGCGTTGCACGCATCCAGCACGTCTGCCGACTGGAAAGCGGTCGACTCGAGCGCCGCGCGGGCAATGTGTCCCTTATTGATGAAACGGGTCAGGCCCACGATCACCCCGCGCGCATCCGGCCGCCACCAGGGCGCGTATAGTCCCGAGAACGCCGGGACGATATAGCATCCGCCATTGTCTTCGACCGTCTGAGCGAGCGGTTCGATCTCGGCCGAAGACTTGATCATCCCGAGGTTGTCGCGCAGCCACTGCACGAGCGAACCCGTGACTGCGATCGAACCCTCGAGCGCATAGTGGGTGGGTCCATCCCCGAGCCGATAGGCGACCGTGGTGAGCAGCCCATGTTCGCTTTGCACGGGCTTCGTGCCGGTGCCGTAAACGAGGAATGATCCGGTGCCATAGGTGTTTTTCGCCTCGCCCATGTCGAACGCAGCCTGCCCGAAGGTCGCCGCCTGCTGGTCGCCGAGGATCCCGGCCACCGGCACACCCGGTAGCGGCGAGCGCACCGAACAGCGGCCGTAGACCTCGCTGGAGGAGCGAATCTCTGGCAGGCAGGCGCGCGGAATATCGAAGGCTTCCAGCAGCTCGTCATCCCACTGGCAGGTGTCGAGCCGCATCAGCAAGCTGCGGGATGCATTGGTCACGTCGGTGATGTGCACCCCGCCGTTCGGGCCGCCGGTCAGGTGCCAGGTGAGCCAGGAATCGACCGTGCCGAAGAGTACCTCGCCGCGCTCGGCGCGCTCGCGGATCCTCTCCACGTGCTCGAGCAGCCAAGCGATTTTGGTGGCCGTGAAATAGGCGTTCAGTGGCAGGCCGGTGCGCTCGCGGAACCGGTCGACGCCGCCCTGCTCAGCCCCTTCTTCAGCGATCCGGTCAACGATCTCCTGGGTGCGAGTGTCCTGCCAAACGATGGCTGGATGCAGGGGTTTGCCGGTCTTGCGGTCCCAGCAGATCGTGGTCTCGCGCTGGTTGGTGATTCCGACCGCGACGATATCGGTCGCGGTGAGCTGCGCGTCGGCGAGCACCAGACCGATGCAATTGCGGGCATTGCGCCAAATCTCGTCCGCGTCGTGCTCCACCCAACCCGGCTGCGGGAAGTACTGTGTGTGCTCGCGCTGTGCGGTTGCGAGGATGCTTCCGGCACGGTCGAAGACGATCGCTCGTGTTGAGGTGGTGCCCTGATCGAGGGAGAGGATGTAGTCGGCCACGCTGCCTCACATTCGTTGTAAATTCCGCCGCTGGTTGAGTGCGGCACGCTGGGCCGCATATCGAAACCAGTCCCAACCTACCGCTGGTTGAGTGCGGCCCGCAGGGTCGCGTATCGAAACCAGCTTCGCAGTAAGAACCCAGCTGAGATCCCGTCAGGAGACCCAAAGTGGGAGCCGACCGGCTGGCCGACTCCCACATTCTGGTTGTGACTAGGGGATTTAGAGCTCTACGCCCTGCTGCTTGCGTCGGATCACGAGTACCGCGACACCGAGCGCGATGAGTGCACCGGCGATGAAGAGCGGTACGGTCGCGTTCGCGCCGGTTTGCGCGAGCCCGTCGTCCGTGCCGTCAGCTTCGTTTGCGGAGGAGTCCTTCGACCCGCCAGCGTTGTTTGCACTGTCGTTGGCGTCAGCGGAACCATTGTCGGAGCCAGTGGCCGCAGCGTTTGCTTCCGAGTCAGCCTCGGCAGGGGTTGACGGGATCGGTGTCTGCTCGCCGTCGGCGTCGCCTTCAGCGTTTGCCGAACCGGCAGCGCCAGCGTCGCCCGAGGCTTCTTGGTCACCTTCGGCGCTGGTGTCGCCGGAAGCTTCCTGGTCACCTTCGGCAGCGGTGTCACCGGAAGCGTTGTCGTCACCCGACGAGTCAGCCGAACCGTTCGCATCCTCATCACCCTCACCGGGCTCTGGGTCAGTGGGTTCAGGCTCAGTAGGCTCTTCTGCACCCTCCACAGTCAGCGCGAGCGGCTTGGTAGCAACCGAGTTACCGTCCGCATCCGTGGCCGTGACGTACCAAACCTGGTCGGTCTCGCCCGCGGTCAAGGCGACCTCGAGCGCATCCCCAACCGCAGCATCCGTCACCGAAGCGACCTCGGTCGGGGCGCCGGTGACAGCCCAGCCGGTGGACGACAGCGTCGTGTTGCGCACGAGCGAGATGTTCGCGACGAATTCCTCGTCAGTCTCGTCGTAGCGGGCGGCGTCGCCGCGGAATGCGGGCTCGTCGTACTTCCATGCCTCGAAGGAGTCGAGGTGTGGCGAGTAGGTGTTGATGGCCATCAGGCTCGCGTCGAGGTCGAACTGCAGCAGGCGCTGGAATCCGGTGTCGCGGTCGAGCAGGTCGTCGCGGGTCGCGTTGGGGTTGCCGTCAACCTGGGTCGAACGGTAGCCCTGGTAGTCAGCGAGCATTTCGACAACCGTGCGGCCGGTTGCGCCCACATTGGTGTGCGCGTAGGTGGCGTCGGCGATCTCGGTTGCATCCACTTGTTCACCCGTTACCGGGTCGGCGTACTGCGTTGAAATACCGTGGTAGTGACCACCGAAGACGAGGAACACGTTGTCGTTCGGGGCGATCACGTACTTCCAAATGTCGTCAGCGTTACCCGTGTAGCGCAGCTCGGTGCTGTCGCGAACATCCGAGGTGTGCAGGTACGAGTGCGTCGCGATGATGACATTGTGGTCCGGGTGCGAAGCGGCCTGCTCGGAGGCCCATTCCATCTGCTCCATCGAGGGGCGGTACTGCAGGCTGATCACCATGAAATCGACACCTTCGTGCGAGAAGAAGTCGGTGTGTGCCGAGTTGTCACCCTCGCGCCAGGATTCGCCGTACCAGTCCTTCGAGGAGTACATATCGACCGGGAAGTACTCGTTGTACATCTCGTTGTCGTAGCCCCACTTGTTGTCGTGGTTGCCCGGCAGGACGCCGTTCGGAATCCCAGCGTCGTTGATGTACGACATGATCTCGGCTGCCGCAGCGTATTCCCGCTCGGCACGCTCGGGTGAGTTATTGCCGTTGATCCAGTTCTCGATGATGTCACCGGTGAGCGAGTTGTACGCGATCTTGCGGTCGTCAGCGTTCGCGACCACCCAGGTGGCCATTTCGCGGAACACGTCGCGGTAGCCTTCGGAGTAGAACTGCGTGTCGGTCATGTGGTTGAGCGCGAAGTCGTAGCTGCTGGGGTTCGCGAACGCCTGGTCGGTGACGCCGATTTCATCGATCAGCCCGCCCTCGGTGCGCGGCCCGTCGATCACGAGCAGGTTCGCGGTGCCGCCGTTGCTGGCGGATGCGGGGATTTCGGCGATCAGCGACAGGTCGCCATCCGCAGATGGCACGGCGGTCGTGAGAATCTCCCAGGCCGAGGTCTCGGT
Organism: Gulosibacter chungangensis; assembly: GCF_008831155.1. Classification (GTDB taxonomy): domain Bacteria; phylum Actinomycetota; class Actinomycetes; order Actinomycetales; family Microbacteriaceae; genus Gulosibacter; species Gulosibacter chungangensis. The sequence goes on along the minus strand of NZ_WBKB01000008.1, from coordinate 77,980 downwards.
GTTCCACGCCAGCAGCTGGATTTCGTTGCGGGACGCGGTGGTGCCGCTCCACAGGAACTGCTCACCCGTGGCACCTTCGGTCACCGGCACCTCAAAACGCTGGAAGGGGAATTCGCCCCCGGTACCGATGGTCTCGAGCGCCTGAGCGGTGTCGATTTCGGCTTCGCCGTCGATTTCGAGGGATGCGGGGATCGCCTCGTTCGTCGTGCCCGCGTACACCTTCACGCCGGCTTCATCGCGCTTTTCGGCCTGGAATGCCGACATGGAGACGGTCGTGCCGTCCTCGTCGCTCACGGTGACGGATGCATTAAAACCGGTGTCGTCCAGGGCAGCGGTCGGGGTACCGGGCACGTGGTTCGTGTCCACCTCGACCGGGTCGAGTTCGCCGTCAAGCGGCTGCGTCGGGTCGATCAGCGGGGCATCAATCAGCTCGCCCGGGGTGCGGTCGGCGACGATCTGGAAGTCCAGTTCGTTGTCGCCGGTATCCTGCGCGCGGGTGATCGACTCACCCTCGTCGTTCTTGACGTAGTTGCGAACCTCTTCGCCTTCGCGGCAGGGGGTGTACACATCCTGGTTCACGTCGTAGACCGCGACGGCGTCCACCTTCGCGCCGGTGCCGTCGGTGATGTACATGCCGAAGCCGTCGGTCTGGTTGAGGCCGGTCGAGTAGGTTGCGTCCGCGATGTCGCGGAGCTCTGCCGGTGCGCCGGAGGCGACCATCAGGTAGGTTTCGCCCGGAGCGAGGTCGACATTGCCGAGGTCGGCCACCTGCGCGTTCGAGCCGATGCCCGGCTGTCCGGTGCCGTAGCAGCGGTAGGCGGTCCAGCCCGAGAGGTTCACCGTCTCGGTGCCGTAGTTCGCGAGTTCCACGAACTCGTCATTGCCGCCCTGGGGGCCGGCCCCCGTCAGCTCACTGATCTTGATGTCGGTGAATTCTGAGACGGGGGATGCGGTGACGGCAGGGTTCGCGTCATGCTCGCCCGGGGTGCGGGTCGTGGTGAGCGAGAAGTCGACGCTGTTGTCGCCGGTGTCGTCCACGCGCACGATGACCTCGCCGTGGAAAGCATTCGGCTGGGTAGCCAGGGGGCGCGTGTCCATGCAGGGGCTATTGCGGTTTCCGTAAACGGCCACGCGGTCAACGATTTCCTCGTTCGGCGTGTAGATGATCGCACCGTAGTTGAGGTGGTGCATGCCGCTCGAGAAGGTCGCATCCGAGTTCGCCTTGATGCCTTCGTCGGTGGCACCGCTGTGGCTGATCAGGAAGCTCTCACCGGGCTGAATTTCAGCATCCGGCAGGTTCCCGTTCATCAGGTACTGCGAACCGTTGTCGCCGCAGCGGAAGTACTGGTAGCCGCCGACGTTTACGGCAGCATCGCCAAAGTTCGTGATCTCCACGTACTGGTCGGCGCTCGTGACCGCGCCGCTATTGGACAGCTCAGTGATGCGCAGGCCGTTGTCTACGCGGGGGACATCCCACTCGGTCGCGTTCGGCGCATCCACGGTGCGGGGTGCGACCACCCAGTCCTTGTCGATATCGCCGGTGTTGTCCACTCGCTGGTGCGATTCATCGAGTCGGTGCTGCAGCGTGTTTTGCGACCACTCGCCCGATGCGGTGGCGCAGTCGGTGGAGACATTCTCGTGATAGAACCCGATCGCGTCGAGTCGCTGGCCGGATGCATCCTCAATAAAGGCGCCGAAGCCAAAGGCGTGCAGGCTGGTGTCGTAGGAACCATCGACCTCGTACTTCGATGCGGCGGCCGCCGTCGTGTACTGGTCACCCGGTTGGAGCACGGTGCCATCGGCGATGACCGTCTGTGGGCCGTAGCCGCCGCCGGTCTGGCCGCAGCGGAAGACCTTCCACCCCGAGAGGTCGACGGCGGCGTCGCCGTAGTTCGTCAACTCGATGAAGTTCTGGTTGCCGTCGCGGTTGGCTTGTGGGGTGGCACCCGCGCCACCGGCCGCGATTTCGCTAATGAGCACGCCGGAACCGTCGGGTTCCACATCGTATTTTTGTGGAGCCAGGTCGGCCGCGAATGCGGCGGTCGGGGTTGTCAGGGCGGCGGCAACCACGGCGACGGCAGCGGCTCGGCCGAATTGGCCGATGCGCTTTCGTCGATGGTGGCGGCCGCGTATTGGTTCTGCGGGCTGGAATGGCAGCACGGAATCGCGTCCTTCTCGGATTGAGTTCTTTTATTTTCGGTGCGCTCTGACCAAGTAATTGGTCGCGCAAGCTGACCTTCGCTGAACAGGGTTGCCGACACTTGACGCCGAGGTGGCCGGTAAGTGAAGTTCGTTCAGTAACCGGCGTGGCGCCGCGATAGGCGCATCCAGCCAGAGCCCGATAGGCTTAGCTGGTGACTGAATTTGAGATTGGCCGTGCAAAGCGCGCGCGACAGGTGTATTCGCTCGACGACGTTGCCATCATTCCCTCGCGTCGAACTCGTGACCCCGAGGACGTGTCGACGACGTGGAAGATCGACGCGTTTGAGTTCGAGACACCGCTGGTTGCCGCACCGATGGACTCGGTGATGAGCCCGAGCACCGTCATCGAATTCAGCAAGCTCGGTGGCCTCGGTGTCCTCGACCTCGAGGGGCTGTGGACCCGCTACGAAGACCCCGAGCCCCTGCTCGCGGAGATCGCCGACCTGCCCGCAGCCCAGGCGACCACGCGAATCCAAGAGATTTATCGTGAGCCGATCAAGGGCGAGCTGATCAAGGCGCGCCTGCAGGAGATCCGCGACGCGGGCGTGGTTGTCGCCGGCGCACTCTCGCCGCAGCGCACCCAGGACCACTACGAGGATGTGCTCGAAGCCGGAGCGGATATTTTCGTGATCCGCGGCTCGACCGTCTCGGCGGAACACGTCTCGGAAAACCGCGAACCCCTCAACCTCAAGAAGTTCATTTACGAACTCGACACCCCTGTGATCGTCGGCGGTGCGGCAAGCTACACCTCGGCGCTGCACCTGATGCGCACCGGCGCCGCCGGTGTGCTCGTTGGCTTCGGCGGGGGAGCGGCCTCCACCACTCGACGCGTGCTCGGCATTCAGGCCTCGATCGCCACCGCCATCGCGGATGTTGCCGGGGCACGCCGCGACTACATGGACGAATCCGGCGGCCGCTACGTGCACGTGATTCCCGACGGCGGCTTCGGCACCTCGGGTGACATTGTCAAGGCACTCGCCCTCGGTGCGGATGCGGTGATGCTCGGCGCAGCGCTCGCTCGCGCCACAAACGCACCGGGTCGCGGCTGGCACTGGGGTGCGGAAGCGCGCCACGACCGGCTGCCGCGCGGCAACCGCGTGGAGATCGGCCAGGTTGGCACGCTCGAGGAGATCGTTCGCGGCCCGGCACACCAGGCTGACGGCACCGAGAACCTTTTGGGTGCGCTGCGCTACGCGATGGCCACGACCGGGTACACCGACCTCAAGTCCTTCCAGAAGTCGAATATTTCGGTCATCCCGCACGGCGACCAGCGCTAGTCGCGCTCGACCGCGCCAAGCGCAGACCCCAAACACCACCCCCGCCCAAACAACAACCCGAGGACTGCATTGCTCAAGACCATGGTGAAGCCGAAATGGCTCGCCCTGCTCGGTGGTGCGCTCCTCGTGGTCGTACTGTTTCTGCTGCTGGGACGCTGGCAGCTGAACGCCGCCTTCGACTCGTCGACCACCGCGGTGGACAGCGAACAGTACGAGGAAGTCGTGCCGCTCGGAGAGCTGATCCAGCCCGGTGGGGGCGTGACCGAAGAGACGGTAGCCCGTTCGATCACCATGTCGGGCTGGCTGGTGCCGGGGGATTTCACGATCGTCTCAAACCGCATTCAGAACGGTGAAACCGGCTGGTGGGTGGTCGGGCACCTCGCGGTTGCGGATGACGGGGTCTCGGAATTTCTCCCCAGTAGCCCGGTAGTTACTGAGGAGACCGAGACCGGCACCGCCTCCGAATACCCGGGCCTGGTGGTAGCGTTCGGCTGGGCCGCGACCGAAGACGAAGCCCTCGCGGCCGCTGCCGAGCTCAATGCATCCACCCCACAGATTGCCGAACAGGCAGCGCCGCTGAACATTGTCGGCAAGCTGGAAGCGCTGCAGGAACCGGTCATTGACCGCGATGGCCAGAACCCGGCCCAGGTGAATTCGATGAGCGCGGGCCAGCTCATCAACACCTGGCAGGCACCGGCGGTGAGTTACTACGCGGCCTGGAGCCTCGTCGAAACCGGCGTCGAGCTGCCGGCCGGGCTGCAACCGATCGCGGTGGTCGCGATTGACGATAGTTTCCAGCTCGACCTGCTCAATATCTTCTACGCCATCGAATGGCTCGTGTTCGCGATCATGGCGATCTACATTTGGTGGCGCCTCGTGCGCGATGACTATCAGGCAGAGCTCGCGGAAGACCCGGTCGCCGACCTCGCGGAAGAAATCCGTCGCGAGAAACTCCGCGCGCTTGCCGCCGAGCGTGCACCCCAAGACAAGCCCGCCCCCGAACGAAACTGAGTTTGACGATGAGCAGAATCCCTCGCCCCGAAGAGTTCCCCGGCATCCACGCGCGACTGCGCTTCTACAAGGTGACCGCCTGGATCACCGGTATCTTGCTGCTGTTGCTCGTGGTCGAAATGGTCTTGAAGTACGCCTTCCATCTCGAGATCGAAATGTTTGGGCCGTTTGGTTTCATGGCGCTCGTGCAAGAGGGAACGGTCACCGCCTTCAACCTCTCGCGCTGGATTCTGATCATCCACGGTTGGTTCTACGTGGTGTACCTGATCGCGTCGTACCTCGTGTGGCTCAAGATGCGGTGGGAGCTCATCTGGCTGCTGGCGATGGCCGGCGGCGGTGTGGTGCCGTTCCTGTCCTTCATTACTGAGCACCAGATGGCCAAGCGCGCCCACCGCGAGCTTGCTGAGGCGCAGCTGATGTGGGATGCGCGGGTTGAGGAAGACGCGAAGCTTGCGGCGGTTGAGGACTCGCTCAGCGCCGAGCAGCGCGCCGCGCTCGACGCCGAGGTGGACGCCGAGGTGAAGCGCCGCACCGACGGGGAGTAGTCGCGTGCGCGGTGCCAGGGTGACGTGCTCAGTGCCCTAGACTTGGTCGGGTGACAGATGAATCTTCTTCGACCGCAGTTCGGCCGGTACTCGTTGTCGATTTCGGCGCGCAGTACGCCCAGCTGATTGCCCGACGGGTGCGCGAGGCGAACGTGTACTCCGAAATCGTTCCGCACACCATTAGCGCCGCCGAGGTTGCCGCCAAGCAACCGCTTGCCATTGTGCTGTCGGGTGGCCCCTCGAGCGTGTACGCCGAGGATGCGCCTAACTTCGACTCCGAAATCTTTTCGCTCGGTGTCCCGACCTTCGGCATTTGCTACGGCTTCCAGACCATGGCCGTCGCGCTCGGTGGCGAGGTAGCTCGCACCGGTAAGCGCGAATACGGCTCCACACACGTGGTCCTCTCCGACCAGGCTTCCTCCTCGAGCATCCTCGCCGAGCAGCCCGGCAACCAGATCGTCTGGATGAGCCACGGCGACTCGGTCGCGAAGGCCCCCGAGGGCTTCCAGGTGCTCGCATCCACCGACGACACCCCGGTGGCCGCATTCGCCAACGAAGAGCGGAAGCTCTACGGCGTGCAGTGGCACCCCGAGGTGCTGCACTCCGAGCACGGCCAGGAAGTGCTTGCCGCCTTCCTGCACCGCGCCGCGGGCATCCCGAATGACTGGAATCCCGGCTCGATCATCGAAGAGCAGGTCGCCCGCATCCGCGAGCAGATCGGCGGCGATGAGGTCATCTGTGGCCTGTCGGGTGGGGTTGACTCGGCCGTTGCCGCGGCGCTCGTGCAGCGCGCGGTGGGGGAGCAGCTCACCTGCGTCTTCGTGGACCACGGCCTGCTTCGCAAGGACGAGCGCCGCCAGGTTGAGGAAGATTTCGTGGCCGCGACCGGCGTGCGCCTCGTGACCGTGGATGCGCGGGAGCAGTTCCTGGGGCACCTCGAGGGGGTCACCGACCCGGAAGAAAAGCGCAAGATCATCGGCCGCGAGTTCATCCGCGTCTTCGAGTCCACCGCGGCTCGCCTCGTGGAAGAGTCCCGCACCGATGACATTCCCGGCGAGATTAAGTTCCTCGTGCAGGGCACCCTCTACCCGGACGTCGTCGAATCCGGCGGCGGCACCGGCACCGCGAACATCAAATCCCACCACAATGTCGGCGGCCTTCCCGAGGACATGAAGTTCGAACTCGTCGAGCCCCTTCGTGCCCTCTTCAAGGACGAGGTCCGCGCAGTGGGTCGCGAACTCGGCGTCCCCGAGGTCATCGTCTCCCGCCAGCCCTTCCCGGGCCCGGGCCTCGGCATCCGCATCATCGGTGCGGTCAACGAGGAGCGGCTCGCGATCCTGCGCGAGGCGGATGCGATTGCTCGCGAAGAGCTCACCGCCGCCGGTCTCGACAGCGAGATTTGGCAGTGCCCGGTCGTGCTCCTCGCGGATGTGCGCTCGGTGGGCGTGCAGGGTGATGGCCGCACCTACGGTCACCCGATCGTGCTGCGCCCGGTCTCGAGTGAGGATGCGATGACGGCCGACTGGTCGCGCATCCCCTATGACGTGCTCGCGAAGATTTCGAACCGCATTACCAATGAGGTTGAAGAGGTCAACCGCGTCGTGCTCGACGTGACTTCGAAGCCGCCGGGGACCATCGAGTGGGAGTAGCTATGCAGCTGCTTCTGCGGTAACAAAAAATCCCCGTTCCCTATGTACTTGGATGCACCTGGGAACGGGGATTTTTGTCGGTCGAGCGGCGTTATTGTTCCAGCGATACTGCCACCCCACGCCGTGCGGATTCCGCGGCGGCCAGGGCAAGCGCCAGTGCGTGCCGACCGTCGTGCAGGTTCGCGAGTGGGGCAGCATCCCCTCGCGTGACGGCGACGAGGTGCTCGATTTCGGCCCGGTAGGAGGCGGCATAGCGTTCGGCATACGGGCGGATGAACGCATCACCGGCACCGCTGTGGTCAGGTCCCGAAGAGCGCACCAGTGTTGGTGTGGGGTTGGTCAGCGCGAGGGTGCCTGCGGCGCCGAAGGCCTCCACGCGTTGATCGAAACCGCTCGGGTTGTGCCGCGAGTTTTGAATCACCACGGATGCGCCGGTGGCGGTTTCCAGCGTCACGAGCGCTCCGGAGTAGTCGCCGAGCTCCGCAAGGTCTGGATCGAGGCGTTGCCCGAAGGCATACACCTTCGTGATCTCGCCCGCGATATAGCGGGACATATCGAAATCATGGATGGTCATGTCGCGGAAGAGCCCACCGGAAGTGGGGACATATTCCAGTGGCGGCCGGGCCGGGTCGCGGCTCGTGATCGTCAGCTGCTGCAGGGCCCCGATTTCGCCGGCGTGCACGCGCTGTCGCAGTGCCGCGAAGGACGGGTCGAACCGGCGGTTGAAGGCGACCACGCAGCGTTCGGTGGCCGAACCGACATTGGTGATGCACGCATCCACCCGCGCGAGGTCGAGGTCCACCGGCTTTTCTACCAGGATCGCCTTGTCGTGGCGAGCCGCGAGCTCAATGTGGTCGGCGTGCACGCCGTTGGGGGAGGCGATCACCACCGCGTCGACTTCGCTGCTCGCGCAGGCCGCTTCGACGGCGGCCGTGGCGGCACCGTACCGCTCGGCGAGCTCCGGGGCTTTCGAGCCGCCCGCGACAATCGCGAGACGAGCCCCCGGAGTCTGGGCGATGTTCAGCGCGTGGACGCGCGCCATCTTGCCCGCGCCGAGCAGCGCGATCCGCACCTCCCGCTGGCGGCTCATGCGCGGCCGCGGTATTCCTGGAGCGCCTTCACGATGAGCGCGTGATCTTCGTGCATTTCCAGACCGCTCACGCCGATCGCGCCGATGACGTTGAGCCCCACACGGATCGGGAACCCACCGCCGGGTGCGGCATAGCCCTCGGCGTCTGCGTCTGAGTGTTCGTCGGCGGCCTGCCCATTGGCAAGGAAGTCGTAGCGCACTGCGAGGGAGGAGTGGCCATAGCGATTGACGATGCGGAACTTCCGCTCGAGCCAAGCATCATTTTCGGCATCCGCGCTGCCAGTGGCGGCGTGGAAGGCGCGCTGCTCGCCGAGCTTGATTGCGATGGCAATCGAGAGGTCGTGTTCGACGGCGTAGTCACGCAGCCAGGTGCCGATGGCCCAGGCGTCGTCGAGGCCAAAGCTGTCGAACTTGAGGCCGTATTCCTCGGCCAGTAGGTAGTTATGCGCCTCAGTGGGCATCATTCCGGTATATCGCGTTGCCTGATCGAGCATCGGGTCCTCCTTGATCGCGGGTTCGGCGTAGGTCTGGTGTTGCGACGTTCGTCGCTCGCGACAGAACCTATGCCCAGTCTATATGTCATGTCAATAGGACATAAATTTCTCGCGGGGTTCGTTCAGGATGCGCCGGGACGGATGCGCGGGTGTGGTCTGCCAAAAGTAAGTGGCCCCGCAGTTCGAAAGGGAGAACTGCGGGGCCACAATCTTGGTGAGCTGCCTATTCGGCGGCTGCCTTACGCCAGCCCTTCAGTGCGAATCCGGCGCCGGCCAGCAGCAGCGTGCCGGCTGCAATGCCGATCGGGAGGAATGCATCCGCACCGGTCTGGGCGAGCTTGTCGCCCTTGTCGGCGTCGGTCGAGGTGCCGTTACCCTTGTTGCCGTTCTTGTCGCCATCCTTGTCTGTGGTGGGGGAGGTAGCATCATCGGTTTCGGTCGGCTCTTCGGTGTCTGCCGGGTCCTCGGTGTCAACCGGGTCGGTGGCCGAGTTGTCGTCGGTCTCGGTGGGTTCCTCGTCATCGTTGCCGCCCTCGGCCGGAACTACCCAGGCCTCGTCGAGCAGCCACGCGGCCATGTCGGTGTTGTCGAGGTAGTCGCCACGCACGCGGTCGTTGTTTGCCGCGGCCATCGAAGCGATGACCTCCGAACCGGCGCCCTTGTAGAAGAACGGTACGAGCTGGTTCGTGTGGTCGCCGCTGTTCCAGGTGTGGAGCGAGCCGCCGGCTGCTTCGGCGTTGGGGACCATCGAGCTGTAGTCGCCCTCGGTCTCACCGTAGAGGTAGCCGGTTTCGTGGTCGGCGGTGATGACCACGAGGGTGTCATCCCAGTTCGAGTTGGTCTCAACCCAGTCGATGACTGCGTCAACGGTCTGGTCAAAGTCCTGGAGTTCTTCGAGATCGCGGTCGGTCTGGTTGGCGTGGCCGGCCCAGTCGATCGCGCCGCCTTCAACCATCAGGAAGAAGCCGTTGTCGTTGTTGTCGAGAACGTTGAGGGCACCCTCGGTCATGGTCTTGAGGTCCACAACGTCGTTCATCGGTGCGCCCTCGCTGCGACCCTGCTGGAGGGTGTCGCCCACCTGCGGGGTGCCGAAGACGGTCTCGGGGGTCTCACCGGTGGTGAGTGCCTCGAAGTCTTCGGTGGTTTCGATGAAGGTGCGGTCGGTTTCACCGTTTGAGACGGCTTCCCAGTCGGCTTCGTTGATGTAGGTAAAGTTGCCGTTTTCGCGCGGCTGACCGTCGTTGTCGTAGTGGGGGTGAGCTACACCGAAGACCACTTCGAGGTCGCCGTAGATCTGCTCGTTGGCGATCTCGCCGTAGGCGTTGCGGTTCTCGTTGTGCGAGGAGTATGCCGCGGGGGTCGCGTGCGAGTACGGCACTGAGGAGACTACGCCGGTGCTCTTGTCGAGCTGTTCCGCGCGCTGGGTGAGGTTTTCGAGTTCGTTGTTCTCGGGGTCGAAGCCGAGCATGCCGTTGTTGGTCTTCACGCCGGTGGCCATTGCGGTACCCGCGGCAGCCGAGTCAGTTGCCGAGGCGGCGTTCCAGGAGAAGTCGGTCCAGGATGCGTTGCTGTCGTAGGCGTTGCTATTGGCCGAGTGGGTGGACTGGCCAACGTGGTCCCAGGCCTGCCAGCCGGTTGGGGCGGCGTTTTCGCCGGAGAGGATCACCTTCTGGTCGCCACCGCGCTGCACCTGCCAGTAGGTCTCGCCGGTGTTCGATGCGTTCATCAGGTCGAGGTGGTTGTAGCCCATACCGTCACCGATGAGCACGATGACGTTCTTGGGGGAAACGTCCGCCGCGATCGCGGGGGCGGCGAACGCGGTGCCTGCCATTGCCATGCACGCTGCGACGCCGGTTGCCGCGAGAGCCTTGCCAAACTTGTTTGACTTCAAGTCGAAACCTTTCAGTGTTCTTAACCGAACTCTCAGTTGTTTGTGGAGAACGCATCTGATGTGCAATTCGCGCCTCAACATAGAGAAGACTCGGCACCAAAACGTTTCAATGGGTGGCCGGGAGGTGAACCCCCGGTTGCGAGTCGGGGCATCGGTGAGACTCGATAGCATTGCGGGATGCAGAAGCTTCGCCGCGCCTACACGCGCAATTCGTGGATTCCCTTTGTGGTGGATGTCGTGCTCGTGATTGTGTTCGCGATCGCCGGACGATCAAGCCACGCACAAACCCTCGGCGTCATCGAGGTGTTTGTGACGGCGGGACCGTTCCTCGGGGCACTCCTCATCGCCTGGCTGATCGTGAAGCTCACGAAAATGCAGCCCTCGGCACCCTGGCCCACCGGCATCCTCATCTTTGCCGTGACGGTCACGAGCGGCCTGGCCCTGCGCATCCTCTTCGGTGCGACCGCGGCGCTGCCGTTCATTTTGGTGACCGCGGGCGTACTGGCCGTCTTCCTCATCCTGCCGCGACTGCTGCTGCACGCGAAGCGCGAGGTCGAAGCGATCGATTAGCACACGCCCAAATAGCACACGCGATCTGGCTAATTCACAGACAATTTTCGTGATGTTTCACGCTGTGGGAGGAATGCTGCGAGCGCGCGTCTCGTTCCCTCTCTAGACTGTCGGGAACGCGGCCAACGTGTGTCGCATGACACGAGACCGGAGACTTACTCATATGGCGAGTTCAGCACTACAACGAAATCCATACTTTAACGGCCAGGCGCAGCAGCAACAGGGCTACGGACAGCAGCAACAGGGCTACGGACAGCAGCCTCAGCAGGGTTACCCGCAGCAGGGTTACGGCCAGAACGGGCAGTACGTGCAGGGCACGTACCAGGGCCAGTACCAGCAGATGCCCTCGCCGCAGGCGATGGACCACCAGTACAACATGCCTTCCCCCTCGCAGGATCAGCTTGGGCGGATGACCGTGGAGGACTCGATCGCCAAGAGCGCCACGCTCTTCGGTGTGGTTCTGGTCGTCGCGGCGATCACCTGGTTCCTCGGCCCGAGCATCGGCATGATGCTCGCCCTTGCCGGTTCGGTTACCGCGTTGGTGCTCGGCATCATTCTCGCGTTCAAGAAGGAACCGAGCGTGCCACTGATCATGATCTTCGGTGTCGCCGAGGGTCTGCTCGTGGGTGGTTTCTCGGTCGCCCTCGAATCGCTGTACCCGGGGATCGTCGTACAGGCGGTGCTGGCGACCTTGATCGTGGTTGGTGTGACGCTGGCGCTGTTCACCTCGGGCAAGGTACGCACCTCGCCGAAGGTGACGAAGTTCTTCCTGATCGCGGGTGCCGCATACCTCGTGTTCTCGCTCGTGAACGTCGGACTCATGCTCACCGGCGTCTCGCAGGACCCATGGGGTCTGCGCACCGGTGTGGAGATCTTCGGCATCCCGCTCGGTGTTCTCCTCGGTATCTTCGCAGTGGTGATGGGCGCCTACATGCTCATCGGTGACTTCGAGTACATCGAGAACGGTGCCCGCTCGGGTGCACCGCGCAAGTACGGCTGGATCGCGGCCTACGCGGTCGTCTCGACCGTGGTGTTCATCTACATCGAGATCCTGCGCCTGATCGCCATCCTGCGCGGCAACGACTAGGAGTTCTACCAACGCTCTGAAGGCGGGGTCACCTTGAACGGTGGCCCCGCCTTCAGCGTTTCCCGCCTTCATTGTTGTCTCGGCGCTGGATGCTCGGCTCGCGTTCACCGGCCACAGGCACCATGGCAGCATGTCACCGCTGATCATCGGCCACCGGGGTGCGCCGGCATATTTGCCTGAGCACACCGAATCGAGCTATCGCCTCGCGATCCGTCAGGGCGCCGATCTTGTGGAGCCCGATGTCGTGCCGACCCGCGACGGCGTGCTGCTCGTGCGGCACGAGCCGCAGCTCGCATCCACCACCGATATTGCCGAACATCCCGAGTTTGCCGACAGGCGGCGGGACACAGACTGGTTCGCGGAAGACTTTACCTGGGCTGAACTGCAGCGGCTGCGTGCGGTCGAGCGCATCCCACAGCTTCGCCTCACCTCCGCCGCGCACTCGGGGGAGGAGGTCATCCTGCGGCTGCGCGACCTGGTGCGAATCGTGGCCGAAGAATCGGAGGTCTGCGGGAGACATTGCGGGCTCGTGATCGAGCTGAAGCACGATGCCCGCTGCCTCACCCTGGGCTTCGATTTTGTCGACTTACTCGCGCAAGAACTCGACGGGCTGTGGCACCTCGAGAGCCTGCGCGATCTGCGCATCGAAAGCTTTGAAGCCTCGGCCCTCGATCGGCTCCGCGAGGCAGGATTCCCCGGGACGCGCATCCTGCTCGTCGCAGCCGCCGAAGAGGTACTGCCCGGGGAAGAAGGCCCAGAGCGGCTGACTGCCGCGGGCCTCGATGACGCCGCGAAACGCTTCGACGGGATCTCGGTGCGCGCTTCGCTCCTCGACGCTCCACTCGTCACGGCTGCGCACGCCCGTGGGCTCGAAGTGTTCACCTACACACTTCGAGCCGAGGACGAGTTTCTACCGCCCGCCTATCTGGGCCGCCCTGAGGACTATTGGCGCGCCATCATCGCGACGGGAGTGGACGGTGTCTTCGCCGATGCGCCCGATCGCGTGCGCGCGCTGCTGGAGCGTGAGGACCGCGTGTGATTAGGTGTCGAGCACTCCATCGCCGTCGGTGTCCATAAACGTCTGGTCGATGAAGCCGTCCGCATCCGTATCCACCTGAGTGGTCTCGTAATAGCCGTCCTCATTCGTGTCGGTGTAGACCGTTTCGAGATACCCATCAGCATTGGTGTCCTCGGCGATGGTTTCGTAGTAGCCGTTCTGGTTCGCGTCAATACCCTTCACATCCGTGATGCCGTCACCGTCGGTGTCGACGTAGGTGGTGTCGATATACCCGTCGGCGTCCGTATCGACGTGTACGGTGTCGTCGTATCCGTCTCCATTGGTGTCTTGCGCTAGCGTCTCGTTGTAGCCGTCGCCATCCATGTCATATGCGGTTGAACTCATCTCTAAGCCCCTTTGCTCAGCAGGAAGCCGCGGCAGCTTCCACCGGTGATTCGTCTCAGTCTGTGGCTGCGGCAAGCAGGAATGTTGCAGCCTTGCGCACAGTGGGTACCGCTAACGCTGTAATTCAGGAGATTCCCGGGCCCTACCAATGAATCCTTGCGGGTGTGCCACGGGACAGCATCCGCCGCGGTCATGGACTCACCAGCGAGGCGGATTAGGGCAAGATCGACGCCAGCACGGATGTCGGTGGTGCGGCTTAGGATGGTGGAGCCATGACGTTCTTGCCTCCCACTGCCATTCCTGCCGACCTCGTCGAGGGTCTGAATCCGCCCCAGCGCGCCGCCGTCGAGTATCGCGGCGATGCGCTGCTGATCATTGCCGGTGCGGGGTCGGGAAAGACCCGCGTGCTTACGCACCGCATCGCATCGCTGATCGCCACGCACGAAGCCTGGCCGAGCCAGATTCTGGCGATCACCTTTACCAATAAAGCGGCTGCCGAGATGCGCGAGCGCGTCGGGCAGCTGCTGGGCGAGGCCGTGGAGGGGATGTGGATCTCCACCTTCCACTCGGCCTGCGTGCGCATCCTGCGCCGCGAAGCCGAGAAATTTGGTTACACCCAGGGCTTCACGATCTATGATTCGGCCGACTCGAAGGCACTCATCAAGCGCATCGTCAAGGCGCTCGAAGCCGAGTCGATGGGGGTGACGGTCTCGACCGCGCAGAATCGGATTTCGGGCCTCAAGAACGAACTCATCGACCCGGACGGCTTTGCGCGCCAGGTGGATTCCACGAACCCGCGCGATCAGCTCATCCTGGAAATCTATCGCCAGTATCAGCGACAGCTCGAACGCAATAAGGCCTTCGACTTCGATGACCTCATCGCCCAGACCGTGTGGCTCTTCCGTGCCTATCCGGAGATCGCCGCGCTCTATCAGCGTCGCTTCCGGCACATCCTCGTCGACGAGTATCAGGACACGAACCACGCGCAGTACGCGTTGATTCGCGAACTCACCCGCGGCAGCGAGCCGCAGCACGTGCCCGCTGATACCCGCATCCGGCTCGCTGCAGATGGGTCGATCCCGCCCGCCTCGCTCACCGTCGTGGGTGACTCGGATCAGTCGATTTACGCCTTCCGCGGTGCCGATATTCGCAATATCACCGAGTTTGAGAAGGACTTCCCGGGCGCCGAAACGATCCTGCTCGAGCAGAACTACCGCTCGACCCAGCACATCCTCGATGCCGCGAACGCCGTCATCGGCAACAACTTCGATCGCCGTCCGAAAAACCTGTGGACCGCCGCGGGGGAGGGCGCGAAGATCGTCGGCTATACCGGCTACTCGGCGCACGATGAAGCGCAGTTTGTGGCGGATGAGATTCACAAACTGCACGATCAGGGCACGAACTTCAACGACATGGCGGTGTTCTACCGCACCAACGCGCAGACCCGTGCGCTGGAAGAAATTTTGATCCGTTCGGCCGTGCCCTACCGGCTGATCGGCGGCACGAAGTTCTATGAGCGTGCCGAGGTGAAGGACATCGTCGCCTACCTGATGTCGATCGCGAACCCCGCGGATGAGCTCTCGGTGCGACGCATTATTAACTCACCCAAGCGAGGGATCGGGCCCTCGACGGAGACGGCGATCTCGCTGTTCGCGCAGGACAATGACATCACCTTCCGCGAGGCGATGGGCCGCGCTCGCGAACTCGGCCTCGGTCCGAAGGTGACGAACGCCATCCTCGACTTGGAACACGTGCTCGTCGAGGCAGAACAGTCGATTGACCCGGCGCGGAACACCGGCGCCGTGCCGGTCTCCGACATGCTTGCGAAACTCGTCGAGCGCGTCGGCTACATTGAAAAGCTGCGCGCCACGAACAACCCGCAGGATGACGCGCGCGCCGAAAACGTTGAAGAACTCATCAACGTCGCGAAGGAATTCGACAAGCAGCACCCGGACGGTACGCTCGTTGATTTCCTCACGGAGGTGGCGCTGGTTGCAGCCGCCGACGAACTCGATGACGAATCGGGTGCGGTGTCGCTCATGACACTCCACACCGCGAAGGGCCTCGAATACGACGCGGTCTGGATCACCGGCGTGGAAGAAGAGCTGCTGCCGCACAAGATGAGCGCGGATGAACCGGGCGGGCTCGCCGAAGAACGTCGCCTCTTCTACGTGGGCATCACCCGCGCGCGGAAGATCCTGCACCTCTCGCTCGCGCTGACTCGCACGCAGTACGGGGAATCCTCGGTCGCGATGCCGAGCCGCTTCCTGCAGGAAATTCCAGAAGCGCTCATCGCCTGGCGGCAGTCGCCCGGCATCGCCACCTCACGCGGTGGCGAGCGGCCGCGGGCGCTCAACGCGACGGGCTACGGCTCGGGCTACGGGAATGGTGGCGGGTTTGGCGGCCGGCGGGCGGTGGGCTCGCGCTCCTATGGCGATATGCCGCAGGGCGCCGGGCTCAAAAGCGAATTCAAACCCACTCGCGGCAACCGCACCTTCGACAATCAGATCACCGGGGCGATGAAGGACAACGCCGACCTCGTGCTGGAGACGGGGGACCGGGTCAAGCACACCGACTTCGGTGAGGGCACCGTGCGCGCCGTGACTGGCATGAAAGCCAAGCGCATCGCCGAAGTGGAATTTGATGAGGTCGGCCGCAAGAAGCTGCTGATCAAGGTCGCACCCCTCGAAAAGCTCTAAGGCACAAAGAACGCGGGCCACGTGACCACGGACGACGGTAAGCACCAGCAGCAAGCCGCCATCCAACCTGCCTGGCAACTCTCGGCCGCCGAGGCGCTTGCCGCATTTGGGGCGGACGACACACACGGCCTCACCGCGACCGAAGCCGCGCTCCGGCAGGAGCGCTTCGGGCCGAATGACTTGCAGGAGTCGGGCCAGGAGACTCGCTGGCAGCGCTTCCTCAAACAGTTCCGCGATCCGCTCGTATCGCTGCTGTTCATCGCGATCGCGATCTCACTGCTCGCCTGGCTGCTCGAAGGAGCGCGAGGCCTCCCTGTGGATGCAGTGGTCATCGCCGCGATCGTGGTGCTGAACGCGGTGCTCGGCTATGTCCAGGAAAACAAGGCCGCGGATGCGGTCGCGGCGCTCGCGAAAATGTCAGCGGCGACCTCGACGGTACTGCGGGACGGCCAGAAAGCCCGCGTGCCCTCGAGCGAACTTGTACCCGGCGACATCCTGCTGCTGGAAGAAGGCGATGCGGTCGGTGCCGATGCGCGCCTGCTCGAGGCGACCAATCTGCGCATCCAAGAAGCCTCGCTGACCGGCGAGTCGGAAGCGGTGGACAAAGACCTTGCCGCGATTGGCGGTGTGGACCCCGATGCCGCGCCGCCGCCGCTCGGCGATCGCAGCAACTGCGTGTTCAAGGGCACCGGCGTCGTAGAAGGCGTCGGGCGAGCAGTGGTGACGGCGACCGGGATGCGCACCGAAATGGGCGCGATCGCGACCCTGCTGGAGAGTACCGCGCAGGAAGATTCACCCCTCAAGCGCGAGATTCGCCGGATCTCGCGGTGGCTCGGAATCGTCGTCGTCACCATCGCGGTGGTCGTCATGGTCGTGCTCGCACTCGTGAGCGACCTGCAGAATCCGAGCGACTGGGTGGCCATCCTCGTGCTTGGAGTTTCGCTTGCGGTGGCCGCCGTACCCGAAGGCTTGCCCGCGATTTTGTCGCTCGTGCTCGCCATCGGAGTGCAGGCGCTGGCCCGGCGCAATGCGGTGATGAAAGACCTCCACTCGGTTGAAACGCTGGGCGCCGCCAGCGTGATCTGCTCGGATAAAACCGGCACCCTCACCCGCAATGAGATGACCCTCAGACGGATCGTGACCGCAAGCGGCACCGTCACACTCAGCGGCAGTGGCTATGACCCGACCGAAGGTGAGGCGGCAGCCTCATCGAACGGCGCCGACATCGCAGAAGCCGCAATCGCAGAAGCCGAAGCGACGGTGTTTATCGGTGCCGTCGCGAATAACGCGCAACTGGATCGCGGCGAAGCGGGATGGCAGATTCTTGGCGACC
Source organism: Gulosibacter chungangensis (assembly GCF_008831155.1). Classification (GTDB taxonomy): domain Bacteria; phylum Actinomycetota; class Actinomycetes; order Actinomycetales; family Microbacteriaceae; genus Gulosibacter; species Gulosibacter chungangensis. The sequence goes on along the minus strand of NZ_WBKB01000008.1, from coordinate 60,730 downwards.
CCACCGAGGCCGCGTTCCTCGTGGCCTGGCCCAAATTCGACTCGAAACGAGGCATGCCGGGGGAGCGCATCGCGGAGGTGCCCTTCAACTCGACCCGAAAGCGCATGTCGGTGGTGCACCTCGGGCGGCTCTACACGAAGGGTGCCCCCGATGTGCTGCTGGAGCTGTGCACGGAAGAACGCGTGGGGACGAGCATCCGCCCCCTCACTGAAGCGCGCCGCGCCGAGATCTCGCGAGCCATCACCGACCTGTCTGCCGAAGGGATGCGCACCCTCGCGACGGCCTACAAGGAGGTCCCCGAGACCGAGGCCGAGTTCACCGAAGCCGATGAACGCGAACTGTGCTTCATGGGCGTGGTCGGCATCATCGACCCGCCCCGGGAAGAAGCCAAGGAAGCCATCGCGCAGGCACATCGGGCGGGCATCCGCACCGTGATGATCACGGGCGACCATCCTGTCACCGCCGCGAGCATCGCGAGCCAACTCGGCATATCCGGGGAGGCGGGACGGGTCCTCACCGGTGCCGAAGTGGATGCGCTGAGCCCCGAAGCGCGGAAGGCTGCGGCGCACGAGGTGGATGTCTACGCTCGCGTCGCGCCGGAACACAAGCTGCGGCTCGTGGATGCGCTGCAACGCGACGGCAATATCGTCGCGATGACCGGCGACGGCGTCAACGATGCCCCGGCGCTGAAATCCGCCGACATCGGGGTCGCTATGGGAATCACCGGCACCGAGGTGAGCAAGGAAGCCGCGCGGATGATTCTCGCCGACGACAACTACGCCACCATCGTCTCGGCGGTCAAACGCGGGCGGGTGGTGTTCGACAATATTCAGAAGTTTTTGCGATACCTGCTGAGCTCCAATATGGGCGAAGTGTGCACGGTGTTTTTCGGGGTGCTGCTCGCCGGGATAATCGGGCTGAAGCACCCCGACAGCGCAGGAGTGGTACTGCCGCTGCTGGCCACGCAGGTGCTGTGGATCAACCTCGTTACCGATTCCGGCCCGGCGCTCGCGATCGGTCTCGATCCGGCCGTGGACGGGGTTATGGAACGAAAACCCCGCCGCCTCGATGACCACGTGATTGACCGGGCGATGTGGGAACGGGTGATCTTCATTGGACTCGTGATGGGCGCGGTCACCCTCTTGACCATTGACATGTTCTTGCCGGGTGGCCTCATTGAGGGTGGCGACTCGCTCGAAGTCGCCCGCACCGCCGGGTTCACCACACTCGTGATGGCGCAGCTCTTCAACGTGTTCAACTCGCGTTCGGCCGACCAATCGGCGTTCACGCACCTGTTCACCAACCGCTGGCTGTGGGCCTCAGTGGTGCTCGGGGTGGTACTGCAAATTGCGGTGGTGCACGTGCCTTTCATGCAGGTCGCCTTCGGCACCGCGGCGCTCGATCTGCAGCACTGGATTATCGCCGTCGCGATGGCCTCGATTGTGCTGTGGGCAGAGGAATTGGTCAAACTTTTCCGCCGAATTAAACATTCTTAAAAGCGCGCACAGAAAACAATATTCTCAGATCTCATAACGATTGCGTGTCGCCTCTTTTCGCTTCTACGATCATCCGAACCATGTTGGCGTTTTGAATTTGGAAAGGTGGTGGCGGTGTTGGAACGCCGGCAGGCCACGGGTATGTCGATCGCTGTACTTACGGCGGTCGCTTTTGCATGTTGTGGGCCTTTCGTGAAACCACTGTTACTTGAAGGCTGGTCGCCAACCGCGGCCGTCCTCGCACGACTTCTGGGAGCCGCGGCTATTCTGCTGCCGCTCGGGCTCATCCAGACTCGACACGATCCCAGGGTGTGGCTACGACGCGCACGCTGGATCGCCGGATACGGCATCGTGGCGGTTGGCGGCAGTCAGCTGCTCTACTTCTCGGCAGTCCAGCTGCTCCCGGTGAGCCTGGCCCTGCTGATCATGTACCTCGCTCCGGTGCTGCTGCTCTTTCTCGCCTGGGCGCGCACGCGCATCCGACCGGCGGTGATGTCACTCATCGGTGCCGGGCTGAGCATCCTCGGGCTGCTGCTCGCGCTCGACATTTTCGGCAACCAGGGCGGCATTAACTGGGCGGGCGTGTGCTTCGCGGCCTGCGCGGCGCTCACCACCTGCGGTTACTACCTCATGGCGGCCGCCGTGCCCGAAGACCTGCCGCCGGCCGCGCTGATCGGCGGCGCAATGTTGGTCGGCACCGTGATGATGGTTGTGCTCGCCGCCCTGGGGCTCGCGCCAATTACCGCGACCTTCGGCACGGTGACTATGTTCGGCGGCGAGGTCGCTTGGTGGGTGCCGCTGCTGTTCGTGGTGGTGCTCGGCACCGCGTTCGCATACCTCGGTGGCATCAAAGCCGCGCGCATCCTCGGCTCCCGCATGGCGTCCTTCTTCGGGCTCCTCGAAGTGGTCGCAGCGATCGTGATCTCCGTCCTGCTGCTCGGCGAAGTGCCGGCCCAAGTGCAGTTAGTTGGGGTCGCCCTGGTCGTTGGCGGCGTGATTTGCGTTCGTCTGGCACCCGACATGGTCACCGTGGCTGCGCCGCTGGACCCGATCACGGCGCCAATCACGCTGCCGTATCTTGCGAAGGATGCACAGCCCGAGTTCGAGCCGCAGGTTGGCACCCTCGGCCAGGCCGATATTGCGGCCATCAGCGAACTCGGCACCCACACCGGCCAGCTCGCGCTGGTCGTGCCGATCCCCGAAGCAGCGAATTCCGATCTGCTCGCTGACGGCACGAATGCTGACGACACGGTAGCGGTGAGCGAAGAGGGCCATGGCGAGACCGGGCATGATATCCCGCTCGCTGAACTGCCAGTGCCGATCGAACCGTCCCTGGAGGAGCGCGAACCGGATCCGGTTGCGGCGGCCCTCCTGCGAGGCCCCGATCTGCAGTCGGGCCTGATCGACACGATCGAGGTCTCCGAGACCGACTGAGGCTACCCGGCTAGTACCGGATTGCATCCACAATCTGTACCCGGGTGGCCGTCAACGCGGGAAGCGCCCCAGCAATTGCGCCGACGAGGGTGGCGGCGCCCAAGCCGATCAATGCCGCTTGAAGCGGGAACGGGCTCGGCTCATATACCCCGATGGAACGCAGCAGCGACTCGACCAGCGGATTCTGCACGAGCAGCACCGCAATCAGAACTCCCGCGAACCCGGCTACAAAGGTGGCTACTACCGACTCCAGCAGCACACCGAGGAAGATTCGTCCGGTGGTCGCGCCGTAGCTGCGTCGAATCCCGATTTCGCGCACCCTATGCTGCATGGTCACGAGGTTGATATTCACCAGCCCCAGCGCGCCGAGCCCGAACATACCGGCGGCCGCGGCAATCACCGCCCACTGCAGCCCGACGATCGCGGCGGCATTGTCTTTCGCCCAGTCATCGCGCGAAGTGAACATACCGAGCGGTTCAAGCTGTGTCGATAGTTGCATGGCGAGCTCATCCGCGATTGCTTCCGGCACCCACATCGACAGTCGGGTGGAGTCGATCGAATCCGAGGCGGTGAGGAGCGACAGCTGTTCGTTGAGCACATAGGCGAGCGGTTCATCCCACTCGCTGGTATTGGCCGTAACCCCGACAATCACCGCGGTCTGCTCGTGATGATCAACCAGGAAGGTGACGCCGGGATTCGTGGCGAGATTGGGCGACCCGAGCCGTTCCCAAAGTTTATCATTCACCACAATCGCCGGTGCCAGCCGATCCGCATCCTGCGCGGTCAAGAACTGGCCTTGCACCACCGGTACGCGATAGATCTGTTGATAGGCAGGATCGACGCCCGTCACGCTGACCGAGTGTCGGTTTTGCGGGGTGAGCACCGTGCCGATTTGGGAGGAGACGATCGACCAATCGGAGACGCCATAGTCGGTCGGCAGGCTCCGGAGCAGCTCAAGCTGCTGCTGCGGCGTAACCGAATTGCTTGGGCTCAGCGAAACGCTGACGGTCGCGGTGCGGCCTGATTGGCGTTCGCCGGTTTCAATGAGGGTGTCCTTGAGGATGCTGCCCGCCCCGAGCGCGCCGGTGAGCCCAATTACGGCGACCATGATGCCCACGAGTGCGAGGAGGATCCGCAGCCGGTTGACCCGCAGTTCACTCCACGCATCCACGAGCATCGCGATCCATGCGGTGGCTCGTTCGCCGGGCTGATGAGACTGCCGATCGTCCGCGTTCATTCGCGAGCGGCGAGGCTTTTTGGCTCGGGTGCTCATACGCGATCTCGCAGTTCGGTTGCTTCCCGCTCGCGTGCATCCGCCCGCAGCGCCTGCTCCGCCTCATCGAGAGTGCATTCGCGCAGCACCCCGTCTTGCAGCAGCAGGATGCGCTCGGCCGTGGCCGCGACAAACAGATCGTGGGTGATCGTGACCAGGGCCGACCCGGTTTCGGCACTCATCCGCGCCAGCAGCCGCATCACGAGTTGTCCGGTGCCGACATCGAGCGCTCCGGTCGGCTCATCGGCGAGCAACAGTGCTGGCTGCCGTACGAGTGCGCGCGCGATCGCCACCCGCTGCTGTTCACCACCGGAAAGCTGCCGGGGGAGCTGATCGGCACGGTCGGCGAGCTCAACGGCGCGGAGGGCCTCGAGCGCGAGCCGCTCGCGCTGCCAGAACTGCTTCGGTGACCCGTAGAGCAGCGGCATCACGACATTCGCGTGCGCGGTGCGGTTCTCCAGCAGATTGAACTGCTGAAACACGAACCCGACGGATGCTCCGCGCAGCTTCGCCAACCGCGCCTCACTGAGCGCCGCGGCATCCTGACCCCGAAACCTGATCGATCCGGAGGTCGGGCGATCGATGAGTCCAAGCAAATTCAGCAGGGTAGTTTTCCCGGCGCCGGAGCGACCGAGGATCGCGACCCGCTCACCTGCGAAGACCCGCAGGTTCACGCCACGCAGGATGCTCAGCTCACTGCCGTCGGGGAGAGTCACCGCACGGGTTACCTCGCTGACCTCGAGCACCGGCTCGCTCACTAGTAGACCTCTTCGTACATGGCGTACTCGTCATAGACCGGCACTTCGCTCGGTACGTATTCGAGCACCAGGGCGGATTCCTCCAAGCCTGACGTGATTTCGACGTAGACGCCATCGGTCAGCCCGAGCTCGACGTTCACCTCGACCGCGTCGGCGCCAGCCAGATCGCCCTGCGCATCCGACCCGGCGGCGAGATAGACAATCCCGGTCGCGTAGTCGCCGCGCACCGCGGTGACCGGCAGCACGAGTACATCCTCGGCAACACCGGCAGTCACTTCAATCTCGGCATTGAGCCCGGCGAAGACCGATTCACCCTCGGGGACGGCGCAGCGAATCTGTCCGGTGACATTCGCGGCGCCGGAAGACTCTTCGGCGAGATACGGGTCATAGGCATAGGGATCCACCATCTGCGGCTCCGGCGCATCCTGCTCGATCGGAGCGCCGATCTCGAGACTCGAGCAGTCGAAGGGGGCCGGGCCACCCGAGATCGTGATCGTGGCGCTGGCGGGTTGGTCGAGCATCCGATACTGCATTGCGGCGGTGAGATCGGCCACGACCGTGAACGTCCCGGGGCCGATCTGGCCGATTTCCTCGCCGATGCTGACGCTCATTTTGGGTAGCGGCGTAAACCCGCTGAGCGTGCCGCTCGCGGGGGCGGTCACCGTGTAATAGGAATAGATCGGCTCCGGTTCGGAATAGGTGGGCTCGATTCCCGCCTCGGGGTCACCTTCGGTGAGGATGCGCGGCTCGGTTTCGCCGGTCTGCTCGCGGACCTCAAAGAGCGTGTCACCCTTAGCAACTTTCGCCCCGTTGGCGGCATAGATCTCCGTGACAGTGCCCTGTTCGGTGGCGCGCACCGGAACGCCGGAATCTGCGCTCACCGATCCCGACACCACGAAGGTGTTTGTAATGGTGGAACGTTCTACCGCAACCAGCGGTGCTTCCAGCGTGCCGGTGGGTTCTGCAGCCTCCGATGAGCTGCCGGAAAAGAACGCCAGTTTGAGTAGTGCGATCGCGATGATGAGTGTCAAGAAGACCCAGATCAACCGGAAGAACAGCGGTTTTCGGGACGCAGTAGAGGAAGCCACCTCAAGAGCGTACTTCCTTCCCCAACCGAGCGCTGTCCGACGAAGGGTGGAGAAGTTGCCCGCGGTGATGCTGGGGGATACATTACAAAGTCGCCGATTTGGTGGAGTAGGCTTTGGGGTCGGATGCGCTGATGCGTCGGATAGTTGAGTGCAACGCCCAAATCCGGTGCATGGCCGGTCCATCCTTACTCACAAATTTCGTGCTCGGTCGAGCTGAAGGCTCCATCGAGCGATACAACGCGGCAATTGCCGTGGATGGGAAGAAACGTGGATCTTTTCGAGTATCAGGCGCGCGACCTGTTCGAAGCTCACGGTGTACCGGTATTGGCCGGCATCGTGGCGGACACCCCGGAGGACGTCAAAGCGGCCGCCGAGAAGCTTGGCGGCGTGACCGTTGTCAAGGCACAGGTGAAGACCGGTGGTCGCGGCAAGGCTGGTGGCGTCAAGGTAGCCAAGAACCCTGATGAGGCGTTTGAGGCTGCCAAGGCCATCCTCGGGCTCGACATTAAAGGCCACGTCGTAGAGCGTGTCATGGTTGCCGCTGGCGCCAATATCGAAGAGGAATACTACTTCTCGGTACTGCTCGACCGTGCGAACCGCAACTACCTCGCCATGTGCTCCAAGGAGGGCGGCATGGAGATCGAGCAGCTCGCCGAGGAACGCCCCGAGGCACTCGCTCGCATCGCCGTTGACCCGATCGTCGGCATCGACGAAGCCAAGGCGGAAGAGATCGCTCGTGCCGCCGGCTTTGACGACGAGAAGATCGCGAAGCTCGTTCCCGTCTTCGTCAAGCTCTTTGAGGTCTACCGTGACGAGGACGCCACCCTCGTTGAGGTGAACCCGCTCGTGCAGACCGCCGAGGGCGACATCATCGCACTCGACGGCAAGGTGACTCTCGACGACAATGCCGAGTTCCGTCACGAGCACCACGCTGCACTGCAGGCGGCTGCTGGCAACCTCGACCCGCTGGAAGAGAAGGCCAAGGAAAACGACCTCAACTACGTCAAGCTCGACGGCCAGGTGGGCATCATCGGTAACGGTGCTGGCCTCGTGATGTCGACCCTGGACGTGGTTGCCGGTGCTGGCGAGAAGCACGGTGGCGTCAAGCCCGCTAACTTCCTCGACATCGGTGGTGGCGCTTCGGCTGAGGTGATGGCCGCTGGCCTCGACGTGATCCTGGGTGACTCGCAGGTCAAGAGCGTATTCGTGAACGTGTTCGGTGGCATCACCGCGTGCGACGCCGTGGCAAACGGTATCGTCGGCGCGCTGAAGACCCTGGGGGATGCAGCGAGCAAGCCGCTCGTGGTCCGTCTCGACGGCAACAACGTCGAAGAGGGTCGCCAGATCCTCGCCGACTTCAACCACCCGCTTGTCACCGTTGTCCCGACCATGGACGAGGCCGCTGACAAGGCCGCAGAACTCGCGAACGCCTAAGCGCGCCAAACACGGAATAAGGATTTAAAGAACTATGTCGATTTTTCTTGACGAGAACTCCAAGATCATCGTTCAGGGCATCACCGGCTCGGAAGGTTCGAAGCACGCCACCCGCATGCTCGAAGCTGGCGCGAATGTCGTAGGTGGCACGAACCCCCGCAAGGCCGGGCAGACCATCGAACTCGCCGGCAAGGAACTGCCGATCTTTGGCACCGTGAAGGCAGCCATGGAGGCAACCGGCGCGAACGTCACCGTCATCTTCGTGCCGCCGGCCTTCGCTAAGAGCGCGATCGTCGAGGCCGCCGAGGCTGAGATCCCCCTCGCCGTGGCGATCACCGAGGGCATCCCGGTCAAGGACTCGGCCGAGGCCTGGGCACGCGTGCAGGAGCTGGGCAACAAGACCCGCCTGATCGGCCCGAACTGCCCCGGCATCATCACCCCGGGCGTCTCGCTCGCGGGTATCACCCCGGCAAACATCACCGGCACCGGCCCCATCGGTCTCGTGTCGAAGTCGGGCACCCTGACCTACCAGATGATGTACGAGCTGCGTGAAATCGGTATCTCGACCGCCATCGGTATCGGCGGCGACCCCGTCATCGGCACCACCCACATCGACGCGCTCGAGGCGTTCGAGGCTGACCCTGAGACCAAGGCGATCGTGATGATTGGTGAAATCGGTGGTGACGCTGAGGAGCGCGCCGCAGAGTTCATCAAGGCCAACGTCACCAAGCCCGTTGTCGGCTACGTGGCAGGTTTCACCGCTCCCGAGGGTAAGACCATGGGTCACGCGGGTGCGATCGTGACCGGTTCGGCCGGTACCGCTGCCGCGAAGAAGGAAGCCCTCGAGGCTGCCGGTGTTCGTGTGGGGACCACCCCGACCGAGACCGCAAACATCATGAAGGAGATCTTCGCGAGCCTCTAGCCCGCCAAGCTCTCAAGCGGTCGCCCTAGCGGCGCCGCTACCAAGTGCCGCAGACGGTACTGACACGCGCAATATGTCGTGTCGGATCACCGCCTGCGGCATTTTTTCTTGTCGCAACTGTTTTCGCGCATCCAGTCACGACTTAGCGATCCCTCAAGCGCTCTCGACTACTCTTTTGCAAAGCATGACCCGCATATCGTCTCTTATCGCCGCCATCGCTGACGCGGCGCTTACCGTCGCAATCGGCTTCGCCGTCCCGCTCGCAGTGACCATCGCGAGCTGGCTCATCACGGGTGGATTCCAGTCGACGGCCTTTGAGGTGCCGCTAACGATTGCGGCCGCGGTGTGGGCGCTGGGTCTCGGCGGCGCAGTCGGGTTCACGATCGACCCGCAAACCTATCCGGGACTCGGTATCGCAGAGCCGTTCACCTTCGTGGTCTCGATTGCGCCGCTGGTGTTCACCGCATTCATCGCCTGGATGGCTTGGCGGACGGGGGACCGGCTCAGCCACGAGGATGAACCGTGGACGGGACTCGCGGGAAGCACTGTCGCCTTCGTGCTGGCCGCATGGCTTTCGACAAATTTCGCGGGTACGGACGTGATCCGCATTGATGTCCAGGGCGCCGTGACGGTCGGCACCGTTACCTGGGCTGTGATGTTGCTCATCGGCACGCGGGTGTGGGAGTACCTGCCCTGGTCCCGCTGGGTTGGCGAGCGGATCGATGACATTGCCGATCTCGCAGCCCGCGCCGTGCGCATCGCGGTTGGTCTCGTGGTTGGTGTCTTCGGGCTGGCAACGGCGTTCTTGCTCATCGGGCTCGTGACCAGCATGGGACGCGTCATCGGGCTCATGGAGTCGCTGCAACTCGACTTTGCGGGTGTCATCGGCATGGGGCTGTTGCAACTCGCGTACCTACCCACGCTGATCGTCTGGGCCACGGCCTGGCTAATGGGCCCCGGCATCCAGCTCGGGGAAGGCTCACTCGCGACGCTTGGCGGGACGGATGCGGGACCGCTGCCGATTGTGCCGCTGCTGGGGCTCCTGCCGGAGGAATCTTCGCCGTATCTGTGGGCGGCGCTTGCGCTCCCGGTCACGCTCGCGTCGGTGATCGCGTTGATCTCGCGCTCGCGAAACCCCGGCATCGATGGGCGGGTGTGGTGGGAACGACTGCTGCCCCCGGCGGCTGGCGCGCTGCTCGCGGCTCTCGCGCTGGCGATCTTCGCACAGCTGGCACGTGGCGCAATCGGCCCCGGGCGGCTGCTGGAATTTGGTCCGCAGCCGTGGTGGATGCTGCTCGCCGCCTTCGGGATCTTCCTCGTCGGTGGAGCAATCGGTGCCTTCTTGCCCCTCGAAGCAAGCGAATCGGAGGCGGCTCCGGCAGCGCAGTCGGCCGAGGCAGCGGAACGAGCGGATGCAGCAGGGCGAGCGGGGCGACCGGGGGAGAGCGCTCACGGGGAGGATGCTCGAGGCACGGACGAGCAGGATGATGACCTTGATGGCGCGAACCCGCGCACGCGGCCCCACCTCATTCCCTTCCGCAATATTCTCGGTCGAGTCCTCGGCGAACCTCGCGATGACACTGAGGATGACGATCAAGACCGCGACCGTGACGAAGACTCGGCTGAAGACTTTGACGAAAGCGCGGGCGTGGGCACGAACGAGTCCCGGGACGACCGTGAACATCGAGGCGAAGCTTCGGGGGAGAGCGACGCAGAGTCCGACCACACCGCAGGCTGGCCCGCCAAACCCAGTCCCTACGCGCGCCCCCGAGCGCGCCTGGAACTCCGCGATGCCGTGCAGCGACCGGATGAGCCGGATATCTACGCTGACATCGACCTGGATGAGGATCAGCGCTGAACATTTGGGACGCGCTAAGATCGGTTAGTGCTCAAGCTCGTCGTACTCATTTCTGGCACGGGGTCGAACCTCCGCGCATTACTCGACGCCATCGAAGCCAGTCGCGACAGTGATCAGCCAATCGATGCCGAAGTCGTCGCCATCGGCGCCGACACCCCGAAAGCCAATTTGGCGCTCACCACCGAGCGGGGCATCCCGACCTTCCTGGTGCAGCCGAGTGACTTTCCCGATCGCGCCGCCTGGGGCGATGCGCTGCTCGCAGAAATCCAGCGCTGGCAGCCGGATGCGACCATCCTCAGCGGCTTCATGCGACTCGTGCCGCCGCGCGTGGTCGAGGCGCTTTCCCCGCACCTGTTGAACACGCATCCGGCCTATCTGCCGGAATTCCCGGGCGCCCACGCCGTGCGTGACGCGCTTGCCGCGGGCGCGAGCGAAACCGGCGCGACAATCATGATCGTCGACAACGGTGTAGATACCGGTCCGATCATCGATCAGCGTCGCATCCCCATCCACCCCGATGACAATCAGGATTCGCTCCACGAGCGCATCAAGATCGTCGAACGTGAACTACTGACAGAAACGGTGCGCAACCTGGCATTGGGCACCATCAACCTCAAGGAGATCGCCGCATGAGCGCACCGAAAATCACCGAACACCGTCGCGAACGTGACCAGGTCAAGATCAGCCGCGCGCTGATTTCGGTCTCGGACAAGACCGGTCTGGAAGAGCTCGCGAAGGCGCTCGGCGAGGCCGGGGTTGAAATTGTCTCGACCGGCTCGACCGCGCAGAAGATTCGGGATGCGGGTGTCGCCGTGATCGAAGCCTCGGAAGTCACCGGATTCCCCGAGATTCTCGACGGTCGCGTCAAGACGCTGCACCCAAACGTGCACGGGGGCCTCCTTGCCGACCTGCGTTTGGAAAGCCACGAGCAGCAGCTGCAGGAACTTGAGATCAAGCCCTTCGACCTCGTGGTCGTCAACCTCTATCCGTTTGCGCAGACCGTGGCCTCGGGTGCGGCGCCAGAAGATGTCGTTGAGCAGATCGACATTGGTGGCCCCGCTATGGTGCGTGCCTCGGCAAAGAACCACGCGAATGTGGCGATCGTGGTGTCGCCAGAACGCTATGCGGAAATCATCGATGCTGCCGCCAACGGTGGCACCACCTTCGCGCAGCGCCGTCAGCTCGCAGGGGCTGCCTTCGCGCACACCGCCGAATACGACGCCAATGTTTCGGCTTGGTTCGCGCAGCAGCTGGCCGCGCAGGACGATGCCGCGGTGGACGCTGCCGAGCTGACCTTCCCCGCATCCCTCGCGGTTGAGGTCAAGCGCGAAGCGACCCTGCGCTACGGCGAGAACTCGCACCAGCAGGCGGCGCTCTACCGCAATGACACCGGTCGGGGTATTGCGCAGGCACAGCAGCTGCACGGCAAGGAAATGTCGTACAACAACTACGTGGATGCTGACGCAGCACTGCGCGCGGCCTACGATTTCGTCGCTCCCGCAGTGGCGATCATCAAGCACGCGAACCCCTGCGGTATCGCAATCGCGCCGGAAGGGCTCGACGAGGCTGCCGCCATCGCCGAGGCACACCGTCGGGCACACGCCTGCGATCCGCTGTCGGCCTTCGGTGGCGTGGTCGCCGCGAACCGCGAAGTCTCGCTCGAAATGGCCCAGACCCTCAGCGAAATCTTCACCGAGGTCGTGGTTGCCCCCGGCTACACCGAAGACGCCGTGGCGCTGCTGACGCAGAAGAAGAACATTCGTCTGCTTGCGGTACCGACCGACTTCGCCCGCGAAGACATCGAACTGCGACAGATCTCCGGCGGCTTCCTCGCACAGACCCCGGACACCTTCCCCCGCGAAGGTCGCCTCAGCGACAACTGGGAACTCGTTACCGGTGAGGCTGCCGATGAGCAGACCCTGCGCGACCTCGAATTTGCGTGGACCGCCGGTCGGGCAGTGAAATCCAACGCGATCCTGCTCGCACACGACGGCGCTTCGGTCGGCGTTGGCATGGGGCAGGTCAACCGCGTGGACTCCTGCCACCTCGCCGTGAACCGTGCCGGTGAACGTGCCGCCGGTTCGGTCGCCGCATCCGACGCCTTCTTCCCGTTTGCCGATGGCCTCGAGGTGCTCACCGCCGCGAAGGTTCGCGCGATCGTGCAACCCGGTGGTTCCATCCGGGATGATGAGGTCAAGGCCGCTGCCGAAAAGGCCGGCGTGACCATGTACTTCACCGGCGAACGCCACTTCTTCCACTAGGCCCCGCAGCCCTCCGGGAACCTCCATCCAGGCACCTCCATCCAGGCTATAAAGGACAACGTGACATACCCCGCTCAGGCCCCCACTGGATTCCGCTTCAACGCGATTCTCAGCGCTTCGCTCGCCGCTTCGGCGATCACCCTGCTGGGCACGCTGTTTTCCACGAATGAGCGCGACCTCACCTTCGTGCTCTCGCCGTGGGAGACCTTCTCGAGCGCCTTTGGGCTCGCCGCGCCCGCGGTGGGGATCTACCTGATCGTGCTGATTGCGCTCGGCTTTATTGGCGTATTTCGCAGTTGGTGGACCTCGGCACTCGCGGGCCTGCTCGCGGTGCTGCTGGGCGGCACCGCCGCATACATCATCCAGATTGTCTCGAACGGCCTCGAACTCAACGGTGAAGCCTGGAACGCGATCTTCGGTGAATTCGTGGGGCTGAACTTCCCGTTCACGGTGATGGGAATCGTCGCCGCAGCACTCCTGTGCCCGCCCGTTTATCGCGCGGCGAGCGGCGAGCCGGTCCCCGGCGCCGCCGCGCGCTACGTCGCAGCCCCAGCCGCACCCTCATCGATCACGGATAGCGGTTCGGCCTTTGTGCGGATTCCCTCGGAAGCGATGCTTGAGGGCAAGGATGAAGCTGCAATTGAACAGGCCAATGAGCAGTGGGAAGCCATGGTCACCGCCTTCGAGGAACACGGCTGGGGCACCCAGGCGATCCCGGAAGAACCGGGTGAACAGCGCGCGGTGTTCGTCGGTGACACGGCCCTCGTGCTCGGAGAGCAGGTCGTGTTCGCAAAACCCAAGGGGGATGAACGACGCGGGGAACTTCCCACGGTGCGCGAAACGCTCGACAACGCCGGCGCAGTATTTGATGACCTTGAAGCTCCGGCGATCTTTGACCCGGCCGATGTTGTCGAAGCCGAGGGCGTGCTCTACGTCGGTGTCGGTGGGAACACGAACGCATCCGCCCTGCGGGGTCTGCGCAAGGTGGTCACTGACCGTGGCTACCGCGTGGTCGCCGTGCCCGTGGCCGGCAAATTTGCGCTCTCGGATGCGCTGTCGATACTTCCCGACGGCACCAAGCTTGTGTGGCAGCCCGCGATCGAGCACCCGGAAGTCCTGGGCGAGCAGATCGCCGTGGAGGAGCCCCGGGGAGCTGCGGTCCTCGTACTGGATGAGCACACGGTGGCCGTACCCGCCTCAGCCCCCGCGACGGTGAAGCTCGTGACTTCGCTCGGCTACCAGACGCAGGTGCTCGACATCAGCGCCTTCGAAGCCGCCGGCGGCACGCTTCCGCGGATGTCGCTGCGCTCCCGCGACTAGCGAGCGTTCGAAGCAGATATAGCAAGAGGCGAGACCCGAATCATCGGGTCTCGCCTCTTGCTATTGGAACGACTACGCCTTGAGCGCGCGTTCGCCGATCACCTCACCGTACGGGGTCTCACCGACGATCTTGAAGCCCATGGCCTGGAAGAAGCGACCCGGACCGAGCTCGCCCTCTTCCCACACCGCAACCACGGCATTGAAGCCGCGCTCCAGCGCTTCGGTGAGCACCGCATCCACCGCGAAGGCACCGATGCCCTGCCGCTGATGGTCGGCATCCACATTCAGGCGAAGAATCGTCGCCCGGTACAGCGGGTCGTCCGATTCGTGATTGAAGGTAGCCATGATGAAAGCCACGACATCGTCACCACTGACGACAACGCGGGGCCACATGGTGTCTTGATTTACATAGGCCTCAGCGATCGAATGCGAGACCGGGGCTACGAAAGCTTCCTGGCCGGGCTTCAGCGAGAGAGCGTTCGCGGCCACGATGTTGTCAGCGGTAAGCGGGGCAAGGCGCAACGAAGTCATGTCATGCAGGGTACCCCCAACATGCGGAAATTAGGCTGATGGCGATTCATTCCGGCACTCCGACGCAAATTTCAGCGGGGTGCGACGGCAAATCAACAGCACCGCTCTAGAATCAGCGAAGCAGAATTTTTGGTGGACCGAACGTGTCTTAGCGTGTCCACGCACATGGAGGACAAGTAATGACGCAAGAAATGTCGCAGACCGGTCGCTCACTCGTGGCACTGGTTCGAGTCGACGGTCACGGTGAGCTACGTGACGGGAACCGCGTCATCCGAATGAACGCCAGCAATGCCGACGAATTGCGCGGACAGTTGATGGAGCGCGCGATCGCGATCGCGGTGGACGAGGGGAGCGAGGTTGACCTCGAAACCATCGACGTGGACGGCATTTACTCGCTGGTGTGTTTCCCGAACGGCAACCTTGAACAGGTTGGCGATGTGCTACCGCTCGGCCCGGGCGACACCGAACTCACTCCGCAAGCAGACACAAAGGCAGCCGACGGCGGCTACGCGGAGCTGTTCGGTCACGATGAGAGTGACGAGAAGACGACCGCTGACTCCCTGCACGAGACGATTCAGCTGCCGCGCGAGGGGATGCTCGCAAAGCACTTCGAGGTGGAGGACCGTGACGAGCGCTTCCCCGATGTGGGGGATGAGCCGATTGTCGCCAACGGACTACTCGCTTCGGATGCCGCGGCTGATACTGCGGACGTGAGCGGCGCGGACCTGGGCTCAGCTGATTTGGGCGAAGACGAGGAACTCGAAGAAGAGATTCACGAGGAAGGCCTCGACCACGACTTCGACGATCTGCAGGATGCGCCTGCCGAAGCCTCGGGGGTTACCGGGCCGGGGGTGACCGGGCCTGGGGTGACCGGCTCGCAGGAAACCGCGCCGACGCCAATTCCCGCAGCCAAGCCCAGCACGCCGATTGACAAAAGCCTCGCTGCATCCGCGCTGACGGAGGATGCAACCGAAGCGGGCGAGCCACCGGTGGACGACTGGCGGCCGCAGTTCACCCGCGGTGAGCGTCGCAGCCCGGAGCCACCCGCGACAACGGAAGAGCACGAGGACCTCCTCTCCGGTGCCGAAACGCGTACCTCGGCGGCACCTACGGGAGGCCAGCAGCCGCGGGCACAGCTGCGCCCCGCGACCGCCACACCGCACGAAGCGGTGCCGACCCTCGACGACTTCCTCTCCTCAAAGCAGTCTGACCAGGCGAAACTTGCCGAACAGGGCTGGCGAGCGAGGTTGCGCCGAGCATCCGGCGGGCTGATTAAGCTCGGCCCGGGGAAGCAAGAGCGCACGGTGCGCGAGGAGATGGATCAGATTCAGAAGGTCTTCGACGGCACCCGCACGATCGTGGTGGTGAACCCGAAGGGTGGTGCGCACAAGACCACCGCGACCTTGATGATCGCGGCCGCCTTCGGCACCATGCGCGGTGGCTACACCCTCGCGTGGGACAACAATGAGACTCGTGGCACGCTCGGATGGCGCTCCCGTGCCGGAGTGACCTCGAACACCGCGGTGGACCTGCTGCGCGAACTGCCGCACTTCGAAGTCTCGGGTGGTGCGACCATCTCGGATATCGACCGCTTCGTACGCAACCAGGGCGACGCGAAGTTTGACGTGCTCGCGAGCGATGACGATGCCGCCTCGGCCGCGATCATCGATGATGACGCCTTCCACCGGCTCCACCGGGTGCTCTCGCGCTTCTACCGCATCATGGTGATCGACACCGGCAACAATATGCGCGCATCCAACTGGGAAGCGGCGCTCAATGTGGCTGACCAGCTCGTGATCGTGTCGACCGCTCGCGAGGACACCGCCGCATCCGCCGCGTGGCTCGCCGACGGTCTGCGCGAGCGCGGCTACGGACAGCTGCTCGCGAACGCGGTGACGATCCTCTCCTCGCCCTCCTCGAAGGAGGACCCGGTGCTCACGGACAAGCTCCACAGCCACTTTGAGAAGCTCACCCGTGCGGTGGTTTCGGTGCCCTATGACCAAGAATTTGTCGGTGGTGGCGAGCTGAACATCCCGAACCTGCAGCCGGCGACGCGTGAGGCCTGGCGTCACGCGGCCGCGGTCATCGCGCAGGGGCTGTAGCAGACAGGGGCTGTAGCCCGCCGGAAGCGGGGTGCTTCGCCTTCGAGCCGCTTCTCAGCGTAGGATTCGAGAGTGCTTACCGTAGTTGCTTCCGATCGTGTTGCCGTTCCCTCCGAGATCGACGACATCATTGCCGGTCTTGATCACCGTGCGGGTGTCGTCCTTGCCTCGGGCGTCGAATACCCGGGGCGCTACACGCGATGGGACATGGGCTTCATTGACCCGCCGCTGGTCATCGAGGGTCGCGGTTTCACGGTGCGGATGCGCGCGCTCAATGACCGGGGACTCGTGCCCCTGCGAGCCTTCACGGAACTGCTCGAAGGTGTCGACGGCTTCACCGTGACCGCGGCCGAGCGCGAAACCACCATCCAGATCGCCCCGCAGCGCGATGACATTCTTCCGGAGGAAGAGCGCACCCGTCGCCGGTCCTCCTTCGCGGTGCTGCGGCACGTGCTCTCGGCACTGCCGGAGGACGCGCGCCACTTGGGGCTCTACGGTTCCCTCGGCTATGACCTGGTGCGCCAAATTGAACAGCTCAATGAGCCGAGCGGCGGCGCCCAGCGGGACCTCGTAATGTACCTCCCGGACAGCATCATCGCGGTGGACCGACAGCGCGGCGACGCCCGCCGCTATGAGTTTGAATTCAGCTACGGCGGTCAGAGCACCGCCGTCCTTCCGCGCACGGAAGTGCCCGCGCCGTTTATCGGCCCGGCCGCCGAAGCCACCGCTTCGCGCGACCATGAAAAGGGTGAGTACGCGGCGCTCGTGCGGGATGCGAAGGCTTATTTCGCGCGCGGCGATCTCTTTGAGGTGGTGCCCGGGCAGGCATTCCGTGAGCCGGTGCGCACCTCGCCTTCGGCCATCTTCCGCAACCTCGTGGCAAATAACCCCGCGCCCTACGGGGCGATCATGAACCTCGGCGAGAATGAATTCCTCGTCACCGCATCCCCCGAAATGTTCGTGCGGGTGCAGGGCGACCGGGTTGAGACCGCGCCGATCTCGGGAACGATTGCCCGCGGCGCTGACGCGATCGAAGACTCCGACCAGATCCGCACCCTGCTCAATAGCGAGAAGGACAAGTCGGAACTGACCATGTGCACCGATGTGGACCGCAATGACAAATCGCGGGTCTGCGAACCGGGTTCGGTGCGCATTATCGGACGCCGCCAGATCGAGCTCTACTCGAAGGTGATCCACACGGTCGACCACGTGGAAGGTACGCTGCGCGAGGACTTCGACGGGCTAGATGCCTTTGCCACGCACATGTGGGCCGTCACCGTCACCGGTGCCCCGAAGATTTGGGCGATGCGCTTCATCGACGAGCACGAGCGCTCACCGCGCACCTGGTATGCCGGGGCCCTCGGTGTGCTGTACGCAAACGGTGACGTCAACACGGGGCTGACGATCCGCGCCGCGATGATCCGGGAAGGCATCGCGGAGGTCCGTGCGGGCGGCACCCTGCTGATCGACTCGGTTCCCGAGGACGAAGAGCGCGAGACCGAAATGAAAGCCTCGGCACTCCTCGAAGCGATCGCCGCGCGACCGGCTGAAAAAACCGCAGCCACGGACGAACCCGAGGCGAAAATTGGCGCCGACCACCGCATCCTGTTCTTCGATCACGAAGACTCCTTCGTGCAGATGCTTGCCGGCTATATGCGCGAGACGGGTGCGCTCGTGCGCACCGTGCGCGTGCCGAAGGGCGGCGTGCCGATCGAGCAAGTGCGCGAGCAGCTCGACGCGCTCGACCCGACACTGGTGGTGATGTCGCCCGGGCCTGGCTCGCCCAGTGACTTCCGCGACGGGGAAATCCTTGCCGAGCTGGATGCTCGCGGCCTGCCGGTTTTTGGCGTGTGCCTCGGCCAACAGGCCATCGGGGAGTATATGGGCGCCTCGCTCGGGCAGCTGGACTATCCGCTGCACGGTCAGGAGCGCGAGGTTGAGGTGGTCCGTGAAGGGTTCCTCGACGAGATGCCGAAGCGCTTCGTGACCGGGCGCTACCACTCGCTGTACATCGATCCGCAGACCGTGCCGGAAGGCTTGAAGATCATTGCGAGCGACGATGACGGCATTCCGCAGGCCGTGGAAGTCACCGAAAAACGCTGGTATGCGGTGCAGTTCCACCCGGAGTCGCTCATGACCCTGCGCGACCGTGCCGGGCACCGCATTATCGACGCCGTAATCCAGCGGATTCCAGCCCCAGTAACAGCCAGCTGACCTGGGGTTTCTTCGCGACCGGAGATTGGTCTCGAGTTCGCCAAAATTTTGCTTTACGCGAGGGAATTTTTCACCGTAATATTCCCTTCGGCGCGCATC
This sequence comes from Gulosibacter chungangensis, assembly GCF_008831155.1. GTDB lineage: Bacteria > Actinomycetota > Actinomycetes > Actinomycetales > Microbacteriaceae > Gulosibacter > Gulosibacter chungangensis. Next base: position 41,940 of record NZ_WBKB01000008.1, on the reverse strand, counting down.
CGCGCCCGTAATGGATGCGTGCCGCGGTAAGTGGTGCGCACTTGGCATGAATTGAGGACCTGGTTGACCAACCGCATCGACTTCCGCTACCTCTCCGAGCCCGACATGATCGAGGCCGGTGTAATGGATATGGCCAGCTGTGTAGACGCGATGGAAGAAACGTTCGCGCTGTATGCCGCGGGGGATTACCGCATGGCCGGACCGAATAACGACTCGCACGGGGCGCGCATGATTTTCCCCGATGAGCCGCGGTTTCCGACGATGCCTAAGAACGGTGATGATCGCCGGTTTACTGCTATGCCCGCCTATCTCGGGGGTAGCTTCGGCACTACCGGGATGAAGTGGTACGGGTCGAATCTCGCGAATCGCGATCGCGGGCTGCCCCGCTCGATCCTCATGTTCATGCTTAATGACACCGAAACGGCTGCGCCGCTCGCGATGATGTCCGCGAACCTGCTTTCGGCGATGCGCACCGGTGCGGTTTCGGGAGTCGCGGCGCGCCACTTCGCCCGCGGGGATGCGCGGGTCGCCGGCGTGATCGGCCCGGGTGTGATGGGGCGCACCTCGCTTGCGGCTCTTGCCGTGGCCTGCCCGATGCTCGACACCGTGAAGGTTCGTGGCCGCAGCCAGAAAGGCATTGAAGACTTCAAGAACTGGGTTGCGACCTATGTGCCACAGATCCGCGAGATCATCCAGGTTGACTCGGATGAGGCAGCGGTGCGCGGCTGCGATGTCGTCACGGTCTGCGCCACGACCAAGGCGGGGGATCTGGAAACCTATCCGCTCATCCGCCGCGAATGGTTGGAGCCAGGTGCGCTCGTGACGATGCCGGCTGCCGCTGACATCGATGAGGGCTTAGAAGCGCAGGACGTGCGCAAGGTGGTTGACTCCTACGGCCTCTATGAGGCCTGGGGCTTGGAGTTCCCAACGCCCACCCACCACCACGTGGGCATCATCGGTAATAAGTTTCTCGACCTGGTTGCCGAGGGCAAGATCCGCCACTGGGACATCGAAGAACTCGGCCCTGTGGTCGAGCGACGTGCCGAGGGCCGCCGCAACCCCGAGGAGATCGTGCTCGTGTCAATCGGCGGACTGCCGATCGAAGACGTGGCCTGGGGGACCGTCGTCTACCGCAACGCCCTCGAGCGCGGCATCGGCACCAGCCTGCCGCTGTGGGACACCCCGGCGATGGCCTAAAGTCCCGCTCGCTGAGGAGACGCCGAAGGCATAACACTCTGCTCGCTGAGTAGACGCCGAAGGCGGCGTATCGAAGCGGCCGCGCAATTACGCGCAGCCTTCAATACGCCGCCTTCTAACTTTTGAGGACTGGCCCTTGCTCCGGTCAGCCAGCTTCGCGCTAGCGGAACACGATCGTGCGGTGACCGTCGAGCAGGATGCGGTGCTCGGCAAACCACTTCACGGCCTGCGTGAGTGTGCGTGACTCCTCGTCCTGGCCCATAGCCTGCAGCTGCTTGACCGTGTCAGTGTGGTCCACGCGGCGCACGTTCTGTTCGATGATGGGGCCTTCGTCGAGGTCGGTGGTGACGAAGTGCGCGGTCGCACCGACCACCTTCACGCCGCGCTCGTGCGCCTGGCGGTAGGGGTTTGCGCCCTTGAACCCGGGCAGGAAGGAGTGGTGGATGTTGATCGCCATTCCCTCAAGCTCTTCGCACAGTTCCGGGGAGACAATCTGCATGTAGCGGGCGAGGACGACGAGTTCGATGCCGTCTTCCTTGATGATCTCGCGCACGCGGTTTTCGAAGGCAGCTTTTTGCTCTGGGCCCTTGATCGGCAGGTGCTCGAAGGGGACGCCGTAGAAATTGGCGATGTTGGCTAGGTTCGGGTGGTTCGCCATCAGGCGCGTGACCTCGATCGGCAGGTGACCGGTGCGCTGGCGGAAGAGCAGGTCATTGACGCAGTGCTCGGCGGTCGACCCGAGCACGAGGGTGCGGATCGGGCGACCGACTTCGTCGAGGTGGATGCTTGCGCCGAAGCGTTCGGCGACCGGGTTCACCTCGGCCAGCAGTGCGCCGCGCGTCACCGGAGAGTCGACTTCGATCCGCATGAAGAATCGGTCCGTATCGAGCGAGGAAAACTGCTGCAGCTCGACAATATTTCCGGCCGAGGCAACAATCGCCGCGGTCATCGCGTGGACGATACCGGGCTTATCGGGGCACACGAGGGTGAGTACTCGGTGCGTGGTCGAGGCCTGAGCGGTCGACGATTCTGCGGCGTTGGATGCTGAAGAGTTCGATTCGGTCACAGTCGATAGAGTACGGGAGAACGACTCGGATTTTGCTATTGAGCAGTAGGATCGAGCAGTGAAGACTGATATGACCTCGAAGCTCCCGTTGGGGCCGTTGTTTACGCTGGCCACCGCGATCTTCATGTCGATCACGATCGAGATGCTCCCGACCGGTCTGATGCACCTCATGGCTCGGGATCTCGGAGTGAACGACGGGCAGATTGGTCTGCTCATGTCGGTGTTTGCGTTTGCCGTGGTGATTACCTCGACGCCGCTGACAATGCTGCTGCGGAACATCCCAAAGCGCTACCTCCTGGTGGGCGTACTGACCTTTTTCTCGCTGAGCACAGTTATGACCGCGCTCGCGCCCACCTATGCGCTGGTGCTCGTGAGCCGAATCATCAACGGTGTCGCGCACGGCGTGTTTTGGTCATCCGTCACCTCGTACACCGGCTCACTCGTGGCACCGCAGCACCTTACGAAGGCGGTGTCCATCACTGGCGGTGGCGGCGGGCTCGCGTTCGTCCTCGGTGTGCCGCTCGGTACCGCGCTTGGCCAGTGGCTCGACTGGCGGACGACCTTCATTGTGCTCGCCGTGGTTTGCCTGATCGTCGCCGCGGCCCTATGGAAGGTGCTGCCGCAGGGGATTGGTGACCGCCCCGCACCGGCAACGACCGCGGTGGAACTGCCCACCCCGCAAGCTCTCAGCGACGTCGAAGCGATCACCGCCAGCATCCCGATTGCGCGTCGACCGCGCAAATCGATGGGCCTGGTGATCGTGCTGTGTGTCCTGGTCATGACGGTAATGACCGGGCACTATTCCTTCTATTCTTATATTTCGCCGTATCTGCTCGGCCCAGTGGGGCTCGCCGAAGTCCTATTGCCGATTGCGCTGTTTGGCTACGGCATCGCCTCGGCGCTCGCCACCGGACTCACCGGAGCGCTCTTCACGGGGCGTGCGGGCCTGGGCTTCTACGTGGCTTTTGGCCTTTTCGTCTTCGGCGGGGGATCGCTGGCACTCTTCGCCGGTGTGCCGGTCATTCCACTGATCGGGCTGGGGCTATGGGGCTTTGGGATGGGCTTCTTGCCAACCCTGCTGCAATCGCGGCTGCTGGCAATCGCGCCCTCCAAGCACCGGGATCTCGCCAGCGCCATTTATACCTCCGCATTCAACGGCGGTATCGGCCTCGGTGCGCTCGTGGGTGCGCTGTTGCTTGACCAGTACGGGATGGGCGCCCTCGGGGTCTCGTTCCTGACGCTCACGATTGTGGGCGTGATCATCAATGTGGTCGTCGATCTGAAAACCGTCCGAGAACGAAGCGCGTGAAGCGTTTAGACTGATGTGGTCGCGACTGGCGTCAGGTGGGGCACCATCGGGGAGCGGCACACGGATCACGAGCCGCACGCCTGGGCTCGCCGACACTCATGACCGCCCGGTTGACCATCCGGTCGCGTGAACTGGAATCCGATTAAGGAGTCGCAAGTGTCCGACTATCAGAATCTGCCGCTTTCGCAGGTAGACCCCGAGATCGCCGCCGTGCTCGGCGATGAATTGAACCGTCAGCGCAACACGCTCGAGATGATCGCGAGTGAGAACTTTGTTCCCCGCTCGGTGCTCGAAGCCACCGGCAGCGTGCTCACCAATAAGTACGCCGAGGGCTACCCGGGGCGTCGCTACTACGGCGGCTGCGAAGTCGTTGACGTTGCCGAAAACCTCGCACGCGACCGCGCCAAGGAACTCTTCGGCGCGAAGTTTGCGAACGTGCAGCCGCACTCGGGTGCGACCGCAAACGCTGCCGTGCTGCACGCGCTCGCAACGCCCGGCGACACCATCCTCGGTCTTTCGCTCGACCACGGTGGCCACCTCACCCACGGCATGAAGATCAACTTCTCCGGCCGCCTCTACAACGTCGCTGCCTACGGGGTAGACAACGAGACCGGTCGCATCAACATGGATGAGGTCCGTCGACTCGCGCAGGAACACAAGCCGAAGGTCATCATCGCCGGCTGGTCGGCATACCCGCGCGAACTCGACTTCCCGCTCTTCCGCGAGATCGCAGACGAGGTCGGCGCCTACCTTTGGGTGGACATGGCACACTTCGCGGGCCTCGTCGCCGCGGGCCTGCACCCGAACCCGATCGAGCACGCTCACGTGGTGTCCTCCACCGTGCACAAGACCATTGGCGGCCCCCGCTCGGGCTTCATCCTGACCAACGACTCCGACCTGTCGAAAAAGATCAACTCGGCAGTGTTCCCGGGGCAGCAGGGTGGCCCGCTCATGCACGTCATCGCGGGTAAGGCCGTCGCGTTCAAGCTCGCCATGACCGACGAGTTCAAGGACCGCCAGGCTCGCACCAAGCGCGGCGCGCAGATCATCGCGGAGCGATTGCTGCAGGACGATGTCCGCGAGGCAGGCGTTGCGCTCACCACCGGTGGCACCGACGTGCACCTCGTGCTCGTGGACCTGCGCAACTCGCCGATTGACGGGCAGCAAGCCGAAGACCTGCTGCACGAGGTCGGCATCACGGTAAACCGCAACTCGGTGCCGGATGACCCGCGTCCGCCGATGGTCACCTCGGGCCTGCGCGTCGGCACCCCGGCGCTTGCCACCCGCGGTTTCGGCGACGAAGAATTCCGGGAGGTTGCCGACGTGATCGCGGAGACGCTCAAGCCCGGCGCCGACCTCGCACCGCTGCGTGCCCGCACCGCGGCACTCGCCGACAAGTTCCCGCTCTATGAAGGCCTGGTCTACGCATGAGCGAAGCATCCGCGGCACAAGCGGTAAGGCTCGACGGCAAGAAAGCCGCTGCCGAGATCAAGGCAGAGCTTCGCGAACGGGTAACGGCGCTGCGCGCTCGCGGCGTGGTTCCCGGGCTCGCGACCGTGCTGGTTGGGGAAGACCCGGCCTCGCAGCTCTATGTCGCGGGCAAGCACCGTGACTGTGCTGAGGTTGGCATCGAGTCAATTCGGGTGGACCTTCCCGCCTCGGCAACGCAGGAGGAAGTGAACGCCGCAATTGACCAGCTCAATGCGGACCCGGCCTGCACCGGCTACATTGTGCAGCTGCCGTTGCCGAAGCACCTCGATCAGGATGCGGTCATTGAGCGCATTGATCCGGATAAGGACGCCGACGGTCTTCACCCGACCAACCTCGGTCGCCTGGTGTTGAACGTGAACAAGCCGATCACCTCGCCGCTACCGTGCACTCCGCGCGGCTGCATCGAGTTGCTCGAACGCAACGGGATCTCGCTCGATGGGAAGCACGTTCTGGTCGTGGGGCGCGGCGTGACCGTGGGCCGTTCGATCGGTTCGCTGCTTACTCGTCGCCAGTACAACGCCACGGTGACACTGACCCACACGGGCACCAAGAACCTCGGCGAGGTCATCAAGACCGCCGATGTGGTGGTTGCGGCGGCAGGTTCTGCTGGCCTCGTCAAGGCCGAGTGGATCAAGCCAGGAGCGGCTGTGCTCGACGTTGGTGTCTCACGCGTTGAGGACCCGGAAACCGGCAAGTCGAAGGTGCGCGGTGACGTGGACCCGGCTGCCTGGGAAATCGCCGGCTACATGTCGCCGAACCCCGGTGGAGTGGGGCCGATGACCCGTGCGCTGCTGCTCGCAAACGTGGTTGAGACCGCCGAACGCGAGGCCGGCGCCTAAAGCAGTGCGTCGCCGGGCACATATCCCGGCTCACAACATAAGGCTGACCGAGGTGCATTTACCTCGGTCAGCCTTATTTGTGAGCGTCGAAATCGCCCTTCACTAGGCGTCGCGGCGGGGCCCTGCGGAGGACGAGATCTCGTAGACCTTTGGCGCATCCCAGCCATATTCGGCATAGGCGGCCGCGAGCGTCTGCCGGAAATGCGGTTCACGCTCAGCCGGAATCAGCACGTACACCGAGCCGCCGAACCCCGAGCCGGTCATCCGCGCCCCGATCGCACCCGCGGCGAGGGCCAGCTCGGTGGTGACGTCGATTCGCTCCGAGGTGGCCTCGAAGTCCTCGCGCAGCGAGCGCTGGGAAGCGTTGAACAGGTGCCCGGTGGACTTCGCGCCCTCCGTGCGCACAAGTCGCACCAGATCGAGCACGCGTTGAATCTCATTGATCACGTAGCTCGCGCGACGGCGGTCGACTTCGTCAATGTGCGCCGCCGACTCGACCTCTTCGTGTTGTGCCTCGCGGAGATACTGATAGCCGAGCGTCTTTGCCACCCGAGTGCACGCTTGATGGCGGTCAATGACCACGTTCTCCCAGTTGCGGTGGACCTGCCCGGTCTCCACCAGAATCTGCGCTAATCCTTCGTCGGCGAGGTCGGGGCCCTCGATGAGCGAGACGTCCGAGCCACGCGAGTCGTAGAACACATCCTTCCCGGCCTCGGCGCAGAGCACGGTGACGTGATCGGACATCCCCGTTGATGCCCCGATGTATTCGTTTTCTACCCGGTAGCCAAAGTGGGCGAGGTCTTGGTTGCTCAGCCGCAGCTCCCAGAGTGTATTAATCGCGAGTGAGATGGCGCCGCAAATGGATGCGCTTGACGCGAGCCCGCCACCGATCGGCAGGTCGGTGGTGATGAAAATATTCAACCCGGTGGGGGCTGCGGCGGGGAAGTCTTCCACATCTTGATTTTCTTGGATGTGTTTGCTTGCGGCCCAGATCGTGCCCAGCGGATAGTCGCGCCAACTGTGGTCCTGCTGCGGTGCGATCTCCGGCAGCGTGATCTCAATTTGTTCCGAGGTGAGGTCCGTGACCACGCGCACCACATTGTCATCGCGGCGCGAGACCGCGGCAGCGGATCGAGCCGGATGCGCATAGCCGAAGGTCAGCCCGTCTTCGAGATCGGTGTGGTCGCCCATCAGGCTCACGCGTCCCGGCACCGACCACACGCCCTCTGGAGCGTCGCCAAATACCGCGGTGAAGGCTTCCGCGGCGACCTCACTGGTATTGCGAAACATACTTCCCCCGGTTAAGACGTGGACTCAGTCGAACGGCGACTTGAGCATGAAGTGACTCTACGTCGCATTTCTGAAGCGACCTCCTAGGTCACGGAGAGCATCCTTTCACTTCCGAGTTAGGATTCGCTCCCGGCTCGCTCAAGAAATGCTGCCGCTCCGACTGTGGTTGCACCGAGCGCTTCAACGCGGCCGCGCAATTCCCGGTCACTCGTGGCCACGAGCACCGGGGCCAGCGGCTGTGCGAGGCGACTTGCCCGAACTGTCTCGACAATCTCATCGTCGCCCGAAGCATCCGCTGCCCGCACATCCACTCGGCCGGGAAGATCGCCCAATCCGACCACCGCATCCCGCTGCTTGCCTTCGACCACGCAGGTCAACGCTGGCCAGCTGGTCTGCGCATCCATGTCGAAGAGCGAGCCGGGGACACCCGCGGTCGCGATCGTGGCGAGCTCGTGGATCAGCTTGCGGGCCGCTGCGGCGGGGTTGCGCCACCAGCCGTTCGGCTTGCTCCCGAGCAGGTTCGCGACGTCGATTATCACCACCGGACGGAAGGACAGCAGCGGTTCGAGCACTGGCCAGGCCTTCGCGAATCCGGGATGCAGCTTGAGTCGGCGGAGCTCGCCCGGTACAACCCACGCAAGGCCTGCCGATTCATCATCGGTAATCTCTGCTTCGAAGGGGCGAGTGGTCTCGACGACATAGGTCGTGTACGACCAAAACCCCAGGTCAACCACCCGAGACAAGAGCGGCTCCAAGGCATCCGGCGGTACGAGGGCCTCTTCGTGGGCTTCCCGGACCGCGGCATCGAGGGCACTTTCGCCGCGGTTGAGGGCCCCGCCGGGGATGCCCCAGGTACCTCCGTAGTGACTCCAGAGCGCGCGATGCTGCATCAACACGCCGCGGTTACGATCGAGCGTGAGCAGACCCGCGGCGCCGAACTTGCCCCACATTCGCGTGCCGTCAGGGCCTACTGCCCAGTGGTCACCCTCATCTCGAGGCCGGGGCTCATTTGTATAGTGCGCCGGAAGCTGCTCCGAGCGAGCCTCGGGTGAACCGGGCACATACTCTGAAAACACGGGAATGAACCCCGTCTTTGCCCCAAGCTCTTCGGGAGTCTGATCGTTGGTCATTCGTCCCTCCCGAATCAGCGACACCTTCAGGAATTCTACGACCCCGCAAGATGAAGGTGTCCTGATGTGACGTTGCGCGGCAGCGTGGGGTGGGATGCGCGGCTGCGGCTGTCGGGGCGCGAAGCACGAGGCTTCGGTCAGAGTTCAGTCGCGAGGTGCTCCAGGATGCGCGCGGCGGGGCCGGTACGGGCCTCGCGGTAGCCGGTGCCGGCCCACAGGTGCAACCAGTCGAAATCGTGAGCTTTCGCGGCCGCCTGTCGAATGGGACGGGTCAGGTGGTGCACCGCGGGGTAGGCGATCGGGGCGAGATGGTGGAAGCGGTCCATGAATTCATTGTGGAAGGCCCGCGCCGGCCGACCGGTATAGACCGGCGTGAGGGAAGTTTCGGTGAACCGCGGTTCGGCGAGCGCATCCTTGTGGGCGACGGATGCACCCGATTCGTCGCTGCGCAGCAGCAAGGTGCCGACGGCCACAGTTTCGGCACCGGCACTCAGCAGCTCCCGCACCGCTGTCGGTCCGTCGACTCCGCCAGCCGCGGTGATGGGAAGGTCCACAGCCGCGCGCACCGCACGCACCAGATCTTCAGTGGCCATTGGTGTGATTGGCCGAGTCGGGTCGTGGGTGGCGCTGTGGCCGCCCGCCGCGGGGCCCTGCACGACAAGTCCATCCACGCCGATGGCGCTCGCGGCCCTAGCCTCGTCCACGGTGGTCACCGTGGCGATAGTGCGTGTTCCCACACCTCGCAGCGCGGTAACTTCGCTCGCTTCCGGTAGCGAGAACGTAAACGAAACCACCGGCACCGGGTCCTGCACGAGCCGGTCGAGCTTTTCTTCCCAAAGATCGTGGTCGTGGACCACGGGCTCGGGGGAGATTGCTACCTGGAACTGCTCAGCAATCGGCTGCAGGGCCTGCGCGAACCGGTCGAAGGCATCCAAATCGAGCACGCCCTGGCGGGGCACAAACAGGTTGACGCCGAATTCATCGGTGAAGGCGCGCACCTGTCGGATCTCGTCGAAGAGCTGATCTGGGGTTTTATAGCCGCCCGCCAGGTACGGAAAACCACCGGTCGCCGCGACCGATTTGGCGAGGGCCACCGTGCTGGGGCCACCCGCCATCGGCGCGGCGACGAGGGGGAGTTCTGTCTTCAACAGCGAAGCAACCATGCGGGCAGTGTATGCCCAGATTCCAGCGCATTGCTGGAATGGCGCGTTGATACTGCTTACTGCTGCTTCACGAGCGAGAGCTCGAATTCGAGCGTGATCTTGTCGCTCACGAGCATGCCACCCGAATCGAGCGGTGTGTTCCAGGTGACACCCCAGTCGCGACGGTCGATGCGGCGCGTGCCTTCCAAACCGGCGCGCAGGGCGCCGGATGGGTCCGACTCAATGCCGAGCAATTCGAGCGGCACCGAAACCGGGCGGGTGATGCCGCGGATCGTCAGTTCGCCCGCGACAATGAAGTTTTCGTCGCTAATTTCGTCAATCGAGTTCGACACGAAGGTGATCTCCGGGAACTGCTCGACATCGAGGAAGTCGGCGCTGCGGATGTGATTATCGCGATCGGCCTCACGAGTGTCGATGCTGGCCGCACGAATCACCACGCGGACTGTTGACTGGTCGAATGACTCGGGGTTGAGGTGAACTTCGCCGGAGACTTCATTGAACGCGCCGCGAACGCGGGCGATCATGGCGTGGCGAGTCGAAAAACCGATTCGAGAGTGCGCCGCGTCGATCATCCAATTGCCGGCGTACTGGGGGTCGATAGCCATTGATTCGGCTCCTTCTTCGTGCGCGCGAATGCCGCGTAATCTTCCGGTACGTTCAAAATCATGTACCGACGCCTGAGTAATTATGGACTGGTGCGGCAAGAATAGCGCTGATTTCTGCCAAAACATTGGCGGATGCGCGCAACGAAAACCGCGGTGGACTCGAAGCGACTGCCTCGGGCCCACCGCGGTGCCATTATTTAGGTTCTTGTTTGTTCGACTGGCTAGCGCTTCTTCGAGTGGTGCACGTGAATCGCACCGGTGGTGACGTCCTCCTCAAGCGCCTCGAGGGTGCGGCCGCGAGTCTCGGGCACCTGGGTGATCACGAAGATCAGGGCGATCACGCCGACACCGGCGAAGAGGAAGAAGGTACCGGTGATGCCCATGTTTTCGATCAACGTGGGGACGTAGAGCGCGAGGATACCATTCACGGTCCGGCCGAAGAACACCGAGATACCGATGCCGAGGCCGCGAATGTGCAGCGGGAAGATCTCCGCCAGCCACACCCATACCGCGACATTCAGGAAGGTCTGCATCGAGAACACAAACGCGACAATCAGCACGAGCAGGATCCACGGGCGAGCCGCCATGCCCTCGGGGAGCAGGATCGAGGCGATACCGATGCAGAGATGGAAGAAGGTCGTGAGGCTCAGACCGATTGCGAAGGTGGTACGACGGTCGAGGCGGTCCATATTGCGCAGTGCGATGATGCCACCGATCACGGCAACAATACCGGGGGCGATATTCGCGATCAGGGCCGCGTTTTCTGCGAAGCCGGCATCGATCAGGATGCGCTGACCGTAGTACATGATCGAGTTGATACCCGTGAGCTGCTGGGCCATTGCGACGCCCATACCGATCAGCACGATGCGGATCAGCCACTTATTCGAGAGGATCGCACGCAGGCCGCCGTGGCTCTTCTCGCGATTCTCTTCCGCGGCAATGCGCTCGATGTCGGCGATTTCAGCGATGGCGCGCTCTTCGGTGCGCACGGTCTTGAGGACCTCGAGCGCCTTGTCATTGCGGCCCTTTTCGACGTACCAGCGCGGGGATTCCGGCATCCGCAGCATGCCAATGAACAGGCAGACCGCGGGAACCGCGCAGAGCGCGAACATGATTCGCCAGACACCATCAATGTGGCCCCAGATATTGCCGATGATGGCGTTCATCACGAAGGCCGCGAGCTGGCCGCTGACGATAGCGAGCTCATTGCGGCCGGTGATTGAACCGCGGATTTCGAAGGGTGCGAGCTCGGCGAGGTACACGGGCACCACGGTGGATGCGCCACCCACCGCGAGACCGAGCATGATGCGACCAGCGACGAGCAGTTCGAAGCCGGGGGAAGTGACCACCAATACGGTGCCGAGGAAGAACATGATCGACAGAATGATGATCGTCTTGCGGCGACCGATTGCATCCGAAATCTTGCCAGCGAAGAGCGCGCCGAACGCGGCGGCGAAGACGAGCGAGGAGATCACGACACCGAGCGAAAGATCGCTCAATCCCAGCTCGAGCTGCATGGGACGCTCGGCGCCGTTGGCGACACCGGTGTCGTACCCGAAGAGCAGGCCACCGAAACAGGCAATCAGCGAGATGACACCGATTCGACGTCGGTGCGGGCCGGTGCTGAGCGGGGGCAAGGTGGTTTGCGTATGGTCCGCTGTTGATGCGGTCATGGCGAGACTCCTTATTCGTACATCCGGAGCGGCTTCATCGCTTCCCGGACGGCTTGTCCACGGAACGATACGTTAGGACTAACCGGGTCTCAAGCCCTTTGGGGAAATATTTGGACCGGTCCGATCAGCATTAGCTCAACGGTACTGCATAATGGACCCATGGCTTCCGCAAATACGCGTGACGGCAATGATGCCGTGGTTCAGCCGGCCAAGCGGCCGACAATTCGCGACGTCGCCGCGCTCGCTGGCGTCTCCAAGTCGCTTGTTTCGCTCGTGTTTTCCGGCGGTCGGGTCAGTGACGCGCGACGTGAACGGGTGCTCATCGCCGCCGAAGAACTCGGCTATCGACCGAATATGACCGCGCGCTCGCTCGCGGCGGCAGATGGCGACTTCACCGGCATCCTCGTCGCGGACCTGCACAACTCGATTTTTTCGGACATTGTCGACGCCGCACGGAAGGAATTTTCTGCGAACGGCAGGGGAGTGCTCTTCAGCTCCGCCTCGATTCCGGATGCCCAGGGTGATTTGCAGCTCGATCGGCGCGCCCTGCAGGTGTTCGGTGATCTGCGGCCACGGAGCATGCTCGTGGTTGGCACGATGCCGGGGCTGGAAGACCTCGAACGGGTGGTGCCGGGGGTGCCGGTGGTCGTGGCGAGTACGATCGCGCCGACGATTTCAGCGCTGGCAACCGTGCGCACCGATGATGAGCGCGGTATTCAGTTGATCATTGACCACCTGGTGGCGCTCGGCCATCGCCGGATTGCGCACATCGGTGGCGGTGTCGAGGGCGGGATCGTCGCGCAGAATCGAGTTTCGGGCTATCGGGATGCGATGACTCAGCACGGTCTTGCCGAATACATCCAGATCGCCGACGCTGACTTCACTGAGCGCAGCGGCTACCTTGCGACGCGGGAATTGCTCGCCGGCGATTCCGTGCCGACGGCAATTTGCGCGATTAATGACCCGGCCGCAATCGGTGCGCTCGCCGCAATTGAGGATTCGGGACTTGCGGGCAAAATTGCCGTGACCGGATATGACAATTCGGCGCAAGCACGGCTGCGGCAGGTTTCACTCACGAGCATCGACCCCGACAACGCGAGAATCGGTTACGAAGCGGCTCGACGCATCCTCGAACTGGAAGCCTCCGGGGCTGTCCAAGAAACGCAAACACTGGTGGAACCCTCCCTGGTGGTGCGGCGATCGAGTGTTGCGCCATCGGAATTGTCTTAGCGCGAAGTTCTCGGCAAATTCTCGCGCCGCTGCGCTTGACACGCTTCTCTTGTCGGGCATAGATTTGGACCGGTCCAGAAATGGACGCTAATACATATACAGCGCAGCGTCGCGTAGATCGGAATGGCCTCAGCCTTGCTTCCAGATTTGCGTGCGCGCCGCACCACAGGCACACGTGCCCCGAACTCAGGAGGTCGACATGACCGCATCCCTCTCGACTCCGCGCTCCGACGAATCGTCGAACGCTGCCGTCGAACAGCGCACCATCGGTGTTGGCCTCATCAGCGTTGGCTGGATGGGCAAACTCCACAGCCGCGCCTACCGCAACCTGCCCACGTTCTACCCGGACCTCGGCATCCAGCCGCGGTTGGTTGTCGCCGCTGACACCGCCCCGCAGGCCCAGGACTACGCCGTAAATGTGCTCGGCTTCGAGCAGGCCGTGGCCGACTACCGCGAGGTGCTCGCGAACCCCGAGGTCGAAGTCGTCTCGATCTGCGCCCCAAACTTCCTGCACGCCGAGCTGGGCATCGCCGCTGCCAAGGCGGGTAAGCACATCTGGATCGAAAAGCCCGTGGGCCGTGGCGCACACGAGACCGCTGAAATCCGGGACGCCGTCGTGGAAGCCGGTGTGGCTTCGGCAATCGGCTTCAACTACCGTCAGCCGCCCGCCATCCAGTACGCCCGCAACCTGATCAACGAGGGCAAGCTCGGTCGCATCACCAACGTGCGCGGTCGCTTCTTCGGCGGATTCAACGCTGACCCCAACTTCCCGCTCGCCTGGCGCTTCATCCGCGAATACGCCGGCTCGGGCGTGCTCGGCGACCTGATGGGCCACCTCGTCGACCTCACTCACTTCCTGCTCGGCCCGATCGGCTCGATCACCGCATCCACCGGCACCTACATCACCGAACGCCCGGCGATGAAGGGCAGCCCCGACGAGGGCAAGCTCCTGCCCGTGGAGAACGAGGACTACGCGAATATGCTGCTGAAGTTCGACGAGTCGGCGCTCGCGGCCGGCGCACTCGGCAGCCTCGAAGCATCCTGGATCGCCCTCGGCCCGCAGGCCGAATACTCGATCGAAATCTTCGGTACCGAAGGCTCGCTGCGCTGGAACTTCGAGCGCCTCAATGAGCTCGAGGTCGCCTTCCGCGACGAAAACGGCGCCGCCAACTACACGCGCCTGTTTGCCAACCCCACCTTCCCCGACTTCGCACGCTTCCAGCCCTCGACCGGTACCTCGATGGGGTATGACGACCTCAAGATCATCGAAGCCAGCAAGTTCCTGCGCGCAGTAACCGGCGACGACAGCGAAAGCTCCAACATCCACGACGCCCTGGCCTCGGCACAGGTCCTCACCGCCGCGGAAGAATCCGCAAAGACCGGCCAGTGGGTAGACACCCCAGTCGTCCCAGGCAACACCAGCAACACGCGTAAGGAGGCCTAAGTTCATGGCTGCACCAAAGATTGCTACCGCACCCATCAGCTGGGGCATCAGTGAGGTTCCCGACTGGGGCGTTCAGCTGCGCCCCGAGCGCGTGCTGCGCGAAATGCGTGAGCTCGGGTTCGAAGCCACCGAACTCGGCCCGGAAGGTTTCCTCCCGGAAGCACCCGCCGACAAGGCTGCGGAACTCGCGAAGTTCGACATGAAGGCCATCGGCAGCTTCGTGCCGGTGGTCCTGCACGACGCCGACGTTGACCCGCTGCCGCGGATCGAACGCGAACTGGATGACTACGACGCCGCCGGCGCTGGCGTGCTGATCGTCGCCGCGGTCACCGGTCAGGATGGCTACGACATCGAGCGCGAACCGCTCACCGAAGAACAGTGGGCGACGCTCTTTGGCAACCTCGACGCGATCCGCGAACTCGCCCAGTCACGCGGTGTGACCGCGGCACTGCACCCGCACGTGGGCACGGTTGTGGAGTTGGCCGAAGAGGTCCAGCGCGTGGCCGATGGTTCGAGTGCGCTGTTCTGCTTCGACACGGGCCACCTCATGATCGGCGGCACCGACCCGGTTGCATTCGCCGAGAAATATGCCTCGCGCATCGCACACACGCACCTCAAGGACGTTGCCACCGAGGGCATGCTGCGCGTGAAGAACGGTGAGGTCACGTACTACGACGCCATCGAGGTCGACAGCCTCTATCGTCCCCTCGGACAGGGCGACGTGGATGTGCGTGCCATCGTCTCGAGTCTCGTCGCTGCCGGCTATGACGGCTGGTTCGTGCTCGAACAGGACAAGGTTGTGCGGGAGGACCCGGCCGAAGGCGCAGGCCCGATCGAGGATGCCCGCGCGAGCGTGGAATACCTCCGCTCGGTGCTGCGCGAACTTGCCGCTGCGGACCAGGAGAGCTGACCCATGCGAATTGGCATCATTGGTCTCGGTCGCATCGGGCTGATGCACGCGCGCAACTTCGCGCAGACTGAAGGCGTTGACGAGGTCGTGCTGCTCGGCCGCGACCCCGAAAAGGTGGCGGCCGCCGCCGCGGAACTCGCCGAGGCACTTGCGCCCGGCGCGTCCGCGGACCTTGCTGGCGAACTCGCACCCGACCGCGAGCCGGCGAAAATCACCGTCGGTGGCAGCTACGAAGAGGCACTCGAAACTGTGGACGGCATGATGATTGCCACCTCCACCGCCACCCACCCGGAGCTCACGCTGCAGGCGGCCCGCGCGGGGGTACCCGTGCTCGTCGAAAAGCCGCTCGCGCTCGATCTCGAAGTGCTCGAAAAGCTCGCCGATGACCTCGACGCCACCGGCACCGAAGTCATGGTTGCCTTCCACCGTCGCTATGACCCGGGCCACCAGGCACTGCGCAAGCACATCGCCGACGGTGATGTGGGTACCCTGCGTGCCGTGACGGCGACCGCGCACGACCGGCTGCCGCTTTCGGTGGATTACATCCCCACTTCCGGCGGCATGTGGCTCGACATGGCGATCCATGACTTCGACGCGATTCCCTGGGTCACCGGGCAGCGCGTCAAGCGCGTGTGGGCTACCGGCTCGGTACTTGACCAGCCCGCGCACGCCGAACACGGCGATGTGGACTCGGCAATGGCCGCGCTGGTGCTCGAATCGGGCGCTGTGGCGACCGTGAGCGCGATGCGTCGCAATGATGCCGGTCAGGACATGCGCGTGGAGGTATTCGGTTCGGAGAACTCCTACGCGGCCGGTCTCGAGGCGCGCACCCCGATGAACTCCACCGAACCCGGTGTTGCGGCTCCCGGCGAACCCTACGACCAGTCGATGGATCGGTACGAGCGCGCTTTCCGAGCTGAGGCCCAGGCCTTCGTGGACCTCATTCGCGGCGAGGGTGAAAACCACACGCCGCCGCGTGCCGGGCTTGGCGCGATCCGAATCGCGCTCGCGGCGGATAAATCCCTCCGCACGGGCCTGCCGGTAGACCTCGACTAAACCCGCCCTGCTTTTTCGCAAGTGACTCGAAAATTACTTGCAATCTATTCGCTTTAAATTCGCAAAGGACGCGAAATGACCTCTCCCTTTAAGATCGGTCTTATTGGCACCGGCCGTATCGGCCAGGTGCACGCGAGCAGCATTGCCGCGCTAAACGACACCACGCTGCAGTGGGTTGCAGATCCGTTTATTGACGGAGCTAAGACCGTCGCCGCCGAGTACGGCGTGCCAAACGTGACCGAGGACCCCCTCGCGCTGATTAACTCGGGCGACGTGGATGCGGTGGTGATTGCATCCCCGACACCTACCCACGTCGACCTCATCTCGGCGGCGATTGACGCCGGAGTGCCTGCGCTGTGCGAGAAGCCGATCGACCTCGACATCGAACGAGTGGACGCGCTGCGCGAGAAGGCGCGCTCGGCGAAAACCCCGATCGCGCTCGGCTTCAACCGTCGCTTCGACCCGCACTTCGCCGAGATCCGCCGTCGCGTGGAAAGCGGTCAGATCGGGAAGCTCGAGCAGCTCACCATCATCAGCCGCGACCCGGCCGAGCCGCCGCTTGACTACGTGAAGGTTTCGGGCGGAATCTTCCGTGACATGACGATTCACGACTTCGACATGGCACGCTTCTTCGTGCCGAATATTATTGAGGTGACCGCACGCGGTGGTAACCAGTTCAGCAGCGACATCGAATCGGCGGGGGACTACGACTCGGCCGTCGTGACCCTGCGCGGTCAAGATGGCGAGCTCATCACCATAACGAACTCGCGCCACAGCAGCTACGGCTACGATCAGCGCCTCGAGGCCTTCGGGTCGCTCGGGATGGTGCAGGCCACGAACGTCGGCCCCACCACGGTGCGTCTCTACAACGATGAACTCGTTGAGGCACAGGTTCCCTATGAGAACTTCTTCCTCGAGCGGTACGCCGCGGCGTACCGTCTGGAGTTGGCAGCCTTCATCGAGGCGATCCGTACCGGCACGCCCGCAAGCCCCGGCTTCGAAGACGGCCGTGCGGCACTGCTGCTCGCCAATGCCGCCGAAAAGTCGGCAGCCGAGGGCATCACCGTCAAGGTTGACCTGAGCGCATGACTGAGTCGTCGATGACTTCGGGTGCCGAGCCGGGGACTGAGCCTGGTGCGGCTGCCGGTCTCGGTTTCGGCGCGAAGCCCAGTGCGGCGGCTGAGTCAGCGGCGGCAGCGATTGCGCTGCCGCCGCTGGTCGCGACCTGCTGGACGACTGCCGGGAGCGCGATGCCGGCTGCCGCATCCGAACTGAGCCCGTTCTCGGCGGTGGCGCGCGTGCGCGCGGCCGCCGAGAACGGCTGGTCCGGGATTGGCTTCGGTCAGGATGACGTGCGGGAAATTCGGGACACCATCGGCTTTGCCGCGTTGCGGCAGGAGATCGAGGACGCGGGCTTAACGCACGTTGAGGTTGAACTGGTCTCGAACTGGTGGCAAGAAGACGGCGACTGGCGCGAAAACTGGGAACTGCTGTTGGAAGCAGCAGGGGATCTCGGCGCCGCGTTCATTAAAGCCGGTACCGACTTCGCTGACCCCCTCACGGACTTCAGCGATTACGTCGCCCCGTTCCGAAGTCTTGCCGAGGAAGCCCAGGCCGTGGGTACCCGAGTGGCGCTGGAACCGCTGCCCTTTGGACGGTTTGCTTCGATGCCATTCGGCGCCGAGTTCATCCGCGCCGTGGACCATCCCGCGGCCGGACTCGTGGTCGATTTCTGGCATGTGTTCCGCGCAGGCACCTCGCTGGAGGAACTCGCGAGATCGCTCACTGCGGACATCGTGTTCGGGGTGGAACTCAGCGATGCCCACGCCGATATTCGCGGCGAGACGCTCTTCGCCGATACCCGCGATCATCGCACGCTGATCGGGCAGGGTGACCAGGACGTGGTCGGGTTCATTCGGACCATGCGCGAGGTCGGCTACACCGGCCCGTGGGGTGTAGAGATCCTCTCGGCCGAACATCGCGCGCGCTCGCTGGAAGAAGCGGCGAAAATCGCCTATGACACTGCCGCGGCAGTGTTTGAGACAGTGCAGTAGCGGAGCGATTTACGGGGCTATTGCGACTTCTGGCGCTTCACCATCTCGGTGATCCAGATCGGAGCAAAGGGCGAGACGCATCCGGCTGCCGTTGGGTAATCCTTGAGTACCTCGAGTCGCTCTCCGATTTCGAGGGCCCGCGGTCGTAGCCTCTCGTTGGTGATGCCAATCTGCGCGAGGTTCTCGTTCATAGCCCACTGCAGGCGTTCCGGAGCATCCTTCATCTCTGACTCGATAGTGTCGAGCAGCTCGGGGAGATTGAGCCCATCTGGGTCCGTGAGAACCCGATTGCTCGTGAGCGCCCACCCGCCACTTGCCACAATCGGATCAGGGTCCGCGAACCACTCTTGGCGCAATGCATCCGCGTGCTTGCTCTTCTTGACGACGTAGTTGACAAGCCAATCCTGGACCTTGGGCACACGGGCGTCCCGCAACATGGCGTTGAGCTCCTCGTAGTCGAAAGCTTTCGGCCGACAGATCAGTAGCGCCACCAGCCGAGCACCGGTGTCACCGGTGGCCCAGAGTGCAAGCGCGAAGTCATGCTGTGTCTTGAGCCGCTTCGCGATCGCGCGAATTTCACTCAGCTTCACACCATGATTATCGCCGTGCTTCTCATTGACGGCGCGAACTTTTGGGTTCTCGAGCGCAGCGAGCTCGGAGAGGACTTCGGCGACAGTGAGCGTTTCGCCCGGTGTAGTTGCCATCGCGGATCTCCCTGATTTCTGGTCGTCTGTGAATGCGGTATCGGATCTTCGACATCGGAGGTCGAGTGTGAGTTAGACGTAGGGCGGGTTGATCGCGACCAGGAGGATTGCCGTCCAGTGGCAGAGGAACGCGAGTACCGTCGCGGTGTGGAAGAGCTCGTGAAAACCAAACACCCCGGGAATGGGATTCGGCCGCTTCATGCCGTACACCACCGCACCGAGCGTGTAGAGCAGCCCGCCGACTAGTACGAGCACCATCATCGCGACGTTTGCCTCCACCAGATCGACGATGTACATCATGGCCGCCCACCCCAGCAGCACATACAAGGGCACATAGAGCCAGCGGGGCGCGGTCACCCAGAAGACACGAAATCCGATCCCCAGCAGCGCGCCCGCCCACACCAAACTCAGCAGCAAGACACCCTTGTGTGGTGGCAGCGCGAGTACCGCAAGTGGCGTGTAGGTGCCAGCGATGAGCAAGAAAATATTCGCGTGGTCGAGTCGCCGAAATAGCTGCTTGGTTTTCGGTTTCCAATTGATCCGGTGGTAGAGCGCCGAAATCCCGAACAGCAGCATCGAAGTGAGCATGAACACCGCGGAGGACCACTTCGCGGCGGCCCCGTCAGCCAGCGAAATCAGCACGATTCCCGCGGCAATCGTCACCGGGAAGGTGCCCGCGTGGATCCAACCTCGCCAGGTGGGCTTTACATCCTGTGGGGGATGCTCGGCTGCCTCCTCGACGAGGGGGATGCCCGGCAGTCCCCACGCGGGATCCTGCGCGGCGCTCGGGGAAGTGCTCTGGGAAGTGCGCTCGGGCAGCTCATCGTTGTGCTGCGACTCGCCAGGATGCTCGCGGTCGAGTTCGCCGGGATCTGCGGAAGTACGGGGGTCAACCATGGAACTACCGTAGTGCCCTCAGATGCAAAAATAATGGAGTTAGTGAACAGGGCCTTGCGAGGTTGACCTTGAATCTACGAGGCCAAGTAGCCGCGATTGGTGAGAAATTGCGTCAAGAAAATCCTTGGTCAGAGCACGATTAGTGCGAGATTGTGGAGGTAGTCGTGGTCGAGGAGGACTGGGCGTGCCACTCGAAGATTGCCAGGCCGAAGAAGGCCAGCCCTCCGAGGGCGAGGATGATCGCGGCGACGATTCGGTAGTCCCAGGAGACTACGCGCTGGTAGACGGCCGAAATCTTCACGCTGAGTTTGGGGAACTGACGCCAGAGCCAGGCGATAAGGAAGAACGGGCCAGTCAGCGCGACGAGAAATATCGCATAGGCGACGACACGGAGGGCCCAATCGGCGGTCAGCCCCGTGATGACTCGGCCTGTGAGATACATCAACGGCAGTGTGGTGAAGCCGACGATACCGCCGCTGAGCCCAATTGAGTAGTACCCCAGCATTCGCGGATTTGCGGGTTCCTGACTGGTCTTTTTCGTTGGTCGTGTGGGCCGTACTGGGACGCGCAGCCGCCAGATCCATAGTGCCGCGGCGAGTACCAGGCAGAGGATGCCGCCGGCGATATCCACGCTGCGATTGAGTAGGACGTGGTCGACTTTGCCTCGTAATAGGGTGACCAGGTCGGTGGGGTTGAAGAAGAGGAAGACCACGAAGAGAATCGTGACGCCGGTTACTAGACCGGCCATTAACCACAGCAACCGGGGGAGTGCTCGGGTGGTTCGTGCGAGCATGTCGATCAACGCGCCGTAGATTGCCGGGTTACTTCCGAGCGAGAGTCCGATGCCAAGCAACATCGGTATTGCACTGAGCCACTTCAGCACTTCTTGCACTCGTCCGCCTTCGGTTCGCTTGTCCGGTGATGGACTCGGCCTGTGATCCGTTCAATGATAGGCACCTTGCCGAGGCTCGAGAATCCGAGGCGTGGACAGCAAGGTGCGTCAGCCTTATGCATTCGTTTGGTCGCCGCTATGTGGCTGCCGAGCAGCGCACGGCATCATCGGTTAGCAGGACCGAGTAGCGAATGCGGTTGACCGGAACGAATGGCCAGTGCGGTTTGCAGGAGAAAATGCCAGGCCGTTGAGCATGGAAGAGGCCTAACGAGACTCAACGTCGGAGGCTACTCCTACCCTGAGGGGTAGCAAATTGGTCGCTTTCTCGGCCCGCCTTGCAATTCGAAATTCAAATGACTTTTCGACAACGCTGCGAGGTAGGACTAGTTTATCCGTTCGATATCCGATAGTGTGGAATCACTAGCCAGCCTTCCGGGAGGTGATCCGCGATGACCGTGTGCGATTCGACGTTTGCCGACGATGACGACGACTTCAATAGGTATCGTGGTGCTTCCGGTGCTTCCGGTGCTTCCGGTGCTTCCGGTGCTTCCGGTGCTTCCGGTGCTTCCGGTGCGTCGGATGCTTGGGGTGCCTTGGGCGCACCCGGTACCGGGTTTGAGGACATCGTCGCTGGGCTCTCCAGGCGTTCCCCGTGGGACGAAGTCGATGCAATAGGGGCTACGGTGCCTGAGCCCGCTCCCAATTTCACGTCCCCTGGCTCCGCAGGGCGTGAATCTGTCGACGCCACGACCACGCCCACGGGCGATAGCACTGGGGCCACTGGTGGTTCCTGTTCCTGTGCTGGTGCCGCTACTGGTGCTGGTGCTGCTGGCGCCGATGCTGGTGCTTTCGTGTTTGGGTCGGGTTTCACTTTGCCGGAGGGTATGTCGCGTGATGGTGATCTTGCCCGGTTAATCGAGTCATTCGCTCGCTTCATCGACTCGTACGCGCGCAGTTTCCCGTTCTCTCGCGGAGTTCTTGAAGATGATCTGGAAGCGGCCTCGCAAGACCGGTTCCTGGACTTGATCGAGGTGGTGTCGGCTCACCAGCGGCAGCTGTCGTCAACGCTTGCGGTGATCGCGCAGGAGGTCGCGTATCGGTCGCGGGGTGAGTTGCTGGATCAGCGGCTTGACTTCCAATACGGATACAAGTCTCCATCGCAGTTCTTCGCGGACTGTGTCCAGATTGAACGTCGTGACGCGTTCGTGCTCACAAAGCTCGGGCAAGCCATCATTGGCGAACGGGCTCTCACCGGCGAACGGCTTCAAGCGAAGAACGAGGTTGTCGCTGATGCGGTGCGTGCTGGGGAGCTGGGGTTCGCGCACGCTAACGACATTGTTCGGCTTACCGAGAAGCTTGGGGAAAAGGCGAGGGTCGATCCGGAGGAGGTCGACGAGGGCGAACAACTGCTGGTGGATATCGCCTGCGCTGGCTTGCCGTTGAAGGAGTTTCGGGCCGCGATGGCGCATTTGGAGGGGTATTTGGATCCGGACGGGGTTGCCCCGACGATCGAGGCGCAACGCCGGCAGAACAGTGTCACATTCCGTAAGAACCAGGACACCGGGATACTGCACATGAATGGGAAGTTCGATGCGGAATCCGGTGCGACGGTGCTGCAGGTGTTCGAAGCGTACGTCACCGCGACGTTGCGCGCCTCCCGTGGCAACAACCACCCCGATGGCCTGGTATTGGACCCGGACCACCCTGACGCCACTACTACTGCGCAGAGCGTTGTTTCTCGCGCCGACGGCTCTGACCAGCAGGGTGGCGGTAACGGACGAAGTGACCTGGCTGCTGATGCCGAGCCGGCAACACATCCTGCTCCGGACGATGCTGAGACCGACGATACTGCGGCCGGCGGTGCTGGGGCTGACGATGCTGTGGCGCAGGCAGCGTTTCTTGATGGCAGCTTCCGGAATGACTCGGGCAAGGACCCGTATCGGCGTGACCAAGTTGCTGTCGAAACCAGGTCGATCCCGCAGATCCAGGCCGATGCGATGGTGGATTTCGCCAAGCACATTATCGGCTGTGATCTTTCGAAGCTTCCCGGCCCGTCGATGAGCGTGGTCGTGAGGATGGGGCTGGAAGACTTCCTCCCACCCGAGCAGCTCGCCGAACTACAGGCCAGTATCTCTGGAACAGCCACTGGCGGTCCTGCTGCTGGTTGTGGCGATTGTGAGGCTTGTGCTGGTGCCAAGGCTGGCGCCGACGGTGTAGACACGTCCGGGACCGACGGCGATCGTCCGGGTGCAGACAATCACACTCACGCCGACGCCGACTTTGATGATTCGGCTGATGCCGGACACCCTGGTGCTGGTGCTGGTGCTGGTGCTGGTGCTGGTGCTGGTGACGTCGGTGGCGCTGTGAATGCTGGTGTCCCTGACGCGGTGGCCGGTGACCCGGCTGCGGCGTTCCGTTCCCCAGCAGCTTCTAACTGCACGAACACCAACCAGCCAGGCACGAGTTACCCGAACCGGGTGCACACTGGGATCGCGACGATCGATGGTGCCGCGGGCGGCACCATCATCGATGTTGCTACCGCGCGACGGATCGCGGCCGCGGCTGGGATTATCCCGATCGTGCTCGGCTACGACTCGGTCGTGCTCGATCTCGGCCGCGAAGTACGACACTTCACCCGTGGGCAGCGACTCGCGCTGATCGAACGTGACGGGGGCTGCGCATTCTGCGGGCTGCCACCCGGGATGACCGAAGCCCACCACATGGCGTATTGGACCGCGCACGGTGGGAAAACTGATCTCGATAACGGGATCCTGCTGTGCAGTTCGTGTCATCGGCGGGTGCACGCGGGCTGGGAAATCCGGATCGTCCATGACCCGGCGAAATCCAAGCGCGCCGCGAAGCGCGCGAAACAGCGAGGCGGCGGGACCGTGTGGTTCATCCCACCGGCGAACGTCGATCCACTGCGTGAGCCGCGGTTGGGTGGCCGGAAGCGGTTCGATCTTGGTTACCGGAAGGAGCAACCACCGGTGCCGATCCCGGGATATGAGAACGCGCCCTGGGACACCCGCGGACCAACCTTCCGCCCCAAGGCCTAGAACGACGCAAAACTGGGTGCAATAGGCGCTACCAATGCGCGGCAGCTCGAACATTCTCGAGGGAAGCCGGACAATCGGGCCTATAAGCCCTAAAGCCGACTATCGAGGGGGTCGCGTTGGGGGTCGGGAAGCGAGAAAGACCCCCCCGCCAACTCCACGAGGGAGAGGCAGGGGTTCTTTATATTCACTGGGGTGAACCGTGGTGGGCCTCCATAGGTACTTCTCAAACCCCAGCAAGCCGCGAAGAACGTTGATTTCCCGTGTTATCAAGGGATCGAAGTCACAGCAAACACGTAGGGGTACCAACCTCGCGGCTGATTCCCGTGGTCCGATGCGTAAAAATTCGGGTCAGTCTCAAACCCGTTTGAGTGCCTCGAGTCGAGTCGCGCTTCTTGCTGGGTACGCCGAGGGGGTGCCGGTTCAGGAGCTGGCAAGAAGGTTCAACGTTCATCGTGCGACGGTGCGAGAGATTGCTCGGCGAGCGGGTCACCCAAGCAGAGCCCCAGAACATTCCCAACAGCTACGAAGTGAGGCGGCACGCCTCTACGCCGAGGGTTTCACCCTCAGTCAAGTTTCAGCGCAGTTGGGAATCGGCGACGAAGCCGTCCGCTCGGCCGTGGTAGCCAATGGGGGTACGATTCGACCCAAAGGCCGCCGTCGAATGAATGCTTGACCCGGGCGTCGAATGCTCACCTTCCCTTCAACGACGAAGGGAACGGGAACATGGACACGCTCTTGGCATTCACGACGGACGAACGTGCGGCACGGATCGCCCTGACCATGATCACGGACCCCACTGATGCAACAACGGGGCATCTCCTTGCAGTTCACGGCGCGGTCAACACTGTCACGATGCTTGCCGACGACGCACCGGTTCCCGGTTTGGATAACGTGGAAGCTCAGCTGTGGCGTAAACGCTTGATGCCCCGGGTGGAACCACGACTGATCCAAGAAGCACTCGACCTCACTGAGCATGGTGGCTTCAAGACGCTTATTCCCAGCGATGGCAACTATCCGGCGTCGCTCCACGATCTCGGCGACAGTGCCCCCTATGTCCTCTGGGTCAAAGGCGATGAGTCGCTACTGGCAATGCCAGAGAACGATCGCTTCACGATCACGGGTGCACGTGCGGCAACCAGCTACGGCGTGCAGGTCGCGAACGATGTCTCTGCTTACCTTGCCAGTGATGGGAAAGTAATTGTCGCTGGTGGCGCATACGGCATAGATGGTGAAGTACACCGGTCTGCGTTGGCGGTTGCGGGTCATACGATTGCGGTGATGGCCGGTGGAATTGACCGTCCATACCCAGCGGGTCATCGAGATTTGCTTGAACGTGTGAGTGATGTTGGACTGTTGGTGAGCGAGCAGCCGCCGGGAGCCACGCCGACACGAGCACGGTTCATGGCCCGTGCCCGCATCGAAGCTGCACTTTCTGGTTCAACGACGATCATTGAAGCCGGTTCACGGTCGGGCTCGTTACTGGTGGCTCAACAGGCATACTCGCTGGGACGGAACGTCGGTGCGGTGCCGGGGCCGGTGACAAGTGCCACGAGTTATGGCCCGCATCGACTCATTGCCCAGGGCGTCGCCAGTGTCGTGACCAATGCCAACGACATACGGGCACTTTCCGAGAAACAGCCGCCTTCAGGCTCGATGCCGCCACTCAGCGCCGAAGCATTCCGTATGGACAGATACTCGGCACATGCTCGTGCCGCTCATTCAGCTCACCGTGATCTCTGAGGCAACCTACGAGATCAACGATCGCAGTACGGATCGTTTGGTCTTGTGATGCATGTGTAGATAATGACGCGGATCAGCGCGCCGTTTCTAAATCACAATATTCAGTATCTTCGCCAAACATTTCCTGGGTCCTCTGCTGACTTCTGGCTCCGGTCTTGAGCCGGTTGACATGGAGACGCGCAAGCAGCATCAGACTTAACGGACCGATCCACAACATCTTGAGTCCGTTCCAAATGCTCGACAGGACAAGCACATTGAGCCAAGCTGGGCCGCCATCGTTGATGACCTGTATCAGGATTGCCGCGATCACGAAGTATGGGATCGCCAACAGCATCGCTGGCACGCCCCATTTGAGGCCGCGCGGGGTGCGGATCGCATCAAGCAGGATATTGGTCGGCATGTACCGACGCAGAAAATTTCGGGTAAGGACACTTCCAGTCCAGAGCAAGCGGATCACGGTCTCGTTCCTCTCCATCGCACAAACAACTCCGACGAGGCGATGCGTTGAAGAGTGACCTGAAGGATCTGCCACAAGTGGCGCGTTGGAATGAGAATCCGCCTCTGTCACCAGGATACGACGAAGCACTGACAGGAGGGAAGGTAACCCGATCGGAACTCTAAAAGCCCAAGGACATGACCGATGAAAAATACGGGATTGAGGTCACAACACCTCGTGATTAGCAGAAACGTACGACAGATAAAAACTCGGCTAACTCACTGAGGACGGACCGTCCGTCTAAAGATACAACAACGTGTCTGCAATGCTTTCAGGTAGGCGTTCGATAGCTCCAGATTGTTCACTCAACGTGCGCAGGTTCCACCATGTTGCAGCCCGAACTTCTTCCGGACTCGTTTTCCATACTTCGCTCAGAAGCTGTTCTATGGCCGCCATGTCTGCGGGTTTACGAGCACGCACCTTTCGCGCTGGGAAGTCAGTCTCACACAACACCCGTTCGCGAGGAAATTGTTGGATCTGTTCTCGGGACATCGCGGCATTCACAGAGAAGTACGCGTTGGTTTCGATAGCTCGTTGGACGTCAGTGTGATCACCGTTGAACCAGTGCAAGATTGCGCCGCGCATCCCAGCGTCATGGAGAGACTGCACGACCTCCGTCGATGCACCGGAGCTATGTATGGAGACCAACACAGGCTCATCGCGCACTATAGCGAGCACTTCTTTAAAGATGGACCTCTGCTCAGCCAGTGCGCCGCCGCGTCGGTCGAGCCCGATT
Organism: Gulosibacter chungangensis; assembly: GCF_008831155.1. Classification (GTDB taxonomy): domain Bacteria; phylum Actinomycetota; class Actinomycetes; order Actinomycetales; family Microbacteriaceae; genus Gulosibacter; species Gulosibacter chungangensis. Next base: position 14,962 of record NZ_WBKB01000008.1, on the reverse strand, counting down.
TCGCCCACTAGAGCGAACGAACTGAGGAGGCTTTTGAACTGTTGCGGATCCCAAGCAGCACGGGCGGTAGAGACTCCTGGGTGGACGCCGAGTCCCCAGATTAGCGAGGAGTCGCGTCGGTTCTTGACCTGGTTTGCTTCATGGAGGCTTCGGGTCACGGCGAACACAACGGCGTTACCAAGGGCCGCGATCTGACTTGGCGTAACGTCCGGGTCGATGTGGGCGTGAGTGTCTAGCGCTGGAAGGTCTTTATCGATCATGTCAGGTCTACCTGCCCTAGCTCGGCGAGGCCACGTGCGGCTAGGTCACTGATGGCGTCCAGGTCTGCATCTGGTGGCCAAGTTCCCGCATCGATCTCGTCCTCGTCGATGCCACGCACGACTGCGTAGCTAATGGCCGCGCGGTCGCTGAATCGTCGCTGCAGAAGTTCGTCTCGTGCATTACCGACGAGATTATCGGATAAGTAGATCGTCGAGTCGTCTATTTCAGCTGCAATGAATGTGCCTCGCCTGGTTACGCACGAGTAGCACAGGCCGCAGTTAAGGGTCGAGTCGCCGCCTTTGATGCGACCACCGTCGAGCTTGCTGCACGAGATTGTGAGGCTGGCAGTCTGAACCCACCCTGCTGGTGGGCGGCTGTCCGCCACGAGGCGCATCTCTTCACCCTTGGTGTAATTGGCGAACGGGTTAGTTACGGATACCGACAGGCCGATGGTCTGGAGAAGTGTATTGATACGATAAAACGTCTCGGGGTGTGTAGAGCGGGTGGAGAGCGCACCGGCACGATTGGGGTGCAGGGGCAGGTTCAGACTGGTGAAGCCGTTCTCGGGTACGTATAACGTTGTCGCCTGGCGGCTGGTTGCGACAGCGACTCCGAAGGCCACGAAAAGCAGCGAACGGCTTCGACTGGAGCGTTCCTTCTTCTCCTGAACCTGGGTGAACTCAAGCTGGGTGCAGGAAGGTACAGATTCGTAGGAATCTTGAAGCCAGAAGCGGACTGCGTTCTGAGCTTGTCGCACTGCGGTTGCGGTGTCGTAGTGGCTGACGAAGAGGGGTACCTCGTCAAGCGTTGCTAGCAGGTGTAAAGCACCGAGGTATGAGTCGAGTCCACCACTGAGGAGAGCGACGGACGTCGCAACATCGAGTGATTCGCTAGCGCCAGAATCGGATCTGGTGGTTGGGTCCTGGATCAGGTCGATCTCCCACGCGTCGCCAGTGAGCCAAGAGAGGAGCTGAGCAAGTTGATTCGCCCCTTCGCCGTCCCAGGGAACCGGGTCAGCAACCTCCACGGTGAGATGAAGACTCCGCGTGAAAGCGGACGGCCTTGCAGAGAGTCGATCTGCGAGATACGCGGCTCCAGCAATACGAACAAGGTCGACGGCTCGGTCTGGGACGTGACCCAATGAAGGGAGCCACCAGCCCAGGCTAGTCTTAATCGTTTCAGTCTCGCCTCCTCCGGTCGGCCATCTCAATCGTTGATAGGCAATTGGACTGTCCTGCGTGGAATCTTGACCTGAGATGTAGAAGTGAGTCTGTGGCATGTTGGTTACCTCGCCCTCAATACGCGGATCGCTCGTTGAGCGAGGTCAGCGGCGGTTTGATGCAGGTCGTTAGCCGACAGGGCCGGGCCAGCATCAATATCAAGTGCTCGGACTTTGGCATCAATCCAGCCTCGCAACATTCTTTCGCGGGTTAAGGCTTCATTCCCGTCGAGTGTGCCGCTCGTGATCTGGTCTTTGAGCTCGACGAGTCCGAGCTGGAAGATGTAAGCGCTTACGAACCCCTTGATCGCTTCGTTAGCGGTCGGTGGTTCGCCGTCAGTGGCGACGATCCTCTTGACTTGTTCCGTAGCTGCCCGTCGGATGGCTCGATCATCGGGGTGTCCATCGTCGCCGATCATGAGGGCCACGAGTTTGCTGATGCGTGCTCGCGGGGTCAGTGAGTCGAACTCGGCAAGCGAAAGGCCGTAGTCCGCTAGCCTCTGAGTATCGCGGTTCCTTAGTGCGTAAGCCGCCCCAATCGTTGCGCCGCCGCGGGATGCTCCGCCAATGACCTGTCTGGAAGATCTGCTGCCGGATCGTCCAGTTCCTGCGGAGCGTCCTCCAGTTCCTCCAGCGCCACTTGCTCCTCCGGCACCTGCTCCTCGTCGTCCCGGGGTGCGGGGTCGAGGAATCGGAGGCACAGTGTTGCGTCTAGTCGAAGGGTCGTCGCGCCAGAGCGCATCGATTAGAGCTTGACCGACGCGGTCGAGATTCGACGCTGGCGATATCGGGTCGAAGAGAGTGTCTGAAGGTTGATCTGGCTTAGAATTATCAGTTCCCTCCGTTCCGTCCCCGTCGCCCGATGAGCCGAGTCCGGACCACGCGTCCCTGAACTCATTCCACGCGGTGGAGTTGCTGCCACCGTATGCGCCGCTAGTTCCCATTTAGCTGCCCCAGCTCGTCGCGTGCACTTTCTTGTGTCGAAGGGTGTAGCGAGGTATCTTGCGCAGCACGTTTCACAAGATTAACAAGCGCAGGCCGACGGCTGTTGGCAAGTTCGACGATCGCTCCCGGTGTGAGTCGCGCTCCCCAGCAGTGCAGCTCAATGCCTGTCGCCGCGGCATCTTCGAGTGCAGCGTTTTTCCCAACCCACACGACTGCACCACGGATCACTGCTTCTGCGTCGTCGGTACGTTTGGTGGCACCGATCAGTACCTCCAGCGCCGCGAGTTGCTCATCTTGTCCCCGGTCAGCTAGAGCGTCTGCGGCGACATCGCGCACTGCTTCACTTTCGCTGAGCAGGTCATTGATGAAGGCGAGCAGGTCGTCCGAAACCTGCGCGCCCATGCTGACGTTGATAAGGCTGGCAGCGAGACTGATGTAGGGATCGAGGTTCAGATCCTTCAGGAACGGGGGCGCGGCGGCCCACTCTTTCGTTCCTTCATCAATGCCGTCAGGCAATGTGGCGTCCTCCCCCTCCTTTCCGGAGGGGCGTGCCCAACCCTCCCATCGGGCCAGAAGCGCTCTGCGATCTTGAACGGGTGCTGCAGCGAGCGTATTGAAGGAGGTTCTGTAGAGTTCTTCGAGCAGGAGCAGTTTGATCATCACTGATGGAGCAACATTCACACCGCGCGCCAGCGCGATGGACTCGCGAACCCCGAATGCGTTGAGAAACCTTTTGATCTGTCGAGGATTAGACCGACGATCAGCGCTCAAGCCCTCTGCGAGTTGGGTCGCCAACGCTAAATCCTCATCGGTTGGTACGACGTCCAAGTCATCTAGGCCGTGTAGCAGTGGCGTCTGGTTGGAATTCCTACGCGTTCGAACATGGTCTGCAAGTTTCCGTAGGTCGTCGCTTTCCATCGAACGCCCAGCAATCAGGAGGCCAATGTACGCCTCTGCGTCCGCTCCGGACAAGCGCGGAAGTGCAATTGGGAGCTGGACAATCTTCTCCAGGTAACGCTTGGCAAAGATGTCGCCGCGTCGAGCACCATCAAGGCTGACCGAGATAGCGTCACGAACCATTTCCTGGTCAGCGGCAAGGACGAACACCATCTTCTCGGTCGACAGGAACAATTTGATCGCTTCGAGCGTCGCGGTCACCGCATCCGGCAGACAACGGTCAAGATCATCGACGAGCACCACGACCCGCTCCACTTTCGGGATCAATGCCAGCATGTCCTTGTAAGCATCGTTGAAGCTCGCCATCGACTCCGGACCAGCCGGGTCCTTCGGACGGAATATCTCAGCGATCTGCTGAGGGTCTATTTGGAAAGTCAGAGCACCCTTGGCAATCGCGACTGCTGCACGGCTCCAACTAACCCGATCCAGAAGTTCCTTGGCCTTAGCCACAACATTCGCTTTGACCCCAGAGTCCTTAATCTGAGCCTGAATGCCGTGAAGGATCTCGGCAATCAAGGTGCCCTTGACGTCATCCTGATCGTCGTATGCCCACGGGTTGGTAGAGACGACGAAGCAAGTCTCGTCGTTCTCGAACTCTGCCTCGATGAGCTTGAGCACGGTGGATTTGCCGCCACCCCAGGGACTCTGCACCGAGAGCGTAAGGGGGTGAATCTTGTGTTCACGGATCGCTGCGACGATCGGGTCGACCACTGCGTCGAATCCTAGAAAGTCGAGCGTGCTGGGATTATCATCCCAGAGCCTGATCGTTGGGGGCGAAATAGCCATTGCCTGCCTCGCTCTCCGGCGATGACTCGGCTCTGCGAATCGCCTACTTGTTTAAGAGATACATATGGTCATCAAGTATCACCCATGGCCCTGCTGTAAGGAGGGAGCGACACACGCGGTGACAGTCGATTTCAGAGTCCGCGAGCGCGATTAACGGCGCGTTGGTGGTCGCGCCGTTGCATGGGCGTATGGATTTCTTGGAGTCGTTGGAGTGCGGTCTGTGCTCGGACGTGGGCGATCTTCTGCGCAGTGCGTTCGGGTACAGGACCTAATGGGTGCGCTCCGCTGATCTGGTACCGGTCACGGTAAGCGGCGAGCACTCGTGCTTGCCGAGTCCATGCCGTGGCCACTTTCGGTTCCTCTGGAATCGGCCCGATCAGGGCGACCCACTCTTCGCCGTCAGCGAGTGCTGTGTTGAGAACGGCGTCGGCGCGTTGCTCGATCAGCTCGCGTCGCTCATTGAGTGCCTGCCGCATTTCTGGACTCATGGTTCCGTCTGCGGGTGGGATAAGTCCTGCGATCAGGCGTGGCTGTTTGCGCGTCCGCCCTGACCCGGCTGGGCGGACGGTCGCTTTAGCGAGTCGGGCATGCAGTACCGAGGCGATGTCATTGGCATCCTCAACGCTGCGTGCCTGCACGAGGCGTGGCAGGAGCCGATCCACATCGTGGTGATTCGCTTCCGCTCGTCGCAACTCCGCCGATAGTGCACCGTATGCATCAGAGGCAAGCACGTCTTCGGCCTGTTCAGGCGTGAGGCCACTCGCATGTAGCAAGGTCGCCCAGCGGTCGTGTTGGGCGGCTTGCGCGATCGTCTCGTACTCCGCGGCGAGTTGGGCGATCGAGCCCCACTGCTCTTGCTCCGCGGTGATGGTTTCGCGGGCGGAGAGTTCAGCACCGACGTGTTGCATGACTCCGTAGAGCACTGACCTGGCAGTGGCATCGGTGTTATCGCCTGGGTGGAGCTGGCTGTGCGCATCATCCGGTCGGTCCACGGCGACATAAGCGTGGTTTGCGTTGCGGCCGCGGGTCATCGCGACGTAGAAGTTCTCCCGTGTCGTTGTCGCGGTCACAACCGTGTGCGCGGTGTCGGTCGTGATTCCTTGAGCCCGGTGTGCCGTGACGGCGTAGCCGAGGTACCCCAAACACACTTACCTGTGATCTTGCGCGTGTGCGCGGTACCAGGTTACTGGATTTGCACGATTGTCGGATACACTCGTGATGCGCGACTTGCGCAGTCGAGACCCGCTCTAGCGATCACTTCCTCCGTGGCGGCAAGAAGTCTCCGAGACGGACTCGCGTGTCGCGCGATTCAGGATGTCCAATGATCGACAACTGCTTGCCAGTCGAACTCGATAGTCTTGCCGACAGTCCAAGTATCCCAGTAGCGAGGGTCGTCTGAGTGCGGCCGTTGGCTGCGATCAAGGTGACCTACCTCGACAAGAGTCGGTACCTCCGCTGCCCACCCAAGCAGGATTGCCTGGCGTGGTGGCAACGACGGCAATTCGTGCAATAACTCGCCGAGCGAGTCAGGCACCAATCGTCCGAGCAGATCCTGATCTCGGTCGTTCACGATGCGGTGAAGAAGGAAGCTGTTGCACTGAGAGAGCACAGTCTGGGAAAGCGCAGAGGGGCGTTGCGAGGACAGCACAAGACCAAGTCCGAACTTTCTGCCCTCTCGCGCGATGCGTTCGAAAGTCTCACGGCAGAGATCAGCGCTGGTCGGTATATCTGCACTGCTGACGCCGGATGCTACGAAACTGTGCGCTTCTTCGAGCACCAGCACAGTCGGAAGAACTTCGCCAGTGATTGCTCTGACGTGCTGGAGGGCCTCCATAACTAGACGTCCGATCACTGCAACCGCAGTGTGAACGACCTCTGGGGCCAAAAGCGACAAATCGACGACAGCGACTTCGCCATTCTCACATTCTTCGTCTCCGAGAAACTTGCTGAGCCATTCCGCAAGGGTCTCATCACCGTCAGGTGCAATGATCGGCTGATGACGAAGATCGCCCAACAAACCTTTGACTCTCATTTGGAACGATGACGCATATCCGGCATCCCTCTGGAAATCAGGTGTCCTCAGCAGTGCTTCAAGTTGAGACGGAAGATCCTGTGGGTCGAAAACTACTGGCATGTCCTCCGTATACTTCGGGGAAGATTCCGGCTCGCCTAGCTCGGTGAGGGCGCGACGAAGGCAGTCAAGAAGTCCATCAACCTCACTGCTTACATAGCTATTCTCTCCGTATTGGCGAGTCGAAGAATGGCGCTGTTGCATATCCCTAACATGCTCGAGAAGCTCTGGGATTCCGTCTTCGTCTTGCCAGGGAGAGAAGACCCCCTCCATGTCTTCCAGCACCAAAGTGAAACCCTTGTATCGCGGAAAGTTGAAATACGCAGGCATGTCGCTTCGCAGGATGTTCCATATATCGAAATGAGCCCGAAGCTCTACTGCTAGACGATCGATCCCCTCAATCTCTGGATCTAGACTATTTCGGAGGTTTCTGAGGGCGCGTTGAAGCAGAGGCCGTTGCGACTGCAAGGAGGCTCTGGTGATTGCGGCCCATTCAGCGCTTGACCAGGACCAAGCGGGAACAGTGAGCCTCTCTTCGCCTTGGCTGCTGGGCTCAACGCGGAGGACCCTCACGCCGGTCAAGTCTTTGAAGCAATCCTTGTACTCGCCGTTCGGGTCTAGTACTACGAACCTGGCACGCGATTTGTTGTTGCTGGACGCTTCGCGTGCAGCCGATAGTGACCAGCGGACAAGCCCAGCGACGGTACATGACTTGCCCGATCCCGTCGATCCAAGGACTGCCAAATGTCTGCCGAAGAGGCGGTCTGGATCGAATGCGACATCCGTATCGCCTGCGAGAGGTGATGTGCCTAGTACAACCTTCCCGCCTGCAGCTCCTGCGCTGCCGATCGCTCGGATTTGCTCGGCATCGGGAACCAATACCGGCTCACCTACCGACGGATAGGAGACGACACCCCGAACTAGTTCGGGCGACGTGTCGTGAGTCGACCCCCATCTCAGGGTCCCTAACGGGGTGACCGACATTCGCCGCCGCGGGAAAGGGATGTCGAGCAGCGTTCGGTCGTGACGTTCAGCCACCAAGGGCATCGAGCTATCTATGCCTATCCAAGTGACAACACCAACCAAATGACCGACCTCGCTGGGGATAAGCACCCATGAGTTGATTCGGGGAAATCGTTGCACGAGGCCTGCATCCAACGACGTTGCGCTTGGTGCTTCGTCCGATAGAGAGACTCTAATCTCTCGGGGAGAGACACTCTCCACTGAACCGATGATCTGGTTCTTGCGAAAATCGAATGGTGTGCTCATGAGCCCTCATTGTCGGCGTTCTTCGGCTCGATTTCATCCTCAAGTTTAGATCGCTTGTTGAGGTATTCGAACTGAGCTTCAAGGATTCGATCCGAGGTAATTGCGGGGAGCAAGGAGGAGAACTCTTCAAGGCCTCCTACATCCGGGCCCAAAAGTTCAGTCGTCTGCGACACAGGAAACAGAGTCCGGGCCTTGAAGGAATCGAGGGCGCTCAGAGGATCGCGCGAGACAACAACCAAATGGGTTGACGGAACGCGGAGCATATCTGCAATCACGCGATTAATATGACCATCGCCGAACCCGTAGCCGAAAGTGACCAGTGTCGTATTTGGGCGACAAACAGCCGCGGCGAAGTCGCGGAACAACTCGGCGTAAGGATAGGACAGGGTCTCAACATCCTTTGCCGGATTGGGGTAGATGACTGCGTTCGCTGCTGTTTTCGAAGCTGTGCGAGGCCCGCCGAAAGGAATCGAGTCGCGCCAAATCTCCCCTCTTGCGAAGCTCCAGTCGATAGAACCATGCAGTTTGGCGAACCTTGCCACGCCGTCGACCAGTCGGGGCTCGCCCCTAATCCCCGGCGGAGAATAATGAAGGTCCAGGTTGATTCTGGATGCGCTGAACTTGGGGTGGAGCCTGCCTTCGAAGCGGTCTATCAGATGTAGACCAAGTACATCGGCCGCGTACTCCAATAGCCGATCGTAGTTAGTCGTAAAGAGGTTCAGACGATCGCGTTGAGCTGGCCGCGCGACGAAGGGTCCGAGAAACTGTGTCAAGGCGCGCGCAACTTTAAGGGCTTCGCTGTCAGACTTCTGGTGGTGCTCCCAGATGTTTCTTTCGAAATCCAGAACTTCATTCAACAGGCTCGACATGGCGGCCTCAATGGCATCTCTGACTGAGTTCTCGTTGGACTTCTCACCGAGCACAGCGAGGCCATCCGCGAGCATCATGGCAGCTCGAATCTCGTCTTCAAGATTTACGTCTCGACCGACGTTCTGAGCCGATTCCTTCGCGTACTCTCTTATCCGAGGAAATGGCGCTTCCTCGTCTTCTGAGATGTGGCGAGACATTAGGGGTGGGTGTTTCCCCGCCATACTGCCCGCCGCTGCGCTCAAACCGTTGCCGATCAGAAGTGAGAGATGCTCGGTCTGAAGTAAAGCGGCTAGCCACGCCTCGACTCGACGAGTCTGAACTGCGGTCAACGATCCTGAACTGTCAACCTGTAGTGGATCATCCGCGCCGAGCCGGATGACAGAGATCTGCTTGCTACCGGACATCTTGGTTCCCTTGCCGGTCGCTAGGGTTGGTACCACGCTTCGGGAACCCGAGGGCTCGGTGCGTACTGCGGTGACCACTGGACACCGTTGTTTGTTCGGGTGACTTCACCTGGCGGAGACCTCCTACCGGTGACGCGGTCACCTACTGTTCGCTAGATGTCCCTCTCATTCTCCCGCATGCGGTCAGCGGTCACCAGGCGACACGCACGTGAAGGAGTGACGTCATAGCCCGCGCGTCGGCCGCCAGCGATCGGGATTGTGACGATGGAGTTCATGCTCGTAGGGGTCGCTGAGCCGACGGGCTCGTTCTGCCATCTGCTGTCGGCGCTGCTCCTGCCCGGCACGTTTGGCCTCGATCAGCCGGGCGGCATCGTTGACGGGCAGTGCACGGAGTTCGTCGGCCTCGGTACGGAGCATAGCGGCCTGGGTCTTAGCATCTCGCACCACACGATGCGAGCTGACGCCGCCAATTCCGAGATCAGTGCGACGCGCTTGGTCGGCTCCGTACTCGCGCACGAGCATCGCCCGGCGTTCCTGCTCATGGCGTCGTCGTACTTCCTCGCGGCCGGTCCTGGCGGCTTCGACAACCTGCGCTGCCTCGGCCACGCGAGGGTCGGCGCCCGCGCGTTTCGCGGCAACCTTGCGCGCCCATTCGATGAGCCGATCAGGATTCTCAGGCGTGGCGCCCCACTCGGTGCTGACCTGCCCGCGCAACGTCTGGGTGCGTTCGGTCGCGGCCTGGTGCTCAGTGCGGGTTTTGCGTCTGCCGAACCTGCCTACGGTGGCGAGGCGGCCACGGGCGGCGGCCTCGTCTGCGACGGCAGCGAGGTATGCCGCGCCGTCGCGCTCGGCCTGGACAGTGAGCGGCCCGGCGACCTCGGTGCGTACCTGCTCGGCGGCTTCCTCGGCCTTGCGGAGAACTGCGGTGCTCTCGTCATCCTCAACCCGATGAGCGGCACGTTGGGCATCGAGGCGCGCGGCGATCTGATCCCACCGCTCCGCTTGCCGCTCTACACGTTCGGCCTCCCTGTCGAGTCTGGCGAGTTCTTCGGTGACGCGGCGGATCGGGCCGTTCTTGATGATGCCCCGCACTGCTTCGGCGGCTTGGACGGTGGCGTGGGTGAGACCACGGTCTGCCCGGTCGCGTTCCATCGCATCAACGAACTGCGCACGCGCATCCGCCAGATTCTCAGCGATGACGTACAGCCGGTTGTGCTCGCGGCCTCGGGTCATGCCGACGTAGACGCCTGCCGCGCTCGTCGCCTCAGTGAGCAGCGTGTGGGAGGTGTTGACGGTTGCGCCTTGGACGCCGTACGCGGTCGCGGCGTACGACAGGTGCGCGTGTTCACTCACGTACTCAGGTGGCAGGGCGACGGTGCGCGGGTTTCTGCGCCCGCTGGCTGTTTCTCGCGCGTAGAGGGTGCCGTCCTCAGCGATGTGCTGGACGATCCACTGTTGCCGGTTCGCTACGCCAAGCGCGGTGTCGTTCTTCCTGGTTTGGATCAGATCGCCCCGACCGATAGGCAGCTCGTCGCTCCCGAACGCCGTAATCGTGTCATCGACCTCACCGTTCTCAACCCGTCCTGTGCGGATGCGCTCGTTCAACGTGGCGGCCTCATCGTTCGAGGCGACCGTGATCGCCTCACCCTCAGTAGCGTGCTCGGTGACGTGCTGCTGGGCTTGTTCCTCGTCCGCGTGCAGTGTTACGAGGCCCATGGCTGCGAGCCGGTCGAACACTTCGCCGGGGTTCTCCCGGTCGCGCATCGTCAAGGTGAGTGCCGCGTACTCGGCGTCGGCGAACCGGTGGAGTTCGGTCATGTCGTAGGTGCGGCCACGAACCTGGGCGGCCATGTCGAGCACGCCGCCCCGGCCGACGGCGGGGAGTTGGGCGCGGTCGCCGACGAGCGCGACGGTCGCGCCTGCTTCGGCGGTGATGGTGAGGAGGGCGTGGGCGGTGTCTTGGTCGAGCATCCCGGCCTCGTCCACGATCACCCGCTCACCCCGGCGCAGCACTGCATCCGCTGAGGGCCCGGTGAAGGTGCGTCCGGTGTCGGGGTCGGTGTCGCCGGGGCTCAGGCGTGTCCATACGCCATCGGAGTTCCAGCGCCATCCGTGCGCGTGCACGAGCGCTGCAACGGATGTTGCGGGGACGCCGAGTTCTTCGTGCGCGACCTGCGCCGCCCGCAGCGTCGGTGCAACCACCCGCGACGCACGCCCGTGCTCGGCGGCGGCTTCGATGGCGGTGCGCAGCATCGTCGTCTTCCCGCTGCCCGCCGCGCCCTCCACGATCACCAACGGGTCAGAGGATGCAACCGCAGCAGCAGCCATCGTCTGCCCTTCATCCAGCCCTGCCACTCGTGCAGCATCGGTCACGTCCGGATGCTCCAGTTCTTGCTCCGGTGTGGCGGCGGTGAGCCGGTCACGGAGCGCGGTTTCGGCGGCGACAACGGTGAGGCTGGTCAAGTGCGCGACATGCTCCGGCGTCGCCGCATCAGGTGGCAGGATGGAGAAGCAGTCCGAGACCGCAAGCTCGGTCGCCATCGTGATGAAATCCCGCAGCTCAGCGGGGGTTGCTTGCACACCGTGTTCGGTGGTGATGCGGGTGACATGCTCCTGCACCGTGTGTCTCGTCCATGCTGATGATACGGCGGCGCAGCGATCCAGCGCCCGCGATGCAACCTCCTGCACCGCAAGATCATCCAACAGCACCAGGCTCTGCACGGTGCTGCGTTGCGGCGCAGCGGGGTTGTATCCGGCGTCGCGGAGTTCCTGCACCCACCACTGCTCGTTCTTCAAATCAGCAGGCTTCTTCCCAGGCCGTTCGTGTGTCCACGCGATGCCCTGCAGCCTCGCCGTCATCACCGGGCCGAGCTCTTCGCCGGGGTGCTCGGCTTCCCATTCGGCTTTGAGCCGGTCAAGGTTGCGTCTGATCTGCGCCGACCGCTTCGACATCACCCCATTGAACGGCCGCAACTCCACCACCTCACCGGAAACCGGGTCGAGTGTCAGGCCGTGCTCGCCAAGGGTCTGCGCGAGGTGCGGGTGCGCGGCGATCACCGCGGTGCCGAGGGCACGGATCACGCCCTGCTGTTTGAACAACGCCGCCGTATCGAGCGCCCGCCACTTCCCAGCCGCCCGCACCCGCGTGCCGATCTGCATATGAATGTGCCGGTGCGGATCGCCCGCACGCGAGGTCTTATGCCGAATACCAACGACCTGCATCCGCTCGATAGGCAGCACTTCCCGTTGGTCGCGCGGCCCGACCCTGGTGACGGAGTGCTGGCCGAGCCACCGGCGAATCTCAGCCAGCGCGTCCTGCTGCGCAGCATCGAGCGCTGCTGATACCTCCGGGTGGAGTGCGGCTGCGACCGACAAGGACTTAGGGGCGTTGAGCGTCATCTCCGCGAACAACGGCGAACCCTTCGACCCCTCACCCGGCTTGCGCGGGGTGCCCATCGACTCACCCGTGATCGGTTCCGTCCAGTCCACCCAACCCTCATACTCCTCGGCGGTCAGGGAACGGGTGTCCGTGACCTCGCCGCTGGCGTCGAGCACCGCGTACTCGGCCACGGCGTTGTCCGCGTCGAGGTAGTACTCGTCAGCGCGGGAGCGGTCGGCCTCGACATAACGGCGCGCGGCAGCCCCGCTGCCGCGAAACAGGATCACACCGCCCTTCATCTCGACCTCCCTCATGAGTCGTCTCATGAGGGAGGTGCGCACGCCCCACCCACGGTGGCATACGTGCCTCACTTTGAGACTGAGGGGTGTTAGAGCCGAGGAGCCAGGCAGTCGGATTCTCAGGGGCAGTTCGTAGACTCGGAGTGTGCGGATTCTGGTGGAGGAAAGCGAGTGGGCTCAGGCTTGCTGCGGCATTGGGTTGTGTGTCGGTACTGAGACAACCGGGGATCTCTCTGCGGCTGATTCCACCTTGACACGGCTTGACGGCCAGGACTGGGGGTCAAGCCCCGACTTGGATCCGGCCTCCGATCAGACGCTGCGCGGCAACTACTCCTACGTGCTACGGGAGGTGTCCGCATGAACAACACAACCTCGCTGGCAGACCTCCTCATGCGCGGGCCACGGGGACGACGATTGCTCCTCGAGTACGCGATCGCGTCTGATCGCCTCCACGACCCCGAGTACCGTGAGGACTCGTTTAACGCGGGAGTCTTTCTCGCCTCGTATCATCTCGACCCAGGTAAGGGCACGTCGGTGCAGTTGATCGGCGACGTCGGTGCGGAGATTCAGGAGGTCACGCCCGCTGAGGTTGCAGCACGCTTGGAAACTGTGGCGTTGGCCGAAGTGACGCCGGAACTGTTGCGTGATTGCGTCGCCGAGTCGGTCGGTTCGGCAAGGTACTGGCAGGAAGCCGACGGGAACGACGTACTCGCGGCGACAGTCGAGATGCAGGCCCCGCTTCGCCGCGTCGCGGAGCACGTCGCCGCGTCTGTGCATGCCGAGTGGTGGGGCGAGCCGGTAGCGGAGTGTTCCCAATGGCAGGTGGAGTGGGATGACGCGCCCCCGCACGAGATCATGACAGACCCGATGGCGCTACTTCGCAAGGTGCGGGATCAGATCATCGAAGAAGAACTGGCCGCCAAGCGTGAGCGACCGTCGGATGTGACTGCGAACTGGAGCGGGATGTGGTGGTCGCGGCCACCGTGGGAGCTTCCCTCGACCACCAGAGCACTGTTCGACGGGAGTCCTGCCGGGTTGTGGTTCGTGGAAGACAGCCTCGGCTACGAGCAAGCGGATACCCGGCGGCTGGGGATACCCGCGGGGCTGCGTATCTTCGAGATCGACACCGCACAAGCGTGGGCGGAACTTTGCGCGCGGTTCCCGATCGAGGTCACCGCGCAGAAGCGTCACGACTGGTACCGCACCACCGGGCGAGATGGCGCTTGGGTGAGCCCGGACTGGGCGAAAGTCGCCGAACACTACGACGCCGTGCACCTCCAGGTACAGGCGTATCTTTCTGCGGCGGGAACAGCGATCCCTGTCGATGAACAGGCCGCTACCGTGATCGCGGGCTGGGACCCGGATCAGACGTTCTGGTTCACACCGAACGTGCGCTACATCGACGACCCCCTGCGCTGGGTACTCGAAGAGAACGGCGAACGCACCGACTGGGTGAGGCAGGAGAACCAACCATGATGATCGAAACACGATTGCGGCCACGTGTCGCGCTCGGCGCGGCAGTTGCTGTAGCGGCAGCGATTTTGCTGTCTGCCTGCGCCCCCTCTCCGACGACGACCACGACCGACGCTGAGGGGAACACTGTCACCGTTGATTGGGTCGACTACCCGGCGCACGCGGGCATCCCAGCAAACGATGTGTTGATGCTCTCCGCTGCTGAAGAGGTTGAGGCGCGAGCAGACGAGCTCATCGCCGAAGTTCAGGACACTCTCGAAAGTGAGTACGGCATCACTGGGTGGACGGTAGAAAACGAAAGTGGCTGGTATCCACAGGAAGGCAACGGGTACGGTGGCAAATCGCTGCTAACCACCTATAACTCTGCAAGCCATGAGGTGAACGTCACAATCCCCATCGAACAATGGGATGCGGTTATCGACACCGTTCGAGAGATCGCGGAACGGTATGAGATCACTGACCAAGTGCGCGACACCTACTTCGAGGAGTATCCAAAGTGGATGCGGGTAGGGAGCTTCTATCGCGGGACTGAGTTCTTCGACGTCACCATCCAGGACGAAACGCTCAACCCTGACTACCAGGCGGGCGAGAGCGACGACGAACTCGTGGCGGGTGTTTCCTTGTTCTATGGGATCACGACGATCAGTGAAACAGATCGTGCCGAGTTCATCCGCCACGCGGCCCCTTTCGAGGGAATCAAGATGCCAGAGGCAACGACCTCCGACTGACACTCACGCGCGGTCCTGCCACCGTGGCGGGGGCGTGGGATCAGGGGTTTTCCTGTTTCTGGGTGAACCGTGCCGGTGGTGTCACCGTGGCCCCACCGCGCGACCTGGGGTTTTATGTTTTGGGCGCGAACCGCGGATCAATTCGGCGAAGCCACTTGATTTTGGAAAGTCTCTTGGGGGGTGCCCCTATGTGATCTGTCAAGCAGCTAATGCCAGCGGTCGGGGTTCCGGTGCGTCGTAGAGGGTGCCGTCGCGCATCATCGCGAACAGCACTGTCGATCGACGGTGAGCCAGCGCAATC
>NZ_WBKB01000007.1 GCF_008831155.1 Gulosibacter chungangensis | reverse complement strand
GAATGCAAAGATCCGTCAATTCATTACTGGCTGGAACGATCGCAAGCACCCATTCGTGTGGACGAAAACTCCGGAACAGGTACTCGCGAAAGCCAACCCTCAACGAACTTCAGAAACGCGACACTAGCTCCCGCCTCGACGGCAGCCGTGATTGACGCATCCTTCGAGGTGCGCACCGGTGAGATCTTTGTCGTAATGGGTCTGTCTGGGTCGGGTAAATCCACCCTCATTCGCATGCTGAACGGGCTGCTTGACTCCACGGCGGGGTCGATCAAGGTGCAGGGGACCGAAATCATCGGCGCCTCGCCAGCGAGCATCCGTGAAGTCCGCAAGAGCCACATGTCTATGGTGTTCCAGCACTTCGCATTGCTGCCGCACCGGACTGTGCTTGAAAACGTCGCCTTTGGCCTTGAAATCCAGGGTGTGGCAAAAGCAGAGCGCGAATCCCGTGCGCTTGAGGTCCTCGCTACGGTTAGCCTCGACCAGTGGGCAAATAGCTACCCGAATGAACTCTCCGGCGGTATGCAGCAGCGAGTGGGTATTGCTCGTGCGCTGTGCGCGGAGACCGAAATCTTGCTCATGGACGAAGCGTTCAGCGCCCTTGACCCGCTCATCCGTCGTGAAATGCAAGAAGAACTCGTTGAGCTCCAGCAGAAGCTCGGCAAGACGATCGTGTTCATCACGCACGACCTCAACGAGGCGATGTTCCTCGGTGATCGGATTGCCGTGATGCGCGATGGCGAAATCGTGCAGATTGGTACTCCCGAGGAGATCTTGACCGATCCGGCGAATGAATACGTTGAGCAGTTCGTGCAGGATGTCGACCGCTCACGCGTGCTTACGGCTGCCGCTGTGATGCAGCCCGCCCGCGCGGTCTTGCCGGTTTCAGCGGGTATCGCTGGTGTCGAGAAAATGATGCGTGAACTGCAGGTCAGCGGTGTCTTCCTCATCGAGCACGGCAAGCTCGCCGGAAGCGTCAATGAGGTACAGATTGGCCGTGCCCGCCGCAAGGGGCAGCGCGACCTCGCCGCCATCATTGACCGCGACATCCTTCGCGTGGAGCCCGAAACCGTGCTCAATGAGCTCTTCGAGCCCTCCGTCGACACAACGATGCCGCTGCCGGTGGTTAACGAAACCGGGCGCCTTGTCGGAGTCGTTCCGCGCGTTGCACTACTGAGCTCGATGACCACCACAACCGGCACAATCGACCTGCCGCCAGAAGCGGGAATCGCCGATCCCCAGGTGCCTCTGCTTGCCGCAGAACTCGCCGAAGTACCCGACACGGCAATGACGGAAGGGACGGTGGCGCCGTAATGATCGACATCAATTTTGGAATCCCCTTCGGTGACTGGGTTGAAACCGGCACGCGATGGTTGATTAGCGTTTTCCAGGTCTTCTTTGACGTCGTCGGCGTCATCTTGAAAGTGCCCTACGACTTCTTCTACGGAGTTTTCTCCTTCCTGCCCAACTGGCTGATGATGCTCATCGTTGTCGTCCTCGCGATCCTCGCCAAGGGCAAGAAGGGTGTCGTACTCGCGGTTGGCAGCGTCATCGGGATGCTCTTCATCGTCGCGGTCGGCCAGTGGGACAACGCGATGCGCACGCTGTCGCTGGTGTTGGTCGCGAGTATTCTCGCGCTCATCATCGCGATTCCGACCGGTATCTGGGCCGCGAAGTCAGAACGTGCCTCGCGAGTGATTCGACCCATCCTTGACTTCTTCCAGACCATGCCCGCGATGGTGTACCTGATTCCGGCGCTGCTGCTGTTCGGCGTCGGCGTCGTGCCGGGCATCTTCGCCACCGTCATCTTCTCGCTGCCGCCGGGTGTACGTATGACTGAACTCGGCATCCGGGGAGTGGATAAAGAAGTGGTCGAAGCTGGCCGCGCCTTTGGTGCAACTCCCGGGCGCATCCTGCGTCAGATCGAGCTGCCGCTGGCATTGCCCTC
Source organism: Gulosibacter chungangensis (assembly GCF_008831155.1). Taxonomy (GTDB): domain Bacteria; phylum Actinomycetota; class Actinomycetes; order Actinomycetales; family Microbacteriaceae; genus Gulosibacter; species Gulosibacter chungangensis. The sequence continues at coordinate 158,041 of NZ_WBKB01000007.1, read as the reverse complement.
GATCATGGCGGGCGTCAACCAGGTCATCATGCTTTCGCTGTCGATGGTGGTTATCGCCGGTATGGTCGGCGCCGCTGGCCTCGGTCAGCAGGTAACCCAGGCGCTGCAGAGCATCAACCTCTCCCTTGGGTTTGAGGCTGGCCTCTCGGTGGTCGTGCTCGCGATGATCCTCGACCGACTCACCGGTGGGATTGGTACGAAACGTAAGCGGAAGCCGAAGGCCGAGAAGCCTGACGCGGGGGACACAAAGACCAAGCCTGTCGAACAACAGGTGGCCCCAGCATCCGCCTAGACCGGTGCGGGACACTGCACCCACATCTTCAATACTGAACCGATTGATCACGAAACGAAATGGAAAGAATGCGTAAGGGAATTTTTGCAAAAGCAATCGCACTGGCCGGGATCGCCGGCCTTGCACTGACTGGTTGCGCCTCCACCGGCGGCGGAACCGTGGAGAACGGCGATGAGGCCGACGTCACGATCGCCGTATTCAATGGCTGGGATGAAGGCATCGCGGTCAGCGAGTTGTGGAAGTACGTCCTCGAAGGCCAGGGCTACACCGTGAACCTTGAGTATGCCGACCCGGCACCGGTATTCACCGGCCTTGCCGACGGCGACTACGACTTCACGGTGGACACCTGGTTGCCGATTACCCACGCCAGCTACGTCGAGGAGTACGGCGACAATATTGTCGACCTCGGGGCATGGAACGACGAGGCGAAACTTACCATCGCCGTCAACGAGGATGCCCCCATCACCTCGCTTGAAGAACTCGCCGATAATGCCGATGAGTTTGGCAACCAGATCATCGGTATTGACCCGGGTGCGGGCCTGACAAAGACCACCCAGGAGCAGGTCATCCCGACCTACGGCCTGGAGAACATGGAATTTGTGATCTCCTCAACCCCGGGCATGCTGACCGAGCTTGAGAAGGCAACTTCCGCTGGCGAGAACATTGTGGTCACGCTGTGGCGTCCGCACTGGGCCTACGACGAATACCCAATCCGTGACCTGGAAGACCCGGAAGGCGCTCTTGGCGGTGCGGAAAGCATCCACAGCTACTCGAGCACGGACTTTGCCACCAGCCACCCGACCCTGAACGGTTGGATGCAGAACTTCACGATGGACTCGGAGACGCTGTACTCGCTCGAGAACGCACTGTTCAACGGCACCGACACGACCGAATACGGTCCGCTCGTTGAGCAGTGGGCATCCGAGAACCAGGAGTTTGTGGACGGCCTGACCCAGTAGTCGCACCGCGAAACCACCTAATCCCGCCCCGGGGCTTGCAAATTTTCGCCAAGAATTGGCGACTGCCAGGCCCCGGGGCGTATCGTTAAGGTTTGTTTGTGTCTTGTCACGCCATTTTTGTGCTGACTTGTAACGCCACGACAGATCGTCCGGTCGCCAAAATGTGGCGCCACCCAACCCGCAGGAGTACCCGCACGTGAAGACTTCGGTCGAAAAGATCACCCCGACCCACGCCAAGCTCACCCTTAACGTGGCGCCGGAAGACCTCAAGCCCTACCTCGATGGCGCATACCGCACCATCGCGAACCAGGTTCAGATCCCTGGCTTCCGCAAGGGCAAGGTGCCCAACCAGCTGATCGACCAGCGTGTCGGTCGCGAGGTTGTCCTCGACCAGGCCATCTCGGACGGTCTCGACAACTTCTACCAGCAGGCACTCGCTGAGAACGAACTGCAGCCGCTGAGCCGTCCCGAGGCAGACGTCACCGAGACTCCTGACGTGAAGGACTTCTCGGGCGACGTTGTGGTCGTCATCGAAGTTGACATTCGCCCCGAGGTTGAAATCAAGGACTGGAAGGGCCTCAAGATTGAGGTCGAGGCCGCTGAGGTTACCGACGAGGACATCGACGCGGAGCTCCAGAGCTTGCGTGAGCGTTTCGGCACCCTCACCACGGTTGAGCGTGCGATCGAAAACGGCGACTTCGCCACCATCGACCTCGTTGCCAAGGTGAACGGTGAAGTTGTTGACGAGGCGAACGGCCTCTCGCACGAGGTCGGCTCGGGCGAGCTGCTCGAGGGCACCGACGAGGCGCTTTTGACCCTGACTGCCGGTGAAGAGACTACCTTCAACTCGACGCTCATCGGCGGCGAGCACGCGGGCGAAGAAGCCGAGATCACCGTAAAGGTTGTCTCGGTCAAGGTCCGTGAGCTGCCCGAGGTTGACGACGACTTCGCACAGCTCGCCAGCGAGTTCGACACCGTTGCAGAGCTTCGCGATGACCTGCGTGAGCAGGCCGCGAAGAGCAAGACTTTCGCTCAGGTTGACGAGGCCCGCAAGAAGGCCGTCGACCTGCTCATCGAGGCCAACGAGGTTCCCGTCCCCGAGACCATGGTTGAGGATGAGGTCAAGCGTCACCTCGAGCAGGAGGGCAAGGAACTCGACGACCCGCACGGCGACGAGGTTCGTGAGAACGCGCAGCGTTCTTTCCAGCAGCAGGTGATCCTCGACGAGATCATCAAGGCTGAGGATGTTCAGGTCGAGCAGAACGAGTTCACCGAGTTCCTCTTCCAGCAGTCGCAGCAGTACGGCATTGCGCCGCAGCAGTTCGTTGAGATCATGCAGCAGAACAACCAGATGGCACAGATGATCGGCGAGGTTGCTCGCTCGAAGGCTGTGCTCTACGTCCTCGAAGACGCCGAGGTTGTTGACGACAAGGGCAACGCCGTAGACATCTCCGAGTTCACCGCTGTTGTGAAGCAGGCTCGCGAAAAGGCCGCAGAAGCTCCGGAAGAGGCCGCTGAAGAGGCTCCCGAAGCTGAGGAAGCAAAGGCTGAGTAAGGCTCCATAGCCACGTATAGAAGGCGGCCGGTGGGATGCGTTGAATGCGCATCCCACCGGCCGCTCTCAACTCACGCCGAGGGCGAACAGGCCCCTAAATCCAAGCTTTGCTCGGATAGATTCATTGCGACACCTTACGAAGGAGAAGTATCCGTGGCTGAACAGCAAATGCCAAACAGTGTCTTCGACCGACTCCTCAAGGACCGAATTATTTGGCTCGGCGAGGACGTCCGCGATGACAACTCCAACGAAATCTGCGCGAAGATGCTGCTGCTTTCGGCCGAGGACCCCGAGGCCGACATTTACCTCTACATCAACTCGCCCGGTGGCTCTGTGACCGCGGGTATGGCCATTTACGACACCATGCAGCTCGTGCCGAACGACATCGTCACGGTGGGTATCGGTATGGCTGCGTCGATGGGGCAGCTGCTGCTGACCTCGGGTGCTCCCGGCAAGCGCTACATCACCCCGAACACTCGCGTGCTGCTGCACCAGCCCCTCGGCGGTTTCGGCGGTACCCAGTCGGACATTCAGCGCCAGGCACAGCTCATCCTCGACATGAAGCAGCGCCTCGCAGAGATCACCGCTTCGCGCACCGGCAAGACTGTCGAGCAGATCCACGAAGATGGCGACCGTGACCGTTGGTTCACCGCCGAAGAGGCCCTTGAATACGGTTTCGTTGACCACATCTCCGAGTCAGCAAGCAGCGTAGTTGGCGGTGGCGGCACCGACCGTCGCATTTCGAGCAAGCCGGATGAGGCCTCGAATAACGGCGCAGATAACTCGGATAACTAGGCCTCGAGGAACGAAGGAATAACACTATGCTGAATCTCCCCACCGGCTCGAGTCTTCCCGCCGGAATCTCCCGTGACCCGAGCGTGGAATCGCGCTATATTCTGCCGTCCTTCGAAGAGCGCACCGCATACGGCTTCAAGCGTCAAGACCCGTACGCGAAGCTGTTTGAAGACCGCATCGTCTTCCTTGGCGTGCAGATCGATGACGCCTCGGCCGATGACGTGATGGCGCAGCTGCTCGTGCTCGAGTCGCAGGACCCGGACCGTGACATCACGATGTACATTAACTCTCCCGGCGGCTCGTTTACCGCCATGACCGCGATCTACGACACCATGCAGTACATCCGCCCCGAGGTGCAGACCGTGTGCCTTGGTCAGGCGGCATCGGCTGCCGCGGTGTTGCTCGCTGCCGGCCAGCCAGGTAAGCGACTCGCACTGCCGAACGCTCGTGTGCTCATCCACCAGCCCGCCGCTGGCGGCGGTGGCCAGGGTCAGGCGTCGGACATCGAGATCCAGGCGCAGGAAATCCTGCGCATGCGTCAGTGGCTTGAAGAGGCACTGTCGACCCACTCGGGTAAGGATGCGGCGCAGATCTCGAAGGACATCGAGCGCGACAAGATCCTCTCGGCGCATGAGGCACTCGAATACGGCCTGATTGACCAGGTGCTCACGAGCCGTAAGGGCGCACAGCCCGTCATCGTCGACTAATCCTCGGCCAAAGAAAGTAACTCGACCCGGATGCTGGAATCAGCATCCGGGTCGAGTTATTTTCCGAGGTGGCTGGTTAGGCGGCTACGCGCGCCCCACCGTGAATCTCTTGCAACTCCGTGAAGATCTGCTCGTTTGCCTCGAAGCTTGCGTTTGCCTCATCAATAAGACGCTGCTGCTCTGCCTCCGAGAACGGCAAGTTATCGAGCGATTCGCGGTAGTGGCGCTTGAACGGTACCGGCTTCTCAATGCCCTCGAAACGGAAGAACGCGGATTCCTCTTCTGAAAGTCCATAGTGGCGATTAATCCACACATGCATGATCTGGCCACCGGAGAGGTCGCCGAGATAGCGCGTGTAGTGGTGGGCAATGTAACGCGGGGCATCATTGGCGGTGTCGAGGATGCGCTCCACATACGCGCGGGTCGACGCGAGCATACCGACAGGCTCAACCGTGATGCGTCCGCTCAGCGCCACGAGATCGCGTTCGATAGAATCGAATCGATTGAGTTCGACCGAGAGCAGTTTGAGGCAAGGATCGTTGTCACGCATCTTGCCAGCAGTTTCTTCAAGTGCTGAGTAGATGTAGCGGTACTGCTCGAGGAGGTGATACCAAGCGTTAATGTCAAGTGAGCCGTCAAGGAGCAGCTTGATGAACTGTGAGTTTTCAGCGCTCTCGTGAGATTGTGACGTGAGGTCACGCAGCCGCTCACTCAGGGTGGACGGTGCGGGGGACTGTGTCATTCTGGACTCCGTATTCATGATCGACCGCGCAAAGATATTGGGGATACTTTAGGCCAGCCTTAGTGGGGTATGGCAAGTGATTTTGACTGGGAAGTGTGTTGAAACTTAGAAGTCACGCATCGGCATAACGATTCCTTTCCCAGTCCTCGGGTGGGGGATGACCGCCACGGGAGTTTGGTACACGTCACTGACAATCTCAGCAGTGAGAACATAGTGGCCTCGGGCTCGCAAATACTGTGGCCGCCGGTTGGAATCGATGTGGCAGTACCCCTGGTAGTCAGATTTACTGTTGGTGGCCATCCTCGGGCCTGATGGCTATTACGCTGAAGGTCGCTGCGAAGCCGTCGCGCTCCGTCATATTGAGGTGTCGGTCGGCAGGATGTCGGGTGGGAAGGCTAGGCTAATACGAACTTGCAAAAGGAGGATCCATGGCACGCATCGGTGAAAGCGGCGATCTGCTGAAGTGCTCATTCTGCGGAAAGAGCCAAAAGCAGGTGAAGCAACTCATCGCTGGTCCCGGCGTGTACATCTGCGACGAATGCGTTGAACTCTGCAATGAGATCATTCGCGAGCGGATGGACGAGCAGGCACCCGAAGAAGCACTGGGCTTCGATCTTCCGAAACCAGTCGACATCTTTGAATTCCTGCAGCAGTACGTTGTCGGGCAAGAGGATGCCAAGCGTGCTCTGTCGGTCGCGGTCTACAACCACTACAAGCGTATCCGGGCTCGGGATGCAATTAGCGCCGTGGAGAAAAAGGCCGAAGACGCGCACGACACCGTAGAGATTGCCAAGTCCAACATCCTGCTGATCGGTCCGACCGGTACCGGTAAGACCTACCTTGCGCAGTCACTCGCCCGCCGGCTGAATGTGCCGTTTGCCGTGGCCGACGCCACTTCGCTGACCGAAGCGGGGTACGTCGGTGAAGATGTCGAAAACATTCTGTTGAAGCTGCTGCAAGCGGCCGACTACGACGTGCAGCGCGCCGAAACCGGAATCGTCTACATAGACGAAATCGACAAGATCGCACGCAAAGCGGAAAACCCCTCGATTACGCGCGATGTGTCCGGCGAGGGCGTCCAGCAGGCACTCCTTAAGATTCTCGAGGGGACGAAAGCCTCGGTGCCACCGCAGGGCGGCCGGAAGCACCCGCAGCAAGAATTCATCGAGATCGACACCACCAACGTGCTGTTTATTTGCGCGGGTGCCTTCGCCGGTCTGGAAGACATCATCTCCTCGCGCGCAGGTAAGAAGGGCATTGGCTTCGGCGCACCGCTGAACACCCCCGGCATTACCGAGGATGTCTTCGCCGATGTGCAGCCGGAGGACCTCCACAAATTCGGTCTAATTCCCGAATTCATCGGTCGTCTCCCGGTAATCACCACTGTTGAGCCGCTTGATCAGGACGCGCTCGTGCGAATCCTCACCGAACCGCGCAACTCGCTCGTGAGCCAGTACAAGAAGATGTTCGAGCTCGACGATGTCGAGCTGCACTTTGAGCATGAAGCTCTCGAAGCGATCGCGGAGCTCGCAGTTGAGCGTAAGACCGGCGCCCGTGGTTTGCGCGCCATTCTCGAAGAGGTCCTCGGGCCGATCATGTTCGATATTCCCTCGCGTGATGACGTTGAACGAGTCGAAATCACGGCCGGTGTCGTGCAGAAGAATGCCGCCCCGAGCATCCTGCCGAAGAAACCCAAGCCATTCCCGAACGAGAAAACTGCCTGAGCATCGGTTGAATTTGCGTCCAAATCGTGACGGCGTGATTCATCGCTGCACGATAGGCTAATCGGCGATCTGCTGGTCACGTTCCGAAGTGGTTACCAACACGGAAGGAAACCTATTGCGGGTGAGGGCGCATTCATTGCGGCGGTATGCCATGGTGCTTGCCGCCGCGAGTGTTGCGCTCACTGGCTGTCAAGCCTCGAGCGCGCCCGAGACCACTCCCGTGCCGTCTTCCTCGATAGTGGAGACCGATACCACCGAGACATTTGCGCCGGGGGAAGGGCGCCCGGCACCGAGTGATGGTGAAGTCCCGGATGAGGGAACGGGTCCCACAGAAACTCCGCGGCCAACGATTGCGCACGCAATCGAGGTGCGCATTGGTGAGCAGGACCATTCAGACCTTGATTGGCACGTCAGCTGCACGGGACTGGACGGTAGCCCGACCGTGATCGCCTCCGCAGCAGATGAAGACAATACCGCGTATGTCGTGGTGGTCATTGGCTCAGGGTCGGACTCGCTCGCGAGCTTCACGTTTACAGAAACCGCGGAAGGCCAGTCGGTGCGGGAACGTTCGGGACTCACTGTGAACCCGGGGGTCGGGCAGGGGAACGGCTCGTTATGGGTTGAGGACACCACAGTCACCTCCACCGGCCGAGGAATCTCGTATGACGAGACCACGGTGCACACTGAAGCCGACATGACCTACTCGGTGGAGTTTGTCTGCGCCGGATAATGAGATAGCGGGATAGGGGGCTAGCGGATAACGCAGCGAAGACTGCAGTCATGGAGTCGCCTCGGCCGCCGGAGTCATTCCTCGGTTGCACCCACGGGTAGCACTCGTGGGGATGAACTAAAGTGCCGCGACCTCTACGCTGGGAGCACTGTGTTCCGTTTCAACTCAGAATCGAGCTGCACCTATGAGTAACATCGGGCTCCTGCGTAAGGGCATCGCACTGGCCGCGATTGTGCCAATTACGGTATTCGGACTCTCTGCCTGTGCCGGCGCTAGCAGCGAGGAGACTGCCGAACGAACCCGTGAACCGAAAGCAACTTCGCCACAGAGTCAGAGCGAATCAGATAGTACCGGCGGCGGATCACTGCCCTTCCCGTTCCCCGACGGCAGCGATGATGCCTCGAGCGATGCGGATGCCTCGGGTGGCATCGAATCCTCGGACGCTGGTGCTTCTGGCGACTCAAGTGGGACCGGTACCAGCGGCAGTAACGGTTCGGGGAACTCGAGCGGTGGCAGCAGCTCCGGTGGTAATAGCGTCGTGAAATATGACGATATTGATCTCTCGAATGTGAGCTGGACGACACTGTGCTCCTCCGACAGTGATTCGCAATACGTGATCGCCAGTGACACGGAGGCGACCGGTGACGAAACCGGACCGACCCTGATGATTTCCGCCGATGAAGACGGCCAGCCGGACTACCTCTTCATCAGCGAGGGAACGTCGGATGGTGCCACCTCACTGTATTGGTCTTCTACCGCTGACGCAGGCTCGGTCACCATGAACTTCAACGGGGACAAGTTCTCAGCCTCGGGTGAAGCCTTCTATTTCAGTGATTACTCCTATAAGAACCCAATCAGCTTCGAAATCCAGCTCACCTGCGACGTGATGTACTAATCGGTCTGCCGGCGCACTACTGCTTGTAAGTAGACGGCTGCCTCCTCGGCAACGCCCACGCTCGGCGCTCCGAAGGGCACGAAACCGTCGCCGAGGGCAGCCTCAACCTGTTCCGATAGCGCCTGCGGCGTCTTGCCGACGAGCAACTGATAGCCAGTTACGGTCTCAGCGGCCGCGGCAGCGGTCGGTGCGACACTCGGAGACGGTTTCCCGGTGGCGCGGGCAGAAGTCTTCACGTGGCGCTCGATCGTCCGCGTGGTGATTGGTTTCATCGCCGCGGCCGCAAGATCTTCCAGCACGATCACTTCGCCGTGGGTGGGCACCACCGCATCAATCCGCGGATAGGTCTCCTCGATCAAGTTGGCTAGGGCATGGGCCGCTCCCACCTCCCCGTGAATGCAGAACACGGTGCGCGGCTGCGGCTCGAGTTCGCCAAGCCATTCGATCAAGTCACTGCGATCCCCGTGTACCGAGAATCCCTGATCTGAATAAATTTCGGCATTGACGTGGATATATTTGCCGCGCATTTTGAGCTTGTCGATGCCCTCCGCGAGCAAGCGGCCGCGGGTTCCGATCGCCTGGTAGCCGGTGAGTACCACCGAGTTTTTCGCATCCGGAAGCATCGCCTCGAGGTGGTGCACCACCCGGCCGCCGGTGGCCATGCCGGATGCCGCAATGATGATTGACGGAGTTCGCCTACTCGATTCGGTGAGTTCCTTCGACTCCTCCACGGAACGGATCGGATGCAGCCCCGGGAATTCGAGGAAATCCTCCGGATGCATATCCGATCGCATCTCTTCCGGCATCGACAGGTAGACCCGTAGCGCCGCATTGGCCATGGGTGAGTCAATATAGACGGGGACGTACGGGATGCGATCGGCCCGACGAAAATCGCTCAGGGTCTTCAGGATCACTTCGGTGCGGTCCACCGCAAAGGCGGGCACGAGCACACTGCCGCCGCGCTCAATGGTGCGACGAATAATATCCGCAAAACCTTCATGCGGACGGCCGTCTTCGTCCGGGTGATCGCGATCGCCATAGGTAGATTCAATGAGCGCGAACGGGGCTCCCGGCGGTGCTTCGCGAGGTCGCAGGACCGGATGCTCGCGCGACCCAATATCTCCGGAAAACGCGATCGAGGAGTGTTCCGTCCAGACAGTGATGGATGCGGCCCCGAGGATGTGCGCGGCTCGCGTATACCGCGCGACGATGCCGTCATCCAGGTCGATGTCCTCGTCGTAGGGGATAGGCACCAGTAGCGGGAGTGTCGCCTCAACATCCTCGGTGGAGTACAGCGGCAGCGCCGGGCGGTGTTTGGAATAGCCGTGCTTATTTGCATCCTCGGCGTCTTGTTCCTGGATCTTTGCACCATCGCGAAGGACGATTTCAGCGAGCTGCGCGGTACCAGGTGTGCACAGCACCGGACCTCGGAATCCCTCGCGCACGAGTCTCGGCAGCAGACCCACGTGATCCATGTGCGCGTGGGTGAGCAGCACATCCGAAATCGAGGCGGGATCGAAAGGGAACCGTTCCCAGTTCCGGTCGCGAAGTTTCTTTGGACCCTGGAACATTCCAAAATCGATCAGGATGCGCCGCTTCCCAACACTGAGCAGGTACTTCGAACCGGTGACGGTTTCCGCCGCGCCGAGAAATTGCAGCGTGGTCCGGTTCGGAAAGCTATTGCCCGACATGACATTGCTCGACATGACCCAACGATGCCAGGTGCGCTTGTGGAATCTCCGAGTGATCAGGAATTGTCGACGCGGCTATTGCTGCGCTGGCACGTTAATCGCCCACATGACGCCGAACTTGTCGAAGATCTGACCGTAGTGGTCACCCCACGGTGCCGGTTCGAACTTCATGCCCACCCGGCCGCCAGCGGCCAGGAGCTTATCGATGACTGCTTCGGCCTCGGCTACGGTGTCGAATTGGTAGAGCAGCGAATAGGCGCTCCCCTCCACGTTGTATTCCTCACCGGGCATCGCGTCACCGCCTGCCAGGAAGCCACCCGGTAGATCGAGCGTGACGTGTGCCACCGCGTTGGGATCGGGCTCAAAGGGCATCCCCGGCATCGGGGTGTCACCGTAGGTCATTAAGTTCAGTTCCCCACCGAACACCTCATGCCAGTGACGAAAAGCATCTCCGGTAGTTCCGGGAAGGGCGATGTACGTTGCGAGTTTTGGAGCCATGATTTGCCTCCTCGGCAATCGATTTCTGTCCTCGCGAGTGTTCCGGAACTAGGTTGGCATTTCCCGAGAACTAGTTGTCCAGACCTCGACGGCGCAGCAGCGGTTGGATGCTCGCATCCGCCCCGAGGAACTCGCGCACGAGCTCCTGTGGTCGTCGAGAGCCACCCGGCTCGAGGATGCTGCGCCGGAAGCGCTCGCCGGTGGCGCGGATATCCTCGGCCGTCTCGAACACCTCCACCGAGGCCGCATCAAAGACCTCACTCCAGATATAGCCGTAATAGCCGGCCGAATAACCGCCGCCGAAAATATGCTGGAAATAGGTCGAGGAATAGCGAGTCGGCACCGTCTCGAGCAGAAGCCCTGCCTCTGCCAGCGCATCCCGCTCGAACTGGACGACATCGGTGACCTCGGCTGCTTCCTGCGGCGAGAGCTTGTGCCAGGCCATGTCGAGTACTGATGCGGCGAGGTATTCGGCGGTCATGAACCCCTGATTGAAGGCTTTCGCGGCGCGCAGCTTTGCGAACTGTTCCTCAGGGAGGGGTTCTCCGGTCTCGTAATGGCGAGCGTAGTTCGCAAGTACCGTGGGATGCGTCATCCACATCTCGTTGACCTGGCTCGGGAACTCAACGAAGTCGCGCAGGACATTGGTGCCACCAAAATGCGGATAGGTCACGTGCGCGAGTAGACCGTGCAGAGCGTGACCAAACTCGTGAAAGAGCGTTTCGAGTTCGTCGAACGTTAAGAGCGTCGGTGAGCCCTGGGGTGGTCGCGGCACGTTCAACACGTTGAACACCACGGTGGCCTGCCCGTTCAGCTCGTTCTGTTGCCGATAGGTTGACATCCATGCGCCACCGCGCTTGATATCCCGCGCGTAGAGATCGAGAATATAGAGCCCGAGTCCGGTGCCATCGGCATCGAATACCTCGAAAATCTTGCACTCGGGATGATGGCCAACGAGGTCTTCGCGAGGCTCGAACGTGAGGCCGTAGAGGAGGTTCGCAGCGAAGAATACGCCGTTGTGCAGGACGCGATCTGCCTCAAAATATGGGCGCAGCGCCGCTTCATCAACTTGGAAATCGCGCTCGCGGATCTGCTCCGCATAGTAAGCCCAGTCCCAGGCCGCGAGCTCGAAGGGTTCCTCGCCTTCGGCACGCTGCTGCTCATCCACAAGCTCTTGCAGCACCTGGAGTTCGCGCTCGGCATTCCGCACCGCGGGGACCGCGAGGGTGCGCAGGCGCTCATCGATTGCCGCCACCGAGCCAGCCGTCGAGTTTGCCGCAACCAGATCGGCATGACTCTTGAACCCGAGCAGCTGCGCCTTCTGTGCCCGCAGTCGGACGGAGTCGAGCACGGTCTGTTGATTATCGTGGTCACCACCACGAACGCCGCGGGAACGTGACGCCTCGAAGATCCGTTGCCGTAGCGGTCGATGCCGCAGTTGCGCCAGCCAGGGATGACCCGTGTAGAGCGGCAACGTGACGCGGTATTTACCGGGGAGCCCCGCATCCGTCGCGGCACTTGCTGCCGACTGGACCTCCGACTCCGCGAGCCCGGCAAGGGCCGACGGATCATCCACCACAACCGCAAGATCATTCGTATCGGCCTGCAGATTGCGCACGAAACGAGTGTCCAATGATGCGAGCAGCTGATTGAGCTCTTTCAGCGTGGACTTACCGGTCTCATCCAAGTTCGCGCCGGCCAAACGGAATTCAAGCTCAAGACGTTCGACCAAATATTGCTGCTCAGAGGTGAGACCGAGCTGCTCGCGCTGATCGTAGACCTTGCGGATGCGATCGTAGAGTTCCGCATCCAGGCTAATCGCGTCATAGTGCGCGGCGATACGCGGCGAAAACTCTGTTTCGAGTGCCTCGATCTCAGGTGTGGCATCGGAAGAGGTCAGTGCGAAAAATACCTCGAGCACTCGGTCGAGCAATTCGCCACTGCGCTCCAGCGCCTCAATCGTATTTTCGAAGGATGCTTCGGCCGTATTCCCGGCGATCGCCGCGACCTCAGCTCGGTGCTCGGCAAACCCTGCCTCGATGGCGGGCGCAAAATGCTCCACTTGAATCTGCTCAAAGGGCGGTAGCTCATAGGGGAGCGGTGAAGGCGAAGCGAAGGGATTATCGGCAGCGAGCAAACCAGTCATCGCCTCAGCCTACGATGCGTTAGCTGAGCCAATCATCGTCGTCGTCTTCGGCCCAGTCGGCGCCTACGCCAGTGCTGGCAATCGCATCCTCACCGGTCTGGGTGAGCACCGTGCCATCAGCACGGAGCGAGATTCGCACTTCATCCGAATGCGTTGCGATGGGGCGACCTTCCAACCACGTGAGCGTCCACGCACCCGCGGTCAAACCGTGTTCGGTTTCGGCCGTGGCGATCGCAGCGGCCACGGTGTCCGGCAGCTGCGCGGGCGGCTGCTGCCCTGTCTGCCAGCGGGTACCAATTTGCACGGCGCGCCCTAGCCGTGCACTGGCATCTCGAAGGTGCCGAAATCTGTGAGGGTGCCGAACTGCCTGCTCATTCGCATCCAGACGTCGCTCGACGAAGGGATGCGCCAAATGAGTTTGGTCGCGCCCAGGCCAGCGGCGTGGTCGTTAAGCGCACCAACGAGAACCTCGAGGGCAGTGCCATCAGATTCCATGTCTTCCACAAAAATCGCGCCTACCTCTAGACGCAGGAATCCGTCCAGCGAACTCAGTTGCGGAGTCGCAAAAGCAAACCCGGTGAGGTGCCCTGAGCGCTCCACCACAATGGCGTGCAAATCCTGAATCTGATCCAGGCCCTGCCAGGTTCGAAGCGCGCGTGCGTCGGTGAACGGCGCACCCAAGGTGGTCAAATAGTCGCTGTAGAGGCCTACCCATGCGAAGAAATCGGAGTCGGATAACGGCCGAACCGTCGGCCTGGGGCGATTGGCCGCCAGGGCACGCGCGCGTCGGCGAGAGGTGCTAGGGAGTGAGTCAGTCATACCTTGCCGTTGTCGTCTGGAGTTAAGGATTCTACGCTGCGGTCTGTGAGAACGCCCGGAGAAGATTCCGGTGGACTCGTCGTTTAGTTGTACGCGGTGTCACCACAGGGATGCACGCGGCCTGGCCTGGCGGGCGACGCGAGCATTCGCGCTCTCTCATATTGTTTGGGATGCGCGTCTTGCTTTCAGCTGACGCGCTCCCGGATTTTCTAACCGGGACCCTGGGGAGGGAATCCGCGGGTGGCTGGTTCGGGGGATCCAGTCACCCGCTCGCTCTCTCCACCGGGGTGTGTTACTACTTTTGCTTCTGCGGTGCCTCGCCGAGTTCGAGATCGCGAACTGCGAATGCCTCACCCGTAGCGAGTGCCATAGCCTCGATACGACCAACCTGCTTGAGGTCTTCGGCCACGGCCTGCAGGTGCTCGAGCTGCGCTTCGGGAACCTCGATGGTGATGTTCAGAATTGGAGTTTTCTGCGAAACCTTTTCCGCGGTCTTCGCACCGCGGATCGAGATCAGTGCCTCAGACGCAAGCGCGAGCACTGCGGGTTCTCCCGACTCGGGGAGCTCAGACACCTGCGGCCAGGCTGCCTGGTGTACGGAGCCATCCTGCCACCAGGACCACACTTCCTCGGTCGCAAACGGGATGACCGGGGCAAAGAGGCGCAGCAGTACCGAGGTGGCGAGGCGCATTGCGGCCACGGCCGACTTGCGGCCGTCGGCGTCCGCTTCGCTATAGGCACGATTCTTGACGAGTTCGAGGTAGTCGTCACAGAAGGTCCAGAAGAAGGTCTCCGTGACTTCTAGCGCCCGCGCGTGGTTGTATTCGTCGAGGGATGCGGTGGCCGTCTCGACAACCTGCCTCAGCTCGGCCAACATCGCCAAGTCAAGCGGGTTGGTGATGGAAGCGAACTCGGTGCCCTCGGCGTCGAAGCCAAGTACGAGTTTGGCGGCGTTGAGCACCTTGATCGCCAGCCGGCGGCCGATCTTGATCTGTGTCGGACGCTGCGGATCGAACGCCGCGTCGGTACCGAGGCGACTCGAAGCCGCCCAGTAGCGCACCGCATCCGAACCGTGCTGATCGAGCAGGCCCGCAGGGGTAACAACATTGCCCTTGGACTTCGACATTTTCTTGCGGTCAGGGTCGACGATGAAGCCCGAAAGCGTGGCATTCTGCCAGGGCAGAGTCTGCGCTTCGAGCTCGCTGCGCAGCAGCGTCGAGAAGAGCCAGGTACGGATAATGTCCTGCCCTTGCGGGCGCACATCGAAGGGATAGACGAGCTCGAAGAGTTCCGCATCGCGCTCCCAACCGCCCACGAGCTGTGGGGTGAGGGAAGAGGTCATCCAGGTGTCCATCACGTCAACTTCGCCCTGGAAGCCACCCGCCTGGCCACGCTGTGACTCCTGGTACCCGGCCGGTGCATCCGAAGAAGGATCAACCGGCAGCTGGTCTTCAGCCGGCAAGATCGGCGACTCGTACTGGACATTTCCCTCAGGGTCGATCGGGTACCACACCGGGATCGGTACGCCGAAAAAGCGCTGCCGCGAAATGAGCCAGTCGCCAGAGAGCCCCGCAACCCAGTTCTCGTAACGCACGCGCATGAAATCAGGCCAGAACTTCAGGTTCTTGCCGTGCTCGAGCAACCTTGCACGCAGCGCCTCATCGTTGGCACCGTTCTTGACGTACCACTGCCGGGTCGAAACGATTTCGAGCGGCTTATCGCCCTTCTCAAAAAACTTCACCGGGTGGGTGATCTTCTTGATCTCACCTTCGAGCTCGCCCGACTCGGTGAGCGCATCCACGACAATCTTCTTCGCCGAAAACACGGTCTTGCCCGCCATCTCGGCGTACACTGCCTTGCCCTTTTCGCTTGTAATCGCTTCGGGAGCCTCACCGATGATACGGCCGTCTTGACCGAGGATTGAACGGTTCGGCAGCTTCAATTCGCGCCACCAGATCACGTCAGTGACATCACCGAAGGTACAGATCATTGCGATACCGGAACCCTTATCGGGCTGGGCAAGCTGGTGCGCGAGAACCGGAACCTCGACGTCGAATAGCGGCGTGCGCACGGTCTTGCCGAAGTAGGGCTGGTATCGCTCATCATCAGGATGCGCGACCAGGGCCACACAGGCAGGGAGCAGTTCCGGGCGGGTGGTTTCGATGTGAATATCGCCGTCCTCGCTGTGGAAAGCGAGACGGTGGTACGCGCCGGGCTGGTCGCGGTCCTCCAGTTCGGCCTGCGCCACGGCGGTGCGGAACGTGACATCCCACAGCGTGGGGGCCATATCCTGATAAGCCTCACCGCGCTCGATATTGCGAATGAATCCGAGCTGGGATGCACGGCGAGCATTGTCGTCGATCGTGCGATACGTCTGGGTCCAGTCCACCGAGAGGCCGAGCTGGCGCCAGAGCGCCTCGAAGGTTTTCTCGTCTTCCTGCGTCAATTCGAGGCACAGCTCGATGAAGTTTTGGCGCGAGATCGGTTGCTGGTCGGCAGCCTTGATGGACTTGCCATCGCCACCGCGGTGCGGCGGCTCAAAGTTCTCGATGTAGGGCAGCGAAGGGTCGCAGCGCACACCGTAGAAGTTCTGCACCCGGCGTTCGGTCGGTAGACCGTTGTCGTCCCAACCCATCGGGTAGAACACACGCTTGCCACGCATCCGCTTGTATCGGGCGACCACGTCAGTGTGCGTGTATGAGAACACGTGACCGATGTGCAGTGAGCCCGACGCGGTGGGCGGGGGAGTGTCGATCGAATACACGTCGCTTCGTGTCGCGCCATCGCGCTCGAAACGGTACGTTCCCCGGTCTTCCCACACCTCTTCCCACTTGGCTTCGAGCCCTTCCAGGGCCGGCTTGTCTGGGATGTTTGCGGGCGTGACCGTCATGCATACTCCGTTTCGATATGGGCGGCACCGAGTCTGGGGTGCCTGCTGTGCGACTTCGCTATGGTACCCGTTTCCGCGTCAAGAAGACACCCGTCGCAAAGGGAGGAGGCCCGCTGCGAGACGGAACTCGGCGGGCCTCAACGAGACGGTTTACTAGACGAGATCGTTCCACCAGTTGGGCATCGAGGTGAGGATCGACTCGAGCAGCGTGTGCTCACTGACCTGATTGCCGAGGACCCACACCTCCAACGCGCCGACGAGGGCGTAGGCGACGAACTTCGCTGCGATCTCGCGATTGAGCTCCTCGGGGAAGGACGGTTGCCGATCAATGATCTGCCGGATCGATACTGCGAAGTGGTCCGCGAGGACGTTCTGCGAGAGACCGTCGCTCGCATGCTCAAAGGAGCGGCGATAGATTGGCTCAAACTTGCGGATATGAGCCACAACCCCGGCCATGCCGGTACGCAAGAGTTCAAGCCGTGGCTTTGTACGGTCGGCGCGACGCTCAATATCAAGATAACGAAGCACATCCAATTCGCGAGAGAGCGCCTTCATGAGGACCTCTTGCGGGGAGGAATAGTGATCGTAGAACGTTGCTCGGTTGATGCCAGCGCGCTGCGTGATCGCCGCGACATTGAGTGGCTTGCCCTCATCGGCCATTGCCAGCTCGAGCGCCGCGGCTTGGAGCGCTTCTCTGGTGCGCAGTACGCGGGGGTCAGTCATTCGAACCTCGTTTCTCGGTAACTCCCCAAACTTATCTCGAGTCCAGGCGAATTATCCGAGGAGGGCCTCGAGTGGCGTGCGAGCGAAGAAGATCACAAAGCCTGCGGCCACCACCCACATCAGCCAGTGCACCTGTCGTACCCGACCTGCCAGCGCATGAATAATGACCCAGGCGACAAAACCGATGCCAATGCCGTTGGCGATGGAGTAGGTCAAGGGCATAGAAATGATGGTGAGGAAGGCCGGAATCGCGACGGCAAGATCATTCCATCGAATGTCGGAGACCTGCGCCATCATCAGTGCACCAACGACTACGAGTGCGGCCGAACCCACCTCCATGGGAACGACCACGGCAAGCGGGGTGAAGAACATTGCCACGATGAAGAGCAAACCCGTGACCACTGAGGCAAGTCCGGTGCGAGCCCCTTCGCCGATGCCCGAAGCGGAGTCCACATAGATGGTATTTGACGAAGTTGAGGTTGCACCGCCGACAACCGCGCCCAGACCCTCAATAATGAATGCCTGGCGGATGCGCGGGAAGGTGCCATCCTCGTTCGCGAGCCCGGCGTTGCGGGCGAGCCCCGTCATGGCGCCAATGGCGTCAAAGAAGTTCATGAATACCAGTGTGAGTAGCAGCATGAGGGCCGCGACCGGTCCGATTCGTTCGAAGGACCCGAAGAGGTCAAACTGTCCGATTAGCCCGAGATCGGGAATCGAGACGATCTGGTCGGGGAGGGATGGGACGGTGAGTCCCCAGCCGCTGGGGTTGTCTTCGCCGGCGGCACCGATCCGCCAGATTGCTTCTGCAATGAGTGCGATGACGGTGCCCACGGCAATACCGATGAGGATCGCTCCCGGCACTTTTCGCACGAGCAAGATAGCCATGAGCAACAGGGTGATTACGAAGATCACAGTTGGAATGGTGGTGATCGAACCCGCAAGGCCCAATTGGACGGGCGTTCCCTGCGCTTGTGTTACAAATCCTGAATTCACCAGGCCCACGAACGCGATGAACATACCGATACCGACGGTGATCGCAGATTTCAGGGCCGGTGGTACCGCGTGGAAGATTGCAGTTCGTGCCCCGGTGGCACCGAGAATCACGATGATTACGCCGTTCAGGAGCACGAGGCCCATGGCTTCGGGCCACGTAATCTGGTGCACCATCGATACGGCCAGGAACGAGTTGATGCCGAGTCCAGCCGAGAGCGCGAAAGGCAAGTTCGCGACGAGGCCGAAGAGGATAGTCAGTAGGCCCGAGGCGAGCGCCGTGGCAGAGGCGACCTGCACCGCATCCAGATAATTCCCGTCGACATCGGGGGAGGAGGCCCCGGCGAGGATTATCGGGTTGAGAACGAGGATGTACGAGATGGTGATGAATGTGACCACACCACCGCGGATCTCGCGGTTGATGTTCGACTTCCGGTCGCCGAGCTGGAAAAGTCGCTCCAGCAAAGCGGGTGACGCCGGTTTGGGCGCTTGCGTTTGCTCAGTTTGATTGCTCACGGCGCAATGCTACTTGGATTCTGGGTGGCGGCATTTTGCGCCGCTCCCGTATGCGGCCCTTCGAGGTGTATTTACCTCGCAGGCCGCTCAGCCGGAGTCCCGCAAAAAACCGCGGGGTCTTTCGAAACCGAAAGACCCCGCGGCAAAGTGGTGCGCTGGCTACTTGCTGAAGCCCTCGCGGACCTGCTTCAGCTGCTCGTGGAGCTGCGCCGGAACCTTCTCGCCGATCTCGGCGAAGTAGTTCTCGGTGTCATCGAGCTCAGCGAGCCAGCCTTCGGCCGGTACATCGAAGATTGCCTCAAGCGTGGCCTGGTCGATGTCGAGCCCTTCGACGTCAATGTCTTCGACCTTTGGCAGGTTACCGATCGGCTGCTGGATGGCGTCGAGCTTCCCGTCCACACGCTGGGTCGCCCATTCGATCGCGCGAATGTTCTCGCCAAAGCCTGGCCACAGGAAGGAACCGTCTTCACCGCGGCGGAACCAGTTCACCTGGAAGATAGCGGGTGCCTTGTCACCAAGCTTCTCACCCATCTCCAGCCAGTGACCCCAGTAGTCGGCCATGTGGTAACCGGTGAAGGGCTGCATCGCGAAGGGGTCGCGACGAAGTTCGCCAATCTTGCCCTCTGCCGCGGCGGTGCGCTCGGAGCCGAGCGTCGCGCCGAGGAAGCAACCGTGTTCCCAGTTCTTCGACTGGTAGACGAGGGGCACATTGGTGCGGCGGCGGCCACCGAAGAGGATGATGTCCACGGGCACGCCATCTGCTGCCTGCCAGTCGTCAGAGATGGTTGGGCACTGCTCGGCGCGCACGGTGAAGCGTGCGTTCGGGTGAGCTGCCGGGGTTTCTGAGTCGGGCGTCCAATCATTGCCCTGCCAGTCGATGAGGTGTGCGGGTGCCTCATCGGTCATGCCCTCCCACCACACGTCGCCGTCATCGGTGAGTGCCACGTTCGTGAAGATCGTGTTTTTGGTGATGGTTTCCATCGCGACCGGGTTCGTGGAGTAGCCAGTTCCGGGGGCGACGCCGAAGAACCCAAACTCGGGGTTGATCGCGTAGAGGCGCCCGTCATCGCCGGGACGCATCCAAGCGATGTCATCGCCGAGCGTTTCGACCTGCCAGCCGTCGAGCTTCGGGCGCATCATCGCCAGGTTCGTCTTACCGGTTGCCGAGGGGAAAGCGCCGGTGATCGTGAACTTCTTACCCTCAGGGTTGGTGGCCTGGATGAGCAGCATGTGCTCGGCCATCCAGCCTTCGTCGCGCGCCATTGCCGAAGCGATGCGCAGTGCGAAGCACTTCTTGCCGAGAAGGGCGTTCCCGCCGTAACCGGAACCGTAAGAGATGATTTCGCGGTCCTCGGGAAAGTGCGTGATGTACTTATCGTCGTTGCAAGGCCAAGCAACATCCGGACGCTCGTTGCCCTCGGCATCTACCAGCGGGTAGCCAACGGTGTGAAGGGCCTTGACCCACTGAGCACCGGGCTTAATGTACTGGAGCGTGGCGTTACCCGAACGGGTCATGAGCGCCATCGAAAGTACGACGTAGGGCGAGTCAGTGATCTCGATGCCGTACTGAGTGATCTTGCCGCCGAGCGGGCCCATGGCGAAGGGCACCACGTACATAGTGCGGCCCCGCATAGAACCCTCAAGCAGGGGCTGCAGTTCGGCACGCATAGCGTCGGGCGCGCGCCAGTGGTTCGTGGGGCCGGCGTCCTCTTCCCGCTGTGAGCAGATGAAGGTACGCGACTCGACACGCGCGACATCCGCGGCGTCGGAGCGGGCGAGGAAAGAGTTGGGGCGCTTTTCGGGGTTGAGACGAATGAGCGTGCCAGCCTCGACCATCTCTTCCGCGAGACGGTTATATTCCTCGTCACTACCGTCACACCAGACCACTCGAGCGGGCTGGGTCAGCTCTGCGGTGTTCACCACCCAAGCATTGACTTCCGCATTTTCGGACAACTGTGGGATGTCAGTAGCGTTCACGGGCGAGGGTGAGGTCATTGCGCAGCTGCTTTCACGTCTTCGGTATGGATGGAGCTATCAGCCCTGGAACCTTTAACACATGGAAAAAGGTTCGGTGAATTGTTTGTTGCCTCCACAGTATTCCATGAGTAATGCGGTCATATGTCATGTTCGGACAACATCACTGCCGAGTAGGAGTGTCCGGGAGGCGGGATTTTGATAGCCGCCAAGCGAGACCTCACGAGTAACTTTTGCTTCAACTGCACACTCGTCAGGCAGAAACCGCGAGTGCTGAAGCTTCCCGGGAACAAACTTCCGGGGAAAACCCCCAGAAGCGCTCCGGTCAGCAGCGTCGTTTCGAGGCTCCCGGCCGCGTAGCTTGAAAGCATGAAAACCAAAGCACTTCAAATCACAGCGGCGATTCCGCAGCTGGTGCTCTACGGCGTCCTCTGTATACCGATGTTCACTCTGTTCATCGGCGCCGTGGCCACCGGTATCGGGCTCCTGTTCGCTTTCTTGCTCGGGGTCGTGGTGTTTGCGGTGCTCGGGCTGACCATGTACCTCCTCGCTCGCTTCGAAGAGGCGCGCGCCGGATGGACCTTCGATCTCAACATCCCGCACCACGAATTTCGCACGTCACCCCGCACCGACGGCTGGAAGTTCCTCCACACCCTCGCGCTGCAGTGGGCCGACTCGCGAACCTGGATCGGCATTTTGCACGGCTCGCTTGTATCACTGCTCGGTCTGATCACCGTGTTCTGCCTTCATTGGGTAGCCACCGGCATCGCCTGGCTCTTCGCCCCGCTGCAAGGCAGTACCTATCTATTGGGTAATTTCTGGCTTGGTGAGCAGCCGAGCTGGGTGGCGCTCTTGCTCGGTGTGGGACTTATCCTCTTCGGCAGCGCCCTGATCGTGGGGCTCGCAATCGCCCATCGAGCACTGTCTAAGCAGCTGCTCGTCCCGAGCCGCGAAGCAGAACTTCGCACTGAGGCCCGCACGCAGTCGCAGCACCGCCAACAGGCGATTTCGGCCGCCGATATCGAACGCGCGCGCATCGAACGCGACCTGCACGACGGCGTCCAACCCCGGCTCGTTGCGGTGGGGATGACCCTCGGTATGGCACGTCGCAAGCTCGACACGGATCCCGAACGCGTGGGCGAACTCATCGACGAAGCACGGGAATCAACGATGACCGCGGTGGCGGAACTACGTCAGCTTGTGCGTGGCTTCCAGCCAGCCGTCCTGCAAGATCGCGGCTTGGATGCGGCCCTCTCGGCCTTGATCGGACGCAGTGTGATTCCGGTGGACATTCAAGTGAACCTGCCGAACCGCTATAGCGACCGCTCGGAGGCAACCATGTACTTTGCCGTGGCAGAGGCCCTCGCGAATGCCGCGAAGCATGCGAATGCCACGAAGATCGTGGCGCGCATCCACGAAGAAAATGGCTACTTGTTCGCACACATTGAGGACAATGGCCGCGGTGGTGCACACCGCAGTCCCGGCGGTGGGATCGACGGTGTTATCAATCGCGTGACCGCAGTCGGCGGCAGCTACAACTTCTCCAGCCCCGAGGGCGGACCGACCGTAATTGAGGTGAGCGTGCCATGCGCATTGTGATCTGTGAAGACAACGCCCTACTGCGAGCGGGCCTCGGCCGCCTCGTGAGCGATGAAGGCCACGAGGTAGTCGCATCCCTCCCCGACGCAGTCGAATTGCAGACCAAGGTTGCTGAGACAGGGCCTGACCTCGTGCTCCTCGATGTGCGCCTACCACCCACATTTACCGATGAGGGGGTGCGCGCGGCGATGGCCTTGCGTGATGAGAATCCGGGGCTCCCGATCCTCGTGCTCTCGCAGTACGTGGAAGAGCGCTATGCGACCGAGCTCATCGCCCGCAGCAAGGGCGCACTCGGATACCTGCTCAAGGATCGCGTGGCTGACGTCGCCGAGTTCCTCGACTCGATCGAGCAGGTCGCCGAAGGTGGCACGGTCCTTGACCCCGAGGTAGTGGGCCAGCTGCTCGGGCGTCGCTCACGCGACTCGCAATTGGATGCTTTGACCGAGCGAGAGCGCACCGTACTTGGGCTCATGGCCGAGGGTAAATCCAACGCGGCCATCGCATCCCAGCTCTATATCTCTGAGGGCTCCGTCGAAAAACACATCTCGCAGGTATTCCAAAAGCTTGGACTCGGTGCTGAGACCGGCGGAAACCGTCGGGTGCTGGCGGTCCTCGCATATCTCGGTGTCGAGATCGACGAATCAGGAGGCGCGCGATGAACGCGACCGAACAATACGACACGCTGCCCTACGAACCTCTCGGCCAAGAAGGCGAGAACCCCGGCGGGAACATGCCGACGCCACCGGCAGAGCCGAGCCACTCCGATGGTGAAGCGCCGAAACCGGAGCGACGGCACGCGTGGGTTGGGATCCTTGCAACCGTGGTGGGCTCCATCTTGCTCATCAGTCTCTTCGGCTGGACGGTCGTTACCGGAATCTGGCAGGGCTCGATCAAATCGGTGGATGCACAGACCTCTGTGGCAGCGGCCGAAAGCCTTCGCGTGGATGTCAGTTACGGCAACGTCGAAATCAACTTCAGCGATGCGACCGAGGAAGCTAACCTCGAGGTCACCGGGTTTTCTCGCGGTGGGGAAGTGCCCATGACGCTGACGAATACCGGCTCCGAAGTTGTACTTCAAGCTCGCAACGATGGTTCCTGGTTCAACGGTGGGCCCAACTGGTGGCAGGATCGCGAGCTCGAGGGCGTGCTGACCCTGCCCTCCGAACTTGAAGGAAATATCGATGTGAATATTGAGCTCGGTGTCGGTGAGGTGACCATCAACGGCGAGCTGCGCGATATTCACGCTGAAGTCGGCACGGGCATCCTGTACGTCAACAACACCTTCAATACTGGCGAATTCTCGTCCGGAGTCGGCAGCATCGTGCTCAGCGAGGGCGGTGGTAACGCCACGATTGATGCCGGTACGGGAGACGTCTTGGCCACCGGCGCCTTCGAGTCGCTCACCGCCGAAGTCGGTATCGGTAGCTTTACCTTCGAGGGCAATGTGACCGACCGGGCTGACTTCACCTTTGATATGGGCGACGGACACATTCACTTCGTGGAATCGATGCCGCGGGAGACTCGCATTGAAACGAATATCGGGAATGTTGAGCTCGATATTCCGCAGGTACCGATTGCACTCGATGCGCCGCTGAATGTTGTTGCTGCGGCAGAGGATGCCGGATATCAGGTCGACGGGGGAGCGGATGCCCCACAGGTACTGATTTTGGTTGATATGAGGAACGTGACCTTCTACTAAAACGCTTGCTGGACAAACCCAGACCAAGACCCGACGTGTCAGAATGAGTGCTTATCATTCGCACGTCGGGTCTTGGCGTGCTGGGAGGAACTACATGTCTGCCGCCAAGGGCAAATCTGGCGCGGGGCGCCCCGCCGCATCGAGTCACGCTGCGCTCGAAGAGGCGGCCTGTGAACTCGCCTTTGAACAAGGTTGGGACAAGGTTTCCGCCAGCGATATTGCGCAGCGCGCCGGCGTGAGCCGTTCCTCTTTCTTTAACTACTTCGCTTCCAAGGCCGATGTGCTGTGGCGCAATGTCGATGTGGCGCTGGAATCGGCAACGAGTCTGCGCGAATTCGTGTCGCGGCTGGAAGAGATCGGTCCGCCGACCGCGCTCACCTATATCGACACGATGGGCGCGCGGGATGCGGCAGAGGAGTCTTCGGTCTCGCGTGCGGCCCGGTTGGCCGCGCTGCTTCGGCGCGGGCCGTCACTTGCTCCTCTCGCCACGGGCGCCGAGAATGACACCGAGACGGGCACCAGCGCCGAGATCGGCAGCGACGCCAAGGCCGCAGTAGCTGCAGATGCCCAGAACCTGTCGGCGTCGATCCAGCGCATCCGCGCATCCGCCCTCGCCTCGGGCACCCTCACCGCAATTCTCGAGTGGGCCGCGGCCGGGATCGGCCGCCCACCGCTCACCGCCTACCTCGAAGCTGCCCTCGGCAGGGACTGGTAGCACCCGGCGCTGGCTTGTGCGCCGGCCCCAGTGTGGCCTGTCGGAAAAGTGCATGGGATGCGGGCTGCTGCGGCGTGTCGTCGCGTGTCGCCTCCGTGCGTGCACTTTTTTGACACGGATCGAGGTCGTGGGCTGCGCCACCCATCCTGCCGCGCGGCTGTTCGCTGTCAGCCTCGCGGACGCGGCAGCGGGAGGTTTCAAGGTTCGTGGAACGGCGGTAGCATTGAGGCATTGACGATGATCCGCCATCAACGGGGAGTCTTCGGAAGAACGGCACGCGCAAGCGCGCCCAGTAGAACCGAACGGGGTCGCCCGTCACAGCGAACAACGAGTGGTGATCCTCGCGGGTTGCAATCGGGGTGGTACCGCGCGAAAGCGTCCCTGAACCAGACAACGAGCCGTAAATCTCCAGGAGATCACCACATGTCCTATCCGAAGTCCGCCTTCGGCCCCGGGGCCGATGCCGTACCGGCCAGCCCCTCGTTCCCGAACCTCGAAGAGCACGTGCTCGAGTTTTGGCGAAAGGACAACACCTTCCAGGAGTCGATTGACCAGCGCGAAGGTGCCGAAGAGTGGGTCTTCTACGACGGCCCGCCATTCGCGAACGGCCTGCCGCACTACGGTCACCTGCTCACGGGTTATGCGAAGGATGTCTTCCCTCGCTTCAACACCATGCGCGGCAAACAAGTCAAGCGCGTCTTCGGTTGGGACACCCACGGTCTGCCCGCCGAACTTGAAGCTATGAAGCAACTCGGGATCTCTACGAAAGAAGAGATCGAAGACATGGGCATCGGCAATTTCAACGCCGCCGCCAAGGAGTCGGTGCTTCGCTACACGCAGGAATGGCGCGATTACGTCGAGCGTCAGGGCCGCTGGGTTGACTTCGAAAACGGCTATCAAACTCTCGACATCAACTACATGGAGTCGGTGATCTGGGCGTTCAAGACGCTCTATGATCAGGGCCTTGCCTATGAGGGCTTCCGAGTGCTGCCCTACTGCTGGAACGATGAGACCCCGCTGTCGAATCACGAATTGCGCATGGACGATGACGTCTATCAGATGCGCCAAGACAACACTGCCACGGTCACCTTCCCACTCACCGGTGAGAAGGCGGATGCCCTGGGGCTTACCGGTGTGCGCACCCTCGCCTGGACGACCACCCCGTGGACCCTCCCGACGAACCTCGCGCTCGCGGTTGGGCCGGCGGTGGCCTATGCGGTTGTTGCTGCGGGCCCGAAGGGTGCTGCAGACGGTGGCGTAGCGGGCGAGACGAAGTATCTTCTCGCGGTTGCTCGCCTTGGCGAATATGCCAAGGATCTTGGCTACGAATCCGCCGAGGCAGCTACCGAAGCGATCGAGCGGACCTTCTCCGGACACGAGCTTGAGGGCGTCCGATACGAACCGCTGTGGGATTTCTACACCGACACCGAGGCCTTCGGCACCGAAAACGCCTGGCAGATCCTCGTCGCTGACTACGTCACGACCACCGATGGTACCGGTGTCGTCCACCAGGCCCCGGCCTATGGTGAAGACGACAAGATCGTTGGGGACGCCGCGGGCATCCCAACCATCCTCTCGGTGGATGCGGGTGGTCGCTTCCTCGACGCCATCGAGCCGGTCGCTGGTATGCAGGTGTTTGAAGCGAACCGGCCACTCATCCAACTGCTGAAGGCAGATGGGCGCCTGCTGCAGCAGAAGTCCTATGAGCACTCCTATCCTCACTGCTGGCGATGCAAAGAACCGCTCATCTATAAGGCGGTCTCGAGCTGGTTTGTGAAGGTCGTTGACTATCGGGACGAGATGATCGAGCTCAATGAGCAGATCGAGTGGGTGCCCGAGAACGTGAAGTACGGGCAGTTCGGTAAATGGCTTGAGGGCGCTCGCGACTGGTCGATTTCGCGCAACCGTTACTGGGGTAGCCCGATCCCGGTGTGGAAGAGCGATGACCCCAACTACCCGCGCGTGGATGTCTACGGTTCGATCGAGGAACTCGAGCGCGACTTCGGGGTGAAGGTCACGGACCTCCACCGTCCGTTCATTGATGAGCTCACCCGCCCTAACCCTGACGACCCGACGGGGAAGTCCACGATGCGCCGCATTGAAGACGTCCTCGACGTGTGGTTTGACTCCGGCTCGATGCCCTTCGCGCAGGTGCATTACCCCTTCGAGAACCGCGACTGGTTCGACTCGCATTCGCCGGCTGACTTCATCGTCGAGTACATTGGTCAGACTCGCGGTTGGTTCTATGTGATGCACGCGCTGTCGACCCCGCTATTTCACCGGCCCGCCTATAAGCGGGTGGTTTCGCACGGCATCGTGCTCGGCTCCGACGGGCGCAAGATGTCGAAATCGCTGCGCAACTACCCGGATGTGAACGAGGTCTTCGATCGCGACGGTTCGGATGCGATGCGCTGGTTCCTGCTGTCGAGCTCAGTGCTGCGCGGCGGTAACCTCATCGTGACCGAAGAAGGAATTCGCGAATCCACGCGCCAGTTCCTGCTGCCGCTGTGGTCGACCTATTACTTCTTTACGACCTACGCCAATACCGCGAATGGTCCGGAAAATTCCGGCTATCAGGCGCAGTTCCGCACCGACTCGAAGAACCTCCTCGACCGCTATATTCTCGCGAAACTGCGGGAGACCGTGGTGGCTGTCACGAGCGATCTCGAGGCACTGGATGCATCCAACGCCACCGCGCGGCTGCGCGACTTTGCCGACGTGCTCACCAACTGGTACGTACGTCGCTCGCGGGACCGCTTCTGGGTGGGTACGACGGATGCGCAGGGCGAAGCTTCCGAGGCCGGCCGGGAAGCCTTCGACACGCTGTACACCGTGCTGGAGACGGTCTGCCGCTTGGCCGCACCCCTGGCACCGTTTACCACCGAGACGGTGTGGCGGGGCTTGACGGGCGAGCGCTCGGTGCACCTGGCCGACTTCCCGGATGCTGCCGACTATCCGGCCGATGAGTCCCTCGTGGCATCGATGGACACGGTGCGCGACATTGTCTCGGCCGGTCAGAGCCTGCGCAAACAGCACCACCTGCGGGTGCGCCTGCCACTAGGCAAGCTCACGGTGCTCGTGAACGGTGCCGCGGAGCTGAAGGATTTCGCATCGATCATCGGCGACGAGCTGAATGTGCGCGAGGTGCTGCTGCAGGAGCGTACCGAGGAAGCCGCCTCGAAGTACGGGGTTGCGCGCGTGCTGCGCGTCAACGCCCGTGCCGCGGGCCCCCGTATCGGCAAGCAGGTACAGCAGGCGATCAAGGCCTCGAAGACCGGTGATTGGTCGGAGATCGACGGCCAGGTCGTCGCAGGCGGCATCGCGCTGGAACCGGGAGAGTACGAAGTCGATCTGCAGGTCAGCGGTGAGCAGGGCAGTGATGTGCTCGGACTGCTGTCGAACGGCGGCATCCTCGTGCTCGACACGGAGGTCACCGCGGTGCTTGCAGCTGAAGGTGCGGCTCGCGACGCAATTCGCGCCGTGCAGGATGCACGCAAGGCCGCCGGTCTCGAGGTGAGCGACCGCATCCACCTGGCATTGGCAACTGATGAGGCATCGCTTGCGGCGCTGCAGTCGCAGTCCGAACTGATCGCGAACGAGACGCTCGCGACGGAAATCTCGATCACCGACGGACTCGCCCCCGAAGCGGATCGCGCGTCGATCCCGCACAGCTACGGGGCACTCGAAATCAAGCTCGAAAAGGCATAGGGATGAGTAAGGAACGCGACGAACAGTTCGATCCGGATGAAGAGCTCACCACCGAGTACCTGCTGAAGCTTTTCGGCGGGGCGCCGTTTGACGACGGCTTGGAAGAATCGGACTTCGACGAGGAAGAGCTCAGCGAACGCGAAAAGGAAGAGCGAGAACGGCTCGCGAACACCGACTGGCGCGCGGAAGCGGACCTCGTGTACGAAGAGCTCATGTCACGGGTCGGTGAATCACAGCCTGAACCGCGCCTGGCGCCGACACGTCGCGCATGCGAACTCCTCGGGGATATTCACGAAGCCTGGCCGATGATCCACATCACCGGGACGAACGGGAAATCCTCGACCGCGCGGTTGACCGAGTCGCTGCTTCGCGCCCACGGCCTGCGCACCGGGCTGCTGACGAGCCCACACCTGACTCGTATCAACGAGCGCATTGGCATTGACGGCAAGCCGATCACCGATGAACGTCTCGTCGCGAACTGGCGCGACATTGAGCCCTTCCTCGACATCGTGGACAAGGAACTTGAGGCCGCTGGGGAACCGCGGCTGACCTTTTTCGAAGCACTCACGGTGCTCGCTTACGCCTGCTTCACGGATGCGCCGGTGGACGTGGCCGTCGTCGAGGTCGGTATGGGCGGGGAATGGGACTCGACGAACGTCGCCGACGGCGCCGTTTCGGTGTTTACCCCGATTTCGCTGGATCACCAGGATCGCCTCGGCGACACGGTCGCCGAGATCGCATCCACGAAGGCGGGCATCATCAAGCCTTCGGCTGCGGTGGTAACCGCCGCGCAGGTTCCCGAGGTGATGGATCAGCTGCGTCGTGCGGCGCAGCTCCAAGAAGCCACGCTCTATGCGGAACCGGAAAAATTTGCGGTAACTGCGGATCACATGGCCGTGGGCGGTCGACTCGTGTCCGTTCGAGGACTTGCCGCGCAGTACGATGACTTGCCAGTCGCCCTCGCCGGTGAATATCAGGCACACAATGCGGCACTCGCGATCGCGGCAGTGGAAGCCTTCTTCGGTGGCGAGCGTCCGCTTGATTACGACACGGTTGCTGCGGGGACCGCCGGTGCGGTCTCTCCGGGACGACTGGATCTCATCGGCATTGACCCCTCGGTCATCATCGATGCCGCGCATAATCCGCACGGTGCCGCCCACCTCGCACAGGCGATGGGGGAGACCTACAACTTCGATGAACTCATCGTCGTGCTCGGCGTACTCGAAGGGAAGGCCGTAGACGGGATCGTCAAGCCGCTCGCGCAGATCGCCGACCGGCTGATCATTACCGAGTCGGACTCGCCGCGGGCAATCGCCGCTTGGGATCTCGCAGAACAAGTCCGAGAGATTATCGGTGAGCAGCTAGCCATCGATAAACGACTCGAAGTGATCGAACGGTCACAGGATGCATTTGATGTCGCCCGGCGGGAGGCCACCGATACCGCGGTAGTGGCTGATCGAGAGGGGCGTCCATACTCCGTGGGTGTGCTCATCACGGGGTCGATCACCTTGGTTGGGGAGGCCGCAGCGATCGCCCTCGAAGACGACTGGAAACCACAGGTTCAGGCCGCGGAAGCGGAACTGTCCGATGAAGAATACGAGTCCTACGTTGATGACGAAGGATTCCCGGAGGATGACGAGTAGTGAAGTCTCGCCGATACCGCACCATGACCGAGCAGCTCGGCTCGATCCTGGTGGCGTTTGAGGTTTTCGCGGTTGGCCTGGCAGCCCTGACACTGTTTGGGCTAAAGGCACTTTCGCCCGCTATCGCGTTTGGGGGTGGCGCGTTCTTTATTGCGCTGCTCGTTGTCGGCATCGTCCTGTTGCGAAAGCCCTGGGGTGCCTGGTTCATGCTCGGGGTGCAGATCGCGTTGACCCTGACCGGGTTCGTGCACGGTGGGATGTTCATCGTGGGCGGACTCTTCCTCGCCACTTGGATCTACTGCCAATATCAGGGCACCAAGATCGACGCCGAACGCGCGCCCATCCTCGCCGCATACGAGCGCGAAATGGCTGCCCGCAAGGCCGACGAAGAGAACCCTACGATTGCCGAGTAGGGAACTTCGAGTCGTGGCCGCTATTTCACGATCGTCACCGCCATTGCGCTGATGATTTCAAAGATCACATGTGCCGCGGCAATGCCGGTGAGTTGGGCGTGATCATAGGGTGGTGCGACCTCTACAAGGTCGGCGCCGATGAGGTTCAACTTCGAGAACTCCCGCAGTAGCCGCAGCAATTCCCGGCTCGAGAGCCCTCCCGCTTCTGGCGTGCCGGTGCCGGGAGCATGCGCGGGATCGAGCACATCGATATCAACCGAGAGATAGACCGGACGATTGCCAACCCTGGCGTGCATCCGTGAAATTGCCGACGCGATGCCTTCTTCCTCGATCTCATTCGCCGAAATGATGGCGAAGCCGAGGCGCTGATCATCGCGCAAATCTCGACGGTTAAAGAGCGGACCGCGGATGCCGACAACCGCGATGTCTGCCCGGGGCACTTCCTCGAGGCGGGGGAGTCGCGCGAACGTGGCGATCCCTGCGAAGCGTGGGACCCGGCTCGCATCGACTGGGCCAATCGTGCCACTATCGAACCGCTCGTATTGCGCCTCCATGATCACCACTCCTGCGTCATTGCCGAATGTTGTCTTGGAAGCACTATGCCTGATCCTGCCCGAGGAAGCTTGCGAAACCTGCCGACTGCGTCAAACCGATAAAACACCGCAGCGATTCGAAGCAGCAAAGAACGCCGAACGAGTAACGTGGTCACCAAGCTAATTACGAAGGAGCCTTCAGCATGTCCTCGCAACAGGAACAGACTCTCGTCCTTGTGAAGCCCGACGGTGTGCGTCGCAACCTGATCGGTGAGGTGCTCGCGCGTATTGAACGCAAGGGCTACGTCGTAACCGGTCTCAAACTGGTTGAAGCCGAGCGCGAACTGCTCGAGAAGCACTATGAAGAGCACGTCGGTAAGCCATTTTTTGAACCGCTCCTGGAGTTTATGATGTCGGGCCCGATCGTGGCTGCTCGGGTAGAGGGGCACGGGGTTGTGGAAGGCTTCCGCTCGCTCGCGGGCGCGACAAACCCGACCACAGCAGCTCCCGGCACAATTCGAGGGGACCTCGGCCGTGACTGGGGCGCCAAGGTGATTGAGAACATCGTTCACGGTTCGGACTCGGTCGACTCCGCCGAGCGCGAGCTTGCAATCTGGTTCGGCTAGTTCACCACGAAGAAATCGAGGCGGACAGTTTCCGGCTGCCTCGTACCGGTGCCAACAAACAGACGCGAGTTCACCCACGCGAAGGGTGAACTCGCGTCGGCGCTTAATCGGGTGGCGAAGCGGAAGTAGATCTTCGCCGGGTCAACATGTTTGCCGCTTACGAGTGCTTCGAGGTCTTCCGGTGCGCCGGTACGCAGCGCGTGATTGTCGACGAAGATGGTCGTGCCGTCAGTCGCCTCAATGACGTACATTGCGGTGAGTTCGGCGATCTCGGCGCTCGGGTAAAGCTGGAAGTCAGCCCCCGCATCCAAGAGTTTCCCGGACCACCCGTCACCGGTGACGGTGCCCCCGCGGATGGGAATAATCTTGCGCCCACCGTGGGCGGTGTTTCCGATCGAGATCGGTGCGTCGACATCCACGGTGATGGATGCGAAGAATGTGAGCGAGGGTGCGGCGGGATGCATGGCTTCAGTCATACTCGTCACAGTAGCTATGTGCCGTAATAGCGAGCTAAATCTTGTGACGTTTTGGGCAACTCACAATCGGTATTTCTAAGAATTCCTTCGGTCGGTTCCTGCACACCGTGCGATACTGTACGAGTGCGCGTGAGCGCATGAAGACTTTTTGGGCTTCGCTACGGCGAGGTCCCAGCAACGCCACACCGTGTGGCAGCGCCGTAACTACGGTGAAGAAGGATTTCCCGCGAGCAACATTGCTGCGGACAGATTGCCAGCCAGGACCGCGACGCGACTGGTTGGGACAGGAGTACCCACGTGACCGTGGAAAACGAGCAACCGAACAACCCTGAAACAGAATCAACTGAGCTAGAAACTGCGAGCGAGCAGGACACGCAGAGCGAAGGCGCGCAGGCGGACGCGCCCGAGACGCAGGCTGAAGTGCCCGAGACTCAGGCTGCTGAAGACCAGAACCCAGAAGCTGCGGAAGAGCAGCCCAAGCGCGATCCGCGCATCCCCGAAGTCATCACCAATCGGACCCTCTTCTTCCTGGCGCCGGATTTGCCGCCGATCTCCGAGCGCCCGGCACCGAGCCGCCGTCAGCGCGAGGAAGCCACGGAAGACTCGACTGACGATGAGCAGGATCTTGGTGGTCGCCGTCCCGCACGGGGCAGAGGTCGTTCCCGCCGGGGTAGCCGCGGTCAAGACCGTCGTGAGGGTGGTCAGCGCGATAGCGGACGCCACGACGATAGCCACGAGGACAAGGCTGTCGAGGAGGCCGAAGAAAAGGAACCGATTACTGAGCCGCAGAAGGTTCAGGGATCGACCCGACTTGCCGCTAAACGTGCTCGTCGCCGCGAAGGCCGCGATTCGGGTCGCCGCCGAGTGACGGTGACCGAGACCGAATTCCAAGCACGCCGCGAAGCGGTGGACCGCAAGATGCTCGTGCGCGCCAAGAACAACCGCGTGCAGATCGGTGTGCTTGAGGACAATATCCTCGTTGAAC
Source organism: Gulosibacter chungangensis (assembly GCF_008831155.1). Taxonomy (GTDB): domain Bacteria; phylum Actinomycetota; class Actinomycetes; order Actinomycetales; family Microbacteriaceae; genus Gulosibacter; species Gulosibacter chungangensis. Next base: position 124,998 of record NZ_WBKB01000007.1, on the reverse strand, counting down.
ACTATGTCGCGCGAAACGAAGACGTTTCGCTGATCGGCAATGTCTACGTGGGCCGGGTGCAGAATGTGCTGCCCAGCATGGAAGCTGCCTTCATCGACATCGGTGGCGCTCGTAATGCTGTGCTCTACTCGGGCGAAGTGGATTGGGCCGCAGCTGAGATGGGTGCCAACCAGCCGCGGAAGATCGAAAACGCGCTGAAGTCCGGCGACAAGGTACTCGTGCAGGTCACGAAGGATCCGGTGGGCCACAAGGGCGCCCGCCTTACCAGCCAAGTTTCGCTGCCCGGTCGCTACCTCGTGTACGTACCCGGCAACACCATGAACGGCATCAGCCGCAAGTTGCCGGACACCGAACGCGCTCGTCTCAAGAAGATCCTAAAAGAGGTGCTTCCGGAGGGGGTAGGCGTCATCGTGCGCACCGCTGCCGAAGGTGCGACCCAGGAACAGCTGCAGCGAGATGTCGAGCGTCTTACCAAGCAGTGGGAAGACATCCAGCGGAAGTCGAAGAACTCCGCGAAGGCGCCGCAGACCCTGCACTCCGAGTCGGACATGCTCGTGAAGATCGTTCGCGACGTGTTCAACGAGGACTTCGACAAGTTGATCGTTCAGGGGCAGTCCGAACTCGACACAATCAAGTCTTACCTCGGCCAGGTGGCGCCTGATCTGCTCGATCGCGTTGAGCGATTCAACGGCGACGATATCTTCAGCGAGTACCGCGTCAACGACATGATTGATAAAGCGCTTGCTCGCAAGGTCTGGCTGCCTTCGGGCGGCTCGCTGGTGATCGACCGGACCGAGGCAATGACCGTGGTTGACGTCAACACCGGCAAGTTCGTGGGTACCGGCGGCAACCTTGAAGAGACCGTCACCAAGAACAACCTCGAGGCAGCGGATGAGATCGTTCGCCAGCTGCGACTGCGGGATATCGGCGGCATCATTGTGATCGACTTCATCGACATGGTGCTCGAGTCGAACCGCGACCTCGTACAGCGACGCCTCGTCGAGGGGCTCTCACGCGACCGCACCAAGCATCAGGTTGCTGAGCTCACAAGTCTCGGGCTCGTACAGATGACGCGAAAGAAGATTGGCCTGGGGCTGCTGGAGACCTTCTCCGAGGCCTGCACCCACTGTGACGGCCGGGGTGTGGTCATCCACGGCGAGCCGGTGAGCCACAACCACGGTAGCCAGTCTTCGGGCAGCAATCGCAAGAGCCGTGGTTCGCGCAACCGTGGCAAGGGTCAGCCGCAGCAAAACGAGCAGCAAGACAACAAACCGCAGCAGTCACATGAGCACCACAGCAACGGCGCGACACATGAGATTACTGAGGATGCGCGTAACGCCCTCACGAAGATTGCTGCTTCGACCATTGCTGGTAATGGCGAGGCACACGCTCACACGCAGGATTCCGCTCGCGAGGAGGTTGCGGCGAAGTCTGCTGGCTCATCGAGCACCGAGATGCTCAAAGTGGTGAAACAGATCGAAGGCCACGCTGCGGACGGCAGTGCGGGGGCAGAGTCTTCAAAGCAGGTGGCTGAAGCTGACAAGTCGGGGAAGTCCGATCAGCAGCAGGGTCGACAGGGTACCGCGCGAGATGACTCTGAGCGCGACTCTGGAAAGGGCTCCTCGCGTTGTTCACGTCGCAACCGCCGCGTGCGCACGGAGGCTACGGCACCGCGCACGGCATCGGATGCGGAGGACCGCGGCTCCGAGGCGTCGATTACGATCGATCTGCCCACGCCGGTGGAGCATGAGCCGGAAGAGTCCAAAGATCCGAAACAAGTTGAGGCTGCGCTGAGTTTCTTGGATGCCGCACTCGACTCGCTCGCGGGACGCGAGGATGCTGATTCGGCGGTGGCCGATGCAGCTACACCTGTGAAGCCTGCCGTCGAGCCGAAACAAGTCGAGCCGAAGCAGGCCGAGCCCGTGGCTCCCCAGGCGGCGGCAGAAAAGACCCAGTCCGATAACGCATCCACCGCATCCGGTTCGCGCCGGAAGCGAGGGGCACGTCGTCGGATTACGACCGGGCCGATTTCGACCGGGTCGGGCGAGGAATCCTAATCGGGTGTGGCGGCGCTTGACGTCGCTGTAATTTCTCCCGTAAGATAAGTCGCTGTTGCACGTTGCTCATCGCATGCGCCATCTGACGCCTGTTGAGATTGGACGTGTGTATGTTCTCTCCGGTGCAAGGCCGGATCAATCCGCACGGGGCGCAAGTCCCAAGCACAGAGAAAAAGGTAGCTGAAGTGGTATTCGCAGTTGTGCGCGCCGGTGGCCGTCAAGAAAAGGTCGAAGTCGGCTCGGTAGTCACGATGAACCGTGTCGTCGCAGACGACAAGGGCAACGTGAACCTTCCCGCCGTGCTGCTCGTTGATGGTGACAAGATCACCAGCGACGCAGACAAGCTCGCGAAGGTAACCGTGACGGCCGAGGTCGTTGAAGACCTGCGCGGTCCCAAGATCCGCATCCAGAAGTACAAGAACAAGACGGGGTACAAGAAGCGCCAGGGTCACCGCCAGGAGCTCACCACCGTCAAGATCACTGACATCAAGTAGTCCGAGGAGCGATTCAGGATGGCAAGTAAGAAGGGCGCAAGCTCAACCAAGAACGGTCGTGACTCGAACGCGCAGCGCCTCGGCGTGAAGCGCTTCGCAGGTCAGGAAGTCAACGCCGGCGAGATCCTCGTCCGTCAGCGTGGCACCAAGCTCCACCCGGGCGCCAACGTCGGTCGCGGTGGCGACGACACCCTCTTCGCCCTCGCCGGTGGTACGGTCGAGTTCGGCAACAAGGGTCGCCGTAAGGTCGTCAACATCGTTACCGGTGAGTAATTACCGGGTCGAGACGACTCTGAGCTGCTGATAAGGCGGCTCACATAACTTCTGAAGAGGGGCGGAGAATTCTCCGCCCCTCTTCGCGCATCACGAAACAAATGGAGAATCGATGACCACGTTCGTAGACGAGGTAAAGCTGTATTTGCGGGCCGGAGACGGCGGCAACGGCTGCATGTCGATTCGCCGCGAGAAATTCAAGCCGCTGGCTGGGCCTGACGGGGGCAACGGTGGCGATGGCGGCGACATCACGATCGTCGCAGACCCCGATGTCACCACACTGCTGAGTTACCACCACTCGCCGCACCGCCGCAGCAACTCCGGTGAATTCGGCATGGGTGACTACCGCCACGGTGCGAAGGCGGAAGATCTCGAACTCCCGGTCCCGGTTGGCACCGTCGTTCGGGATGCGGATGGCGAGGTGCTCGCTGACCTTAGCGAACCGGGAATGAGCTACCTCGCCGCCGAAGGTGGCCAGGGCGGGCTCGGCAACAACGCGCTCGCGAATAGCCGCCGTAAGGCGCCGGGCTTCGCGCTGCTCGGTACGCCGGGCGACGAGATTGAGGTCCATCTCGAACTCAAGACCGTGGCAGATGTTGCGCTCGTCGGGTATCCCTCCGCCGGCAAGTCTTCGCTGATTGCCGCGATGAGCGCTGCCCGTCCGAAGATTGCCGACTACCCCTTTACCACCCTGCACCCGAACCTCGGTGTCGTGGATTCCGGGAATACCCGGTTCACGATTGCAGACGTGCCGGGGCTCATTGAAGGTGCGGCAGAGGGCCGAGGCCTGGGCTTGGAGTTTCTGCGTCACGTGGAGCGCTGTTCGGTGCTCGTGCACGTGCTGGATACCGCCACGCTGGAACCGGGACGTGACCCGCTGAGCGATCTCGACGTCATTCTGAACGAGTTGAACTCCTATGAGGTGCCCGAGGGGCAGGTGCCGCTGACCGAGCGTCCCTCGCTCGTGGTGCTGAACAAGGTCGATATTCCCGACGGGCGCGAGCTGGCGGAATTTGTGAAGCAGGAGCTCGAGGAACGCGGCTTCCGAGTATTTTTCGTCTCGGCAGTGGCCCACGAGGGTTTGCGTGAGCTCGGCTTTGCCCTGGGCGAGATCGTCGAAAAGGCGCGCGAGGAACGTGCATCCGAACTGGAAAGCCGCCCCCGGATCGTCATCCGCCCGAAGCCGAAGCGCCAGGAAGCCTTCACGATTCGCGTCGAGGGTGGTACCTGGGGCAACATCTACCGGATCATTGGGCGCAAACCCGAGTTGTGGGTCAAACAGTGTGATTTCACCAACGATGAAGCCGTTGGTTATCTTGCCGACCGGCTCGCGAAGCTCGGTATTGAGGATGCCCTGGTCAAGGCCGGTGCGCAGGCTGGCTCAACTGTGGTTGTTGGTGCCGGCGAAGGCCAGATCTTTGATTGGGAGCCGACGCTGTCTTCGGCTGCCGAGGTCATGACGGCACACGGTACCGACCCGCGTCTCGAGGAGAGTTCCCGAGCCACGCGTAAGGAACGCAAGGCTGCTTACCACGAGTGGATGGATGCGAAGGCAGCGGCCCGTGCGCAGCTTGAAGCCGAGCGAGAAGCGGGCCTTTGGACGGAAACCGCCGACGAAAAGAACAGCTAGGATAGTGACTATGTTTGAGCTTCCGACCGTAATTCAGGCTGCCGAGGAAATGATCATTACCCCCGGGCCCATGGTCTTCCCACCCATTGTGTTTGGCATCATGATGTTCGTGCTGCTTATGGCGATCGCGCTCGTGACGTTCTCGTTCCGTAATATGGCGGCTCGCCACGAGTCGCCCGCACGTCTTTACAAGCATGACCCGGTTGGTCACCCGGGCCAGCCCATCATCGAATCGGGACACGACGACACCCACTAGGGTGCCGCCTCGGTTTAGCGCCTCGTGACGCCAACTCAAACGAACGCGGACGTAGCAGTCCGCCGCCGGCGTCGGATTGGGATCATGGGCGGTACCTTTGATCCCATCCACAACGGTCACCTCGTCGCAGCAAGCGAAGTAGCACAGCACTTCGACCTGGACGAGGTGTACTTTGTCCCAACGGGAACGCCGTACATGAAATCCGGCGTGAGCGACGCTGAGCATCGTTACTTGATGACGGTGATTGCCACCGCCTCCAACCCGCGCTTTAAGACGAGCCGTGTGGATATCGACCGCGGTGGTCCCACATACACGATCGACACGCTTCGCGATATCAACACCCTGGCGCCAAACGCGGACCTGTTCTTCATTACCGGTGCCGACGCGATCACGCAGATCCTCGAGTGGAAAGACTCTCGAGAGATGTTCCAATACGCGCGATTCGTCGCGGTTTCGCGACCGGGGCACGAGATTAATCTCGATGGGTTGCCGGAAGAGCATGTTTCCACACTCGAAATCCCGGCCCTGGCGATCTCTTCGACCGACTGTCGAGCTCGGGTCCGTAAGGGGTATCAGGTCTGGTACCTGACTCCGGACGGTGTGCAACAGTACATCGCGAAAAACCAGCTATATCGCCAACCTGAAACTCACGAATAAGCCTTCGCGGCATCCACCTTTTACCTCAGTAGGAGAACCTTCTTTATGACGGCAAGCGAGCACGCCCTCGAACTCACCCAAGTCGCCGCCAGAGCAGCCGACGAACGATCTGCATTCGACCTGGTGGCACTGGATGTGAGTGCGAATCTGCCCTTCGCTGACGTCTTCCTGCTTGCTTCAGGCCGGAATGAGCGCATGGTGCTCTCGATCGCCGAGGAAATTGAAGATCGCCTGCGCGAAGACTTCGGTATCAAAGCAAAGCGCCGCGAGGGCACCGACAACGGCCGCTGGGTGCTGGTTGACTTTGGTGACCTCGTTGTCCACGTCTTCCACGAGGAAGATCGCGTGTACTACGGTCTCGAGCGAATCTGGGCGGATGCTCCGGTGGTTGAGTTAGCTTTGCCCGAGGAGGACGCTGCGGGGGAGTAACAGCTCACGCGGCGCTTCGGGATCGGTAGGACTGTGGAACCGTTTCGCTTCACACTTCGCCAGCTGCAGCACTTCATTACCGCTGCCGATGTTGGGACCGTCACGGCCGCCGCGGAGGCTGCGCATATTTCGCAGGCGGCAATGTCGCAGTCGCTCAGTGAACTGGAACGGGCTGTCGGCCAGCAATTGATGGTGCGAACTCGTTCGCACGGCATTCAACTCACGTCTTCTGGTCGGAGATTTCTGAATGATTCGCGCGCGCTTGTTGCGCGTGCTGCGGATGTTCAACAAGAGATGGTGGACCGCGCCGGGCACCTCGTGGGGCCACTCGATATCGGTTGTTACACGGCGGTGGCGCCATTCTGGGTGCCCTTCATTGCAGAGAAATTCATCATTCCGAATCCCGAAGTTTCAGTTCGGATTGATGAGGGAGACGGTCACGAGTTGCAGCGTCGGATGCTTGACGGCCGATACGACGCCGTCATTACCCATACCGGCCATCTTGTGGACGGGGTTTTGCATGAGGTGATCCGGAAGGGCCAAGGCTACGCACTGGTTTCGCCTTCCCATCGTCTGGCTGATCGGGATGCGGTTCACGTGTCTGAATTCGGTGACGATGAATTCGTGTTGTTGGATGTACCTTCTGTCCGCGACGCTCAGCTTCCGAAGCTTCGCGCTGCTGGACTGGGGCCGAATGTCCGGTGGCGGTCTACGAGCTTTGAGGCGGTGCGAGGTATGGTTGCCCGAGGACTTGGCTGGAGTGTCCTGGTGCAGCGACCGCCCGTTGATATTTCTTATGACGGCTTGCCAATCGTGACGATTCCGCTCATCGATTTCGAATCGAGCGACGTGTGCATCGCATACGTCCAGGAGCGGCGGAGCCGACGCCTGGCCGAACTCATTGGTCTGTGCAAAGCAGAAGGTGCACGGTTGGATGCAAGCAATGCATCCAACCGCGCACCTGACGCGCCCTAGTGGCTCTAGCGCATTTCACTTTCGAGGTCGGCGTCGCGGCCTTCCTTGACGAAGCGAGTGGCGAGAATAGCGATGAGGAATACAGCGATCCACACCACTGCCACAAGCCATAGTGAACCGCCAACGAGGGCAACCAGACCGGACACGATCATCGGAGTGAAGCCGGCGCCAAGCGTCGATGACGCCTGGTAGACGAGCGACGAACCGGTGTAGCGGATTCGGGTCGGGAAGAGCTCCGCGCAGAACGCACCGAAGGGGCCAAAGATTGTTCCCTGGACGAAGCCCTGCGTGATGATTAGCGCGAGTGCGAATGCCCACAGCGAGCCGAGGTCAAGCATGAACATGATTGGGAATGCGGCGACCGCACCAAGTGCCATGCCGAGCATCATGATTGGACGACGACCGTAGCGGTCTGAAAGGCGCGAGGCGAACCACACCACAACGACCGTGGATGCGGCGCCGAGAGCCTTCACCCACAGCACGTGGGTGGCGTCGAGACCATTGTTGATGACATAGGCAATGGCCCAAACTGTCATGAGCCCCTGAACGGTGTATGAACTCATGCCCGCGATAATGCCAAGAATGAGGTTCTTCGGGTATTTGGTAATCACCTCGACGATAGGCGTCTTGCGCTCTTCGGCCTTCTCCTCAAGCTTGGCAAAGAGAGGCGATTCTTGGACCTTCAAGCGGACAACGAGACCAATGAGCACAAGTACCGCGCTGAGGAGGAAGGGGACACGCCAGCCCCAAGCGATGAACTGCTCGTCTGGCAGCATCGTGAACACGGACATGACGATGGTAGCCATGACAGCACCGGCCGGGCCGCCCATGTTGGCAAAGCTGGCCGCAAAACCGCGACGTTCCTTTGGCGCGTGCTCGAGGGCGATGAGCATGGCGCCACCCCATTCGCCGCCAACTGCGAGTCCCTGGACCACACGGAAGAGGGTCAGAAGAATCGGTGCGGCGACGCCGATGACTGCTGTGGGAGGAAACAAACCGATTGCCACGGTCGTGCCACCCATGAGCATCATTGAGAGGACGAGGACGCCTTTGCGTCCGAGACGGTCACCGAAGTGTCCAAAGACGACGCCGCCGAGGGGCCGTGCGACGTATCCCACCGCGAGAATCGTGAAGGAGAGGAACAGCCCGAGGCCCGGGTCTAGATCCACAAAGAACACTTGGCTAAACACGATCGATGACGCCGTGGCGAACAAGATGAAGTCGTAAAACTCGATCATGGAGCCGAAGAAGCTCGACGCGAGGATGCGCCGCATCATGCTCGTGTTGAGTGACGTACTGATAGCCGAAGTTTCTATCGGGGCGGGAGCGGTGGTTTTCACTAGGCACCTACTTTAATTGGAGTGGTTTCGATTGCGGCTTCCTTGCGCGCAAACGAGATGGAATCAAGGTCGTTCGGGATCAAGAATTCGCCGGAGAACGTGGGCGCGAACTCTTGCCATTGGGCTTCGGTCTTGCTGCCGGGTACCAGGTGATGCAGCGCGAGACGGGCGGCACCAGCGCGTTCAGCGAGTTCGATGGCCTGTTCTGGGCTGGTGTGTGACCGACGGTGATGATCGATGGAGGCCTGATCGGCTTCTGCGTCACTCGAACCATAACGAGCTGCCACCCAGTCAAAGTCGATGGCCTCGTGCAGGAGGAGATCGGTGTCCTTGGCGAGTGTGACCAAATTATCGGTGGCCGTCGTGTCGCCGGAGATTGTCACGGAACCCTCCGCGGTGTCGAAGCGGAATGCGAATGCCGGAGCAACGGGCGGATGCTCGACGAGGATTGCCGTTACCGTCACGAGCTCGTCACGGTAGATCTCGAAGGGTGCCATCCCCGCAGGCGTGGGGTTGTCGTTCGGGTGGTATCCGATATCTGCCGGAATCACAATGTCAGTGGCCTGGTAGCAGTCAAGCGGGGAAGGGCGGAGAGCATCGAGAATGCGATCGTTGAAGTCTGTGGCAAAGGCCTGAACGACCGAGTCAATGAGTCCGGTGATTCCCGGTGTCGGGTTTTCTGGGCACACGGGTTGTGGTGCAATCTCTGCGCGCGGCGAGACCGGAGGTAGTGCCCCACGGTCACCGGGGCCGAGTACGCGGATCGGTGCCAACCCGGCGACGTCACGCTCGTAGAGCCCCATGAGCAGCAGGCTTGGGATGTCTACGGTGTGGTCGGAGTGCAAGTGAGTAATGAACATCGCCCGCATTTGGTTAAAGGAAAGGCCAGCTTTTTCCAACTGGCGACCGACGCCCAGGCCTGCATCCACGAGGTAGAACACGTCGCCGACGACGACAGCGGTAGCGATCCCGTGACGGTGTTCACCGTTCTTCGATGCCCACCAGCGAGGGCCGCCGGCGGTGCCGAGCGTGACTATTCGCGGTGTCAGGTCAACAGTCGTATTCACTGCAACTCCCTTGTATGAGTGATCGAGTTCCGATTCCGCACCGTCTTGCGGTGCTGATGAATCCACTCTGCGGGGAGAAGTTGCAGAAGTAAAACGGATTAGTCCTATTCTCGAAATCGGTTTTACTTATGACGGGATTGCGTGGCCTCGGTGGTAGCGTCTTTATCGTTGCCGCTGGAGCCGATCGATCGGAAGAATTCTTGAACTCACCTGCCCTTGCCCCTCGCCGCAATTGGTTCGGACTAATTCTTACGGGGCTCGCGGTTGGTCTCGCCTCCGGTTTGTTTGGTGTCGGCGGTGGCATCATCATCGTGCCGATACTGGTGTACTTGTTCCACTTTGATCAGCGGCTGGCGTCCGGAACCTCGCTGCTCGCGATCGTCGCACCGTCCATCGTTGGCGTGGTTTCGTATTCGCTGAGCGGGAACGTCAGTGTGATTCTCGCGCTCCTGCTTGCAGTTGGTTCGGTACTCGGGGCGCCAATTGGGGCGTGGTTGCTCGCGAGGCTTGCAAAACGCACACTGCAGTGGGCATTCATTGTGTTCCTCGTCGTAGTCATTGTGTCGCTCTTTCTCGTGATCCCTTCGCGAGACACGGCCGTTGACGTTGACTTCTGGCATGGCTTGGCGCTTGTTGCCATCGGGCTATTCGCGGGGATTTCTTCCGGATTGCTTGGCATCGGTGGGGGAGTGATTGTCGTGCCCGCGATGGTGCTGCTGCTCGGTACGAGTGACCTCATCGCAAAGGGTTCTTCGCTGCTCATGATCATTGCGACGGGGTTGTCCGGGACAATTGCGAATACTCGACGCCGAAATGTCGATCTTCGCGCCTCGCTTGCCATTGGTCTGGGTGCCGCTGTAGTGACGCCTTTCGGTGTGTGGCTGGCCGGAGCCCTGTCCCCGCAGGCTGCCAACATCACATTCGCGGGTTTCCTTGTGTTGGTGATGATTCGTATGGCTGTGGATGCTTGGCCTCGTCGCAAGAGCAAGTAGGTTCATTTCACTGGGCTTCTTCGCCAGATCTCCGCGCCGATTTGCAGTCGATGGAAAATCTGGGCTATAGTCGTGGAGTTGCTTCGAGCGAAGCAGCTAAGTGAATACGGGGCTATGGCGCAGCTGGTAGCGCACCTGCATGGCATGCAGGGGGTCAGGGGTTCGAATCCCCTTAGCTCCACTCGGAAACCACCTCTGATCAGGCATTTTAGTTTGGTCAAGGGTGGTTTTTTTAGTGTGTGGCTCATTGTGGGCGGCCGTTTCGCCATCGAGATAGCTCGCCAGCTCTCATCACCCCGCCCTAGGCTTCTCGCATGCACTTAAAGCTCGAGAACGTAGGCATTGCTGTCCGGGACTTAGACCAAGCGATCGCGTTCTTCTCCGATCTCGGAATGACGCTGCTCGGCCGCGATACCGTTAGCGGCGAATGGGCGGATACCGCGGTTGGCGTGGATGGGAATCACGCAAAGATTGCGCTGCTTGCTGCGCCAGACGGAGACGGGCGAATCGAACTCTTCGAGTACATCCATCCCCTGGCTATTGAGCGGGAGCCGATCCTTCCGAATGAGATTGGGATGCATCGAGTTGCCTTCGCGGTAGACGACATTGATGAGGCGCTGCAGGCAGCGGCGAAGCATGGATGCTATCCACTGCGAGGTGTGGCTAATTATGAGGACGTGTACAAGCTCACCTATCTCCGCGGGCCCAGCGACATCCTTGTCATGCTGGCAGAAGACCTGCGAGGGAAATAAACCCACGAGGTCTTGGCTGGACCGGGTGGAGTTGAGCCTTTAGGCTGACGCGAAAGTCGAGAAAGTAGTTGAAGTCGAATCGTTCAAGATTAGTGACTTCGAGATTCGGCATACTCAACACTGTCCTCAACTCGCGGTTTGATCGCGAAGTTGCACGGCTACGTTCAACGACGATGCGATGGTGCAAGTGAAGCGCAATTCCGGTGATAATCTTTCTGGGAATGATGACCTCGCCGCATTTGGGTTCATCCGCATTTTGTTCGTTCTTTAGTGTTTCGGTAAATCCAAATTCGGGGCTGAACATGGCCTAGCCGTGGGGGTTTCTTGCGTGAAAAAGTTGGTTTGGGCGATAGTTTCCGGTGTTGTTTGTCTTGTCTTGGGCCTTGGCACGGGGCTAGTGATCGGAGCGGGCACCTGGCCTTCCGTCTTCTCTAGTAGTTCTCAAGAGCCGACCGCGGGGCCCTCGAGTTATGAAGAAGTTCTCGCTGTGATGCCCGAAGAGCAGATTGTTCTGTTGAGTCTCGGGATTGAAGGTCTCCAAGAACGGCAACAGAGCCAGAAAGAGATTTTCGGTTGGAAGGTTCCTGGTTCCGAGCGGGTCATGTTCGTGGGCTATTCGTTCAAAGCCAAGCTCGGGGTTGAAGGTAAGGACATCAATATCGAGCAGACTAGTCCCGATCAGTTCTTGGTCACCGTGCCTGATTTCATCTTTATTGGGCACGATGAGATCGAGTTCAAATCCGCGATTGAACAGAACGGTGCGCTTGCCTGGACAACTCCAGAGATCGATCAGTCTGAAGTAGCTAATGAGATCCTGAACAGTGAGTCAAAATCTGAATACATCACTGAATATGAGGGGCAACTTCAAGAACAGACGATCAACTTCTTCGAGAACTTGGTTGAGTCGATCGATGCAGACGTTCGACTCGAATTCGAATTCCTGTAGATCTGCGCGCGCTCGCCAGCGGTTGTTGGTTCAGTTCAAGCACGCCGTGATCGCGCGCTCAATGGCGGGGCCGATCGGTGCATCCGGGTCGACCGTCACGCGATGAAGTACTAAACCATCGACCGTTGCCATCAGCATTCGCGCTGAAGGCTGCGGGGAAGTGGCTCCAATTTTCCCAAGCAGTGAGGTGATCTAGCTTAGGAGAATTGCACGTAGTTCGAGGAATGGCCGCAGTTGCGATCCCAATTCCTGCCGTATTTGGGAGCAAAGATAGGCCCGCTTACGGAAAAGACCTTGGCGAATATCTGTCGTGGCCATGTGAGTGCTATGCGGATGACTGCGAACGCGCCTTGTGGGCGGCGCAGCACATTCCATCGTTCATGATGCGCAGGAAGCGGTGGGGAGTTGAATGCGGGCTGGATTACTCGAGGTCAGTGAGGCGGTCGTGATCGGGAACGGCAGCTGCCTGTTAACGAACCTTGAGTCTCAGTTCGGTTTTGGTGCGGTGGTTGGCGCGTCATTTCGGTAAGTTTTCTGACAATGCCTACAAGGGGAATAATGAGCAATTCGACGCTGAATGAACGCATGGTTTTGACGAATGACGGTGCAGAAATCTCGTGGTGGAGTACCGGTTCCGGTGCGCCACTGTTGCTAATTGCCGGTCAAGCAACGACCCATCGCGGTTGGCTGCATGTGCTTCCTGGGCTCGCGGAAAATCATCGGGTAATCCTCTACGACCATCGAGGCACTGGTCGCAGCACCAGCGGGGACAGGTCTCGTTTCACGACACGAGACTTTGCACAGGATGCAGTCACGGTGCTTGAGGCGGCAGGAGTCGAGTCGGCAGCCGTCTACGGGCATTCGATGGGTGGTCGTGTTGGGCAGTGGCTCGCAATTGACAGTCCGGAACGGGTTGAGCGACTGGCACTTGTTAGCACTACGGGTGGTGGCCGGATGGACGGTCCGCGGCCTGCGGGGGTGGATGCGCTGCTCGCGTCCGGCAGTCCGGAGCAGATGGCGCCGCTGTTCTTTAGCGACGAGTTTCGCGAGCGGCATCCTGGGGTTGTCGAGGAGTTTTTCGCGAGGGATGCGAGCATTTCGGCTCGCCGGGACCACTTTCTGGCAAGCAAGGCACACGATGCTTGGGATCAGTTGCCTCTCGTGAGTTGCCCAACCTTGATCGTCCACGGGGCTGCGGATCAGGTAACGTCCGTAGCAAGTGCGGAACGAATGGCCGCATACATTCCAGAAGCTGAGCTTTGGGTTGACCCGGACGCAAAGCATTGCCCACACCTTGATTCGCCACAGGCGCAGGATCGAATCAGCGCATTTTTCGCAGCTTGAGGTCACCGTTGTTGGGGTGAAGCTAGGCATCCTCGCGAGGAATGTCGGTGGCTCAAGCTAGCTTTGCAATGGGGCGAGTCCGTGGCTTCGCAAACTCCAGCTTCGAACGAGAAAGCGATTCCCGCAGCTATTGATATTCGATTCTTTGTGCTATAAAGTACTCAGTACGGGTTCGAAACTTTGCTTCGTGCGAGGCTCAGTTCAGTGACGGGAGGTGAGGGTGCTCATGACCGCAATCGACAGCGCTATTTCCAGCGAGACCGGTTCTGCAGCGGGTGCCGAAGCGGCTTCCTGCGATCAGCGCGTTGGTGCGGGTGAATCTTTCTTCGTTCGTACCGTGGATGGGCGGGTGCTGAACTCTGCCGAGTTTCTTGACCTACCCGCATTCGGTCAACCCACCGTGAGCACGGCTATTCCGAAAGCTCCCACCCAGCCGCGCAGGACTCGCTACACTCGCGCGGTGGAGAACCTTCGTGCTGCCTACCAGGCACAACTGAAGGCAGAGAAGAAGGCGAAGAAAGCTGCCCGTAAAGCCGCCAAGAAAACCAAACAACAGGCAGAGTTGGCCGCGAAGCACGACCAGCCCGAAACTTCGCAGCACCAGCAGCTGCCCACGGGCTCGGGTGCTGCGGTGCCTTCACCAGGCGCTCCAGCGGTCCCAGGTCCCGTAACCATTCCGGCCGATGCGTCTGCGCCTAGCCCTGCGTGTCGCGGTGACATCAGCCCGGCAGGCCCGAAGCCACGATCAGACCACCAAGGTAGTGGTGATCGTCGCGGAGGTCCGCGTGCGAACACCGGTGCCTCCACGCCCGCGGACACGATCCGGCACGAGGAGATCACCAGCAGCCTGGCCACGTTCACCGACGCCTACCGCGCCCGCGCTGCCGCAGACGCCAGCCAACTCCGGGCCCTTGCGAACGCGTACGAGATCGCGCTCGAACGCGCCATCGCCGAACTCACTCCGACCACGGGGAAGAAACAAGAGGTGCGGTTCGACGACGAAGACCAACAACGCGTGTTCTCCTGGCACCTCACCTCAATCATCGGGGAATACGCCATCGCGACCAATGACACTGACCAAGCCCTCCGCGGCCGGGCCGGCGACGCAAACCTCCTCACCACCGCGTTCCCCGCCTGGCTCGACGCACTCGAAGCTGGGCGCATCGACCTGCGCCATATTCAGGGCCTACTCAAACACGGCCGGCAACTCCCGAATGAGCACCAACCCGAATACGGGGCCGTAGTGCTCGAGTTTGCGCTCGCCAACACTCCTCGGCAAACCAGCCACTTCGCCGAAGAAGCCGCCGCCACTATCGCCGCCACCGCCTTCGAAGAAACCCACGCCAACGCCCGTGCCGCCCGAAACGTGAGCGTGCGCCACGACGGGCTCGGCATGGCCGCGCTCACCGCCTATATCCCCAGCGAACTCGCCACCCCTGCAGTAGAGCTCCTCGAACGCGGTGCCCGTGAACTACGTGAACTGGACAATAAAGCCGCCAAGGAGCACGCTCGAGCAGTCGCACATGCACGTGAGCACGGACTGCCAGAGCCCGTGCCATTCCAACCAGACACTCGCACGATGGCGCAACTGCGCACAGACCTGCTCATCGAGACTCTCTTGTGCGCAGCACCCGGCGAGTCCCGCGTCACCACCACCGTGAGCGTCACCGTGCCCGCGCTCTCCCTACTGGACGCCGAACGCGCTGCCGAGCAAGCCATTGCGAACGGCACCGTAAATAGCGCTGCTGGTGCTGGTTGGCGGGCTGATGGGCACGGCCCCGCACTGTTGAACGGCATGGTCCCGATGAGTATCGAACAAGCCCGCCAGTTCGCGTCCGATTCCTCGTTCCTTCAACGCATCTTGATTCATCCGATCACCGGGCAAGTGACCGCGGTCGATAAATATGAGATGTGCCTCGGCATGCGTCGGTTCCTGGAAATCCGCGACCGCACCTGCCGGTTCCCGGGTTGTATACGCCCCGCCGAACGATGCGACGCGGACCACACCCATCCATACAGCGAGCACGGTCTCACCGACGTTGAGAACCTCGCCCATCTGTGCCGCGGGCACCACGTCCAAAAACACCACAAACCCTGGACTGTCACTAACCTCGGCGGTGGCGTGCTCGAATGGCGCACCCCGCAAGGCCAGGTCGCGACCACCCGACCGAGACCGTACGGGCCGGTGTTCGTACCGACTTGGGAATACGGGCCACCCCCGTTCTAAAGGTCGTCCCGAACATCGCCATCGGCATGACCCAAGCCACCCAACGCATCCAAGCAAACACGGCGGTAGCGGGAACCCCGACCCCACGAAGGGCAACGGGAACCCGCTACCCGCCGTTGACACAGCGCAAAATCGTGTGCGCGTACGCGAACCGAGGGCTCAACTAAACAGTCGTCGGAACAAGTTCGTCTCAGCAAGGTCGAGCAGCTCCTCGCCTCGACCAGACATGATGGTCCGCAGCGAGTAGAGGGTGAAGCCCTTAGCCTGCGCGGCCGTGATCGTGGGTGGGATAGAGAGCTCTTGACGAGCCGTCACTACATCTACCAAGGCGGGCCCGTCGTGAGCAAACGCGACTTGAAGTGCGTTTTCGAGATCATCCGGTTCCTCAACTCGTTGGCCGAGAATACCCATCGCATTCGCGAGATCGGCAAAGTTGGGGTTCGCCAGCCCCGTGCCGTAGTTCACGAACCCGGCTGCTTTCATCTCCAGCTCAACAAAATTGAGGGAAGAATTATTGAACACCACGATCTTCACCGGGAGTTTGAGTTGCTGCAGCGTGATCAATTCACCGAGCAGCATCGCGAGCCCGCCATCGCCAGAGAGCGCAATCACCTGCCGATCGGGGAACGCCGACTGTGCGCCGATTCCCTGCGGCAGCGCATTCGCCATGCTGCCATGAGTAAAGGAGCCAATCAGCCGACGCTCGCCGTTCATCTTGAGATAGCGCGCAGCCCAGACAGTGGGGGAACCGACATCGGGAATGAACACCGCATCCTCGCTCGCCAAATCACTGATTAGCTTCGCGACATATTGCGGGTGGATAGGCTGTCGATTGCGATCGTTATTCGCCAGATCGTTAAGCCCCTTACGGGCCTTCTGATAGTCAGCCACCGAAGACTCGAGATGTTTACTGTTCTTTCGCTCCTTCAACAGCGGTAGTAGCGCCTGCACCGTATCCTTGACGCTTCCGACGAGCCCGAGATCCACTGGCGCGCGGCGACCGAGGTTTTCTCCTCGAATGTCGACTTGCACAATTTTCGCCTTGGACGGGTAGAACTGCCGGTACGGGAAATCGGTACCGAGCATCAGCAGCGCATCCGAATCCTCAATCGCCCGATAGCCAGAAGAAAACCCAATCAACCCCGTCATGCCAACGTCATAGGGGTTGTCGTATTCGATGAACTCCTTACCGCGTAAGGCATGCACGACAGGGGCCTTGAGCCGCTCGGCAATCGCAATCAATTCCCCATGAGCACCCTCCACGCCAGCCCCGCCAAGGATCGTCACCTTCTTCGCATCATTCAGGAGCTCCGCCGCCTGCTCAAGGAACTCATCCGTAGGGCGTACCAGCTTCGCGACTTGCGTAATTGGGGCACAACGCCGCCGGTCGCCACCCTCCTTCAAGAAAATCTCTCCCGGCACCACGAGCACGGCAACCCCACGCTTCTCAACGGCAGTCCGGATTGCGATCTCTAGGGCATAGGGCAGCTGCTCGGGATAGCTCACCATTTCGCAATAGACGGATGCTTCACGGAAGAGTTCCTGCGGGTGGGTTTCCTGGAAATAGCCACTACCGATTTCCGCCCCTGGAATTTGCGCGGCAATCGCCAGTACCGGGACTCGGCTACGGTTCGCATCGAAGAGCCCATTCAACAGGTGAGTATTGCCGGGGCCACAGCTGCCGACGCAGACCGTCAGATTTCCGGTCAGATTTGCTTCGGCCGCGGCAGCAAATGCAGCCGACTCCTCGTGACGTACATGCTGCCAGGCGATTTCGCCGTCACGCCGCAGCGCGTCGGTGAACCCATTCAATGAATCACCCGGAAGGCCATATACGCGCTCAACCCCAGCATCTTTGATGGTTTCGACGATCGTGTCGGCAATGGTTCGCATGGCAACTCCCTTGATGGTTTCGGGCAGGATGTGCCGCCAGGGTAGGCCTCAGAACGCGCAATTCCGTGAGTGTGGATGCGCTTTACACAGCATTGTCAGGGTTGCGAAACCTCGTACCAGGCTGATCGACCGCTGCGCAGCGCCTTAGGCTAGCCTAAGTAAACGATTCGCCCGCAGATCGAAGGAGAATTCATGTCGTTCGTCAACATCACTGCGCTGACCTTCCCGGAAGGCGCCGCGGCCGAAATTGAACAGCGCTTTGCGGCCCGGAAGAAGGCCGTTGACACGGCTGAAGGCTTTGAAAGCTTCGAGTTGCTTCGCCCGGCCTTCGGTGAGACCCGCTACTTCGTCGTCACGCGCTGGGACTCACGTGAGAACTAAGAAAAGTGGTCAGCCGCGCGACCCAAGGGTAACCACGCTGATGATGAGCGTCGCGACATGAGCGTTGAGCTGCTCGGCTTCGACGTGGTCCCACTGAGCGAATAGCCCATTCGATTACGCAAGGGTTGGGACTGCCGAGGAACCGACTACCTGCCGCGTGGGTTCGTTTCATGCTCCGGCTTGATTTAATCCTGTTTGATTTAATCCTTAGATGCGTGAATTCTGGCTCGGAGTACGGTCGCTCATCGCTGGCTTCGGCTGGTGGCGAGTCAACCCCGCCGTGATGGCAGCGGGACTGGTTCCCGCACTCATAGTGGCGGTGCTGCTCGGTGTCGGGCTCGGATTCTTGGCCTTTGCGCTGGACGATATCGTGTCCTGGGCTACACCGTGGACCGACGGCTGGGCCGCCTGGTTGGCGGTCGTGGTTCAGATCGCGATTGGCGTAGGTATCTTTGCCGGTGCCCTAGTGATCGCCATCTTCACCTTCACCGCGCTCACGCTCATGGTGGGTGAACCCTTTTACGATCGGATCTGGCAGAGCGTCGAGCAGTCCAGAGCCGGTCGGGTGCCTGATTCCAACTACAGCTTGTGGGGAGCAATCGGCGACTCAATCGTGCTGATCCTCAAGGGCATCGGCATTGCCATATTGGCGGCAGTCTGTGGGCTGATTCCTCTAATCGGTGGGTTTGTTGGTGCAACGCTTGGGGTTCTTCTCAGCGGCTGGGTACTCGCGGATGAGCACACCTCGCGCGCTCTGACTGCTCGCGGGATCGAACCTCGAGACCGGGCTGAGCTGCTTCGCCAGAATCGGGGCCGCGTCCTTGGCTTCGGCGCGGCAACAAGCGCACTGTTCCTGGTGCCGCTTGGTGCAATCATCACCATGCCCGCCGCGGTGGCAGGCAGTACGCAACTGGTGCAGGATCTGCTCGGTGAAACGGTTGACCACCGCTGAGGTCTACCGGTGACGAATGGGCCGTGTAACTTGCTTCGCAAGACAGGGCGGGATGCCAGCCAGCGCATCCACCTCGGTGAGAGCATAGACGCTCGGTGACATGCCCACGAGCTCGGAGAATCTCGTGCTGAACGTACCGAGCGATGAGAATCCGACTTCGAAACAGACGTCGGTCACGCTGAGATCCCCGCGCCGTAACAGTGTCATGGCTCGTTCGATGCGCCGCGTCATGAGATAGGAATATGGTGTTTCGCCGTAGACACGCTTGAACTCGCGTCCGAGATGTCGTGCCGACATATTGGCCCCGCGCGCGAGCGCTTCGACATCAAGCGGCTTGGCATAGTCGCGGTCGATGCGGTCGCGCACCCGTCGCAGGGTTACGAGGTCTCGTAGCCGCTCGGATTCGGAGCGTGAGTTGGCCATGGTGAGATTGTTCCAGGTAACCCTGCGGGCGGGGTGACACATGATTAGAGCTGGTTGATGCGAATGAGATTGCCGGATGGGTCTCGGAAGGCGCAGTCGCGCACACCGTAGTCCTGATTGATCGGCTCTTGGACGACGTCGGCCCCGGCGGCTTCAAGCTTTGCGAAGAGCCCGTCGAGATCATCGCTCGCGAGCGTAAGCGCGCCATACGCTCCCTTCGCGATCAGATCCAAGATCACCTCCCGCTCATGCTCGGTGATGCCGGGGAGTACCGCGGGTGGTGTGAGCACGATACCGACCTCGGGCTGATTCGGGGGACCGACCGTGAGCCAGCGCATGTTCTCGTAGCCAACGTCTTGACGAACCTCGAAACCGAGAGTATCGCGATAGAACTTGAGCGCCGCATCCGCATCGGTGTGGGGTAAGAATGCGTAGTGAATGTTGATGTTCATGTCCATAACGCTATTCCTGGCGCCGCCGAGTCACTTCTTGATTTCGGCCAAGTTCGCCGCGAATTTAGCGTGCCCGCAGATCTCGCCCGTCGACGATTTCTTTCCCGAGCGGCATAAGTGAAACCGGTACGAGTTTGAAATTTGCGATACCGAGCGGGATCCCAATGATGGTCATGCACAGCAGCACCCCACTGATGATGTGTTCGAGCGCGAGAATCCAGCCTGCGAGCACCACCCAAATAATGTTGCCAAGCAGGGAACCGAGACCGGCCGTGGGCTTGCTGACCACTTCTCGGCCGAAGGGCCACAGTGCGTAGACCCCAATACGCGCGGCGGCAATGCCCCAGGGGATAGTGATGATGAAAATGAACATGACCAGCGCGGCCACCATGTAGCTCAGAAATAGCCAGAACCCGGACAGCACGAGCCAAATGATGTTAAGAATGGTCTTCATGGCTCCATCTTGGCAGTCATCCGACGCCACCTGCAGCCGCCCGAAGCCATCCGAGACATTTGAATCCGCTGATCTGCCCTCGACACTCCCAGCACTCGGTGTGACACTGACAAGATCAGATCGACGAGGGAGAACATTATGGCGAGGATCTCGACCGAGGAAGCCCAGCGTGCGGTACCAAACTGGCGGGTTGGCGAGGACGGCCTGGAAGTGGACCTGAAAGCGAAAGACTTCCGGGAGGCCTTCGACTTCCTCACCAAGATTGCCGAACTCGCAGAGGCACAGCAGCACCACCCTGACTTTAACGTCCGCTATAACCGGATTTGGCTGCGGGTGATGAGCCATGACATTCAAGGACTCAGCGATCGGGATATCCGATTTGCGCAGGCTGCCGAAACAGTCATCGAAGAATCTGGTCTGGAACGAAGCTAGCCGCTTGACCTTGACGTAACGTCAAGCTTTAGCGTTGTTTCCATGGACGGAACAACGCAGGAATGGTCGATTCAGGAACTCGCAAAGCTCGCCGCGACGACAAGTCGAACGCTGCGGCACTATGACGAACTGGGGCTGTTGCCACCGCGACGGATCGGCCACAACGGATATCGCTATTACGGCGAGGAGGAGCTCATCCGCTTGCAGCGCATCCTGCTGCTGCGGGAGCTCGGTCTCAGCCTGCCAGAAATCGGAAAGATCCTGGAGCGTGATGCCGAAGAACCCGTGGTGTTGGCCCGTCACCTTGAACTGCTGCAGCAGCAACAGCAGCAACTTGACCGGCAGATTGCCGCCGTCGAGCACACGATACGCGCATTAGCAGGACAGGAGACGCTCATGGCGGAGCAAATGTTTGATGGGTTTGATCACACCCAGTACCGGGAAGAAGTCGAAGACCGCTGGGGAAAGGAGTCGTACGCACGCGGTGATACCTGGTGGCGGGAACTCAGCGACGACGAGCAGGCCGACTTCAAGGCGCGCACGCAATCGCTCATGGATGCGTGGCAGGCTGCCGCGATCGATCCCGGATGCGCGGCGGACTCGGCTGCCGCGCAGGACCTCGCGCAAAGGCACATCGCCTGGTTGCATTCGGTTCCCGGGGCACAGACCAAGAACGAGGAAGAATTTCGCACATACGTCCTCGCGCTTGCCGATATGTATGTTTTGGATGAGCGCTTTGCCGCAAATTATGGCGGAACCTCAGGCGCTATCTTCGTGCGTGACGCACTCCGGCATGCTCTGACAGCAGACTTGTAGCGAATTCACCTAACTTCTGTGGTGACGCCACCGTCGGCGTCACCCGATGAAAGGTGCGTAGATGAAAGCTCTCGTTTATCAAGGCGCAGGCGAAAAGGCGTGGCAGGAAGTCCCCAACCCGCAAATTCAGCAGGCGACCGATGTCATCGTAAAAATCGAAACCACCACAATTTGTGGCACCGACCTGCACATCCTCAAGGGTGATGTTCCCGCGGTAACTCCGGGGCGCATCCTCGGTCACGAGGGCGTCGGTGTCATTACCGAAGTCGGTGACGCGGTCACGACATTGAAGGTCGGTGACCGCGTCATCATTTCTTGCGTCTCGTCTTGCGGAAAATGTTCCTATTGCAAGCAGGGGCTCTTCTCACACTGCCTTGCTGACGAGGGCGCATCGGGGATCGGATGGGTCTTCGGCCACCTTATCGATGGCACCCAGGCAGAATACGTGCGCGTGCCCTTCGCGGAAAACTCCGTGCAATTGCTCCCCGAGGGCGTGAAGAATGAGCTGGGTGTGCTGATCAGCGATATTCTGCCCACCGGTCATGAAATCGGCGTGGTCTTGGGTGCGGTTAAGCCCGGCGATGTCGTCGCAGTTGTGGGCACTGGGCCGGTCGGTCTTGCCGCTATTGCCACGGCGAACCTCTATGGGCCATCACGCGTAATTGCGATTGATCTGGATGCCAACCGAATCGAAAAGGCGAAGGAACTCGGTGCCACCGACGGTGTGCTGAGTTCTGACCCCGATTGGAAGGAACAGGTGCTCGCGCTGACCGATGGACTCGGTGTGGACGTCTCGATCGAAGCGGTCGGTATTCCCACCACCTGGGACATGGTGCTCGACATCGTGCGGCCAGGCGGCCACGTGGCCAATGCCGGTGTGCACGGTACGTCGGTGGACTTCCCGATCCAGGATAAGTGGATCGAGAACCTCACCATCACAACGGGGCTCGTCAACACGAACACCGCGCCGATGCTCACGCGACTGCTCGCACAGGGCAAGCTCAACATCGCTGGATTTATCAGCCACCGATTCAAGCTCGATGAAATCGAGGAGGCCTATGACGTCTTCTCGCGAGCAGCCGAAACGAAGGCACTCAAAGTAATTCTCGAGGCCTAAGGGGCTTCGGCACAGCGGGAGTTGGATTGATTCCTCCGCCCAGCTCCCGCTGTGGAGTTGTCTACTCCTGGGCTGCCCCGGTGTAGAACGCGTAGGTATTTGCCGCGGCAGCACGCGCGATCTCTGGGTCTTCACCATCGGCGATCGCGGCATCCGCCCACGCGGCGGCAACGTTCTGCACGTAGGGGTGCGCTTCGGCACTCTGCGACCACAGACCCACATCGGTGGGATCGAGCACCGTGGTTTGGTCGACATAGACGCTCAGCGCAAGGAATGCGAGCTCCCAGCCGACTCCGGTTGCGCCTGGACCGTATTGTTTCCAGAACTCGCCATCACCGATCGGGGCTTCGTGAGTGAGGAGGAGCTCCGTGCCGTCTTCGCCCCGCGAAAGGTCGACACGAATCCAGGAGAGCTGGCCACCAAACTCCCAGGTGCTGGCAAAGGAATTCGGCGCATTGCAAGCGAGAATCTTGCCGCCCGCGTTCCCTTCGGTCTGAAATGAGCCGCCAAGTTCGAGGTCACCCTCAATGGGTAAGAACCAGTCTGGGATGCGGTCACCGGAGGTAATCGCACCCCAAAGATCCGTTTGTCCGGTTGGCAATGTGATGCGGATGCTGGCAATCTTTGTCGCGGAGCCGTCGCGTTCACCGTTACGAAGCTCGCGAATTGCATGGGCTGAGACTTGAGGGTCGATAGACATACGAGGCTCCGATCAAATGCGTTGGCGTTGTTGTTATTGCAAACGGTAGCCCCGGCAAGTGATCAAGTTATGGTGGCACCATGCTGCACCTGCGAGACTCGGCTATCGAAACCGCACCGTTATTGCTCGGTGCGACCCTCCGACGCGGCCCCGTGGCACTCATGATCACTGAAGTCGAGGCCTATGAAGGGATTCGCGACCCGGCGTCCCATGCGTATCGTGGGCCAACCAACCGCAATCGGGTGATGTTTGGCCCGCCGGGTCATCTGTACTGCTATTCAATGCACGGTCACACCTGTTGCAATGTCGTGTGCAGCCCCGAAGGTGATGCCGCGGCAGTGCTCATCCGGGCGGGGCGCATCATGGAAGGGATTGACGTTGCCCGCGAGCGGCGGGCGGGAGTCAAAGACGACTGGTTGGCGCGCGGCCCTGGGAACCTCACGCGGGCCCTTGGGATCACCATGGCCGATTACGGCACGGCCCTCTTCGCCCACGGCAGCGCGGTCACGCTCACGATGCCAGAACTGCGCATCGCCGAGGTTGCTTGCGGTCCACGGGTGGGCGTCTCTCGAGCACATCAGGAGCCTTGGCGGTTTTGGGTGGCCGGGGAGAAATCCGTATCGGCCTATAAGCGCGCCCGGGTCCTCCGGGACTAGTAATCTCCGCGCCAGCTAGCCAAACAAACCTGCCAAAAGCTCATCCGAGCGTTCCTGGCCGGCCTGGTCGTGCATCCCGCCACTGGCGAGAATTTCGGTTGAGCCGGTGTAGTGCAGGAGGGTGAGGATGCGTTCGCGAACCTCCTGGGGTGTGCCGTAGATCGCGGATGCAAAATTCGCCTCGACGCGCTCGCGCTCGCGATCTCCGATGGTTGTGAGATCAAGATCTTGAGCGGGCTGCAACGGGGCGAAGGAACCGGTGGTTCGGGACATCGCGAGAGTCCAGGCCTCGGGCAACAGCAGCTGCTGCGCCGCTTCGGTGGTGTCGGCCACCGCAATCGGAACCGAAACGATGACGGTGGGCTCCGCGAACCAAAGCGAAGGTTTGAACTCCCGACGATATTTTTCTAGGCCGAGGTGGCGCTTACCGGGTTCCGCATGCAGGAGCGACGGCCCACCAACCACCACACCGAGTCCGGTAGCGGCTGCGAATTCCAGACTGGCACCGTGTGCCAAGACATAGAGCGGTGTGGCAGCAGCATTCGGAGGTTGCAGGGTGATGTCCGCCTTTGCAGCCAGGTAGCTTTGCACTTCGGCGAGATCTTCCGGGAAGTCGCTTCCCGCATCCTTCCGCTGTCGAAGTGCCTCGCGAACGCCTTGGGTGAACCCGACCGAACGGCCGAGGCCGATATCGATGCGTCCCGGGTAGAGCGCCTCGAGCGTGGAGATTTGTTCGGCTACCGACAGCGGGGTGTGAGCCGGGAGCATGATACCAGCAGAACCCACTCGAATGTCACTCGTAGCCGCGCAGATTGCCCCCATGAGCAGTGCCGGGACCGAACCGACAATGCCGGGGACGCCGTGGTGTTCAGCGACCCAAATGCGCTCATAGCCGAGAGTTTCAAGGCGCCTTGCGCGCGCGATAACATCCCACAGGATCTCGGATTCATCGGCTCCTGCTCTCGCGTTGGCGCGATCAAGCACGGAGACCGTAACGGCACTTGCGGAAGGGGTCATAACCCCATTGTGACGAACGGATACGAGGAATCACCGAACATACAGAATTCTGTGACTTCAGCGAATACTCGCTCAGAGAATGCGGCTGAATACTTCCTTGAACTGTTGCAGTTGCGTGCGAGTTTCGACCTTGGTGACTTCCGGCATTGACCGAATTCGCTCGAGAGCTTCGAAGAGCGAGGCCTGAGAGCGAGATCGAATGACGAGCACCGCATCGCACTTTCCGAAAGCAGTGATCGCGAATTCAACGGCATCGTCTTCGCTGATTTTCGCGAGTATGGCATCGCCGTCGGCATTAAGCGTAAGGAACGCTGTCGTCGAGATCACGCGTCCGTATCTTCCGCCGCGTTCCATAACAACAATGCGCATTGCGTTGGATTCGAGTAGTCGGTTCACGCGGGTGCGCACCGCTGATGGCGAGAGACTCACAATGTCCGCGAGCTCCTGCCAGGATTTACGACCGTCTTCGCCGAGGGCACCAATGAGTTGTCGGTCCTTGACGTCGAGAGAAATCTCGGCGAGCTCGTTTTGGGAAAGATATCCCTTGATGACGCGTCCGTAGGTGAGCGTTTCGATTCGGTTGATTTCCGGTGCGGCACGAACCTCTTCGAGCACTTGCAGAAGCTCATCCTGATCTGCGACGCGAAGTTCCATGACGATCTCGAATGGGCCGCTCACCGTCGAGACATATACCGCTTCTTCAATTGTTTTGAGGAATTCAATTACGGGCATAACGGGCCCAGTCACCGCGATGGATACGGCCGCAATGAGCCGCGCGCCGCTGAGCATGGGGTGGGTTGCGCCAACGACACGGACGTCGCCGGACTCTTGGAGTTCCTTCAACCGGGTAGCAACCACTGCGCGGGGGAATCCGGTTGTTTCAGCGAGCGAGAGCACAGTAGCTCGGGGCTCGGTCTTCAACGCCGCCACGAGGCGCTCGTCAAGCTCAGTCCGGGAATCAGACATCGTCACACCTTAGGGGGATTGGCCCGTACTAGGTCCGGGCCAGCGAGCTGGACGGTACCTTGCGGGGAGTGCAGGCAACTAGAAAATGATACTTGCTCATTTATGTTTGGCAATTGCAGTTGAATCGTGAGTGAGGAGAAAATCCGGAAAACTTGTGTCATATTGGCTCGAACTTCCATCAATACGACGGGTGTAGTCCTCTTTGACGGCATTGAGATGTGCCCAAGATTCCATGCCCGTTACCTCTGGATACGCGCGGATGACCTCAAATGATTCAAAGAGTTCGACGGGAGTCGCGGCGCGCAGTGTCATGAGCGCGTCGAAGCGACCAACCGTTGAGACCGCAAACTCAACGTAGCGCTCTTGGGCGAGTTGCGGCAGTACCGATGCTGCGTCGATGCTGAGCGTTAGTCCTACGCCACAAGTAATAGCGGGGCCAAAACGACCGCGTTCTTGCACGACGATAATCTGCGCGATGCCCGCATCCAGCATGCGGTGGACTCGCGCACGGACTGCTGAGGGAGAGAGTTCGACGATCTGCGCGAGTTCCTGCCAGCTGCGTCGGCCATCTTGTTCCAGTTCCCGGAGTAGCTCTACGTCGACGTCATCGATGCTTATGGGAGTCAACGGGTCGTGTTCGAGATACCCCTTGTACACCGTAGAAAACACAATCGTGTTGATCTTGGCTACGTTTGGATGCGAACGCACCTTGGCGAGAAGTCGGTGAAGGTGAGCGTTGTCGGATACTCGAGATTCAAAGATCAAGTCATACTCACCCGCAACGATCGAGACGAAAATGGTCTCCGCGAGTTCGCTAACCAATTCGGCGATGGGGCCCACCGGGCCGATGGTGGTCACCGAAGCATGCGCGATGATGGTGGGGCCGTGATACTGCGGATGCATCACACCTTTTACTCGAACGAATTCATCGTCAATGAGATCCTTCAGCCGCGTTGCGATGAGTGCTCGAGGGAAGCCCGTGGTGCGAGACAGCGAGAGTACGCTCGCGCGAGGATCAGCGCGCAGAGCCTCTATGAGAGTCTCGTCAACATCGACACGCGACCCGGGCATGGTACTCCTTTGCAATCTACCGACAGGATGGTAGGCATCGGCAGTTTAGTGGTCACCGGATTAAAGCTTTGCATGAAGCGCTCCTATTGTGCGGGAAATACGACGGATCATGCGCGCAACCGCAATGCTGACGGATGAACTTGACCAGGTCTGCAGGCTAACCAACGTGTAAGTGCGGGGATCGCCGACAAACAGCCGATGCGCAATCGGAGTGCTTACGTGAATACGAATAGAAATACCAGCGATCGAAACCTTTCTAGGGTGTTTGCCGAGAACACAATGCCGCAGTGACTCAAAATACGAGTCACTGCGGCATTGTGAATAACTATTGATTAGCCTTCTTGAGCTTGATCGTATGCGTCAAGCACCGAGTGGGGGATGCGACCGCGGTCAGCAACCTCATAGCCATTTGCGTTTGCCCATTTGCGAATTGCAGTGAGGTCACGCTTCGGGCCGGTTGCGGGGAGCTGCGTGCGGGTACCGCGCTGAGCGCGACCGCCGACGCGGCGGGCCTTGCGAATGTACTCACCGAGCTGTTCACGCAGGAGTGCTGCGTTTTCATTGCTCAGATCAATTTCATACTCAACACCGTCAAGGCCGAATTTTACGGTCTCGCCCAATCCATCAGGAAGGACAGACCCATCAAGGTCATCGATAATCTGATACACGACTTTGCGCGCCATTGTGACTGCTCCTAAGCTGGTTGCTTTGTGGGATTCGAAGACTGTGCTCAACGAATGAACCTCGTGTTGAGTTCGTTTAATTGTTTGCAATTATCGCGCGAATTGCAAATCAGCACACAGTGAATTGCCTGAGTGGATCGCAGTAGGGATACCTAGTCCGGGTCCGACAATTATCGTTGCAGTCGTGATTTGTTCTATTTTGCAGCTAATCGGTAGCCAAACCCTGCGCTGGGGCTATTCGAGTCGCCCGTTGTGCCGGACCAAGACCCGCAATTATGCCGAGCACCGCGGCAGTTATGATGACCGCGGCAATTCCCAGCCAGGGAAGCGAAATGACCACACTTTCTGATCCGAGTGCGCTATAGACCGCAGCTATTCCTAGGGGAATGCCGATGATCAAAGAGAACGCGGCGCCAAGACCGGCAAGTGAAACGGACTCAAATAGGACCATTCGACGAGTCTTATTCCGAGTAAGGCCGAGTGCGCGCAATAGTGCGATCTCTCGTCCGCGTTCGGCAACTGCAAGCGCGACGACACTTGCAAGGCCGATAGCTGAAATGACGATCGTGAGTCCGAGCATCCCAATTACAAATGTTGCCACCATCGCAAATATTTGCTCAAACATTTGTACTGTGGTGAGCGCCCCGTATGCGTCGAGTGACGGATACGTGGTTTGCAACTCCGATACTTCACTCATGAGCGTCGCGGAATCGCCATCCATAGCGATTACCCAGGCATAGTTTGGGCTGCCCACGCTGTTGAGCTTTTTGATGGTGTTTTCACTGACGACTCCGAAGCTTTCGAAGCCCATTGAATTCTGGATGGCATCCGCCAGTGGGGAAGTGCGCACGGTAAGCGTCAACGTTTCACCATTAGCCGCGGCGATTTCAACCCGAGTGCCGTCAATCTCCTCCGGATCCGCGACGAGCCAAGTCGGGACGAGTATTTCGTTATTGGATACGGAATCCACCTGCACACCATTCCATTCATTGGGGACGCCTACCGCAGTTCTGATCGGAATGACATCACCGGACAATTCAATGGGTACGGATCGCACCGTGGCAACCGCAGAGGTGGCAGAGGACTCTTCCAAAGTGGCCAGCACCTCGGATGGCAGCTCACTACCGTCTTCGCTCGCGAGGACGAGATCGACCGGGTAGTTCTCGGTAAGCATGGTTTGCATTGAATTGGAGGCTGACTGAAGCGCGGTAAGCATACCGATCACGAGACTGCCGCCTAGTGCAATTGCGAGCACCACGGTGCCGGTTCGGCGTGAAGTGCGCACGAGATTTTCGCCGGCGAGTTTCGTCACGGCACCGGCCCGCGAAGTGCTGCGGGCAATGAGCGGCATGATTACCGTGACCAGTAACGGCACCAGGACGATCAGCCCAATTGCCAGCACAATGCCGGAAGGCACAAGCAGCAGGAAGTTAGTCACGAGCGCACTCGTGACGGCCCCAACAGTCCCGATCACCGTCAGGATCCCACCGATCACCCAAGCGCCGACGCGTCGTCGGGCGACGGTTTCCTCCGTGGTTGCAGAAGCCGTGAGCGCGGCCATGGGGGTGAGCCGACTGGCGCTGCGAGCGGGTGCCCAAGCCGAGATCACGGTGAGCAGGAGCGTCACGAGGAGTGCCGCGAGCATCCATCCCCAAGCAATCGGCACCCCGACCGTGGTGATGCCCGCTAACCTCCCCACGGCCCATCCGAGTGCGAGGCCGACCAGCAGACCCGCAGCGCCGCCGAAAAGTCCCAAGAGCATCGCTTCCGCAAGCACCGTGCGCTGCACCTGGGCTCCGCCGGCACCCACGAGTCGCAACAATCCGTTCTCGCGCATCCGCTGAGCAAGCAGCACCTGGAAGGTGTTGCGAATCACCATGGCGGCAGCCAAGAGCGCAATGACCACAAAGATTAGGAAGAGCGTCGCCAGCAGGTCCGTGCCGCCGGCAAGGCTGTCGACGAGCATCGCCACGTATTGCGCAGTGGTGTAGGCATGCGGTGCTTCCTCGGCGTCCCCGAAGGTGTTATTGAGCTCGGAGGCAAAGGCCGTCGCATTCGTGCCGTCCACCGTCTGCACGATGATTTCAGCGGGTAGCGCGATCTCTGGCGCATCGGCCGCGGCGATATACATCGCTGAGGTGGTGCCTTCCGCGCCTGGCTCGAGTTCTACTATTCCCGAGATGGTGAATTTGCGCTCGCTGGGTTCGTCTCCAGACATGATTGTCACCGCTAGGGAATCACCGAGCGAAAGTTCAAGGGTTTCGAGAGTTTTCTGGGTCAACACGATTTCGCCGGTTGATGGCCAAGCGCCCTTAGTCAGAGTTGACCAGCGGAGGGATTCGGTCTCGGGCACCACCTGCACGTCAAACCAAACATCGCGCTGGCCGACCGTTGCGCTGGCGTAACCGGTGTACAGCTGCTCCGCCGCCGTGACCGCCGAATTGGCTTCCACGGCACTGAACGTGTCTTCATCCGGCGCAGAAATCACCACATCCGCGTGCGAGGTCGGCGCGGCTAACTCGTTCTGCAGGGACTGATTGAGGGAAGTGATAAAGGTGCCCGTGGCTGTGATGGCCATGGAACTCAGGAGTGCCGCGAGCAAAATCGCAAGGACCCGTCGCGGACTCCGACGAATCTGCTTCGTGGCGAGGGAGAGTGTGGCGCTCACGCTCCCACCTCCGCCATGGTCGCGGCGATGGTCTCGTAGCTGGCACCGCGCAGTTCGTGCGCAATGCGGCCATCAACAAGGATGAGCACCCGGTCGGCAAAGGCCGCGGCGGCGGGATCGTGGGTCACCATGATGACCGTTTGTTGGCGCTGCCGTGCGGCGGCCTGCAGGCTTTCAAGGAGCTCACGGCCGGTGCGAAGGTCCAGGGCACCGGTCGGCTCATCGGCGAATACCACCGCCGGGCGGGTAACGAGAGCACGAGCCACCGCGACCCGCTGCTGCTGGCCTCCGGAAAGCTGGTGTGGTCGATGGTTGAGTCGCTCGAGAATTCCCAGTCGGGACGCGAGCATCTCGATCTCGCCGTTATCGGGGCGACCACCAGCAAGCCGAATCGGGAGAGAAATATTTTCGCGAGCGGTGAGCGTGGGCACAAGATTAAAGGACTGGAAGATGAACCCGAGGCGGTCGCGACGCAGCGTCGTGAGCTCTCGGTCACGCATCCCGACGATCGATCGACCTTCAATCACAATGTCGCCCGAGGTGGGGTTGTCGAGTCCGGCGAGCAAGTGCATGAGCGTGGATTTACCGGAGCCGGAGGGGCCCATGATGGCAGTGAACTCACCCGTATTGAACGTGGCGTCAACGCCGTTGACCGCGTGTACCGTGGCATCGCCCTGACCATAGATCCGCGTGAGGCCACGGCACGCGACGGCTTGGCTAGCGCCTGATGGTCGAGATTCTTGGTCCGTGTGGGACGGGGACAGCGGTTGCGACATGTCTTGGCTCCTTCAAGATGTACGACCCAAATCGGGATGCTGACACCGAACCTATGGCGAAGATCTACCCTCGCACATGGTGCCAACGGACCCATTCGGGGAGGGATACCCATACCTTTGGAGGGGGTCAGCCTGACGGGTGGCTCCTACCATGGGTGTCATGAACCAGAGCTTTATTGCGACACATGAGCGCCCCAGACGGGTGCTGTTGATGGACGCAATATCCAGCCTCTGCGTTCTGCCATGCGTGCTCCTTGTCTTCGGTGGTTATGAACCGGCAGCAAGCTGGTTGCTGCTTTCACCGGTGGTGTTGCTCTTCCTCATTCGCCGGACCGCACCGATCACGTTCCTGTGGCTCGCGACGGTCTTGGCAGGGGCGAGTTACGGCACCGGTTTCGCACTGGAAATGATGGTGTATCTGGTCGTGCTTGTCGGTGTCTATGGTGCCGCTGCGTTCACACCGAAACGGATGCAGCTGCTAGGGTTCGTGCCGCTTTTCCTCGCAGTGCTGGTCATGGTGCTCGACTTGCTATTGGGCCTGCTGCCCGATTCTGGGAGCAATTTTTTCTATAGCTCGGAGCTGGCGCCGGAGCAACGCTGGACCATGGTGGCCTCGATGAGTGTTGTTTCGACCATCGCGTTCGTTGCAGCGTGGGCGCTCGGGATGCTCCGTCGGAGCCAGCTTAAGGATGTCGCCAGGCAACGGGAACGCGCCGACCTCCTCGAGCGGGATGCGCATCGGTTAGCAGAGCTTGCGGTGACAGAAGAGCGGACAAGAATTTCTCGCGAAATGCACGACATCATCGCCCATTCGCTGGCCTCGATTCTTACGCTCGCTGAAGGCGGCAGGATGGGCACGAAGCAAGCGGGCAGTGAGCACTCTCACGAGCTGTTCAATAAAATTGCCGGCGCGTCTCGCTCGGCCTTGGGCGAGGTTAAAGTGCTGTTGAAGCAGGTTGATGAAGCCCAAAGTGACGCTCCGGCGTATGGCTTGGCCGACATTGCTGACCTTGCCGAAAACGCACGGCTGGCTGGGCTGCCGCTGGAGTTTAGCGTGCAAGGTGAACCGCGCCCGATCCCTGCGGGGCATTCGCTGGCGGTCTATCGAGTCGCGCAGGAGTCAATTACGAATGTGCTGAAACACGCACCGGGGCAGCACAGCGAGATGCTGGTGACGTGGGGCCAGGAATCCTTCTCGGTGCTAACGCGGAATACGGTTCCTGAGGACTTCGCGGAGCAGTCTGAGCCCATTCCGGGGAAGGGGATCGTCGGGATGCGCGAGCGCGCAGAAATCTTCAACGGTCAGTTGCGCGTGACACGAACGGCACACCTGTTTGAAGTGTTCGCAGAATGGCCGTATCCGGAAGGAAGTCAATATTGAACGCAGAAACGTTGACCGAGCTGTCGGAAGCGGCACCGATTCGGGTGCTTATTGTCGATGACCAATCGTTGGTGAAGGAAGGGCTGGCGCTGATTGCCGGTTCTGATGCCGGGATTGAAGTGGTCGGTAAGGCGGAAGACGGTCGGGC
The DNA here is from genome assembly GCF_008831155.1 of Gulosibacter chungangensis. GTDB lineage: Bacteria > Actinomycetota > Actinomycetes > Actinomycetales > Microbacteriaceae > Gulosibacter > Gulosibacter chungangensis. Next base: position 92,573 of record NZ_WBKB01000007.1, on the reverse strand, counting down.
GGGGCTCGCGGCGGCTCTGCAGCTGCGGCCAGACATCGTGCTCATGGATGTTCGGATGCCGGTGATGGACGGCATCGAAGCGACCGGCAAATTGCTTGAGCACGACGGGGAAGCAAACGAGATTCGAGTCATTGCGTTGACCACCTACGACTCAGAAGATTTTGCGGTTCGGATGCTCGCAGCGGGGGCATCCGGGTTCTTGCTCAAGGATGCGCCGGGGGAAGATCTTGTGCGTGCGATTCGCACGGTACATGCCGGGAATGCGATTATTGACCCGTCGATGACGAAGACACTACTCAAGCGGTTATCGGGACCGGGGCCCAGCGGCGAAGCCACCCAGACTGCGGATCGTGACGAAAAACGTAACAAAATGCTGGCGAAGCTCACCGCGCGGGAGCGCGATGTGCTTGAATACCTTGTTCAGGGCGAGTCAAATTCTTCAATTGCTGCCAGGCTTTTCCTCGCTGAAGTAACGGTGAAGTCACATGTTGGCAGGATCTTGGAAAAGTTTGAATTGCCTGATCGGGTGCACGTGGTGATTTGGGCCTATGAATCTGGCTTCCGTAGTTAGTATGCTTCCTCAAGTAGTGGAACCGGGTACCGGTTTTAAATAAGAATCGGGAACCCAATGCGTTTACAACAAAGTTTCCATAGAATGGATACATGCCCCAGCGAGGGAGGCGCTATGTCTGAACAATCCAAAATGGTCGAACTTGATATCCATAGTGTGGAAGATTGGCGGGAAGCAGCAACGTCGCTGCGACTTCCGTTGGCTATCGAGTCCTTAAGCGGTAAATTCCGAGCTCGAATGCGGAGCCTTACGGTGGGCGGGGTGCGGTTCTTCACCGTCTCGGCCACTGAACATCGTTCTGCTCCTCTGGAGCAGCTGACGCAGAGCGGTGGTGAACCCTATTACGTGATGGTGCACCAGGTCACCGGTCGATCGCGTCTCTTTCAAGCGCAGCGCTCAGCGGAGCTCGAACGCGGCGACATGGCGATTTTTGACACGCTGATGCCGTACCGGCGTGAGTTTGTCGAGGGCAGCACGATGCTGATGATGATTCCTCAACAGCTCATTTCGTTACCGCCGCATGGATTTGCACAAATCGGTGGATTGCACATTTCGGGAAATTCCGGTCTTGGTGCAATCATTTCTCCGCTGCTTACCGGGGTTTCCACAAACCTCAGTGCACTTGAGAAACCAAGCGGTTTGGTCGTCGTGCAAGCGATTGTGGATATGATTTCTGCGAGCGTAATGGAACGACTTAATTTGAGTGTTTCGGGTCGCTCGAACTCGCAAGTCGAATTACTGATGAAGATTCGCGAATACATTATGGCGAATCTCGGCGACCTCGATCTCAACCCCCAACGAATTGCCGATGCGCACTATATTTCAGTGCGGACGCTGCACGCCCTCTTCAAGGAGCAGGGTGCGACGGTCTCGACCTGGGTGCGCGAGCGGCGGCTGGAGATGGCAAGACGCGATTTGATCGATCCGCTGTGCAAAGACCCAATCCGTCAGATTGGTCTTCGCTGGGGCTTCGCCGACGCCACACACTTCTCCAATGCGTTCCGCCTGGCCTACGAGAAGTCGCCACGCGAGTATCGTAAGTTTGCGCGAGAGGCTGCCCAGTCGGCGGATATCAGGCGAACCTAGCCACGTGATCCGCTGGCGCCCGATGGCAGTTGGGCACCAGCGGATCGGAGGCGTGCGTGGTAGGAGTGCTCGAGGGCTTTAGCGTCATCGGGATCATCATCGCAATTGGTGTTCTGATTGATCGCACCGGCTGGCTCGGTACCCACGGACGGCAAGTCCTCAACGGGCTCGCCTTCCACGTAGCAACTCCCGCACTCTTGTTCGGGCTCATGTACGAGGCCGAACTCGAGGTGCTGTTTAGCGCGCAATTCACGGCAACTGCGATCGGTATGGTGGCCGTGGCCGCCATCTATTGCGTTTTCGGCGCCATTTTTCGCTGGGGACTCGGCCCGACCACGGTGGGAGCGATGAGTTCAAGTTATGTGAACTCGGGCAACCTCGGCATTCCAATCGCGGTCTATGTGCTTGGCGACGGTTCCTTGGTCGCGCCGGTGATGCTCGTTCAGCAGCTTGTGATGGGGCCGGTGATGCTCACCATTCTGGATGTGACCTCGGCAGCTCGGAAGGGGCGCACCCTCAAGCCGTGGCAGTTTGTGGTCAGGCCGTTCACAAACCCCGTGGTGGTCGGCTCGCTCTTGGGACTGCTCCTCAATATTTTTCATGTGCAGGCACCAGCCTTCGTGGTCGAACCGATCGCCTTGGTGGGCGGTATGAGTGTGCCCGCGGTGCTATTGGCCTTCGGCATGTCGCTGCGAGATAACAAGGTGCCCTTCACCGGTGGCGACAAATGGCAGGTTGCGACGAGCACAGTGTTGAAGTCCTTCGTGCATCCGATACTCGCTTGGCTGCTTGGGGTGTTCGTCTTTGGTTTGGACGATGCGACCCTCCTGGCTGTGGTGGTGACCGCGGCGCTCCCGACCGCGCAGAATATTTATACGTACGCGGCGAATTATCGCGTTGGCGAATCCTTGGCGCGGGAATCAATCCTGGTAACGACGATTCTTTCGGTGCCGGTGATTCTGTTGGTGTCGATGGTGATCCACCCATAGTGCGCCTCGAGGCAGCAAAGGGGGTAACCCATGTGTCAGACTGACACCATGACCGGACTGCGGCGAATCGAAACCACGTTTGGCGAGCTGGGCCTTGAGGCGACGGATGCGGGGCTCACCCGGCTCTGGCTTCCCGGTTCGCTGCCGCTTGGTTTTGGCAGCCTTGCGGGTTCCGCGGCGCAAGAGCGCCACCTCGATCAAGCCGAGCGAGAATTGCGCGAGTATTTCGCGGGCGAGCGGGAACAATTCACGGTGACGTTGGATTGGTCGCAGGCCACTTCGGGGTTCACCGGCGAGGTGCAGCGAGCGCTTGCGGAGATTCCCTACGGTCAGACTTGCAGCTATGGCGAGATGGCGGATCGTCTCGGCCACCCGCGCGCCGCTCGAGCGGTGGGTACGGCATGCTCGAAGAACCCCCTGCCGATCTTTTCGGCTTGTCACCGCGTGGTGAAATCCGATGGCAGCGTTGGCTTTTACGGCGGCGGGGAAGCGATGAAACACGAATTACTGGAACTCGAAGAGCGTGTGATTGGGCAACGTTAGGTCGTCAGTGGGTCGCCAGCGGAAGTGGCTGCAGTGGTACCGCCTTGCTTGGTGGGTGTCGCTGCGTGGCTGGGCTTCGATCGTGGACTCGCTGTACTGGGCACTCTGGCAGGTGCGCGCTTCGGGCTTGCGGTTGCGGCGGGCGTTGTGGGGCAGGCGGGCAACCTTGCTCACGGCGCCGGCGAAGGTGGATCCGAATAAGCCGGTGATTGTGGCGCTCGCGGGACTCGCGACGTCCTGGGAATTCCTGACCCCTCTCATCGATGGACTCACTCGGCGTGGGTTTCAGGTCGCAGTATTGCCGCAATTGGGGCACAACTTGAGCTCGGTTCCGGAGCTCGCTGAGTACGTGAAACGGTTCCTGCGCACCCACGACGACCTGTCGCCGGTGATGTTCGTGACCCATTCGAAGGGCGGCCTGATCGCTAAGCGAGTGCTTCTTGATGATCCGGATTGGCGCTACGCAGTGGGCGCGGTGGTGCTTGCAGCACCGTTCGCGGGGGCTACTTCCGCTCGCCATATTCGCGGACTTACGAAGTTTGGCAAAGAGATCATCACGCTACGGCCGGGCACCCCTTCGCAGCTTGAGCTTGAACACATGGATGCGCAAGACAGTCGAATCTCTTCGATCTCACCGCTATACGACGAGGTTGTGGGGATTCGCGGACGGGTGCGTGGCGGTTCGAACCGGGCGGTGAGTGCCCTGGGCCACAATCGTTTTCTGAGCGATGAGCGGTTGCACGCACTGGTGGAGCGAGAAGTTAATCGGCTGTGGTCGGAGTGGCAAGTGCGCCAGCGCGCATCGACGACCACTCCTCCCACACCCGCTTGAGATCCTGCGCCGCGGTAGCTTGCACCGAAACCCCGCGTTCGCCGGTTCGCCTGACCTTGCCCTGAATCAGCAGCAGTGGAGTGCCGAATAACACATTGCTACTTTGCGCTTGAGCGTCCTCAAAGAAGGTTGCGTCGGCACAGCCGCTGCCATCGTCCACGCTGATGAACACGACGCGTTTGCCGGAACGCATCGGTGGGGTTTGCGTGGCGACGCGGACGCCAGCGACGGTAACTTCGGTGCCACCCCGCAGGCCAAGTAGGTCTCCGGCGGGAGTAACACCGAGTTCATCGAGCAGCGGTCGGTAGCTGTCAATGACGTGTTCGGACAGATCCAGTGCGAGGACATCGAGCTCGGCTTGTACGCGTTCTCGAGAGGTGAGCTCGGGTTCACCGGTGTGCTCCACGGGAGCATGGCCATCATGGCCGAGGGTGAGCGGCAGCTCCACCGCGTCTGGGGACGCGGGTTTCGGTCGGATGCGGGGCCGACGCCGGATTGCTGCGAGTAGTTCGCCTCTGGTCGGGTGACCTGGCTCAAGAGTGTCGAGCGCACCGATCAATGCGAGGCGCTCGGCGAGGGGCCGCGAAGGCCGCGCCCGGGTGAGAAAATCGCCGAGGCTGTCATAGGGGGATTCACCGATGATGCGCTTTTGTTCGGCCTCGCTCATACCGCGTATCTCGGCGAGTGCCAGACGAATGCCGAGATCTCCGATGCGAGTGGCCCAGCCCGGAGGGGTCTTCCGTACCCGTTCGACGAGAAAATCTTCGGTGGAGACCTGCACGTCAATCGGCAGAATCGGGATCCCGATTCTGCGCGCGTCGCCGAGCAAGAGGCGTTTTGGGTACATGCCGGGATCGTGGGTGAGTAGCCCCGCAAAAAACTCTGCGGGGTAGTGGGCTTTCAGCCACGCACTCTGCCAGGTGGGTAGGGCAAAAGCCGCGGCATGTGCTTTACAGAAGCCGAAGGAACCGAAGCCCTTGAGTACCTCCCAGATCTCATCGATTTGTTTGTCGGTGAAGCGGCGACGTCCAGCCGCATCCCGATTTTGCGCAGTTTTGGTGCGGAACTGCTGTTCGATTCCTTCGCCCGAGCGCTCCATTAGACGCCGGAGTTCATCCGCCTCAGCGAGGGTGATGCCCATGCATTCGTGGAAGATCCGCAACACCTGTTCGTGGTAGACGACCACGCCATAGGTCTCGTGCAGGAATGGTCGAAAATCTGGGTGCAACCACGTTGGTGAGGCGTAACCGTGTTTGACGTCGAGGAAGGGACCCACCATATTGCCCTTCATCGGACCGGGCCGGAACAGCGAAATATCGGCGATCAGATCCTCGTAGACATCGGGTTGGAGCTTACCGATTAGCTCGCGTTGCCCGGGGGATTCGATCTGAAACATCCCGAGTGTATTGGTGGAACGAATCGCCTCGAAGGTGCGCTCATCATCCTTGGGGATCTCATCAAGCACCACGTGGCCGGTGGGGGATACGTAGGAGACATCGGGGCGCAGACCGCCGCGAATTGCTGCTTGAGGGCCGTGTACTCGCTCGACTTCCTTGACCGCATACGCGAGCGAGGACTGCATCCGCACTCCGAGCACATCGAGTTTAAGCAGTCCCATATCGTCAATATCGTCCTTATCGAACTGGCTCATCGGCAGGTCGATACCGCTTGGTTGCACCGGGGTGGTGGAAAGCAGCGTCGAGTCGCCGAGCAGCACACCGCAGGGATGCATGGAAAGGTGTCGGGGAAGCCGGTCGAGTCGTTCGGTGAGATCGATCAGCAGGTTGAGGTCACGATCGGTCTGAGCCTTCTGTGCGAGTTCGGCCAGCTCCGGTTTTTGGTCGAGGACCGCGCGGAACTGTCCCGCGTTGAATCGCCACAGCGACTTTGCGATTTCGCCGATGCGGTCATCTTCGAGACCGAGCGCGAGCCCCGCATCCCGGGCTGCGCCGCGAGCCCGATAGGTGGAATGCATTGACAGCAGCGTGACGCGCTCACTGCCGTAGCGGTTGAAAATCGCGCGGTAGATTTCGTGCCGTCGAGCGGACTCCACATCGATGTCGATGTCGGGCAGCGTGGAGCGTTTATTGCCGAGGAAGCGTTCAAAAAGCAGATCGTGCTCCAGCGGGTTCACATTGGAAATCCGCAGCAGGTAGTTCACCAGACTGGATGCCCCCGAACCGCGAGCCTGGTTGCGAATTCCGAGCTCTCGAATGAGCTCAGCAACATTTGCGACCGCAAGAAAATAGGTGGAGAAACCGAACCCGGAGATCGTGTCGAGTTCCTGATAGAGCCGGTTCTCGAGCTGCTCGCGTTCCTTCCCGATGGGGGAATCGAAACGCTCATTGAGCGCCGCGAGGCAACGGTTACGCAGCACCTGGTTGCTGTCTCCAGAGATCCCAAGGACTCCGGGCTCGGGCACTTTCGGTTGTCGCCAGCGGATATCCGTGTCCGGGTCGAGTCGGCACCGTGCCGCGAGTTCGGCGGTGTGGCCGAGCAGCTGTTCGCGAGCGACCGAGCTGAGGGAAGTCCGGGAGACAATGAGATCGGCGAGGGCACGCATCCGCTCGGGAGGCTTGAGCCAAGCTTGCGCATTCGGCTGCGGCAGAAATTCGCCGAGCGGTTTGAGCGCCGCGGCAGCGTCGAGCACATCCCCGGTAATCGCATCATCGGACTCGAGATAGCGCACCTGATTGGTGAGAATTGCCGGAACCCGGAGGTCATGCGCAAGCTCGAGCATCGAAGCGGCGTGCGATACGGAGGCGGTCGTGCCCGGCTCGGTGAGATGGCAGACCACCTCGACCACGACAGCGCCGGGGAGCCGCTGCTGCCACTGCTGCAGGAGTGCCCGAGCCTGCGTTTTTCTGCCGGTCGAGAGTGCTTTACCGACGTTGGAGTGTGGGCCGAGTAATACCGTGCCGAGTAATTCACGCTCCCCGAGTAGGAACGGGGAAAACCGCTTGGGTTCGAGGGATGCGCGATGCTCCCGCTTGGCCGCGGCGCTCGCTTTCCGCGGTGGTACGTGCGCGGCGGATACGAGTCGGCACAGCGCCGTCCAGCCGAGCCCGGCAGTGCCACCGTGCGCAAGCACCGTGACTCGAGCATCCGTGGTCTCACCTTCGGGGGAGCGAAGCGTAAGATCGACCCCAACCACCGGCGCGATTCCGGCCGCGATGCAGGCACGAATGTGCCGCACCGCGCCGTAGAGACCGTCACGGTCGGTAATTGCCGCCTCGGACGCACCCCACTGCGCCACCCGGGCAACGAGCTCTTCGGGACGCGCCGTGCCGTGGTGGTTGGAGTGCGCCGAAGCAACATGCAGATGTGGAAACACGCTCATCTCAGGCGAATAACCTCACTTCCAATTCGTCATCCCAGGCCTCGTCAAGCTGCCAACTGCCGTCGGGGAGCCGGGCGAGGTCAAAACTGCCGTCGAGACGGACTCGAGTGCCCTGTAGCGGGACCGCATCCACCCGCCACATTTCACGTTCAAATCGCACCCCGGCACCGCGAGGTGCCCGGGTGGTGGAGCGCCACCACGCAGTCCGACCCAACCAGGGTTCGGGTGCGCTCGTGACGCCGTACCGTACGTTTCGCCACAGGAAACGGACGGGCGCCCCATCAGGGGAAAGTTCAACTTCAATCGGTTCGCCAACAATCATGGTCAGGCTCCTTCACTAGCTCGAATACATGTTCGAGAAAGAAGCTAGGATGAGCCTACGACATATTCGAAAAAGTCACCAGTGGGGTTCACTCAACTGTGACCAAGCCCATTCATAGGCGCGTCATAGGGAAAAGACGCCAAATGTTCACAACGAAAGGAAACAATCCCTATGACTACCGCGATCCTGCTGGGCGCAGACCTGTTGGCCATCGGAATTCTGGTGTTCGCACTCTTCGTGCGCCGTCACCACCGCTACGATTTGGTCCCCGCGTACCTCGCCGTGAACGTGGGCGTATTCGCGGTCACCACGCTGCTGTCGAGCGCAGAGATCGGCATGGGCGTTGGGCTTGGCCTGTTTGGCGTGCTCTCCATCATTCGACTTCGCTCGACCGAAATCGGTCAGCGCGAGGTCGCCTATTTCTTTGCCTCGCTCGCCCTCGGCCTCATTGCAGGTTTCCCGACGGCAGAGCCTTACTTGCAGCTGAGCCTGCTCGCACTCGTACTGCTGGCGCTCTTTATTGGTGACAGCTCGCTGATCACCCGCGGGCGCCGCAGCACGGTGATCCAGCTCGACCGGGCGATTGCGCACCCGCAGGAACTGCGCGAGGCACTCGCACAGCATTTCGGTCCGAACATCACGCATGTGAACGTGCAGCGGTTGGACCTCATCAACGACTCCACCCTGGTGGAAGTTCGCTATCGCGAGACCGCGAGGCAGAACATTGAGGCCGCACCGGTGACGATCGAGCAGCTCGTTGAAGTGAGGCGATAATGCGGGTGTTTGAGACGATCAGCCTCGAAGAACTCAATGCCCAGGCTGCGCTACAAACCCGTATCGACCGCAAGTATGTGTTGCCGACAGATGTGGTGCAGGAGCTTCTCGCCGACTGCCCGCGCAATACGAAGGTGCTGCAGATCAATGACCGCACCGCCTTCCGCTACGAGTCGACGTACTTTGACACTCCCGAGTTTGATAGTTACTACCTTGCCGCGCATAAGCACCGCCGTCGCTACAAAGTTCGTACCAGGCGCTATGTCGATACGGGCGGCGTGTACCTAGAGGTCAAGCTCAAAGGCTTCCGCGGCGCGACAGAGAAAAAACGAATTCCGCTGGCAGCCGTCGAGGATGCCACGATCTCAAGTGCCGGGCAAGCCTTCCTCGCCAGCGAAATCGGCGAAGACCTCATTGACCGCTCCGAAATTGCCGCGCTGCGGCCCTGCCTGCACAACAGCTACTTGCGCACCACCCAGCTGCTGCCCGACGAACGCACCCGCTTCACGGTTGATTTGAACCTCGAGTGGCGCATCCCCGCGAGCTGTCGTACCCGGCAGAGCGAAATCAATCGGATGCGCTGCACCTCGCTCGCCATTGTGGAGACGAAGTCTCCATCAGGCGGCGGGATCAGCTCGGTTGACCAGTGGCTCTGGCATCGCGGCTACCGGCCCGACCGAATGAGCAAATTTGCTGCCGGACTCGCGGCACTGCGGCCTGATCTACACGCAAACCGCTGGACTCGATCACTGCGCCAGCTCAAAGAACACTCCACCACGTACTCGCCGCAGCCGACACAGCTGGACCCGATCACGGTGTCCGCTACGGCCGCGCAGCAAATAGTTAGGGAAAACGCATGAACCTGCGACGGACAGCTACCGCCATAACCGCGCTGATTGGCACCGGTGCACTCATTACCGCCTGCGCCACCGGCACCTCGGAACCTTCCGACGTCTCGGGCACGACCGAATCCACTACCGCGGAATACTCAAATATCGCCGTCGACGAGCTCGCAAGCCAGGTGCTTGCCGACAATGACGCCACGACGATCCTTGATGACAGTGATTGGGACGCGGCGAATGCCACCGCCATTGATCTCGATGACGAATCCGGCACCGTAGAAATCACCGAGGCCGGCACGTATCAACTTTCCGGTTCGCTTGAGGGTCAGGTCATCGTCTCGGCTGCTGAGGATGCGACTGTCGCGCTGATTCTCGACGGGGTTGCTATTTCGAGCGACGCCGGTCCCGCGATTTATATTCAATCGGCGGATGACGTGGCTCTCCTCCTCGCGGATGGCAGCAGCAATACCGTCAGCGATGAAGGCTCAAGCGAGTCGACCGAGGAGAACGCGGCCATTGCATCCGAAGCCGATCTCACCATCGCCGCAGCAGGAGAAGGCACAGGCACGCTCACCGTGACCGGCACGGTGGAAGACGGTATTTCAAGCGATGACGATCTCGCGATCACTGGCGGCAATATCACCGTTACCGCGGTTGACGAGGGGCTGCGCGGCAAAGATTCCTTCGCGATGACCGGTGGCGAAGCCACCGTGACCGCGGGCGGTGACGGCATTAAGAGCAATAACGACGAAGATGAAACCCGCGGATACATTAACCTCGCCGGCGGTACCATCACGGTGACTAGTGACGGCGACGCCATCTCGGCCGAAACCGACGTGGTGCTCACCGGAGCGACGGTCTCGGTAGTTTCGGGCGGTGGCAGTAGCCAAGAAGCCGCCGAAGACGTTTCGGCCAAGGGTGTCAAGGGTTCGGCCATAGTCGTGCTCGCCGGTGGCAGCCTGGCGGTGGATGCCGCCGATGACGCGGTCCACAGCAACGGCGAAGTTCATGTGGTCGGTGGTGACCTCACGCTCGCAAGTGCTGACGATGGCATCCACGCGGACCTGCTATTGGAGATTGCCGGGGGAGCCGTTGACGTCACCGAATCCTATGAGGGACTCGAAGCCGCGGTGATTGAAATCACCGGTGGCGACACGAATATCGTGGCGAGCGATGACGGTATCAACGCATCCTCGGGCACCAGCGCGACCTCGATGGACCCGATGGCTGCGGAAGACGGCGTCTCGCTCACGATGGCTGGCGGTACCGTCACCATCGATGCAGGAGGTGACGGGTTCGATTCAAACGGTACGGCACTTGTCAGCGGCGGCACCCTGGTCATCAACGGTCCGCTTGATGGCGGCAACGGTGCACTCGACAGTGCATCCGGTGTGGAAGTTACCGGGGGTACGCTGATCGCCGTCGGCAGTGCCGGGATGGCCGAGTCGCCCAATAGCGAAAGCTCGCAGGGCTGGGTCGCGGCCACCGCATCCGGTACCGCGGGGAGCACTATCGAGCTGTTGGACGCGAATGGGACGAGCCTGATCGAATGGGAAGCCAGCAAGGACTTCGCCACCGTGGTCATCTCAACCTCCGACATCGTGACCGGCGAAAGCTATGTCCTGAGCGTGGACGGCACCGAGACCGAAGTCACCGCAGGTGAAGCCCTCGCGGGTGGTATGGGCGGTGGCCCGATGGGTGGCGGTCAGGGTGACTTTGCGCCGGGCCGTGATGGCAACTAATGCGGCACCGTCACCACGCAAAGTGAGTGCAGATGATGTTGAATGAGGCCATGAGCCCGGTAGCAACTCCCTTGAGCCGCCCGGATGGCAGCCCCATCCGGGCGCTCGTGGCCGATGACGAGGAGTACCTCGCCGACCTGCTTCGCATGACACTTCGCGCGGAAGGCTGGGAGGTGCGAGTTGCCGCGACGGGACGCCAAGCACTCGACGCAATCCATGAGTTCTCGCCCGACATCATCGTGCTCGACATCATGATGCCCGGCATGGACGGGATGACAGTGCTCAAGCGCCTTCGGGAAGCAAAAGACGATACTCCGGTGCTCTTTCTCACCGCAAAAGACGACCTCGATGACCGCATTGCCGGTATCGCCGAGGGCGGCGATGACTATGTCACCAAGCCCTTCAGCCTCGAAGAAGTCGTGGTGCGCCTCCGAGCGCTGGTCCGGCGGCACGTCAAGACTGTTGTCGAGGAAGAGGCCCACGTGCTGCGCGTGGCGGATCTCGAATTGAATGAGGACACCTACGAAGTGTTTCGCGGCGACGAGCGCATTACGCTCACCTCCACCGAATTTGACCTGCTGCGCTACCTGATGAAGAACCCCCGCCACGTGCTGTCGAAAAGCCAAATCCTTGACGAAGTGTGGGGCTATGACTTCGGCGGAAAATCGAGCATCGTCGAGCTGTACATCTCCTATCTGCGGAAGAAAATTGACTCGCGAGGTGGGCCGCTCATCCACACGGTTCGCGGTGTTGGGTACACGATCCGCGAGGAAGCATGACACTGCGCCGGAAGCTCGTGTTGAGCTTCGTCGGCCTCGTGGCGCTCTTCGCGATCGTGGTGGGGGCGGTCTCGGTGACCGCACTCCACCGGGATCAGCTCGAACGTCTCGACCAGCAAGTGGCCCAGACACTCCGTTCGCAATTCATGATGCCGCCATCGGGCGAAGACCTCGGTGACGGACTCGGGCTGGACCGGCCAGAATCGAGAATCGGCACGCTCTCGCTTATGGTGCTTGATGATCAGGTCCTTCGCGCCGAATACACCGAGGCGAATGGTGAGACCGTAAACCTTACCCAGGCGCAGGCTCGCGAGATCGTTGCGGGAGCGTCGACACGCCCCATGACGGTGTCGGTGACCGGGCTCGGCCCCATGCGAGTGCAGGCCGAGTCGCTTACCGACTCGACCGGCACCACACTCGTGGTGATCGCGGGCTTGGACGCCTCCGACGCGCAGTCAACGACCTGGAACCTGACACTCTTCTATGCGATTGCCGCGGCCATTGCGATCGGGCTGTTCGCGCTCTTCGCGTCGAACCTCGTGAGCCGTGCCCTGCGGCCGCTCGATCGAGTGGCCGCCACCGCCACCAAAGTATCGGCGCAGCCGATGTCCGACGGAGAAGTGACCATCGCAGATCGTGTGCCCGAGGCAGATACTGATCCCGGAACCGAGGTGGGCAAGGTCGGAACTGCCCTCAATCTGCTCCTCGACAGCGTTGAAGAGGCGCTCACTGCTCGCGAGTACAGCGAGCAGCAACTGCGTCAGTTCGTGGCCGATGCGAGTCACGAACTGCGCACGCCGCTGGCTGCGATCCGGGGTTATTCGGAACTGGTGCGTCGCGGTGACCAGAATCTGGACGAGTCGCAGCGGCATTCCTTGGAGCGAATCAACTCCGCTTCGGTGCGCATGACCGACCTGGTCGAAGACCTACTGCTACTGGCGAGATTGGATGCCGGGCAACAGCTTCGGCTGGAAGCCACCGACCTGACCCGGATCGTGATTGACGCGATTGAGGATGCGCAGGCCACCTACCGCGATCACGAGTGGGTTCTCGAGGTGCTTCCGGAGGAACTCACCGTCCGCGGTGATGCCTTGCGGCTCCACCAGGTGCTCGCAAACCTGCTGCGAAATGCCGGGACGCACACACCCGCCGGCACCGTCGTGACCGTTTCGACACGGCGCGAGCAGGATGCGGTCGAGGTGTGGGTGGAGGACAATGGCCCCGGTGTCGACCCGGAAATTATTTCCTCAATCTTTGGCCGGTTCGTGCGCGGGGATGCCTCGCGGGAACGGTCTAGCGGTGACTCCGGCAGCACCGGTTCCACCGGCTTGGGGTTATCGATCAGTCACGCAATCGTGACCGCCCACGCCGGCACTCTCTCGGTGCGCAGTGAACCCGGGCACACGCGGTTCATCCTGCGGCTACCGAGCGAGAACGCCGGGTCTTAGTCGGAGATTTCCGCTGGCGGATAGGGGACGGCGCGGCGCACATCCGCGAGGGATTCGGAGAGGTCGACGAGTTCGGCCGCAGCGGCGTCGGGGTCGAGAATGCCGATGCGAGCGAGTTCTTGAATGAGCTTCGCGCCGTTTGGCCCGTGCACCCAGGGAACATTGCGGTGGTGCCGACGCCAGCGTGCCGAGGTGCTCGCACGGCCACCAGCGAGAACTGATTCGGTATTGGATAGCTGCCGGATGGCGATGGCGAGCACCGAGTCGGGGTAGTCGCGCGCGAATTCGCCGTAGAGCTTTTCATCGTGCTGGCCGTCATCACCGATCAGTAGCCATTTCACATCGGGGAAGTCTTCGGCCAGGCGCCGGAGATTGGCACGCTTGTGATCGGTGCCAGAACGGAACAGCCGCTGCGGTACGGGGCCCCAGTCGGTCAGTAGCAGGGGGCCGAAGGGGTAGAGATTGCGGCCAAGAAAACGGTTCAGCGTGGGTGCGACATTCCAAGACCCGGTCGAGAGGTAGACCACGGGCGTAGCTTCTTGCCCGAACTTCGCCGCCAACCGCTGATACAGCACGTTCATGCCGGGGACTGCCGCGCGTGCATGCTCATCGAGCACGAAGGTATTCCATGCGGCCAGCAGCGGACGGGGGAGCGAGGTGACCATTACCGTGTCATCCACGTCCGAGATGATGCCGACTTTTTGCTCGGCTGGCTTAATGAATACCGAGGCCTCCGAAAATTGTCCGTCAGCACTTTCAAACTTGATGGTGCGCCAGCCCGGTTCTAAGCTCACCTCAATGGTCTGGTCGATGATCCCGCCGCGGTCCGCCTCAAATTCGTGGACGTGACCGTTCAGGTGCACTTTCACCATGCTGTACGGTACCGCTACCCGCACAAAACTGCGCCACCCCCGCACGAGCTGTTCTTTCTGCCCGCGCAGCAGCGAAGGGAAACGGCGCCGCCCAGTTCGCCGCAAGGCAGTCGGAATCATCTGCACCCGGCCGAGCACACGCACACGCGTGGTCGAACCGATACCCGTGTATGACTCAACAACTTCCAGGTGCCCGCGTTCCCGAGCCCGGCGCATCCGGAAGCGCTTTATTGAATCTTCAATGCGAAAAGCGTTATTCACGAACACGCGAATAAACGGGATGCTGGCGATCAATTCGCCGAGGGTGCGGCGGGGGCGGTGCTTGGGGGTCACCCGGTCAGTCTTCCACGATTGCGGAAACCAAATCTTCACCGGAGGCTCGAACATTCCCCACTCTGGGGTCCACCGGATGCATGGTGAGCTGATCCGCGACGGAAATGGCGCGGTCAGCGAAAGATTCCACCAACGCTTGATCGACGAGGGTAGTTTCCGAAAGCCATTCGGAAACATCCTGCTTTGCCATGAACACCGGCATCCGATCGTGCAGATTCACCATCTGTTCACCGACCGAATCACGCGTGAGGATCGTGGCGGAGAGCAACCACTCCTCTTCCGGGGTCTTCCACCACTCATAGAGACCGGCAAAGAGCAGCAGCGATTTGTCCGCCGGATAGATGAAATACGGCTGCTTTTTACCATCCGCGCGTTTACGCCACTCGTAGTAACCATCGACGGGAATCACCCCGCGACGTTGCTTCACCGCTTCACGAAAAGTTGGTTTTGCGGCGGCTGTCTCGCTGCGGGCATTGATAGCGCGCACCCCGACGGAAATATCTTTTGCCCAGCGTGGAATAAGGCCCCAACGGGCAAGCTCCAGTCGGCGGATGCCTTTGGCATCGACCACGAGCGGGATGCGGTTGGTCGGGGCGACGTTATAGGACTGCGGAATCGGCTCTTCCGAAACCTGCTCAACCTCGAGCTCTACGGCGAGTTCCGCACTCGCACGGGCCACCACAAATCTGCCACACACGAGGTCAGCGTAACGCGACAGGTGTTAATCCGCATCCGAAGTTGTGATGTCATCCGCGAAGCGGCGGCTGAGCCAGCGCTTGACGAGCCACACCACCACAAAGAACAGGACGATGATCGCGATGAAGATGTACCCCGCCCAACTTAACTGCTGGCTCAGCTGCTGATAGCTTGCGGTCGCGAGAGCGCCGACGGACACATAGGCGAGTGCCCAGATGATGCAGGCCGGCGCGGTCCAGGCCATGAACTTGCGATAGCTCATCCCGGCAATTCCCGCGGTGGCGGGTACGAGTGAATGAAACACGGGCAGAAAACGGGACACGAAGACCGCAAGGCCGCCACGATTTTCCAGAAAGGCCTCGGCCTTGACCCAGTCGTTCGGACCAATTTTGCGGCCAAACCAGGATTTCTTGATTGGTTCGCCGAGGAGTCTCCCCAGCCAAAAGCCGATCGTTTCGCCGATCAACGCGCCAATAATCCCCGCCGCAACAAGGCCCGCCCACATTCCCCAACTCGTGACTCCGGTCGCAGCAATCAGCAGCACCGAATCGCCGGGCACCACCAAGCCGATCAGGATGCTCGTCTCAAGCAGAATCGCCAGGCCCGCGATGAGGGTGACGACGACCGGATCCATCTGCTGCACGGTGCCGATGATCCAGTCGAGCAGAGTGTTGATCATCAGTTCAGCCTAGGAGCGGAACCTGGATGATTCGCTGAGGTTGCCAACACCTGCGCAATAGCGCCGTCACCTCGCTAAACTGGATAGGTTGCATCCGCACTTGTCGAAAGCCGCTTACCTTTCGAACGCCACTTTTCTGTCGAAAGAAGAATTGCAGTGACCGTTGAACGAGACGACGTCCAACCCGAAGAGACCTACGATTTTCGCCGCCTAGAGGCGAAGTGGCGTCCGGTCTGGGACGAGCTCGACCCCTTTGATACCTCGAAGTTCGAGGACGATCGCCCGCGCAAGTACGTGCTGGATATGTTCCCGTACCCCTCGGGTGATCTGCACATGGGGCACGCGGAGCAGTACGCGCTCGGCGATGCGGTCGCGCGCTACTGGCGCCACCGCGGTTTTCAGGTGCTGCACCCGATTGGCTGGGACTCCTTCGGTCTGCCGGCGGAAAACGCCGCGATTAAGCGCGGTGGCGAACCGCGTGAATGGACCTACGAAAACATCGCCCAGCAGCGCGACTCGATGCGCCGCTACGCCGCGAGCTTCGACTGGAACCGAGTGCTGCACACCTCCGACCCGGAGTACTACAAGTGGAACCAGTGGCTCTTCCTCAAGATGTACGAGAAGGGGCTGGCATACCGCAAGGAATCCAGCGTCAACTGGGACCCGGTCGACCAGACCGTGCTCGCGAACGAGCAGGTGCTTGCGGACGGCACGAGTGAGCGCTCTGGTGCGGTGGTCGTCAAGAAGAAGCTGACGCAGTGGTTCCTGCGGATCACCGACTACGCCGACCGACTGCTCGAGGACCTCGACCAGCTTGAGGGGAAGTGGCCCCACAAGGTGCTCACGATGCAGCGCAACTGGATTGGCCGTTCCTACGGTGCCGATGTGGAGTTCGCGATTGAGGGCCGGGATGAGCCGGTTTCGGTGTTCACCACCCGCCCCGACACGCTCTACGGTGCGACCTTCATGGTGGTCGCTCCCGATAGCGACCTCGCTGAAGAACTCGCCGCAGGTGCCTCCGAGGAAACTCAGCAGCGCTTCCGCGAGTACCTCACTCACACCCAGCAGATGGGCGCAATTGACCGCCAGAACGCGGACCGCCCGAAGACGGGTGTGTTCCTTGAGCGCTATGGCATCAACCCGCTTGACGGCTCGCGACTGCCGATTTGGACCTCAGACTATGTCCTCGCCGACTACGGTCACGGCGCGATCATGGCTGTGCCCGCGCACGACCAGCGTGACCTCGACTTCGCGCGCACCTTCGACTTGCCGATCAAGATTGTGGTTGAGCCCACCGAGGTTGAAGAGGGCGTCGAATACGACCCGGCAGTCACCGGGGTGGCGCTCGCGGGCGACGGCCAGCTGATTAACTCGGAAGAGCTCAACGGGCTCACCAAGGACGACGCGATCGCGAAGGCAATCGAGATTCTCGCTGAGCGCGGCACCGGTCGCGCGGCTAAGAATTACCGTCTGCGCGACTGGCTGATTTCCCGCCAGCGTTACTGGGGTACGCCCATCCCGATCGTCTACGACGAAGCGGACAACGAAATCCCGGTGCCCGAAGAACAGCTACCGGTGCGCCTGCCTGACGGCGAGGGACTCGACCTCAAGCCCAAGGGCTCTTCGCCGCTGGGAGCTGCGACCGAGTGGAAGACCGTGACGCTGCCCGATGGCAGCCCGGCAACGCGCGACACCGACACCATGGACACCTTCGTGGACTCCTCCTGGTACTTCCTGCGCTTCCTCTCGCCGAATAACGATGCCGAGCCCTTCGACCAGGAAGAGCTGAAGAAGTGGGCGCCGGTCGACCAGTACATCGGTGGTGTCGAGCACGCGATTCTGCACCTGCTCTACGCGCGCTTCATCACCAAAGTGCTCTACGATCTCGGCTACGTCTCCTTCACCGAGCCGTTCAGCGCGCTGCTGAACCAGGGCATGGTGGTGCTCAATGGCGCGAAGATGTCGAAGTCGAAGGGTAACTTCGTCAAGCTCGGCGACGAGCTGAACGAACACGGTGTGGATGCGGTGCGCACCACGATGCTCTTCGCCTCGCCTCCCGAGGAGGACGTGGACTGGGCCGACGTGTCGGTGTCAGGTTCCGGCAAGTTCCTCGCCCGCGCTTGGCGACTTGCGCATGACGTGACTTCTGAGCCTGGCGTGGACTTCACCACGGGGGCTCTGGAGCTGCGCCGGGTGACCGCACGCATCCTCGACGAGGTGCCGAAGCTTGGTGAGACGTTCAAGTACAACGTGATTATCGCGCGGCTGATGGAACTCACGAACGCTACCCGCAAGGCAATTGACGGTGGCGTGGGTGCGGCGGATCCTGCCGTGCGCGAGGCTGCCGAGACGGTCGCGATAATGCTCGACATGTTTGCGCCCTATGTTGCCGAAGACATGTGGCAGCAGCTCGGGCACGAACCTTCGGTGGCGCTCGTTGAGTGGCCGACCGCGGACCCGGCGCTGCTGGTGGAAGACTCGGTGACGGCCATCGTGCAGATTAACGGCAAGGTACGTGACTCCTTCGACGTTGCCCCGGACATCGACGAGGAAGAGTTCAAGAAGCTCGCCCTCGAAACTGCCGGTGCACAGCGCAATATCGAGGGTAAGCAGGTCGTCAAGATCATCGCGAAGGCCCCGAAGTTCGTGAACGTGGTCGTGAAGGGCTAGCTGCTCGATTCCTGGCGTGCTTTGCGGCTGTGGAAAGTTACCTATCCACAGCTGACTTGAGTCACTCACCGCTGCCACCCGCACGCTCGCTACATTGCCCGCGTGGACGAGAACATTAAGGTCAGCGACGAGGAGCTTGCGCAGCTCTTTGCAGATCCGCAGCGCCCGCGCTGGAAGTTGAGCGCCGGCGCTGCGGTGGTGCTGGGGCTAGTCGCCTGCGCGATCGTGGTGCTGATGCTCGCTCTGCAGCCGCGCTCTGCAGTGGGCGTTCCCGCGGCAGCCGGCCTCGCCACACCAACTCCGACCGCTGCGCCAGAAGTGTCCATGGACGTGCCCGCTGCGGGAACCTTGGTGCATGTCCTCGGCGCGGTGGAATCACCCGGTGTCTACGAACTGGGGCCTGACGCTCGAGTTGTCGACGCGATTGCGGCGGCAGGGGGTCTAGCGGATGATGCTGATACGGCGCAGATCAACCTTGCGCGTCCCGCCGTCGATGGGGAACAAATCTACGTCCCCAAGGTGGGCGAGACACCACCCGAAGCTCCGGGGGTGGCCGCCGAACCGGGAGCAAACGGCGGCGCAAATGGCGGCGCGAACGGTAGCGGGGCGGGTGACGGTGGCCTCGTAAACCTCAACACCGCGAGCGCAGCAGAACTCGAGACCCTGCCTCGAATTGGCCCGGCGATGGCCCAGCGAATCATCGACTATCGAGACGCCAACGGCGGCTTTTCTGCGATCGATGAGCTGAAAGAAGTCAGCGGCATCGGGGATGCGACCTTCGAGCAACTCGAACCGCTCGTCACCGTATGAGCACCGTCACCTGGGAGCGAGCGCCGGACTGGCGCTTGGTATTACCGGCGGTTGGTGCCTGGCTCGCAGCTTGGCTGGCAACGGAGTTTCCCAGCGCCGCGATGGCCCTCACCGTCGTGCTTCTGACGGTGACATTGCTCGCCATGCTCTTGATCCGCCGGCGAGCGTGGTTCGCCACGGTCTGCGTGGTCGCTGCCGCCGCGGCATTGGCAACGGGCACGGTCTCGGTTCGAGCTGAAGCGCGCGTGCCCGAAGTCATCTCTGCTGCCTTGGACTCCGGAGATCGCGTGGAACTGCGATTTGTGCTGGCGGGGTTACCCCGTGAGGGGAGTTATGGGCATCGGCTTCCCGCCACGGTCACCGCAATCGACGGCGTCACCACGCAAGCCCCGGTGTTGGTGTTCGCGGAACTGCCGGAGGAACGTCCCGGAATTGGCACGGAGATGGTGGTGGAGACGACGCTCAAGCCGACGGCCACCGGGGACGATGTTGTGGCGATGGCATTCGCAAACGAAACCCCTGAACTTTTCGCTCACCCGCATCCCATTCTTGAAGTCGGCAATACCTTGCGGGCCGGGTTTATTGCGCTCGCAGAGCAGCTTCCCGGAGCGGGCGCCATGCTCGTTCCCGGTCTTGCCGTGGGCGACGAATCCCTCGTGGACGACCAACTGGATCAAGCCATGAAAGTGAGCTCACTGTCTCATTTGACCGCTGTATCCGGTTCGAATATCGCGCTCATCGTGATCGGAATCGTCGCCTTCGGACGATTACTCGGCTGGTCTCGACCGGTGCGAATCGCCGCCGCGGGGTTCGCGCTCGCGGGGTTTGTGTTGCTTGTGACTCCCCAAGGCTCGGTGATTCGGGCCGCTGCGATGGCCGTGATCGTGCTCGCATTGGAAAGCTTCTCAAGGCCGGTATCGGGTGTGCCCGTGTTGGGGCTCGCGGTGATCGCCTTGTTGGTTGCCGACCCCTGGATTTCCCACGACTACGGGTTCGCCCTGTCCGCAGCAGCCACCGCGGGCCTGCTGATCGGCACTCGTCCGGTCGCCAAATGGCTTGAACGTTGGTTGCCGCCGTCGATAGCGTTGCTCATTGCCGTGCCGTTGGTCGCACAACTGGCCTGTCAGCCCATCCTGCTGATGCTCGATCCAAGGCTTCCCGTTTACGGCGTCATTGCGAATCTACTTGCCGCGCCCGCCGCTCCTGTCGCGACCGTGGTTGGGCTATTTGCCTGCCTCATTGGCGCCCTGGTACCGCCAATAGGTTTGGCAGTCGCGTGGGTAGCGTGGTTACCCGCCCAATGGATCGCACTCATCGCACAGACTGTGGAACGCCTTCCGGGCGCCGCGGTGCCGTGGTTCTCAGGAACCTTTGGAGTATTGAGCTGGGTCGTGCTCTGTACCGCACTCGCATTACTTGCACCCAAGCGCGTGCCAATCCGTTGGAAGCAAGCCATCGTGGTCGGCCTCAGCTTCTCACTGCTGATCGTCATCACCCAATCGACTCTTGCAATGCTCCAGCGGCCGACAGATTGGCGAGTGGTCGCGTGCGATATCGGGCAGGGGGATGCACTCCTTGTCCGCAGTGGGGACGCAACCGTGTTGATCGACACCGGTGAGGATGCTGAGGCACTTCACGCATGCTTCGCTGAGTTTGGAGTCGATCAGCTAGACCTGCTCATCCTCAGCCATTTCGATCGCGACCATTCCGGTGCCGTGGCCGATTTGCGCATCCCCGTCACCGCAGCCTGGCTCCCCGACACCAACGAAGCCCGGGCGGAACCCGTCACCGCCACGCTGCAGCTTGCGGGGATTGCCGTGTATTTCGGCGCACGAGGAGACTCGTTGGCGCTGGGAGATATGTCCTGGCAGGTGCTGAGCCCCGAACGGAAAGCTGACGGGGCACCGTCCTCCGCGACTGGCAATGACTCCAGTCTCACGGTCTTGGCACAGCCCACCGCATCCTGCACGAGTAGCTGTCTCAGTCTGGTGGCGCTTGGCGATCTCGGAGAATCTGCGCAAGCACCACTTCTTGAGCTGCCGGTGGCCGCCGATATCGTCAAGGTCTCTCATCACGGCTCCCGCGACCAAAACGCGGCGCTCTACGCACTCATTGCCGCCCGAGTCGGACTGATTTCCGTCGGTGCGGGAAACGGCTACGGCCATCCCACCGAAGAAGCACTCGACATGCTGACCGCCGCAGGTACAACTCACTTTAGGACCGACACCCAGGGCCACCTCGCGGTCTTTGGCGACGGCGATGCCCTGCGCGTTTGGGTCTCGAAGCCGGGTTCGGTAGACGAGTAGTGCCGACCTATACGAACGCGCTCATCCCCGTGAGCTGGCGGCCCACGATCAGCGACTGCACCGTGTCGGTGCCCTCGTAAGTGTGGATAGCTTCGATGTCGAGCAGGTGCCGGATCACGTGCCGTTCGAGCAGGATGCCGTTGCCGCCGAGCATGTCGCGGGCATCGGATGCGATGGCTCGCGCGAGCCGGGTGTTATTCACTTTCGCCATGGATGCGCGGGTCGCATCGAGCTTGCCCTCGCGTTCGAGCTCAGCGATCCGACGGCAGTGCAGTTGCATGGTCGTCAGCTGCATCGACATATTGGCGAGCCGCTGCTGAATAATCTGCGATTTCGCGAGGGGTCGGCCGAACTGCTCGCGGGTCTTGGCATGTTCGAGTGCGATCTCAAAGCAGGCGGTGGCATGCCCCAGTGCCGACCAGGCAACGCTGCTGCGGGTGGCTGATAGCACGCGGGTGGTGTCCTTGAAGGACGTTGCACCGGGGAGCCGGGCCGACTCCGGCACCCGCACATCACGGAAGGTGATCGCGGCTTGATCGATCGCGCGCATCGCAGCTTTTCCGCGGATGCGTTCGGCGTCATACCCGGGCAGGTCTTGTTCCACGAGGAAGGCATTGACCTCGCCGGTATCCGATGCGCGGGCCCAGACTACGGTCACACCGCCCGAGCTACCGTTGCCGATCCAACGTTTTTCGCCGTTGATAATCCAGTCATCGCCCTCGCGCCGAGCGGAAGTTTCGAGGCTCACCGAATCCGAACCGTGTTGTGGCTCCGTCAACGCGAACGACCCGAGTACTCGACCGGATGCGATGGGGCTTGCCCATTTCGCCTGCTGTTCCGGCGTGCCATAGAGCATCACGCAGCGCAGCGCCAGCCCACCCTGAACCGCCAGCACCGTGCTCATAGAACCGTCCGCTCGTGACAGCTCCATGGTCACGAGCCCCGCGCCGAGCGGCGAAAGCTTCGCGTGACCGGGAATATCGAGACCGTCAATGAACAGATCCAGCTCACCCATCCGGCGAACAAACTCCAGCGGATACTCGCCGTGCTGCCAGTGATCGTTGATGCTCGGCAGGATCTCTGCGCCGAACTGGCGAGCACGGGCCCAAGCCGCAGCATCCTCACCCGTGACATCCGAAAACAGATCGTAATAGTCGCTTGCGGCGTCGAAAACCCGATCGTTCATCCTGCTGCCCCCTCGCGTCCTGCAGCGAGCTACGACGCTCACTGTGCCTTGTCTCAAGCGTGCCACAAGCCACGGACATTCTTGGTGAGTCCCAGTGTGGATAGCGATCCGATGATGTCGGCACCTCCCGTACCATTGAGGTCGGTTAGGAGGCCAAGTGGCAGCAACAAAGGGGCGCGGCAAGGCGAGCACAAAATCGCGCATCCCGCAGGTGCATTGGCGTGAGGTGCGACCGGCACCGGTGGTGCTTGTTTCGGGGCCCGAAGATTTCTTCGCATCCGAAGCGATCACCGGACTGCGAACGATCCTGCGCACCGAGGACCCATCGCTCGAGGTTCACGAACTGGATGCTTCTTCTTATGCACCAGGTGAACTTACGACTCTGGTGAGCCCATCGCTATTTATGGAGCCGCGACTTGTGATCGCCGACCGGGTGCATCAGACGGTGGATGCGTTCTTGCAGGAAGCATTGGCCTACGTCGAAGCGCCCATTGAAGGCACCACCCTCATTCTTCGCCATGCCTCCGGAGTGCGCGGCAAAAAGCTGCTCGATACCGTCCGCGCAATGCCGGATGCGATCGAAATTCCCTGTCTCGCACTTAAAGCGAATGAACTTTTTGACTTCACGATGGCGGAGTTCCGCTCGCAGCGGCGGCGTGCCGAACCGCAGGCGGTGCAGGCGCTCGTCGCGGCCTTCAGCAACGACCTCGCCGAGCTTGCGGCGGCGTGCCGACAGCTGATGAGCGTCTCCGGTGATGAGGATATCACCGCGGAACTCGTCGAGCGCTACTACGGTGGCCGCGTCGAGACCACCGGGTTCAAGATCGCTGACAGCGCGATCGCCGGGCGTCTCGCTGAGGCCTTGCTGTTGGTGCGGTCGGGCCTTGACACCGGACTCAATGCGGTACCGATCGTCGCCGCCTTCGCCATGAAACTGCGGATGATGGCAAAGGTCTACGGTCTCGGCGGTTCGGATGCGCAGGTCGCCAAGCTCGTCGGCGGTGCACCCTGGCAGATCGGCCAGGCCCGTCGAGAATCTCGCGGTTGGAGCGAGCCAGAACTTGCAAACGCAATCATGCTTGTGGCCGAAACCGATCACCTCGTGAAAGGTGGTTCGCGGTCGCCGGAGTACGCCGTCGAGCGGCTCGTGCGCTGCGTCGCCTCGAGGGATTTCAGCCGCGCGTAGCTCGGTGCAGCCACGCCGCAGGTCGGAGGCCGCAGCCGTCGTTGACGCCCGGGGAATTATGGTGGGGGAGTGACCATCAGCAAGCCAGCCGCACGCATCCAGCTCGAAGAGGGCCTCGAGCGCACCTGTGGTATTGACTACTCGTCCCAGGGGCTACCGACATCCGGCGAATCGCCGCGACACTCTGCCGTGTTAATACTCTTTGGCGAGCTCGATGATGTCGATGCCGAGGCGCACTGCAGCAGTGTCTCGGATGACCTCGATGTCTTGCTCACTCGCCGGGCCGCGCACATGCGCCATCATCCGGGGCAGATCGCGTTTCCAGGCGGCGGCGCAGAACCCGGTGACGCCGATGAAATTGCGACCGCGTTGCGCGAAGCAGAAGAGGAAACCGGGCTCGACCCCGCGGGCGTGGACATACTTGGCACACTCACCCCGACCTATATGCAGGTGAGCAATAACCTCGTCACCCCGGTGATTGGTTGGTGGCGCAGGACAAGCCCGGTGCGTGCCGATCAAAGCGAATCGCACGAGGTGATGAGAGTTCCAGTAGCAGACCTCTTGAACCCGGCAGCGCGGGGAGTATCGGTGCTGCAACACGAATCCCGCACATTCCGTGGGGCAGCCTTCCAGCTGCCGGCGCGGTTTGGTGGCGACATTGTGTGGGGCTTCACCGGGATGCTGTTATCGAGCATCTTCGACGGTGTCGGCTGGGCCGAACCCTGGTCGCGCGAACGGGAATTCCCGGTCAAACCTGGTCGCAGCTAATCGCGGTTGAGGATCTCTAGATTCGGCCCGGAAATGAAAAACCCGTCTGCGGAGACGTGAAAACACACCTGCCGCAATGGGAAAACGGTGGGGCCCCGGTCACAGTGACCGGGGCCCCACCGAAAAGTACCTGTGTACTTGCTCAGCTTTACTTGCTCAGCGCAGCAACCTGCTTGGCGATTGCCGACTTACGGTTCTTCGCCTGGTTCTTGTGGATGACACCCTTCGAGACTGCCTTGTCGAGCTTCTTCGAAGCGAGTGCGAGAGCGGTCTGTGCCTGCTCTACCTCGCCAGCCTCAACTGCGCGGCGGACGTTGCGGATGACGGTGCGCAGCTCCGACTTGTACGCACGGTTGCGCTCGGTTGCCTTGCGGTTGGTGCCAATGCGCTTGATCTTCGACTTGATGTTTGCCAACGTTAAATCTTTCCTGGAAATGAAATATGAACTTCACGCCCTGCGGGTAGAGGGACCGCGAGGCGCATCGCGTCGAGTGGGGTACGCGTAAGCCAAAGCAAAATCTTACCAGTACCCCAGCCCGATGCAACGCATTTCCGTGATCAATTCTCCGAGGCTCGGGACTTCTTCGCCTGTTCGGCCGCGGCTTTCTCCGCAGCCTTCACTGCTGCCCGCTGCTCATCCACGAACTGCTGATGCGCTTCGCCCGGGATCCAGCCCTTGTTGACCACCCGGACCTGCCAAAGAATAGCAAGCACAAGCAGCACGAGACCAATCACGAGCGCGAGGACGGCACCAACGGCCACCGAATCGACTTGGACGGACAAACCGATGAGGGAGCCGAACCAACCAAAGTCGGCGTCGCCGAAGGTCGACCCGGTCAGGCCCACACTTGCCATGACCTGGTACAGGATGGCCGGGAAGATCGTGATGATCAGACCGTTCACGAAACCACCGAGCACCGCACCGCGACGACCGCCGGTTGCGTTGCCGTAGACGCCGGCACCACCACCGGTGAAGAAGTGCGGCACCATGCCGGGCAGGATGAGCGCGAGGCCGAAGGCCGGGCCCAGCCAAACCGCCAGCACGAGCAGCATCACCAAGCCACCGACGAAGGAGGAGATGAAGCCGATGAGCACGGCATTCTGGCCGTAGGGGAACACGATCGGGATATCCAGAGCCGCCTTGGCTCCTGGCACAACCTTCTTCGCAATGCCCTGGAAAGCCGGGATCAGCTCACCCAGGAAGGTGCGCACACCGTAGAGGATGACCGAAACACCCACACCGAACATCAGACCTTGCATGAGCGCATTCATGATGAACGCACCGCCGTCTTCCGAACCGGGCATGTATTGATATGCGTCGGGGCCAAGGGCGATGAGTCCCCAGATCGCGAACACGAGGTAGATCAGCACCATCGACAGTGCGGTCGCGACCATTGAATCCCGAAGGAACGCCAAACCCTTCGGGAATTTGATGTCTTCGGTGGATTTGGAATTCTTTCCAACTGCGTGACCGACGGCACCTGCAGCGATGTACCCGACCGTCCCGAAGTGTCCGATTGCGATGGTGTCATTGCCCGTGACTCGTTTCGTCCACGGCTGCGCAAAGGCCGGCATCACAACCATCATGATTGCCAGCAGCACCGCGCCGACAATGACCGAGAGCCACAGGTTCTCCGCGCCGAAGCCAATCGACAGCAGCACGGCCAACATCATGGCCATGAATACCATGTGGTGTCCGGTGAGGAAGACGTAGTTCAGGGGCGTGAAGCGGGCGATCAGCAGCATGAGCACAAACCCGATCGCGAGAATATAGGCGCTCGCGGCGCCGAATTGCTCGGCTGCCATTGCGGTGATCACTTCATTGGTGGGGACCACCCCTTCGGCGCCGGTAACGGCGAGCACAAGTCCGCCGAGCGGGTCGAGGGCTGCTACGACAACGCCCGCGCCAGCTCCCAGAATCAGGAAGCCAAGCGTGGCCTTGAGCGCCCCGCCAATGACTTGGCCGGCACTCTTTTTGAGTGCGATAAGGCCGATTGCGACGATGATGCCGACGAGGTACGCCGGCACGTTCAGAATCTGTTGTCCGATGAATTCAAGAATGACGACTAGCCAGTCCACCTTGATCACCTTTACTTTCTGGCGCAACTCACCGGCGCCGGGATGGTTACAGGTTCAGCCCCTGCTGGAGCTTTTCTTGCACCTCGGCCTGGTCGACGAAGTTGTCGACCACGATGATCGGGGTGTCGATGTCGCCCAGCTGCTCTACGAGTTCGCTGCTGGTCATGACGAGGTCGGCACTTGCCGCCGCGCCGCGAGCCGAGGAAATGTCGGCGGCCTCGACGTCGCCCTCAATGCCGAGGGTTTCGAGTGCCTGGTCGATGTTCATTTTGAGGAGTACCGAGGTGCCGATACCCATGCCACACACTGCGATGATTTTCATGCTGCTCCTTAATTACTGTTCCCGCTATTCACCGAGCAGGGCTGCGCGGATCTCTTCGGGGTCGTTGGATGCGCGTAGCCGCGCGAGTACTTCCGGGGTCGCCAACACGCGAGCCAGTTTCGACATCACTTGAATGTGTGAGTCGTGGTCGAGCGCGGCGAGGCCAACCACGAGGTCGACCGGGTCGTTGGCCTCACTACCAAACTCCACCGGCTGGGCGAGGGTGACCCAGCTCAGACCAGTGTGGTGTACCGCTTCAGAGGGTCTTGCGTGCGCGAGTGCGAACCCCGGGGCGATGACCATATAGGGGCCAAGCTCCTCGACGGTCTGCACCATTGCTGCGGTGTAGTCCTCTGTCGTGGCGCCGCTTTCGACGAGTAGATCACCACTGATCGTGATGGCTTGTTGCCAGTTACTCGCTTCGGCGTTGAATCGGATTGCGGATGCTGGAAGGACATCGTCGGACATGGTCGTCCTATTCGCGATTGATCTGGGATAATTAGGGTCAAGTTTACTTCAGTAATAGGAAAATCAGTGGTCTTGTTGTGCGTTGCTTACTCATGTCTCAGTTCGTGGGACAATGACAGACACCATGCCGAACACGCCGAAAATCTTGCAGCCGCTCGAAACTCCCGCCGAGCGCATCCGAAACTTCTGCATCATCGCTCACATTGACCACGGGAAATCCACCCTGGCTGACCGAATGCTGCAACTGACGGGTTCCGTTGAGGATCGCGTCATGCGGGCCCAATACCTCGACAAGATGGATCTCGAACGCGAGCGTGGGATCACCATCAAGTCGCAAGCCGTGCGCATGCCCTGGCATATCGAGGGTGAGGACTACATCCTCAACATGATCGACACGCCCGGCCACGTGGACTTCTCCTATGAGGTATCCCGGTCGCTCGCGGCATGCGAGGGTGCAATTCTGTTGGTGGATGCGGCCCAGGGGATTGAAGCTCAGACGCTCGCGAACCTCTATTTGGCGCTCGAGAACGACCTCGAAGTCATCCCCGTGCTCAACAAGATCGACCTGCCTTCGGCCGACCCCGAGCGCTACGCGGCGGAGATTGCCAACCTCATCGGTGGCGAGCCAGAGGATGTCCTGCGCGTCTCCGGGAAGACCGGCGACGGGGTGAAAGAGCTGCTCGATGTCATCGTGGATCGGTTACCCGCGCCAAAGGGTGAGCTGGATGCAGCCCCTCGCGCCATGATTTTCGACTCGGTCTATGACACGTACCGCGGCGTGGTGACGTACGTGCGAATGATCGACGGCAAGTTGCGCAACGGCGAGAAGATCCAGATGGTCTCGACGGGTGCATCCCACGATCTGCTCGAAATGGGAGTCTCCGCACCCGAACCGCGCACCGCGAAGGGGCTCGCCGTCGGTGAGGTGGGCTATCTCATCACCGGCGTGAAGGATGTGCGGCAATCGCGTGTGGGTGACACCGTCACCGCGGCAAAGAACCCAGCCACTGACGCACTCGCTGGCTTCGTTGAGCCGAAGCCGATGGTGTACTCGGGGCTCTACCCGATTGATGCGGGTGACTATCCGGAGCTTCGCGAAGCACTCGACAAACTCAAGCTCGAGGATGCGGCGCTCCTCTACGAGCCGGAGACCTCGGTCGCGCTTGGCTTTGGGTTCCGGGTGGGGTTCCTCGGCCTATTGCACCTGGAGATCATCACCGAGCGACTCTCGCGCGAGTTCGACCTCGACCTCATCACCACGGCCCCTTCGGTGACCTATGACGTCGTCACCGAAGACGGCAATACGCACCACGTCACTAACCCCTCGGAGTTCCCGGAGGGGAAGATTACCGAGGTGCGCGAACCCGTCGTGCGCGCATCCATCCTGGTGCCAAAGGAATACATCGGCAAGGTGATGGAACTGTGCGAGTCTCGTCGCGGCAGCCTGATTTCGATGGACTATCTCTCGGAAGAGCGCGTCGAGCTTCGGTACACGCTGCCGCTGGGTGAGATTGTGTTTGACTTCTTTGACCAGCTGAAGTCGCGCACCCAGGGCTACGCTTCGCTCGACTATGAGCCGGTTGGCGATCAGGCTGCTGACCTCGTCAAGGTCGACATCCTGCTGCAGGGCGAGAAGGTGGATGCGTTCAGTGCGATCGTGCACAAGGACAACGCCTATTCTTACGGCACCATGATGGCCGAGCGCCTGCGCAAGCTGATCCCAAGGCAGCAGTTTGAGGTGCCGATTCAGGCGGCGATTGGTGCGCGCATTATTGCTCGTGAGAACATCCGCGCGATCCGCAAGGACGTGCTTGCTAAGTGCTACGGCGGTGACATTTCGCGTAAGCGCAAGCTGCTGGAGAAGCAGAAGGAAGGCAAGAAGCGCATGAAGATGGTCGGTCGTGTCGAAGTGCCGCAGGAAGCCTTCATTGCCGCGCTCTCGGGTGACGTGGAGACCAAGGGCAAGTAGGCCGAGCAACGCGCATGCAGTGCCGCGGCGCTAGAAGATTGTCAGAGGCGGCACTGCGAGCAGCAGAACACTGCCGCCGAGGACGAGCACGCGCGGCCCAACCTCGAGCGGTTGTGGAGCGGCTAAGAGTCGCTCCACCCGCCGTCCCACTGGATTTTCTATCGGCGGTGCGGCCCACAGCAGTTTCACCATGCGACGCAGCCAGCTCTCCGGCGCACTGCCCGTGTGCTGCGCGGTCCGCACTGCACGCGTGTTGACCTCGCCGTGCAATGCAGCACCCGGCGAGGTTTGCTGTCCGAGCGCGACAACTTGAACCGCCTCGATCAGCGCTTGGCGTGAGACGTGCCGTAATGCGAGATCGTCGGCGAGCATTTCAATGAGCAGTGCAATCGACTGCTGCGCGCGGTTGGCAATGGGGAACCACGGCAGCGCGTTTGCCCACGCCGCAAACACCGTCAGTACGACCGTGTGGCGCTGCTCCAGGTGGGCGCGCTCGTGGGCAATCACGGCATCCAGTTGCTCGTCGGTGAGCTGGCGGACAAGCCCTTCCGAAACGACGGTCATATCGGTCATCAGCCCCGGCAGGCAGTAGGCGAAAGGGGCGTCAGCGGCAATTTGGCGGGTGTTGTATTGGCCGGGAACCGGCGTGCTGAGCAGTTCGATGAGCTGGCGGTGTCGTCGATGCTGACGAATGGTGCGCGTGGTGGTCGTGATGAGGTTCAAGATGAGATGCGCGAATAGCAACGCCGCCAAACACAGCGCCCCGGCGTGCGGAAAGCCAAATCCGTGCGGAAAGTCACCCACCCAGAGGCTGCCGTCGAAGGTCCGCCCCAAGAAGTTGGTAATTGCGGGAGCGAGGGAATCACCAAAGGGTGCGAGCCCAAACAGCAGCAATGAACTGAGCATCGAAAAACCACCCGCAAGGGCGATGGTTTGCCAGAGCACGAGGGTGATGGCGGGGGAGCGGGTGGTCCATTCGGCGCGCGAGAGCGCAATCGGCACCGGCCACGCCAGCGTTACCGCGAGCGCCGCCAGTCCGATTGACAGCGGTAGCACTGAGTGATTACTTCGCGAGCAGTTTTCGCAGCAGCTCTGCTTCGCCGTCGCCAACGCGCCCAACGAAACGAGCGAGGACGGCGTCGCGCTGGCCGCTGGTGGCGAGCGCCTCGTGCATGAGATCGGCCAGGTAGTCAGCCTGGGAACGTACCGGCTGATAGCGGTGGGGTCGAGCATCCCGTTCGCGGGAGACGAGCTGCTTCTTTTCGAGTCGGCTCAGCACCGTAAGTACGGTGGTGATCGCCGGATACGGCTTTCCGTTGGCACCGGTTTCACCGGTGTCGAGTTGGTCGCGAAGCTCGATCGCTGATTGCGGGGCTTGCGCTTGCCACAGCAACTCCATGAGTCGCTTTTCCAACTCACCCATGTTTCGTGCCACTGCTGTCGAACTCCTTCTTCCGAGCGCTGCTGTTCACGGTGCTGCGATCACCGTGACTCGCGCAACTTCTACGCCACGTAGAAATCCAGTTCTATTTGCTGTAGAAATAGAAACGTCTTCGACACAGCGTAGAACAGAACGCGGTCGGAGCCAAGACTTTTGCCTGAGGTTTGGTAGAGAACTTGCGGGCTGGCGCAGAAAGAGAGGAACCGCGTGGAACTCGATCCCGTGCTGATCGCTCGATGGCAATTTGGCATCACCACCATTTACCACTACTGGATGGTTCCGTTGACGCTCGGTCTCGGCCCCATGCTCGTGTTCTGGCAGTGGCGATGGATGCGCACAGGGAACGAGATGTTCCTGCGCATGACGAAATTCTGGGGCAAGATCTACGTCATCAACTTCATCATGGGCGTGGCCACCGGTATCGTCCAGGAGTTCCAATTCGGACTGGCCTGGAGCGAGTACTCCCGCTTCGTCGGTGACGTCTTCGGTGCGCCGCTGGCGATGGAAAGCCTGCTTGCCTTCTTCTTCGAGTCCATCTACCTCGGGATGTGGATCTTCGGCTGGAAGCGACTGAATAAGCGCATCCACCTCCTCGCCCTTGCCAGCGCGGTATTCGCGAGCATCCTCTCGGCCTTCTTCATCATCGTCGCGAACTCTTGGATGCAGCATCCGGTTGGCGTGGAACTCGTTGACGGCCGTGCGGTGATGACCGATGTCTTCGCAGTGCTTACGAATAACACCGCGCTTGCCGCCTATGCGCACGCACTGTTCGGGGCGCTTTCCGTGGCCGCGGGTCTGGTGGTCGCGATTTCCTTCTACCACCTGTGGCGTCGCCGCTTCGACGGTATCGACACGGTGGATGCGAAGGGTCACGTCATCGTCGGTTCGGCACCGGAGATCGTCGGTCGCGACAAGCTCGACCACAAGGTTTGGCTGCGTTCGCTGCGGTTGGCGGGTGTGCTGGGGCTGGTCGCGTTCCTGGGGCTGTTTGGTACCGGCGACGTGCTTGGCAAGCTCATGTACGAGCAGCAGCCGTTGAAAATGGCCAGTGCCGAGGGCGCTTGCCACACGGGTACATCCTTCTCGGTCTTGAGCGTCGGCAGTCTCGGTTCGAAGGACTGTGACGACATCACCCCAATTCTGGAGATCCCGGGCGTACTGTCCTTCCTCGCGAAGGGCGACTTCACCACTGAGGTGCCCGGCATTAACGAACTCCTGCCGGTGTACGAGGAGATGTACGGCACGAACCTCCCCGACGACGAGATGTACGGCGACCGTGCCGGCGAAGAAATCGACTACCTGCCAATCGTGGAGGTCACCTACTGGGGCTTCCGCATCATGATCGGATTCGGTGGCGTGGCCGCATTCGCCTGTGCGCTTGCCCTGTGGCTGACCCGCAAGGGCACGGTGCCGCTGTCGAAATGGCTGATGCGAGCCGCCCTCGCTTCCATTGCGCTGGCCTTCATCGCGAACTCGAGCGGGTGGGTCTTCACCGAAATGGGGCGCCAACCCTTCGTGGTGGTGCCAAACCCGGAAGAAACCAACGGCATCTTCATGTTCACGGCGGCGGCGGTTTCGCCGGGGGTCTCGGCGGGAGAGCTGCTCTTTAGCGTGATCGCGTTCACCCTGGTCTACGGTGTGCTGCTGATTGTCGAGATCTTCCTGATGCGGAACTACGTGCGAGGTGGTGTTGCGAGCGCTATGCCGGAAATGGCTGCCGAAACTGAACAGGCAGCGAAGGCGACTCGACCTGATGACGAGGCAGACCGCCCGGAGGATGCCGACGACTCGGACAAGTCACGCCGTGACGATGTCCTTGACTTCGCCTTCTAGGCCCCAACCCAAGATCTGAGGAGACAACGTGGATTTACCTACTATTTGGTTCGTCGTCATCGCAGTGCTGTGGTTCGGGTACCTGCTGCTTGAATGCTTCGACCTGGGCGTGCTGATGCACCTATTTGGGCTCGCTCGCACCCCAACCGAACGTCGAGTGCTCATCAACACCATCGGCCCAGTGTGGGATGGCAACGAGGTGTGGCTGATTACCGCCGGTGCGATGACCTTCGCGGCATTCCCGTACTGGTACGCGTCCCTGTTCTCGGGGCTCTATGTGCCATTGGTGATCGTGCTCTTCGCACTCATTGTGCGAGCCGTTGCGATTGAATATCGCAGTAAGCACCACACGGGTCGCTGGACTCAGACCTGGGACGTGCTGATGGCAGTGGCTTCGCTCATTGCCTCCTTTGCGGTCGGCGCGATGCTTGCGATCACCACCACGGGCCTACCGATCAACGACAACGGTGACCGGGTCGGCGGAGTTTGGGCCTGGCTGAGCGTTCCCGCCGTCATCGGTGGCCTCGGCGTGGTCGGCTTTAGCCTGATTCATGGTGCGGTCTTCCTGATGCTGCGAACCGACGCCCCCATGCGTGATCGCGCACGTACCTTCGTGCTGCGCTGGACGCCGCTACTGATCCTGCCGCTTTTGGCTTGGGTCATTTGGGTGCAGGTGCAGTCGGGGGATGCGCTGACCTGGGCATTCGTCGTGGTTGCGGCCGTCGCACTGGTTACGTCCTACTGGCTCACGGGCCTGAAGCGTTCCAAGGCGGGATTCCTCGCGATGGCGGTGTTCCTTGCCTTCGGTGTCGCCGCGATTTTTGTGGCGGTGTTCCCGGTGGTGCTGCCTTCCACGATTGACCCCGCGTTTAACCTCACCGTATGGAATGCCGCCAGCGGCGAGTACACCCTCGCCGTAATGAGCGTGGTCGCCCTGTTCGGTATCCCGGCGGTCATCGTGACCCAGGCGTGGAGCTACCGGATCTTCTCCAAACGACTCGCGACCAAGCACATCCCACCGCTACACGAGGTTGTTCCCGCCGTCGCTGAGACCAGCGCATCCGGCAATTACCGCGAGACCGAACAGACTGCATGACCACAACGACACCATCGGCTCAGCCGGAATCCGAACGACTGAGCACCATGACCAAGACCCGGCTGCGGCAGTCCCGTTCGCCGATTGCCGGGCTCGGGCGGGACGGTAAGCGCGCGCTGAGCGTGCTCGCCGTGGTCGCCGCGATGAATGCGGCTGGTTTCGTGCTGGTGGCAGAGGCCCTTGCCCGCGCGATTAGCGGGGTATTTGCCGGCGCGGCCTTCGACCTCGGATTCCTGTGGTTGGGGCTCGCTGGGGTCGTGTTGCGTGCGGGCGCGACCTGGGCGAATCGCATCTATTCGGCGCGCGCGGTCACGGCGAGCAAGATCGAAATTCGTCGCGGACTCGCGCAGCGAGCACTCCGCGGCAGCGACAACTCCACTGGCGCTCTCGGAACCCTCGGCACCCGCGGGGTAGACGATCTCGACGAATACTTCACGACCTTTCTCCCAGCGCTGGTCTCTGCCCTGATCATCCCCTTCGTGCTGATCGTGCGGATCCTCTTCGCCGATTGGCTGAGCGCGCTGATCATTGTGCTCACGATTCCACTTGTCCCGCTTTTTATGATCCTCATCGGCTTTGTGACCCGGGATGCCGTGGATCAGGCGCAGGACTCGTTGCTGCGACTTTCTGGGCACCTCGTGGAACTCGCGCGCGGGCTACCGGTGCTCGTCGGGCTCGGGCGCGTGCGCGATCAAGTTGGTGCGCTGGAGCGACTCTCGGACGAATACCGACAGCGGACGATGCGCACGCTTCGAACTGTGTTCATGTCTTCGCTCGCGATGGAATTGATCTCGACCATCTCGATGGCGGTTATCGCGGTATTTATCGGGGTGCGGCTGGTTTACGGTGGTCTTGATCTCGAGGTGGGCCTGTTGGTGCTGATCCTCGCTCCCGATTGCTATGCGCCTTTTCGCCAGGCCGGATCGGCCTACCACTCGGCGGAAGACGGTGTCGCGGCACTCGATCGCGTGCAAGCGGTACGCGAAAGCCCGCTGCCTGAGCCACTGTGGGATGCGGCGGAATCCACCACGGCTGCCGGAGTACCGCAGGCCGTCAGTGCCACCGACTTCCGCGTGGCTTTTCTCGGTCGAGCACCGCTGTTTGAACACCTGGCGTTCACCGCCCCGGCCGGCACGATGACGCTTTTGGATGGCGCGAGTGGCACCGGCAAGACCACGATCCTTGCCGCACTCGCGGGCAAGCTCGGGAGCACTGAACCCGGGGAACCCTCGCCGCTTGTGAGCGGCAACATCACGGGGATTGATCCGCAGCGGCTGGCATGGGTACCGCAGCACCCCCACGCCTTCGGTGAATCCGTGCTCGATGAACTCGTACTCCACGCTCGGCTTGTGGGCACGACTGACCCCGGGTCGACAACTCAGGAAGCTCGCCTGGCGGCCAAACGGATGCTGGACGAGCTTGGGCTTTCGGCCACCGTCACCGACCCAGAAACGACCCCGCCGCACGCACTCAGCCCGGGAGAACTCCGGCGGCTCGCGATTGCCAGAGCACTCCTGCGGATCGACGCGGGCGCCACCACGGCGCTCCTCGACGAACCGACCGCGCACCTCGACGGGCACTCCGCGGATCTTGTTCGTGCCGCAATCGCACGTCGACGCGGCAAAGCAACCATGATCCTTGCCTCGCACGCCCCAATCGTGCACGCAATGTGCGATCACCGCATCCCACTCACGCGTGCCGCGGCGGAGGGAACCATGCGCTTGGAGATGGACACGAGTAGTGAGCCAGACAAGCTGGGAGCCGCGGCGCACGATCATGCACCGGTTCTCGGCGAACTCGAAACCGATGGCGATAGCGGGCAGCGACCGGATGCGTTGGAAGACGGAACCGTCGGGCAGTCGCCAAGGGCGAGCTTGTGGCAATTGTTCCGACTGCTGAAGCCCGCGGGCTGGGCCTTCGCGCTTGGCACACTCCTTGCTGTTGCGGCGGTTATCTTTGGCATCACCCAGACCTCGATCTCCGGGTGGCTCATCGTGCGTGCCGCCGAACAGCCACCGATCCTGCTATTGATGGTGGCAATCGTTGGGGTCCGCTTTTTCGGCATCGGACGCTCGGTCTTGCGCTACCTCGAACGACTGCAGATTCACGACGCCGTGTTCCGACTCGCAGGGCAACTTCGCCGGCGACTCTGGGATGCACTGGCGAGTACCGCACTTCGGTTCAAGCGGCTGCGCACCGGCCCCGCGGCACTCGACTTGCTCGTGCGCGAGGTCGACGCGATTCGGGATGAACTACCCCGCGTCGTCCTCCCACAGCTGGTCTCCGCGGCAACGCTTGCTGCCCTGGTGATCGCTGCGGCGATCTGGCTGCCCGAAGCGGTTGCGCCCGTATTGCTGCTCGCAATTGTGGCGCTGCTGCTGGCCCCCGCGCTAATCCGGCTTGCGGACCGTCGACTGACGAGCGACGAGGAACACGCTCGCGCTCGACTGTCGCAGCGCTTCACCGCCCTGGTGGAAGCTGGCCCGGAGATCGCGGTACACCGCGTGGAGACCGCTCCGCTTCGTGAGCTTGCCGAACTCGAGGTCGAAGCAATGCGGCTATCGTGCCGCAGCGCGTGGGTGCGGGGTGCGGCACATGGACTGATTGTCGCGGCCACAATCAGCGCCGTATTGTGGCTCACCGCAACCGCGTGGTCGCCGGGCGGGGTCACCCCGAGCACGGATGCCAAGCTCCTGACCGCTTTCGCCCTCGGGATGCTCGCCCTGATCGAGCCAATGACGGACGGTGTGACGGCGGTGCAGCGATGGCCACGACTGCAATTGCTGCTCGATTCCGTGCAGCGAGTCCTTGGTGTCTCGGTCGCGGACGAGGCTGGAGACTCCTCCGAAGAGGCGCTCGAGCCTAACCCGGTGTCTTCCTACAGCGCTCCTAACCAGTCACAGCCCGCCCTGGTCCTAGCGGCCGTGACCGGGCAATGGCCCGAACAATCAGCAGCCGTCTTTGAACAGCTCAGCGTCACCGTGGAACGAGGCCAGTGGCTTACCGTGACCGGACCTTCCGGCTCAGGAAAATCCACGCTGCTGGCAACCGTCATGGGGCACCTGCCGCCGCGAGGTGGGCAAGTCCTCATCCACGGGCAGCGAGTCCTCGCCGATACCGCGGGGCACATTGCCTGGTGCCCACAGGAGAGCCACCTGTTTAACTCCACCCTGCGCGGCAATCTGGTGCTGGCAAGACCCTCGGCAGATCGCCCCACGGATCAGGAACTCGAGTCCACCTTGCAACTGGTCGGGCTGGGTGAGTTCTTTGACTCGCTCGCCGATGGCCTCGACACGCGGATTGGCGCTGACGGCAGTTGGCTTTCGGGCGGTCAGCGGCAGCGCGTGGCAATCGCTCGCACACTCCTGACAAAGGCACCGGTAGTCCTGCTCGATGAACCAACCGCGCACCTTGACGAGGAAGCCGCTCAATCGCTCATGCGTGACCTGCGGATCGCGCTTGCGGATCGCGCGGTAGTCTGTGTGACCCATCGACTCACCGAACAGCAACCCGGCGATATCCAGCTGCAATTGCCGATGTCCGGGGCCGCTTCGGACGCTGAGCTTGTGGGCCTCGGCGTGGCCGTTGCCCGGGGTTGATACCGTTATCGCCATGCGATTCGGCATCGATTTCGGGACCACACGCACGATTATTGCGGCGGCGGACCGCGGCAATTACCCCGTCCTCGTCGTGGATGACGCCGAGGGCGACACCCAGAATTACATCCCCACTCAGATCGCCCTCAGCGACGGCAACATCGTCGCGGGGTGGGAAGCGGTAGCGCTCGCCCGCGTAGGGGTCCCCGTGGCGCGATCCTTCAAACGGCTCCTCGCGGCACCCGGTAGCACCGCCGCGACTCGCGTGCGCATCGGTGAAGACCATGTCTCGCTGGGCGATGCCATGTCGGCCTTCGCGCGACACGTCGCGGCGGTGATTCGGGCGCAAGAGCTCACGAACGAGCCGCTGCAGGCAGTGGTGGGTGTGCCGGCAAATGCTCATTCCGGACAGCGACTGCTGACCCTGGATGCATTTTCTCGCGCCGGATTTGAAGTACTCGCGCTCGTCAACGAGCCAAGCGCCGCGGCGTTCGAGTACACCCACCGGCACCCTCGCGGCATCAATTCCAAGCGCTCATCAGTGGTGGTGTTTGACCTTGGTGGTGGCACCTTCGACACCTCAATGGTGCGAATCGCGGGGACCGACCACGAGATCGTCCGAACCCTTGGCATTAACCACCTCGGGGGCGATGACTTTGACGAAGTGCTCGCCACGATGGCGCGCCGAGCCGGTGGTTTTGAGCACGATGCAATGGGGGAGCGCGCCTATGCGCGGCTGCTTGATGAAGCCCGCAGCGCCAAAGAACGCATTGCTCCGCAGTCGCGGCGAATCTTCCTCGAATTCGGCGATCAGGACATCACCGTCCCGGTCGAGGACTACTACACCGAATCTGGCTCACTCGTGGATCGCGCCATTGCGACGGTGGGTGAACTCCTCGGCGGCGAGGTTAACCAGACCCTCGCCGGTACCGAAATTGCGGGAATCTATCTCGTTGGTGGCGCTTCTGGGCTGCCATTGATTCCGCGATTGCTGCGCGAGCGCTTCGGGAGGCGCGTGCACCGCTCACCGCACCCCGCCGCATCCACCGCGATCGGGCTAGCGATTGCTGCCGACCCGGACTCGGGCTACGCCCTGCGAGACCGACTCGCACGCGGCATCGGGGTGTTCCGAGAACACGATGCCGGACGTGCCGTGGCGTTTGACCCGCAGATTGAACCCACCGCGAAACCGGACGCCAACGGTGAGATTCTCGTGCAGCGCCGCTATCGGGCGGCGCACAATGTTGGCTGGTTCCGCTTCGTTGAGTATTCCGGATTGGACAGCGCCGGGGAACCCACCGGGGATCTCTCGCCGCTTGTGGACCTCGTCATGCCCTTCGACCCGGAACTGCAGCGGGGCGACGAGGACCTGCGAGCGATTCCCGTTGAGCGTCGAGAGCACGGGCCGATGATCGAGGAGACCGTTCGCGTGGACGCCAACGGCATCACCTCGGTACGGCTCACCGACCTCGATACCGGCTACGTGCTCGAGGCGACTGCGAGTCGCTAGCGCTCCGCGCGTCGAATCCCGACAACGTCATGCGCAGGCCGCCCGGCCAGCTGACCGCGCTCCTCAAAGTGGGTGAGGAGCCTTCCCTCGTAGCGCGGGGCAAAGCCGCCACGCCCGGGCTCTCGGTCTTCCGGATCTGGGCGCTCACCGAGGTGCGGGTTCTCGAACCACTCGGCCTCCTCGATGACGTCACGCATCTGCCAGGCGTAGTTTTCCCAGTCGGTTGCCATGCGCCAAATTCCGCCGGGCTCGAGCACACCCGCCGCCGTATAAGTGAACAGGTCGCTCACGAGGCGACGCTTGTGGTGGCGAGCTTTTCGCCAGGGGTCGGGAAAGAACGTCCACAATTCTCGCGCCCGCGGGTTTCCCGAATTCTGGTGGGATGCATCCACATACCCGGTGGCCGCACCGGTGCCATCGACCCCGACGCCCGAACCGCCCTGAACGGCTCGCTCATCGTGAGCGATCTCCAGACCGAACACGATTGGTAGGGCCTGCGCGACATCCGCTTCGATAATGCGGACATTACTCAGGCCAGCCCGCGCGAAATTACCCACGCACTTCGCCACGCCCGGATGCCAGGCCTCGAACGCAAGAAAATTCCATTCCGGATGCGCTGCCGCGGCATGCGTCAGTTGCTCACCATTCCCAGGACCGATCTCGACCACCAGGGGCGCCTCACGGCCAAATTCCGCAGTGAGGTCAATGACCGCTGCCGGGTCAATCGTGGCGATGGTCGGACCTTCCGGGACATCAATAATGTAGGTCGGTCCGTG
The DNA here is from genome assembly GCF_008831155.1 of Gulosibacter chungangensis. Lineage (GTDB taxonomy): Bacteria > Actinomycetota > Actinomycetes > Actinomycetales > Microbacteriaceae > Gulosibacter > Gulosibacter chungangensis. The sequence continues at coordinate 52,709 of NZ_WBKB01000007.1, read as the reverse complement.
CTTTTCGAGGACCTCGTCATAGTCCTTCGCCATGCGGTTGTGACCGCGCATCGAGAACGAGCGGATGCGGTACTTCGCTCGTGCTTCGGGGTTTGAGCGAGACTCTTGCGGGGATTCCATGGCGTCTATCTTCGCAGGCGGATCGCGATGTGCCGAACCACGCACCTCGCGAGTGACAGTATGCTGAACCGACTGATCAGCGGTAACCTGGAGGAGTGACTGTAGAGAATCCTTTCGGCCAGGTGCTCGTTGCCCTCATTACGCCCATGGACCACGACGGTGAAGTTGCGTGGGACGACGTTGAGCGGCACGTAGACACACTCGTCTCACAAGGCGTTGACGGAATCGTTGTTTCCGGTACCACCGGTGAAACCTCGACGCTCACTGATGAGGAAAAGCTCAAACTTATTAAGGTCTCGAAGTCGGTCGCCGGTGACCGGGCGAAGATCATCCAGGGTGGCCCCTCCAACGAAACCGCCCACGCGATCCAGCTCGCGCAGCAGTCGGCCGAAGCCGGGGCGGACGCCATCATGGCGGTCACCCCGTACTACAACAAGCCAACCCAGGCCGGTGTGCTCACGCACTTCCGCATGATCGCGGACGCGACCGACCTGCCGATGATCGTGTACGACATCCCCGGCCGTGCCGGTATTCCCGTGAAGTACGAGACCCTCCTTCGCCTCGCCAAGCACCCGAACATCCTCGCGGTGAAAGACGCCAAGGGTGATCTTTCTGAGGTGTCGCGCGTGCTCAATGAGACCGATTTGCTCTACTTCTCGGGAGACGACCCGATGGTGCTGCCCTCGCTCGCGATCGGTGCGGTGGGGCTGATCGGCGTCACCGCAAATATTGCGCCGCAGCCGTATCGTACAATTGTGGATGCAGTCAACCGCGGCGATCTCGCCACGGCAACCGCCGAACACAAGCTCCTCGAGCCCCTCGCCCGCGCGACGATGACACATATCCCGGGTACGGTCTCAACCAAGTACATCCTTCACGGCCTCGGCCGCATCTCCTCGCCCCGCGTGCGCCTGCCGCTGGTGGGGCCGGAAGAAGCAGAAGCGAGCGTCATTGAACGTGACGTCGCACAGGTTCAGGGGCTTGCCGGTGTTGACTTCTCAAACTTCCGCCCCGACCGGAACGCTGCCGCTGGCGGTGCGCTCCCCAAGGTCGCGGGCACCACTCGGTAGCTCTCGCTAGCGGGTGTCACCGCCAACTGACAGGTACTGAATGACCGATATTTCAACACAGGCCGCACCTGCGGCAAACCTCCCCAAGCTGAAGCGCGACACCATGCGCATCATCCCGCACGGCGGGCTTGGGGAGGTTGGCCGTAATATGACCTCCTTCGAGATCAACGGAAAAATATTCATCATCGACTGCGGCGTGCTCTTTCCAGAGTCCACCCAGCCCGGTGTAGACCTCATCCTTCCCGATATCGAATCGGTGATGGACCGGCTCGATGACGTGGTCGGCATTTTCTTGACCCACGGGCACGAAGACCACATCGGTGGCGTGCCCTATTTGCTCAAGCGAAAGCCCGATATTCCGCTCATCGGGTCAAAACTGACCCTCGCGCTGGTCGAAGCCAAGCTGCGCGAACACCGAATCAAGCCCTATACCCTCACGGTCTCCGAGGGAGACGTCGAAGAGTTCGGGCCCTTCACTTGCGAATTCATCGCGATTAGCCACTCGATTCCGGATTCCCTCGGCGTGCACGTGTCCACGAAGGCCGGAAACTTCATTCACACCGCCGACCTCAAGATGGACCCGACTCCGATGGACGGTCGTCTGACCGACCTGCGTGCCTTCGGTCGGCTGGGGGAGCAGGGCGTCGACCTGTTCCTGTGTGACTCGACGAACGCCGAAATCCCCGGGCACTCCGGCAGCGAACTGAGCGTGGGCCCTGCCATTCACGAGGCGATTCGCACCGCGAAGGGTCGCGTGGTGGTGTCGAGCTTCGCGAGCCACATTCACCGCGTGCAGCACGTGATCAACGCGGCTGTTGCGAACCGACGCAAGGTCGCACTCGTGGGACGGTCGATGACCCGCAATATGGGCATTGCACTTGATCTCGGCTACCTCGATGTTCCCGACGGGACCATCGTCGACTACAAGAAGGCCCTCGGCATGCGTCGCCATGAAGTGGTCTTCATTTGTACCGGTTCGCAGGGGGAGACGCTCGCGGTGCTCAACCGTATCGCGCAGCACGACCACGCGATCGAGGTGACCGAGGGTGACCGGGTGGTGCTCGCATCCAGCCTCGTACCGGGCAACGAAGTGCCCGTGTCGAACATGATCAATAATCTGATGAAGTCAGGTGCGGATGTGGTGCACAAGGGCAATGCGCTCGTGCACGTGTCAGGGCACGGCTTCGCGGATGAACTCCTTGCTTGCTACAACGTGATCAAGCCCAAGTTTGCGATGCCGGTGCACGGTGAATTCCGTCACCTGGTCGCCAACTCGAAGATCGCCGCAAAGTCCGGGGTTCACGAGGACAATATGATCATCACCGAAAACGGTGGCGTGATTGACATGTTCAAGGGCGTACCCCGTAAGGTCGGCGAGATTCCGGTTGGCTTCGTGTACGTGGACGGCAAGACCGTCGGCTCGGTGACCGAAGACGACATCAAGGATCGGCGAGTGCTTTCAGAAGAAGGCTTTATCTCGATCTTCGCCGTGGTGGACCCGATTGACGCTTCGATCGTCGCCGGGCCCGAAATTCACGCGCGTGCCTTCGCACCGGATGACCGAGTGTTTGAGCCGCTGATCCCACAGGTTCGTCAGGCGCTTGAAGACGCCCTCGATGATGGTGTCCGCGATAAGTACCGTCTCTCGCAGGCGGTGCGCCGCGTGGTCGGGCGTTGGGCGGGGACGAAGCAGCGTCGTCGGCCCATGATCGTACCGATTGTGACCTTCGCGAATCCCGCCACGAACGAATAATCTTCTTTCGCCCGTCACCATGAGTGGCACGGTGTAGGGGTAACTGCGAGAAGCCGGGTTCGACCTCCGCGTAGCGGGGCGGACCCGGCTTTTTGCGTGAGATCCTTGCGGATTTCGGGCACTCCGCCGGATGTCGCAGCACGCCCGGAGTCCACGGGTACCGTTAAGCCCATGTCTAATTCGTCGCCGAAGCGTGCCCAAAACCGGAGCACGGGCTCCAACTCGGGATCCCGTGGCCGGTCGGCGAAGTCTTCCTCCAAGCAGCAAGACACCAAAGTTCAGCTCACAGTAGAAGAACAAGCCCTCGGCACCCGTGCCTGGAACGGGCTTGCTCACGCCGTCGGCGGTGCCGTCCGAGCCATGGGGCCGGAGCGTATTGCCAAGGAAGATCGCCGCGACTCCTTCCCGATGGTGCTCTTCTTGCTTGCGATCGCTGGCGCCGTGACGGTCTGGTTCTTCCCCGGGAACACGTTCGCCGCAAACCTCAACGCGTTTACCTTCGGTGGACTCTTTGGCGTTGTTGCCTATGCGCTGCCGGTAATTCTGATGGGCCTAGCCCTTTGGCTCTTTCGTAATCCCTCCTCGGTGCATGACAACAACCGAGTGATTTTGGGGCTCGGAATGGCGCTGTTTAGCGCCTGCGCGATTTGTCACTTGCACGGTGGTGAACCGCAACCCGCCATGGGAATGCCAGAGCTTGCGCGGGCCGGCGGAGTGTTTGGCTGGATGATCGGGGCACCACTGGGCTTCCTGATCACGCCAATTCCGGCCACGGTCCTGTTGGCACTCGTGTTTGTGCTCTCGCTCTTTGTAATCACCAAGACACCACCGCGACAGCTGCCAAGTCGTATCCGCGAGGGCTGGACCTGGCTCGTGGGCGCCGATCACGCGAGCGGAAAGCAGGCCTCCGGAGCAGCCAGCGAAGATGCCGAGACTCGCGTGGACCGTGAGCGTGACCAGGTGCCCTGGTGGCGACGTAATGAGTCGGGTCGCGAGGTTGACCCGGCCTATGACACTCCGCTTGTGGACCCTGAAAACCGCGAGGGTGTCGACGAAATGATGAGCCTCTTCGACGATGAGTCGGAGACCAAAGTCATGCCGACTGCGACTGGTCGGCGTAAGAAGCGCAAGGCGAAATCAGAACCGGAGCCGACGCTCGACTTTAGCGAGCAGAACGCAGACGCGGCGGCTGAGCATCCCACTGAGGTGCTCACTGCGCCGTTGCAGACCCAGGCCGAACCGGCAGCCCAGGCGGCCACGCCCGCGACCGCTGCCGGGTCGAGCACGGAACCAAGCGAAGCGGATGCGCTCGCTTCGGTGGAAGAAGACGAGACCGCCAACTGGGATACCCGGGCGCAGGAGCAAGACGATGAATATGAGCTGCCGCCCACGCAGCAGTTCCTCAAGCGAGGTGAACCGGCTCGCTCGCGCACTGAAGCCAATGACGAAACCATTGCCGCACTGAACCAGACCTTCCAATCCTTCAAGGTGGATGCGAAGGTCACCGGGTTCTCGCGTGGCCCGACGGTGACGCGCTACGAAGTTGAGGTGGCGCCGGGCACCAAGGTGGAAAAAGTCACTCAGCTCACGAAGAACATTGCCTATGCGGTCCGCTCCAATCAGGTACGCATCCTGTCGCCGATCCCGGGTAAGTCCGCGATTGGTGTGGAGATTCCGAATAGTGACCGCGAGGTCGTCCGCCTCGGGGATGTGCTGAGCTCACAAAAGGCAGTCAAGGCAGCCCACCCCATGACGATCGGTGTCGGTAAGGACGTCGAGGGCGGTTTCGTGCTCGCGAACCTCGCGAAGATGCCGCACCTGCTCGTGGCTGGTTCCACCGGTTCGGGTAAGTCGAGCTTTGTGAACTCGATGATTGTGTCGCTCCTGACCCGCTCCAAGCCCTCCGAGGTTCGGATGGTGCTGGTGGACCCGAAGCGCGTCGAACTCACCCCGTATTCGGGTGTGCCGCACCTGATCACGCCGATCATTACGAACCCGAAGAAAGCCGCTGAGGCGCTGCAGTGGGTCGTCAAGGAAATGGAGATGCGTTACGACGATCTCGAGAACTTCGGTTTCCGACACGTCGATGATTTCAACGCGGCAATCCGCGCGGGTGAGGTGCAGGTGCCGGAAGGCTCCAAGCGCAAACTCAAGCCGTATCCGTACCTCCTCGTGGTCGTCGACGAGCTTGCGGAGCTCATGATGGTGGCACCACGAGACGTGGAAGATTCGATCGTGCGGATCACCCAGCTCGCGCGTGCCGCGGGTATTCACCTCGTGCTCGCCACGCAGCGTCCATCGGTGGATGTTGTGACGGGTCTGATCAAGGCTAACGTGCCTTCGCGACTTGCCTTTGCCGTAACCAGCTCCACCGACTCGCGAGTGATCCTTGATCAGGTTGGTGCCGAGTCGCTGATCGGCCAGGGCGATGCGCTGTTCTCACCGGCCGGGCAGAAGCCGATTCGTGTCCAGGGTGCCTGGGTCGACGATGATGAGATCACCAAGGTGGTCCGCCACGTTAAGGAACAGGCGCAGCCCGAGTACCGCACAGACATAAACGCGCCCGCCGAGAAGCGTGAGATCGACGCCGATATTGGCGATGACCTCGAACCCTTGCTGGCCGCTGCAGAGCTCGTGATTACTTCCCAGTTCGGTTCAACGTCGATGTTGCAGCGCAAGCTGCGGGTCGGCTTTGCGAAGGCCGGTCGCCTGATGGACCTCATGGAGTCCCGTGACATCGTCGGCCCTTCCGAGGGGTCGAAGGCTCGAGACGTATTGCGCTCACCGGAAGAACTGCCGCAGGTGCTCGCAATGATCCGCGGCGACTTGCCGCCCGAGGGGGCGTCTGCGGGCGGCCCGACTGCCGGCCCGGCTGACGACTATGACGGCCCGGAAGACCTCGTTGCCGCTCAGTATGAAGGTCTTGAGGAGGTCGAGGGCGATGCCGATGAAGATAGCGAGGACGCCTGGAGCCTCACGGGCCGCGATTAGCGCGAGGAGTACCGCAGTGAACAAGCGCATCTGGCGCAGGGGTGAAGGCCCGGTCAGCATCTGGGCAGTGCCCAATGTCATCACCATCGTGCGAATTCTCTTTGTGCCAGCGCTGGTCTGGGCAATGATCGCGGATGCGGGCGAGGGCGGCCCGCTGCGGTGGCTCGCGCTCGGTCTTTTTGTAGTCGGAATCGGTTCGGATGCAATCGACGGTCACCTTGCCCGCAGCCGCAATCTGATTAGTGACTTTGGCAAAATTCTCGACCCGATCGCCGACAAGGCACTTACGGGCGCGGCATTGTTGGTGCTGTCCTATCTCGGGGAGCTTCCCTGGTGGGTGACCGGCCTCATCCTGCTGCGCGAGATCGGGATCACCATTTGGCGACTCGTTGAAGTGCGCCGGATCGTCATGCCGGCCGGTCGCGGCGGCAAACTCAAAACGGTGGTGCAGGCGATCGCCATCTCACTGGCGATCGCGCCCTTCCCGGTCATCTTCGGCGAATGGATGCACTGGGTGAATACGGTCGCGATGTCGCTCGCCTTTATCCTCACGATTTGGTCGGGAATTGACTACCTCGTGCAGGCATACTTTCCTAAGAAGCGCGCGGCCTAGTTGGTCTGTGGCCGAGCGGCCGTGAGGCTGCTGAGTCCAGCGCACCACGCTTCGGATGCACGAGAGGGGAATGCCGTGACGAATAATCAGCCCTTTGCGGAGGGTGATGCACAAGCTAAGGGCACCCGTGCCGGTCATACCCATGCCGAACCGCCCGCAGTAATTCCTGCGATCACCGCGGATGACGCAGAACGTGCCGAGCCATTACCGGCGCTGCCGCCGGTGCACTCTACTGTGAACGATCCCTCTGCTCGGGCACTCGAGCTTGCCAAAATACTCGTTGAAGCGAATCTCACGATTACCACTGCAGAGTCGCTCACCGGCGGGGCATTGGCCGCCGAGCTTGTTCGCGTCCCGGGAATCTCCGCAACATTCCTCGGCGGCATCGTTGCCTATCAAGACGAAATCAAGCACGCGCTGCTGGGGGTCGACAAACGGGTGCTGCACGATCACGGGGCCGTGCATCCGGAGGTGGCGCTGCAGATGGCCCGGGGAGTGCGTAAAAAATTTGTCATGCTCGGACGGGACTCAGACATTGGGGTTTCGACCACCGGTGTCGCGGGGCCTGACCCCTCATCCAAAGACCAGCCAGCGGGCACTGTTTTCGTGGGCATCTCCACGCTCTGGGGTGAGCACGTGGCGGAATTGGACTTCGCGAACCTGGTGCGGGAAGAAGACCCGATCGGCTCACGACAGCGAATTCGGTTCGCAACCATCGAGGCCGCGCTCTTTAATGTCCTTGAGCATTTGTCGATTCAGGCAGAACTCTGAGTGTTACCCGGTAGCAGGGAATGAAATTTCCCGGGGGCAGGTTATACACTGCATGAGCCTCAGCTATGCAACATCGAGAAAAGGAGGTTCCGTATGGTGCTAGTCCGTCATGAAATGGGAGAGGTGCTTCGGAACGTCCGCCTGCGTAAGGGAGCCACGCTTCGGCAAGTCGCCGGCCGTGCTTCTGTAGCGCTTGGATACCTCTCAGAAATTGAGCGCGGTCAGAAGGAAGCATCGAGCGAGATTCTCGCATCGGTGGCTGGCGCGCTTGACACACCTCTGTCCCAGATTTATCACGAGGTTGGCAATCGCCTCCTCGCACACGAAGAACGTGAGCTGCGTGAGCAGCGTCTTGCCGGTGTCATTCCCGACACCGTGCCGGACGACCTGCTGAGCTCGCACCACGAACCAGTGGGCGCTCACTAACAGCCTGCTATCTCTTCCGGAACGCCTCGTCTGCCACCGCGACGAGGCGTTCCGTAGTTTCCGACGCGGTTGTCTGGGCAGTACGATGGGCGGATGCGATTGAGCGAATTCCAGCGAGCCGTGACCGACGAATTTGGTGAGGTCTACGGCGCGAGTGTGGTTCGTGATGTTGTGTTGGATGGCCTGGCGGACCGCACGGCAAAACAAGCGCTCGACGAAGGTGTTGACGCGCGGACGGTGTGGGAAGCGCTCTGCGTCGGAATGGATATCCCCAAGGATCGTTGGTACGGGGTGGGTCGGCTCGACCCCCGCGCGAATGGCTAGCGCGAATTGCCGATTTGTAGCAGTTTCGACACGCCCGCAAAATGAGGTCGAACGGCTGTTCGATAGGGTGTAGTGTCATGCATGTGGTTTGTGGATGACCGGTTTTCCACAGTGCAAGACTCCGCCGCAGGAAATGTCGGTGGCTAAATCTACGCTGTGGGCACAGGTCGAAAGCGAACCGCCCGCCTTGTCGGAACGCTCTCAATCAGCGAAAGACAGCCTGTAGGCGACAACACCTATCTCAAAGGAGCAACATCATGGCCTCACCTAAAGAAAAAGACCGCGACAAGGCCCTCGAATCCGCCCTCAGCCAGATCGACCGCCACTTCGGTAAGGGATCGGTGATGCGCCTTGGTAGCGAAGAGCGTGCCCCAGTTGAGATCATCCCCACCGGTTCAATCGCGTTGGATGCAGCGCTCGGCATCGGCGGTCTCCCACGCGGTCGTGTGGTGGAGATCTACGGTCCGGAGTCTTCGGGTAAGACCACGATCGCCCTGCACGCAATCGCAAACGTCCAGCGTGAGGGCGGCATCGCGGCGTTCATTGACGCTGAGCACGCGCTTGACCCCGAATACGCCAAGAAGCTTGGCGTCGATATTGACGAACTCCTGGTCTCTCAGCCGGACACCGGTGAACAGGCGCTGGAAATTACGGACATGTTGGTGCGCTCGGGTGCGATCGACCTGATTGTCGTCGACTCGGTCGCAGCACTTGTGCCACGGGCCGAGATCGAAGGCGAGATGGGTGACTCTCACGTGGGTCTGCAGGCTCGACTGATGTCGCAGGCACTACGAAAGCTCACCGGTGGGCTCAACACGAGCAAAACTACGGCGATCTTCATCAACCAGCTTCGTGAAAAGATCGGTGTCTTCTTCGGGAGCCCCGAAACCACGGCCGGTGGTAAGGCCCTGAAGTTCTATGCTTCGGTTCGGCTCGATATTCGCCGTATCGAAACCTTGAAGGACTCCGGCGAAGCCGTGGGTAACCGAACTCGCGTCAAGGTCGTGAAGAACAAGATGGCACCGCCGTTCAAGCAGGCGGAGTTTGACATTCTGTTTGGTCACGGCATTTCGCGTGAAGGTTCGCTGATTGACTACGGCGTGGAGCACGGCATCGTGCAGAAATCGGGCTCCTGGTTCACCTACGACGGTGATCAGCTCGGGCAGGGTAAAGAAAATGTCCGTCGCTTCCTCCTCGAGAACTCGGACATTGCCGATGAGATCGAGCACAAGATTCTCGTCAAGCTTGGTATTCGGGAGGGCGAACCGGAACCGCTCATTGATGAAGAGACCGGCGAAGTCCTCGAACTCGGTGCTTAGCGACTAGTGCCATGAACGAAGAACAAGACGGTCTCGCTGAGGTCATCGCGTTCCCGGGGTTCAACACGAGCAATGCGACTGCGCCAGGTGAACGCGAATCTCACCTGGCGCAGTTGCGCGCAAAAATGCTCGAAACCGCGGCAGAAAACGAGCCGAATCCCGCTCCTTCTACAAAGCAAGGCACTCCGGAGCGATCTGGTCCGCAATTTCGTCCAAAGTCAGACAATAATGTGGCGCGGATGCCGGGTATCGCCGAGCACGACGAAGCGGACGTCGAGGAAGCCTCCGACTTGCTCGTCCGCGCGCTCGCTCGCAGCCCAAAATCTGTCCGTGAGGCCGAAGAGTTCCTGGCGAACCGAACAGAGCTCGGCCCACGTGAGCGTGAGCCGATCGTGAACCGCATGATTGATTTGGGCTATCTGGATGATGCTTCGTTGGCTGAACAGCTGGTGTCCGGCGCCCTAAGCCGCAAGGGGCTCGGGCGGGGCGGCATGAGCCGTGAACTGCGTAAGCGAGGAATTACTGACGAGATCATTCAAACGGTCCTCGGCGACTTTGATGGCAGCGAGGAATTTGATCGCGCATTGGAACTTGCTCGCGAGCGAGCCTCGCGATTCCGCGGACTTGATTATGAGACGGCGCAGAGAAGGCTCTACGGGTACCTCGCCCGTCGTGGTTTCGGTGGTGACATTGTCGGGCGTGCAGTAAAGGCAGCGCTGGAATAGCTCGATCAAACTGACAGCACGGCGCACCATAAAATAGGGGTCAAACCGGTTTTTGATTCAGATTTGAGGCGATTTTGCATTGGTCCAGGGCCAGTCGCGCAATGTTCTAAGCACAGTGGCAGGGCGGGTCCTCCCGCGCGCAGCAGATTATCGAGGCCTCAGAAAGAGTTGGCGATTCGATCTCACGGCCGGGGTCACCGTTGCCATCGTGGCGCTCCCGCTTGCGCTTGCGTTTGGCATTAGCTCGGGAGTCTCGGCGTCTGCGGGGCTCGTGACGGCAGTGGTCGCCGGGTTTGTGGCGGCAATCTTCGGCGGTTCGAATGTGCAGGTCTCCGGCCCGACGGGGGCGATGGCCGTCATCCTCGCGCCAGTGGTGGCGACGCACGGCGCCGAAACTGTGCCGCTGCTGGCGCTCATCTCCGGGGTGATGCTACTGATCATGGGGCTGTTCGGCCTCGGGCGCGTGGTGTCGCTGATTCCGTGGACAGTGGTCGAAGGATTCACCCTCGGGATCGCCATTATTATCTTCCTCCAGCAGGTCCCCATGGCCTTCGGGACCACTGCAACAGTTGGACTCAATCCAGCGATTGCCGCGTTGGCGGCAATCGGCGACGCCGACTGGGCAATAGCCTGGCAGACCTTGCTCATGGTCGCGATTACCTGGGCGCTCATCCTGCTCCTGCCGAAGATCCACCCGGCCATCCCCGCGAGCCTCATCGGCGTAATCGTCGTGACCGTTTTGGTCCTGCTCTTCAGCATGCCGATCCCAAATATTGGGCAGTTACCGTCCAGCTTGCCTGCGCCGTCGGTGCCGAGCTTTGACGTCGCAACGCTGGGGTCGCTCATGGGACCAGCAGTGTCAATCGCCCTGCTTGCCGCAATCGAGTCGCTGCTTTCGGCCCGAGTAGCCTCCCGCATGGCCGATACCGGAGCCTATGACCCGGATCGGGAACTCAGTGGCCAGGGTTTGGCGTCGATTGCATCGGGCCTTTTTGGTGGCATGCCGGCAACGGGCGCAATCGCCCGCACCGCCGTAAACGTCCGTTCGGGAGGAAAGAGCCGCGCGAGCTCGGCGATTCACGCACTCCTGTTGCTCTTGGTGATCTATGTGGGCGCGAGTCTGGTCTCGATCATTCCTCTGGCGGCACTGGCAGGAGTGCTCATGGCGACCGCGACGCGCATGGTTGCCGGTCGAACCATTCGCTCGGTTCTTCGAGCCAGCCGCCCGGACATCTTCATCTTCTTCGTCACCGCGGCAATCACCGTGGCCTTCGATTTGATCGTGGCGGTGTGGATCGGCTTGATAGCCGCCGCGATTGTCGCATTGAAACACGTGGCCGATCAGGCCGGGGTTCGGCGGGAAGAGCTGCCGGGGGATCGAGTTGCCGGCGACGAGCGGATTGCCCTGGTACGGATCGACGGCGCCATGTTCTTCGGTGCCGCAGAGAAGCTCCAGCGAGAGTTCGATCAGTTCACCGGCATCGAAGTGGTCATCATTCGGCTATCGCATTTGGGAGGTCTCGATTCAACCGGCGCAAATGCCCTCGTCGAGATCATCGAAACCTTCGAGAACCGGGGCGTGACGGTGCTACTCAAGGGTCTGCAGCCCCGTCACCAACAGATGGCTGGGGCGTTCGGGGTGCGGGATGCCCTGCGGGATGGGCGGCACGCCTTTGACACGCTTGAGGATGCGGTTGATCACGCCCGAAGCCACATTCGGCGTGGCCCCTGGCAGCCGGGCCAAGGGCAGCCGACGGCTTCAACTTAGCTGGCCGCGGGGTGAAGCTGGAGGACTTCACCTCGCCACCGTTCACGCAACCACCGATCATGACTCGCAATGACCACGGCACCCGGGTAATCCGGGATCGCCTGCTCGAGTTCTTCTGCGAGCGAGAGCGCGAGATGATTCGTCGGCTCGTCGAGGAGCAATAGGTCTGGTGGATCAGCAATCAGTCGCGCTAGCGCGATTCGTCGCCGCTGACCGTAGGACAGCGCAGCAAGCGGCAGTCTGCTGGCCGCCTCATCGAGTAGGCCAAGTTCCCATGGTGTCGGGAGCGTGTCGCCACTGGCGAGATCTTGTCGATAGGCCTGCTCAGCAGTGACCGTTAGGTCCGGCCAGGAGTCGTATTGAGCGAGTAATCCGACTGAGCCGTGCAGCTCAACGGTGCCGACCTCGGGCTGCAATTGTCCGGAGAGTAACGACAACAGGGTGGACTTCCCGGCACCGTTCGCCCCCTCAATGAGCAAGCGTGAATGCGGCCCGATTTCGAGGGAAATCGGTGCCAGTCGCCGCCCGACCGCTGCACCGTGGACTACAGCAATTGGGTCGTTCCTCGTGAGCATGGCCGAAGCTTGCTCCGCCGAGACTTCCCCGGAGCGCTCAAATCCGGAAAATTGCAGCAGTTTCGGTGGCGCATGGACCGGCGAACGGTCAAGCTCTGCGAGTCGATTGCGGGCTTGCCGAAGTCGAGCGCCAACGGTTTTCGCGGCGCGGTCCGCTTCAAACTTGGCAGCCATCCGCGTTTCGCTCCGTGGCTTCGTGGTGTGGAAGACATCCCGAGCGTCGACCGCGATCACGTACTCGAGACGGCGGCGTTCGGCTTGCTGCTCTTCGAATGCCCGCTGCCAACGCACTCGATCAGCAGCGCGGGCGACTAAGTAGTCACTGAAACCACCCGTGTAGCGGCGCGCCTGCTGGAGCCCACTGGTGGGACCCTCCGGACCGAAGGAATAATCGAGGTCGACGATTCCGGTGGCCACTGCATCCAGGAACGAACGATCGTGACTGGCAAAGAGAACCGGCCCCGTCCAGCCGAGTAGCTGCTGCTCAAGAAATGCGACTGCGCCATCGTCGAGGTGATTGGTCGGCTCATCCAGCACCAAGGCAGACGGTCGCTTGAGCAATAGCGCTGCAAGGGCCAAGCGACGACGTTGACCGCCGGAAAGCGCAGCGACCGGTCGGCTTCGGGCGATGCCACCGAGGCCAAGGCCGGTCAGCATCGAATCAATCTGTGCATCCAATTCCCATAGGCCGCTGTGCTCGGCTTCGAGAAGTGCCTGTTCATAGTCTTCGGCAGCGCTGTTATGCGGGGAGGCCGCATCGGCGAGGTGTGCCGCTGCCTCCTCGAGCCTCGTGCCGATGGCGCGTAGCGGGGCGACCGCCGACTCAATTACCTCGGAAAGCGAGTCATCAGCCGTGTGTTCGAGCTCCTGCGCCAAACTCCCGAGTGTTGTCGGCACCGTGATCGAACCACTTGCAGCTTGCGCATCGAGGGAGCCTGAAATGAGCGAAAGCAGCGTGGATTTCCCGGAACCGTTGGCACCGATCAGCCCGATGCGTTCACCCGGCGAGACCGCGAGGCTGACGTCTTCGAGAACGCGTCGGGTCCCGCGCAGCACGGTCGCACCGTCAACACGAAGATGCGCAGCGGACATGAATTGAAGTGATTGGGTCAAAGCAGTACCTCAGCAAGAAGACACGATATGACCGAGTCTTCAATAGTCGAATCACTTGCCGGGCATCAGAACACCGCACTCAAATTCTGCGGTCGCCGCGGGCGCAAGTGGAGGACTTAGGACAGCTTCATGCGCCCCATCGTACGCGTCGATTTCGTCGTAGCCAAGGGCGCCGTAGAATTAGGGACTATGACCGACACCGCCACTCTCATTAAGCCTTCGCCAGCGGCCATCGGGCCAGATGGCAATCCGCGTAGCTTCTACGTGCGCACGCTCGGCTGCCAGATGAACGTGCACGATTCTGAGCGCATCACCGGGTCACTGCTTGCCGCGGGGTACGTTGAGGCACAGACCGAGGACGCCGATGTCATCGTTATCAATACCTGTGCGGTGCGTGAGAACGCGGCCAATAAGCTCTACGGCAACCTCGGGCAGCTCGCAAGCCGCAAGCGCGAGCATGAAGGCATGCAGATTGCCGTTGGTGGCTGCCTCGCGCAGATGGAGCAGAACAAGATCATTGAGCGGGCCCCGCAGGTGGATGTCGTGTTCGGTACGCACAATATGGGGTCGCTGCCGACCCTGCTGGAGCGTGCACGACATAACGCCGAGGCCGAAATCGAACTCCTCGAAGCGCTCGAAACCTTCCCCTCGACGCTGCCGACGAAGCGAGAGTCGACCTATTCGGGGTGGGTGTCCATCTCTGTGGGGTGCAATAACACCTGCACCTTCTGCATCGTGCCCGCCTTGCGAGGCAAAGAAAAGGACCGTCGACCCGGAGAAATCCTCAAGGAAGTTCAAGCACTCGTCGATCAAGGGGCAATCGAAGTCACGCTCCTCGGTCAGAACGTGAACTCCTACGGTGTTGAATTCGGTGACCGACAGGCATTCTCGAAGCTGCTTCGTGCTTGCGGCGAGATCGAGGGGCTCGAGCGCGTGCGCTTCACGAGCCCGCACCCGGCTGGCTTCACTGACGATGTCATTGACGCGATGGCCGAGACCCCGAACGTGATGCCGCAGCTGCACATGCCACTGCAGTCCGGCTCCGACCGTGTGCTCCGCGCCATGCGCCGCTCCTATCGATCGAAAAAGTTCCTCGGCATCCTCGACCGGGTACGCGAGAAGATGCCGCACGCATCCATCACCACCGACCTCATCGTTGGTTTCCCGGGCGAAACCGAGGAGGACTTCCAAGACACGCTTCGCGTGGTCGAGGCTTCGCGATTTTCGAGCGCGTTCACCTTCCAGTACTCGATTCGCGAGGGCACTCCGGCCGCGACAATGGCAGACCAGATCCCCAAGGAAGTCGTTCAGGAACGCTTCGAACGCCTCGTAGCCCTGCAAAAGCGCATTTCGCTCGAGGAGAATCAGGCTCTGGTCGGGACCACCCAGCAGGTGATGGTCGCAGCGGATGAGGGCAAAAAGGACGAGGCAACGCACCGACTCACGGGACGTGCGGAAGACAATCGACTTGTGCACTTTTCAGTGCCGGAAGGCTCGGCGACGCCGCGCCCGGGGGATATCGTTACGGTTGAGATCACCCGCGGGGCCCCGAGCTACCTTGTGGCCGATGATCCATCCGGCGCTCCCTTGCGGATTCGTCGTACCCGTTCGGGGGATGCTTGGGATGCGGCCCAGGCGGAATCCTGCGGTGCTCCTACTGGCGGGGCGAGTGAGGGCAGCGCGGTGAGCCTGGGCTTGCCAACCCTTCGAATTGGTGCCCCTGGCGCACCGTCGAAGTGGCAGTGACCAGCGAACTGATCGTCATCGGGGGCGCAACGGGGACGGGAAAGACCGGACTCTCGCTCGCGATCGCGGAACAGCTCCAGGCCGGGGGTCGTGCTGCGGAGATCGTGAATGCCGACGCGATGCAGTTCTACCGGGGGATGGACATTGGTACGGCCAAGCTCCCGGTCGATCAGCGTCGCGGCATCCCACACCACCTGTTTGACGTGCTGGATGTCACCGAGACGGCCACCGTGGCGTGGTATCAGCCGCTTGCCCGCGACACGATCACTGCAATTATTGGCCGCGGTGCGGTCCCAATCCTCGTGGGTGGGTCGGGACTGTACATCGCCTCGGTGGTGTTTGACCTCCAGTTCCCAGGAAGAGACCCGCAGATTCGTGCGGAACTTGAGCGCGAGCTTGAATCCTGGGGATCGGGAATGCTCTACAAGCGGCTACGCGATTTCGACCCCGAAGCGGCGGCGAAGATCGACCCCAAGAACGGTCGACGAGTCGTCCGCGCACTGGAAGTTATTCGAGTCACCGGGGAAAAATTTTCGGCACAGCTGCCGGAACAGGACTCCTGGTGGCGGCCGACCACCATGGTGCTCACCGAAATTCCGCGAGAGGAACTCGTCCCGACGCTGGATGCTCGGGTCGTGACGATGTGGCGTGATGGGCTGGTGACGGAGACGGCCGCGCTTGTCGAACAGGGACTTGTGGAATCGTCGACTGCGGGCAAGGCAATCGGATACGCCCAGGCTGCGCGTCAGCTGCGCGGCGATCTCAGTGAGGCGGATGCAATCGCCGAGGCGCAGTTGCTGACCCGAAAGTATTCCCGTCGACAGGTGTCATGGTTCCGCCGCTATGACACCGCGCTGCGGGTACGCGGCGATGACCCCTGGGCGGCACAGCAGGTACTGAAAGCGTTTGCATCAGACTCGGAAAGACCGTGAGATTCGCCGGTCTCCAGGCCGCTACAGTCGGCACCTACTGAGGCTCGTGCGCCGATAGCATTGCTGTCATGCCTCCCATTCAGTTCACCAAGATTCACACGCTCGGAAATGATTTTCTGGTGGTTGTCGACCCCAGCAATTCGAGCGAGCTGACCGCGGAGGAGGTGCGTGCGCTCTGCGATCGTCATCAGGGGATCGGCGCGGATGGCGTGATTCGAGCGGTGCGCAGCGACTCGGTGCCCGAGGGCGCTCGGGTGCTTGCTGAAGTTCCCGAGGCGGAATGGTTCATGGACTACATCACCGCCCGCGGGGTTACAGAAGGCTATAGCGCAAACGGTCTGCGGGCGATGGCGCGGGTACTGACCGAGTCAAACCTTGTTGATCTCCCCAAAGGCGAAACCCTTTCGATCGGCACGCGCGTGGGCGTGATGGATGTGCAGCGCAACTCCACCGACGGGTTTCAGGCCGACCTGGGTCGCTGGCGTCTTGTTGGCGGAGAACCGCTCGTGCAGGCGGGTGGACTGCGTGTGGCGCGTCCCGGCCTGGGTATCGAAGTGGGCATCCCCTTCGTCGTGGTGGCGCTCTCGAGCGAGGAAGAACTTGCCGAACTCGACCTGCGGGATGCGCCGCTCATTGAGCCCACGCATCCTGCCGGACTGAGCGTGGCCTTCGTGGTGCCGGAAGAGCCACTGGTCAAGAACGGAGTCGGTCAGTTGCGCGTGCGAACGTACGAACGTGACCTCGGAGAGACACGCTCAAGCGGCACCGCTGCGGCAGCAGTGGCCTTGGCCGTTCGGCATTGGGCTGGCGAGGGTGCGCCGCACCATTGGCGCGTGAGCGCGGTTGGTGGAGCCATGCAGGTGCGCATGTTTCCGACCGAGGAAGGCGAACATCTCGGTCAAGCTGGCCCCGCTGAGATTGTCTTCTCCGGGGCTATCGAACTCGATCAGACTGTTGCGGCAAGGTAACTACCGCCGCACCCGGATCAAACCCGAGTGACGCGCAGGACTCGGAAACCGCCCGAGGTTGAATGTCGACTGACATCGAATTCGGTGCCGAGGGATGCGGCCAGTCGCTTTTGTAAGGAATCCGCACCGAGGTTCTTGCCGACAACAAGCCAGGCCTGACCTCCGGGGGCGAGCCGCGGTAACCAGGTTCCGAGCAGCGCATCGAGCGCGGCCTTGCCGATCCGGATCGGTGGGTTTGACCAAATGACGTCGAATGCGATGCCAGCGGGCACGTCTTCGGCTTTGCCAGCTGTGACATTACGTAGTGAGTGCCGTTTGGTGTTTTCTGTCGTGAGTTCGATGGCCCGTTCGTTGACGTCAACGGCCCAAACGTTGAGATCCGGCGACTCGAGGGCGAGTGCCATAGCGATCGGTCCCCACCCGCAACCTAAATCGAGGGCATGGCCAGTTGCCGGGGGAGATGGCACCTCTTCGAGGAGAATTCGTGTTGCTCGGTCGAGGTGATCGCCGGAAAAGACGGCATTGGCGGTTGTCACCGTGAGCTGCCGACCTCGAAGACTGATCTCGATCTCACGTTTGCGTTCTTGGGCCTGCGGGTTCTCCGCGAAATAGTGTTCCGCCATGAGTAGAAAGGTAGCGCAGGGACTAGGATTGATCGAACATGCTCAATGACGTAAATGACTCCCGAGACCACGCTCGACCTGAATCTGACGACCGCAACGACGCAATCGTCGACCGAGTGCTTGCCCGCGGCGAGTCCGAACGGGACAGCACGACCGTATTCCGGCAAGCTCCGCAACCGCCGAGTTCCTTCCGACAGGGACGCGCTGAGGCCTTGCAAGATGACCGTCACACCTCGTATGACGAGCAGGTTGATGGCCTGCAGCTTGAGCGTGAAGAGCGTCGCTCATTGCAGTTCGTAGAGAGCCTTTCCACCGAACTTGAAGACGTTACCGAAGTCGAAAACCGTCAGGTTCGGCTCGAGAATGTCGTGCTCATCGGTGTGTATCCAGCCGGTTCGCAGCAGGACGGCGAAACCTCACTTCAGGAGCTGGCAGCGCTGTGTGAGACGGCCGGGGCTCGGGTCCTGGAAGGCTTGCTGCAGCGGCGCCCATATCCGGATCCGGCCACGTATCTGGGGCGGGGTAAAGCGGGTGAACTTGCTGAGATCGTGGCGGAGACCGGGGCCGACACGGTGGTGGCTGACACCGAGCTTGCACCCTCCCAGCGCCGCGCCCTCGAGGATGTTGTCAAGGTCAAGGTGATTGACCGCACCGCGGTTATTCTCGACATTTTTAGTCAGCACGCGAAGAGCCGTGAGGGTAAGGCGCAAGTCGAACTCGCGCAGCTGTCCTACCTCTTGCCGCGACTTCGCGGTTGGGGTGAGTCGATGTCTCGCCAGGCCGGTGGACAGGTGGGTTCAGCGGGAGCCGGTATGGGTTCGCGTGGTCCAGGTGAGACGAAAATCGAACTGGACCGTCGCCGCATCCATACCCGGATGGCGAAACTGCGTCGTGAGATTGCCGGAATGAAGACGGCGCGCGACACCAAACGTGCTCGACGGGATCGAAACCTCGTCCCCGCGGTGGCGATTGCGGGCTACACGAACGCCGGGAAATCTTCGCTCCTCAACCGAATTACGCGCGCCGGTGTGCTGGTTGAGAACCAACTGTTTGCAACCCTGGACGCAACCGTCCGCCGCACGGAAACTCCAGACGGCCGCCCGTACACACTGGCGGATACCGTTGGCTTCGTGAGGAACTTGCCGCACCAATTGGTCGAGGCTTTTCGTTCGACGCTCGAAGAGGTCGCTGACGCAGATGTGCTCGTGCACGTGGTGGATGCGGCGCACCCGGATCCGGCCGGTCAGATTCAGACCGTTCGCGAGGTAATCGGAGAAATCGATTCGCGGCACATCCCCGAGCTGATCGTGTTTAACAAGGCCGACTTAATCGATGGTGACACTGAGATCGCACTGCGTGGGCTGGAACCGAACTCGGTATTTGTCTCGGCTCGCACCGGCGAGGGTATCGAGGAACTGCTTGATCGCATCGCGCAGATGGTCCCGGTCGCGGAGGTTGAGGTGGACCTCGTCGTCCCCTATAGCCGCGGGGACATCGTCTCGTTTTTGCACGATGAAGGTGGCGTGCTTTCGGAATCTCACGAGGCGGATGGCACGCACCTGCACGCCCGGGTGCATCCAGATCAACTCGGACTGGTGGAGCCGTTCCGTGTTGGCGGTGCCGCTGCACCGGAACGGCGACGCCCGAATGTGCGACACAAACCGAATCTCGAGCCGGAGACGAAGGTAGAGCGCAAGCTTGAGTTGCCGCGCCGGGAGCAGAATTAGGCCGTCACGCTCGGTAACGGCGAAGCGGGCCGGGAAGAAGTATTTCGCTTCCTCCCGGCCCGCTTTTGGGTAGGCCCAATTTTGGGAAGGGCCCGCTTCGGGTAGGTATGGGGCGTCTAGATCGAGCGCATGACGGCAACCACGCGACCGAGGATCTCTGCTTCATCACCCAAGATGGGCTCGTAGGCGGTGTTGCGGGGGAGTAGCCAGGTGTGGCCGTCGCGTTGACGGAGCACTTTCACTGTGGCTTCACCATCGAGCATGGCGGCGACAATTTCGCCGTTCTGGGCGGTTTTTTGCTCGCGCACAACAACCCAGTCGCCATCGCAGATGGCGGCATCTGTCATCGAATCGCCAGAGACTTCAAGCATGAATAGATCGCCAAGCCCCACCAATTGGCGGGGAACCGGCATAACATCTTGCACTTGCTGATCGGCAGTGATCGGCACACCGGCAGCGATACGGCCCACGAGCGGAATGAGCGCCGTTTCTGCTGGCACTCGTTCTTCGGTGGTCTCGGCCGTCTGCGGCTGGTACAGCAGCTCGATTGTTCGGGCCTGGTTCGAATTCCGGCGCAGGTAGCCGTGCTTCTCAAGTTGCGCAAGCTGATGCGATACCGAAGATGAACTTGCCAGGCCTACGGCATCACCAATCTCTCGAATGGTGGGCGCAAAGCCATGGCGACCCATGTGATCGGCAATGTAGCCAATGATCGCTTCCTGCTTTTTTGTGAGGGGCTTAATGGTCGGCTTCAATTCGGGCTCCTCGGCTTGTTACCAGGGAAGGGCCGCCGGATGTCGGAGGCTCGTGGTCTTCTCCTTGTGTTGCTTCTGACTCTACTGGGACTTAAGTAAAAGTTCAAACAGATATTCGAGCGTGTTGGAAAATTCACTTCGAAGAAAACCTTGCGGTGTTGAATGTTCGAGGATACGCTTAGAACGACTGTTCGGAACGGTAATTCGAAACGGTAGTTCGAAGAATTCTAGTTGGGTTCTTCGATCGAATTTAGTTCGGGTTCTCAAACCTGAGAAGTCGAGCATCCGAAGGGAGAACCTCATGACTGCAATCTCGCTCAATGGCAGTGGCCGTCGCAATGCTGGGCTGAAGCTCACGGTGCGGGGTCGACGCCTCGTGGCAGCAATGCTGTTCGCGCCGATCGGTCTTGGCATAGGTATTGGCATCTCTCAGCTGCCAGCGGCCTTCGCGGGTGATGAAGCTGTCGTGGCCGGCGGTGTGTATGAGCAGTTCGAAGTACACACCGTGTTGGCGGGCGAATCGCTTTGGGATATTGCATCGGATCTGGTGGCCTCGCACGGGCACGACACATATGACGTGCGGGACGTTGTGAGCGAGATTCAGCGGTTGAATGGTCTTTCCAGCTCATCGCTCCAGGCTGGTCAGCAGCTGGCGCTGCCTAATCTCTGACCGGGGTCATCGGTTGTTGGTCCGCCAGCGCGCGGATGCTTTGACTGAGCGCTGCTGATTTAGCTGAGTTCGGCGCGCCAGCCGTTGATGGATTCGCTCAGGGCATAGGCGAGGGGCGGAGCCAGTCGTAATCGCCCCGCGTAGCCCGTCTAAGATGGAGCGGTGACTTCCCTAGATGAGCTACCACTTCGTGATGACCTGCGCGGCCTCAGTCCATATGGTGCGCCGCAGGAGCAGGTTCGGGTTTCGATCAATGTAAACGAAAACCCGTACCCCGTTCCCGAAGAGGTGGCAACCCATGTGATTCAGCAGATCGCACTTGCCTTGCCCGGGCTCAACCGATACCCGGATCGCGAATTCACCGTGCTTCGCGAGAAGCTCGCGAAATATCTCGGTCACGGCATCACCGCAGACCAGGTGTGGGCGGCAAACGGTTCCAATGAGGTCCTGCAGCAGCTGCTGCAGGTGTTTGCTGGCCCCGGTCGCACAGTCATGGGCTTTACTCCTACGTATTCGATGTATCCCTTGCTGACGCAGGGCGTTGGCAGTACGTATATCGCTGCAGAGCGCGACGGTGATTTTGAAATTTCTCCGGACACAGCGCGCAACGCCGTTGCGGAGCACAAGCCTGATGTCCTCATTCTCTGTAGCCCAAACAACCCCACCGGTACCGCACTATCGCTGGAGACCATCCAGGCTGCCTACGAGGCGAGTGAAGGAATCGTAATTGTCGACGAGGCCTACGGTGAGTTCCGGCCCGACGGCATGCCCTCGGCCCTCGAACTGCTACCGGGACGCCCGCGGCTAATCATCTCCCGCACCATGTCCAAGGCATTTGCCTATGCGGGAGCTCGACTCGGATACTTCGCGGCAGATCCGGTGATCACTGACGCCGTTCGACTGGTTCGCTTGCCGTACCACCTGTCGGCGATCACCCAAGCGGCCGCCTGCGGGGCGCTCGACTACAGCGAGGTCATGCTGTCGCAGGTTGACCTCATCCGAGGACAGCGTGATCGCCTCGTAGAAGAAATCGCCGCCCTCGGGTATCGGGTCTACCCATCTGCGTCCAACTTTGTCCTGTTCGGTGGCGTATCAGACCAAGCCGCCATGTTTGAAGAGTTCTACCGCCGAAGCATCCTCATCCGGGATGTCGGCATTCCCGGTTGCCTTCGCGTTACCGCCGGTACCGAGGAAGAGACCACGCTATTCCTTGAAGCGCTCGCTGAAATTACTCGCGAACGCCCCGAACTGCAAGCCCAGGAGGCAGTACGATGACTGACGCACGAATCGCCACAAAGACGCGCCAAACGAGCGAGTCCACGGTCGAGGTGACGGTAAACCTCGACGGCACAGGCAAAGCAGACATCAACACCTCGGTCCCGTTCTACGACCACATGCTCACCGCTTTCGCGAAGCACTCACTGACCGATCTCACGGTGCGAGCTACCGGCGATATTCACATTGACGAGCACCACACGATCGAAGACACCGCCATCGTGCTCGGCGAAGCGATCCGCGAGGCATTGGGAGACAAGCGCGGCATCGGTCGCTACGGTGACGCTCTGGTTCCGCTTGACGAGGCGCTCGTCCAGTGCGTTGTCGACGTATCCGGCCGCCCGTACCTGGTGCACACCGGTGAACCCGCAGGCTTCGAATTGCACCGAATCGGTGGTCACTTCACCGGCTCAATGGTCCGCCACGTGTTTGAAGCAATCACCTTCCACGCCGGACTGACCGTGCACATCCGCGTGCTCGAAGGGCGTGATCCGCACCACATCGCCGAAGCTGAATTCAAGGCCTTTGCTCGAGCATTCCGGGCAGCCAAGCGACGCGACCCCGAAGTAGACGGCGTTCCCTCGACTAAGGGCGCCCTGTGAGCCGACCGAATGTCGTCGTCTTCGACTACGGCTTCGGTAATGTTCACTCCGCAGCCAAGGCACTGGAGTATGCGGGTGCCGATGTGACGCTCTCTAAGGATCCAGAGGTGGCGCTCGCCGCTGACGGGCTCCTTGTGCCTGGTGTGGGAAGCTTTTCGAGCGTCATGGAGGGCCTGAACCAAGCTCACGGACCTCGCATTATTGACCAGCGACTTGCTGGCGGTCGAGCCGTCATGGGTATTTGCGTGGGCATGCAGATCATGTTTGATCGGGGTCTTGAGGGCGCGGACGAAGCCGCAGGGCCGGTAGTCACCGAAACCGTAGAGTTCGAACGAGTCCACGCCGCAAACGCAGATTCCTTCTGGTGGGACGAAGAAACCGAAGTTACCGCTCCCGGTACGGCAGGCCTGGAGCAATGGCCCGGCGTGGTTCGTCAATTACATGCGGAACGCCTGCCACACATCGGCTGGAGCCAGATCGAGGCAGCGCCTGGCAGCGAGCTGTTTGCCGGTATCGAAGACGAACGCTTCTATTTCGTGCACTCCTTCGCCGCGACCGAATTGGTGCTAGACGAGGTGCTGCCCCACAGCGTGCCCATCAAACTCACGTATTCAACATACGGAGAACGCTTCCTCGCTGCGGTTGAAAACGGGCCGCTAACCGCGACGCAATTCCACCCCGAGAAGTCTGGCAGCGCTGGTATCCAGCTGCTTCGCAATTGGCTCGGAACACTTTGACCGGCGCTCGCCGCACCACTACGCTGGTGCGGTCAGCGTTCACGCTGCATACACACTTTCTAACCAAGGATTTTCAGTGAGTGAATTCAACGATTCGCCAGCTTTGACGCTGTTCCCGGCGATCGATGTCAAGGACGGCAAAGCGGTTCGTTTGGTCCAGGGTGAAGCCGACTCGGCCACCGCGTACGGTGACCCGGTGGACGCGGCGAGCCAGTGGATTGAGCAGGGCGCGGAATGGATTCACCTCGTCGACCTTGATGCAGCATTCGGCACCGGCAATAACCGCCAGGTGATTCGTCGCCTCGTGGAAGCCTTCGGCGAGGATGTCCAGGTTGAGCTCTCCGGCGGAATTCGCGATGACGAGTCGCTTGAAGAAGCCGTAGAGATGGGCGTCAAGCGGGTAAACCTCGGTACCGCTGCCCTGGAAAATCCCGAATGGGCAGCAAGCGTCATCAACAGCTACGGCGAACTCATCGCAGTGGGGCTTGATGTGCGTGGCACTACGCTCGCGGCGCGCGGCTGGACCAAGGACGCCGGCGACCTCTGGGAAGTTCTGGACCGACTCGAAGCAGCAGATTGCTCGCGGTACGTCGTAACCGACGTCACCAAGGATGGCACGCTCAAGGGCCCGAACCTGGACCTGCTGCGCAGCATCACTGAGCGCACTGACCGCCCGGTCATCGCATCCGGTGGTATTTCTAGCCTCGATGACATCGCTGCACTGCGCGAACTCGTGCCGCTCGGGGTCGAAGGCGCAATCATCGGCAAAGCGCTGTACTCGAAAGCCTTCACCCTGCGCGAAGCCCTCGACGTAGCTGGCCACTAGGCAGCGAGGTTTAGAGCATGGTCGAGATTCCTCCGCACCTCCACGGTGGGCTTGCCGACTCGGCAGGCCAACCGTGGGCGGGTCGCACGTTCAGCGAGAACCCCTGGCAGAACGATGACGGCACGGCACCGGCTGAACTTGCGGAGGCACTCGCCAAATTGCGCGCTGGCGATGGCTCGCCCGTCGAGGTCGTCGACGCGCTTCGGGACACCCGACTGCTCGTGCCGCTCATCGCCGAACTCGGCGAAGAAGGTATCAATGACCAGGGCATCAAGGTGGATAAATCCGCTGACCTGTCGATCGTGACGGTGAAAGCCCCGGATGGCCGCGGCATTGTTCCAGTGTTCTCCTCAGTGGAAGCGATGCAACGATGGGATGCAAGCGCCCGGCCGATACCGGTCGATTCCCGCCGTGCAGCCCTCGCCGCGGTCGAAGAACACAACGACCTGCTCATCCTCGACCCGGGAAGCCCGGAGACGGAATTTGCCGTCCGTCGGCCGGCCGTTTGGGCGATATCGCAAGCTGCTGACTACGAGTTACCTTGGCGCGATCCGGAGGTGCTGAAACAGGCGCAAACGCTCCTGGGCATCGAACCGCGCCTGCTCGGAATTGATCTGCTACCGGGGGACCCGCAGTGCGTGTTCGCCGGACCGGAACTGTTGATCGCGCTCCACGTTGCTGCTGACTTGGACGAGGCAAGCGTGGGCAGTGTCGTCACGAACGTGCGGTCGGCCTTGGCGGGGAACTCAGAATTGGTGGAGCGGGTCGACTCGCTTGGCCTGCGCGTCGATCGAGTTTCCACCGAGCCGACCAAAACCGACAAGAAGACTCGTCGCAAACCAGGACTGTTCCGACGCCGCAACGCTGGCTAGTCTCAAGCAATGACTGCCGAACGTTCGGAGTTTCCGCCGCCAGCTAGCGCTGATGGCGTCGTAGTGCCGCGAGGACTTTCGGCGGAGGACGTGGCAAGGTCCCGCGCTCAATTCGGGAGCAATATCGTTCCGAGCAATTCGAGTCGGTCGATCTGGGGAATTCTCCGATCGAATGTGTTCACATTGTTCAACGGCATTGTTGTGGCCTGCTTCGCACTCTTGGCGATTATGGGCCGTTGGCAGGATGCCGTATTTGGTTTCTCCGCGGTGGCGAACTCCATCATCGGGGTCTGGCAGGAGTATTCCGCAAAGCGTCAGCTCGACAACCTTCGGGTGCTGCACGCACCGCACGCACATGCCTATCGTGATGGCCAACTTCTCGAACTACGCCGAGAAGAACTCGTCATCGGCGACCTCATCAGTGTAAAAGCGGGAGACCAGATTCCCGCCGATGCACGCGTACAGACCGCTTTCGGGCTGCAACTCGATGAGTCCCTGTTGACCGGGGAGGAAGACGCCGTCGACAAAGTCGCGGGGGATGCGCTCCTCTCAGGAGCCAGCGTTGTGGCAGGATCGGGCACCGCGGTCCTCGAGAAAATCGGCGCGGACTCGTTTGCGGCGAAGCTTACGGCCGAAGCGAAGCGGTTTTCGCTCGTCAACTCCGAGATCCGCAACGGTCTCAACCGAGTCTTGCGGATCGTTGCCTGGCTGCTCTTCCCAGTGATGCTGATCGTCGTCAACGGTCAGATTCAAGCGTTTGGCGGCTGGGAACTCGCGTTCACCTCGGGCGCCTGGCGGGATGCGGCTGTCGGTGCGGTGGCGGCAGCGATCGCCATGGTGCCACTGGGT
This sequence comes from Gulosibacter chungangensis, assembly GCF_008831155.1. Lineage (GTDB taxonomy): Bacteria > Actinomycetota > Actinomycetes > Actinomycetales > Microbacteriaceae > Gulosibacter > Gulosibacter chungangensis. The sequence continues at coordinate 26,559 of NZ_WBKB01000007.1, read as the reverse complement.
TTGCTCCTGATGACTTCCGTGGCATTTGCTGCTGGTGCCCTGAAGCTCGGCAAACAGCAAGTGCTGGTACAGGAGCTGCACGCTGTCGAGGGTCTTGCCCGCGTGGATGTCCTCTGTTTCGACAAGACGGGCACACTCACCGAAGGCGGGGTGACGTATCACGAAACGCACCTAGCGCCCGGGCTCGGTTTCGGGCGCGAGCAACCTGCTGGCTGGGAACTGGCCCTGGCATCCATGGCTGCCGATGAGGGTGCAAACGCGACGGCCGCGAGCTTTGCGAGTGGCTATCCAAGCTCGCTCGCGAAACCGATTCTGCGCGAGATCCCATTCACCTCGCAGCGAAAATGGTCGGCGATCGCGCTGGCGCATGATCAAGCGCCGGGCACCTGGGTATTGGGTGGGCCGGATGTCATTCTGCGCAAGGGCTTGGATGACGAGTTGCTCGAGCAGACAGCAGAACTCGCGGATACCGGGCTGCGCATCCTCGCGCTGTGTTACTCGCGGCAAGAGCTCACTCATGAGCGCGCGAAGGCACAGTGGCTGCCGGAGGACCGGCGCGGTGTGTTGATTCTCACCTTGCGCGAACGCATCCGCAGCGATGCTGCCCAGACGGTTCGGTACTTCCTCGAAGAGGGAGTCGACTTGCGCATTATCTCGGGCGATGACCCCCGCACCGTTACGGCCGTGGCGCGGCAAGTTGGACTCATTGAGCCACAGGAACGGGGATTGGATGCCCGCAGCCTGCCTGAAAACGGTGAGGGGCTCACTGACGCGATGACAAACAATCGCGTATTCGGCCGGGTGAGTCCTACGCAGAAGCGTGAGATGGTTCGGGCGCTGCAGTCGCGCGGTCACGTCGTCGCGATGACGGGGGATGGCGTGAACGACGTGCTGGCCCTGAAAGAAGCCGATCTCGGTATTGCGATGGGAAATGGTTCGGGCGCCTCGCGAGCGGTTTCGCGCTTGACGCTGCTCGACAATCAGTTTCAAGCCTTGCCGGATGTCGTGCTTGAAGGGCGCAAAGCGATCGCCAATGTCGAGCGGCTATCGATGCTCTACCTGTCGAAGACCGCCTGGGCGATCTTGATCGCGATAATTTTCGGGCTACTCCTATGGCGATACCCCTTCGAGCCGCGACAAATGTCATTTCTCGATGGCATTTCGATCGGCCTGCCCGCCTTCGTCCTGGCGCTGCTGCCCAATACTCGTCGATACCTCACCGGGTTCTTCCGACGTGCCGTGGCGTTCGCGCTGCCTGCCGGAATCATCATCACCCTCGGGGTGATTGCGGTTGTCACTGTGGGCTTACTGTTCGAGCAGTCCACTTCGCAGCAACAGACCGCGGCATCCCTCGTGTTGGCTGTCTTGAGCCTTTGGGTACTCGGACTGGTGTGCCGACCGTTCCGCCCGATCCTGGCAGTAGTCATAGTCGGCAGTGTGAGCGTGCTCATTGTGTCGCTCTACCTGCCGATCACCGTGTGGTTCTTCGGCTTCGCCTGGCCGGATGCACCGGTGCTGTGGGCAGTCGGAGTCACCTGTGTGCTTGGTTGCCTGGCGCTCGAACTGCACGGTCAATGGCGAATGCGCGTGGCGGCTCGCGAACTTGCCGAGAATTCGCTTGCGCCGAAGCAAAGCAGCATGCCGGACGCCTAATCCGGGCAACGAAGAGGGCCTGGATCGTGCAGAGCAATCCAGGCCCTTTCAGAACCGTCGGTTTAGAAGACCGGTCCAGTGAGATCCTCACCGGGGCCCTTGCCGATCGGGTCGGGTACTGTCGAGGCCTCGCGGAATGCGAGTTGCAGCGACCGCAACCCATCACGCAGCGGTCGGGCGTGGTGGTCACCCAGGTGGGGGAGGGATGCCGTGATGAGGCCAGCGAGTGCCTGGATCAGCTTGCGGGCCTCATCCAGATCGAGAGTTTCCTCCCCTTCCTCACCGAGCCCGAGGTTAATTGCGGAGGCGCTCATAAGGTGAACGGCCACGGTGGTGATCAATTCAACAGCCGGCACCTCTGCGATGTCCCGCAATTGCTCGTCCAGCTGATCAGCCATGAATGCATACTTGTGCTCGTCGTCCGCGGACTGTTCCTCGGGATGCGTGTGCGATTCGGTCAAGGGGATTGTTCCTTTCGGGTGAAACTCTGATAAGCTGGGCGCTGGAGTTTGCAGAGCAAGCTTCAATGACAAAGAGGATTCGTCCCACCCGCGCTTACCGCTCAAGGTTACCGGGTCTGCCGCCAGATTATTTACGGTCTGGTAGCCGTGTGTGATGACGTCGGCAACAATTGCGACGGTCAGCGCCGGTGAGGTGAGTTCTTTTGTCCACCCCGGTGAAGTAGTTCACAGCTAGTGATTACGCACACACGAGCAAAGGAGTCATCCATCAGCGAACCCCGCACCAATGACCGAATCCGCGCACGCGAGGTCCGACTAGTCGGCCCGAGTGGTGAGCAGGTCGGTGTCGTCAAAATCGATATGGCACTGCGCCTCGCGCAGGAAGCTGAACTCGATCTCGTCGAAGTTTCCCCGAATAGCAATCCTCCAGTTGCCAAGATCATGGATTACGGCAAGTTCAAGTACGAGGCTGCTCAAAAGGCCAAGGAAGCTCGTCGCAACCAGGCAAACACTGCCCTCAAAGAGGTGCGCTTCCGTCTGAAGATTGACGACCATGACTACGAGACCAAGCTCAAGCGGGCTGTTGGCTTCCTCGAGTCTGGTGACAAGGTGAAGGCAATCATTCAGTTCCGTGGTCGCGAGCAGTCGCGTCCGGAGATGGGTGCCAAGCTCCTGCAGAAGTTCGCTGAGGATGTTGCCGAGTACGGCCACGCCGAGAACCGTCCCAAGCTTGACGGTCGCAACATGGTGATGATCGTCGCCCCGGAGAAGAACAAGGCCGAGGCGAAGGCTCAGCAGAACGCGCGCCGTAACGAGCAAAAGCAAGCGGCTAAGGCCGCAAAGCATTCCGCAGCACCAGAATCCGCTGCGGCTGAATCAGAAGAAACCAAGGAGAACTGATGCCGAAGATGAAGACCCACTCGGGTGCCAAGAAGCGCTTCAAGGTCACCGGCAGCGGCAAGATCATGAAGCAGCAGGCGGGTATGCGCCACAACCTCGAGGTTAAGAGCGCTCACCGCAAGGCTCGCCTCAACCAGGACCAGGTCCTCGCTCCGCAGGACGCCAAGGTCATCAAGAAGATGCTCGGCAAGTAGCCACAGCTTCCCAAACTTTTCACCCGAGATTTTTATTAGGAGAACACTGCAATGGCACGTGTGAAGCGGGCGGTCAACGCCCAGAAGAAGCGTCGCGTAATCCTCGACCAGGCATCCGGTTACCGCGGTCAGCGTTCGCGTCTGTACCGTAAGGCAAAAGAGCAGGTCATCCACTCGTTTGTCTACAACTACGACCACCGTAAGGACCGCAAGGGTGACTTCCGTCGCCTGTGGATCCAGCGCATCAACGCTGCGTCGCGCGCCAACGGCCTGACCTACAACCGTCTCATCCAGGGCCTGAACCTGGCTGGCATCGAGGTTGACCGTCGCATGCTCGCTGAGCTTGCCGTAAACGAGCCGGCAACCTTCGCCGCGATCGTTGAGCAGGCTAAGGCAGCTCTCCCGGCTGACACTTCGGCACCGAAGGCCGCCGCGTAGTTCCAACTTGTCGCTTTGAGGGCGGCCAGCCCACCGGGCCGGCCGCCCTCAAGGCTTTTCCAACCTACTCACTAGGAGCTTTCAAACATGATCGAGTCCGCTCGAAATCAGCGAGTTCGCGATGTTCGTCGTCTGTCACAGAAGGCGGTGCGTACCGAACGTGCCGAATTCGTTCTCGAAGGGCCACAGGCCGTTAGAGAAGCACTGATGGCCCGCCCGGACTTGATTGTGGAGTTCTTTGCTACTCCCACGGCGTATGAACGCCATCGGGATGTTGCCGCCCTTGCGGAGGACGCTGGCATCGAAGTGGTCTTTGCGAGCGAAGAAGCCGTTGACGCGATGTCTGACACCCGAAACCCGCAGGGCATCGTGGCAGTCGCGAAACAGTTCCCGACCGCAATCAAGCGACTTTTCGACGGCGACCTCAAACTCGTGGCCATTCTGGAGGAAGTGCGGGACCCGGGAAACCTCGGCACGATTATTCGCGTGGCTGATGCCGCTGGCGCGGACGCCGTTGTGCTGACGGGCCGCTCGGTCGACCTCTACAACTCGAAAGTGGTTCGTTCGACTACCGGTTCGCTCTTTCACCTGCCCATTGCGGTGGAAGCAGAATTCGAGGATGCGGTGGTGCGTGCCCGTGGGGCGGGGATGCAAGTTATTGCCGCCGACGTTCGTGGCGAGGATCTCCTGGCTGCTCGGCAGTCCGGCACGCTTGCACGGCCGACTGCTTGGGTATTTGGGAATGAAGCGCGGGGACTTGCTCCCGAACTCGTCAAGCAGTGCGACACCTCGCTTGCTATTCCGCTATACGGGCAGGCTGAATCGATGAATCTCGCTGCGGCGGCGAGTGTTTGTCTTTACGAAAGCGCATTTGCGCAACGAACTGCCTAACTTGTAGCAATCTGACGAAGTCCACGCGAATTCTCCCGACTAATTCGCGTGGACTTCGTGCATTCCGGTAACGAATACGTAACCTGGGTGAGCAGTGCTGACAAAAGGCCTGGTAAACCATAAGCTTGCTCGTATGCAGCAAGATGGCAAAGACGCCAATAATGATCGACCGCTGGTCGAAATGCGCGGCGTAAATAAGTGGTACGGCGAGAATCACGTGCTCAAAGACATCAATACGTCTGTTGCGCGCGGTGAAGTAGTCGTGGTAATTGGGCCCTCGGGGTCCGGTAAATCGACGCTTTGTCGTTCGATAAACCGTCTTGAGACAATCCAAGAGGGCGAGATCTTGATCGATGGCCAGCGGCTTCCCGAGGAAGGGAAGGGGCTAGCCAAGCTTCGTAGCGACGTGGGAATGGTGTTCCAGTCATTCAACCTCTTTGCACACAAGAGTGTGCTTGAGAACGTGGCACTGGCACCGATCAAAGTTCGCAAGCAAGCCAAGGCTGACGCGAATAAGCGTGCGATGGAATTGCTCAAGCGCGTTGGTGTGGAGGCCCATGCGCATAAGATGCCCGCACAGCTTTCGGGTGGCCAGCAGCAACGCGTGGCCATTGCCCGATCACTGGCCATGAACCCGAAGCTAATCCTCCTCGATGAGCCAACTTCGGCGCTCGACCCAGAGATGATCAATGAGGTGCTGGATGTGATGATCGAGCTGGCACGTGACGGCATGACGATGGTGGTCGTGACACACGAAATGGGATTTGCGCGGAAGGCTGCCGATCGAGTCATATTCATGGATCAAGGAGCCATTGTCGAAGAGGCTCAACCGGACGAATTCTTCACCTCGCCGAAGTCTGATCGAGCGAAAGATTTCCTCTCGAAGATCCTGACCAATTGACCGGACGCACATTAACCAACAACACAGTATCTGTCTCGAACAAAGGAGTATTCGTGAAGATTTCTAAAGCATTCAGTGGAATTGCACTCACTGCGGTTGCCGCCCTCGCCTTGAGCGGTTGCGCAGGTGGCGGGGGATCAGATCCCGAAGTTGCCGACAGCCCTGAATTTGCCGAGGGAACCACAATGGCGGCGCTTGCCGATGCCGGCACAATTACCGTTGGTACGAAATTCGACCAGCCGCTATTTGGTCTGTCGGGCCCTGACGGAAATCCCGAGGGGTTTGATGTTGAAATTGCAAAGATCATTGCCGGTGAACTTGGTATCGCTCCCGAAAATATCGAATGGAAGGAAACGGTTTCGCAAAACCGAGAGCCATTCATCCAAGACGGTCAAGTCGATATCGTAGTGGCGACCTACACGATCAATGATGAGCGTAAGGAAGTCGTTGACTTCGCCGGTCCGTACTATGTCGCCGGACAATCGTTCCTGGTGCCCTCCGGAAACCCGAAGGGCATCACCTCAGACCCGACCACCCTCGGTGATGCGACAGTCTGCACGGTGACCGGGTCTACCTCGGAAGACAATATTCGCGAATACACGGACAACATCATCACCGTGGATAAGTACTCCGACTGCATTGAGCCGATCCGTTCCGGCCAGGCGGATGCGCTGACCACGGACAATGTGATTCTTGCCGGTCTCGTGGACCAAAATGATGGCGAGTTTGAGGTCGTGGATGGCACCTTCACCGAAGAGCCCTATGGCATCGGACTAAGCCTCGGTGATGACGAATTCCGAGCCTTCATTAACGACACTCTCGAAGCATCCTTCACCGACGGTCGTTGGGAAGAAGCCTGGACCTCCACGGTGGGCGACAACCTCGCACTGCCGGAGCCACCGACGATCGACCGTTATTAGTCGGTAAGTAGGAGCGAGTTTCACCTCGCGTATGTGGCGCCGGGCAACTGCTCGGCGCCACCCTCTCAATAGCCTTTCTCCAAGAAGTGGGACGCAATGACTGCGATCTTTGAAAACTTCAGCCTGGTGCTCAATGGCTTCCTGATGACCTTGCAGCTGCTGGCGGTGGGTGCCGTCGGTGCGGCAATTATCGGTGTGGTCATCGCGTTTCTGCGGATTTCTCCGGTGCCTGCGCTTCGCGCCATGGCAACGGCGTATACCGAGCTCGTTCGAAATACGCCGTTGACCCTGGTGTTCTTCCTGATCATCGTGGTGCTACCGGTACTCGATCTCGGTGTGAACTCACGTATTGGTGCGTTCATCGCGCTTTCGGTCTATACCTCACCATTCATTGCCGAAGCGCTGCGATCAGGAATTAACGGCGTGCCGCTCGGGCAGGCAGAGGCCGCCCGATCACTCGGCTTCAACTTTGGTCAAACCGTTTCGATGATCATCATGCCGCAGGCCATGCGCATGGTCGTGCCACCGCTGATCAATGTGATCATCGCTCTCGCGAAGAACACATCCGTTGCCTCGGGCTTCTTGGTCGTCGAACTTGTCGCGGTCTCCAAGACGCTCGCCAATCGACACGGTAACGAGGTGATTGGGATTCTCTTCGGTATCGCACTGTTCTACCTCGTGATCACCATACCGTTGGGGATTCTTGCGAGCTATATCGAGCGAAAGGTGGCGGTGCTCCGATGAGTGCTTCAGTTCTCTACGACGCGCCAGGCCCGAAGACAAGAGCGCGGTCGCGGCTGATTTCGGTGCTTTCGACAGCAATCGTGGTAATCCTGCTCGGCTGGTTCATCTTTGCCTTGGGACAACCACGCGAAACCGCCGGCGGGGCGACTCTCGAAGGCCTGTGGGCACCGTCCCGCTGGGACATTGCGCTTGAGCCCGAACTCTGGCGCGGCCTGCTCTGGCGCGGTCTGGTGCTCGGTACCCTCCGAGCCGCCGGTTTAGCGGCCGTCTTGGCGATCATTATCGGGGTGCTCTTCGCACTCGGGCGAATGGCAAAGAACCCGCTTATTCGCGTACCGTCCACGATCCTGCTCGAGTTCTTCCGTGGCATGCCGGTGCTGCTGATGATGCTGTTCATCCTGCTCGGGCTGAAAGTCGGCGACTATTGGGCAGTGGTCTGGGCGCTCGCAATTTATAACGGTGCAATCATCGGTGAGGCGTTGCGATCCGGTATCGCTTCCTTGCCACGAGGACAGTCGGAAGCGGCAGCTTCGCTTGGTTTTACCGGCATGCAAACCCGCTTCTTGATCGAATTCCCGCAGGCGTTTCGACAGATGCTGCCCATCATCGTTGCGCAACTCGTTGTGCTGCTGAAGGACACCTCGCTCGCCTATATCGTCGCGTACCCCGAACTACTGCGGGTCTCGTACCAGCTCAAGGACTACTACGGTTCCGGTCGGTACTCATTTACGCTGTTCTTCCTCACACTGGTGATTTACCTGATCGTGAATTTCTCCCTGAGTACCTTTGCGCGATGGCTTGCCCGCCGGTCGGGTAACCAAGCCGTGGGCGCAACTCGGAAAGGCAATCGAAAGAAGGGGCAGGCCCCGACCCCACCGCCTGGACAACTCGGCACCGACACATCCTTACTCTCCATCGGGCGACCGGAAGGGCTCACCGGACGTGTGCAAGAGGACAACGCGCCGTAGCCGCCAAGTGACTAGACTTGGTGCTCGTGTCTGCAACCAATTCGACTGAAAATCCGATCACTCCGGAGGCTGTATCTGTCGCCGTGAGTGCCGCCCTCGAAGCGATCGCACAGGCTCCCGACGCACAAGCGTTGAAGCAGGTGCGATCGCAGCATGTCGGCGAAGGCTCGCCGATTGCCAAACTGAACGCCAAAATGCGAGAGGTTCCGAAGGAACTGAAGAAAGAAGCCGGCAAACTCGTCGGCAGCGCTCGCGGTGAAATCAATCAGGCGTTTACAGCGCGCGAAGAAGAACTCGCTGCCGCGGAAGAGGCGGCCCGTCTCGAAGCGGAGACCGTGGACGTCACGGCCGCGCCGACGCGCGAGCGGCTCGGTGCCCGTCACCCGCTGACCATGCTGCGTGACCGCGTGAGTGACATTTTCGTGGGCATGGGCTGGGACGTAGTTGACGGTCCCGAGCTCGAGAGTGAGTGGTACAACTTCGACGCCCTGAACTTTGATCCGGATCACCCGGCTCGCGAAATGCAAGACACGTTCTTCGTCGAGCCCGTGGACCGTCACCTGCTGCTGCGTACGCACACCTCGCCGCTGCAGATGCGTTCGATGATCGAACGCGGCGCACCACTCTACATCCTCGCGCCGGGACGCACCTTCCGCACCGATGAATTGGATGCGACCCACACGCCGGTCTTCATGCAGTTCGAGGGCCTTGCCATCGACAAGAACCTCACGATGGCCCACCTGCGCGGTACGCTCGAACACTTCGCGAAGGCCATGTTCGGTGAAGAAGCAAAGATTCGACTGCGCAATAACTTCTTCCCGTTCACCGAGCCGAGCGCCGAGATGGACATCTGGCATCCGCTCGCGAAGGGCGGCCCGCGTTGGATCGAGTGGGGCGGTTGCGGCATGGTGCACCCGAACCTGCTCAAGGCGGCTGGCCTCGACCCCGAGGAGTACCAGGGTTTCGCATTCGGTATGGGTATCGAGCGGACGCTTATGTTCCGAAACGAGCTCACCGACATGCACGACATCGTCGAGGGCGATGTTCGATTCAGCGAACAGTTTGGAATGGTGATTTAGGGATGCGTGCCCCAATTTCTTGGCTCCGCGAGTACGTTGACGTACCGGAGACTGCAGACCCGCGCGAGGTACTCGATGCATTCGTGCGCATCGGTCTGGAAGACGAGGACATTCACGCCGCCGGCGTGACCGGCCCAATCGTGGTTGGTGAGGTACTCGAGCGCACGCCCGAACCGCAGTCGAACGGCAAGACGATCAACTGGTGCCAGGTGCGTGTGGCACCGGCCGGTCAACAGGCGGCTGACGGCGGCGAGGATGTACGCGGCATTGTCTGCGGTGCCCACAACTTTGACGCGGGCGATTTCGTGGTCGTCGCACTCCCCGGCGCGGAGTTGCCCGGTGACTTCCACATCTCTGCTCGCAAGACTTACGGTCATGTCTCGGACGGCATGATCGCTTCCGAGCGCGAACTCGGCCTCGGGGATGATCACGCGGGCATTATCGTGCTCGGTGAACGCGGCATCAGCGCGGAGCCCGGCACCCCGGCGCTTCCGCTCCTGGGCCTGAACGACGTCGCTGTTGAGGTGAACGTTACCCCCGACCGCGGCTACGCGATGTCGATGCGCGGGCTCGCCCGCGAATACTCGCACGCGACCGGCGCTGCCTTCCGCGACCCGGCCCTGCGGCCGGAGCTTGCCGAAATCATCGAGCAGGGGATTGCATCCAACCCCGCCGAGGTCCGCGTACCGATCACGATTGCCGACGAGCCGGCGGTCCGGGGCCAGAAGATCAGCGAGATGTTTTCGGGCTTCGTGGTCACCGGCATGGATCCGTCCCGGCCGACTCCGGCCTGGATGGCGCAGCACTTGCGTCTGGCAGGGATTCGTTCGCTGGGTCTGCTGATCGACATCACGAACTTTGTGATGCTCGAGCTCGGCCAGCCCATCCACGGCTACGACCTCGACGCGCTGCAGGGCGGCATTCACGTGCGCCGTGCGAAGGTGGGGGAGAAACTCACCACTCTCGACGGTAATGAGCGAACGCTCTCCGACGAGGACATCCTGATCACCGACGACCGCGGCCCGATCGGCCTTGCGGGCGTGATGGGTGGCATGGAGACCGAGCTTTCGGACACCACCACGAACGTGTTCATCGAAGCCGCGAACTTCTCGCCAATTTCGATTGCACGCACCGCGCGTCGCCACAAGCTACCTTCGGAAGCCTCGCGCCGCTTCGACCGCGGCGTCGACCCGGCCGTCACAGTGCCTGCCGGCGCTCGCGTTGCGGAGCTGCTCGTATCACTCGCTGGCGGCACACTCCAACCGGTGGGCAGCATCGTTGGCGAAATCACCGAACGCGAGCCGGTCTCGCTGCCGATCGGCTTCCCGGCGCAGCTCATGGGTATCGACTACACGCGTGAGGAAGTGCTCGAATCCCTCGAAGCCGTCGGCTGCGAAATTCGTGGCGACCGCAACGCCGAGGTGCTCGAAGTGGTCCCGCCGACCTGGCGTCCCGACCTCACAAGCGATGTCACCCTCGTGGAGGAAGTCGGTCGCCTACAGGGCTTTGACCGCATCCCCTCGATCCTGCCGCAGTCGCCCGAGGGCCACGGCTTCACCCGCGCACAGACCCTGCAGCGACAGCTCAGCGATGTGCTCGCGGCGACCGGTCACGTGGAGGTGCTGAGCTACCCGTTCCTCTCGGAGACCGAAAACGCGCTGTTCTCGTCGTCGGATGGCTCGGAGGTTGCGCAGGTCAAGCTCGAAAACGCGCTGGATGCGAAGGCTGCGTGGCTGCGCCGCAGCATGCTTCCGGGGCTCGTCGGTGTGGCACACCGCAATGAGTCGCGCGGTATGACGGACCTCGCGGTCTTCGAAATCGGTCGCGTGTTCCTGCCCGAACCGGGTGTGGAGTACGGTGTGGCCGAGCTGCCGCCGCTCGCGCAGCGTCCATCGGATGAAACGCTCGCGGAGCTCAACGCGGGCATTCCCGCGCAGCCTTACTTCCTCGGCGCGCTACTGATTGGTGACCGCACCCCGAAGCAGCTCGGCGTCGCCGCGCAGCCCTATGGCTGGCAGGATGCAATCGAGCTGGTGGGCCGGATCGGACTTGCCACCGCCGCGGACCTGCGGGTGCGTCAGGGCTCGCACCAGGCCTTCCATCCGGGACGCTGTGCCGAGGTGTACATCGTGGATCCGGAAGGCAACGAGACTTCGGTTGGCTTCGCCGGTGAACTCCACCCCGCGGTAACCGAAGAACGCGACCTCCCGCGGGTGGTCGCTGCCGTTGAGGTGAACGTGGACCTCATCATTGAGAAGTCGGAGCGTCACGTTTCGGCCGGCACGATCGTCGGTTTCCCGGCCGCGACACAGGACCTCTCACTGGTGGTGCCGCAGTCGGTGCCCGCAGGTGACGTGCTGGCAGCAGTGCAAACTGGTGCGGGTGAGCTGCTTGAAGCCATCCACCTTGTGGACGACTACCGCGGCCGTGGCCTCGAGGATGACCAGAAGTCGCTCACCTTCGCGCTTCGCTTCCGCGCCACCGACCGCACGCTCACCGCTGCCGAGGCCACCGAGGCCAAGGAAGCCGGCGCCGCCCGCGCCGCCGAGCTCTTCGGCGCCACGATTCGCGCATAGTCGCTGGTCGGAACCAAGCAACGTGTAACAGTAAAGCGCCGGGTGCATCCACTGGATGCACCCGGCGCTTTGCCGTTGGCGACTTATTCCGCGTGGGCCTCTCGCAGCGCGGCTTCGAGGGCCACCCAGCCGAGCATTGCGCACTTGACGCGCATCACGTATTTGCCGACGCCCTCGAGCGCGATGGCGTCGCCGATGAGCTCACCCTCAACCGAGTCGGGGTCGATTTCAAGCTTGCCGCGGGAGCGCAGTATCGTGCGCATCGTGTCGATACCGAGCCGCGCATCCGCCACCGAGTGGCCGACCAACTGGGTGACCAAAATCGAGGCGGAGGCCATCGAAATCGAGCAGCCGTCACCGACCCATCCGATGTCTTCGATTGTGTCGCCGTTGAGGCGCACCCGCAGACGAATCTCGTCACCGCAGGACGGGTTCTTCTCAAAGTGTTCGGCATCAAAGGGATCAATCTCGCCCTCGCCGACGCGTTGGCGCGCCTGGTCGAGAATGATGTCCTGGTAAAGGCCGTCCAGCGCGCTCATCGGTCGGCTCCAAAGTAGCTACGGATTCCGCTCACGGCTTCGAGCAGCGCATCGATCTCCGCATTGGTGGTGGTCAAGTAGCTGGATGCGCGGGTCGAGGCGGTGACGCCAAGGCGGCGGTGCAGCGGCTGGGCGCAGTGGTGACCGGCACGAACGGCGATGCTCGCCGCATCCAGGTACTGCGAGACATCGTGGGCGTGGACACCGTCGACGATAAAGGCTGCCAGCCCTGACCGTGGTACGGAAGCGTCATTACCGATTACCGTGATGCCCTCGATCGCATTGAGTTCCGCAACCATGCGAGCACCGAGGGCCTCCTCGTGATCGCGAATCGCATCCATCCCGATGGCCGAAAGGTAGCGGCAGGCCGCAGCCAAGGCGACCGCCTGCGAAACCGGCTGCGTACCCGCCTCGAAACGCGTGGGCGGAGCCATGAACGTGGTCTCTGCCATCGTCACGATTTCGATCATCGAACCGCCGGTGCGGGCAGGTGGCAACTGCTCGAGGCGCTCGCGGCGGCCGTAGAGTACGCCGATCCCGTTCGGTCCGGCCATCTTGTGGCCCGAGAACGCGGCGAAGTCGACGCCGAGCTCGTGGAAGTTCACCGGACGGTGCGGCACCGACTGGCAGGCGTCGAGGACCGTGATTGCCCCAACCGATGCGGCAAGTTCGACGATCTCGGCAACCGGGGCAATCAAACCCGTGACATTCGAGACGTGCGCGAACGCGATCACGCGGGTGCGGTCGGTCACGAGCGGGCGCAGATCATCAATGGTCCAGGTGCCGCGGTCATTGACCGGCACGTAGCGCAATGTCGCACCCGTGGCGAGTGCGAGCTCCTGCCAGGGCACGAGGTTCGCGTGGTGCTCGGCCTCGGTGATGAGGATCTCGTCCCCGGCACCCAGGCGCAGCGGCGCGGATGCAGCCCCACCGCGACCGCGCGAGGCCGCGGCAATGCCGTTCGCGACGGTATTGAGTGCATCCGTCGCGCCAGCCTGCCAGGCGATTTCGTCGAAGTCGGCACCGACAAACTCGGCCACAACCTCGCGGGCCTCCTCGAAGTCACCCGTGGCGAGAGCCGCGAGTTCGTGGGCGCCGCGGTGCACGGCAGAGTTGTGGCGGGTGAGGAACTCCAGCTCGGCATCAAGCACCGCCTGCGGGCGCTGCGCGGTGGCCCCGAAGTCAAGATAAGCCAGGGGTTTGCCATGCACCTGCTGACTCAAAATGGGGAAGTCGGCGCGCAGTTCGAGCGCACGAGCATCGGTGAGAGCGGGGGATGAAAGCGATGATTGCGTATCAGTCAAGGGGTTCCTATGCGTAGAGCGGTACTCAATAAGGGTACGACTTCGCGCCGGGCGTAGGATGGTGGGTATGACGTTTTCTGTAGCAGTTGCGGGTGCGTCGGGCTACGGCGGGGGAGAACTCCTCCGCCTGCTCGCTACGCACCCCGAGTTTGAGGTCCGCACGGTCACCGCTCACTCGCAGGCCGGTGAGCGACTTCGAACGGTACACCCGCATCTCGCGAGTTATGGGGATCTCGTCCTCGACAAAACCACACCGGAGGCGCTCGCGGGCCACGATGTAGTGTTCCTGGCGCTGCCACACGGCAAATCTGGCGCACTCACAGCGGAACTACCAGAGGGCACGCTCGCGGTTGACGCCGCTGCGGATCACCGCCTCGAGCGGGAACAGGACTGGACCGACTACTACCCGGGCGAGTGGGCCGGCAGCTGGACCTACGGGATGCCCGAACTCCTGCTCCAGGACGGCAGCAAGCAGCGCCGCAATCTCATCGACGCCCGTCGCATTGCTGTCCCGGGCTGCAATGTCACCGCGGTGACGCTCGCGCTCGCACCGGCCATCCGGGCGGGACTGATCGGCAATGAAGATATCTCCACGGTGCTCGCCGTTGGCCCCTCGGGCGCTGGCAAGAAGGCCTCGGTGTCGATGCTCGCGAGCGAGCTGATCGGGAACGCCGCCCCCTATAACGCCTACGGTGGCCACCGGCACAATCCGGAGATCCGCCAGAACCTGCGCAATGCATCCGGTCAGGATGTGCGCCTCAGCTTCACCCCGGTGCTCGTGCCCACGGCACGCGGTATTCTCGCGACCTGCACGGCGAGCATCACCGAGGGTGTGGATCTCGCCCGCGTGCGCGAGGTCTATGAAGAGGCCTACGGCGATGAGACCTTCATCGAACTCATGGATGACGGCGCCTACCCGCGCACCGCGGATGTGAACGGCTCAAACCGCACCCAGATCGGATTTGGCATTGATGAGCGCGCCGGACGCTTGATTGTCATCAGTGCACTCGACAATCTTGGGAAGGGCACCGCGGGCGCGGCAATTCAGTCGGCCAATATCGCCCTCGGTATCGAAGAAGCCCACAGCCTGCCGATCAATGGAGTTGCCCCGTGACCGTAACCGCCCCCAAAGGATTTCGAGCAGCCGGCGTCGAAGCCGGCCTGAAAAACAGCGGCGGCCTCGACGTCGTGCTCGTGGTCAACGACGGCCCCTCGGCAGCAGCCGCGGCCGTGTTCACCGAAAACCGCTGCGAGGCGCACCCGGTGACCTGGTCACGCAAGGTCGTGGCCGACGGTACGGTCTCGGCAATCGCGCTCAATTCCGGTGGTGCAAACTGCTTCACCGGTGAATTTGGTGCCGAAACGACCCGCCTGACCGCCGAACGCGCCGCACAGCACCTCGGCATCGCTGCGGGGGATGTCATAGTCTGTTCGACCGGTCTCATCGGCATGGGCGACCAGGGCTGGCGCGACAAACTCCTCGCTGGCATTGACGCCGCCTATCCCGCCCTCGCCGCGGATGCGCAGGCCGGCAGCAATGCCGCCGACGGCATCCTCACCACCGACACCGTGCAGAAAGTCTCGACCCGCGAGGGCTCCGGTTACACGATCGGTGGCATGGCCAAGGGTGCGGGGATGCTCGCCCCGGGTCTTGCGACCATGCTCGTGGTGATCACCACCGATGCCGACCTCGAATCGAACCAGCTTGATGCGGCACTGCGTCAGGCAACGCGGGTCACCTTTGACCGCGTGGACTCGGATGGCTGCATGTCGACCAACGACACCGTGGCGCTGCTAGCCTCCGGTGCCTCCGGCGTCACTCCCGAGACCGAGGAATTTACTCGACTGCTGACCGAGGTCTGCGATGACCTCGCGAAAATGCTGCAGCAGGATGCCGAGGGTGCGAGCCACGACATCACGATCATCACCACGGGTGCTGCCACCGAGCAGGAAGCGGTGGACGTGTCGCGTGCGGTGAGCCGCTCGAACCTCTTCAAAGCGGCAATCTTCGGCAATGACCCGAACTGGGGCCGCGTGCTCGCCGCGATCGGTACCACCGACGCGCAGTTTGACCCGCAGGCCATCGACGTGTCGATGAACGGGGTCATGGTCTGCAAGGCCGGGACCCCGCACGCGCCCGTCGATAGCGTTGACCTCTCGCCGCGCGCCACGGAGGTGCTCATCGACCTGCATGCGGGCGACGCCACCGCGACCATCCTCACGAACGACCTCACGCACGACTACGTGCACGAGAACAGCGCCTACTCCTCCTAACCCCAGCGTTAGCGAACTAGGCCGAAAGGCAATATGACAACCGAATCGGATATTTCGGTCGACCCGCGCTACGCGCAGTCATCGGGGAAAGTCGAAACGCTCATCGAGGCCCTGCCCTGGATGCAGCGATACCACGATGAAATCATCGTCGTGAAATTCGGCGGCAACGCGATGATCGATCCCGAACTGATCGAAGCGTTCGCCTCCGACATCGCGTTCATGCGCTACGCCGGGGTCAAGCCCGTGGTCGTCCACGGCGGTGGCCCGCACATTTCGCGGATGCTCGACCGACTCGGCATCGAATCGGAATTCCGTGCCGGGTATCGCTACACCTCCGAAGAGGCAATGGAAGTCGTGCGCATGGTGCTCGGCGGCCAGGTGGCACGTGAGCTCGTTTCGGCCATCAATGATCTTGCCCCCGTGGCCACCGGCACCTCCGGTGAAGACGCGGGCCTCTTCCAGGCCAAGCGCAAGACCACGGATGCGGCGGGGAACCCGGTCGATCTGGGACTGGTTGGTGAGATCGTCGCGGTGAACCCGAACGTGGTCTCGGCGGATATCGCCGCGGGCCGCATCCCCGTGGTCTCCACGATCGCCAGCGACCTCGACCAGCCGCGGAAGGCACTGAATATTAACGCCGACCGAGCAGCTGCGGCGCTCGCGGTCGCACTCGGGGCGAAGAAGCTCGTGATGTTGACCGATGTGGAAGGCCTCTACCGGAATTGGCCGGATAAGAGCTCGCTGGCGGCAAGCATCACCGCAGAGGAACTGCGCGGCATGCTGCCCACCCTGGAATCAGGAATGATTCCGAAGGCGCAGGCCTGCCTCGAAGCAATTGACGGTGGGGTCAAGCACGCAACGATCATCGACGGACGTGTCCCGCACTCCACGCTGCTCGAGATATTCACCAAAGACGGCTTCGGCACCGAAGTCACCGACTAGGTTCCACTCGTTTTTCAATCACTAGAAAGGTACGGCATGATTCGCCACTTCCTCCGCGACGATGACGTAACCCCAGCAGAACAGTCGGAGATCCTCGATCTCGCGGCAACCCTGAAGCAGGACCGCTTCGCTGCGCGTCCGCTCGAGGGCCCCCAAACCGTCGCGGTGATCTTCGATAAGAGCTCGACCCGTACACGCGTCTCCTTTCACGTGGGGATCTCGGAACTTGGCGGCAGCCCGCTGATCTTTACCACCGCATCCAGCCAGCTCGGCGGCAAAGAAACCCCGGGCGACACCGCCCGGGTGCTCGAGCGAATGGTCTCGGCAGTGGTCTGGCGCACCTATGCGCAGGAAGGCCTCGAGCAGATGGCCGACGGTGCGCGAGTGCCCATCGTCAACGGTCTGAGCGACGACTTCCACCCCTGCCAGCTGCTGGCCGACCTGCTCACGATTCGCGAGCACAAGGGCGAGACCAAGGGCCGCAAGCTGGTATTCATCGGCGACGGTCTGTCGAACATGGGCCACTCCTACCTCCTCGCGGGTGCGATGGCGGGGATGCACGTGGTCGTGATCTCGCCCGAGGGTTACCTCCCGCGCAAAGACGTGGTGGCGGATGCGACGGCGATTGCCTCGCAGACCGGTGGTTCGGTCGCAGTGGGCAGCTCGATCGCAGAGCTTGCGGTGGACGCCGATGTGATCGTGACCGACACCTGGGTTTCGATGGGCCTCGAGGACGAACGACAGGAGCGCATCGCAGCGTTCGAAGGTTATCGCGTCACCGCCGAGGTCATGAAACTCGGCAAGCCCGACGCGATCTTCCTGCACTGCCTGCCCGCAGACCGCGGTTTCGAGGTGGACGCCGAGGTAATCGACGGCCCGCAGTCGGTGATTTTCGACGAAGCTGAAAACCGCCTGCACGCGCAGAAGGCCCTGCTCGCCTGGCTGCTCGCCAAGTCGCGTAACGAGCCGGTCGTCCTGCGAAACTAGGCCGCGCCCCAACTATTCGCGGCCGTACCAGGCCATAGATTTCTGACCCGAAGACACGGAGCACGTTCAATGTCCAACTCACAGCAGTCCCGCGCGAGCGAAGATGGTGCCCTCTGGGGCGGTCGGTTCGCTGGCGGACCCTCACCCGAACTAGCACGCCTTTCGAAGTCCACGCACTTTGACTGGAAGCTGGCACACTACGACCTCGCCGGTTCCCGCGCACACGCCCGCGCACTCAATTCGGCGGGCTACCTCACCGATGCCGAATACGACGGCATGGTGAGTGCGCTCAACGAACTCGAACGTCGCGTGACCGACGGGAGTTTCGTTGCGGCGGAGGCGGATGAGGATGTGCACTCGGCACTCGAGCGCGGGCTGATGGAGCTGGCCGGTCACGAACTCGGTGGCAAACTGCGGGCGGGGCGGAGCCGTAACGACCAAATCGCTACCTTCATCCGGATGTACATTCGCGACACCGCGAAGAGCCTCAGCGCACAGATCCGGGCGCTCGTGGACGCCATCGCAGGTCAGGCTGAGCAGAACTTCGACGTGATTATGCCGGGCCGTACCCACCTGCAGCACGCGCAGCCGGTGCTGCTCGCGCACCACCTGCTCGCGCACGCGTGGCCGCTGGTACGCGACCTTGATCGCATCCGGGACCTGCTGCGTCGACTCGATGAATCGCCTTACGGTTCCGGCGCGCTCGCGGGCTCAACCCTCGGGCTGAATGCCACACAGGTCGCCGAAGATCTCGGCTTCTCGGCTTCCTCACCGAACTCGATCGACGGCACCGCGGCCCGCGACCTCGTTGCCGAATACGCCTACGTGCTCGCGCAGATCGCGGTGGACATCTCGCGCCTGAGCGAAGAGGTGATCATCTGGAACACGAAGGAATTCGACTTCGTCACCCTCGATGATTCCTACTCGACCGGCTCGAGCATCATGCCGCAGAAAAAGAACCCGGACATCCCCGAGCTTGCCCGCGGCAAGACCGGCCGCCTACTCGGCAACCTCACCGGGCTGCTGGCGACCTTCAAGGCGCTGCCGCTCGCATACAACCGCGACCTCCAGGAAGACAAGGAACCGCTCTTCGACTCGGTCGAACAGCTGGAGGTGCTGCTGCCCGCGTTTACCGGCATGATCGTCACGATGCGATTCAACGGCGAACGGATGCGCGAACTTGCCCCGCAGGGCTTCTCACTGGCAACCGACATCGCAGAATGGCTCGTCAAACGTCACGTACCCTTCCGCGACGCGCATGAAATCTCCGGCGGTTGCGTCAAACTCGCCGAACAAAAGGGCGTGGACTTGGACGGCCTCACCGATGAAGATTTCGCTGGCGTCTCCTTGCACCTGACACCGGAAGTGCGCGAGGTACTCACCATCGACGGTTCCGTTGCCACTCGCGATGGCCGCGGCGGCACGGCACCAAACCGGGTGCGAGAACAACTCGCTGAATTGCGCGAGCGCCTGGCAGCACTCAGTAACTAACTGCCTGGAACGACCGTGAACCACAACAGGGTCCGCGCGGGAGAGCTTCCCGCGCGGACCCTATTGGTACCCACCCCGGTGCGCCCGCGACACGCGCCGCCACCTCACTACTTCTCGAGCGAAAGCTGACTCCATTGAGTAACCAAGACCCGACACCGGTCGCGGCGCCCAAAACCAAACGCCCACTCGGAACATTCGAAATCACCGCCATCGGCATCGGTTTTATGGGCCCGGTGATGGCCATGTCACTCAACGGCATCGGCGTGGCAGCGCTCGTCGGTAAATCAGTGCCGTTTACCTTCTTGGTGGCATTTGTCGGCACACTGCTTGTGGCCTACGGATTCGTGCGACTCACCCGTCGCATCACCCACGCGGGATCGGTCTATGCGCTCGCGGGCTCGACCTTAGGGCCGCGCGCCGGCTTCTTCGGCGGTTTCGCGCTCTTGGGCACCTATATTTTCTTCGCGGCCTGTATCGTCGGCGCCTGCGCAGTGTTCTTCGAAGCGATGCTCGGCGAGATGGGGATTGTGCTCGCCCCGGGCCTTTGGATGATTCCGGCACTCGCGGTCGGGATCGCGGCGCTGGTGCTCAACCTGCGCGAATCGGCAATCGTCGCTCGGACGCTGCTTGCGATTGGCTTCGTTGGCATCGCCGCGATGCTGGTGCTCGCGGTCGTCATCATCGTCAAGATCGCGGCGGGGGATGCTCCGGTCGCGACGGGCATTGACGTGTCGACCCTAATGCCGGGGGATGCACCGATCACTGCCATTATGACCGCGGCAGTGTTCGGCTTCCTGTCATGGGCGGGATTTGAATCAGGGACCTCACTTGCCGAAGAATCGAGCGATCCGAAACGGGTGGTACCGCGGGCAGTGCTACTCGCCGTGATTGTCGGCGGCCTCGTCTACGTGTTCATGATGTTCGCGCAGACCATCGGGTTCGGCACTGACGAGGCCGGTATTGCCGCGTTTGCCGGAGCCTCCTCGACACTGACCACCCTCGCATCCACCTATATCGGCCCGTGGTTCGCGGTCATGATTTCCATCATCGCGTTCCTGGTTGCCTTCGGGGCCCTCTTGAGCTCGAGCACGGCAGCATCGCGGCTGATGTTCGCGCTTGCCCGCGACGGCTTCGGCCCCAAGGCATTCGCGAAACTCAACCCATCCACCCAGGTGCCGACCTACTCGGTCATTGTCGCGGTGGGGCTCACCACGATCATGACGCTCGTGCTCGGACTGTTCCAGGCGACCAGCGTCGACGCGTACTACTGGTACGCCACCATGGGTACGCTGTGCATGGTGATTGCCTATGGCATGACCTCAATTGGCGTGATTCGCCACACCTTTACCCCGAATTCGGGCATCGCCAAGTGGGAACTCATCTTCCCGATCATGGCGCTGGCATTCCTCGGCTACACCTATGTGATCCAGGTTGTCGGGCAAGAGGCACCGTATACCTACTTCCCATGGCTCGCGGGGGCATGGTGTGTAATCGGGCTCATTATCGTCTTGAGTAGACCAGCGCTGGCAAAGCGCATCGGCACTCGACTGACCGTGGAAGACTGACAACCGGAGAACATTGAATAATGCATGATCAACCAGATGAACTGATCTTCCTCGCGACGACCGATATTGCCGCACGAACCAAAGGCCGCTCGCTGCGAGTCGAGGAATTTCAGGATGACACCACCCTGGGATGGGTCCCGGCCAACCTCGGAATTGGCCCGCTCGGCCACATCGTCGCTGGCATCCCGTATGGCTCCTCGGGGGATCTGCGGCTCAAGCCCGACCTCGATTCCCGATTCCGAGTGGATGCGGTACCGGGACGTACGCCCTTGAACATCGTGTTTTCCGACATTATCGAGACCAATGGCACGCCGTGGGAATCCTGCGCCCGGTCATTCCTGAAACAGGCGATCAACGATCTCGACGAGCACGGCATCCGCCTGACTGCGGCATTTGAGCACGAGTTTGTGGATATGACCGCGAGCAATAATCCGCACCCGTTCTCGCTGCAAAACTTCCGCAGCGCCGAGCCGATTGGCTCTGAACTCGTGACACTCCTCCACAAAGCCGGACTGGAACCAGAAAACTGGCTCCCGGAGTACGGCGAGCAGCAATTTGAAATCACCGTGAAGCCGACCGACCCTTTGCGTGCTGCCGACCGCGCAATTCTGGTTCGCGATCTCGTGTACGACCTCTACCAGGCACACGGACGGCACGCGAGCTTCGCACCGATCGTCAAACCCGGTGGCGGCGGCAACGGCGTACACGTGCACATGGGGCTCACCGGCCCAACTTGTGAACCGCTCCTCTGGGACCCCTTGCGTCCCGGTCGGATCTCCGAATTCGGCGGCAAATTCGCCGCCGGCATCGTCAAATACGCACCCGAAATGACCGCCATTTTCGCGCCACTGGTGACCAGCTATGACCGACTCGCGCCACACAACTGGTCAACCGCGCGGGCATTCTTCGGTCTGCAAAACCGCGAGGCACTGCTGCGCATTTGCCCGACCAATGAACTCAACGGTCGCGACCCGTCGAAGCAGCTCCACTTCGAGTTCCGCGGCAGCGACATCGGCGCGAACCCGTGGCTGCTGCTTGGGCTGCTGATCCGAGCGGGTCTCGCGGGCATCGAAGAAGATCTTGAACCCGCCGAAGTCATCGTCGGTGAACTCGATCTTGACGGCGCGCACCGCGACCTCGCCCAGTTGCCGGATAGCCTCGAAACCGCGCTTACCGCACTTGAGCAAAGTTCGGCACTCCGTCAGTGGCTCGCCCCGAACTGGGTCGAGACCTTCCTCGCCGTCAAGCGCGATGAAATTGCCCAGCTGCGGGACAAGACCCCCGCCGAAATCTGCGAGGTGTACACCCGTGTCTACTAGTTCGACGATTGATCTACACGACCTGCCGCTCTTTGATCACCACTGCCACGGGGTAATCACCAAGGACGTCGACCGGGATGAATTCGAGGCGCTCATTTCCGAGTCTTCGCGTCCCGCGACCGAGGGGACCACACGCTTCGATTCGCAGGTCGGTTTCCAGATCCTGGCGAATTGCGCCCCGCTACTGGACCTCCCGTCGTTCTGCACTCCCGAGGAGTATTTGGCTCGCCGCACCGAACTCGGTGCCGCAGAAGTCAACAAGCGACTGCTTCGGGCTGCCAACATCGCGGTGTACGGCATCGAAACCGGTCACGATGCCGGCCGAATCAACGGCCCTGCAGATATGGCCGAAATTGCTGACGCCCATTCCTGCGAAATCGTCCGCCTAGAACGACTTGCCGAACAGGTCATCGAGCGTGTGCGCGATCGCGCGGACGCCGGCAGCGCGGAGTTGCTCGCCGAAATTGAACGCGAATTGGATGCACGGCTCGAGACAGCTGTCGGGGTCAAGACGATTGCGGCCTACCGCATTGGCTTTGATTTCGAGGATGCGCGACCCGCAGCGAGCGAGCTCGAAGCGTCTGCGGCGCGACTCCTCGCGACTTCCGGGAGCCTGCGTCTTGATGACCCGGTGATGATCCGCCAGCTGATTTGGCTCGCGATCGATCGTGCCTGCGTAATCCAGGTGCATGTTGGCTACGGTGACGATGATGTGGATCTGCACCGCTGCAATCCGCTGCTGCTCACCCGCCTACTTCGCGCGACCGTGGATTCGGGTGCCCGGTTCACCCTGCTGCACTGCTATCCCTTCCACCGTGAAGCTGGCTATCTCGCGGATGTTTTCCCGCACGTCTATTTCGATGTCGGGCTGGGCGTCAATTACACCGGTTCCCGCTCTGAGGCAGTCATCGCAGAGTCCCTGGAACTTGCCCCATTCGGGAAGATCCTGTTTAGTAGCGACGCCTGGGGTGCGTCCGAGCTCTACTATCTCGGCGCGATGCTGTTCCGACGCGGCCTCACCGCGGCGCTCGAACGATTTACGCAATTGGATGCGTGGCCTCGCGAACAGAGCCTGGGGGTGGCTCGCATGATTGGTTACGAGAATGCCGCCCGGCTCTATGGGTTTGACCCGTTGGTACGGCAGGCACAGTAGGTAGACACAGTAGGGGAGCCCATGACCGATACCCAGGTACAGTCACCGGCAGAAGAAGCGCTCACCACTGCGTGGTTGGCCGCCTTGGCCCAGGAACTTGACGGTGCTCGAGAACTCCGCGAAGAACTTCACCGTGAGCCGCGAGTCAGTGGCGAAGAACAGGACACCACCTCGCGAGTGACCCGTGCCATGGGCATCGAAATGGTTCCGGTTGCCGACACGGGCGGGATCGGACGCATCGGGCCGACAACGGGACCAGCGATCGGGCTGCGCGGGGAATTGGATGCGCTGCCGGTGCGGGAAGCGACCGAGGTCACCTGGGCATCGACGACCGGCGCGATGCATGCTTGCGGTCACGATGTGCACCTGGCAGCACTGACCGCGGTGGTGCGTGCCGCGAAACAGCTTGAGTTGCCCTACGGCCTCGTGCCGGTGTTGCAGCCGCGTGAGGAAGCGTATCCCTCGGGCGGACGCGACATCGTGCAGGAAGGCATGCTCGAACAATTTGCGATTGCGCACATGATTGGCGCCCACGTGCATCCGGGAGTCCCCGTGGGGAGCGTGGCCACCGGTAGCGGTTTCGTCAATGCTGCGGCCGGGGAACTCGATATTCACGTGTCCGGCCGAGGTGGCCACGGGGCATACCCGCACCAAGGGTCGGATGTGGCCACCGCCGTCGCGCAGATTGTTACCGGGATTCCGGAAACCTTGCGCCGACACTCGGACCCAATGGATCCCGCCCTCGTGAGCGTGGGAACGATTCAGGTCGGTTCGGGCGCATCCAATGTCTTGCCGAAAGAAGGTCGAATCTTTGCGACCATCCGGACCACCTCTTCGACTGAAGGTCGGCGACTGGCCGAGACCATTGCATCCTTTGCCGAGCATCAAGCGCTTGCGTTTGGCTGTGTTGCCGAGCTGACGCATACCGAGGGGGAGCCGGCGCTCATCAACGACGGTCCGCTCGTCTCTGCGATGGATGCGGTGCTTGAGGACCTTGGTCTCGAACACACCGAGCCGATGCGGTCGCTCGGAGCCGACGACTTTTCCTTCTTTAGCGAGGCAGTGCCCAGCGTGATGTGCTTTGTCGGGGTCGAAGGCAACGGCGTCTCGTTACACGACCCCACATTCCTTCCGAACGAGGATGCGATTGAACGAGTCGCGCGAACCTATATCGCGGGATACCTCGCCGGTGCACGGACGCTCAAACAATCACGGCACGAAGCACGTTGAGGCAAGCGCGGTACCAATCCAGTAGTCACAACATTGGTACTGTTATCGACGTGACTTTACGTGATCTCTCTTGGCAGAAGAACGACCCTTCGTTCGACCACATTCTCGATGAACTCGAGTGGCGCGGCTATATCCACGTTTCGACCGACCTGGATGAACTTCGTGCACGGATGAACGAGGGCCCGATCACGTATTACTGCGGATTCGACCCGACGGCACCGAGCCTCCACCTCGGCCACCTCGTGCAGTTATTGCTGCTGCGTCGTTTGCAGCTGGCTGGCAACAATCCGATCGGTGTTGTTGGCGGCTCAACCGGTCTCATCGGCGACCCTCGTCCAACCGCCGAGCGCACCCTGAACTCGCGCGAGGTTGTGGCTGAGTGGGTGAACCAGTTGCGCGATCAGATCGAGGGTTACCTCGACTTCGATGGTGAGCACGCTGCCCAGATGGTCAATAACCTTGACTGGACGATTGATCTTTCCGCGATCGATTTTCTTCGCGACATCGGCAAGTACTTCCGCGTCGGCGCGATGCTCAAGAAGGATGCGGTTGCCGCGCGCCTGAATTCGGATGCCGGTATTTCTTACACGGAATTTAGCTACCAGATTCTGCAGGCCTATGACTTCCTGCAGCTCTACAAGCGCTACGGCCTGGAGATGCAGACCGGAGGTTCCGACCAGTGGGGGAACCTCGTCGGGGGAGTTGACCTGATCCGTCGCGCGGAGGGTGCGAGCGTGCACGCGCTCGGCTCGCCGCTGATTACTAACTCCGATGGCACGAAGTTTGGTAAGTCCGAGGGCAACGCGATTTGGATTAATGCCGAGCTCACCTCGCCATACGCGTTCTACCAGTTCTGGCTCAACACCGACGATGCTGATGTCGTGAGCCGTCTCAAGGTCTTCACGTTCTTCAGTCGTGAAAAGATTGCTGAGTTCGAACGCAAGGTTGCAGAGGAACCGTTCCGCCGGGAAGCTCAGCGTGCGTTGGCCCGCGAGGTAACGGTGCTGGTGCACGGTCAGGAAGCAACCGAAAATGCGATCGCCGCTTCGGAAGCGCTCTTTGGCCAGGGCGATCTGCTCGGACTGGATGCACAAACGCTCCAGCAGGCGATCGCAGAACTTCCGAACACCGAGGCGGCCGTTGGCGTGGAACTTGCGCAGGTACTCACCGACACTCGAGCCGTGGAATCACTTAGCGCGGCGCGTCGTGCGATCAAGCAGGGTGGAGTTTCGCTCAACAACGTTCGTGTTGAGGACGAGCACCGCACCGTTGTCGCAGAAGACCTGCTTCCGGGCAATGTCATCGTGCTGCGCCGCGGCAAGAAGACGCTGGTCGGCGCAACAATCAAATAGCCGCCAACGGTAGATTTGCTACCACTCAGGCCCGAGATTCGGGGCGTGACACGCCCGAGTTTCGGGCCTGATTTGCGCAGGGGGTGGGTCTGCCGTAATGTTTTCTCTTGTCGCCGCGAGGCACGAAACACCGCAGAGTGGTTCGGCCCCAAGGCAGCGACCAGATCGGCGGAATCCGCAAGCTAGTTCAACTAGAACTGAGAGATTCCTGGCCCACTTGCTAACTCCGGTTGGCTGGGTCTAGACTCGAGACCTACGGTTTCGATCTACCGGAACTGGGTAAACGGAGCGGAAACGCCGAGTTGACAAGCCGAGAAAGTTCGGTAATCTAACCA
The DNA here is from genome assembly GCF_008831155.1 of Gulosibacter chungangensis. Classification (GTDB taxonomy): domain Bacteria; phylum Actinomycetota; class Actinomycetes; order Actinomycetales; family Microbacteriaceae; genus Gulosibacter; species Gulosibacter chungangensis. The sequence continues at coordinate 343 of NZ_WBKB01000007.1, read as the reverse complement.
AGTTGCTCCCGCAGCAACGATCCGCAGTCTAGCGGGTCGGGACGCCGGAAGCATCCGATCCTTGAGAACTCAACAGTGTGCACTTTTATTGTCTAATGCCATTTTGGACCCTTTTGTGGTTCCTTATTTTGGATAAAGAGAGCCAGTACATGCTCTTTCGGGAGTGTGTGTGGTTTGTTTTGTCAGTTGATTGAACTCTGATCTTTCGGGGTCAGTGTATTTCGAATTTTGCTGGTGTGGATGCGTTTTGTGTTCATGTCAGTGTTGTTCATTTACGGAGAGTTTGATCCTGGCTCAGGACGAACGCTGGCGGCGTGCTTAACACATGCAAGTCGAACGATGA
>NZ_WBKB01000006.1 GCF_008831155.1 Gulosibacter chungangensis | reverse complement strand
GAATGCAAAGATCCGTCAATTCATTACTGGCTGGAACGATCGCAAGCACCCATTCGTGTGGACGAAAACTCCGGAACAGGTACTCGCGAAAGCCAACCCTCAACGAACTTCAGAAACGCGACACTAGTTCCCTGGCGGGCGACTCGAGTGCCCGTGCGGGGGACACTTGAGGATCTGATTAGACCGCTCTAATTATTTAATAAACCTATTGACAGGCTGAATTAGAGCGGTCTAATCTTAAGCGCAAGAGGTTCGCGCTAAGAGGCACAAATGGCCTTCCTCGGGCAGTGCGATTCGCGTACCAGCGTCGGTGCGCAAGGGCAAACAGTAGCCCCGCCCACAAAGGCCAATGGATCTGTTGAAAGGGTCATTATGGCTGGACACAACTCAAACGCATTCACGGACCAAAGTCCGGGATCGCGCGGAACATCAGAAGGTAACGAGGGCAGCACGCTGCCGCCACTCACCCCCGGACCACACTCCCGGCGACTCGGGATTGTCGCGGTCATCGCCACGTTCGGTGGGCTGCTCTTTGGCTACGACACCGGAGTCATCAACGGGGCGCTCGAGCCAATGAAGCATGACCTCGGGCTCACGCCACTGACCGAAGGTGTCGTCACCAGCTCCTTGCTGATCGGTGCTGCGGCAGGCGCGATGGTCGGTGGGCGACTCTCGGATGCGTATGGACGCCGCCGCATGATCATCTGGCTGGCAGTGCTGTTCTTCTTCTCGGCACTCGGCTGTGTCGTCGCCCCGAACTTCGAGGTCATGGTGGTGGCCCGCTTCTTCCTCGGGCTTGCCGTTGGTGGTGCATCCGTGACGGTGCCGGTGTTCCTCGCAGAAATTTCACCCACTGAACGCCGCGGCGCACTCACCGGCTTCAACGAAGTCATGATCGTGTTCGGTCAGTTCGCGGCCTTCCTCGTGAACGCGATCATCGGCAATGTGCTGTCTGATCTGGAAGGCGTCTGGCGCATCATGCTGTCGGTCGCTGCGCTGCCCGCAATTGTTCTGTTCTTCGGCATGTTGCGGATGCCCGAAAGCCCACGTTGGTTGCTCTCCAAGGGTCGCACCGAAGAAGCCCTCGCAGTACTGCGACAGGTGCGCCCGGAGGCGCGAGCGGTCGCGGAAATGGACGAAGTTCGAGCGCTCGCAAAGCAGGAAGAGCAGAGCAAACTCGGCAGCTGGGCATCGCTCAAGACACCGTGGATTCGTCGCATTGTGTTCGTCGGCATCGGACTTGCAGTGGCACAGCAGCTCACGGGTATCAACTCGATCATGTACTACGGCTCGCAGCTGCTTATCGAGGCAGGGTTCGAAGCCAACGCGGCACTCATCGCGAACGTTGCAAACGGTGTCGTCTCGGTCAGCGCGATGCTGGTCGGCCTGAAGCTCATCACGATCATCCCGCGCCGCAAACTCCTGGTCGGAGGATTCATCGGGATCACCACGATGCACCTACTCGTCGGAGTGTTCTCGCTGGTGCTGCCGGAAGGCATGATGCGCGCCTACGTCATTCTCGTACTCGTCGTACTCTTTGTCGCCTGCATGCAGGCCACGCTGGGGCTCACGGTGTGGGTCATGCTGGCCGAGATCTTCCCGCTCAAGATTCGTGGTTTCGCGATTGGCCTTTCGGTGCTGTGCATGTGGCTCACCAACGCCGCACTCAGCCTCTCCTTCCCCTCGCTCGTCGCGGGAATCGGAATTTCAAGTACCTTCTTCGTCTTTGCGGTGTTGGGCGTACTGTCCACAATCTTCATTGCCACGCAGGTACCGGAAACCAAGGGTCGCTCGCTCGAGAAGCTTGAGGAAGACATCTCCACCGGTGCGATCTTCCTTCCCTCGGAGCGGAACAGCCGACGCCGCTGATTCCAGTGGTGAAAGGGAGGAGGCAGCCACGACACATAGAGCTTGAACGGGAATAGTGGGTGTGACCCGCGACCGCCAACGGACGGTCGCGGGTCACACGTTCATCGATCTACAACGCTATAGGGTCAAATAATGAGCACAGGGACATCAAAACGGCCGACGATGCGCGATGTCGCGGAGGTTGCGGGCGTTTCGCACGCGCTGGTCTCGCTCGCATACCGAAAGCCAGAGAAAGTCAGTCCGGAACGACGCGAACGTATCTTCCAAGCCGCCGAAACGCTCGGGTTTCGACGCAACTGGGTGGCGAGCTCGCTGTCTGCCTACGCGAGCAGCTTCACCGGCATCCTGGTTGCGAACCTGCACAACCCGGTGTTCTCGACCATCGTGGAGGCGGCACGTGCCGAACTCGATTCGGTGGGCCGCTATAGCCTGATGTCGAGCGCCGTGATGCCCAACCGTGATGGCAGCTATCGGGCTGATCTCCGAATCGTCCAATCCTTCGAAGACCTCAATGCTGCCGGATATCTCGTCGTCGGTGTGATCCCGGACATCTCCATCCTCCGCGAGGTGCGGCCGGACGTCCCGATCGTGGTGGCCGCCGCATCCATCGAAGAATTCCCCCGAGCCCTCTCGGTGCGTACCGACAACGAAATAGGCATGCAGCAACTCATCTCGCATTTCGTTGAGCAAGGCCACTCCAAGATTGCTCATCTCGGCGGGGCGGGCGGGCCGGCGGCGCGCAGGCGCGCGGCTGCATATGAGAAGGCCATGCGGGATGCGGGGCTCGAGTCCGAGGCCCGGGTCATTCCGGCCGAATTTACGGAGGAGAGTGGTCGGGATGCTTTTGCGCAGCTGCTTACCGAAGCTCCCGACACCACCGCAGTGAGTTGCGTTAACGACCTTGTTGCCTTGGGCGCGATGAGTGCCGCGCGAACTGCGGGCTTGCGGGTACCGGAAGATATCGCGATTGCCGGCTACGACAACACCTTTCTCGCGGGAATCGAAGCCATCGGCCTGACCACGGTTGACACGGAAGCCGCAGAAATTGGCCGGATCGCCGCATCCTGGTTAGCTGCTGACGAACCGCCGCCGGCGGGTACCGAACACCTCGTGCCACCGAAGCTGGTGGTGCGGCGTTCCACACTCAACACGAGTCGCTAGGGCAACGGGTCGCCCATGAGTTCGCGCGCACTTTCCATCAGCGAGATGGAGGCAATCGTCTGATCGAGCGGACGCAATGGCGATTCGGTCAAGCCCTCGTCGAGGCAGCGAGCGACTTCGAGCGCTTCCCAAAACAGCGCGGTATGCGCGACCGCGGGCTCGGTATAGCGAAGTTCCTCGCCGGTGTCGTGGAAACGCACCGTGAGGGGACCGGGCTGATAAAAAATGTGGTCAAGCACAAGCGTGGCCTCTGTGCCGGCAACGTAAGCCGTGGTCGGTGTGTCCGCGAGCATGGATGCGCTCACCGTGGCAATCCGGTCGTCCGCGTCCGTGAGGAGCGCGTGGAATTGACCGATCGACCCGTGCTCGGGATGACGCTGGCCGTGTGCGGCGATGACCTTGAGGCCTGGGATCATTTCGTTCGCAAACATCATCACGTAGGTGCCGATGTCGTTCATCGCGCCGCCGCCCTGGGCGGGATCCATCGCGCGATGGTGATCTACGAGGCGCTCGCCGAGATTCGCGGAGACCTCCTCGATTTCACCGAGCAGTCCCTGCTCAAGGATCTGCCTGACCACCGAAAACTTCGGCAGCGCGAGGGTCCAAACCGCCTCCATCAGGAAGACCCCGCGTTCGCGTGCGAGCTCGACCAGCTCCTGGGTGTCGTTGAGTCGCGGGGTGATTGGTTTCTCGACGAGCACCGGTTTGCCCGCTTCGATTGCCAGTTTCGCGTGCTCAAAATGATCGAGGTGACCGGTGGCGACGTAGACCACATCCACATCCGCTTCGACGAGCTCTTCGTATGAACCAAAGGCCTGCGCGATGCCGTGCTTGGCTGCAAATTCCTCGGCCCGCGCGAGATTGCGAGACCCGACGGCGACGACCTGCTGGTTCGTGTGGGCCTGCAGCGCCTGGACAAATTGGCTGGCAATCCAGCCGGTCCCGAGAATGGCCCAGCGCTTGACGGGTGCGCTGTGTGGCTCCGGCACTTGCGGGGTGGGCAGGTTGCGTTCGGTCATTTGACGTCCTTCACGTTGATAAATGCGCCGTGCTGTTGCATCGACGCGACGGCTGCGGCGGCGACTCGCGTGGCCACGGCACCGTCCTCGACGGTGGCGAGGGTCGCGGCTCGGCCTTCGTTGAGCGCATCCACCCACTCTTGAAGCTCGAGCCGGTACGCGTCGGCGAATCGCGGCCGGAAGTCATCCGGAATCGCTGTCTTGGTGGCAAGTTCACTCGAGATCGCGACCCGGTGCGGCTCGGTAATCGAGATCACGCCGTTTTCGCAGACCACTTCGGAGCGCATGTCATAGCCGTACCGAGCGTTGAGGTAGATCTCCACGGTTGAGAGGCCACCGTCAGCGGTCCGCAGCAGCATGAGGAAGGGCTCGTGCAGATCGGTATTCGAACTCGAGTTCTCCGGTGCCAGCCAGCTGACGGAGGTTACCGGCGAGTCGAGCAGCCACGGCACGATGTCCAGGTCGTGAATTGCCGAGTTGAAGATGACCGACTCATCGGTGGCACCCGGGCCGGAGGTCACGCCTCGACCGATCGAGTGCACCATCAGCGCTTTTCCGTATTCGCCAGAGCTTATGGCGCCCTTCTGCGCAACGTAGCCCGGGTCAAATCGTCGCATGAACCCCTGGTAGACCAGCGGCACACCGCCGTCGGTGGCTTCCCGGTGCGCCTTTACAACCTGTTCCGCTTCGGCCACGGAATAGGACAGCGGCTTCTCACACAGCGCGGGCTTTCCTGCCTCAACGCAGGCGAGTGTCTGAGCCGCGCGGAAGGCATCGGGGGAGGCGATCAGTACGGCATCGACATCCGGATGCTGGATCAATTCCAGCGGATCAGCTAGCGCGATCGCACCCACCGCGTCGGCCACCTCGCGGCCGCGAGTGAGATTCGGATCTGCGATTGCGGATACCGTCGCTCCCGATATTGATTCGTGCAGGCACTGCGCATGGAAGGTTCCCATGATGCCCGTGCCGATGATTCCGATTTTCAACTCAGCTCCTTTGGCGAGATTGGCGGGTTGCCCAAATTTGTCATGTTGTCCTGGCAATTGTTGACACATCATAGATTGCGAGCGTGAGATTGAGCCGTAGGATGGGTAGTTCTTGCTAGGCGAATCCTTATTCGGCCCTCTCAGTAGACCTGATTCCCACGAACCGGGTGCGGTCCGCTCCTCGGCGAAGATGACGTCCGTCATCAACACTGACACTCATTCCCATTACCCAGAACGCATCTTTGCTTAGCAAGAATCGCGCCACTTTTGCGATCTCCTCGGGAGTGCCGAACCAGCCGAGTGGGTCTGGGCAACGTTTTCATTCGCAAGTGGTCTATTCCCAACTTGGGGCGATTTCAGGTGGTCAGTGAAACACCCTGAACAAAAAGGGTGTCAACAATGGCAGTCCACATGGGTTTGCTGAGGGTTTAGTTGAGGCAAGGGTTTATCCCGCCAGTTAGAAGCCCTACGTGTCTGCGGCGATTGGGTCAGGAATGCCCACCCGCTGGAATGGTGAAGTGACGAAAGTAGAGCCGAGAATCCTTCTACGATCCAGGGCGGGAAGGCTCAAGCTCAAGTTGGCTGGTCTGCGCGCTGAGTTCAGAACGAGGCTCAGTGACAAAAATGTCCCTTTGTAGAACTTTTTAGTCATCATCATTTGAATGGGATAGACACCCTGACAAGGAAGTCAAATGGAAGGCAACCATGGAAACATCGCATGCTGGGACAAGCATCCCCACGGCGCGTAGTGTCGATCACATTGGTCTCACCGTGCCGGACCTTGAGGAGGCGGTGGCGTTCTTCACCAACTATCTGGGCTGCCAGGTGGTATGGGAATTCGGCCCTTATGGGAATGACGGTGACATGATGCGTCGGCAGCTCAACGTACACCCAGAAGCCATTGCCCGGATCGCGTTCCTACGAATGGGTCCTACACTCAACCTCGAACTCTTCGAATACAGTGCTCCCGATCAGGTGAAGCAGCTGCCCAAGAATAGCGACTTCGGAGGTAGCCACCTTGGAATCTACGTCGACGACATTGAGGTTGCTGTGGAATACCTTCGCACCGTGCCCGGAGTCGTACTGCAAGACGGGCCAAACCTCAACACGGGCGATACCGACCCCGCGGGTCTTGCCTTCTGCTACTTTCTCACACCCTGGGGGCAGCAGATGGAACTCGTCTCAGCACCAGCCGGGATGGGGTACGAAAAGCGCACCTTAAAGCGCTCAGCGCCTCCGGCCGAATACTGGCAAAACGGCCCATCCGAACACGCGTCGGAGAACAGCGATCTCAGGAGGGTCCCATGAAGACATTTGAACAGCTTTCCCAAGAACTTTTGACTCGTCTCGGTCGCCGTGTGCGGCTCGGCATCGTCGGTGGCGGCTCTGACTCTGTAATCGGCAGTATCCATCTACTCACTCACCGCGTCGACGGATTGGCGGATCTTGTAGCTGGCGCCATGAGTATCGATCCCGCCGTCGCAGAGAGCTCCGCTGCATCCCAACTCATCGAACCCAGCCGACGTTACACTGACTGGCGGATCATGCTGGAGAGCGAACGCAATCGCGAAGACGGCATCGATGCCGTCGTCATCGCGACCCCGCCCCAGGTGCATGCCGAGCCGACGCTCGCGTTCCTAGAAGCTGGCATTAGCGTCTTCTGCGAGAAGCCGCTCGCATCAAATTTGACCGAGGCAAAACGCGTCGAAGAGGCCGCGGCCCAGGCTGATGCGGTGTTCGCGGTAAATCACTGCTACAGCGGTTACCCCATGGTTCGTCACGCAAGACAACTCGTCGCATCAGGTGCGCTTGGCGAAATCACTCTCGTGGAAGGCGAGTACGGCGTCGGCGTGGGAGCACTACTGCGGGAACCCGAACCAGATCAACCAAAGCACTGGCATTTCCGTCCAGGGCCGATGGGAAAGGCGGTTGTGCTCGGTGAACTCGGTTCCCACCTGCATCACCTGAGCGAATTCGTCACCGGGCAGCATGTGGAGTCTGTTAGCGCGGATCTGCAGATGGTCGCCCCGGGTCGTGAGGTGTACGACAACGCCTACCTTAATGTGCGTTATAACGGCGGTGCTGTCGGCCGACTCTGGTCCAGCTACGTCGCTGCGGGCCAGGAACACGGCCTTCAGCTGCGGGTCTACGGCTCGGAGGCATCCCTCCGCTGGTGTCAGGAGAGTCCGGAGCAGCTCTGGGTCTTGCATCCCGACGCGGGTGCGCAGTTGCTCACCCGCGGATCGAGCAACCTCTCTGATGAAGCTCGATTGGCCACTCGCGTCCCCGCTGGGCACCCCGAGGGCTATGTCATGGCATTCGCTGTCCTCTATCGCGAGTTCTTCCATGGTGTCCTGAGACATCTCTGCGGGGAAGACCCATCGACAGCCATCGCTCAGTTGCCGACGAGTGCCGATGGAGTACGGACGCTACGGCTGATCGAAGCGGCCGAGCGCGCGCACCAGGATGGGCGCCGGGTCGAACTCGATTCGATTGGAATGGAGAAATGAACCGTACCCCGGCCGAGTCGGGTCATGTGGCGAGGACTATCGGAGCCCTTGAGATGCTCGCGCAGCAAACTCATTCAGTCGTTTCACTGGCCGAAGGACTCGAGGTGCATCCCCGAACGGTCAAGCGAATGCTCGAGGCTCTGGTGCAACTCCAGTACGTCGGGGTGGTCGGCAACGATCATGGACAACCCTTATATCGCGCTACTTTGAAGCTGACGACGCTCTCCGAGCGTCTGCTGCACGACTCGGATCTCATCCAGATCAGTGCTCCGTATGTAGCCAAGCTGCGTGACGTCACCGGAGAAGCCGCGCACCTGAGCATGGGATCCCGGGATGGCGTGAGCCACGTCCTTCAGGAAGGGGGTGAAAGCCTCGTCATCGCGAAGCCCCGGGCAGGCGAGTACGTCCCGTTCTATGCCACGGCAGTGGGCAAGGCTCTGCTCGCGTTCCAGGACGAATACTGGGAATACCTTCCTGAACACTTTGTCCCGTTCACGCGCCACACCGTCACCAGCCGGGCGCAGCTCCAGGAAAAGCTGCTCGAAGTGCGTCGCACTGGCATTAGTCAGGACGCCCTTGAAAACAGCTTGGAGCTGCGATGCCTCGCTGCGCCAATTTGCGACGCCACCGGTGTCATCGCAGCACTTGGGATATCCGCGCCTTCATCCCGATTCACGTTAGATCTCGTACCCCACCGAAGTCAGCAGGTACTGGGAATCGCCACCGAGCTGTCGGCCCACCTCGGCGGTGATCTGCCCGCTCTCATTAGTGGTTCCGGCCATGCAAGTGAGTACCTAGACCACCAGCAATAAGAACGCAGCTCCACTTCTAGTGGCACTTCCTCGAAACACCTGCAAAGGATCCTCATGCAAATCGGAATCATCACCACGGCGCTCTTTGACCGTGACCTCGAGTACACCCTTGATACGGTGAAATCGCTCGGTATCACCCACGTCGAAATCGCAGCCGCAGGAGGCTTCTGGCCCGACCGGCATCTGGATCCGCTGAAGGTCGTCAATGACGAAAGACGCATCGCACGTGTTCGCGAAATGTTCGCGGAGCGTGAGCTTACGCTTTCGGCTATCTCGATTCACGGCAACCCGCTCGACCCGGACCCGACGGTGGCCGAAAACTACCGACAGCAGTACCTCGCAACCTGTGCCTTGGCGCCGAAGCTCGGCACCGATCGGATATCTCTACTCGCGGGCCTTCCCGGGGCGGGCCCGAATGACGAGAACCCGAACTGGATTACCTTCCCCTTCCCTCCGAAGCTGGCCGAAGCACTTAAGTGGCAGTGGAACGAACGTGTTTTCCCGTACTGGCAGGAGGCGGCTCCCCATGCGGAGGCCGAGGGAGTGAAACTCTGCTTCGAGATGGTCCCGAACGACACGATCTACAACCCAGAGACGCTGCTAAAGCTCCGCAACGAAATCGGTGATGTCGTTGGGGCGAACTATGATCCCTCTCATTTCCTGTTCCAGCAGATCGACCCGCTTGAGGCAGTCCGCGCCCTGGAAGGCACGATCTACAACGTGCATGCGAAAGACGTTAGAGCGAACCAGCACATTCTGCGAGTGCGCGGCGTTCTCGACACAACATCGCTAGGTGTCACGTCGGAGCGCTCGTGGGCCTATCGCACTCTCGGCTGGGGTTCCGGCAGTGAGTACTGGACTGCACTGATCACTCAGCTACGTATCAGTGGGTACGATGGCGTACTCGCAATCGAACACGAGGACTCTCTACTTTCGGCTGATGAAGGGCTCAGGAAAGCCATCGACTTCCTGAAGCCGCTTGTACCGCGCGACCCCATGCAAGGGGATTGGACGAGTGCGCTGTGAGTACCAGGGCTCGGGTGGTGGTTACCAGCTTCGCCGCAACTATCGATGAGCGTTTCCGCGTGGTTCTCGAAGAGGCCGACGCTGAGGTCATTTTGGCGCCCGGCTTGGGCAAGACTTCAAGCGACGAGGAAGTTCTCGCTGCAGTTTCGGGAGCCCGAGCGATCATCGCGGGTTCCGAACCATACCGGCGCAGCACACTTGAGCAGCTCCCAGAACTGAAGGCAATTGTGCGGGCCGGCGCAGGTATCGATGGCATCGACGTGAGCGCCGCCACCGAACTTGGGATCCATGCTTCCAGCACCCCTGGAGCAAACGCGGAATCAGTGGCGGACTACACCCTTGCTTTGATGCTAGCCGCGGGCCGGCTCATCCTCCCCAACGACCGAGCGGTTCGCGATGGCCAGTGGCGGACGCCGCAGCAAGGTATCGATCTATTCCGCAAGACTGTTGGAATCGTCGGATACGGCGCCATCGGCCAGGCGGTGGCAAGGCGACTCACTGGATTCGAATGCACCTTGCTCGCCTACGATCCCGTACTACCTGAAGGTGCTGCCGTCCATGGCGTGCGTGTTGTACCGCTTGATGACCTACTCGCTGAGAGCCGGTTCCTCACCGTGCATGTTCCGCTGCTGCCGGAAACCACGGGACTCATTGGCGAATCGGAACTCGCGCAGATGCCGCGCGGATCCGTTGTCGTGAATGCCGCACGTGGCGGAATCATCGATGAAGCCGCGTTGCGGGCAGCCGTCGAATCTGGCCAACTACTCGCCGCTGCTACCGATGTTTTCACGTCTGAACCCGTGCGTCCAAGCAACCCCCTCCTCGAAAACGATCGCATTCTGACCACCGCACACGTCGCGGCATTCAGCGCGGATGGTGCAGACGCAATGCTGCGTCTCGCTGCGTCCGAACTGCTGCCATTCCTCTAGAGCAACGTTAAGGAAGAACAACCATGAACACTCACCAGACACCTACCATCCGACTGACCGTCGGTCAGGCAGTCGTCAAGTACCTCGCTGCGCAGTACACCGAGCGTGACGGTGTCTCCAGACGGGCTATTCCTGGCATCTTCGGCATCTTCGGGCACGGCAACGTCGCTGGCGTGGGACAGGGGCTCGCCGAGTTCCGCGATGAGATGACCTACCATCAGGTGCGGAACGAGCAGTCAATGGTCCACGCTGCAACGGCCTACGCCAAGGAGAGCAAGGGCCTGTCGACCTACGCGTGCACGGCCTCCATCGGACCGGGGTCCACTAATATGGCCACAGGCGCGGCGACGGCGACCATCAATCGCCTACCCGTACTCCTTCTCCCGAGTGATATCTACGTCACTCGCCGCCAAGGGCCCGTCCTGCAGCAGCTCGAGCACCCTCTCGCGGGCGACCTAAGCGTCAACGACCTCTTCCGTCCGATCAGCCGCTACTTCGATCGCATCTCTCGTGCTGAGCAGTTGCTGACCGCACTGCCTGAAACCATGCGGGTCCTCACAACACCCGGGGAGACCGGCGCCGTCACACTCTCGCTGCCTCAGGATCTGCAGTCTCTGGCGTACGAATACCCTGCGAGCTTCTTCGAGGAGCGCCATTGGCGCGTGGATCGTACCCCGCCCACGCCCGAGGCGATTGCGGATGCAGTGTCTCTGCTGCGCGAGGCCGAGCGCCCTCTCATCGTGGCCGGCGGCGGCTTACGCTACTCCGAGGCGGAGCAAACTCTGCACGACTTCGCCCATGCCCATGGCATTCCCGTCGTAGAAACCTTTGCAGGCCGAGGCTCGAGCTTGGTCGAGGACGAACTCGCACTTGGGGGCCTCGGTGCTACCGGTAATGTGGCAGCAGGGCGCATCGCTCGTGATGCTGATCTCGTGATTTGCATCGGCACCCGCCTCAACGACTTCATCACGGGATCGCACAGTGTTTTTCGGAACCCGTCAGTACGTTTCATCAACATCAACACTTCTCGTTACGACGCGTATAAGAACGGTGGTTTGCCCCTCGTCGGAGATGCACGGGCAGTCCTTGAGCGGCTCAACCAGGAAGGGATACGTTTCACGAGCTCGGAAGGCTACCGACGTGAAGTTGCCGAGACGCGCGCAGAGTGGCGCGAAGAACGTGAGCGCGTCTTCTCCCCCACTGACGCTGAGGTGCCACCGCAGGCCGAGGTCATCGGTGCCATGCTGCGTCAGGCCCGCTCCGGGGATCTTGTGGTCGCGGCCGCAGGATCCGCTCCCGGTGACCTACAGCGCGGCTGGGATGCGACCGAAGGACGGGACTGCCACATTGAGTGGGGTACGTCCTGCATGGGGTATGAGATCCCAGCGGCGATCGGAGCGCGCTTCGCCCGCCCCGAAGGGCGGATAACCGTTGCTATCGGAGACGGCACATTCCTCATGATGCCAAGTGAAATCGTCACAGCAGTGCAGGAGGGAATCGACATGACGATCGTGCTATCGGAAAACCATGGTTTCCAGTGCATTCGTGACCTTCAGCTCGCTACCACCGGCTTCGACTTTGGCAACGAGTTCCGTCACCGCGGGGACAGCTGGCTCTCCGAAGATTACATCTCCCTCGACCTCGGCAAGGTCGTCGAGGGACTCGGTGCCACGCTGACACGGGTACGTGGCGCCGCGGAATTCGAACAGGCCCTGGTCGACACCCGCGATGCCCGCGGCGTCACCGTGATCCTCATCGAGACGGATCGTGAGCGCACACTTCCGGACTCGGATGTTTGGAACGAGGTAATCCCCTCCGAGGTCACCCATTCCGCCACCGGAGCTGAACTCTTTCCGGCATACGAGCAGGTGCGCGATGAGCGGCAGAAGTTCTACTACTGACCCCGAGACCCCGAGTATTTCTCTCAAACGCTAAGAAAACTATAAGGAGTAGAGACATGGCACATACCTTGATCGTCGGAGGTGCTGGTGGTATCGGCAGCGTCACTGTGAAGCGGTTGCTCAGTGATGGACATTCTGTCACGGTCGTCGACGCGCTGCCGATGGAAGCAGCCGACGAGCGGCTGGAGCCCATTCGTCAGGAGTTCGGCGACGTACCTTACGTCCAGGCTGATATCACCTCGCGGGAGTCTGTTGAGCAGACGTTAGCTGCGATTCCTGAGTTCGACCAAGTGGTCGTATCTGCCGCCGTGGTGAAGGAACAGCCCTTTCTGGAGATTGACCACGATGATTTCCAGCTGCATATGAACGTCAACGTGTATGGCTCTTTTAACGTCGGTCAGGCCGTAGCCAAGATCTTCGTCGAACGCGGTGTCGAGGGCAGGATCGTGTTCTTTTCATCTTGGGTGCAGGACTACCCGTGGCCAGACATTACCGCGTACAGCGTCAGCAAGGCAGCGGTGAAGCAGCTCGTCAAGCAGATGGCCCGTGAACTTGCAGCGCATGGCATCCGCATCAATGCCATTGCCCCGGGCATTGTCGATTCCGGAATGGCGCGCTACTCGCTCGACCACGACCCGAAGTATGCGGCACGCGTCAACGGTCGTATCCCACTGGGAGATCTACAGCAGCCCAGCGACATCGCAGCTGGCGTCGCCTATCTGCTTTCGGCAGATGCGCAGGCGATCACTGGCACCGTGCTGCTTGTCGACGGCGGGCTGTCGCTGTTCAAGTTCGAAGCACCGGGCGCAGAATGAGTGAGCGCGGGCCGTTTCAGCGCGAGCTCAATGCGCGCCCCTATTTCGGGGTCTTCGTCAACACCGGCAGCGCAGTCAACGCCGAGGTCTGCATCCTCGCGGGCGCATCCTGGGTGATGATTGACCTTGAGCACGGTTCTGGTTCCGAGGCTGGTCTCCTTCCGACGTTGTGGGCTGTGCGAGCAGCGGGCGGGCAATCCCTTGTTCGTGTCGAGTCGGCCGATCCGGCCCGCATCGCTCGCGCCCTAGATTTCGGCGCCGACGCGATCATGCTCCCGTCAGTCAACTCCGTAACGGAAGCGGAGGCGATTGTTCAGGCGGCCTTCTGGCCGCCTGTCGGTCGACGAGGGGTGAGCCTGCAGAGTCGGGCGGGTGGTTACGGCAATCTGCGGCATGCAGATGTGGCAGACCTCGCTGACGCCCCGTACATCGTGGTGCAGATCGAAACTGAAGCTGGGCTCGAACATGTGCACGATATTGCCAAGGTTCCCGGAGTCGGCGCTCTCTTCCTCGGTCCCACTGACCTTACGCACGACCTCCGCATCCCCGGACAGCAGGATCATCCCCGCTTTCGATCGGCAGTCGCAGAGGTCGCTGCCGCAGCCGCCGAGGCTGGTATCGATGCGGCCGTGCTCGCATCAGACCGCGAATCTGCAGAAGCCTTCGCAGATTCTGGATACACCCTCATCGCAATCGGATCGGATGCCGGACATCTGCGACGCGGACTGGCTGCCTGCATTCCCACCAACAAGGAAACCCGCTAGTACGACTACGACGAATTCAGGAGACAACTGATGAAAATGTACATCGCAGGTGAGTGGGTCGGGTCCGATCGCTCCCAGAGCGTAATCAATCCCTTCGACGGGAGCATCGTCGATGAAGTTCCCCTTGCTGACGCTTCGGCAATTGAGCGCGCTCTTGCGGCAGCGGATCGTGCCGCACTGCGTCTCCTCAACTCCACGGGAGCCGAGCGTCAGAAGATCATGGAACGTGCTGGACAACTTGCCGACGAACGTGTCGAGGAAATTGCGCAAACGATCAGTCTCGAACTCGGCAAGCCCATCAGGGAAGCGCGCATCGAGGCTTCGCGTGCGGGAGATCTGATTCGCCTTGCCGGATTCGAAGGTGCTCAGTTATACGGCCAGGGTCTTCCACTCGATGCTCATCCCGGGGCAGGCAAGCAGCGCCTTGGGTTCACTTTGCGCGAACCATGTGGCGTTGTAGTCGCCATCACACCATTCAACTTCCCGCTGCTGCTGGTTCTTCACAAGATCGCTCCCGCACTCGCGGCTGGAAACTCGGTGATCCTCAAACCAGCCTCTCATACGCCGCTCACAGCCCTCGCGCTCACCCGTGTCTTCCTCGACGCAGGCCTCGACCCCGAGGCGATTAGTTGTATCACGGGCTCCGGGAGCACCGTTGGAGACCGACTTTGCGCGGATGAGCGTGTGCGTAAGATCACCTTCACAGGAAGCACCGGAGTCGGCAACCACATCGCACGCGTCGCGGGGGCGAAGAAGCTGTCGCTCGAACTCGGCGCCAGCTGTCCCACCGTCATCCTCGATGACGCTGATATTGAGCGAGCTGCGGTGGCGGTTGCCTCCGGCGGTTATGCAAATGCTGGTCAGGTGTGCATCTCGGTTCAACGGGCCATCGTTCATGAAAAGATCTACGCTGACTTCCTGGACGCGCTGAAGCCGAAGGTTGAGGCTCTCACGCTCGGGAACCCTCTCGACGTGTCAACTACGCTCGGCCCGTTGGTAAGCGAGTCCGAGGCTGAGCGCGTGGAGCGGAGCATCAGCGAGAGCGTAAGACGCGGCGCTCGGTTGATCACGGGTGGTGAGCGTTCAGGCGCGACCGTGACACCCGCGATCGTTGCCGACGTGGATTCATCAGACGCCTTGAGCCAGGATGAGCTGTTTGGCCCCGCGGTGGCAGTCACGTCGGTCTCCTCGCTCGAGGAAGCGCTGATTGCTGCCAATTCCACGACCTATGGTCTCGGGGCCGGTTTGTTCACCGAGAACCTTTCGAAGGGGATCAAGTTCTTGCGTGGTGTCAACGCTGGCGTGCTGCACATGAACTGGACGCCCCTATGGCGCGCTGATCTCATGCCGTATGGCGGCACCAAGGGGAGCGGTATCGGCAAGGAAGGAATTCGCTCGGCCATCGCGGAGATGACCGAGGAAAAGACGATCGTACTCCACGGCGACGTGTGAGCGGTCAGTGACTGTATGAAGGAGCAGACATGAACAGGCAGAACATTCTTATCACCGGAGGCTCAGGCGGGCTCGCAGTGCCCACTGCGGAGCTTCTACTACAAGATGGCGCGAACGTGACCCTGTTCGCTCGCGACGATCAGAAGCTCGAAGAAGTGAGGCGGGAACTCGACGCTCTCGGGACTCCGGGGACTGTGCGTTGCGTGGCGGGAGACACCACGAACGAGCACGATGTTCGTCGTGCGGTTGAGGTAGCCGCGGCCGAGGGTGGTTGTTTAGACGGGCTCATTGCGTGCGCTGGCACCGGCCAGCAAGTGCCGATTGTAGAACTTGAGCTCGATGACTGGCGACGCGTCATCGACATCAACCTACACGGTGTATTCCTGGCCATTCGCGAGGCGGCGCGTATCATGACCAAGCAGCGCTCGGGCAGCATCGTTGCCTTCTCGTCGATCGCCGCCGCGGTCACCCATCGCTACGTATCTGCCTATGCAGTGAGCAAGGAGGCCGTCGATTCACTGGTCAAGAATAGCGCTGATGAACTCGGCCCCTGGGGCATCCGTGTCAATGCTGTTCGCCCGGGATTGATCGTCACCGAGATGTCGACAGATCTCGTTGCTGACAAGCAGCTTGCCGGAGACTACGTGGCTCAGACTCCGCTCGGCCGTTTCGGCGAACCGATTGAGGTTGCGCGGGTCGTGCGGTTCCTCCTCGGTTCCGAAGCCTCGTGGGTGACGGGAGTGAGCGTGAGTGTCGATGGTGGTCAGCACCTGCGTCGCGGCCCGGATCTCACCCAGTATCTGGGTATCGAACTGCCCGCCTGACAGCTATGAACGCTATGAAAAAGGAAAGTACTACTGTAAAGGTGGTCATCTTCGACGGCGGCGGAATGCTCTAGCTGAAGGAGATGTCCGACCCCGGGGTTCGTTGACCACATGACGTGATGCTCATGCCACTAGCCTGCGGCATCTGCGGTACTGACCTTCACGTACTCGGAGTACCTCAACTGCATTCAGCTCAGGTCGGTGTTGTCCTCGGCCATGACTACATCGCTGAGGCTGCTGAAGTCGGCGACGAGGTATCACCGTCGTGCTGGGTGACCGCGTGGTGGTAGAACCCAATCGTTAGCTGCGGAGCATGCAAATTCTGCCTTCGCGGAGAACTCAACCAAGCACGCCCAAGGGTTTCTACGGAAGGCAGTCTTGCTGCATACGCAGTTATCCCAGACACCGCTTGTCTGGCCAATGCTTCTTCCACGTCAATTGCAACGGAGTAAAAATGTTGAGCACTTCCCACCGGTTGAATGACGTTAGCTCGACTGTGTCGGAGTATCCGCCATAGAGATCCCGCGGATTTACCTTGCGGGGTAGGAATGTGTGTGTGGCGCGGGACGCCACGGATGGAGCGGATCCCGGCGGAACCGATGACTTTGTCTAGTTGACAGGGATGCGTAAACGTGTCAAATTTGGAACGGTCCAAAAAGTGCACTCCAGAAGCAGGAGTACGAACTTCCGGATTGCCTCCCTGTCCTAACCTTAACGAAGTTCTCCGTTACTAGATTCTTAGATTTGCAATCGAACTGGTCCAAACTTTGAGGTAATCTTGCAGTCGAGCAGTTTTGTAAGGACAACACCTCAAAAATGCACGCGTGAATATTGTCGTTCACACGTGTTCAACGAGAAACACAATGGAGTGAAAACATGTTGAAAAGCGTTCGGCGCTTAAAGCGCATTGGATTGGCAACTGTAGCCGCTACAGCAGCCTTGCTACTCGCTGCCTGTGGTGGTCCCGCAGGCGTATCCGGTGAGAACAACTCGACACAGGGTGGCGGGACCTCAGTCGAAACCACGATGACAGTGGCTCTCATTACCCACTCGACCCCCGGCGACACCTTCTGGGACATCGTTCGAAAGGGTGCCGAAGCGGCAGCCGCGAAGGATGGCATCGAGCTTCTCTATAGTTCGGACCCGGACGGGGCTCGACAGTCGCAGCTCGTAGAACAGGCAATTGACCAAGGTGTTGATGGAATTATTGTCACCCTCGCAAAGCCGGAAGCAATGTCCTCAGCTGTTCAGAAGGCGGTAGACGCCGGCATCCCAGTCTTCAGTATTAATGCTGGTGAAAGCGCCTGGGAAGCGATGGGTGTGCTCGCTCACTTTGGTCAAGATGAGATTGTCGCAGGTCAAGCTGCAGGTGAGAAATTCAACGACCTCGGAGCTGAGCATGTGCTTTGTGTGATTCAGGAACAGGGCCACGTAGGCCTGGAATCCCGCTGTAAGGGCGTGTCTGAGACGCTCAATGGTGAGATGGAAATCGTGTATGTAACTGCTGCCGACCCAACAAACATCCAGTCGACCATCACAGCGAAGCTGCAAACGGACGACTCCATTGACTATGTGTTGACACTTGGGGCCCCACAGGCACCGATCGCTCTCGATTCAATTAACGAATCGGGTAGCAGCGCCAAGCTCGCGACTTTCGATATGAATGCGGATGTGGTTGCCGGTCTTGAATCTGGCGACCTCGAGTTTGCCGTTGACCAGCAACCCTACCTTCAAGGCTATCTCGCCGTGGACTCGGTATGGCTCTCCGTCAATAACGCCAACGTTATTGGTGGTGGCAAGTCGGTGCTTACCGGCCCGACCATTGTCACCCCAGATATGGCAGAGACGCTCAGCACGTACGTCGAAAACGGTACGCGTTAGACCGCTTCCCTACTGCTCACCAGCTAAGGAACCTGATTCATGACTGCTCAAGTCGCTACCAAGTCAGGCGATGAGCGGGTCGCTTCCGCCTCCCTCTTCGTGAGAGCCTTCACGAAGCCGGAGGCGGGAGCCACCGCGGCTGCGATTGTCCTCGCAGTGATGTTCGCCGTAGTTGCCCCCCAGTTCACCCAACCCGAGTCAATCGCCACCACGCTGTACGGTGCATCCACGGTCGGCATCATGGCCGTGGGCGTGTCACTGCTCATGATCGGTGGCGAGGTGGACCTGTCCGCCGGTGTCGGCGTCACGACCGCGGGTCTTGCCGGTGCCCTCACCATCTACTGGTTCGGTTCGAATGTCTGGCTGGGTGTGTTCGCATCCCTCGCCATCTCGCTCGCAATCGGCCTACTCAACGGTTGGCTACTCACGAAGTCGAAGCTCGCAAGCTTCATCGTGACCCTGGCGACCTTCTTCATGTTGGCCGGTTTGAACCTCGGCCTTACCCGTATCATCACCGGTGGTGTGGCCACGCCGAGCATCGCTCCAGCAGCTGGGTTCGAGTCCGCCGCCGCGATCTTCGCCTCAGAAATTCCGATCTTCGGAGTCAATGTGAAGATCACCGTCTTCTACTGGATCGCGCTCGTGCTGATCGCGACCTGGATTCTCTCGCGCACCCGCGCGGGTAACTGGATATTCGCCGCCGGTGGCGCACCGGATGCAGCCCGTGCGGTCGGTGTGCCCGTGGTACGTACCAAGATCGGCCTCTACATGGGCGTGAGCTTCTGCGCCTGGTTGCTCGGTATGCACCAGCTCTTCGCCTTCCGCACCGTGCAGTCGGGTGAGGGTGTCGGTAACGAGTTCCTCTACATCATCGCCGCGGTGGTCGGTGGCTGCCTCATGACCGGTGGCTACGGAAGCGCCATCGGTGGCGCGATCGGTGCACTTATTTACGGTATGGCACTCAAGGGTGTCGTCTACGCGCAGTGGAACCCGGACTGGCTGAAGTTCTTCCTCGGCGCGATGCTGCTCGCAGCAACCGTGCTCAACTTCACGCTGCAACGCAGAGCAGGTAAGGGAGGGAAGAAATGACCACCACCACGGCCACAGACACTCCGCTTGTCGAACTCCGGGACGCCGGCAAGCGCTACGGCAATATCATCGCGCTCCGCGACGTCAGCCTGAAGGTTGCCGCCGGTGAAGTGATGTGCGTGCTCGGCGACAACGGTGCCGGAAAATCGACGCTGATTAAGATCATTGCGGGGCTGCACCAAAACACCGACGGCGAATACCTCGTCGAAGGTAAGCCGGTGAAATTCGACTCACCGCGGCAGGCGCTCGATCACGGTATTGCCACGGTCTACCAGGACCTCGCGGTCGCGCCACTCATGCCGGTGTGGCGAAACTTCTTCTTGGGGTCGGAGAAGACCAGGGGCTTCGGGCCATTCCGGCGCCTCGACGTCGACTTCATGAAGAAGACCGCGAAGCAGGAACTGCTCGATATGGGTATCGACCTGCGCGATGTCGACCAACCCATCGGGACACTCTCGGGTGGTGAGCGGCAGTGTGTTGCGATCGCTCGCGCCGTGTACTTCGGTGCCAAGGTGCTCATCCTCGATGAGCCCACGGCAGCACTCGGTGTGAAGCAGTCGGGCGTTGTGCTGAAGTACATCGTGCAGGCGCGCGACCGCGGCCTCGGCGTGATCTTCATTTCGCACAACCCGCACCACGCCTACCCGGTCGGGGACCGATTCCTGCTCCTCAAGCGCGGCCAGAGCATCGGCTACCACGAGAAGGAAGACATCACGCTGGAAGAGCTCACCGGGCTGATGGCCGGTGGCGCCGAACTCGAGCAGCTCGTCCACGAACTGCGCGCATCCGGTGCCGACACCGAATCGGTGCGCACCATCCGCGATGAAATCGCTGACGACACGTCTGCTGGTGTCGGGCACGTCCCCGTCACCGAAGGTGTCCAAACGATTCCACCGGAGGAACGGAAGCAGGCCGAGTAATCGACCGGAATCAGGAAGTAGTGCATCGCACGTCGTCGCGGTCTAAGCCACTGGCAGGCTAGTTCGCTAGTCACTTATGAGGGCGCCTTAGCTGCAGCAATCGCTGCAGCTAAGGCGCCTTCGTTTGTGCAGACAATGCCTTGATCTGGGGCACAATGGACAGCATGACTGGAGTAGCCCCAACCGCGTCGCCCGGCGACTTCCGGCAGGGGCTGCGGGACACGATTCCGGTCGCTCTCGGCTACCTCCCGCTCGGGATCTCTTATGGACTGTTCGCGGTTTCAGTTGGCCTGCCGTGGTGGTGGGTCACAATCACGGCGCTGGTGATCTACGCCGGCTCGATGGAGTTTCTTGCGGCCGGGATGCTCGTCGGCGGCGCACCCCTGACCCAGGCCGCGACCACCACGCTCTTCGTCAACTCGCGTCACATCTTCTACGGCCTCAGCGTGCCGCTGGAACGCGTCCGAAACACCTTCGCGAGGCTGTACTGCATCCACGCCCTCACCGATGAGGTGTATGCCGTGTGCTCGGGAATTGAACGCGAAAAGCTCACCGGGCCACGCATCCTCGCCATCTCAATCGCGAGCCAGTCCTATTGGGTGACCGGCAGCACTCTCGGTGCCGTCTTTGCGACCCTGCTACCGTTTGACCTGTCCTTCATGGGCTTCGCGATGACGGCGCTCTTCGCGATCCTCGCGATCAACGCCGCCAAGGTGAGCCGCGAATGGGGCCTGTTTGGCGCATCCGCCATCATCGGCATCTTGGCGATTATGTTCGCGAAGGATGCAATGCTGCTGGTGGCGCTGACGGCCTACTTCGTGCTCGTGGTTGCGATGGTGCTGGTGCGGAGAAAGCGAGCCGCCGCGTGAACCTTTGGCACTCGATCCTGCTCATGCTCGTGATCTGGGCACTTACCTTTGCGATGCGGGCGGCGCCGCTCGTGTTGCGCCGCTGGTTCGACGACAACGAGATCGTGCGCGATATTGGTGCGCTGCTGCCGGTTGGGGTGATGGTGATTCTGACCGCGTACACGGTGCGCGATACCTCGCTGGCCGGCTACGACTGGGTCGCGCCGCTCGTGGGGATCGTCGTGACGGTGTTGCTGCACTTGTGGCGCAGCAATGTGCTGTTGAGCCTCGTGGGCGGGATCCTGAGCTACTCGATTCTGTACTTCACGATTGGGGCGTAGGGGATTACTTGACTCGGATGCACTGACTTAGGGCTCAGCATCCGCCCGCCTAAGATGGAGTCATGTCGAATCCTCATGGAGGAGCCGCTGAGGCCCAGGCGCCCAGCCAGCTCACGCAGTATGCAAACTATTCGGTATTTCGCCGCCTGCCGGGAACGGCAGCTCCGGCTGATCTCGAAGCCGCAGTCGCAGAGCTTGAGGCAGCCACCGCGAAGCTCGAGCCCTCGGGCGTAACCCTCCGCGGCATTTACGACCTCAACGGTTTCCGTCAGGACGGCGACCTGCTCGTCTGGACCCACGGCGAAGACCCGGAGGCGATTCAGGCAGCCATCCGCCGCATCCGTTCGACCGAACTGTTCGAGTCACTCGAGGTGTCGTGGCAGGTCATGGGCGTGCACGCCGCCGCCGAATTCAACCCGCGCCACGCGCCCGCATACATGCTCGGCCACGCACCGAAGAAGTGGATCACAATCTACCCCTTCGTCCGCTCCTACGAGTGGTACCTGCTGCCCGAGGAAGAGCGCTCAGTCATGCTGCGCGACCACGGCATCCGCGGCGCCGCATTCAAGTCGGTACTCGCGAACACCATCGCGGCCTTCGGCATCAGCGACTACGAGTGGATGCTCTCCTTCGAAGACGACGAACTCATCACGATTCTCGACATGATGCGCGACCTTCGCTACACTGAAGCCCGCCGCCACGTGCGCGAGGAACTTCCCTTCTACACCGGCCGCCGCATCCCCGAGGCGGAAGTACCGGTTGCACTTCGTTACGTGCAGGATCCCAGCTAATGGCGGCAGAAAACATCGGCCGCAAGCCTGCTCCGGCGAAGGATGCGCCGCTCGCCCCGGGTGCGCTGGTTTCGGCTGCCACCGAAGCGGCCCGCGACGGCGCCCCTTGGGTGTCCGAACCGGTGCAGTACGACGCAATTCTGCTCGCATCCTTCGGCGGCCCGAACGGGCAAGATGACGTTATTCCGTTTCTGCGGAACGTGACTGGGGGCCGCGGCATCCCCGATGAACGACTCGAAGAAGTCGCCGTGCACTACCGCGAAAACGGTGGAAAGAGCCCGATCAACGACCAGAACCTGGCGCTGAAGAAGGCAATCGAAGCAGAACTCGGAAAGCGGGGCGTCGACCTGCCGGTGTACTGGGGTAACCGCAACTGGCTGCCGTACATGAACGACGCGGTGCGCGACGCGCACGAAAACGGTGCGAAGAAAATCATCGCGCTCGCGACCAGCGCATACTCTTCCTACTCGTCTTGCCGTCAGTACCGCGAAGACTTCGCGGACCTCCTTGAGGACCTCAACCTGCAGGGTGAGGTCGAAATCGATAAGGTTCGTCAGTTCTTCGATCACCCCGGTTTTGTGACGCCGTTTGTTGATGGTGTTCGGGATGCTCTTGACGACCTCAAGCGGGAAGATCCGAGCCTCGATCTCGCAACCGACGTTGAGGTGCTCTTCACGACGCACTCCGTGCCGACTGACGACGCCAATCGTTCTGGCCCTGAGGACCGTAACTTCGGTGAGGGCGGCGCGTACTTCGCGCAGCACCTGGCCGTGAGCGAGGTCGTGGTGCAGGATGTGCTCGCCCAGCTCAAGGAGCGTGGCGACGGCCTCGAACAGCTCAACTGGCAGCTCGTGTTCCAGTCGCGTTCGGGTCCGCCCAGCCAGCCCTGGCTTGAGCCGGACATCAACGACGTGATCGAAGAACTCCCCGCGAAGGGACGCCGCGCGATCATCGTTGTGCCGGTCGGGTTCGTCTCAGACCACATGGAGGTCCTTTGGGACCTCGATAACGAGGCCAAGGTCTCGGCGGCAGACGCGAAGCTGGCCTTCCGCCGCACCCCGACCCCGGGCATCCACCCCGAATATGTTTCGGGACTCGTGGACCTCATCCTCGAGCGCGTTAATGGCACGTCGAAGGAAGATCGCCCGGCTCGCACCGATCTCGGGCCCTGGTACGACGTGTGCCGACCCGGATGCTGTGAGAACGTGCGACTCGGGTTCCGCCCGGCGGTTGCTGGACTGCAGCCCTAGCGTTCTGCGCCCATTGCCACTAGCGCTCACCATTGCCGAAGTACCGGCAATGGTGAGCGCTATTTGCAATACCTAGCGGCGGTGGAATGCGCAGTTAAGGAGCGGGGTGGTGTCGCTCGAATCGACCTCGCCGGTCACGCTGCTGCGGTAGCCGATGATTTCGTAGCCCATCGAGTCGAATCGGGAGCTGTCGGCGACGGGGAAGAGTACGAGTTCTTCGCCGAGGCTGGCGGATACCGGCGCGGAATCGGTGGGTGCAGACAGTAATTCCACCTCTGTTGAGACCGCGTCGGAATCACCCCACAGTGAAGGCGGACGGAATCCGCCCCACGCGGGGCTCGGGGAGACCTGCATCGGAAACCATGCGCCGTCCAGTTCGGACACCGCGATTTCTCGAATCTGGTGCGAGCTGCCCGCAGTCGCGCAATCGAGGCTTTGGTCGTAGATCGTGCGGAGATTCTCATCCACGGTGAAACCTTGGTTGGATGCAGTGACTGAGTTCACGACGTGACCGCACCGGCTCGTAACGCCGATTGGGAATGGCACCTGCTCGGCGACTGTGTCCGCGTTGTCGGAGCCGAGCCAGATGTACCAGAGCTCGTGGAAGCCATTGCCGTCGAGCTCGCTGATCGGGATCGCGAGATCCGGAATACTGTCACCATTCGCATCCCCCTCGACTGGGTCACCGAGGCTGTAGGTCTGGCCGTATTCGCCGGTGCCGGCGCTGTTTTCGATCGTGATGGTGACGGGGTCGCTGAGACCGTTGTGAGAGAACGACCACTCGGTGTTGGACACGTACTCGAGAATTTCGTCTGCGGTGACTGCGCCGTCTGGGTTGCTTGAGTTGCTATCCCCGCCGGAACTGTCGGCTGCGGTACCGGCCGAGTCGATGCCAGCGTTGCTGTCCGAAGAACCGGTCGTGTTGGTGGGCTGATCGTCCGCGCCCGGGGCTGCCGTGCATCCGGCCAAGAGCAAAACTGCCGCGAAGCCGGAGGCGAGAGAGTATGACAGCGATTTCATGATCGGGACCTCGAATTTCTGCCTTGGGCGGCCCGACGACCTGCGGGCTGGGCCACAAAACGCTGCTGTGAATCAAGGGTACGACGCGCTGGGTACGAAGGGAATATCAAGGCATCGGAGTTACGTGAGGCGTGCGCTAGCAGGAACGGCTTGCAGGTGGCTGGGCAAAACTTGACCAATTCCTGAGCAAAATGAATCCGCGATAAATGTACGAACAACCCGAGCGGGGCTAGGATAGTGCGGGTGAAAGCCCTTCTTCTCGAAAACATCCACGCCGAAGCTACTCGCCTGCTCGAAGCGGACGGTATTGAGGTCGAGACCCGCAAGGGAGCACTCGACGAGGACGAGCTGATTGCCGCCCTGGAGGGTGTGGACCTGCTCGGTATCCGATCAAAGACGCAGCTGACGCGTCGAGTGATTGAAGCGCGCCCGAACCTGAAGGCCGTTGGTGCCTTCAGCATCGGCACCAACCAGATCGACCTTGAGGCTGCCGCTGAGCACTCGGTCGTGGCATTCAACGCCCCGTACTCCAACACGCGCTCTGTTGTGGAGCTCGCGGTCGGGGAGATCATCAACCTGGCTCGTCACATCGGCGACCACAACCGCAACATGCACAACGGCCTGTGGGACAAGACCGCGAAGGGTTCGCACGAGGTGCGCGGTCGCACGCTCGGTCTCGTTGGCTACGGCAACATTGGTTCGCAGCTGTCGGTGATCGCTGAAGCCCTCGGGATGCGCGTCTACTTCTACGACGTGGTCGACAAACTCGCGCTTGGTAACGCGGTGCGCTGCGACTCGCTCGAAGAACTGCTGTCGACCGTGGAGACCGTCTCGGTGCACGTGGATGGCCGCCCCGAGAACACGAATCTTTTCAACGCCGAGACCTTCGCGATGATGCGTCCGCGTTCGCTCTTCCTTAACCTCTCGCGCGGCCACGTGGTCGACCTTGAGGCACTGCGCGACAACCTCGTCTCGGGCCACATCGCCGGTGCCGGCCTCGACGTCTACCCGGTTGAGCCGAAGAAGGCGGGGGACCCATTCGAGTCGGTGCTGCAGGGCATCCCGAACGTGATCCTCACCCCGCACATCGGTGGCTCGACCGCCGAAGCACAGGAAGACATCGGTCGCTTCGTTGCCGGGAAGTTCCGCGACTACGTGCGCACCGGATCGACCTATATGTCGGTAAACCTCCCCGAAGTGCAGCTCGCACCGCTGTCGAAGGGCGCGCGGTTGCTGTACCTACACGAGAACGTTCCCGGTGTGCTCGCGACCGTCACCTCGGTGCTCGGCCAGTACGGTGTGAACATCGACGGCCAGCAGCTGACCACCCGTGGGCAGCTCGGTTACGTGGTTACCGACTGCGCCAACGGGGTGCCACAGGCAGCCTTGGATGAAATTCGTAGCCTTAAGGCAACGCGTCGCCTGACCGCCATCGGCGAGGTTCGCTAACCGGTTTAGTCGGTCCGCCGGTACTCGTGTCGGTGGCTCATGATTTCGTGTACACGTGAGCTCGCAATGGGCTCGATTGGAGGAGAATCCATGTCGCAGCGAATCGTAGTCACCGGTGCAAGTTCCGGCATTGGTGCGGCCACAGTCCGCCGCTTTGCGGAACTTGGCTGGCAAACCGTGGCCGTGGCGCGGCGCGAAGAGCGGCTGCGCAAGCTCGCGGAGGAAACCGGCTGTTTACCGGTGGTGTGCGATGTCACCGATGAGCAGCAGGTTGCTGCCATGGCTGAAACCGTTCGGCAGACCGGCGGGGCCACGGGGCTCGTCAACAATGCCGGGGGAGCGATCGGGCTCGATCTCGTCGAGGAAGCCTCCAACGATGAATGGCGCCAGATGTTCGAGGTGAACGTCATCGGCCTGCGATCCGTGACGGCAGCGCTGCTCCCGGTGCTGCGGGAGGGTGCGGGGCGCGTCGGTTGCGCATCCATTCTCAACCTGACTTCGACCGCTGGGCTCGGTGCTTATGCGCGCGGCGGTGGCTATAACGCCGCCAAGTTCGCGGCACACGCGGTGACGGGAGCGCTGCGGCTGGAGCTTGCCGGTGAACCAATCCGGGTAATGGAGCTCGCGCCGGGGCTAGTGCAGACCGAGGAGTTCGCCCTCAACCGGATGCGCGGCAACGCGGATGCGGCGGCTGGGCTGCGACTCTACGAGGATGTGCAGCCACTTACCGCGGAGGATGTGGCGGAGGTCTTGGTGGGCGCCTTCGAGCGGCCACCACACGTGAATCAGGACCTGATCGTGCTGCGGCCTGTTGCGCAGTCGAGCAATTTCCATGTCCACAAGGGGCCGCTCGAGACTCGGTAGCCTTGAAGTCTTGATTGTGGGGTCTTGCGGACGGCCAATACGGCGGCCCGAGAAGTGTCTGAAGCGAGTTGGAGGGAACCGTCTCGAAGGCATCGCGAAGCGCGAACCGGAAACGGTCGACGGCTAATACCCGCCGGAGGTCACCCGGCAGCACCCGGGTCGCGAAGGTGCGTGGCGCGCGCGTCGGTGGGATGCGCACGCGCACTAAGGTGCTGCTGTCTATTGGTGCGCTGCTAGGCGTCGCCACGCTCGTGGTCGCGACCTGGATGCTCGTGGCCGGTATCCAGCTCATGGGTCAGCTGTCCTATGGCCCGGGGACGGGCGGTCCCGCGGCCGCACTGGGCGCAGAGGTACCGACCTCGGATGATGCGGAAGAGCTTGAAGACTCTGTAGCTGAAGCTGATGCGACCGGTCCCGGAGGGATGCCTCCGATGCAATCCACTGAGATTGCAACGCTGCCCGACGCCACCTGGCTTGCGGAAGTCGCTGCCGCCACCGGCATCCCCGAACGAGCCCTCGCGGCCTATGCGGGTGCCGACCTTGTCGCATCCAATGTCTATGGCTGTCGGGTTGGCTGGAACACCCTTGCGGGGATTGGCTATGTGGAGAGCCACCACGGCACCCTCTTTGGTGGTGCAATCACCGCGGATGGCTCGATGTCGCAGAAGATTTACGGGATTCCGCTCAACGGCACGAATAACACCATGGCAATCCCCGACACCGACAAGGGTTATCTCGACGGCGACACCGAGTGGGACCGCGCGGTCGGCCCGCTGCAGTTCATCCCCGAGACCTGGGAGATCTGGGGCGTGGATGGCAATGGCGACGGCGTGGAAGATCCGCACCACATCGACGATGCGGCGATGACCGCCGCACTCTACCTCTGCAATGCGCAGGGCACCCTCGAAGGCTCCGAGAACTGGATCTCGGCAATCCGCTCGTACAACAACACCGCCGACTATCAGCAGCAGGTCGCCGATGCCGCATCCCACTACGCGGAGATAGAACGGGAACTGTTCGGATAGCAGAAGCATTGAGCCGAAGCCAACCTTCGCGCCCTAGCCTTAAAGACTCAACCAGGACCAACACCATCAGTTAGGGGGGGCGGTCATGGCGAACATCAATCAACCAGAAACGGACCCTCGCGTGCGCTGGTTTCACCGCGGCGGATTCACCACCATCGCGATGATTTCGCTCGTGCTCGGGGCAATCGGCTTGATCGTCATTGCCCTCGGCGCGATATTCGGCGAACTCGAACTCGCGGCGAACTACGTCCCCTTCCCGTCGATCGTGGGGCTACTCTTCGGCATCCTTGGGGTCTTGGGTCCATGGAAGTGGACCGCGGCTATCGCGGTGGTGTTGAACATCGCGGCGATGACGCTCGCGATGGTGCTCGGGTGATCCCTGCGGCTTAATTTTCCAGATTGCCGCGCACACCATCAGTCAGCCGCGGCGGAAGATCCTTCGGACGCGGCATTGGCTTGCCGAATAGCCGCATCTTGAGCGAATAGCTCGACAGCGAGTGCGCGCGTGCCCAGTGCCGGTCGATGGCCTCTTCGTAGTGGTGCACCAGCGTCTCGGTTGCGGCCCGCCAGGAACTCTCTTCGGCCTCGACCCGAGCCTCGGCACCCATCGACAGGCGCAACTCGTCATCGAAGAGCAGCTTCTCAAGCGCCGCGGTGAACTCCGCGTCCGAATCCGGATCAAACAGCAGCCCGCTGCGCCCTTCGGTCACCGCAAAGGGAATCCCGCCAGCCCGCGCCGCAACCACCGGCACCTGCGAAGCCATCGACTCGAGAGCCACGAGTCCGAGTGTCTCGGTAGTCGACGGAAACGCAAAAACGTCGGCCGAAGCGAATGCTGAAGCTAGCGCATCCCCCGACATATAGCCGGTGAAGACCGTATTGGTGCCAGCGAACTCCCGCTCGAGGTCATCCCGATCCGGACCGGAACCGACCATCGCGAGCCGTACGCCACGCGACTGCAGCGTACGGATCTGCGGCAGCAGCACCCGCAGGTTCTTCTCTTTCGACATCCGTCCCACGTAGATCATCAGCTTCTCGTCGGGGTGCCCATCCGTCAGCAACTCCCGCATCGCGTCCGAGCGCTTATCCGGGCGGTAGGTCACGGTGTCGATGGCTTTGGGCCACAGGCCCACCCGCTTGATGCCGATCTCCTCGGCGCGTTCGACCATCTGCGGCGACGTGCAGAGATTGACCTCCGCGAGGTTGTGAATCTCACGCAGGTACGCGGTGCCGCCGCGGCGAATCGGCGCCAGGCCCAGCGCATCCGCGTACTGCGGGGTGTCGGTGTGGAAAGACGCGAGCATCGGCAGGTCGCGGCGCGCAGCCGAGAGCGCACCGTAGGCAGCCAGCGCGACCGGATTCACCAGGTGCACCACGTGGGGCGCGAACTCTTCCACGAGCTTGGCGATATTCGGCGTCGGTAGGCCGATCTTCAGCTCCGGATACCAGGGCTTCAGCGGCACCGAGTTGACCCGGATAACCCGCGCACCGGCGTAGTTGGTGGGCGGGTCACCCGGGGCGAACACGAGCACCTCGTGGCCGAGCGCCTCAAGCTGTTCGAGGGTGCGCAGAACGCGCGTCACCACCCCATCGATCTTCGGCAGGAAGACCTCGGTGAACAGCGCGATCCGCATAGTGGTGGATGCTCCGGGCTAGTTCGCGGGGGCGGTTTCGGTAGCTGCTTCGGCAGCAACCGAAGGCGGTACACCGGCGGACTGCTTCGAGGTCCACAGCGAGGTCGCGGGCACCTTCGACAGGTCGGCACGGTCGGCGTACTTGCGGGCGATCTCGGTGACCTCCAGCAGCAGTCCTTCTTCGAGCTTGGTCGGGTTGAGGCCCAGATCGAGGAAGGTGTCGTTCTTCACGTGGAGCTCGTTCTCGGGCGCCTCGTTACGAGGGTTCGGCACGAGTTCGACCTGCGCATCCGCAATCTTCGCCAGAAGGTTCGCGAGGTCACGCACTCGGTGCGTCTCGGTCATCTGGTTGAAGATCTTCACCCGCTCGCCCGTGGCTGGCGGGTTTTCGATCGCGATCTGGATGCAGCGGACGGTGTCCTGAATGTGGATGAACGCGCGGGTCTGGCCACCGGTGCCGTGCACGGTCAGCGGGTAGCCCACGGCTGCCTGCATGAGGAAGCGGTTGAGGACCGTGCCGTAGTCGCCGTCGTAGTCGAAACGGTTGATCAGGCGTTCGTCGAGCGAAGTCTCGCGGGTGTTGGTGCCCCACACGATGCCCTGGTGGAGGTCGGTGATGCGCAGTGCGTCGTTCTTCGCGAAGTAGGCGAAGAGGTTCTGATCGAGCACCTTGGTGAGGTGGTACACCGAGCCGGGGTTCGTCGGGTAGAGGATCTGCTGCTGTACCCGGGTGGGTTCGGCGAGCGGATTGCCGTTTTCATCCTCATCGGTGGTGACCTCAATGTCGAGGTAGCCCTCGGGGATCTTCATCCCCGCGGTGCCGTAGCCGTAGACACCCATGGTGCCGAGGTGCACGAGGTGCACGTCACGCTCGGACTCAACGATCGCCGTGAGCACATTGCCGGTCGCGTTGACGTTGTTGTCGATCGTGTAGCGCTTGTTCTTCGAATTCTTCATCGAGTAGGGAGCGGCACGCTGCTCAGCGAAGTGCACGATCGCTTCGAGCTCTTCGTCGATGATGAACTTCAACAGGTCGTCGTACTCCTGCGCGACGTCAATGTTCGCGAAGCGAATCGTGTTGCCCGAAACCTCTTGCCAGGCGGCGATTCGCTCTTCGATCGACGAGATCGGGGTGAGCGATTCGGCTCCGAGTTCCTGGTCGATGCGTCGACGCGAGAGGTTGTCGACGATGACGATGTCGTGGCCCTGGGCCGACAGGTGCAGTGCGGTTGGCCAACCACAGAATCCGTCGCCACCGAGAATTGCAATCTTCACGAGTACTCCATAACTAGCGGGGTTTCCGCTGCGGGTTGGCCCTGACCGGGCCGGTGTAGCTTTGCGCGCCGTACGCTAGGGCGAATCGGTACGCCTGGTCCATCGTATTGCCTTGTGTTAACAGCAAGTGAAGCGGGAGCGCACCCCTTCGATAAGTCGCTGCGCGACGACTCAGGGAACGTCCTTCGACAAGCTCAGGGACCGCCTTCGATAAGTCGCTGCGCGACGACTCAGCAGCGGGCGGACTATTCGGCGGGTGCCTCAAGCTTCCCGATCGCGGCTTCGCCGTCGAGGTCGTCCTCGGATGCATCCCCGGCAAACTCGAGGTCGAGTTCCAGAATCTCCTCGTCACCTCGGCTCGTGATCAGGCCGGTACCCCGCACGCCAGCGAGCTGGCCGGTGCCGGAGCCGGGCACGATCTTGAGTTGCGCATCCTCAGCCACAAATCGACCGTGATCGGCGGTTGAAGTGTGCCAGAAATTCAGGGTGCCACGGCGGCCATCGATCTCGCCTTCGAAAGCGTCAATGGCGACGTAGGTGCCGGAACCGTTTTCGGAGTTGAAGGCGCTCACCATCAGCACCTGGGAGGCGCCGGTGATTTCCGGACCGGCGAAGGTCCGGCGGATGAAGAAACCCGCCATCGGAGCGCCTGTTTCGACATCCGGAGTGTGCCCGTTCGCATCCCACACATCAATCTGAAAAGAACTGCTCGCTCGCATACTTCAGGATTTTGGCACGTGGTTCTGAATGTGCGGTCAGTCGCGGATTTCCCTCAGCTGAACGTGACACGATAGAGCCATGACAGAGAATGCGGTAGTGGAGATTCTGAACGGTACTCGGGCCCGCAGCTTCTTGAGCGGACACAACCTTGGCCGCCTCATTGAGCGCATCGGCAACATCACCGAAGTGTTCCCCGTGAACTACTGGAGCGATGGGCACCGGATCGTGATCCGCACTGCCCCCGGCACCAAGCTCGCCGGAGTGGTCGTCGCCGATGAAATTCTGTTCCAAGCCGATCAGGTGACCGAGACCACCGCCTGGAGCGTGATCGCACACTGCACCGGACGCATCCTCGAGTCGTCAGCTGAAATCGACCAAGCCGCAGAACTGGACCTCAAACCGCTCATTCCGACGGTGAAGGAAGTCTTCGTCGAGTTCACCGTCGGTGAGATTTCGGGTCGGGCTTTCAACCTCGGCGATGAACCCAAGGCTCAGCCCGAGACCGTTTCGTGAGTGAGGCTTCAAGCCCCGCAGCCGGGCACACGCCGCTGCACGATGACCCGGTCATCGATGTGGTGCTCACCGAAGCACTCGCGAACGGGCCGCTTCCCGAGATCGTCGCGGTGATCGACGACGCTGACGTGAGTTTCGCACAGCCACTGCTTGATCACGGTGCGCGCGAGGTGCGTGTGTTCAGCGACTTCGGCGTGGCCGGGGCCTTGCCTGCGGGAGTGCGGCAGGGGAGCCCCGTTGGCGGGCTCTTCGAAGGTGTATCGCTGGTTGTTGGACGGCTGCCAAAGTCCTTGGCCGAGCTCGAGGACCTCGCGGAGTGCGCCGCCTACCAGGTCGCGGCGGATGCTCAGCTCATCCTGGGTGCGCGGGACAAGCACTTGACGCAGTCCATGAACGAGAGCCTCGGTAAGTATTTTGCGCAGGTCCGCGGCACTCGCGGGATGCGCAAGTCGCGGGCGCTGGTTGCAAGCGCGCCGATTGTTGGTGTGGATGCGAGTGGTGGGCGTGGCCCGGCCGGTGCGGCTGCGGCCAGCGAGAGTAACTCCGCAGCAAGCCGAACATCCGCGTCGGGTGCCGCTGCCTCAGAGCGAGAGTTCCCGCGGTTCGCACAGCTGGATGAGCTCTCACTCACGGTCGCCGCGCGCGGCGGCGCTTTCGCCGGAACCACCCTCGATCTTGGCACGCGGGTGCTGCTGCAGGCGCTCGCCGATCCGACACACGGCTTCGGCATAGGCATGCGCGGCGAATCGGGGCGGCGCGCGGCCGATTCTCCGAACGCATCGGACGTGCGGGTCGCCGTCGACCTCGGCTGCGGGACCGGGCTGCTCGCGAGCGTCCTGGCCCGCAGCTTCCCCGAGGCGAAGGTGATCGCGACCGACGCATCCTGGTGGGCCTGCGCATCCACCGCCGCGACAGCGAAAGCGAACGGTTTCGCCGAGCAGATCCAGATCGTGCGCGGGAACGCGGGCGAGGGCATCGCCGATTCGAGCGTAGACCTGATTCTCTGCAATCCACCTTTCCACACGGGCCGCAAGGTTGACCCGGGCCTCGCGAACGAGCTTTTTCGCGGTGCGGCGCGGATGCTGCGGCCGGGCGGGCAGCTAGTGACCGTCTTCAATTCGCACCTGAAGCACCGGCAGCACCTCGAGCGGATCGTCGGACCCACGCGCCAGCTGAACCGCACCGAAAAGTTCACGGTCACCCTGTCCACCAAGCGCTGACCTTTCTAGCCCAGCAGTCCGTCCGGCGGGGTCGAAGGCAGTCCGCTCACGGGGTCGTCGGAGGCGACCGCCGTGTCCAGATCGTGGCCGAAGATATAGCTCGCCCGCACGAAGGTGCCTTGCAGAGCGCGCGGAAGCCAGTACTGCGCATCCGACCACATGCGCCGAAGCGGCGGCTCGTCGAGGCGATGCCACTCGGGAATCAACTCCGCCGTTTCGACCGGCTCGCCGATCCATTCGCGGCAGAGGTATACCCAGGATTCCTGCGACCAGGCGGGTTTGGTTGGGAAGATATAGGTGAGCAGGCCCGTGTGCCGCAGCGACTCCGGGTCGACGTAGACGCTCGCTTCTTCCTCGATCTCGCGAATTGCGGCGATGCGCGGATGCTCGCCCGGGTGCAGCTTGCCACCCAAGCCGACGAGTTTTCCCTCGCCCAGACCGTACTTCTTGCGTCCGAGTAACACTTCATTGCCCCGAGAACTTTCGCGAAGCAAATACGTGACGCACACCTGTGGGAGTGCCATGTACCAATGGTACTCGCGTGCGCACGCAAGGGAAATCTCTGAGATTCGGGCGCGGATGGGGCGCGGTCAGGTCGAGGCCACTAGCCTTGGTGGTGGTTTGCGGTACCTCAACTAAGGAAGGCTCCACCAGATGTCTGATGTCCTCACACTGCTCAGCGAATGGATGCCCCAGCAGCGGTGGTATGTGGGTGGTGCGGGCGAACCGCAACTCGAACTGATTGGTAGCTACGAGCTCGAGCCGGCGGCGGAGGACCCGGGCCTGCGGCTGATCACCGTGGCGCTCGTGCGCGACCATTCGCGCCAGCCCGCCCCGCTCTATCAGGTGCCGTTGGTGATCCGTGACGTCGACGGACAGGTCGAAGCGCTCGGGTTTATCGGTCCGATTAGGGAGCACGGTGAGCGCGCGGCGCTCGTGGACGGGCCGCACGACGATGCGTTCGCCCGCGCCCTCGTGCGATTGATTGCCGATGAGGCCGAGGCCTCCGGCGCGGTCGGTGCCGACGGCCAACCCCGGGTGCGGGTCTATGGTCAGCCGATGCCGGGTGCCAAGGCCGGTGAGTTCGTGCGCTCGCGGGTGCTGTCGGGGGAGCAGTCGAACACCTCGATCATCTGTGAGCTGCAGGATGAAAACGGCGATGCAGCGGTGCCGCTGATCGTCAAGCTCTTCCGCACCTTGCACGCGGGCGATAACCCGGATGTGACGCTGCAGACGGCGCTTGCGGCTACCGGTTCGCTGCACGTCCCACCGACCTTCGGTCAGGTTTCGGCGGTGTGGCCGGATGCTCAGGGCGGTCAGGCCGCCGGTCACCTCGCCTTCGCGCAGGAATTTTTTGTGGGTGTTGAGGATGCGTGGCGGGTTGCGCTGCGTGCCGCGGAGGGCGGCGAAGACTTCACGCCGCTCGCTCGGGCTCTCGGGCACGCGACCGCGCAGGTGCACGCCACCCTGCGGCGCGTGATGCCAACGGTGGAGCCGGGACAGTCCGATATTGACCTCGCTACCCAGCAAATGTGGCGGCGCTATGAGCTTGCGGTCGCCGAGGTACCTGAATTGCGTGAGTACGCGAGCGAGGTGGAACGTGTATACGCGCTCGCGAGTGAGGCGAAGTGGCCGACGCTGCAGCGCATCCATGGCGACTTCCACCTCGGACAGGTGCTGGCGGTGCCGGATCGGGGTTGGGTGCTGCTCGATTTCGAAGGCGAGCCGCTGCGGCCGCTGGATGCGCGCAATGCGCCCGACGTTCCGGCTCGCGATGTTGCCGGGTTGCTGCGCTCCTTCGACTACGTTGCGGGTTCGCTTTCGCTGCAGGCCGGGTACGAGGTTGCCCGTGATTGGGCGGATGCGGCGCGGGCAGCGTTCCTCGAGGGTTACGTTGACGAGCTGGTTGAGGAAGGGGAAGAGGCTCGACGCGGGATGACCGATGAAGATCTCGAGCGCATTCTCGCCGCCTACGAGCTCGACAAGGCGATCTACGAGACGATTTACGAAGCGCAGTTCCGCCCGAGTTGGCTACCGATTCCGGTCGCCGCGGTGAAGCGTATTCTGGGGATCGAGGATGCGCCCGAGGTCGACGACGAAGCGGATGCGCTGACCGAAGCCGAGTAGGCGTATTCAGCACTGAGCTGAGGTAGCAGCAACGAGTGACGGGTCTGCGGAATGAAATCCGCAGACCCGTCACTCGTTGCTATTTGTCGCGCCTCGAAGTGCGTCCGTCGACGACTCCGTGAGCGCGTTGATTGCAGACTCGTCGCTACTTGTTGGTTAGGGCGCTTGGAAGTGCATCTAGTGACGAGTTTGCGGAGGGGTGCGAAGGCCGCGTGCAGCGAAGGGGCTCAGACGCGCGCAAGAAAAGTTGAATCCGAGCATTTACACCGCGTGTTTAATACTGCTAGTTTCTAGATGTTAGCCCTAGTAGACACTGTCAAATGTGAGGAGACAGTTATGAATCCAGCCGATATCGCGTGGATACTCGCCGCCACCGCCCTCGTGCTCGTGATGTTCCCGGGGCTGTCGATGCTCTACGGCGGCATGCACGACAGCCGCAACGTGCTCAACACGATGATGATGGTCATGAGTGGCCTCGCCGTGACGAGCGTTGTGTACGTCTTGATCGGTCACGGACTCGTGCTCGGTAACTCGGTCGGCGGCCTCGGCATCATCGGTAACCCTTTCGAATACGCGTTCTTCGACGAATTCATGAAAGAAGGCGCGCTCAACGCCGCGTTCTACGTACTCTTCGCCGCGATCAGCATCTCGCTCGTCGCTTCGGGTGCTGCCGGACGCATAAAGTTCGGTGCCTGGATCATCTTCTCGGCGATCTGGGTCGTCGTGGTTTACGGACCGCTCGCCCACTGGGTCTTCGCGTTCGGCGACCCCGAAGCTGGCATCGTTGGCGGCTGGATGCGCGACATCCTCCAACTGCACGACTACGCAGGAGGAACCGCGATTCACATGAACGCCGGCGCCGCGGGCCTCGCACTCGCGATGGTGCTCGGCCGCCGCAAGTCGACGACGATGCGTCCGCACAACCTGCCAATCATGCTCATTGGCGTGGGCCTGCTCATGATCGGCTGGATCGGCTTCAACGGCGGCACTGCCGCGGGCGCCAACTTCCTCGCAGAGTATGTCGTGCTCACCACGATTCTCGCGGCTGGCGGTGGCATGCTCGGCTTCATGACGATCGAGCGATTCCGCGACGGTCACGCCACGATGCTCGGTCTGGGCACGGGTGTCATCGCGGGTCTCGTTGGCATCACTCCGGTAGCGGATGCGGTGCACCCGATTGGTGCGCTCGCGGTCGGTTTCGTCGCGGCGGCGGCCGCAGCCTGGGGCATCACCTGGAAGCGCCGCCACAAGGTCGATGACACCTTCGACGTCTTCGCGGTCCACGGCATCGCCGGTATCGCGGGCGCCCTCTTCGCGGTGCTGTTTGCTTCCGCTGCAGCACCGGCCGGGTTCAACGGCGTGGTCTTCGGCGGCGACCTCAACCTCATTTGGCGAGAGGGCCTCGCGATTGTTGTGACGCTTGGCTACTCGTTCGGCATGACCTACGTAATCGCCTGGGTCATGAACAAGATCCGCCCGATTCGAGTGTCGGAAGAGGACGAGGAAATCGGTCTCGACCGTTCGGTCCACGCGGAAAGCGCGTACGACCTGCGCACGCTGTAACGCACGACGCGCACCCAAACGGACACGGCATGCGCACCCGCATCCGGACCGGCAAGCATCCGCAATCGAACTAAGGACTCACCATGAAACTCATCACCGCAGTCATCAAACCCACCAAGTTGGAAACCGTCGCGAACGCCCTCGAAGCGGCCGGATTCCCGGGTCTCACCGCCGCCGAAGTCCAGGGTCGAGGCACCCAGGCCGGCCGGACCGAGTACTACCGCGGCCAAGCCGTGAACGTGAAGTTCCGCACCAAGATCCGCATCGAGCTCGTCGTCGCCGACGAGCAGCTTGACCAGGCACTGGCTGTGCTGGCCGAGTCCGCGCGTACCGGCAGCATCGGCGACGGCAAGGTCTGGGTCACGGACGTCAGCCACGTACTGCGCGTGCGCACTGGCGAAACCGGACCCGAGGCACTGTAGCCGCGCATCCGCCCCCTTGCGCCCGGCCTCGCAACAGGGCCGGGCGCATCCCACCCGTGACGTTGCCTGCATCACCCAATACCTGACACACCCAAAGAGGAACCCCATGAACACCACCATCAACTTCCGCTACCTGAACGAACCGCAAATGATCGAGGCGGGCGTCGGCGATCTCGTGCGCTGCACCGACGTCATGGAAGAGGCACTCGTGCTGCTGCGCCAGGGCGACTATCGCATGGCCGGCGAGACCGGCAACTCGCACGGCGCGATGATCACCTTCCCCGAAGCGCCGGAATTTGACGGCATGCCGAAGGACGGTCCCGACCGCCGATTCATGGCGATGCCAGCGTACCTCGGCGGTCGCTTCGGCACGGCTGGCGTGAAGTGGTACGGCTCCAACACTGAGAACCGGCAGGCGGGGCAGCCCCGCTCGATTCACGTGTTCGTGCTGAACGACCGCGACTCTGGCGCGCCGCTCGCGATTATGAGCGCGAACCTGCTCAGCGCCTACCGCACCGGCGCCGTGCCGGGGGTCGGCGTCAAGCACCTCGCGAAGGCGGATGCGAAAACGGTCGCGGTGGTCGGCCCCGGCGTGATTGCGCGGTCGGTGTTGTCGACGACGCTCGCGCTGCGTCCGAGCATCGACACGCTCACGATCAAGGGTCGCAGCGTCGGCAGCACGCAGGCGTTCGCGGATTGGGCGAAGCGTGAGTTCCCGCAGCTGGTGACCATCACTGCATCCGACACGATCGAAGAAGCGATCGCCGACGCCGACATCGTGATGGCGACCACCTCGACCGACGCGGCCGGTAGCGAGGCCTTCCCGTACTTCGACAAGGCCGCGATCAAGCCCGGGGCGCTGCTGCTCCTGCCCGCCGCCGCGCGATTCGACGACGAGTTCGTGGCGCAGGACAACGTGCGCCTCGTCATCGACGCTCACGGCCTGTACGAAGCGTGGCTCGAGGAATACGGTCCGACCGCGTACCAGATCCTCGGTATTCCGGGCTCGCACTGGTTCGGCCTCGTCGAGGAAGGGAAGATCCCGGCCGCCAAGATCGAAGAGATCGCCGATATCGCGACGGGCGCGCTGACGCCGCGACGCAATGACGACGAGATCATCCTCTATTCGGTCGGCGGCATGCCCGTCGAAGACGTCGCGTGGGCGACCGAGCTCTACCGAACTGCCGAGGAGAAGAACATCGGCACGGTGCTCAACCTGTGGGACCAGCCGGTTCTCGCCTAACGACCCCAATTCTGAAGGAGCAATTGTATGTCGAAGTCAGAGTTTGTCGTCATCGGCGCGGGGCTTGCGGGTGCGGCGACCGCTTGGCAGCTCGCCGAGCAGGGCCACACCGTCACCGTCCTCGAGCGCACGACCCCGGCCAATGAAGAGGGGAGCTCCCACGGTTCGGCGCGGATCTTCCGCTACGCCTACCCGTCGCCGCTCTACACGAGCCTCGTGGTCCGGGCGAAGCGGGGGTGGGATGCTCTTGAAGCGGCTTCCGGACGCCAGCTCATTACGCCGACCGGCGCGGTCGACTTCGGCGAAGTCCGGGGGCCGTCGCGCATCGCCCGAGTGCTCGAGGGTGCGGGAATCGAACACGAACTGTTGAGCCGGGACGAGGCTCGCGCGCGCTTCCCGCAGATCGCCTTCGATACCGGCGTGCTCTATCACCCCGGCGCGGGCGTTCTCGACGCGATCACCACGGTCGAGACGATGCTCGAGCTTGCCGAGGCGACGGGCAACGCGGTCGTTCGCACGAACTGGGAGGTCGCGAGCATCGAGCGTCGCGGCGGCGGCTTTGACGTGCGCTCGACGGATGGCACGATCGTCACAGGCTCCAAGGTAATCGTCGCGGCGGGTGGATGGTTGCCCCACCTCCTCGCGGACCTCGCGTTGCCCTCCGCTTTCCTCGCGTCCTTCCCGACGCTCGAGGTTCGGCAAGAGCAGGCTTTCCACGTGCCGTGGCGCGAGGTGGATGTTGTAGACGGTTCCTACCCATCGTGGCCCTCGTTCATCCACAAGCGCCTCGAGTTCGAAACCTACGGACTGCCCGGTGGTCGGGATGCCGGCTTCCGCGGCCAGAAGCTCGCGCAGTACAACGGCGGGCCGAAGCTGCCCTCGGCGCTCGACCAGGATGGCCAGATTCGACCCGAAATGCGCGAGCGGATCATCCGCTACGTCGAAGACTTCCTGCCCGGCGCGATACCCGAGCCCTACGCCGAGACCACGTGCCTCTTCACAAATACTCCGAACGAAGACTTCGTGATCGACGAGGCTGACGGCGTCATCGTGGTCTCCGCATGCTCGGGGCACGGCGGCAAGTTCGCGCCGCTGCTCGGTGAGCTCGCGGCGGATCTCGCGACGGGTGCGGGCACGGTTCCCGACGAATTCCGCGTTGCGCAGTTCAGCGCGCAGGCGGCGAGCGCCGAATTCGATGGGGCGAAGGTCTAGGGCAATGACAGTTACTTCACGCAAGAGCGTCACGTCACTCATGTCGGCGATCGCGGAGACCGGTCGCGATCCGGCCCGCGGCGGCTACTCGCGCCCCGTCTATTCGACCGCCGAACTCGACCTGCGCAGTTGGTTCATCGCTGAGGCGAGCGCTCGCGGTCTGGACGTCGAGACCGATCGCAACGGCATCATTTGGGCCTGGTGGGATGCGCCTTCCGGCGACCGAACCGGTGCGATCGTCACCGGCAGTCACCTCGATTCGGTGCCGGGCGGTGGGGCCTTCGACGGGCCCCTCGGCGTCGCTTCGGCGTTGGCCGCGGTGGATGCGCTGCGAGCGCAGGGCCGGCGGCCCGAACGGGCAATCGCCATCGCGGTATTCCCCGAGGAAGAGGGCTCGCGGTTCGGGATCGCGTGTCTTGGGTCGCGCATCCTGACCGGCGCGATGCCTGTGGAACGTGCCCTCGCGCTCAAGGACGACGATGGCACGACCTTCGCCGAACTGTCGGCGAAGGCGGGGCTTGACCCGGCGCACATGGGCGCGGATCGCGAGCGGTTGGGCCAGCTCGGCGCGTTCATCGAGTTGCACGTCGAACAGGGTCGCGGGCTGATCGATCTCGGGCAGCCCGTCGCGATCGGCTCGTCGATTCTTGGCCACGGACGCTGGCGTCTGAGCTTCACGGGGCAGGGCAATCACGCCGGTACGACGCTGATGCGCGATCGCCGCGATCCGTTGGTCGCTGCCGGGGCGCTGATCGGGCAGATTCCGGGGATTGCGTCTCGTTTTGACGGCGCTCGGGCCACCGTTGGTCGCCTGCAGCCAGTGCCCGGCGGCACCAACGTGATCGCTTCGCGCGTCGACGTGTGGCTTGACGTGCGGCATCCCGACGATGACGTGACGGCGCAGGTCGTTGCCGAGATTTCGACGCGGGCCGAGTTGCTTGCTTTTGAACAGGGATGCACGGTGACGGTTCGCGAAGAATCGCTGAGTCCGACGGTGTCCTTTGATTCGGATCTTCGCCGACGTCTTGAGGTCGCGCTGCCTGATGCGCCGGTGCTCGATACGGGAGCCGGGCACGACGCCGGGATTCTTGCGGCGCACATCCCGACCGCGATGCTGTTTGTGCGGAACCCGACCGGGGTCTCGCACGCGCAGGAGGAGCACGTTGAGGATGCGGATGCTGAGGCCGGGGCGCTCGTGCTGGCCGACGTGTTGATGAGCGAGTTGGGCGTGTGAGCGGGTTGTTGCTGTGGCGCAGGTGTCACGCCAGCCTATGGTCGCTTGTGTGCTGCGGCGTGTGGTTTGGGGAGTATCACGCCGGGCGTTTGGGAAGTCGGCGGAGGGGCGCGAGTAGTTAGCTGGGCAACAATTTGCGTACCCGTCGCCCCTCGGGCATGCTGATGCGGATACCGTGGCCGGTCTAAAGGCTGCGCCGAGGAGTGAGGGTCGAGCAGCATGGATCTCAACGCGTTTCGTCTCCCGCGGTCAGCGGGGAAGATTGGCGCGGACGACATCTACGGTGTGCTGATCGAGGCGATGGCGACCGGCGTGCTTCGCGAGGGGGATCGCTTCCCCGCGGAGTCGCAGCTCGCCGCTCATTTCCGGGTCGCGCCGATGACGCTGCGGCAAGCGCTCGGCCGACTTCGCGATGAGGAGTACATCGTCACGACGCGTGGTCGCACGGGGGGCACGAGCGTCGCGATGGGCATCGCCGATCGCATGGAGCAGGAAGCGCTCGGGCTTGAAGTCTCCGTCGAAGAGCTCCGCGATCTCACCGACTGGCGCTGTGGAGTTTCGGGAGCAGCATCCTTTCTCGCGGCACTTCGCGGGACTCCCGCCGAGCGCGAAGAACTGCGACGACTCGAAGAAGAATTCCTGCGCGTCATCGACAGCACGACCGAGCGCCGCCTCGCCGACTCGCTCCTGCACATCCACATCGCAAAGATGTCGGGCAGCCGTCGTCTCACGACTGCGGAACGGGAGATTCAGGACCAGTTGACCCGGTTCATCCGCGTGACCTCGTACCCCGGAATGGACCTTTCACACGACGATATGAGCCATCGCGCGCTCGTGCAGGCGATTGTGTCGGGGGACGCGGAAGCCGCGCGGCGTGCGCTCGAGCACCACGTCGAGATCACCTATTACTGGGGCACGCAGCAGTCGCACATCGTCCGCGGTGGCGACGCCCGCTAGCGTGCGGGCCTTGGCGTCTGTGTTTGCCCTCGCGCTCGCGGCCACCTTCACAATTCGTCGCTCGTTGCAGTTTCGAGCCGTGGTGAATGCAAGTAGTGACGAGTTGGTGGGAGAGGGGTCGCTAACTCGTCGATGGGTGCTGCGCAGAGCGCCGGAAAGTGCATCGAGTGACGAGTTTGCGGACGGGAAGCCGCAGACTCGTCACTCGATGCGGTTGGAGGAAGTCGGGGGCCGCTATGCGAGATGCCCGTGGGTGTGGAGCACTCGGCGGATCTCGTTTTCCTGCGGGGGAGTGTGGCTCTGTTCGAATGCGATCTCAGCGAGGAGTTCGCGGCGCGATTTCTTCGGTGCGCCAATAGCGAGCAGCTGGGATTCGTATTCCGGGGCCAACTCATCACGGCGGAACCGTAGAGCGTGGCCGAGGATCTCATCGCCGTAGAGGTAGCGGCGCAAGAATTCCATCTGTGCGTGCCAGGTCGCGGCCGCGATTGCGGCATCTTCACGACGCAGGCCGATGACCTCCAGTCGCACCTCGGTGCCACCAGTGGGACGCTTGCTCAAGCTGATGCGGACGAGGTTCTCCGGCAGGTCGTTGAACTGCCAGTGCAGCACGAGCGTGCTCGGTACGCGTCGCTCTTGCACGCGAGCGACGATGCTGTAGTCCGCGTCATTGGGGTAGGTAATGGTGAACGGTTCACCCGTCATGATCTTGCCCGAGGGCTGGCCGAGCCACGCGGTAAGCGCGTCTTCTTTGGTGATCGCGCGCCAGATGGTCTTGCGGTCGAAGTCCGAGTCGGCAGCCAGGGTGACCGAGTAGTTGTCAGAAATTCGGGATAGCGTTCCAAAAATTTCAGCCATGGAAGTCGCCTCCTTTGCGATAAATAGGATGCTCCGCAGGGTTGCGGAGCGGCAGGCGTCAATGCCTTTAGGTGAATTATAGGTGAACAAATAGTGAACGTCTTGATTTTCACGGACAGAGGCGAGTCTAGGCCGACACGGCGCCGGTCAATTTCGTGAACCTTCACGTTCGCTGACAGCACCTCGCGAACCGTGCATTAACCAGGGCCTCGTTCTAAACTTGAGTCAACACGGCTCAACGTTATTGAGTCGAAAGATTCCAGCTACGAACAATGAACGCCGATAAGGCGCCGTCTTGAGAGAGACGAAAGGAGAACACATGGCAAATATGCAAGGGGCACAGCCAGCCGACGAAGAGTCGCAATCTGCCCTCGAACGCTTCGGCGTCAACCTCACGGACATCGCCCGCACCGGCAAACTTGACCCGGTGATTGGCCGCGATGCCGAAATTCGACGGGTGAGCCAGGTGCTCACGCGTCGAACCAAGAACAACCCGGTGCTGATCGGTGAGCCCGGCGTCGGTAAAACCGCGGTCGCCGAAGGGCTCGCGCAGCGCATCGTCGCGGGTGACGTTCCCGAATCCCTGAAAGAGAAGGAACTCATCTCACTCGACATCTCCGCGATCCTCGCCGGCGCGAAGTACCGCGGCGATTTTGAAGAGCGCATGAAAGCGGTCCTCGAAGAGATCCGCGAATCCGAAGGCAAAGTCATCACCTTCATCGACGAACTCCACACCCTGATGGGTGCCGGTGGCGGCGAATCGAGCGTGTCCGCATCCAATATGCTCAAGCCCATGCTTGCGCGGGGTGAGCTGCGGCTGATCGGCGCGACCACCCTCGACGAGTACCGCGAGTTCATTGAAAAGGACTCTGCCCTCGAGCGCCGTTTCCAGCAGGTCTTCGTCGATGAGCCGAGTGTCGAGGACACCATTGCGATTCTGCGTGGGCTGAAGGAGCGATATGAAGCCCACCATAAGGTTGCGATTAGCGACACCGCCCTGGTGGCCGCTGCATCCCTCTCGAATCGCTATATCGCGGCCCGAAAGCTCCCCGATAAGGCCATCGACCTGGTTGACGAAGCCGCCTCGCGACTGCGGATGGAGATCGACTCTTCGCCCACCGAGCTCGACAGCCTCAAGCGGCAAATCGACCGCATGAAGCTTGAAGAGCTCGCGCTGAAGAAGGAGCATGACGCGGCCGCCAAGGAGCGGCTCCAGCAGCTCCAGCAGGAAATGGCAGACCTGCAGGTCGAGCTGGATGCGCTACAGCAGCGTTGGGATGCCGAACGCAGCGGCCTGAATAAGGTCGGTGACCTGAAGACCAAACTCGACGAGGCGCGCATCCGTGCCGATCGTGCCCAGCGCGATGGCAACCTCGAACTCGCGTCGCGGGTGCTCTACGGCGAAATTCCGCAGCTGCAGAAGCAATTGAGCGAAGCCGAGGCGCAGGAGCAGAACGAAGACCGACTCGTGAACGACCACGTCACGGAGGACGACATCGCCAGTGTCGTCGCCGCATGGACGGGCATTCCGGTGGGCAAGCTCCTGCAGTCCGAACGCGAGAAACTCCTTGAACTCGAGGGCGAATTGCACCAGCGTGTAGTTGGCCAGGATGAGGCAGTCGGTGCGGTGTCGGATGCGATCCGTCGCTCGCGTGCGGGCGTCGCGGACCCGAATCGGCCCACCGGTTCCTTCCTGTTCCTCGGGCCGACCGGTGTCGGTAAGACCGAGCTCGCGAAAGCGCTCGCGGAGTTGCTCTTCGACGATGAGCAGGCGATCGTGCGCATCGACATGTCGGAGTACGGTGAAAAGCACAGCGTCTCGCGACTCGTCGGTGCCCCTCCGGGCTACGTCGGTTACGAGCAGGGCGGTCAACTCACCGAAGCGGTGCGCCGCCGACCCTACTCGGTCATCCTCTTCGACGAGGTCGAAAAGGCCCACCCTGAGGTCTTCGACATCCTCCTGCAGGTGCTCGATGACGGCCGCCTCACCGACGGCCAGGGTCGCACCGTGGACTTCCGCAATACGCTCCTGATCCTCACCTCGAACCTCGGTTCGCAGTTCCTCATCGACCCGCTGC
The DNA here is from genome assembly GCF_008831155.1 of Gulosibacter chungangensis. GTDB lineage: Bacteria > Actinomycetota > Actinomycetes > Actinomycetales > Microbacteriaceae > Gulosibacter > Gulosibacter chungangensis. The sequence continues at coordinate 186,892 of NZ_WBKB01000006.1, read as the reverse complement.
TCACGAACGAGCAGCGTCGCAATGAGGTCATGGGTGCGGTGCGCAAGGCGTTCAAGCCCGAGTTCATCAACCGTCTCGACGAGATCGTCATCTTCGATGCGCTGTCGCAAGACCAGCTCGCGAAGATTGTCGGCCTCAATGTCGCGACGCTCGAACGTCGGCTTGCTGAGCGGCGCATCCAGATTGAGGTGGATGAGGATGCGCGGGCCTGGCTCGCAGAGCGCGGCTACGACCCGATCTACGGCGCGCGCCCGCTGCGTCGCCTGATGCAGAAAGAAATCGACGACCGTCTCGCGCGTGCCCTGCTCGCGGGCAAGGTGCACGACGGTGAGACGGTCGAGGTCTCGGTCGCATCCGATGGGGATGCGCTGACGGTTCGCAGCTAATCGGCACCGAATCTGCAGGTGAGCGAAAGGGGTTCGGAGTGCATCCGAACCCCTTTTGGCGTGACCGAAACGTGACCTACGCGTGTTAGCCTCGCTGGGTTGTGGACATCCGTCCCAGAAATAATCTGTCTTGGCTATTGCACATATGAGGACCAACGATGCTGCTTGGTGAACTCGCTTCCAGGCTGCAGCTTCCCAGCACGGCGCAGTTTGATGCGGACCGCGTCGTCACCGCGGTGACCCACGATTCTCGACTCGCGGCCCCCGGAACCATCTTCATCGCGGTGCCAGGTTTCCGGATGGATGGAACCAAGTTCATTCCGGATGCGGTCGATCGCGGCTCAAACGTTGTTGTCTGCGCGCAGTTGCCCGAGGAGCTTTTGCCCGGGGTGAGCTACCTGCTGACTGCGGATGTGCGCTCAACAATGGCGCAGATCGCGCGTGAGCTCAACGGGCGGCCGGACGAACTCGTGCGCCTCTATGGCGTTACTGGCACCAACGGGAAAACTTCCACCGCCTACTTCTTATCCGCCATCCTGCGGCATGCCAAGCGACGGGTGGGGGTGATGGGCACGATCGGGTTTGATGTTGACGGCAAGATCATTGAAACGCCGAACACCACACCCGAGGCGCCCATCCTGCACGATCTGATTCGCACCGCGGTGGAAGGCGGTACGGAAGACATCATCATGGAAGTCTCCTCCCATTCGCTCGAACTGCAGCGCGTCAGCGGGATGGTATTTGACGTCGCCATGTTCACGAACCTCACCGAAGACCACCTCGAACTGCACGGCACGATGGAGGAGTACTACTGCGCGAAGAAGCGACTCTTCGGGCAGGCAACCACGGGCCACGCGGTGGTCGACATCGGTAGCCCCTGGGGCGAGCGTGCGGCCGATGAAATTGCGGCGGCGGGGAACGCCGTCATTCGGGTTGGGCGCACCGACCAGGAAGCGGATGTGCGTCCCGAGCACACGCAGACGGGGCTGACCGGAACGACCTTTGACCTCGTAACTGCCAGCGGCCGGGTGCCGGTTCAGCTGCGGGCGTTGGGCACTTATCACGTGCGAAATGCGCTGGTTGCCGCCGGAGCCGCACTCGCTCAGGGCTATCCGCTCGAGGTGATTGCCGAGGGGCTCTCCGCCGCCGAACCGGTTCTGGGCCGACTCGAACGAGTGATCAACGATGACGGTTTGGACGTCTTCATCGACTACGCGCACACCACGGATGCGCTCGATTCCTGCCTAACCGCAGTGCGCGCACTCACCGACCGCCCCATCACCCTCGTGTTTGGCGTGCTCGGCGACCGCATCCCGCGACTGCGAAAAGAAATGGGCACGGTGGCCGCCGCGGGCGCCGACTACATCATCCTCACGGAAGACGACCTGAAAGTCAGCAGTCTCGCTGAGGTGGTGGCGGATGTCGGCGGCGCGCTCGATGCCGCCGGTGCCGAGTGGGAACTCATCGAGAATCGGTGGGATGCGATTGCGGCGGGCGTTGCTCGGGCTCGCGCCGGTGACGTGGTGATTGTTGCGGGCAAGGGGCACGAACGACAGCTCATCCTGCCGGATGGCGGAGGGATCGTGCACCTCGATGAGGTCGAAGCCGTCAAGACCGCGATGGCGGGTCAGAACCCGCGCATCCTCGACCCGCGGGAGCTGCGGGTTCCGTAGCTCCGGGGATTTCTGGCGCCGGGCCAGCGACAACAAAACGCCCGGTCGCGTCAAACAGCGATACTGCCTGAGACGACCGAGCGTTTTCTACGTCACTACTCGAAGCTCAGCAGAATCTCGTCGACCTCATTGCGAGAGCGCGGGCTCGCGTCGCGTTCGCGGATCGACTCGTCAATTGACTCATCGGTCGAGTGCTGGCCGATCGCGATCACGGTGTAGGGCTGGTAGCCCTCGGGGATCACGAACTGCTCGGCGATCTTTTCGGCCTCAAAACCGGTCATCTGGTGAGCGTTCAAACCCATCGACTCCGCCTGAATCGACAGGTGTGCGGCAGCCTGGCCAAGGTCATAGTGGGCGGTGGCGAAAGGCTCGCCGTCGATCTCAACGCGCGCGAGCGTCACGATCAGCGCCGAAACATTAGCGTTCCATTTCTGGTTGAAACCCATCAGCGAGTCAAAAATCTTCGCAAAATTCTCGGTACCACGACGGCCCACAATGAAGCCCCAGGGCTGCTTGTTGAACGCGGAAGGTGCCCAACGTGCTGCCTCAATGATCGAGCGGACCTCCGCCTCACTCACCTCGTGCGAGGCGTCGAAGCCGCGGGGGCTCCAGCGGTTCTCAAGCACTTCGTGAATCGGCGCAGCAGTGGCATTGCGAGGCGCAGTAATCGTCAAGGGTGGGATCCTTTCAAGTCAGTAGTGGACCAGCATCTCGCCGTCGAAACACAGACGGTCGCGGTCCATCCACATGCAACTTATCTATTCGTGAAATTATTCCGGGGTCATGGGAATTCAGTTAGGAACGTCATTCATGTCCGTCATCAAGCGAATTGGCGCGACCCTCTCGGTAGTCGCGCTGACGACGCTGGCGGGATGCGCATCCGGCCCCCACCCCGGGCCCACGGCGATACCGCTGCGCCCCACCGAAGCCGCCGATTTCGAGGTCGCGGATATCGAGGCGCTAATGACGCAGATGGTGGATGCGGGCGCCCCAGCGGTGCTCGTGGAGATTCGCGACGGTGAGCACGTTTGGAGCGGTGTGCAGGGTGTGCGTTCGAAAAAGACGGAACTGCCCGCAAAAATTACCGACCCGACGCGGATCGCGAGCCTGACCAAACCCATGGTCGCGACCATCCTGCTGCAGCTCGTCGAAGAGGGGCTCGTGCAACTCGGCGACCCGATCGAGGACTATCTGCCGGGAATCGTGGAAGTTCGGGAAGTGACGGTGCGGCAGCTGCTGAATCATTCATCCGGCCTGCCCGACTATGTGCCGACGCTCGCACTTGAGGACCCGAGCGCCTTCACCACTCAGATCGTCTCGCCGATCAGCCACGAAGAACTGGTGCAGCGCGCGCTGACGCAGGGCTGGAGTTTCGACCCAGGCACCGGCTGGGAGTATTCGAATACGAACTACATCGTCCTCACGATGCTGATTGAGGAGCTGACTTCGTCGACCCTCGCCGAACAGCTGCAGCAGCGGATTACCGAGCCGCTCGGGCTCACCTCAACCACCCTGCCGGCGGGAACTTCGATGCCTGAAAACGCCGCGCACGGCTATGTCACCGAGGGTGCGCTGTCGATCGATGTCACCGAACAGGATGCTTCGCTCTGGTCGGGTGCCGGCGGCGTAGTTTCGACGGTGTCGGACGTGAATACCTTCATGCGCGCACTGTTGACGGGTGAGCTCATTGCCCCGGAACTGCTCGGGCAGATGTTGAACCTGCTGCCGCAGGGGTACGGGCTGGGCGTGCAATCACGCACCGACACCTGCCCGGCCGGTGATCCGGTGTATTTGGAATCCTCAGCGAATCAGGCCGTGGAGACCGCGGCGCCGGGCGCGACGGATGCGACTCCCGCGGCGACCGGGCCTGCTGAACCCGCCGAGTCGCTGCCGAGCTATGACTTTGAGGTGCCGGAGGAGGGCTCGGGCAGCGTGCACGACTCAGACTTCGGTGAGCTCGTGCAGATCGGTGCGCCCAATCACGTGTACGGCCACCTCGGTTCGGGGCTCGGCTACCGCGGTTTGACTATGTCTTCGCCGGACGGGATCCGCCAGGTGACGATCCTCTGGACCGTCTCCCCAACCGACTATTCGCAGGACTCGCGGCTCGACCTCGCCTACGAATTGGCCGATGTCGCGCTCGCGATTGACTGCTAGCCGGGCGGGTGCCGAGCGCTAAAAAATCATCGGCATATCGTCGTCGAGCGAGGTTTCGGTGTCGAGCTCGACGATGACCGGGACGTGGTCACTCGGCCCGTCCCCCTTGCGCTCATCGCGCGCGATCTCGGCGGCCGAAACCAGCTCGAAAAATTCTGGATTCCCCAGCACGAAGTCGATGCGCATCCCCTCATTGCGCGGGAAACGCAGCTGCTGATAATCCCAGTAGGTGTAGCCCTCGATGCCCAACTCGCGCGTGACATCCAGCATCCCGTCTTCGAGGAAGGCGTTGAATGCATCCCGCTCGGGCTGGGAGGTGTGGGTCTTACCGACGAAGAATTCGGGATCCCAAATGTCAATGTCAAGCGGGGCAATATTGAAGTCACCCATCAGCGCGATCGGCTCTTCGGGGTGCGATTCGCGGCGGGCGGCGGTGTCCTCGCGCAGCGCCTTCAGCCACTCGAGTTTGTAGGTGTAGTGCGGATGCGCAAGCTCGCGACCGTTGGGTACGTATAGCGACCACAGGCGGACACCTTCGATGGTGGCGCCGAGCGCGCGGGCCTCGAGAGGGAGCGTGCCGTCCTCGGCAGGCTTACCGAAACCGGGCATATTCTCGAAGCCCTCCACCGCATCCTCGATCGGCAGGCGCGAGGCGAACGCGACACCGTTCCACTGGTTGAGGCCGTGGGCGATGACCTCGTAGCCGGCCTCTTCAAACTCCTCGAACGGGAACTGCTCCGTCTTGCATTTGATCTCCTGCATCGCGAGCACGTCGATGTCGTGGTTCTGCAGGAAGTCGATGACGCGGCCCTTGCGGGTCCGGATGGAGTTCACGTTCCAGGTGGCGATGCGCATGGGTTCTACCGTATCGCGACTGCGGTGCACGACTCCTCACCCGTGCGGCGCCGCAAGCAACTACGCTTGGTTGGGTGACCGACCCACGTACTCAACTTATTCAGCTCATCAGCGACGAGGCCGTCTTCCACGGCGACTTCACGCTCACTAGCGGCAAGAAGGCCTCGTACTACATCGACCTTCGCAAGCTGTCGCTCGACCACCGCGCCGCACCCCTGATCGGTGAAGTGCTGCTCGACCTCGTTGACGAGTTCGGCGATGTCGCCGCAGTTGGCGGCCTCACCATGGGTGCCGATCCGCTCGCGAACTCGGTGATGCACCACGCGGTGGCGAAGGGCCGCGCCATCGACGCGTTTGTTGTGCGGAAGGAACCAAAGGATCACGGCCGCGGCAAGCAGGTTGAAGGACCGGATGTCGCCGGCAAGCGCGTGGTCGTGCTTGAAGACACCTCGACCACCGGCGGGTCGCCGCTCGCCGCGATTGAGGCGCTCGAGAAGGTGGGTGCGGAAGTTGTCGCGGTTTGCACAATCGTCGACCGCGCCACCGGTGCCGGTCAGCGCATTGAAGACGCGGGCTACCCCTACCGCTACGCCATCGGTCTCGACGACCTCGGTCTCGAAGCCGTCTAAAGCCACGTGGTGCGGGGTTCAGGTTCGGGCGGCGACCGTGCGAAGAGCTGGTGGCCGTGGCTCGTGGTGGCGGCCGTTGTCGTGGTTGCCGCTGCAGTGGGCGGCTGGCTCTGGGCACCGTTCGGACGACCCTCCGCACCGAGTTCACTCGTTGAAGCGACCACCGGACCAACGGTAACTCCGCTCGCCACACTCGAAACCGGCGACTGCTTTACGACCCTAGAATCTCCCTGGGCCGCAAGCTTCGACCGCGTCGCCTGCACCGACCCGCATACCGCGCAGCTCACGGCAATCGTGCCGGTCGACTCGGTGTTGGATGCATCCGGCAGCTGGCCGGGTGAGGAGGCGCTCCGGGAGCGGGCCATGCTCGCGTGCCAAGCTCCCGAGGCGATCGACCTCGAAGCTGCTGCGAGCATCCCGGATCTCGAGATTCAGGTGCGCTGGCCCGCGAACGAAACGGAGTGGGACGCTGGGGTCCGCGACTATTACTGTTTTGCGAGCTCATCAGCACAATTTGATTCGCTGAAACCCTAGGATGTGGGCATGACGAAGGGGTTTTCGTGGGCTCCGGAAAGCCCGAACACGGTGGTGCACGGCGATAATTTGCCGATCCTGCGATCCCTGCCCGACGCATCCTTCCAGCTGATCTATATCGACCCACCGTTCAATACCGGCCGGAAGCAGCTTCGCCAGAACACCAAATCGGTGCGGTCGTCGACGGGCACGCGGATTGGCTATAAGGGGCAGACCTACGAGACCGTGCGGGGGCTCGTGACCTCCTACGATGACGCCTTCGAGGACTATTGGGAGTTCCTCGAGCCGCGACTCGAGGAAGCTTGGCGGCTGCTGGCCGACACCGGCACGCTCTACCTGCACCTCGACTACCGGGAAGTGCACTACGCGAAAGTGCTGCTGGATGCGCTGTTCGGGCGTGAGTGCTTCCTCAACGAGATCATTTGGGCCTATGACTACGGGGCGCGCACTAAATCGCGGTGGCCCTCGAAACACGACACGATTCTCGTGTACGTGAAGGATCCGCGGCAGTACCACTTCGACAGCGAAGAAGTGGACCGCGAACCGTACATGGCGCCGGGGCTGGTGACGCCCGAAAAAGTAGCTCGCGGGAAGCTGCCGACGGATGTCTGGTGGCACACGATCGTTTCCCCGAACGGGCGCGAGAAGACCGGGTATCCGACCCAAAAGCCGGTGGGAATTCTGCGGCGGATTATTGCCGCGAGCAGTCGACCCGGTGACTGGGTGCTCGACTTCTTTGGCGGTAGCGGTACCACCGGCGCCGCCGCGCTGCAGCTGGAACGCCGGTTCCTGCTGATCGACCAGAACCCCGAAGCCATCGCCACCATGCAGCGCCGCTTTGCCGAGGATGACGTTGCGTTTGCCGAGTCAGAGATCGGTCATTAGTTGCAGTTTTAGCAGCGAGTCAGAGCATTCATTGACGAGTCTGCTGCGATGGGAATCGCCGACTCGTCACTTATTGTCGCTCTATCCGCCGTTGGCAGCATCTATCGACGAATTTGCGGAGGGGGAGTCGGCAAACTCGTCGACGAGTGTTGCGTTAGGCGGCGGGGCCGCGGTTGTAGACGTGCTGCAGCACCCAATCGTGCATGGTGACGGCGGCCGCGGCGGATGCGTTGATCGATCGAGTCGAGCCGAACTGGGTGATCTCGATCACCTGCTCGGCGGCGGCAACGGCAGCCTTGGTTAGCCCCGGGCCTTCCTGACCGAAAAGGAAAACGCAACGGCGGGGGAGCGAGGTCGTCTCGATCGGCACGCAGCCGGGCACATTGTCGATCGCCATGATCGGGAGTTCCGCCGCGCGGCACCAATCGACGAAAGCCTCGACGGTCTCGTGATGCAGCACGTGCTGGTAGCGGTCGGTCACCATCGCGCCGCGCTTGTTCCAGCGCTTGCGGCCTACGATGTGCACCGTGTTCGCGCCGAAGGCGTTCGCCGAGCGCACGATCGAGCCGATGTTCATGTCGTGCTGCCAGTTTTCGATCGCGACATGGAATGGATGCCGGGTCTCATCGAGGTCGGCAATGATTGCCTCCATCGTCCAGTAGCGGAACCGGTCAATCACGTTGCGGGTGTCGCCGTGCTCGAGAAGCTCGCGGTCATAGCGCGGGTCTTCGGGCCACTCGCCCTCCCAGGGGCCAACGCCGTATGTCGACAGCTCGTGTGTTTCGCTCATCCGCTTCCTCTCAGCGTGCATCTCGCACAGTCCACCCTTGAGGGTAGTGCCTGGGAGGCGCTTCGATACGGCTTCGCCTACTCAGCGAGCGACCGCGCATGCCTCGCAGGGGCGCTTCGATACGGCTTTGCCTACTCAGCGGGCGGCCGTGAGCGACCCCGACGGCTCCTCAGGCGCGCGGGGCCGTCGTGCGGTCACGCAGGTCGGCCCAGGTGAGGGATTCGTACCAGCTGCCGTAGCGCTTCATCAGCACTCCCGAGGTTGGTTCGTCCGGTGTGCGCACCTTGTCGTACTGCGCGACGGTGATTGGCCCCTCCAGCACCGTGGCCGCCCGATGCAGTGCCGCATAGCAAACGTCATCGGTGATCTCGCGGCGCGGACCTTCGCCCGGCACGATCGAGAGCACCTCATCCGCGAAGTCCCACGGCTCCGAGCGGTGATTCGAGTAGTCGATGACCTTCTCGGCGGTGGCCCGCACATCGGACCACCGACCGAGTCGCGCGCGGATGGTCGCCGCGCTCGGCAGGTCTTGCTGCTTCGTCCACACCCCAAGATCAGCAAAGGAATGCCGTTCGCGTTCCGCACGTAAATACGCCACGACGATCGACCACAGCTCGGCATCCGAAATCACCCGGCGCTGTTGCCGCACGCTGGTGATTTTGTCCTCGAGCCCGGCCGCGCGCATCCCTTCGCTCCAGCTGCCGAATCGCAGGATGAGGGTGGATGGGCTGGGAGCGTCGTGCTCCCTGGCCCACTCGTCGTAGTCGCTCAGACGAAACGAGGATGCTTCGGCCGCCCAGGCTCGCAGATGGGCGGTGAGCTCCGACTCAGGCATCATGGTCTCCACCCTAGAGGAGTCCGCGCGTTAGGGCAGGAGGTCGTTCGTGTATGCGTCTTCGGCGGCCACCGGGGTGGTGATGATGCCCGAGTCGTACATGAAGGTGACCATTGCGGCCCAGGTGTCGGGGTTGTTGGTCAGCAGTGGCAGGTCGCCGTCGGCGGTCATCAGCGGGATGGTCGCGTCGAGGGTGGCGCGGGCGGCGTCCTTTTGCACATCGGTGGTGAGGGTCGGGATGTAGTTGGCCGCGATTTCGATGGTTTCTTCGGGGTTGGCTTCGATGTATTCGACGGCCTGCTTGACGGCGGTGAGCACCGCGGTGACGTCTTCGCCGCGCTCGGCGATGGTGGTGGTGTCGGCGCCGAGAGCGGGGCCGACGAGCGTCGGGTTCTCGGGGTCGACGGCCTCGATGGTCCGCACATCCATGCCCTGGGCTACGAACTGAATCGCATCGTTATTTGCGAAGCCCATAACCGCATCCACCTTGCCCGAGGACAGGGCAGCTTGCTGGGTGAAACCGATGTGCTGGATGTCCACGTCGGCTTCGGTGAGTCCGGCGCCATCGAGCATTGCGAGCAGTGCGAAGTAGGTTTGGCCGTAGGGCCCGGGGGTACCGATCGAGTGGCCGGCGAGGTCTGCAGCTGATTCGATTTCGGAATCGGCGGGCACGATGAGCACGGCGGGATAGGTGTTGTAGAGCGTCGCGACCGACTGCACTGGCACGTCGCCCGAAATGCCCTGCACGATCTCGTCACCGCCGGCGTACACGAGCTGCTCGTCGCCGGTCTTCAGCGCGCCGAAGAGCTCTTCGCTTTCGCCATGGTGGCGCAGTTCCACATTGACGCCGGCTTCGTCGAAGTAGCCGAGCTCTTCGGCGACGTAGAAGGGCGCGAACTGGATGTTCGGGGTGTAGGTCAGGCCGATGGTGAGGGCCTCGCCGCTGACGGCTTCGGTGGTGTCGGATGCGGTGGGCGAGCCGCCCTGGCAGCCCGCGAGGGCGAGTACAGCGACGGCGGCAGTCGCGAGGACTTTCAGGGTGCGGGGCATTTGGGTTTCTCCTGGTGAAGGTGGTGGTCATTTCGATACGACGCCTGTGGCGTCTACTCAATGACCGGGGTGTTGGCGTGGTGGTGGTCATTTCGATAGGACGCCTGTGGCGTCTACTCAATGACCGGGGTGTTTGCATTTCGATGGCCGAGTAGCGGAGCGTATCGAGGCCCGCTACGGCACAAGGGTGGGGATGGGTCCGGTGACAGGTTCGGTCTCCTCCTCGAGGGTGACCTGTCGCAAGTCGCGAGAGACTCGCCGCTGGCGGCGATTGGCAAGGGCCTCGAGGATGCGCAGCGCGGTGAACATGCCGACCGCGAGGAACGCAAGCATGAAGAGCGTCGCAAACATCCCCTCGGTGTCGTTCGCGTCGCGGAAGAGCGTCAACAGCATCCCGAGCCCCTGGCCGCCCATCGTGAATTCACCCACGACCGCGCCGGTGACCGAGAGGGCGACGCCCGCGCGAATGCCTGCGAGCACGCTCGGCATTGCGAGTGGCGCTTCGACCCACAGCAGCGACTGCCAGGCACTCGCGCCGTCGAGTTTTGCCGCCTCGAGCACATCCTGCGGGAGCGCCCGCACGCCGATCACGGTGGTGATGAGCATGGGGAAGAACGCGACGACCGCGCAGAGGATCGCGATCGGGGTGAGCCCGTAGCCGATCCACAGCGCCAGTAGTGGTGCGACTGCCACGGCCGGGATGGCTTGGGATGCGGTGACGTAGGGAGTCACGGCCATGTCCACCCAGACGATGCGGGCGATGAGATAGCCGAGCGGCACCGCGACGATGGTGGCGATCACGGTGCCCATCAGGGCGGCGATGAGGGTCTGGCCGGTGTGTTCCCACAGCGGTCCCTGCGTGAGTTCGAGCCAGAATCGGCCGGCGAGATCGCTCGGTGCGGGCAGAAACATTGCGCTCACCGCACCCGTGCGCACCGCGGTTTCCCACACGAGGACGGTTGCGAGCGCGAGCAGCACCGGTGCCAGGATGCGCGCCCACCCGGTTGCGGAATTTCGTGCCATTGTCTTTCTTCTTCCAGCTCCGGGGAACTGGTTCAACAAGGGAAGGCACGAATGCAATTAGTGCTGTGGCGAATCCACCGGCCCAATTGCCGGTGTGGATCTGCTGCAGCTCACGCGCGCCTCCCATCCGGACTATGACCGTCGGTTTCGGAATTACACCGAATCAACCACCTACCGAAGCAGGCGGGTCGTGGACTATTACCACCGGTTCGGATTTTCACCGACCCCGGAGCACGTGTACTGAAAGGAAATCTAACGTGTTCGCGGCAATAATGAAACTATGACCTCAAATAACCTGCTTGGTATCCCCGAGACCCGGCTCGAGGAAGAGCCCGAAGTCCTCGATGACCTCAGCCACCTTCCCCGCGAAAAGCACGCGCTCGCGGCCATCGTCGAAAAGCATCCGAAGTCATCCCTCGCCTGGGCGGAAGCGGCACAACGCGAATTTCTCGACGGGCGCATCCTCGAGGCCTATGCCTACGCGCGGGTCGGTTATCACCGCGGCCTGGATGCGCTGCGAAAGGCTGGCTGGAAGGGCCAGGGGCCGATTCCTTGGGAACACGAGCCGAACCAGGGCGTGCTGCGTTCGTTTTGGCAGCTTCGTCGCGCGGCGGAGCAGATTGGTGAGGGCGATGAAGTGGCGCGTCTGACCGCGCTATTGCTCGATGCGGACCCCAATGCTGAGGTCGCTATCGAAAAACTGGACGGCGCACAGCAGTAGAGTTGACTGCGGCTGCGTCTACATAGGCGCATTTCAGGGCGCATCCGTTTCGGGGCGCACTACGAAGAATGCATTACTCAAGGAGATGAGTTCATGCCAGGCGTTGCAATCATCGGCACCCAGTGGGGCGACGAAGGAAAAGGTAAGGCAACTGACCTACTCGGCAACCGAATTGACTATGTAGTCAAGTTCAACGGCGGGAACAACGCCGGGCACACGGTCGTCATTGGCGACGAGAAGTACGCCCTGCACCTGCTGCCCTCGGGCATCCTCTCTCCTGGTGTGACTCCGGTTATTGGCAACGGTGTGGTCGTTGACCTCAACGTGCTTTTCGAAGAACTCGAGCACCTCGAAGCGCGCGGCATCGACGTGTCGAAGCTGCGCATTTCGGGCAACGCCCACATCATCCCCGAGTACAACCGTGCCCTTGACCAGGTCACCGAACGCTTCCTCGGCAAGCGCCGGATCGGCACCACGGGTCGCGGCATCGGCCCGACCTACTCCGACAAGATGTCGCGAGTCGGTATTCGGATGCAGGACCTCTTTGACGAGGGCATCTTGCGTCAGAAGATCGAGGGCGCGCTCGTACAGAAGAACGAGCTGCTGGTAAAGGCCTACAACCGCCGTGCGTTCACGGTGGACGAGATCGCCGACAGCCTGCTGCCGTTCGCTGACCGCGTGCGCGACATGGTGGGTGACACCGCGCTCGAGCTGCACCAGGCACTGGAAGCCGGCAAGAACGTTGTGTTCGAGGCGGGTCAGGCTACCATGCTCGACATCGACCACGGCACATACCCGTACGTGACCTCTTCCTCGGCAACCGCCGGTGGTGTGGCGACCGGTTCGGGAATCTCGACCCGACAGATCGACCGCCTCGTGGGCATCCAGAAGGCGTACATCACGCGCGTCGGTTCGGGTCCGTTCCCGACCGAGCTCGACGACGAGGTTGGCGAGAAGCTGCGCCAGCGCGGTGGCGAATTTGGCACCACTACGGGCCGCCCGCGTCGTACCGGCTGGTTCGACTCGGTGATTGCGCGCTATGCCTCACGGATCAACGGCTTTACCGACATCGTGATGACCAAGCTCGACGTGCTTTCGACCTTCGAAACGATCCCCGTGTGTGTCGCCTACGACGTCGAGGGCCAGCGCTTCGACGAAATGCCGATGTCGCAGACCGACTTCCACCACGCGAAGCCGATCTACGAAGAGTTCCCGGGTTGGGAAGAAGACATTTCGGGCATCCAGAACTTCGAGGATCTGCCAAAGAACGCGCAGGACTACGTGCTCGCGATTGAAGAGCTCTCGGGCGCGCGCATCTCGGCGATTGGTACCGGCCCCGCCCGCGACCACATCATCGAGCGCCACAACCTCCTCGGCGACTAACCGCGCACCCGCTCGGTGAGTAGGAGCGCAGCGCCGTATCGAACCGCTGCGCGCTCCCGCCACTCTCCGTCCGGTGAGTAGGAGCGCAGCGACGTATGAGGCACCCAGCCGCTAGAGTTTCCCTATGAGCAAACCACCAGTCACTTTTGTCATTGCCGGTTCGGAATCCACCGGCGGCGCGGGCGTCCAGGCCGACCTGCGCACCCTGCAGGAACTCGGCGTCTACGGTGCCGCCGCCCTCAGCTGCATTGTTGCCTTCGACCCGAAGGATGACTGGAACCACCGCTTCGTCCCCGTCGATGCCCAGGTGATTCGCCACCAGGCCGAGGCGATCCTCGCCGACTGGCAGCCCGCATCCGTCAAGATCGGGATGCTCGGAGCCGTCCCGACGATCGAAGCGGTCCGCGACATCCTCACCGAGGCAAAGCTGCCAAACATCGTGCTCGATCCCGTACTGATCTGCAAGGGACAGGAACCTGGTGCCGCGCTCGACATCGACAACTCGCTGCGCGCAGAGGTGCTGCCGCTCGCGGATGTGCTGACCCCGAACAAAATCGAGGCGGAGATTCTCTCGGGTATCGAATCGCTCGAGTCGATTGCTGACCTCGGAGAGGCTGCGAAGCGCATCGCCGAGCACGGCGCGAAGGCGGTGCTCGTGAAGGGCGGAGTCGACACCCCGGGTCAGCACGCGGTGGATGTGCTGTGGGATGGGTCGGAGCTCGTTGAGTTCTCGCGCCCCAAGATCGGCGAGAACCGCGTTTCGGGTGCCGGCGACTCGCTCGCTTCGGCGATCTCCGCGGGTCTCGCGCACGGCCAGGACCTCCACACCGCCGTCGAGAACGCGAAGGAGTTCGTAACCGCGGGCATCCAGCGCGCGATCACCGCCGAGACCCCGTTCGACGTGGTCTGGCAGGGTAAATAACGCCTTTCGTTCCCCGAGTAGGGCGTAGCCCTCTGCCGCTCCCCGAGTAGGGCGTAGCCCGTATCGAGGGGGCACGCATCGACCGGCGCGCTTCAAGCCACCCACCAGGGCCGCGTGATTGACTCGTGCCGTCCTTGCGTGGCCTTTTCTTACGCATCCAATTTTTCAAGGAGCCGCAATGAGCCTCAAGCTCACCCGCGCCGAATTGGCGCAGTACATCGACCACACTCTGCTCGCGACGAACGCGACGAACGAGGACGTCGCAGAGCTCTACCGCGAGGCCCGCGAGATCGGCGCATACGCGGTGTGCGTCTCCCCAAACATGTTGCCGATCGGCGCCGCGTGGGTTGGTCTCGACCCTGACTCGGAGCCTTACGAGCCCGCCGAGGGCGAGCCGCAGGTTGCGACCGTAGTTGGCTTCCCCTCAGGCAAGCACCACTCGAATCTCAAAGCAGTGGAGGCCTCCCGCGCGGTTGCCGAAGGTGCGCACGAAATCGACATGGTGATCGACATCGGGATGCTCAAGGCCGGGCATCCGGAGCTGGTCGAGAAGGATATTGCGACGGTCCGCCGCGCGATTCCTTCGCCGACGATTCTCAAAGTGATCATCGAGTCGGCCGCACTGACGGATGCCGAAATCATCCAGGCATGCGAAGCATCCGTTGCTGCGGGTGCGGACTTCGTCAAAACTTCGACTGGATTCCACGCTGCGGGTGGCGCGACCGTCGAGGCCGTGGCGCTCATGCGCAAAACGGTTGGCCCCGACATTGGCGTGAAAGCGTCGGGTGGGGTGCGCACCTACGAGGATGCGATGGCCATGATCGAGGCCGGCGCGAGTCGACTCGGGATGTCATCAGGCAAAAAGGTGCTCGCAGAAGCGCCCGAGGCATAGAACATATTCGATAGAGTCGAAGCTATGACTCACGAGGATGCAGCGACGGTGAAAGACCAGCAGGAAGCCCTACAAAAACTGGGCGAAATTCGCAGGTCAATCGACAACCTCGACGCGGCGATGATTCACATCCTCGCGGAGCGATTCCGTTGCACGCAGGAGGTCGGCAAGCTCAAGGCTGAACACCAGTTGCCGCCTTCCGACCCGGAACGCGAAAAGCTCCAGGTCGCACGCCTCCGCGAACTCGCGGATGACGCGCACCTCGACCCGGAATTTGCCGAGAAGTTCTTGAACTTCGTGATCGCCGAAGTCATTCACCACCACCAACGCATCGCTGAAGCCGCCGCTTCCCAGAGTTCCGCAAAGTAACCCCTCCCATGACCGATTCTCAAGGTGACCAGCAGGGTTCGACTCCCGAGGGTAATAAGCCCGCCAAGAAGCTGTCGACGCGTCCCGCGACCTCGCTGCCGAAGCGTCGCGGGAACACCTGGCGCAATTGGTCCGGTGGGGTCACCGAGACCTCGCAGTTGGCGGCAGGGCCGACGAGCGAAACCGCGGTGCGGGCGCTCGTGATCGGTGCCGGTGGTTCTGGCCTCAAAGTGAAGACGGTCGGTTCGGGGCATTCCTTTAACGACATCGCGGGCACCGAAGGCTTGCGGCTGCACTTCGATGATTACCGCGGTCTTGTCTCGGTGAACAGCCAGACGCGGGTCGCCACCTTCCGCGCCGGCACCCGGATGCACGAGGTTCACGACCTCCTCGCCGAACACGGCCTGACCCTTGAGAACCAGGGCGATGTTTCTTCGCCGACGATTGCCGGGGCGATCTCGACCGGCACGCACGGTACGGGCCTAGGCACTTCCGGGCTCTCCTCGATGGTCAAGGGCCTGCGCCTTGTGCTCGCGAATGGCGAGATTATTTATTGCGATGCGCGCACGCATCCGGAGATTTTCGAGTTCGCCCGTCTCGGGCTCGGGGCGCTCGGCATCATCGTCGAGGTCGCGATCCAATGCGTCCCAACCTTCCGGGTGGAGGCCAACGAGTCGGCCGAGCCACTGGATGCAGTGCTCGACTCCTACGTCGAGCGCGCGCGAGCCGCGGACTATTTTTCGTTCTTCTGGTTCCCGCACTCTGAGCAGGCACTGGTGAAATCACACCGCCGCCTCGCAGAGGGCGAAGAACCTGAAGGTCTCGGAGGCAAGAACGCCGCGAAGTTCTTTGACGAAGAACTCGTGCAGTATTGGGCGCAGGGCTTGGCGGCTTCGGTCGGTACCGTGGCGCCGGGTATGGTGCAGAAGCTTTCGCAGTTCACTTCCTCATTGACCGGTTCTCGGCAGTACGTTGAGGACTCGGTCGCGATGTTCGGCAACGCGAAGCGGATGCGTTACAACGAGCTCGAATACGCGGTGCCGCTCGAAGATGGCCCGGATGTCGTCCACGAGATTCGTCGTCAGATCGAAGCGCACGGGTTGACGGTGTCGTTCCCGATCGAGGTGCGGTGCGGCGCAGCCGATGACGTGCCGCTGTCACCTGGGTACGGTCGCGAGACGGCGTACATTGCCGTGCACCGCTATGTGCGCGAGCGTTACGCCGAGTATTTCGGTGTGGTGGAAGAGGTGCTGCAATCTGCTGGCGGTCGCCCGCACTGGGGCATGATGCATACGCTGCGGGCGCCGCAGTTGCGTGAGCTGTACCCGAAGTTTGACGAGTTTGTAGAGCTCCGCGACCGCGTCGACCCCGACCGCGTCTTCGACAACCACTATCTCGAGCGCACGATCGGCGAGTAGTTCGTATCCCATTGCCTACCGAGGCACCCGGAACTCCTGCGGCACTGATCCGTTGCCGGTCGCAACGCCCGAAGCGAGCAGACCGATCAACGGCCCGAACTTCGCACCGTGACCCGAGCACGTCGACACGACCGTGATGCCGTCGACCCGCTCGATGATGAAGTCCTCGGTCGGGGTGTTCGTGAACAGACACGTCGCTTCGGCGTAGGGTTCGGGGACGACGCCGGGCACGTAACGTTCGACGTAACGAGTCACCCAGTCGCGGTTTCGCGGATCGACCTTGCCGTCCTGCTGCGCGGCCGAGGGCAACACTTTGCCGCCGTTGTGGAGCGCCACCTTGAGCCCGCGGTTCTCGGCGTTGCGACCACCGGGCAGTGCGTAGATCGCGCGCTTTGTCTCATCTCCGCGTAACGCGTCGCCCTCACGGAACATGTGGATGAGCGTCGGCCAGTCAGCGTCGTCGAGCACCTCCTCGTACGGGAAGTGGAAGACCTGCTCTTGCCGAACTTCGAAGGTGGGGAGCGCATCCAAGAAGCCCTTGGGGAGCGACAGTCGGCGCAGAATATTCGGCAACCACCCGCCCGCGGCGACGATCACTTCAGCCGCGTGAATCTCGCGGCCCTCGGTTGAACGAACGATGTAGCCGGTCGTGGGTGCCTCAACGACCTCGGCAACCTCCCAGTGCGTGTGGACCTGCGCGCCGGCCTTCGCTGCCAGGGTGACCATCGCATCCACCGCACCCTCGGCGTCGACGACGCCGGCTGTGGGCTGCCACATTACGTCCGTGTCGAAAGCGTATTGCGGCCAGCGCTCGCGAGCCTCTTCAACTTCGACGAGCCGGTGCTCGATGCCCACCCGGTCGAGCACCTCGGAGAGGTGCGTCGGGTTGCGTTCGGCACCGAAATCGAGCGCGCCGACCTGCTGAAAGAGCGTCCGTTCGCTTTCGCGCTCGAGCTGCGACCAGAGCGGGGCGGCCTCCTTGACGAGGCGGGCATAGGTTTCATTCGGGTAGGCGTAGCGGAAGATGCGTGAGGAGCCGTGGGAGGATCCGAACGCGCCCGCGGGAACATCGCGCTCGAGGAGCGTGACCTCCTGGCCGCCGCTCGCGAGGTGCCACGCGGTCGACGAACCCATCAGACCGGCTCCGATGACGACGTACTTGGATGATTCCACGGTGATTCCTCTGGTTTAGCCTGCGCTCGCCCGGCGCGGACGCTGCGCGGAATCAATCTAATCGAGTGACGGTGCTGACCGAGGGCGAGTGACCGCGCGTTACGCGAGTTTGGGTGCGAGATTAGGCTCGACGAGCCGCTCAGCGTGGCCGGTTTCGACACGTCTGGGGCTGTCGGATGCGCGCAGTTCGCCCGCGACAGCCCGGGCGGCTGCCAGCCCGCTCTCGATCGCCGTCGACGTGCCCAGCCCAGAGGTTCGCGATATCGCCCGACGCGAAGTGCAACAATCCGTGCGACTGTTGCAGCGAGGTGAGTTCACGCGTGAGTTGCCCCGGCCGGAATACTGCCCACGTATTCATCGAATAGGAGTCGTTATTCCAGTCGTGCGCGGCCACGTCGGTGACCTGCAGGTCGAGGCCGAAGCGACCCACCGCATCCTGTACTGAGGCGACGTCGGTTGCGTCGAGCCGTGAGGCGTCCGCACCGAATCCAACGGCGACGGTGAACTCTTCGCCCGCAGTATCGGTCCCATAGAACTCGACCTTGAGCACTGACAGGGGCGCATCCTGCGTCGAGTACGCGACGAACCGCGGCAGGCGGCCTTTGGCGCGCAGCCACACTTTGACGCTCTCGACGCGACCTTTTCGCGGGAAAGCTGCTGCCATGCATCCGGCAGTGTAGGTGAGAATGTGATGCCCTCGGCCGCGTTGATCGGCAGCGTGCTGATGACCCGGCGGGCACGGATGCGATGGCCCGCGACGGTCTCGATGATCGCGAAACCGTCCTGTTGCGTCACCGACGCGACCGGTGTGCCGAGCCGAATCTCGCCGCGCACATCCGCAGCGAGCGCACTCGAGAGGCTGTTCATCCCGCCTTCGGCGCGGTACGTCGCCGAGGCCTCGTGCGAAACCTGCCAGTGGCCGCCCGAGGCGGCCGTCCAGCGCAGGGCATACGAGAGTGCAGCCTCGTTGAGCGGCGCGTTCGCGTGCCCGACCCAAATGCACTCGAGCGCGTGGCGGGCATCGGGGTCGATGTCGAGGGCGTCGAGGCGGTCCTGGATGCTCAGGTCGTCGAGCGCCTGCACCTCGCCAGACGTAGGGGCGGCCGCGGCGTTCCCTATAACTTCCGTTCGAGCTTCAACCGGCACGGCGAGATGGCTGATTCGGCCATCGGGCAGCTGAAGAAGCGCCTCGGCGAACTCTTCCCAGCCCTGAGGGATGTTCGACTCGAGCAGGCCTGGACCGGCGTCTTGGGCGTTCCGCGCGACTGGTGCGCGTCGGTGAGCTACGACGCGCAGACCGGGATTCTCTCGGCGGGCGGCTACGTCGGCCACGGGCTTTCCGGCACGAACCTCGCGGCCCGCACTATGCGTGACCTCATCCTCGGTGAAGACACCGAACTCACCCGACTGCCGTGGACCGGCCGCACTGCCCGCAACTGGGAAGTTGAGCCCGTGCGGTGGCTCGGTACGAATGCGCTCTACAAGGTCTATGGCTACTCCGACAGCCGTGAATACGCGCTCGACAAGCCGGAAACCCACTGGTCAGCACGCCTGGCAAATATCGTCAGCGGCCGGTAACAGTGCCTAACGCGAGGGTTGTCACTTATATCGAAGTCTCGCCGTCACTCGTTTCGGAACCCGTGCCAGGCTCAGGTCCATAGAGCTTGTAAGTGAAGAACAACGGATTGGCCGGCTCCATTATGCCTGGAGCCGGCCAATCGCGCTAGAACTACGCCCGCAGTGCCGCCGCGAGCTCGTCAAACGCGGACACGAACGCGTCGATCGCCGCATCGTCGTGAGTGACCGAAAGCGTCCACTCTTCTTCGCGGCCCGGGGTCATGAAGATGCCGCGGTTCATGTTGAACAGCCACGCGAGGTCGGCGAGCGGCCCGGCGTTCGCCTGGTTCGCCCAATAGGTTTCGTAGTCAACGATCTTCGTGTCTGAGAACACGACGCAGCCCTTCGACCCAATCCCGACCGTGTAGGCGGTCAGGTCATACCGCTTGATCACGTCATCGCAGCCAGCGAGGATGCGGTCATTGAGATGCGCGAGATGAGCATAGGCTTCGTCGGTCATCACCTCGAAGAGGGATGCTCGCGTTGCGGCGAGCGTCAACGGGTTCCCGTTGTAGGTGCCCACCTGGTAGACCGTGCCGTCCTCGACAACCTGCGAAAGCGCATCCGACATACCGATCGCGCCGGCCGGGAGCCCGCCGCCGAGTGCCTTCGCGAGGGTGACCATGTCGGGGGTGACATCGTACTTCTCGGTCGCGCCACCGGCAGCGATGCAGATGCCGGTCTTCACCTCGTCGAAGATGAGCACGATGCCGTGCTTCTGCGTGATCTCGCGGACGCATTCGAGGTAGCCAGGCTCGGGGAGGACGACGCCAAGGTTCATCATTGCAGCCTCCATGATGACGCACGCGGGCTTGCGTCCCTCGGCGTCGAGTGCCTCGATGCGCGCCTCCATCGCGTCGGCGTCATTGAACGGCACTGCGACCGTCATCTGCACGACAGCGTCAGGGATGCCGCCGCCGTATGAGATGGATGCGTAGTTGTCGCGCGGGCCGCGCTCGGCGGCCTCAACCGCACCGATATCGACCATCACCGTGTCGTGGTGGCCGTGGTACGAGCCAAAAATCTTCATGACCGTGTCGCGACCGGTATAGGCGCGAGCGATGCGGATCGCATCCATCGTCGACTCGGAACCCGAGTTCGTATAGCGCCACTTCGGCAGGCGGAAGCGGCGGGCGAGCTCATCGGCGACGACGATCGCATCCTCAGTCGGCGCCGCGAAGTGCGTGCCGAGGGGGTAACGGTCGGCGACCGCCTTCCCGATCGCGGGGTGCGCGTGGCCCTGCACCATCGAGCCGAAGCCGTTGTGGAAGTCGTAGTACTCGTTACCGTCGACGTCCCAAATGCGCGGACCTTCACCCCGCTCGACATAGATCGGCCACGGTTCGTGGACTTGGTAGGAGGATGCGACGCCGCCAGAGAGCGGGCGGGATGCGTTCTCGAAGAACCGCTTAGATTCTTGCGTCTTGGCGTTGAGTTTTCCGGCTTCGACGGCGATGAGTTCGTCAATTCGAGCGCGATTAATAGGGGTGCCCATGTGAATGTGCTGCTTCCCGGTCGGCCTGGCACCTATCAGAAAGGTTGTTGTGCAGCTGATGTCGCAGACCGGCCTGGCGTCGGCGACACGGTTCGTTGCGACGGCAGTGCCGCAACGGAGCCAGTCTATCGCGGGGATGTTTAGAAGGCCGAAATTGGCCAACAGGTTGTTGGCCAATTTCAATGTCGGGTTACGCTTATCGCATTCGCTATCCGGAAGCGCGGGTCATTCGTTCAGCATCCGTGAGTAGTGGACTCTCAAATATTTCTTTGAAGCGATTGCACTCGCTCTCGCTGATGCCGGCAAGACGGGCTTCGGCTCGCCACGAGAGTACAGCGTCGGCAACAGACCGGAGTGACCGGCGTGCTTCACTGTCGGTGAGTTCGAAGTAGTCGGCATAGTTGAGCAGAGTCGCGACAGTATCGTCCTCACCAAACATGATGGGCGTGGCGTGATCTGACTTTTGCGTTCCAGGATTGATGTCGAAGGCCGGGCTCAGCCGCCAGGTTCCTTCGTGTCTAAGTAACCCGTGGTTGCGAAGATGATCGTCTGTGTTCCCAATGAGTAGACCAAGAGCGGCTCGACGGAATAACTCGTGCCGATCTTGGCGTGACGGGAGTTCCTCGGCAATTTCCACATAACAGGAGTGTGCATCCGAACCGTCAGTGAGCTGTAACAACGTCATGACTGACATATAAGGGATGCGTTGGTCACCTATGCGGTCGAACCGTTCCATCAGCAGCACGGGCTGGCCGGAAACCCGCAAAAGCTGAGACTTTGGTACCTTGATGCCGCATTTCTCGGCCATATTTAGCGAAACAAATTCCCATGCGATGGTGCTGTCGTCATCTTTCACCGAGGTGAATTTCGCAATGGCAATATTGCCGTCACCATCGATCACATTGGCTTTTGGGCGGGCGCCGCCGAGGCTGCTGCCGACCCGCGTGAGTTCAGCGAGACGCTCAAACGCTGTATCGCTGGACTCTGCCATCGCAGCAAGGAGAGCCAGTTCGGAAAGGTTGATGAGTGGTGGGACTTCTGAGCCCGCACTGGGGGCCAGGAAATCTCCACCCGGTTCGCGGAAACGGATTGCCCCCATACGCAATCGATCATCAACGCCGAGCAAGTAGTCGACCTCGGTGGGTGCGGACTTCTCTTGAGCTGATCTATTGCGTTGAATCAGCCTTTGTCCCCAGCGATCCGGTTGTGAGTCACTGAAGGTGCCGGAAAGTCCCCCCTGTGGGTGAACTTGAGTCGATTCATTGAGCTGAAATGCTGGGTCGAAACTGTAAGCGCCTGGTTGGGTCAAATATTCGGGCGAGAACCGGAACGACGCGGTGGTCCGCCCCCTAATGGTTTCTGCGAATAGGTGCCCGGCGAGCACATCCTGACCATTGAGCGGTAGCCAAACTTCGACTCGTCTCGGAGCCATGATTACTTCCGCCCGCCGCGCTTGGGAAGTTGAGATGAAGCGAGGAGCTTGCCTCGGTCGTGGCTCCAGGGATCGGATGCGGTGATTAAGTGTTCGAGGATGCCGAGGGTTCGGGCGATGCGAAGGATGTTTTCGAGCGATGCACCTTCACCACGTTCGAGGCGGGCGATGGTGGACTCGGAGACGTTGGATCGCTCAGCGACGTTCGCAATGGAGAGGTTCTGGAGGCGACGCCACTCCGAAAAATGCTCGCCAAAGTCGGCCAAACCACGCTTGATCGCGATTGGTGTTGGTCGACGGAGTCGAGGTGAATCGGTCATATTTGACAGGTTAGCACTGGTAAATATCAGATATGACGCTCTTGCTGGCTTCGATACACCGCCTTCGGCGGGCACTCAGCCAGCGGCAACCGCGGCGAGGGCATCGGCGAGGGTGCGCAGGCCGCGGCGGGCTTCCTCGTCGGTGATGACGCAGGGCGGCACGAAGTGCAGGCGGTTTGCGGAGGTGAAGGGGAGGGCGCCGCGCTCGAGCATGGCGTTCTTCAACTGGCCCATGAACTCCTCCGAGATCGGCTCACGCGTTTGCGCATCCGCCACAAACTCGACCGCCCAGAACACCCCGAGGCCGCGCACTTCGCCGATCACCTCGAATCGTTCGGCCAGTTCGCGGAGGCCGGGGCCGATTACCTCCGCACCGACCCGGTGCGCGTTCTCGATGATGCCCTCGTCGGCCATCGCCTCCATCGACGCGACGGCTGATGCGCAGGCGAGCGGATGCCCAGAGTAAGTCAGCCCGCCGGGGAAGACTCGCTCATCAAACTGCGCCGCGATCTCCTCGGAAATGACCACGCCACCGAGCGGCACGTACCCCGAATTCACACCCTTCGCGAACGTGATGAGGTCGGGCTTAACGTCAAACGCGTCGAAGGCGAACCATTCGCCCGCGCGACCGAACCCGGCCATCACCTCATCCAGAATCAGCATGATGCCGTACTTGTCAGCGAGCGCACGCACCCCCGGCAGGTAGGCCGCCGGCGGCACTATGATGCCCGCCGTGCCCGGAATCGTTTCGAGCAGAATCGCGGCAATCGACTCGGGGCCTTCCGACTGGATCACCCGCTCAAGGTGCTGCAGCGCCCGCTCACCCTCTTGTTGCTCGTCCGACGACCAAAACTCAGAACGGTAGGCATAGGGTCCGAAAAAGTGGACGTGTCCGGTGGCGTATTCGTTCGGCACGCGCCGCCAGTCGCCGGTCGCGACGATCGCCGCGCCTGTGTTGCCGTGGTACGAGCGGTACTGCGAGAGCACCTTGTCGCGACCAGTGTGGAGGCGCGCGAGACGGATCGCGTTCTCATTCGCATCCGCCCCGCCGTTCGTGAAAAATACCTTGTTGAAGCCCTCGGGGGCGTGGCTGAGGATGAGCTCGGCCGCGCGCGCCCGAGCCGGGTTCGCGTTCGCGGGAGCCACGGTCGCAAGCTCCGCGGCCTGGCGCTGAATTGCCTCGATGACGCGAGGATGCTGGTGGCCGATATTGACGTTCACGAGCATGCTCGAAAGATCGAGGTACTCCCGGCCCTCGAAATCTTCCACCGTGCATCCATTACCCCTACGAATCGCGATCGGGGAGAGCTTCGCCTGCGCCGACCAAGAGTGGAAGACATGGTCGACATCGTGGGCGATAACCTCGGCGTTGCTCGCGTGAGTGGATGCAGTGGCAGACATGGCGACTCCTTTGGCTTGTCTCGTTACTCGCTCCAGCGTCCTCGAATCCGGTTCGATCTCCAACCGCGGAATTGTCGGATCAGGGAGGCATTTTTGCCACTTCGGCTAATCTGGTCGCGTGGTGATGACGCTTCGCAACTTACTCTCCGAATCTAGTCTCGGGCTCAGGCTCCTCCCCGGCGACCCCTCCACCGACGAGCAACTCGACGCCGAAATCAGCTGGGCGCACTCCTCTGATCTCATGAACCCGAGCCCCTGGCTCGAGCCGGGGCAGTTGCTGCTCACCGACGGCGGGCAGTTCCCCCACCCGAAGGATGCGCCGACCACCTTCGCTGAGGACGTTCGTGCCTACGTAAATCGCTTGAAATCAACGGGCATCGTTGGCCTCGGATTCGCGGTGAACGTAGTCCATCAGTCGGTGCCGCAGCCGATCGTGCGAGCCTGTGCGGACGCCGGCCTGCCGCTCATTCTGGTGCCCTCATCCACTCCCTTTATTCGGGTGATTCGGAAGCTCGCGGATGCGATCGCGGAGGAGCGCAACGCCAGCATGCAGTGGTCGATCCAAGCGCAGCGCGCGGTGGGTCGCGCGGCGCTTCGGCCCGACGGGCTCTCGGCAACGCTGCGCGAACTCGAGTCTCAGCTCGGGTGCTGGGTCGCGCTTTACGATGCGCTCGGCAAGCTCGTGCCGGTGCGCACCAAACACGCCGTCCCCAAAGAGGTGCGCGAGGAGCTCGAGGATGCGGTCACGGCGCAGCTTCGGGGTGGTCGTGCTGCCGCGACGAGCCTCGGCGGCGTGGGCGAACGCGAAATCACCCTGCAGACCATCGGCCAAAGCACGCGCCTGCGCGGAGTCCTCGCGATCGGCACTCGGCTGCCGCTCGACCCGGCTGGGAGCGACCTGGTCGAATCGGTGGTGGGCATCGCATCCATCGCCATCGAACAGAGCCGCGCGCTCGACGACACCCGCCGCGGCCTGCGCACCGGCATCATGGAGCTCTTCCTCGCCGGGTCGACCGAAGCGGCGATGCGTGCGCTGCGCGACATGGACACCTGGTCGCCGCAGGGGCGCATTCGCGTTGCGGTCGTGCGGGGTACGAACGACTGGGACCACATCCTCACCGAACTCGAACTGATGGCCGCCACGACCGATGTGGCCTTCGCGAAAATCGGCGAGGAGTTGCTTGTGCTCTACCCCTCGAACGAGAAGGCCCCGCTCGCGTTCGTGGCGCGAGAGGGGCTGCGGGCTGGAGTCTCCGGATCGGTCGGGGTACGCGAAATGCGCAAGGGTCGCGAGAACGCTCAGCACGCGGTCCGGCGTGCCGAACGCGACGGCGAGATCGTCGACTTCGAGAAGCTCGCCGAGCGCGGCATGCTCTCCTGGCTGGATGCATCCGACGGCCGGGTGCTTGCCGAACGGATGCTCGGCAAGGTTCGCGCGCGCCCCGACGGGGACGAGCTGCTCGCTGCCTTGCGGGCCTGGTATTCGCATAACTGCGCGTGGGATCCAGCGGCGCGTGAACTCGGGATGCACCGGCACACGCTGCGCTCGCGGATCGCGATGGTGCAGGAGATCACGGGCCTGGATCTCGAGAGCTTCGGCGCGCGAGCGGAGCTGTGGCTCGCGCTCGAGCTCGCAGACTAGCCGGACAGCGAAGGGCGGATGCGCACCCGGGGTGGGGTGCGCATCCGCCCTGTCGCAATCCGATTGCTGAGTAGCGAAGCGTATCGACGCATGCCACTTCGATATGGCGACTGCGTCGTCTACTCAGTGTCCGGCACTGAACTTAGTCGTTCTGCGGGAAGCCGAGGTTGATGCCGCCGTGGCTCGGGTCGAGCCAGCGGGTGGTGATGGCCTTCTGGCGGGTGAAGAACTTCACGCCTTCGGCGCCGTGTGCCTTGGTGTCGCCGAAGAGCGAGTCCTTCCAACCACCGAAGGAGTAGGTGGCGATGGGTACCGGGATCGGCACGTTGATGCCGACCATGCCGACCTCAATCTCGCGCTGGAAGCGGCGTGCCGCACCACCGTCGTTCGTGAAGATCGCGGTGCCGTTACCGAAGGCACCCGAGTTGATGAGCTCGACGCCCTCTTCGTAGGTCTTCACGCGAACAACCGCGAGGATCGGGCCGAAGATTTCTTCGGTGTAGACGCGCGAGGTGGTCGGGACCTGGTCGATCAGCGTCGGGCCGAACCAGAAGCCGTCCTTCTCGCCGTCAACCTCGATGCCGCGGCCGTCAACGACAACCTTGGCGCCGTCTTCGATGGCAACGTCGACGTAGGCGGCAACCTTGTCGCGGTGCTGCTTGGTCACGAGCGGGCCCATGTCGCAGCCGCGGCGGCCGTCGCCCACGCGCAGCTTGCCCATACGCTCAACAACCTTCTCGATGAGGTCATCGGCAACCGGCTCTACTGCCACGACAACCGAGATCGCCATGCAGCGCTCACCGGCCGAGCCGAAGCCAGCGTTGATTGCCGAGTCGGCAACGAGGTCGAGGTCAGCGTCGGGGAGGACCAGCATGTGGTTCTTCGCGCCACCGAGTGCCTGCACGCGCTTGCCGTGTGCGGTACCGGTCTCGTATACGTACTTCGCGATCGGGGTCGAGCCCACGAAGGAAACCGAAGCGACATCCGGGTGGGTGAGGAGCGCATCCACTGCCACCTTGTCACCGTGGAGGACGTTGAAGACGCCGTCGGGAAGCCCAGCTTCCTTCCAGAGCTCACCGAACCAGTTCGCTGCGGTCGGGTCCTTCTCCGAGGGCTTCAGGACCACTGCGTTACCCGCAGCGATCGCGATCGGGAAGAACCAGCCCGGCACCATGGCGGGGAAGTTGAAGGGGGAGATGATTGCGGCAACACCGATGGGCTGCTGGACCGAGTGGATGTCGAAGCCGGTCGAAACCTGCTCCGAGAAGTGGCCGCGCAGGTGGCTGGTGATGCCACAGGCGTACTCGACGACTTCCTGGGCACGCGAGATCTCGCCGAGTGCGTCGTCGAGAACCTTGCCGTGCTCCGAGGTGATGATCTCGGCGAGCTCGTTCTTGCGCTCGTTGAGCAGCTCGCGGAACTTGAAGATGACCGCGGTGCGGCGGGCGAGCGAAACGTCGCGCCACTTCAGGTATGCCTCGTGGGCGTTGGCTACGGCCTCGTCAGCCTGAGCCTGCTCGGCGAGGACGACGCGCTTGGTCTCAACACCGAGAGCCGGGTCGAAGACGGGGGAGGTGCGCGCATCGGCGGGCGCTACTTCAGCACCGTTGATCCAGTGACCGAGGATCGGAAGGTCGCTCATGAGGTTCCTTTCGCAAAGCGATTGATTCATTCGTGAACGACTCTAAATGTCCTGACAAACTTTGTGCACCGTCATTGTGTCGAAATGTCAGGACAATGTTTGCCAGTTTGGCAAAGGCCTGATGGTAGCTGTAATTTTGCTGAGATTGGTGGATGCAGACTTACGAAACAGCGTCGCCAAAGGTCGCGCGAATCCAGTTTGTCACCACTCCGGCAAATTGCTCGGGATGCGTTCGGTTCCATTCGTGGCCAGCGCCGGGGATCACCTGCAGGGTCGCATCCCGCATCGACTCCACCACCTCACCCGAAGACTTTCGGTTCAGTCGGTCATTGCCACCCACCACCACGAGCGTCGGCACCTGAATTTGATAGAGCTCCGGCCGCAGATCGAAATCGGTGAAGGTATCGAGCACTGCCAAAATGTCTTCCTTGGTGAGCCCCGAGCCGCCCTCCTCGATTGGGCGACCGGCGACGGCACGCTCCGGCAGCATCCCCATCATCGCCCGCTGGATCTTCAGCATCGCCTTCGGTGGGCGAGCCAGCGGTGCGGAAAGGATCAGCCCCGACACAAGCCCCGGTTCGAGGGATGCGGCGCGGATCGCGACCTGACTGCCGAGCGAGAGCCCGACAAGCACCGCGGGCTCTTCACTGCGATCCGCGACATCCGCGAGCACCCAACGCGCCGCCTCGTTCAGCGAGAATGGCTTGTGCGCCGGCGCACTGAACGAAGGAATCGTGGTTGTCGCGGGGTCGAGCCATTCGGGCAAGCTGGCAATCGTCGCATCCCAGTCGCTCGGGGACTGTCCTAGGCCGTGGAGGAACTCGACTGGAATTGCGCTCATGGACCCCATCTTGCCGCAGTTGCACTGCGTGTTTCCAACTAGAGTGCGTCTGTGACCACTCCAAAGCCCTGGCTGCGTAACCTCGTTCTTGTTCTGACGGTGCTCATGGGCGTTGGTAGCGCCACCCAATCGCGCATCAACGGGTCACTCTCCGCCGCGATCGGCAGTGGGCCCCACGCTGCCGCGATTTCATTCGGGGTCGGCTTGCTGCTTCTCATCGTCATCACGCTTTTCCGCAAGGATGCGCGCCAGGGTGTTCGGCGCATCGCCACCGCGGTACGTGGCCGGGAGCTGCCCTGGTGGGGTCTTCTCGGCGGCGCATGTGGAGCGTCCTTCGTGCTGGCGCAAGGCGTGGCAGTGCCTTTCTTGGGTGTCGCGGTGTTGATGACATCGATGGTCGTCGGTCAGTTATTGGGCTCGCTCGCGGTTGATCATTTCGGCCTGATGGGTGCACCGAAAAAGCGCATCACCTGGATGCGCGGGATCGGCGCAACGCTCGCAATCCTGGCCGTGGTGCTGATCGGCATCGACGCGGGTATGGACCTCGAGATGGTCGGCTTGATGCTGTTCTCGGCCTGCTCTGGTTTCTTGCTGGCACTGCAGCTCGGCATTACCGGCACGGTGCGGTCGCATGCCCAAGACTCGATCAGCCCGTCGCTGCTGAACTTTATTGTTGGCTTCATCATCCTCGCCGCAGCGTCGCTTCTGAGTTCTGCGCTCGGCTGGGTTGACTTCACCGGCTTCCCCACGGAATGGTGGCTCTACCTCGGCGGCATCATCGGCGTCGTCTACCTCTTCCTTATCGCCTCCGTCGTGCGCACGATCGGTGTCTTCGTCCTCTCGCTCGCACTCGTGGGCGGCCAGCTGTTGGGCTCGCTGATCTTCGACCTCGCCTCGGGTCACGCGAGTTGGATGCTCGGAGTCGCGGCCGCGCTCGCGTTCGTTGGCATCACGGTCGCGCATCTGGGGTCACGCGCCAAGTAGTAAGGCACATTGCCACTTCGCACCGATGGTTTGCGGAGGGGACTCGGAGGGACTAATCCAGGTGAGTCTCTACCGTGAAAAGGGTTCCCGAAAAACACCCAAACTATGGGCGCGGATGATTCCGCGAATCGGGAGCTCGATCCTGAGGAGGCAACCATGTCCGATCTCAACTTCACTGACCGTGACTCGGCTGACCGCGACGCTGCTGACCGCGATCCGCTCAGCGACAATCCTGCCGATCTCGACGCCGAGGTGAACCCGCAGCGTCATCCGGATATCTCCGAACATCCGCCGCACGCCGATCCGCCGCATTACGGTAAAGGCCCGACCACGCACAGTGAGTACGGCGCCGGTGACCCACGCATTGTGATGACCGGGGTCGAAAGCGAAGAGGGCCCGCCGGTATTCCACCTCATCCGCGAGGTGACGACGATTGGCTCTGCCCCCGATAACGACATCGTGCTCATGGGGCTGCTCCCGCACCACGCACGCATTAGCCACACCGACACGGATGAGTACGTGCTCGATTCGCTCGAGGACACCAAAACCTCATCCGCTGGCGAGGCGTCCCCGACGGACGATGCTCCCACGGGTGCGCGACTGCGTCACGGCGGAATCTTCGTGATTCGTGACTACGGTTTCTCGTTCCAGCGCAGTGAATATGCCGATCACGGTCGACCCTTCGGTGGTCGCGTGGGCGGCGAACTCTCGCGACAACCGAAACAGGATGAGGCGCCTGACTATCGGGATGAGCACCGTCAAGCGCTCAAGGAAGAAGTCCGCTTGGACGCAGCGTTGGAAGAGCATCCGGACAATCGCGGAATCGCCTGACCCGCGGAATCGCCTGACTTTACCGAGAAGGAGCCACCATGGCAGAACACCCGGACCAACCACAGCAGACCGATCAACTCACCTTCCAGAACCCCGTCACGCGCTATCCCTCCATCTCCCCGCCCGTGCAAGACCAACCCGAGCCCGGGCTCGATGCCCGTCTCATCCCGGGCACTGACCGCGGCCAAGATTCATACCGCGGGACGGGCAGGCTCAAAGGTCGACAGGCACTGATCACCGGCGCCGACTCCGGCATCGGCGCCGCTGTGGCGATCGCATTCGCCCGCGAGGGAGCCGATGTCGCGCTGTCGTATTTGCCCGTTGAAGAAGTCGACGCGCAAGAGATCAAGCGCGTAATCGAAGACTGCGGCCAGCGTGCCGTACTCATCCCCGGCGATATCTCCGACCCGGAATTCTGTGTCTCGCTGGTTGAGCAGGCGGTAGAGGGTCTCGGTGGGTTGGATGCGCTGGTCAATAACGCGGGTCGACAGATCGCGATCGAGGACATCGCCGACCTCACAAATGAGCAGTGGACGAACACCTTCGAGACCAATATTCACGCGATCTTTAGGATCTCGAAGGCTGCCATCCCACACATGCCGCCGGGGTCAACGATCGTGAACACCACGTCCATCCAGGCGTACAAGCCTTCGGAACCGCTGCTCGACTACGCCTCCACGAAGGCCGCGATCAACAACTTCTCGAAGGGGCTCGCACAGCAACTCGCACCGCGCGGCATCCGTGTGAATGCGGTTGCCCCGGGCCCGATTTGGACACCGCTGCAGGTCTCGGACGGTCAGCCGAAAGAGAAGCTTCCGGAGTTCGGCAAGAACACCCCGCTCGGAAGGGCAGGTCAACCGACCGAACTCGCACCCGCATATGTCTTCCTCACCTCGCCCGAGTCGAGCTATGTGCTCGGCGAAACGTTGAATGTGAACGGCGGAACGCCCTCGCCATAGCCACGCCGTAACGCCACCGTTTCGCGCGGGACAGTCCACTAAAAGCCGCAGTTTCGTCACGAAAATGAGCCTTGAATCAGCAGTTTGCTAGCCTCGTGAGCATCCTGTGAGCATTCATCCTCACCTCAAGGCCTATCTAGGACCCCACCGAGAGGAATCCCGTGGACATCCCCGCGAATCCGCAAAACGAGCCAATTTTGAGTTCTCAGGGCGGGGGTGAACCCAAACCGGCGACAGCATCCCCACCCGGAAAGAAGACCTACCCCAAGGTCAACTGGCCCGTGTTCATCACGACCGCGGTGATCATCATTGGCTTCACGATTTGGGCTTGGCTCTTCCCAAGCCAAGCAGAAACCGTCATCTTCGGCTCGATGGACTGGATCGGTACCAACCTCGGTTGGTACTACGTCCTCACCGTCACGATTGTCGTCGTCTTCGTCCTCGTCGTCGCCCTCACGAAGGTCGGCAACGTCAAGATCGGCCCCGACCACTCGAAGCCCAGGTACAACATGTTTACCTGGGCTTCAATGCTGTTTGCCGCCGGTATCGGTGTGGACCTGATGTTCTTCGGCATCTCGGGGCCGGCGACGAACCTCCTCACCCCGCCGGACGTTGAATCCATGTCCGACGAAGCGGCCCGGATGGCGCCGTTGTGGACGATGTTCCACTACGGAATCCCCGGCTGGGCACTCTATGCCCTCATGGGTATGGGCATCGGCCTGTTTGCCTACCGGTACCACCTGCCCCTGAGCATCCGTTCTGCCCTCGCGCCCATCTTCGGGAAGCGAGTCAAAGGCATCCCGGGCCACGCGGTTGACGTGGCGGCTGTGCTCGGCACGATTTTCGGTATCGCGGTCTCGCTCGGTATTGGTGTGGTGTTCCTCAACTTCGGGCTGTCGTACATGTTCGGGATCCCGAACAACATCTCGGTCCAGATCGCACTGATGGCGATTGCCGTCGGCATTACGGTTATCTCGACCGTGACGGGTGTCGACAAGGGCATCCGCCGACTCTCCGAACTCAACGTGGTGCTGTGCATCATCCTGATGCTCTTCGT
The DNA here is from genome assembly GCF_008831155.1 of Gulosibacter chungangensis. Lineage (GTDB taxonomy): Bacteria > Actinomycetota > Actinomycetes > Actinomycetales > Microbacteriaceae > Gulosibacter > Gulosibacter chungangensis. The sequence continues at coordinate 154,976 of NZ_WBKB01000006.1, read as the reverse complement.
GCTGTTCTCGGGGAACACCCCGCAGCTGCTCAACCAGCTCGTGCAGAACATCGGTGACTTTGTGAGCCGCTTTGGCGGCATGATGATGAACACCTTCGGTTACACCGCTGGCTCCGAGGCGTACCCATCGGGCGACTGGATGAAGGACTGGACGCTCTTCTTCTGGGCCTGGTGGATCGCCTGGGCCGCCTTCGTCGGCCTCTTCCTCGCGCGCATCTCGCGCGGCCGCACGCTGCGCCAGTTCATCTTGGGCGTGCTGATCATCCCGTTCATCTTCATCCTGCTGTGGATCTCGGTCTTCGGAAACGCCGCGATCGACTTCTTCCGCGCGGGCGACAGCGAATTCCTCGAACTCGCGATCAGCCTGCCGGAATCCGGCTTCTTCAACCTGCTCGCAAACTACCCCGGCGCCACCTTCAGCATCGGCCTTGCGGTGGTCACCGGGCTCCTCTTCTATGTCACCTCGGCCGACTCCGGTTCGCTCGTGATGGCGAACCTCACCTCGAAGCCCGCGACCGAAGGCGAAAACTCCGATGGCGCGCCCTGGCTGCGCATCTTCTGGGCCGTCGTCACCGGTGCGCTCACCCTCGCGATGCTCTTCATTGACGGCGTCTACACACTGCAGGCCGCGACCGTGGTCATCGGTCTGCCGTTCTCGATTGTCGTCTACTTGATGATGTTCAGCCTCTACCGGGTTCTGAGCGCCGAGAGCCGCAATATGGATGCGCGGAGGGCTGCCTTCCCCGGCATGCTATCCAGCCGCACGGGTGACCACGTCGCCAACAAGAATTGGCGTCAGCGACTGCGTCGCCGGATGAACTGGGCTACCGCTGAGCAGGCCGGGAAATACATCGACGAGGTCGCCACCCCGGCCGTGGAAGAGGTCGCTGCCGAGCTGCGGAAGCTGGGAGCCGACGTGACCTGCCAGCGGGGCGAGCATCCGGAATACCCAATTCCGTATATCGACCTGCTCGTGCGATTCCCGCACCAAGACGAATTCAAATACCAGGCCTACCCCGTCGCCTACAACGTGCCGAACTACGCGACGAACCTCTCCGCGGTGGAAGAAATCTTCTTCAAGGTGGAGATCTTCTCGGCCACCGGCTCGCAGGGCAAGGACATCTACGGCTACACCAAGGAACAGGTCATCGCGGATGTGCTCGACGCTTACGACGCGCATATGGCGTACATGGCCGCGATCGGTAACGGCGGGGCGCCCACGGCAATTCCTGGAGTTGAAATCCCCGAGGAATGGGACGACAGCGACCAGCTGAGCCCAGACACCGAAGCGTTGAAGCTGGATATCCAATCGGCTTCCCTCGTTACGGTCGAAGAGGTGCCCGCGAGTGAGCCGAACCGCGGCAGCAACACCAATACTGACCCCGATACTGACCAAGGAGCGAAAGCATAACCATGAGCGAACAGACCGCCACGCTATTCATTAATGGGTCCTGGCTCCCCTCCTCTTCGGGCGAAACCCGAACGATTTATTGCCCTGCCGACGGCAGTGAGGTCGGCGTCGTGTCGGAAGCCACCGCATCCGACACCGAGGCCGCGATCGCCGCAGCCCGCGCATCCTTCGACTCCGGAGTTTGGGCAAACGTGCCCGCGGGGGAGCGCGGTGACTTCCTGCTGAAGGTCGCCGACGAGATCCTCGCCCGCAAGGATGCATTTGCTCGCGCTGAGGCGCTCGACACCGGCAAGCGCCTGGTCGAGGCCGAGGGCGACATGGACGACATTATTTCCTGCTTCCGCTACTTCGGGAAGATCGCCGACCAGCACCCGGGGCGCCTGGTGGATGCGGGTGACTCGAGTGTGATTTCGCGTATCGTCTACGAGCCCGTTGGGGTCTGCGGCATGATCACGCCGTGGAACTACCCGCTGCTGCAAGCCGCGTGGAAGCTTGCGCCGGCGCTCGCGGCCGGGAACTCGTTTGTGATTAAGCCCGCCGAGCTCACCCCGCACACCACGATCCTGACCATGCAGGTGTTTGAGGATCTCGGGCTGCCTGCGGGCGTCGCGAACCTCGTACTCGGTGCGGGTGGGGAAGTCGGGGCGCCGTTGTCTTCGCATCCTGATATTGACCTCGTGTCGTTCACCGGTGGGCTCGTGACCGGTCGCAAGATTGCCGAGAGCGCGGCGAAGTCGGTCAAGAAGGTTGCTCTGGAACTCGGAGGCAAGAACCCGAACGTGGTCTTTGCCGACGCCGACTTCGATGCTGCCGTCGACAACGCACTGAACGCCGCCTTCGTTGACTCCGGACAGGTCTGCTCGGCTGGCACCCGCCTAATCGTGCAGGACACGATCGCCGAGAAATTCGTGGACGAACTCGTCAAGCACGCCGAGAACATTGTCATGGGTGGGCCGTTCGACGAGAAGGCAGAAACTGGTCCGCTTATTTCGAAGGAGCACCGCGACAAGGTCACCGACTACGTCAACCGCGGCATCGAGGGCGGTGCACGTCTGCGAGTCGGCGGCAACTGGGGTGGCCCCGAACACGAGCAGGGCTACTACTACGCACCCACGATCCTTGACCAGTGCACGGCGGACATGTCCGTCGTGATCGAAGAGGGCTTCGGCCCGGTCATCACGGTGGAAACCTTCTCCACCGAAGAGGAAGCGATCGCGCTCGCGAACCACACCGAATACGGTCTCGCAGGTGCCGTGTGGACCTCCGACCGAGGCGTTGCGAACCGCGTCTCGCGTGCGATTCGTGCGGGCACCGTGTGGATCAACGACTTCCACCCGTACCTACCGCAGGCCGAGTGGGGCGGATTCAAGATGTCGGGCGTCGGGCGTGAGCTCGGGCCTACCGGCCTCGGCGAGTACGTCGAAGCGAAGCACCTGTACGAGAATACCGAACCGGCGGTCTCGGGATGGTTCCCACGCTAGGCGTAGTGGATGCATTGGCTGGCCTATCGGGCCGAACTGATTTTGTCGTCAAGGAAGGGATTAGGACATGACTGAAGAAATTTACGATTACGTTGTCGTCGGCGGTGGCTCGGCGGGGGCGGTGGTCGCCGCACGATTGAGCGAAGACCCGAACGTGTCGGTTGCGCTGCTGGAAGCGGGGCCGAGCGACGTCGACCTGGACGAGGTGCTCACGCTGCAGCGTTGGCCCGAGCTGCTCGAGTCGGGCCTCGACTGGGACTACCCGATCGAACCGCAGGAGAACGGGAACTCGTTCATGCGCCATGCTCGCGCGAAAGTGCTCGGCGGCTGCTCCTCGCACAACTCCTGCATCGCTTTCCACCCGCCGGCTGAGGACCTCGACAACTGGGCACGTCTTGGTGCCGAGGGGTGGGATGCGGCAACGGTTCGTCCGCTCATCAAACGTGCCGAGACCAACGACCGCACCGGAGACCACCACGGTACCGACGGTCCGATCAACCTCATGAGCGTGCCGCCGAAGGACAAGGTCGGGGTGGCCATCCTCGACGCCTGCGAGCAGCAGGGTCTTCCCCGCAAGCCCTTCAACGGTGCCGAAACTGTCTCGCACGGGGCGGATTTCTTCCAGATCAACTCGAAGACCGACGGCACTCGCGGCTCCTCCTCGGTGTCGTACCTGCACCCGAACCTCGATCGCGAGAATCTGCACATCCTCACCGGTCGCCACGTCAGCCGGGTGCTGTTTGACGAAAACAACCGTGCGGTCGGTGTTGAGTACAGCGATAACCCGCAGAACCGCCGCAAGACGGTGACCGCTCGGCGTGAAGTGATCGTGTGTGCCGGCGCGATCGATACGCCAAAGCTGCTGATGCTCTCCGGAATCGGCCCGGCCGATCACCTTCGCGAGGTGGGCATTGACGTGCGGGTGGACTCGCCCGGTGTCGGTTCGAACCTGCAGGATCACCCCGAAGCGGTCATCAGCTGGGAGTCGAAGGTGCCGATGACTCGAGACGCCACGCAGTGGTGGGAGATCGGCATCTTCACGCAGGTTGACGAGGGCGGCAACCACGGGCTGCCGGACCTGATGATGCACTACGGCTGCGTACCCTTCGACATGCACACGATGCGCCAGGGTTACCCCACCGCAGACGAGTCCTTCGCACTTACGCCGAATGTGACGCACGCGCGCTCGCGGGGAACGGTGCGGCTGCGGTCAATCGACTATCGGGACAAGCCGAAGGTTGATCCGCGCTACTTCACCGACCCCGAAGGCTATGACATGCGGATTGCGGTCGAGGGCATCAAGCTCGCACGCAAGATCGTCGCGCAGCCCGCGATGGCGGAGTTCGCCGGCCGCGAGCTCTTCCCAGGGGAAGCAGTGCAGACCGACGAAGAGATCGCCGACTACGTCTCGAAGACGCACAACACGGTCTACCACCCGGCGGGCTCCTGCCGCATGGGCGCCGCGGATGACGAAATGTCGCCGCTCGACCCGCAGCTTCGTGTCAAGGGCGTGACGGGTTTGCGCGTGGTGGATGCTTCGGCCATGCCGCAGCTGACCGCCGTGAACCCGAACATCACCGTGATGATTATGGGCGAGCGCGCGGCGGACCTGATCAAGGCCGACGCTTAGTCGCTGTAGGACTCAGCCGGAGCCTGAAAACAGCGTGGGTAGCACTACGTAGTTTGCGGGACTCCTGGAGAGCGGGGGTTCGAGGGGATATCCCCTCGAACCCCGCTGTGTCGGAGCCGTAGAAACTGCGGGGACGGAAGAGTCACCGGACCTACGCGTCCCCAAACTCTCGCGCCGCCGCGGCGCCGGCTTCGTCGAGCCAGCGCTCGGTCTCCGTCATGGCCGCCAGGTCGCTACCGGCAAGTTCGGTGAGGGAGTGCGCCTGGCTCGGGCCAAACTGGCTGCCAACCAAGCCTTCGGCAACCCGGCCCGCAACGACCACAACCGGAACATCCGATTCTGCGGCGAGGTTCAGTACCGCCGAGGGCACCTTCCCGGCGAGCGACTGTTCATCGAAGCTGCCTTCGCCGGTGATGACGAGGTCGGCCTCCGCGATCCGCGCGGGAAGATCAATGGCATCCGCGATGGCGAGCGCACCCGCCTGAATTTCGGCGCCGATAGCGAGCAGCCCGTAGCCGGTCCCGCCCGCAGCTCCTGCCCCCGGCACTTCGGCATTGGAAGTGCCCAACGCCTCCGCGAGGTGCGCGAGTCCAGCGTCAAACTCCCGCACATCCTCAGGTGAAGCACCCTTCTGCGGGCCAAACACCGCCGCAGCACCCTCCGGCCCCAGCAGCGGATTCGTGACATCGGTCAATGCAACAATGCCCTCCGGCGGCAGCAAATCGATCGACGACAGATCAACGTGTTCGATTGACGCGAGCCCAGCGTTTCCGAGAGGAATCGGCTCACCCTCCGCGGTCTCAAACCGCGCCCCGAGCGCCATCAGCGCACCTACTCCACCATCAGTGGATGCGCTACTGCCGAGTGCGACGAGCACCCGTTTCGCACCCTGCACAGTCGCGTATCGAATCGCTTCACCGAGCCCGAAGGTTGTCGCGAGCCGGGCAGTGAGGCGCGAGACCTCGGCCACCTTGTCGATGCCGCTGGTCTCCGCAAGCTCAACCAGCCAAGAGTCGTCGCTCAGGCGCAATAACTCCGCCGAAGTTGGTTCACCGACCGGCCCGCGCACCGTGCAAGCGACGCGGGCCGAGCCCGGATCGGAAACCTCGAGCGCATCGATTGTTCCTTCACCGCCGTCGGCCATCGGCAACAGTTCGATGGCGTCCTCGGGGCGTACGGAACGCCATCCCCGCGCAATAGCCGCCGCAACTTCCGAAGCGGTGGCGGTGCCTTTGAAGGAGTCTGGTGCAATAACAATGCGGCGCTGCATAAGGACAAGATATCTGCTCCTGTGGTGTTTGGGAAAGCCGTTTCCCGATATGCTCGTGCTAGGCGCAATGGCGCGCACCGCACAGCTTGGAAAGGGGGCTTGGGATGAGCGCAAAGGGTCAGCCGGTCACGCTTGGCGAGGTTGCAAAGGCCGCCGGGGTGTCAATCGCGACGGCCTCGCGGGCCATTAATGGCAGTACGCGGCGCGTGAGTGAGGATATCCGCAAGCGGGTGCAGGAGACTGCCGATCGGCTCGGGTATCTGCCGAATCTCTCGGCACAGGCTGTGGCGAAGGGGGCCTCCTCCACGGTGGCCGTGGTGGTCAGCGATATCGCCGACCCTTTCTTCAGCGCGATTGCTGCCGGGGTCATGCGTGGTGCCAACGAGGCTGGCCTCGTGGTGACGCTCGCCGCTGCCGATCACACCCCACAGAACGAACTCGATATTGTGCGCACCTTCCGCAGCCAGCGGCCGCGCGCGATCATCCTGAGTGGTTCGCGGAGTGTTGCCGACCCCAATCAGGCGCTCCTGGACGAGCAGCTCGAGGCCTTCGCTTCGACTGGCGGCAAAGTCGTGCTGATCTCGCAGTCGCCATCACCCTTCGACGTGGTCGAACTCGCGAATCGCGAGGGCGCGCGGGAACTCGCCCGGGTGCTGGTGGAGCGCGGGGGCCAGCGCTTCGGCATTGTCACCGGCCCGCAGCGGCTCATGACTAACCGTGATCGCGTGGCCGGGTTCCGTGAGGGGCTTGAAGAGTCGGGCACTTCGCTCGAGACGGATGCGGTGGTCGAGGCGGAGTTTTCGCGTGACGGTGGATACACGGGGTTGCGTACCCTGCTCTCGCGCGTTCCCGAAGTGGACACGATCTTCGCCACCAGCGATGTGATGGCGATTGGAGCGATGACCGCGCTGCGCGACCTTGGGAAAACTCCCGGAAAAGATATTTCCATCGCAGGCTTTGACGACATCGATACGGCGCGGGATGTGACCCCGACGCTGACCACAGTCGTGGCACCACTTGCCGACATGGGCTATCGCGCTGTGAAGCTCGCGATTGACCCTGACGCTGCGCGAGATCCGCAGGTTCTCAAGGTAAACACCTCGGTAATTGTCCGTGAAAGCACGCCGGTGCGGGAGCGTGCATCCGCCTAAACGCGGCTCACCAGTGCCCCTGAAGCTGAGGTTTCGGGGGCAATTTTTCTTTCCACTTGCATTGGGTAAGCGCTTTCCCATATGGTTACCTCAACGCCACCGCAGATATCTCGACGAAGAGAACTCAGACGAAGGGACGGACATGGCCAAGGAAACACTCGGAATCATCGTTAACGGAGCGACCGGTCGGATGGGCTACCGCCAGCACCTGGTGCGTTCGCTGCTCGCGCTGCGCGACGAGGGCGGGGTGCCGCTCTCCGACGGCTCGCGACAGCCGATCGAGCTCTACCTCGTCGCCCGCAATGAAGAGAAGCTTCGCGAGCTTGCCGAAAAACACAACATCGAGAAGTACACGACCGACCTCGACGAGGCACTCGCGGCGGAGGGCTTCCCCGTCTACTTCGACGCACTCGTCACGAAGCTGCGCGTGCCCGCGATCCGCAAGGCCATCGCCGCAGGCAAGGCCATCTACACCGAGAAGCCCACCGCCGAAAGCTACGCCGAGGCCGTCGCGCTCGCCGACGAAGCCGAAGCAGCGGGGGTCAAGAACGGGGTCGTGCACGACAAGCTCTACCTGCCGGGCCTGCTCAAGCTCAAGCGACTAATCGACTCCGGCTTCTTCGGAGAAATCCTTTCGGTCCGCGGCGAATTCGGCTACTGGGTCTTCGAGGGTGACTGGCAGGATGCACAGCGCCCGAGCTGGAACTACCGCTCGGAAGACGGCGGCGGCATCGTGGTCGACATGTTCCCGCACTGGAACTACGTGATCGAGAACCTCTTCGGCAAGATCGCCTCGGTCTACACCGAAACCCGCACCCACATCCCGCAGCGCGTGGACGAGCGCGGCGAGACCTACAAGGCCACCGCCGACGACGCCGCCTACGCCATCTTCGACCTGGAGAACGGTCCGATCGTGCAGTTCAACTCGAGCTGGACCGTCCGTGTGAACCGCGACGAGCTCGTCGAACTGCACGTGGACGGCACGCACGGCAGCGCCGTGGTGGGCCTGTTCGGCGCGAAGATTCAGCCGCGAAATGCCACCCCGAAGCCAACCTGGAACCCGGACCTCCCCGACACCCACGACTACGCCGAAGACTGGATCGAGGTACCGCAGAACGACCCCACCGAAAACGGCTTCAAGCTGCAGTGGATCGAGTTCCTCCGCTACGTGCTCGACGACGGCAACCACACCTACGACTTCCGTTCGGGAGCCGACGGGATGCTCCTCGCCGAGGCAGCCCTCGCCTCACACGATGAGGGGCGCCGGGTTGCGCTCGCCGAGCGCGCCATCGCACCGAACCAGGCCGCATCCACGCCCGTCGCAGAACCGGTAGGTGCCTAATGACCGCCACACAGTCATCCGCAACCCTCGCATCCGACCGCGCCGAAACCGGTGCCACCCTGCAACTGCTCGGTGCCGACGGATCGCGACACACCGCATCCCTACTCGCCGCTCCCGCATTCCAGAAACCCACCGACGGCCTGAAGTCCCGCGAGCTCTTCGCCGCGGCCCACGTCATCCCGAAGGTCACGAGCGAAACGGTGCCCGGTGCACCCGCCGATATCGACTGGGATGCGACCCTCGACTACCGGCGCCAGCTGTGGGCCTGGGGCCTGGGCGTTGCGGATGCGATGGACACCGCCCAGCGCAATATGGGCCTCGACGCGGCCGCGACCCGCGAGCTGATCGCCCGCACCGCGGAAGCGGCGCGTGCGGACGGGGGCCGCGTGGCCGTGGGTGTGAACACCGACGGCCGCACCGAGGAGACGCTCTCGCTTGACGAGATCGAGGCGGCCTACCTCGACCAGCTGCACTTTGCCGAGGAACAGGGCGTGATCCCCGTGATCATGTCGAGCCGCCACCTCGCCCGCGCCGCCCAGTCGCCGGCCGACTACGTGCGCGTGTACGACCGCATCCTCTCCGAGGTGTCGACCAAAGCGGTGATCCACTGGCTTGGCACCGCCTTCGACCCGAGCCTCGCGGGCTACTTCGGCGACCCCGCGTGGGAACGCGCGGCCGACACACTCATCGAGATCGTCACGAAGCACGCAGCTCGCGTCAGCGGCATCAAGATGAGCCTGCTGGATGCGCAGGCTGAGCGGGTCGTGCGCTCGCGGCTTCCCGAGGGCGTCACGATGTACACCGGCGACGACTTCAACTACGTCGAGCTGATTCGCGAGGACGCCGACGGCAGCTACTCGGATGCGCTCCTTGGCGCGTTCAGCGTGCTGGCACCGAATGCATCCGCCGCGATCCAGGCACTCGACCGGGGCGATGAAGCCGAGTTTTCGCGCATCCTCACTCCGACCCAGGAACTATCGCGGCAAGTTTTCGCTGCCCCGACGTTCTATTACAAGACCGGCGTTGCGTTCATGAGCTGGCTCAACGGCCACCAGGATGCGTTCCGGATGGTGGGTGGGTTGCATTCGGCACGCAGCCTGCCGCACCTCTCGCGCATCGTTGAACTCGCGAACGCATCCGGCGCGCTGGAACGCCCGGAGCTCGCACTCGAACGCTGGCACGGAATGCTCCGCCTCGACGGACTTCTGAAGGGAGACGCAGCATGAGCGCGCACTCGCGACTTTCGCTGAATCAGGGCACGATCAAGCACGCGTCGCTTGCCGAAGCACTCCACGTGAGCGTGCGGCAGGGGCTGCAGAGCATCGGTCTGTGGCGCGAACCGATCGCCGAGGTCGGGCTCGAGCGCGCGGCGCAGCTGCTGCGCGACTCGGGGCTGCGATTCTCGAGCAACTGCCGCGCTGGATTCTTGACCTCGCCGGATAATCGCCAGGCTGCGCTCGATTCGAACCGCGTCGCGATCGAAGAGACGCGCGTGCTCGCCGAAGCTGGCGCGCCCGGATCGTCTGCGACGCTCGTGATGGTCGCGGGCGGCGTGCCCGAGGGCGGCACGATTGAGGATGCTCGGGCCCGCTTCGAGGAGGGCATCGCCGAGCTTGCGCCCGAGGCAGAGGCTGCCGGGGTGACGCTCGCGCTGGAGCCCCTGCATCCGATGTATGCCTCGGACCGCGCGGTGCTCTCGACCCTCGGCCAGTCGCTCGACATCGCCGACAGGGTCGGTAGTTCTGCGGTTGGCGTGGTGGTGGATGCGTTCCACGTCTGGTGGGATCCGGATGTTGAGGCGCAGATCGCCCGAGCCGGTCGCGACGGCCGGATCGCCTCCTATCAGGTGTGCGACTGGCAGACACCGCTGCCGGCGGATGTGCTTCTCGCGCGCCACCTGCCGGGTGACGGTGTGATCGATTTTGCGCGGTTGACCGCGCTAGTAAACGCCGCGGGCTACGCGGGCGACGTTGAGGTTGAGGTCTTCAACGCCGACCTGTGGGCGAAGTCGTACGATGATGCCGTCGCTGAGATGGTTCAGAAGTTCGATGCCGCGGTGGGCGAGCACCTCACGGAGTTCGCCCTGGCGTAGCTGCGCCATCCCCGCCCGGCTTCTTTGTTGCGATTTCGAGCTGGGTGTTCATGGTCGCATGAGTCCATGAACAACCAGAATGCCCGCCTCTTCGGAGGCGGGCATTCTGCGTGCCTGGGTTCTTCGGCGGTGCCACACCGAAGCTAACTCGTCGATGGATGTTGTTGAGAGCCGCGAAAACTGCATCGAGTGACGGATCGCTGAGCGGGTGGTTCGCTAACTCGTCGATAGGTGCTCTCGGAGGCCCCGAAAACAGCATCGAGTGACGGGTCTGTGGGAGGTGGGTGGGCTGGCAGGTAGGTGCCGACTGCTGCGGGGACTGCTCGCGCGCAAAAAGGTGATCGGCCTGCGGGATCAGACCCCGATTCTCCGTGACCCTCTACCTGGCCGGTATGACCGTGATTGGATTGACTGCATCCCTATTGCTCCGCGACCGAAGCGGGATCCCACTCGGCCCGGAGCATGAAGCTGAACAATCGAAGAGCCCTTTCTCCAGCACATCCCGTTAGTTCGCTCGGTTCTCAAATATGCGCCGCGTTCACTTACCGAAAGGAACGTCTTTGTCTACCTCCGTCCTCACCTCGCTGCAACATGCCCTCGGTGATCGAGTGATCACTGACCCCGTTGCGCTCGCTGAAGCTGCCCGTGACAGCTCACGATATGCGCCTGAAGGCATGCCCCTTGCTTTAGTCGAGGCCGAATCAACCGAAGATGTCTCCGCTGCGCTTGCCTGGGCGCATGCAAACGAAGTGAAAGTATCCGTGCGCGGTGCGGGTACAGGGCTCTCGGGTGGGGCGGTCGCCTATCCCGGCGGGCTGGTGGTTTCGCTCGCGGGGATGAACGCCATCCTCGATATCGATGTCGAAAACCGGCTCGCGGACGTGCAAGCCGGGGTGGTCACCGCTGACCTCGATGCTGCTGCGCATGATCACGGGCTGTTCTTTGCCCCCGATCCTGCGAGCGCGCGCACCTCCACCATTGGTGGGAATATCGCGACGAATGCGGGTGGGCTTCGCTGTATTGCACACGGAGTGACGCGCGATTCCGTTGCCGCACTGGAGGTAGTGCTGGCCGACGGCACTGTGATTCGCACCGGTGCGCGAACGAGAAAGAACACCGTTGGGCTTGACCTGACGAGCCTCTTCACGGGTTCGGAAGGCACGCTCGGGGTGATCACGTCGGCGACCGTCCGATTGAAACCGCTGCCGGAGGGGGAACCAAGGACTTTCCGCGCAAACTTCGACGATATCGAAGCGGCCGGGCGTGCCATTACCGCCATCGTCAACAGCGCAGTGCAGCTGGAGGTGCTCGAACTGCTTGACGCTCGCAGTGTTGAGCTGATCGAGGCGTTTGCGCCTTCTGGCCTGCGAGTCCCAGGGGCGGCACTCCTCGTCGGCCAAACTGTGGGGGTGGATGCTGAGGCTGCTGCTGAGTCTATTGTCGAGATTTGTCGGCAGCACGGTGGGCAAGATTGGGCGATCTCCGAATCGGATGACCTGCTCGAGGCCCGTCGTTTGGCGAACCCTGCGCTCACGGCGCAGGGACTGCGAGTGTCTTGCGACGTGGGTGTACCGGTGGCTCAATTGGCAGCGGTTTTTCGCGGGATCGCGGACCTTTCGAAGAAGCACGACCGAGGTATTTCGATCGTCGCGCATGCTGGGGACGGCAATTTGCACCCCACCGTCGAAGCGGAGGACACGCCGGAAGGCTATGCGGCTGCCGAAGTGGTGATCGAGGATATTGCGCGCTTGGCACTGGACCTCGGTGGGACGATCAGCGGCGAACACGGTATTGGGGCGGTCAAGCTTCACGAGTTGCCCTTGCAATTCAGCGATGATGAATTGCGAGTGCAACGGGCAATCAAGGCGGCGCTCGACCCCGCAGGGATTCTCACTCCGGGCCGCGCATACTAACGCGCCCGCCGAACGCCGCGGGAGCAGCGGGAGGGTCTTCCGTTAATTCGTCGATGGATGCTGTGGCGAGCCGCATGCACAGCATCGAGTGACGAGTTAACGGGCAGGCGACCGCCGAACGCTCCGCGCACACAAAAAGGCGACCGGCCTGCGGGAACAGATCCCGCAGGCCGGTCGCCGCGTTCAAAAGATACTTAGTCGCCACCCATCGGGCTGCCGAGGAGCTCGCGCGTGCGGCCGGCGACCGCGTGGAAGCGCGGGTCTTCGAGCGTCGGCTCGTATTCGCGCTCGTGCGGCAGGTCGACCTCGAACTCTTCGATGATGCGGCCCGGCCGCGGGCCCATCACGACCACGCGGCTTGCAAGGTAGACCGCTTCCGGCACCGAGTGGGTCACGAGCAGCACGGTCATTCCGGTCTGTGCCCACAGGCGCTGCAACTCGACGTTCAAGTGCTCGCGGGTGAGCGCATCCAGCGCACCGAAGGGCTCATCCATGAGGAGCACGTCGGGGTCGTGCAGCAGCGCGCGGCAGAGCGAAACGCGCTGCTGCATCCCGCCGGAAAGCTCGTGGGGGAGTGCCTTCGTGAAGTCGGTCAGCGACGTGAGCTCCAAAAGCTCGTCACAGCGACGCGTGGCCTGCTTCTTGTCGAGCCCGCGCATCTCGGCCTGCAGCATGATGTTGCCGCGCACATCCCGCCAGGGCAAAAGCGCCGGGCGCTGGAACACGAAGCCCACATCCTGTCGGGGCGCCTGCACCTCCGAGCCGCGCAGCTGGATGCCACCGGAAGTTGGCACCGTCAGGCCCGCGACCGCGCGCAGTAGCGTCGACTTACCGCATCCCGAGGGGCCGACGATCGAGATGAACTCGCCCTGCTGAACCTCGAGGTTGACGTCTCGCAGTGCCTCAACGCTGCGGCGCTTGGTTTCGAACTTGATGCCGACGTTGTCGACGTCGAGCAGGATGCCGTTGCCGTCAGAGTTCATGGGAGTGCTGGTCCTATTTTCGGTGATTAGGGTGCTCATTCAGTGCCTCCCGCGGGTGCGAAGCTGGCGTTGAAGTAGGTGTCCACGGGCTTTGCTTCTTCGATCAGGCCTGCCTCGGCAAGCACCTCGATGGTGGCCTCCCAGTCTTCGGTGGAGTTGGTGCCGGGGACGACGTCTCCAGCGGTGGGTGAAGACAGCAGCTCGGCGGTTGCGGTCCACTGCTCGAGGAGCACTTCGGAGACCGGCATCTGCGGGTCCTTGCCGTCCATCGCCGCGACGGCAGCTTCGGGGTCGGCAACAGCGGCTTCGAAGGATTCGGAGGTCGCGTCGACCATGGCTTGCACGAGTTCGGGGTTGTCGGAGATCATCTGGTTGCTCGCGATGAGCCCGTTCGAGAAGAAGTTCAGGCCAACATCCGAGTACTTCAGATAGACAACTTCGTTGCCGCTCTCATTAGCGATGGTCGGGCCCTGATCGTGGGCGAAACCAATCAGGCCATCGACCTGACCGTTCATCATCGCTGCCATCTTGCCCGCCGCATCCAGGTTCTGCTGGATGACGTCGTCGGGGTTGAGGCCCGCGGCCTCGAGATAGAGCGGGAAGGTGGTGGTCGGGGCGTCACCCGCGGAGGTCGCGATGGTCTTGCCCACGAGGTCGGCGGGTTCGGTAATGCCGGAATCCGCGAAGACCTGTACCGCGGAAGGCGTGGTCTGGAGGAACACGCCGACGCTCTGCACTCCCACACCCTTGTCGATATTCGACAGCACCGCGGGGGTATCGGCCCAACCGAAGTCGACCTGGTTCTGGCCGGTTGCCTGCACCGTCTTGGTTGAGCCCTGGCCCGCCTGAATGTTCAGGTTGATGCCGTGCTCTTCGAAGATGCCCTGCTCGACCCCGTAATAGAAGGGAGCGTGCTCGCCGTAGGGGTACCAGTTGAGCATGAGGGTCACATCGGTGAGTTCACCTGCTGCTTCACCTTCGGTCGTGGGGCTCGTGCCGCCCGCGCCCGAGCAGGACGTGAGTAGCAGTGCCGCGGCGGCCGCCGCAGCGACGAGAGTGGTGCGAAGTGTCTTCTTTGACATTGGTTGCCTCTCAGATTGTGTTGATTGTTGTGAAATGGATGCGCGCAGCGGGTTACTGCTCGAGGTTGCGTCGTGAGGAGTGCCAGGGCACGAGGATGCGTTCGGCCACGAGGATGACGGCGAACAGCAGGATGCCTAGCAGCGACATGATGATCAGGGCTGCAAAGAGCATGGCCGTGTCGACGTTGCCGTTGGCTTGCAGGATCACGTAGCCGAGCCCCTCATTGGCGCCCACGAACTCACCGACTACCGCACCGGTGACCGCGAGGGTGGCGGCGATCTTCATACCGGACAGCAGCTCGGGCAGGGCGGCCGGGAAGCGCACCTTCATGAAGGTCTTCCAGCGGGATGCGCCCATGGTGCTCGTGAGTTCAAGGATTTCGGGGTCGATGGTGCGCAGGCCCGAGATGCCCGCGATCACGATCGGGAAGAAGGCCATCAGCACGGCGACGAGGATCTTCGGCTGCGGGCCGAAGCCGAGCCAGACGATGAACAGCGGCGCGATCGCGATCTTCGGGATGACCTGGGCGAAGAGGATGAGCGGGTAGAAGGTGCGCTCGAGGGTGCGCGAGTAGACCATCACGATCGCGACGGCGATACCGACGACCACTGAGATCAGGAAGCCGAGGACGGTCTCCCAGGTGGTCACGAGGGTGTGCTGCCAGAGGTAGGCGACGTTGTCGGTGAAGGCCGCCAAGGTGTCGGCTGGTGAGGGGAGGATGTAGGGAGCGACGAGGCCCGCGGAGGTCGCGCCCCACCAGGCGACGAATGCGATAAGGACAAAGATCGTGGGGTAGAGGTAGCCGGATGCGGACTGGCGCCAGGAACTTGCCTTCGGCTTGGATGTTCGCCGCTTGTTCTGCGGTGAATCAATCACCGGGGTGGCTGTGGTTGCGCTGCTCATGCGGGGGTCTCCTTACATCGTTGTAAGTGGTCGAGTGGGTAACCGCTTTCCCAATGTGGCAAATATAGCCTGTCGGGCTACTGCCTAGCAACTCTTTATTGAGAAGCGAATCTGTGGGGTGGGGTGTAGGTGAATGCTTTCCGGTCGTTTTCCCGTTTGTTTCCCATGTGATTCAACCAACGTGCAGCCACGACGAAGCGACTTGCATCCGGTTGGTGGCTACTCAAGGGCGAACTCTATGGCGCCTTCCACACCTCAACCGGGCAGGAAGCATCCATTGTGGGATCTTGTCTGGCGCTCGAAGACAGCGACTACATGGTCGGCACGCACCGATCGCACGGCCACCCGATCGGCAAGGGCGCGAATATCAAAGGCTTGCTTGCCGAACTCATGGGCCGCAAAGACGGGGTGAACCAGGGCAAGGGAGGCTCGATGCACCTGTCCGACTTCTCGGTCGGGTCACTCGGGGAGACCTCGATTGTGGGTTCGGGGCTACCGGTCGCCACGGGCGCCGCGCTCGGCTCGAAACTGCAGAATGATGGGAAGGTGGCGCTGTGCTTCTTCGGCGACGGCGCATCCAACGAGGGCACCTTTCACGAGTCGCTCAATATCGCCTCGATTTGGGATCTGCCCGCCGTCTACGTCTGCGAAAACAACGGCTATGGCGAGCTGACCGCGTGGCGCAAGGTGGTCGCATCCGACTCGATCGCGGGACGCGCGGTCGCCTACAACATGCCCGGCGAAATCGTCGACGGGCAGGACTTCCTCGCGGTCTACGAAGCGGTGAAGAAAGCGGTCGACCGGGCCAGGGCGGGCGAAGGTCCGTCGCTCGTCGAAACCCGCACCTACCGCTACGAAAACCACGCCGTCGGGCTTCCCACCGAGCACTATCGCGAACAATCCGAAATCGACGACTGGCGCGACAATAAGGATCCGCTGATGCTCTTCCGAGCACGCGCCGAAGAGCTGGGACTCGACCCGAGCATCCTCGTCGACATCGAAGCCGAGATCAAAACCGAGGTCGAAGCCGCGATCGAATTCGCGCGCAACTCGCCCGAACCAGAGGTCGAAGAAGCCTTCACCCACGTATTCACCGAACCCGTCGAGATCCGACGCTAGACGCTCAGCAGAAAGGCGAAACTCATGCGCACACTGTCGTATCTCGACGCGATCGTCGAAGCGCAGCGCGAAGAAATGCAGCGAGACGAAAAGGCGTTCATTATGGGCCTCGACGTCAGCTGGAGTATCCTCGGCACGACCGGCAATAAAAACGGCATGCTGGTGGATGAATTTGGTCACGAGCGGGTGCGAGACGCCCCGCTCTCCGAGAATGGTTACGTCGGTGCCGGGGCGGGTGCCGCGATGGTGGGGATGCGCCCCATCGTCGAAATCGAAATGGCACCATTCCTCTACGTCGCGATGGATCAGCTCACCTCGATCATCGCGAAATCCACCTACCTCTATGGCGGCCAAGCGACGCTGCCGATCACCGTGCGAATGCCGATGATGTACATGGTCTCGAATGCGGCGCAGCACTCCGACCGGCCCTACAACACGATGGCGACCATCCCCGGGTTCAAGATCGTGACGCCTTCCACGCCGAAGGACATGTACGGCCTGCTGAAAACCGCGATCCAAACCAACGACCCGGTGCTGGTCTTCGAAGACTTCACGCAAGGTGGCGTGAAAGAAGAGGTGCCGGATGCGAGCGAGGACTTCTCGATTCCGCTCGGTGAAGCAGATATCAAGCGAGAGGGTACGGATGTCACGGTGGTGAGCATCTCGGGCGGGATCACTGCGTCGATGGCGGCGGCCGAGTCGCTCGCGAAAGAGGGCATCTCGGTTGAGGTACTCGACCCGCGCACGATCTTCCCGCTCGACCTGGATGCGATTCTCGCCTCGGTCGCGAAGACCGGCCACCTCGTGATCGTCGACCCGGCGCACGATGTCTGTTCCATTGCATCCCACATCTCGGCGCTGGTTGCCGAGGACGGATTCTGGGATCTCGAAGCGCCGATCAAGCGCGTGGTGACACCGCACACGCACATCCCGTACAACTCCAAACTGGAGATGTCGCTCTACCCGAACGCGGCGAAGGTCGAACAGGCCGTCCGCGACGTGCTGGCATAGGGGGTCGCAGCATGACTATCGAAGTGAAGCTGCCCCAGTGGGGCATGGCAATGTCCGAAGGGACCGTCTCGACCTGGCTCGTGGCCGAGGGCGATACGGTCGCCGCCGGCCAGGAACTCGTCGAGATTGAAGCAGCAAAGGTGACCGATACGGTTACTGCTCCGGAGGCCGGGATGCTTGGGGCGCCGTTGGTGCCCGAGGGTGAGACGGTGCCGGTGAATACGGTGCTGGTGGAGATTCTTGCGGTGGGGGATGCGGGTGCCGGTGGTGCTGGGCCGACCTCGGTTTCGGTCTCGGCGGATGCTGGGGATGGGTTGCCTTCTGCGGGTTCGGTACCGCGGGATGCGGCAGCCGCACGGGCAGCCTCCGGTCGCGTGACCGGGGTGGTGCCGCTCGCCCGCAAACTCGCGAAAGAAAAGGGCATCGACCTGCGGTCGATTACCGGAACCGGTACCAACGGTCGGATCGTGGTGGCCGACGTCGAAGCGGCGATTGCTGGCGCATCCACACCTGCGCCGGTCGAGGCAGTACAACCGTCGGGCTCCTCGGTTTCGGCAGTCTCCTCAGGTGCGCTATCCAGCGCACCTGTTGGCACTTCCTCGGAACCGCAACCCGTTGCATCCACCGATGGAGCTGGCACGGAGAAGCTCAGCCGAATGCGCAAAGTGATCGGCGAGCGGATGAGCGCTTCGCTGCGCGACACGGCGCAGCTGACGCTTACGACGACCGCGGACGTCACCGATTTCGCGCAGCTGCGGGAGACAATCGGCGGCGGTGCCCGAAAGCCGGGGTACGTGGATGCGGTGATCCGCGCCTGCGCGCTCGCCTTGCGTGCGCATCCGGGCGTGAACGCGCGAATCGAGGGGGATACCCTCGTGCGGGACCCAAACGTCAACATCGGGATGGCTGTGGCGCTCGAAGACGGACTTGTCGTGCCAGTGATCCGCGACGCCGATGAGCTCGGGCTCGCCGAGCTCGGCACTCGCGTGCGCGAACTCGCGGAAAGCGCGCGGTCGGGTGGCTTAGGGCCGGATGCGTATAGCGGCGGAACCTTCACTGTCACGAGCCTCGGCGGGCAGGGGATTGACTCGTTCACGCCGATTCTCAATCCGCCGGAGTCGGCGATCCTCGGCATCGGGCGCTCGCGAGAGGTGCCGGTGCGTTTCGGCTCGGGCTTCGCCTGGCGGCAGGAGATGACCCTCAGCCTGACCATCGACCACCGCGTGATCGATGGCTATCCGGGAGCGCTCTTCCTCGAAGAGGTTGTGCGTCTGCTCGAGCGGCCGCGAGAGTTGCTGTAGGGGAAAGCTCGGACGAAATGGCTGGGGACGGAACCAAAATGTCGCTCCGTCCCCAGCGTCCGGCGGGTGAACTATGCGCGGCTAACGGTAGCGTAGAAGCCCTGCTAAAGGTAGCGTAACAACCCTGCTAACGGTAGCGTATAAGAACTGCTAAAGGTAGCGTAATGGTGTGACTTATCTTCTACGTGCGATCGATTCCGAATTGGATGAGTTTCTACCCCACGCTGCAGCGTTAGCGATTGACGGGCCAAAAGGTGTTGGCAAGACAGAAACGGCCGCTCGGAGGTCAAGCGTTGCTTATTTCTTGGACAACCCTGAGCAGCGAGAACTACTGAGTGCCGACACCACTCTGTCTTCGTTACCTGCGGGGACGGTGTTGATCGACGAATGGCAGCGCCTTCCGCACGTATGGGATGCCGTCAGGCGTCAGGTGGACTGTCATGCGCCGCCGGGCCGGTTCATTCTTACCGGTAGTGCGACGCCGATGAATGCCGGTGGTACGCATAGCGGTGCCGCACGCATCCTTTCATTGAGAATGCGGCCGATGTCGCTCTTTGAGCGGGGAGTGGCGGACCCGACCGTAAGTCTCGGATCACTGCTACAACAGAGTGACTCGAAGATTCATGGCACCTCGACATTTTCAGTTAGCGACTACTTTCATGAAATCGCTGCGAGCGGGTTCCCCGGTATTCGGGGGCTTCCCGAGCGAATGCGTCTTGGTCAACTTGACTCTTATATCCAGCGGGTGATTGACCGCGATCTTCCGGAACTCGGGTATTCAGTTCGTCGACCTGTGACGCTTCGTCGATGGCTTGCTTCGTACGGTGCAGCATCGTCGTCAACAACGAGCTATGCAAAAATATTGGCCGCATCCACTGCCGGTGACGGAGCACAACCCGCTAAAACAACGACTATCGCATACCGAGATCACCTCACTCAGCTTTGGTTACTCGATGAGGTTGAGGGCTGGCAGCCGGTCGGGAATGAACTTGGAAGGCTGGGACAAGCTCCAAAGCATCAGCTTGCAGACCCCGCGTTGGCGTTACGTCTGCTGGGGATCGGTGAGCGACAGCTCATGACCTCGCGCGGCGCAGGAATGGCTGGGCCACTGTTTGAATCACTCGCGACGCTGAGCGTTCGGGCTGCAGCGCAAGCTGCGGGTGCGCGAGTGGGGCATTTGCGAAGCCGTAACGGGGACCGCGAGATCGATCTCATTGTGGAGGGACTGGACGGACAAATTGTTGCGATTGAAGTGAAGCTCGCCGCGGCGATTCGCGACGAGGATGTTCGGCACCTGCTTTGGCTTCGGGAGCAACTTTCCGATCGAGTTGCCGACCTGGTCGTCATCTCATCAGGGACCACGGCGTACCGTCGCGAAGACGGCGTGGCGGTTGTTCCACTTGCATTGCTGGGGATGTAGTTCGGTTCGGCAAGTGAACTAAAGGTGCGTTGATCTACAATCCCCAGACGTGAGCGATAAGCGATAGCCGCGCGGCGGCGACATGATGGCTGATGCGAGTGGTGAAACCCTCTCGGAGGGCGATCAGAGGTCCGCAGCTGGAGCCATTGACAGCACCATTGTTAGCTCGGTCACGGCTTCGGTGGATGCGCAGGGTATCGTGCTTGATGCGGGCCAGCAATCGCTGCTTGAGGATGTCTCGGGTTACCTCGAGCGTGGGCTCAGAGCGGAATCCTCCTCGGCCGGTTACTTCGTGCATGGCCCCGCCGGGCGCGGCAAGACCTGGCTCATGAACGAGATTTTTGTCGCCGCGCCGCTTCCGGACTCAGCTAAGCGGCGCGTGCACTTCCACACCTTTTTCCAGGAGTTGCAACGCAGTCTCGCGGGGCGATTGAGCGCGCGGGATGCTATCGAACAGACCGTTGCCGAGCTACAGGACGGCACTCGTCTCTTCTTCTTTGATTAACTTCACGTGCATGACCCGGGTGGGGCGGCGTTACTTAACCGCCTCGTCGGGGCGCTCGTGGAGCGCGGTGTGCCGACGCTGTCCACCTCGAACTATGAGCCCGAGAAACTGCTCGACAACCGCATTTACCATCATGTGGTCGAACCGACCATCAAGCTGATTCGTGACTGTTTCGAGGTGAGGATCATCGATGGCGGCACCGACTATCGACGTGAGGTTGGTGGTGCGGGCGGAGCTGCGGCCACAAAGTTCGCGTCGGGCCGTTGGATTATTGCGGCAAATCTTGAGGAAGCCGCCTCGCGTTTGCCCGACGGACTCGTACTGCCTTCGACCGGGGAATCGACCACCGTGCTCGACGGCCACCGCGCCCTTCGCGCGATGGCTGTACGGGACCGCGAGGTGTGGTTCGACTTCGCGGATCTGCTCGAGGTCACCTCGATTGCCGAAGATTATCTCGACCTTGCCGAGCGCTTTGATGACTGGGTCCTCACCGGTGTACCGCCGCTTGCCCGTGCGAGCCGCCAAGCCCGGCAGCGCCTTGTTTCACTCATCGACGTGCTCGTGCACGCCGACCGCCGACTCATAGTGATCGCCGAAGTCGACCGTGGCGCGTTCGCAGAAGTGCCGCATCCACCCGCCGACCTCTTCCGCGCCGAAAGCCGTCTGGCCATGCTGCGAGCTGGTTAGCTTCTCGATCCTGCCGCCTCGCCTGCGACTTTGTGAAAAGTGCACACCACAGGCGATACGCTGACGACACGCCCACCACGCTCCCGTGGCGTGCACTTTTCTGACATACGTACAAGGAAGGTGACACAACTCGGCCCTCATCGCGCTGGCCTATCACCGCGCTGCAGTGCAGTTCGCCATATCGTGCGACGTCACACTTCTCGACGAGTCTGGACTCCTATCCACATCAATCTTGTGGTGTGCAGGTCCTTCGCGGGTAATGGTCGCAAGCTATGTCTCATGGACTTCCCACCGCTTGCATCGTCCTTCGAGATTTCGCTCCCGGACTGGGTTGCGAAGGAGCTCAGCGACGTGCCGGATACGTTACCTGAGCGACAAGATCGAATTGCGCTGGTGAATCGGCTCGCAGCGCGCAATTGGCGCGAAGGAAGTGGCGGTCCCTTTGCTGCGCTGGTAGTGGATGCAGGAACCGGTCGGATTGTTTCGGTTGGCGTGAATGTCGTGCTCTCTAGCGGTATCTCTTCGGCACACGCGGAGGTGGTAGCTCTGGGGCTTGCGCAGGCACGGCTTGGTCGTTGGAATCTCGGAGCCCAGGGCCGCCCCGAACACGAACTCGTGGTGAACTGGCGCCCCTGTGTGCAGTGTTATGGTGCGGCGATGTGGTCGGGCATCACGACCCTGGCGCTCGCGGGCTCCGGTCCTGAAGTGGAAGAAATCACAACCTTCGACGAGGGGCCGATGGTCGAGGACTGGGCAGGGGCCTTTGAGGCACGCGGCATCCGGGCCCTCGACGGTCTCGCGAAAGCGGATGCACTCGAGGTCTTCCGCGAGTACCGCGCGGCGCTGGGTGCGGGAGAGATTACGGTCTACAACGCGCGGTGATCGTGTGACGTCGAGTGCGGCTAAAGGTAGCGTAAAAGGCCTGCTAATGGGAGCGTAAGTGGCCTGCTAATGGTATGACAAGGCGCAAATCATAACTTGTTGGTCATCTGATTCGGGCGCATGTGAGCTTCTCCTAGGTGTGGATGTACTGCTGACCTACAGGTCAAACATTTCGGAGTAACTAGAGGACACTGCCCGTAGAGCGACCACGAACCTCGGGACCCCGGGTCCAAGGTGACGGCATCAGGATCTTCAAGTTGACGACTGGAATGTGTCTAAACTGACGACTCGATTTGAGCCGTGTCCCTCCAGATCGCGAATCGAGGCGTGAAGGAGACGATCTCACGGTGCCCGAGTACGAGTTGAGAGTGGTCGACGATGAAGTTGAGCGCGCGCTTCGCCGAGCCGGGGCCGTCCGAATTGAAGGCCCTCGAGCGTGTGGCAAAACCGCAACGGCAATGCAGCGAGCCGCGAGCACTGTTTACTTATGCTGAGACCCGGCATCCCTCCAGCCGGCCGAAATAGACCCGGCATTGGTGCTCGAAGGCGCAACGCCAAGGCTCCTTGACGAATGGCAGCTCGTGCCAAACCTCTGGAATGCAGTGCGCGGGCAAGTAGATGAACGTCAAGAATTTGGGCAATTTCTGCTGACGGGGTCCACAGCGCCACTTGCTGATGCAACGCGTCACACCGGTGCCGCGAAATTTGCCTGGGTGCGTATGCGGCCAATGCAATGCACGAAACAGACCACAGCACAGATGATGTGAGCACGAAAGCCTTGCTGGCGGGAGAAGCACCTCGAGCGATGGACCCAGGCTTGGGGTACTGGGAACTGCTAGAACGCATGGTTGTTGGGGGCTGGCCCGGCTTTCGCGGTCTTTCAACAAGCGATGTCAGCGCGAACCTCATGGACTACCTCGCAGCGTTGGAACGAATCTTTGCCGTTGAAGATCAGCCTGCTTGGTCGGCGCACCTTCGATCCGGTGCGACGCTCCGAAAGGAACCAAAACGCCACTTTGCGGATCCGTCGCTCGCGGCCGCCGCACTCGGAGTGGATGTGGATGGCTTGATGGCCGATCCTGCGTACACGGGGCAGCTTTTTGAGTCTTTGGTCGTACAACACCTAAGGGTATTCGCACAGCCTCTTCGGGGTGTCGTGTGTCACGCGCGTAATTCGTACGGGCGAGAAGTGGATGCCGTCGTTCAGCTTCCTGATCGGGCTTGGGCTGGATTTGAGGTTAAGTTGGGGGCTTCACCGGAGACCGTCGAGTTGGCGGCCGAAAGCCTCAAGAGGTTTGCTGAGCAAACCGAAACACCACCGGTTTCCCTGACTGTTGTCACTTCATCGGGTCCTTCCTATCGCAGGCCTGATGGAATCAACGTCGTAGCAATTGGGGCGCTAGCGCCGTAGCCTGCCTCGACCAGCCTGCTGCACTATCTGTTGATCGACGACAGGGTGTTGAGTGGGACCCGCTGCTGAAGCGGTGTCGGACGCGCGGCAGATCACGACCTACAACACGCGGTGATCACCAGCTCGAGCTAGTAGCTCCCGGTAGAAATGGTGACGGAGCTTCCGCCAGAAGAGTTCCGGCCCAAATCAGGAGCGCTGCGCTGGTGGCGGATCTGTCAAACTGAAGCAATGGAGACCGCAGTGCCGCTCGTTGTTGAGGCGATCCATCGGGCCTGTGTGCGATATGGTGTCTCGCAAATTCGAGCTTTTGGGTCGATACTTATGGTGGAATTCGATCTCGACAAGAGCGACATTGATTGCTTAGTGTCATTCCAACACAGCAGGGAAAACCTGTTAGTGACTTCTTTAATTTGAAACGTGAACTTGAGCAGAACGTAGGTCGCGACGCCGGTCTCATGATGGACCGATCCGTGGAAAACCTTTTTCAATATGTCGATCTTTGAGACTGCCCAGGATCTGTATGCGGCCTAGTCGAATAATCCTGCTAAGCATCAAAATCACGTACGTCACCACGTTCCGCGACAGCGTGAGGATTGCGACCTGGGCCGGGGGCTTTGAGCAGAGACGCATTCGTATGCTGGTTGGTCTTCTCAAAAATTGAGGCTCTTGAATTTTCCCGGGAGACGCTAGGTGCTCGGGGAGAATGCGGTCTGGAGCACGCAGTGAAGGCGGCTTCTCAAGCTGCGACACTAACTGTGAACTTGATAGCATAAATTCTCGCTGTATCGGAAATTCATTGAATGATGTATTGGCCGTAAGAAACAGATTAAGAGGGAAGTTTCGTCGTGAGACATGTGTCGCTTGTAGCCGTACTAGGTCTGCTCTTAGTTTTGCTGGGATGCGCATCCGACGGTGGTAGAGACGTCGCGAATGAACCTGCTTCAGAACCCAACGTTGAAGCTGCCGCAGTTGATGAGGAATCAATGCTAGAACCGAAATCAGATCTGCCCCCTGTGTCACTCGCAACGACCTGCCAACTGTTGTTTGGGTCAGACATCAGTGACGGGCCAATTGCTGATGCGGTTGAACTTATGGCGGAGTTGTCAGAAGCAGATTTTGATCACACCGTTGTTTCAATCAAGGAACTTGACGAGGTTGTGGATGCGTTGACCACCGCTTATCAAAACGCTAATGAAGGAATTGCTCCCTACATAGCTGCGGTTATTGATCCGCTCGAAACAATGTTAGAGCTGAAGCGGGGCGGTGGAACTGCCGATTTGAAGATGTCAAATTTTAAGGTGTCTGTAACTGAAATTATTAGTCAATGTGAGCCCTACTTGTACTAGGCAGATAGCTGATGGTCGCACACGGTGTCGAGTTGGTCGACCGCTTCTCTCAACCATGGCGTAGAACGTGCTGCGTCAATCCTAACTCCGAAACAGCGGTCCAGGTCAGGACCACGACAATAGATGCGGTAGCTCCTGGCTTGGGTCATTTGCTTAGTGCCCCAGCGGCCACTATTGTCTGCCGAAGACTGGCATAGCGAAATTTCAGCGATTCGCCGGGAGCTACTTCGATCGTGCTGTTCTCTCCGATCGCTAGGGTTTCCCTGGGTAGCAGCCTGGTTGCTTGTAGTTGGTATCACCCATCGATGTTCTCGCTGGCCTGGATACATGATTAACCCCTCTCGGCACAGAGGCTGACGTCTTGAACTACGAGGATTACCACTGATGGACACACTGAAGCCGATGCATTATCCCCCACACCCCGGCGAATTCATCGTCGAAGTGTATTTGGAGCCCTTCGAGGTGAGCGGGCGTGAGCTAGCGGCTCAACTCGATGTCTCGCCATCAACGCTCAGTCGAGTGCTGCGCGGCACGAGCCGTGTCACACCCGAGATGGCGCTGCGCCTATCGAAGGCGCTTGGTCGGAGTGCCGAGAGTTGGCTCGCAATGCAGGATGCATATGACCTTTGGATTGCCCGTGATCAGGTTGATCTCAGCAGGGTGAGCGAACTCAAACTCGCGTCTTAGACAAACTGGGCTGTCGGCACGTGGCACTGATCTTGAAAGATTGATTGTTCCGCAAAATTTCGCCCGGGCGCCCCGATCATCCGCTGACCGTCGCCGCAACCGTAGCCCCAAGTTCGTCCGCCCGCTCCAAGTGCTGCGCGTCGGCCTCCCCGGTGAACACCAGCGGTTCCGCACACAGCGTCCACCCGTAACCAGTCGTGATCGACTTCAGCGCGGTTTCGGCGCCGGAGGTGTCGTAGCTGCCGTGGATCCAGTATGAGAACGGCCGCTTTGCCGTGATCTCGTGTGTGGCGTTGAACGTGGTGTCGAAGAAATGCTTCAGCGCACCAGAGATGTAGCCGAAATTGGCAGTGGTGCCGAGCAAGTATCCGTCGGCGGCAAGCACATCCTCAACGGTTGCGTCCAGAGCCGCACGCTCGACAACTTCGACGCCCTCAATCTCGTCGTTGTGTGCGCCCGCAAGAACTGCATCCGCAATTCGGCGCACGGATGCGGTGGGCGAGTGGTGGACGATCAGCAGCCTTGCCATGCCGCACACCCTAATCTGCTCGGCTGGCCGTGTCAGAAAAGTGCACGCTACGCGAGACACACCGACGACTCGCCGGTAGAAACTTCGTGGCGTGCACTTTTCCGAGGGGCACCCGTGGCGCAGAAGAGCTCCCGGCCCTTCGATATGCGCCCTGCGGGCGCTACTCAGGGATCGGGAGCTCTGGTGCTTCCGGCGGGCCTTTCGATACGCGGCCTTCGGCCGCTACTCAAGGACCGGTGCGAACTACTCGGTGACGCGTTCCCCAAACCGCGAGGGCAGCGTAGCTTCGCGCACGGCGGCGATCTCAGCCACGGGGATGGTGAACTGGCCCTGGACCTCGAGCACGGCATCCGCCCCGACACCGTCGGAGACGCCGATGCGCAGCATCGGGAAGCCGCGGGCCTCGCACATGAAGGCAAACTTCACGTCGTCCTCACGCGGAACCGACACCAGCACGCGACCGGTCGACTCCGAGAACAGCGCCGTGGTCGCATCCACGCCGTCACGCTGCAGCAGCTCATCCAGCACAATGCGCGCGCCGACGCCCCAGCGGGTCACGCACTCGGCAAGGGCCAGTGCGAGGCCACCCTCTGAGAGGTCGTGGGCCGAGTCCAAAAGTCCCTGCTTCGAAGCACCCTGCAGCAGGTCAGCGAGTTCCGCCTCCACACCGAAGTCGACCTGCGGCGGCAGACCGCCGAGGTGACCGTGCACCGCATCCGCCCAGATCGAGCCCGAGAGCTCTTCGCGGGTGACGCCGAGCAGGTAAATGTTGTTGCCCTCTTCCTGCCAGGCGGTGGTCACGCGGCGGTCGACATCGTCGAACTTGCCGAGCACAGCCACGGTCGGAGTCGGGAAGATCGGGTCGTCGCCGGTCTGGTTGTAGAACGAGACGTTACCGCCGGTCACCGGAATTGACAGCTCGAGGCAGGCGTCCGCGAGGCCCTCAACGGCCTCCTTGAACTGCCACATCACCTCGGGGTTCTCGGGCGAACCGAAGTTTAGGCAGTCCGAAACCGCCATCGGCTCGGCACCGGTCGCAGCCACGTTGCGATAGGACTCCGCCAGCGCCAGGCGCGCACCCGTGCGGGGGTCAAGCTGCGCGTAGCGACCATTCGCATCCATCGCGAGGGCAACGCCGAGGCCCGTCTTCTCGTCCACGCGCACCACACCGGCGTTCTCGGGGTACGAGAATGCGGTGTTGCCGAGCACGTAGCGGTCGTACTGGTCGGTGATCCAGGCCGGGTCGGCGGCGTTCGGGTCGCCGAGCAGCTTCAGGAACTGCTCGCGCAGCTCTTCGCCGGTGGATGCCCGGGGCAGGTCCTCAGCCCGGTCCGCCTGGAGTGCGTCGAGGTAGCTCGGGCGGGACACCGGACGGTCGTATTCGGGGGTGTCTTCGGCAACGGTGACCGGGTCGACGTCGACGATGCGCACGCCCTGCCAGTCGATCGTGAGGCGGCCGGAGTCGTTGACCTCGCCGAGGACGCTCGCCTCAACTTCCCACTTCTTGGTGATCTCGAGGAAGGCGTCGAGCTTCTCGGGCGTGACGATCGCCATCATGCGTTCCTGCGATTCTGACATCAGAATCTCTTCGGCGGTGAGGGTCGGGTCACGCAGCAGGACGTTGTCAAGCGAGATGTGCATCCCGCCGTCACCCGCCGCGGCGAGCTCACTCGTCGCGCAGGAGATACCGGCGGCGCCGAGGTCCTGAATACCTTCCACCACGTCGTTGGCGAACAGCTCGAGGCAGCACTCGATGAGCACCTTCTCGGCGAAGGGGTCGCCAACCTGCACCGCGGGGCGCTTGGTCGGGCCGCCCTCGGTGAAGTTCGCCGAGGAAAGTACGGATGCGCCACCGATGCCGTCGCCACCGGTGCGGGCACCGAAGAGGACCACCTTGTTACCCTTACCGCGCGCGTTCGCCAGGTGTAGGTCTTCGTGCTTGAGCACGCCCACCGCGAGGGCGTTCACGAGCGGGTTCCCCTGATAAATCGGGTCGAACCAGGTCTCGCCACCGATGTTCGGCAGGCCCAGGCAGTTGCCGTAGAAGGAAATACCGCCGACGACACCGTGCATCACACGGGCGGTGTCGGGGTGGTCGATCTGACCGAAGCGCAGGCCGTCCATCACGGCAACCGGGCGCGCACCCATCGAGATGATGTCGCGGACGATACCGCCGACGCCGGTCGCAGCGCCCTGGAACGGCTCAATGTAACTGGGGGAGTTGTGCGACTCGACCTTGAAGGTCACCGCCCAGTCATCACCGAGGTCGAGCACACCGGCGTTCTCGCCCATGCCGACCATCAGGTGCTCCTGCATCTTCTCGTTGGTCTTCGAACCAAACTGGCGCAGGTACTTCTTCGAGGACTTATACGAGCAGTGCTCCGCCCACATCACCGAGTACATCGCGAGCTCACCCGAAGTCGGGCGGCGGCCGAGGATCTTCTTGATCTCTTCGTACTCGTTCTGCTTGAGCCCGAGTGACTCATACGGCTGTTCCTGATCGGGGGTGGCCTTCGCGTTTTCGACGGTGTCGGGAACGTGCTGGGTGCTCAACAGACGGCTCCTAGAAGTACTCATGCCCGTAGCTGACGGATGCGGGGGCTGATGTTGCGGGTCGCGGATGCGGTTGGTGGTCGGCTGCGCAAGTCACCTTGCAAGACGCTACGGATTAGTGCGCAGTTTCACCTCCCGATGAGTCTAGTCCTGTGGCGGCCTCAGCGTGCACCTCGCGACCGTGAAGCCAACTGACCGCTAGTCCGTCCCACTAATCCCCGCATACACCGCCTCGCCGGTGGATACCTCGTACAGCAGGCGCACGCCCTCGGTGGTGTTGACCTCGCCGGCGGCGACGCAGTCGCTGCCGGAACAGTCGGCCCGGTCAACATCCATCACAATTGGTATGACCTCAACAAACTGCCCGTTGGGGTTCGCGGAAATCACGTCTGACCAGGCCGGCCAGTGTTCGTGGTCCTCGGTGATCACGTTCAGCTCGAGCCCTTCGCCCTCGTAAACGCGGAACTTATAGAGGTTCTCTTGGTCGGTAATCGCGCTCCAGTTGACCGCCGCAAACTGATCCTGCTCGGGCGAGCCACACCAGTTTTCGCACTCGATCGTGAGGTCGTTTACCGCGAGGGTCACGAGGTCTTCCCACCCGTCTGGCAAGGTCGTCTCGGATGCTGACCCATCAGCATCCCCTTCGCCAGCTTCGGGTGCGGGGTCGGTTGTCTCGGCTGGCATCGACGTGTCGACCGGGTCTGAACCAACCGGGACGGAGCCAACCGGATCGGTTTCTTCCGGTGCGGACCCTCCCGCGCAACCGCTGAGCAGAAGCGACGCCGCACCGAGCAGCGCCACGGTCATATATCGGATCTTGGACATGGTGAAATCACCCGCTTCGTTCCTCCACCGGCAGCTTCGCCAATGGACTGTCCATTTTCCGCTCCCCAATCGAATGGGTCAATGACGCATCCAGGTTCCTCACACCTTCGCGACCCTGTTTCTCATCGGCCGCTCATCCGCAGACAAGTGCTTCTCATTTGCGCCTCATCACGCCAGACCACACTGGAAGACATGAGAGAACGATTCACTTCACCGCCTTGGCGCATCGGCGTACTGGTTGCCGCGCTCCTGGCCGTGTGCGTGCTCGTGATCGCCCTCGGAATGAGCTTCTCCTCGGCCTCCTCGAGCTCCGTCAACCTCGGCCCCCTCGTGCCCGCCACCGAAACGGGGCAGGAGCGAGACAATCTGGCGGGGAACGAAACCCCGTCGACCCCGATTCCGACCTCGTCGCAGACTCCCAAACCCACTGCATCCCCGACCCCCAGCCCATCCACGACACCGGATGCGACCTCGGACGGCGCAGCGGACGCGAACGGTGGCGCCTCAAACCGTGACCCGCTCCAGGGCGGCGGCGCGGGCGTGCCAGTTCCGGCGCCACAGCCGGCACCGGGTGGGTCCGGCTCGGGTGGCGGTGGCTCTTACTACTATGGCGACGACGACGATGACGACGACTGGGACGATGACGACTGGGACGACGATGACGATGATGATGACGACTGAGTGTGATCGTTGAGCTCGACAGCTGCCACGAAAGCGGCGACACCTCGGGCGGCGCAACAGCGGCACAAGACGAGCCTTCCCCGATGGCGCCGCCTTGCGGTGCGCACTCGCATCGTCATCCTGCTCGTTGTGCTGACGCTCCTTGCGGTCGCCGTATCAGGGCTCGTGTCCTACGCGCTCCAGCGCACGGCGGTACAAAACCGCATCGACGCGTCGCTTGCGAGCTCGGTGGAGGAAGTGCGCATCCTCGCCTCGGAAGGTGTCGACCCCGAGACCGGTAAGCCGTTCGTCGAGTCGGACAACCTCGTCTTCACAGCGATGACCAGGCACTGGCCGGACAATCACGAGTCGATGATCGGGCTCAATAGCACCGGCATCACCTATCGCGCGAACGATATTGTGCCGCTGCGGCTCGAGGACGATGCGCAGCTCGTCGAGCAGTTACTCGAGTACGTCCAGCCCGAAACCTTTCAACAGGATGTGCTGATCCAGACGTTCTCAACCTCGCAGGCCACCTATCGGGCAGCGCTCATCCCGATCTATTTTGCGGATGATGCCGAGCCGAGCCTGCTCGTTTTTGCCACAAACTACAGCGATGCGCTCGCGGAATTGGATGCGATCTACCTCACCTATGCGATCACGGGTGTCGGAGTTATCGCGATCGTGGCGCTCCTGGGTTCGGTCATGATCGGCCGACAGCTCTCGCCATTGCGGAAGTTGCAGGCCACGGCCGCCGAGATTTCGGATGAGGATCTCGACCGCCGCGTACCGGTGACGAGCGAGGACGATATCGCCGACCTCTCCCGCACCTTTAACGAAATGCTCGACCGCATCCAGTGCGCCTTCCGCTCGCAGCGGCAGCTGCTGGATGACGTGGGTCACGAGCTGCGCACCCCGATCACGATCGTGCAAGGCAACCTCGAACTCATGAACGCGCAGGATGCATCCGACGTCGAGCAGGTGCGGGAGATTTCGCTCGACGAACTCGACCGCGTCGCCCGCCTCGTCGAGGACCTCATGACTCTCGCGAAGGCCGACCGGCCGGATTTTGTGACGCTCGCGCCCACCGATATTGATGCGCTCACGCGAGATGTGCTCGAGAAGGCCTCGCACCTGGGGGAGCGGAAGTGGTCGGTGGCAGAGACCGCGCAGATCGTGCACGACCTCGACAGTCAGCGCATCACCCAAGCTTGGTTGCAGCTCGCCAATAACGCGGTGAAGTATTCGGATGCGGGGGCCGAGGTGATCTTTGGGTCGCGAGTTCGACAGTCAACGGTTGAAGGTCCACTGCTTGAACTGTGGATTCACGACGGCGGGATCGGCATCAGCGAGGACGATATCGACCGGATCTTTGAGCGCTTTGGGCGTGGCGGGAACTCGACTCGCGCGGAGGGTTCCGGGCTCGGGCTCAATATTGTCACCGAGATTGTCCGCGCTCACGGCGGCAAAGTGTCGGTGCAGTCAACCTTGGGTTTCGGTTCGACCTTTACTATGAGCTTTCCGCTCCGGGATGCGTAATTCGACCCCTCAACCAGCGACACCGCAGCCCGGCCGCTTAAGGAGAAGTACACCGTGCCACAGATCCTGATCATCGAGGATGAGCCGCGCATTAGCGATTTCGTGTCGAAGGGCCTCGCGATCGAGGGCTTCACCTCGCAGACCGCGGCCACCGGTGCCGAAGGCCTTGGGCTCGCGCTGACCGGCAACTTTGAACTGGTGATTCTCGACCTCGGACTGCCGGACATGGACGGCTTCGACGTGCTGAAGAAGATCCGCCTCGTCGATGAGGAACTGCCGGTGATCATCCTCACCGCCCGCACCTCCGGAGCGGACACCGTCGCCGGGCTCACCGGCGGCGCGAACGACTATGTGCCTAAGCCCTTCCGGTTCCCGGAACTGGTCGCGCGCGTGCGGCTGCGGATGAAGGATGCAGCCGCGCAGCAGCCCGAGCTGCCCGAACCGGATGCGCAGCTACTGCGGCATGTCGATCTCACCTTGGACCCGGTGCGGCACCTCGTCACCATTGGCGAGCGGACCGTGGAGCTCTCCGCGCGGGAATTCGATCTCGCTGAAATGTTCCTGCGCTACCCGGGCCAGGCACTCACGCGCGAGCAGCTGCTCAGTAATGTCTGGGGCTACGACCACGACACCGCATCCAACGTCGTGGATGTGTACGTGCGATACCTGCGAAACAAGCTCGGTGCATCCCGCTTCGCGACCGTCCGCGGAGTCGGCTACCGCCTCGTCGAGGATAAGCACTACGTGCCGGAGGGTTAGCGGTCGCGGCGATTGCGGAGGTATTCGCCGACTACGGCGGCGCCAAGGTCGCTGGGGTCAGGCGCCACCACGGTGCCCTGCACCCGGCGAGCCATGGCGGTGAGGAACTGGGCGAGGCCGGGGTCGTCGCCGAGTCGGAAGAACGTTGTCTGCGCTCCGAAACGGCCGACTCGATCGAGTTCGGTGATCGTCGCGGCCAGCGTTTCGCGGTCGGGCGGGTAGTTGAACCAGGGCGTGCCGCCGGGCAGCAGGTGCGCGGTCGGTTCGCCGTCAGTGACGACCAGCAGCACCGGCTGGGTACCGGGATGCGCGCGGAAGAACCGGTTCGCGAGCGCTAGGGCGTGATGCAGGTTTGTGCCCTGCTCGTGCACCGGTGGCATTGCGGTGAGTGACTCCACGGTCTGCTGCTGCGCGAGCCTGCCGAAAGAAATGAGCTGCAAGTCGTCATTGCGGAACCGCGTTGCCACGAGCTGATGCAGCGCGAGCGCGGTGCGCTTCATCGGCAACCAGCGGCCCTCGGCAGCCATCGAATAGGAGGTGTCGACGAGCAGCGCCACCGCCGCACGGGTGCGCGCCTCGGTCTCGCGGACCTCCACGTCCCCAACCTCAATGCGGATGCGCGGCCCTGTCGTTCGCCGAGGCTGCTCCTTCGTTCGCCGAGGCGGCTCCTTCGTTGGCTGAGAGGTTCTTGTCGTTTGCTGAGTAGGGAGCGTAGCGACCGTATCGAAGCCCCCTTCAGGGGGCGGCTCCTCGATACGCCCCTTCGGGGCTACTCGGAGATCAGGGTTTGCCTGCGGGGTTACTCGGAGATCAGGGTTTGCCTGCGGGGTTACTCGGAGGTCGGGGTTTGGCTGCGGGGCTACTCGGAGATCGGGCGCGCCGCGCACGATCGCGTTGGTGATGGTGCGGCCGACATCCCAGGGCTCGGAATCGCCGAATTCCCAGGGGCGGCTCGCGCCGGTTTGCTCCCCGGCCGCGCCAGCATGGCGGGTATCTCGCTGACCGGTGCGGGAAGACAATCGGTTTGCCGCATCCCGTAGGAGGCTCCGCCCGAGCCGCCGAATTGCAGCCGGAGACAGTCGCAGATCGCCGTCGGCCCCGCGACGCAGGAAGTCCGAATTCCGCATCGCACGCTCGATCGCGGCGAGGTCGCGGGCCGACACCGCCGCATCCTCCCCGAGGTGGCGAGCCAGTGCATCGACATCGATCGTCGACAGTGGCGAGCGATCGCTCGCGCCCGCGAGCTGCTCGGCAAGGCGGTCGAGGTCCGCGAGATCCTGCAACGCGCCGGTGCCGTCCCCGAGGCCGAGCCCTTCCTGGCCCTCGAACTGCTCCGAGCCGGACCAATCCTCGCCGGGGCGCAGCGACTGCAGACCGGAATCGAGCCGGGCGAGCTGCTCCATGAGCTCGGGAGAACCAAAGGCCTGTTGGGACAGCGCCATAAGCTCTTCGCGCTGCTCGGGCGTCATCGAATTCAGCATCCGCTGGGCCGCGGCCGACCGCTTCGCGAGCGCGTCGATGAGTTCCTCGATTGACTGCGGCTGCTCGGGGAACGCATCCCCGTGCTTGGCCATAAAACGCTCGAATTCCTCCGGCGTATCCTCGCCGCGCGCATGCTTGTCCAGCAGCTCATTGAGATCGCGCAGCATCTCGGTGATCGCCGCGCGATCCTCCTCGGTCGCGTTCTCGAGCGCCTGCTTCATGCCCTGAAAACGCGCCTCGAGCTGCTCCCGGCCCAGCAGATCGCGGATGCGCTCAAAGGTCTTGCGCGCATCCCGCGACTGCCAGTCGTATTCGGCAAGATTCGCGACCGCGGCGGCGGGGGAATCCGGCAGCTCCTGCAGCCGCAACTCGCGGAAAGCGCGATCGGTGTCGTCCATCGTGACATCGCGCGCGAGCTGGCCACGCTCCTGCAGGACGGCTTCGTCGAGCAGGTGCTTGACCTCCTGCAGCGTGCCGCCGAGATTGTGACGCTCCAGCAGTTCCCGGCGTCGCTGCTGAATGCGCCCGGACAGGTCATCGAGACCAGTGCGGTCCCGGCCACCGCGGCGCAGATACTCGCGCAGTGCCTGCTCGGGGGAGTAGCCCGCCATGATGTCCTCAGCCACCGACTCGAGCGCCTCGCTGAGATCGAGCGGCGGCGCGAGCGGATCCGGACCGTCCTCATAGCGGCCGTATCGGTAGGCATGATCGCGGGTTGCCATAAGGACTATCCGTAGATGGTTTCGCCCGAGTCCCGCGCCTTCGACAGGCGGCGCGAGAGGAAGAGGCCCTCGAGCGCGAGCTCGATGGCGCCCGCACGTTCGCCTTCGGTCGTGGCGTTCAGGCGCTCGGCGATCTGGTCGTACAGGGTTGGATGCTCGGCTGAGGTCGGGTTCTCGGGTGCTGCCTCGGCGGCTTCGTGGGATGCGGACGTGGTTGGCGCGGCGGCTGGCCGGACTGATTCCGGCGACGCGGCTGATTCCGGCGTCTCGGGCAACTCCGGCAACTCCGCGAGGAACTCGGCGGCCGTGACCCGCTCACCGGTGGAGATCGTCCGCTGCCCTTCAAATGCATCCACCAGCGGCGCGAAATCGAGCCCGCGGAAGTGCTCGCGCACCGTCTCAATTGTGGCGATGCGCAGCAGGTGCTCGAGGATCTCCGCCTCGCGACCCTCCTCGCCCGCTTCAAATTCCACCTTGCCGCGGAGCACATCCACGGCCGTTTCAAGATCGACCAGGCGAGCCACCGCATCCTCACCCTCACGTATCGTGGCGCGGTGGCGAGCCGCCGCCGCGACCGTCTCGGCACCCGCGATCGCGAATCGCGCCGAGACACCCGCCGCTTGGTTGACCGCGCTCGACTCGCGCAGCTCGCGGGTGAAACGCGCGAGGATCTCGAGCACGACATCCGGCACCGCCGCGGCCAGATGCGCCTCCTGCCGGATCACCGCGACCTCGTCGGCGAGCGCGAGCGGATAGTGGGTGCGGATCTCAGCGCCGAAGCGGTCCTTGAGCGGGGTGATGATGCGGCCGCGGTTCGTGTAATCCTCGGGGTTCGCCGACGCGACCACCAGCACATCCAGCGGCAGCCGCAGGACGTACCCGCGGATCTGAATATCGCGCTCCTCCATCACGTTCAGCAGCGACACCTGGATGCGCTCGGCAAGGTCTGGCAGCTCGTTGAGGGCGACGATGCCGCGGTTCGCGCGCGGGACGAGGCCGTAGTGGATGGTTTCGGGGTCACTGAGGCGGCGGCCCTCGGCCACCCGCATCGGGTCGACATCGCCGATGATGTCGGCGACCGAGGTGTCCGGCGTCGAGAGCTTCTCGACGTACCGCTCGCTGCGGTGCCGCCAGATAATGGGCAGGTTGTCGCCCTCTGTCGCGATGCGCTCGAGGGTGGCCTCGGTGATTGGCTCGAATGGATGCTCGTTCAGCTCCGAGCCCGCGACCGCCGGCGACCACTCGTCGAGGAGGTTCGGCAGGGTGCGCAGCAGGCGGGACTTTCCCTGCCCGCGCTCACCGAGGAGCACGACATCGTGCCCGGCGATGATGGCCCGCTCGAACTGCGGAATCACGGTGTTCTCGAATCCGTGCACGCCTTGCCAGGGGGATTCACCGGCTTTCAGCGCGTCAAGGAGGTTCTCGCGAAGCTCTTCGCGAAGCGGACGGTACGTATGGCCACTGTCTCGGAGCTCCCCGAGCGTGGAAATCTGCGGCTGCTCACTCACACCCGCCACGCTAACCCACCCCGCTCCGAGGTCGCTCTGTTGGTGGCGGTTGGCGGTGCCCGGCTGCCGGCCTCGCCGCGCATCCGGCGCCCGCCGCGCATCCGCGCCAGCCGTGCCGCCGTGCAGATGCCGCCTGCTCCGCCGCATCTGCCTGCCCACCTGCTGCCGTCGCGCATCCGGCTGCCTACCCGCCGTCAGTGCCCGTGTGCTGGTCAAAAGTGTGCACGCGTCGGTCGGAAAAGTGCACGTAACGGCCCTTCCCTCGGCGTGTTGCCGCGTGTCGCGCCGAATCCATGCACTTTTTTGACACGCGTCCACGGCCCGGGCCGGGGTCCCGAACGCAAACCCACTTCCCACGCATCCCGTCTACCCTGGCGACAATGTCTCCCGAAATCCCAGTCACCCGCATCCTGCTCGTCCGCCACGGCCAGACCCCGACCACGGGCAAGGAGCTGCCCGGCCGCGCGCCGGGTCTGCATCTTGCCGAAAAGGGACGCGAGCAGGCCGCGCGCGTGGCCGAACGCCTCGCCGATCTGCACATCGACGCGCTGTACTCGTCTCCGCTTGAACGTGCGCTGGAGACTGCCGAACCCACCGCATCCAGCACCGGGCTGCCGGTGCTTGAAGAGCCGGGGCTGCTCGAAACCAATGTCGGTGACTGGACCGGTCGGGCGCTGAGTGATCTCGCGAAACTCCTCGAGTGGCAGACCGTGCAGCGGGAACCTTCGACGTTTCGGTTCCCGGGTGGCGAGAGTTTCGTCGAACAGCGCGATCGGATGCGCGCCACGATTGAGCGCATCCGCTCGGCGCACGTGGGTGGCACGGTCGTGTGCTTTTCGCATGCAGACCCGATCCGCGTGTTCCTGTCGGATGCGCTTGGGATGCCGCTGGATGCGCTGCAACGCGTGAGCGTGAGCCCGTGCTCGGTGTCGGCGGTCGCGTATCGGGACGGGAGCGAGCCGGTTGTGCTCACGGTGAATTCGACGCACTCGTCGTTGGCTGAGCTCGTTGCGGCGTGAGGCGTGGCGACTGGGATGAGCGGGGTGGAGCGGGACGAGCTGGGTTCGGGAGAGACAGAAGCGTGCGCGCTGAAGTCGACTTTCACGGCTAGCGCGACGCAGCCAAGGGAAGCGCAGAACGACGTGGCCGGACAGCGCGATGCGCTGGCGCTGTTGGCTGCGGGCGAGATTGAACTGCTTGGACAGCTGGTCGACAGCAGCAACGAGACGTTTCTTGTCGAGTTGGGGGCGCGGGATGCGTTGGGTTGTTCGGGCAGGGCGATTTACAAGCCGGAACTGGGAGAGGCTCCGCTGCACGATTTTCCACCCGGGCTCTACCGTCGGGAACGTGCCGCGTACCTTCTGAGTGAAGCGCTGGGCTGGGGGATCGTGCCGCCGACGGTGATTCGCGAGGATGCGCCCTTTGGCGTGGGTTCCCTGCAGTGGTTCGTTGATTCGAGCGACTCGGAGGGCTGGGAACACTACTTCACGCTCTATGAGGATCCGGCGCTGCATGATGACTTTCGCCGTATCGCCGTGTTCGATTTCCTCACCAATAACACCGACCGTAAGTCGGGCCACGTGTTGCGTGGAAGCGACGGCAAGATCTGGGCAATCGACCACGGACTGTGCTTTTCGGCGACGTTCAAGCTGCGCACCGTGATCTGGGATTTTGCGGGCGAACCGATCGCCGCGGAGCTGCTCGATGCCGTCGGAAACCTCATCGATGAGGTGCCCGGTGAAGTCGCTGAGCTGCTGAGCGGGCCCGAAGTCCGTGCCATACAGGGCCGCGCGCGCTACCTTTTCGGTGCCCGCGAGTTCCCGATCGATGTGACCGGACGTCGTTTCCCTTGGCCGCTGGTCTAAGTCGGATGCTGGTTTCGCCACGCGCTATCCGTGTCGCGCCGGGGCGCAACGGCGTCGAGCGGGGGTCGACGCACTGAGCCGGGGTGAAGGAACAACCCGGTTCGGTGCTAATGGCATGGCTCGGTGGTGCGGCTGCGCCGAAATAGCGCAAACGCCCGTCATGATGATGCGAAGCCGTTATTCATCATCGGAACTGTGTAATCGTCGATGCGCGGAGAGCAGCGTTACTTCCGGGCGATTAGCCACGAGGCGTTCGACCTCGTCGAGGACTTCGGTGACGTGCGTGCTGTCCGCAGCAACGAGAGATGCACCCAGTGCGGTTCGACGGTGCAGGTCCAGATGCCCGACTTCCGCCACGCTAATTTGAAACTTCTTGCGGATCTCGGCGATGATCGGGCGCACCACAGAGCGTTTTTCTTTGAGCGAGTGCACGTCGCCCAGCAGTACATCGAATTCGATCCAACCGATCCACATCCTGGCAGCATCACAGATTCTTCTGAGTGGATGCTTCGGCGGGGTGGTGTCAGGTCCCTGTTGGAGCGGGCACCGCCGCTCTATTCGGTCCCGAGCAACTCGTCGATCTTTGCTTGGGCCGTTTCCGTTTAGGCATGCCCTCATACTCTCAGCAGCGACGGAGTCAACCTACTCGTCGTCCTGATCCGGTTCGAAGTCCGCGGCCGCACCCGACTCGCGACCGACTGTCGCCGCTGTGAGGGCGCGAGCTTTCGCATCCAGCCCGTCGAGCTGCCAGGCGCGGTAGTGTGAGACGACCTGTTCCGGATGCTGCGAGGCGAACAGGACCACGCCGGGGTAGCCATCGAGGATCTCGCGAAGAGTTGCGAGGCCGGATGCGTCGAGCGCGGCATCAATGTGTTCGACAACAAGTAGCGGCGGGGCGCCGAGGAGCGATCGGGCGAGCTTGAGCCGCGCGACATCGGCGGAATTCCACGGGCTGCCGCCGTTCTTGAGCTTCGTGTTGAGACCCGCGGGAGAATTATCGACGCGAGGCCCGAGGCCGACGCGCTGCAGCATCCACCGCACCTCGCCGACGATCGCGTTCGGGTCGCGATACGACACGAGCCGCTGCACCGAACCGCGCTCGAGTGGGATGCGATCTGACGCGAACCCGACGAGCTCGCGGCGCTTGCGCGCGGGGGCCTTCGCGAAATCGAACCCGCTGACCAGAAGCCTCGGGGCTTGCGTCTCCGCGTCATGGTGCGCCTCGAGGAGCGCCTTGATTGTCGCCTGCAGATGCGAGGGATGCTCGGAGTCGAGCAGGATGCGCTCGCCAGGTTTTGCGTCCAGCGGCGGCAGCGTGACCCCGCTCGCCGAAAGCCCCTCAACCGTGAGCCCGCGATGGCCGGCCACGGGCTTCGGCTTCTCAGCCTTCCAGGCTTTTTCACGGCGACGCTCCTCCCGTTTGAGGTCATTTGCTGCCGCGAGCATTGGGGCAAGGATGTGCCGGGCGGCACGGTAGTTCTGGCGGTACTCGACGACGCGGCCGAGATCCGACAGGGGAGTGGCCATGACTCCGAGAAGGGTCATGATCGAGGCGACTTCCGCCACGTTGATCACGCCTCGCAGCGCGAGAAACACCACCGCGACCGTGCACAGCGACGCTGCCGTGACCGTCAGGGAACGTACGAAACCGGTGACGCGCGCCCTGGCGACCGCCGCATCCACCACCTTGGCCGAGTTGCGGTCGACCGCGTTGAGCTCGCGGCGCATTGCGCCCGCGACGCGGATCGACTCGCCCGCGCGCACCGTGTCGGCGATGTGTGCGGACATGCGTCCCCGATATCGGCGTAGCGTGCGGGCGCGGTTGTGCGCCATCGCTGACAGGAAAGGGAGCACCGCAGTCATGAGGCTGAGCGGTATGAAGATTGCTAGCGCTACCGGCCAATTCGTGAACGCGAGCACGGCGATCACCGTGATGATCAGCGGCAGCGCGGTCGCGAGCGGCACGATGCCCTGCGCGATCCAGTTGCGCACGGCCGTGAGGTCGTTGGATGCGCGGGTCACTATTACCCCGAGCGAGCGGTTTCCGAATTCCCCGAGTGCCGAGGTGATCAGGCGGCGGCGCTGCTCGTACACGTAATCCTGGCCGAGGCGTTCGGCGACGATCCGCTCGAACCAGCGTGCGAGGCCAACGCCGAGGACGGCGGCGACGAGACCGCCCATGCCGAGCCAGGCTGCGTCACCGCCTCCGCTCGCTGAGCCTGTCTCCCCGTTCGCCGAGCCTGTCGAGGCGCCGCTTGCTGAGCCTGTCGAAGCAACTTGTGCTGAGCCCGTCGAAGCATCCGCGACCGACCCCGCCGCCGTGAGCAACGCATCCACACTGAATGCCATCACGAGCGCGAGTGCCGCCTGTACGACACCGAGCACGACGAGACTCACGATCAGCCAGCGACGCTTGCCGCGCCACACGGGCGGCATCTTGGTAGTCGGCTCGGTGTCGGCCACTGCCGTCATCTACGTTCCTTACTCGCGGGACTACTTGCGCAGCAGGAGGGATTCGGCGACCTCGGGTTGGCTGAGGTCAAAGGTGCCGAACACGGGGGTTTCGTACTTCGCGAGCACGTCGTTTGCTTCGCGGGTCGCAAGGGGCGAAGAGGTGAGGACACCCGAAGCCGCAGCGACTTGGAGGCCCACGCTCTTGAGCTCGCTGATGCCGGAACGCGCGCCCAGCGCATCCGTCGCGGCGAACAGGACCTGATCGATCGTCGAGTGGAAGATTGGGTCGCGCAGGAGCTTCGCTGTCTCCTCCTGGAAGATGCCGTCAGCGATCTCAACGACCACGACATCCGTGTCGGCCTCGGTGAGTTGCTGCACGAGGTTGATCGTGAGCGACAGGATCGCCTCCATGTTGAGCAGGAAGGTGGTCGGGTAGCCGAAGTCGGTGAAGTCGAGGACCCTCACCGCACCCGCGTCGTGGTAGATCATCGGGTCGTTGCCGGCGCCGGTGCCGGTAATCTTGCCTGCGGTGACGGTGCGGCCGGATTTCGCGAGACCGTTGATGAGGTTCGCCATCACGGTGGACTTGCCCGAGTTCATCGAGGTGCCGAGTACGCCGATTACCTCAGGGCGCTCATTGCGCTTGACCGGGGTCGTGACGGGCGTGTTCACGTGCGGGGCGTAGTCGGCCAGGTTGACGACACCGGTGCGGGTTGCGAGCAGGCCCAGCGGCTCGATTTCGGTGGGAGCGCTGACACGGGTGTGTGCGGCAACCACGTCACCGGCGAGCCCACCCGCCGCGACGAGGCTTGTGGCTTCGAGCGACTCGGGCACGTAGGCGAGGAACTGATCGGCGGCATAGCGATTGCCGTACGCGACCATCACGAGGGCACCCTCGAAGAGGATCGCCTTGCGGG
Organism: Gulosibacter chungangensis; assembly: GCF_008831155.1. Taxonomy (GTDB): domain Bacteria; phylum Actinomycetota; class Actinomycetes; order Actinomycetales; family Microbacteriaceae; genus Gulosibacter; species Gulosibacter chungangensis. The sequence continues at coordinate 113,535 of NZ_WBKB01000006.1, read as the reverse complement.
AAGTCGGCGTCTCAATGCGCTTGTGGTTACCGACCTTCGTCACGCGAGCGACGACGACGTCGCCCGAGCGAGGATGGAGGCCAGCGCCGGAAAGCAGATGGAAATCGGCACGGTTGCGCTGGACTGCCTCGTCGACGAACCGCGTCGTATAGGCGGCCTGGATGCGCTCGGGCAGCTCGGTGCGGACGATGATCGGAATCGGTGCGGTGCTGATGCCAGCAGAGCGGTCGAGTCCATTGATCGCGGTGTTCGCGGGGGAGTTGGTCTGCGGGTCCTGCGAGAACACAGTAGTCATGGGATTTGCCTTTCAAATGCTGGAACATCGTTTGTTCGGAGGTCGTCTGAAGCAACTGATATGAGTAAATCGGCGCGACATGAGGCACGAATTAGGCGAAGATGAGACTTCTCTCATGAATGAATTTCACGAAGGAAAACGCTGATGGCCGCGCAGTTTCCCGCACGGCCATCAGTATGAATTTTGAGTGAATAGAGCCGATCCTTGAGTAGCGAACCGAGCCGATCCTTGAGCAGTGAAGAGCCGATCCTTGAGTAGCGGCCGCAGGTCGCGTATCGAAAGGTCGCGTATCGAAAGGTCGCCAACGCTTACGCCGCCAACTCCCTCCCCACCGGGAAGTACGGCAGATACGAGACCCCCGAAACGTTGTATTTGAACTTGATCCCCATCACGATCCGAATCCCAACGTGCATCGCCCATGCCGAGAGCGCAAACAGCTGCCCGACTCGTCGATTCACGAGTGACAGTGGCGCCCCGAGCTCGACGATCAGCGTGACGATCGCGAGCACCCCGAACTGACCCTTGCTGTTGTAGAGCGCGCCAGCCGCCTTCGGAGCGACCGACCCGAAGACCTCCTTGCGGATCGCATCCGACGCAATCTGCTCGCGCAGCGTGTCGCCGCTCGCCCAACCCCATCCTTTCGGGCTGCGGATTTTCGCGATACCGGAGATGAAATAAATCGCCATCGTGCCAATATTCATGGCGGTCGGGATGCCACCGTAGTGGCGATCGAAACGCTCGGGTGCGAGGGCCTTCCAGAGTGTCGCGAGTGTGGTGCTCGGTTGGGGCCGGATGCTCGGTATCGGTTGGATGCGGGCTCGAGTCTCGCTGCTCGGTCGAGGCTGGCTGCTCGCTCGAGTCTGGCTGCCGAGCCGGTTCTGAGCCGCCCGCGACCTCGCGAACTTGACCAGCGCATCCACCGACAGGGCGTCGGCAGATCGGCTCAGCCCGAGCACAGCCTGGTGCAGCACGAGCCCGTTGTCGTTGTGGAAAATCATGCCCCACGAGTTGCGGTAGGTCATCGTCCACAGCTGCAGGGCCGCGTTGAACGGACCGGTGACGCGGTGCGCGATGCCAAGCGTGGTCAGGGCATTCGTGACCTGCGCCGCGGTGAAGAGTCCGTCCGCGATTTTCGGCGGCAGCGGTTTTCTCAAGATGCGCACGACGCCAATCGGCGCGAAGCGCGGGGCATCTTGCCGGTGCAGTTTGTGGATCATTTCGCGGCGGCCGAATTGGTGCACAGCCGAGAACCCGCCGATGCCGAGCCGCATAAGTGCGGGGCGGACCGGGGTCGCGGCGGGGCGCAGCGTGTCCATGACCCGGTCGATGGGCCGACTGGATGCGCCGCTCGGCTTGCTCGTGAGAAGGCTGAGGATCTTGTTCATCGCTGGGCTTTCTGGCTGGCGGATGCGGTGGGTTGGCTCGTCGCGGCGCTCGCGTCGGTGTGCTTTCCGGTTTGTGGCAGCGGAGATTGTGGGCGCGAACGCTGTGGCTTCGCGGTGTGATTCGGGGATGCTGGCATGCTGACCGGCCCGTGCTTTGCTGGCCTGTGTTTGGGGAGCTGTTTCGCGGGATGCGCAAAAGCCGTCCCGCCAACCGGGCACTCGGCATGAATCACCTCAGCCGCGGGATCCTTGTCATCGGCGAAGTAGTCATCGAAGACGTACCGGGCTCGAACGACCGCGACCGTCACGATTTCGGCCTCGCATTTGTGGCGCCGCTGCACCTCCGGCTTCGAAGGGACGCTCGTGCGGCGCTGCTGCTTGGCAATTGAATCTGCGTACTGCTGCGCGATCTCGACGGCCTGCCCCTGCCGGATTCCGCGTGCGATCTGCTTGCGGACCTGGTTGAGCCCACCGGAACCAAAGTGGCTGTAGTGCGGAACGATCCGCTCGCCCGCCGCGGTGAACCCGACAACGTGCGGAATCACGATGCGTCCCTTCCTATCGGCCGAGAACATCGGATACGTCGACAGCGGGAAGGAATCTTCCTCAATCTTCGCTTTCGTGACGGTCCTGAGGTCACCGACGTAGTGCCGCAGCGGTGCGAGGAGCGTTGCCGCAAACGCGGCGTATCCGGCGAGCGCCCAGAGGTCGCCCTGACGTAGCGCCGCAGTTTGCCCCGCAGCCCGCACCGCAGATCTCCCCGCAGTTGTCGCCGCGGTTCGCCCCGCAGTTTGCCCCGCGGTTCTCGCCGCCGTTCGCCCCGCAGGGAAAATTTTCCGACTCATCGTTATTTACTCCTTAGATGTGTGGCTGTCGGCGCAGCTTCGCGCCGTAACTCGTCGATGGATGCTGTTTTCCCGGCGATTGGGGACGTCTATTGACGGATTAGTGGGACCAGCCCCGCAAACCCGTCGATGGATGCTGTTTTCTGGCTGTTGGGGACATCCATCGACGGATTAGCGGGCGACCTTCCGCAGACTCGTCGATGGATGCTGTGGGAGACTTCTCCGACAGCATTGAGTGACGGATTGTTGCGCGGGCTGGCGAAAGATTCGTCATTGGATGCTCGTGAAGTCGCGAAGAACTGCTCGCGCCGCCCAAGCGCCGGGCATCCCGTGGACGCCAGCACCCGGCGGGGCGGCAGACGACGCAAGATACAGGCGGCCGCTGCCCCGCGCACCCGCGCCCGAAAGTCGATACGGGTCAAGTGTGAACCCCGGCCGCAGCAACGCCTGCATCCCGGTCATCGCACCACCAGCGACGTCGCCGCCGATCAAATTCGGATTCTCGGCCTCGAGCTGCGCGGGTGAAGTCTCATTGCGGAACACGATGAGATCGCGGAACCCCGGCGCGAACCGCTCAACCTGCTGTTCGATCCGCTCGGCAACCTCGCCCGGCCGCTGCTCAACATAACCATGCGGCACGTGCGCGTAGGTCCAGATAACGTGATATTCAGCGGCCGGTCCGGATGCACGCGAGGGATCGGCGACTTGCTGCTGGCCGACCATCACGAACGGTTTCTCGGGCATGAGCCCCGCCGCGGCAAGCGCCTCCGCACGCTGCAGTTCACCCGCCGATCCGACCACGTGCACGGTCGTCGCTTGACCGACCCGCGCATCCGCCCAAGGCACAGGCTCCCGCAGCAGAAAATCGACTTTGAACACGCCGACGCCGTAGCGCCAGCGACCGAGACGGCCGCGCGTGCGAGCGCGAAGACCCTCAATTTGCGGACCTTGCAGTTTCAGCACCTGCCGCGGCGTGAGATTGAGCAGCGTCGCATCGACCTCTGGCAGCGCGCGCAGGTCTCGCACCTCGGCGCCCGTGTGGATGAGCCCGCCGGCCGACTTGATCACGCTGACCAGCGCATCTACGATCGCCTGCGTGCCGCCGCGCGGAACCGGCCAACCGCCGACCTGCCCGAGCGAGCCGAAGAGCGTCCCGAACGCGCCGGTGAAGACCTGGTCGAGCGGCGCGATCGCGTGCGCCGCCGAGCCCATAAATAAGGCGCGAGCCGGCGCTCCGTCGAACGCGAACTTCGTGAGCGCGCTCGCGGACGGCAGCGCGCTCGGCGCGAATGCCGCCAGTCGAAGCGGATGCTTGGGCCACCGCAGCATCGGGCCGAGCAGGTTCTCGAGCTGGGCATCGATATTGCTGGTGACCGGCCGGTGGATGCGCTGCCAGGCTTTCGCGTCACGACCGAGTTCCGCTGCAGTCGCGTCGAGGTCGCGGTGGAGGATCGCCGCGGGGCGGGTGTCGAGTGGATGCGCGAGCGGGAAGTCGGAGTGGAGCCACTCGAGTCCGTGCTGTTCGAGTTCGAGTTCGCGGAAGATGGGGCTAGCGACGCCGAAGGGGTGTCCGGCCGCGCCGAGGTCAACGATTGTGCCCGGGCCGAGGGTGGCTTGTGAGCGGGCGGCGCCACCCGGCGTCGAGTTCTGTTCGTAGACGTCGACCTGCCAGCCGGCCTTCGCGAGGATCGCTGCGGCGGTGAGGCCGTTTGGTCCGGAACCGATGATGGCGGCGCGTCGCCAGTTGGTTTCAGGCCTTGAGGTTTTCGCTGGTTTGCGCGCTCCTCCTGGTCCTGGTCCTGGTCCTGGTCCTGGTCCTGGTCCTGGTCCTGGTCCTGGTCCTGGCGCTGCTGCTGCTGCCGCTGCTGCTGCCGCTGCCGCTGACCGTGGGCTGTGCTGTCCCATGGAATCTCCCCCTCATTCGCTGGCAATTCCACTATTCAGCGAGGGAATGAGACAGGCGTGAGCCGACTATGAGACCTCGATGAGAGCCCTCACAGTCGCGCGGACCGGAGTCGGCGCCGGACAACCGCGAGCCGTGCCCCAGTCGCCGCGAGCCGGTTCCCAGCATCCCCGAGCCGGGGTGGACGCGCCGAACCAGGCTGTTCTATCAACCCGGCTCGGTGCAATCGACCCGGCTCGGCGCCATCGGCCTGGGCGAGCAGCGCCATCGACCAGGCGGCGCGAGCGTGGATGCTCGCGGCTAGTTCGCTAGCGCCGGCGTGAGGATGAACAAGAATGCGGCGATGATCGTCGCGGTTTGAGTGATCGGTCGCGAAATGGTCCAGCGAATCACTCCGGCCATGCGTGGGCGCAATTCGCCATGTTCACGCTCAAGTTCCGGAGCAAACCAGTCGTGCTCGAGCGCCCCGCGACGGTGCGCAAACCAGTCAAAGAGCAGGGTAAAGAACGGCGGGACCGAACTCGCCCAGGCGAGCAAATACATCCACCAGCGCCAGCGCGCATTCGCGCCGACCACGGTCGCGACGAACAGGAACACCATGAACCCGACACCGTGCGCGGCGCCCGCAAACGCAACCAGCACATCCCCAAGCTCCGGCGCCCAGACATACTTCGTGAGCATCGCCAGAATAAGGAAGGCCCACGTACCTGCCTCGACGACCGAGACAATATGAAGAAGACGTGAGGGATGCATCGGATTTAGCTTAGTGCCACCTCGCTACGTCGGGCTACTCGGAGACCGTCCCTCGGTACACGGGGACCACGCCTCGGTACGCCGGAGGCTACTCGGGGACCACGCCTCGACGCTGCCGGGGATCGCCGCTCGATGCGCGACGCTACTCGGGAAACGATCGAGAGGCTGCTCGAGGTCGCCCTTCGAAGCTACTTGCGAGCCGCCCCGGGCCGTTTGCGCCGCATCCGCCCGGACATGAACGAGGTGAACCAGACCGCCGCAATAATTGCCGCGATACCGACCCACTGCAGCACCGAAATCTGCTCGCCAATCAGCAGCACTCCACCGAGGATCGCGACCAGCGGCTGGGTGAGCAGCAGCATCGAACCGGTGGATGCATCCAGTCGCGGCAGTGCGCTCGCGGTCGCCACCCAGCCGATCACCTGACTAAACAGCGCCATCAGGATGAGCAGGATCAGGGGTTGTAGGTCGGGCGTGAAATTTGGTGCACCCCAGCCGGAGGCCACCGCGGTACCGACAATCATGGACGAGAACGAGGACAAAAATACGTTCGTGGAGGCGTGGCCGGTGGGCCGGGCCCGACCGATGATCATGATGTACCCGGCGTAGGCGATGCCGCCCGCGACGGCGAGGAGAACGCCGAGGAACGCATCCCCGCCGATGCCGTGCTCGATTACACCGCTGAGCAGCACCACCCCGCCGAGCATCACCGGAATCGCGATCAGGAACGGCTTCGAGAGTTTCTCGCGGAAAATCAGTAGCGCGAGGAGCGGCACAATGATGACCTGCAAATTGCCCGCAACCGTCGCGATTCCCGCACCGGCGAGCAGCACACCGGGGATCCACAAGCCCACGTCGAGGCCAAAGAACACGCCCGCGAGCAGGTGCAGCAGGACGTCCTTGGCGCGCATCCGACCGTTCAGCCGCAGTTCGAGGAGCGCAAAAATCCCCAGCGGAATCAGTGCGATCGCGAACCGGAAGAACACCGCAGTCGCCGCGTTCTCGCCCGCGAGCCGCACGAACACTGGGTTCATGCCCACCGCAATCGACCCCAGTAGGGCGACCACGCGCGGGTCGACTTTATTGAGAAAGCCGAAGAGATTCTTCGGTACCGGCTTGCCAGCTGCCTTGAGCCGCGCCTCCTCCTCGAGCGTAATCGGGAGGGTGATTGGTGTGGTCGATGGGCCCAGCATGGGCGACGACATCAGATCTTCGGTGGAAGGCGCATCCGAGGATGCGCTGGATGCGGTGTCGGCGGAGGCATCCGGTTGCAGTGGGGTCGCGGGGATACCGCTGACCGAGGTATTCAGACGCTCATGACGGTCAGACTGGCTCTTTTTTGGCGTCGCCCAGTGCGATCGATCGATGTGTTCGTGTTCCTCGCGCAATTGTCACCCCTTAACCCGTCGCGCTGGGCCCGGCGCCCACACTCTGGCAGCCGAGCCCAGCATCCAGACCCTGCGATCTAGCCTATGCGCAGCCTCCGCGAGGAACACTGGCGTGCGGGTGAATTGTGGGGAAGCAGATTGTGCGGCGGTACAAGTGCGGGTGCTTGTCAGCCGCGGCCGCTCATCAACCGCGGGTGCTCGTTCGGCAACCGCGGGCGTTCGTCAAAAAAGTGCACGAGCCGGAGCGACACGCGGCGACACGCCGACGTGTGCCCCGTAGCGTGCACTTTTCCGACACGGCCCAGGGTTACTTCGAACCGAACGGGACTGCTTACCATTCGGTGAGGTTTACTGGAAGCCGAACCTACTACGCCGCAGCGAGCGAGCGCAGCACGCTCGCAAACATGCCGAGCCCGTCGATCCCCGAGCGCATCCGCTCGGAAGTGTCGGGTCCGTAGCCGCGCTCGACCGCGTGCTCCGGGTGCGGCATCAGGCCGACGACGTTTCCGGCGGCGTTGCGCACACCCGCGATGTCGTTCGCCGAGCCGTTCGGGTTCGCGCCGAGGTAGCGGAAGGCCACGAGGCCCTCGCCCTCAATGCGCTTGAGGGTCTCCTCGTCGGCGATGTAGCCGCCCTCACCGTTCTTCAACGGGATGACGATCTCCTCGTCTTGCTCGTAGAGCGAAGTCCACGGGGTGTCGATGTTCTCGACGCGCAGCTTCTGGTCGCGGCAAATGAAGCGTCCGTGGTCGTTGCGGATCAGCCCGCCGGGCAGCAGGTGTGCCTCCACGAGCATCTGGAAACCATTGCAGATACCGAGTACCGGCAGGCCCTTATTCGCCTGCTCGATCAGCTCGGTCATGATCGGTGCCTGGGCTGCGATCGCACCGCAACGCAGGTAGTCGCCGTAGCTGAACCCACCGGGCAGTACCACCGCATCCACACCCTGCAGGTCGTGGTCGCCGTGCCAGAGTGCGACGGGCTCGCCGCCAGCGATTTCGACCGCGCGCTGCGCGTCACGGTCGTCGAGAGAACCGGGGAAAGTGATGACACCTACGCGCACGACTACTCGCCCTGCACGTTCTGGCGCGCCTGCTCGTCGCTCGAAGCGCCGGTGGGCAGGAAGCCGTCGTCGGTGACAGTCTCGGTCTGGGCCGGGTCGAAGGGCTCTTCGTCAGCAACCTCGATCGAGACGACATCTTCGATTACGTCGTTCGAGAGCAGGTTTGCAGCGAGCTCGGCAATCTCTTCGAGCAGCTCTGGCGTGGCTTCGCGGTCAGTGGTGATCTCGAAGCGCTTACCGATCCGGACATCCGTGAGGTATTCACGGCCGTTGCTCGCGAGCGACCGCTGCACAGCCTTTCCAGCGGGATCAAGCAGTTCCTGCTTGGGCATGACCTGCACGAGAATCTTCGGCATCAGCTCTCCTGAAACTAAGTCGGCGACGTTTGGGTACCAGTCTAGCCGTGGATGCGCGGCCCACGGCACGCTCCCGGGCGGTCGTTTCGACGCCCGAGGCTCGCGAGGCTGCGCGGCTGAAGACGCAATTGCGCTTAGGGATGGATGCGACGGTCAACTGGTTGCGAAAAGATAGGGAATCTGTCGTGTTGACAGTGTGAAAGAAGTGATGGGAGATGACCATGGCTGAGGAGTCAAGAACCTGGTCTGAAGACGAACTGCGCGAGGAATCAACCGATCGGGCGAGTGTTGAAGAAGAACGTCGCCAGGGGCGGTTCGCAACGCTGAAGAATCCCGCGGCGCCGTGGGTCGATGCGCTTGGTGTGACCGCCATTCGGTCGCTCCAGTTGCTCCTTGTCTTGGCAGCGTTGGCGATCGTGGTCATGGGCTTGTTGCAAGTCTCGATCGTAGTCATCCCGCTGCTGCTGGCGATCATCATCGCTTCGGCGATGGAACCGGTGCTCTCCTGGCTCGGTTCGAAAGGCTGGCCGCGGTTGCTCTCCACGGTGCTCGTGTTGTTGGTTGTCGTTCTCGTGTTTGGCGGTCTGATTTGGATCGTCGTTGCTCAGGTGATGAGTCAATGGGATTCGATGGCGCAGAAGGTCAGCGAAGGAATTGACCAGCTGCTGACCTGGTGGAATGCCACCTTCCCCCAGTTCGAGCTGAACACCGACGCAATCAACGACATGTGGGGAACCGTCCAAGAGTGGCTTGGCAAGCTCAACTACAGCGCGGTGGGCTCAGGCTTCGCATCCGGCATCGGTGCCTTCGCTTCCTTCGCGACCTCCGCGGTGCTGTTCGTGGTGATCCTCTTCTTCTTCCTCAAGGACGGCCCGATGATTTGGTCGTTCCTGATTAAGCCGTTGAAGGATGCACGTCACCGCCGGGCAGAACTGATGGGTCTGCGCGCGGTCGGCGTGATGGGCGGTTACGTTCGCGGCACGGTCATCGTGGCTCTCGTAGACGCGGTATTTATCGGAATTGGCCTCGTCATCCTGCAGGTGCCGCTCGCGCTGCCGCTGGCCCTCGTGGTCTTCATTACCGCGTTCATCCCGGTCGTGGGTGCGACGCTTGCCGGTATCGTCGCGGCACTCGTGACCCTGGTGACCAATGGATTCTGGCCCGCCGTGATCGTGGTGATCATCGTCGTTGTGGTGAACCAGCTTGAAGGTAATCTGCTTTCACCGGTCGTGCTCGGCAGGTCGCTGAAACTCCACGAACTCGTGGTGCTGCTTGCCCTGACCACCGGTACCATCCTCGGTGGCATCGTCGGCACGCTGATCGCCGTGCCGCTCACAGCAGTGGGCTGGGCACTCATCAAGGCCTGGAACGAGCCGCTGCCGGATCTTGAACGTGATCCTGACGGTGACTCAATTCGCGACCGCCTGCGTGACCGTTGGAAGCGCAGTAAGACTTCCGAAGTCAAAGCCTAAGACCGCTCGCCGAGCCCGAGACAAGGACGACTGCTTTAGTCATGAACCAACCCGACGCGAATCAGCCCTCGCCGTACGAGATTGTCAATAACCCGGCATCCGCCGACTGGCAACTCGGTCAGGCCGCCAGCCAAGCTCCCGAACTGCAGCCGCAGATCGCCGCCCATCCCGGCGCATCCGACAACCTGCTGCACTGGTTGACGCAGCAGGGGACTCCGCAAGGCCAAGCAGCGGCTCGGCAGGCACTCGCGAATCGCGGTGTGGGCGGCGGCTACGGGCAGGGGGCACCAGGTGCCTCGGAATCCCTCGGCACGTCGGGTTCGGTCGGTGGAAGTGCTGGTGCCGGATACGGACCTGGTGCTGGCCCTGGTTTCGGGGACGGGGCAGGCGCTGGTCCCGCCCCGAAAAAATCAAAAACCGGCCTGATCATCGGGATCATTGCCGGCGGCACTGTGGTGGTGCTCGGCCTCGTGATCGGTGGAATTTTCATCTTCCGGGGCTTGTTTGCGGCGATGGACTCCGACCCGGTGGTGGAAGACGATTCATCCGCAGCCGAGTCAACCGAGGTTGCCCCAAGTGACAGCGGGATCCCCGATTCCTCTGGCGATGTCGAACTCGAGACCTCGCAGGGGGAGACCGTTTCGGTGCCGATTGAAGCGTCAGGAGACGGCGTGCTCGTCGGGTTTGCGGATGCTCCCGTCACACTCGACTACTACTTCGATTTCTCGTGCCCGCACTGCGTGGACTACCACGGGGCAATGGGCGAAGCGTTCCAGACCGGCATCGCGGATGGCGACATTCAGGTGCGCTATCACATGATCAATATCGTCAGCGAATACGGGACACTTGCGGGTGCAGCAACTGCCGCCACGGTCCAGTACGAACCGAAACAATTCTTCACGGTGATGGACGCGCTCTTCGCGATCCCGAACTCGGAGCAGTCGAGCATGGACCGCACCGAGTATGCGCTGGCGGTTGAGGACGCTGGCGTGGAGTCTGCCGACGTGTATGCCGTCATCGAGGGCGGCAACTACGAGGACTGGATCCTTAGCAGTACGGATCAGGCGCTCGGTGACGGTGTAGGCGGCACGCCATGGCTCGCGCAGGACGGCGAGCAGGTCTCGCCGCTGCCGAATACGCTGGCTGAGCTGCAGAGTCTCGCTAGCAAGTAGAAGTTTTACGTTTCCATGCCGAAGTCGGGGGTCGGACGTCGTATAAGACGTCCGACCCCCGATTTCTGCAGCGTTAGATAACTCTCTCGATACGCCTGCGGCTACTCGGGAACCTCTAGCTCGCGAGGCGCTCGAGCAGCTCCTGATAGCGGGCTACCGTGCGCTCAACGATCTCGGCGGGAAGCTCCGGCGGAGTGCCCTCGCCGTCCCAGTTCTCGCGCAGCCAGTTGCGGACGATCTGCTTGTCGAAGGAGGACAGGCGCTCGGCAAACGGCAGCTCCAGGTTCGAGTACAGCGATGCATCCCAGTAGCGCGAAGAATCCGAAGTGAGCACCTCGTCGGCGAGCGTGATCTGACCGGTCGCAGGGTCAACGCCAAACTCGAACTTCGTGTCGGCGAGGATCACGCCGCGCTCGGCGGCACGCTGGCTCGCCACCGCAAAGATCTGCAGCGACAGGTCGCGAAGTGCGGCAGCCGCATCCGCCCCGATCAGCTCAACCACACGCTCGAAAGAAATGTTCTCATCGTGCTCACCCTGCGGCGCCTTGTAGGCGGGGGTGAAAATCGGCTCCGGAAGCTGATCGCCATCGCGCAGCCCCTCGGGCAGCGGCACACCGCAAACGGTGCCGGTGGCTTCATATTCCTTGAGCCCCGAACCCGTGAGATAGCCGCGCACTACACACTCCACCGGGAACATCTCCAGCTTTGCCACGCGCATTGAGCGCGCCGAAATCTCGGCGGGAAGTTCAGCATCCCAACCCTCCGGCTCGCGAAGGTGGTTGGGTACCTCGAGCTGATCAAACCACCAGCGGCTCAGCTTCGTGAGCAGCTCACCCTTGCCGGGAATCTCCGGCTCGAGAATGTGGTCGAAGGCCGAAACGCGGTTGCTCGCCACCACGAGCAGCGCATCCGCGTCCGTCTCAGACTCGTAGACCTCGCGCACCTTGCCCGAGTAGACGTGACGCCAACCGGTCAGCGCACGAGTTGCGTGAATCGACTCGAGGCCAAAGGCGCGCTGCGCCGCAATCTGTGCAGCGATCGGGGTGTCCTCGAGCGAAGGCGACGACCCGGTGTCGGTGGACGCATCGGTCACCTCAAGTGCACCGGTGGATTCCTCCGGGGCAATCGGCATCGCCTGAAAGGCCTGCTCAGCCATCTCATTGGCTGCGCGCTCAGACTCGCCGGCCTGCGCATCCGTGATCTGCCCCTCGCGCGCGAGGATTGAATTTTGCAGGGCAGCGCCAGTCTGGGCGATATCGGTGCGGAACTGGCCGCCATCGAGACTGATCTGTGCCATTGCCTCATAGGCGCGGCGACGGGCCTCCTGCAAGGTGCCGCCCTGGCCGACCACGTTGAGCACCCGACCACCGGTGGCGGTGATGCCCTCCTCATTCGCGCCGGTCGCGGCGTGGAAGATCAGCGCGCCGGTCGCGGCAGCAGCATCCAGCCCCGAGATCGGGCGGCCGGAACGAACCTTGTCCGGGTATCCCTCGGAGGCAAGCACGACCGTGACGGCCGACTTATCAGCGACTTGCAGCTCGGTCGCGTGCTGGTCGAGGGTGCCGGCGCCGGATGCATACAGCAGCGGCGAGAGCGGCTCGGCCAGGCGCTGCAACACGACCTGGGTCTCCGGGTCACCGAAGCGCGCGTTGAATTCGATCACGCGGATGCCCGCGGCCGTGACGATCAGACCGCAGTAGAGGAGCCCCTGGAAGGGGTTGCCGTTCTCGCGCATGGTGTCGACCACGGGCTGCGCGACGGTGCGGACGACCTCGTCCATGAACGCGCGCTCGCCACCGAAGCGATCCTCGAGGAAAGGTACCGGGGTGTAGGCCCCCATGCCGCCGGTGTTGGGTCCGGCATCATCGTTGTGGAGGCGCTTGAAGTCTTGCGCCGGCGGCAGTGCGCGAACGGTGTTGCCGTCCGCGATGCAGAAGAGTGAGACCTCGAGGCCGTCGAGGAATTCTTCGACGAGCACCGGGCCGTGGGCGAGCCAGTGTTCCGCGTGGCGCAGCGCGTCATTGCGGTCGGAGGTGACCATGACGCCCTTGCCCGAAGCGAGCCCGTCAGCCTTCACCACATAAGGTGCGCCGAACTGGTCGAGCGTTGCCGCGACGTCGGCGAGCTCGTGGAGCAGCCGTGCGCCACCGGTGGGAACCCCCGCCTGCTGCATGATTTCCTTCGCGAAGGTCTTGGAACCCTCGAGCTGCGCGGCGGCCTTTGACGGGCCGAACACGGTGATGCCCTTCGCGCGCACGGCGTCCGCGACACCCGCGACCAGCGGAGCCTCGGGCCCGATCACCACGAGGTCGATCTGCTCATCTTCGGCAAATTCGGCAATGAGGTCGGGGTTCGTCTGGTCGATGCGAATACGGCTGGCCTCGGTCTCCATGCCAATGTTGCCGGGCGCCACGATCAGTTCGTGGGTACCCTCGCTGGCGAGGGAGCTGAGGATGGCGTGCTCACGTGCGCCGGAGCCAAGTACGAGAATCTTCACGGGCACTAGGCTACCGGTCGTCGAAGGGATTGTCGGATGGCACGAGCGAAAATTGCGGATGCGGTGGGCCAGCAGGCTGTTCGGGAGTGGCTTTCTGCCCAGTCGGTTGGGGATGCTGAGGGTGCTGGTGCTGGTGCTGGTGCTGGTGCTGGTGCTGTCGGGCGTGCGGATGGCGCTGCGGTTGGTGCTGGTGCTCGCGCGAATGGTGCTGCCGTTGGTGTTCCCCGAACGGTGCTGGCCACGGCGGTGCGATACACGCTGCAACTCCTCGCCGAGAAAGTGCCGGGGCATGCGGTGGAAGTACGGGTGCCGCCGTTTGGTGCGGTGCAGTGTGTTGAGGGCCCTGGCCACACACGAGGTACCCCGCCGAACGTGACCGAAATGCCAGCTGACCTCTGGCTGGGTCTTGCTACCGGTACCTTGAGTTGGGACGCAGCGCTTGCGACCGGCAAGCTGCACGCTTCCGGTGTGCGCGCCAACGTCTCCTTCGCGCTGCCAGTAATTCGGCCGTAGGAATTGACGTGGAGGGCGGGTTTCCCCGATTTAGTTTTGCGCGACTCCGCCCAGAGAGTGTTTGGGGTAAATGCACCTCGAAGGGGCCGCACATGGAGTCGTACAAAATCCAAACCGGCGGAGGCGCCCCGAAAATTCGGCGTACTAATAAATGAGACAATGTTTCCTATGTCTACTGACCCCGCAGCGACCGAGCCGAATGACCCCGACCAGCCCCGCATCCGCAAGCCGGAAGACTTTACGGTGGCTGAAGTGCGGCGGGGAATTCGCCTGCAGGGGTGGCTCACGCTCGGAATTGTGCTCGGCCTGGTGCTGAGCTTTATCTTTGCGATGTTCCTGCCCGAGCACGAAGAGTTTTCGCGCGGTCAGGTGCTCGGCTTCCTCGCGGTGTTCCTCACTGCGCTAGTCGTGGTGATTACCCTCGCGATCGGGCTAATTGTGAACTTCTTCATGGTTCGCCGCGGCGAACCCCAGCGGGTGCTGCTCGAGCGGGTTCCAGAAGAAGCGGAGGAATTGGGATACGCGCCGGAGACCGAGGAAGAAGCTCTCGACGGTGATCGCGGCGACGTTACGGACAGCCACGGCGATGCTGCCGACGCTCAAAGCGATGCAGCCGAGGGCCACGACGATGCCTCAAGTGACAATAACGGCAGCCGCTAACCGAAACATTTGAGTCGAGCCCGGCCTTGGCATGAGCGAGCCGGGCTTGGCGTGAGCGAGCCGGGTACTTTGCGCTGAGCCGGGTTGATAGAACAACCCGGCTCAGTGCATCCACCCCACCTCGAGGGTTATCGACCCTGGCTCGATAACCGACGAACCCGGCTCGAGGGTCAGCAACCTCGGCTCAGCTCGCAAAAACGCAGAAACACGGTAAAAGACGGTGGCGACTGGCAGTACCGCCAGCCGCCACCAACGACAGCTATCCAAGCGCGCTTGGCGCTGCAGCCAAAACCGGCCCGCTAGGAAATCCGGTTAGCCTCGAGGTAGGCCAGGTACTCGTCCGAGACCGTGCCGGTGACGTACTCGCCGGTGAAGGGCGACATGTCGAGCTCGGTGAGGTCGGTGCCGACGGTGATTGCGTCGAAGAGGTCGTCGACGTCCTGGAAGATGAGCTTGTCCGCGCCGATGACCTTGCAGACCTCTTCGGTGGTGCGAGAAGAGGCGACGAGTTCCGCGCGAGTCGGCATGTTGATGCCGTATACGTGCGGGTATCGCACCGCGGGGGCAGCGGATGCAAAGAACACCTTCTTGGCGCCGGCCGCGCGGGCCATGTCGATGATCTGCTTCGAAGTGGTGCCGCGCACGATCGAGTCGTCCACGAGCAGCACGTTCTTGCCCTCGAATTCACGCTCGAGCGCGTTGAGCTTCTGACGCACCGACTTCTTGCGCACTTCCTGGCCCGGCATGATGAAGGTTCGGCCGACGTACCGATTCTTGTAGAAGCCTTCGCGGTAGGGCAGATCCAGGGTGTGCGCGAGTTGCATGGCCGACGGCCGCGCGGAGTCGGGGATCGGCATGACCACGTCAATTTCGGAGATATCCATCTCCCGTTCGACCTTGCGAGCCAGCTTCTCACCCATGTTGAGCCGGGTGTCGTAGACCGAGATACCGTTCATGACCGAGTCGGGACGAGCGAGATAGACGTATTCGAAGGAGCAGGGCGCAAGTCGCGTTTCAGTAGCGCACTGACGCGAAGTCATCTTGCCAGTGGTGTCGATGAAGATCGCTTCACCCGGCGCCACCTCGCGTTCGACGTCATAGCCGAACGCGGTCAACACCAGCGACTCGGATGCGACCACCCACTCGTCACGCCCATCCTCACCCATCCGTCGGCCCAAAACCAGCGGGCGAATACCGAAGGGGTCGCGGAAGGCGAGCAGCCCGTGACCGGCGATAATCGCGAGT
This sequence comes from Gulosibacter chungangensis, assembly GCF_008831155.1. GTDB lineage: Bacteria > Actinomycetota > Actinomycetes > Actinomycetales > Microbacteriaceae > Gulosibacter > Gulosibacter chungangensis. Next base: position 97,988 of record NZ_WBKB01000006.1, on the reverse strand, counting down.
GCCGCGTATGAGCCCTCGACTCGCTTGTGCAGGTTCGCGACTGCGTCGAAGATGACGTCCGTGGTGAGGTCCGCGCCGCTGATCGACTGCTGGAGTTCGTTTGCAAGCACATTGAGGAGCAACTCCGTGTCGCTCGAGGAATTAAGGTGCCGGCGGTCCACCCGGAAGAGTTCGTCAGTGAGCTCGCGGGTGTTCGTGAGGTTGCCGTTGTGGACGAGCAGGATGCCGTAGGGCGCGTTCACGTAGAACGGCTGCACCTCGTCTTCGGTGCTGGCGCCCGAAGTCGCGTAGCGAACGTGGCCGATGCCGACGTTGCCAATCAGTGTGCGCATGTCACGGGTGCGGTAGGCCTCGCGGACCTGGCCGCTGCGCTTGACGGTGTGGAAGGTGTCACCCGCCGCAGTAGCGATGCCGGTGGAGTCTTGACCGCGGTGCTGCAGGAGCAGGAGCGAGTCGTAGATTTGCTGGTTAACGGGGGATGAAGAGACGTGACCGACGATGCCGCACACGGTTGATGGTGCTCCCTTGGCTGAAGAATTTGGGACAGTTCACCATTCTGTCACTTCCCGGCCTACTCGGGTACCAGCTTTCGCAGCTGATTGCTGTCGCGGATGCGGCGAAGCGGGGTGGTGCGACGCCGACCCGTGCTTATTACGCCGAGCCGGGCTGTTAGAACACCCCGGGCCAGTCGGAGCGACCCGACTTGGCGCGCAAGGCACCCGGCTCGGCGCGCGAGTCGCCCGGTTCGGATGCGCTGCTCGCGTTCGGTGCGCGGGGTGTCGGTTGAGGTTGGGGCAGGCAGAATGGTGGGATGGAACATCGAAAGCTGAGCTGGGACGGTTTCTATAACGCGCGGGATCTCGGCGGCTTGCCGCGCATTGGCGGCGGGGAAACCAAGTTTGGCCGTTTCGCGCGTTCGGCTGACCTGCGGTTTGCGACGGATGATGGGCTCGAGGCCCTGGGTACGAGCGGCTTCCAGACGGTGCTGGATTTGCGCAACGACTTCGAGACGCGGCTCAAACCGCGCAATGAGAATGAAGCTCAGGCAAATGCTCACAGAGTTCCACCGTCGCCGGAGGCACCACTGCCGGATGGGGTGTTCGGTGTACGGGTGCCATTGGATGCGACCGGAGACATCGAGTTTTGGAAACGGTTGGCTGCCGAGGGCCGGCTCGGGTCGCCGCGTTTTTTCGGACCGGTGATCAAAGAGCAACCGCATCGGGTGGTTGCGGTGTTGCGCGCGATTGCGGCGTCGCCAGGAGGCGTGCTGTTTCACTGCGCGATTGGCCGGGACCGTACGGGGCTGTTGACATTCGCTCTGCTCGCGCTCGCGGAGGTTGAGCCCTCGGCAATTGCGGCCGACTATGCGGTGAGTGCTCGTGAGCTTGGACCGTTCTTCCAGCGCCTCGATTTTCCGGATCGCGCAGAAGCAATCGCCGCCCGTCTCGCCGAACAGGGATACACGATCGAATCGGCCGTGGTCGAACAGCTCGAAGAGTTCGACCCCTGGGCGGACCTCATCGATGCCGGCATGACAGAAGCCGAGCTGATCGCCATCCGCTCCCGCCTCGTCGACTGACCTCTGTGCCCCGCGAGGCTGAGCAACCTCGAGCTCGCCTATCGCCGAGACAGGTCGCAATCGCCGAGCCGGGTTGTTTGAACACCCCGTCTCGGTGCGATCGGCACGGCTCGAGGAGGCGGAGGCCCGGCTGGGTGAGATAGCAACGGCGCTACTCGGGAACCGTCCCTCGATACGCCTACGGCTACTCGGGAACCGACTAGGCTTAGCGGCAGTGTTTTATGACGAGAAACCTCGGTTTCTCGACGAGAGGAGTGGCCGTGGCCGAAGAACGCGACCTGTACGCATCCGCCGGTGTCGACACCCGAGCTGGCGACCACGCCGTTGAACTCATGAAGAAGGCCGTGCAGGCAACGCACGGCCCCGAGGTGCTCGGCGGGTTTGGCGGGTTCGCGGGTCTGTTTGACGGCTCGAAGCTGCTCGGGATGCGCAAGCCGCTGCTCGCGACCTCGACCGACGGTGTGGGCACCAAGGTCGCGATCGCGCAGGCCATCGACAAGCACGACACGATCGGCCAGGATCTCGTCGGTATGGTCGTCGACGACATCATCGTCGTGGGCGCCGAGCCGCTGTTCATGACCGACTACATCGCGTGCGGAAGAGTCGTCCCCGAGCGCATCGCCGCGATTGTCGAAGGTATCGCAAAGGCCTGCGCCGCGACGGGCACCGCACTGACCGGTGGCGAGACCGCCGAGCACCCGGGCCTCCTCGGCCCCGACGAATACGACGTCGCCGGTGCGGTCACGGGTGTGGTTGACGCCGACCGCGTGCTCGGCGCCGAGCGGGTCAAGGACGGCGACGTGATCATCTCGCTTGCGGCCTCCGGCTTCCACTCGAACGGCTACTCGCTCGTTCGCCGCATCATCGCAAACAACGGCATCAACTACGCCGACCAGGCAGAAGACTTTGGCCGCAGCTGGGGCGAGCAACTGCTTGAGCCGACCCGGCTCTACACGGGCGAGCTTGTGCGCATCCTTCGCCGCCCCGAACTCGACGGCGCAATTCACGCCTTCTCGCACGTGACCGGCGGCGGCATCGCCGCGAACCTCGCGCGCGTGCTCCCGCAGGGCTCCTGGGTTGAGCTCGACCGCGGTCTGTGGTCACCGCTGCCGGTATTCCGCGTGCTCACCGACCTCGCGGGCGCTCGTCTCGAGGACATGGAAGGCACCTGGAACCTCGGTGTCGGCATGTTCGCGATCGTCGCGGCCGAGCAGGCGGATGCGGTGCTCGCGGCCTGCAAGGAAGAAGGCTTGGACGGTTGGATCGCCGGCAAGGTTTCGACCGCAGCGCGTGATTTCGAAGGCTTTGAACAGGGCGCCAAGGGCGTTGACGGCGGTGCCGTGCGCCTCGTCGGCAGCTACGCGGAGTAATCACCACGTCGACGGACGATGCCAAGCTCGAGCGGGCGGTCGCGGCCATCGAAGCCGCTGATCGCTCGCTGGATCATGCCAAGAAACGCCTGCGTCGGTTGGCAATTTCGGCGAGCGTGATCATGGTGATCGCTGGGTTCTATGGCGCTCACCTCGCCGCCGCGTATAACTATCGATTTGAGAACTACAGCTGGGCAGGGTCGGCACGAAGCCGCAGCGGTAAGCTCGCGGATTCGATCCGTGACCTGCACTATTGGCTTGCCGATCACGTCAGCGATGGGCTGGTGGTGACGGCGATCGTGGCGTTGTTCGTGATCGCCGCCGCGTGCTTCGTGACGCTGCCAGTGCTCGCCTTGCGCTGGCAAAAGGCGCGGGATGCACACGCGGATGCGGTGGCTGCCGCAGAGGAAACGCTCGACTAGGTGCGTCGGCCAGGATGCGGTTCCAAGCCGTCGGCTGTACGCGCGCGGCCGGTGTGCGTCTCGCGCCTAACGCTTACTTTCGGTTGAGCACGCGCGTCGCGGCGCGATGGCCGACGATGATCTGCGCGAGGGCTCCCGCGATGGTGAAGATGACCGCGAAACCCGCCGCGGTCAAGAACGGTGTGACGGTGCTTCCGGTCGCCATAACCGCGACACCACCAATTGCGGCCAGGCCGTTGAGCACGAGTGCCCACGGCCAGGCCGCGCGGTGTGCGGCGTCCCAAGAGTCCGGTGTCGCCCGAGTCGCATTCGTGCGGATGCCCGCCATAGTGTCGGGTGCGATGCGCCCCAGCACGGCGAGGCGGATCGAGAGGATCGCGGTGAAATTGCCGAGCACGAGAATGAGCCCGAGGACGAATGCGATACCTACCCCGGGTGCTTGGAGCGATTCCATTGAGTCGCTAGAACTTACGCAAAACGACGGTGGTCGTAGTCTTCAGCGTCCTCTTCGGCGGATTCGTCGTCGAGGTATTCAGACCATTTCGAAAGCTCGTCTTCTTCGTGCGAAGCAGGCGAAGAGCCCTGCAGTTCACGCTGCAATTGCTCGTAGTTCGTCTCGGGAACGTTGTACTTCAACTCCCGAGCGACCTTCGTGTGCTTTGCCTTCTGACGGCCACGCCCCATATGCGTAACCCCCTCAATAGCTCGCGGGCCGGTCGAGCCATGAGTCAACCGGCCACCAATGATGATGAAATCCTTGAGCGCGAGTTTACCATGACGACACGTTGCGACGGTGTTTGCGAACCGATGCCCAGTATCCTCAATATTGGATCCGGTGGAGCCTCAAGGTCGTGCGGTTGCACTCTGTCCCCTCAACGAATCAAATAAGGAATCCGATGTCCGAATTGCAGCGAATCGACACCGTTGTGATTGGCGCGGGCGCTGCCGGGCTCACCGCAGCATATTCGTTGAAAGCACTGGGTCAGCAGCCGCTGCGGGATTTCATCGTGTTGGATGCGCAGCCCGGGCCGGGTGGGACATGGCGCCAAGCCTGGGATTTCTACACGGTCGAGCAAGGGCTGCGCAGCGGTGAACTCGTAGATCTGGCCGGGCAAGCGGAGATCGGGTTGAGCTTTGAGGATGTCGATCCCGCGTCGCTCACCCGTGACGTGGTGCCTCAGATTTGGCGCGGTTATGAGGATGCCTATGACCTCTATATTGCGCATTCTTTGCGTGTGGTGCGGGTGGATGCGCACCCGCGACGGCCGGAGCTTCGGGTGCTGGTTGAGCATCCCGATGGCCGACGCACGACCATTGAAACCCTCGTGCTGATTAATGCGACTGGCACTTGGACGACTCCGTTCGTGCCCTGGTATCGCGGGCTCAACAGCTTCAAGGGCGAGAAGGTGCACGCGCAATTGATCGATAGTTTGCGCGGGTATGTGGGCAAGCGCGTGCTGGTCGTCGGTGGCGGCCGAACTTCGGTGTCGATTGTGCTTGAGCTCGAACGGCTCGGAGTAGTGCCGATGTGGTCGACCCGTCGCGAGCCTGATTTTCATCGACCACCGCGATTCACCATCCACGGCGAGAGTCGCTTGACAGTCGGCCAGTTGGGGTTGGCGTCACGCCGCCGCGTGCAGCGACTGGCGGCGCGGGGAAAACCGATGCCGAGCGATGTGTCGGTGCGGGGGTTGCCGATGACTCGCGAGGTGTTCGACGCGATCCGCCGCGGGACGCTGCAGTCGCGTGGGCCGATTACCCGCTTCACCGAGTTCGGTGTGGAGTTTTGTGACGGTACGACTGAACCCGTCGACGTGGTGATCTGGGCAACCGGTGGCCGCGAATCGGCGCGGCACCTGGCGCCGCTGCACTTGCGGGATGCGGGCGGGACGCCCAAGATCAGCGGCAGTTGGTCGCGACGGGATGAACGGGTGGCGTTCCTTGGGTATGGCCCCGGTATTGAGACGGAGGAAGCCCTCGATGAGGCAATTGAGGTCAGTGAGGATGTGATTGACCGCCTCGTGGGGTAGGAGCGGGGATTACTACTGCGGGGGCATCGTGAACAGGAGCGCTCCGGCGATCGCGAAGAGTACGGCGACGGCGAGCTGACCGACGGAGTACCAGAGCGCCTGCCAGGGCTTACCTGACTGTGCGAGCCGAACAATGTCGAGGCTGACGGTGCCGAAGGTCGTGAAGCCGCCGAAGAATCCGGTCGCGAGCCACGCGGCGACGGGGCCTTCTAAGGCAAGCCCCACGGCGATACCCAACCCCATGGACCCCACCACGTTCACCACCGCAATGGCACCAGGGCCCGACCAATTCCCGCGCTCCGTGAGTAGGGTGCTGACGATATAACGGCAAGCCGCGCCAAGCCCACCGAGCACGGCAATGCCCAGAAGAAGTTCAACACTCACGGAGCCACCGCCGTTCCGCCCGGCACAGTCGGGGGCAAGTCGATGTCGCCCGGGCCAGAAGAATCGTTGCCGTGAGACTGGCTGTCTTGGCGCATCCGACCGAGGAGCCAACCGAGCCGAGCAAGCGCAACACCGCCAGCGAGCGAAAAGACCGCGAGTAGCGCGAGTCCCAGGTAGTCCGCGGCGATCACGCGCGACGCAAGATCGAGCGCAAGTGTCGAATACGTGGTGAAGCCGCCAAGAAAACCGGTGCCAAAGAACAGCAGGATGCGCCGGTGCCGGGCGAGGAGCGCGGTGGCGAGCCAGGCGAAGATAAAGGAACCAACAAGGTTGATCGCAAGCACCGTCCAGGACGAGGCATTCGCGGGGAAGAGTTCGATCAGCCCAGCGCGTGTCAGCGCACCGAGCCCACCGCCGACAAACACCAGTCCCGCGTTCCGCAAGAGATCGGGGACTGGTGTCGGTTCGACAACCGGGGTACCTGCCGCGGCCTCCGGTTGTTCGTCAGCTGGTGGTTGAGAACTCACCCCGCCACGCTACTACCGGTGCACGCCTGACTACCAGAGGTCTGGACATGACTGCCAGCGGCACAGACTTGACTACCGCTGGTGCAGTCCTGCACGCAAGCAGCATGGGTGCGGCGGCCAGCAGTTGGCGACTTGGCGACTACCGGTGCACGCGTAGCAGCGAGCCGAGGCGCCGGCGAAGTTCGCGCAGTTGCGTCTCGAGTTCGCTTACGGTGTCCTCGTCCAGGCTGCCGAGCTGATTCGCTTCGCGCGCGTCTTGTCGTAGCTCCATCCGGAACTGCTGCAGCGCAACATCAACCCGACGCACGAACTGGGCGCGCAGCACTGTCGGATCCGGCTCTGGCGCCTGCTCCGATTCTGACGCCTGCCCCGACTCTGGTGCCTGATCGGTATCTGGCGTGGGACCAGGCTCAGCCGTCGGTGCAGAGTCCGGGGCGCTTGCTTGGCCATGTGCTTCGCCAGCCGCATCCCCAGTGGCGCCGACCCGCGTGTGGTCGCGCTGCTCAGCCTGAGCAATGCGTTCATTCGCGGCTTGTTCCGCAGCAGCGACCTTGGCCTCCGCATCCGCCGCGGCCTTCGCCGCGGTCTGCGCTTCGGCGTCTGCTCGCTCGCGGAGCAGTGCCGCCTCGGCAGCCGTACGAGCCTGCGTCGCGATTTGCTCGAGCTCTTCTCGAAGCCCGCGTCGAGCCTGAGCAAGACCAGCGCGTGCCGACTGTGCGACGGTGCGAACCGTATCCGTGCGCTCGGTCGTAATCCGCTCGAAGTCTTCGCGCCGTTCCTCGACTTCTCGGAGCCCTGCCTCGGTAATCGAGTAGACGGTCTTGCGGCCGTCCTGCGTCTTCGTGACCAGGCCCTCCTCCTGCAGCTTCGCGAGCCGCGGGTAGATGGTGCCCGCCGAAGGTGAATAGTCACCCTCAAAGTGGTCGTTGAGGGCATGGATGAGGTCGTAGCCGTGGCGAGGTTCCCTTGCGATGAGGGTCAGCAGCACCAGCCGGAGCTCACCGTGACCGAATACTGGTGGGTTCATCGCTGGTTCTCGCTGTCTGTGTTGGTGCCGTCTGTTGAGTCAGTGCTTGATTCGGCGGTGTTTGACTCGGCAGGGCTTGCTCCCGCAGCGCTCGTAAGGTCTGACTCATCGGTCAGGTTTGCGTTCTGAATCGGCCCGGCAGCGGTGTGCGTTCCCGCGGGTGGAGTGCTGGGGTTGGGGACGTCTGCGGCTCCGGGAATCGGCGGCACGATATTCCCCTCCGGACGCGGCGCCTGCGAGAGATCAATGTTTGGGTTCGGCGGCACGGTCCAGGCAGCGGATTGGGCCTCACCGTCAGCAGTTGCATTGCCCGATGCGTTGGCAGCTGTATTTGCGGATGCATGGGTGGCGTCGCCCGCAGTACCGGTTGCGTCAGCACCAGCACCAGCACCAGCAGCAGCACCAGCACCAGCAGCATCTGCAGTAGCGCCAGTGCCAGCCTCCGCACGCTCGGCGACGGGCAGGCCACCGAGCACGGTGATGCGCCCGGCGACGGTGTTGAGCTTCACCTCGGTGATCGGCTCACCCGGAATCGGCGCTTCGTAGCGGACCATCTTGCCGTACTGCGGCTCAACAATGACGTCGCCGACCTGCGCCTTCGCCGCAACCGTCGCAAACTGGTAGCTCGCATTCGTGGTTTCCGGTAGTCGCACCGTTACGGCGCCCGATACCGATGCGTGCGCAATCGAGCTGGGCGAAGCATCCTCCCCGGCAACGTCGATCACGGTCGAACCGGAAATCGTATTGCCATCGAATCTCGTGATCGGGCCGGTCACGGTGACATCACCCGTCGCGGTGCGGGCCTCGATCGTGCCGCGGTGGCCACGCACGCTCAATTCGCCGCCAGCGGAGGTGAGCTGCAGCTTGCCGGTGGTGCCATCGAGGAAGTGCTCGCCGCCAATTGTGGTGATCGAGATATCGCCATCCACACCGGTCACGAGCACGTCGGCACTGGTCGCCTTGACGTTCACGCTGACGGATTTCGGCATCAGGATGCTCACGGTTGCCTTCGGCGGGTCAACGAGCGTCCGCGCTGAAGCACCGAGCGAGCCCCAGCCAAGCTGTGGGTGGTCGACGATGAGGGTGTCGCCGTCGATCGCGATTTTCATGTCGCGACCGGTCACCGCGGAGACCTCAACCCGAGTGGAGGGGAGGTTGTGGGACATGATGTTGACCGAGCCGCCCATCATGTTAACGCGCACATGGCGCACGAGTTCAAGGTCGATGGTCTTCGGGGTGTCGACATGCCACTGTTCTATGGCCACGGGGTACTCCAGTTCGTCGTTAAAGCCTTCGCTGCGCCAGATTCTTGCCACAAGATCAGGACGGGCAAGCACGTCAACGAAGACGCGATATATCGCGATAATTCACGATATATCGCGAGTTATGATCGAGGCAAGCTTTCGCACTGAGCGGTAGCTGTGCATCCACTGAAATCAACCGCGTGCTGCGTCACACCGTAGAAAGTGACAGGATCAACAGGTGCATCGTCTCGCCCAACTCAGCCTGACCAACCGAGCGCTGATCGCGCTCGTCACGATCACGATTGCCTTTTTCGGGGTGACGTCGATGACTTCGCTCAAGCAGGAGCTCATCCCGTCGATCTCGCTGCCGCAGGTGTCGGTCATCACGACGTACCCCGGCGCATCCCCCGAAATCGTCGATAGCGACGTGACCGGGCCGATCGAATCGGCGCTGCAGGGTCTGCAAGGGCTTGAAGAAACCACCACGGTTTCGAGCGCTGGATCCTCGATGGTCTTCGCGAGCTTCACCTACGGCACCGACATTGTCTATGCCGAGCAGCGCATCCAACAGGCGCTCAATCGCATTGACGGGCAGCTGCCGGAGGACGCTGACTCGAGCGTGATGTCGGGCGGAGTGGATGATCTGCCGGTGATCCAGCTCGCGGTGACCGGTGGTGACCCGATCGAAGTGGCGGAGTACCTGCGCGTGGAGACGGTGGGGGAGCTGCGCTCGCTCGAGGGCGTGCGGGCGGTTGATCTCTACGGCGACCGTTCCGAGCGAATCACGATCACTCCCGATATGGAATCGCTCGTGGCCAACGGGCTGTCGATGGATGCAATTACCGACACCCTTGACAACGCGGGCGTGCTAGTCCCGGCCGGGCAGATCACCGAGGACGGTGAGACCCTCACGGTGCAGGCCGGGCACGTCCTCGAATCCGTGGACGACCTCGCGGAAATGCCGGTGCTCGGAGCCGAGCTCGGCGCCGACGGTGAGGTCGTAACGCTTGCCGATGTCGCCGACGTGGAACGCAATTACGCCCCGGTCGCCTCGATCTCGCGCGTGAACGGTGAGGACGCGCTGACCCTCTCGATCACGAAACGGCCGGATGCAAATACGGTTGAGGTTTCGGAGACGGTCGTGGCGGCGCTGCCTGACCTCGAAGAAGAACTCAGCGCGGCGACCGGTGATGACATCAGCATTATTGTCGGTGTCGACCAGGCACCGTTTATTGTGCAGTCGATCGACACGCTCGTGAACGAGGGGCTGCTGGGGCTGCTCTTCGCGGTGCTGGTGATCTTCGTGTTCCTGCTGTCGATCCGCGCCACCATCATCACCGCGATCTCGATCCCCACCTCGCTGCTGGTCACCTTTATCGGCCTGCAGTTCGCGGGGTATTCGCTCAATATGCTCACCCTCGGGGCGCTCACCATTGCGATCGGTCGCGTGGTGGACGACTCGATCGTGGTGGTCGAAAACATCCGCCGTCACCTTTCGCTGCATCCCACCGCGGCCCTGCGCGGGCGCGAACGAGTGGGCGTGATCGCCGAAGCCGTGCGCGAGGTTGCCTCGGCCGTGACCGCCTCGACCATCTCCACCGTCGCGGTGTACGTGCCGATTATGTTCGTCGCGGATATCACGGGCGAACTCTTCCGACCCTTCGCGTTCACGAGTGCGCTCGCGATGATCGCCTCGCTGATTGTCTCGCTGACGATCGTGCCGGTACTTGGCTACTGGTTCATGGGCGGCTCGAAGGTACGCGGGCTCGTTCCGGCAATGTCGGGTGCGGGTAAGCATGCTGCCGAGACGGATGAATCAGTCGGGCTGGATGCGGCGGCCGAGGAGCAATCTGCGCCGGAATATTTCTCAACCGCCTACGCCCACGTCACTATGGCCGAGCGCGAAGCCGCGCTCGAGCAGGCTGAGGCCGAGCCGCGAAACTGGCTGCAGCGCATCTTTGAACCGGTCCTCGGCGGAGTGATTCGTCACCCCTGGGCGACCCTCGCGGGAGCGTTGCTCGTGCTCATTGGCACCGGCGCGACCGTGCCGCTATTGACCACAAACTTCCTCGGCTCTGCCGGGCAAAATACCTTCACGATTTCTCAGGAGCTCTCGGCCAACGCATCCATCGAGGTGATGAGCGATGAGGCGGCCGAGGTGGAGGCAGTGCTCGACGAGTACGAGGAGATCGAGCTTGTGCAGCTGAGTTACGGCTCCGACCCGCTGCTGGCAATGTTTGGTGGCGGTGCCTCGACCGCGCAGTTCTCGATTACGGTTGACCCGGCCGCCGACGCGGATGCGTTGCAGGCTGAGCTCGTGAAGGTCTTTGAAGCGCGTGAAGACCTGGGTGAGGTCACGGTGGGGTATGCCGGTGGCGGCTTCACCGATGAGGTGACCGTACGAGTCTCGGCGCCCGACCTTGAGGTGCTTGCGGAAGCGGAAGCCCTGGTCGTCCCGGCAATCGCAGGTGTGGAGAACGTCACCCAAGCGGTGAGTGACCTTGACGAGACGCGGCCTTTCGTGCGGCTCGATATTGACCAGGCCACCGCCGCGAGCATGGGGCTGAGCGAGGTTGCGATCGGTGGGCAGATCGCCCAGGCGCTGCAGCCGATTCAAGTCGGGCAAGTAATGCTCGACGGGCAAGCGATGAACATCTACTTCGAGGGTGGCGAAGAACCTCCCACCAGCGTCGCCGAGCTTGAAGACTTGCAGATCCAGGTTGGCGCAAGCACGGTGCCGCTGAGCGACCTCGCCGAGATCGAGGTGGTCGATGGGCCGGTCGCGATCAACGCATCCTCTGGCACCCCGTATGTGGATATCTCGGTGTCGACCGATAGCGCGGACCTCGGTGGCCTGAGTGCCGCGATCGAGGATGCGCTTGCCGACGTCGAGCTGCCGGTTGGTGCATCCGCCGAACTCGCTGGCACCGCGGCCGACCAGCAGGCAGCCTTTGCGCAGCTTGGTCTGGCGCTGCTTGCTGCGATCCTGATCGTCTACATCGTGATGGTCGCGACCTTCAAGAGCCTGCTGCAGCCGTTCCTGCTGTTGATTTCGATTCCCTTCGCCGCGACCGGCGCGATTCTGCTGCAGGTGGCTTCCGGGATTCCGCTCGGGGTGGCTTCGCTGATCGGTGTGCTGATGCTGATCGGTATCGTCGTGACGAATGCGATCGTGCTGGTCGACCTCGTGAACCAGTACCGCGGTCGAGGCCTGACGGTGCGGGAGGCGACCTTTGCGGGTGGTAGTAGGCGTGTCCGGCCGATCATCATGACGGCGCTCGCGACGATTCTTGCCCTCGTGCCGATGGCGATCGGTATCACCGGCCACGGCGGCTTCATTTCGCAGCCGATGGCGATCGTGGTGATCGGCGGTCTGCTGTCCTCGACGCTGTTGACGCTCGTGGTGCTGCCAGCGCTGTACGTCGTCGTCGAAGGTGCGCTCGAGCGGCGCGCGCGGCGTCGAACGGAACGCAACGAGGCAAGGCTCCGAGAGTCGGGGCTGGTGGAGTAGTTCTCGAGACTTTCACGGAAGCAAGCTACCGTCCGGTTTGCAGTCGTACATTCAATTTATGGGCACGGAAGAGGCGAGTCCGGTCGAGGATTCCGATAATGACAAGGCCTGGGGCGAAGAGATAAGTTCGCGCTTCGACGAAGTTATGGGCGGCGAAGTTGAGTTGACGACGTTTGCTCAGACTCGCGCCAAGGCGAGAACGCTCCTGGACGACTTGCGCAGATGACTGAGCTCGAGAAGTAATGATTCTGGCGTTTGCGCATCAACGTCGCGAACCCGGTTATTGGAAGAACCGCCTAGACAATTGATGGCTGCGCCCTGCCAGCATGATGTGAGCGCGGTACCGTTGATAGTTGAGGGAACGCTTGAGCGGCGAGTAACTCGTCGCGAGTGGCGCAACGAGGCAGGCTGCGCGGAACCGGATTGGTGGAATAACCCGAATGGCGAAACGAGGCGGCGGCTACAAGGCGCCCAGGAACTACGACCCGCGCGGAAATGCAGGCAAAGGCGGCAAGGGTCGCGCTGGCAAGGCTGGTACAGGTCGGGCTGGTGCGGGGCGTCCCGCTACTGGTCGGGGCGCAGTAAAGCGGAACGCTGAGTCACGAGATGTCCAGTCGAAGGAGACACGGTCGAAGGATGCACGGTCAAGGGACGCGCAACCACGGGGTGCGGCTTCCCGAGGCGGCGCGTCCAAATCGCCACGCTTGACCCCTGACCGCGAGCCGCGCCCGCGCGTCAAGCCCGAGGCCCGCGAGGAGTCCGCGAAGGCGCGGCCGCGGCGGGAGCGTTCCGGTCAAGGGTCGAACGGGCTCGACGATGCGCGCACCGGGCGGCACGCGGATGAGGTCGTTAGCCGCAAGCCGCTCGAGGATCGCGTCTTCGAGCGACTGGAAGCGAATATCACCACCGCGGCCGATGCCGAGGGCGTCTCCTTCGAAGACCTCGGGCTTGACCCGCGGCTCGTCGAGGCACTCGCGGAAATCGGTGCGGAAGAGCCCTTTCCAATTCAGGTCGCGACGATTCCGGATGCGCTCGGCGGCAAACACGTGCTTGGCCGTGGTCGCACCGGCTCGGGGAAGACGATTGCCTTCGGGGCGGCGCTTGTGCAGCGCCTGTTCTGGATGCACGGCAAGCGGAAAAAGGGCGTCGGTCGCGCGCCCCTCGCGCTGATTCTCGTACCCACCCGCGAACTCGCACTGCAGCTCGACCGGACGATTCAGCCACTCGCCCGGGCCCTCGGCCTGTTCACCACGCAGATCTACGGCGGGGTCGGTTACACGAAACAGAACACCTCGCTCAAGCGGGGTGTGGATATCGTCATCGGTACACCCGGCCGCGTGGAAGACCTCGAACGCCGCGGTCACCTTGACCTCTCACAAATCGCGATCACGGTGCTCGACGAAGCTGATGAGATGAGCGCGATGGGCTTCATCGAACCGGTGGAACGCATCCTCGACCTCACCAAACCCACCGGGCAGCGGATGCTGTTCTCGGCCACGCTCGATGCCGCGGTCCTCGGCCTGGTCGCCGGCTATATGCCGAACCCGGCCGTGCACGAACTCGATGAGGATGCGGTCGGTGAGATCGAGCATCGCGTGCTGATCGTCGAACGTCGCGAACGCGAAGCGGTGCTCGCCCAGCTCGCGGGCTCGGGCGGGCGGGTGCTCATCTTCCGGCGGATGCGTGCCGGTGCGGAAGATCTCGCGGTCGCCTTGCGCACGCACGGGGTGGCGGCGGTGGCGTTGCACGGGGATCTCTCCCAGCCCGAGCGCACCGCGAACCTCGAGCAGTTCACGAATGGCAAGGTAAATGCGCTGGTCGCCACCGACGTGGCCGCGCGCGGAATCCACGTAGACGATGTGCGACTGGTCGTGCAGGCCGATCCACCGGACGAATACAAGACCTACCTGCACCGTGCGGGCCGCACCGGCCGCGCGGGCAACCGCGGCATCGTCGTGACGCTCGTTCAGCCGGGTCGCGAACGCCGGATGATCGAATTGCTCGAACGCGCCGAAATCGATGCGCCGATGATTCCTGCGGGGCCGGGCAGCGCATCCCTCGACGAATTTATGGCATAGCAGGGTCTGCCCAACGAGTAGCGAGCGGGCCCGCTCCCCGAGTAGCGAGCGGGCCCAGTTCCCCGAGTAGCGAAGCATATCGAGGGGTAACCGCGAACTGCTCTCCAAAATTGTGCACGCGATCTCCGGCAAACGAGGGAAATCCGCGGATTCGGTGCCGTCTCTCGGCGCGTCACCGAATCCCATGCACAATTTTGACCATGGCCTGAGCGGGTGGCCTGTCTGGATGGGTGGGCCTGTCTGGATGGGTGGGCCTGTCTGGATGGGTGGGCCCGGCTGGATGGGTGGCAGGGCTGAATGAGTGGGTCTGCTGGGGCAGGATAGGTCGGGTTAGATCGGGATGACTCGGTCGTCGTGGAGGCGCTTCATCACGAGCGTCGACACCATGCGCTGCACGCCGGGTAGGCTCCCGAGCGTTCCGTCGTAGAGCTCCTGATAGGACTCGAGGTCGTGCGCGAGCACGCGCAGTACGAAGTCGGGTTCGCCAAAGAGTCGCTCGGCCTCGACGACATTCGGGATGCTGATGGCCGCGGTCTCGAAGGCGGTGACCGTCTCGGTGTCGGTGCGGGCGAGAGTGATGAAGACGATCGCCTCGAAAGTGAGGCCGAGCGCTGCTGGGGAGACCACGGCGCGATACTTCTCGATCGCGCCGGAGGTCTCGAGTTCGCGCACTCGGCGGTGGCAGGTCGACAGGCTCACACCGATGCGTGCGGCGAGGTCGGTCATGCTCAGGCGACCATCCTCCTGAAGTAATGAAAGAATTTTTCGGTCTATCGCATCCATGTGAAAAATTCTCCCAGCCTTGTCCGCATGTCTCGCCAATGATCGAAGCACATTTCGCAAGATACTTCGTAGGATCTCCCGTAATCGTAAGAGTGCCGTCTGCTGAGTCGTAAAGAATCACTGACCGCTCGGGCATTCGGCAGGATTAGGGAGGGCTCAGATGGACGCAGCATTGGTCGCGCAATTCTGGGGCATCGGCCTGCTGCTCACGCTCACGCCGGGTGCCGACTGGGCCTACTCGATCGCTGCGGGAGTGCGGGCACGCTCGATCGTGCCGTCGATCACCGGTATTCTCGCGGGCTACGTCGTCGTAATTGTGGCAGTGGCGTTCGGAGTCGGCGCGCTCGTCACAGAGTTTCCAATGGTGCTTTCGGCGCTGACGTTTGCGGGAGCGCTCTACCTCGTGTGGCTCGGCATCGGTACGCTCCGATCGCGCACGACCGAGATTTCCGCGAGTGATCGCGACCTCGGCACCGGGAACATTGCGCAGTTCTTCCGCGGCGCCGGAGTAAGCGGCATCAACCCCAAGGGCATCCTGCTGCTGATGGCATTGCTACCCCAGTTTGTTGCCGCGGAAGGTGCCGCCGCATCCCTGCAGATGCTGACGCTCGGGAGCATCCACCTGCTCAATAGCGCGATCGTGTACACGGTCATCGCGCTCCTCGCGCGCTCCCTGCTGAAGGCGAAGCCCGGCTGGGCGACCCGCGTCGGGACTGTCTCGGGAACCCTCATGATCGTGTTTGGATGCATGCTCTTCGGCGAGCAGATAGCGGAACTTACGGGCATGATCTAGCGTGATTTCATCCCGGGTTGCCCACTCGTTTACCTTGCCGCAACCAGTCGCTCGTCGAAGTTCACTTAGCTGTCCAAGTTGTGTTTTTGGGAACGCAGCGTGTTCTCAACACTTGAACTAAGGGAGCAGAAGTGCGCGCAGTAGGGCGAGGTATCTCGGCCGTCGCGGCATTGGCAATCGGTGGATCCGTCATCATGACGGCACCCTCGCTTGCCATGGCCGCGCCAGTCGAGGGCAACATCGTAATCAACGAAATCGAGTCATCGGGCGGTATCCCGGGCGACTGGATCGAGTTCTACAACCAGAGTGCGGAGTCGGTCGACTTGTCCGGCTACATCGTCAAGGACGATGACGACGATCACCAATACGTAATTCCGGCGGGCACGACGGTGGCCGCGGGCGGCTACCTCGTGCTGGACGAACTGAACGGCAGCGAGGGCCACTTCGACTTCGGTCTCGGCAACGGCGACTCGGTCCGCCTGTTCGCGCCCGACGGGACGACGCTGGTGACCGAACAGACCTACCCGGGCCACGCATCCACCACTTACGGCCTGAACTCGGCAGGCGAGTTCGTCGAAACGGCGGTGCCCTCGAAGGGCACGATGAACAACTTCACCGGCATCGTCATCAACGAGGTCAACTACGACGACGCGTTCTCGGGCTCGCCAGACGCCGTCGAGCTCTACAACGCTGGCAGCGCATCCGTCGCGATCGGCGGCTGGAGCCTGCACGACGACAAGGACCGCCCGGGCGAGGGCGACATCCCCGCCGGCACGGAGCTCGCGCCCGGCGAGTACTTCGTCATGACCGGCGACGACGTCGATTTCACCTTCGGGCTCGGCAAGGGCGACCAGGTTCGCCTGAAGGATGCATCGGGGAACGTTGTCGAGGCAATGGCCTACGAGAACACCTCGCCAACGATGATTTTCGCTCGCTGCCCCGACGGCATCGGCACGTGGCAGCACGCGACTGAGCTCACCCTCGGCGCGGCAAACAACTGCGACCCGCTCGAGACCGCGGAAGCAGCGCTCGTGCTCAACGAGATCGACTCGGGTCCGGCCGACTGGCTTGAGTTCTTCAACCCGGGTGGCGAGGCGCTCGACATCTCTGGCTACGAAATCCGCGATAACGCTGATGACCACCGCTGGCGCTTCCCGGCCGGGTCGAGCATCCAAGCGGGCGAATATCTGCTTGTTGAGGCCTCGACGATGGGCCTGATCTACAACGACCAGACTCAGGGCTGGGACGAGAACACCTTCGAGGCTGCGATCGGTATTGGTTCGGGCGACTCGATCCGCGTGTACGACGCTGAGGGCACGCTCATTCAGGAGCACTCGTGGACTGAGCACGCCGCAATTGACGGCGACGCCGCGCTCGCGACGCTCGGCCGCTGCCCGGATGCCACCGGCGAATTTGCCCTTGCACATCCGACCCCTGGCGCCGCCAATGAGTGCGTGACGCCTGCGGTGGCGATCAACGAGATCGAATCGAACGGTGGCACCCCGGGTGACTGGGTCGAGATCATCAACATCGGCGACACCCCGGTCGACATTTCGGGCTGGACCGTGATGGACAACGACCCGATCGGCCACGCGAACGACGTGACCCCGCTCGAGCAGGGCACCATTCTGGAGCCGGGCGCGCTGTTCGTGTTTGAAGAGCTGCGCGACTTCGACTTTGGCCTCGGCAACGGTGACACCGCGACCGTGCGTGACGCTGCCGGACAGACCGTTGACGAGCACGTCTACGACGCGCACGCAGCTGGCACACTCTCGCGCTGCCCCGACGGCACCGGCGAATTCGTTGACACCGAGGTTTCGACCAAGGGACAGCTGAACGCCTGCGGCAACCCCGTCGTACTGAACGAGGTCGAGTCCTCGGACGCCGATGGCGGCGACGACTGGATCGAGCTCTACAACCCCCGCCTCGAGGAGGCGCTTGACGTTTCGGGCCTCGTGATCCGCGACAACGACGACTCGCACTCCTACGAAATCCCCGCGGGCACCTCGATCGCTGCGGGTGAGTACCTCGTGATCACCGAGAGCGAATTTGGTTTCGGGCTCGGAGGCAACGACTCGGTGCGCATCTTCGAGGGTGAAAACATCGTTGAGGAAACCAGCTGGTCGGGCCACGCCGAGCACACCTGGGGCCGTTGCCCGAGCGCAACCGGCAACTTCGCGGCCACCTCGGCGGCGACCCCCGGCGCACTCAACTCGTGCCCCGGCATCCCGGCCGTCGAAGCCTGGACCGGCGCGGACGAAGTGACTGTGCTCGACCCCGAGGCCATGTTCCTTGAGGACTCCTCGGGGCTCGACTTCCACGACGGATCGCTCTGGGCCGTCGACAACGGCACCGGCATGATTTGGAAGCTCGACGCCGCGTTGGACGGTTCGGTTTCGTTCGCCGAGGGTTGGGAAGACGGCAAGCGCGTGCGCTTCCAGAAGGATGCGGCGGATGCTTCGGCCGCTGGTCCCGACGCTGAAGGCATCACGCTCGACGGCTCCGGCATCGTCTACCTCGCGGTCGAGCGGGACAACTCCGCCAAGGGCGTGAACTTCAACACCGTGCTCGCGGTTGACCCGACAAAGGCAGGGCCCGACATCGTTGCTGATTCTGAATGGGACCTCACAGAATCGCTGCCGTCTGTCTCTGCAAACATGGGCATCGAGGCCATCGAGTGGGTGCCAAACTCGGTAGTTGAAGGTGCGATTGTGGATGCGAACACCGGCTCGCCCTTCGACGCTTCGGTTTACCCGGATGCGGCAGCCGGCGGAGTTTTCTTCGTCGCCTTGGAAGACAATGGTCACGTCTACGCCTACGTGTTGAACGAGGATGGCTCTGCGGTGCAGATCGCCGATCTCGACCCGAAGATCGGTGGCGCAATGGGTCTCGACTACGACTCGGTACTCGGCGTGCTGTGGGTTGAGGCTGACGACGGCTACAACGGCCGCCTCGCGCAGCTGACATTCAACGGCACTTCGGAACCGGAGATCGTGCACATTGACCGTCCGGCTTCGATGCCGAACCTCAACAACGAGGGCTTCGCGACCTCGCCTGCCGAGTACTGCGTTGACGGTCAGCGCCCCGCCTGGTGGTTCGCCGATGGCGAGACCCCGGCAGCCCTTCGCACCGCGCCGCTTGACTGCGTAGTTGAGGATGACGACGAAGCGAATGCTGGGGATGACGCTAACGGCGACGACTCGGCTTCGGGTGATGACTCGGCTTCGGGCGACGACAACGGCACCGCAACCGCTGGTGGCAACGGTTCCGACACGGGTGACGACGCAGCTGAAGACGGCAAGTCTCATGACGGCAAGCCCAACGCCGACGACAAGGGCGGCCTCGCACAGACCGGCGCCGAGGGCCTCACCTGGATCCTCATCGCCGGTGGCGTACTGATCGCTGCAGGCCTGGTGCTCTTCTTCGTACGACGCAAGGGCAACGTGACGGATGCATCCGCTGACGAGTAGTCGGAAGTGATGTCTGCTGGCACATCCGGCTAATCACGCATAGTGGGTCGCTCTTCCGAGCGGCCCACTTTGCGTTTCGGCAGTTCCGATGCACATCCGTCAGTGCCCGAGCATCGCCCCCTCCGCAAACTCGTCGATGGATGCTGTTTTTCGTGGGTTGGGGAGCATCGAGTGACGAGTCTGCGCTCGGCACTCCCGCAAACTCGTCGATAAACGTCGCCGTATCGCGGGCCAGCTACATCGAGTGA
The DNA here is from genome assembly GCF_008831155.1 of Gulosibacter chungangensis. Lineage (GTDB taxonomy): Bacteria > Actinomycetota > Actinomycetes > Actinomycetales > Microbacteriaceae > Gulosibacter > Gulosibacter chungangensis. Next base: position 78,522 of record NZ_WBKB01000006.1, on the reverse strand, counting down.
CGAGTTGGGGGAGGGGTTCTGGAGACTCGTCGATGGATGCTGTTTTTGGCGGGTTGGACTGCATCGAGTGACGAGTTAGTGGAAGAGAAAGAGCGAACGGAGCGACGAGCGGGCGGGCTGGCAAGCCGGCCGCGACCGCCTTACCCGAGGCCGAGGGCGAACCCGGACGCGAAGATCGCCGAGGCGAGCAACAGCACCAGCAGCAGGAACGCCCAATCGCGGGGCAGAACTCGCAGCAGGTGACGCTCGGTGCGGGTCTCGCGGAAGCCGAAACCGCGCGCATCCATTGACAGGGCAACGCGATCCGCGTGCCGAAGTGCCGCCGCGAGTAGCGGCACGAGCGAGGAAAGCTGGCGTCGCAGCCAGCCGATTGGTCCGCGCCCGAAAGAGATGCCGCGCGCGCGATGCGCCTGCTTGATGATGCGCAGCTCCAGTCGAAAACGTGGCACGAAGCGCAGCGCCGCGAGCCCGGCGTAACCAAACCGGTAGGGTACGCGCAGTTGTTGCACGAGCGCTCGCACGAAGTCGCCGCCGGAGGTCGTCGAACCGCTCAGCATCGAAAGCGCCACGATCGCAACAATGCGGCAGGCCGTTTCCAAGCCTGCGAGCCAAGCGCCCTGATGGAACGTCCAATTGCCGATTGAAAAGAGTGCCGGAGTGTCGGCCACAAGGCTCGGCTCAATCCAGATTCCAAGCGTGATTGACAGCACCAGCGTCAGCAGCGGGAACCCCAGCACAAGCGCCAGCCGCACACTCCAACGCAGCGACGAACCGATCAGCAGCAGCACAATCGAGAGCAAAGCGAGCCCCGCCGGGATCCACACGCCACCCACGAAGAACACGCCAATCATCGGAATCAGCGCCGCGAAGAGCTTCGCGAGCGGGTGGATGCGGTGTAAAAACGGCAGCCCGAGGCTATCGGCTTCCGCAATTGTCGGGCGGTCGAGCCGCGCGCCGGAGCGTCGGTCTCGCAAGGTGGGTTTCCGCTTGCGTGAGAGTGGACCGGCCTTACCCGCGGCTAGGCTTGCACGGCGAGAGTCCTGTTCTGCGAGCATCGCCGCATCAGCAGTCGAAAGGCTCCGGGTCGGGGCATAGTCTTCGGCGGGTTCACGCTCACTCATCGATCAGCCCACCCAATCGATGCACGGGCGAGCCAACCGCAGGTGCGCCGGGGAGATCACGAAAGCGAGTGATTCCGGAAAGTGCGGGATGCGCATCCAAACCGCGGAAGGCGGTCGCCAGCGGCGGCAGACCGAGCCCGGCGGTCTCGAGTGCGTTGCTCGCGAGCACTTCGGCAGTTGGCCCGTACGCCGTGACCTTACCGTCCACGAAGACCAACAGCCGGTCGGTGACTTCGGCCGCTAGCTGCAGATCGTGGGTGGCCATGACCACGGTCGCACCTGCGGAATTCAGCTCCGAAAGCATGTCGATCAGCTCGGCCGCGCGGGCCTGATCCTGCCCAAAGGTCGGCTCATCAAGAATCAGCACCGGCGCGCCCGAGACGAGCGCGGTCGCCACCGAGAGCCGACGCTTCTGCCCGCCCGAAAGTAGGAAGGGATGCGCATCTGCGAACTCGGCAAGGCCAAACTGGGTGAGGGCGTGCTCGACGCGTTGCGTAATCGCCTCCTCGCTGAATCGCTGCGTGCGCAATTCGAGGGAGAGCTCATCGCGCACGCTGTGGGCGAGGAACTGGTGCTCGGGATTCTGAAAAACATAGCCAATCCGGTCACGCAGCTCACGGACCTTGAGCCGAGAAATATCCCGGCCATCGGTGGAAACAGTGCCTCGCGGAGGTGTTTCGATTCCGGCGAGCGCCTGCAGCAGCGTGGTCTTACCCGCGCCATTCGGGCCCACGACGGCGACGAACGCACCCGGCGGAATCTCAACCGAAACGTCCTTCAGGATCTCGCGTCGACCGCGCCGGATGCTGAGGTACCGGGCCATGAGGATAGGCTCGGCCGGATCGCGTACGACAGCAAGTCCGCCGGTGTTCGGCGCGGGCGTGGCAGCGTCACCAGTGTCAGCCGCGGGAGGATCAGCTGCAGGACTCGGCGTCTCGATCAGCTGCGTGCGCAGTTCCGTGATCGTCAACGGCAGTTCGGGGATGTGCCAACCGGCGTGGCGAAGCTGCTCGCCTACTGCGGTGGCAAGGGGGAGCCAGACCCCGAGTTTGGCGAGTTCGGTGCGGTGTTCCACGAGGACCTCGCGCGGGCTGCCGGAAAACGCAGGGCGCCCTTCGCGATCAAGCACGAGCACCGAAGTGGCGATGCGCAGCGCCTCATCGAGGTTGTGCTCGATCAGCACGATGCCGACCTTGCCACCGGCAAGCAACTTCGCGAGCACCTCGTACACTTCGCGGGCACCGTGCGGGTCCAAGTTTGCGGTGGGCTCGTCAAGAACAATCAGCGGCGCGCCTTGTGCGAGTGCGGCCGCGATCGCCAGCCGCTGGCGACCCCCGCCGGAGAGTAACTCTGGCGCATCCTCTCGCCGATCCCACAGACCTACCTCGTGCAGCGCATTCGTGACGCGGCGCTCGATTTCATCCGCCGGTACGCAGAGATTTTCGGGGCCGAATGCGACCTCGTCGAACACGGTCGCGGCCACCATCTGCGCATCCGGATCCTGGAAAACCATCGCGGCATACTGGCTCGTCTGTGCCATCTCAAGGTCCGCAAGATCGTGACCCGAAAGCGTCACGCGGCCCGATACATCCGCCCACACATCCTTGGGAACAAGTCCGTTCAGCGCGAGCGAGAGCGTTGATTTCCCGCATCCGGACGGTCCAAGAATAAGCAGTGCCTCGCCTGGACGAACCGAAAACGAGACCCCTTCGGGAGTCGGCCGCGGCGCATCCCGATGCGTGATGCTTAGCGCGTCGACCTCAAGGAGTTCCGCGGTCAATTGCCCTGCCGGTTATTGTTCGCCAGCCGCTCATCCGCCCGCAGCCCACGCGCGACGCCCGCGCCATCGAGGGCCTTCGCGAGCCACAGCCCAAGCACGGTGAAAATGGGCGGCGAAATGAAGAAGGTGACGACCACGAGGATCGTGCCGAGGAGGTTGAAATTGTGGCTCCCGAGGATGCCGAAGGCTGCACCCATCGTGATGAGGCCGCAGATTAGGCCGCTGACCATAAAGAGCCAGGGCTTCCACACGCGATAGCGCGCGATTAGGAACGGCAGTTCCTGCACGAGGCCGATCACCACACCTATGAGGAAGGCCATGAAACCGATCGGCTGGAAGGGGCTTGCCACCAAACCCGACAGCGCCGCGGTGAGCAGCGCCACCCCGCCGCGATGGAAAAGTGCCTGCGCGAGCACCCCGGGCAAGAAGTAAAGGCCCATCGTGACGCCGTACAGAAACGGGATGGTGTTGACGGTCAGGCCGCCCACCCACGCGTGCGCGGTGAACAGCACACCACCGGCGACACCGATGGCGGCGCAGGCGATGAGGAGGCGGGTGCTGATATTTCTCATAAGGCAATCCTTAGTAGTCTATCGGTTGCCCGGATCCAATCTTCCGCTATTTCGCCGTGCTACCGTCGAGCGAAATTTTGTTACTGCTGCGCGCATACAACAGGAATTGGGGAGAGCCGTTTGCTTGAGGTTAAAGGAATCAGCCACTGGTACGGCGAACGGCAAGTGCTCCGAGACGTCACCTTTTCGGTGACCAGTGGCCACCTCACCGGCTTTGTTGGCGCGAACGGTGCCGGCAAGACCACCACGATGCGGTCAATTCTGGGTCTCATTCGCCCGACTAAGGGTGAAGTGCTGTTTCAAGGGAAGCCGATCTCGGACACCGATCGCACCCGCTTCGGTTATATGCCGGAGGAGCGTGGGCTCTACCCGAAAATGAAGGTGCGCGAGCAGATCATCTACTTCGCGAAGCTGCACGGTGTCGACGGCGCCACCGCCGCCAAACGCGCCGATGAACTGCTCGAACGAGTGAACCTCGCCGAGCGCGCGAATGAAAACGTCGAGGCGCTCTCACTCGGCAACCAGCAGCGCGCCCAGATCTGCGTATCGCTCGTTCACGAACCCGAGTTCCTCATCCTCGACGAACCCTTCTCGGGCCTCGACCCAATCGCGGTGGATGTCGTGCTCAGTGTGCTGCAAGAGCAAGCGGCCCGCGGCGTGCCGGTCCTCTTCTCCTCGCACCAGCTCGACGTGGTCGAGCGGCTCAGCGACGAACTCGTGATCATCTCCGAAGGCGAAATCAAGGCCACCGGCTCCCGACGCTCGCTGCAGGAGCAGCATTCGCAGGGCCTGTTCCGAATCTCTGTCGACGACGATGCATGGATTCTCGCGCAGGACGGCGTCACCGAGGTCGGACGCGAAGGCGAGGACTTGATCTTCCGCATAGCTCGTGGTGCTGGAGATGATGGGTCAGCTGGTTTTGCGGGCGACAGTGATGGTGCCGATATTGATGCGCGCGGGCAGGCAATTCTCCAGGAGGCTGTCTCCCGAGGCCCGGTCCGCCGCTTCAACCACGAGCTTGTTCGCCTCTCCACCATCTTTAAGGAGATCCGCTAGTGCCCGAGCAGAATAGCCAAGCCAGACCCCAGACCCTCGCCCGACCGCTCAGTCGGGCCCAGGGCATCCGCCTGATCGCGCAGCGTGAGGTGAGCACGACCGTGCGCTCGAAGGCGTTCGTCTGGAGCTTCATCATTATGCTCGTGGTCATTGCGGTCGGCATCCTCGCGCAGGGGTTTATCGGCCGGTTCATGGAAGCGATGGTGGTCGCGGAGGACGACACGGTGGTGGCTTCGACGATCGACGTGAGCCAAATAGCCGATGCATCGGAAGACTCGGGCATCACGTTCGAGTCGGCCGCATCTGCCGAAGCCGCATTGGATGCGGTGCGCGACGGACAAGCGCAGGTTGCGTTAGTTTCGGGGCCGGAAGCAGCCGCGCTCGACGGACTCTTCGACGCCGAGGGCTCGGCACTTGACACTACCGATTACGGGCAGTTGCCCTTCGTGCTCATCGGTGAGGAGGCAGTTCCCAACTCGGTCGTGAATCTACTCACGATCGCCCCCGGGCAAGGCTTCCTGGAGGCCGGCGGTTCGCAGGAATTCATGACGCTCTTCCTACTGTCGACGGTATTCGCACTGATCTATTTCTTGTCGATCATGATGTTCAGCCAGCGCATTGCCCAGACCGTGATTGAGGAGAAAGCCTCGCGCATTGTGGAGCTGTTGCTGTCCACAGTGAAGCCGACCACGGTGCTCGCCGGCAAGATCATCGGCGGCACAGTTCTTGCGGTCGGGGAGGTCGCCGCGATTGTCATTGTTGCGCTGGCGTGTTTCGCGATCACCGGGCAGACCGGGATGCTCGATCTGCTTGGGCCTTCGATGATCTGGTTCGTGGTGCTGTTCATTGTTGGCTTCATCCTCTTTGCCTCGCTCTACGCGGCGCTTTCGGCCACCGTTTCGCGCCCCGAGGATGTCGCGAGCGTCACCTCGCCGCTGAGCATGCTGGTGATGATTCCCTATTTCTTGATTGTGTTCGCGAATCAGAATGAAGCGGTCATGACCTGGCTGAGCTACATTCCGTTCTCCTCACCGGTTGCCTTGCCGGTGCGGATGTTCAGTGCCGGTGTGGCGTGGTGGGAACCATTCCTTGCGCTCGCGATTTTGCTGGTGACCGTGGTTGGCGCGCTCTGGGTGGCCGGCCGAATCTACGAGAACTCGGTGCTGCGAACCGGGCCGAAGGTGAAGCTGAAGGACGCACTCAGGGGGAGTTGAGCATCCTAACTGTGCGAGTCGAATAACTTTTCGTTCTCGTATTTGTAGAATGCCCATAAGTCGAGAGTCTCGTGACGGGCCGCAATTGTGTCCGTTACGAGACTCTTTTTTTGCTGCGTGAGACGCGGTCGTAGCCTGATATGAGAGCGAAATTGCGGGCGGAAATGCCCGCTCGCTGTCTTGCAATGACGCGCTTTATTGATTGGAGCACCTCCGTGACTGACCAACTCGCCGAAATCGTTGAAGATCAGCTCGACGATTCGGATCTCGAAGCCGCTGAATCCTCCGAGTCAACCAGAATCGATGTCGATGAGGTCCACCGCGCCCTGCTCGGAAGCTGGCCTGCCGAGCGGCAACGTGCCCGTGATATTGCCGCTGACCCCGCATTCTGGCGTGACGACAGCCTGAGCCTTGCGGAACATCGCGACCGCGTACTCGCACAGGTCAAACTGCTCGCCGAGCGTGGCACCCCGAGCCTCGCATTCCCGAAGCGCTTTGGTGGTGGCGAGAACCCCGGCGGCAATATTGCCGCATTCGAGGAGATCTTCCTCGCCGACCCGAGCCTGCAGATTAAGTCGGGCGTCCAGTTCGGGCTTTTTGGTGCGGCGATCATGCACCTCGGTACCGAAGAGCACCACGAACGCTGGCTGCCGGGCGCAATGGATGTGTCCGTGCCGGGCGCGTTTGCGATGACTGAGATCGGTCACGGTTCGGATGTCTCCTCGATCGGGACGACCGCGACCTACGACCCCGAGACCGAAGAGTTCGTGATCAATACGCCCTTCCGTGCCGCGTGGAAGGAGTATCTCGGCAACGCCGGTCGCGATGCGACGGCGGCCGTACTCTTTGCCCAGCTCATCACCAAGGGCATGAACCACGGGGTCCATGCTTTCTATATCGAGATTAGGGATGCCGAGGGCAACTTCCTGCCCGGCGTCGGTGGCGAGGACGACGGGGTCAAGGGTGGCCTGAACGGTGTCGATAACGGTCGACTGCATTTCTCGGACGTGCGGATTCCGCGCACGAACCTGCTCAACCGCTACGGCGACGTAGCCGCGGATGGCGCCTATTCTTCGCCGATCGAATCTCCGGGACGGCGCTTCTTCGTGATGCTCGGCACGCTCGTGCAGGGGCGGGTTTCCCTGGACGGCTCGGCCGTGGTTGCGCAGCAGGCGGCGCTCGCGATTGCCGTGACCTACGGTAATCAGCGTCGACAGTTCGATAACTCGGGCAAGGGCGAAGAGACCGTGCTGCTCGACTACGGTCGCCACCAGCAGCGGTTGATCCCGCGGCTCGCGACGGTCTACGCCGCCGCCTTCTCACATGATGAATTCCTGCGGGAATTTGACGCGGTGTTCTCTGGTGCCGGTGACACCCCGGACCGTCGCGCTGATCTCGAAACCCTCGCGGCCGCACTCAAGCCGACGACAACCTGGCAGGGGATGGACACCCTGCAGGTCGCGCGTGAAGCGTGTGGCGGCGCGGGCTTCATGGCCGATAACCGACTCACGCTGCTGCGCCACGATCTCGACGTCTATACGACCTTTGAGGGCGACAACACCGTGCTGCTGCAGCTCGTCGGCAAGCGACTGCTGGAGGACTACGCGGCAAAGTTCAAGGGCGCGGATGCGCGTGAAGCGGCGCGACTGTTCGTCACTCAGGCTGCGACCAAGGCGTTCCACGAGATCGGCTTGGCTCGGCTTGGCAGCATCGCTCGCGACCTTGGGTCGAGCGCGCGGTCGGTTGGTTGGCTGCGCGAACCCGAGAATCAGCACGCGCTGCTCGCCGCTCGAGTTCAGGACGAGATTGCCGAAATCGGGATGGCGCTCAATCGTGCGGCCAAGGCGGGGCGCGGCGAAGCAGCGTTCAATGCACTGCAGAGCAGGCTCATTGATGCCTCGCACGCGTACGGGGAGCTCATCCAGTGGGAAGCCTTCACGCGCAAACTTGAGGACTTCAGCCCCGAGAGCGAGACCCACCGCATCCTGACCTGGCTGCGCGATCTCTTTGGGCTGACTCTGATCGAACGTGACCTGTCCTGGTATCTCATCTCGGGAAGGCTCACGACCAAGCGTGCGCGGCTGGTGACTTCCTATATTTCGCGGCTGATCTCCCGATTGCGTCCACACGCGCAGTCGCTGGTGGATGCATTCGGGTATACGGATGCGCACCTACGAGCCAAGATCGCCACGGGCATCGAGCAGGAACGGCAAACGGAGGCTGCGGCCTACTACGAGGAGCTTCGAGCTTCCGGAAATGCGCCGCTTGATGAGCGTGTGGTGTATCGGCAGAAGCGGAAGGCTGCGAAGCAGGCTGGTTAGGTGTGCTGTTCGATTGCGGACTGACCGATCGAGCGCTAGCCGAAGGCCTAGTCTGATGGTTGGCAGACTGGTGTGCCGGGACCGAAGCGATTGCGTATCGGTCCCGGTTTCATCCACCTGGCTATCGAGTGCGTGAGTAGTATCGCGGTATGACCTTCAACGACAACTCGCGCTTTGATTCGAGTAACGTGCGCCGTCGTCGCTCGTCGAGCTCGGGCGGCAGCGGTGGCGGCCGTGGCGGTTTGGGCAAGGGTGGCGCGCTTGGCGGCGGTGGCATCCTGCTTGTGGTGGTTGCCTTTCTTATCTCGCAGTTTCTTGGCGTGGATATCTCTGGGATGCTCGGTGGCGGCTCGGCCGGATCCGGTACGTATGCAGATGAAGACTTTTCGTGCACGGGCGCCCAGGCGAATGAGCAGACCGACTGCCGGATGGAGGGTGCCGCTGTGTCCCTCGAGCAGTATTGGACGCAGACTGCTCCCGAGCTCGGCATCAATGACTATGTGAACCCGATGGTGTATTTGTTCGAGGGCCACACGAGTACCGGCTGCGGTAATGCCACGGATGCAATTGGGCCGTTCTATTGCCCCGCGGATCAGAGTATCTACATCGATACGTCGTTCTTTGACGTGCTCGTGCGGCAGTACGGTGCCGAGGGCGGTCCGCTTGCGGAGATGTATGTGCTCGGTCATGAGTGGGGCCACCACATCCAGAATTTGAGTGGCGTTCTTTCGAGCAGCAATACGCAGGATCAGGGTGCAACCGGAGGTGCGGTTCGTACTGAGTTGCAGGCGGACTGCTTTGCTGGGGCGTGGATGCAGAGCGCGGCGCAGGCGGTGGATGCTGACGGCAACCAGCTGATGCAGGAGCCGACTCGCGCCCAGATTCAGACCACAATCTCGGCGGCCCAGGCTATTGGGGATGACCATCTGCAAGAGCAGGCTGGGATGGAAGTGCAGCCCGAAAGCTTTACCCACGGCACGAGTGAGCAGCGTACGAACTGGTTGATGGCCGGTTATCAGGGCGGTGCGAGTGCCTGCAATACCTTTACCGTGCCCGATTCGGAGCTCTAGTTCGTGTTTACCTTCGCTTTTATTCTCAACATTGTCGTGCTCGGAATCGGTGGAATCCTGCTGCTGGTTGGGTTGCTCTTGCTGGGCTTCGGGATCTTTGCCCTGTTGAGGGCGCGGCGCGCTCCTGTTGCGGCGCCGAGTTATTCGAAATCGGTGGACTATCCGGCTGAGAACGGTATTGAGAGAGGCTTTGAAGATAAGCAGCAGTGGGCGAGCGAGATCGCTGCTGGTGCTGGCCCGGCCGGCGGTGGCTCGGCCGGTGCTGGCTCGGCCGGTGCTGGCTCGGCCGGTGCTGGTATCGGCGAAGCGGGTCGCGATGCGGCTGGCGATATTTCTGACGGCGAGACTTCCCGAAGCGAAGCCGGGAGCACCGCATCCAACTGGTTTAAGAACGTCAAGCACGCGCGCGAGAAGTCTTTTCTCGTGGTGGGCGGACTGCTCGCACTTATCGGCGTCTACATGTTGTTGAGCACCATCGCGTTAATCGCGTAGCCCGCGAACAAGCGTATTTCTACCCACCAGACACCGGAGAAGTAACGTCGTCTCACCTCCGGTCCGCCCACAGACCGGATCGTCAGAACGGTGCGGGTTCGCATGTTCGGCCGGGTTCGCTGGATCGAGGGGATTGGTCGGTTTCGCTGGCTCCACGATTTTCGTCGGCTCGGCTCGCCTGGTTTGTTCCGTCGGGTTGACTGGTTCGACTGGCATCGTTGAATGGGCTGGCGTCGTTGAACGGACTCGCGGGCTCGCCTGTGGGGCGGAACCGTGGTCCCGTAGGTGATGGGCTCGTGGTCGCGCGATACCCGAGTGGTGTTGTGAACTCGAGGACTCCGCGCCCCAATTGCTTGACACCCCAACCGGCGTGATGTTTTTGCACATGATGTGCTTTGCAGAGGTGAGCGAGATTATTGATGCTTGTCGGCCCGCCCTCGGAATATGGGATCGTATGGTCGACTTCTGAACCGGCGGCTGGTCTCGAGCAACCTGGGAAGCGACATATGACGTCGCGAACCCTGAGGAAGCGGCGCTGGCTTTCATCTGGCGGGTAATGGTCGACACAGAGCGTGTGCCCGGTGATCGGATCTGTCAGAACCCGCTGCAGGGCCGGTGCCGTTGCCGCAAGCTGTCGAGCTTCTTCGAAACTCATTGGTGCGGTGCCGTTCAAAAGCGCCGGGTCACTACCGTCGATGCGCCCGCTGATCAGCGAGAGCACGGGCACCGTGACGTTGATGGTGGCAGTAATCCGAGAAGCGCCCGCGGTTTCACTCTCCAGAATGCTCGTGGGCGTGGCTGTAAGCATCGTCTCCGCAAATACGTCGGCGCGAATCTGCGCTGTGGTGCGGTCATCGGCGACGAAACCGTCGACCGAGGCGCATTCGGCAGCCTCCCGCTCGGCGTCCTCGCGAAGGGCTCGTGCTTGGCGCGTCAAAATCTCATCAATTGCGGTTGCCTGCTCGATCGGAAGATACGAAATGAGGTACGCCATGCCGTGACGAGCCGGCTTAACGTACACGCTGCGCTCCGCTCGTTCGCGCTTGCATGCCTCTTCAAAATCTTCGGCCGCGAGCGTGGCGAGCTCTTGTTCGAGGAACTGACTCGTCTCCCGAACCGAGTGCTCGCGGGCATACTCCAGGCCTCGCTCTGAGAGGGCGAGTGCGTCTTTACGCTCGAGGGCCCGGGCATTCTTGAGGAGCTCTCGTGCGTGCCGGAATTCAACTTCTCCGGCAGCGATCGCATCGATCCATTCGGGGTAGTTCGTGACGAGTTCGTAGGCGTCGTAGGCGCGGTTGCGCAGCGAGATGTCAGTTTCGCGAGCAATGAAACTCAACTCACCCATGAGCGACCGTAAGTGCCAGGCGAATCGTCGGTCACGATCTTCAAGCATGCGCTCGGTTAGTGGCGAATCTGCGCCCCTGGTCGGCGAGAGCGAGTCGGCAAGCGTATCGGCAAGTTCATACGCTGCGGCGAGGGCACGGAGCTTGATCGCATCCGCTTGGCCGAGGAGTCCCTGCGCCGTTGCGTATGTATCGCGGAGTAGCTGCGACTGTTGCCGGGCTGAATCTTCCGTGCCGTCGCAGGAGGCAGTCTCGAGGCGATGCTTGTGCTCCGCGTAAAAGTCGCCGGACGCATCGAAAGTAGGGGCCTCGCTCGTTGTGCTGGAATCGGACACGAAAGGTCACCTCCTCATGACACTGTGCAAACATTCTATCGAATGACTGCGCCTTGTTCCTTCGAATATTCTACCGGTATTAGTTTCGAAAGTGCAACCCCTATGAGGAATTTATTTCTCGAATGGATACTCGATTTCGAGGTGCTGAAGTGAGCTAAATATCTGCCAGAACCGCGAGCAACTCGTCGCCATACTGTTCGAGCTTCGCTCGGCCAACGCCCGAGATGCCAGCGAGCTCACGCAAAGTGCTCGGTCGTTCGACGGCCAGCTCGCGCAGGGTCGCGTCATTGAAGACGACATACGCTGGAACCGACTGATCCCGCGCAGTATCACGCCGCCACTCGCGTAACGCATCAAACCGCTCGCGCTGACCCGGCTGCAACTCCGACACTGCAGCTGCGGTCGAAGTCCGACGCGAACTGCGCGCCACCGCGGCTGCCTCGTCCTTACGCAGCATGACTTGCTCACGACCGGCAAGCACTTCGGCTCCGCGCGGCGTGACCCGCATGACACCGTATTCGCCAACCGCCGTGATGATGTTCATCGCCAGCAACTGCCGCACCACGGTGCGCCAGGACGCATCTTCGAGCTCGGTGCCGATGCCAAAGGTTGAGACCTTGTCGTGCCCCTGCGCCGCAGAACGCTCGGTGCGCTTGCCCAAAAGAATGTCGATCAACGCCCCGGCGCCATACGCTCGCCCCGTCGCGCGGTCGAGCCGCACGATTGTCGAAAGCAGCTTTTGCGCTTGCACCGTGCCGTCCCAAGTCTTCGGCGGATTCAGGCAGTTATCGCAGTTCCCGCAGGGCTCGGCATCCTCACCGAAATAGGCGAGCAGCATCTGTCGCCGACAGCCGGCGGTCTCACACAAGGCGAGCATCGCATCCAGGTGCAGCGACTGCTGTCGCTGACGGAACGCATCTCCCTCGCCCTGCTCGATCATCCGCCGCTGCTGCACGACGTCTTGCAGGCCGTAGGCGAGCCAAGCTGTGGCCGGTTCGCCATCGCGGCCCGCGCGACCCGTCTCCTGGTAGTACCCCTCGACTGACTTTGGCAGATCCAGGTGGGCGACAAAACGCACATCGGGTTTGTCAATGCCCATCCCGAACGCGATGGTCGCGCACATCACGACGCCCTCGTCGCGCAAGAACCGCTTCTGGTTGAACTGCCGCTGCTCGGCGGTGAGCCCCGCGTGATAGGGGAGCGCATCCAACCCCTGGTCGCGCAAAAATTCCGCGGTCTGCTCAACCGATTTGCGGGATAGACAGTAGACAATTCCGGCATCGCCGTCGTGCTCGGCGCGAATGAAGCGCAACAGCGAATCCCGGGCGCGATTCTTAGGGACGATTCGATACTGAATATTCGGCCGGTCAAAGCTCGAGACGAATTTGGGTGCGGCTTCCAGGCCCAGGCGGGATGCGATTTCCTCGCGTGTCTGGATGGTTGCGGTGGCTGTCAGCGCAATCCGCGGGACGTCAGGGAACTCTTGATGGATGATGTCGAGCCCGAGATAGTCGGGCCGGAAATCGTGGCCCCACTGCGAAACACAGTGCGCCTCATCAATTGCAAAAAGCGAAATATTGCCGCGTTTTAGCAGGTCAAGCGACTGCTGCAGGCGCTCCGGCGCGAGGTAGAGCATGTCCAGTTCGCCCGCTTGATATTGCAACTCAACTGCGCGGCGCGTATCGGGGTCGAGCGTCGAATTCAGAAACGCGGCCCGCACACCGAGCTGCTCAAGCGCAGCGACCTGGTCCTGCATCAGCGCGATCAGCGGTGAAATAACGATGCCGGTACCGGGACGAACCAGCGACGGAACCTGATAACACAGCGACTTTCCGCCGCCGGTCGGCATCAGTACCAGCGCATCCTGCCCGGCAATTACCGTGTCAACGATCTGCCGCTGCGGGCCACGGAAATCGGGGTAACCCCAGACCCGCTGGAGGGTCGACAACGCGGCTTCACTCATGCATCCAGCCTAGGTGTTGCCACCGACATGACCGACCCGGCCCGAACATCCTGTGCAAAACCCGGGCGGCTAAGTCTGCGCGAGAGAACTGTGGAGAACTAGTCGCGTTCCACGGGCAGGCCTGCGGATTCCCATTCCGAGATGCCGCCAGCCACGTTCGTGGCCGTGCGGCCGAGGCGCTGAAGATGCTGCACCGTGCGACCTGATCGCCCGCCGCCGTGGCACATGATGTACGCGCCTTCGGGGATTTCGTCGATTCGGTCGGTCAACTCGCTCAAGGGGATGCTCTTCGCGAAGGGGACGCGGACCTCAGCAACTTCGTTCGGCTCGCGGACGTCGATCAGGTCGATTTCGGTGCCGAGTGCGTGCAGTTCCTGGGGCGTGATTTCGTTCATGCCTCCCAATGGTAGGCGGATGCTCCGACTCGCGAAGGATATTCGGAGTCAGGATGAGGATCTTTGTGCTCAGTTCGCCGCAAATAAATAGTGGGCCGGTAGGCTCGGGTGTTGGGGCGATCACCGTGGCCACACTCGCCAGTCGAGACGCTCCGGCCACTTTGCGTCGCCTTCACGACCCATGACAATCCGCGGAGCCCGGCTCCGCGTGCGAAGGAGTCTGCAAGTGACGGACAGCAACTGGAACCCACCATCGGGCGACCAACAGCCCGGTCGACCCGGTCAGTATGGGCAGGGGCAACCTAACCGGCCAGGCTTTGGCCAGGATGCATTGGGGCAGGATGCGTCGGGTCAGGGCTCCGCAGGTCTGGGCCAGTCTTCTTCGGGCCAGTTGGCTCAGCCGCAGCAGGGAGTTGGCCAGCAGGGCGCAGGTTGGCAGCAGGGGAACCAGGAACCAAACCAATTTGGTGGCGGCCAGCAGCGTCAGTTTGAGCAGTCCCAAGGCTTCGGCCAGCAGCCGGCGCACGGTTCCCAACAGGGACAGTACGGTCAGCAGCCCGGCCAATTCGGGCAGCCGAATCAGGGCGGACAACCGGGATTCAACCAGCCGGGGTACAACCAGCAGGGACCTGGTCAGCAGGCCCCCGGTCAGCAGAACTTTGGTCAGCCTGGCTTTGGTCAGCCCGGCTTCGGTCAACAGCAACCGCAACAGCCGCAACGGCAGGCGCCGCAGGCGGTCAAGGGTTCGAAGCTCGACTGGGTGCGTGACATTGGCGCACCGGTACTGCTGCTGATTTCACTCGTGATGGTCTGGGGCGTTGACCCGGATCGAGCCAACGGCATCTCGCTCACCGCGGTTACCGTCGCCCCGCTGATCACCGTGCTCGTCGCGGCACTCGGTGCGATCTTCCAACTGCTCGCACGCTTCGGGTTGCTGCCGCTGTCGCCGCAACTGACCTATTACATCCGCTCGGGTGCGCAGGCACCGCTGTTGGTGACCGCGGTTGTCTACGCCGTACTCGACATCATTGGTGCGTTCCAGGCGACGGATGGTCGCTATAGCGACCTGGTCTTCCTCGGCCTCGGTGCCGGTGTAGGCATCGCGCTACTCGGTGCGGTGCTGGTCGTGCAGGGTCGCGACTATGAACTTCGCGCGATCGGCGGTCTGCAGTCGCCTCTGGGGCGAATCATGGCCTTGGTTGGAAAATCCCTCCTGTACGCCTTCGCGGGGCTTGTCGCGATTGGTCTGCTCGTATGGATCATCAGCTCCTTCATGCTGATGGGACAGATCGAACTGTTCACCCCGATCGTTGGAGTACTCGGCGCACTGCTACTGGTACTCGCCGTGGTGATCTTCCCCGCCGCCCTGTTTACGCTCGGCTCGGAACCGGGACGCCTCGTGCTTCTCGGCGTCGGCATGGTTGCTGCCGCAGCGCTCATCCTTGACGGTACCTTCGGCCTGGGCTTCTCGCTGCTGGGCGTTGAAAGCACGGCGACGTTCCAGTTCATTCCGTACCTGCTGGTCTTTGCGGCGCCGCTCGGTGGGCTCGCGATCGCTCCGCACTCGATTGCAGACCGCAAGCCGATCCACCCGACGCAGCGCTGGTTCAGCGCCGCAGGCCTCGGACTGCTCGTCGTCGCAGCGAGTGCCTTCGCATTCATCGTGATCGCGATTTACGCCCTGATTCCGAAAGACTTCGGCGGCTTCGTATCGGCAAGTCTCGAGGGCGGCCGACTCGTACTCACCATCCTGATGCTGGTGCTTGCACTGGCAATCGGCGCCGCAGCGGTGCTCGCATACTTGTCGATCCGCGGACCACAGATCAAGGCCTCGCAAACGCAGTTGATCGCGATGGTAGGCGGCGCGGCGATCGCTGGATTCATCCTGATGATCCTCGCGCTCGTCGAGCAACGGCTCGACGGTTACGACACGGCTTCCGTGCTGCCCGCGATTTACCCGACGGCGACGCTCTTCTTGCTGCCCCTGGTCATCGCGCTCGGCTTGCTGCTGCCGAAGGAGATTCGTCAGCACTTTGCAAGCACCGGCACCGCACTCAAGTTTGGATCGAGCGCCACAAACCAGCAGGCACACGGACAGCAGCCGACTTACGGTCAGCAGGGCTTCGGTGGCCAGCAGGGCCAGCAGGGTCAGCAAGGCTTTGGCGGTCAGCCGGGCTACGGTGGTCAGCCGGGCAAGCCACAGAACTTCGCGCCGGGGTACGGTCAGCAGGGCCAGCCTTCTCAGCAGTCGACCTCGTCCGAGGGCTTCGGTGCGCAGCAGGGCCAGGGTCAGCAAGGCCAGCCGGGACAGCAGGGCTTTGGCCAGCAGCCAGCTCAGGATGCATCGGCTCAACCCGGCTACAACCAGCCCACTGGAGGAGGCGCCGGTTTCGGTCAGCAAGCTTCGGGCCAGCAGGCGCAGAGCCAGCAGGCATCGGGCCAGCAGAACCAGGATGCCCCAGGCCAACCGAGCCACTACCAGCCCACTGGTGTTGTGCCAGGGTTTGGCCAGCAAACCCCTGGCTCGCAGGGATCGGGTCAGCAGGCTCCTGGCCAGGCTGCTGCCGACCACCAGTCACCGAGCCAGTCGGGTTACGGCCAGTCGACGGATGCGGTGGGCGGCGTCGGCCGTGAGCAGCGCGACCAGTTCTCCAGCGGGCAGCCTTCCTCGGATGCATCCTTGAGCGAGTCCTCGACCGGTGGTTATGCATCCACCCAGGGACGCCAGGAACCGAGCAGGTCTCCCTTTGGCCAGACTCCGTTTGAGCAACAGAGCGACCAGCCGGAAGCCAAGGCTGTCGACAACGGAACCGCGCAGTCAGCGTCACCTCGCAGTCCCTTCGGTAGCGAGTCGGAAAAGAACCCACAGCACTCCCGTTCGGAAGCAACCGCCACGGAGTCGGA
Source organism: Gulosibacter chungangensis (assembly GCF_008831155.1). Taxonomy (GTDB): domain Bacteria; phylum Actinomycetota; class Actinomycetes; order Actinomycetales; family Microbacteriaceae; genus Gulosibacter; species Gulosibacter chungangensis. The sequence goes on along the minus strand of NZ_WBKB01000006.1, from coordinate 61,956 downwards.
CGCTGCAGCATCCGCATCGTCCGCATCCAACGCCGCGGATGTGGCCGGTTCGAAAGCCTCGGCTTCGGATGCATCGGGCTCCGCAGCATCCGGCTCCGCAACCGATGCTGCTACCGGGGATTCTGCCGCAGCACCCAAGACCGAGGAACCTGTCGATCTCCCGGCCGCCGCGCGCAAGGCGCTCGACCCGGACACTCCTGCAGGTGAACTCGACTGGATGAAGGAGCACAAGGAACTCTGGCCATATCTCGCGTCGGCACCCTCAGCATCCACCGAACTGCTTGACTGGCTCGGAATGACCGGCGACCCGACCGTGCTCGCATACCTGAAGAACCGCGGCCACCAGGTCTAAGCAAGATATCTATAGCGAGCGGGCTGGATGAACGGAAACGTTCACCCAGCCCGCTCGCTTTGTGCGGCGGCGCGGTTGCCATTGCAGTTCTGTGTAGCCCGGGTTGGACTACCGGCCGGGGATGCACGCAGCAGCAATAGGTGCTCGGCAGCAACGACGAGGTGGCGTGGTTGCCATTGCAGTTCCGTGTAGGCCGGGTAGCACTACTGGCCGGGGATGCGCGCAGCGGCAATGGGTGCTCGGGCAGCTACGCCGTGCGGCGACGCAGCGTCAGGGCCGCGAGGGCGAGCGCGGCGAGCATGATCGCGAAGATGAGCAGGACCGGGCCCCACACATCCCACCCCTGATCGCCCGAAGTGACGGCGTTAATCGCGTCGATCGCGTAGCTCAAAGGCATCCACTTCGAGATTTGGTAGAGCACCTCCGGCATGTCCTCTCGCGGCATGAAGAGCCCGCCGAGAATGATCTGCGGGAATACGATCACGGGCATGAACTGCACCGCCTGAAATTCAGTGTGAGCGAATGCGCTCGCAAGCAACCCCAGGGCACTGCCGAGTAGCGCATCCACCACCGCGACCACACCGAGCAGCCATACCGGGCCGCTGACTTCGAGCCCGCACACGAGCACGGCGTAAGTCACGGTGATCACGGCCTGGAACATCGCCATCAGCCCGAAGGCGATCGCGTAGCCAAGAATGAAATCGGCCTTCGCGATCGGCGTGGTCATGAGCCGCTCGAGGGTACCCGAGCGACGTTCGCGCAGCGTCGTGATCGAGGTGATCAGAAACATCACCACGAACGGAAACAGCGCCAGAATCGGCCCACCAAGGCTCGCAAACACTTGGGGTTGTTCGTCAAAGAGCCACGCGAATAGCCCAACGAGCAGGCTCGGGGCCACGAGCATGAGTACGATCGACCGCGGATCGTGGCTGAGCTGGCGCAGCACCCGACCTGCCGTTGCCAAACTGCGTTGCGGAGTCATTAGATTTCTCCCGGCTTTGCGTGTCGGCCGGGTGGATGCGGTGGTCGAGTCGCATCCGAATCGGCACCGCTGGTTCCCTCCCGCAGCAGCGCCAAGAACGCCGACTCCGGGTCGGTCGTCCCGGTTGACTCGAGGAGCCCCGCGGGTGTGGTGTCGGCGATGATAGACCCGGCTCTAATGAGCAGCAGCCGGTCGCAGCGCAGCGCCTCGTCCATACCGTGAGGTCGGAATACACCGAACTCGACTGGGTGTCATAAGCAACCCGGTGCCGTAGGGAACGGGAACCAGCGGCTTTCCCCAGCACCTCGACGCTGCCACCCGCGAGCTTTTGCACCCCGACGATCGACCGCATGAGCGTGGTCTTCCCGCAGCCGGATGGGCCGAGCATCCCGGTGATCTGCCCGCGCGGCACCGCAAGATCGATCCCGTCGAACACGAGCGTCTTGCCGCGGCGTACCCGCAGATCACGAACCCGAACGGCCACCTCGGTCATGGCGTTACGCCACCTTCGGCGCGGAAGGAAGCCCGCGGTAGTTCACAAATCCCCGCACGGCACACGTAGGCGGTCGGCTCGGCAACCGCGGTGCGGGCCTCGAAGAGCCCACCGAACGCGGCCGAGTCGACCGTGGCGTCGCCGATCAAAATCAGCTCGGCCGGTTCAGCCTGCCTCGCGGCGGCGACCGCGAGCGGCCAAGCCTCGGCTTTGGTTGGCGCGGTGACGACCGTCTCAGCGGGCGGCCTGGCGGATGCGCGCAGGATGGCATCGTGCAGCGCCCAGCCGGCAAGCTCGGGACCCGCAAGCAGCCGTTGGATGCGCGACCGCTCGGCTCGGTGCGCGATGCCTCGGCGCTCGCGGTGCCCGAGCCGGGAAGCGAGCTGGTTCGCGGTGATCAGCAGGCTCGTGGGGGAGGGCGAGAAACTGTCGCTGCCGTCGCGCGGCCGGTAAATGAGCGCTTCGGCATCGGCCGCCGCATCGAACCAGCCGCCTCCCGGGGCGGCGAAATGCGCATCCGCTTCTTCAAGCAGTGAAATGGCACGCTCGAGCCAAACTTCATCCCCGCGCACGGCCGCGAGGCGGAGCATCCCAATCGCCAGCGCGCCGAGATCACCGGCCGTGCCGAGAGCCTCGCCGACGACGCCATCGCGAGAACTGTGACGCAACCGGCCCGCCACGCGATGCGACTGCCAAATGTAATTGGCGGTGCGCTCGGCAACATTCACCAAATTCGGCTCATCGAAATGCAACGCCGCGGTCACGAATGCGTCGATGATGAGGCCGTTCCACTCGGCGACAACCTGCTCATCTCGTGCGGGCTGTGGCCGTTGCCGACGTGATGCGAGCAGGGCACCGAGCACCCGCTGTAGGCGATCCTGGTCAAGATCTTACGGGTCGTGTTTGAAGGTGGGGAGCATCAGCGCCGTGTCACTGGAACCGAGCGTATTGAGCCCGAACACCTCGCAAGCCCATTCGGAATCCTCCCCGAGCACTTCCGCAGTTTGTGCACGTGACCAGGCAATTTGGATGCCCGGATAGCGCTCGCCTTGCGCATCCGCAGCTTCCGAATCGAGACTCGTGACAAAGCCGCCAGCCGAAGCTTGCATTTCTCGCTCGAGCCAGTCGATGATGCCGAATGCCGCGCGCTGGAAACCCCTCGCATCCAGCCCGAGTGAGTTTGCCTTGGAAGTCGCGAGCGAGAACACTGTCAGCATCTGCGCGTTGTCCGCGAGCATTTTCTCGAAGTGCGGCAGCCCCCAACTACGGACGGTGCTGTACGGCATGAAGCCGCCACCGACCACATCGTGGACGCCACCGCGAATGATCGCGAGCAGCGTGCCGTAGGCCATCACCCAGCCCTCAAAATTATGGTTGAGCAGGCCGTGCAGGAGGGGCGCGTGCAGGAATTTGGTGTCCTCGCCGAAGCCGCCGTACACGTTGTCGTACTGCTCACGAATTTTGGCGACCGTCGCATCCACGTCGAAATCGGAGCGCTTGGGCGGATCCGGCAGGAGCTCGTCGAGCGGCGCGTGCTTATTGCCCGGCTCGGTAAACGCGAGCGCGCCGGCGTAGTGGTCGCGGGAGTATTTCAGGGTGTCGGTGATCTTCCGCGCGGCCGCCGTGAGTTCCGCCGCCGACTCATCCCACTGCCGCGCAATATTCGCCGCCAACTCGAGGAAAGAAGGCGTGCCGCCCTCGCGAATCGGTGGGAAATAGGTACCGGCGGCGAACGCATCCCCATCGGGCGTCGCGAAGATCGTGAGCGGCCAGCCGCTTTCCCCGAAATGCCGAGCGCGGCGTCGAGATACACCGAATCCACCGCAGGATGCTCCTCCCGATCCACCTTGAAGGACACGAAATTCGCGTTGAGGAAGGCTGCCACTTCCGGGTCTTCGAAGGATTCGCGAGCCATCACGTGGCACCAGTGGCAGGATGCATGGCCAATCGAAATGAAGGTCGGCACGCCTCGTTCGCGAGCTTGCGCAAAAGCATCCTCGCCCCACGGCTGCCAGTCGATGGGCTGGTCCGCGTGCTGGCGGAGAAAACTGCTGGTGGAATCCGCGAGACCGTTCGGCATGGCTGCAGTCTGACAGAGCTACCTCGTAGCTCACCGAACTAGCCTTGAGGACTATGAAGATTACCTCGGCGCTGCGGGCGGCTAAGCGTGCCCCGGTTTTGCAGGTCGCGAAAACCGGTGTGGCGATTGCGTTGTCCTGGTTCCTCGCGGGCCTCTTGTTGCAGGTCGAGATGCCAATTTTCGCCGCAATCGCAACCCTGCTGGTGGTCGCCCCGAGTGTGAACCAGTCGCTCATGAAGGGCGTCGAACGTTCCCTCGGAGTGGTCCTCGGTGTCGTCATCGCGATCATCGGGACCTTCGTGCTCGGCACCGAAACCTGGGCCGTGATGATCGCGATCCTCGTCGCGATGGGGGTTGCCTGGCTCGTGCGGGCCTCACCGGGGGTTACGAACCAGATGGTGATTAGCGCGATGCTTGTGATTGCGCTTGGCCAGGGAAGTTTTGACTATTCGCTGCTGCGCATAGTTGAAACGGTGATCGGCGCGCTCGTGGGTATCGGGGTGAACATGCTGATTGTGCCGCCGGTGCTGGTTGGCCCGGCGCGCGAGAAGATGGCCGATCTCGGTTCGGAGACCGCCGCCACCATGGTGCGCTTGGCGGATGCGCTGGTTGCTACCCACACGCCCGGCCAGTTGCAGGGGCTGATGATTGAGGCGCGGTTGCTGCGCCCCATGCGGGATGCGGCCGCCAAAGCGATCGAGGACGGTTACGAGTCGCTCATGCTCAACCCGCGCCGATCGAAGCACCGCGCCGAGCTAGAAGAAATGAAACGAGTACTGGATGAAGTGCTCTCACCGATCGGCACGCAGGTGCTCGGAATGACGCGGGCCTATTTTGACCACTACACCGACTCGCTCGCCGAAGAACCGGCGGCGCATGACATCGCCGATCAGCTTGATCGCGCGGCACACGACGTGCGCTTGGTCGTGCACGAGGCGGATATCAACCCCGAGCCGATGACCTCGATGATCCCGGCCCTGACCGAACCGCTCGAATTGCGGCCACCCAGGGGCGGCAACTGGATTCTGATCGGCGCGCTCATGGAGGACCTGCGGCGCATCCGAATGGGGCTCGTGAAGGACGAAGCTGACTAGGTTGTACGCGTGATTTGCCCGGGGCTGCCTGGCCGCGGTCGCGGCGAGCGGAAGCGCCCACTTGTCTGAGACGAAGCGGATGCACACCCTGCCAGCTATGGGTGAACGACCACCTTCCCTGCCGCCCTGCCGTGGGCGACGAGGTCGATCGCGAACTTTGCTTCCTTGAGGGGGAAGGTGTGCGAGATCGGCACCTGTAGTTCACCGGAACCGGCAAGCTCCAGCAGTTCCGCCCGGTGCGCATCCCGGAACGCGGTCGATTTCGGCTGATTGCCGCCGATGTAGTGCAGGCCGTGTTCGGCGGCCGCCTGGGGCTGCACGATCGTCAAGATACGACTGTGGTCGGCGACAAGTGCAAGTGAAGTTTCGAGTGCTTCCTCGGTACCGGCGGCGTCAAGCGCGACCGTTATCCCGCTGGGAGCAGCGGCCCGAACGCGATCAATAAGCCCCGGCCCGTACTCGACCGGGATGCCACCGTAGCGGCTGACGTTCTCGGCATTCCGCGCCGAGGTGGTGCCAATTACGGTCGCGCCAATCCGGGCCGCCAACTGCAGCACCATCGCCCCGATCGCACCGGAAGCGCCGTGCAGCAAAATTACGTCACCCTCCTTCGCGTCAACTGTTGCGAGCATCTCCGCCGAAGTGGTTCCCACCAGCAGCAGACCGGCAGCCTCGTCGAACGACAGCGTCGGCGGCTTTGCGAAGACATCGCGGGCGGGCACATTGATCCGAGTGGCGTAGCCGCCCGGGGTGCGGAAGGCGACCACCTTGTCACCGACGCCCAGCCCCGGGGTGCCGGTCTGCGCATCCTGCCCAACCGCGGCGCCGACCGCCTCGATCACCCCAGAAATCTCAGTGCCCACGGGCCGCGGCAGCAGGGCCGGGTCACTCAGCCGACCGAGGATCTTGAGGTCGATGGGATTCACCCCGGCGGCCTTGACTCGGATGGTGACCTCATCGGCAGCAGGCGCGGGCACCGTGACCGGGTGCAGCTCGAAAGAGTCGAGACCACCGAATTTTGTCGCGACCCAGTGCTTATCGTGATGCTGCTTATCCTGATGCTGCTTATCTTCGGACCGCTTGTCGTCGCCCGGTTGGCCTTCCCCCTGCTGATTAACCGCGTCGTTCGTCATGGTGCCTGACCCTAGCGACCCGTGCTGGGTATAAACGGCTACTACGTCAGCAGCACGATCTTGCCGCCCGCCTTACCGTCCGCAATGTACTCGAGCGCCACTCGAGCCTCGGAAAGCCCAAAGGTGCGTGCGATTGCGACCTCGAGCGTGCCCGAAGCGGCCGCCGCAATCAGCTCTCGACTCACCGCATCGCGATATTTCCGCCCCTCGCCGCTGCCATCGATGTATTGGAAGTCGTATTTCTTTGCCAAATCACCGCGCACCACGGTGAGGATGCGCCGCCGGTCGAGCACAAACTCCAGCGAGGTGTCGATGGCTTCTTGGGTGCCCGCTGCATCCAGCGCGATATCGATGCCCTCGGGTGCGGCCTCGCGCAAGCGTTCGGAGAGTCCCCAGCCATAAGCCACCGGGGTGCCGCCGTAGCGGCGCACGTTCTCGAAGTGACGTTCCGAAGACGTACCGATGACCTTCAACCCGAGCCGCGTGGCCTGCTGCAGCAGGCTCTCGCCGAGGGCACCGGATGCGCCGTGTAGCAGCACGGTCTCGCCCGCTTCGGGTGCTACTCGGTGCAGCATCTCGGCGGCCGTGGTGCCAACGAGCAGTAGCCCCGCGGCTTCCGCGAAGGAAAGATTCTTGGGCTTCGCGTACGCATCCTTCGCCCGGACATTGATCTTCGTGGCGTAGGCACCGCGGGCCCGGAAGGTGAGTACCTCGTCGCCGAGCACGTGCGTCCCGGCGGGTACCTCCGAGCCGATCGCCGTCACAATGCCCGCTGCCTCAACCCCGAGTGGATAAGGAAGGAGATCCGCATCGTCGAGAACGTCGAGCACCTTCGTGTCGAAGCGGTTGATGCTCACCGCGCGCACCGAAATCGTCACCTCATCGGGCCGCGGCGGCGGTACCTCGAACTCCTGAAATTCGAGGGAGTCGATCCCGCTGCCAAACTCTGTTGCGACCCAATGCTTGTCCATGCATCCAGCATGCGCGCCCGGGCTGGAAAGCGCGTGCGAACGGGCTATTTTGTCGCTTTCGGCCGGGCCACGATGAGCGCCACGAGCGTGCCGAAGATCGCGAGGCCAGCGTAGAGGCTCGCGATATGGGGGATCGGCAGGTGCCGCGAAAGCTCGCCCGCGAATAGGCCCGGCACTGCGGAACACAGGTAGGAGATGAGGTAGATCGTCGCGAGGGTGCCCGCGCGACCGCTCGGCGTGACGTACTCGAACACCGCGCGCATCCCGCTGTTATTGGATTGGCCGTTGAAGAATCCGGCGACGAGGGCGGCAAGCAGCAGCCACAGGATTGACCCGGCGTGCAGCGTTACGGCGATCAGCACCACCGAAATCGAGAAGAGCACCAGACCGAGGCGCAGTGAGGGCACGGCGCGAATCCGCGCGGATGCGGCCCCACCCAGCGGCGAAAGTATGGTGAAGGATGCGAACACCACCGCGATCGCGAGGGCATTGCTCGTGCCGAGGTAGTCGCTGGTCAGTCCCGGCGAGAAGGCCTGGAAGAACCCTCCCCAAGACCAGGTTGCTAGCAGCCCCGCACCGGTGGCGAAGACCGCGCGACCGGCGCCCTGCGGAATTTCGACTCGGGGGATGAGCGAGCGTAGGGCGCCGGGCTTGCGGTCGGCGGTTTCGGGGCAGAAGGGGATGAGCACGGCGACTATCGCGAGGATGCTCGCCATAATCGCGAAGCTCAGGATGCGCGGGTGCGGGAAATATTCGACAAGCACACCGGACGCGATGGCCCCGACTGGAATCGCGAAGATCGGCAGGTTGCTGGTCACCACCGACGGCAACCAGCGTAGGCGCGAGCGGGGGCTGAAATCGATCGCCATCGCGCCCGCCGCCGAGGACGCCGCCCCGCACGCGATACCCTGCAGCGCGCGACCGAGAATGAGCACCGGCAGCGACTGCACCTGCATGAACACGAGGCAACCGGCGAGGGCAGTGAGGACGGCTCCGAACACGACCGTGCGACGGCCGAGGTGGTTCGAGAGTCGCCCGAAAAACAGCAGCGAAAGCGCGGTGCACAGCAGGTAGAACACCGTGGTGAGCGCGAGGTCGGCGTCGGTGATGCCATTTTCGACGCGGTACAAGTTGTACAGCGGCACCGGTACGCCGGATGCAATGAAGCAGCCCACGAGCGCGAGGGTCGCGACCGTGAAGGAAGCGGCGCGGGAGAACTGGATGCTGCTCATTCGGCCAGTCTAGGAAGCCCGAGCCGAACCATCGAATCTGCGCCGCTACTGAATCCGATGCCGGATCCGGCGCGACGCGAGATACGCGAAGAGCACCGCGATCACCACCAGCAGCCCGGCCGCGAACCAGACCGGAATCTCCCAGTCGCCGACGTAGAGCCGGATGCCGAAGAAGATTTCCATCCCGAGCGTCGCATCCGCATGCCCGCCGAAGAGATCGGTGAGTGTTTCGCCGACGAAGGACTGCCGCAGCAGCATTGCCGAATGCGCGAACGGCAGGGCACTGACAACCTCTCGCACCGCATCCGGAAACAACCCAACCGGCACATAGGATCCGCTCACGAAACCCGCGACGGTACCGATGATCGTCGAAGCGGCGGCGAAGGCGCCATTGGTCTTGATGAAGGAAACGAGGAACGACCACAGCGCCGCGAACCCGGCGGCCGACAGCAGCAGCCAGCCGAAACTCGTAGCGATTGCGCCGATGCCGAGCCACACTCCACTCAGCAGCCCGAGATAGAGCAACGAGATGACAAACACGATGGTGGTCATGCTCGCGCCGATGACGAAGGAGGAGACAAGGTAGCCAAGTGCGAGTTCGCTCCGGGGGACCGGGGAGACGAGGAAGTCTTGAAAGCGTTTGGTGGCGCCATCTTCGACGAAAGTCGAGAGCGCGCCGAGCGGGGTGGTCATGGTGGTGATCGCGATGATGCCGCCGAACATCCAGCTGTCCACGAAGCTGCGCACGAGCGCAGGGTCGACACCGGGTGCACTCTGGCTGATCGACTGCACCTGGATATTGCCGAGAAACAGACTGTAGAGCAGGAACACCATCAGCGCGCCAAGGAGTGAGAAGAAGATCCCGACCGGATCGCGCAGGTAGAGCAGCAGATTTCGGCGAGAGATCGCGAGCACGTTAGCCATCGGCGGGCTCCTTCGGATCGTCTGGCTTCGCGTCTGAATCGTTTGCGAGGATGCTGCTGCCGGTGAGGTTCAGGAAGACATCGTCCATGCGGCCGTGGCGGAACTCGAAATCGCGCACATTGGTTTCTTGGCCGAGGATGCGCAGTGCCTCGGCAGCGTCGGCCACGGGGATGTCTTTGGTCCCCTCATCGATGGTGAGGGTGAGGATGCTCGCGGAGTGTTTCGCGCGCAGTTCGGATGGAGACCCCTGGGCGATGATGCGGCCGCGGTCAATGATGCACACGAGCTGCGCCTGCTCGGTTTCTTCCATGTAGTGCGTGGTGAGAAACACGGTCAGCCCGGTGCGCTCGCGGAGCGATTGCACCGTCTGCCACACGAGCTGCCGGTTGCCCGGGTCAAGCCCCGCGGTGGGCTCGTCGAGGAAAAGGATCTTGGGATCGTGAAGGAGTGCACGGGCGATGTCCACGCGACGTTTTTGGCCACCCGAGAGCTTGCCGTACCTGCGGTCGAGGAGTTCGTGCAGGTCGATCACTTCGGTGAGTGCGGTCAGCCGTTCGGTGACGTTCGATTTGCTACCGAGGTAGGGAAGCCCTCGCAGATAGAGATTTTCGCGAACCGTGAGCAGGTCATCCAACACCGATTCTTGGAAGACCACGCCGATCGCTTGCCGAACCTGATCGCTTTCAGTGGCGACATCGTGCCCGGCGACGGCGAGGCTGCCGCGATCGGGCTGGATGACCGTGGTCAGGCAGTTGATCGTGGTCGATTTCCCGGCGCCATTCGTGCCGAGAAAGGCGAAGACGCCACCGCCCGGCACCTCGAAGGAGATGTCGTCAACTGCGGTCACCTCACGAAATCGTTTGGTGAGACCGTCCACGGTGACGCCTGCGCTCATGTAGCCATCCTTGCGAGTGCGGCTGGGTAGCGCTTGTGTGTCGAGTGTTTCGAATTAGCTTTCGCGACTCGGATTGCTGATCGATTGGCGTAGCACGTGCGTTTCGATTTTCTCCCAGACACCGTACTTCGCGAAAGGCTCGTTCTCGAGGTACGCATCGAAGGCCTCCTGCGAGGTGAACTCCATGTGCATCGAGGAACCGGCGGGGTTCCCTTCTTCGTCGAGGAAAGCACCGGCACTGAGGACGACACCGTCCACGAGCGAGTTCAGCCCTTCGAGGTGCTCCGGGCGGTGCTCGGCGCGGAGCTTGCCGCCATCCTTGACGTCATAACCGGTAACGACAAACTGCATGGGGTTCCTTTCGACAGGCTGGATGCGTCACAAGTATCACCTGCGACGCATCCAGCCTACGGCTAACCGATTCTGGTCATCCGAGCAGGGCTAACCGGCTCCGGTCGACCGAGCACGGCTAACCGGCTCCAGTTGACTGAGCGCGGCTAAATGGTTCCCGCGAACCGAGTCCAGCGAACCGAGCGCCGCTACTTTGCGATGTAGCCGCCGTCGACAGGAATCTGCACGCCCGTTAAATAGGCTGCCTCGGGGCTGGCGAGATAGGCCACGGCGCCGGCCACATCCTGCGGTGTGGCGATCCGACCGAGTGGAATTGCGCCCGCAACCTGCGCTTCGGTCGCAGCCGGATCATCCTGCTGCGCAACCCATTCTTCATAGAGCGGGGTGCGGGTCATGCCCGGTGCAACCGCGTTGACACGGATGTTGAGCGGCGCGAGTTCCACCGCCGCGGCGGTGGTGAGCGAACGCATTGCGCCCTTGCTTGCGCTGTAGATCCCCATGGTGGGCACGCCGATGTGTGCGAGGCGCGAGGTGACGTTGATGATCGCGCCGCCCTCACCCTGCTCGCGCATCGCTCGCCCCGCCGCCTGCAAGCATTCGATCGCCGCGAAGCTGTTCGTCTCGAAGGTTGCGCGGATCTCGGCGATGGGGGTGTCGAGCAGGGAACCGGTGTGGTCGATGGCCGCGTTATTCACGAGCACGTCGAGGCGGCCGAGTTGTTCGACGGTCGCGTCGACGAGCTTCGCGGGCGCGCCGGGCTCGGTGAGATCGGCCCGGATGAATGAGGCCCCGTCACCGAGTTCGCTCGCGATCTGCTCGCCTCGCTCGGTGGATCGCCCGCTGACTACAACTCGGAAGCCGTCCCGCAGCAGCCTGCGAGCAATTTCGATGCCGATTCCTGAGGTCGAGCCGGTCACCAGTGCGACGCGCTGTTCGTTCATGAGTTTCCTTTCGTAAATTTCGGTGCCGCCGTGCCCCACACCCCACTCTCACTCCCCACTCCCGCTAACTCGTCACTAGATGCTGTTCTCCACGAGGAAAACAGCATCTGTTGACGAGTTAGTGCCTGTTTCTCCGCTGATTCGTCGCTGGATGCTGTTCGCGACTAGAAAAACAGCATCCAGTGACGGATTGCGGATGGGGGATGGACGGGAGGGAACCGCGGCGGCTACTTCGCTTTGGCGCCGATGAGCTTTTCGCCCTGGGCGACGCGCAGGTGGTCGTCGCTGCCGGGGACGACATTGCCGCGCAGGGATCGGCCCGCGGTTTCCCGGAAGGTCAGCACCGAAATGAAGCCGATCAGACCTGCCGCTGCGAGGTAGAACCCGGGCACCAGCACGTTGCCGGTCGAGGCGACGAGCCCCTCGTTGATCGCACCCGCGGTGCCACCGAAGATCGCGGTCGAAAGGTTGTAGCCGATCGCGAAGCCGGAGTACCGCACCGCGGTGGGGAATAGCGCCGGCAGTGTCGCCGAGATCGTCGAGATGATCATCACGAGGAACAACCCGAGGATGCCAATGCCTGCCAGCTGCGTCCAGATGCTGTCGATATTCACGAGCATGATCGCGGGTACCGAGAAGACCATGAAGCCGAGGCTCGCGATGATCAGCTGTGGTTTTCGCCCGATCTTGTCACTGAGAGCACCCAGCGGCACGATAATCACCATCATCACCAGCTGGATGATCACCAGCGACATATTTGATTCCACGACCCCGTGGCCGAGGGTGGCCGATAGATACGAGGGCATATAGGTCAGCACGAGGTAGAAGGCCACGTTGATGAGGATCACGAAACCGATCAGCTTGACCAGCTGGCCGGGGTATTCCTTAATCAGCGTTGCGAAGGCCTTCCATGCTGAGGCGTTCGATTCGGTGTGTGCCGAGTCTTCGGTGAAGGTCTCCGACTCCGAGAGGCTGCTGCGCATCCACAGGGCGACGAAACCAAGTAGCAGCGTCACGAGGAACGGCAGTCGCCACCAGCCCGCCATCATCCCGTCCTCGCCAACGATCAGCGTCAGCGAGGTACACAGAATCGCGGCGCCCGAGAAGCCGGCGAGGGTTCCGAACTCGAGGAAGGAGCCGTAGAACCCGCGGCGGTTATCCGGGGCGTGCTCCGACATGAAGACCGCGGCGCCCGCATACTCACCGCCGGCCGAGAAGCCCTGCACCATGCGCAACAGCACGAGCAGAATCGGTGCGAGGAAACCGGCTGTTTCGAAGGTCGGCAGGATGCCGATCGCGGCGGTGGACAGCGAAATCATCAGGATCGTGAACACGAGCACTTTTTGGCGCCCGAGCCGGTCGCCGAGGGGGCCGAGGATGAACCCGCCGAGCGGACGCACCAGGAACGACACCGCAAAGGTCGCAAAGGCCATGATGCGCGGCAGCGCCCCAGCGTCATCGCTGAAGGTAAAGAACAACTGCGAGATGTAGACGACAAGGTAGCCGTAAATGCCGTAGTCGAACCATTCAATTGCGTTACCGATTGCCGAACCCGCAACTGACTTCCGCGCCGTTTTCTTTTGCAACGGCGTGAGGTCGATCTCCCGCGTGATCGGCGGGAGGGTGGGTTGTTGCTCGTTTGTCATGTCTGCTCCTTTACAGATTGGCGATCGAGCGAATAAACTGGGGGACTAACCCTGTGTCGGACCCCCGGCGACTGCGCCAATCCTCAGCGCAATCAGGGCAAATGCCCGAGCCGCGGTGTGGAGTTCTGTGACTGACACTCTCTCATCGGGCTGGTGTGCTTGTCCGGTGATATCGCCGGGACCGAGCACAATTGTTGGCGTCTTGTGATGTTGGGCCATGAATCCACCCTCGCAGGCGGCACTCCAGACCCCGGCGTCGCCATTGCCGCCGACCTCGCGTACCGCGTCGCGGACGCAGCACACGAAGTCGCTTTCGGGGTCGGTGAGGAAGCCCGGCATTGTCATTTCGACCTCGCCGGTGAAGTGGATGCGGTCAGCACCCGGCCGGTCTTTTTCGGCCGTGCGCGTGCGGGCCGCGTCGAGGAGCTGCTCGAGAATGGCTTCCGGATGCTCGTCCGGCAGGGTGCGTCGGTCAATCGACAGGGTGCAGCGGTCGGGGACGATTGAGGTGCCGTGGCCGCCCTCGATCATGCCCACATTCCAGTCTCCCGAGCCGAGCACCGGATGCGCGGTGTCGTGGATCGCCTTGTGGTCGGCTTCGATCAGGGCAATCACATCGGCCGCCGCGTAAATCGCACTTGCGCCTTCTTCGGGCTTCCCCGCGTGGGCGCTCGCCCCCTCGATATCGACGCGGAGGTTCGTGGCCCCGCGAGCAGCGGTAATGGTGACCAGGCTCGTGGGCTCTGCGACCACGCATCCCGCATAGTTCGCCGGCGAGACGGTTTGGATATAGTGCCGTGCGCCTCTGGCGTCGACTTCTTCGTCGACGGTGCACACGAAGGTCATGGGGATTTCGGGAGCTTCGGCGTTGACTGCGTGCATGGCGGCAACCACCGAGGCGATGCCGCCCTTCATGTCGGTGGCGCCGCGGCCGATGATGTCATCGCCCTCGCGGCGGGGGATGAAGGGGTCGCCACTCCAGCCCTCACCTGCGGGCACGACATCGCTGTGGCCGAGGAAGAGAATGCCGCCCTCACCGTTGTTGGGCCCCATCCGGACCACGAGATTCGGACGACCGGGTTCGACGTAGTCAACGTCCACCTGCGCGCCCATCACTCGGAAGGAAACTCCGAGCCGTTGCGCGGTGGCTTCTTCGGTGCCGCCGGGATTCTCGCTTTCGGCGCGAATCAGGTCGCTCGCAAGCTGCGCGATCGCCTCGGGATCGATTCGCTCCAGCACGCGCGCCTCGAGTGCCTCGCGGGTGTCCGCACTCGTGGCTTCGGCTTCGCTCACCGCTAGCGACTCCGCTGCGCTGCCACCTTGAGTCTGTCGAAAGGCCTCGTCTTGAGCCTGTCGAAAGGAATCCACGCGAACCTCCTTGTCTTGAGCCTGTCGAAAGGCCGCTCCTTGAGTCTGTCGAACAGCGCTCATGCAATTGCCTCCTCGAGTGCTCGGTGGAGGCGGCTGACGCCTTCGCGGATCCTATCCGGCGAGGATGTGGCAAAGCACAACCGCAAAGCATTGTGGAAAGTGCCAGAGGCGGTGAACGCCGGTCCCGGAATATAGGCCACCCCGTGACGGAGCGCGATGGGGAAAAGCTCCTCCGCATCCACCTGCGCGTAGCGCCCGCCGAGCGTGAGCCACAGGAAGAATCCGCCCTCGGGATTCGTCGTCGTGACCTCCTCACCGAAGGTGTCGGCGAGGGCGTTGATCAGCGCGTACTTGCGCTCGCGGTAGACGCCGCGAAGCCGAGCGATGTGCGCATCGAGCGCGCCCTCGGCGAGGTAGTCGGCGACGATGTGCTGCATGGGTACGCCCGTGCAGGTATCCATGGACTGCTTTGCGTTGATCGCGAGTTGGCGCAGCGCCGGGTCGAGCTCCAACCAGCCGATGCGCAGCCCCGGGGCAAGCACCTTTGAGAAGGTGCGCACCTGAATAATGCGCGGGTTCCCCGGGCTGAGCTCGGCGAAGCTCGGGACAGGTTCGCCCTCGAAGCGCAGCGTGCCGTAGGGGTCATCGTCGATGATCACCGCATCCCATTCCTCGGCAAGGCGCAGGAGCTCGCGGCGACGCTCGAGCGACATGGTCGTGCCGGAGGGGTTCTGGAAGTTCGGTACCGTGTAGATCGCCTTGGGCGTCTGGCCGTGTTCGGCAACGAGGCGGGGGAGCTCCTCGACGACCATTCCGTCTTGGTCGATCGGAGCTTCCAGGATGCGCGCCTGATAGCTCTGTGCCGTACCGATCCCGTTCGTGTAGGTCGGGGCTTCTACTACGACCGTGTCGCCCGCGTCGATAAGCAACTTGAATGCGATGTCGAGTCCCTGCATCCCTCCGGTGGTGATGAGGATGCGCTCGGGATCGGCCGCCAGGCCCTGGCGGTGCAACTGCGCGGCCACTTCGCGGATGAGCTCCGGCTCGCCCTCGGTTGCTCCATAGTCAAAACGGCCCTGCGAGGGTGCGGCGAACAGGCGCGCGAAGTCGGCCTCGGGGATCAACTCGGCGTTCGGGGCGCCCATGGCGAAGCGCACAATGTCGTGCGTCTGGCTCGCGAGCAGTGAGGTCGAGGAGTCGATCACCGAACCGTGCAGCTGCTCGACTCGCGAGGACAGGCGCGGGGTGCTGGCGTAGGAGAGGGTGTTGGTCATAAGAGGCTCCTATTCGGGATCGTGATGAGGTCGCGGGGGTAGCTGGTGAGGCGTTCGACGCCCGAGTCCGTGACCCGGATGCTGTCGGAGGCTTCGAAGCCATAGCCGGTCATCCACATCCCCGCGATGAGGTGGAAGGTCATGTTTTCTTGCAGGACGGTCTGGTCGTCGCGACGCAGGCTCACGGTGCGCTCGCCCCAGTCGGGTGGGAAACCGATGCCGATCGAGTAGCCCAGGCGCGAGTTCTTGGTGTAGCCGCCCTTGGCGATCTCGCGGGTGAAGGCCTCGGTGACCTCGTGCGCGGTCGCGCCGGGACGGACCACCTCGAGGGCTGCGAGCATCCCCTCAACGGTGAACCCCGCGAGCCGCTCGAGTTCCTTGCTCGGTGTGCCGATTACTGCGGTGCGCGCCATGGGTGCGTGATAGCGACGGTGCACGCCGGCGATTTCGAAGGAGATGCCCTCGTTTGCGGGCATGGGGGAGTTGCTCCAGGTCAGGTGCGGGGTGTCGGCGCCTTCGCCGGTGGGCAGCATCGGCACGATCGCGGGGTAGTCGCCGTCGACGAGCTGGCCTCGTGCATCCTCGTCGGCGTAGGCCACCGGCCCCTGCGCTTGCGCGTGCAGAATCTCGGCCGCGACCTCGTTCGCGGGTCGCCCCGCATAGAGCGCTCCGACCCCCTGCGAAATGGCGTGGTCGCAGACTCGGCCCGCGGCACGCAGGTATTCGATCTCCGCGGGGGATTTCACCAGGCGCACCCAGTTCACGAGGTCGTGGCACTCATCCAGGCGCCAGTTCGGCAGCTCTTCCTGCAGGTAGCGGAAGGTGCGCACGGTGAAAAAGTGCGCCTCGCCCTCGTAGCCGACCCGCGCATCCTGCCCCGCGCTTCCGCCGAGGCCGAGCTCGCGAAGCTTCTGCGCGATCCACTGGCCCGGGTGCGAATCGTGCTGGTGGATGAGCGTCTCGGGGTAACCGAAGATGCGCTCGCGAGCGATGCCGGTCGCGGTGCGGTGGGCGCCGTTCGCATCCATTTCGCGCAGGATGAAGACTGGCTCGCCCTCGACGGGAAAGTAGAGCACCTGCGGCATATAGAACGACCATGCGTTGTACCCGGTGAGGTAGTAGAGGTTCGCCGGGTCAGCAATCAGCAGCGCATCGAAGCCCGCCTCGCGTGCGGCCTCGCGGGCGCGTCGCTGGCGGTTCGCGTATTCCTCGGCCTCGAAGGGGATGCCGGCGCGGTCGATATCCGTGGTCATTACTTTTCCTTTGCCTCAATTTGGTTGGAATTGGGCTGGCACCGTTGCCTGTGTTCAATGACTGTATGGCGCTGAACTCTTTCGAGGAACAGGGTGCGACTTCCCAATATGCTTAAGTAGTACTTAAGTGTGTATTCGACGGTGTTGTCGAGGGGAGCGAATCATGCTCGATGTTCGCAAGCTCAGTTTGCTGCGTGATCTTGAGCGCTATGGGAGCCTCGTGGGTGTGTCTCGGGCGCTGGGAATTTCTTCCTCGGCGATCTCGCAGCAGCTCACCAAACTTGAGGCGGAGGTGGGGATGCCGCTGCTCGAGCGCATCGGGCGGAATGTGCAGCTCACCCCAGCGGGGCAGCTACTCGCGCGGCGGGCGGTGCAGATCGAAGCGATTTTGGAGGATGCGGAGGCGGACTTGGAGTCGCGCCGCACGCGGGTGCAGGGCGTGGTTCGCTTCGCCGCGTTTTCGTCTTTCGCGCTGCGGTATGTGCCGGAGCTCTTGCGGAGGATGCAGCAGACGCATCCGGATGTCGTGGTCGAGTTCGTGCACGTGGAACCGACCGAGGCGCTCGAGGCGGTTTCCGGTCGCCGGGCAGACGTGGCCGTGACCGATGAGTATCCGGGGATTCCGCGCGCATCCGACACCCACCTGGTGTCGACCTTCTTGGTGCGGGATGAAATCTCGGCGTTTATGCCGGAGCCGATTGCCTCGGTCAATGACCTCGCGGATGTGCCCTGGGTGCTCGAGCCTGCGGGGAGCGATGCGCGGATTTGGGCGGAGCGGATGTGCCATGGCCTCGGGTTTACGCCGCGCGTGCTCTTTGAGTCGCCCGATTTGCGGCTGCATTTTGACATGGCGGCCGAGGGGCTGGCGGCGGCCTTTCTGCCGCAGACCGTGATCAAGGGCGCGCGGCGGACGCCAGTCGCCCCCGAGTATCGATTCGAGTGGCCCGAAAGTGCGGGAGAAGGGGATGCGGTGGGTATCGCTGGCAAACCCCACCGGGACCTCTACCGCGACATCTTCGCGGTCATGCGCCGCGGCGGCGACACCCGTCCCGCCGTCGCCGCATTCCTGCGCCACATGCGCGAGGTCACGGCCGAGGGCGACGGGGCGAGTGTAACCGGATGACCCAGCTGGGTGAGCCTTAGTTTGCGAAGTCGGTGATGACTACGCGGTTGACCTTCGGGTCCTTCAGCTTGGCGTAGCCTTCGTTGATCTCGCTGAGTGCGATCTCTGCGGAGACGAGGTCGTCGAGGTTCAGGCGGCCGTTCAGATAGAGGCTCGCGAGCGAGGCGATGTCGCGCTTCGGGACGCCGGAGCCCATGAAGACACCCTGGATCGCCTTGCGATCGAAGATGTTTGGCAGGCTGGCGAGCTCGAAGGTGTTGCCGGACATGCCGATCTGGTAGAGCGTGCCGCCGCGGTCGAGCATGTCGTAGCCCTGGCGCGCTGTCGGCCCGATACCGACGATGTCGAAGGCGTACTTCACGCCGTAGCCGCCGGTGAGCGCCTTGACCTCGGCAACCGGGTCGGTCTTGCTCGAGTTGATGACGTGGGTTGCACCGAACTTCTTGGCGGTCTCGAGGGTCTCATCGTTCAGGTCGATCACGATGATCTGCGTGGCGCCGGCCAGCACCGCACCGCTAATCGCGTTCAAACCGACACCGCCTGCGCCGATAATTGCGACCGATTCGCCGCGCTGCACCTTGGCGGCGTTCAAGACGGCACCGGTACCCGTGACTACACCGCAACCGAGTACAGCAGCTTGTGGGAACGGCATCTCCTCGGGGATCTTCACGAGCATGTTCTCGTGCACAAGCGCCTGCTGCGCGAAACCACCGAGTGCCATGCCCTGGGTGAGCGGCTTGCCTTCGGCGTCCTTGAGACGGGGCTCTTCACCCTCACTGCGGACGGTGTCTTGCGGGTTGCGGCACAGGCCAACCTCGCCCGAGAGACACTGCTCGCACTTCCCACAGAACTGCACGAGGCAGCCGGCGACGTGGTCACCGACTGCAAAGGTGGTGACGTTCGGGCCAACCTGGGTGACAACCCCGGCAATTTCGTGGCCCAGTACAGCGGGCGGCGGGTAGTTCACTTCGGTCGACATCTCCATGTGGTCACTGCCGCACAACCCAGATGCCCGCAGTTCGACGAGCACCTCGTTACCGATGGGTTCAGCGATTTCGATATCTTCCTCGACCCAGCCTCCGCCGAGTTCACGTACCACCATGGCCCGCATAGTTTTCAATCCTTTCCTGGCCGATTTGGTACCACGGAACGTGGCATCCACTTCGGCCATCTTCACCATTTCAGATCGATGCGCAGGTGACCCACGAAAAAGTGCTCAACTCTGGTCCCTGCGTGCAAAGTCATGCATGTGTTCTCGCTGCCGCGAGGATTAAGCAAAACTTACGAATATCGCTAATTTGCATCCACTTCTCTTTAGGTCGGCCCGGGCATACATTGGTTCGCAAGCCACGAGGATCACACTGGAGTGAGGAGTTAGGAACGGCCATGCGAATCTCAGTCGTCACAGAAATCAAGCAACAAGAGACCCGGGTCGCGCTGACCCCGGCGGGCACCACCGACCTCGTCCAGCGCGGTCACACCGTATTTGTCGAGCGCGGCGCTGGTGAAGCGTCGGGGTACAGCGATGAGCAGTACACCTATGCGGGCGCCGCGATCGTTGACCGCGATACCGCGTGGGCAAATGCCGAACTGCTGCTCAAGGTCAAAGAACCCATCGCCGAGGAATATCGCTTCCTGCGTTCGGACCTCGTCCTATTCACCTACCTGCACCTTGCGGCCGACCGGTCCCTCACCGAGGCGCTGCTCGACTCGGGCACGCTCGCGATTGCCTACGAGACGGTGCAGGATGCACACGGGCTCCCGCTACTGACTCCCATGAGTGAAATCGCCGGTCGCCTCGCCGCGCACGCCGCCGGGAATTTCATGATGCGGCAACACGGCGGGCCGGGCTTGCTGCTCGGTGGCGCACCCGGCGTCGCGCCCGCGCGAGTGCTCGTCATTGGTGGGGGAGCGGTCGGCACCAATGCCGCGCAGCTCGCTCACGGGATGGGCGCGGAAGTGACGATCCTCGATATGTCGGCCAAACGCATCCGCGAGCTCGACGGTATTTTCAAGGGCAGCGTGCGGGTGCTGATGTCTGACCCGCACGTGCTTGAGGATGAGCTGCAGCATGCCGATGTCGTGATTGGCGCGGTGCTCGTACCGGGCCGCGCGGCACCGAAGGTGGTGCGTCGCGACCAGCTGCCGCTGCTGCGTCCGGGGGCGCTCCTGATTGACGTCGCCATTGACCAGGGTGGGGCCTTTGAAACCTCGCGTCCGACGACCTACGAGTCACCGATTATCGAAGTGGACGGGGTGCGGCACTACTGCGTGGCGAATATGCCGGGTGCCGTGCCGCAAACGGCGACCAAGGCGCTCACGAATGTGACGCTTGGGTACGTTCGCGCGATTGCCGATCGGGGAGTGGATGCGGCGATCGCCGCGGATGCGTCACTCGCGGCCGGCGTCAACGTGCGCGACGGCGAGATCGTCTACCCCGGGGTCGCGGATGCATTCCCCGACCTCGCGGGCCCGCGCTCCTCGCGCGCGCCGGTGTCGGCGTAAGGGCGCGCAACCTCCACATCCGCTTCCCCTAACCCTTCCCCTTCCACCTTTGCCTTCGCTAACTCGTCACTCGATGCTGTAATCACGGCTGCACGCTGCATCCGTTGACGAGTTAGCGAAGGTGGCCCGGGAGACTCGTCACTGGATGCTGTACTAACGGCCGCAAACAGCAGCCATCGACGAGTTAGTGAAGGTGGCTCGGCAGACTCGTCATTGGATGCTGTGTGTGGTGGAGAAAACTGCATTCATTGACGAGTTAGTGGAAGTGGCGGTGAAGGTGGCCCGGCGGAGGTCGGCAGACTCGTCACTCGTTGCTGATCGTGCGGTTTTGACCGGCCACTAAGCCTGCGGCGGAGATGACCATGAACATGGCGATGAGGCACCACAGGGCGGGCACCCAGCTGCCGGTGAGATCGAAGAGTCCCCCGAGGAGTACCGGACCGACCGCCGCGAGAATATAGCCGACGGATTGCGCCATGCCGGACAGTGAGGCCGCCTCGACTGTTGAGCCCGCGCGCTCGCCAATGAGGGCGAGCGCGACACCGAGGAAGGCGGTCATCACGAGCCCCATGAACGGAGTCCACAGCGGAAAGAACGCTGGCCAGAAAATCATGCCGAGAATCGGAACCGCGCCGAGGAATCCCAAACCAACGGAGATGATGCGCTGATCCTGCAGCCGCTGCATCGCGGTGTTGGTGATCAGCGTGGCAATGATGCCGAGGAACTGGCCAATGGTCAGGTGCAGGCTCGCTTGAGCTTCGCTAAAACCAGCTGCCATCTCCATTGACGGAACCCAGGTCATGAAGGCATAGAAGATCAGCGACTGCATGCCCATGAACATCGTGACCGCCCACGCAAGCGGGGAGCGCCACACTCGTGCCGTCGCACTCTTATCTACCTTCACCGGCACCGGTTCGGCAGTGGCGTTCCCGGGGCTGCGGTCCCGGAAATAACGGATGCTCTGCAGCAAGATCGCAAGCAAGACCACCGGCAGCGAGGCAGTGAGCGCGATTCGCCAATTACCGTCGAAGGCATTCGTGAGGGGAGTGACCAGCGCAATGCTGATTCCCGCGGCACCGGCAATGACGGATGAATAGACTCCGGTGATTGCGGAGGTTCGGGTCGGAAAATCTCGCTTGACGAAGGCCGGTGCGAGCACATTCAGCACACCGATGCCGAGACCGATCACCGCCGTCCCCAGCCACATGGCCCATGCATCCGGCAGCAGACGCGTGACGAGGCCGAGTGCGAGCGCGATCAACGAGAAGATTGAAAGTCGGTCGAAACCGAACCAGCGCACGGGGCGATCAACGAATCCGGCCACGAGGCCGAACGCGATCACGGGCAGAGACCCGAGCAGGCCCAGTGCGGTGCTGCTGAGGTCGAGGTCTTCGCCGATACGCTGTGCCGCGGGCCCGAATGACACCACCGCAGCGCGCAGGGATGCCGCGAGCAGAATGATATTGACCAGTGCGCCCCAGTTCATCGGGGCGCGAATTGCGGCACTCACGAACTCGACTCCTTCTCTCAGCGCGGGGCATAGCGCTGAGCAGGAACTCGAGCGGCCCAAGTCCGCAGACTACTCCTAGTTTTTCGTGAGGGTGCCAATTTCGACACCGCTGGAATTGAACACGTGCATCTCATCGCCGTGGATGACAGCAGTGTCGAGTTCTTCGAGCCACGTATTGACCCAATCGCAGTGCATCCGTGTTGAGGTGATTTCTTCAAAGCGGATGCGGTCGTTGACATCGTGACGCCAGGTGCCGTTGAGTCGATTGCAGCCGTCGGTGCCGTGGACCGTGTCTCCGGAAAATGACAGATTCGGTTGGTCGGATGCTTCGGAACCCCAGAAACCGTGTGGCGATGGCACAGGTGCGGCCTCTTCGGCGCTGCAAGAGGTCAAAAACAAAAACCCTGCCGTGGCCGCAAGCGCGGAAAAGACATAGCGACCGACAAACGGCAAGCGCGGCATTGCAACCTCTCATAATAGGTGGATGCGGTTCAGTTTATGTTGGACCGGTTGCCAGATAGTGAGGGTAAGCGCAACCTTTCACTAATCTTTACGACAAGTGGGGTCGTGACAACTGCCCGTGCTTGGATGCCGTCAGTCGACGGGCGAGACATCGGTGGAAGAGAATGAGCGGCGAATGGCTACGAGGCGGCGGGCGGATGCCGCGAAAGGTTCACAGGTGAGACACGGCATGGGTGTGAAGCCTTGTATTCGAAGCGCCCGGCCGCATATCTGCTCGGCGTTTGCCCTGCTCGCGACGCTGCTCGCCGGGTCGCTCGCGGGCTGCACACTCCTCGGGTCATCTGGCCAGACCCCTTATGGCCAGGCCGTGCACCACTGGGTCGAGCTTCAGTGTGAGGGACGGTACTCGGAGGCTAATTCGACGGCTGCAAAAGAAGGGCGCATCGACTCGCCAGGTTTTGTTGACTCGGATGCGCAGCTTCTGTCCGCCGATGGTCAGGCTTTCCTGCAGCTGAGCGAGCTCCGTAGAACCGGCAGCGACGTCGCACCGAAGATCGAAATCGTGGCGGCAGAAGTCGTCGGTGATGGCGGTCAAGCGGCCAACGTCGAGGTCAGCGGGACTTGTTACGGTGTGCCATTCCACGACACCATCACCGCAGTCAGCGACGGCGAAGACTGGAGCGTCAGAAATCGCATCACGCTTTTCCAGACCGACTCGTTCGTCCGCGGCAACGGCACGCAGTTCCGCTGGGCAGTCGTTGACATCCCAACCGGCACGTGGATCGAAGCGACCGACCCCTTTGATAGCGGTTGGCTGTTACCGCCCGGTGAGCACACGATGACCGTGCCGGAACACTTCCTCACCGGCGAACCCATCGAGCTATCAATCAATGTGTCACTGTTCGCGATTGCTGATGACCCGCCGATGATCACCTTCCACAACGACGCACTGGTGGATGCGATGGCCGAATTTCGCTCCCAATGCGATGGCGTCTGCGTGATCAATGACAGCGGCGTTTCCGAGTCGGGTGTTTGGTCAGCTGAGCCGCTGACCATTACCCCGCTTGAGGTGGATGCGGATGGTCGCGCCACGTACTCGGGTTCGGTCACGGTGATCCGTGACAACGGGGTCAACATCCCCTGGGGCTATATCGCGCCGAAGGACTGGGGTCTCGAGACTCCCGATACCGGGATCGCGGTCCTCGATCGTCCCATCAACCACGTCGCGGAATTCACCTGTCCGGACGGCGAAATCTGCACGCTCAGTGCCGACGAGGTACAAGCCAGCGGCGCCGGGATTGAAGCGATCTACTTTGTTGCTGAAGGCGACGGCGCAACGGTAGCTGGCTTCCGTCCAGAATGACCCTGCAGCAGCTTGATCACCGCCTGCAGCAGCGGCATGCCCTGTTGACTGGTGCGCGAGACGGTATAGACGGTGCGCAGCGCATCCTGCCCGAGATCGATGAAACGGACACCGGAAAGCATGTGTCTGGGGGTGAGTTCCGGTACGAACCCGATTGCGACCCCCGAGCGAACCAGATTGTGGTGCACGAGCACGTCGAAGGACTCGAAGCAGACCCGCGGCTCGAAGCCCGCACCGCGACACATTGACTCGGCCCAGCTGCGGGCGGGCGCACCCGGGAGCTCGACCACCCAATCGCAGTCGGCGACGTCTTGGAGCCCTCGCACTTCACGGTCAAACTTTTCGGGCACCGCGAGCATCATGCGATCGTGAAAAAGCACCGACTCGGTGATCTCCCCGGAATGTCGCAGGGTCTGATGTGGGTAGCGCTCAACGATCCCAATGTCGGCGGCGCGGGCGACTACGAGGTCGAGCGCCGCATCCGAATCGGCCTGCTGGACCGTCACTCGGGCTGCCGGATGCTCTATCGCGAGCTGCCGAACCAACGGTGGAATCAGCGAAAGGCAGGCGGTTTCGAATGCGCTGATCGCGACGCTGCCGGTTACCTCATTGGTGGATGCGCGCACCGCTGAGTGCGCACCCTCCCACTCGCGGAGTACCTCCTGGGCGTGCTGCAGCAGCACCTCGCCCTGTGGTGTGAGTCGCACCCGTCGCCCATCGGGTTCGATGAGGGATGCACCGAAGTCGCGTTCCAGCTGGGTGAGCTGCTGCGAGACCGCGGAAGTGCTGTAGGCGAGGGACCGCGCGACCGCTGAAATTGTGCCGAGGCGGCCAAGCTCGACGAGCATCTGTAGGCGTTTGATGTCGCTCATATTTGGAGCCTCGCAGAATGTGAAGTAAACCGCAACAATACTGTGCGGGAATTGCAGCTTTTACTTATATGTCTTCGCTCTTACGGTGGGAGCATGCCAGACATGATGATGCCCACCACTGCCGCGATCCCGGTGCTTCCCAAGGAGTCCGTGATGCGCGCACGTGAGGTGTCTGCACAGGTGGCTAAGCCCGAGCACGCCTCACACACCTCGCCTGCCAGCGCACGCAAGGGAGTGTTCGCATCCATCGCGGCTTCGGTCGCTTTCGCGGCGCTGTTCAGCGTCCCCGGGATGCTCACCGGGCTGGACCCCTTCGCGACCTTCGGATGGCGCGTGATCGCGGCGCTACCTTTCCTCGTGGCCATTCTCTTTGTGCTGCGTCAATGGGGCCAGATGGGGGAGCTGCTGGGGCGCATCCGCCGCCAACCGATGCAGCTTGGCATCCTGGCGTTCAATGCGCTGCTCTTTGGTGTGCAGATGTTTCTTTTCGCCTGGGGGCCGGTGAGCGGCAACGCGCTCGCGGTGTCCTTTGGCTATTTTCTGCTGCCGCTGGCGGTCGTCGCCCTCGGGGTCGTATTCCTCCGCGAACGGCTGAGTATCTTCGGCATCATCGCGGTCGTCCTCGCCGCGGCCGGCGTTACGATCGCCTTCGTGGCGGGTGCAAGCGTTTCTTGGGCGACGTTTGCGGTGGCTGTGGGATACCCCGCCTACTTCATTCTGCGCCGCAAATTTGAGCTCGACACCCCCTCTGCGCAGTCGCTGGAGATCGCTCTGCTGGCACCGGTTTCGCTGGTATTCGTGCTCCAGCCGGGAGCTTTCGAGGGGCTCTCCGCGCACCCCGGCAACTGGTACGGCCTGATCGCACTAGGCCTGCTGACCGCAGTCGGTTTCTCGGCCTACACGCTCGCGCAGCGAAATCTGCCGATGAGCGTGTTTGGGATGCTCGGCTATCTCGAACCGATTCTGCTCGTGGTGGTCTCAGTGCTCCTGATCGGTGAGCCGCTGGGCCTGGCGGATGCGCTGAGCTACGGTGCGATCGCGCTAGGCATTATCGCGCTCGGGATGGATGGAGTACCGAAGCGCTCGCGATCGAAGCAGGCCAAACGGCCCCGGCCTCGCGCATCGCGAATTGCGCGGCGGAAGTCCGCGCAGGTGAGTCGACGATAGCCATCGGTCGCTGGCCGATGGATGCAGCGCGTTCCGAATGGTTGGTCGGTGTGGCAGTGCCCGAGGATAGAAAAGTCAGCAGGCAAGAGTACCGTTCCCCGCATGAACGAGACGCACAGGGAATCTGAGGGTACGCCCAATACCGCTCCCGACGCCGTGCAGCGCTGGGAGGATTCCGGCGGCACCTGGAAGGTGGACGTGCTCGGGGCGGACCTCGTGCGCATCTTGCTGTGTCGCTGTGATGGCGGGGAAGTGGTCGACGCTATCGAAACGGCCGACTCCGCCACGGTTGCCTGGGCGCGCGCTCAAGCAAGCTAGTCGGAGCGGGGTTCCTGTTTCGCGCTGATCGGCATCGGTGGCGACCCCGTGCTTGGCGACACCGATGCAATGCTTTGTGACACCAGTGCTTGGCGGCACCGAACCCGGTGCCGCCATTTGCCGCTAGCGGGGGAGGAGATCCGCCGCTTCGAGTGCATCCTCAATCGAGAGCACGTGGTGGCGCCAGATCACGGTTACCGTCACGCTGAAGTCGTCGTTCACTTCGGCTTTGAGGCCGACGCGGGCGAATGCATCCAGCACATCGAGGGCGATCTCGGAGATCAAAATATCCTGCTGGCACGAATCCAATGCGATCGTGACCCGGGTGGGGAGTTCCGGGCTGAAGTCGTGCCAGGCACTGGCCAGCAGTGCGCAGGTGCCGCGCAGCTCCGGTCGACTATCGATGTCAAAGATATTGCCGAAGAGAGCGACGTCAATATCGGCGTTTTCGTGGAGGTCGTTCAGTGCCTCGTAGAAGCGGTCCGTGTCGGTGTGTTCAGAATCCCAAGCGAGCGCCGTATCGTGTGCGGCGCTCCAGAGGGTACGAACAACTTCTTCGGCTGACTGCTCCGCATTCATCTCGTAAGCGGCGGCAATCGAAGGGGGAAAGTGCGCAACTCGCCATCGTCGATGTAGTCGTGCAAAAGGTCGCAGGCCTCGTATGGGTCCAGGAGCTGTCCCGTCAGAATTCGCTCATACACATCGCGAAGAACCCAGTTGTCTTTGGGGAGTTCGGAAAGGGACACCCCAACGTTTGGGTAGTGCGTGAAATCCTCAAATGTCATGCCGTGACGCTAACACCCATGACAGGACAAAGGTGGCAGATTTACAAAGGACTGCACGCTGCGAATATAGAGACTCGGTCTAAAGGGACTTTTGGGGATTGACGGCACTGTCCCCAAGGGGATGGGCGTCCGTCATCCCAAAGCAGCAAATCTTCGCCCAGATTTGTCCGAGCGAAATTGGTATTCAAGACTATGAGTGACACTTTTCGTGCGCATCGATGCGCCAAACGAACGGAAATCGCAAATATGAAGACTAAGCAGCTGCTGGCGCTCCTGGGAATTGGCGCCGTCGGATTCGGACTCGTCGGGTGCTCTTCCAACGAAGAACCCGAAGCCGAGGAGACCACCGAGGTCGTTGAAGAAGAAGTCGATGAGGCCGAAACTACCGAAGAAGAGCCCGCTGAGTCGGAGGGCACCGACACCGGTGCGGCACCGGCGGGCGACGTCACCGCTCCCGGAACCGAGCTCGCTTTCGGTGAAGGCGCAATCGTGCCGCTCGAATACGCGGGAGAAACCGGCCTGGTCGAGATCACACCGATTGAGGTCGTGCCGGGAGACCCCGCAGACCTCGACTCGCTTGACCTCGGCGCGCAGGGCGAAGGCATCACCCCCTACTACATCACCGTCGAGGTGACCGGTGTTGACGAGTCCTCGGCTAACCTCACCCACGCGAGCGTCAACGGCGATCTGGATGCGCTGCTCGAGGGCGGCGACGATGCGGACCTCATCTCCATCATCGGTAAGTGGGAGCCCTGCGAATCAGAGTCCGCGCCCGGTGATTTCGGTCCCGGTGTGACGTTCACCACCTGCGTCCCCGGTTTCTCGACTTCGGACACTCCGGTTGCTGGGATCCAGTTCTCGCCGTTCAAGGGTGAGTACAACGTACTTGACGGTAGCCCGGTGGTCTGGACCAAGTAGTAGGCCCCAGGCTGACAACTTAAGACGCCCTGTGGTGAGGGATCACCACAGGGCGTTAGGTTGTTTTAGGGAGGGAATTAAAGAGAAGTTCTTCCAACCCTGCAATGATTATGCACCTTCATAGAGATGAAGAGTTGGGTGTACGCGTAACACTCATGCAATTCGCGGTGACGGCCCGGCAAACCCGAATGCTATCGGGATCGGATGCGCTGCCAGATCCGGCTCAGAAGACCCTGTTGTTCGCTCGTGGAGTCACCGGCACTCTTGTGCGCTTCCTCTTTTTCCGCTTGTCGCTGGGCAGCAGCCTGGCGCTTCTTCAGGATGCGCAGATCCTTTTCAAGCTTCGGCAGGTCGACCCGCAGCACGTCCTGCATCCGCTCCGCCCGAGCCTCCGACTCTTCTTCGGTGAGTTCCCCAACCCGAGCAAACTCGCTATCCAGGTTGAACTGGATATTGCGAGAAATCTCACCCCAAGCGGCTTCATGAGCGACTCGAACGAGTTCTTCGACAGCTTCGGTGTCGGCGGCCCGCTCGCGCAGCTTGTGTGCGACGAGGTCTGCCTGATCCCTGCGGTGCTTGAGGTTTCCGAGGTCGGCCTTCTGGTAGTCGTGCATGCTCATCGGTCGACTGCGTCGGCGTTTGGCCTTTTGCATCATCGTTTCGAGCCGAACAACTTCCGCTTCAGATTCGCGGGCGAGGTCGCGCAGCGTCTCTCGCGCGAACTCCACGTACTGAGCCACGGTGAAATTTACGTCACCCGAGAGGGTATCGACGAGGATGCGGTTTTTCACCGCGAGCCTGGTGGTCGCGGATGCGATAAATACGCCCTCGGTCGCGATCTGTTCCGACGTGGGCTGCTTTGATTCTTCTGGTTCCGGCATCGACACCTCCCTCTCCCCTTAAGAATCTACTCTGCGCGGGTTGGTTTGCGTGCAGCGGCCGCGCGGGAGAGCCGGAACCGGGTCCGAAATGCGCTCGAAGCGTCGCAGACTTGGGCGGCGTAAGCCTGCGTTGGTATCAGATCCGGCGAAGTCGGCGCCGATTAGCCCTGTCCCTGGCCACCGGTGCTTTCGGTGAGTTGCCTCGTGAAGCTATCGGTCGAGTTCTCGCCATTGACGAGATAGTTACCGAGGATGCGCTCCTTGTATACGCGCGGATTGTGATTGGCAATCGTGCGGGCATTGCGCCAGTGGCGGTCGAGGCCGCGAGCCACGGTTGTTCCGGATGCGCCGAGTGCGTCGAATACGAGGGTCGCCTCGCGCAGCACGGAGTCGGTAATGGCGATCTGTGCTTGGGTGACCTCGATGCTCGCCTTGATCAGTGCATCCTGACCCGCCTCGGTATCGCCAGCGGCCTGTGCGAGGGCGATCACATCCAGCGATGAAGCTGCCTTCTCGAGTGCGATCTCGGCGATGTAGCGGAGCGTGTGCACCTGGCCGATGATCTGCAGCAGCTGCGGGTCCTTGTGTGGCACCTCATCGAGGCCGTGGGTGTAATTGCGACCGCGCTCCCGGAGCGCGACGATGCCGTCGCGCTCGATAGCCCGGCCGATGCCGGTGAGTACCGACAGCAGTGACGTTTGGTAGAACAGCCCCTGATAGCTAAACCGGTCTTCCACCCGGAAGAGATCTTCGCCCTGAACTACCGCATCCCGATAGGTGGCGCTGCCGCTGGAGGTGGTCTGCTGGCCGAAACCGGGCCAGTCGTCGACGAGTTCAACTCCGGGCTGGTGGCGCGGAACCAGCGCGGTAAGGAACTGGCCGTCTTCCGTCTTGCCGATCACATCAAGCCAGTCGGCGTAGAGGCTGCCCGTGGCGTAAAACTTTGCGCCACTGATGCGATAGGCACCGTCCTCGTGCGGCGTAATGAGCGTCTTGAGCGTCTTGTAGGTGCCGTTATTTGCTTCCGTCCAGCCCCCGCCGACGAAATCACCCGCGAGGAATCGCTTGAGCCAGCGTTCGGTGACGGCCGGGTCGGTCTCGGGGCGGGCCGATGCGGCGAGCCGGTCCTCAACGAAGGCAAGATGGTTGCGCCAAATGTGCGCAATGTTCGCATCCGCTTCGGCGAGATCTGCGAGCACGAGAAAGGTCTGTCGGAGCGAAGCCCCGAGGCCACCGGCGGACTCGGGGACCCGAATGACACCGAGACCCGCTTCGGTGAGCCAGCGGACCTGCTCATGCGGGAGCGTGCGGGTGAGTTCCCGGTCGACATTACCCTCGGCAATCCTCGCGATTACCGGGGCGAATCGGGCCTTGAGGTCTTCGTCGGTGGCGGTACCGGATTGCAGGAGTACCTGAGCGGTGAGTGAGG
This sequence comes from Gulosibacter chungangensis, assembly GCF_008831155.1. Lineage (GTDB taxonomy): Bacteria > Actinomycetota > Actinomycetes > Actinomycetales > Microbacteriaceae > Gulosibacter > Gulosibacter chungangensis. Next base: position 31,631 of record NZ_WBKB01000006.1, on the reverse strand, counting down.
TCAAATCTTCATTCCTTCGGGTCTGTGCTGCGGCATCGGTGCTGCGGAGCATCGTCGCGGATGTGCCCGAGTCGGATTCGGGGCTGGCTATAGGCAGGGACTGTATAGCGAGAAAGCAGCCGATCACGAAGCTGATTACGGCGTATGTCCGTTTGTGAAACTCCGCGTCACTGTGTGAATGCACATGACGAAATATTCACCGGGAGCTTTGACCGAGCCACTTCCGCTTCGCACACTTCTTGAGGCAAGACCGACGCGCAACACCGTGGAGCTATGCCGCCTCGTGACACAGCCCGGCGAACCTACCCCGCAGAAATGGACCCAGTATGACCCTCTTTCAGGTGACCGATCTCACCGTGCAGTTCGGTAGTGCAACGCGCCACCTGACTGCTGTCCCGCGGGCGGTCGATGGTGTTTCATTCGAAGTCGCAGCTGGAAAGACTCTCGCAATCGTGGGGGAATCTGGCTCCGGAAAAACTGTGTCGTTATTGGCCGCAACCGGGCTGTTGGCAGATCGCGTTCAAGTGACGGGGTCGGCAACGCTTCGGGGCGAACAACTCATGGAACTTTCGGAAAGCGCCCACCGAAGCGTCCTTGGCGGAGAGATCGGGTTCGTGTTCCAAGACCCGGCGAGCAATCTGCATCCCTTTAAGCGAATCGGCACGCAGATCGCCGAAGCGGTGCGCGCACACCAGCGGATCTCGCGGACTGCGCTGCGAGCGCGCGTAACCGAGCTGCTGCAGCAGGTGGGACTGGGACGTGACCCCAAAGTTGCGCGCGCATACCCGGCGGAGCTCTCCGGAGGCCAGCGGCAACGCGTCATGATTGCGATCGCGATCGCGAATAACCCCGCATTGATCATCGCGGATGAGCCGACCACAGCACTCGATGCGAGTGTGCAGGCCGAGATTTTGGCGTTATTGAAGCGGCTGCAGGAGGAACACAATACGGCCATTGTGATCGTCAGCCATGACCTCGCGGTGGTCGGTAGCTTTGCCGACGACGTGGTGGTCATGCGCCACGGCAAGGTCATCGAGTGCGGTACTCGTGACGACATATACGGCGAGCCGCGTGAGGCTTACACGCGAGAGCTGCTCGCGGCCTCCGCGATGCACGTGGCCCGCAATGCAGCGACGATGACCGAGGCGACCGTCGCGAGTGTGACTCGAGTGGCACAGACCCCGGCTGCTGAAGGAACAATCCTTCGTGTGCGCGGGCTGACCAAGTCATATCCAAAACGCAGCGGGCACGGACGCACCACAGTGTTCGAGAACATCGATCTTGAATTGGCGCGGGGTGAGGTGCTTGCGCTGGTCGGAGAATCTGGTTCGGGGAAATCAACGATCGGGCGAATCGTCGCGGGCCTGCAATATGCGGATTCGGGCGAGATTGTCCTCGACGGTGAGACGCTGCCCACGGCGAAGACGGATGCGGTTCCCACGTTGGCAGTGTCGACCCGACACAAGGTGCAACTCGTCTTTCAAGACCCTTATACGAGTCTGAATCCGCGTCGTACCGTGGCCTGGTCGATCGCATCCGGGTATCGGGTCCAAGGCATCGACCGAGACAAGACTTGGCGCCGCGTCATTGAGGTTGCCGAGCTCGCGCAGCTGCCGCTTAACCTATTGCAGCGCTATCCGAGTGCGCTTAGTGGCGGGCAACGGCAACGCGTCGCTATTGCCCGCGCGCTCATGCTTGCGCCAGACATCATCGTGGCCGATGAGGCGATCTCGGCACTCGATGTCACGACTCAGCGAGAAATTGTGCAGCTCATCCAGCGACTGCGCGAGCGAGAAGGCACGGCCTTTCTTTTTATTACGCACGACCTCGGCGTCGTGCGCAGCCTGGCTGACAACGTGATTGTGCTTTCTGCCGACGGTGTTGAGGATGCTGGACCGGTCGAGCAGGTCTTTGCCCAACCGACCTCGGCTTATACCCGCCAGTTGCTCGACGCGATCCCGAAGCTTCCCGTGACTACGCGCATCCAACCTGGGGACGTGGAGACCGAACAGAACGGAGTCGCGCACCCCGACAGCGTTTCAACCGAGTCCGAGCAACGCTTCGCGAAGGAGGCTGTCAGCTCATGATGACTGTTACTTCGCTGCAGGTCTCAACTGCTGAGGGATTGCAGCGGGTGGGGAAGCTCATCCGCAACGACCGCAGCCTGCTCATTGGCCTGGGCATTGTCGCGGGGGTTGTACTTTTGGCTCTTCTTGCACCCGTCATTGCATTCTTGCTCGGCCATGGACCGAACGACCAGTTCCCGGACGAAACCCTGAGCGAAAGCGGTCTACCGGTCACTTCGGCACCTGGTTTCTTGCTCGGTGTGGACGGCAGCGGGCGGGATGTGTTCCTCCGCACCATTTACGGTGCCAGAGTCTCCCTGCTGGTGGGTATTCCGGCTACCTTAATCGCCGCGGTGATTGGGACACTCGTGGGACTGATCGGTGGCTACTTTGGTGGGAAGACCGATACTGTCCTGACCGAACTCACGAATATTGCACTCGCGTTTCCGTTCCTTGTGACGGCGCTGAGCCTCGTGACGCTGAACCGGGCGGACGGTGGTTCGACGGTGATTGATCCGGTCCTCGTGGTAATCCTCATCATCGCGCTGTTCTCCTGGACCTATTTCGCAAGACTCGTGCGCGGACAGGCGATTGAGATCAAGCACCGTCCATTCGTCCTTGCGGCTATCGGGTCGGGTGCGAGCAAAAGCCGGGTTGTCTTCAGCGAGATCCTGCCGAGTGTGTTGCCCGCCGTGATCGTCTACTGGGCGGTGCAGCTACCGACCAACATCATTGCGGAAGCGACCCTGTCGTTCTTGGGCCTCGGTGTGCGGCCGCCGACAGCGAGTTGGGGAAACATGATCGCGAACGCGCAAGAAACAGCCCTCTACCAAGTGCAACCCTGGCTGCTGATCGCTCCTGGTGCTGCACTCGCGCTGACGGTATTCGGCTTCAACCTGGTGAGTACGCGCCTGCAGGTGCACTTCGACCCGAAGAATGCGAGTCGCGGAGAATGACCCGGTACATCACTAAGCGTCTTGGGCGCACGCTCTTCACTCTCTTCGCCGTCGTGCTCGCGACCTTTGGACTCTCGCAGGTCGCCTACAGTGACCCTGCTCGGATGATCGCGCCCGAGAACGCGACCGAAGCCACCATCGAGTCGATCCGCGCGAGTCTTGGACTCGACCAACCCTGGTGGGTGCAGCTGTGGCGCTACCTCGTGCACGGTCCCGATATCCAGGGTGTCCCTAGCGGCATGCTCACGAACTGGCCTCCGAGCCTCGGATACTCGTACCATTCGCAGCGCCCGGTGAGTGAACTCATCCTTGAAAAACTCCCGGTCACCATTGACCTGGCAGTCGGTGCCTTCGTGATCTGGATGGTGCTGTCGGTGCTTCTTGGCGTCACGGCTGCACGCAAGCCCGGTGGCTGGTTCGACCGGGTCACTTCTGGGATCTCCTACGTGCTGCTGTCGATCCCCACGTTCCTGCTCGGCGTGCTCTTCCTCTACTTCTTCTACTTCCAGCTCTCGATGAACGGATTCCGGATCTTCCCGGGCGGTGGCTACGTGCCATTCAACGAATCGCCGTCCGAGTGGTTCCGGCATCTCATCCTGCCTTGGCTCACGATCGCGCTCGTCGAGATCGGGGTCTTCCAACGAGTCGTGCGCAGCTCGGTACTGGAAGTAGCCGGCAACGACTACATTCGCACAGCGCGAGCCAAGGGCCTTGGTCCCAATCGCGTCTACTTCGGCCACGCGCTCTCGGCCGCAGCGAACCCGATCATGACCCTCGGGGCGATTGAGTTCGCCGCAATCCTCGGCGGTGCCATCGTTACCGAGCAGATCTTCGGCCTCGACGGCATTGGCCGACTCGCAGTGACCTCGGCGCAGGGCGGCGACGCACCCGTCGTAATCGCGGTCGCGCTCGTCGGTGCCGTCGCCTTCGTCCTCTTCACCACCATCGTCGACATCATCACCCACGCCCGCAGCGGCAAATAACACCCTGAAAGGGATCTCATGGCTAGAACACGAAAGACCGGAATCGCGGCGCTCTTTGCCGTTGCCGCATTGGCGCTCTCCGGTTGCACCGGAACGTTCGGCGAAGCCGCCGAACCAACCGGTGACGACCTGTACGGCGGCACGCTCAACGTCGCGTCGATGGGGGACGTGGATGCACTTGACCCGTTGATTGCTTATACGACGGAGGCGTGGCAGGTCATCCGCGCCACCACTCGTCAGCTCATAACCTATTCCGGCAGCAGCGAAGGTATTGGCAACGACACTGAAATCGTCCCGGACCTCGCTGAAAGCTGGGATGTCTCGGATGACGGGCTGACATACACCTTCCACCTGCGTGAAGGCATCCATTTCTCGGGTGCCACCGACCGGGAAATCACGGCCAATGACTTCGTCTACGCGATCAAGCGATTCCCCGACCCGAACGCTAACGTGAGCGCGATCACCTATTACAACAACCTCTTCGAGGGCTTCGAAGAGTACGCGGATAAGTTTGCGGAAGTGCCGGTTGGTGACTTGGGCGCGGTTCAGGAATTCCACGCGGAGAACGAGATTAGTGGGGTGACGGCTCTCGACGACCACACGCTCGAGCTCAAACTCACCAAGAAGTCGAATGACCTCCTCGATATCCTCACCTTGAACTTCATCTCGCCGCTGCCGGAAGAGATCGTCGAGAATTACTTTGCCGATTCGCTCGAGTTCCGTCAGAACTATGTGTCGAGCGGGCCGTACTACATCTCCAACTACCAGCCCGACCAGCTGCTCGAACTCACTCGCGTTGACGGTTACGATTCGGCAGCCGTCGGAGATCCACGCCCGGCATACGCCGATGTGATCAGCATTGACACCACCGCCGATTCGGCGGATGCGGTGGCACAGAAGATTCAGACCGGTGAAGCGGATGCATCCCTCTACGTGCGCGCCTTCCCGGCGCAGGTGATCGAGACCTACCAAAACACCCAACCCGAGAACCTTCACACCTCGGCAAGTGGTTCGGCTGTGTTTATGAGCTGGAATAATTCCGGGGACCCGCAGACTGAGGCGCAGGAGGCACTCACCGACCTCACGGTTCGTCAGTCGGTCAACTACGCGATCGACCGAGGTGACCTGGTGCGCGGTTTGGGCGGCGAGACGGCGGCGATTCCGAGCACTGAAATTCTGACCTCCACGATTCTTGGCTACAACGATGAAAACCCCTACCCAACTGAGGGCGACCGGGGCGACACTGAGCAGGCGGCCGCGCTGCTGCAGGAATCAGGCCATGAAGGCCTGACCCTTTCGATCGCCTACCGCTCCGAAGCGGAATACGAGAAAATGGCAACGTCGATCCAGGCTTCGCTTGAAGCTGCCGGTTACTCAGTCAATCTGGTGCCAATCACCGGTGGCTTTGGCGGCATGAGCGCATTCCTTTCCGACCCTGCCAACGGTTCCCAGTGGGATCTGGCGATCACTACCTGGTCGCCCGACTGGCAGGGAAACAGCGCTTCGATGACGCTCGGTGGCTGGCTCAACTCGGATATCGCTCCCGGGGGCACATGGAACGGCGTGACCTACGACAACCCGGAACTCAACGAGATCACCCAGCAGGCGATCGGCGCCGAAGACCCCACTGACCTGTGGCAGCAGGCGAATGCCCTCGCCTCGGAAGACCTCGCCTGGTTCCCACTAGTCGAGCGCGTTAAGACCATCCCGACCACACCACAGGTCGCGAACTGGACTTGGTCTTCGCTCGGGAACGGCCCGGACTTCACGAGCCTGTCCGTCCAGGGCTAACCCTTCAGCTGGCTGAGTAGCGTGCGCGTCGACGGGCATGCAACCCTCGATGCTCCGCTACTCGGCGAACAACCGGTCGACTTTATCGACCGGTGAATGGCGAACTGTTCCGCCCCTCGGCGAACAGCCACGAAAGGAAGAACACGATGACATCGACCACTGCAGGTCGACCGGTGCAGCTCGCCGTCGGGTTGACCGACCGGCATGTGCTGGAACTGCTGGGCGACCAGACGCTGCTTGAGCGATTCAACTTCGCTGCGCTGTCTTTCGCGATCGTCGGGACGAATCGGCTCGCGAATTATCCGACTACCGATGCCCATACCGAACCCGCCCAACTCGACACGGGCTTGCTCACCGCGACCCTCAAGCAGCGAGCTCGCAGCCTGCGACTCATTGCTGCCGCAACCATCCAACGCGATCACCCATATAGCCTCGCGCGCCGCATCGCATCCCTCGATGTGCTCGCGGGTGGGCGCACCGGTCTGCTACTTGACTCGGAGGATGCAGCGCTGGTGAAGCAAGCGACCGCGGCCGCATCACAGCCTCGATCGGATGCTTCTGCGAACTCGGCTACACCGGTCGCTTGGCAGGGAATCGACGGCCAGGTGGATATCCCGCTGTCGGTCGAGACCGTGGTGGATGCGGCCGAGGCGATCGTGCAGTTGTGGCAGAGCTGGCCGCGCGAGTCGATCATTGCAGATAAGGAAGCTGGCGTGTATACCCAAGCCAACCGCATCCGCAACGTCGAGCACGAAGGTGTTTACCGCATTCACGGGCCAATCAGCGTGCCGACCTCGGCGCAGCAAACGCCCGTCCTTGCTGGGCTCGTGAGTACGGTGGGGGAACACACCGCTCCCGGGCTTTTCGATCTGCTGCTTGCCAGTGAACGGGAAGCAACGAGCCATTCGAGCGCGGAAGAATCCCTTCCCAGCACCCCGGTATTTGAGGTGCTGCCGGCTGGATACGGTCGCACGACCGTGGCCGCGGCCCGAGCCGCGATTGACCGCGGACGACAGGGTCTCGTGGTGACACCATCCGAAGGTCGAACCGGGCTGATTGGACTTCTCGATGACACGTTGCCTGCGCTCGCGGAAGCTGGCATTGACGGCGGCAGCATCCCCTCGCAAACACTTCGTGCCACTCTCGGGATCCCCTTCCAGCCAGATCGCCTGGTGGGCAAACCCTCCGCTTTTGCCGCACCGGCTGTCCAGTCGAGACTCTGACCGCGGCGGCAAATCCGCATCCGTCGGCCCGCATCCAACCGCGTCGCTTCGACGCCTCAGCAAAAGCTCAATCGCAATAAGTAAGGAAACTGACTCATGTCCGAATCGCAGACTGGGCACGTTCTGCTCGGTATCAACGCACTGGTGCTCGGCTATGTGCCGTCGGCATGGAAGTCGAATCGGTTGCAACCGAATTCCGCCTTTGACGCGGACTATTGGACGCAGATTGGGAAGACCGCGGAACGGGGGACTCTCGACGCGGTGTTTCTCGCCGACGGGCCCTTCCTCGGGGATCCGTCCTATGACGCGAATGCGGCGAAGTTTGATCCGACTGTGCTGTGGACGCATGTGGCGCAGGCCACCGAACACATCGGGCTCATCTCGACCGCAACGACCTCCTTCAACGATCCCTATGAACTGGCCCGGCGCATCCTCACCGCCGACTATCTCTCAGGCGGCCGGGCGGGTTGGAACCTCGTGACCACCAACTCGGCGGCCTCGGCGGCGAACTACGGGCTTACGGAGCTGCCAACACGGGAGGACCGCTACGGTCGGGCGAATGAGTTCGCGGACATTGTGGTGGGGCTGTGGGATTCGGCACGCACCGGTGAGCGGTTCCGGTACGAAGGCAAGTACCTTTCGATTGATGCGACGCTCGAGGCGCCGATATCCGCGCAGGGGCGACCAATCATCTTCCAAGCTGGTGGGTCGGGGCCCGGTCGACAGATCGCGGGGAAACTCGCGGACGGTGTCTTTGCGGCAGAGATCACCAAAGAATCAGCAATTCAGCACTACCGCGAGGTGAAGGAAGCCGCGATTGAATACGGGCGGGCGCCGCAGGATGTGAAGATTCTGCCGGGGCTGCTGGTGACGCTTGGCAGCACCGAGGAAGAAGCCAAGCGCCGCATCGACGAACTCTACGATTCCAGTCCGGCAAGCTATTCGCTCGGTTGGCTCTCGCGCACGATCGGGTACGACGCATCCACCCTGCCCCTGGACGAGCCATTTCCTGACTGGCTGCTGAACTCGGAATTGGATGCGAATAGCAGGCTCGGCAGCGTCGGCTTCCGTCAGTCTATCTTCGAGCAAATCCGACAGACTAAGCCCACGGTGCGCGAATATTTAAAGCGGACCCGCTATCAGGGCTCCGGCCACGGCGGGTTTGTCGGTACTCCCGAGCAGCTGGCCGACCGGATCGAAGACTGGTTCCGTTTGGGTGCGGTGGACGGCTTTAACCTGCAACCGGATGTGCTGCTCGAGAGCCTCGAGGTGATTGTGGATGGGGTGGTGCCGATTTTGCGTAAGCGCGGCCTCTATCGCCACGAGTATGAGACGAATACCCTGCGCGGACATTTTGCTTCGACTTCGCGCGCTACGGTTGGCGCATGACGGCAGCGGAACACGGCACGGACCCTGGGAACAGCATTGGCGATCGGGCGGGCTCTGGCGCGGAGTTGACTCTGCGCCGCTTCCGAACGGGGGATGCCCCGGGCCCGCTCAGCGAAGAAGTGAAAGCCTGGCTCGTTGCGCACGAGATCGGCTTCCAGCTGCCGCCCGGTTCGGCAGCAAAACACGAGGCTCTGGCGCAGGCCCGGCTTGCGGACAAGGCCGAATTTACCGGAGTCTACGACGCACAAAATCTCTATGGCGCACACATCCCGGTGGCCACATACATCAGTTATCGGCGCACCCTGAACGCGGGCCGCGAGCTATTGCCCGCGCACCTCATCACCGGCGTGGGGGTGCGGGCGGAATACCAAGGTCGCGGCATCCTGCGGCGGGTGATCAGCGAGGACCTCGCACGGGCGCAGCGCGATGGCGTACCGATTGCGGCGCTCACCGCCACGGAAGGCGGCATCTATTCACGGTTCGGGTTTGGGGTTTCGACTTTCCAGAAGTCGGTTGAGGTGGATGCGCGCACCGCGAAGTTCCGCGAGGGGCACGGTGCCACCGGCACCGTGCAGCAGATTGACCGGGTAACCTACGACCGCGTGGCGGAGGGTGTCTTTGACCGTTTCCACGGCGCCACGACCGGTTCGATTGGCCGGGCCACGCTGACACCGCGTGGTATCGCGGGGGAATTCGGCTTCGACCAGGCCGACCTGAATCCGAACCCGAACCGCCGCTTCGCCGCCCACATCGCTGCATCCTCGGGCGAGATCGACGGCTATGTCGCCTATCAGCATCGCGGTTGGCACGGTAGCCCGCGGGTGATTGAGGCCGTTGATATCGTTGCAGAAACCCGCGCGGGCTATCTTGCTCTGTGGGAGTACCTGCTGCGGCAGAGCCTGACCGATGTGATCCGTTTTGAGCACGCACCGGCCGCAGATGTGCTGCCCTGGGCGCTCGTCGACCCGCGCGCATATCGCGTGGTGACTGAAAACGACTTACTGTGGTTGCGCATCCTCGACGTCGAGCAGGCCCTCGCCGCGCGCGACTGGCTGGTCGACGGTGATGTCACCTTCCAAGTGCAGGATGCGCTGGGGCTAATCGACGGGGCCTATCGTCTTGAGACGCGAAGCGGCAAAGCGACGGTCACCCGAACCGCGTCGAAGGAAGTCGATGCGACTATCGACGCATCCGCGCTCGCATCGCTCTACCTCGGGGGAGTGTCGGTGCAGCAACTGCTCGGCACTGGGCTTGTGAGGGCTGCTTCGCCTGAGGCAGTCGAAACTCTGCAGCGGCTTTTCACCACCTCGACCACCCCCTACACCAACACCATCTTCTGATCCGACGGTGGGGTCGCACCTGTGGATAGTGCCTAGACCTCGTGGCCGCCAGCGTCTTCCCACGAAGACACGTGGTGGCGCCATCGCATCGGCACCACGATGAAGCCGCGGTGTTCGGTGCGCTCGGCCGCAAGCCCGGCCTCCGAAAACGCGCCTATCGCATCCGCTTCGACCTCATCCATGGTGGCGTCACCACGCTCGGCAAGCGAAAGCATGACGGGAACTGCATCGTCGTTGTCGAAGTTCTCCCAGGCATTCACCCAGAGCACTACCGCGCCGCGCTGCCCCTCGCGCGGTTCGACATCAGCAAAGTCGGTGAAGATACCGGCGTCAATACCGAGTTCTTCCAGCGCACCGATTGCTTCCACGAAGCGGTCGGTGTCGGTAGTTTCTTCATCCCAGGCCTGGGCGGTCGTGTACGCGGCGGCCCAGAGCGCCTCGGCGAGCGCTTCGGTGTATTCCTCCGGTTCCTCAGCGAAAGCGAACGCGGCGGCTTCGGGAAAATCCTCACCGTCTTCGAGATACTCGTCGATATTCTCCTCGAGGAGTTCGACGGCGTCGTAGGCATCTTCGATGTCACCGTGCAGGATGCGCTGGAATACGTCTTCGAGGAACCAATATTCCTCGGAGTTCTGGCTAAGAGAAGCGACGGCAGGGGCGGCATTGCGCAGTGCGCTCACGAAAGGCATGCGAGCAACGTAGCAGCGGCGGTTAACTGCCGCTCAAAGTCTGATTCCAAGCAAGTTACGGGAGACTTAACCCTGTCCCTGCCTGCATCCTTTTGGAGCCCACGATGCCTGAACCTGAATTCCCGGAACGTCCCGCGCTCGCTGCGCTGCGGGCGCGACGCTCGCACTCGCGTGTGACCGAGGAAGCCCCCGACCGCGAAGAACTCGAATATCTCCTGAGCGCCATGTCGAGCGTGTCTGACCACTCAGCGCTCAAGCCCTGGCGCATCATCGAGATCCGCGGTGCGGGGCGCGAGAAGCTCGGCAAAGCGCTCGCGAAAGCGAACGGGACGAGCAAAGACAAAGGGATTGCGAAGGCTATGCGAGCGCCGCTTGTGCTCGCGGTCGTGGTGTCGCCCAAGAAGAGCTCGAAGGTGCCGTACTGGGAGCAGGAATCCGTCGCATCCGCCGTCGCCCATTACCTATCGCTGCTGCTGCACGAAGCCGGTTGGGGCACGATGTGGCGCACGGGTGACGCCGCGCGCAGCAAGAAGATCCGCAAGGCGCACAAACTCGAAAAGCACGAGCAACTGCTCGGGTGGATCTACGTCGGTGGGGTGCGGGAACGCGACCGTCGCGTGAAGCGTCGTAAGCCACTCGACATGGAACGACACCTCAGTCGGATGTGATCGCGGGGTTGCTTATGCCAAGCTAAGGCGCAATGAACTCCGGTGAATCGCAGCAACCCAAAAATCTCACGAGTGTTGAGCGCTTTCTCGACCGGACTGCGAATCGTTGGTTGGCCTCTCGAGGCGACCGGGGCCTCCGCTCGGGCCTGCTGGAATTTCTCGTCTTCGGGCTGAAGCAGGCGTGGGCCTGCCTCTTCGGTGCATTGATGCTGATCGCGATCATCGCCGCTCGACTGTGGTGGCCCGACGATGCCACGCTCGCGCGGAACGACGCGCTCGTGATCGTGGCGGTGGGCATCCAGGTGCTCATGCTCGTGACCAGGCTCGAAACCGGTCGCGAGCTGTGGGTGATCATGCTCTTCCACATCACCGGCACCATTATGGAGCTGTTCAAAACCGGGGTCGGATCTTGGCTCTATGACCCCGACGGTGTGCTCCGTATCGCGGGAGTGCCGCTGTTCACCGGGTTCATGTACGCGGCGGTTGGCTCGTACATGGTGCGGGTGTATCGGCTTATGGATCTGCGTTTCGACCGCTATCCGCGCCTGTGGCTGACCGCGATCCTCGCGCTCGCGGCCTACGCCAACTTCTTCACGCACCACTTTGTGTGGGATGCGCGGTGGCTGATTGTGCTCGCGGTAGTCGTCACGTATTGGCCGACTTGGATGCATTTCCGCGTCTACCGGCGCACCTTCAAGATGCCCATTCTGGTCGCCTTTGGGCTGGTCGCGACGTTCATTTGGTTTGCCGAGAACATTGCGACCTGGGCGGGAGCGTGGGCATACCCCGATCAAGTTGACGGCTGGGAACCAGTGTCGATCATGAAACTGGTGTCGTGGTTCTTGCTGATGTTGATCAGCGTGGTGCTGGTGACGGTGGTGTACCCGCCGCGCGGAATAGCTCGGCAAAATTAATCGTGTAAAAAATTCGCGAGATTTTTTACACGTTCTGGGGATGTGTTAAAAGTCTTTGCATGTCCAGCGGGAAGGCTGCTGCCTTGATTGAAGTGGAGCTCAATCAACTGGACAGAGTCAATGCGCGAAGGAACTGAACGTTGATGAAGAGCCTCTCGCGGCCGATTCTCTCGTCGATAAGAACGCCAGCCTCTACGAGTTCGTTGAGCCATTTGGTTGCCGTGGGGCGAGAGACATCGCATCGCGCCACCACATTATTAATCCGAACGTAAGGAAGCTCAAACAGGAGGTCAAGGAGATAGGAGTTTGAGCCGCCGACTTCACGAAGAACGGTGCGAACGCTGCGTCGTGCTGCATCGACTTGCTCAACGGTGAGAAGAGTCTCGCGGGACGTTTCGGTGACCCCGTCGAGCATGAACAGAATCCATGGCTCCCAAGCCTCGCTACTAGTGACCTCGAGAAGGCGGTCGTAATATTCATTCTTATTACGAATGATGTACTTCGACAAGTACAACACTGGATATGAAAGTAACTCCCGCTCGACAAGCATGAGGGAGTTGAGGATGCGTCCGGTGCGGCCATTTCCATCCGCAAACGGGTGAATCGCCTCGAACTGATAGTGTGCTGCCGCCATGATGACAAGAGGATCGACATCACTTGCGTCATGGACAAGCGTTTCCCACTCTGCCAGCTTCTCCCGGATGACCTTGGCGCCATCAGGCGGGGTGTACCGGGCAAGGCCAGTCGTCGGGTTTCCGATAAAAGTGCCCGAAAGGTTGCGGACTGACATGTCCCTGCCGGTCACCTGCGTGCAGACTGTCGATGCTGTTGTTGAAGTGATCGGGCGAGACTTGATGCTCTCTAAGCCAGCGTAGAGTGCGGTCCGGTAGCGAAGGGTTTCTTTCGTGGCCGGGGTAATTTCTTGTTCAACGTGTGCAGCTGACCGGAACAATTCGTCTATAGTCGTGACGATGTTCTCGATTTCGGAGCTTGCTTGGGCTTCGATGAGCGAGATTGACTGCAACAGAACCGCCGGGTTTGGCATCCGCTTGAGGGCCTCGTTCAATCCGGCGAGTTCCGCACGAGCTCCGACTGTCGCTTTTAGGACAGCCCGAGTCTCCAGTTCTTCTATCGGCGCCGCGGGTAGATCATTGAAGGGTTCGTTCGCGTTCCACATATGCAAAATCCTTTCACACGTCCTTAAAACGTGTAAAAAATTTCAAGAAAAGTTTACAGGTTTCTTGGTTGGGTGGCTGGATGACTGGCCGTGTGGATGGAATGTTCTGGAGTATCCGGGTGTCGTAACGTAATGAAGCCGCTCATCCGTTGGCCAGACAGTGCCGGTATGCCTGGAATTTTGTTGCAATCCATGACTAGTGGGCCCCGGTTTCGTCATATTTCGTTCCGTGACGAAATAGCTGCCTACGCTCTTCGAGGTCGCTACCGTGGGGTGCATGCAGCAGTGTTGTTGTCTTTAGTCACCTCTGACGTAGTGGTCAGAGGCCATCACTGACCCCGACAACATTCCACCCAGGACAAATCTGTGCGCATCCACACTTCGATTACCGAAGTCATCGGTAATACCCCGCTCGTCGAACTTCAGCACGTCACCCCGAAATCTGGCGCCCGCATCCTCGCCAAAGTCGAGTACCTGAACCCCGGCGGCTCGGTGAAAGACCGCATTGCCGGTGCGATTCTCGACGCGGCCGAAGCCGAAGGCAAACTGCAGCCGGGCGGCACCATCGTCGAACCGACTTCCGGCAACACCGGGGTAGGGCTCGCACTCGAAGCTCAGCGCCGCGGCTACAAGACGGTGTTCGTCCTGCCGGACAAGGTCGCGATCGACAAGATCCGCGTGCTCGAGGCCTACGGCGCCAGGGTAGTGATTACGCCCACCGCGGTGGCGACCTCCGACCCGCGCTCCTATAACAGCGTGGCCGAACAGCTCGTCAGCGAAATCCCTGGTGCCTTCATGCCGAACCAGTTCGCGAACCAAAACGGACCCCTCGCGCATTACCGCAGCACCGGTCCGGAGATCTGGCGCGACACCGACGGTACCGTCACCCACGTGGTGATCGGCGTCGGCACCGGCGGCACCATCACCGGCACCGGCCGCTACCTCAAAGAAATCTCCAACGGTCGCGTCGAAATCATCGGTGTCGAGCCCGAAGGCTCGATCTACAGCGGCGGCGAGGCACACAGCTATCGGGTCGAGGGAGTTGGCGAGGACTTCTTCCCGGAGACCTTCGACACCGCGGTGCCCGACCGCATCCTCAAGATCGGCGACGCCGAATCCTTTGCACTCACGCGCAGGCTTGCGACCGAGGAAGCGCTCCTCGTGGGTGGCTCCTCCGGCATGGCGCTCGGGGCTGCGCTGCGGGTAGCGGAAGAGCTCGACGAGAACGCAGTCGTCGTCGTGATCTTCCCCGACAGCGGTCGCGGCTATCTCAACAAGATTTTTAGTGACGACTGGATGCGCGAGCAGGGTCTCCTGACCGAGCCGGCTTCCGAAGTCAGCGCCTAAACGCATCCGACACCAATTAAGAGGAGAACGACCCAGCATGACCGGCTTTAGCACCCGCGCGATCCACGATGGCAACCCCAACGACCCGGGCACCGGCGCGGTGATCCCGCCGCTGCACCTCACCTCCACCTTCGTGCAGGATGGCGTCGGCAAGCTCCGCAGCGAGTACGAATACTCGCGCAGTGGCAACCCGACCCGCACCGCGCTGCAGGAGACCCTCGCCTCGCTCGAAGCAGGTGCCACGGCCTACGCCTTCGCGAGCGGTCTCGCGGCAGAGGATGCACTGATCCGTGCACACACCCGCCCCGGCGACACGATCGTGATCGGCAATGACGCCTACGGCGGCACCTACCGCCTGATCGACCAGGTCTACCGCCACTGGGGCGTCGAAAACCGCCCGGTGGACTTCACCGACCTCGACGCGGTGCGCACTGCGGTCGCCGAAACCAAGCCGAAGCTCCTCTGGGTAGAAACCCCGTCGAACCCGCTGCTGCGCATCACCGATATCGCCGCCGTGGCCGAGATTGCGCACCTTGCGGGCGCGTTGCTCGTGGTCGACAACACCTTCGCGACCCCGTACCTGCAGCAGCCGATCACCCTGGGCGCGGACTTCGTGGTGCACTCGCTCACCAAGTACCTCGGCGGTCACTCGGATGCGGTGGGCGGCGCCGTGATCGTGCGCGATGCCGAACTCGGCGAGCCGATCGGCTTCCTGCAGAACGCCTCGGGCGGGGCGCTCTCGCCGTTTGATTCCTGGCTGTTTAGCCGCGGCATCAAGACGCTTTCGGCGCGAATGCGCACGCACAGCGACAACGGCGAGGCCATCGTCGCGGCGATCGCCGACCACCCTGCCGTGTCGGCCATCCACTACCCGGGCCTGGAATCGCATCCCGGTCACGAGATCGCGGCGAAGCAGCAGCGACGCTTCGGCGGCATGGTCTCGCTGCAGGTGCGCGGCGGGGCGGATGCGGCGCGCAAGCTCGTCGAATCGACTCGCGTTTTCCAGCTGGCTGAGTCGCTCGGTGGCGTGGAATCGCTGATTGAGCTGCCTGCGGCAATGACCCACGCTTCAGTGAGCGGCACCGAGCTTGAAGTGCCTGCGGACCTCGTTCGGTTGAGCGTGGGTATCGAAGACTCCGAAGACCTCGTCGCCGACCTCCTGCAGGCACTCGACCAGCTCGGTTAGGTAGCGGCCGTGCGTTGAATGAGCCACATCTCGTGGCAGTGCGCCCGTTTCAGTGATCTAACGGTGGTGGAGCCGTGCGCTTCACCACTGTTTTGCACATCGAGGCGCCAAAATCAGTTTTCACCGATGCGGAAACTGCCAGTCGAGAACTGGTAGAACTCAGGAGAGACTCGAAGAAGGAGCCCCGTGAGTGCACTGACTGTTTCGCTCGACATTGTGTTGATGTTGGTTGCGGCCCTCGTTTTCATGCTGCTGATCGGTTCGTTGCTGCAGCGTCTGCTGGGGAAGCGAATGAGCCGCGCGCGGATTACCTTCGCGGGGCTGCTGGGGCTCATCGCGGGTGTCGCGTTCGCGGCGAGGTTCGCGTGGA
Organism: Gulosibacter chungangensis; assembly: GCF_008831155.1. Classification (GTDB taxonomy): domain Bacteria; phylum Actinomycetota; class Actinomycetes; order Actinomycetales; family Microbacteriaceae; genus Gulosibacter; species Gulosibacter chungangensis. The sequence continues at coordinate 15,532 of NZ_WBKB01000006.1, read as the reverse complement.
ACAACACCACCGACCGGTTCGCGATGATCGCGATCGCGCTCTCCCTCATCCTGTTCGTCTCCGTGGCCACCCTGGTGCTGGCTGAACTCGTCCTCCCGCAGGGTTCGCTCCCGCGACCCGATAAATGGCTGCCGGCGGTTCGTCGCGGTGTTCAGCGACAGCGTCGCTACCAACAACTCGCGCGGATTATCGGCAAGCACAAGGTCTTGCCGCGCGCGCTGCATCACGACAACACGGTGCAGGCAATGACTGCGCGCCGCGAGCAAGCGGATGCGCTGCGCGCGGTCCTTGAGGATGCCGGCGGGGCGTTCGTGAAGATCGGCCAGATTCTCTCCACTCGGCCGGATCTGCTGCCGCAAGAATTCATCACCGCACTCGGCAAGCTGCAACAGCAAGTACCGCCAGCGTCGTGGGAGACCATCGAACCGGCGCTGAATGCATCCCTCGGCCGCGACTATCGCGAGGTCTTTCAGTCTTTTCATACGGAACCGTTTGCCTCCGCATCCATCGGGCAGGTGTACGACGCGACCCTGCATTCGGGGGAGCGAGTTGCGGTGAAGGTGCGCCGCCCGGGCATCGTCGACCGGATCAATCTCGATACCGATATTGCGCTGCGGCTCGCACGCACTTTCACGCAAAATAGCGAATGGGGCGATCAACTCCACGCCGAGCATCTCGTGCAAAACCTCACCGACAGCCTCAAAGAGGAAGTCGACTACCGCTGCGAGGCCGCAAACCTCGCGGTGTTGGCCCACGCACAGACTGAGGTCGCAGAATCGGCCCGCGTGCGCATCCCTCGCCAATACCCGGAACTGAGCACCGACGAGGTGTTCGTAATGGAGTACCTCGAGGGCACGACCCTGAGCCATATCTCGAGCCTCGAGTCGCTGGATGCGGCAAAGCGGCATGAACTTGCCCGTCGCCTGCTCGCCTCTACACTCGAGCAAATCGTTGACGTGGGCGCGTATCACTCGGACCTGCACCCGGGGAATATTGTGATCGACACAGAGCAGCAGCTGGCGCTGCTCGATTTCGGTGCGGTGGGACGACTCGACTCGCAAATGCGGCAGCAGATTCTCGATGTGCTGCTCGCCTATACGCGCCACGACTCGCGCGCGTTTACCGAAGCAATTCTCGGGTTCCTCGATCTTCCCGATGATCTCGATGAGGCGAGCCTGCGCCGTAGCCTTGCCGACTTCATGGCTACGAAGCTGGGCGTCGGCACGAAACTCGACGCCTCAATCGTCACCGACGTCACCCACCTGCTGCAGTCATATGGTCTTGTCGTGCCAGCGCAGATGACGATGCCGTTCCGGGCAATTATCGCCGTCGAAGGCTCGCTCACGGTGCTCGATCCGAGCTTCAATTTCTTGGCGGAGGTCGCGAGCTTCGTGAAGCATCGGGCGGTGGATGCGGTCAAGCCCGCCTCTGTCACGAAGGCGCTCGCGGACGAGGCACTCGGGGCGCTGCCGATGATTAGGCGGCTACCGGGGCGGGTGGATCGGATCACCGGGGACCTCGCTGAAGGTCGCTTCGGATTCAATATGCGGTTACTCGCCGATCGCCGTGACCGTGACTTCATCCGCGAAATAGTTGCCACCGTGACCTTCGCCGTGCTCGCGGGAGTCACGGGGATCATGTCGGTACTGCTGCTCAACAGCACCACCGGGCCAGCGCTGTCACCCGAGGTCACGCTGCTGAACCTGTTCGGCTATTTGTTGCTGTCGATCTCTGGTGTGCTGTCACTGCGCGTGCTCTTCGATGTGCTGCGACGCCGCGGTAGGGGCATCCATTAATAAACACGGTGGAACCGCGAGCAGCGAATTTGGCGACCGGGCAGGATCGAGGTGTTCCTCGCATCCAGAGAATTTAGGAGAGGTGCCCATCTCATGCTGAAACTCCACCCGGAAAATGAAGCCATCGTTGCCGCGACCGCCGGCGTTGTCGCCGAGAACGCTGAAGCGATCACCAAGGTCTTCTACCCGGACATGTTCGAAGCTCACCCCGAGCTGCTGAACGTGTTTAATCACGCCAACCAGGCCATCGGGGAACAGCAGAAGGCACTCGCGGCCTCGGTGGTGGCGTTCGCGGTGCAGCTTATTTCGCCGGATGCGCCGGACTTCACCCCCGTCATGCAGCGCATTGCGCACAAGCACGTTTCGCTCGGCATTAAGGCTCCGCAGTACACGATCGTCGGCAAGTACCTGATGGGTGCGATCGGCAAGGTGCTCGGCGACGCCGTGACCCCCGAGGTCGCTGCTGCCTGGGATGAGGTGTACTGGCTCTTTGCGACCCAGCTCATTGCCGAAGAAGCAAAGCTCTACGCTCAGGGCGGCACCGACCCCGAGTCGCCGTGGCGCGAATACCGCGTGGTGGAGCGCTTCGAAGAGTCTGATGAGGTTTTCTCGCTGCTGCTTGCACCGCTCGAAGGCAACGTGCCCTCGCACCGCACCGGCCAATACGTGGCGATCGAGGTCGACCTGCCAAACGGGATGCGCCAGCCCCGCCAGTACACGATCTCTTCGGGCCCGCGCGGCGACTCGCTGCGAGTGACCATTAAGCGCGTGCGCGGTGTGAACGGCGCCCCCGACGGCGCGGTTTCGGGTTGGCTGCACGAGAACGCCAAGCCCGGCACGGTACTGCGCCTTTCACAGCCTGCCGGTGACGTGGTGCTTGATGGCCGCGCCGACACCGACTCGCCAATCGTGCTCGTTTCGGCCGGTATCGGGATCACCCCGGTCGCCGCGATCCTCGAGGACCTCTCGCGCCGCCAGCCAGACCGCACGGTGCGCCTCTTCCACGCCGACAAGTCGCACGCCGACCACGCACTGTATGACAGCCTGCGCCGTCAGGTGCTCGCGATGTCGGACGCGAAGGCGCAGAACTGGTACGAGAAGGATGCTGACAAGGCACCCACGCTCCACCCAGCGAAGGAAGGGTTCATGAACCTCTCTGACGTTGAGGTGCCGGGCGATGCTGAAGTGTTCATGTGCGGCCCGCTGCCCTTCATGCAGATCGCGCGAAAATCGCTGATCGACCAGGGCATCCCGAGCGAAAACATCCACTACGAGGTCTTCGGTCCCGACCTCTGGGCACAGAACCCCGACGCGTAGTCGGCAGTCGACGGTGCGGTGGTGGCGTTATCCCCTTGGCGCCACCGCCGCACCCGTCGCACTACGACGCGAGCTTCGCGCCGCTGGGGCCGGTGGTGAATACTCGGGAGGACTTCTGTTGCCATTCGCGCAAGGCGGCGTCGGCCTGCTCAGCGAGTTCCGCATCCGCGGCCTCGCTCGAAACGCCGCCCGGGCGGGATGCGCGGCTCGCCTCGCCCGCGATGCCCAGCACGATCTCGCAGCGCTCGGGCCCAACGTATGGATGCAGTCGGCGAAGTTCCAGCGGACCTTCGACGTGCTGGAGTTGGTCACGAACCAACTTGGCATGCACGGCGCACACCACCGGGCGCTCTTCATGAATCAGCGGCTCATATCGGCAGGGCTTGAGCCCCACCGTCAACGTTCGATGGTTCACCTCGGGCTCAAGACCGACATCATCCAAGTGCTCATAGAGGGTGTCGAGCTGGTGCAGCCCAACCGGGTCAAGCGTGCCCCGAAGGTCGGGCTGAACGCGACGGAGCAGATCGCCGCGAGCGGTCGCATCCTGCACCCGGCGGGAAGCCTCGGCACTGTCATCGACATCTCGAACCGGCGAATACACCACCGGCGGCCGGCCCCGTCGCCCCGTCTCGATCGGAGCGCTCGACACGAGCCCCTCGTCTTCCAGCACCCGCATGTGATCGCGCGCCGTGTTGATGTGGATACCCGCATCGGCCGCGAGGTCTTTCAGCAGGCGGCCGGGACGGCGCTGGACGGCATGCAGCAGTCTCAGTCGGCTCATCTCGGTGAGCCCGCGATAGTCAGTCACCCGGCGAGGCATATGTTCAATGATAGGTCGGCGCCGGTGGTCGTTCCAGGGCGGAAACTTGGGCTGAGAAGGATGCGGTGATGCAGCGAGAAGAGGCCCGGGCGGCCAAGCTAACCGTGTGGGCCGTTCGTGGAGCGCCGCATTTTGTGCGCCGCGAGTACCTCGCCGACCTGCAGATCGCGCTCTCACCCTTCTCTGAGGCCGACGCGACCAAACGCATCCTGCTTGCCGGAAAAGGTCTGCAGGCTGCCGGTGTCGGAGCGATTGAAGGGATGCAGGTCTTTGCGACTGTGATGCGTGAGGCGGTTCCCAGCCGTGGCGCCACAATTTCGAAGGGTGAGCTGTCGACGCTGCTGCACGAGCGACTTCCGGGCGAATACCAGGTTGATTGTCGACGGTGCGGGGCTACGCATCCGCACGAGCAACTCTTTCGGATCGGGGCACTCCACGCGGGGCTTGAGCTTGAGCCAGGCACTAACCCGCCGAATCTTCGGCGCATCCCGAACTGGCCGCGCCGTGAGCCCGGATTCGCGAGTGACCCTCTGCGGGCATCCACCCCGCGGCAGGTGATTCGCGCGTACCTGCACCACCTCGGGCCTGCAAGCCCGCGCGACATTGCGGCCTACCTGGAGACGAATGTGGGTGAGATCAAGGCGTATTGGCCAGCGGATGCGCGCGAGGTGACCGTGGCGGGGCGTCGGCTGTTTGCCCTGACGGCGGATGTTGAGCAGCTTAGGGATGCGGGAAGGGTGGATGCGCCGCAGTTGCGGCTGTTGAGTGGTTTCGACCTCTTTATGGCGGCGAAGGACCGGGAGTTTCTCGTGTTGGATGAGGGCCACCGGAAGACGCTGTGGCCGGTGTTGGGGCGGCCCGGTGCGGTTGGGGTGGATGGCGAGGTGATTGGGGTGTGACGGCCGAAGTCCGCGAAGCAAAAGCTCAGCGTGAACGTTGAACTGTGGGCAGGGGCCGCCGAAGCCGCGATCACCGAAGCGGACTTAACCGAGGTGGATTTAGCCGAGGCAATCGAGACCCAAGCCGAACGGATCGCTGCCGCGCGCGGCCAGGTGCTGGCAGCCGTTGCGATTGCGAACTAGCTCCCGAACTGCGGGGTGACGGCGCACGAATTTGGTTTTTCGTTGAGGGGCAGACGGTGTTTCTTGAACAGGTGCACACGAGCCACCCGAATGAAACGAAGTAGACGCCTTTGGTCTCACCCCGGCTAGTTGTTGAGGATGCCGAATCCGCTTGTTGAGGTGGGGCGTGGCTGGGCTGGCAGTTCCGAGGACGCGAAGAGATTGAGTCCGAGGGCACGCGAGAGATATGCGATCGCGCGCTGGCCGCGCACGCTATTGCCCGCCCGGTCGAGCCTCGGAGAAAACGTGCCAACGGCGCCCTTCCCGGGAGATACCGCAACGATTCCACCGGCGACACCGGATTTCGCCGGGAGGCCGATTTCGAAGAGCCACTCGCCGGAACGTTCATACATACCGTTACCCGCGAGCATGGACAGCGTGTCTCGCGTGGTGTCGGGGGAGACCACCCGCTCACCGGTAATCGGGTTTACGCCACCATTCGCCAGGGTGGATCCCATGATCGCGAGATCGTGGCCGGTTACGAGCAGCGAACACTGCCGGGTATAGACATCAAGAGTTTCGTGCGGGTCCCTGTTGAGGCGACCGTAACTCTGTAGGAGGTAGGCGATGGCCTGATTGCGCTGATTGCTGGCCATCTCGGAGGCATAGACCTCTGCATCCACCTCGAGCTCGCGGCCGGCGAACGCAGAAAGCCCCTCGCGGATGCGGCTCCACTGCCGCTCGTGCGAGATGCCAGCCAGCATCCCAGTGGTGGCGATCGCGCCGGCGTTCACCATCGGGTTCATGGGGCTGCCCTCGTTGAGTTCAATGGCGATCACCGAGTTGAAAGACAGGCCGGTGTTATTCGCGCCGATGCGCTCGCGGACGACATCGTGGCCAAATTCTTCGCAGACGAGGGCGAACACGAACGCCTTGGAGACGGACTGGATCGAGAATGGATGCCGGGCTTCGCCGACGTCGTGGATCCGCCCGTGCACTTCAGCTACCGATACCCCAAACCAGTCGGGGCTGGCGTGGGCCAGCGCCGGAATATAGTCGGCGACTTCCCCTTCATCGAGATCCCGATATTCCGCATACGCAAGCGCAGTGAGCTCTTCGACTTCTTCCCATGTGGGGAGTTGCCCCGTCGAGACTTGCTGGTCGACGACGCTTGCTTCTGATTCGAACATCGCACTCCTTCGTGAAATCGCCCCAGTTTAGCTGTGCGGTCTCCGCAGATTCCTCGGCCTCCGCCGCTTTCGCCGAGCGGCCTCGGTGGGTTCCACCGACCCTCCCGCCACACAGACCCGTCGATAGGCGCTGGTTGTAGCCGACAGAAGAGCACCCAGTGACGAGTTGCTGGGGTGGGACGCCGAGATCCGTCGATGGATGCTGTTTGGGGCTGGCGGGAGAGCGTCGAGTGACGAGTTGTTGGGGGTGGGGTGTGGAGATTCGTCGATGGATGCTGATTGGGGCGGGTAGAAGAGCGTCTGGTGACGAATTGTTGGAGTGCAAGCGCGGCGGCCGGCGGCGCGGGAAAACGAAAAACCCCGCGATGTAGAAGCTACGCGGGGTTTAGTGGCTCCGACGGGCGTCGATCCCGTGACCTCACGATTTTCAGTCGTGCGCTCTACCAACTGAGCTACAGAGCCGGGTAAAGGAAATCCTTTACCGAGATGAAACGCCCTCATCTTTCGACAAGGGCGTCGCACTCGCGACCCTGACGGGACTTGAACCCGCGACCTCCGCCGTGACAGGGCGGCACGCTAACCAACTGCGCTACAGGGCCTTATTAATTTTTGCGACATCCAACAGTAACAGATCTCTCGGCTTCGGTACCACTCGGGGCTACCACAGTGACCCCAACGGGATTCGAACCCGTGTTGCCGGCGTGAAAGGCCAGTGTCCTAGGCCACTAGACGATGGGGCCGAGATTTGCTGTCGTGTTGACTGCCGAGAGTAAAGCTTAGGGGCATTGCGCAGCGCTCGCAAGTTGGCTGCGGCTCGGGTTTCAAAATCGGCCTAAATGCTGGGAAGTTATCGGCGTGTCGCGATGATGCTGAAGGTGCAAAATCGTTCAGGATGCTGGAGGTGCGGAATCGCTCGTGGATGCTGGGGCGGCAAAATCGCTTGGGGTTCAGGAAGTGAGGAATCGCTCGAGGGGGCAGGAAGTGCAAAGTCACTCGAGGCTGCTGGCGGTGCAAAATTGCTCGGGATGCTGGCGGTGAAAAAACGCTCGGGCGCTGGAGGCACTAAACCTTTCGGAAAGTGCCCCGCTGCATCCAGTGAAAAAATGCCGTCTTGCCGACACTCCGTGTATAACGCGAGTATTTACCGCATCATCGGGCTAAATAGCGTCGGCAGACTGCGCGTGTCGTGAGAAAAATATTGATTACATTGGCCAGAGTGACTACCGTAGCAAATGTTGTTTACGTGGCGTATGTGAAAGTTGCGCACTGACGATGCCAAATTCGAGGCAACGGAGCGTCTCGAAAGAAGGCAAAGAGAGGGACGGATGACTTCGACCAGTGGTCTGTGGGATCGCACGCGCCACCTTGGTTTCAAAGCCGGTGCCGTAGTAGTTCTCACCGCAGCTCTGATTGCACAGGGCGCACTTGTCTCAACCGCAAAAGATCTCGACGAATACGCCACCTGGGATGACGTCATCAGCGCACAGGGCGATGTCGACAAGCAAAACGCCCTGATCGACGAAATCAACGGCCAGATTGATCAGCTCAAAGCCGATGTCGAAGTAGCTGAGCAGGTCGCCATTGACGCCGGCCAGGCGTACTCCGACGCGGCAGATGCGACCACCGAACAGAACTCGGTCGTCTACAACCTGCAGCTGCAGGCTGACGAGGCGGACCAGCTCGCGACCGAATCTGAGCAGGAAGCCGGCGCCATGGTCGCCGCAATGTCGAATCGGGTCAACGTCGATCCGACCGTGCAGCTGCTCACACAGCCCGGCTCAGCCGACGACTTTTTGATGGGCATGTCGACGCTCTCCAAGCTCGGCACCCACAACGGCGGCACTTACGAGGATGCGGTCAGTCAGCGCAATAACGCCGAACAGCTTGGCGAGCAGGCAGAGGTCGCGCTCGATGAACTCGAACGGCTCGAGGCGGAATCGCAAGCGGCCTACGAGTCGGCAGTCGCGGCGCAGCAGGACCTCCAGAACAAGCGTGATGCGGCGATCAACGAAGGCTCGGAACTCGAAGCCATGTTGATTCCGCTCATGGAGCACCGCGACGTGGTTGAAGCCGACTACGAAGAGGGCGAGCGACTTCGCGAAGAAGAGCGCCAGCGCATCGAACGGGAGCGCCAGGAAGCCGCCGAAGCAGCGGCCGCGGAAGCCGCAGCAGCCGAGGCCGCCCGCCAACAGCAGAACAACAGTGGCTCCAGCTCCTCGTCCTCCTCAAGCAGCTCCAGTAGCTCGAGCAGTTCCAGCAGCTCCGGCTCATCCTCGAGCGGTTCCTCCAGCAGCGGGTCGAGCAGCGCATCCACCGCGGGCTATCACTACCCGATGTCCTCCTCGGCGTACATCACCAGCCCCTACGGCATGCGCCTGCACCCTGTCTATTTCTACTGGCGGATGCACAATGGCATCGACTTGGTCGTCCCCGGCGGCACCTGCTGGGCACCGATCTATGCGGTCGCATCCGGCACCGTGACGATCGCCGGCTGGGTCGGTGACTACGGCAACATGGTCTCCTACCGCACCAACGACGGCAGCGTGATCCAGAACGGCCACATTTCCTCGGGCGGTATCAATGTCTACGTTGGGCAGTACGTGAATGCCGGGGATGTCATCGGCTACGCGGGCACCACTGGCGCCTCCACCGGTTGTCACCTGCACTTCGAAATCCTGCAGGGCGGCAGCTACGTCGACCCCGTTGCCTGGCTGAATAACCGCGGAATGTATTACTACTAGGCCCACGCGCGCATCCGGCCCGGGATACACCTCCCGAGGCCGTCGCGCACTCTGCCGAAACAAAGCATCCCGCTGGGCGAATACCGCCAAAGCCGAGCCGCGCATCCAACCCACTAAAAAATCCGCGGTGACGATTTCTCGTCACCGCGGATTTTTCGCGTCAGCGCTGATTTGCCGGGACGGGCTCTGCCGCCGGAAAGTGCTCAGCCGCCAGAAAGCGCTTATTCGCCGGGGAAGGCCTCGATCGAACGCTGGATGATCTCGTCAGCCTCGGCAGCCGAACCCCACGCGTCAACCTTGACCCACTTGCCGGGCTCGAGGTCCTTGTAGTGCTCGAAGAAGTGCTGGAGCTGGTCGCGAGTGTTCTGCGGGACATCCTCGAGCTCCTGGTACTGCGCGAAGCGCGGGTCCTTGTGGGGGACGCAGAGGATCTTGTCGTCGCCGCCGGCCTCGTCCGACATACGCAGCACGCCGATTGGGCGAACCTTCAGGCCCACGCCCGGGAACACCGGGTACTCGAGCAGCACGAGCGCGTCGAGCGGGTCGCCGTCGTCGGCGAGGGTGTCCTCGAAGTAGCCGTAGTCGACCGGGTATACGAACGGGGTGAAGAGCACCCGGTCGAGGTAGACGCGACCGGTCTCGTGGTCAACTTCGTACTTGTTCTGGCTTCCGCGGGGAATCTCGATGACGACGTCATATGCGGCCATGAAGGATGCTCCTAAGTGCTTGATGGGGTGATTTCGCATTGGATGCGTTGGGTCAAGGCTAGCGCGCACGTCCCTTGGCGTGCATGGGTGCGGCCCCGGGTCGCCTGGGCGTGCCGCCGCCGAGCATGGGTGCGCCTAGGATCGGAAGGTCCCTAGCAGCAGGAAGGTTTGCATGAGTACCGCCGTTTCTCCCGTGGTCGAGCAGCGCGTGAGGCACGCACTCACCCATCCGCGCATCCTTATCCGCGAGGTGCTCGCGGGTCTTGTGGTGTGTCTGGCGCTGATTCCCGAAGTGGTCGGCTTTTCGATCATCGCGGGGCTGGACCCTGCCGTAGGGCTGTACACCTCGATGGTGATGGTGCTCGCGATCTCGATCACCGGTGGTCGGCCTGCGATGGTCACGGCCGCCGCGGGCGCCACCGCGCTCGTGCTCGCACAGGTCTCGCGCGAATACGACATGAACTACGTGGTCGCGACGGTGCTACTCGCGGGTGTGCTGCAGATCGTGCTGGCCGTGCTCGGGGTGGGGAAGCTGATGCGCTTCATCCCGCGCAGCGTGATGATCGCCTTCCTCAACGCACTGGCGATTCTGATTGCGCTCTCGCAGCTGCCGCACCTTGTTGGCGTGGGCTGGCAGGTGTACGCGCTCGTTGCCCTCGGCATCTTGATCGTGTGGGTGTTCCCGAAGGTCACGAAGGCCGTCCCGGCGCCGCTCGTTGCGATCGTCGTGGTGACCGCGGTCGCGCTGCTCTTTCGCGTGGATGTGCCGACGGTGGCGGACCAAGGCGAGCTTCCCGCATCCCTACCGGGCCTCTTCTTCCCCGAAGTTCCCTTGACGCTGGCGACCCTGCAGATCATCGGACCGACGGCGGTCGGGATCGCACTTGTGGGGCTGATGGAGTCGCTCCTCACCGCGAAACTCGTCGACGACATCACCGAAACTAACTCTTCCAAGACGCGCGAATCGGTGGGACAGGGGATCGCGAACCTTGCCGCCGGTGCGTTCGGCGGCATGGGTGGCTGCGCGATGATCGGCCAAACGATGATCAATGTGAAGGGCTCCGGCGCGCGCACCCGAGTGTCAACCTTCGCGGCCGGGCTGTGGCTGATGCTGCTGATTCTGCTACTCGGAGACGTGGTCGGGATGATCCCGATGGCGGCGCTGGTGGCTGTGATGATCATGGTTTCGATCGGGACATTCAACTGGCATTCGATCGCGCCGAAGACGCTGCGGCGGATGCCCCGGGCCGAGACCACGGTGATGGTGCTGACGGTCGTGGTGGTCGTCTGGACGGAGAATCTCGCCGTCGGCGTAATCGTGGGTGTGCTCGCGGCGATGATCGCCTTTGCACGCCGAGTCGCGCACTTCACGCGGGTGACTCGCGTGATTGAGGGCGTGGCGGTAGGCGTGGGCGCGGATGCTGGTGCGGGCACAGGTACGGACGCTGGTGCGCGGGCAGGGTCGGATGCGGATGCAAGTTCGGGTGCGGGCTCGGTTGCGGTGGCCCGCTATAAAGTCTCCGGCCCGCTGTTCTGGGCTTCGAGCAATGACCTCGTCACCCAGTTCCGCTACGCCGATGACCCGAAGCGAGTGGTCATCGACCTATCCGATTCGCACGTCTGGGACGCCTCTTCGGTCGTAACGCTCGATGCAATCGAACAGAAATATGCCCAGCACGACGCCACAGTCGAGTTCGTCGGTATGAATCCGCAGTCACGCATCCTGCATCGAAAACTGCGGGGAACTACGCCGCAATAGCCTCGCATCCAGCCGCATCCGCGAGACTGGACCCGAGCATCCAAAATGGCGCGAATGGGAGACGTGAGCAGATGGCGACACAGAATGGCGAGTGGGTCTCGCAAGGCAAGAAGCGGTGGCAGGCCCTGAGCGAGAACACCAAGCTCGGAATCGTGGGCCTCGCGGCCGTGGAGATCACGCTGCTGGTCGTGGCTCAAGCGGAGCTGCTCACAAGCGACCGGGAGCGGGTGCGCGGGAAGAAATGGCTGTGGTTCTTCGCAAACTTCGTGAACTTTTTTGGCCCGATCTCCTTCCTGGTGTTCGGTCGGCGACGTAGCCGTCAGGCCTAGGCCAAGCTAGGCTGGCATCCGTGACTGATCGACCTCGCCTAACCCCGGCGGTCGCGAACATCCGAAGGGCAGTACGCAATGCGCTTCGCGGATACGCGGCCGAGGGAGACCTTGTGCTCGTTGCGCTCTCTGGTGGACCGGATTCGCTTGCATTAGCGGCCGGCCTTGCCTTTGAGGCGCCGCGGGCTGGTCTTCGTGCCGGAGCGGTCATTGTCGATCACCAGATGCAGCCGGGCTCGGCTGAAGTTGCGCAGCGCGCTGCGCAACAGGCTCGTGACCTCGGGCTCGACCCCGTCGTGGTTGAGACGATCACGGTGGAGGACAAGGGTGCAGGCCCCGAAGCCTCCGCTCGCGTGGCTCGCTACGACATCATTGACCAGGTGAAAAAGCGCCTCGGCGCATCCTGGGTCGTGCTGGGCCACACGCTGGATGACCAGGCTGAGACGGTCCTGTTGGGCCTGGCCCGCGGCTCCGGCGGGAAGTCGCTGCACGGTATGGCGGTCGTCAACGGCTACCTCGTGCGGCCGCTACTTGGAATCGAGCGTCAAGAGACTCACGATGCTTGCGCCGACCAGGGGCTCGAACCCTGGCTCGACCCGATGAATGAGGACGAAAGCTTCAAGCGGGTGCGCATCCGCAAGACCGTGATGCCAACGCTCGAGGCGGAACTTGGGCCGGGCATCGCTCAGGCACTTGCCCGCACCGCAACCACCCTGCGGGAAGACTCGGAAACGCTCGACGCGCTCGCTCTCGAATGGGCGCAGGAGATTGTCGACACGGATGCTGAGGGTCGCGTCACGCTCGATGTCGGGGGACTCGTAACCCAGCCTGCAGCCCTGCGTCAGCGAATCTGTCGAATCGTTGCCGAGCAGGGCTTCGGCGTCTCGCTCTCGCGTGCCCACACCATGATGGTGTCCGCGCTGGCCACCGAATGGCGCGGTCAAGGGCCGATCGACCTGCCAGGGATCACCGTGGAACGAGCCGAAGGACGAATCCTGTTCGGCGCGGCCGGACGTGGACACGAGGAGGACTAGCGGATGCGCGCGGAAGACTGCCCGGACGAGATCCGTCAGGTGCTACTGACCACCGAAGAAATCCAGGAGCGCATCGGCGAACTCGCGCGCGATATCGAGCGTGACTACGCCGGCAAGCTGCCGCTGCTGGTGGGGGTGCTCAAAGGCGCGGTCATGGTCGTGAGCGACCTCGCGCGGGAACTGCGGATGCCGCTGGAGATGGACTGGATGGCCGTGTCTTCCTATGGCTCGGGCACGGAATCTACCGGTGTGGTGCGGATCCTGAAAGACCTCGACACCGACTTGACCGGTCGTGATGTGCTGATCGTCGAGGACATTATTGACTCTGGGTTGACGCTGACCTGGCTGACGCAGAACCTGGCCTCTCGCGGAGCGGCCTCCGTGGAAGTCTGCACGCTGCTGCGCAAGCCCGAGCGGCTGAAGACAGATCTGCCGGTGCGTTACATCGGCTTCGACGTGCCGAATGAGTTCGTGGTTGGTTACGGGCTTGACTACAACGAGCGCTACCGGAACCTGCGCGATGTCGTCGTGCTGCACCCCGCGGTGTTCGGCGCCGACGACATTGACGCGAGCGGCCCCGTCGAACCCGCCCGCAAAGTCATCAACCCCGGCCTCGGCGGCGGCCCCACCGCCAGCTAGCGCTGCAGGCTAGCGGCTTTTTCGGCGCGGCTGCAATTTCTGACGTGTATGGGTGGTCAGGAGGGAATAATTCCCTCCTGACCACCCATACACGTCTCTTATCACCTATCGCCTAAGCGTTCTCGGGTCACCACGGTGCTCGTCGCGTCGAATGAGCGCCAGAATGTCTAATCCGACCTCTTCTAGGTTGTACATCACCTCGGCATAGGTGAGGCGAATGTGTCGATACCCCATATTGGTGAGGAATCGGTCTCGCCGGCGATCATCGGCGTGGTTTTCTGGGGCCTCGTGATGAGCGCGGCTGTCAATCTCGACAACGAGGCGATCTCCGATGAGGAAATCGACCCGTCCAACCATGGGTATACGCACCTGTGCCCGGAATTTAATTCTGTTTCGAGTCAACCACAGTCGGAAATACGTTTCCGTTCCCGATTGTGCGGAGTCCGCGACCAGCTTCAATGCATCAGCACCACGTTTGCCAGCACGTTGAGCAATCATCTCTACCTCCGACCAATTGAGAATGTTGAGGTTGAGGATCGAGTCTGCGAGCACAATGGTGGTGTCACGCGGGCAGGTAAGCATGCTCGTAAGAAGTGCACTGGCTGGGCGGTCGACACTGCGATCAAGCCGAACAGCGCGAGCTTCTGGTAGAGCGAATGGCATCAGGGCATGCGCGGACCTATGCGGCACGTAGTTCTTGAGGAGGCGAAGCCTGACATGAATTGGCTGTCTTGGCGGGATCCAAACTCCATAGAGTTTCAGGGCTGCTGGGCCGCTGAGAACTCCACCCGCACGAACTGCGCTGACAGCCAGTCGGTTCGCCCCATCACCGCCGTACCACCCATTCCGGAGGCGGGTGAGGGCGCCACGCTGCGTTAGTCTCCGGACATCATTGTGTTTGAGCCCTGCTTCGCGGAGGTGGGCAGAACTCACTACGCCATGGTGTTGGGCAAGAAGGTATTCAAGGTCGTTCATGCAGTGATTGGACGTCGAATCTGCGTCGGGCTGATAGGCACTAGTCATGACCTGTGGATTACTGAGTTTCCACAGCCGCCAAGTCGACCACCTGTGTCGCGCTGCGGAGATGCAGTGTGAACTGGCTTTGTTCCTGGTTTTGGGGTTCCTGTGCCTGTGTCGGCGCCTCTGCCGGATGTTGGGCGGGGTGGGGCCGGGACATTGCCTGTACCTGCAATTTCTGACGTGTATAGGTGGTCAGGAGGGAATAATTCCCTCCTGACGGTCTATAAGCGACAGAGATTGCAGACGGACCACGACGTAAACTGTTCCCATGAGCGTCTTGGTTGCGTACACCTCGAAAACTGGCTTCACGAAGACCTATGCCGAGTGGATTGCCGCCGATCTCGGCGCAACGCTCGTCACTACCGACGAACTCACCCCTGAACTGATCGCCGAACACGACGTGATCGTGCACGGCGGCGGCAACCGGGCCGGAAATCTCGGGGGCCTGTCGAAGTTCCTGAAGCTCTGGGACGAACTCCGCGGCAAGCAGGTCGTGCTCTGGTACACCGGTGCGAGCCCCGAGAACCCCGAGGCAAACGCACGCCAGTGGGAGAAAGTGCTGACTCCCGAACAGTGTGACGCCGCAAAGCTCTTTTACCTCCGCGGCGGCTTTGACATGGGCATCTTGCGCGGCAAGGACAAGCTCATGATGAGCGGTATGCGTAGTGCGCTCAAGCTCAAACCGAACCTCAGCCCCTCGGAGCAGGGGATGCTGAAGATGTTCGACAACCCGATCCGCGACCTCGACCGCGAGGCAGTAAACCCGCTCGTGGAGTACGTGCGCGCACTGTAGCGCCGTAGCAGAGCGCAGCCGTAGCGATAGGCGCCCCCTCAGCGGGGCGCCTATTTTGCGCGCCATCGGGGTTTAACAGCGACCCGTCAGCCATCAAGAAAATGACCAAAACTCCCGCTAGACACATAACCAATACGCACGTATTGTTAATACCCAGCGGCGCACATCGAGGTGCGCAATGACTTGAACAAGAAAGGTCGGGGGGTGCCCCTATGTGATCTGTCAAGCAGCTAATGCCAGCGGTCGGGGTTCCGGTGCGTCGTAGAGGGTGCCGTCGCGCATCATCGCGAACAGCACTGTCGATCGACGGTGAGCCAGCGCAATCA
>NZ_WBKB01000005.1 GCF_008831155.1 Gulosibacter chungangensis | reverse complement strand
CCGGCGCCGCCTGCATTCCGGGATTGATTACTTAACTCCGGTCGAGGCCCACGACCTCCACCAGCCAATGGTCCTGGCCGCATAGAAAACCAAGAAAGAGACCCTCTACCAAACCCGGGGCTTGACACCACTTGTCTGGTATGCGGCCACCGCCTCGTCAAAAACGGAACCACCACCGCGGGAACACAACGCTGGCGCTGCAAACACTGCGGCGCCAGCACCACCCGTAAACGCACCGACCTGGTCCGCAGAAACCAGCTCCGACTCTTTCTAATCTGGCTGCTTGGCAAACGCTCTCAAGCCGAATACACGAACACGGCAACTGGTCGTTCCCTTCGCCGCAATACTGCGTGGTGCTGGGACCTCGAACCCACCCTCCCGTAGAAACTCGGCACCACCAGATCATGCTCGACGGGATCTACATCGGCTCCTGGTGCCTGCTGATCGCAATCACCCAAGAACAGCAGGTTCTGGCTTGGCAATGGTGCGCCAGAGAATCCAAAGCCGCCTGGCAAGCCCTGCTTGAACGCATCCCCGCGCCCACTGTCGTGATCTGCGACGGCGGCGCCGGGATCCACGCCGCCCTACGCCGGGTTTGGCCCGACACCCGAATCCAGCGCTGTCTGTTCCACGTCCAAATGGGCATCCGTCGCTCCCTCACGTTGAACCCACGCACCCTCGTTGGACGCCGCTTACGACAGCTCTCACTTGACCTCTCGGACGTGCACACGATCGACGACGCGATCGTGTGGCAACAACACCTCGACGCGTGGTGGCAAGCCCACGGACCCCTCACCAAAGAACGCACCTATTCCCGGAACGGGCAATGGTGGTACACCCACGACCGACTCCGCAAGGCCTGGAACCTGCTCCACAACCTCAACACCAAAGGCCACCTGTTCACCCATCTGGAACACCACACCGCCCGCACCACCAGCGCTCTCGAAGGTGGCATCAATAACGGCATCCGCACCGCGCTACGCGCGCACCGTGGAATGAGCGAAGCGCACATGAAACGCGCCGCGGAATGGTTCCTCACCCTGCACGAAATCCCACTCGAGCAAGCGCTGGATTTCGCGAAGCAACAACCCGCTAACCCAGAGCCGACATTCGTGGCAGAGGAATCAATTGGGCCCGTGTTCTACGACAAAGGCCTCGACGCTGCTGAACGCCTCTGGCTCCGCCAGGGATGGGCCGGCCGAGGGTGACACACCCGAACCCATACACACTTTTTGGCCTCTAACCCAAGGACTCTGGCTCCGCGAAGGATGGGCCGGCCGAGGGTGACACACCCGGAGCCATACACACTTTTTGGCCTATAACCCGACACGCGCGCCAAAACAAAGAAAGTCGCGGGACATCGAGTGAACGATGTCCCGCGACTTCACATGGTCGGGAATACAGGATTTGAACCTGCGACTTCTCGCTCCCAAAGCGAGCGCTCTACCAAGCTGAGCTAATTCCCGGTGTTGATTGAAACCAACCTGAGCAAGTGTAGCCCGGATTTTGCGGTGCGTTGCACCACACCGGAAAAGTCGCGCAAGATTCGATTGTTTTCGCTGCTCACCGGCATCGAGGAGACTTCCACGTGGGCGGCCTACCGTGGGCAAAACATGTTGTGGCAGTGGGACAAAGGGGACCATCGTGACCGGATTTGCTGGTGAGACGAAGATTACGCACATGGGGCATTCATCCCTCGCGATCGAAAAAGATGATCTCTTACTCGTGATTGATCCGGGGAACCTCAGCAGCCACAAGCTGCTTCGCGATGCAAACGCGGTCTTGGTAACCCACAAGCATCCCGACCACATCGTGCCGGAGGCGCTTGACGGTAGCGATGCGCAGGTCTGGGGGCCGCAGGAAGTAATTGAGCTCCTCGCCGAAGCGGGCATTCCCGAGGCGCACTTGCATCCCGCCGAACCCGGAGATACCTTCACCGCTGCAGGCTTCAGCATCACCGCGTTTGGCGGCTCCCATGCCGCCGTCTATCCGGGGATGCCGGTGCTGCAGAACAACGCCTACCTCATCGATAACGAACTCTTCCATCCGGGTGACTCATTTACCACGGCACCCGACCCCGCGAACGTGCGGGTGCTCTTCACCCCAATCGCAGCACCCTGGCTGAAACTCGCCGAAACCATCGACTTCGTACGGGCCCACCCAAGCGCCGACATCGTACCGATTCACGATGCCATCCTGTCCCCGGAAGGTATCGGCATCACCGATGGGGCGCTGCAGCGGCTCATCGAAAACCGCGCCTATCGACGCCTCGGCTACGACGAATCGCTGTGGACCTAATCGCCTAGCGTCCCGTGAGCGACCGTTCTTTGGGCACCACCAATGGCGTGCCCGACTCTGGATCCTGGACGACCTGACAGGACACCGAATACACATCCTCGATGAGGGCTGCGGAGACCACGTCTTCGGGTCGGCCCTGCACCACAATGCCACCTTCGCGCATCACGATCACCTCAGAGGCGTAGCGGAAGGCCAGGTTCAGTTCGTGCAGCACCACCACGACAGTTTTCCCTGCCGCTTGCAGGTCGCGGGCGAGGTCGAGCACATCGAGTTGGTGTGAGAGATCCAAATAGGTGGTGGGCTCGTCGAGCAGGACGATCGGCGTCTGTTGCGCGAGTGTCATCGCAATCCAGACTCGTTGACGTTGACCGCCGGAGAGCGCGGAGACATCGCGCTCACGCAACTCGAGCACGTTTGCGGCTGCCATCGCCTCTTCAACAGCGATCTCGTCCTGTTTGCTCCACTGTCGCAGCAAGCCCTGGTGTGGATAGCGACCGCGCGCGACGAGATCCTCGACCACGATCCCCTCGGGCGCCGAGGGAGACTGCGGCAGCATGCTCAGTTGCCGAGCAATCGACTTGCGCGATTCCCCTTCAATTGGGCGCCCGAAAAGCTCGATCGATCCCGAACGACTCAGGAGCATCCTTGCGAGGGCCCGTAACAGTGTCGATTTACCGCAGGCGTTCGGGCCGATGATTACCGAAAGGGAGCCCTCGGTGATGTCGACGTCGACATTGTCCAGGACCCTGCGGGTGCCGTACTCGACAACCAAATTGCGTGCTCGAATCGCGGGCCGGTTCATGCTGTTCTCCTTCTCCACTGCATCGCGAGGAGCCAAATCAGGTAAATACCGCCGAGGGCGCCGGTGACGACGCCCACGGGAAGCTGGGTGGGTGCGAACAATCGCTGGGCGACGATGTCGCTCGCCACCACCAGGAATGCGCCCATGAGCGCGGAGCTACCAAGACCGATCTCGGCACGGCTGAGTCGAGCCGCGAGTTGCGGTGCAGCCAGCGCCACGAAGGCGATCGGGCCAGCGGCGGCGGTCGCCACCGAAACGAGGCAGACACCGATCACCACGAGCCACAATCTCACCCGTTCGGTAGCCACTCCTGCACCGATGGCGATGTCGTCGCCAAAGGTAAGCATCCGCAGCGGTCTACCGAGCACCAGTGCGCTCGGTACCAGCACTCCCAGGCACCCGGTCACGAGCCACGCTTCAACGGAGGTTGAAGCGTTCAGCGAGCCGGCTAGCCATTGCGCCGCGGTTTGCGCGGCATCCAGCGAGGCGCGAGTAATCAGCAAGCTATTGAGACCGCTCAGCACAGCGGCAGTGCCGATGCCCACGAGCACGAGCCGGGTACCGGTGAGTCCTTGCCGCCAGGCGAGCAGGTACACGACGATCGCCGTGGCGAAGCCGCCGATCAGCGCGCCGCTGGCCGTGGTTGCCGGTCCCCCACCGATCACGATGATTGCGATGAGTGCGCCAGTGGCTGACCCGGTGGTGAACCCGATGACATCGGGGCTTCCCAACGGGTTATTCGAGATCGATTGGAAGATGCCACCACTCAAGCCGAG
Organism: Gulosibacter chungangensis; assembly: GCF_008831155.1. GTDB lineage: Bacteria > Actinomycetota > Actinomycetes > Actinomycetales > Microbacteriaceae > Gulosibacter > Gulosibacter chungangensis. The sequence continues at coordinate 276,374 of NZ_WBKB01000005.1, read as the reverse complement.
GGCGGCACCCACCGCGAGCGCGGTGATCGCGCGGGGCAGTCGAAGTTCTGTCACGAAATAGCTGGCCAGTGCATCCTCACCGACGCCGAGCAGCGAGCCGAATACCTGCGCCGGACTCATCGGGTAGTCGCCGATGAGGAGCATCGCGAAGGCACCGGCAAGGGCGGCGAGCGCTATGCCGAGCGTTGCGATCAGCCCGCGACGGGGCAAGCGCATCGAAAAGTCGCCCACGCGGGCAACGAGATAGCGGCGGGACATGGATGCGGTTGGGCGCTGTTGCAGTTCGACTCGCGTCAGTCGACTCGTTCGCGCCGGTTGACTGGTCCGTTCCGCTTGGCTGATTTGCACCGACCGACTGGTCTTCACCGGCTGGCTGGCTTGCACCGATTGATCGGTTTGCACCGGATGAATGGCCTGCACCGGTTGATTGGCCCTCACCGGTTGATTGGGACGGGTCACAGTGCCTCGATCCTGCGTCGACGAACGATGGCCACGAAGAACGGTCCACCGATGAGCGCCGCCACGATACCGACCTGCACTTCGCCCTCGAATGCGAGCACCCGGCCAAGTACGTCTGCGATGAGCATCACGATGGGGCCGACCACGATCGCAAAGGGCAGCGTGATCCGCTGATCTCCCCCGCCGAAGGCCCGCGCAATATAGGGCACGACGAGACCGATGAAGGAAATCGGTCCGAAGGCCGCGGTGGCCGCACCAGCCAGCACGGTGATGCATGCGAGCACGAGTCCCCGTACAAGCGCCACCGGGACGCCAAGGCCTGCCGCGGTATCTGCACCGAGGGCGAGCGCGTTGAGTGCTGGCGTCAGCATCGCCGCACCGAGCAGTCCGACCAGAATGAACCCCACGACCGCAAAAAACACCGGCCAGCCGCGACCTTCCGCCGAACCCGCCGCCCAGAATCGGAACTCGTTGTAGGTGTTCTGGTTCGTGAGAATCACGGTCTGCACGATCGCGGTGATCGCCATGTTCACGGCGATACCAGCAAGTGCGAGTCGGGCAGGGCTCGCGCTACCGCCTGCACCGATGCCGCCGAGCACATACACGATGACACCCACTACGGCCGCGCCCACGAACGCGAACCACACATAGAACCACACGCTCACGACCCCGGTGATTGCCACCGCGAGCACCACAACGAGCGAGGCTCCCGCGTTGAGACCAAGGATGCCCGGGTCGGCAATCGGGTTTCGGGTCAGTGACTGGATGAGCATCCCGGCAACGCCAAGCGCCGCACCCACCAGGATCAGCAAGAGCGTGCGCGGCACACGCTGCCCCGAGACCACTTCCGATTCAAAAGACCCGTCGGGGTGCCACAGCAATTCCCAGGTCATCGTCGGTGTAATCGAGGAGTTCGAGCCGATGCTCAGGCTCATCGCGCAGCAGAGCGTCAGGAATGCGAGGAGCCCGACGAACATGCCCGTTCGTCGGAACCCGTCACTCACGCAGCATCACGCTTCCTGCGCCGAAGCACCACGAAAATAATCGCGCCGAGACTCAAGAGCACCGCGAGGCCAAGTGCCGAGACGCCCAGAAGTGGGAAGTTTGCGTCATCCGCGACCTGCGCATTCGTGCCATCGCCCGAGGCCACTTGCGCGGCCGTGTCACTGGCGACGATCTTGCCGAGCACTTCACCGCTGGCGTCGAGGAAGTAGATGGCACCGTCTGGAGGTGTCGGCACAGTCACTTGACCGTCGCTGTCGACGGCTACCCAGCCCATACCGACGGGGTCTCCGGCCGCCGGGAGGTGCACCGCGTATACCCACTGCCCGAAACGATCGACGCCGAGTTTGGCCTTCACGTTTTCGCCGTCGGCAGTTGTCGCGAACAGCGGAACATCTTCCGCGAGCTCGGGAATTGTCGGCGGTGCAGTCGGCGCCACCAGCGATTCTTCGTCGAGGGACTGGTTCGAAGTGTCGCCGCCTTCCTCGGTCGACTCGGAGCTCTCGCCGCCAACGTCGGGCACCACCGCTGTGCTCGATCCACCGCCGGAGCCGCCGCTGTTCGTACCGCCGGAGTTACCCCCAGAACCACCGCTGCCGGAATTACTGCCGGAATTGGAGCTGCCAGAGTTGGAACCGGAGGAACCGCTCACGATGGTGAAGTCGCTATTGCCCCGATTCGTGTAGCCGCGGGTTCCCGCGGAGGGATTGTTCGGGTCTACGTACTCGGATGCGAGGAAGCGCAGCCAGTAGCTCCCCGGCGCTAGGTCGCTGGGGACCACGAGCGATCCGTGCGCCTCGCCATTGGAACCAATGACCTGCGTGTGAATGACGCAGGCCCCGTGCGTGGCCGAAGCCGAGCACACGTCGGGGTTACCGTCGTTGACTTTGATGTGCACGATCTCCCCCGCGGGGAAACCACCCACCGAGAAATTAATCGTCTGCCCGGCCGCGACCTGGCGCGGTGAAACGCTCGACCAAGTACCCGGGGTGTCGGGGCTGGGGCCGTCCGGCGGCAGTGCGTTCGCAGCCGTCGGTGTGAACAGTGCAGCGCACAGTGCCGCGGTGGCAGTCATGACCACGGCGAGCCTGCCGTGCTTCGGCGTTGAACGCATCAGTTTTCCTTTCGGGATGCGGGTTGCGAGAGGGCGATCACGGTCGCGGTTGTGCCGCCAAAGAGCATGACGCCCAGGGCGATGAGCAGGAAGTCGAGGTTGTTTGGCTGCCAGCCGGTGACCGCGTCGGAAGCAGCCGGCTCGGCAAGTGTGACCGTGCCGTCAGCCGACGGGCTCAACGCCGCAAACTCAGTCACCGGCACATCGCCGTCGACCTTCATCGCTGCCCAACCGAGGAATTCGCCTGCTTCGTCTTGGAGGCTCACTCGGTAGGCACCCGGTGGTAGCGCGCTCACATCGAGCGTGATGCTCTGGGTCTCATCGAGCAGCACCCAACCCACCGGAATCTGGCCCGGATAGATATAGAGGTACACGTATGTGCCAGCTGCACCATTCGGCGCGGTGATTGTGGCAATGCCTTCTTCGACCTTCAGCGTCACGTTGCCGGGGTTCATGGAGCGCAGTGCATTGCTGCGTTCCACCGGAGCTTCTGGAATAAAGGACGGCACGGCACGGATCTGTGGCCCCGTCGCTGCTCCGCCTGCGGAGGAACCCGCGCTGCTCGACCCGCTCGCGCTGCTGCCGCTGCCGGAGCCGCTGTTCGAGGCGGTCGTTGCACTTCCCTCGTTGGATGTATTGGTCGTCTGCTGTACCGCCGATGGCTTCTCCTCCGCCACCGTGGGGGCCTCGATGGTCACCTTGAGCCAGCCGAGGAGCTCCCCACGTTCCCCCTGATTACCGGATTGCACAGTGAAGGTGAGATCCCCGGTGGGCAGAGTAATACCGTCAATGGGGAGTGTGACGCGACCCTGCGCATCCGCCCGGAACCATTCCGCACCCCAAGGAGCACGCTGGGAGGCGCCGGCGTAGAGATTCGGGTAAACCCAGTCGCCTTCCGCCGCGCCGGGAATCGTCACAACCCACTGGGTCGCCGACCGGTCGAGGGAAATGTCGCCGTTGTTGCTGGTCTTGAGGCTCGAGGTGTCGAGCGGATCGGGGGTGCCGAGCGGCTGGTATTCACCGACCACAAATTCTTCCGATTTGAGCGTGCGGACTTGGTCGCCAGTCTTGAGTGAACCGGTCAGTAGCCGCAGCGTGTGCGCGCCCATAGTGAAGGCCGGAGTGGAGGTAACGTCGGTGCCATCGGGCAGCTGAATGTAGCTGTCGAAAGTACCGTCTTCCGCATCCGCCTCGATGATGGCCCAAATGGTGAGGTTCTGGTGGACAGCGTTTTCGGGCAGGTGGCTATAACCGCCCTCATCGATCTTGAACGCGACCACTGAGCCGCCACTGTTCGGCTCGGGGTGGCACCAACCTTCGCCACGAACGTGGAGCTCGCCACCAAGCGGAACCGTCTCGCTAACGATTTCAATTGACGGATTTACCTCAGTTTTACATGTCGCCTGCTCACCGCTGCTGCCGCCCTCATCCTCATAGGGCACACCACCCACAGTGATCAGCGAGGTGGTTGCGGTGCGCTGAATGTCGGTGTCGTCGAAGCGACCGGATTGGAAGAGCACCGAGAGATAGTCCCCCGCGCTCAGCCCCGTGGGAGCGGGAATCTCGATGTCGAAGTTGCCATCGGCGGCAATCGTCACCACATAGGGATGGTTACTCGGGTTGCTCGGCGCGAGGAGCGCCCAGATAGTGGCATCCCCGGACGCCGAAGGGTGTTGAATAATGTCGGAGCCGCTGTGCGTGTGCTGCCCACCGTCGGCCGAATTATTGAGCTTCAGTGCCACGGTGGATGCACCGGTTCCGTCGGTCGTGGTCCAGCCCTTGCCGCGGACACGGATGGTCGAGTTGTCCCCCGCCGCTACTTCCGAAGAGACCCACGCGACTGCACCGTCATTGGCGTCGATCCGCACGTGTGACCATTCCGGCGCATCGGGATCCGGTTCCGGTTCCGGCTCGGGTTCAGGTTCAGGTACGGGTTCTGGGTCCGTCGGAAGCTCCGCGTGGACGGTGAAGTCCGTAGCGACTGAGCGAATCGGGTCATTTGGTCCGAGTGATCCGGACAGTACTCGGATCTGGTGCGTGGTACCGACTTCCCAAGCAGGCGTGGTGTCACCTGCCGAGGAATTTTCCGCGGTCGGGTACGGGATCTCAATCTGCCAACTGCCATCAGCATCCGCCTGGATAAGGGCGTGCAGTCGCTTATCCGAGCTCACATTCCCAGTCGTGGGGTCGACAATATCGAGCTTCGTGGACACTGTGTTTGGGTCGCCGGAGCGAGCAGCATCCAAGAGCACCGACATCACGCTGCCTGCGGTACCGGAATTATCTACCCAGCCGGTACCGGTCAACACGATCGGTTCGCCGTAGACGACCGGTTCCAGAGAAATCTGTGCGTCCTCGGCAGCGGTTGCCGACTGTGAAACACCCTCTATGAGGACTCCGGCGCCAAGCACAAGAGCAAGGACGCCTGCGGCAAATCGACGAATCATAGGAGTGCCTCCGCAACGTCTTCGATGAGCGAGTTCATAAGAATGGGGCCACCCGTGGAGGTCCACGAGGAACCGTCAACGAGGATGATGTTGTCGTTCTGGTACGCGTTCAACGAGGTAAACCCTGGCGTCGAGACCGCATTTTCGAGCGCATCCTCTGCTCCGGAAATATCGGCGGAGCCGCCCGCATTCGGGTTGTCGACACTCGAGCCACCGAGTGTGCCAAAGAAGATGTAGTCCGCGTCGATTTCCTGCAAATTCTCGAGCGACACCGGTTCCGAGTGACCGCGACCGATGCGGTCCTGATTTTCAGGCCGCGCGAGCCCAAGGTCGAGCAGCGCCACCCCCGGCGGTAGTTCGTTCAGAATGAGTGCGGCAGAACCGCCCTGCCAGCGCACGATCGAGAAGGTCGAACCCTCGTATTCGCCGAGGTCTTCGCGGAGTTCTGCTACTCGGTCGTCATATGCCTGGATGACCGCTTGGCCTTCGGATTCCATGCCGAGCGCTTCGGCAACTAATTCAAAGTTGAGGCGCCAGTCACCGCCAGCAAACCCGGTGTACACCACCGGGGCAATCTCACGCAGCGCTTCGATTACCGGCGGGTTGTTGTTAATGCTCGTCCCATCCACGAGGATGAGGTCGGGCGCGGCTTGGCCGATCGCTTCAAAGTTTGGTTGGGCAACGCTGCCCAGAATGGGGATATCGGCGGCTACGTCGGCAAGATAATTCGGCACGGCGCTCTGACCGCGACCGGTGACAGTGCCGACCGGGGTGACCCCCAGCGCGAGCACACCATCCAGCGTGGGTTCGCTGAGAGTAACGATTCGTTCGGGAACCTCGGGAACCTGCACTTCGGTGCCCTCGGCATCGATCACGGTGCGGACCGCGCCGGGTGCTGATTCCGTGAAGTTCGTCGGTGACGCAGAGCAGCCAGAAAGCAATGCCGCGATGAGGCTGGTGATGAGCAACAGCAGCGCTACCGGCTGCAGGCTACGGATACGAGTCACGCGAACGACCTCTCAATGCTGCGGGAGATGAATGGGGGTATTTCGGGAGGAAGGCGAAACGCAAGGGCTTCGCAAATGTGATGTGGAGTGGACACCGCTCTGGGCGAAGCAAGTGATTCGCTCCGCCCAGAGGGTGTTATCGCTCAGGAGTTGGGATTACTCCTGTTCAAGGCCACGCTTGCGACCCCAGGTGAGCAGCGCTGCACCAGCGATGAGCAGTGCCGAGAGGATGCCGATTGCCGGCAGCATTTCCGCACCGGTGGAGGCGAGGTTGCCGTCCTTGTCCTTGTTGCCAGCGTCAGTCGAGCCCTTGTCGCCCGAACCGTTGCTGCCGGAACCCGAACCGTTGGCTGCGGCGTCGTCACCGTCATTCTCCGACGGGGTCGTCGGAACCGGAGTTGCACCGTCAGCGGCACCGTTTTCGTCGCCGGTCTCGGCGCCGTCTTCGTTACCGTTCTCAGCGCCGTTTTCGTCACCGTTTTCGTCGCCCTTGCCCGGCTCTTCTTCACCAGCAGGCTTCACCGAGATGATGTCGGTGATACCCGAGTTGGAGAAGTTCGAAACCCAGACGTCGTGGGTGTCGGGGTTGATGCCGATGTTCAGCGCGTTACCCGAGGTCGGAACGGTGAAGAGTACTTCGTGGGTTTCGGTGTCGAAGGCTACGACTTCCTGGTCACCCAGGTTGGCCGAGTAGAGGATGCCGTATTCGCCATCGACCTCAACCGCGTTACTCGGGCCGGTGATGATCTCTTCGATCTGCAGGCCGTAGGTGTCCGACTCAGGGTCAGCGTCAACGACGCTGATGGCTGCCTGGGGCGAAGCCCACTGCGAAACGTAGAGGCGCTTGAGGTCTGCGTTGTAGGTCGGACGCGGGTTCTCACCGACACCAGCATCTTCAAGCTTGGTGATGGCGCCGTTGTTGAGGTCAAAGCTGCGCGGGTCCGAGGTGTCGATCGCGTTACCGTCGATCACGTACAGTCCGCCAGCGTAACCACCGACGTAGATGAGGTTGTTCGCTTCATCGACTGCGACGCCGACTGCACCGGCTGCATCCGGAACGGTGATCTGTGCGAGAACCGATTCGGCACCACGCTTGGTCAGGTCAAGCACCGTGATCCAACCGTCGGGGCCATTGCCGCGCGAGTTGCCAAGGTTCGTGATGTACGCGAGGTGGTTGGTCTCGTCGACCGCGATGCGGCGAACCCCCGAGAAGATCTGGCTGCCGTCTTCCCATTCGAAGATGCGGTCTGCGTCAGTCGGTGCGCCGTCCTGCGCGCTGTAGACAACAACTGCACCGCCGTACTGGCCATCGCGAGCGCGCGCGGTGGTGGTCACGATCGTGCCGCCGTCAAGCTTGCCATCCACCGCAATACCGTAGGGCGAGAAGGTGGTGCGCATGCTGGACTGGCTGGTGACATCGTCTTCGACGTTGCTCCAGTCGAAGGGGTCAGCGTCGGTCAGGCCCGAACCGTCGTTGCGGGTGAGGCCGGTGTAGTCGTGGTTCTGCGTGAGCGACTTTGCGTTCGCGTCAAACTCGACAACCTTGCCCGATGCTTCCTGGGTGACGTTGATGGTGTAGGAGTCATCGTTGCGGTACAGGCCGGTGTAGTCGTGGTTCGCGACGAGCTCGTAGGAGTTCGCGTTGAATTCAACGATCTTGCCGGTAGCTTCCTGCGTGACGGTGATCTCACCGGTGTCCGCGTCGCGGGTTTCCGAGCGCCACTGAGCGTCCGAGAAGTACACGCGGTCGTTGTCGTCGTCGTATGCGAGCTGGTACCCGTTGGTGACACCGGTGTCGTAGGTGTTCACGGTCCAGTCGTACTCCGCAGCCGGGTCGGCCTCGGACGGTGCTTCTTCCTCGGCAGCCGGTGCGGCTCCGATGCTGATTGGGAGTTGTCCGCCACGGATAGCGTCGCCAGGCTTCATCGAGCCGGTCAAGAACGCGAACTTGATTTCGCCACCAGCAACAAGACCGGATACGTCAGCGTTCGTGTTCTCGCTGCTCGGGAAGGGGATCTCAGCAGTCCAGGTACCGTCATCATCGGCTTCAATCAGTGCCCAAACGTCATCCGGAACGTCACCACCGATCGGAGTCTTCGGAGCAATGCTGCCGGCGTTGAGCTTCAACGCAATGGTGGAGCCGGTGCCATCCGGGTGCTTCCAGTTCGTTCCGGAAAGCTTGAGTGTCGTGCCCTCGACCCACTCGGAGGGGTGGTTCACGTAGGCAATGGTGTCCCCAGAGCCATAGGGCGTTTCGACGGTCTCGGGCTCGGTCGGCTCTTCCGTCTCACCGGTGGCTTCGCTGACCGAAATGACGTCAGTCTTGCCCGAGTTGGAGAAGTTCGAGACCCAGACGTCGTTGTTGTCGGGGTTGATGCCGAGGTTCAACGCGTTACCCGAGGTCGGAACGGTGAAGAGTTCCTCGTGGGTCTCAGTATCGAAGGCGACAACTTCCTGGTCACCCAGGTTTGCCGAGTAGAGGATGCCCAGTTCGCCATCGACTTCAACGGCATTGCTCGGGCCGGTTTCGATCTGGTCGATCTGTTCCCCGTAGGTCGAGGAAGCGGGGTCTGCATCCACCACCGTGATCTTCGCCGTCGGCGAAGCCCACTCGGAGACATAGAGGCGCTTGAGGTCTGCGTTGTAGGTCGGACGCGGGTTCTCACCGACACCAGCATCTTCAAGCTTGGTGATGGCGCCGTTGTTGAGGTCAAAGCTCTTCGGGTTCGAGGTGTCGATCGCGTTACCGTCGATCATGTAGAGACCGCCAGCGTAACCACCGACGTAGATCTTGTTGTTGGCTTCATCCACGGCCACACCAACCGCTCCGGATGCATCCGGAACGGTGATCTGGGCAACCACCGACTCGTGGCCGCGCTTGGTCAGGTCAAGCACCGTGATCCAACCGTCAGGGCCACTGCCGCGGGAGTTACCAAGGTTCGTGACATAGGCGAGGTGGTTGGTCTCATCCACCGCAATGCGGCGAACGCCCGAGAAGATTGGGGTGCCGTCTTCCCACTGGTAGACACGGTCCTCATTGGTCGGTGCACCCTGGGAAGCGGTATAGATCACCACGGCACCGCCGTACTGGCCATCGCGAGCGCGAGCGGTGGTGGTCACGATCGTGCCGCCATCGAGCTTGCCATCCACCGCAACGCCGTAGGGCGAGAAGGTGGTGCGCATGCTGGACTGGCTCGTGACATCGTCTTCGACATTGCTCCAGTCGAGGGGTTCGCTGTCCGCGGTGCCTTCCACTCGGGTCTCCGAGCGCCATGCGGCGTCGGTGAAGTAGACCTTGTCATTGTCGTCGTCGTAGGCGAGCTGGTACCCGTTGTTGACGCCGGTTTCGAGCGACGTCACATCGTAGGTCCAGTCAGCTTCATCTGCCATTGCCGGGTTGGCGGCGAAGGCACTGGTAGTGGCAACGGCGGCCACAGCGGTGACGGCAAGTCCCCGCTTGGTCCACGACGACCGCAGTGAGCAACTGCGTCCGATCGCATCCGATCGCTTCATAGTTCGATTCCTTGAGTGTCGATAATCCACTTGGTCGGCATACAGCGGTGCTGTCCGACTTGCGATCACCTAGGAGTTAGGTGAGGCTAAGCTATGAGTTAGCTATGAAAGGTTTTATCGCACATTTGTTGCGAAGGAAAGCCTTACCTAACTTTTTGGCTTAAATTGCGTAACGATTGCGCTATTTTCAAACTTAATGGTCACCCTTGACCCTGCTTTGGGTTGTGACCAGGGTTTATTCATCGCCTCGGGCACAGAAAAGCGCGGCCTCCCCGGAGTGAATTCCCAGGGAGGCCACGCTATTGAAAATTACTAGAGAGCTCGCAAGATAATCGCGCTCCCCTGCCCGCCGCCACCGCACAGTGCCGCGGCACCGAGTGCGCCGGCACCGCGCTCCACGAGCTGCCGTGCGAGCGTGCCCACCAGGCGGGCACCCGAAGCGCCGATCGGGTGCCCTAGCGCAATCGCGCCACCGTGCGGGTTCACAATGCTCGGGTCAATACCGAGCTGATCGGTTGACGCCACGGCGACCGCGGCGAAAGCCTCATTGATCTCAGCCACCACCAGTTCCGCCGCAGTCGCGCCGATCTTGGCAAGCGCCGCTTCGATGGCGTTTGCCGGCTGATTGTGAAGGCTCGTGTCAGGCCCCGCGACCAGCGCGTGCGCTTCAACCTTTGCGAGGGGCTTCAGTCCGAGCTCGGCAGCAGCTTTCTCACTCACGAGGACCAAGGCTGCAGCGCCGTCCGTGATCTGCGAGGCGTTCCCCGCGGTAATCGTGCCGTCTTTCTCGAAGGCCGGTCGCAATTTGCCGAGCGATTCAACCGTGGTGTCCGCGCGAATGCCGTCATCCGCATCCACCACCGTGTCGCCCCGGCGGGAGGTCACCGTAAATGGCGCAATTTCTTCCGCAAAGAATGCGGTCGATTGGGCGGCTCGCTGGTGGGATGCAGCGGCAACTTCGTCCTGCTGCTCACGAGTGAGCGAGCGGGCCGGATTGCCTTCTTCGGTGAGCTTACCCATAGCGACACCGTCAAATGCGTCCGTCAAACCATCGTGGTCTGCGGTGTCGAGCATTGTGACCGGACCGTACTTCGTACCGGCACGCATTTGCACCACGTGCGGCGCGAGCGACATCGACTCCTGCCCCACCGCAACCGCGATCTCAGCCTCGCCACTGTTAATCAGGCGTGTGGCATCTGCCACGGCTTCTGCTCCGGAGAGACATACCGCGTTCACCGTGACAGCCGGAACCTGCATTGGTATCCCAGCTCCGATAGCTGTTTGACGCGCGGGGTTCTGACCGGCACCCGCCTGCAGCACCTGCCCCACCACGACCCGCTCAACCTGCTCCGGTGCCACCCCTGCGTTCTTCAGAGCCGCTTTCACTGCGTGCGCACCGAGTACCGTCGCAGGCTGAGCCGACAGTTGTCCGGTGAATTTTGTGAACGGGGTCCGTGCATAGCCAGCGATAAGAACGGTCAACGGGGTCTCCTCAAATATCGAGTCAGATTCGCACGCAGCAACGACGCATACGCAGGTTCATCATCTCTCATATACAGCCACCCACCAACACGGCAACGGCGATGTTACGCGGGGAACAACGTTGTTCCTCACCAGCAAGCGCACCAACGCAATTGGCCCGACTTCCGCATTGTGTTGCAGAAGTCGGGCCAATATTCCGAGGGGCTGACGAGAATCGAACTCGCGTCATCTGTTTGGAAGACAGAGGCTTTACCATTAAGCTACAGCCCCGAAAAGGTGTCGCACGAAGCGGACTTAGCAAGTGTAGCGGACGTTTTCCGTTCGTGCGTACAGGAGCCTAAAAAACGGTTCCGTCTATTCCATTCGGCTCAACCTTGTGATCCCCCGGATGCAAATCTGTGCATAACTCTCCGGCCCGGATGCGATTTCTGCTTATCTTCCTAGAACAAGTCGTTGGCCGCGACGTTTCGGAAGAGAGGGCGCCGTGAATTCGCAAGATCACTCCGCTAAATCAGCTCGGGTACCCGGGTTCCCGACCGGGCTCGATGACCTTCGGTCAACTGACAAGTGCCCGATGTGTTTCGCGCAGACCCACCGGGCGCAGGCCTGCCCCTCATGCGGTCTGAACCTGCAAGACTCGCGGCTTGCCGAAGTTTTCACCCAATCTACGATCGCGGCGGATGCGCTGGTCGCCCGAGGCAATCTCGTCGCCAAGGCATGGCACGAGTCGCCGAGGCATGAGGTCACGGAATACGCACAAACGCCGTCCGCTCCCCCGGTACCGCCCGCGGCCGCTGAGGAACCGGCCCCGCCAGCACCAGCAGATCACCGGGTGCCACAGGCGGAACCAACATCGGCTCCCGTGTCGGCCTGGGCTGAAGCACAGCCGCAGTACGTAGCGACGCCGGTCCAGGCACAGCAAGCTACCCACCAGGAACTTGCACAGCCTCAAATAGCCCCGCATCCAGCTGCCCCGGCCCACGCAACCCAATCTCAGGTACCCGCGACTGCCGCACCGACGGCCCCCGCAAAACCGCGGCGCTCCGGAATTCAGCTGACGCTGCTCGTCCTCGGCGTCTCTTTCGTCAGCATTGCGGCCATTGTGTTCCTCACCGTCGCGTTCGTGCTCTTCGATCTCGTCGTCAAATCGCTCATCACCGCCGGTGTCACCGCTGCGGTCATTGCGCTCGCGAGCTGGCTGAAGCACAGGCGACTCACTACCACTGCCGAGGGAATCGCCATCCTGGGCGTGGTCCTGCTAATCCTCGACCTGTGGGCCATCCGCTCTCTCAATCTCTTCGGTCTCGAGCAAATCCAGGGCAACCTTTTCTGGGGTGTTGGGCTTCTGCTGATGACCGGCATCCTGCTCGGTTGGGGCAAGCTCGCGAGCCTTCGGGCGCCAAGAATCGCGAGCACCTTCACCATCGGGCCCGGCATCGTGGCGATGCTGCGGTGGATTTTCGACTGGGTATTTACCGAGCACTCGTCCACGTTGATCGCCCTCGCTGGCCTCGCAATCGCCTCGGTATTGGCACCCATCCTGCACAAGCGAGCGGACCGACCCGATGCGCTGGAAGTCGGCATCGTTTTCGGTATTGGCCAGCTTGGTGCACTGGCGCTGGTCTTCCAAGCACTGGGACGAACCTTCGCCGGCAATGATGCAGGCAGCTCGAACGCGTTACTCACTGCGGCTCCGCACCCGCTTGAAGAGCCGATCGTGGCCATCGTGACCGCCGGAATCGGCATCGCCGCCCTGCTGTGGCTTTTGAAGCAACTGCGCAACCACGATTCCCTGGCCCCCATCCAATGGCAGCGGATCTCGGCAACGATCCTGACAACCTTGCTGTGGGCCACCGCGATCTTGGTGGCGGCCATGGAAATTCTTGCCCCCGCCACCAACTCCGTCTACTTTGGCGAAGTCTGGAAGGCACTTCCCGTAATTGCGCTGGCGGCGGTGTATTGGGACTTCGGATATCTTCGCACTAACCGCGCCGATCGCACGCGGTGGCTCAGCGGCGTCATCACCACCGCCGTCATCATTGGGCCACCGACGTTATGGCTCGGCGCGGCAATCTTGCAACTTCCGCTGCACCGCGCGACGTCAACCACCCTCTGGGAATACAGCATCGAGTGGTCCGTCTTCGGTACCGGCATCGCGCTTATTGTCGCCGCCGCCGTGGCATTCCTTGTCTACCGCACGCTCCCAGAGGCGACGAGCATCGCCGGGCGAAGGCTCATGTCAGCCGCAATTGTGATTGCGGTCGGCCTCACGGTCACGGCCATTGCCCTGCCGCTGTGGGCATCACTCGTGGTGCTCGGGCTGCTGCTGGTCGCTACCATGGTCGCGATCGGCGCATTCTGTCGCCACAATCCTTCGCCTTTGCGAACCGTCATCTTGACCGCATACACCACCGCCGCAGTAGGCCTTGCCCTAGTCACTTTCCTGCACCGCCCACTGGTGATGTTTGCCTTTGCGGCGATCGGCCTGGGTTTCCTCGCGATCCGGTTGTTGCTCGGTGCGCGCGGCCCCGTCCTCATGACGCTCGCGGCCGCGCTGTTTGCCGCGCTCACCACCGCAGTAGCCTGGGCACCGATCGACTTCCCCTATGCGTCCGTCCTCTTTGCACCCGCTCTCCCCATCGTGATGCTGCTGATTGCGGTCAGTGCCAGGAAGCTCGACGTGACCGATCGTCGGGTGCTGGCCTGGACGGCTTCCAGCTTGCTTTTCATCACCGCGGCGCAGCAAATTCCCCTCGCCCTGGCTGATCCAGGTGGGCCGCTCAGCGGGGACGTCTGGCCCCTCATTCTCAGCATGGTCATCGCTTTGATCGCACTCGGGGCACTGCTCTTGGTAAGTGTCCGATCGACTCGGTTTGAGAACTGTGATCTCATTACGCACTCGGTGGCACTGACCGCTGCCATGCCCCTCGGCTACATCGTGATGAGCCCCTTTGTGCAATTGCTCGCTCGGATCACCGGAGCGGCGATCTACGAGGTCTTGTTCGTCTGGGCACTGGTGACCGGCGCACTATTGGCCACCGCGCTCCTGACTCTCTTGCGGCAGCGATCCGTACCGGGTGTGTGGACTCGCGCTACGGACTGCATCGCGGTTGTGGCCGCATTCCTTGCCATGATGAATCTGCTTGGCTTCGAGTTACTCTCCAATGAGCGGCTCACGTATTGGGCAGTCCTCGCCCTCGCATTGGCTATTGCGGTGCCCCTCACCGTAACGGTGCGTTCAGCAGGAGCACCACACCGCGGCAAATTCCGGGGTACCTTCCCCTGGATCGCCGCCGGTTTCCTCGCGCTTTTCGGCCCGGTCCTCGTGCAGCGTCTTGTCGAAGCTCCGTGGCCGGTGCTCGTCACCGCACCCATCGCACTCTCGCTCTTGGTGAGCGCACTCGTCTTCGGTGTTTCGGGGTCAGCGGCACGGATCGATCACGGCCATTGGCCGCTCGGTGGGATGCTCGCACTCGGCACCGCGATCCCCCTCGCTTCCCTACTCGGCAGCCGAGAGCAAGTATTCGATGGCCTCACGTGGCCGGTAAGCACAATCGTCGCGGTGCTCGCGCTGGCAATAGCCACACTCTGCGCGTTCTGGCAAGGCAACCCGGCCCTGGCAACCGCACGCCTACTGCTAGTGACGCTGCTGGCACCGCTTGGGGCGATGTCGCTCATCACAGCAGTGAGCGACCTCCTCGAGACCCTTGCGGATGCAGGCCCCCTCGCCCCCACGGCCACCGGGTATGCGCTTGCCGCGGGCATTGGCGTTGCCATCTGGCTCGGACTCGCACTGGTCTCGCGCGGAGTGTCCTCGTCCGCAGCGACACCAGCACAAGGCGGGGTCCCTGCGTTCACCCCCACGCAGATACTCACATTGCTCAGCATCGCCACGCTCGCAATGAGCGGCTTCGCAGCACTCATGCTGCCCCCGCTGTCGATCGAGATCGCGCTTGCGGCCTGGGCAATCGCCATCGCCCTCGTCTTGACGCCGAAACCCACAGCCGCGGATGCATCCGAATGGGCACCCCTCATCGCATTCATTCTGCGGGCGCTCGCTGCCGGCGCAGTCCTCGTTGCCGCGATCAGCGCACTCTACGCGGCCACTCTTGATCAGCATCTCGCGTACCCCGCACTATCCACCGGCACGACGCTCGCCGGGCTCGCCTTGGCGTTGCTGCTGTTCATGAGCAGCCGACGAAGCGCACAATCAATGCCCACGCATCCCACGAGCGAACGGCACCGAACCGCCTACCGTGTGTTGTCCATGGTGGTGGTGCCGGTGACCGCATGGGCAGGGCTGATCACCGTCCCAGTGGCGTGGTCCTGGTGGATGCCCACGGTCGCGGCCGTGATCGCAGTCGCCGCCGCCCTCGCCGTGGCACTCCAGCGCAACCGTCTCGAAGTGTCGGCATTGGCAGCAGCCGGAGTAAGTGCGCTCCTGCCCGTGGCGACAGCGCTGGCGGTGACGGATGCAAGGATTCGAGTGTGGCCGTTCACCTGGCTCATCGTGGGTATCTCACTGGTGATCTACGGTTTTGCAATCCGCCACACGCTGGCGGGATTCCTGCGCGGGGCTGGCATGGCGCTTGCGCTGGTGTCCTCGGCAATCCTGCTGTGGCCAGATTCGCCAAACGCTTCCGTGCTGTTTGTCGCGGCACCCGGTTGCGCGCTCCTGCTGTGCATGGCAATCATTGGTGCGCTCAGTGGCAAACAAGCCCGCACTATGAGCAAGTTCGAGGCCGGAGCCTATGCGCTGGCAGCCCCGCTGTGGTTCGCAGGGGTTGCGGTGGCCGCGGCCTCGGTGATCACTGGAAATACCTTCGCGGTCATCATGATCGTGATGCTCTGTCTCAGTGTCGGAGCAATCGCTGGATTTTGGTTCACCGAGACGAAACGACCGGAGCTGCATTTCCCGCTGCAACTGTTTGCGGTCGGTAGCGGCATTGCCGCGGTTGTGACGTTCATCGCCGCGATCGTCAAAGAATCCGATACTCCGGGCGACGTGTATTTCCTCGCCTTCGGGCTCGCTCTCACCGCGGTCGGGGCGCTCTGGATGCGCTCGCGCCCCGCCCTACGCAGCTTCCCCGCCCTCGGCCCGGGCTTGGTCATCATGCTGCTCCCGCTGTGGTTCTACGAAGCCAATGACCCGACCGCGGCACGAATCGGGATCTACACGCTGCTCGTTCTCACCGCGGTGCTCGTGGGAGCGCTCGGCAAGCTGCAGGCGCCACTGGTCCTCGGCACAATCGCCGCCGTCGCACACCTGATCGTAGCTATTCGGTGGATGCTGCCCGAGCTCTCGGTGCCCTGGTGGATCTGGCTCGGGGCGGCCGGTGCGCTGCTGATCTTTGTCGCGGCGACCTACGAATCACGAATCAAGAACGCGAAGGCGGTGGTGACCTCAATCTCGCAGTTGCGGTAGTGCACTACTTCTGGCAGCTGGGGCACCAGTAAAGTTTGCGGTTCTGCATTTCCGCGAGCATGATGGGCGTCCCGCAGGTGCGACACGGCTCACCTGCGCGACCGTACACCCAGTGGCGGTCCTCTCGATGCCGCAGGGCGCGCTCGTAGGCTTCACCTTCGAGGCCGTCGATCGTCATCATCTGGCCGACTTCAACGCCGATGCGCAGGAGCTTCCACCAGTCCGCCCACATTTCGCGCAGCGTATCCGTGGTGACCAATTTGCCCGGCGTATACGGGTCGAGGCCCGCCCGATAGAGCATTTCCGCCCGGTAAATATTGCCGATTCCGGCCACCACCGACTGATCCATCAGCAGTTGGCCAATCGGTGTCGCCCGCCGCTGAACCTTCTCGATGAATGCGCGCTCGCCATCGTCATAGTCGACGATCAACGGGTCGGGACCCAAGCGGTCAAGGACCTTATTCACCCCCGACTGTTCCAGCACTTCGCAGGCAGTCGGCCCGCGCAGGTCACCGCAGGTGGTCGCAGTCAACAGCCGCAAGCGCACGGCGCCGACAGGTTCGGGAGGCCACTGGTCGGCGACATCGCTTTCGGACTCCTGTTCCGCCATCCGCACACGCGCCAGCCGCGGTGCACCGATAGAGGTGAGCGAGTTTTCACCGCGAGAGTCCTCGACCGTGGGACGGGAGTATTCCCCCGTCTGTCCAAGGGTGGAGTGCACCTGTCCGGTAAAGTCCCAGGCACCGTAAATGCCGAGATGCACCCGCAACCAAAAGTCACCTTCAAAACGCGCGAACATGTGCTTGCCGACGGCAAAGCACTCATCCATCACCCGTCCGGTCAGCACCGCGGCACCGTCCGAGAACCGTCCCTGCGGACTGGAAGCCTCGCAGATCTGGCCAACGAAATTCGTTTGGAATTGACGGGCGATGCGGTGTACGGAATGCCCTTCAGGCATCCCTACTTGTCCTCGGAGCTCACCGCGGTCGCCAGCTGCACGGGCACCTGCGCACCCGAAGCGGCCAGCACATCCTTACCGGCAATCTTCTCGGTGCGCTCGTACTCGGCCAGCTGGGAAATGCGGCGGACGTGGCGTTCATCACCGGGGAACGGTTCGGCAATGAACAGGTCAATGAAGCGAATAGCTTCGGTCACATCGTGCTGCCGGGCACCGATGGAAATCACATTGGCATTGTTGTGTTCGCGCGCGAGCGTTGCGGTGGCGTCATTCCACACCAGCGCGGCACGGACACCCGCCACCTTGTTGGCGGCAATTTGCTCGCCGTTACCGGAGCCGCCGAAGACAACCCCGAGCGACTCGGTGCCAGCAGCCCAGTCATTCGCTACGGCCTGCGCCGCGTTAATGCAGAACGAGGGGTAGTCGTCAACCGGGTCGTATTCCTGAGGGCCGTGGTCAATGACCTCGTGGCCGGCAGCGGCGAGGTGCTCCTGCAGCTGCTGCGAGAATTCCAGACCTGCGTGGTCAGTGGCGATGTGGATGCGCATTAGTTGAACTCCGGTCCGCGCGTGCGACTGCGCTTTAGCTCGAAAAAGCCATCGTAACCGGCCGCCGCGACGACGCCGTCGAAGAGCTGCAACGCCATGTCACCCTTGGGTGCGGGAGAAATAACCGGGCCGAAGAACGCGACACCGTTGACCGCAATAATCGGGGTACCAACATCCTGGCCGACACGTCCGATGCCGTCATCGTGTGACTCACGCAACTGCGCGTCAAACTCACCAGCATCCGCACGAGTCAGATAGGACTCGTCAATTCCGGCAGCCGCCATGGCTTCCTCCAGCACGCCTTCTTCCTTGGCCCGCTTTTCCGGGTGGTTGCGAGTGCCGATCTCGTCGTAAAAGGCTTTTACTTTGTCATTGCCGAGTTCCGCGATAACACCGGCGGCAACTTTGCAGGCACGCAGCGAACGCTGGTGGGATGCGCGGTGAGCGTCATCCATCTCGCGGTTTTCGTTAAGGATTGCGAGCGACATGATGTGCCATTCGACCTCGACATTGTCGCGAAGTGTAGCCACCTCATCAACCCAGCGGGAAGTCATCCAAGCCCAGGGGCAGGCGGGATCAAACCAGAAATCGACCTTAGTCACGGTGTTTTCAGCCATGAACACCAGGCTAGCGCGTTTAAATCGACTCCCGCCAAGCACGGTGCAGCTGCGCGAAGCGTCCACCGGCCGCGATCAATTCCGCAGGAGTACCGTCCTCCACCACTCGGCCGTCGTGCATCACGAGCACCCGGTCAGCGACCATCACGGTGGCCAGTCGGTGCGCGATGATCAGCGCGGTCCGGTCACCGAGGAGGGTGGTGAGCCCGTCCTGCACCGCGCGTTCGCTGGGCTGGTCAAGCGAACTGGTCGCTTCATCCAGGATGAGCACCCGCGGGTCGGCAAGAAAGGCGCGCGCAAAGGACACCAGTTGGCGTTGCCCCGCCGAAAGCCGACCGCCGCGGGTCTGCACATCGGTGTCGTACCCCTGCGGCAGCCTGCGGATGAACGCATCCGCACCGATGGTGCGAGCGGCCGCCTCGATTTCTTCCCGCGTCGCGTTGGGGCGACCAATGGCGATATTTTCGGCAATCGTGCCGGAGAACAGGTACGACTCTTGCGTCACCATCACCACCGCGTCCCGCAGCGACTGACTTGTCAGCGAGCGCAGGTCAACACCGTCGAGGGTGATCTGCCCGTCAGTGACGTCATAGAACCTCGCGACGAGCTTGGCGACGGTGGATTTGCCCGCGCCGGTCTGCCCCACCAGTGCGATGGTCTGCCCGCCCGGGATGCGCAGCTCAAGCGGGTGCAGCACGGTCGGCCCGGTCGCGGAATATTTGAAGCTCGCCCCGTGGAATTCCAGGGTCCCGCCCACACCACCGAGTTCCGATTCCGCTGGTAAGGCAACCGGATGCGCGGGCTCACGAATCGTGGGTTCCTCGGCCAGCAGCGAAGCAATCTTCTCAAGTGCGGCCACCGCCGACTGCAGCGAGTTGTAGAAACTCGCGATCATATCGATGGGCTGGAAGAAGCGACGCGTGTACAACACTAGCGCGAGCAGCACACCAACATCTAACTGTCCCGACAGCACCCGCCAACCACCGACGACGAGCACAATGGCGACAATCAGGTTGCCGAGAACTTTCAAGGAGGGCTGGTAGATACCGAAGATGCGAATCGAGCGCAGCGCCGCATTCTTATAGTCAAGGCCCACCGCCGCAAACCGCTCGTCGTTTTCGGTTTCGCGCCGGAAACCCTGCACCGCACGGATCCCTCCCATGGTCTCCACAAAGTCGACCGTGAGCCGAGCCGAGTGGGTGCGAATATCCCGGTAGGCCTCTGCAGACTTTCGTTGGAACCAGCGGGTGAGAAATACCCCGGGGATGAGCATCAACAGCATCAGCAAGCCGGTTACCCAGTCCATCGACAGGATGGCGATTGCGGTGAACACCATCAGCAGCGGTGCGCCGACGATGACGTCGAGCCCGGTCTGCAACAGTTCCCGCAGGGATTCGGTGTCATTGGTCTGACGGGAGATCACCCGGCCAGAGGTGTATCGCTCGTGGAAACCCAGACTTAACCGCTGCGTGTGACTGAAGATCCTTCGCCGCAGTCCGTACAGCACTTTTTGTCCCGCGAGGGTGGTGAGCCAAGTTCCAAGATAGGTGGTGATAGCTCGGAGCACTGCCGTGGCGAGGTAGGCGATGCCTGCGAGAATCGCGAGGGATGCATCCCCGTCGATGAGGTCGGGAAGCGCGGTGTCGATCGCCCAGGCGATCAGCGCCGGGCCCACGACCGTCGCGAGCTGTTGAATCACGATGAAAACGGCGGCACTCGAGAACTGCCACTTCACCGGTCGCATAATCTCGGCAAGCAGCCCGAAGGATCGTTTGCGGCGTTCTTGATCACTAAGCTGATCGGCCGCAAGGCCGGTGTCCTCCACACCATCGAGCTGACCCCGGCGGTGCTGACCCTGGCTGGGCTGTCCCTGGCTATTCATCGGTGGCGGCCCACCGGGGCGACTAAAGGTCATTGCTCGCGCCTCCTCGCAGGTCACGCTTCCCGTGATTCGTCGATTCCTCGCCGGGGTCGGCTGCTGAAATGCCGGTGATTTCGATCGCACCGGTTTGATCCGCAAGGCGTTCCACATCGAGCCGTTCGCTCTGGAGATCCGCCATGACGAAGCGGTAGCGAGGGTCGGATTGCATCAGGCTGGCGTGCGTGCCCACCGCCACGATTCGGCCGTCGTCGAGGAGCGCGACGCGGTCCGCGAGCGCCACGGTGGAGGTGCGGTGTGCCACCACCAGGGTGGTGGTGCCGCGAAGCACTTCACGCAGACGCTCGGTCACCCGTTCCTCGGTGGCGGTATCCAGTGCCGAGAGCGGATCGTCCAACAGCAGAATTTTCGGTCGGACGGCAATTGCGCGGGCGAGCGCAATGCGCTGTCGTTGCCCGCCGGAGAGTGAAAGCCCCTGCTCGCCGATTCTGGTGTCAAGCCCCTCGGGGAGGTCGTAGGTGAACCCAGCATCGGCGGTGCGCAGCGCGAGATCGAGCAGTGCCTCGGCCTCGGTGTCGCTGAGTTCGGGGTCGGCACCGAGGAGCACGTTTTCTCGCACCGAACCGGAAAAGAGCGTGGCATCCTCAAACGCCATGGCGGTTGCCGCACGAAGTTGAGCAAGCGGTAGCGCTCGCACGTCCTGCCCGTCGACGAGCACCGTCCCCGCGGTGGCGTCATACAGGCGCGGCACAAGTTGCAGCAGCGTTGACTTCCCTGAGCCAGTCACGCCGACGATCGCGAGGGTCTCACCCCGGCGCACATCGAGAGTGATATCGCGAAGCGTCTCGCTGCCCTCGGGCGCATCCTGATAGCGGAAGGCCACCCCGCGAAACGACAGGTCTCCCTTAGCATCCGCCGCGATAAACGGCGCGGGGTGCTCGGGCTCGACGATCGTGGGCTTTTCGTTGGCGACTTCGTCGTGGCGGTTGAGCACGGCGATGGCCGCGGCCGCATTGCCAAGTTGTTGTCCGAGCATCGTGACGGGGCCGGTGAGAATCATCGCCGTCGCGAAAAATGCGGAGAGCCCGCCGACGGTGATTTGACCGTCCGCGACATGGAAGAGTCCCACCAACAGGGCCACACCGAGTGCAAGTTCGGGAAGGAGCAGCAGCAGCGAATCGAAGGTGGCGCTCAGCCTGCCCTTGCGGACTTCGGTGTTGCGCACGGTGTCGGCGAGTTCCGAATACTGTTCGAGGGCGTCATCGGCACGGCCGAAAGCTTTGATGACGCGGATGCCGTGGACCGATTGCTCAACATTCGTGGCGAGGTCGCCAGCCTGATCTTGGCTCAAGCGCGAAATCCGTTGGAAGCGTAAGGAGAACTGCCACACCATCACCACCAACGGCAATGCCCCACAGAAATAAATCAACGACAGAATCCCCGCGGATCCCCACATCAGCACGATGCCCGCGACAATCGTCACGACGTCCGTGAAGAGCATGATCAGGCCGAAGCCGAGCCAGCGGCGCAGGAAATTGAGGTCAGTCATCGTGCGCGATAGCAACTGGCCGGATTCCCATGCGTCGTGGAAGGCCAGTGGCAGCCGCTGCAGGTGGGAGAACAGGCGGATGCGCATGCCATATTCGACGCCGGCCGCCGGTTCGATCGTGAAAGTGCGGCGAAGGTAGAGGAAGGCCGCTTCGAGTAGGCCCAGGGCGGCCACGATCACACCAGCCAATAGCACCACGGTCATCGCAGCTCCGCCGGCGATCACGTCGTTCACGAGCCAGGACAGCACCTGCGGCATGGCGAGCGCCGTGAGCGTCGCCGCCATCGCGGTGAGCATCCCGAACAGCACTCGAATGCGAATTGGATAGACAAGTGTCCACACCCGGCGAAGCGAATTGACCACGCCACACTCCCCCCTTCGGATGCGCGCTGTGCCGCTGGTGCGCACGCGCGTTCTCTCCGATCAGCCAGAATACGCCCCCGCGTGAACTGCTGGCAGCGTTGCGACGGCTCGCGGCCGCGTTCCACAAACCCCATGTCGCTTGGAGATCTAGGGTCCTTGCGCACTATGCTCGCGAGAGTTGCCGCACATTCTGCGCGGCTTTGATTCAAGACAGGAGCAGCATGCCGGGAGAGAATCTGACCCGCGCCGAAGCACAGGAGCGCAGCGGCCTTATTGCGGTCGACCACTACGACATCAAGCTCGATCTGACGGTGTCCGAAGAGATCTTCCGCTGCATCACAACGGTTACGTTCTCCGCCACTGCAGGTGCGAGCACGTTTATTGACGCCATTGCGAGCGAGGTTCACGCGGTCACCCTCAACGGCCGCGAGCTCGACCCGGCTGAGGTCTATGCCGACTCGCGCATCCACCTGCCCGGTCTCGAAGCCACAAACACCCTCGTGATCGACGCCAATATGTTCTTCATGAACACCGGAGAGGGTCTGCACCGTTTTGTGGACCCAGCCGATGGCGAGGTGTACCTCTACTCGCAGTTTGAGGTGCCCGACGCCCGCCGCATGTACCCGTGCTTCGAACAGCCGGATCTGAAGGCGACCTTCGCGTTCACAGTCACCGCACCGAAGCACTGGCAGGTCGTTTCGAACCAGCCCACTCCCGAGCCGCAACCGGTTGACGAGACGTCTGCCACCTGGGCCTTCCCTGCGACCCCGCGGATCTCCACCTACATCACCGCTCTTGTTGCCGGGCCGTACGTGGAATACCGCGACGAGCTCACCTCGATCGATGGCCGGACCATACCCCTCGGCGTGTTTGTGCGTTCCTCGCTCGCGCAATACATGGACCCAGAAAACATCTTCACGACCACCAAACAGGGCTTCGAATATTTCGAATCGCACTTCGGCGTGCCCTATCCCTTCGAGAAGTACGATCAGCTCTTCGTCCCCGAATACAACATGGGCGCAATGGAGAACGCGGGCTGCGTAACCTTCACCGAAAACTACGTATTCCGTTCACGCGTACCGGATGCCGTCCGCGAGCGTCGCGTGGTGACGATCCTGCACGAGCTCGGTCACATGTGGTTCGGCGACCTCGTCACCATGCGCTGGTGGAACGATCTGTGGCTCAACGAGTCCTTCGCCGAGTTCATCTCGACGATCGCGACCGCCGAGGCCACCGAGTGGCAGAACAACTGGGTCACCTTCCTCGCAAGTGAAAAGACCTGGGCATACCGGCAGGACCAGTTGCCCTCGACCCACCCGATCGTCGCCGAGATCCGTGACCTCGACGATGTGCTCGTAAACTTCGACGGCATCACCTACGCCAAGGGCGGCTCGGTGCTCAAGCAGCTGTTCTTCTGGGTGGGCCGCGAGGCCTTCTTCAAGGGCGTCGGCGAGTACTTCAAGAAGCACGCCTGGGGCAACACCGAGCTGAACGATCTACTCAGCGAACTCGAGGCCGCCTCCGGTCGCGATCTGCAGGACTGGTCGGCCAAGTGGCTGCAGACTGCGGGCGTGAACACGCTCCGCCCCGTCTTCGAGGTGGATGCAGAGGGTCGTTTCACCTCCTTCGGCATCAGCCAGTCGGCCCCGCAGGACTACCCCACCCTGCGCCCGCACCGTCTCGCGGTCGGCATCTACGCGCTGGATGATTCCGAGCAGCTGGTGCGCGTGCACAAGGTGGAGCTCGACGTGGACGGTGAATTCACCGAGGTACCGGAACTGGTTGGCCAGCTGCGCGGAGACCTCATTCTGCTCAACGACGAGGACCTCGCCTACGCGAAGATCCGCCTCGATGAACAGTCGCTCGAGACCGCGAAGCGTCACGCGAGCCGCATCACTGACCCGCTGGCCCGCGGCCTCGTGCTCGGCAGCATCTGGGATGCCACCCGTGACGGAGAGTTCCGCGCCCGCGATTTCGTTCGACTGTTGCTCGAGCACATTGCGCCCGAGACCGAGTCGACCACTCGTCGACAGCTGCTGGGCCAGCTCACGACCACCGCGAACCGCTATGTCTGCGATGAGGATCGCGACGAGGTGCTCGACGTGGTTGCTGATGAGTTGCTCGTCCTCGCGACCGAGGCGGAACACGGGTCGGATGCGCAGTTCGCGTTTGTGCGTACCTTCGCGGAATTCGCGCGCACCGATGTGCAGTTACAGGCAGTGTCAGACCTGTTCACGGGCACTCGCACACTGCCGGGCCTTGACATCGACACCGACCTCGGTTGGGAGCTGTTGTTCTCGCTCGTCTCGGGTGGCCGCGCCGGTGAGGCGGAGATTGCCGCTCGTCTCGAAGAGGACCGCACCTCCGACGGCGAGCGCTCGGCAGCCCATGCCCGAGCCGCGATCCCCACCGCCGCAGGCAAGCAGGCCGCCTGGGATTCGGTGTGGACCACCGCGGGCGCCGCGAATGAAATTGTGCGCGCGACCTTCGCAGGGTTCTGGAAGACCCACGACACCGATCTGCTGAAGCCCTTCATTGCGCCGTACTTCGACGGTCTGCTCTCGATTTGGGAGTCTCGCAGCTTCCACATTGCGGAGTACCTCGTCGAGGGCTTCTTCCCCCGCGCGATTGTCTCGCAAGAGGTTGTGGATGCGGCCTCGGCCTGGCTCGAGCAGCACCAGGATGCGCCGGATGCCCTGCGCCGGCTCATCGCCGAGGGTCTCGACGACACGGCTCGCGCGCTCTACGTCAAACAGCGCGACGCCGACCAGAGCTAACCCCTCTTTAGCTCCCTGAGTAGCGCAGCGTATCGAAGGGCGGCCCTGAGTAGCGCAGCGTATCGAAGGGGAACAAGAAGCGCGTATCGAAATCGCCTACTTATCAGGCACTTCGATACGCGCTACTCAGTGAGCGTATTAGCTGAAGTTTCCGGCGAAGAGCACGCCGAATAGCAGCCAGGACAGCAGTAGACCCGCAACGAGGTTCATCACGGTCCCGGCAAAGAACACCAGGATCGGCTTCCAGCCGGCTTCCTTGAGCGCTCCGAATCGGAACTCAAGCCCGATCGACACGAACGCCACTGTGAAGAACATGGTTTGCAGCGACTTCGCGGCATTCACTCCGCTATCGAGCCAGGCGCCATCCGCCAAGGCTGCCGGGAAGATCGCCGCGAGTGTGGAGACGAGGACCGAGGCGAAGAGGAAGCCGAACACGAACTTCGGAAAGCGCTGCCAGACCTGTCCCCAGCCGGCCTTCGCGACAACCTTGCTGCTGACTGCATCCGCCGGACGGTCAACTTTGAGGGTGAAGTAGATCGAAAGCGCCACCGCGACGAAACCAATCAGCGCGTTCTGGATCATTTTGACCACCGAGGCGTACTGCAACACCTCTTCGCTGGCCATCGCGCCGGCCGCCGTCACGGCGGCGGTGGTGTCGATATTCCCGCCAATCCAGGCACCGGTGACCACTGGCGAGAGCCCCATTACTTGCGCAAGCCACGGCAACAGGAAGATCGCTGGCAAGGCGAACACGATCACCAGACCCGCGACATAGGCGAGTTGCTCTTTCTTTGCGTGCACCGCGCCAGCGGCAGCAACCGCCGCGGAGACGCCACAGATGGAAAGCGCCGTAGCGAGCAGTGCCCGTAGGTGCGGGGCAAGACCGACGATTCCCGCGAACCACCACGTGAAGAAGAACACCACGGTGATCAGCAGCAGTGCTTGGATGACCGCGGGCAGGCCGAGATCGAGAATGACATTCACGTTTACCGTGGTGCCAAGCAGCACCAGGCCGATCTTGATAAAGAACTCGGTGCGAAAGCCTGCCGACATCCTGTCGCGCACCTTCGCCAGGGACAGGATGCCGTTGAAGGCAAAGCCGATCGCGATGGCGTACACGGGGAACTCCACCGATTTCGCGAGGGGTCCGAACCAGGTCTCGGCCGTCCAGTCGGGCATATTCGAAGTGAGAACCTGCACGACGATCGCGAGTGCGACGACGAGCAGCAGGCCAGCGACCGTCCACCACCCTGCGCCGCCTTCTTGCGGTTTGGTGGTGGCGCCTGCGGATTCGGTTTGCGATTGTGGTGCCACTAGAACCACCCGCCGATGTTCGGAACTACGCCTGCCAGGCACAGCAGTACGAGTGCCGTACCGACGATCGTGGCCCACCAGTCCTCATTGAGCGAAAACTTGCCGTGCGAGTCTGGAGCTTCTACTTCATGGGGCGGGATATCGACGAAATCGCCATCTCGCGCGTTCGAGTGAGACATATGCATCCTCAAAATCAGCGGGTAGGGAGTCCGGCCACCGATTCGCGCCTCAGTTACAAGGAATATTGGTGACCCAACAAGTTGGCATTGTAACCACGCTAAGCATCCCACAAGTAAACGGGGAAGAACCAGCTTCCACTCGGTCGGTATCAATACACTCGACGGCGCTATGCAGGAATTTTTCGATACCGTGGCCGAGTTTCTCGGTCCTTTTCTCCCCATCCTCCAGGTCGCCCTCGTGCTCATTGGCGCCTGGCTCGTCAGTCGCATCCTCGCCTGGATCATTAATCGCTCCGTGGGCCAAATCGTCGAGGGTGTCAAGAAGAAGCGTGGCGTTGCCGACACGCAGATGCTCGCGCTCAAGTCCCCCCTCGCGTCCGTTCGTACCGTGCAGCGCACCCGCACCATCGGCCAGGTGCTGACCAATATCCTCAAGGTGATCATCTGGGTCGTCGCGTTTATGTGGAGCATTGGCATCATCAGCCCGAGCTTCCTGTCGTCGCTCACGGTGCTTTCGGCGGCGATCGGTGCGGGTCTCGGTTTCGGTGCGCAGAAGATCGTCGGCGATGTGCTCAACGGCCTCTTTATGGTGATTGAGGACCAGATCGGTGTCGGTGACGAGGTCGACATGGAATATGCCAGTGGTGTGGTGGAAGCCGTGGGCGTCCGGGTCACCCAGGTGCGCGATGTGTACGGGCAGCTCTGGTATGTCCGAAACGGTGAAATCCAGCGCGTGGGGAATAACTCGCAGGGTTGGAACCGCGCCATCATCGACCTGGCAATCCCCTTCGATAGCGACCGAGATAAGGCCCAGCGCACCATGCTGCAGGCAGCGAAGGAACTCGCGGAGGACCCAGACTGGATGCTCAAGCTCCTTGAAGAGCCGAGCATTTGGGGCTTGCAGACGCTCTCCAAGGAGGCGATCATTGTGCGTCTCGCGGTGAAGACCACGCCGGGCGACCGCTGGAGCGTCGAGCGCGAAATGCGCGCGCGCATCCAGGATGCGCTCAAGCGCGAGCATATCGACCTACCGGCGATGAACACCATCGTCTTTGATGGCCCAAACGGTATCGACATCCGCCAGACCACCGGCATCGACGGCAAGATCGACGAGCAGCGCCGTGTCGACGAAGGCGAGGCCTAAGGTAGAGGCATGACTGATTCCTCCGCGCTGACCGTGTATGACGAGGTCGGTGGCATGGACACGTTTGAGGAACTCGTTCGACGGTTCTATGACGATGTCCAGACCGATGCCGTGCTCTGGCCGATGTATCCCCAAGACGACCTCGAGGGTGCAATCTGGCGGTTGAGCCGTTTCCTCGGTCAGTACTGGGGCGGCCCGAGCACCTACTCGGAGCAGCGCGGTCACCCGCGGTTACGGATGCGCCACGTCCCCTTCCACGTGAACCCGGATGCGCGTGATCGTTGGCTACGGCACATGACCGCGGCCGTGAAGTCCATGGAATTCCCGCCGATTGTGCGCACGCAGATGCTCGCGTATTTCGATCGTGCCGCCACTGCGATGGTCAACACCTTCGAACCCACGCCCGGCCGGGCCTAGCTACAACATCGCAAGTTCCAGAATCGTAGGTACTTTGTCTCGTCGTTCACGGCTGGGGATCAGCATCCTCGGTCTCATAGCCATTGCGCTGCTCGCGCTGAACCTGCGCACACCGGTTTCAAGCTTCTCCCCGATCGTCTCATTCGTAGAAGCGTCCTTCCCGCTGCCTGGCCTCGCGCTGGGTGTGATTGGGATGCTCCCACCGCTGTGTTTCGCCGCCGCCGGTTTTATCGCCCGCCCGCTCACGCGGAAGTTCTCGCTCGAGGGCATCATCATCGTGAGCCTGGCGCTCGCCACGTGCGGGTTCGCGATCCGTGCACTGGCGATGGATGCGTGGGGCATCACCCTCGGGACGGCACTCGCGCTGGCTGCCCTCGGCACGGGAAATATCCTGATGCCGCCGATTGTCAAAGCGCGATTCCCGAAAAAGATCGGAATCGTCACGTCGATGTATATCGTCATCATTGCGATCTCGGCATCTGCCCCGCCGCTACTTGCCGCGCAGGTCGCGATGGATCAAGGCTGGCGCTATTCGCTCGCGATCTGGGGTGCCCTAGCTGTGGTCGCGATGGTGCCGTGGATCACGCTGTGGTTCACAGACCGCAATGCCGGCTACGCATCCCCCGCCGAAACCGCCGCCATCACGGTGGTCGATTCGAATAGCCAACCGAGCGATGCTTCGCCATTCCGCTCCCGCACTGCCTGGGCGATCATGATGCTCTTTTCGGTGTGCTCGCTGAATTCCTATTCGGTATTTGCGTGGCTCCCGCAGATCCTCGTCGAATTCAATGGCCTCTCGCAGACCACAGCCAATCTGCAGCTAAGTTGGTTCGCGCTCGTCGGCATCCCGGTGGGTTTCATTTCGCCGCTCATTGCGGCTCGCGGCACCTGGGTGCGTCCGGCCGCGTTCATCGGCCTAGCGTGTTTCGTCCTCGGCTATTTGCTCATCCTGCTGGTGCCCGGGTTACAGAGTTTTTGGGCCGTGACCCTGATCGGTGCGGGACAGTTGCTGTTCTCGATGTCGCTTGGGCTTGTCGGAGTGAAAGCCGCCACAGTCCTCGGTGCCGCACGGCTCAGCAGCTTTGTGCAGGGCCTCGGATACATGCTCGCCGCGGGCGGCCCCTTCATCGTGTCGATGGTGTACGCCGCCACCGGCGACTGGGTGCTACCGCTGTGGTTCTTGATCGGCACCTGCGTGGTCGCGTTACCCGCCGCCTATCTCATCGGGCGCCCGAATGACTATGAGCAGGTCACGGTTCCGCGTGCAGCTGGCCCTGATCAATAAACACCGTCCGGTCGGCGATCGTGCGCGCTTCCTCGAGATCGTGGGTTACGTGCACCGCACTCGAACCAGTCTGGGTGAGGATGCGCCGCAGATCCTTCGCGAGGCGTTCGCGTAGCTCGCGGTCGAGGGCCGAGAGCGGCTCATCCAAGAGCAGCAGCTGCGGTTTCGTGGCTAGCGAGCGGGCAAGCGCCACCCGCTGCGCCTGCCCGCCCGAGAGGGTTTGCACCGCCCGCTCACCGAAGCCCGCGAGTCCCACGAGCTCTAGCATCGCATCCACCCGCTCGGCAATAGCCGACTTCGACCAACCCGCCGCCTCAAGTCCATAGGCGACATTGCGGCGCACGTTTCGATGCGGGAAGAGCTGGCCGTCTTGGAAGACCATCCCGCAATTGCGTTTGTGCGTGGGAACACCGTTCATCAGCTGGCCGCGCATCCAGATCTCCCCCGCAGTCTGCGACTCGAGCCCGGCGATGCCACGCAGCAGCGTTGATTTTCCCGAACCCGAGGGGCCCAACAGTGCCACCACTTCGCCGTCTGCCACGCGCAGGTTGGCGTCTTTAATCCACTCGTATTCGTCTTCGAACGCGATCCCCACCGAACGCAATTCGAGCGCTGGGGCAGTCAGTTTCGGGTCTACCATCCGGTTACCTCTCCGGCGCCACGCGGGCGCAGTTTCTCGCACACGGTCATCACGAGGGCCGTGACGGCGGCGAGGAGCACTGCGGCGGCGAGCGCCATTCCATAATTATCCGCGCCGGGGCGTGAAAGCAGCCGCACAATGAGCACCGGCAGTGTCACATAGTCGGGTCGGGCGAGGAAGCTGGTCGCGCCAAACTCCCCGAGCGATACCGCGAAGGCGAACCCGGCGGCAAGGCCGAGTCCGCGCGCAAGGAACGGTCCATCGACTGTGAGCAGGATGCGCGAGGGGGATGCCCCGAGGGTCGCGGCGGCTTCCCGCAGCCGCGGGTCAATTGCGCGAAGTACCGGCACGAGCGAGCGCACCACGAGCGGCAGCGCCACCACGGCCTGTGCGAGCGGCACGAGCAGCCCTGACATCGCTAATTGCGGCACCGTCGCTTGGAGCGAGACGATGAACCCGAATCCGACCGTCACCGCGGAGACCCCGAGCGGGAGCATCACGGCGCCATCAATCAGCCGTTGGGCGCGCTGAAAGCGTCGACTGCGGGTGCGCCGCGAGAGTACCAGCGCGAGGGGCACCGCAATTACGAGCGCAATCACGGTCGCATCGAGCGCGATTTTGAGGGAGTGCTCGAGCGCCTGGATGACGGTGGCACCACCCGAGAATCCCGAGCCACTGGTCGTCAGCAGCGCGTAGTTCGCGAGGCTCCACTCCCCGCCGCGCTGCAGGGAGCGCAGCACCAGTGCCAGTAGCGGCGCGATGATCAGCGTGGCAATGGTCACGAAAGTCACGACGGCTGGCCACAGATCGCCCCGGCCGAGCCGCGCATCCTTCGCCTCACCGAGCTTGAGCGAGGTTTCGGTACCGCGGCGAGCGCGATTGGAGACCACTACTGCGATCAGCACGATGATGAACTGCAGGATTGAAAGCACCGCGGCGCCCGGCAGGTTCAGGAACACCCGAGTTTGCAGATAGATTTCGGTCTCGAGCGTGCCGTAGCCGGGCTGCCCGAGGGTAATCACGATGCCGAACGCGGTTGAGCAATACAAAAAGACCAGGCTCGCAGCCGAGGCGATAGCTGGGCCAAGCTGCGGCAGCGTCACGGTGCGGAATGCTCGCAGCGGGGATGCGCCGAGAGAACGGGCCGCTTCCGGCATGCGCGGGTCGAGGCTCGCCCAGAGGGTCCCGACCTGACGAACCACGATCGAGTAGTTGAAGAAGATCATCGCGAGGATGACCGCGGTGGTGGTGCCGTCGAGGCCGAGGAAACCCAGCGGGCCGCGGTCGGCTAATAGCGCGCGGAACGCGACGCCCACCACCACGGTGGGCAGCACGAAGGGCACGGTCGCGATGCCGCGCAGAATCCCCCGGCCCGGGAACCGACAGCGATAGAGGATGTATGCGCCCGGGATACCGAGGATCACCGAGCCCAGCGTTCCGGCAACGGCCATCCACAGGGTTTGCGCGACAATCCGCCAGGTGCGCGTCTCGCCGAGGACCTCGCCGAAGATCGCGAGGCTGAGGCTGCCATCCTGAACGAAGCCGCGCGTAATAATCGCGCCGACCGGCCACACAAAGAAGATCGCGAGGAAGGCGAGCGGCACTGCGGCCGCCGCCGTCCAAGCGATCTTTCCGAGCGCGCCGGTCGCGCGCGTGGTGGTCTGCAACTGCTGTGCCAGCGAGGTTAGTTGCTGTGGTTTTCGAAGAGCTCGGTCCAGTCAGCGATCCATGTGTCGCGGTTCTGCGCGACCTGCGCGAGGTCCGGCTGAATCGGGTTTTCGACGAGCGTCGCGTGCTGTGCCCAGGTTTCGGGGAGCGCGATTTCCGAGTCCACCGGGTACATGTACATGTTTTCGGCCACACCCGACTGGAAGTCTTCGCCCAGCAGGAAGTCAATAAACGCTTGCGCGCCTTCGGGGTTGGCCGCGCCTTCCACGACGGCTGCGTACTCCACCTGCGGGGTGCAGCTTGCCTCGAGCACGCCAGTCTGGCCGTCAGCCTCGGCAGGCGAGGATGAGTAGCTCAGCACGAGCGGGTAGTCGCCCTGGCCTTCGGCGCCCGAGAAGTCAACGAAATAAGCATCCGACCAACCGGAGACAACCTTGGTGCCGCCCTCGAGCAGTGACTGCCAGTAGCTCTGCCAGTCATCGCCCTGTTCGGTCACGGTTGCGACGAGGAAGGCCAGACCCGGCGAGGAGGTTGCGGGGTTCATGGTTACCAGCAGGGATGCATACTCGGGCTTCGTGAGGTCATCCAGCGTGGTCGGTTCGGCCACGCCGTTTTCTTCGAACCAGGCGTGGTCGATGTTGACGCAGACCTGGCCCTGGTCGATCGGGGTGAAGGTACCCTCGATTGCGAGGTCCGTGGCGGATTCCGGCAGGTTCGGTGAGGTGTAGCTCGCGAGCACGCCGGCGTCGAGCAGGGTTTGCGTGGAGTAGTTTTCGATGCCGTAGACGCCGTCGACGGTGGGGGCATCGCCGGAGAGAATCAGCTGGTTGGTGATCACGCCCGCATCCCCGGGAGCGGTGGTTTGCAGCGTGTACCCGCTCTGTTCTTCAAAGGCGGCGATCTGCTCATCGGTGATCACGAAGGAATCGTGGGTCAGGATGGTCACCGTGCCGCCGGCGCTTTCGGTGCTGCCGGTGCTGTCGACTTGATCCACTGCCGAGCAGCCGGTCATGGTGAGCGCTGCCGCGGCGATCGTTGCGGTCATGGTGATGCGACGTTTCATCTGTCCTCCATAGGGTATGGAGGGCTTGCATCGCTTGGGCGATACAAGGAGAGAATCTCGACTTCCTTCGCCGGTGCTAACCGGGCAGGTTCGAGGGTCTGCGGCTGCGCGCACTCTCAGCGCCGGTGGGCGCTCCCCTGTCGTGAGTCACCAGCTTAGCAATGAATGACTCGGGCCCCGGCATGCGCAGGTTTGCTGCACATGTCGGGGCCCGAGTATGGGGTTGCCTTGGGGCTTAGACGACGCCCTGGGCGATCATCGCTTCAACGACCTTCGTGAAGCCGGCGATGTTGGCGCCGAGCACGTAGTCGTTTGGTGCACCGTAGTCGGCTGCTGTGGCACGGCAGCGCTCGTGTACCGACACCATGATCTCGTCGAGACGAGCTTCGGTGTATTCGAAGGACCAGGAGTCACGCGAAGCGTTCTGCTGCATTTCGAGGGCGCTGGTGGCGACACCGCCGGAGTTCACGGCCTTTGCTGGGCCGAAGAGTACCGAGTCGGTCTCGCGCAGGAGCGTTGCGGCATCCGCGGTACAGGGCATGTTCGCACCTTCGGCGACAACCTGCACACCGTTCTTGATGAGCGCCTGAGCCGACTCGAGGTCGAGTTCGTTCTCGGTGGCACAGGGTAGGGCAACGTCGACGGGGATCTGCCACACGTCGGCGAGCTTCTCGTGGAATTCCACGCGGTTGCTGCGACGGTCGGCGTACTCGCGGATGCGACCGCGCTCTTCGAGCTTGACCTGCTTGAGGAGGTCCAGGTCGATTCCATCGGGGTCGTAGATGACACCCGAGGAGTCGGATGCGGTGACGACCTTCGCACCGAGCTGCTGAGCCTTCTCGATGGCGTAGATCGCGACGTTGCCCGAGCCTGAGACCGACACGGTCTTGTCTTCGAAGGACTCGTTGCGCGTGCCATACATTTCGCGGGCAAAGAAGATGGTGCCGTAACCGGTTGCCTCCGGGCGAACCAGCGAGCCACCCCAGGACAGGCCCTTACCGGTGAGGACACCGGCTTCGAAGCGGTTCTGGATGCGCTTGTACTGCCCGAAGAGGTAGCCGATTTCGCGGGTGCCGACACCGATGTCACCGGCGGGAACATCGGTGTACTCACCGATGTGGCGCGAGAGCTCAGTCATGAAGGATTGGCAGAAGGTCATGATGTCGCGGTCCGAGCGACCGCGGGGGTCGAAGTCCGAGCCACCCTTACCGCCACCGATCGGTAGACCGGTGAGGGCGTTCTTGAAGATCTGCTCGAAGCCGAGGAACTTCACGATGCTGAGGTTCACCGTCGGGTGGAACCGCAGACCGCCCTTGTAGGGGCCGAGCGCAGAGTTGTATTCCACGCGGAAGCCGCGGTTGATGTTGACCTTGCCCTCAGAGTCGATCCAGGGCACTCGGAAGATAATCTGACGCTCGGGCTCCGCGAGGCGGTGCACGATGTCCTGATCCAGGTACTCGGGGTGGCGCTCAAGAACGGGAGCCAGCGAGTCGAGAACTTCCGCGACTGCCTGCTGGAATTCCGGTTCTCCGGAGTTGCGGGCAAAGATTTCACGCTTCAGGTTCTCAATAGTCGAGTGCATTGAAGTCACAGGAGGGATTTCCTTTCTGGGCCGTTGTGTTCAGCCACCGAATTGAATAGTAGTCCGCATCATGAGAAGTTCGCACCTTTTTTGCGATCTATCGTCGACGAATCAGAACTTGCCCTGCGGGGAAGGCGATGCGCCACCACCCTGGCGCTTCAGAAAGTTGCCCGGTCTCGCCGGATTTCAGGAAGCCGAGCGCATGCGCGGCGAATGCTGCCCCGGCGGGTGGAAGAGGCGTAGGTGCAATGGCATGGTCGCTCGGGGAAGTTATGGAAGGGGCCTTCTTACGCGCCATTTCCGGCAGCGCGCGAGTCCACGTGTTGGTGCGAATTTCTTCGGCGAGGAGTTGTCCCAGCCCGCCTCCGGCCCGCTCCCCCACTTCGGCGATGCCGTCTTCGGCAACGTGGATGAGGATGTCGCTCGAGAGTTCCGCGGTGGGCTGCCACCCCGACAGCGGCGGAGTCACACCCGTCCACGACTCGTGAGGTCGTTCAACGGGCAGCGCGAGACGAAGTGCCTCCTGCTCGCTGTTCGGTGTGCGCGCGAGACGATCGAGCATTCCCCGCATTGGCACGAGGATATCGACGCGGTCGCCCACGAAATCATCGGCCTCGGTGCTTTCAATCCGCGCAGGGATGCCGCGAACCCCGACTACGAGTGGCGAATCGGTGAGGAGCCCCGCCGGGCGCAATACCGGTACCCAGCAGGCAACCCCGCCGGGTACTTCCTGGAGGCGCAGACCGGAGTCTTCGATGCGGCCCGCTCTGCCGAGGAAGGTGGCGAGATCCTCGCGAACCTGCGGGTTCGCAAGCGTGAGCATGGCGGGCATGGCTAGTCTCGCCGCTGTCGATCGACGCGCATCCGCGAGGGCGCGCCGAGGAATGGTTGCCAGGCAGCGCGTTCGGATTCACTGACGCGACGGGGCCTACCGGTTGCGGTGTCAACAAAGACGATGGTCGTGCGTGCGAGCGTGTGCAGGATCCGTTTAGGTGAGTTCACGGGATTCCACACCTCATAGGAGACCTCGACCGAGGCGGCAGCTATCTCGCTGAGCCAGATTTGGATATCGAGGGGCTCGTGGCCGTATGGAATCGGGACTTTATATTCGGCCTCTTGCCGTGAGATCAGCGTATTCGTCGCCGAATTCGCCTGTGCGTCCACCACGGCCATTGGCCGCTGGGGGCTGGGATCATCCGGGTGAACCTTCCAAAATGCAATCGTGCGTGCTTCTTCGAGCAGCGTCAGCATCGTGGCGTTGTTCACGTGGTTATAGGCGTCGAGATCGCGCCAACGAACCGGCATCGATACGTGGTAACGACGCTCGCCATCTTTTTCCCCGGAGACCCAGCCCACCTGCATTAGTCGCGCGTGAGCTTTCGGTAGGTCACTCGCGAAGGCTTCGCAGCTTCCGGCCCAAGACGCTCAATCTTGTTCGCCTCGTAGCCTTCGAAGTTACCCTCGTACCAGTACCAGTTCGAGGGGTTCTCATCGGTGCCCTCGTAGGCGAGGATGTGGGTGGCCACGCGGTCGAGGAACCAACGGTCGTGGGTAATCACCACGGCGCAACCGGGGAATTCCAGCAGCGCGTTCTCGAGGCTCGAAAGGGTCTCAACGTCGAGGTCGTTAGTCGGCTCGTCAAGGAGCAGCAGGTTGCCGCCCTGCTTCAGCGTCAGTGCGAGGTTGAGACGGTTGCGCTCACCACCGGAGAGTACGCCCGACTTCTTCTGCTGGTCCGGTCCCTTGAACCCGAAGGAGGAAACGTAGGCGCGCGAGGGGATCTCCACCTTGCCGACCTGGATGTAGTCCAAACCGTCGGAGACAACTTCCCAGACGTTCTTCTCCGGGTCGATACCGGCGCGGCTCTGGTCGACGTAGGACAGTTCGACCGTCTCACCGATCTTCAGATCGCCGCCGTCGAGTTCCTCAATGCCCACGATGGTCTTGAAGAGGGTGGATTTACCCACACCGTTCGGACCAATGATGCCGACGATGCCGTTGCGCGGCAGCGAGAAGGAGAGGTTGTCGAAGAGGACGCGGTCCCCGAATCCCTTTTTGATGTTGCTGGCCTCCAGCACGATACTGCCGAGGCGCGGCCCCGGTGGGATCTGGATCTCTTCGAAGTCAAGCTTCCGAGTGCGCTCTGCTTCCGCAGCCATCTCCTCGTAGCGGGCCAGACGGGCCTTCGACTTCGCCTGACGACCCTTGGTGTTCGAGCGAACCCACTCGAGTTCTTCCTTGAGTCGCTTCTGCAGCTTGGCATCCTTCTTACCCTGCACTTCGAGACGCTGTGCCTTGGTCTCCAGGTAGGTAGAGTAGTTGCCTTCGTACGGGTAGAGGCGACCGCGGTCGACCTCAGCGATCCACTGTGCGACGTGGTCGAGGAAGTACCGGTCGTGGGTGATCGCAATGACTGCGCCGGGGTACTTCTGCAGGTGCTGCTCGAGCCACAACACACTCTCGGCGTCAAGGTGGTTGGTGGGCTCGTCAAGGAGCAGCAGGTCGGGCTTTTCGAGCAGCAGCTTGCACAGCGCCACGCGGCGACGCTCACCACCGGAGAGGTTCGTGACCGGCTCGTCGGCGGGCGGGCAGCGCAGTGCATCCATCGCCTGTTCGAGCTGCGAGTCGAGGTCCCAAGCATCGGCCGCGTCGATGGCGGTCTGCAGGGTGCCCATTTCTTCCATCAGCGCATCGAAGTCGGCATCCGGATCGGCCATGGCGGCGGAGATCTCGTTGAAGCGGTCGAGCTTGCCCTTGATCTCAGCAACACCCTCTTCAACGTTCTCGCGAACGGTCTTTTCCTCGTTCAGCGGCGGCTCCTGCAGCAGGATGCCCACGGAGAACCCCGGGGTGAGGGTTGCGTCACCGTTAGACGGGGTGTCGAGTCCAGCCATGATTTTGAGGATGGTCGACTTACCGGCACCGTTCGGGCCAACCATACCGATCTTGGCGCCGGGGAAGAACGACATCGTCACGTCGTCGAGGATGAGCTTGTCGCCCACCTTCTTTCGGGCACGGACCATTTGGTAGATGTACTCAGCCATAACTTCCAGTCTTTGAGCCCAGTCCGGGCGAGTGGATAAAGCAATGTGGCCCTAACGCGGGCCTGCCCAGACTTTACCAGTCGATCTCTTGGTTCTTACCGATGAGGCAGGTATCGGTACTCTTCATCGGCTCCGCAACCATCGATGCGTATCCGTGGGTGCCGGTCTGGCCAATGAGGCACATATTGTCGGGCATTTTTACCGAAACAACGACGAAGGCGGCGTCCAAATCCACGGCCGTCTTATCGGGAGTGACTTCCATCTGCGACTTGTCAAAACCGGCCTCGGTGAGAGCATTGACCATTTCATGCGAACCCGCCTCCGGATTAGCATCGAGCAGATCCTGCAAGGTCTTGTCGAAGTAGGCCTTATTCTCTTCGGCACCACCGTCGGGCACGAAAATTGCTTCCGGAGTCGGAGTTGCTGCGGTGGTTGCCCCATCGGTGGGCCCGGGCCTCGAATCGCCGTCGAACAGGGAGCAGGCTGTCAGTGACATTCCGGCAACCGCGATCATGGCGACGGCGGAGAGTGTTCGAACCAGACGCACCGGCTTCCCTTCGTTTGCAGACACAACTTGCAAATCATAAGAGAAAGAAGTGATCGCAAGGCTGGATGTCTGCGCCGGGTGCTCAGCTTTGGCGAGACTTCGCTTGGCCGAGCACCCGGCGGTTGGGAAAACTTAGTGTGTCTTGGCACGATCACATTCCAAATTATGCGGCGTGCAATGGAATGCAGCGGCGGACGGATCAGTGAGTGGCCGCAAATACCTCCCCGGTCTCCTCGTCAACAGAGACGCCATCAACTTCCACGTCCTCTGGCAGGTAGCTTCGAGTTTCTTGCTCACCCGGATAGGGCGCGTCACTCGTCGATGACGGGGCACCCATCGCACTTGCAAGGGAGTCGTTCGATGGCGTGGGATCCTCCGCTGTGCCATTCGCCCCACCATTGGAGCGATCGCCAGAACCGAACTTTGCGGCGGTGGAGATCTGGAAGGCCAGGTCGTGCCCAATGGTGTTGGCAATGATTTCGACTTGCGTGCCCTGTGACCCGTCTTCGCGGGCGTAGGTGCGAATCCGCAGCTTGCCACTCACAATGACTCGCTGCCCCTTCGCAACTGAAGCAATCGCATTGGCAGCGAGGCGACCGAAGCTGGTCACGCTGTACCAGTTCGTGTGGCTGTCCTCCCAACCCTGGCCATCGGCTGTGCGCCGCCGTTCGCTACAGGCAAGCCGGAAGGTGGTGCGGCTGAGTTGATCGCCGACCACCTTATGGTCTGGGTCGGTGCCGATCGTGCCGGTAACGGTAATGAAGTCAGTCATCGTTGGCTCCTTTCTCAGGAGTGTTGCTGTGTTCGCTAATGGGTGGTGCTCCGGCGAACCGCACCGTGCGTGATTTGCTGCCCGCCGGAGCCCGTCATCAGTTTGGGACCGCGCACAGATTTGCGCTCATCCCACCGGCTCACCTGTGAATATCTACGAATCCACAGGCCGCGTGCACGCCACCCTGGCAACAAAAAAGTGCCGGACAGCAGGAAAAACTCGCACTCAAACACCCTGCCGAACTATCACCTAGCGGACAGCTCTACAAAGATGTGACTTTTCAAATGGGAATTCACCCTCTACGCTAAAAGTCCACCACCGTGGGCTCATGACAACTACTAGGGGAATAATGAACGCTTTCGCGCACCATTTCAACAGTCTTCCCGCTGCTGCCGGAATGTATGACCCTGCAAACGAGCGCGATTCCTGCGGTATTGCTTCGGTTGCCACCATGCAGGGCCACCCGAGCCACGAAGTCGTCGAGATCGCACTGGAAGCACTACGGCACATGGAACACCGCGGTGCGGTAGGGTCCGACGCGGGCACCGGTGACGGCGCGGGCATCCTGCTCCAAGTGCCGGACGAATTCTTCCGCGCCGTGGTTGACTTCGAACTGCCACCGGCAGAGCGCTATGCGGTGGGCAATGTGTTCTTCCCCGTCGACAGCGTCGAGCGGGCGGCAATGCGCGAGGGCATCGAAGCGCTCTGCGCGGAGGAAGAGCTGCGCGTGCTTGGCTGGCGCAAAGTCCCCGTCGACGTCGAGCAGCTGGGGCCGCTCGCACGCGAAGCGATGCCGGTCATTGAGCAGCTGTTCATCCGTTCCGAACGCCAGAATTATCGCGGCAATCCCCGCAAGGGCATCGTCCTGGACCGCCAGGCCTACCGCCTACGCAAGCGCCTAGAGCACCAGCTCGGCGCATACTTTTGCTCGCTCAGCAGTCGCACGATCACGTATAAGGGCATGGTCACCACGCTGCAGCTGCAGCCCTTCTACCCCGACCTGTCCGATCCTCGCTTCGCCTCGAAGCTCGCGATCGTGCACTCGCGCTACTCGACGAACACCTTCCCGTCTTGGTCGCTCGCCCAGCCCATGCGCATGATGGCGCACAACGGCGAGATCAATACCGTCCGCGGCAATCGAAATTGGATGCGTGCCCGAGAGTCGCAGTTGGAAAGTCACTATCTCGGCGAGGTCAGCGACCTGCTGCCAATTATCACCGAGGGCAATAGCGACTCGGCGAGCTTCGACGAGGTCCTGGAGTTGCTCACGCTTTCCGGCCGCTCGCTCGTGCATGCCGTCCATATGATGGTGCCCGCGGCCTGGGAACGCAGCGACGATATGCCTGCCGAGGTGCGCGACTTCTTCGAATACCACTCGCTCGTCATGGAGCCTTGGGATGGCCCCGCCTCGATGGCGTTCAGTGACGGTCGCCGCCTCGTCGCCACTCTCGACCGCAATGGCCTACGCCCCGGTCGCTTCGTGGTCACCGATGACGGACTGGTCATTGTTGGTTCTGAGGTTGGTGTCTTCGAAGCAGCCCCTGAGCGCATTGTCCGCAAGGGTCGGCTGCGTCCGGGCCGTGTCTTCGTGGTCGACACCGAGGTCGGTCGCATCGTGGAAGACGAAGAGATCAAGCACGACCTCGCCGAGCTGCAACCCTGGGGTGACTGGCTTGATGAGGGTCGCATCCGTTTGGAAGAGCTCCCCGAGCGCGAACACGTGAGCCACACCCGCTCTTCGGTGGTGCGCCGCCAACGCTCGTTTGGCTATACGGAAGAGGAGCTGCGCATCCTGCTCGAGCCCATGGCTCGCACCGGTGCCGAGCCGCTGGGGGCAATGGGTAGCGATACGCCGATTGCGGTACTCGCTAACCGGCCGCGGCTCATGTTCGACTACTTCACGCAGAATTTTGCGCAGGTGACGAACCCGCCGTTGGACGCGATTCGCGAGGAAGTCGTAACGAGCCTGGTCACCTCCATCGGGCCGCAGGAAAACCTGCTGCACATCAGTCCCGATCACGCGCGGCAAATCATTGTTGATTTCCCGGTGCTCGATAACGATGAGCTCGCGAAACTGCAGCACCTGGAAACCCGACCCGGTATTGATGAGACGGTCACGCTCAGCGGTCTGTACCGCGTGAATCGTGGCGTGGAGGGTCTGCGAGAGGGGCTCGAAAAACTCTGTGCGGAAGCCGATAAGGCCATCGATAACGGCGCGAAGTTCATCGTGCTCTCGGACCGCGATTCGAATCGCGACTGGGCACCAATTCCCTCGCTGCTGATGACCGGCGCGGTGCACCATCATCTGATCCGCACGCAGCGCCGCCTGCGCGTGGGGCTCGTGATCGAGACCGGTGAGGTCCGCGAAGTGCACCACGTTGCGGTGCTGCTCGGGTATGGCGCGAGTGCCGTCAACCCCTACCTCGCCATGGAGTCGGTCGAGGACATGGTGGCCTCCGGTCGCATCGAGGGCATCACCCCGGAGCAGGCCGTGCAGAACTACCTACAGGCTCTTGGCAAGGGCGTGCTGAAGATCATGTCCAAGATGGGCATTTCGATCATCGCGAGCTACACGGGCGCCCAGACCTTTGAAGCGGTCGGACTCTCGCAGGAGATCATTGATGAGTTCTTCACCGGCACTGCCTCGAAGATCTCCGGTATTGATCTGGACATCATCGCTGTCGAGGTGCAGGCACGCCACGAGGCGGCCTACCCGGTGGACGGTGGCGAACCGCCGCACCGACCGCTCGAAATTGGCGGTGAATACCAGTGGCGCCGCGAAGGCCCCACGCACCTCTTTAACCCGGACACGGTTTTCCGACTCCAGCACGCCACCCGCGAGCGCCGCTACGACATCTTCAAGGACTACACGCGCCGCGTCGACAGCCAGGCCGAGGAGACCTCGACCCTGCGTGGCCTGTTCAAGTTTGCGAGCGATCGGCAACCGATTTCGGTGGATGAAGTGGAACCGGTTTCTGAGATCGTCAAGCGTTTTTCGACCGGCGCGATGAGCTACGGTTCGATCTCCAAGGAAGCACACGAGACCCTCGCGATTGCGATGAACCGGCTCGGCGCCAAGTCGAATACTGGTGAGGGCGGCGAGGACGTCGATCGGCTCCTCGACCCTGAGCGCCGCAGCGCCATCAAGCAGGTTGCCTCGGGCCGATTTGGGGTGACGAGCATGTATCTCACCCACGCCGATGACATTCAGATCAAGCTCGCCCAGGGCGCGAAGCCCGGTGAGGGTGGGCAGCTGCCGCCGCAGAAGGTGTACCCGTGGGTGGCGAAAACCCGTCACGCAACGGCCGGTGTTGGACTCATCTCTCCCCCGCCCCACCACGACATCTACTCGATTGAGGATCTCAAGCAGCTCATCTTCGACCTCAAGCGCGCGAACCCGAAGGCACGCATCCACGTGAAGCTGGTCTCCGAAAACGGGATCGGTGCGGTAGCTGCCGGGGTCACGAAGGCGCTCGCCGACGTGATTCTCGTCTCGGGGCACGACGGTGGCACGGGTGCCTCACCGCTGAATTCGCTCAAGCACGCCGGTACCCCGTGGGAACTCGGTCTTGCCGAGACGCAGCAGACGCTGCGCATCAACGGGCTGCGTGATCGCGTGAATGTGCAGGTGGATGGGCAGCTCAAAACCGGCCGGGATGTCGTGATCGGGGCGCTCCTCGGTGCCGAAGAATACGGCTTCGCGACCACCGCGCTCGTGGTCGAAGGCTGCATCATGATGCGCGTGTGCCACATGGACACCTGCCCTGTGGGCGTCGCCACCCAAAACCCCGAACTACGTGAGCGCTTCACCGGTAAGGCCGAACACGTCGTGAACTTCTTTGAGTTCATTGCGCAGGAGGTGCGCGAATACCTCGCCGAGCTCGGCTATCGCAGCCTCGACGAAATCATTGGCCGCGATGACCTCCTCGATACCGATGAGGCCAAACGCCACTGGAAGGCTGACGGGCTCGACCTGGACGCCATCCTGCAGGGGCCGGAGCTTCCCGCGGATGCGCCGCGTCGACGTCTGCGCGATCAGGATCACGAACTCGACGAACACTTCGACAGCACGCTCATCGCGCTCTCGGAGCCCGCGCTTCGCGAGGGTGAACCCGTGCAGATTAGCCTGCCGGTAAAGAACACCGACCGCGCGGTGGGCACCATGCTGGGGCACGAAGTGACGGTCGCCACCGGCGAACACGGCCTCGCCCGCGACACGATTAACATCACCCTCACCGGCACCGCCGGCCAGTCACTCGGTGCGTTCCTGCCTTCGGGAGTCACGCTGAAGCTCTACGGAGACTCCAATGACTATGTCGGCAAGGGGCTCTCAGGCGGCCAGATCGTGCTGCGACCGGATGAACAGGCCACCTTTGCTGCGGCAGAGAACGTCATCGCCGGCAACGTCATCGGCTACGGCGCAACCAGCGGCACCATGTTCCTGAGCGGCGTTGTCGGAGAGCGATTCCTGGTGCGCAATTCGGGCGCCACCGCCGTGGTTGAAGGCGTGGGCGATCACGCTCTCGAATACATGACCGGCGGGCTCGCGGTCATCCTCGGCGAAACCGGGCGCAACCTCGGGGCCGGGATGTCCGGGGGTATCGCCTATATCCGAAACCTCGACACCGGGCTCATCAACCCGAGCGCCCTGAAATCCGGCGAGCTGCGCCTCGAGCCGCTCTCCGATGCGGATGCTGACGAACTCGAGGATCTCATCCACCAGCACGTCGAGCAGACCGGTTCCGAACTCGGCCAACGCATCCTCGCCGATTTTGACCGCATCCGAACCGAATTTACCAAGGTACTGCCGCGCGACTACGCGACGGTTACGAGCATCCGCCAGCACGCCGTCGAAGCGGGTATCGACCCCGACGGCGACGAAACCTGGAACGAAATTATGGAGGCAACCCATGGCTGATCCGAGAGGCTTCCTCAACGAGCGCGAACGCGCACTGCCACCGCGACGGCCGGTGCCGCTGCGGCTCATGGACTACAAGGAAATCTATGAGCAGCAGGACAAGAAGCAGCTGCAATCGCAGGCGAGCCGCTGTATGGACTGCGGTATCCCATTCTGCCACCAGGGCTGCCCGCTCGGGAACATCATCCCCGAGTGGAATGATCTGACCTACCGCGGGGATATGCGGACGGCGTCCGAGCGGCTGCATGCAACTAATAACTTCCCCGAATTCACCGGGCGACTGTGCCCGGCACCCTGTGAGTCAGCCTGTGTGCTCGGGATTTCGCAACCGGCCGTGACCATCAAACGCATCGAGCAGTCGATTGCCGATGAAGCGGTGGCGCAGGGTTGGATCGAACCTCATCCGCCCCAGCGACTCACCGGCAAAACGGTGGCTGTGGTCGGGTCAGGTCCGGCGGGGCTCGCGGCCGCACAACAGCTCACCCGGGCGGGGCACACCGTCGCCGTATTCGAACGGGATGACCGCATTGGCGGGCTGCTGCGCTATGGGATTCCGGACTTCAAAATGGAGCGGATCGTGCTCGATCGACGACTCGAGCAGATGCGCGAAGAGGGCACGCGGTTCCGTCCCGGGATTGAGATCGGTCGCGATATCAGCTGGT
Organism: Gulosibacter chungangensis; assembly: GCF_008831155.1. Lineage (GTDB taxonomy): Bacteria > Actinomycetota > Actinomycetes > Actinomycetales > Microbacteriaceae > Gulosibacter > Gulosibacter chungangensis. The sequence continues at coordinate 231,999 of NZ_WBKB01000005.1, read as the reverse complement.
CGGATTTGCGGCGTCGCTATGACGCGATCGTGATCGCTACCGGCGCCCCGGTCGGGCGCGAGCTCAATGTGCCGGGGCGGGACCTTGCGGGCGTCCATCAGGCCATGGAATATCTCGTGCAGTCCAACCATGCGGTTGCGGGCGACGAGGTTCCCGGCCAGATCACGGCGGAGGGTAAGCACGTCATTGTTATCGGTGGCGGCGACACCGGCTCTGACTGCATCGGCACGGCGCACCGTCAGGGTGCCGCATCCGTCACGAACATTGCTATTGGCAAGAAGCCGCCGGAGTACCGCACTCCGAGTGAGCCCTGGCCGATGACGCCGCGAGTATTCGAAGTGCAGACCTCACACGAAGAGGGTGGTGAGCGGCTCTTCGAGGCCTCCACGGTCGAATTCGTTTCGGATGCGGATGGTCACGTGGTTGCGCTGAAGTTCGCGGACACTGACTTCCTCGAAGACGGGCGCCGGGTGCCCAAGGCCGGTACCGAGCGGACCATTCCGGCGGATCTCGTGCTGCTATCGATGGGTTTCACGGGCCCCGAACAGGATGCCCTCGCCTCGCAATTGGATGTGGCGTTCACTGCGCGTGGCAACGTCGCGCGCGAGGACGATTACGCGACCAACGTCCCCGGTGTCTTCGTGGCCGGGGATGCTGGCCGCGGTGCCTCGCTGATTGTTTGGGCGATCGCTGAGGGACGCGCTGCCGCTGCGGCGGTGGAGAAGTATCTGCTGGGTAGCTCGATGCTTCCGGCACCGGTTGCCGCTTCGGATATGGCGATTTCGCTGCGGGGGTAGCTCAGGTCCCTACAACACGTACTCGGAGAACCCAGCGCGGATCTTATTGACCTTCGGCACCGCGACCGCGAGGCAATAGCCCTGCGTTGGGTTCTTCGCGAAGAAGTCCTGATGAGCCTCTTCGGCGACCCAGAATTCCTCCAGCGGCTGCATCGTGGTGACTACGCCACCGCCCCAGGCCTCTTCCGCTCGGTCCCGTGCGGCTTCAAAGAGTGCCCGCTGCTCGGCATCCGCCGGAAACATCGTGGAACGGTACTGCGTGCCAATGTCATTGCCCTGCCGGTTGAGCTGGCGCGGGTCGTGCATCGTGAAGAACATGTCGAGGATGACCTCAGCGGGGACGACGGTTTCGTCAAAGTCAACCCGAACCGCTTCGGCATGCCCGGTGCGACCTGCGCAGACGAGCTCGTAGTTGGGATTCGCGACATCACCCCCGGTGTAGCCAGACACGACGTCCTGCACCCCTCGAACGTTGCGGTACGCGGCATCCAGACACCAGAAACAGCCGCCAGCAAGAACAAATGAAGTCGTCATGGCGCTCATCGTAGTCCCAATGTCGGAAGGTGCACATAGCGTTACGAGCAAGCAATCAGGAACCGAAAGGGGCCCACGCCATGTCCGTATCGCAACTGCAATCGACGCTGCTCCCCCACTCGCCGGAGCTCAATTTCGAGCGCCACGGGTTTCGCTTTCAGCGCCTCACCGAGGTGCGCTGGCGCATTTCCAATACCACCGGTGCCGTCGTCGGTTACCTCGAAGAGCGGCCGACGGCGTTGGCGAGCGACCGCTGGGCAATCATGCGGATGACCGCTGACCGGCGCGGCTTCCTAACCCTCGGGGCATTCGCATCCATGGCGGAAGCCACCGCCGCGCTGAAGTGGATGTAACCGCTAGCGCCACCAGGTGTCATAGGGGGCAACCGGCAAGTGCCGCTTGTGCTGCGAGCGCAGATAGTGTCGTTCGATCACGGCACGGGCGTCCTCGCTCACGGTCCCACCCGTGAGGTACGTGTCGATGTCGGCGTAGGTCACACCGAGTTCGACTTCATCGGGCCGACCGGGCACCCCGTCGAGGAGGTCTGCCGTGGGCACCTTCAGGTAGAGCGCTTCGGGTGCGCCAAGTTCGGCGAGCAGCTGGCGGCCCTGCCCCTTGTTGAGTCCAGCGAGGGGCGTGAGATCGCAAGCGCCGTCGCCGAACTTTGTGAAGAATCCGGTCACTGCCTCGGCGGCGTGGTCGGTGCCAATTACCAGGAGGTTTCGTTCACCGCCGATCGCGTACTGCGCAACCATGCGGATGCGCGCTTTCACATTGCCGCGGTTGTAGTCGCTGAACTCACAGTCGCTGCCCGCGTCGATTCCGGTCACCGCCGGGCTGATATCGAAGGTGATCGACTCATCCGGCGCGATGAACGCCAATGCGGCCTGTGCATCCGCTTCATCACGCTGAACCCCGTGTGGGAGCCGCACCGCGACAAAGGTTGCCTCATGCCCGGCTGCGCGAAGCTCCTCGACCGCCAACTGCGCGAGGCGGCCACCGAGAGTGGAATCTTGGCCGCCAGAGATCCCCAAGACAAAGCCCTTCGCACCCGTCTTGAGGAGGTACTCCTTCATAAATTCGACCCGTTCGCGGATCTCATCCGCGGGCGAGATTTCAGGCTTAACGCCCAGGGCTTGGATGATCTCTGCTTGCAGCTGGCTCATACGTGGCATTCTCCCACGGTGCTGTGCACCGGCCTAGACTCACACGCGTCCGATGCAGCGACCTCGTCGAGCCGGGCGCTTCATGCTTTGAGTGCCGTGCCGGGTACTTCAGGCATCGAGCCGGGTACTTCGCACCGAGACAGGCTGTTCTACCGCCCCCGCTCGGTGCAAGGTGCCCGGCTCGGTCAAGCAAGAGCCCGACTCGGCACGCTCGAAGCCTGCCTCGGCGCAATCGCAACGCGGCTCGACGCAGCCCGAACCCGGCTCCGCGAAGGTGGAGCCCGACTCGGCACGGTCGGAACCTGCCTCGGCGCAATCGCAACCCGACTCGGCGCAGCCCGAACCCGGCTCCGCGAAGGTGGAGCCCGGCTCGGCGAAGTTGGAACCCGACTCAACGGGCTCGGCGCGCCGTACTTTGTGTGGCTTTGCGGCAGTCGCGCGACTAACGCGGATGCTCAGCTAACGTGGATGCGCGGGCGACGCGGATGCGCGGCTAACGCGCATGCTCGCCTAACGAGGATGCGCAGCTAACGTCGTTCTTCGAGCAAGAATTCGCGGATCAGCTGACTCACGAGCGCCGGTCGCTCGGCGTGCAGCCAGTGGCTGGTGCCCGGCAGAATGCACAATTGTGCACCCGGAATGGCCGCCGCGATCTGCAGCGTGTGCGCGGGCGGAATCAGATCCCGGTCACCGGCCATAATTAGGGTTCGAGCGTGGATGCGCGAAAGCTCGGCCGGATCGATATTCGGTTCACTCGACCACAACCGCAGGAGCTTATCGATCACCGTCTGAGCATGTTCGGGGCCGTCCGGCGAGAGCCGAGCGTAATGCATCCGCTCCAGGCCGTCTTTGTCTTCGCCGTCGTCGGGAGGTGAGAGCAGCGCATCCTCATCGCTCGGGTCGCTAAACACGCTCGGGTCGAGGTTCGCGCCGATCGCCACCACCGAGCGCACCCTTTCCGGATGCGCCATTGCGAGCAGCAACCCCAGGATCGCGCCGTCGCTATACCCAACGATGTGCGCATCCGACAGGCCCTGCGCATCAAGATAGGCGAGGGTATCCGTCAGCCACCGCGCGTAGTGATAGTCGCCCTCTATATCGGCCGTGCGACCGTGCCCGGGACGCTCGAAGGCGAACACCCGAAAGTCGCCGAGCAGTGCATCCTGCTGCGCGCGAAGCGACTCGATCGAGCAAAAACCGCCGTGCAGAAAGAGCACCGGCTCCCCCGCGCCGGCAACCTCCGAGTACATCTCGGATTCGCCGATCGATAGATACGCGGTTTCTACCGCCTGCGGGTTTTGCTCGTGCATCCCGAAATTGTTTCACGTACGGCAGCTTTTCCTCGACCGCGGGGTCATTCGCTCAGGCGTCGGTGGCGTTCTAGCCGCGCCAAACCCTCTTTATCGGGGCTGCCACCATCCGCTGCCGCGAGCGCCTCGAGGCTCGCTGCCGCAGCATCCGTAGCCAAGTCCATACCGATGACCACGAGCTCCCCGGCTTCGGGAACTTCGCGCAGCCGCTCCACTTGCACGCTGCGGCCGACCACGTTCACCAAGTAGCCACGCGGTTGTCGCGGCCCGCGCACCCGCAGCCTTCCCTTCATCCGATAGGCACCGGCGGGCGGGTTCTCGAGCAGATCCACCAGCGCGCCCGGCAACACCGTCTCGGCAAACTCTCGCGACACCGAACTGGCATGTTGGTGACCGGTGTGGTCCTGGGCTGCTTCTTCCCGCAGCAGTTGCGCAATCGGGAGCTGGTCGAGCGGGTCTTCTTCGGTGACGGTGTCGAAGACCAGCTGCGGGTCGATGCGGCCGTAGTCGGCCGTGACGGTGTAGACGTCGGGGTTTCGTTCGCGAATCCTGTCGCGGATGCGTGCTGATACCGCCTCTCGCTCAGCCGCAGTCAACAGGTCTGTCTTCCCAATCACGGCGAGGGTTGTGACGGCATAGCGTGAGGGCGGGATTGGCTCGGTATCGACCGTGCGGAAGTGCTCTACCGCGTCGATCACTTCCACGACGCCACCGAGACGAACGTTTCCGACGTCGCTGAACTGAATGATGCGGGCCAGCGCGACCGGGTCGGCGACACCGCTAGCTTCCACGATGATCGCATCCAGCCGCAGTTTCGGTTGTGAGAGTTGCTGCAGGGCGTCATCCAAACCGCCAGCATTCGGCAGGCAACACAGACAGCCGCCGGAAATTGCCGCCGCTTGATCAACCTGACCGGTAACGAGGGCCGCGTCGACGTTGAGCTCGCCGAAGTCATTGATGACCACACCAATCCGGGCACCGGGCTCACGTAGCAGGTGGTTCAAGAGCGAAGTCTTACCAGAACCGAGGTGACCGGTCACTGCGATCACTGGAACACGCATCCGTTCGGCTGTTTTCTGCTCCACCATGCCATCAGTCTTGAGTGGCCGACGAACATTTGCAAACGCCGAAACGCCAGCAAACGCCTAGTTGCGCGCGGCCGCGTACAGTTTGGTCACCGCATCCACGAGTTCCGTGAGGCCCCCGGGCGGATTCTCGCGCCACCACGCCAAGCGCACGGGAATCCGCGGGCTGTCTTTGATCGGCCGGAACACCACGCCAGGTCGAGCGTGGTGGTGTGCAGTTGCCTCCGCGGTCGTCCCAACACCGTGCCCTGCGGCAATCGTGTTGAGCCATTCATCCACGTCAAAGGACTCGATGAATTGTGGCTGGTGATCCACGCCCGCCCAGAGCTGCATGTTCGTGGTGCCGGTACGCGGATCCATCAGGATGGGCCGATCGGCAACTTCCGACATGGTCAGCTGGCGGCGTCTGGACCACTGCGCGTCATCGGCGGCGAATGCGATCATTCGCTTCTCGAGGCCGACGATGACGGAATCGAATTGAGCGTCCTCAACCGACCGTCGCACGATGGCCACATCGCAGGAGCCTTCACACAGTCCGCCCGTGGGCGAGTTGTGTCGGACCAGCCGCAGCTCACGGTCGGGATGCGCGGATTCCCAGTCCCGCAGCAGCTTCGGGGTGTGTTTGCCGAGTGCTGCCCAGGCATAGCCAAGTAGGTCTCGCGTTACTAGCCGCGGCAGCTTGGGCGGCATACATTTTGCTGAATCGGTCACTCGGAAGGCAGCTTCCTGGACTGCAAGGTACCGCTGCTGCGAGCGTCCTCACCGCCGCGGCTTGGACACCGATTGCGGCAGTCTGGTTCGTGTTTCACCTTCCCACCGCCGAAAGCATCCTGCTCGCAGTCGCCTGCGGAGTGCTCTCATCGGTAATTCCCTATGCCGCGGACTTGCTGTCCTTGCGGCGCGTCCCCGCTTCCGTGTTCAGCACGCTCACAAGTGTGAACCCGGTGTGGGCAGCCCTTGCTGGCTGGATCCTGCTGCAACAGGCGCTGCAGCTCTACGAGTGGGTCGGCATCGGCCTGATCGTATTGAGCGACGCCCTCGTGTCTGCGAGTGGTTTGAGACCAACGACAATGAAGCCACAATGGCGCCCCCGACAGGATTCGAACCTGTGACCGGCGGATTAGAAGGCCGCTGCTCTATCCACTGAGCTACGGAGGCATCGTGCAGATACCAGGATAGAGGAATTGTGCCCAGCATCCTGTCGCCGCGCCTTCCTGACTCGCGCTCCCCCACACATCACTACGATTAGGGACCATGAGTAATGCACAAGACCGCCTAGTTTGGATCGACTGTGAGATGACCGGCCTCGATGTCGAAATCGATGAGATCTGCGAAATCGCGGTCTTCGTGACCGACTTTGAACTGAACCTCATCGAGGAAGAGGGGCTGGACATCGTCATTAAGCCGTCCGAGAAGGCGCTCGAGAACATGAACGAGTTCGTGACGAATATGCACACGACCTCGGGCCTGATCGAAGAGATGCCGAACGGTGTCACGATGGCGGAGGCTGAGGAACAGGTCCTCGACTACATCAAGCGGTTCGTCCCGGCAGAGCGCCAGGCACCGCTCGCGGGCAACACGATCGGCACCGACCGGATGTTCATCAATCGGCAGATGCCAGCGCTGGATGCATACCTGCACTACCGCAATATCGACGTGTCGACACTCAAGGAGCTTTCGCGCCGCTGGTACCCGCGGGTCTACTTCAACTCCCCGGTAAAGAACGGCGGGCACCGTGCCACTGCTGACATTCTCGAATCAATCCGTGAGCTTCGCTACTACCGCGAGGCGATGTGCGTGCCGCAGCCGGGCCCGGATTCGAAGTCGTTGAAGGCAACCGCAGAGGCCGTCGTGGAGTCGTTTTCGCCCTACCTGAAAAAATGATGTAGGATCTCATGGTTGGCTGCCGCAGGGTGGTCAGCACGGTGGGTATAGCTCAGTTGGTAGAGCGCTTGGTTGTGGTCCAGGAGGTCGCGGGTTCAAGCCCCGTTACTCACCCCAATAAGAAGGCCCGAGTCCGATGGACTCGGGCCTTCTCACGCTGGCTAGGCTTCTGCATGACAGAAAGGTCGTGGCTCGATCGTCGGGCCCGGTACCCCATGGCCGAGATAATCGATTTCAAGAAGACCCTGGACAGCTATCAAGCGCGGCGCGATGCGTTCCGCATCGTTGATGTGCCCGAAATGCAGTACCTCATGGTCGACGGTCACGGTGATCCCAACACCACCCCGGCATATACAGAGGCGATCAGCGCACTGTACCCCGTCGCTTACAAACTGAAGTTCATCAGCAAACGGGAACTTGATCGCGACTACGTCGTACCCCCGCTCGAGGGCTTGTGGTGGGCCGAAGACATGGCCGCTTTTACCACGTCACGAGATAAGTCCCAGTGGGATTGGACGATGATGCTCATGGTTCCGGACTGGCTCGATCACGAAACCTTCCTGCACGCCGTCGAGCAAGCCGGGGCAAAGAATAAGCCTTCCCGATTGGCTGATGTGCGGCTCGAAACCCTCACAGAGGGACGCTGCGTACAAACCCTTCACCTCGGCTCCTTCGATGACGAGGCCCCGATCCTAGAGCGCATGCACTCCGAGTTCATTCCAGCAAATCGGCTGCGCCCCAGCGGCAAACATCATGAAATTTACTTCAGTGATGTCCGCAAGGTCGCCCCTGACCGGATGCGCACCCTGCTACGGCAACCGGTCACCGATTCCGAAACGACCTAGCTCCGCGCGCACGCGGCGCAGCCGATACTCGGTCCTGCGCGATATCGTTGCGACATGTCGCACGAGGATCGATTCGTGTCCGACGAGGGCGCGTCAACTATCCGCTTCGCTGATCGTTTTTGGCGGGTGAAAGCGTCAACAGTGCCGGTCGGGCCCGGCCCAAATCTGTTCTCCGCTGCGAATGTCCGGGTCGATTCTGCTGGGCGGCTTCAGCTGAGCATCGCTCGGTCGACCAGCGGATGGTCCTGCTCCGAAGTGATCGGCGTGGGTGAGTTCGGATACGGCACGTACTATTGGTCGCTGAAATCCACGGTTCTCGACTACGAAGCAGCAACGGTGCTGGGCCTTTTCACCTGGTCGGATGAGGATGCGCAGGCCAATCGAGAACTCGACATCGAGTTCTCTCGTTGGGGCAAGGCGTGGGATCCCGTGACCGGAAGTTTCGCCGTGCAGCGGCCCTCGCCCAGCCGCCCCGCAATCGAGCGTTTCACGCCCGGCATGGGGCGTAGTGAGCACTTGCTGACCTGGTCGCCACAACGAGTGCAATTCCGGAGCTCCTTCGGGTCCACTCAAGCCGAATGGTCATATGCGGGCGATGATGTCGCGACGCCAGGTGGCGGCGTCGCTCCGCGCACGAATCTCTGGCTCTTTCGCGGAGCGAAACCCACACGAGCGCACACCATCGTCGTTGACGGTTTCGAATACCGTCCTTCGAGGCAAGGCACCGTACAGCGCCCAAACGGCATAACTGCAGGTCTGCTCAGTACCATGACCAAAACGAAAGGATCACCCATGAGCCAGAGCCAGGACAAGAACGAGGAACTTCGCGAAGAACGTCGCGAGCAGGAAGAGCACCGTCAAGAGCTTCGCGATGAAGCATTCGAGGGCCAGGGCGGAGAGCGTACTGACCTCGGTTCGCAGGATGAACGCCGCAACGAAGGCCTCGGCCGCGCCTAGCATCCGCTGAGGTTCAAACCCTCGACAAGAGTCACCTCTCTATTCTCTGTCCGGTTTGGACCTCTCCTCTTTTTTTACTTCCCAAGACTAGGCGTTGACGCGTTCACCATCTGCCACTGAGGAACCTAGATAGAAGGCGGCGGCGTTGCGCCAGAACACTGCGGCGACGTGCTCGGGGGCCAGGGCTCGCCTGATAACTTCGAGATCCTCATCCTGAAACGGGCGACGCGCACGGGTGGAGGGCAGATCAGTACCGACCATGAGCGCGGTCGGATCAACCTCGATAATCGCCTTGATCACTTCCTCAGGGTCAAGGTTGATGCGGCCGAAACCCGTGGCCTTCACCTTCACTCCTTGCTCAACCAGGCGCAGTAGGTTCGGCAGACCGTCCTCGTGCATGCCGAGGTGGTCGATACTCACCGAAGGCAACGCCGCGATCCGGCGCGAGAGATCCTCGTCGATGGAGCGGGCGTCGATGTAGAGTTCGGCGTGCCATCCTGCGAGCTCATGGACACGGCGGGTGAGCCGTTCCAGTTCGTCAAGATCTGCGGACCCTCCGCGAGCGACGTTGAATCGAACCGCGCGCACACCAGCCTCATGCAAATTGAGAATCTCTCGGTCGCTGGTAGTCACGGGGATCTGAGTCACCCCAACATAGCTCGGGCCGAGGGCTCGGAGCGCATCGATAAGGTAGCCCTGGTCGAACGCTTGGAAGGAACCGGATACGACGGCGCCACCGGCCACGCCCAACCCTTTAATCCTTGACTGGTAGTCGGCCACAGTGAACGGAGCTGGCATGAACCCGTTGTTCTCTACCAGCGGGTGCGCAGGGTCGATGATATGCAGGTGGGTATCGAAGATGCGCTGCGTCACGGGCGGGACCCTTCTCTCGGTCGGGTGAGGCATGGTTCAAAACGGTCGCGGTTGATAACGCCGCTCTGACGTCATCCGATTGTCTCCTAACCCGGATGCAGATTGTCGCCTCACTCGACGCGCATCCAGGTACCAAGCAGGCCTGGCTCCGCATTGAAAAAGTCCAGAGTCATCGTGGTGGCAGTCCCGTCTTCGACCGTGAACGCAGCGGAGGAGAAGGATCCCGCCGGAGCGTTTTCGCCCGTGGGGGTGAAGGCAAATACATCGCTGTCCCACGGTTCGAGCGGGATCACCATCACACCAGCCGGGCCAATCGCAACGCTGAGTGCACCATCCTGCTCGGTCACCGTGGCCGTACCGTAATAGTCATTCGAATATTCACCGATATAGGTGGACAGGGGGCCGGGCTGCGCCGGATCGCTCGGCCGCTCAACACCCGAAAGGTCACCCGCCGGTTCTTGGTATTGGGCTGTCGCGTGCCCGTAGTCGGTGAGCCAGTCGCGTGTGCTCTGCCCGAACTGAACGATGTCGAGGAACTCGGTCGCGATTGCTTCCGCCACACCGATGGGTGCCGCGTTAGTGAGCACAATGATCCCGATATCCACGGAAGGGAGCAATTGGAAATTCGTCGCAGCCCCGAGCACGAACGCGCCAGAATGACTCAAACTCACGCGTCCGCCGGGCTGCACCCCAACACCGAATCCAAACCCGTACTGCCCGGCACGCTGCGTCATTGTCTGTGGCTTGGAAGAGAAGTTCTGCGGGCTCACAGCCGGAAGCAGTGCTGCGGGTGAGATCAACGGGGCGCCGCCATAAGTTCCGTCGGCGAGCAGTAATTTCATCCACTCCGCAAGATCGGTGACGCTCGAGGAGACTCCACCGGCTGGCGACGCCGCATCGTTGTTGCGTTCGTAGAGCGCTTCGAATTCTCCCTCCGCGGTCAGCGTGTGCAACGTCGCCCGGTTATCTCGGGAGAGGAAATCGTCATAGCGGAAGCTGGTGGACGACATTCCAAGTGGCGTAAAGAGCTGTTCATCGGCAAGCGTCTCCCACTCCGTTCCCGCTGCGCTCGCCACGGCTTCAGCACCAACCGTGATGCCGAAATTCACGTAGGCATAGCTCGTTCCCAGTGGCGCGAGCGGCTGATGCCGTAGGTGGTCCAGGACGTATTCACGGTCGTACCCGATATCTTCAAGCGAGTCACCGGCCGCGAAAGGAAGTCCGGTGCGGTGCGCGAAGAAATCGCCAACTGTGACGTGTTCGGTGACCCAGGGGTCTGCGAGTTCGAATTCCGGCAACACCTCAGAGACCGGAGTGTCCCATTTGATGACTTTCTGCGTGACTTGTGTCGCCGCGACAGTCGCGCTGATCGGTTTGGAGACGGACGCTATTTGGAACACAGTGTTCGCATCAACCGTGGCGCTTTCGTTCTTCTTCCGCACGCCATAGCCTTCGGCAAACACTGTCTCACCGCCGTGCACGACCGCCACGGCAATACCGGGCACATCCCTGCGCTCCATGGCCGCGGAGACGATATCCGGCAACTTTTCCAATGCCGTGTCAATACTGCCGTCGGGAAGTGCGAGTGCATCCTCACTCGGTATCTCGCCGACGTCGATCTTCGGCATTATCGGGCGTGCACACATGGCAGATCCTGTCGGTACCTGGTCGGCTGCGGAAGGAACGCATTGCGCAGCGTTTCGGATGCGACGACGAACACCATTGTCGCCAGACTCGAGCGGCTCTGCTCCACGCGGATTCGCTTCCGCAATTGACCACCTAATATCCCGCAAACGTCCGAGAAAGCCGTGTGAGCTGTCGGCCAAAAGCCCCTCACGGTCATCCCAATCCGGTAACGGCTGTCGAGATGGTCTGGGTCATGCGGGAGTCAGATGGGCGCACGACCTGCTACGACCGTTTTCATGATGAGCGTTGAGGTGAGCCGCTGTACACCCGGAAGCTGAGTGAGCTGCTGATCGTAAATCTCTTGGAAATGCTGCTTTGACCGCACCGCAATATAAAGCTGATAGTCAGGCTCGCCGAACAGACGATGCGCCTGAACAATATTGGGCATCGCTGCCACCGCATCCTCAAATGCCGACCATGAGGCAAAGTCGGCAGCCTGCATCGTCACGAATACCAGAGCCTCGAAAGGGAGCCCCAAGAGTTCGAAATCAAGGTCAGCGCGAAATCCGCGGATGACGCCGGCACCCTCTAAGTCACGGAATCGTCGATGGCAGGCAGACAGGCTCAGCCCCACCTTGTGGGCGACCTCCGTCATTGTTGCCCTGCCATCCTCATGCAGGAACGCAAGAATTTCTCGATCTATCGAATCCATACGCAAGATTCTTCCACGTCTACCGCAAAAGTGACGTCACTTTAGGAACATATTCGGCCTTATTCCTCATAGTCTTCAACCAAATTTGGCAAGACACGAGAGGAGTGCAATGGATTGGCCGATGGTCGCCTCGTTTTGGGGTGTTTCGATCTTGCTGGTACTCACACCCGGCATGGACTGGGCCTACGTAATTTCTGCCGGTCTCGGCAGACGCCAAGGTGTCCTCCCGGCGGTACTCGGCGTCCTCAGCGGGCATGCAATCGCCACGCTCGCCGTTTCCGCAGGGCTTGCGACCCTGGTCGCTGCCTCACCCGTGACAATGACGATCCTCACGTTCGCGGGCTCCGGCTACATGATCTGGCTCGGCATCCAAATCTTGCGCCAGCCGGCGAATACCAATCTCGAAACCCGCGCCATCAGCGCGAACAACAGCAGGCTTTTCGTCAAGGGTCTCGTGATGAATCTCCTCAACCCAAAGCTGTACCTCTTTTTCGTCGCACTACTCCCCCAATTCATCAGCACCACTGCGAGCTGGCCCATCGGAGTCCAGATCGTGCTGCTCGGCGGGATTCACATTTTGACCTGCGCAGGCGCCTATTTCGCAGTGGGATACGGAGCCAGCAGCATCCTCATTGGCCGACCTCGTGCGGCAAAGATCGTCGGAATCCTCTCGGGCGTGGTGATGGTTGGCCTCGGCCTGGCCCTCATTGCCGAAGCGGCCTGGCCCTTATTCACCTCGCTCGGAGGAACGCACGGATAGTCAATTCGGGCAAGCAAAGCATCTCGTTTACCACCACCGGCGGCCAAGAAAACTTTGAGTTTGTCTTGAATCTCTGAGTCGAGCTATCCTGGAGGGATTCATTTGGGTTTGAGCGGACGCAAGCGCCGACACCCCAGCTATACGGGGGAACGCCCTGATTTGTCATCGCTGATGCAAATCAGGGCGTTTTCCACAACTATCGTCCGGCAATCACCGGGCCCGATGTATTGGAGAAATCCCGTGGACGTCATCATCGCTCGCGAAATCAACCAAATCGCTCAAACCATCGCCGATGAGATCGAACAGCTGCTTCGCGATAAGCCAACCGCCGTTCTCGGCCTGGCAACTGGCTCAAGTCCCCTCGCTGTCTACGACGAACTTGCCCGTCGCTACGAGGCAGGTCGCATTAGCTTCGCGAATGCTCGCGCCTTCATGCTGGATGAATACGTGGGACTGCCTGCTGATCACCCGGAGCGCTACTTCAATGTGATCATGCGTGATTTTGTGAGCAAGGTTGACTTCGCTGCGGATGCGGTGCGCGGCCCCGATGGTCTCACCGACGATCCACAGGCCGCCGCGATTGAGTACGACAAGGCGATCGCTGCCGCGGGCGGCATCGATCTACAGATCCTCGGCGTTGGTTCCAACGGCCACATCGCTTTCAACGAACCCGGTTCGGCAAAAGACTCACGTACCCGGATGCTCGGGCTCACCGCGCAGACCCGTCGCGATAACTCACGCTTCTTCGACAATGTCGTGGATGCCGTCCCCACTCACTGCGTCTCGCAGGGCCTCGGCACCATTCTCGAAGCTCGTCGTATTTACCTGATCGCGCTCGGCAAAGCGAAGGCCGCCGCAATTCACCAGCTCGTTGAGGGCCAAGTTTCCGTCGACTGGCCGGTAACCCTCCTCCACGAACACAGCAAGGTGTCAGTGCTCCTCGATGACGAGGCTGCAAGCCTCCTCAGCGCGACGGTCGCATAGCGCTAGGAAACTGTTCCAACGGTAGAGCGTGCAACAAGGTGGGGCGTCAGCAACGTGTGCTGCGCCACACCGCCTTGTTCATTCATCCGACGCAAAGCCAAATCGCCGGCAATCTCGCCGAGACGACTAGCTTGCTGATTGACAGAAGTCAGTCCCACTCGATGGAGACGAGATACCCGCGTATCGTCATAGCCGATCACGGACAGGTCTTTCGGGATGTCAAGACCCAGCTCCGCTGCTGCTTCCATGACCCCGATGGCCATGATGTCATTATGCGCGAAAATTGCGGTCGGGCGGTGCTCAGATTGCAGCAACTCAGTCGCAGCTCGAGCGGCATCAAGCTGGTTCAACTCAGCATCAATTACCCGCGGCTGTAGGCCGGCTTGTTCCATTGCATTGCGATATCCGTTGCGGCGGTCAGGATACAAGCCACCGGCCAAAGGACCGAAGTATGCGACCGATCGATGTCCTGCCTCGAGGAGATGCTTTGTTGCCAAATCCCCGCCGAGATAATCATCGCAGGCAACCGAATCAATACCTGGCACCAATCTCGTCACGGTCACAACAGGAACTGTCCGTGCAATGAATTCGAGCGCTTCATCCGGCAGCATGGTGCCAGCAAACACCACGGTTCCGACCTGTGCCGTCAGAAGACCATCAACATGTCGCCGCTCTGCTTCTGGAGACGGTTGGCCTACTGACAGCACAACTCGGGTGTCGCGGGCTTCGGCACGTGTCCGAAGCCCAGTGAAGATATCCGCAAACACTTCGTTATAGATATCAAGCAAGAAAAAGCCAAGTGATTTCGAGTGGCGAGCAGCCAGTTGTGCCGCGACTGCGTTATGACGATAGCCAAGCTCAGCAGCCGCATCGAGGATGAGCGCTTTGGACTCGGCTGAAACTCCTTCCATGCCACGAATAGCCATCGACACCAGCGCCCGTGAAACACCCGCGCGCGTTGCCACATCCTGCATCGTCACCCGCCGCGCAATTGGCGCGGGTTGTGCACCTGACTTGTTCATGCTCACATCGCTATCGGCTCGGTAAATCGTCGGGCGCAAGGGTCACAACCGTCAGCCTCTGTCCCGCTACAAAGTCCCATGGTATTGAATCACTGCGCTACAGGTTGCCCAGCACCGAGTGTGGCGAGTGCAATAAGAGACTCTTCTGTGGCTTCCTCTCGCGGAAGAATGCCAACCAGCCGTCCTTCATGCATGACACCGACCCGGTTACACAGCCGCAGGATTTCCGGCAACTCAGATGAAACGACAATGACGGGTACTCCTGAATCTGCAACTTCATCAACGAGCCGATAAACCTCATTCTTGGCACCAATGTCAATGCCAGCGGCTGGCTCGTCCAGCATGAGCAGTTCTGGTTCCGTGGCGAGCCAACGTCCAATGACTACCTTCTGTTGGTTACCACCCGACAGACTTGTGATCACAGCATTGATTCCCGCGGTTTTTAATCCTAGTTTCTTGACCAGGTCATCTGCAGTCTGACGAATTGCAGCGGAGGACAGCCAACCGAATTTACTATTCCGTTTCAGCACGGAAAGTGTGGCGTTTTCGCCAACGCTCATTTCAGGAATCAACCCCTGTCCACGCCGATCCTCTGGAACCAAAGCAATGCGGCTTCGTAAAGCGTCTCCAACAGATTTCGGTTGATATGGGGATCCCGCCAGAGTCATTGATCCGGAAGACGTTCGATCTGCGCCAAAGATTGCACGCAAGATTTCGGTGCGCCCCGATCCGACCAACCCGAAAAGCCCAAATACTTCACCCGCGTGGACTTCGAAGGATACGTTCTTGAACCCTTTACCCGACAATGCATCCAGAGATAGCCGCAAGTCTTGTGGCGTTGCTAGTCCAGATTTCGGCTGCACTTGATCGAGCTCTCGACCGACCATGTTGTGAACGAGATCGTCAATAGAATAGTGGTCACGACGATATTCGGTGACATAGGTGCCATCCCGAAACACGGTCACCGAGTCAGCGTGCTCCTCGATTTCTTCAAGCTTGTGAGAGACAAACAGGATGGAGACACCTTGCTGTCGCAGCTGATCGACAAGGGTAAAGAGTCGTTCCACTTCGGTCGGTGTCAGAGTTGACGTTGGCTCATCGAGGATGAGTAATTGTAATTCGCTGAATGATGCTGCCCTGGCGATCTGCAGCAGCTGTTGATCCGCGACCGTCAAGTTTGTGCACAGTTGCAACGGGTCCAAGGAAATATTGAGCGACTGAAGCAACTTCTCGGTACGCCGAATCATTTCTTTTCGTTGCAGCCATCCAGATCCACCGGTCAAGAACCGGCCAAGAAATACATTCTCAGCGACAGTAAGTGATTCAACGATCTGCGGGTCCTGGTACACGGTACCGACTCCGGCGCGAAGCGAATCCTGTGGATTACTGGGCGCGAATTCTTGACCATTGAGCAGTATCTTGCCGCGGTCGTGGCGAACTACGCCAGATAAGATTTTGATCAGAGTGCTCTTGCCGGCTCCATTTTCCCCAATGAGCGCATGGATCTCGCCCGGCCGAATCGTAATGCTCACGTCTTTGAGTGCATGTACGTGACCGTAGCTTTTGCCCAAATGCTGCGCTTCCAGACGATTTGCAGTAGTCATCGGATGCCGCCCTTTCGTTCCCACTGGTTCATCAGGATCGCAAAGAGGATGACAACACCAATCACAACGTAGGCGACAAAACCATTGATATTGAGCAAGTTGATGCCGTTGGTAATCAGGCCAAGGATGAGAACACCAGCCAGTGTGTTCATCACCTTGCCAGCGCCACCGTTAAGGCTTGCCCCTCCAATGAGAACAGCGCCCACTGCATTCAGTTCCATCCCCACACCGGCGCTAGGCTGCGCGCTGGCAACGCGGCCAAGAAGGACCAGCCCACCAATCACGGCAAGAATTGCCGACAACACAAATGCAAGCATGACGCGACGATTGATCGGAATTCCCGCCAGACGAGCTGCTTCGGCATTACCACCCACGGCATAGAACTCGCGTCCCCAGCGGGTTCGCTGGAGGAACAACGACAGAATAATTGAGGTGAGCACCAGTGCGATGAGTGACACTGGAATGTTGAATACGGTTCCGAATCCAAGCCAGTTCAGCGCATTGTCAAAGCCGTAAACAGGCTGCCCATTCGTGATCAAGAGCGTGACACCTTGGATAATGCTCATTCCTGCGAGCGTCACGATCACTGAAAGGTTCTTCCCTCGAGTCGAGAGATAGCCGTTGATGATGCCGACCGCGAAGCCGAGCACAAGTCCTCCGGCGAGCGCCACCGGCGCCGGCATTCCCAATCCGATCATGGCCATGATCGCGCCGGCCAAACCAACCATCGCGCCGACGGTGAGGTCCACATTCCCGGTGATGACGGTCAGTAAAACACCCAGTGAGATAAAGCCCATCACCGCGATCTGACCGCCGACGTTCAATAGATTATTCGTGGTCAGAAAGGTCGGGGTCGCGATGGCCAAGCCCACAACCAACACTCCCAAAATGAGGAAGATCCCGTAGGAAGTCCATATCTTGGCAAATGCGGCACCAAATTTCAGCAGCCGCGGCTGAGGTGCAGTAAGCAGTACTCCAGTGGTCGGAGCCGGATCTTGAGGGGACACAGCGGTGCTACTTTCGAGTCGAGAATTGGTTGCTGTCGGTTCAGTGCTAGTTCCACGGGAAGTCATTGACGTTCTCCTTGGTCACGAAGGTCATTTCGATGGCGATGTCTGGCTCCGAGGTTCCGTTCTCCCAGTACTCGATGGCAGCCTCCGCGGCTGCCTGACCTGTTTTCTCCGGTTCCATGTACCACGAAGCGGTTAGGCTCCCCGCGTCGATGGCTTCGGGCCCACCACCGTACATACCCATGCCGATGGTGATGACGTCGCTTATGCCGCTACTTTCAAGAGCGCGGGTTGCGCCCAAAATAATGCCGTCGGCATGTGCCCAGATGCAGTCGATATCGGGCTGTGAATTGAGTAGGTCACGGGTTGCCTGCTCGGCTTTTCCTGTGTCCCAGTCCGTGTACTGATTAAATACAACGTCGAGGCCGAACTCTTCCACGCCGGCTTGCCATCCCTCGTGGCGGTTGATCGTATTGGCTTGCCCGGCTTGACCTTCAAGCTCGGCGACCTTGATCACATCTTGTCCCGCGTTTTGGTCAGCACAGTACCGAGCGGCCTCGTACCCAGCCGCGTAATTATCGACGTGAACCGCGGTGAGCACCTCGCCACCCTCAGCGGTCGAGTCAATAGTGATCACGGGAATATCGAGACGGTTGGCGTTTTCCACGGCGGGTACGATTCCCTGAGCATCGACAGGGTTGACGATAATGAAATTCGCACCTGCGGCAATCAGATCCTGCAGGTCGGAAATCTGCTTACCGGGGTCAGCCTGCGCATCCGAAATGGTGCAAGTACCGCCGGCATCCACCACGGCGTCGCAAGTCGATTCCGCCCAGGTCTTAAGCAGACTGTCACGCATTGACGCAGTCGAGAATCCGACGTGCAGGTCAGAGACATCGTTGCTTCCCGGTGTGGCACCAGGCGAGGATGCTCCCCCGGTGCAGCCAGCAAGCAAGAAGCCGGTGGCAGCGACGCTCGCAATTCCGAGCAAAGTGGATCGATTGAGTTTGTACTTCACGGTGAAACCTTTCGGGTAGAGAGCCACACAAAGCAATGCCGGGAATCGTGCTGATTTCTCTTGGTGTGGCAGATGAACCGACGGCGTTGTCTTTGCATCATTCTGTTTAGCGCGCTCTAAACGCTTAGGACGCTACCACGCACCTTCAGGGTTCGCAAGACCCCATACATTGGCTCAATTTCAAGGAATTCTCCTGAAGCCCCGCGAGGAAATTTCACTTCACGTTCTCAAAAAGACTGGAAACACGCTCTAGCGCGCTCTAAACTAGCAACACATCCATGCAGCTTTACCCCTGAGCAAAGGAGCTTTTGTTGGACTACAGACTGTTGTCAAAAACCGGCATCAAGGTATCGTCAGTGGCTTTCGGCACGGCACCGCTGGGCGGCGTCTTCGGCGATGTTGACGAGCACGAAGTAACGAAGGTCCTCGACGAGGCCTTCGATTCCGGAATCAACCTGCTCGACACATCCCCGTACTACGGTCTCGCCGAAGAGCGGCTCGGAAGATGGCTCACACCGCACAAGCGTGAGCGCATCACCATTGCCACAAAAGCGGGTCGATACGGAGTCGACGACTTTGATTTCAGCCCCGAACGAATCCGGCAGAGCCTCGAGCAGAGCCTTCGTCTACTGAACACCGACTATGTAGACATCTTGCATCTGCATGACATTGAGTTCTCGAATCTCGATTGGATTTTTGAAGACTCACTCAGCATGCTGCACACGCTTCGAGATGAAGGAAAATGTCGATTCATTGGCATGACCGGTTACCCGATTCACACCATGCGCCGAGTCATCGAACAAACTGACGTGGATGCAATCCTCACCTACGCCAAAGACACCCTCCTTGATGATTCACTCAGCACCTTGCTGGCCCCGATCGCAGCTGAACGCCAGGTTGGTCTAATGAATGCTGCTGCGGTGTCGTTGGGCTTACTCACCCCGGGAGGAACGCAACTTCCGTTTGACCATCCCGCACCGACAGCCGTGCGACATGCAGCCGCACGGATGATTGAGATTGCTCAAGCAGCGGGTGAAAACATTGCTTTCATTGCAAACCAATATGCGATTCAGCGCACTAAGGCAGCGACGACCGTCGTGGGAACGGCGAAAATCAATCACCTTCGACAGGCGATCCAAGCCGCATCGACACCGATCAATGAGCCGCTCTTGGAACAACTCCTGGCACAGCGGCCCGACCCGAAAGACCGGCCTTGGCCAATTGGAAAGGAAGAAAATCGATGAAAGCAATCGTCTTTCACCCCTCAGGACCACGGCTCGAAGAGCGTCCGGTACCAGTTGCCGGTCAGAATGAGCTTCTCCTCAAAGTCGAATACTGTGGAATCTGCGGCAGCGACATTCATGCTGGCGAGCCTGATTTCCACCCGGGAACGATCATGGGGCACGAGTTCTCAGCAACAGTGGTTGACCTTGGTCCCGGAGCGACAGGATTCGCCGTGGGTGATCGCGTGGTGGTGCACCCCAACGCCCAGGTCTGCGGAGAATGCGAGGAATGTCGTCGAGGACTGACCAATCTTTGTGCGGGAGTTTGGAAGACCGCCACCGGACTCGTTCGCGATGGCGGTCTTGCTTCGTTCACCACGGCCAAGACGGGTTCAACGCACAAGCTTCCAGATTCGGTCGACTTTGCGACGGCTGCGCTAGTTGAACCGCTTGCGGTCGCGTTGCATGCTGTGCGCCGGTCGGGATTTGCAATCGGTCAAACCGCGGTGGTGCTCGGGGCTGGGCCAATTGGCTTATTGGTCACCACCCTCCTCGCCGCTGCCGGAGCTTCCGAAATCACCGTCGTGGAGCCCTCTCCCACCCGACGGAAGTACGCGCTGCAGCAGGGGGCACAGTATGTGATCGACCCCAATGCGGTGGACACCGTTGATCATTTCGACCAAGCAGGTCAGCCTGACTACGTCTTTGAATGCTCTGGCGTAGCCGAGCTCGTTGGGATTGCAATCCGAATCGTACGCAAGCGAGGTGTCGTGACAGTGTCTGGTTTCTCACGCCGACCCCCGCAATTTGCCGCCGCCGATCTGCTTCACAAGGAGGTGTCGTTGATGGGGTCATTCATTTACACCCACGAATTCGCAGAAGCAATCAGCCTCCTCGCAAGCGGCAAGATCGACGCGCGGCCTCTTATCTCGGGGATCGTTTCGCTTGATGAAGGGCTGGATGCATTTGCCAAGATGAAATCTTCTCCTGACGTTGTGAAGTTGCTCATTCGCGCCAGTCATGACGGAGAGCAAGACACCGTCTAGTGCATTTCCGGGCCGGCCCCTGGCCATGCGCAACGCATGGCCACACGGTAACTACACCGTTGGGGCTGGCCCGCTTGACCCTCGCACTTCGAGTCGTGGGTTGAGCAGGCGGTGTCTTGCGACTGCACCTGCACGGACTTCATCATCCAACGCGAATGAGGCGGCAAGTTCGCCAAGCTGATGTGATTGCTGACCTACTGAGGTCAGATTCACGCGCGGGTGCCTGGCCACCCGAGTATCGTCATAACCCACAATTGAGAGATCGTTCGGTACGGACAAACCAAGGTCGATTGCGGCCTCAAGCACGCCGAGAGCCATCACATCGTTGTGCGTGATGATTGCCGTCGGCCGGTTCACACTACTGAGCAACTCTCGCGCCTGCACATGTGCATCGTCCTGAGTAAGTTTGCTTCGAACCACTTGAGGTTTTAGACCGGCCCCAAGCATCGAATCCGCAAAGGCGCGCTCGCGCTCTCCGTAAACTGTTTCAAACGCGGGCGCCAGAAGGCTGATGTGACGATGACCCAATTTCAATAGGTGTTCCGCAGCAAGCCGACCACCGACACCGTCGTCAGTAGCAACTGATGAGATTCCGGGAACTAACCGGGTAACGGAAATTAATGGAACAGATTTTGAAAGTCTCTGGAGCACCTCGTCGGGGAGCAGTGTTCCCGCCACCACCGCAACGTCCACACGCATATTCAGAAGGTTTTCGATGCGTTTGAGGTCATTCTCGCCGTCGGGTGTGCCGACTGCGAGAATGACCTCGATTGCTTGTTCTTGGACTCTCTCTCGAAGCCCCGAGTAGATATCAGCGAAGAGTTCGTTATAGATATCGAGCATGAACAGCCCGACTGAGTTTGTTGACTGTGATGCCAGTCTTGAGGCAATGAGATTGTGCCGATATCCGAGTGAGTCAGCCGCCGAAAATATCGCGATCTTGGCGGCTGAACTCACTCCCGGCTTACCCCGAAACGCCCTTGATACGAGGGCTCGGGAATAGCCGGAAGCGGCGGCAACGTCCTCCATTGTGGGTCGTTGCGTGCTGACGTTGGTGAAGCCCTTACCTTCGTCTCGCCGCTGGTCTTTCATGCATCCTCATCTCACGAATCTCGAATTCGAATAATCGCTCTAGGCGCGAATCTCGACCGGTTTCTGCGACTGCGCACTGTCTAGTGCGGCTTGGATCACCAGCATAGGATGCACCGTAGCCGCGAAGGTCGTTTCGATGGCCTCTTCGTTGACTGCGGCTGCAATAAACTCCTGGATTTCAGCGATAAATGCTTCCCCGTATCCCGTTCCTGTCCCACGGGCACGCATGGGTGACACATCTGCGTAGTAGGGCATATCCGGACCAGAAATCACACGTTGAGGCCCGTCTGCGCCAGCGGCAGACTTCCCTAACTCAAAAATCGAATATTCATCCGACTTCGTGGAGTCAAAGCTCACATGGCCGTCCGAGCCGAATACCTCAAAACCGAGCTGGTTCGGCGTCCCTGCGGAGACACGACTGAGCTGGACACTCGCTACCGCACCCGACTCAAATTCGAGCGTAAGCAGCGCGACGTCGTCGTTGGTAACAGGAGCAGTCTCTGTCTCGGAAGCTTTGGCTTGATGTCCGATCCCACCGGCAGGCAACGGCCGTTCCGAGATCAGCGTGGTGAGGGATGACGACAGGACAGCCTTGACAGGGCCAAGTAAATGAACCATCAGGTCAATTACGTGCGCACCGATATCAATCAGTGCACCCCCGCCAGATTTCTCTTGGCTAAATCGCCAGGTTCTAGGTGACTTCGGGTCAAGTGCGTAGTCCGCGTAATAGAACCCGCGAGCGAAATACGCGGCGCCAATCTTTCCTTGCTGGACGGCCTGTCGAGCTGCAGCAACGGCTGGCACCCTGCGGAAGGAAAAGCCAACGGCCGCCACTCGGTCACTCTCGGCAGCGATCTCCGCAAGTTCTTTGGCTTCCGCCGCGGACGTACCAAGTGGTTTCTCCGCGAAAACGTGCTTTCCGGCACGCAGTGCTTTCGCGAGGACTTCTCGGTAGACGAAGTTCGGTAGCGCCACGCTGACGGCGTCAATTGCGGGGTTCTTGAGCACTTCATCGATATCCGCTGCGGTGCGTTCAAACCCGTACCGCTCCGCAACTTGCGTGGCGAGTTCTACGTTTGGGTCCACAACGGTGTCAAGGACTACACGCAGTCCGCTCAGGTTGTCGGCCATCTGTGCATTTCGGTAACCAAAGGCGTGGGCTTGACCCGCATATCCTGCCCCGACAAGGGCGACGCGAAATTCTTTCGTCATTGAAATCTCCTGAAGTCATACCCGTTAATTCCTCAACTCTGCTTCGTCGAGCATTTCGGGGTTGATCGAAAGTGTAGAGCGCTCTACGCTATGTGTGTCAAGTTAATTCTCGAAGATGAGGCAAAACACATGCAGATTGGCTTTCTTACAGACGGCCTCGGCCATCTCCCATTCCCCCAGGCACTCGACCTGGTCAGCAAGCTCGGTTTGACGCAGGTTGAAATCGCCACGGGCAACTGGTCCTCAGCACCCCACATTGATCTCGACGCCGTCGTGAATGACCCGGCCCAAATCGCTTCACTGCGCGCCCAGATCGAACAGCGTGGACTGCACATTGAAGCCCTCAACGCAAGCGGTAACGTGCTGCATCCAGCTTCCGGCCCAGACCAGGATCGTGTGGTGCGGAAAACCATTCTGCTCGCCGAACAGCTCGGGGTCTCCAAGATCGTGATGATGTCAGGCCTTCCGGCCGTCAACCCCGGTGATCAAGTGGCTCCCTGGATCACCACTTGCTGGCCCCCAGAAAACGGTCACAATCTGGAGAAGCAATGGCAGGCCGCCGCCGAGTACTGGCAAGCACTAGTCCCCTTCGCAAACGACCATGGCGTCACCCGCATTGCCGTGGAAATGCACGCCGATCAACTCGTCTACAACGTGCCGACATTGCTTCGCCTGCGGGAGCTGGCCGGCGACACTGTTGGCGCCAACTTTGACCCCAGCCACCTTATGTGGATGGGCGCCGAGCCCATCGAATCCGTCAAAGCGCTCAAGGGCGCCATTCATCATGTCCATGCAAAGGACACGAAGATTGAGCCGCTGTCAGCAACTCGTTCACTCCTCGAAACGAACTTCTTCGATCGTCGTGAGGAACGGGCTTGGAACTACGTCACGCTCGGTGAAGGGCATCCCCGTGGTCTCGAGTTCTGGGGTGAATTCTGCGCGGCGCTGCGCACTTCAGGCTATGACGGCGTGCTTAGTATCGAGCATGAAGATGTGGCCTATGCACCGGAAGAAGGACTCGATCTTGCAGTCACCAGATTGAGAGAGGCCATGAGCATGTTGGAGCATGCCCTCTCTTAAGCAGCAGGGTGGGCGCACGACCGAATCGCGCGCCCACCCATATCGCTGTCTACCCTGTTGAAGTTCAGCTAAGCGTTCGCCTCCGCCTCAGCCTCCGCTTCGCCTTCTTCTTCGGTGTTGACGTTGAATTCCTTGCCCTTGGTAATGCGCGCCATGATCGCGGCGATCGCGCCGTCACCGGTGACGTTGGTGGCAGTACCGAAGGAGTCGATCGCGATATAGCTCGCGATCATGAGGCCGACCGCGACGTCGTCGAAGCCGAGCATGGATTGCAGGATGCCCACGGCCGCCATGATGGCACCGCCCGGAACTCCTGGCGCAGCAATCATGATCACGCCGAGCATAAACACGAAGCCGATCAGCGGCAGCAGGTCGATTCCTTGACCGGTGATAATCATGATCGCCATCGCGAAGCTGGTGATCTTGAGGGTCGAACCGGCCAAGTGGATGGTGGCACACAACGGCACCACAAACCCTGCGATGGGCCCTGGCACGCGGTTCTTGAGCGTGCATTCCAGGGTCACCGGAATGGTCGCAGCTGAGGAGCTCGTGCCGAGCGCAGTCATGTACGCGGGCATCATGTTCCAGAGCATCTTGAACGGATTCTGGTGCATGGCCCAGCCCGCGATGAGGTACTGAACCAGCAGCACCACTACCGTGAGTACGAACACGATCACGATCACACTCGCGAAGGTGCCGATCACCGTCCAGATCTGGCCATTCATCGTGAGACTCAGGAACATCCCGAAAATGTAAATCGGCAGCAGTGGGATGATGACCTTTTCGATGATCCGAACGATGATCGTGCGGAATTCAACGGCCGCTTTCTGCAGCGTTCCCTTGCGGATAAAGGTCAGACCGATGCCGATACAGAAGGACAGGACAAGCGCCGTCATGACCCCGAAGGTTGCCGGAATTTCAATGCTGAAATAGGGCGCCAGATTGCTGTCTTCCGGGTTCGCGAGCGGACCGACGTTCACCCCGGAAAGCAGTCGCGGCAACAGCATCCAGCAGACGCCCAGTGCGAGGAATCCCGCGAATAGGGTAGAGACATACGCGATCAGCGCCGTGATGCCCACCCACTTACCCGCGCCCCGGCCGAGTTCACCAATCGCTGGTGTGACGAGGCCGACAATAATCAGCGGAATGAGGAAACCCAGGAATTGCGAAAAGAGGCCATTGAAGGTCTGGAAGATTCGCGCGATCCAGTCCGGCAGGAAGAACCCAAGAATGACGGCCAGCACGATCGCGATGACGATGCGCAGCAGTAGGCCAACCTTGGGTTTCTTTTTGGTGTCTCCCGACAACTCGTAGGAGATGTTTTCCGCTGTCATTCCATAAGTCTAACCACCTTAGAATTGTCTGATGGCTGTCCCAAAGATCCTGCTTTATTACGTATTCACACCGCTGTCTGACCCCGAATCGATTCGGCTCTGGCAGCGCGACCTCTGTGAACGACTCGGGCTGCGCGGGCGCATTATCGTGTCCAAGCACGGGATCAACGGCACCGTGGGTGGCGACATTGACGCGTGCAAAATGTACGTTCGGCGCCTTCGCGAATACCCGGCGTTCAAGGACGTCGACATGAAGTGGTCCGATGGCACTGGTCTGGATGCTGATGGCTACTCGCTCGACTTCCCTCGCCTGAGCGTCAAGGCACGCGATGAAATCGTGTCCTTCGGTGCGCCCGAGCAATTGCAGGTAGATGAGGCCGGAGTCATTGGTGGTGGCAAGCACCTGAAGCCCGAGGAATTACATGAACTCCTCGCAGAAAAACCGGATGCGGTGTTCTTCGACGGTCGTAATGCGGTCGAGGCGGAGGTTGGTCGCTTCAAGGGCGCGATCGTGCCAAACACGGATACGACCCACGATTTCATCACTGAGATCGAGTCGGGTAAGTATGACGATCTCAAAGACAAGCCGGTAGTCACGTACTGCACCGGTGGTGTCCGGTGCGAGGTGCTCTCCGCGCTCATGATCGAGCGCGGATTCAACGAGGTCTACCAGCTCGATGGCGGCATCGTCCGTTACGGCGAACGCTTCGGCAACGACGGGCTGTGGGAGGGCTCCCTCACCGTGTTCGACGCCCGGGAACACATCGACTTCGCGCCGAACCCGAAGGTGATCGGTCGCTGTCACCGCTGTGAAGCGCCCACTGCCCGCCTCCAGAACTGTGACGACCCGGCCTGCCGCGAGCGCCTCGTCACCTGCGAGGGATGCGCAGACCAGGGTGTTGCTTGCCAGGCGCACGCACCCTCGCTGGCCGAGTAGGCGAAGCAAGGCCCTCGCTGGCCGAGTAGGCGTAGCCAGGCCATCGTTGGCCGAGTAGGCGAAGCCGTATCGAGGCCCGTGAACGCTCGGACGCCTCGATACCTCGCTACGCTCGTACTCGGCGAACGGGCCCAGCCTCACTACGCTCGTACTCGGCGAACGGGCCCAGCCTCACTACGCTCGTACTCGGCGAACGGGGTCGCTCGGCTGTTTGCTTGCCGATTCTTTTGTCGGCACCAGCTTCAGCCCGATTACCGCGCCGATGATGCCGATCAAAAACAACACTTTGAGCGGTGAGGCTGACTCAGCACCGGTGAGCATGGCATAGGTCACGGTCAGTGCGGCGCCGATGCCGGTCCACACCGCATAGGCAGTTCCCATTGGGATCGACTTCGCCGCCCAGCCAAGCCCGAGCATGCTCACGGTCACCGCCACAAAGAACACTACGGTGGGCACGGGCTGGCTGAAGCCCTTAGACAGCCCAAGTGCCGTCGCCCAGACGGCTTCGAACACCGCGCTCAAAATCAATACGAGCCACGGCATCTAGCTCACCGCCTTCAGGCCAGCGACCGAACCGATCAGCAATACCAACAGCGCCACTCGAATAATCGAGGCCTTCTCCGCTCCAGAAACCATCGACCACACGACGGTCAGCGTGGCGCCGATTCCCACCCACACGGCATAGGCGGTTCCGGTCGGCAGGTCGGTCATCGCGTACGCAAGCCCCACCATGCTCAGCATCATTGAAGCCAAGAACAACACGGTCGGCCACAGTTTACGGAAGCCGTTGGAAGCAGCGAGTGCGCTCGCCCAGACGGCTTCGAGCATCCCGCTAAAAATCAAAATCGCCCACGACATGCGATCAACCCTTTCGAGTCAGTCTTGTCGTGAGCGGGTACTGCTCCCTCGTCCGCCAGCCCAATCACCGGGCCACAGCAGGTAACTTTAGCAAAGCCGGTTCACGATGGCAGAGGCTGCTCAGGGAGTGCACAGCATGGATTTGACGATGGATGAGTTCGAGAAACTGGTGGTTGAAGAACTCGATCTGCTTCCGGATGAGGTCGTCGATGGACTCGAAAATTTGGTGTTCGTGGTCGAGGATCGACCCGAGGATGGCTCCCTCGACCTACTCGGGGTGTACGAGGGGTACGACCTCTTTGAACGCGCCAATTACGGCTACGGGCAGCTGCCCGATCGGATCGTGCTGTTTCGTGAGCCGCTACTCGCCATCTGCGAGGACGAAGCGCAACTCCGCCACGAGATCCATGTAACGCTCGTGCACGAAATTGCCCACTATTACGGTATTGACGACGAGCACCTGCACGAGTTGGGTTGGGCGTAGTCATCCCGCCCACCAACAGCAGAGGAATCGCCTTGGCGCAGTACCAGCCCTACCCGCAACACCCCGGCCAGCCGCAGTACAACTATGAGCGACCCGCGAGCCAGACCGACTCACTCGGCAGCTGGATGCTCGCGGTATTCCTCATGATGATCCCGATTGTGGGGTTCATCTATCTACTCGTCCTCGCGTTCGGTGGCACCGAATCAATCGCCAAGAAGAACTACGCGCGGGCGACACTGCTGTGGATGGTCATCCTGGTGGTGATCTCGATCGTGATTGGCGTGGTCATGGCAATTATGGGCGTGACGTTCTTCTCGTACCTGGACCAATCGAGTACCTCGGTGAACTACTAACCGCGCGCCTCACGCAAGAGCGAAAGCAGTTCGTCGACCCCCACATCCGGCCCGAGCGTGAAGTCAGCGAGCTGCTGCGATCGCTCCCGTGCATAGAATGCATCCTCCTGGTCTCGCCAGCCGCGCCACCAGGTTTCGTCGCCGTCACGCGTAATCGCTCGCGTGTGCCGGATGCTCTCCACCGCTTCCAGCCACACGGCCGCGTCGAGCAGGGGGCGGGATGCCTGCGAAATTGCGCCGCATCCCTCCACCACAATCAATCCGGCCGGCTGGACCTGATCGCCCGCGAGGAATAGATCTTCATGCCAATCCCAGCGATGGGTGTGCACGCTCTTGCCCTCGCGAAGCGGTGCGAGGACCTCAGTGGCAAGGTACTCCGCGCCAGCGTCCAGGCCCTCCCAGCCGGGATAGAAATTCTCGACGTGGAGGACCTGACAGCCGGTGCGTTGTTGTAGGTCGGCCGCGAGCGTGGTCTTGCCGGCGCCCGAACGACCGTCGATCGCGACGATGTGCAGGGCGGACTACTTCTTCAGTGCTTTGATCAGGCGTGGCAGTGCCCACCCCAGCGCGAGCGTCAGCGGCGTGCATACCGCCAGCAGTGCGATGAGGTTGGGGCGGAACCGCGTACCGTAGTCGTCGCCAACGTAGGCACCGAGCGGAATCGCCACGCCGCCAACGGCGCCGCCCTCGGCACGTCGGTCACTGTCGATTCCACCATCGCCTTCGGCCGAACCGCCGGCCCAAAACGCGACCGGAATCACCTGCTCGTGGCCCAGATCAACACGGTCGCCAAAGGCGAGACGGGCACCGATCCTCGAAACTGCGTCACCTGCTGAATTCAGTCGTTCACTCATACGCTTCACGCTACGGAGCTTGCATCCGTACATCCTGGAAGCGCAGCCACGCCACTCCGCGCCGAACAAGCCTGCCTTCAGGTCATCGCACACCATCCCGGCTTAGAGTGGATGCCTGATGAACGAGTCAACTATCGCTGAGACCTGGCCCGGCACCGCATATCCGCTTGGGGCGACCTATGACGGCTCCGGCACAAATTTTGCGATCTACTCGCAGGGCGCAGAGAAAGTTGAGCTCTGCCTCTTTGATGAGGAGGGCAATGAGCGAAGGCTCCGTCTCTTCGAGCAGGATGCATTTGTCTGGCACTGCTACGTGCCCTCCGTCTTACCCGGCCAACGCTACGGTTACCGCATCCACGGCCCTTATGACCCCACATCGGGTCAGCGGTTCAACCCCGCCAAGCTCGTGCTTGATCCCTACGCCAAGGCGATCAGCGGCGAGATCAAATGGGACCAGGCCGTGTTCAGCTACAACTTTGGCGACCCAGACTCCTTTAACCAGACCGATTCCGCGGCCTTCATGCCCAAGGGCGTGGTGATCAACCCGTATTTTGACTGGGCTGGCGACCGCCCGCCGCGCACTCCCTACGCCGACTCGCTGATCTACGAGGCACACGTCAAGGGCCTGACCAAGCTTCACCCCGAGATTCCGGAAGAGATGCGTGGCACCTACGCGGGAGTCGCGCATCCCGCCGTCATCGATCACCTCAAGAAAATTGGCGTGACCGCGATCGAGTTGATGCCGGTGCACGAATTCGTGCACGATTCGGTACTCGAGGAGAAGGGACTGCGAAACTACTGGGGGTACAACACCCTGAACTTCTTCTCACCACACGGCGACTATTCCTTTGCCGGCGATCACGGCCAGCAGGTGCAGGAGTTCAAGTCCATGGTGAAAACGCTGCACGAGAATGACATCGAAGTCATTCTTGATGTGGTTTATAACCACACCGCCGAGGGGAACCACCTCGGGCCTACGCTGAGCTTCCGCGGCATCGACAACGAGTCCTACTACCGGCTCGAAGAAGACCGCCGCTACTACACCGACTACACCGGCACCGGCAATTCGCTCAATATGCGCAGCCCCCACTCACTGCAGATGATCATGGACTCGCTGCGCTACTGGGTGACCGAGATGCACGTGGACGGATTCCGCTTCGACCTTGCCTCCACGCTGGCTCGCGAATTGCACGATGTCGACAAGCTCTCGGCCTTCTTCGACCTCGTGCAGCAGGATCCGATCGTCTCGCAGGTCAAACTCATCGCCGAGCCCTGGGATGTCGGCCCCGGCGGTTATCAGGTCGGGAACTTCCCGCCGCTATGGACGGAATGGAACGGAAAATATCGCGACACCGTCCGCGACTTCTGGCGGGGTGAGCCTTCCACGCTTGGGGAGTTCGCGACGCGGATCTCCGGTTCTCCCGACCTCTACGAGCACTCCGGGCGCCGCCCGGTCGCATCCATTAACTTCGTTACCGCCCACGACGGCTTCACCCTGCGCGATCTAGTCAGCTACAACGAGAAGCACAACGATGCCAACGGTGAGGAAGGCCGCGATGGCGAAAGCCACAATCGCTCCTGGAATATGGGCGTCGAAGGGCCAACCGACGACCCCGAAATCAACGCCTTGCGCGCCCGGCAACAGCGAAACTTCATTGCCACGATGATGCTCTCGCAGGGTGTGCCGATGCTGCTGCACGGCGACGAAATGGGCCGGTCACAGCACGGCAATAACAACACCTACGCCCAAGACAATGAGCTCTCTTGGGTGCACTGGGACAAGGCAGATCAGGCGCTCGTCGAATTCACCCGAGCACTCGCGCAGCTGCGCCACGATCACGCAACCTTCCGCCGCCGCCACTTCTTCAACGGCAAACCCGCCAAGCGCGGTGAAGGCCAGGGGCTGCCCGATGTCGTGTGGGTGTCTACCGAAGGTACCCAAATGGAGCACGAGGATTGGAACGAGGCCTACATCCGGGCAATGGGCTACTTCCTCAACGGGGATGCAATCGCCGGTCGCGGCACCCGCGGCCAGCGCATCACCGACCACAGCTTCCTGATCTATTTCAATGCTTCCGAACAGGACGTCGAGGTCACCCTGCCATCGGGCGAGATCACCTTCCGCTGGGAGACGCTGATTGACACCTCGGGAGTGAATACCGACAGCGATGTACGAGACCCCGGCTCCACCTTCACGATCCCGCAACGCACCATGATGGTGCTGCGCGAATACGAAGCCCCCGAAGTCGAGCCCGACCACTCGGTGGCCGCCTCGGTCGCGAACTGGACCCAGCCCATCCAAGTCATCTCCCCCGCAGTCACCGACACCGCGGAGCCCGCCCCCGAAGACTGACCCTCAACCAGCCATTTCCTAACCGCCCACGATTCTCAGCCCCCTACGATTCCTAACCGCCCCCGATTCTTAGCCGCCCCCATTTTTTCGAAAAAGGTGTAAGGACATGCGTACTCCAGCCAGTACCTACCGATTGCAGCTCACTGAAGATTTCACCCTTCACGATGCTGCGGCCCGCGTGCCGTATCTCGCGGGACTCGGGGTCGACTGGGTGTATCTCTCCCCCATATTGCAGGCCACGACCGGCTCCTCTCACGGCTACGACGTGGTTGACCCCACCCGTGTGGATGCTGCCCGCGGAGGTCGCGAGGGCCTCGAACAGCTCGCCCGCGCCGCCCACGAGGCAGGAATGGGGGTGCTGGTTGATATCGTGCCCAACCACATGGGCGTCGAAGTACCCAAGGAAAACCCCTGGTGGTGGGATGTGCTGCAGCACGGCCAGGGCTCGGAGTACGCGAAGTACTTCGATATCGATTGGGAGGCCGGCAACGGAAAAATCCGGCTCCCGGTGCTCGGCGACGACGATATGCCGACGGGTCCGGGTGAGCCCATCGGGAATCTTTGGATCGACCGCGGCGCGGGCGTGGTGCGCTACTACGACCACGAATATCCGCTCGCTCCGGGCAGCGCCGACAACGAACAGGACGATCCACGCACGGTCCTGCGCCGCCAGCACTACCGTCTCGCGCACTGGCGCGAAGGGGATTTCGCGCTCAACTACCGTCGCTTTTTCACGATTACCTCGCTCGCGGGCGTCCGGGTCGAAGATGACGAGGTCTGGGATGCAACCCACGCCGAGATTCTCTCCTGGGTGCGCGACGGCCTCGTCGACGGGCTGCGCATCGACCACCCCGATGGCCTGCGCGATCCCGCCGGCTACCTTGCCCGGCTGCGCGAGAAAACCGGCGGCATCTACGTCACGGTAGAAAAGATTCTGCATTTCGGTGAGGACCTCCCCGACTGGGCCTGCGAGGGCACGACCGGGTACGACGCACTCGGTGAATACGAGCGGGTGATGGTGGATGCGACGGCCGCGCAGGTGTTGGACGACTCCACTTCCGCACTCTCCCGCACGGACGTGGATGACTGGCCCACGCTCATCCACAAAATGAAGCGCTACGTGACCGACGGGCCGCTACGGGCCGAGATCCACTGGGTGGCGCGAGAGATCGCGCGCTCCGGTGTTGAAATCGACCAGGCCGAGGATGCACTGGCCGAGATTGCGGCCGCCTTCGAGGTCTATCGAACCTACCTTCCGACTGGGGCGGATCACCTGCGCCAAGCCGCGCGCGATGCCGCCGACTGGCGAGAAGATCTTGCCGAATCGATCGAACAGGTGCATGCGGTGCTCGCCGACCCCGAGCATCCGGCGGCGAAACGTTTCCAACAGGTGACCGGCATGGTGATGGCCAAGGCGGTGGAAGACCGCGCCTTCTACCGCTATTCGCGGCTGACCTCACTCAATGAGGTCGGCGGGGATCCATCGCTTTTCGCCATTGACGTGGCCAAATTCCACGAGCTGCAACAGCGCCGTCTCGACAATTGGCCCGCGGCACAGACTGCGTTGACCACGCACGACACCAAGCGCAGCGAGGATGTCCGCGCGCGAATTGATGTGCTCTCGGAACTACCCGAGGAGTGGCACGACCTCCTCGAAGATCTGTTAGAGATCGCACCAATTCGCAACCATGCGTTCGCGAATCTGCTGTGGCAGGCGATTATTGGTGTTTGGCCAGCCCGCCGCGAGCGCCTCGCAAACTACGCGATTAAGGCGGCCCGCGAGGCCGGTGACTACACCACCTGGACGGAAGTTGACGAAGAATACGAGGACGAGATCCTTGCGGCAGTGGACGCGGCATTCGATCACCCGGCCGCAAGGGCGCTGATCAGCAATTTCCTCGATCAAGTGCGGGTTCCCGGTTGGACCAACTCCCTGGTCATTAAGGGGATGCAGTTACTCGCCCCCGGCGTCCCGGATGTCTACCAGGGTTCCGAGCTGTGGAACTATTCGCTCGTCGATCCGGATAATCGCCGGGCGGTTCGCTGGGAGTCCCGCGAAACCGCGCTGGAAGCGGTCAACCGCGGTGCCCGGCCAGAGACCGACGAGTCCGGCGCCGTGAAGCTCATGATCACCACCGCGGCCCTGCGCCTGCGGAAGCACTTCGGGCAGAAATTCAAGGATTATCAGCCCTGGTATGCGAAGGGTGCGGCGAAGGACCACGTGATCGCCTTCGATCGCGGCGGCGTGGCCTTCGTCGGGATGCGCCGCCCGATTGGTCTAGAACGCGGTGGCGGCTGGCACGACACGAAGCTGCCGCTGCCCGAGGGCACCTGGGTGGATCAGCTTTCCGGCCGGAAGTTCTCGGGCACGGTCCCCCTGGGTGCGCTACTCAATCAGCTACCCCTGGTCATTTTGCTGCGGAGCTGAGCGCGGCTGCTACCCGCGCTTCGACAACACTAAGGAGATGCAAGAGGATGCGTGACCCCCGGTTCGATGTCTGGTCACCCTTCGCCGAGCGGATGCGCGTGCAAATCAACGGCGAGATCTACGACATGGCTCGCAGCGATGAGTCCTGGTGGCGTCCCGTGGGTGTCCCGGAAATCCCGGCGGAAGGTCCCGTCCAAGAGGCGGACTACGGCTACCTCATTGACGATGACCCGCATCCGTACCCCGATCCGCGTTCGCTACGCCAACCCCACGGGGTGCACGGGCTTTCGCGCACCTTCGATGTGAATTGGTACCAGTGGCAGGATGCCGACTGGCGGGGCCGGCAGCTTGCGGGCAGCGTGATCTACGAGCTTCACATCGGCACCTTCACCCCGGATGGCACGCTCGATGCCGCCATCGAACGGCTCGATCACCTTGTGGAACTCGGCGTAGATTTTGTCGAACCGCTGCCGGTAAACGCCTTCAACGGCGACCACGGTTGGGGCTATGACGGGGTGTACTGGTATGCCGTCCACGAACCCTATGGCGGCCCACTTGCCTATCAGCGTTTTGTGGATGCCTGCCACCAGCGCGGCATGGGGGTGATTCAAGATGTGGTGTACAACCACCTCGGCCCTTCCGGGAACTACCTCGGGAAGTTCGGCCCGTACCTCGCGAATCAGCACCAGACCGCCTGGGGCGATGCGGTGAATCTGGATGGCTTCGAATCGGACCAGGTGCGCCGCTACATCATTGACAATGTGCTGATGTGGATGCGGGACTTCCACGTGGATGGGTTGCGGCTCGATGCGGTCCATGCGCTGGTCGATACCCGCGCCACCCACATTCTCGAAGACATCTCGATGGAAGTGGACGCGTATTCCGCTCACCTGGGTCGACCGCTCAGCCTGATTGCCGAATCGGATATGAACGCACCGCGCATTATTCAGCCCCGGATGACCGGAGGCTATGCGCTGACGGCTCAGTGGTCGGATGACTTCCACCACGCCGCTCACGTCACGCTCACCGGCGAGGTGGATGGCTACTACGAAGACTTTGCTGAGACTCGCGGTCGCGGCATGGGAGCGCTCAAGAAGGTGCTCACCCGCGGGTTCTTCCACGATGGCGCGATGTCCACCTTCCGGCGCCGCCATCACGGCCGCCCTCTCGCGCCGGAGTTGAACGCCTGGCGACTGGTCGCATCCACCCAAAATCACGACCAGATCGGTAACCGTGCCACCGGTGATCGGCTCTCCGAGACCCTGTCTGCGGAGCAGCTCGCGCTGGGCGCGACATTGCTCATGTGTTCGCCGTTTACGCCGATGCTGTTCATGGGTGAAGAGTGGGGTTCAACGACACCCTTCCAGTTCTTCACCGCTCACCCCGAGGAGGACCTAGGTCGCGCCGTTACCGAAGGCCGGGTACGGGAATTCTCCCGCATGGGTTGGGGCGAACAGGATGTCCCTGACCCGCAAGACCCCGAAACCTTCCGTCGTTCAAAGCTCGATTGGATGGAACTCGATAAGCCCGAACGCGCGGAGCTGCTGGAACTCTACAAACGACTGATTGCACTGCGGAAGGCACATCCGGAACTCACCTCGCCGTGGCTGGCTGAGGTCGCAGTGGAATACGATCCGCAAACCGGGCTCTTCGCGTTTTGGCGCGGAGACCTCGAAATCGTGCTGAACTTCTCGGACGAGGAGCAGCACACCGCACTCGATGTGGATGTGCGCTGGACCGAATACCGCGAGCTGCCGCGCATTCTCTTCGCCACGAACGAAGCTGTAACGCTCGACGGTGAACGAGCCACGCTCCCGCCGCACAGCGCCGCGGTCTTTGGGCCAACGCCCGAGTAACCGGCGACCGCAGCGCGCGGTCACGCACCAGGCACCGCCAAGTCCGCCAGCCGACTGCCACGGTCGCCACGGTCGCCACGGCGCAAGGCCGCTACCGGCCCCGCTACACCGCAGCCACCGACACGGAGGACTTCCCCGCGAACATCCGTGAGACCGGGCAGCGGGCGTGCGCTGCCGCGGCGAGTTCTGCGGCCTTCCCCTCGCTCTTACCCGCAAAGTGCAGTTCGGCATGCGCACGGAACTCGAACGCTGCCCCGTCCAGGCGTTGGTGCAGGGTGATGCGCGTGCGCACCCGCACCTCCACTCCGGGCCCGGCGACGATGCGTGCCGAGGCGCTCAGGCAGGTTGCCCACGCGAGTGCGAGGAGCTGTTCGGGATTCGTTCCCGCCTCGGCATTCTCACCGAGGGGTGAGCGCACGTCGACGTGCATCCCGCCCTCGACCCAGCTCTCACCGTTGGCGCCGCCGCGATTTTCGGCGTGGGTGGAATAAATCGCCGGCCCGAACTCGTTATCACTCACGCGGATCCCCCTGTCGCCTTGTATTTACGCGAGGCAAAGCATATATTGAACTGCGTCCAGCAATCATTTGCTCGCGGGTATCTGATTCCCCGTCCTCAACCGAGTAACGTCATATCCCTATGCTTTCATCAAACACGACCGCCGCAAACGCGGTCGAGTTCCATTCCGTAACACGGCAATTTGGTGACAGCACGCATCCCGTTACCGCACTCGCCGACGTCAGCTTCGCAATCCCCAGGGGATCAGTCTTCGGAGTCCTCGGTGAAAGCGGCGCCGGGAAGTCGACGCTCCTGCGCATGATGAATGGGCTCGATCATCCCACCGAAGGCAGGGTACTGGTCGGCGGCACGGATCTTGCGACGCTCACGCAGAAGCAACTCAATCGGATGCGTCACAAGATTGGCGTGGTCTTCCAGGCCTTCAATTTGGTCGGCAATCTCACCGTCACCCAGAATGTGGCCCTGCCGCTGAAGCTGCAAAAGCTCAAGGACCCGCAGAAGGTCGAGGACATGATCAACTTCGTTGGTCTCGGGCATCGAGCGGGACACTATCCGGCACAGCTCTCCGGCGGCGAAAAACAACGAGTCGCCATCGCCCGAGCGCTCGTCACGAGCCCCCTGCTCCTGCTCTGCGACGAACCAACCTCGGCGCTCGACACGCACACCACCGGCGAGATTCTCGATCTGCTGCGCTCCACTCGCGATCGTTTCGGCACGACCATCGTGCTCGTCACGCATGAGTTGGATGCGGTCAAAGCCATCTGTGATCAGGCGGCAATTTTTGAGACCGGCCATCTCAAGGACATCGTGTCGGTCAACGCCTCACACGCCGAAAGCAGTCAGACCTATCTCGACCACGTCCGGACGGTGCTCGGCGAATGAATATTCTCGATGAGATACAGCGCATCTTCGGCGAATATGGCAGCGAGATCGGTGTCGCGATGGCCGAGACCGGCTACATGGTTGGGGTGTCAATCCTCGTCGCGGTCCTCTTCGGACTCCCTCTGGGTGTGCTCATCTACCTCACCCGTGCGGGCGGACTGACGCCGAACCGGACGCTCTGGAACCTTGGCAATTTCTACGTCACGGTGGTGCGGTCATTCCCCTTCCTGCTGTTCGTGGTCTTCATGATTCCGATCACCCGAGCCGTATTCGGGACGAGCTTCGGCACCGTTGCGGCTACCTTCCCGCTCGCCTTCGTCGCGGTCGCCATCTACGCGCGATTCGTCGAACAGATCCTGCTCGAACTGCCAAGCGGACTCCTGCAGGCCGCGGCATCGATGGGGGCTTCCGTGCCGCAGACGGTGACCCGCTTCCTGCTCGTGGATGCGCGCTCCGGGCTCGTATACGCCCTGACCTCGGCGACCATCAGTTTCGTCTCCTACTCCGCCGTATTGGGCGTGGTCGGAGGCGGTGGCGTCGGCGACTTCGCGATGCGCTACGGCTACCACAAGTACGACTTCATCCTCATGTACACGGTGATCGCGCTGATCATCATCGCAGTGCTGCTACTGCAGAGCCTCGGTAACCGTGTCTCACGCGCCCTCGACCGGCGTTAGCGCCGTCATCAACACCAGTTAGTAACCAGATTAGGAACCCTCGCATGACCTTCCTCACCTCCTCGAAGCGCAATCCGCTGAAGCTTGTGACCGCCACCGCCGCGGTCCTCGCGCTCGCACTCACGGGCTGCACCAGCAACAGCGACGATGACGCGGCGGCGGAGACCATCACCCTCAAGGTGGCGGCCACCACGACCCCGATGACCGATGTGGTTGAAGCCGCGGCCGAGGCAATTGACGGCCCCTATGAGATCGAGATGATCGAAGTTGCCGACTACGTACAGCCAAACTCGATGCTGCAGAACGGTGAGCTCGACGCGAACTTTGTGCAGCACCCGCCGTTCATGGAGGAATACAACGAGGCGAACGGCGCGACGCTCGTCGCGGTCGAACCGGTCTACCTCACGCAGGTCGGCATGTATTCCTCCAAGCACGACAGCTTTGACCAGGTGCCCGAGGGCGGCCAGATCGTCATCCCGCAAGACACCTCCAATCAGGCTCGCGCGCTGCTGATGGTGCAGGATGCGGGACTCATCACCCTCGATCCCGAAGCCGACGAGCTGACGGTCACCGTGGCCGACATCACCGATAACCCGCTGAACCTCACCTTCACCGAGATTGACATCATGTCGCTCGTGGCGGCATACCCCGAGGCAGATGCGGTGTTCCTCCACCCGACCTTCGCTCGCCAGCTTGAGCTGACCCCGGAAGATGACGCGCTCATCCTCGAACAGGACCCGCGCTTCGCGGTGAGCCTCGTCACGCGCGCCGAGGATGCTGATTCTGAAGCAACCGCGGCACTCGTGGACGCCTTCCACAGCGACGAGGTGCGCGCCAAGCTCGAAGAGCTCGGCGTACCCGCAGCGTTCTAGCCCCGACGTTCTAGTCCGAGCCGGCGCCACCGGCACCAGCGAATTCCTGGATCCGCGTCCCGCATAGCCCGGGCCCTGACTAGTCTGGTCCCGGCCTTGCGACTAGTCCGGGCCAGCCTAGTCCAGGCCCTGAGATGGCCGGTTCGGGCGCTCGCTGAGGCCGGTGGCGCGATCGCGTCGCTCGCGGCGGCCCAACAGGGATGCTGGGCGTAACGCATCGCGACCGAACTTCGTGGTTGCCTGGTCAATGGCGCGTTCGGCAGAGTCCCACTCATCAGCGTGATGCTCATCCCAAAGCGTCAGCATCATGCCCTCGCCACCCTCACTGAGCTGGTCGGCACGCACGCCGATGAGTCGCACGGCCTGGCCCTCCCGGTGGGCTTCATCGAGCAGGCCGCTGGCCGCTTTGAAAATCGTCAGGCCCGTGTCGGTGGGCCTGGCCAGTCGCGTTTGCCGGGTAATGGTCTCGAAACTCGACCAACGCAGCTTCAAGGCCACGGTACTCGCGACGAGGCCCGCTTTTCGCAGTCGCGTGCCCACGGCATCCGCCTGGGCCCGGACTTCACGCTCGAGGTCCGCGTGCGAGGTGACCTCGTCGAAAAACGTCTGTTCGTGCGAGATCGATTTCTCGGCGCGCTCGGTCTGTACGGCGCGCGTATCGCGTCCCCAGGCCAGCGCCGAAAGTCGGCCCGCGTTCGCCTTGCCAACGATCCGCTCGAGCACCGGCACTGGAGTGTGCGCGAGCTCAAACACGGTGTGGATGCCGCGGCTCGCGAGGCGCTTTTCGGTCGCGTCCCCGACACCCCACATCGCACCCACCGGCAACTGGTGCAGGAACGCCAAGGTGTCTTGGGCGGGGATCACCAGCAAACCATTCGGTTTGGACTTCCCACTGGCAAGCTTCGCGACGAACTTCGTGGCCGCAACGCCCACCGAACACGGTAGCCCTGTGCGTTCAAGCACGCGCGCACGAATCAGTTTGGCGATTACGGTAGGCGAGCCGAAGAGCTTCGTTGCGCCCGAGACATCCAAAAAAGCCTCGTCGATCGACAGCGGCTCAACCAGCGGGGTGATCTCACGGAAAATGTCCATCACCACGCTGCTCGCGGCACGGTACTTTTCCATATGCCCGGGGAGCATCTCTAGGTGTGGGCACAGCTGCAGGGCACGCCCAATCGGCATGGCCGAACGCACCCCGAACGCGCGCGCCTCATAGCTCGCGGAGGACACCACACCCCGCCCGCTCGCGCCACCCACAACCACGGGCTTACCCCGCAGATCGGGGCGATCGAGCAATTCCACCTCGGCGAAAAAGGCGTCCATATCGACATGCAGGATCGTTGCGCTGGCATCGTCGGCAGCCACACCCACGGCTCGCGCCCCAAAATCCTTCTTCGACATGTTTCTATTCTCGCCTGTGCCAGCGACATTGATTTGCATCCGCATAGACTCTGAGCATGGATGCGAAGCAGATGAACGCCACCCGCTCGTGGACGAAGCACTACGCCGAGGGTGTTCCCACCGACATCGAACCCGTGACCGAATCGCTCTACGACGTGCTCGCGCAGCGTGCCAAC
Organism: Gulosibacter chungangensis; assembly: GCF_008831155.1. Lineage (GTDB taxonomy): Bacteria > Actinomycetota > Actinomycetes > Actinomycetales > Microbacteriaceae > Gulosibacter > Gulosibacter chungangensis. The sequence goes on along the minus strand of NZ_WBKB01000005.1, from coordinate 192,175 downwards.
ACCTTCCCCGATTCCCCCGCCCTCGAGTTCTTCGCTGCCGAGCTCACCTTCGCGCAACTCCACGAACACGTGCTGCGCTTTGCCAACGGTCTGCGCCGGATTGGCGTGAAGCGCGGCGACCGCATCGCGCTGGTCATGCCGAACTGCCCACAACACGTGATCAGCTACTTCGCAATCGTCCGCCTCGGCGCGATCGTGGTCGAGCACAATCCGCTCTACACCCGCAGCGAGCTACTCACCCAGTACAAGGACCACGGCGCGACCATCACCATTGCCTGGGACAAGGTCGCCCCCACCGTGCAGTCACTCGCGGGCGAGGTCGACCTACAGCACGTGATCGCAGTCAACATGACCAAAATGATGCCGCTGAAGCTCCGGCTGATGCTCTCACTGCCGGTGAAGAAGGCGCAGGAGTCCCGCGAAAAGCTCACCGGCAAGGCGCCCGGCACGGTGCCCTTTGAGAAGCTCCTGCGCCAGCAGCCCGTGCCCGAGTCCCTCCCCGGCCCTGCGGCAAGCGACGTCGCGTGCCTCGCATACACCTCCGGCACCACCGGCACCCCAAAGGGTGTCATTTTGACGCACGCCAATTTGCTCTCCAACGGCCGTCAGGGCGCGGCCTGGATGCCCGATTTCCGACCCGGCAAAGAGACCATCTACTCCTTCCTGCCGCTCTTCCACTCCTTTGGGCTGCTGCTGGGCCTGACCTACGGGGTGGTTTCCGCATCCCGGGTCACGCTCTTTCCGACCTTCGACCCGGATCTCATCGTCGATGCATCCAAGAAACACCCCGCGACGTTTATCCCCGGCGTGCCGCCAATGTACGACCGCCTCGCGCGAGTCGCGCGGCAGAACCCCGACCTCGACCTCAGCCAGGCGACCTATGCCATGTCCGGCGCCATGACGCTGTCGGATGCGGTGGTCGATCGCTGGGAGGCGGTCGCCAAGGGCAAACTCAATGAGGGCTACGGGCTGACCGAGGCAGCACCCTTCCTCTTCGCCAACCCGTTCTCGGACAAGCGCAAGATCGGCACCATTGGCCTGCCCTGCCCATCCACCCACATAAAAGTGGTGGACCCAGAAAACATCGAGCGCGAGGTGGAGCTCGGCGAGACCGGCGAACTGCTCGTGAAGGGACCACAGGTATTCCAGGGCTATTGGAATAACCCGGAGGAGACCGAGAAGGTGCTGCTGGCCGAAGGTTGGCTTCGCACCGGCGACCTCGTCACGCAGGATGTGGATGGTTTTGTCACGATCGTTGACCGTAAGAAAGAGCTCATCATCACCGGCGGCTATAACGTCGCGCCGACGGAAGTCGAACAGGTGCTGAACTCCTTCACCAGCATCGCCGAAAGCGCCGTGGTCGGGATCGCACGCGGAAGCTCGGGGGCGGAGATCATCACCGCGGTGGTCATCGTCGCGGACGGTGAAGAATTTGATGAGGCGGAAGTTCGCGCCTACGCACGCGAGCACCTCGCCGAACACAAAGTTCCCCGCAACTACATCGTCTGGGATGAGCTCCCCAAGTCGCTGCTGGGTAAGGTGCTGCGTCGACAGGTGAAAGAGAAGATCATCAATGGCTAATAACCCCCTCGACCATTCGAATGTGCCTGAGCTGGGTGACATCGACAAGCTGCCGCCGCTGGAGTCCTTCCTCGAGACGCTGAACCTCGTCGACACCGGTGCTCGCACGAGTAATGACATTTTTACGGGCAAGAGCCAGTGGATGCCGCACGGACGGATCTTTGGCGGTCAAGTTTCGGCACAGTCGATCATTGCTGCGAGCATGACCGTGGATGAATCCCGCCCCATGCACTCAATGCACGGGTATTTTTTGCGGCCGGGCGATGTGCGGTATCCGATCACCTTCGCGGTCGACCGCATCCACGACGGGGGTTCTTTCAGCACCCGCTCGGTGCGGGCGTACCAGCACGGCAAGCAGATCTGGTCAATGATCGCGAGCTTCCAGGTGGAGGAAGAGGGGCTCAGCCACGCTGTCGAAATGCCGCACGGCATTCCCGACCCGGAAACGCTCGAGAGTGAGGCAAGCCAGGTGGCGGTCGCGGGTGAGTCGCTGGCGAATTATTGGGTCCACCGCCGCCCGTTTGCGATGCGCCACGTGGATGGGCCGCTCTATCTGCAGCCAGCCGAACGCCGCAAAGCCACCGAGACGGTGTGGGTGAAAGCACAGGGCGCGCTTCCCGATGACCCGGCGGTGCACCGGGCAGCGCTTTGTTATGTCAGCGACTACTTGATGCTCGACCCGATGCTGCGCCGCCACGGGCTCACCTGGATTGATCGCCGCATCCGCGTGGCGAGTCTCGACCACGGGCTGCGCTGGCACCGCTTCGCGCGGGCCGATGAGTGGCTGCTGTTCGAGTTGGAATCACCCTCGGCACAAAACGGTCGGGGACTCGCCAACGGGCGCTTCTTTGACCGCCAGGGGCGACTGATCGCGTCGGTCTCCCAAGAAGCCATGTTCCGGCTCAAAGAGGGCTAGGAGGCCCGAGTTGAGCCCCGCGGACCGGGCTCGCTGATATAGCGCCACGGACGGGTTGCGGCCTCGAGGCGGTGCCGGCCGGTGCCGGTACCCCCGACGTCTTCGAAGGCTGCGTCACCAAACCAGCAAAAGAGCTTGCCGCCATCGCGCACGCGGGTTTCAAAGTGCTCGAAGGGTTCCGCCGCACAGCGTTCGAGGGCTTCCTCGGCGGTCGCGGAAGCACTGATCTGAAAGAGGGTGACCCAAGTTGGCGGCGTGAGGACGATGTCTTCACGAGCGTGCGCTTCAAGCATCGCCGCCGGGTTCACCCACTCGAGTTTCACGACTTCAACTTCGTGGGGCACGGTCTGGCCACCGGGGTTCGGGCCCATAAAAAACCAAGTGCGATATCGCGGAGTTACTCCCTGCGGCGGGCTCCAGATCGCGTGCGCGACGAATGACTCCGGATCGGGACGCAATCCGGTTTCTTCCCAGGTCTCCCGCACCGCGGCCGCCAGCGCCGCCGCGCCCTCAGCCTCGTTCGGGGCGATCCCGATTTCCTGGTCCTGCTGTTCGACAGCCCCACCGGGCCAGACCCACGCATCCGCAAAGGAACCGTTGGCGGGGCGCTTCATCATGAGCGTCTCGAGGCCCGCCTCGCCATCACGCAACAAGATTGCCGTCGCCGCAAGTCGAGTTCCCGTCCGATCCGCTGACTGCATGTCGAACATGCCTCCTCAAATGTCGTGCTTGAGCATCAAGTGCGTGCATCGCAGACTACCTTTTCTGCGTCGCACGCACGAGTAGCCTGTATTCATGACCACATTCGATGGCCCCAAAAATCTAGTTCAATGCATCCTGGCGCCAAATCCAAACCACATGACGCTCCAAGGAACAAATTCATACGTGATTGGGACCGGGCACGGTGGTTCCGTGGTGGTTGACCCCGGTCCTGATATCCCCGAGCATCTCGAGGCAATCCTGGCAGCGGCGGGTGAGGTCGAGCTGGTGCTCTTCACTCACTGGCACAGCGATCACACCGAATCGATAGATCGATTTCTTGCGATGACCGGTGCTCCTGCACGCGCGCTGCGTGACGACTTTACCCGTAATGCTGAGCCCTTGCGAGACGGCGAGCAGATCGAAGCCGCCGGTACCACCCTGCACATCCTCGCGACCCCCGGTCACACCTCGGATTCGGTCAGTATTGTGCTCCCGGAATTCGGTGAACACGGCGCGATTCTCACGGGCGATACGATCCTTGGCGGCTCGACCACAATGATCGACCACCCCGATGGTTCCATCGCCGATTTCCTCGACTCGCTCGACAAAATCGAGGCACTCGGGGACGCGAAAATCTTTCCCGCACACGGCCCGGCCATCGATAGCGCCGCCCAGGAAGCGCAAAAGATTCGTGTGCACCGCCAGCAGCGACTCGCACAGATCTCAACCGTGCTCGCGGAAAATGGGGAGAGCGCCGACGTGGACGAAATTCTTGCGATCGTCTACGCCGACGCTCCCGAACGGGTGAAAGCAGCCGCGCGACAGTCAATCGCCGCGCAGCTGCGCTACTTGCAGGGCTAGTTGCCCGCCGCACGCTCCAGGATCAGTTCCCGCACGCGCTTGGCGTCGGCCTGACCGCCCATTGCCTTCATGACGGCACCGATGATGGCACCCGCGGCCTGGACCTTACCGTCCTGGATCTTTGCGAGCACATCCGGCTGCGCGGCCAGGGCTTCGTCGATGGCGCTAATGAGGGCGCCGTCGTCGGAGACCACCGCGAGGCCGCGGGCCTCAACGACCTCACGCGGCGAGCCTTCGCCGGCGAGTACGCCCTCGAGCACCTGGCGGGCGAGCTTGTCGTTCACGGTGCCCTCGGCGATCAGCGCCTCAATCTCCGCGATCTGTGCCGGGGCTGCGAGTTCGGACGGATGCACGCCTCGCTCATTCGCGATCCGGCTCACCTCACCGAGCCACCACTTGCGGGCCCCGGTTGGGGTCGCACCGGCGGCTACGGTCTCGGCTACCGCGTCGAGCAGGCCACCGTTGACGATGTCCTGGAACTCCTGGTCACCGAAGCCCCAGTCCTTCTTGAACCGGCGGCGACGCAGCACCGGTTGCTCGGGCAGCGCATCCCGCAGCTGCTGGACCAGCTCGGCCGTCGGTTCGATCGGCATCAGGTCCGGCTCCGGGAAGTAGCGGTAGTCATCCGCATCCGATTTCGGGCGCCCGGAGGAGGTGCGGCCGGTGTCCTCGTGCCAGTGACGGGTCTCCTGCAGGATCGAACCACCGGCAGCGAGAATTGCAGCCTGGCGCTGGATCTCATACCGCACGGCACGCTCAATCGAGCGGAAGGAGTTCACGTTCTTCGTTTCGGTGCGTGTGCCGAGCTTTTCCTCGCCGCGCGGGCGCAGCGAGACGTTCGCGTCGCAGCGAAGGTTGCCGCGCTCCATCTGCGCCTTCGAAATGCCCAGGCCCCGGACAATGTCGCGGATGGTCGAGACATACTGTGCGGCCAGCTCCGGAGTGCGTTCCTCGCCACCGAAGATGGGCTTGGTGACGATCTCCACCAGCGGCACCCCGGCGCGGTTGTAGTCCACCAGTGAGGAGCTCGCGCCGTGGATACGGCTCGCGTTACCACCCACGTGGGTGAGCTTGCCCGCATCCTCTTCCATGTGGGCACGCTCGATGTCGACGAAGAAGACCTTGCCGTCTTGCAGCTCGACCTCGACCTTCCCGTCATAGGCGATCGGGTCGTCGTACTGCGAGATTTGGTAGTTCTTCGGGTTGTCCGGATAGAAGTAGTTCTTCCGCGCGAAGGTGGTCGTTTCGGCGATCTCACAGCCGAGCGCGAGCCCGAGCGAAATCGAATAGCGCACGGCCTGCTCGTTCACGACCGGCAGCGTGCCGGGAAGCCCGAGGTCCACCGCACCAATCCAGGTGTTCGGGTCCTTATCGTTGTTCTCGTACGCCGGGTTCGGCGTGGGCGAGAACATCTTCGTCTTGGTCGCGAGTTCAACGTGCACCTCGAGACCAATGACCGGCTCGAACAGTTCGAGCGCCTTGTCGTAATCCATCAATTCTGGCTTGGCCATTAGCGGTTCGACTCCTTCGATACTGCACTTGCGAGCTCGGGTACCTGCGTGTGGAAGGGCTTGCCCCATTCGGCTTCGAGTGCTTGCTCGAGCGCGGCACTCACCTGGTAGAGACGGGCATCCTCGCGGGCGGGTGCCATGAACTGCATCCCGACCGGCAGGCCACCGGCAAGACCGCCCGGCAGCGAAATTGCCGGTACCCCGGCAAGGTTCGCGGGAATCGACGTGAGGTCCGAGGTGTACATGTCCTTCGGTTCAGTCAGTTCACCGAACTTCTTCGCACCGCTGAGCGCGGTCGGAGTGAAGAGCACGTCGACCTGCTTGAACGCATCTGCAAAATCGTTCTGCACGAGCGTGCGGACCTTCTGGGCCGAACCGTAGTAAGCGTCGTAGTAGCCCGAGGACAGCGTGTAGGTGCCCAGCACGATACGACGCTTGACCTCCGGGCCAAGTGCCGCGGCGCGAGTCGCGCTCATCACGCGCTCGACATTCGCGTTCTGCTGTTCCGGGGTCACCCGCACGCCGTAGCGCACCGAGTCATAGCGGGCGAGGTTACTGGAGACCTCCGAAGGCATCAGGATGTAGTAGGCCGCCACCGCGTATTCGAAGGACTTCGTGTCAATCCAGGTGACCTCGGCGCCGAGTTCCTTGAGCAGATCAATGTTCTGCTGGAAGAGTCTTGCGACCTCGTCCTCATACGCATCGCCTTCGGCAACCTGCCGCGGGATACCGATGCGCAGGCCCTTGATGGAGCCCGGCTGCTGACCGGCGCGCGCGGCATCGGCCAGGGATGCCCAGGCCTCGGGCAGCGAAGTCTGGTCGCGCTGGTCGTGGCCACCGATGACGTCCTGCAGCAGCGCTGCGTCGAGCACGGTGCGGCTCGCGGGACCGATTTGGTCGAGCGAAGAGCCCATGGCAATCGCACCGTAACGGCTCACCGCACCGTAGGTGGGCTTCACGCCCACGGTGCCGGTGAAGGATGCCGGCTGGCGGATCGACCCGCCGGTGTCAGTACCGAGGGCGATCGGCGCCTCATAGGCGGCAACGGCAGCGGCCGAGCCACCACCCGAACCGCCCGGTACGCGGTCGAGGTCCCAGGGGTTGTGCGTCGGGCCGTAGCCTGACATCTCGGTGGATGCGCCCATCGCGAATTCATCGAGGTTGGTCTTGCCGAGAATTGGCAGGCCGGCTGCGCGCAGCTTTTCGACCACGTGCGCGTCATAGGGCGGCACCCAGCCTTCGAGCACGCGGCTCGCCGCGGTGGTCTCGAGGCCCTTGGTGACGATATTGTCTTTGACCGCCACGGGCACACCCGCGAGCGGCGAAGTGGCGGTGCCCTCGGCACGTGCCTTATCGGCTGCCTCAGCCTGTGCCAGAGCGCCATCGGCATCCACCGTGAGGTATGCCTTGACGGCGCCTTCAACATCCGCGATGCGGTCGAGGTGAGCCTGGGTGGCGGCAACCGAGGTGGTGTCGCCCGAAGCGATCGCTGCGGCAAGCTCCGCGGCGGTGAGTGTGGTGAGATTCGTCATTCGTCGCTCCTAGTGCTCGTCACCGAGAATTGCGGGAACACGGAACTGCTCCTCGTCATGGTCGGGGGCACCCGCGAGCGCGTCGGCACGGTCAATGACCTGACCGGGCTCATCGGCGCGCAGCACGTTACTCATGACGTGCGGGTGGCTGGCCGGTGGAATTTCGGGAGTTGCCACTTCGCTCACCTTCTCGATGAGGAACTGGATGGACCCGAGTTGTTCGGTCATGACGGCGACCTCGTCTTCGGTGAGGTCTATGCGCGCGAGGTTGGCGAGGTGCGCAACATCGGCAGCGGTAATGTCGGACATAGTGCTCCGTCTTCGAATGCGAATACGACGCACGCCAGTCTAGTTGCTAGCTCGCTTGACGCTGCACCTGAAGGGTCCGTTCCCGCAGACCAATGAAGCGACCGCCCTCATCCGACTCAATTTCGATACCGCCAGCGGGACTGCCAACCATAGCAGTGAGCGGGTCATGCGAGGTGACGAGGTAATCAAAACCGTTGCGGCGCGCATAGCATTCGAGCGCATCCAGGTGGTTATCCGTGACGCCCAGGTCGGTGGCTTGCATAGCCACTTCAACGAGGTCGTGCGAAGACAGCGGGCGAAGCTGCCCCATGTCCACCGCAAAGACGAGGCTCAATCCGCGCCCCGCATCCACCGTGAGGGTGTGGGAGACCTGACCAATGGTCTGTGCCGCGAGCCGCAGTACGAGCGAGGGCGTCTCTGAGAGGGTAATTACCGGGGTCGCAAGTTCCGGGATACCCACGGCAAGGCCCTTGTCGAGCACTGCCTGAGCGAGACGGAGTGCCTGCGTGGGGAAGCGCTCAATATTGTCTTCCTGCCAGCCCCACATCCAGGTGCCCGCGGCATGCGCAATTGAGCCGATGAGTTGGATGGGATAGGTGAAGTTGCCGTAGGCGGTCGCGAAGGTCACCGAGGCTGCGGGCAAGTCCACCTGCCATTGTGAGTCCAAGGTCAAGGCGGTCATTTCAGTTTCCGCATGAACATGCGTGAACAGTGACATTGCGGCTAAATCGCGCAATTTTTCACTGATCATGGAGCTCCTTGGTGATGGGAATTCGGGGGCAAATCCCGGATAAGAGTATCGGAGTCATTTTTCACCGCGAAGCTAAATCCGGTTTTGTGTGCGAAACGATATAAAGTCTCGGCCCAAAACCTCAAGGATTGGTGAGGCCCGCAACAGCGTCTGGACCGCCCTCGAGAAGTGCTCTAAAGCCATCGGCATCCAGGACCGGAATACCGAGCTCTTCCGCCTTGGTGAGCTTTGAGCCGGCACCGGGGCCCGCCGCCACGAAGTCGGTTTTCTTGGACACGCTGCCCGCGGCCTTACCCCCGGCGGCGATAATCGCTTCCTTGGCCCCCTCGCGGGTAAACCCTTCGAGGGTTCCGGTGGCCACCACGGTCAGACCGGTCAGCGGCCCGGCAATCTCTTCGGCCTCTCCGGGTCCCGGATGCCCGGGGGTTGCGAACCGTACGCCGGCGGCGCTCCAGCGTTCGATAATTTCGATGTGCCAGTCCACCGCAAGCCAGTCGGTGATCGACTCGGCGATGATCGGCCCGACCCCTTCGACGCTCGAAAGCTCTTCCACCGAGGCCGCCCGAATCGCCGCGAGTGATCCGAACCAGTCGGCGAGGGCACGCGCCGCAACGGGGCCGACGTGACGGATATTGAGCGCGACAAGTTGCCGCCACAGTTCCTTGGTCTTTGCCTTCTCGAGTTCGGCAAGCAGCTTTTCGGCTTGCTTGCTCGGGCTATAGACGAGGTGGTCCTTCTTGATCTTCGCGGCCCGACGCTCGGCTGCGGTCATGTTCTCGGAACCCGGCGGATAGGTCCGCGTACTCGTCCGGAAGGGGGTGCGCTGCCGTGGCGCGCCGTCATCGTCAACGCGCGGCTCACCCGTCTCCGAGTCGCGCACCGTGACGACGATCGGCACCAGCTGGTCGAGCTGCAGGTCAAAGAGCCCCGCCTCGGTGGTCAGCGGCGGCACCTCGGGCACATCCGGCTGGGTCAGCGCCGCGGCGGTCACCTCACCGAGCACCTCAATATCCAAGCCCTGCCGTGACCCGATGTGTTCCACCCGGCCGCGTACCTGCGCGGGGCAGCTGCGCGCGTTCGGGCAGCGTAGATCAACATCGCCCTCTTTCATGGCGCGAAGTTCGGCGCCACACTCGGGGCACTGCGTCGGCATCACAAATGCACGAGCATCCGCCGGGCGCTTATCCAGCACCGGTCCGAGCACCTCCGGGATCACGTCTCCGGCCTTCCGCAGCACGACCGTATCGCCAATCAGCACACCCTTGGCCTTCACAACATCCTGGTTGTGCAGGGTCGCAAAGGTGACAGTGGAGCCGGCCACCTGCACCGGACTCATCACGGCGTACGGGGTCACCCTGCCGGTACGGCCGACTCCCACGCGAATATCAAGCAGTTCGGTGTGGACCTCTTCGGGCGGGTACTTATAGGCGATCGCCCAGCGCGGGGCGCGCGAGGTGGCTCCGAGTTCTTCATGCTGCGCGAGATTATCGACCTTGACCACGATGCCGTCGAGTTGGTGCTCAATGCTCGCACGGCGCTCACCGAACTCGCTAACGTAGGCCAGCACATCCTTAATCGAGGTGCACACTCGCGAGTGCGGGCTTGTCGGCAACCCCCAGGAGGCAAGCAATTCGTATACCTCGGACTGATTTGCCACCGGCGGGTTTTCCCAGGCACCGATGCCGTGCACGTACATGCTGAGTCGGCCGAGCCGCGCGCGCATGAGGTCCAGGCGCTCCGGAGATTTTCCCTCTGCCTTTTGCCGCAGCGAACCGGATGCCGCGTTCCGTGGGTTCGCGAAGGCGGCCTCCCCCGCCTCCACCTGCGAAGCATTGAGCTCAGTGAAGTCGTCAACCCGGAAGAACACCTCGCCGCGGATCTCGACGACCTCGGGAAGCTGCGCCTGATCGCCCCGAAGTTGCTGCGGGATCGCGTGAATGAAGTCGACGTTCTCCGTAACATCTTCACCCGTGCGACCATCACCGCGGGTAGCGGCTTTGGTGAGCTTGCCACGCTCATAGGTCAGGCTGATTGCGAGCCCGTCAATTTTGAGTTCGGTGAGCCAGTCCACCTTGCCGCCCGCGGCGGCGCCCGCGCGCACAAGCCAGGCTTCGAGTTCCTCGGTCGAAAAAACATTGTCGAGCGAGAGCATCCGCTCAAGGTGCACCACCGGTGCAAATAGCGTGGATGCGCGACCTCCGACGGTCTGGGTCGGTGAGTCCTGAGAGCGAAGCTCGGGATGCGCATCCTCAAGCTCGCGAAGCTGCGCCATGGCGGCGTCGTACTCCGAGTCCGGGACCTCCTGGACGTCTTTGGCGTAGTAGCTATCTGCCCAGGTGGCAATCTGCTCCCGTAGCCGATCGACCTCGGTTCTGGCCTGCTCGAATTCACTCACGCCGGTCTCGCTCGACATCGCCCTACTCCTGTGTGTTCTCGCTCGGTGCTGCTGCGGTGTTAGCGCTTGTTCAGGCCGCGGATTAGGTCCGTGCCGGTTCTTCGGGCAACGCCAAGCAACCATTCGGTCTTATCCGCCAGGCGCTTCGCTGCGCGTTTTTCACTCGTGGTGTCGAAATAGACATAGCCAATGCCGATGATCGCGATCAGCACGCCCACCGCCGCGAAGAGCCACAGCCAGATGCCGGTCGGTTGCATCACCAGCAGCGAGAGCACGAAGACGATGGCCCCGAGGATCAGCCACAGCGGGACTGCGATGATCCATTCCTTGAGGCCAAAGGGGCGTGCCGGTGGTGTGCACTGGCGTGCGAGCTCTTCGGCTTCTGGACGGAACTTCGCCTCGAACCCCTCGAGGAAGCCTTCCTCGTCGTTCGCTCGCTGGAATTTCTTCGCCCAACGCTCGACACGATCACTCAGCCGGTCGACCGCTTCGCCATCTTTCATCAGGGGAACGCCACTGGCGGAACCACCGCCGCTGCGATTGCTCAATGAATCTCCTTTGCAGCACCTAGGCTGCAGAATACGTCACGACGGAATCGGCCTGCGGCTCGCGAGCCTCGTCAAGATCAAGCTGCGACACGGCCCGGTCAATCGTGAACTGACCGACAACCCGCGTGCCAGCGTAGATCACCGCGGTCTGCCCCGGGGCAACCCCGAGGAGCGCTTCATCCACCCGCACCGCGATTTCAATGCCAGCCTCGGTTGCGTCGGGTCGGGTCGCGGTTTCGGCAGCACGGATAACGCACTCCCCCGGTACCGTCTCGCCGTGCGCGCGAATCTGCACCTCGCAGCGGAAGCGATCAGCCTCCGGCTTGGCGCCGGCCCAGGTCCAGCGCTGACCGGCAATCTCACCGATCGCGAGCGCCTCTTTCGGGCCCACCACCACGGTGTTCGACTCCGGGTCGGTGCCGAGCACAAAGCGGGGCTTGCCATCTGCCGCCGGGCGGCCGAGCTTCAGGCCCTTGCGCTGGCCGATCGTGAAGCCGACCGCGCCATCGTGCTCGCCGAGCTGCTCGCCATCGCGGTCGACGATCGCGCCGGGGCGCATCGGGATGTGCCCGCCCAGCCAGGTCTTTGTGTCACCATCCGGAATAAAGCAGATGTCATAGCTATCGGGCTTGCTCGCGGTTACAAAACCGCGTTCCCGTGCCTCCTCGCGCACGAGTTCCTTAGAGGGTGTCTCGCCGAGGGGGAAGGCGCAGTACGCGAGTTGCTGTTCGGTGAGGACCCCGAGCACATACGACTGGTCTTTGGCCTCTTCACTTGCCCGGTGCAGTTCCCGCACACCGTCTTCACGGTCGATGATATGCGCGTAGTGCCCCGTGACCACCTGGTCAAACCCGAGGTCGATGGCCTTATCCAATAGCGCCGCGAACTTGATCTTTTCATTGCAACGCAGGCACGGGTTGGGGGTGCGGCCCTGCTCATACTCGGCGATAAAGTCGTCGACTACATCGAGCCGGAATCGCTCCGAGAAATCCCAGACATAGAAGGGAATGCCGAGTGCGTCGGCCACGCGCCGCGCATCCATCGCATCCTCGATCGTGCAGCAGCCTCGCGAACCCGCCCGCAGGGTGCCGCCAGCCCGCGACAGGGCAAGGTGCACCCCGACGACTTCGTGGCCCGCATCCACTGCGCGCGCTGCCGCGACGGAGGAATCTACCCCGCCGCTCATTGCCGCTAGTACTTTCATGCGCCCGATTCTACTCGCGAGCCTCGTGCTGCGGGTCGGTGTTCGCTGCTGGATCATCCGGCGCAGCTTCAGTTACCTGCGGATCCTGCTCGCGATAGAGATCGGCATAGCGGCCATTCAATGCGAGGAGTTCGCTGTGCGTGCCGCGTTCCAGAATCTGGCCGCGGTCGAGCACGTGAATCACATCCGCATGCCGAATGGTGGACAACCGGTGCGCAATCGAAATCACCGTGCGGCCCCGGCTCGCCTCGTCAATCGCCTCTTGCACGTGCCGCTCACTCACCGTGTCTAGCGCGCTCGTGGCCTCGTCCAGCACCAGCACCGGCGGATCCTTCAGCAGCACCCGCGCGATCGCGATGCGTTGCTTCTCGCCACCCGAGAGCCGATAGCCACGCTCCCCGACGATGGTTTCGTAGCCGTTCGGAAAAGACATGATCTGCTCGTGGATGCTCGCCTTCCGGCAGGCTTCCTGCAGCTGCGCCAAGTCGGCATCAGGCTTTGCCAGCCGCAGATTTTCGGCGATGGATGCGTGAATGAGATAGGACTCCTGGCTCACGAGCCCCATGTGCTGGAGGATGTCTTTGCGGCGCAGGTTGCGCACATCCACCCCTGAGAAACGAACGGTGCCGTCGGTGACGTCATAGAGCCGGGCGGCAAGGTACCCGATCGTGGACTTCCCTGCCCCTGACGGGCCCACGAATGCGGCCATCTGACCCGCGCGGACGGTGAAGCTCACGTCCTTGAGCGTGGGCGGTTCGCTCTCGGCTTGATCCGGATAGCGGAAGACGACCGAATCGAATTCGATCTCGCCAGCCCGTTGCGGATTCGGAGCTTCGGGCTGCGCCGGATCTTGAATCGCGGGCTGCAAGCCCAGGTATTCAAAGATGCGGGCAAAGAGCGCCTTCGAGGTTTGGATTTCTAAACCGGTGCGCATCAGACCGGTCAACGGCCGCGTGAGCTGGCTGTTGACACTCGTGAACGCGACGATCGTGCCGGAGGTCAGCCCCGCACCACCGGCGATCAGGAATCCGGCCACGAGGTAGATGATCACCGGGATCATCCCCATCACCACGCGCATGAACCCGAAGAACCACTGGCCCATCATCGCGAGCTGCCGCTGCAGCAGCACCTGCTGGCGATTTTCCTCTTGATAGAGCTCGAGTGAGGCTTCCTCTCGGCCGAGGGTTTTGGTGAGGAGGATCCCCGAGACCGAGAGCGACTCCTGCGTCATCGCGGTCATATCGGCCAGGGATTGCTGGGTTTTCGTCGCGATCCGTGCGCGACGCTGGCCGACCTTGCGCTGCATCAGCACCAGCGGCGGCATGATGATCAGCGACAGAATCGCCAGCTGCCAGTTGAGCACGAACATGGCCGCCACCGCGGCAATCGTCGAAACAATATTGCCGACCACAGAGGTGAAGGTGTTCTGCAGGGTGTTCGCGACCCCGCCCACGTCATTTTGCAGCCGGGACTGGATTTCGCCGGTCTTGGTGCGGGCGAAGAAGGACAGTTCCATCTGCTGCAGCTTGTCGAAGAGACGGATGCGCAGATCGGCCGTGACGTTGTTCCCGATTAGGACGGTGAGCCAGGTTTGCCAGATGGTGATGGCCGAATTCAGTAGCAGCACCCCGACCATTGCGGCGAGGATCCACCACAGGGCCACGAAGTTTGGCCCGCTACCGTCGGCGGTTCCCGCGGCATCCACTGGAAACAGCCCTCGGTCAAAGGCCTGTTTGGTCAGTAGCGCCGGTAATACCCCGAGTGCACCGGTGGCGAGCACCAGAATCAGGGCGAGGATGAGTTCCCCGCGGTACGGCGTGAAGAGGCCGCCAATCTTGCGCCACAGGTGGTCAACCTCCGGGGCGTGCGCGTTTTGCTCGCGCAGCACCGATTCATCGCGCAGGGACGCTCCACGACCACCGCCACCACCGCGTCCGCCCGCGCCACCCGGCCCCATCATCGTCATAGTGATGACTCTAGTTGGCGCACGTCACCCAGCCTGCCTCACTTGTGGAGCCGCGAGAACCTACCTCAGCGATCTTCGGGGCTGGATGTCTGCACTGGCGCGGTGGCAGTGAGCGGTTCGCGCGGTTCAGTACCGGTGAGACGGCCGACCTGGTTCATCAGGTGGTAGATGACCAGCGCCGCAATGCTGCCGAGCGCAATCCCGTTGAAGATGACGCCGTCGAAGTCCCAGGTGACATTGGCGATACCGACAACAAGGGCAACACCCGCGGTCATCTGGTTCTTGGCCTTCGCAAAGTCGACCTTCGCCTCCACCCACATGCGAATGCCCACGATGCCGATCAGGCCGTAGAGCACGAAGGTGACGCCGCCGAGCACTCCGGCGGGGATCGAAAAGATCAGTGCGCCGATCTTGGGGCTCATCGCGAGGGCAATTGCCGCAAGCCCGGCGACCCAGTAGGCCGCGGTGGAATACACGCGGGTGGCACTCATCACACCGATGTTTTCGCCGTAGGTGGTGGTCGGCGAGCCACCAAAGGTTGCTGATACGGCGGTCGCGAGGCCATCCGAAGCGAGGGTGCGACCAATCATGTGGTCGAGGTTCTTCCCGGTCATCTGCGCGACCGAGGTCACGTGCCCGACGTTCTCGGCGATCAGCACGAACACCACCGGCAAGAACATGGGCAACACCGAGAGATCAAACTCTGGCGCGTGGAATTCCGGCAGCCCGAACCAGGTCGCCTCGTGGAAGGCCGTGAAGTCGACTTCGCCGCGGATAGCCGCAAAGACATATCCAACGATCACTCCGAGGAGCACCGACACCCGCCCGAGAATGCCGCGGAAAAGTGCCGTGCAGAGGATCACCGCGAACAGCGTGACCAATGCCGTCGGCGTGGACTGCTGGAAGTTGTCATAGGCGGTAGGTGCGAGGTTGAACCCGATGAGCGCCACGATCGAGCCCATCACCACCGGTGGCATGAGCACCGAGATCCACCGAGTACCGATGAATTGCACCGCAAACCCCACGGCCGCAAGCAGCAAACCCGTGATGAGCACGCCACCGAGCGCAACGCCCATATTGTGGGCCTGGGTGGCCGCGATAATCGGCGCAATGAACGCAAAGCTTGAGCCGAGATAGCTCGGCACCCGGTTCTGTGTGATCAGTAGGAACAGCAGCGTGCCAATGCCGGAAAACAGCAGCGTCGTGGAAGGTGGAAAGCCCGTCAGCAGCGGCACCAGGAAGGTCGCACCAAACATGGCAATCACGTGCTGGGCGCCGATGCCGATCGTAATTGGCCAGGACAGTCGTTCCTTGGGAGCAACGACCGCACCCGGCTCAACCGAACGCCCGTTACCGTGCAGTTTCCATCTGAACATTTCGCTCCTTCAGCGCCGGTCCCTCGACCATCACCTGCTCCGCCGCGTGTGCGGCTTTCCGAAGCGTAATGTTAGTGCCGCGGCGCGGTTCGATTCGACAGTCCCGCTTTTTCAGCCTGCGCCACCGCATCCGGCAGTGCCGCCAGCACCGCGTCAATATCCTCAGCGGTCGTGGTGTGCCCGAGGGTGAATCGCAAGGCACCACGCGCGGTGGCCTCGTCGAAGCCGCAACCGAGCAGCACGTGGCTCGGTTCCGGGATTCCCGCCTGGCAGGCCGATCCTGTCGAAACCGAAATCCCTGCCATATCGAGGAGGAAGAGCAGGGAGTCGCCCTGGCAGCCCGGGAAGGTGAAGTGCGCGTTCAAGGGCAACCGCAGCGGCCCGGGTTCTGGGCCGCGCAGTTCCGCTTGCGGGATGCGCGACTGAATCTCTCGAATGAGCCGGTCACGAAGAGCTTGCAGTGCTTCGGTGTCCGGCAGGATGCCGCCTTGGAAGGTGTCAGCCACGGCCGCGAAGGCGAGCACCCCACCCACGTCTTGGGTTCCGGAGCGCAGTCCCCGCTGTTGGCCGCCACCGTGCATGAGCGCCTCGGGGGTCGCGTGACGTGACACCGCGAGCGCTCCGACACCGACGGGGCCGCCGATCTTGTGTGCCGACACGCTCACCGCGGCCACACCCCAGTCACGCATGGAGACCGAGAGCTGCCCATAGGACGCCACCGCATCCACGTGCATCGGGATGCCTTGCGCCTCACTCAGGCTCGCGAGCTCGGCCACCGGTTGCACGGTGCCGATTTCGTTATTGCCGTGCAGGGTCGTCAAAAGGGCGCCGCGCTCCCCCACGCGCGCAATCACTTCCGCAGCCGCGGCCAGATCAATCAGGCCGGTCGCGTCCACCTTGAGCCACTCAACCTCGGCACCCTCATTTGCCACCAGCCATTCGACAGCGTCGAGGGTGGCGTGGTGCTCGGTGCGGGTGGTGATGATCACCGGCCGCGAGGCGGTGCGGTTCCGTGCCCACCACAGACCCTTAATGGCGAGGTTATTTGACTCGGTGCCGCCGGAGGTGAAGACGGTTTCGATGGCTTGCGCGCCGAGGGTGCTGGCGATGCGCTCCCGGGCTTCTTCCAATTCGGCGCGGGAGCGCTGTCCGTGGGCGTGAATTGAGGCGGGATTACCGACGCGACTGGTGGCTTGCAACCAGGCTTCTCGGGCCGCGGGGTGAAGCGGAGTGGTGGCGGCATGGTCGAGGTACACGGACATGGACTCCATTGTCCCACCGTGCCGAGCGGTTGCGGCAGATTCTCTACAAGAGTTCCGACAAGAGCTTCAACGAAATGACTCTCGGATCGCTAAGATCGGTAGGCTGGCCCGCTTTCTACCAGGACGTGAACGCTATGGACGCCATCGACATCCCAGCACTCGGGATCTCCCTCTTCAATGGCAAGCCCACACTGCGAGTGTTTTCCGCGAATGCCACCGCGGTCTCTGTGGTGCTGCTCTCCGAGCAGCGCACCGTGCTGCATGAGCTACCGCTCGCGCGTACCGGTGATATTTGGGAGGTCACCAGCAGTGTGCTGGTGCCGGGTTCCTATTACGCGCTGCGGGTTGACGGCCCGCGCGATTTCCAGCACAGCTTTGATCCGAAGCGGCTCTACCTCGACCCCTACGCGCGGCACGTCGAAAACCTCGGCGACAACCTGCATCCTTTTTGGGTCGCGAGGGTCGTCCGCCGGGAGGAATTCGACTGGGGTGAGCACAAGCATCCACACACCCCGCTGCGAGATACCGTCATCTACGAAGCCCATCTCAAGGGGCTCACAAAACTGGCGCATTTCGTGCCGGAAGAGTTGCGCGGCACCTACGCGGGGCTGGCGCATCCGAATGTCGTGGCGCACCTGACCAACCTCGGCATTACCGCGGTGGAGCTGCTGCCGATCCAGGCATTCACGAGCGAGAAGCACCTCCGTGGTGACGAGCTCACGAACTACTGGGGCTACAACACCCTCGGGTTCTTCGCACCGCACGCCGAATACGCGACCGAGGCCGCTCGCCGCGAAGGGCCGGAGGCAATCGCTCGCGAGCTTAAGTCCACCGTGCGTGCCTTGCACGAGGCGGGCATCGAGGTGCTGCTCGATGTGGTCTACAACCACACCGCGGACGAGGGTATCGAAGGTGACCCGGTGCTCTTTCGCGGCATCGACGAGGCCACCTACTACCGGCAGGATCCGGGCGGCAACCTCGTGGATGTCACCGGATGCGGCAATTCAGTGGACACCTCGAATATTTATGTGCGTCGGTTCGTGCTCGATTCGCTGCGCTACTGGACCGAAGAATTTGGCATCGACGGCTTCCGTTTCGACCTCGCGGTGACCCTGGGGCGTGATACTGGGCACGCCTTCACTCCCCATCACCCGCTGCTGCACGAAATTGTGCATGATCCGGCTCTGCGCGAGAGCAAGATCATCGCCGAACCCTGGGATGTGGGTGTTGGTGGCTGGCAGACCGGCCGGTTCCCGCAGGGGTGGTCGGAGTGGAATGACGAATATCGGGATCGGCTGCGCCGCTTCTGGGTCGAAAGCTTTGCGCACGCCCGAGTGACCGGGCAGCACCGCGAGGCGATCGGCAAGCTCGCCACCGCAATCGCCGGGTCCTCGAGCCGCTTTAGCGATGACCGCGGTCCGCTTGCCAGCGTTAATTTCGTGACCGCGCACGACGGCTTCACGCTGCGGGATCTGGTGTCCTATAACGTCAAGCACAATCTGATGAATCACGAGCTCGGCCGTGATGGTACCGACAACAACCACTCCTATAACTTCGGGGTTGAGGGCGAGACCGAGGATGCACGCATCCTGGAATTCCGCCGGCTCACGGTGCGCAATCTGATCGGCACGCTGCTGATTTCGGCGGGTGTGCCGATGCTCACCGCCGGGGATGAACTCTCCCGCACACAGCACGGAAACAACAACCCCTACAACCAAGACAACGGCGAGTTCGGCTGGATCGATTGGCGCCTCGATGAAGCGCAGGAGCAGACGATCCTGCACACTCGACGGCTCATTGAAATTCGTCGCAATCACCCGGTATTGCGACCCGAGTACTACAACCACACGACCGAAACACTCGAAGATTCGACCCGGTTCACCTGGTTCGATGCCTTTGGCCGGCACATGGCGGATTGGCAGTGGACCACACCCGCCAGTCGTTCGGTGCAGTTCATCGCCTCCGCGTTACTTTCCGACGGCAGGACCGATCAGGTGCTCGTGATCATTCACGGGGTGACAGATCCCGCGCCTTTCCGGCTGCCGCAGGTGGATGGCGTGGCTGGGTATCGCTTGCTTTGGGATTCGGCAGCCTACCGCGTTTCGGAGATTGATACGGATGCGATGTCGGTGGCCTCCCCACAGCAGCGGATGCGGTTGGTCGGCCCCTCGATGCGGATTTATTCGGTGCTCGACGAGCACTAGGAGATTTCTGTCGCTGCGCACGCACAGTCGGGTTTGTGGATAGCCAGGAACTCCGCCATCGAAACTTGCTAGGTTCGCTGACGTGGCTACGACATCTGGAATGAGCAACCGTGATTCTTCCCGTTCGACCAATTTCCCGGGCTCGGGCTACGAGCCCGTGTACGGTCGCATCCCGATCATGCGACTACGGCCGCAAATTGAGTGTGCTCTTTTCCCTTCGAAGGCTTATGTCGGGGAGGTAATCCCCTTCTCTTGCGTCGCGTTCCGTGAGGGCCATGACAAGATCGCCGTCGATCTGGTGCTGACCGCGCCGAATGGGGATGCCACCCGCATCCGCCTCGACCGCGGGAATCCCGGACTTGATGAGTGGCAGACCACCGCACAGGTCACCGTTGAAGGCGAGTGGCAGTGGTACATGGAAGCCTTCGGGGACGACTTTGCGACCTGGCGGCACAACGCCGAGATTAAGGTGCCCGCGGGCATCGACGTCGAGGTCATGTTGGAAGAGGGCGCTCGAGTCCTCGATCGCGCCGAGCAGACCCCGGCAGTGGTGGCGGCAGCCAAAGCTGCGCGAAACACCGCCCTCAAGGCGCTCGATCGGTTGCGTGCACTCATCGCAGACGACGTCGTCGCGCAGCTCACGGAGGCTCCGGTGCGTTCGCTCGTGACCCCGTCAGCGACCCGAACCATCCGCGTTGAGCGGCAGCGCGCGGGCTACGGCGCCTGGTACGAATTCTTCCCGCGCTCCGAGGGCGCAGTACCCAACATTGACGGTTCTTGGCGCAGCGGTACCTTCCAAACTGCCACCGAGCGCCTCGACGGCGTTGCCGCGATGGGGTTTGACGTCGTCTACCTGCCGCCGATTCACCCGATCGGCCACACCAACCGAAAGGGCCCGAACAATACGCTCGTCGCCGGCCCGAATGACCCCGGCTCGCCCTGGGCCATTGGTGCCGATACCGGCGGCCACAAGGATGTGCATCCAGACCTGGGTGCCGAGGCCGACTTTGTCGCCTTCCGCGAGCGCGCCGAAGAGCTCGGAATGGAAGTTGCTCTCGACCTCGCGCTGCAGGCCACACCGGATCACCCCTGGGTGAAGGAACACCCCGAGTGGTTCACTACCCTCGCGGATGGCACCATCGCCTATGCCGAGAACCCACCGAAGAAGTATCAGGACATTTACCCGATCAACTTCGACAATGATCGCAATGGGTTCTACGCAGAAGTGCTCGATGTGGTGCGGCACTGGATCGGCCTCGGGGTCAAGATCTTCCGTGTCGACAACCCACACACCAAGCCCCTGCAGTTCTGGGAATGGTTGATCCACGACATCAACGCCGAGTACCCGGAGGTGCTTTTCCTCGCCGAAGCGTTTACCCGGCCGGCGGTAATGCAGTCGCTTGCAAAGGCAGGTTTCCACCAGTCTTACTCCTACTTCACGTGGCGCAACACCCGTGAGGAGCTCGAGGAGTTCCTCACCGAAATCTCGCACGACACGAGCGATTTCATGCGCCCCAACCTCTTCGTGAACACCCCGGATATCCTCACCGAATATCTGCAGCGCGGCGGTCGACCCGCCTATGAAGCCCGCGCGGTAATCGCCGCGATCGCCGGCTCAAACTGGGGCATGTACGCCGGGTATGAGCTCGTCGAGAACGTCGCCCGGCCCGGGTCGGAAGAAAATATCGACAATGAAAAGTACGAATTCAAGCAGCGAAACTGGGCCGCCGAAGAAGCCGCCGGTCGCTCGCTTGCGCCGCTAATCACACAGCTCAACGGCATCCGCCACGCGCATCCCGCGCTGTGGCAACTGCGCAACTTCGAGATTCATGACGCCGACAACCCGCAGATTCTCTCGTTCTCCAAGCATCTGGCTGCAAAATACACCGATTCGGGCATCGCCGACACGATCCTCACCGTCGTGAACCTCGATCCGTTCGCCACCCAGGAGTCCACGCTCACCGTGGACGCTGAAAAGCTTGGACTCCCCCGAAATGCCGCGTTCCAGGTCGAGGATCTCCTCAGCGGCGCCATCTGGGATTGGTCCACCCACAATTTCGTGCGTCTCGCCCCCGGACAGTCGCACGTGCTCTCCGTTCGACACCACTAAGAGAAATACCGGTTTCGTTGTGAACACAGCAGTTAGCGAACAGCCAATCATTCCCGACCCCGAACTGCTCGCGCTCGCAGAGGGTCGCCATTCGGGCCCCCACGGCGTCCTCGGTCAGCATCCCTTCGGGGATGACGGCACTGTCATCGTCCGTGTCCGTCGACCGCTTGCCAAGAGCGTGCGCATCGAGCTTGAATCGACTGGTCACACGGTCGAACTGCAGCACCTCGCGCACGGCATTTGGGAAGGCACGCATCGGCACGGTCTTGACGACTACGTGATCGTCACCGAATACGACGGCGGCGAAACCTACACCGCGGATGACCCGTACCGGTTCCTCCCCACCGTCGGCGAAACCGATGTGTATCTTTTCGGTGAGGGCCGCCACGAACAGCTCTGGAAGGTGCTCGGCGCACACGTGCGCGAGCACTACGGCACGAAGAAATTCGTCGCCGGTACCGCATTTGCAGTCTGGGCACCACACGCCCAGGCCGTGCGCGTGGTCGGGTCGTTCAATAGCTGGGACGGCGCCGAGCACGCGATGCGTCGCCTCAATGAGCGAGGCATCTGGGAACTGTTTATCCCCGGCATCGGTGCCCATGAAACCTATAAGTTCCAGATCCTCACTCCCGCCGGGAACTGGGTGGACAAGGCCGACCCGATGGCTCGGCACGCCGAGAAGCCGCCGCACACCGCATCCGTGATTGCCGAACCCTCGCGGCACGAATGGGGTGACGATGCCTGGATGGCCAAGCGCGCATCCAACGACCCGCACAATCAGCCGCTGAGCGTCTACGAACTTCACGCCATGTCCTGGCGACCGGGGCTCGGCTACCGCGAACTTGCGGATGAGCTGATTGACTATCTCGATGAGCTGCAGTTCACCCACGTGGAATTCATGCCGCTCGCTGAGCATCCCTTCGGCGGTTCCTGGGGCTATCAGGTCACCGGCTACTACGCGCCAACCTCGCGCCTGGGCTCCCCCGATGATCTGCGCTATCTGATCGACCGCCTGCACCAGGCTGGCTATGGCGTGATCATGGACTGGGTCCCCGGGCACTTCCCGAAGGATGCATTCGGTCTCGCCGAGTTTGATGGCCAGGCGGTCTATGAGCACCCGGACCCGCGGCTGGGGCACCAGGCCGACTGGGGTACCTATGTGTTCAACTTCGGTGACTCCCAGGTACGAAACTTCCTGGTCGCCAATGCCTTGTACTGGCTCGAGGAGTTCCACATTGATGGCCTCCGGGTGGATGCGGTGGCCTCGATGATTTATCGCGACTACTCTCGCGACGAGTGGCTGCCAAATAAGGACGGTGGCCGGGAGTACTACGAGGCGATCGGCTTCCTGCAGGAAGTCAATGCGACCGCGTACAAGCTCAACCCCGGCGTGCTGATGATCGCTGAGGAATCGACGAGCTTCCCAGGCGTCACCAAGCCAACCGACTGGAACGGACTGGGGTTCGGCCTGAAGTGGAATATGGGCTGGATGAACGACAACCTTCGGTATATCGAGAAGGACCCGATCTACCGCAAGTGGCACCAGGGCGATCTCACCTTCTC
This sequence comes from Gulosibacter chungangensis, assembly GCF_008831155.1. Lineage (GTDB taxonomy): Bacteria > Actinomycetota > Actinomycetes > Actinomycetales > Microbacteriaceae > Gulosibacter > Gulosibacter chungangensis. Next base: position 169,384 of record NZ_WBKB01000005.1, on the reverse strand, counting down.
CTTCGTCTATGCCTGGAGCGAGCAGTACATTCTGCCGATTTCCCACGATGAAGTGGTGCATGGGAAGGGCTCGATGTTCGCGAAGATGCCCGGCGATGACTGGCAGAAGTCCGCAAACCTGCGACTGTTTTACTCCTACCAGTGGGGGCACCCGGGCAAGCAGCTGCTGTTCATGGGGCAGGAGTTCGGTCAGCCGAGTGAGTGGTCCGAAGACAAGGGCCTCGATTGGTGGCTGCTCGAGAACCCAACGTTCTCGGGTGTGCAGCGCTATGTCGCAGAACTCAACCGGCTTTACCGCAACACTCCGGCGCTGTGGGAGCTCGACAATGATCCGGCTGGGCTGCAGTGGATTGCCGGTGATGACGCAGAGAACAGTCTGCTTGCATTCATCCGCCGCGACCGCTCGGGGGCGCCGCTTGCCTGCGTATTCAACTTCTCGAACCACGCGCTTGAGGGCTACCAGCTCGGTCTTCCCTCGGGCGGCGCGTGGGACGAGGTGCTCAATTCAGATGATGTCGCCTTTGGCGGCAGCGGAGTTACGAACTCTGGCCTGATCGCAAACGGGGCACCCGCACACGGCCACGGACAGTCCGTGTCGCTGCGAGTGCCCCCGTTGGGTGCGACGTTCCTGCAACGCCGCTAAGGCGCTCTCCTGGGCCCGGCTATGGCCCTAGGAGAACAGCAGGTTGGTGAGCTGCTGACGCGCGCGGACCACGCGCGCGTCAGTCGACCCCACCACTTCAAACAGTTCAAGGATGCGTTCGCGCACCTTGTTTTTGTTTTCCGGGTCCGACTTCGCAAGCAGGCCTAGGAGACGGTTGAAGGCGTCGTCGACGTGTCCGCCAGAGAGGTCCAGGTCGGCGACGTCAAACTGCGCGTCGAGATCATCCGGGAACTTGGCTGCCCGATCGCGGATCTCCGGGAGGGTCTTGTCCTTGAGCCGCACCAGCAGGCTCACCTGCGCGAGACCCACTTTGGCTTCTTCATCCGCAGGAGCTTCCTTGATCGCCTGCTCATAGGCGGCCTTGGCCGCTTCCACATCGCCGCGAGCGAGTGCGTCCTGTGCTTCTTGGTGCAGCGGCGGGAGCGGCTTCGGGGCGGGCTCGCCGGCTTCAGCCGGAGCGCCGGTGATCTCCACCTTGCCGGTAACGCCCTGCTGGGCTGCGACCTGGATGAGTTCGTTCACTACCTGCACGATCTGCTCGCGCGGCGGGTTGCCCTGGAAAAGCGGCACCGGTCGACCGCCGAGGAGCGCCAGCACCGAGGGCTGCCCGCCCAGCTGAGGGTGTGCATCCGCGTCAATCCGAAGCAGCAACAGCCGACCGTCAGCCGAGCGGATGAGGTCATCCAGTACCGGTGCAAGTGCCGCCGAATCGGCGTCACTAGCCGAGTAGACCTGCACGATCACGGGGATCCGCGTGGAATACTGCGAGAACTGTTCGAGCTCGGCCTCGCCTCCGTTGACCACGGCATCCGGCAGCGACATAAATGCTTCGCCCGATGCTCCGGCGGGGCTTCCTGCGGGTCCTCCGGGCTGTGCTCCACCGGCGGCTGCCTGCTGGCGTTGCTGGTGGGCCTGCGCGAGCCCGCTCAGATCGATACCGCCGCCCATCGCGGCCATCGGAAGATTCGGATTAGTCATCGTGGTTAGGACTCCTCAATTTCTTTGGCATCGGTCATGGATTGCGAGACACCCAGGAACTGGATGGTCCCCCCGGTCTCAGCACTCGGGACGTAGAACAGCAGCTGGTCAGTGTACGTCCGCACGAAACCGGTTTCGCTGGTCTCCACCCCCGACAAGGCCGCAGTGCGACCGGCAACGGTGATCAGTGCCCGGTCGTTGGCGGCTTCCAGGGTCTCGGTTTCGGCAATCGACACAGCAACTATGGCACCACCGTCAATCGAGGTGATGCCGATCGGCTCGGTGCCGGTTGCGGCATACGCGAAGCTAATCGAGATCACTTCCGGGTCGAGCTCCTCGGACAGGCCATCTCGATAGGCATCATTCACCTGCGAACGCAAGGCGTCATTATTCGGGTCGAAGAGCGCGGCATATTCGGACGCGTCGCCCTTGGCAATGATGTCCGCGTAGGCCGCCGCGAGCTGATCGGGAGCCAGTACGAGGTCTCCCTCGAGGTTCGCGATGCTCGGTGCACCCACACTCACGGGAGCAGCTTCCGGCAGCGCCACACCGGCGGCGAGTTCGGTCAGTGAGGCCACCTTAAAGTTTGCGCGAGGATCTTCCTGCACGAGCATGACGGCCGCTGGAGAGGCACCTTCGCCAGCATCCTCCCCCGGGTTCACCACCGCGAACACCACTCGTGGCCACGAATCGGTTGCTTCCGGCACCGCGTAGACAATGTCCCCGGTCGGGAACGGTACAGGTCCGGAGAGCGAATCGTCAGCGGTCTTTGCCTTGTACACCGCGGTGCGGTTCTGCAGAGCATCCGCGGTGAAGCGCGGTTCCAGGATGCTCGCATCCAGTGCGGCGTCGGCCTCGGCTGCCAAGGCTGCCGCATCGGCGATCACCTGCTCAAGTTGGGCCTCGTTGAGTGTGGGGGGCATTGCGCCCTCCTCAATCAGCGCGGCTTCCACCGTCGAGGTTGGCGTGCCGGTAGGTGCGATCTCGGTATTGGTCCATTCGGTGGGCCAGTACTGCGGCGCGCAACCTGCAAGCGTGAGCGAGGCGACCACCATCAGCGGTGCCACGAAGAACTGCCGCTTCGGGGCGCTCGAGCGGTTGCGCCCGCGGGGACGGCGCCACTTCGATTCTTCCTCGGCTTCGCCCGACTCCGGAGAGGACTCGGAGGTCGCTTCCGCCGCGGTTGCCTGCGGCTTCGGGGAGTTCTCGGAGGAGTCATCTGCGGTCACAGGCTGGGGTTCCGCAACGGCTGTTTCAGGTTGGGCGACGGGCTCAAGCTCAGTAACAGCATCAGAGTCCGAAGCAGGCTCGGGCTCAGAAGCAATCACGGGCTCGGCTTCGACTGCGGGTTCGGCAGTGGATGCACCACCTACGGGAGGTGCAAAAGGCGAGGCTTCATTCACGGGGGTGCTCGCTGGCTCGGGTTCAGGTTCGGGTTCGGTAACCGGCGCGACCGGCGTCACCGGCGGCGCAAACGCTTCCGGTCGACTTTCAGGGCGTTCTTCCGGAGCGGCGGCTGCAGGTGTTGCTTCCGTGGGCGCAATTGAGGGTGCAGACTCTGTCTCCGTTTCTGCGACCGGAGCTGCGGGCTCTGGTTCCGCAGCTGCGACCGAATCGACCCAAGGCACGGGCGACCAGGGACCGACCGAGGTGCCCTGCGCATCCGCACCCTGTGCATCCGCTTCGGTTCCGATGGCCGCCGCTTTCGCACCATCGCGCTTAGCAGCAAGCGCGTCTTCGCGCTTGACGCGGCGACGGTGCAGCAGCGCCCAGGCGAGGAGAGCTAGCGCGAGCACCAGCAGAATCAGCCCGGCGGTCAACAATGGGCCAACCATGGGTGCATAACCACCAAATGGCCAACTAATCTCGATCGTGCTGGGAGCGGGCGCGGTACCGTCTGAGGCAATCAGCACCGAATAACCGGGCGAGACCACCAGGTCGAGGGAGAGGGATCCCTCACCGGTGTGCTCTTCAAACCAGAGGTCATTGCCTGCCGGTGAGGGCACCGTAGCTTCCGTGCCGGTCTCGGTGAAGGTGAGATCGGTCGTGTGACCGTTGCTGCTGTCGGCGGTCTCCCCCAGTGTGACGGTGTTGTGCAGTGCATCGCCCACCCACGCCGTAACATCGTCGGTTCGGCCCACCGCAACGAAAATTTCACCGTCGCCCGTGAGTTCCATCGACTGAGTCCCTGCCCTCGATGCGAGAATGTCGTGGCTGATGACGGTGATCGGAGCCGTGGAGTCGGCGGTCCCGACCGCGGTCACCTCGCTAACGTTCGCTGCTTGCGAGTACTGCACACCGCCGACGATGAGCATTATGACACTCGCAACGAACGCCACTGCTGCCAGGATGAATCGCACGCGTTCTCCTTTATGGTTTGGGGCCAGTTGCACAAAATCTGAGCGTTAAATCTTATCGCACCGGCAGATTTGTGACCTGATCGTGATCTGATCGTACGGAAGCTTCGGGAGAAGTCGAATCCACACGAAATCGACATGACACCGTCTCCTCGCGATGACCTGCGAGCTTGCAGAGCGTTCAACCATCCTCCGGTCGATCTGGCAACTAGACTTCAGACATCTCAGTAGTGCGATTTCGTGCTTCTCACGCTTCACTTGGAAGGACGGCAGTGGACGGTTTCAACTTCACCACCACCATGCGCGGATACAACCGCGAGGAGGTTGACCAGGTCATCGGTGAGCTGCAGCGACGACTTCACGAAACGCAGGCCGCCCAGGAACGCGCTTCGCAGGAGATCTCGACGCTGCAATCGCGGGTGCGCCAGCTCAGTGACGAGCTCAGAGAGGCAGACTCCCCCAGCTACGCCGGCCTCGGTACCAAACTCGCGGGCACGCTCGCGACGGCGGAAGATCAGGCCGCTCGGCTCGTTTCAGATGCTAACCGCGAGGCCGATCAGATTCGTGAAACCGCCCAGCGCGAGGCAGTCAAGATTCACGAAGATGCCAATGACTATGCCGAGCGAGTCTCCAATGATGCTGACCAATCCGCTCGCCGCATCGCGGCGGAAGCACAGTCCACAGCGGACCAGCTGGTAGAAAACGCGCGCCAAGAAGCAGAGCTCACGAAGCTCAACCAGGAACGCGAGATTGACTCGGTCAAGGACCAGGTCACTTCCGAACTGCGCGAACTGCGTCACGCAACTGACCGCGAAATCGAAGCGGCTAAGGCGCAAGCCAGTGAAGAAATTGCTCGCCAGCGCCAACAGCACGAAGAAGAGCTCGCCACGGCCCTCGCATCCCTCACCAAACAGCAGCGTGAATTTGCCGACTATGAGGCTCGGACACGCCACGAATTGGCGGAAGCCCGTGAGGCCTTCGAGCGCGAGAGCGTTGAACGACGCACCTCGATGGAACGCTCCCTGGCAGAGCTTCGCCGGACTCAAGAGCAGGAATTGAGCGAGGCACAAGCTGCGTGGACGAGCACCCAGACCACACAGCGTGAACAGCTCAATGCCGAGATTGCCCAGGCACGTGCTCTGCTGGCCGACGAGCTCACGGCAGAGCGCTCGCGTCACGAACGTGCGATCAGGGATGAGCGCGAAAAGCTTGAGGCCGAACTCGCCGAGCTGCAGACGACGACCCATCTGGAACTGAACGAGATGCGCACGCGTCAAACGCGCGAGCTCGAGCAGGAACGTCACCGCGTCACCACCGAAATCGCTGAACTTCGGGAAAACTCTCTCCGCGAACTCGCTACGACCAGGAGCGATCAAGAGGTCGAGCTCGCTGCGAAGCGCAACGAGTTCGAGCAGCAGCTCGTCGTTGCCGGGCGCAACGCCGAAGCTGCCGCGAAGAAGCTCATCGATGACGCCACCGAACAGCTTGCGGACCTCAACCAGCGCAGCGAAATGGTTCGTCGTGAGGCGGGCAAGATCACCGCGGATGCCCGCCAGCGCGCGCAAGAAACCATTCAAGCGGCCGAAAAGCAGGCCGCGAACCTGTTGGAAAACTCGAACCGTCAGGCACGCGAACGCGCCCGTGAACTCGAAAACCGTGCTCGCGGTGAACAGCAGCGGGCCGAACGCCGACTCACTCAGTTGCGCGATGAACGCGACCAGATTGCCGCACACCTCGAACAAATGCGGGCAGTATTCTCGCAGCTGAATATTCCCACGATCGCCCAACCCGAACCCGGCTCGGATGAGCCCGCCGAAGGTTTTGAGAGCGAGGGTCTCGAGGGGGCCAATGTCGAACTCGATGTGGCCGAGCTTGCGGAAGAGGCTGAACCGCTCGAAGAGCCTGAGCTTGCGGAAAAGGCTGAGCTTCCGGAAGAGGCTCTGGATGTTGATGCCGCAGACGACGCTGACTCAGCTGAAGATGCCGAGGCGACCGACTCTGTGTCCGAGAAGACGAAGAGCAAGTAACTGAACGCATCCCCTGGTCATGGAAAAGCGCGCCTGGACGGTTGAGAACCCCTTCAAACTGGGGTTCCTTGCCGCGCTTGGCGCGCTCGTGGCGATCATGCTGGCGGGGATTCTCGGCTCGCTGTCAACGGTCCTGACCTATATCGGAGCAGCCCTATTCCTCGCGCTCGGCTTTGAGCCAATGATCGCGTGGCTCGAGCAAAAGAAGTGGCCCAGGCCCCTTGCGATGCTCGTGATGTTCCTGGTGACCCTGTCCCTGATCGTGTTGGTCGTATGGGCGATCGTGCCGTCGATCACCGAGCAGGTCAATGAGATTTCGGTGCGCTACGGCGCAATCATCGGGGACCTGCTGAACTCGAATATCGTCGATTGGCTATCCGCAAATTTCCCGGCATTGGATGTGCAGGCCGCGCTGGCGCAGGCGACGTCCTGGCTGCAAGAGAATGCCGCATCCATCACCGGCGGTGTGCTGCAGGTGGGTGTGGGCATCATTAACGGTGTATTCGGCGTACTGATCGTCTTCATCTTGATGATCTACTTCGTCACCAGCATGAATTCGATCAAGCGGGTCTTCTACAAGCTCACGCCCGCTTCGAATCGCGAATTTACCGAGCAGATCACGGAAGAGATCACCGGCTCGGTCGGTAAGTACGTGGTTGGGCAGATTGCCTTGGGCCTGCTCAACGGTGTGCTGAGCTTTATTTTTCTCTCGCTCATCGGCGCGACGATGCCGATGGTCTTTGCGGTGATTGCAGCCCTCGGCTCGCTCATTCCTATGGTCGGCACGATTAGTGCCTCCGCGATCATCGTGCTCGCCCAGCTGTTGCTTGGCGAGCCGTCCTCCCCCATCTGGTGGATCGCCGCGATCTACTACCTCGTGTACATGCAGGTGGAGGCCTACCTAATCAGCCCGCGAATCATGTCCTCGGCGGTTCAGGTGCCCGGCTCGGTGGTTGTCATCGCCGCGCTCACAGGAGGCACCCTGTTGGGGCTCCTCGGCGCTCTGATCGCGATCCCCGTGGCTGCAAGTCTCATCATCATTGTGCGGAAGGTTTTCATTCCGCACCAGAACGAGCGCTAGCGGGAAGCCTAGGCAACCTTCCAGCAGTGATTGTGCCAGTGGCGGCGATCTGCGAGTGCCGAGTCATCACTCATGATGCTGTCGGCCTGCCACACGGCCACATGCGCCGTGCCGGGGAGGATCTCGCCACTGCATCCCGGGCAGATATAGGACTTCACCGCCCGCTCGGCACGAATTGGCTGCACCGTGTATTCGCGACTGCGCTTGATTTCGGTGCGGCGCATGCCACCTTGGATGCGATCGAGATCCAGCGGCTCCCATTCCGCGTTGCGTCGGTTGCTTCGTCCTCGAGGATGCTGGCGGCGGGGTCTATTTGATCGAGGCATGCTTCTAGTGTCCCCCAGGAAACGCAAAACGACCCGATCCAAAGGGACCGAGTCGTCTTGCTTTCCAACGAGTGCGTCACCGTGGACGCGAGGCTAGGGCCGGTTTAGTACCAGCCGTTACCTTGTGTGAACTTGAAGTCATAGGCGGCACACGGTGAACCATAGCGGTCGTTCATGTACCCAATTGCCCAGGAGATTTGCGTGGCGGGGTTCGTAGCCCAGTCAGAACCTGCCGAAGCCATCTTGCTGCCAGGCAGCGCCTGCGGGATGCCGTAGGCACCCGACGACGGGTTCGTGGCGTAGGGGTCCCAGCCAGATTCCTGACTGATGATCGCTTCGAAGCAACCCCACTGATCGCTCATGCCGCGGTCGGCCAGCATCTGCTGTGCGATGGCTTGGGGCGACTCACCGGTGTAGGTACCGCCCGTCGGATACTCCGAACTGCTCGATGAGGAGCTACTCGACGATGAGGAGCTACTTGATTCCTCAGTAGTGGTCGGCTCTTCGACGGTCTCCACCGGCTCGGGCTCGGGCTCCGGCTCGAGTTCGACCTGGACGGATTCCTCACGCTCGAGGCCGGTAGCGTCGTCGGCCGCGGTCACCAGGTTTGCCTGGTAGCTCTGTGCCTGCGAGGTGGTGATCTCAGCCAGCGAGGGCGCTGCGGCTGCCACCGAGGACTCCCCGGTGGGCTGGAGTAGTCCGACTGCCGCGATGCCTGCGAGAGCGCAGGTCGCGCCAATCGCAATGAACGCGCGGTTGCGTCGCCCGTGATTGAGCGTTGCGGGTTTGGCTGCGCGAGTAGAACCAGTGCGCATAATGTCGGTCATTCAAAAGCCTCTCGTTGGAACAAGGACAGCTCCAACGATAACGGAATGATCACGAAGAGGCAACGGCAGTGTTACAAACTCTCAGGCTGGGCACGGAGGCACCCTCGAAATGGGGCATCCGCCAAGACAGCAATCGCACCAGTCTAGCGAATGGCCAGCATGACGTCCACGACGGCGTCGATCAGCAAGTCCACTTGCCCCTCGCTATAACCGCGACGCTTCGAAGTAAACGCGACCCCGCGAGCTTCACGGAGCGTCATCGGTGCTTTGCCGCGCAGGAAGCTATCAATCCGCTCGGCGAATGCATCCACTTCCCCAACCGAGTAGCCACGCTGGAACGCTGAGACGCGCTCGAACCGCTGTCCCGGGCCGCGTTCCAGTCGCTTCAAAATCGCACGAGCTGCATCCTTCGTCTCTGCCAGGTACTCATCGCGACCAATCTGCGCGATCCGCTCTTCCTGCTCCCGCACGGCCACGGCATCTTCCAGGCGCTCCAACGCTGCGTCCACGTGTGGCGCGGAGTAGCCCTTCTTCCGCATCGTGAAGGCGGTGTGGCGGATGCTCTTTGCTGTGAGTCGCTTTCCGCCCGAGGCGTTGTCGAAGTTCTCATAGCGTTCGCGGGCAACAGCAAGCGCACGCTCGACTTCGTCCCGGTCGTAACCGAATTCGCCGCGAGGTGCAGTTGGGAAAGGGGCTGAAGATGTCACCCACCCATTCTGCCCCATGCTCGGGTGAACAGAAGCCCAAACCGCAAAGTTGGTCGCCGCGGCACTCAAGAGATGAGCGGTGCGGCCCAGAAATACAGGGCAAATGCCATTGCACCGGAGGGAAGCATCGAGTCCAGACGGTCAAAGAAACCGCCGTGGCCAGGCAGCCAGTTCGACATGTCTTTAATCCCGAGTGAGCGTTTCACCATGGATTCGGTGAGATCCCCACAGGTTGCGGTTACGGCAATCGCGACACCCATGATGAGCCCGAACCACCAAGGCAATTCGAGTAGGAAGACACACAGCAGGATCGCGGCAATTGTGGCGAGGAGCGTCCCGCCAATCGTGCCTTCCCAGGTCTTACCGGGGCTAATTTTGGGGGCGAGCTTGTGCTTACCGAATTTGAGACCCGAAGCATAGGCTCCGGTGTCCACACACACCACGATGATGATGAACGCGAGGGTCCAATACTCTCCCCCGGGCTGCGCTACGAGCAGCGCCGAGAATGAGCCGATGAAGGTGGCGTAGAGCTGCACGAAGATAATCGATGTCGCATCATTGCCAAGTTGGCGGGCGTTGGGCCTGGGCCGCTCCCACAGGGTCTGGAGGAGTCTGCACAGCAGCACCGCGGTCGTCCCGACGATGAGGGCAGCCCACTGCCAAGCCATGCCGAGATAGAAGGCGGCTGGCACCACGGCGAAGGCCACCAGCATTGACGGGATGCGGGGAATTCGATGCCCGGCCGTCCGCATCGCGGTGGACAGCTCGAGAACCACCACCCCAACCATTGCGACACCGAGGATGATGAACCAGCGCTTGTCAATCAGCAGGCTTGAAAATACCGCGATGACCAGCACGATTGCGATCGCAATGGCACTGGCGAGGTTTCGGCCGCTGCGCTTGTTGACCTGTTCGTTGATCTCGCGGACGCGCTTACTAATGCGAGCGGCTTCTTCTTCGAGCGAACGGTGTCCGCTCAGTTGAGGATTTCCAGCGACACCACGGAGCGGGGCGTCGATATCATCGGCGTCCCGCTCCCTGTTGTCACGCGCATCCTCGGTCACGATTAGACCTCGAGGAGGTCGGCTTCCTTGGCCTTGAACGCGTCATCGATGCGGTCGGTGTACGACTTGGTGATCTTGTCGAGTTCCTTCTCCGCGCGCGAAACCTCGTCTTCGCCAACTTCGCTCTCGAGCGCATCCAGATCGGTCTTCGACTTGCGGCGAATATTGCGCACAGCTACGCGAGCTTCTTCAGCCTTGTCGCGAGCGAGCTTGACGTATTCCTGGCGACGCTCCTTGGTGAGCTCCGGCATCACCACGCGGATCAGCTGGCCGTCATTCTGCGGATTCACACCGAGGTTCGGGTTTGCCGCAATGGCCTTCTCAATTTCCTTGAGCGCCGACTTGTCGTAGGGCGTGATCACGAGCATCCGAGCCTCAGGCTGCTGGAACGACGCGAGCTGACCCATCGGGGTCGGCGTACCGTAGTAGTCCACCGGCAGCCTGTCGAAGAGGGCGGGGTTTGCACGTCCGGTGCGGATATTGCCGAACTGCTCGTGCGCGTGTTCGACAGCCTTCTCCATTTTTTCTTTAGTCTCGGCAAGTACCTCAGAGATCACGTTGAATCCTTTCGCTGCTGGGGTATCCCCATCCTACTGATCTACGACGCGGTCGAGATGCCTCTGACGTGATTCGACACGAGTGTGCCAATCGTTTCGCCGAGGAGAGCGCGTTCAATATTGCCTTCCGGGTGCATCCCGAACACGCGCATGTCCATGCTGTTGTCCATGCAGAGGCTGAACGCGGTCGAGTCGACCACCTTCAGGCCACGCTGCAGCGCCTCGTTGTACTCAACTTCGCTAATCATCTTCGCGTCAGGGTCCTTATTCGGGTCGGCGGTGTACACACCGTCCACCCCGTTCTTGGCGACCAGCAGCGCATCCGCCCGAATCTCCAAGGCACGCTGTGCAGCGACCGTATCAGTCGAGAAGTATGGCAGTCCGGCGCCGGCGCCGAAGACGACTACGCGACCCTTTTCCATGTGACGCTCGGCACGCAGCGGAATGTACGGCTCAGCGACCTGACGCATTTCGATTGCCGACTGCACACGAGCTGAGGCACCGGCCTGCTCGAGAAAGTCCTGCAGGGCGAGCGCGTTCATCACGGTACCGAGCATCCCCATGTAGTCGGCTCGGCCGCGGTCCATGCCCGAATTTGCGAGCTGTGCACCGCGGAAGAAATTGCCACCGCCGACGACGATCGCGACCTGAACACTCTCGGCTGCCTTCGCGATTTCTCGCGAGATATTGGTCAGGGTTTCCGGGTCCACACCGAGTCGACCACCACCAAATGCCTCGCCGGAAAGCTTGAGCAAAACGCGACGCTGTTTGCTAGACGATGTTGGCAATTGCGCTCCTAAAATCTGTCGAACACGGCGCTAGCAAGCCTACTTGCCAGCGCCAGAAAATCTCCGATATACGCACTGGGGCGGTCAGCTATCTAGCTGACCGCCCCAGTGCGTATATCCCAGCGGGTTATCGGTGTGGACTAAGCGTCTGCTTCTTCCGCAGCCTCGACGCCCACGCCAACCTTCAGGCGTGCGAAGTCAACGACCTTGATGCCAGCGTTCTCAGCAACCTGAGCAACGTTGAACTTGGGGTCGCGAGCGTACTCCTGCTCGTTGAGCACGATCTGCTTGAAGTATGCGCCAAGGCGGCCTTCAACGATCTTCGGAAGTGCGGCTTCGGGCTTGCCCTCGGCACGGGTGAGGTCTTCGACAACCTTGCGCTCGCGAGCGATGTCCTCCTCCGAGACGTCTTCGCGGTTCAGCACCGAAGGGTTCGCGAAAGCGATGTGCTGCGCGATACCGTGTGCGGTCTCTTCGTCGTCGCCCTCGTAGCCAACAACCACGCCAACCTGCGGCGGGAGGTCCTTCGAGGTGAGGTGCATGTAGATGTCGAACTTCTCGCCCTTGACGGAACGAACGTTGCGCAGTTCGAACTTCTCGCCGATCACCGCGGCAACGCCGTCGATGAGCTCAGCAACGGTCTGGTCGCCAGCCGAAGCCGCAAGTGCCTCGGTCGCGTTGGATACGCCAGCAGCTGCAGCTGCATCGAGAACCTGGTTCGCGAGTTCGATGAACTTCTCACCCTTGGCTACGAAGTCGGTCTCACAGTTGAGCTCGATGATGGTCGCGGTGCCATTGTCGTTGACCTTGGCAGCGATCAGACCTTCAGCAGCCGAACGGTCAGCGCGCTTGGCGTTACCCTTCGCACCCTTCAGGCGGAGCAGCTCAACGGCCTTCTCCATGTCGCCGTCGGCTTCTTCGAGGGCCTTCTTCGTGTCGGTCAGGCCCGTGCCGAGCTGCTCGCGCAGCGCCTTCACGTCAGCAATGGTGAAGTTTGCCATGTGGTTCGCTCTCCCTTTGGTTACTTGGTCTCTTCGGCCGATGCGGCCTCAGTTGCAGTTTCGGTTGCCTCGGTAGCCGATTCCTGAGCGTTCTCGCCCTGCTTGAGCAGTTCAACTTCCCACTCAGCGAGCGGCTCTGCAGCCTGCTCAGCCTCGCCCGGCTTCTGGTGACGGGTCATCAGACCCTCAGCAGCAGCGTCAGCAACGATGCGGGTCAGCAGTGCAACCGAGCGGATTGCGTCGTCGTTGCCCGGGATCGGGAAGTCAACGTCGTCGGGGTCGCAGTTGGTGTCAAGGATCGCAACAACGGGGATACCGAGCTTCTTGGCCTCGTCAACAGCGAGGTGCTCCTTGTTGGTGTCAACAACCCACAGCGCGGAAGGCGTACGGGTCATGTTGCGAATACCACCGAGGGTCTTCTCCAGCTTGTCGCGCTCGCGACGCTGGATGAGCAGTTCCTTCTTGGTGTAGCCCTTCGAGGTGTCGTCGAAGTCGACGAGGTCGAGCTCCTTCAGACGGTTCAGGCGCTTCTGGACGGTCTGGAAGTTGGTCAGCAGACCACCGAGCCAGCGCTGGTTCACGTAGGGCTGGTTGACCCGAGTGGCCTGCTCAGCAATGGCTTCCTGAGCCTGCTTCTTGGTACCAACGAAGAGGATGGTGCCGCCGTGTGCGACGGTTTCCTTCACGAAGTCGTAAGCCTTGTCGATGAAGGCCAGCGACTGCTGAAGGTCAAGAATGTAGATGCCCGAGCGGTCGGTGAAGATGAAGCGCTTCATCTTCGGGTTCCAGCGACGGGTCTGGTGGCCGAAGTGGACACCGGCGTCAAGCAGCTGACGCATTGAGACGACTGCCATGGTCGTAGTCTCCTTGGGTTGGGCACGCCAAGCGGCGTGCATTGCGGTTGTTACTACCGGATGGGATCCCGGCAATCCTGGTGCCCGAGGTCACGCCCACCCCACCGCGTACGGTGAGGACCGAAGGGCGCGCCGGAACCGGGCACGCGAAGTCAGCCTGATTACACAGACTGCGGGTACGAGTTTAGCGCTTAACTTGCGCTCTGGCATACCCCGAGGTTGTGGATAGCGAGTTTTCCCCAGACGGTCGAGGTCCGCGAGCAGGATCCGCCGCTGAATTCGACCATGGTCGCATGACTTCCTTGACCAGAACTCGGGCCGTAAGTGCCCTGCTCTTGCTGCTCTTCGGAGCGTGGATACTTGCACCGCCGACTTCGGCGTCTGCCTCGAATATTTCTCGTGCGGCAATGCCTTCGGCCGTGGTCTCCGTGGCCTCGATGATCTCCGTGACTGAAACGAGCAGCGAGACCGCGATATGGGCTTGGCCCTTGAGCCCGATTCCGGATGTGACTCGACCGTTCGATTTGCCGCATCCCTATGGTGCAGGGCACCGCGGCGTCGATCTTGCAGCAGCACCGGGGGATCCAGTGCTCGCGCCCGATGACGGGGTGGTGCATTTTGCAGGCTGGGTCGTTGATCGGCCGGTGCTGTCAATTCAACATCCCAACGGTCTGATTTCAAGCTTTGAACCGGTGACCGCGCTCGTGTCCAAAGGAGATGCGGTCGGTCGCGGGGATGTCATTGGCCACCTGGCGACCGAACAACTCCACGCACCGAACGGCGGGCTGCATCTCGGGGCCAGGGATGGCGAGACGTATATCGATCCCCTTGCCCTGCTGGGCGCTGTGCCGCGGGCAGTCCTCCTGCCGCATTCAACGCCATAGTTCGCTCCCGCGTCCCAAACCGATCCCATTCCCGACTCACTACGTATTTAGAGGAGAAGTCTTGAACTACTTACCTCCACAACGACCAACCGCTAATCAATTCTCTGGATTCGCACTGCGGGCATTCCTTGCCGTTGTCGTGCTCCTCGCGCTCGCCTGTTCCTGGTTTTGGCTCGGCACCACGAGCGCAAAAGCCGCCGACGCTGGTCCCGGCTACTCGCGCGACAATTCTGCGGCGAGCTTCATCGGGGCGTTGTCCTACGACGGCACCAATGCGTATTGCATCCAGCTCTCGGTGGCATCCCCAATCGGAGCACCTACTCGCGCCCTGCGCGAAGACGAGGCACTACCCGCTGTGGTCACAGCCCTCGATTCTTTGACGCTAGCGCAGCTCCATTGGGCGATTTCCTCCCGTGGCAGTTCCAATGACCCTCGGGATACCGCGGCCACCGGACTGTTCGTGTGGGAGACCGCCGACCCGACGCATTACCGCGGTGACGAGCACTACATGAACCTGCTGCCAGCCGAGGTGCGAGAGGAAGTCGCCAAACGGCTTGACGCCCTGCGTACCGGTGCCGCACAGATCAAGGTCGCACCCACACTTAGCAGTGTTCCTGCCTCCTTGGACACTGTTGATGGGACGCCTGTCCTATCCATCGCCGAAGTCCCCGAGGGTGCTGTGGTGGAAGTGAAATTGGAGCACGCCACCGTGGACGGTGAGCGGATGCTCGAACTGGGGTCCGGCGCCGCGCACGAGCTTCCACTCCTGGTGAATCAGGATGCTGAAGAGATTCGTGCGCAGATCACCACGAAACCGGCGGACCACTATTGGTCAGCTGACGTGCAAGTACTCGTCACCGAGGGTCGACAGCTCCTGATTCAGCAGGCTGAGCCGTGGAGCGCTTCGCAATCCCTGCGGTTGGATGCACCGACCAAGTCGGTGCCCGGCGCTACGAGCAAGCCGAAGCCCACTCCGGAACCCGAGGAGCCCGTGGAGCCATCGCCTGAGCCCTCTCAGGAGCCAGAACCGAGCCCCGAGCCAGAGCCGAGCCCCGAGCCAGAGCCGAGTCCGGAGCCAGAAGCGACGCCGGAGCCAGAGCCAGAAGCAACCCCGGAGCCAGAACCAAGCCCAGAGTCCGAACCTGAGCCGAGCCCAGAACCAGAGCCAGAACCGGAACCCACTGTTGAACTTGACACCCCAAAGACACCGGTTGCGACCGCTCCGACCGAGACCCCAACGAAGACACCTACCGAAAGAGAAACGCCAACACCTTCGGCTTCCCAGCAGCCAGATCTTCCTTCCACGGATACGTCTAAACCCTCCGCGAAGGAACCCCGGCTGCATGAGGAAGAGTTGGCACAAACCGGTGCAAGCCCCATGGGTTGGCTTATCCCGGTGGGCGTCGGTGTGACGCTCATCGGCGTGGGCGGATGGTTGATGTCCCGCGCCATGCAGCGAAAGAAGGAACGCGCACAATTGTGGTGATGAGATCGGATTGAGTCAGTCAGTCACCAATGGGTGGTGGTGCGGGTCGCGTCGTCGTGACCCGCACCACCACTTGCTGCGACTTGTCACCGCGTCACCTTGTCACCGCGTCACGCTGTCGCCGCTGCACCTGTCAGCAATCACGCAATCGACAACCACGATCTCGGCAATCACGCTGTCGGCAATCACGCGCGAGGGTGCGCTCGCTGATATGTTTCGCGAAGCCGTTCGGCTGAAACGTGGGTATAGATCTGCGTGGTGCCGAGATCGGCATGGCCGAGGAACTCTTGCACCCCGCGGAGATCTGCCCCGCCGTCGAGAAGATGGGTGGCCGCGGTGTGCCGAAACGCGTGCGGCCCCGAAGGTCCCGCGCCAGGGGCGTGCTCGAGCAGACTGCGGGAGAGCTCGTACACGGTGCGTGGGTTCACGCGAGCACCGCGGGCACCGAGAAAGAGTGCATCGCCAGAACGGTCATTCGAGAGCTCTCGCCTGCCGCGTTGCAGCCAATCGAGAATCGCAGTTCCGGCAGGCTGACCGAACGGCATCACCCGTTCCTTATTGCCTTTCCCGATTACGCGCACAATCCGCTGGTCGAGATCGAGCGAGTCAATATCGAGGGAACACAGTTCCGATACACGCACACCGGTTGCGTACAGCAGCTCCACGATCGCGAGGTCGCGCAAAGCCACTGGATCTCCCGACAAAGCTCGTGCGCGTAGATCGGCAAAGATGTCTGCCATGGCATCCCCTGACACCATACGAGGCAAGGATCGATTCGTTTTCGGTGAGCGCAGACGGCGGGCCGCATCCGGACCACGCTCGGTGTTCTTGAGCCACGCCGTGAATCCGCGCGCGCTCGAAGCGCGACGTGCAATGGTCGTCGCGGCGAACCCCGCCTGAGTCTCTTCCCACAACCAATCGCGGAACTGTTCCAGATCAAGCGCATCCGCAGTCGGCGGCTCGGCATCGTTGCCGACACCATGCCCCTCAAGAAACTCCGCAAACCGTGTCAAGTCGCTCTCCACCGCCCGGCAGGTGTGTACCGAACGTCCAAACTCGAGATGCATCGCTCGCACATAGTCGGCAATCGCATCTCGAAGCGTAGTCATACCGCCATCGTAAGCAGGCCTAGGCCTTTCGCCAGCCTGACGCGTCGTCCGCAGCGAGACCGAGGAGCTGCAGTTCGCTCAGCCCCGCTCTGACCTCGGCCTCACTCATGCCGCATTCGCGAGCGATCTCACCGACGCGTTGACGTTTTCGGGGTCGCAGTGCGTCCCGCACACGAGTCGCAGCGGCCGAGAGGCGAGGCGTTTCCACCGTCGGAAACCCTCCGAGTTCAAGGGGTTGATCACCCGTCCCGGCAGCCTCGGGTGCGCCCGTTGCCGTGTTCTCGACGGCCTCGTCCCAGCCGAATCCACTGCGCATTTCAAAGTCCACGGCGCCCTCGCGCCAGAGCGCAAAAGCATCGGCAGAATTCGCGATGAGCTGCGCTTGCTCTTCTTTGAGCAGGCGGTGACAGCCAACGGAGGATGCACTCGTGACCGGTCCGGGAATTGCGCCGAGTGGGCGGCCCAGCTGCTGCGCGTGATTGGCAGTGTTGAGCGCACCCGACCGAGCCCCCGCTTCGACCACGATGCTCGCCTGTGTGAGCGCCGCAATGAGTCTGTTGCGTTGCAAAAAACGCCACCGGGTTGGCGGCTGCCCCACCGGAGCCTCGGTAATGATCGCGCCCTCGGCGCTGATCCGCTCCAGTAGCTGTCGGTTCCCGGAAGGATATAAGCGGTCGGCTCCGCCCGCGAGGATCGCAATCGTACTGCCACCACTCGCGAGCGCAGCTCGGTGCGCGGCCGCATCGATGCCGTAGGCCCCACCGGAGATGATCGTCAACCCCCGCATGGCGAGTTCGGCAGCCAGGTCTCCCGCAACACGATCGCCGTAGTTCGTGCTGGCTCGGGCTCCGACAAGAGCGAGGGAGCGATGGGTTTCGCGTAAGGCATCCACGTTTCCCCGCACCCAGAGACCCTGCGGGGCATGCGGCCCCAAGTCATCCAATTGCGAAGGCCAGAGGCTGTCTTCCGGTGAGATAAAGCGCAGACCCAGATTGGCCGCCTGTCGACACAGCATCACCACTCGATCCAGATCAAGTCGCGGTGACCAGCGTGCGGCGGCTTTGGCGAGATCAATCTCCGACTCCCCGAGCGCCGCGAGCGAATCACGCACAACCTCGAGTTGCCCGTCCGCGAGGGCGAAACAGGACTCCTGGCCGAGAACGCTCGTGAGCAGTCCCGCGTCACCATCACCCGGTTCAACGACCGTGTTCCAGGTGATCCGGCCGAAAACACCCAAGAGGCGTGAGGCGTCAGCGAGGTGGCTGCGATCGACAATCGGGCCCAGGAGCGACTGGAGCCGCTCTGCATCCAGCTGCCGAGTGATCGCTTGGGAGAGCATGAATTGGGGTGTGATGACCATGAGATGTCAAGCGCCTTTCTGCGGGTCGCGGACTCGGTAGTAGAGGGCTTCGGCCACATGCGAAGCGTTTGGCCGACGGCGGCCTGCAAGATCGGCAATGGTCCACGCGACGCGTTGCACACGGGCGTACCCGCGCATAGAAATCTGACCGCGGACGAGTGCCTCGTCGAGAATGTCCGCAGCACCGGGCTCGGGACGTAGGGCCTGGCTGCGCAGCATGGCCCCGGTCACTTCGGCATTACTGTCAATGCCGGAGTCGGCGAGACGATGTCGAGTACGTGCTCTTGCTTCGCCGACGACTGCCGCAGCGTGTGTGGTATCGATGCTTCCGACAGCACCATCAGCCTGCATCTTGATGGCCGCGATACCCACTTTCTCTACGTGGAGCTGCACATCCACACGATCGAGCAGGGGCCCGCTCAGTCGGGACAAATATCGACGTCTGGTCTGCGGTGTGCATTCACAATCGAGGTCGGCGGCGCCCGCGTTGCCACAGGGGCAGGGATTCGCTGCCAGGATGAGTTGCGCTTGTGCGGGGAACGTCGCACTTTGGCGTGCCCGATGGATTGTGATCTCGCCTGACTCCAGCGGCTGCCGAAGACTGTCGAGGACATGCCTCGGAAATTCGGGGGCTTCGTCTAAGAAGAGCACACCGTGCGCGGCCAGAGACAGCGCGCCGGGCGCAATTGCACCAGATCCACCGCCGATCAGCGCGACCGCGGATGCCGTGTGGTGCGGGGCTTGAAACGGTGGTCGCAAACTTAATTGATCCGGAATCGCCAAACCGCGAAGCGACCGCAGTGCGGCGACCTCGATCGCCCGCCGTGCATCCAGATCGGGCAAGATCCCGGGAAGCCGCTCGGCAAGCATGGTCTTGCCCGACCCGGGCGGACCAACGAGGTACATGTGGTGTCCGCCAGCGGCAGCAACCATGAGCGCTCGCACAGCGTCTTCTTGCCCGAGCACGTCTCGCAAATCCGGTGCTGCACGCCGCGACGCTGATTGTGCCTCAGAGGCCGGCATCGGGACCGGCTGTTCGGACGGCGCGTTCAGCAGCGTGGACTCGGCACCGTAGTGCACGGCGAGGTCGTAGATGGATGCGATCGGTACGATTCGGATTCCCGTCACCAAACGCGCCTCGGCTTCCGAAGCCGCGGGCACCAGCACTGCGTCAAATCCGTTGTTCCGAGCCGCGAGCACCGCGGGAAGCACACCAGGCACTGGTCGCACTGAGCCCGTCAACGACACCTCGCCGATATGCGCATTCCGCGCGCAGGCTGCGCGATCGATCACACCGGTAGCCCCCAGAATCGAGGCCGCGATCGCCACGTCAAAGCCAGAACCGTGTTTCCGCAACGAGGCCGGCGACATGTTGGTCGTCACCCGTTCCGGCGGCAATTTGGCACCCACCGAGTTGAGTGCCGCACGGATACGATCCTTCGCTTCCCCGAGTGAAGCATCCGGTAGACCGATCAAGACAAATTTCGGCAACCCCGAAGCCACGTGAGTTTCCACTTCCACCGGGTGGCCGCCGAGCCCCTCGAGGGCAATCGCCCAGGACTTACTCGTTACCCCTACCATCGTCTATCCGACACCTTCCAGGTGCTTGAGCACAGGGTCACTGCAGCCCGTGACGACCACGGAGATCACGTCCAGTCGTAGCTTCGTTCGCTGGCCTGGGTGTGCGGCGGCCCACTGGCCCGCAACCTGGCGCATCCGCTGAAGCTTTTCGGGCGTAATCGCTTCCAGCGGATGCCCGGCGCGCAGCGAGCGGCGCGTTTTCACCTCTACACAGGCGGTATAGCCACCGTCGCGAATGACGAGATCAATCTCGCCGAGCGGGCAGCGCCAATTTCGATCGAGAATTTCGCAGCCAAGTAGTTCAAAATACTGTGTAGCGAGCGACTCCCCGAACTTGCCGAGTTCCACGTTCGTCGTCATGTGCGTTCCTTTCCCGAGCGGGCGCCGCGATGGCGTCAACTGGCTTGACGAACAGGATGCTTGGCGGCCGGGGAGTTCGCTCGTCTCAAGGTTTGCGCTGTGGATGGCAGCTTTTCCACAGCCGGTGCGCATGCCATCGCCCACTCGATGAAGAAGCGGAATCGCAAGCGCAAGGCAGCCAGCGCAAACGAGCTAAATTACGCAGCTATCCCTGCACTAATGACGCCGTTTGACGTACTTAATTTTCAATTTGTAAAGCATTTTTTGAATCAATATCGCAGAAGAGAAAGTTCATGTAGCTTCGTACCACTCATCACTCAACGCAGATTGGAGCATCGCGAATGACGACCGTCGCAGAACGCATCGCCACCACCCTCGACGCCAATGCCGAGGAAGTCTTTGGCTTGATGGGAAACGGCAATGCGTTCCTCATTGACGCCATGCTGCGTCTGACCAACCTGCGTTACACCGCGGTTCGTCACGAAGCCGCGACAGTCGCATCCGCCGATGCCTACCACCGCGCCACCCGAAAGCTTGCCGTCGCCACGGCGACCTACGGCGCCGGGTTCACGAACACCCTCACCGCGCTCACCGACGCGGCTATGTCTCGCACTCCGCTGCTCCTGGTCGTCGGTGACGCGCCCACCAGCGGGCCGCGCCCCTGGGACATCGACCAGGTCGCCGTCGCCCAGGCCTGTGGCGCACCAACCGTCGTGGTCAGCCAGGCAACGCCCGGTCGAGACACGCTCGCCGCCATCGAGCTGGCGCTTCAGTCCCGCGGCCCGGTAGTGCTATCGATCCCCTATGACCTCCCCACCGCAATCACCGAAGAGAGTGAAGGGGACTTCACGGCACACGTACCACTGGCACCGGTGGCCGACCAGCAGCAGGTTTCGGAAATCGCAGCGCTGCTGAATGGCGCCCGCAAGCCGGTCATTCTTGCCGGTCGCGGCGCCCGCGAGGCACAAGCCGAACTGCGCGAACTCGCAGACCGACTCGGCGCGATCACGGTGGCCTCCGCACCCGCCCGCGGCATGTTTACTGGCCGCCAACTCGATGCCGGCGTCTGCGGCGGTTTCTCCTCAGAACGCACAATGGGGTACCTCGGCCAGGCGGATGTAGTGCTCGCCGTGGGTGCCAGCCTCAACCAGTTCACGATGGGCTTCAATCGGCTGTTCGATGCCAACGTGAAGCTCATCCAGGTAGATCTTCTCGAGGCCCCAACGAACCCTGCCGTGACACACTTCATGCAGGCGAGTGCCGCATCCACTGCCGAGGCGCTCCTGTCCGAGGTGACCACGCGGACGGATACCTGGCCGCAGCTCAACGCCGAGGAAGTCGCTACCTCCCAGTTCGCGCGCGAAGAATCCGCCGAGTTCGCCGAAGACGGCAAGCTCGACCCGCGAGCCCTCACCAGCGCACTCAATGAGCGCCTGCCGGAAGGCCGCTTGATTGCTTCGGACGGCGGTCACTTCATCGGTTGGGCGAACACCCACTTGAGCGTTCCATCCCCAGACTCAATTGTGCTGGTCGGCACCCAGTTCCAGTCGATCGGATTGGGCTTTTCTTCCGCGCCGGGTGCGGCCCTCGCCGCGAATGCGACCGACCGGATGCTCGTGGTCGCCACCGGTGACGGCGGCGCCGTGATGGCAGTGGCGGACCTTGATTCGACCGTTCGCGCCGCGGATCGAGTCACCATCGTCGTGTACAACGACGCCGCGTATACGGCCGAAGTTACCCAGTACGGTCAGCTTGGCCTCAACGAGCAGCCAATGCGGATCGAACAGCTCAACTTCACCAAGTTTGCCGAGGGCGTCGGCGCGCGCGGCACGGTGGTCAACCGCCTCGCGGATCTCGAGGAGTGGGCCGCTTGGGCAGCCAGTGGTGAGCCGGGTGCCTGGCTGCTGGATTGCCGCATCTCGAACTCGATCGTCGCGCCGTATCAGCGCGAGATTATGGAGAATCTCAAGCGCGCGCAGCAGGCGACGGTCTCGGCCTAAGCAGCTTCTAGGAACACACGCGACAGGGCGGGGCCGACTGAGTGAATCAGTCGGCCCCGCCCTGTTGTCAGCGGTTGCGCTGCCCCGTCACCGGCAGCATTGGGCTCTGCCAGGGGATGCGCGCAGTCACCACTGCCCAGGCATCCGCCCGCCCTGACGGCACGACAAATCAGTCGTCCAGCGAGAGCTCCTTCGGGAGTTCAAAGTCATGCGCGTTGAGTTCTTCCACGTTGACGTCCTTGAACGTCAGCACTCGAACCTGCTTCACAAAGCGATCGGAACGGTAGATATCCCACACCCACACATCGCGCATCTGCAGTTCGAAATAGAAGTCATTCGCGGCATCCCGGCGTTCGAGAGTGACCTCATTTGCGAGGTAAAACCGGCGCTCGGTCTCCACCACGTACTTGAACTGCGATGAAACATCGCGGTATTCCTGGAACAGTGAGAGTTCGAGCCCGCGCTCGTAGTCGTCGAAGGCATCGTCATTCATAACTCACCAGTCTAGTTGTGAATAGTTATTCTCGCCGCGGCAGTCTTCAGGTTGATACCGGCCCGACAGGATGCAGTTGGCGGCAGGATTCGGCTAGCCCGGCAGGATGCGACTGAGCCAGGTCTTGCGATGCTGCGCGCTCGCCCCATGGGTCGCGATGGCTTCACGATGGCTGGCCGAACCGTATCCCTTATTCGAATCCCAGCCGTAAACCGCGAGCGATTCGTCAGCCACGATGAGCTCACGCATATGCGCATCCCTCGCGACCTTCGCGATCACACTCGCCGCGGCCACGCCCGCGCAGTCACGGTCGGCCTTTGGCCGCACCGTCACCCGCAGCGGCGATTCGAGCCCCGGGCTCAACCAATCGTGTGAACCATCAAGCAACACGGCCGATTCGCTGACCGGGACGCCAGCCTGCCACAGTTCACCGAGCCCACGTACCGCCGCAGCCGCCAGGCACGCGCCGATCCCGAAGCGATCGATTTCTTCGGCGCTAGCCCAACCCACAGCGCTCTCCCACACCCACTGACGACTTGCGGGGGCAAGCACATCCCGTTTCTTTTCACTCAGCAGCTTCGAGTCGCGCAGCCCCTCGGGAAATGGCGTCGCAATATCTTCCGCTCGAATCGCACAGACGCCCACCGCCACCGGTCCGGCAAGCGCACCGCGGCCAACTTCATCGATGCAAATCACGATCGGGACCTCGTCAAGCATCCCCCGCTCAACATCGAGGGTTGGTACCGCCGGGGTCATTCTGCGGGATCCCTACTGGGCACGTCGGAGAACACCTCGGGATAGTTGCCGAGGAATTGCATCCGATCTGCGGGCCAGTTGATCGCGAAGGCGCGGCCAACAATATTTTCGTAGGGCACGAAGCCGCCGGTAGGAAGATCCTGGTGGGCGCGCGAGTCCTGCGAGTTATAGCGGTTGTCCCCCATCACCCAGATGGAATCTTCGGGCACCGTCACGTCAAATTCGATCCCGGATGCGGCGGTGTTGCTTCCCAGCACAACGTAGGGTTCCTGAACCGCGACATCGTTGATCACCAGTTGACCGTAGGCATTGCAGCAGACGATGTGGTCCCCGGGAAGGCCAATGATGCGCTTAATGAGGTGATTCGTAGTCTCTTCAGGCTTTAGGCCAACGGCTTCGAGTACTCCATCCCCGAACGCCTGCAGCGGCTCCTTTTCTTCCTGCTCCACCACGGGCATCCACCCGCCCGGATCTTCGAAGACCACCACGTCACCGCGGGTGAGGTCGAAGACATCGGGGATGAGCAGGTTCACCAGAACTCGATCATCTTCGATCAGGGTGTCGTGCATTGAAGCCGAAGGAATATAGAAGGGCCGCAAGAAGAACGTCTTCACGACCATCGAAATCACCAGTGCGAGGGCTGCGATGACGAGTAAGTCACGCAGAAACAGTCCCACCGTGTTCCGCTGCACCACATTGCCATTGGCATCCACGCCCATGCCCTCCCGAACTCGATGCCGGGGTCCATATGAATGCCGGATAACGTCCTCGATCAGGTCATCGTCATCCGGAAGGTCGGGAATGGGCAAGCGGGATTCTCCTCGTAAATAAGTCTGGACTGAGTCTAGGCCCAGAAAGAAGCCGACCCCCACACCTTGAGTATGGGGGTCGGCTTGTTACGAAATCGAGATTAGTTCTCGCGCTTTTCGCGGATCTTCGCGGCCTTACCGCGAAGGTTGCGAAGGTAGTACAGCTTCGCACGGCGAACCTCACCGCGGCTGACGATTTCAATCTTGTCGATGATCGGCGAGTGAACCGGGAACAGACGCTCCACGCCCACCTGGAAGCTCACCTTGCGAACGGTGAAGGTTTCCGAAACGCCAGCACCCTGACGGCCGATCACGACACCCTGAAACACCTGGATACGCGAGCGGTTACCTTCAACGATGTTCACGTGCACCTTGACGGTGTCGCCGGGACGGAAGTCGGGTACCTCGCGGAGCGAGTCCGCGTTGATCTGGTCGATGATGTTAGTCATGATGAGTCATCACTCTCTGCCCCGCCACAGGTCGGGAGCATAAAAAAGAAAGTCAAAATTCCGCATTCGGAGTGTCCCCTGTGGCAGAGTCACGACGCGGCACAAGCGATAAGCATACCTGCTCGCGTACTACCGGCGCTAGCTTGAATGTGGACGAGCTTCCCACTCATCAATGTCCGGGTCATCCGAGTCACGCTCGTCGACCACTTCTCCCTCAACGGGCTTGCGCTGCGGGTTAGTTGCGGGGCCCTTTTCTTCCCATTCAGTTTCGGTGTCAACGATGATGACCCGTCCAGCCCCGGGGCCTGTGGCGTTCGGCAGTCGACTACCCGGTTCTTGCCCGAGGTATTCGCGCATCCGCTCTGCCCGCTGCGACATGGTGTTCATTGCTTCTTCACGCGAGCGCTGCCCAATCCGCGATATCCCGATGCCGCCAATAACAAAGCCAGCGACCATCACGAGCCCACCCCAGGGGCTCCCCAACGAGGCACCGAGTGCCCAGACCACGAACGTGCCGAAGTACCAGAGCGCATCCTCAGTGGCGAATTCCTGCGACAGCCTGATGCTGGGACGCAGCCACAGCATGAACCCCATCACCGCCAGTTGGATGAACGCTGCCGGGATGGCGATGAAGAGCGAGAGAAAACCGGTTACCGACTGGTGAAATAGCAGCCACGCCACGAGAATCCAGATCCCCAGCACGAAGGGCGCTGGGATAAGGATCCGATAAAAGACGTTTCGGGCACTCTTGGGCATAGAAAAACGCTAGTCGAGCGACCTGCGAATTCGGGAACCTAACGGAGGAATTCCGCGCGCAGCGAATCAATCACACCGACCTTGCCGCCGGTGCGCAGAGCTGCGCGCATCCGGTCCGCCGGGGTGTTGTCGACAATGGCGAGTGCTGCCACGAGCTCGCCCTCGCACCCGAGGTCCTCGGCGATCGGCATCAGCTCATCGATTCGGCGGGCAAGCGACTCACGGCCGCTTTCCTGAGCACCATCCGCGGAGGTGATGAATTTCGTATCAAAACCCCAGCGTGCCGCGCGGAACTTATTCTCCCGCACCGCCCAGTCGGGAAGACGCATGGGCTGGCGTCCCTCTTCAAGCGCGCGCATCGACTCTTCCACAACGCACTGCGTGAAGGCCGCGTTGGCTCCAACATCGAAGAGCGAAGGTAGGCCGTCAGCGATGCGCACTTCGAGCGTCCCGAACTGCGGTGCCGGTCGCACATCCCAACGAAGTTCCAGCGGGTCAAGCACAACCTCACCCTTGAGCATGCCCTCGAGCGTTCGTTCGTAGTCCGCCCAAGTTTCTAACCCCGGTGGCAGCCCGCCGGTCGGAAGCTGCTGAAAGAGCATCGTGCGATGGGATGCCCAGCCGGTGTCGTGCCCGTCCCAATAGGGGCTCGACACCGACAGCGCGAGGAGCCACTGCACATTCGCGAGCACCGCGTGCATGGTCGGGATGACGTGGTCACGTTCCGGGATCCCCACGTGCACGTGCACGCCCCAGATGGAGAGTTGCCGACCCCAGTCCCGCGAGCGATCGGTCACCCGCAAATAGCGCTCGGCCGGGGTCACGGTCTGCAGTTTCCAGTCGGCAAATGGATGCGTGCCAACGCCAATCGCGGCGACGCCAGATTGTGCGGCGGCCGCGGTAAGGCGACCGCGCAACTCGCGTAAATCTTCGATTGCCCCGTGGACGTTGTGATGCACTTTGGTGACGAGTTCAACCGTATTGGTCAAGAACTCGCCCACGCATCTGGGGTCAGCCACCTCGGCAATGATCTCGTTTGCTCGACCGGTGAGGTCTCCGCTCGCGGGGTCGACAAGTGCCAACTCCCACTCGATACCGATAGTGGTGCGCTCCGTTGGGGCGAAATCCATACGCCTATCGTAGGGGAGGTAAAGCGCGGTTCACAGAAGGCCAAGGATTGGCTTCACAAAAATTCTGAAACTCTGCAAGAATGGAGAGCTGAGTCTGCGCCAGCGACCCTCTAACCGCGTGTGCAGCAAATCCGAGCCCTGACCGAGAGTGCCCCACATCCCCGGTCGATGTTCTTTTCATTGATTACTTTTAACCCGCAGGAGACAAGTGTCTGTAAAGATCCGTCTTAAGCGCCTGGGTAAGATCCGGGCACCGTTCTACCGCGTCGTGGTCGCCGACGAGCGTTCGAAGCGCAACGGTCGTGTCATCGAAGAGATCGGCAAGTACCAGCCGACCCTCGAACCTTCTCTCATCGAGATTGACTCGGAGCGCGCACAGTACTGGCTCTCGGTAGGCGCACAGCCCACCGAGCCCGTTCTGGCACTCCTCAAGCTCACCGGTGACTGGGGCAAGTTCAAGGGTGAAGGCCCGACCGAGTCGCAGGTCAAGCAGCCCGAGCCCAAGGCAGCATTCGTTGCTGACACCGCGAAGAAGCCGGTTCTGAAGCCCAAGGCTGCCCCGAAGGCAGAGACCAAGGCAGAAGAAGCACCCGCTGAGGCAGCCGAAGCTGCCGCCGAGGAAACCGAGGCCTAGTAATGCTTGCGTCCGCACTGGAACATCTCGTCCGCGGCATCGTCGATCGTCCCGACGACGTCCGTGTGGACGCAATCAACTCCTCGCGCGGCGAGGTCCTCGAAGTGCACGTGCACTCTGAGGACCTCGGCCGCGTAATCGGCCGCCAGGGTCGCACCGCCAAGGCGCTGCGTACCGTCATCACGGCACTCGCCGAAGGACGCCGCGTCCGCGTGGACGTGGCAGACAACTAAGTTGGCGGGCAACAAGCGCGGCATCACTCAGCTGCGAGTTGGCCGCCTCTCGAAAGCGCACGGTCTCAAGGGTGCGCTAAAACTTGAGCTTTATACGGATGAGCCCGAGAAACGTTTCGTTCCGGGCGCATCCTTTTCGCTGCAGGTTCCGAGCACCTCACCCTGGAAAGGGAAGAAGCTCGTACTGCGCGAACTTCGCTGGTTCAATGAAGCACCAGTGGGGTTCTTTGAAGACGTTACTGATCGCACCACCGCCGAAACGCTGGTGAAGGCGATCCTCTGGGTCGACCAGGACGATGCCGAAGAACTTGACCCGGACACCTGGTACGACCACCAGTTAATCGACCTCGAAGTTGTCCTCGACGGCAAGGTCGTTGGCAAGGTCACCCGCGTGAATCACCTTCCCGCGCAGGACCTGCTGGAGATCGAAACCCCGAACGGCTCCGTCATGGTTCCCTTCGTAAAGGCGATCGTGCCAGAGGTAAATATTGCCGCGGGAACCATCACGGTCACTCCCCCGCGAGGTCTGTTCGACGCCGAAAACGCCGAGAATGCTGCGGCGGATGCGGTCGAGGCTGCCATTGCGAAAGCTGCTGCCGCCGACATAGCGGATGCCGCTGAGGCTGAGGACATCGAGGCTGAACCCGCCGAGCCTAAACCCGACACCAACGAGGATGCATAGCCGGATGCGCGTCGACATCGTCACGATTTTTCCGCAGTTTTTTGACGTCCTCGATATCTCGCTCCTCGGCAAGGCCCGAGCGAACGGCATCGTCGACCTGCGCGTGCATGATCTGCGCGACGCCACCCACGACCGTCACCGCACCGTAGACGACACTCCATACGGTGGCGGCGCCGGCATGGTGATGAAGCCAGAGCCCTGGGGTGAGACTCTCGATGGGATTCTGGGGGATGCTGGCACCGAAACGACGATCGCGCCCGGTGCATCCGCCCCGTTGATTGTCTTCCCCTCCCCCGCGGGCGATGTGTTTACCCAGCAGACTGCACGACGTTACGCCCAAGAAGAGCACATCGTCTTCGGCTGCGGCCGCTATGAGGGCATCGACCAGCGCGTGTTCGATTGGGCCGCAACCCGAGCGCGCGTGGAGCTCGTTTCAATGGGTGACTATGTGCTCAACGGTGGCGAGGTCGCTGTGATGGCGATGATCGAGGCATTCGGTCGACTCATCCCGGGGGTTGTCGGTAATCCCGAATCGCTCGTTGAAGAATCGCATGAAGGTGGGCTCCTCGAATATCCGAGCTACACCAAGCCTGCGCAGTGGCGCAGCTACGAAGTGCCAGAGATTCTGCTCAGTGGCCATCACGCCAACATCGAGAAGTGGCGCCACGAACAGCAAGTCGAACGCACCAAGCGTGTGCGCCCCGATCTCTACGAACAGTGGGTTGAATCACAGGCATAGTCGACGCCGCGCTCTCCCGCAGCGCCCATTGCCAATAGCGCTAACCCCGGCCAGTACAACGACCCCACCTACAGCAAACGGCAATGGGAACGTCGGGTCCCATTGCCGTTTGCGGGGCGGCGCGCGTTTGGTGTCGCTAGCGGCCGAGGAACTTCTGCAGTTTTTCGAGCTCTTCCGGAGTCGGGCCAGCCTTGGCCCCACCGGCACCCGCGCCGAACGCGGCGCCGGTGGGCTTCGACTCCTTCGGAGCCGGCTCGAGGCCACGCTTCGCGGGGTTACCCGAGAACTTCTTGCCCTTGGCCGCCTTCTTACCCTTCTTGCCGCCGCGAGCTGGTGAACCGGCACCCATTGGGCCCATCCCGGGGATACCCGGCATAGCCCCGCGAGCCATGGTCTTCATCATTTTCGCGGAGGCCTCGAAGCGCTTGATGAGTTCGTTGACGTCCTTAACCTCGGTACCCGAACCGCGGGCAATACGAGCGCGACGCGAGCCGTTGAGCACCTTCGGGTTCTTCCGCTCAAGCGGTGTCATCGACTGGATGATCGCCTCAATGTGCACGAGGCTCGACTCATCAAAGTTCTCTAGCTGGTCCTTCATATTGCGGTCCATGCCCGGGAGCATGCCGATCATCTTCTTGAAGTTGCCAGCCTTGCGGATCTGCTGCATCTGCACGAGGAAGTCTTCGAGCGTGAACTGGTCACTCGCGATCTTCTCGGCGGTCTTGCGCGCTTCTTCCTCATCGAAGGCCTTCTGCGCCTGCTCGATGAGCGAGAGCACGTCACCCATGTTGAGGATGCGCGAAGCCATCCGGTCGGGGTGGAAGACTTCGAAGTCATCCAGTCGCTCACCGGTAGAGGCAAACAGGATCGGCTTACCGGTGGTCTGCGCCACCGAAAGTGCGGCACCACCGCGGGCGTCACCGTCGAGCTTCGTGAGCACGACACCGGAGAACCCAACGCCCTCGTTGAAGGCTTGCGCGGTCGCTACCGCATCCTGACCGATCATCGAGTCGATCGTGAAGAGAACCTCGTCGGGGTTCGTGGCTTCCTTGATCATGCGCGCCTGGCGCATGAGCTCTTCGTCCACACCGAGACGACCCGCGGTGTCAATGATGACCACATCGTGGAGCTTCTCGGTCGCGATTCGCATTGCATCCCGTGCAACCTGGACCGGGTCACCAACACCGTTTCCGGGTTCGGGAGCAAAGACCGGCACTCCAGCCTGCTCAGCGACAATCTGCAGCTGAGTGACGGCATTCGGGCGCTGCAAGTCCGCCGCAACGAGCATCGGCGAGTGCTTCTGCCCCGCAAGCCACTTCGAAAGCTTTCCCGCAAGGGTGGTCTTACCTGCACCCTGCAGACCCACGAGCATGATCACCGTCGGCGGACGCTTCGCGAAGGTCAGCGAGCGGGATTCTTCACCACCGAGGATGCGCACCAATTCGTCATTGACGATCTTGACGACCTGCTGGGCCGGGTTCAACGCTCGGTTGACCTCGTCACCGAGGGCCCGCTCGCGCACGTGCGCGGCGAATTCCTTGACGACCGGCAGCGCGACGTCAGCTTCCAGCAGGGCGCGACGGATCTCGCGTACTGTGCCGTCAATGTCTGCGGCGGTCAGCCTGCCCTTCGAGCGAAGATTACTGAGGGCTTCGACGAGCCGATCTGAGAGGTTCCCGAACATAGCCATAGGGGTCTATCCTACCGCCTCCGGGCCGCTTTAGTTGGGCTTAGATCTGGCAGCGATCTCGACCAGTTCCAGGGCAGCCGCGTGCAGGTTGCGGTCTTCGCGCCAGACGGCGGTCAACGGCCGCCGCAGCTCCAACCCGCGCACGGGTACTCGAACGAGCCTGCCCACCGCGAGGTCGTCGGCAACCGTAATCGCGCTCATTACCGAGGGCGCAATACCGGCGGCCACCGCGTTACGCACGGAAATCACCGCCGAGAATTCCGCGGCTGGCGGTACCACCTGCAGGGTCGCGTCGGATTCCATCAGCAAGGTCTCCAGTGCCTGCCGCGTACCGGAGCCCTCTTCGCGTACGACCAGCGGGGTTTGCGCGAGCACTTCCGGGGAGACACCATCAGCAAGCTCTGCCCAAGGGTGGCCCGGCGCAACCACAACCACAAGTTCGTCGTGACCAACGGTGCGCATGGCAAGATCACTCGGCAAATCAAGCGTCTCGATAAACCCAATTGACACGGTGCCCTCGCGCACCTCACGCATCACCTCAACCGAGTTCACTGCGTGCACATGCGGGCTTGTGGCCCCGTTCTGCCCGCCGGTTTTCAGCGTGCCGATCCAGCCCGGCAATAGGTATCCCGCGATGGTTTGGGATGCGGCAACCCACAAGTCGACATCGCTATCGTCCCGCAGGGAATCGATCCGCGCGGCAAAAGTCTTGTTTGCCTCCAAGAGATCGGCCGCCCAGTCGGCAACAAGCTTGCCAACTTCAGTGGGTTTCGACCCGCGCGCGCCCCGCTCGAGGAGGTTCAACCCGAGAGATTGCTCCAGCCTGCGCATCCGCTCGGACACCGCCTGCTGGGAACGACCAGCCTTGGCCGCAACCGCATTAATACTGCCTATATCCACGATGCCAACAAAGAGTTCGAGGGATTCGTGATCAATGTGAGGCATAGGTTCAACCTACCTGCGACGTGCGAAGATTGGCTCCATGATCAATGGACCGCTCATTCTCCCGCACAATGGCAAACTTCCGCGCATCCACGAGACCGCCTGGATCGCCCCGAACGCGACGATCATCGGTGACGTCGAGATCGGCCCGGATTCGAGTGTCTTCTACGGCTGCGTGTTGCGTGGCGATTCCGGACCCATCCGCGTCGGTGCTCGCACGAACATCCAAGACGGTACCGTCGTCCACGTCGATGCGGATGCGCCCTGCACCCTCGGTGACGATGTCACGGTCGGCCACGCCGCAATGCTGCACGGCACGACTGTGGGCAATGGCACCTTGGTCGGGATGCGTGCGTCGCTGCTGAGCCATTCGGTGATCGGCACCGGGTCCCTCATTGCCGCTGGCGCGGTGGTGCTCGAAGGCTCCGAGATCGGCGATCGCGCACTCGCAGCAGGGGTTCCCGCCAAAGTTCGTCGCGAGCTAACCGACGAGGAATCCGCAGGGTTTATCCCCCACGCGGCAAGCTACGTGGCACTCTCGAAAGCACAGGCCGATCTCGCCGAGGCTGTGTCACTCGACCAAGTCCGGTTTCGCTAGACCACGTCCGGTTTCGCTAGGAGGCAATGCAGTGGCCGACACCACCCCAAACCGCAGCTTGCTGCGCGCCGCACAGATTCTTGATGCTGTTGAGGATGTCTCGCGGACCGTAAGTGAGATTTCGCGAATCACCGGCATCTCGGTGTCGGCCACCCACAGGCTCGCCTCTGACTTGTTAGAGCTAGGTTTTCTCCGTCGCACCCCCGACGGTGAGTTTTACCTCGGACGGCGCTTCAACCGTTCCACGGCGGGTGAAATCGCCCGACCATTCCTCGAGACTTGTCGAGACGCCACGGGAGAAACCACGCAGCTGTGGGTACGGCAAGGCAATTTCCGAGTCTGTGTCACGTCGGCAGATAGTCAGCATGAACTTCGCGCAACCCTGCCCGAACTCGCGCGACTCGAATTGCCAACCGGTTCCGCGGGAGAATTGCTCAGCGGTACCCCTGCGGCATTGCTTTCGCTCGGGCAGCACGGCTGGGTTGAGTCGGTCAGCGTCCGTACTCCGGGGTTGGCCTCGGTGAGCGCACCGGTTCGGGTTGATGGGAAACTGCTTGGCGCTGTGTGCATCGCAGTACCAATCGCGCGACTCGATACTGGCCCCGGTGAAGAGTTTGGTCAGGCGGCGATCGACTGTGCCAAGGCGATTGGGGCGGCTTTAGGCGGCGATTAATTCCCATTGGGTGGGATAATCGCGAATCGCATTGACCACAAAACGGGAAGCTCGATAGCGTCATGCTCATGAGCCACGAACAATGCTGTTCGTGCGCCGCAGAACCTGAATTTGGAGGCTCACAGTGTTCCCCACCACCACAATGCCGCTCGACGGAATCCGCGTTCTCGAACTCGGTAACTTCATCGCGGCCCCCTTTGCCGCGCGAATCTTCGGTGATTTCGGTGCCGAAGTCATCAAGGTCGAAAAGCCAGGCACCGGTGATGAGCTCCGCGACTGGCGTAAGCCCCGCGGCGAAACCTCAATGTTGTTTCGGACGCTCGGCCGTAACAAAAAATCGATCGTGCTCGATTTACGTTCCGAGGCAGGTCGCGAGGCAATTAAACGGCTCCTGCCGAGTGTCGATGTGGTGATCGAGAACTTCCGTCCCGGCACGATTGAGAAGTGGGGCCTCGGCCCCAAGGTGATGCACGAAGCCAACCCGGATCTCGTGCTCGTGCGCATCTCCGGATACGGTCAGACCGGCCCGTATATGAAGCGCGCCGGCTTCGGCAGCGCTGCGGAATCCTTTGGCGGCCTTCGCTACATCACCGGCGATGCTGACCGTCCGGCGGCCCGATCGGCTGCGAGCATGGGCGACACCGTGGCAGGACTTTATGGCGCACTGGGAGCACTCATGCTCATGCTGCAACGGGCTCGCGGCGGGGCCACGAAGGCTCCGGCAGTTGTTGACATCGGGCTGTACGAAGGCATCTTTAGTCTGCTGGATTCACTCGTGCCCGATTATGACGCGTACGGCATGGTCCGCAAGCGCAGCGGCGGCACGCTCCCCGGCGTGGTACCGATGGGGGCGTACCCCTGCGCCGATGGTTTGGAGATTGTGATTGGTGGCAATTCCGCATCGGTCTTTGCGCGCCTCATGGTTGCAATTGGCCGCCCAGATCTTGCGGAAGACGAGTCGCTCGAAAGCGCGCAGGGCCGCACCGCTCGTGAAGACGAACTCAACTCGCTCATCACCGCGTGGACGAGGTCGCACACCCTCGCCGAGGCGCAGGCTGCGCTCGATGACGCCGGTGTGCCAGCCGGCCCGGTGTACGACGCCCCGAGCATCGCCGAAGATCCCCATTACCGCGAGCGCGGCATGATCGAGGAACACGATGTGGTCATCGATGGCGCGCCTGAAACCGTGCGCTTCCCCGGTATCGTGCCGAAGCTTCCCGGTCACGAGGGGAAGACGCGTTGGGTTGGACCGGAGCTCGGTGAGCATTCCGCGGAAGTGCTGAGTGAGCTCGGCTACTCCCCCGATGAGATTGCGGCGCTCTCCGACGCGCAACCCACCGAGAATGCGGTGAACGCATGACTTTCATCGAGATCATCGATGTGTACCTGCGTGATGGTTTGCAGGATGAGGAAGTCATTGTCAGCACCGAAGAAAAGCTCGCCATCGCTGCGGATCTCATTGCCGCGGGGGTACGCCGTTTCGAGGTCGCATCCTTGGTTAATCCCAAGCGCGTCCCGCAGATGGCGGACGCTGCCGAGGTACTCGCCGGGCTCGTCCCGAATGCCGCCGAGTACACGGTGCTCGCGCTAAACGGTAAAGGCATTGACCGGGCGGCGGATGCGGGCGCAACGCACGTGCAGATCGTCGCCTCGGCAAGTCAGGCGCACAGCTCAGCGAACGCTGGCCGCAGCACTGAGGATGCGTTGGCTAGCCTCGCGGAGGCGGTCTCGAGACACCCAGAAATTACATTCTTTGCGGGGATATCCACCGCCTTCGTCTGCCCGTTTGAGGGCGATATCGCCGCCGCGAAGGTCGCAGATCTCGTCGGTGCCTTTGCCGAAATGGGTGTCTCGCACGTGGGTCTCGCCGATACGCTCGGCACCGCAACGACTCTGAAGGTATTGACGACGATCGCTGATGTCCGCGCCGCCCATCCCGATACTCCGCTCTCATTGCACCTGCACAATGCCGAGGGTCAGGCACTCGACACCGTAGTTGCCGCGGCGGCTGAAGGCATTACACAGTTTGATGCCGCACTCGCAGGCTTCGGCGGCTGTCCGTTCGCCCCGGGGGCACACGGAAATATTGCGACTGAAGCGATTGTCCGGGTGCTCCACGAGCAGGGCTACGAGACCGGTATCGATGAGGCGAAACTCGCAGAGGTCGCCCGACGCGCCCGCCGGGCGGTTGCCGAGGGGACGCCGATTTCGGCTATTGCCTAGTCGGCAGGGCCTGCCATGAGGGTGGTGGTACCCGAGACCGATTCACCGGCGCTCGTGGTCCAAGTCACGGTGATTTCGGTGCCGGGAGTGTATTCCGCGATCAGGCCCGAGAGTTCGGATGCGCTGCTCACGCTGACGTCGTCGATGGCGGTGATCGTGTCCCCGGCAGCGAGACCGAGTTCTGCGGCTGGGGTGTCTTCGTAGACTCCGGCGATGGTCGCACCACTGAGCTGCTGTGATCCGCCGGGCTGCTGGCCTCGCTGTCCCTGCTGGGAAGAAGTCTCCGAACTCAGCGCAATCCCGAGGAAGGCGGGTGTGCCGATGGTGTTCGTGTCAGTTTCCACACCGTTCACAATGTCCGCAGCAATATCGAGGGCATCGTCGATGTGGATCGCGTAGCCGGTGATGTCAGCGGTGCCGCTTGAGGCGGCGGTGGTCATGCCCACTACTTCGCCCTCGTCATCAAGCACGGCGCCACCTGAGTCGCCCGAGACCACATCCGCGTCGATCTCAATCATGTCAGTGAGCGTCTCGGTCGCTTCCAACCTGGACATGCTCGAGGTAGTCACGCTGGCATCAAGGCTGGTGACAGTTCCGGCTGCCGAGAGCAATTCCCCGCCGCCGGCGGTGTTGCCGATCGCCGCGATTTCGTCACCGACCGCGAGATCATCGTCATCGTCAATGGTCGCGGTGGTCATATTGCTGGCGTCATCCAGCTGCAGCACGGCAACGTCTTCGGTCGAATCGGTGCCGACCACGGTGGCGCTGTAGGTGTCGCCGTCGGCAGTGGTCACGGCAATTTCGGTGGAGCCCTCAATGACGTGATTATTCGTCAGCACGAGGCCGTCGGCGCTAAGCATGATGCCGGTACCGGCGGCTTCAGCACTCTGGTAGCCGAGCACCGTTTCAATGATCACCACGCCGGCCGACTCGCTGTCGCTCGCGGGGTTCGCATCGATTTCGGCGCTGTCCGTCGCGCCGCCAGAGTTCGGGAACTGCTGCTGGCCTTGCCCTTGAGATTCGTCCCAGGGATAGGTCGGGCCGGAGTCCGATTGCGAATCGGCGCCACCATTCCATTGCGGTGGTGTCTCACCGGTGCTCTGTTGCGTGGCCCCGTCGGCAAGTGCCGTACCGACCGCGACGCCACCGAAACCGCCGGCCAGCACGAGGGCAAGCGCGGCGCCCATCGCCACGAGGGCACGCTTCCACCCACTCGCGGGCTTCGCTTGCCCCGCCGGAGCGGCACCGGCCGGATGCTGGGCAAACTGTCCCGGGTCGCCATACGGCGGGTTACTTCCGTAGCCGCTGCCCCCGTAGCCACCGCTACCGTAGCCACCGCTACCGCCCTCGTAGCCTCCGGCACCCCCAAAGCCACCGTCGGCCGTGGGGTCCATGCCGTATTGCGGCACGGTTTGATAGGGACGCGTGACATTCGACTGCCCCTGCCAGGTCAGCTCAGGTGCTTGTTGATATGGATACGGCGCTGAGTCTTGCCAGGACGCGTTTTCGTATTGGTTCTTGTCGGCAGTCGGTTCGGATGGCTGCGCCTGTGACCCCGACGAAGGGGTCGGCTGTTCGGGTTCGGGGTTCGACGTGGTGTTCATGTCGGTCACTACACCAGCGCGCCTCATGAGCGAACGATGAGCAAGCTATGACTTCGCTATGAACGCCATCACTCGAGCGTTCATGGAAGAGGCAGAACTCGCGCTGCAGCGGCTCGCTGAGCAGGCGCCGCGCTAACCGACGACGACTAGTCAGATTGCTCACACTCTGGCCATTCAGCCAGCATTTGATGCGTTAATTCGCGATCTTTCCTTTGCTCAGCGCGATTCGCGCGCTAAACTTTCGGGCGCCGACGGCGACGCGAGACGCATTACCGCCGACTTCCCAACGGTGGGGCGCGTACTTGCAAACCACCGCGATGTGGATTGCACACAGGCGTGCCCTCACGCAGAGGGTCACCCTGTATCAGCGCCATCGAGCGCGCAATCCGGAAAGATATGTCAACAGATACCGCGCCGGTGAGCACCGCTGCTCAACCGACCAAGAAAACCAAAAAACTTCGCAACCGACACGTGACGATGATCACCCTCGGCGGGATCATCGGCTCGAGCCTGTTTGTAGGCTCCGCCAACGTCATCTCGCAAGTCGGTCCCGCTGCTCTCATCTCCTACGCCATCGGCGGCCTGCTCGTCATGTTCGCGATGCGGATGCTCGGCGAAATGGCGACCACGCGCCCCTCGATCGGTTCCTTCATGGAATACGCCAGAACCGGTCTCGGCGAATGGGCCGGCTATCTCGTCGGCTGGCTGTACTGGTACTTCTGGGTCGGTGTTATTGCCTACGAAGCGGTCATTGGCGGAGCGATTTTTCACGGGTGGTTCCCGGCAGTACCCGCGTGGGTGTTCGCGGTGGCACTGCTCGTGATCTTCATCGCCACGAACCTCATCTCGGTGCGCTCCTTCGGTGAGGTCGAATTCTGGCTCGCAAGCGTCAAGGTGGCCGCGATCCTCGTCTTCATCGCCGTGGGTGCG
Organism: Gulosibacter chungangensis; assembly: GCF_008831155.1. GTDB lineage: Bacteria > Actinomycetota > Actinomycetes > Actinomycetales > Microbacteriaceae > Gulosibacter > Gulosibacter chungangensis. Next base: position 132,032 of record NZ_WBKB01000005.1, on the reverse strand, counting down.
CTCTTTGTCTTCGGCGCTTGGCCGAATTCGACTCCCGGTATCAGCCACCTGTGGGATGTTGGGGGCTTCGCGCCCAACGGGGTGTGGCCGATCCTCTCGGGAGTCGCGATTGTGATCTTCTCGTACTTCGGTACCGAGATTGCCGTGATGGCTGCCGCGGAATCGGAAGACCCAGCCCGCGGCGTTCGCCAGGCAACCAACACCATCATCTGGCGCATCCTGCTGTTCTACTTAGGTTCGGTCCTCCTCATCGTCGCGATCGTGCCGTGGAATGCCCTGCCCGACCCCGACGTGCAGGGACCCTTCGCGTTCCTGTTCTCGCAGTATGGGATCCCGGGCGCCGACTTCATCATGACCGCAGTCATCCTGACGGCTGTACTCTCGGTGCTGAACTCCGGCATCTACTCGGCCTCGCGCATGTTCGCCTCGCTCGCGGGCCGTGGTTTTGCACCGAAGGCCTTCGCGAAGACCTCCACCAACGGTGTCCCCGTTGCCGCGGTGATCGCATCCACGCTCGGTGGTTTTGCGGCCGTGCTCGTAAGCTTCATCTTCCCGAACAGCGGCATCTTTGACTTCATCATGAACTCCTCGGGTCTGGTGGCGCTGTTTGTCTACGTGTTCATCGCGCTCACGCAGGTGCGCCTTCGCAACCGCATGACTCAGGAGGAGCAGGCGAACCTGAAGCTCCCGATGTGGCTACACCCGTGGCTGGCGTACCTCACGATTGCCGCAGTTGCCGGCATCGTAGTGATCATGCTTCTGAGTGGGCCGTCAACGCAGGCGCAGGTGTGGACGAGCCTCATCTCGGTCATCGTGTTGATTGCGGTGTGGCCGCTGGTCCGCCGCAACCTCAAGAAGACCGGTAAGTTCGGTCAGCCCATGACGACGGTTGTCGAGCAGCAGTAGCGCTGATTGCGGCAGATGACAGCGGGGCGGATCGATTACTACGATCCGCCCCGCTGTTGTGTCATTTCGATACGCGGCTACGCCGCTACTCAATGAGCGTGAGTACTACGCGGCTACGCCGCTACTCAATGAGCAGAGGGTTACGCGTCGGCGAGCAGCTGCTCGGCGAAGACGTGCGGAGTGAAACCGGTGAGATCGTTGATGCCCTCGCCGGTGCCGATGAGTTTGATCGGCAAGCCCGTACGTTCCTGCACCGAAAGCACGAATCCGCCCTTGGCCGAGCCGTCGAGTTTCGTGATCACGAGGCCTGTCACCCCGGCGTGTTCAATAAAGGCTTCGGCCTGCGAGACCCCGTTCTGGCCGGTGGTCGCATCCAGCACCAGCAGCACCTCACTTACCGGCGTGAGCTTTTCGACCACGCGGTGAATCTTGGTGAGTTCATCCATCAGCCCGGCCTTCGTCTGCAGGCGCCCCGCGGTATCGATGATGACCATCTCGAAGCCCTCGTTCATCGCCACCTCAACGGTCTGATAGGCGACCGAGGCAGGGTCCTGACCGTACTGTTGCGGTCGGACAATGCGCACATCCGCGCGCATCGCCCAGGTATCGAGCTGTTCCACGGCAGCGGCACGGAAGGTGTCGGCGGCTCCCACGACGACGGAGCGATTGAAGTTCCGCAGGAAGCGCGCGAACTTGCCAATCGTGGTGGTCTTCCCCACCCCGTTCACGCCCACCATCAGGGTAACCGCGGGGCGGGCCGAAAGGTTCAGCGTGGTGTCAAACTTCGAGAGCCGCTCTTCAATGACCTCGCGCAGCATGCGCTTGAGGTCCCGCGGGTCGGTCGTGTTGAAGCGCGAAACCTGCTCACGAAGCTCTTCAATCACCTCATCGGTGATCGTCGGCCCGAAGTCGGCCGAGAGCAACGCATCCTCGAGGTCCTCCCAGGTCGACTCGTCAATCGTCTGCCGACCGAACATGTTTCGAAGTGCGCCACCGAGTGACCAGGATTTACGTTCCGCCATGCCATTAGGGTACGGGATGACCAATCACTTCAATCTTGAACGGCAGGAACCATGCGCATCGGCCTGATTCGGCACGGAGAAACTGACTGGAATGCTCAAATGAAGTTGCAGGGTGCAACGGACATTCCCCTCAATGAGCGCGGCGTCGAGCAGGCGGCCGACGCCGGGCGACTGCTGCGCGGCAGCGACTGGACCAGGATGGTTGCCTCGCCCCTCACCCGCGCCCGCCACACCGGTGAGCTCATTGCCGCAGAACTGGGCCTCGACGAACCCGAGCTCATCCCGAATCTCGCCGAGCGCAGCTTCGGCGAACTCGAGGGCCAGCATGTCTACCGGCCAGATGGCAGCAGAACCTCGCTCGAGCATCCCAGTGTCGAGCCGGTGGATGCGGTGGTCGAGCGAGCCTTCGAGGCGCTCACCGAGATCGCCACTCGCTACCCGAACGACAATGTGCTGGCGCTCTCGCACGGCACCGTGATCCGATTCGTGTTGGATCAGCTGCTGGACTGGCAGGCACCGCATATTTCCAATGTCGCGCTGTCGGTATTGGAGAGTGATGCCGATTCGCCACGCGGCTTCGCGGTGCGCTCCGCGAACGGGTACCGCCACTACCCGCGCTGAACCGGCCCGCACTGAACCGGCCCACGCTGAATCGCGCCAGGTCGACTCACTCGCGGCTGAATCGATCGCGGCTGAACCACCCGTGGTCGAATCACCCGCGCGAAGTCCAATCCTCAGTATGTCCGCCGCCCGATTCCAGCTGTGATGTGCCACAGTGTTTGAAAGTGAATGTGCCATCTTCGTTATCTACGTGTAACCTTGCGGATGGTGAAGGGGAGTATTCCTCTCGCGACGTTCTCGTCATCACGGCCTCGGACACCTAAGTTCCGACCCGGGAGCGTCGGCCGCAGCCGCGGCGGAAGAGACCTTCAGAGTTTTTGTGAACCCTGGAGGCTAAGTCAATGGGTCATGTCGATCTTTGGGTCTGGATCATCAGCGTTGCCGTAATCGTCGGCTTCTTCTTCTTTGATTTCTATTCCCACGTCAAGCACGCACACGTGCCGTCCATCAAAGAATCTGGCTTGTGGACGCTGTTCTATGTCGTAATTGCCGTCGTCTTCATGGTCGGCGTCGGTTGGTTCTGGGGCTGGGACCACGGCGGTGATTTCATCGCCGGTTACGCCACTGAGAAGGCGCTCTCCGTCGATAACCTCTTCGTCTTCCTGATGATCATGACGGGCTTCAAAGTCCCCAAGATCGCCCAGCAAAAAGTCCTGCTCATCGGTATCGCGATGGCCTTGGTGTTCCGCACGGTGTTCATCATCGCGGGTGCCTGGGTGCTCAATGAGCTGTCGTGGGTGTTCTATATCTTCGGTGCCTGGCTGCTGTTCATGGCGATTCGCCAGTTTGTGGAGTCCTTCGATGACTCCGACCCAGAGATGCCGAAATGGGTCTCGAAACTGGGCAAGATCATCCCTTCTTCCGAGCACTACAACGGCGATAAGTGGACGATTGTCGAGGCCGGTAAGAAGCTCGCCACTCCCCTAACCATCGTCGTGGTCGCGCTCGGGATGACCGATATTCTCTTCGCGCTCGACTCGATTCCGGCGATCTTCGGTATCACCCAGGAGCCGTACCTCGTCTTCATGGCGAATGCCTTCGCGCTGCTGGGGCTGCGGCAAATGTACTTCCTGCTGGATGCGCTGCTCACCCGCCTGGTCTTCCTCGACCTCGGTATCGCGTTCATCCTCGGCTTCATTGGTGTGAAGCTCGTCTTCCACGCGATGCACGTGAACGAGCTGTCCTGGCTCAACGGCGGCGAACCGATCCTCTGGGCACCGGAAATCCCAACCTGGTTCTCGCTCGTGTTCATCATGGGTGTGCTCGTCATCGCGACCGTCACCTCGCTAATCTATTCCTCGCACCACGATGATGACGATGAGGATGAGGATGAGTCGTCGAAGACCGAGGCCGAGCTGGGCGCCAAGGAGACAACCGACGAAGCCTAGTCCGCGCATCCAATAACAAAGCCCGGTCCGCAGCAAACTTGCTGCGGACCGGGCTTTGTTATTGCGCGGAGACTAGCGGCTGGCTAGCGGGTGACTAGGAGTTCACCCGCACCGGCACGACGCGCTGGTCCACGCCGTTGTACACCGACAGCGGGCGGATGAGCGCGTTGGCGGCGTTCTGTTCCATGATGTGCGCGGTCCAACCGGTCACGCGCGAGGCCACGAACAGCGGCGTGAAGGTCGGGGTGTCGAAGCCCATCAGGTGATAGGTCGGGCCCGCCGGGTAGTCGAGGTTCGGGTGGATGCCCTTGCGCGCGACAAACTCCTCGGCCATCGTGCGGTAGAGGTCGAGCATGTCCTGGCGTCCGTAGTGCTCAATCATGCGCTCCATCGCAGCCTGCATGGTGGGTACGCGCGAGTCACCGTTTTTGTAGACACGGTGGCCGAAGCCCATGATCTTCTTCTTCTGAGCGAGGGCGTCGTCGAGCCAGGGCTTGACGTTCTCGGCGCTACCGATTTCAGCGAAGGTGTGCATGACCGCTTCGTTCGCACCACCGTGCAAGGCACCCTTGAGCGCGCCGATGGCACCGGTGACCGCACTGTAGAGGTCGGAGGTGGTCGAGGCAATCACTCGTGCGGTGAAGGTGGATGCGTTGAAGGAGTGCTCGGCGTACAGCACCATCGAGACGCGGAAAGCATCCACGACCTCGGGTGCCGCTTCCTCGCCGAAGCTCATCCAAAGGAAGTTCTGCGAGTAGTCGAGGTCTTCCCGCGGCTCGACAACATCCAGACCGTGACGGCGACGCTGGTCATACGCAACCACTGCGGGGAGGGCCGCGAACAGGCGCTTGGACTTCGCGAGGTTTGATTCCTCCGTGTTCGTCTCGGTCTCGGGGTCATTCGCACCGATCACCGAGACTGCCGTGCGTACGACATCCATCGGGTGGGCACTCTTCGGCAGCGAGTCGATGATGCCCTTGAGCGTGGGGCTAAGCGCACGACCCTTACGCTCCTCCGCGGTGAATGCTGCGAGTTCCTCCTCGGTGGGGAGCTCGCCGTACCAAAGCAGCCACGCCACTTCTTCAAAGCTGCAGTGTGCGGCGAGTTCCTGAACCGGGTACCCGCGGTAGAGCAACGAGTTGGTCTCGGGGTTCACCTTCGAGATCGCGGTGTAGTCCACCGGAACACCGGCGAGGCCCTTATAGATTTCCTTCTCTTCCATGTGGAATTCCAATCTTTCTAGCTACAGCGTTGTAGTTGACGGTCTGCGTAGTTGGCGGTCTGCGGTCGCTCGCTAGCCGATGGGCTCGCGCTCGACGCGGAAATTGAATACGGATGTGTCGAAGTGGTTATACGCCTCATAGTCGAGCAGTTCGTACAGGTCAGCGCGGTGCTGCATCTCACCGAGCTTGTCACGCAGGTGACCAACCTCATTGATTTCATCGAGCGCGCGCCCGGTGGCACCCATCGAGATACGCAGCATCGATACCGGCCAGATTACGAGATTCATCCCGACGTTGCGCAGCTCATCCACTGAGAACAGCTCGCTCTTACCGAATTCGGTCATGTTTGCCAATAGCGGCACATCCACCGCATTGCGCATGGCTTCGAACTCCTCGAGTGTGCGCATCGCTTCCGGGAAGATCGCGTCGGCACCCGCATCCACGAGCTCCTTCGCACGGTCGAGGGCAGCGTCGAGGCCTTCGGCGGCGCGAATGTCGGTGCGGGCCATGATGAGGAAGTTCTCATCACGGCGCGCATCGACAGCGGCACGGATGCGCTTAGTCGCGGTCGCCGAGTCGACCACCTGCTTGCCGTCGAGGTGACCGCAGCGCTTGGGGTTGATCTGATCCTCGATGTGGCAGCCGGCCAGGCCAGCATCCTCGAGTTCCTGTACTGTGCGGGCCACGTTCATCGGCTCACCGAAGCCGGTGTCGGCGTCGATAATCGCAGGCAAGTCGGTCATCCGGGCGATTTGCTTGCCGCGACCGGCGACCTCACTGAGAGTGGTGAGGCCGATGTCGGGAAGCCCCAGGTCGGCTGCGAGCACCGCGCCCGAAATGTAGACGCCTTCGAAGCCCTTGTCTTCGATCATGCGCGCCGATAGCGGGTTGAAGGCACCCGGGAAGCGCAGCAGTTCGCCACTGACGAGTTGCTGGCGGAGGTTCGCCCGCTTCTGGGCCGGAGTGTTCTTGGCGTAGAGCATAATTCTCTTTCTGCGTTGTCCTCGAAACGTGACCGCTTGCGCGACTTAGAAGAGTCCGGTGTTCGGACTCGGGATGAGCAGGCCCTCGGCTGCCACGATGTTGAGCTGGCCGAGCTCTTCAGCCTTGAGCTCCGGCAGGCGCTGGGCGACGTCGAGGAAGCGGTTGACCTCAGCCTCACCGAGGATGTCGGTGGCGAGGGTGCGGAACTTCTCGATGTACTGCTCACGGGCGAAGGGGCGGGCGCCGAGCGGGTGCGCGTCAGCCACGGCAATCTCATCGCGGATCACGGTGCCGTCGTTCAGTTCGATCTCGACTGCGCCACCAAATGCCTTCTCCGAGATGTCGAGCGAGTGGTAGCGTCGGGTCCATTCGGCGTCTTCCACCGTGGTGACCTTCTGCCACAGCTCGACCGTGTCCGGGCGACCGGCACGCTCAGGCGAGTAGGAATCAACGTGGTGCCAGGCACCGTCCTGCAGCGCGACCGTGAAGATGAACGGAATCGAGTGGTCGAGCGTCTCGCGCGAGGCGGTGGGGTCGTACTTCTGCGGGTCGTTCGCACCCGAGCCGATTACGTAGTGGGTGTGGTGCGAGGTCTTGATCAGCACCGACTTGATGCTCTCGGGGTGCTGCACGAGCTCGGGGTGCTCGCGGTGGAGCTTACGCGCGAGGTCGATCCAGGCCTGGGCCTGGTACTCGGCTGAGTGCTCCTTGGTGTAGGTGTCGAGGATCGCGCGCTTGGCTTCGCCCTGCTCCGGCAGCGGCACCGAGTAGCGAGCGGTCGGGCCGCTGAGCAGCCACGCAATGAAGCCGTCTTCACCCTCGTAGATCGGGGTGGGGCTCGTCTGGCCACGCATCGCGCGGTCTACCGCTTCGACAGCCATCTTGCCAGCGAAGGCCGGGGCGTGGGCCTTCCAGGTGGAGATCTCACCCTTGCGCGACTGGCGGGTGGCGGTGGTGGTGTGGAGCGCCTGGCCGACGGCCTGGAAGATGGTTTCGGTGTCGAGACCGAGGAGGGTACCGATACCGGCTGCAGCCGAAGGGCCGAGGTGGGCGACGTGGTCAATCTTGTGCTCGTGCAGGCAGATGGCCTTCACGAGGTCGACCTGAATCTCGTAGCCGGTGGCGATACCACGCACGAGTTCGTTTCCGGTCAGTCCCTTGGACTTCGCCGCGTGCTGTGCAACCGCAACGATCGAGGGGATGTTGTCGCCGGGGTGCGAGTAGTCGGCAGCGAGGAAGGTGTCGTGGAAGTCGAGTTCGCGAACAGCAACGCCGTTCACCCAGGCGGCCCATTCGGGGCTCGTGCGCTCGGCCTCGGCAAGACCGAAGATGGTCGCACCTTCACCGTGCTTGGATGCGGGGTGGGAGGTGGCCTGTCCGCGTGCGGCCACGATCGGGGCACGGTTGAGGGATGCGGCGGCCACCGAAGCGTTGTCGATCACGCGGTTGATCACCATGTCGGTAACTTCTTCGGTCACCTCGACGGGGTCGGTTGCGACCTGAGCGATCTTCCACGCGAGCTGGTCTTCGCGGGCGAGGTTCTCTTCGGACTTGTAGGTGCGAACTTCGTGTTGCTTCATTGGGCGAGCGTCAACTTTCTGTGCCATGGGAGTCGGTCCTATCTGTTCGGTGTGTCTTCGGTTCGGCTGGCTGCCGTTTGGCGAGTGGTGTTATCGAGTCAGCGCGGGAGCTGGTTCCGCTGCGGGTTGGTCATCTCCGATGTGCGCGAGCGCACTTTCGAGACTGTTGTGCAGGTGGATCTTGATCGCGGCCGCGGCCAGGTCGGCGTCGCCGACGATGATCGCGTCGACCACGAGGAGGTGTTCCCTGGCGGCAGCGCGAAGCCTTTCGGAATCATGCTGGGCGAGTCGGCGTACGAGTGAGGAGTGCAGCCGGGCACTCGCGAGGGCGTTCGTGACGTAGGGGTTCGCGACCGCGTCTTCGATGGCGAGGTCGAGCGCATCCACAATCTCGTAGTAGCGCGCGATCGCGTCATCTTTGGCGCCCGAAGACGCCTGATCGAGCAGTTCGGGTGCGGCCGCGAGTTGCGCGCGAAGCTCAGCGAAAGTGTGCGGATCGCGTCGTTGTGCGGCAAGTGCGGCGGCACTGGTTTCGAGGGCCGAGCGCAGCTCGTAGAGCGAGCGGATGCGATCGGGCGAAAGTTCGGTGACCACGAGCACGCGCGGTGATTTCGAGGTCAGTAGCCCTTCGGAGGTCAGGCGGGAGAATGCCTCACGGATCGGGGTGCGGCTTACGCCGAGGCGGGTGGACTGCTCGACTTCAGCCAGTGCCGTGCCGGGCGCGAGCTCGCCGGAAAGGATCTCGTCACGCAGTGCCGCGTACGCCCTATCGCTTGCTCGCATGAATCCTCCATTGACCCGAACGATACCCACGCTTATGTATACATTAGCTTTATGTATACATTAGCGGCTGAATTTGGAATTGCAACCCGGAATTGACCCACTCTGTGGATACACCAAGGATGTGCGGAGGTCGGACAGCGCCGTCCAGGCAGCTCCCGCGAGCTAGGGAATCAGCCCGAGTCGGCGCGCTTCGGTCGCGGCACCGAACCGGGTGCGCTGACCCAGCTTGCGCATGGCCGCGGCGAGATAACTCTTGATGGTGGATTCCGCGAGCGCGAGTTCGATGGCGATCTCGCCATTGTTGAGCCCGATCGCCACGTAGCCGAGCACATCTATTTCGCGCGGTGAAAGCTGCCCCCAGGCTTCCTCCCGAGTGATCTGCCCAGCGGCCTCCCCATGCTGCTTCAACTGTGAGATCGCGGCCAGCCGCGCCTCCACCTGGCGCATCCGATCGATCAATTCCGGGTCGCTCAAGGATGCGGTGATCGCACGAAGCTCGGCATAGCTCGCGCGCAACTCCTCGAGTTTTTCGGGAGGCAGTTCGGTCGGACTGAGCTTCGCTTCGGATGCGCGCGCCGCCACACTTCCCTGCGCTGGCATGGTCTTTCGAAGTTCGAGTCGCAGTCGCTCACGCTCGGCCTCATCTCTGGCCCGAAGCTGCTCCTGCAACCAGGCAGCGACCCGGACCACCGCATCCACCGAGCGATTACCAGCACTTACGCCCTCGCGTTCGGCGCCGTAGAGCATCCCGCGCACATTGCCGTCGATCATCACCGGCACGGCCAAGAGGGCCGTAACCCCCTCAGCGAGTACCTCATGGTCATAATCGTGGGTGATGTGGCGGGCGGTGCGGTAATCGCTCGCGAGCCGCGGCCGCATTTCGCTCAGTGCCTGGCCGCCCAAGCCACGGCGCTGCACGACATGCAGGCCGGCAAGGGAACCGGTTTCATTGCCGCGAAGCGAAGACACCCGAAGGCCGTCCCCACTCGTGAGCCCGCCAAAGACCAGCGGGAAAGAGCCCATGTGACCAAGCTCGGTGAGGGCAGCTTCGAGGAGTTCGTATTCGGATCGCGGGGCGCGTCGTGACATTGCGGGGCTCGCTCCATTGGTGTGTTTCGCTGCGGTATTTCTAGCACCGAGGCGATACCAACTTTCGGGGGTACCTCGACTTTGAGGTGGTTCGTAGCGTGAACCATAACACCTGGCACAGCGAAGTGCTTCAGGTTTGCCGCACCCCGCAAAGACGCGTGGAAACCGAGGAGAACACTCATGACGATTCACTCTCTGAACCCGAATGCGCCGGTTCGCACCGATGCCTACGCCGAGATTTGGCAACGGAGCATAACCAACCCCGAGCAGTTCTGGCTTGACTCGGCCGAACTGATTGACTGGGACCGCAAGCCCACCCGTGCGATCCACCGCCACTCTGATACCGAGTGGGAGTGGTTCCCCGATGGGATGCTTAACACTTCGTATAACGCGGTGGACCGCCACGTGCTCGCCGGTCACGGCGACCGCACCGCGATCATCTACGACTCGGCAATGACCGGCACCCAGTCAAGGATTTCCTACGCCGAACTGCAGGAGCACGTGGCCCGCTTCGCTGGAGTGCTGCGCGCATCCGGCGTAGAAAAGGGCGACCGCGTGCTGATCTACTTGCCGATGATTCCCGAGGCAATCATTTCGATGCTTGCCTGCGCCCGCATCGGCGCTATCCACTCGGTGGTCTTCGGTGGTTTCGCCGCGAATGAGCTTGCGGTGCGTATCGACGATGCTTCGCCGAAGGTGATCGTGACGACTTCAGGCGGTCTCGAGCCCAAGCGCGTGGTCGAATACCTGCCGATTGTCGACCGGGCGCTGAAAGCATCCAATGGCAGCGTGCAGACCGTGATCGTGGCTGATCGCGATCTCATTCCGGGCTCCGCCGCCGACTATCAAGGTGGCGAGGTTCGATATCTCGACTGGAAGGAAGCCGAACAGCAGGCCGAGCCGGTGGCTCCGGTTCCGGTCGAGGCCACGCATCCCGCCTATATTCTTTACACCTCGGGCACGACTGGAAACCCCAAGGGCATCGTGCGCGACACCGGCGGTCACGCGGTCGCCCTCACCCGTTCGATGGGGCAGATCTACGGGATCAAGCCCGGGGATGTGTTCTGGTCGGCATCCGATGTGGGCTGGGTCGTTGGCCATAGCTATATCGTGTACGCGCCCCTGCTCGCTGGCGCCACCACGGTGATCTACGAGGGCAAACCCGTCGGCACTCCGGATGCGGGGGCTTTCTTCCGGGTCGTCGAACAATACGGTGTGAAGGTGCTGTTCACCGCACCGACCGCGCTGCGCTCAATTCGCCGTGAAGATCCAGAACTCGAGGGTGCCGATCGTTATGACATCAGCTCGCTCGAGGCGCTCTTCCTCGCCGGCGAACGCCTCGACACCGAGACCTACCACTGGGCCAATGACGGTTTGCACTGCCCGGTGATCGACCACTGGTGGCAGACCGAAACCGGTTGGGCCATCACCGCGAACCCGCGCGGCATCGAGCTGCTCGAAACCAAGCCGGGTTCCTCGACCGTGCCTTGCCCGGGGGTAGACCTTCGCATCCTCGATGCCGACGGCACCGAGATCACCGAACCGGGCGTCGAAGGCAATATCGCCCTCAAGCTGCCATTGCCACCGGGATACCTCAAGACCGTGTGGGGTGCGCCCGAGCGTTTCCACAGCTCGTATTTGGCCGAATTCCCCGGGCACTACTCGACCGGTGACTCGGGCTATGTCGACAAGGACGGCTACGTGTTTATCATGGGGCGCACCGATGACGTCATCAATGTCGCGGGCCACCGCATCTCCGCCGGTGCGATTGAGGAATCCCTCGGTCAACACGAGGCCGTCGCCGAGGCGGCCGTGGTCGGGGTCCGGGACAATCTCAAGGGCCATCGGGCTTACGGGGTCGTGACCCTCAAACACGGTGTTGAGGTGGCCGAGGATGCGCTGCAGCGCTCACTCATCGCTCACGTTCGCGAGACGATCGGGCCGGTCGCGGCCTTCCGTGATGTCGCGATCGTCTCCCGCCTACCGAAGACCCGCTCAGGCAAGGTACTGCGCAAGACCATCCGACAGATCCTCGATGGCGAGGACGTCAAGGTTCCGGCAACGATCGAAGACCGCTCGACGCTGGACGAAATCGTTGCGCTCGGACCCGCCGACCCGGATGTCGCCCACACCGGCGCCATCGTGACCCAAATCGCAAGCTAATACTCACCTGCACACTGCTCGGCTGGGCACCCGCCCAGCCGAGCAACCCAACACCATCCGTCCCACCATGCGGCAAGGAGGCCTCATGCATGACGTAAATTCGGCGACCCCACACGGCGCCGAGACTAATATCACTCATACCGTTGACTACCTGAAATTCGATCAGGAGCCCCAATTCCAGCAGTTGCGGAAACGTCAGCGCTCATTCGTCTTCCCGATGGCCGTGTTCTTCTTGGCCTGGTACTTCGCCTTCGTCCTGCTCGCGGCCTATGCGCCGCAGTTCATGGCGACCCCTATTGTCGGGACCATCAACCTCGGATTGCTGCTCGGACTTGCCCAGTTCCTGACCACCTTTACGATCACCATGTGGTACGTCCGCTTTGCCAACGCGAAACTCGATCCGCAAGCCCAGGCACTGCGCGAACAACTCGCTGCGATCGAAGCCGGTACCCCTATCCCAGCAGTGTCGACACGATCCGCGAATTCGGCCGGTTCGGCCGTCCCGAGCGTGCTTGAAACCGAAGGAACAGATCGCGCATGAATCTCGAACAGCTGACCGCACCAATTGTCGCTGCCGTCGACACGATCGAAAACAACCCGATCCTCAATATCTCCATCTTCATCGCGTTCGTCGCCATCACACTGTTCATCGTGGTGCGCGTCAGTCGTAGGAACCAGTCCGCGGCGGACTATTACGCCGGTGGCCGTTCCTTCTCCGGCACCCAGAACGGCTTCGCGATCTCGGGTGACTACCTGTCGGCCGCATCCTTTCTCGGCGTAACCGGTGCTATTGCGATCAACGGTTACGACGGCTTCCTCTACTCGATTGGCTTCCTCGTCGCCTGGCTCGTGGCGCTACTGCTCGTTGCTGAGCTAATGCGAAACACCGGAAAGTTCACGATGGCCGATGTACTCTCCTTCCGGCTGCAGCAGCGGCCGGTGCGAATGGCCGCCGCCACCACGACCCTCGCGGTGTGCTTCTTCTACCTGCTCGCGCAAATGGCAGGCGCAGGCGGACTGGTCTCGCTATTGCTCGGAATTGACAATAAGGTCGGGCAGAGCGTGGTCGTCGCCGTGGTCGGAGTGCTGATGATCGTCTACGTCCTCATCGGCGGGATGAAGGGCACCACCTGGGTTCAGATCATCAAGGCCTGGCTGCTGGTCGGTGCGGCGCTGATCATGACCGTCTGGGTACTGGGACTACACGGCTTCAACTTTTCCAGCGTCCTCGAGCACGCCGTGGCGGCATCCGAACAGGGTGCGGCGATGCTTGCGCCGGGTCTGCAATACGGCGGAAAGGAACTCGACTTCATTTCGCTCGGCCTTGCGCTCGTGCTGGGTACTGCGGGGCTGCCCCACGTGCTGATGCGCTTCTACACGGTGCCCACCGCAAAGGAAGCCCGCAAGTCTGTGGTCTGGGCAATCTGGTTGATCGGTGCGTTCTTCCTCTTCGCACTCGTGATGGGCTACGGTGCCGCGGCACTGGTCGGACAGGAAACTATCCTGGGCGCTCCCGGTGGGGTGAACTCCGCCGCACCGTTGCTCGCCCTCAAACTCGGCGGCCCGATCCTCATGGGCGTAGTCTCCGCGATCGCCTTCGCGACCATCCTCGCGGTGGTGGCTGGCCTCGCCCTGACGGCAGCGGCATCCTTCGCCCACGATATCTACGGCAGTGTGATTAAGAAGGGTAAGGCCTCTCCCGAAACGGAGGTTCGTGTCGGCAAGATCACCGTGGTGGTGCTCGGCATCGTCGCGATTGTCGGTGGTATCGGTGTGCAAGGGCAGAACATTGCCTTCCTCGTGGCGCTTGCCTTCGCGGTCGCAGCCTCCGCGAACCTGCCGACGATCATCTACTCGCTGTATTGGAAGAAGTTCAACACTCGCGGCGCGGTATTGAGCATGTACGGCGGGCTCATCTCAGCACTCGTGCTGATCGCTTTCTCACCGGTGGTATCGGGCTCGGAGACCTCACTACTCGGTGCGGGTGTGGACTTCGCGATCTTCCCGCTCGCGAACCCCGGCATCATCTCGATTCCACTCGGTTTCCTATTCGGCTGGCTGGGATCGGTCACCTCGAAGCGAGCCGAGGACGCTGCGCTCGCGGCCGAGATGGAGGTGCGTTCGCTGACCGGTCACGGCGCTGAAGCGGCGGTGGAACACTAGCGCTTCGGCACCCTGGCCTCGACCCCTGGCCGCGAGCCCTGGCTTCGAGACCTGGCTTCGGTTGTATCTCAGGTGGGCACTCGCTTCGGCGGGTGCCCACCTGCTTATGCATCCCGCCAGCAGCCTCTGCCGGTGTATCCCTCCATTGGGCGCTGTTTATGTGTCCCGCCAGCGGGCTCCGCCTATATTTCTCGCCAGCGATATTCCGAAATCGGCCTGCCGCCGGTGCCGTAGCGAGATACCCGTTCAACTCGCCCCAGGCTCTGCAGATATTCGAGGTAGCGCCGAGTGGTGACCCGTGACATCCCCACCAGTTCTGCTGCCTCCGCCGCGGTGAGCGCACCACGCTCGCGAATCGCAGCGCGCACCCGCTCGAGCGAATCGGGCGAGAGGCCCTTGGGCAGCTCTTCCCCCGGCTTTGCGGAACCTCCAGGCCGCAGTGCCCCGATGAGCGCATCGATGTCCGACTGCGTGGGTTCGTCCTTTGCGATATCGAGCTTTTCGCGGTACTCGCGATATTGCTCGAGTCGCTCGCGGAAGACCGCGAAGGTGAAGGGCTTTACGAGGTAGTGCACCGCGCCGTGGGACAGCACCCGGCGCACCGTGTCCGCATCGCGCACACCGGATACCGGAATCACGTCGGTCGTGAGCCGCTTTGCGCGGATCTGCCGCAGCACATCCAGCCCGGAGCCGTCAGGCATCGTCATATCGAGCAGGATGAGCTGGATGCGGTCGCGGAGATTCGGGTCGAAGATCTTCGCGAGCGCCGTCCTCGCGCCGGCTGCCTCGGCGACCACTTCGAAGCCGTCGAGCCGTTCGAGATACGTGCGGTGGAGTTCGCGGCTCATCGCTTCGTCATCGACGATCAGCACACCGATCATGAGGCATCTCCCGTCTCTGAGCTTGCCGCAGTTGACGTTCCCGTGCCTGAATTTGCGACGTTCGAAGTTGCAATGCTTGACGTTCCAATGCCTGTAGTTCCCGGGCCTGGCGCTCTCGCCGCCGGAATCCGAACCGTGACAGTCATCGGGAGTTCCGTTGCGAGTTCGAGTTCGCCGCCGACCCCGGCAAGAACTTGGGTGACGAGCGCGAGTCCCACTCCCCTGCCCGCGCTACCCGCGGGTTTGGTCGAGAACCCGGGGTCCAACACCCGCTCGCGCAGATCCTCCGGAATCCCGTCGCCGCTATCCATCACCACAATTTCGAGGTCACCGCTGACGCTCGCATGCAGCGAAACTTCGACCCAAGGGGCCTCGGTGCCGGTCGCCACTGTGTCTGTCACTGCCGCACCGGTCGTCACTGTACCGGTCGCCGCTGTATCGTTCGCGACTGTACTCGTCGCAGAATCCATCGCAGCATCCATCGCGTTATCGAGAATATTGCCGACCACCGCGACGCAGTCGACGGCGCCGAGGACGCTGCGCGGAGTATCCGGGGCGACCTCCATTGACCACTCGATGCCGCGCTCTTTCGCTTGCGATGCTTTGCCGAGGAGCAGCGAAATGATAGCCGGATCGAGCCGGTCGTGTGCATCCACGAAATCGAGCAAGAACTGGCTCTGCTGTTCGGTTTGAGTCAGCAGCTGAACCGCCTCCGAGCTACGTTCGAGTTCCAGCAGACCGACTGCCGTGTGCATCCGATTGCGGTACTCGTGTGTCTGCGAACGCAACGCATCCGAGAGCGTGCGAATCGACTCGCGCGCGGTGATGGTGCTGCGAATCTCGCTCGCCGGGAGGTCCCCGGCGAGCTTCCAGATCATCCGCCGCGCGAGAACGGCGACCAAGATCCCGAAGGCGAGCAGCACCACGAACGCGACGATACTGATCGGTAACTGCTTGAGCGCCTCCTCTGAAATCGTCACGAGGGTCTGCCCGGTCGCGACCCAGCCGACCACTTCACCATCCACCTGAATCGGCACGATCGTGCGCAACGATTCGCCGAGCTGCCCCATGAAGGTGCCCACGGCAATGGTCGGCTCCTCGGGAATCACGCCCGTGTACTGCTGGCCGATCTCTTCTGGAATTGGATGCGTGACCCGCACACCTTCCGGGGTCATGATCGTGATGAAGTCGACGTCACTGTGGTCAACGATTTGCTGCGTGACCGGCTGCAGAATCGCCGTTGGATTGTCGCTGAGCATCGCATCCTGCACCAACTCAAGATCGGCGAGCGTGACCGAAACCGCTTCGGTAACGTCCTCAGCTTTTTCGCTCGCGTGCAGGCGACCCATCGAAACCAACAGGGCGAACAGCGCTGCCGACAAGAGAAAGACCGCGATCACGATGATCAGGAAGACGCCCGAGGCGGCACTTCTTCGAGTGTGGGTGGCGGCCATGGCGTTCCTCCCGGTCGCGGCAATTGTGGTCACGAACAATATGACCACAAGCCTGACTTCCGCGTCTGACTCCAGCATCGTATGTCTACGAACGCGTGGCAATGGCCCGCCACGAAAGAGCATGCGACGGTTGCGAAGCCGTCACCAACTCGGAGGCAATGATGACTCTCGTCAGCAACTCGGCAAACAATCCCGGAAGTGGTCCTGAAAACAGGTCCGGCGCCAAGAACACTGAAGTAACTACTGTCCCCCTCTCGAAGCGTGGGAAGCCTCGCAAGGGCTGGGACAAGCACACGTGGCTGTACATGTCGGTGATCTTCGCCGTCGTGCTTGGTGCGGTCGTCGGTCTTCTCGTGCCCGACTTCGCGGTCGCTCTCGAACCGCTCGGTAAGGGCTTCGTGGCGCTCATCAAGATGATGATTGCGCCGATCATCTTCTGCACGATCGTCGTCGGTGTCGGTTCGATCGCGCAGGCCGCGACGGTCGGCAAGATCGGTGGCCTCGCGCTCGGCTACTTCATGGCAATGTCAACGATTGCGCTGGCGATCGGCCTCGTCGTGGGCAACATCATCCACCCGGGTGAGGGTCTCGACATGTCATCGTCGACGTACGAAACGACCGGCGAAGCCGCGACCACCACTGATTTCCTGCTCGGCATCATTCCGACCACGTTCTTCTCGCCGCTCACCGGCGACAACGTACTGCAGGTACTGTTCGTGGCACTGTTGACTGGCTTCGCGCTGCAGGCGCTCGGTAAGCGCGGTAAGCCCATCATGCGTGCGGTCAAGTACGGTCAGCTGCTCGTCTTCCGCGTGCTCGGCATGATCCTGTGGCTCGCACCAATCGGTGCCTTCGGCGCAATCGCCGCCGTGGTTGGCAAGACCGGCATCGCCGCGATCTGGAGCCTCGGTCTGCTGATGGTCGCGTTCTACATCACCTGCATCCTGTTTGTGGTGGTCATGCTCGGGATCCTGTTGTACGCCGTCACCCGTGTGAATGTCTTTAGCCTGATGAAGTACCTCGGTCGCGAATACCTGTTGATCGTCGGCACGAGCTCTTCGGAGTCAGCCCTGCCGCGACTGATCGCGAAGATGGAACACCTCGGAGTCTCGAAGCCCGTGGTCGGCATCACCGTTCCGACCGGGTACTCCTTCAACCTTGATGGCACCGCGATCTACCTCACGATGGCATCGCTGTTCATCGCCACCGGGATGGGCCAGCCCATGTCGATCAGCGAGCAGATTGGTCTGTTGGTCTTCATGATCATCGCCTCGAAGGGTGCTGCCGGTGTCACCGGTGCGGGCCTCGCGACGCTCGCCGCGGGTCTCCAAGCCTACCGCCCCGAGCTCGTCGGAGGCGTCGGCGTGATCGTCGGTATCGACCGATTCATGTCGGAAGGACGTGCCCTCACGAACTTCAGTGGCAACGCGATCGCTACGCTCCTGATCGGCACCTGGACCAAGCAGGTCGACCGCGATCGGGTCAAGGCCGTGCTCGCCGGCGAGATTCCCTTCGACGAGAGCACTCTCGATGGCGACCACGATGTGGCCGACGATGATGCGGCTGATGAGATCGAGGATGCTACCGAGATGGCTGCTAAGGCTGAGGATGCTCAGACTGGCTCGGCTCAGGCTGATTCGGTTCAGGACAACACGGCTCAGACTGGTCCGACCGAGGCTGCAGCTGGCTCAAACCGCGAGAAAGTAACCGTCTCCTAGCGCCTTGCCTGGTGCGGCTTGCGAGCAGGCCGCACCAGCAGCCAACGTCAGCGCTAAAGCCGCACGACCTCAGTCACCCGCAGCGCCGCCTGGCCATTCGCCGCCGATTCGTTCAGATCGACTTCGGCACGGATGCGCCAGGCGTTGTCGCCTTCGGGGTCAAGAAGCGTCTGCTCGGCATCCCAGAATCCAGCCGCCTCGCGCGACTTATCGATCCGGCAATACTGCGGTGAGCGCGCGGCACCATCGATCTGGATGTCCTCGTACTCGTCGTAGTAATCGTCGAGGATGCTCGGCCAGTCGATCGCGGGGTCGAGGCTTCCGAGTTCCTCGTCTTTCTCGAGGGCCGCGAGGTGCACACGCCGCCACAGTTCGTTGCGCACGAGCACCGTGAACGCGCGCACATTCTGGACCACGCTCTTTGGTGCCGGCGGCAGGACTGGCTCGCCCTGTGCATCCACCGGTGCGACCAAGTCGGCCCACTCGTCGACGAGGCTCGAGTCGATTTGCCGCACGAGCTCGCCGAGCCACTCGAGCACATCCATGAAGGCGTCAGTGCGGGCATCCGAGGGCACGGTCTGGCGCAGCGCGCGATAGGCGTCGGAGAGATAGCGCAGCACCACGCCTTCGGAGCGTCCGAGTTCGTAGAAGGCCACATATTCGGCAAAGCTCAGGCCCCGCTCGAACATGTCGCGGACAACCTTTTTCGGCGACAGCTCGAAGTCGCGCACCCAGGGCTGGGACTGCGCGAACATCTCGTAGCTCTGCTCGAGTAGTTCCTCGAGCGGCTTCGGCCAGGAGATCTGCTCGACCCGGTCCATCCGCTCGTCGTAATCGATACCATCGGCCTTCATCTCGGCAATCGCCTCGCCGCGAGCCTTGTGCTCCTGGGCGCGCAGCACCGGGCGGGGATCGTCGAGAGTCGCTTCGATAACGCTCACCACATCCAGCGGATAGTCATCGGATTCTGGGTCGAGCACGTCGAGCATCGCGAGCGCGAAGGGTGAGAGCGGCTGGTTGAGGGCGAAGTTCGCCTGCAAGTCAATCGTGAGCTGGACCTGACCGTCGACATCTTCCACAATCCCCGCATCAAGCAGGGTGCGGCCAATCTCGAGCGCGCGGCGGGCGAGTTGGAATTTCCGCGGCCGTGGCTCGTGATTGTCGAAACACAGATCGCGGATGTTCTGAATGACGTCTCCCCCGCGCGCGATCACGTTGATGAGCGTGGCGGAAGTCATTTCCATGTGGCTCGTGAGCGGCTCGGGCTCGGCAGCCACGATGCGGTCGAAGGTCGCTTCGGTCCAATTCACGAAGCCCTTCGGCGGCTGCTTCTTGGTGATCTTGCGCTGCTTCTTCGGATCACCCGCAGCCTTTGTGAGGGCGTGCTCGTATTCGACCACGTGCTCGGGGCCCTCAACGATCACCGTGCCGTGATCGTCATAACCCGCGCGGCCCGCCCGACCCGCGATCTGGTGGAATTCGCGCGCGCTGAGGTGCCGCATCCGCTGCCCGTCGAACTTACTGAGCGCGGTGATCAGCACCGATCTAATGGGCACGTTGATACCGACGCCGAGGGTGTCGGTACCGCAAATCACCTTGAGCAGTCCCCGCTGTGCGAGCTGCTCGACGAGGCGACGGTAGCGCGGCAGCATCCCGGCGTGGTGCACACCGATGCCCTGCCGGAGGTAGCGACCGAGGGTCTTGCCAAAGGTGGTGGTGAAGCGGAAATCCCCGATCGTCTCAACAATCTTGTCGCGGTGCTCGCGGCTCGCAACCTTGATGCTTGAGATCGCTTGCGCGCGCTCCACCGCTGCGGCCTGTGAGAAGTGGACGATGTAGATCGGCGCTTCATCGTCTTCGATGAGCTTCTCGACGGTTTCGTGTACTGGTGTGAGCACATAGTGGAAGCTCAGCGGCACCGGCCTGGTCGCGCCTTCGACCAGTTCGGTGGCGCGGTTCGTGCGGCGGGTAAGGTCTTCGCGGAGTGCTTTGGTGTCACCGAGCGTGGCTGACATCAACAGGAATTGTGCTTTCGGCAGCAGCAGTAGCGGAATCTGCCAAGCTGAGCCGCGCTGCGGGTCGCCGTAATAGTGGAACTCGTCCATCACGACCTGGTCGACATCCGCATCCGCACCCTCACGGAGCGCCTTATTCGCGAGAATCTCGGCCGTGCAGCAGATGATCGGCGCATCCGGGTTCACCGAGCTATCGCCGGTGACCATCCCCACCCGCTCGGCACCGAAAATCTCAACCAAGCTGAAGAATTTTTCGCTGACCAGGGCTTTAATTGGCGCTGTGTAGTAAGTGCGACCGCCGCGGGCGAGTTCGATTGCGTGCGCTGCGATCGCCACGAGCGACTTGCCGGTGCCGGTTGGGGTTGCGAGAATCACGTTCGCGCCCGAAACGAGATGGATGATCGCCTCGTCTTGCGCGTCGTAGAGGTTCACTCCGCGAGCGCTCGTCCACTCGAGGATCGCCTCGTACGCGTGGTCGGGATCGTACGGAGCGTCGGGGTCGACGAGCGTCGGGATGAGATCGGATAGCGAAGGGATGCTCTTGGGCGCGGCGTCAGACATGTCCTCTCGATCCTCCCACATCGCCACGAACCCACACCTGCGCCGCCGCTAACTCGTCACTCGATGCTCCCCCAGCCAACCAAAACAGCATCCATCGACGGATCAACTGAAACCCCACAACCAACTCGTCACTCGATGCTCCCGCAGGCCGCCAAA
Organism: Gulosibacter chungangensis; assembly: GCF_008831155.1. GTDB lineage: Bacteria > Actinomycetota > Actinomycetes > Actinomycetales > Microbacteriaceae > Gulosibacter > Gulosibacter chungangensis. The sequence continues at coordinate 111,325 of NZ_WBKB01000005.1, read as the reverse complement.
ACAGCATCCATCGACGGATTAAGTGAAGCTCGGCAGGAGATTCGTCGATGGGTACTTACTCAGCGTGGGGCAGCGCGGCGCGAGGAGGGGCGGGCCGACGCGGCGCGAGGTGGGGCAGCGCGAGGTGGGGGGCGGCGCGAAGTCGGGCGCAGCGTAAAGAAACGACATTCACCATTGCGTTCGTCGGTGGGACCTGGTTACAGTAACCGCAGCAACATGCTCCGGGGTCGGTGAAAGTCCGAACCGGCGGTGATAGCCCGCGACCGCTTCGCGAGATTGATACCCAAGTATCGAACGAGTGCAGCGTTGATCTGGTGGAATTCCAGAGCCGACAGTCAAAGTCTGGATGGGAGGCGCATGCGCGGCACGATTAAGTGTCGCGGCTCAGCGAACGTTCACCGAATTTTGGCGAACGTGAACTGGTGTTCTTCTCCCCCGGTGTATTTCCAGCACCGGAAGGACACCCATGACTCTCACTACCGCCACCGCGGGTGTGCATACGCACGATTTCGTACCAGCTGTTTTCCTCGCGGACACGGTTTCAACACGCACGGTTCTGACACCTACGGCCACCGCGCTGACACCCGCGGCCACGGATCCGACTCGCACGGTCCCGGGTCCGGTTCCGGCACGCACCGTCCCGGATGTGGCTGCGGCGATGCGCCGTGCAATTGAGCTCGCGTACCAGGGTCCCGCGGCGGGCCCGAACCCGCGAGTTGGCTGCGTAATCCTTGCTGCCGACGACGGCGGACCGCGACGGATTCTCGGCGAGGGATACCACCGGGGCGCCGGAACACCACACGCCGAAGTGGATGCTCTCCGCGACGCCCGAGAGCGTGCAAGCCTTTCGAATGGCAACCCACTCCGCGGCGCAACCGCCATCGTAACGCTCGAGCCCTGCTCGCACACCGGTCGCACCGGGCCCTGCACGGAAGCGCTCGCCGCCGCGGGCATCCGTGAGGTGATCTACGCGGTCGACGATCCGAACCCCGAAGCTGCGGGTGGCGCGACGTACTTGCGTGACCGGGACATCCGGGTGGAATCGGGAGTCGGTCGCGAGGAAGCCTTCGAGGTCGTGCGCGTCTGGGCAACATCCCTCCGTCTCGGCCGCCCCTTCGTGACGCTCAAGCTCGCGACCACGCTCGATGGCAAGATCGCGGCCGAAGACGGCACCAGCCAGTGGATTACCTCGAGCGCGGCACGCGAGCACGCGCACCGCACGAGGTCGGAGGTCGGCGCGATTCTGGTCGGCACCGGGACGGTCCTGAGCGATGATCCTTCGCTGACCGCTCGGGATCCCGACGGCACGGCGTTCCCCCAGCAGCCGTTGCGGGTTGCGCTCGGTCACCGGCAAGTGCCGATGGATGCGCGGATGCGCGGCAACGAAGACGAGTTCCTTCACCTCGCTACCCGCGACCCGGCCGAAGCGCTCGCCGCTCTGGCCGACCGCGAGATCCGCCACGTGCTCGTCGAAGGCGGCGCGAGTGTGGCCGCCGCATTCCTCAAGGTTGGCCTCGTCGACGAACTCCACACCTATCTCGCCCCGATGATCCTCGGCAGCGGCAAAAGCGCCGTGGACCCATTCGGCATCGAAACACTCACGGATGCCGAACGCTGGCACACCGAGGAAGTGCGCCGTCTCGGGCAGGACACGTTCATCCGCGCGGTCAAACTCCCCGCACAGCCATCAACCACCAAGCACCCTGGAGCCTAAACATGTTTACCGGACTCATCGAAGAGATCGGCACCGTTCTCGCCCTCGAACAATCACCAGAACGGCCGGACGCGGTACTCACCGTCAATGCATCCATCGTCACGGCGGATGCTCGCCCCGGCGACTCGATCGCGGTGAACGGCGTCTGCCTCACCGTCGTCGATCTCTTCGCCGATGGATCGTTCACTGCCGACGTCATGCCGGAGACGATCGAGCGCAGCACCCTGGCTCAGTTCGAGCCGGGAACTCGCGTCAATCTCGAACGAGCCATGCGGGCGGATGCGCGGCTCGGCGGCCACATCGTGCAGGGCCACGTAGACGGCATCGCAACGCTTGAGGTCCGGGTGCCCGGCGAGCGCTGGGATGACCTGCGTTTCAGCATCGATCCTGCGCTGACCCGATATATCGCCGAAAAGGGTTCGATTTCTATCAATGGCACTTCGCTCACGGTCACCGAAGTGGATGCTTCCGGGTTTGGGGTGTCGATCATCCCCACCACTTCGGAAGCCACCACGATCGGGGCGTTGCAGCCCGGCGACCGCGTCAATATCGAGGTCGATGTGCTTGCGAAATACGTCGAGCGTGCGCTCGAAGCGCGTTTCGAAACATCCACTTACCAGCCCGCTCACTTACGGCAAGACTCGCGCCCCAGTCGTCTCAGTCAGCCTGGTCAGTTCAATCAGCCCGGTCAGCTCAATCAGGCCGGTCACCTAAATCACCCCGGTCACCTCAATGCCGAGGCGGCCATCGCAACCGAAGGAATGCTCCGATGAACACCACGCCAATTACTGCCGAAGCCGCTACCACCGCCACGGCGAGCCCAGTCACGGTGAACTCAGTGACGGTGAACTCAGTGACGGTGAACTCAGTCACGGCGAGCCCAGGCACGACGAGCACAGCCGCCGACGCCACCAACGCGCTGCTCGAACGCGCCTTCGCGGAGCTCCGTGCGGGCCGTCCGGTGCTTGTCGCCGATAGCGCGAGCCGAGAAAACGAAGTGGATGCGATCCTCGCGGCCGACCGTGCCGAACCTCGCTGGATCGCTTGGACGATCCGCCACTCTTCCGGGTTCCTTTGCGCGCCGATGCCCACCGAGCGCGCAGATCAGCTTGACCTGCCGCTGATGGTTCCTGATAACCAGGATTCGTTCCGCACCGCGTACACCGTGTCGGTGGATGCGGCGGTCGGCGTCACGACTGGTATTTCTGCCTCCGATCGGGCGCTCACCCTGCGAACTCTGGGACATATTGACGCGGTCGCGGAGGACCTTATCCGGCCGGGTCACGTGATTCCGCTGCGCGCGGTAGACGGTGGCGTGCTCGTTCGCCCCGGACACACGGAAGCCGCGACGGACCTCGTGCGCCTGGCAGGTGCGGGCGAAGTCGGGGCGATTGCGGAACTCGTGCACGATTCGGGTGAAGTCATGCGGCTTCCCGAGGCAGAGCAGTTTGCGGAAGCCGAGGGACTCGTGATTCTGCACATTAGTGACCTCATCGCTTGGCGACGCGAGAACGATGCGCTGGCTGCGCCTCCGGCAGCAGCTGCACGTCCGGACGTAGCCCCACATCCGTCAGTAGTCGCGCGTCCAGCAGAGACCGCATATGTCGGTACAGGCCCTGCGGCACCTGCAGCGGCAGAAACCGCGCTGGTCGCGCACTAAAGTCACGCTCCCGATACACCTCCCGAACGCTCTCCATAAACAAGACCCCATAAACAGATCCCCACAAACAAAGGACCCCAGTGAGTAAAGAAGGCTCCCCCGCTATTCAGGTCGACGGCAACGGACTGCGCGTCGTGGTGATTGCCGCGCAGTGGCACGAACAGATCATGACTGCGCTCGTCGAGGGCACCCAGCGTGCGCTCAACGAGGCAAATGTCAGCGAGGTCTCGGTGGTGCGAGTGCCGGGCTCCTTTGAGCTGTCGGTTGCGGCGGCGCGGATTGCCCGTTCCAAGGATGCTCCGGACGCGATCGTCGCGCTGGGTGTGGTGATTCGGGGTGGCACTCCGCACTTCGACTTCGTGTGCACTGCCGCCACGGACGGGCTCAACTCGGTTGCGCTGGAAACCGGAATTCCAGTTGGCTTTGGCCTCCTCACTTGCGACACTGAGCAGCAAGCGCTCGACCGCTCGGGGCTACCGGGTTCGAGCGAAGACAAGGGTGCCGAAGCCGCGCAGGCCGCGATTGCGACCGTGCGCGCGCTTGAGAACTGGCGCTAACCCGCTTTCCGAACGAGTGTCGCGAGTCCCGTAATGAGGTCCGCGGGGTTCATGTCGGGGGTTGGCTCGGTGTCATAGGCTTCCCAATATGGCATCAATATTTCATACCCTTCAGTCTTGACCGCCTCGAGAAACTCGCCCCACGCATCCCCGAGGCCGTCATAACCGCCGGTGTATTTTGTTGTCGCTAGGTGTCCGGCTGGCAGTTCCGAAGCAACGATGATGACGCCATTCGAGACATGGTCTTGAGTGAGCGCTTCGGCCACCGCGAACCCCACTTCAAGGTCGACTGTTTCGCCAAAGGCCGAGTCGTATCTCGTGAACGCTGGCCCTATGGGCGCAAAAACTCCGGATTGAATGGCATCGCCGAGGGCGCCGAAAGAGCTGTCCATAAACGGTGCCATTTCGCTCACCGGTAAGCCGGATCTCCGGATCACCGCGGTGGGGCAACCCGGAAATTCAAGGTATTCAACTGCTGAAAGCGACATACGCCAACTCCTTAGGCAACCACTGCAGTGAGGTCGGTGCGCAGCCGCGAGGGATCCGTGCCGGGGCCGGGCGTGACGTGATAACTCTCCCAGTACGGCTTCTGTGGGGTGCGCCCCGCGGCCTCAAGGTCACGAAGGAACCCCTGCCAAACATCCGCAAGCTCCGAATACGGCCCCACGTGCGTTACGCGGGCGACTTCGCCGCCGGGTAGCTCCCCCGGTTCTATCGTCACACCGTTGAACTCAAGCGATTCCTCGAGCGCCGCGAGCAGAGGGATCCCCGCTTCGATGGTCACATCCCCCTCGAGCTCTGTGTCATATCGACTGTACGCCGGACCGTCCGGAGCGATCGCCGCCGCATCCACCGCCGCGCGCAGCACCGTGAAGGCCGAGTCGAGAAAGCGGATCATGTCCGCCACCGGCACTCCTTCGCCACGAACCACGGCCGTATGCTGCGTCTTTAACCGCACGAATTCAATTGCCGTCGCCAACTGTTCTGCCATTTTGACTCCCTTGTCAAACGCGCCTGTCAAACGCCCTGTTCACTGCTGCTCTGCACGGTGCTGCTGTTCATCGCACTGCTGGTCGCGGCGATACCGGCCACCGCAATACTCTTCACACCGCTATCTTCGGCCCCGGAAGGCCCTTTTCTCTCGTGCCGCCCATGCTAAGCCCCGCCAACGAAAAAACCCTGCAACAGCGTCCGACGACCACCCTGTCACTCCCGAACGCGCTGCCCGACGACGGTAGAAACCCCGTCGCGGTGCATCGAAACACCGTAGAGTGCATCCGCAATTTCCATCGTGCGCTTCTGGTGGGTAATCACGATTAGCTGGCTCGACTCGCGCAGGCTCTCAAACACCTCGAGCAGGCGGCCGAGGTTGGCGTCGTCAAGGGCTGCTTCGACCTCATCCATGATGTAAAAGGGGCTCGGGCGAGCCTTGAAAATCGCCACCAGCAGGGCCACCGCGGCGAGGGAACGTTCTCCACCGGAGAGCAAAGAAAGCTTGTCGATCTTCTTTCCTGCGGGTTTTACCGCCACTTCGATACCAGTAGTGAGCATGTTTCCGGGATCAGTAAGGGAAATATCCCCACTTCCGCCGGGAAAGAGCACTGGGAACACCTCATGGAAGGCCTCGCGCGTATCTTCAAACGCCTCGGCGAATACCGTGCGCATCCGCTCGTCAATGTCGGAAACGATCTTCATGAGGTCGGCACGAGTGGTTTCGAGGTCCGAAAGCTGCTCATTTAGATAGGCGTGCCGCTGCTCGAGCGCCGAAAATTCCTCGAGCGCGAGCGGATTGATTCGCCCCAACTGCGACATTTCCTTCTCGGCCTGTGCAAGACGCTTTTTCTGCTCGGCGCGGTCAAACTCCTCATCCGGACCGTATTCATCCAGCAGCACCGCCTCGACGAGCGAGAGTTCGCTCGCGACACGCTCGAGCAGATTATTGAGCTGCATTTTGCGCTCATACATTTGCAGCTCAAGCGCGTGAACATCCTCAGTGATCACGTTGAGCCGCTTCCGCAGCTGCGCTTCCTGCTCGCGCAGGTGCACGAGCTCCTTGTCTTGCGCCTCGCGTTGCTTCTCTGCCTCAGCAAGTTCACCGCGCGCCTCAGTCAGGCTGCGATCAATGGATTCGAGAAGCGGCGGGATGCGCGCAATCACGCCTTCGACTCGCTCATGTTCGGCGCGGCGCAGGATCATTTCGCGTGCGGCGCGGTCGGCGGCTTCGCGTTCCGCCTCGCGTTTGCGTTCAAGCTCACCGATGCGCAATTGTTCGGCGCGAAGCCGCTCCCGCAGGGTCTCCACGGCCAGACGCGCCTCAACTTCTGCCTCACGTTTGGTTTCCACCGCCGCCGCAAACTCGCCTCGCTTTGAACCATCGAAAATCGGCCGCGGTTGTGACTGGTGAGTTTCGAGTTCGTGCTTCGCCTTCGCCGCGCGTTCCTCCACCTCGCTGATGTTCTGTGCAGCCAGTTCCTTCGACTTTTCGGCGCGCCCCAGCTCGGCTTTCGCCGACTCCACTCGCGAACGCGCGCGGTTGAGGGCCTCGCGCCGGGCAGCAAGCTCCGCGTCAAATCCACGCAGGTCGGCAAGCGCGGCTTCGGCTGCCGCTTTCGCGGCTTGTAAGGATGCGCGCAGTTCGGCTCGTTCGATCGACCTCACGTCGAGGAGTTTGGTTACCCGCTCGAGTTCGGATGCGGCCCGGTCCCGTTCCGCAAGCAGCTCGATTCGGCTGGCGCCCCCGGAGTCCTTGTCGCTGCCGCTGGTTGCCGTGAGCGTACTCGCAGTAAGCACGGTTCCGTCTTTGCTCACGAGCACGGTCCCGTGCGGCAGATGCGAAAGGATCGCTCTCGCGGTTTCGCGAGGTGGCAGTTCTTCGAAGATGAGCGTCCGCGCCAATTGCGTCAGAATCGCGTTCACGCCGCGAGTGACTGACGTCGCGACCGTGACAGTAATTCCGTGCTTCCCGGCCACCTCTTCGGCCGTAGCTGCGAACTCTTCGTCGGCCTGCGCATCCGCAAAGTCCGCAACGAGCTGCACTCGGCCATCCACTTTCGAATCAGCCACCAAACCAAACGCGACCTGATCGGAGGCCGTGAGCACGGCATCCGCCGCTTGTCCCAGGGCCGCCGAAATTGCGGTCTCGAAGCCGCGGTCCACGCGGAGCTTGTCACTGACTCGTCCGATCACACCTTCGGGTGCGCTCGCGAGGAGCGACTGCGCGCCGTCCCGAACTTCGGATGCGAGCGAAAGCGCCTTGCGGCGGGCGTCGAGCGAATCCCGTTCACGCTCCAGGTCGTGAATGTCATCGCGCAATTCGTCCATCGCGGCTTGCTCGCTGGTTACCTGGTCCTGCGCTTCGGCGTAACGGTCGTCGAGCCCGGACGAGTCCATTTCGCCAGCTTCCGCGTCGGATTCGACCTGCACGAGTTCCTGCTCCGCTGACTTCAGCCGGTCTGCTGCCGACTTGAGCGTGTTGTCGCTGCGGAGCACTTCACCGCGGACTGCCGCGAGTCGGCCTGCCGCCGACTCCGCTTTACCTTTGAGTTCGGTGGTGCGCAGATCGTGCTGTGAAAGAAGCGCCGATTGGGTCGCGATTTCTTGGTCGAGCACGTCGAGTTCTTGGCGAGCTCGGGCCGTGGCGTCTTGCGCGTGCTGCCAGCTCGTTTCGGCTTCGCTGACGCGCCGTTCAAGGTCAGCGACTTCCTCGCGGACCGCGGTGATATCGGCATCGGTCACCGAAACGGTCAGCGCGGGCTCAGCGAGTCGCGCCTGCAGCATGGACTCGCGTTGGCCTGCGAGCATCTGGAAGTTTCGCAAGCGTTCGCGGGCGCTTTCGAGGTCGAATGCGACGCGGCGGGCACGGTCCACGTCATCACCACGCTGTGCTTGCTGCAGCTGTTCAATCCGTTGCAGCGACTGATCGAGTTTTTCTTGTAGGACGAGCCGTTCGGTGGTGCGTTCTTGCTCGGTGGCGGATGCGCGGCGCAGCTGATCGCGCAGGGTCACGACCTCGTCGGCATAGAGGCGTGCCTTCGCATCGCGGACGATTGCGGCGATCCCCTGGGCTTTGCGTGCGACCTCAGCCTGACGCCCGAGCGGCTTCAGCTGGCGTCGAACTTCGCTGACGAGGTCGCGCAGGCGCTGCAGGTTCTGTTCCATCCCCTCGAGTTTGCGGACGGTTTTTTCTTTGCGGCGGCGGTGTTTGAGGATTCCCGCGGCTTCTTCGATGAAGCCGCGGCGTTCTTCTGGGGTGGCGCGCAGGACCGTGTCGAGGCGTCCCTGGCCGACGATCACGTGCATCTCGCGGCCGAGGCCGGAGTCACTGAGGAGCTCTTGCACGTCGAGCAGGCGGACCTGCTCACCATTGATAGCGTATTCGCTGCCGCCCGCTCGGAAGAGTGTGCGTTTGATGGTGACTTCGGTGTAGTCAATCGGCAACGCGTTGTCTGCGTTGTCGATTGTGAGGGCGACTTCGGCGCGCCCGAGCGGGCCACGAGTGGCGGTGCCGGCGAAGATAACGTCTTCCATTTTGCCGCCGCGAAGGGTCTTGGCGCCCTGCTCCCCCATGACCCAGGCCAGCGCATCCACCACATTCGATTTGCCCGAACCGTTTGGTCCGACAACGCAGGTCACGCCCGGTTCGAATTCGAGCGTGGTCGGTTTTGCGAACGACTTAAACCCCTTGAGCGTCAGGCTCTTGAGGTGCATTTTGTCGACTTTCGATCAGCGGGATGGATGCCTGAATCCTACCGGCGTGCCCGCCTCCGACCGGCCATTTGGCGCGGCGGTCGGATTTTCCAGAACCAGTACGGTGTTGGATCTGGCGCCGCCGTTCAGCTGGAAACCGTTGGGAACCTGTTTTCAGTAATTGGGGTAGGGATCTGTTAGCAAGAATCTGCGCACTATATGAGTTTCATCAGCGGATAGGTTTGAGTGTGTGACTGAAGGTATCGATCCGGTTCGCACTGTGATTATCTGCGTGGGCATGGCGCTGCTCGCTGCAGGGATCCTTTGGCGAGCTCGGGTGCCTCTCGGCTGGGAACCGGTGATTGCTGTAGTGCGCGCAGGAATTCAGCTGGCTTTGCTTGCGGTGATTCTGTCGGTGATGATGACCGAGCTGGGTTGGGTCTTTTTGTGGCTTGGGGTCATGCTTGCGATCGCAGTTTTTACCTCGGCGAGAAGAATTGGGCGGAGTGCCAGGGTGGTTCTGGGTGTTGCGCTTGCGCTTACTGCGGGAGTGGCGGCTGCTATCGGGACGGCGTTTGTTTCGGGTGCCGTGGATCTCGGCCCGCAGTATCTGCTCGCGGTCGGTGGCATCATCATCGGTAATTCGATGAATGTCACGACGCTTTCTGCTCGCCGACTGCAGGAACAGCTTGCGGATCATCGGGGTGAGGTCGAAGGTTGGCTGGCTCTCGGTGCAACGAATCGTCAAGCGACAGCACGCTTTCGCGCATTGGCTTCGAAGCTTTCCTTGATTCCGTCGATTGACCAGACGAAAACAACCGGTCTAGTTACACTTCCCGGCGCGTTCACTGGGGCGGTGTTTGCTGGCGCGAGTCCACTTGAGGCTGGGCTTTTCCAGTTGGTGGTCCTCGCGGGAATTCTGCTGAGTGCTTCCCTTGCTTCAATCATCATCAATGAGGTGTTGGGGTCGCCCTCGCAAGTTCCAGCCGCTGTGGAATAACGTCCAGGTGAGTTTGGCGCTAAGCAACAGCAACAGCGAGGTCTGTTCGTCGACCACGCGTACTTTCGCTAGACCTTTGGTCGGAAGGTTGGTCCGCGGCTGCTCCAGGACGCGTTCTCGTACCCCGGGATCGGCACCGGTGGATGCGCCTTCCGGTATCCCAAGTCGAATCGTTTGCGGCCACCGAGTCGTGGTTCTCGCAGTGGATCGACGTTTGCGGGTGGGATGAACCACACCGTCCCGCCACCGTGTTGTTTCGCGAGCCTCGCGGCACGCTTTGATTTGGTGGGGTCGTGCACGATTCGGATTTCCCAACCCGTGTGCACCCGCCGGTGACAGGAGCTGCACAGCAGGATCCCGTTGTCGAGATCGGTGGTGCCTTCGTGCGCGGTCCAGTAGGCGATGTGGTGAGCTTCGGTCATTCCGGGCGGTAGGCCACAGAACGCACAACCCCCGTCGCGTTCGATGAGCGCGTTGCGTTGCTGGCGGGTGAATAAGCGCACTTCTCGGCCCATATCGAGCGCGACCGAGTCGTACCCCAGCACGATCGGGATCACCCCAGCTCCGGCAGCGAGTCTGCGAGCTGTACCGACGTCGATAATCGTGCCACCGGCATGCCCATCGATAGTCGCGATCCCGGTGTGTACTCGGGTGGGGTAGCTAGTGCCTGGCTGGTGAGTGCTCGCGCAGTCGGATGTTGTTGAGTAGCGGAATGCTGCGGCTTGGTCACCGGTCTCGTGGTTTGGATTCGTACTGTCGAGGTCGCCAGTGTCGCCAGCCTTCGCAGCAGTAGCCGCGTCAGCCGCGTCAGCAGCGTTAAACGTGGCGTCGGCGATCGCGGTGGCCTCGGCGAGTGCTTCGGGTGGGACGAAGTCTTCCAGGCCCATGCGCACCATCACGCTGGTTGAAGGGCCGGAGAGCTTGTGCAGGTCGCACCCAATAACGTGTTTCGCGAAATCGACTAGCGCAGCTGCCTGGATCTGCGGAATCGTACGAGTTTCGACGGCGACGCGATCGTGCCGGTAGGGGTCTTTGTCATGGTCGTCACGGAAGCTGGCGTCCGGGTAGACGGAGTTTTCTCCGAGATATTCCGGCGCGGGATTGGTTGCCGGTGCAGCTTCCGAGGCCAGGTCTTGCGGTGTGCGACTAGCAGTTGTCGCAGTCCTTGCCATGTCGCCAACGTTCTCGTCATTCGCGGCATCGCTGGCACGGTCGGTAGCGCCAGCAGTCGCAGCGGCCGTGGTTGTGGCATCGGGGCGTTCCGGGGCGAGTGCGCCGGGGTGGTTATGATCGCGGCATTCGCGCAGGGTGCCGGTGACGTAGCCTGCGAGGGCGTGGCGGACATATGCGCCGGACTCGGCATCGATCTTCCCATTGATGTGGAGCATGCCGGTGTCGGACATTATGCGGAAGGTGAGACTGTTCTGCTGTCGCTGCGCTTCCAGGGTTGGGGCGACGCCGTCGGGGTCCAAATACCCCTCGAGGTGGGTGATTGCGGCACGGAACTCGGCCAAGGGGAGCCCGTCGCAGGCAATATCGACCAGGAGTTGTTCTCCCTCGTCGATGTCGTCGGGATCCACCTCCGGCTTCTCGCGGAGTTTCTCGGTGGTGCGCACGATCTCGTTCGCGTGCGCGAACCCGACTTCTCCGGCGCGGACAGCGTCGGCAACGATCTCGGCTGTTGCGGGCAACCGTTCGCCCGTGAGGGAACGCTCGCCGACGATGGCTTTCCCCACCCGGGTGATCGCGAACGCGTCACGACGCTCGATCTGGACGCAGTCCGCGAAGAACTGCGATGGAGACTTGTAGCCGTATTGGAAGTCAAGCCGCTGGTCTAACAACTCTCCCCGGGACCGGTGCGCGACTTCTTGTGCGAGTACCGCAAGTGTTGCCGAGAGCTGCCGTTGGTGGGCCGACACAACCTCGATCAAGTCGAGGAACCGGTCTTGCGAGGCCGCTTCCACGTCGTCCTCGAGCACGCCTCGAGAGAACGGGAAATTGCGCGCGTACGAGTCAATTAAGCCAGTGAATGACTCGATCAACCGGGCGAGATCACCATCCCGCGACATACCCTCCGGCAGCGTGAAACCCGGCCCAAACACGAAAGCACCAGCATCGAAATCCGCAGCGGCACCAGCACCGGAACAGGAACAGGAATCGGCGTCTGCAGCAGCACGAGCACCAGCAGCCCCTGCAGCAGTGCTATCACCAGTGGGCGTGGTTGTGGCCTCGGCAAACTCATGGCCTGCGAAGCCTGGGGACGTGAAATCGAAATCGGATTCAGACTCTGCAGCCCCTGTTGCAACGACTTCATCCCATGGGGAAGGCCTGGAGAGCCCAGCGACGATGTCTTCAAACCCGGTATCGGGTGCGCCCAAGGCGCCCCAAGCATCCGAGGCACCGGACGCACCGGAGGCACCACGATGCCTATTGAAGTCGTCGTCATCGTCGGCAAACGTCGAGTCGCACACGGTCATCGTGGATCACCTCCCGGGAAGGCTGGCTGGTGATTCCACCCTATCGAGATTCGAACGAATAAACTAGTGATAAGTCACGTAGTTATCGAATAGTAATTCGATGTTCGAATTCGCGACTGCGGAGATGTAAGAACTTGACGAGTTACACAACAGAGTAAGGGCAGCCACCGACGTTGAGCAGATTTAGGCCCTCACCCCACCCACCCCGACACCATGAGAGTCGCACAAAGAAGGCAGCCAGCCAGATCACAAAGCCACAAAGCCACAAAGCCACAAAGCCACAATCAACACAGCATCAGCAAACCACCGCGAGAAACGCCACCAAGGCTACAAGTACTTGTGCAGCCACTCACTCCCAGTCTCTGAGTACAGCACCTCTGGCCACTCTGCCGGTCGCTCGTCCCCGTAGGCGCGCACGGTGTTTCGATCACCCAACGACTCGGGAATCTCTGCAACAGGCAGGTAGTACATGTACGACATCAGGCGATCCGAGAAGCGCCACTTTCCATCCACACGTCGATATTCATCCTTGTACCGCAGCGCAACCTGCATCGCCGTGCCATTGCGCACAACTTCGGCGTGCGAAGCAATAAGCCCAAATGCAGAATCTGGATCCTCGTCGCGGAAACGAACCACATGCCCGTGACTGTAATGATTCGTTGGCCCCAGACGCTTGAACCGCCCCAAATACGTCTCCACGATCTCGTCAATACCATTCGCCGCAAACACGCCATCTTGCGATCGCAGGGTCGCGTCCTCGGTAAAAATCTGTCGGATACCGAAATCGTCGCGTTCATCCATCACAAACCCGTACAGAATCCCGAGTTCCTGAATTTCAGCTCGATCCTCAACACGCTGAATTCGCTGCTCGAGGGATAGCTTGTCCGTCATTCGAGTCTCCTTTGACTACTGATTTGACCGCTGAGCTGCGCACGAATCGCGCAGTCCATCAACCTAACAATGTTTATCAGGAATAGCCCGTGTTCGAAAGCCCACCCTGCCCCGCCGGCAGCAGCAGCCACGACTATGGCAGATCGCGAATCAAGTGGCGATAGTGCGTTCGCCTGCGCTCGTCTACCGTCGTTTACTGCCTGCTATTGTCTGGGATGATGGGCTGATGAATCCGCAAACGAGACCCAGCGTATTCGGGTTGACCATTCGGCCCTCGCTCGGAGTTTCGGAGTATCCGGCACTTGCTGCGATCTGGCGGCGCTCTGTGGATGCGTCGCACGATCTCCTTGCAGCTACGCATCGAGACGAGATCGAAGCCAAGTTGCAGTCCGACTATTTCCCGGCAGTCGTCCTCTCAGTCGCCGAGCGCGATGGTCGACCGCTGGGGTTCTCCGGCGTGCTCGATGGAACGCTGGAGATGCTGTTCATCGATGCGCAGCAACGGGCGGGTGGAATCGGCACGGCGCTACTCACCCACGCGATCAAGGAACACGGAGTTACCAAAGTCGATGTCAACGAGCAGAACGTCCCTGCAGTCGGCTTCTACACACACCGTGGATTCGAGGTCGTCGGACGCAGCGAGACCGACGAGGCCGGTCGGCCTTATCCCTTACTCCACCTGAGCCTCAGCAAGTCATCTTGGCCCGTTGCGCAACACGTTCTAGCTAGCTTCGGCAACGCCAGTCAGTTGCAGGATCGGAAACACGATCGCCGGCGCGGCGAGCATGATGTTGATCAGCCAGTGCGCCACCACTATCGAAAACAGCCGCCCCTGCTTCCGCACGATGATCGCCGCGCCGAGCCCCCACACCGTAAATGCAACGAAAAAGACAATCATCCCGGCCGGTGTCGCAGCGAAGGCCATGTGCTGAACGCCGAACGTCACCGAGGTCGCAAGCACCGCGAACGCACCGCCGTGTTTCTCAGCCAAACCGCGCATCGCATAGCCGCGATAAACCAATTCTTCCGTGGGCGCGTTAATGATCATGAACGGGATCACCGACACAATCGAAATCACCAAGAGCCACACCGGCGATATTGCGGTGGTCGCGTCAGGATTCACAAAAATTGTCTCGAATGCCGCGGGAGCATCCTCCCCGTACAGCAAATAGACCATGGCCCCGATCGCGATCACGTACGGAATGTTCACGACGAACAACCACAGCAATCCCCAAAGAATGTCCCGACCGACTTTGCCCCGTCGAATTCCCAGTGCATCCCGAAGCGGAATGCCCTCGCGGCGATAAAGCCGCAGCACTAGCCACAGGCAGAAAAGGTTGACCGGCAGCAATCCGAGCGTTGCCCACAGGGTACTCGGCGGAAAGCCCGGAGTATTAAAGAAGCCCGCCAGTAGGCCCCACATCACCAATGTGACGACGAAGACCGCGCCGATTCGAACCGCGAGAATTCCCCAGGCCAGGGTTAGCCGCTTCGACTCCGCTGTCGTAGACATGTGCCGAGGTTATCCGCATTCTCTTCTAGGGCACTCAGGGATGCACTGGCTCGCTACTCAGCTCCCCAAGCGGTCACGTACACGGTCGATTCGGGCACAATATCGAGCAACACTTCCCAGGTCAGCCGCTCCGCACCCGCGAATTGTGCGACCCACAACGACCTGGCAGCGAGACTGCCGTGCATCGAATTCGCGTCCCAACCAATACTCGCAACTACCGACTCACCGGGTTCGACCGTGATGAGCGTGGGGCCAGCATCCTTGGCGAGGAAGGAGTCACCGCGCTCGACCACGACATCCATCACATGGCCGTTTTGGTCGCCGAACGCGATGTCCGGGTAACCCTCAACCCTGCAGGGTGCTTCAGAAATATTCACGAGTTCCAGGGACTGCACCCGATGTCCGGTCGCCGCGCCTGCGGGCGGCGCAAGAATGGTCGAGTTGGATGCGTCGCACGCGTCCGCAGGCGGGGTGTCCGCCACCGGCGCCACAGTCGGCACCGGTTCGCCTGTTGCCTCCAGGTCTCGCGGAGCGGCACCGGCAGGGTCGGCATTCGCCTCGGCTGCGGCCTCTTCCGCAGCTTGTTCTTCCCGAAGTGCTTCCTGCGACGCCGTATGCGCGCCGCTTGCTACCAGCGGTAGTGCAACGGCTGCGAGGATTGCCAAGACAGCGATCGCAGTGTTCACTGCTCGGTACCCTCGGCTCATCTTCAACACGTCTACCGACGCCTTGCTCGATTGGCCAGCTGCATCCTCGCCGGCCTCGCGCCCAACTTGGTTGCACATCCCGTTCTGGGCACCTGCCGAAACCAACACCCCGGGAATCCACCCCACCAGCAATCCCCAAAAGACGGTCGCTTGGGTCGCTCCCCTGGTGCCGAGTGCCCCACGAACTCCAAACAGCCCGACCGATTCAACGAAATCACCAAGGTCCAACACCGCACCAATGAGAAACCCGGTGAGCACTGCCGCGAGCCAGCCTGCGGCAAAGCTCAAGCGCATCCGACGCCCAAACCATGCGGAAATCGTCGCAAACCCAGTAATCACTAACAGCACGGCAAGACTGTGCATCGACCAAGCCCAGCCTTCTGGTGCGCCAAAAAATCCACCGCGCATTGGCGATGGAATCAACCGCCCCAATAGCTCGACGCGCCCACCGAGATGTTGCAGCGCGTATGGGCCAAGCCCGAAGACGAGCCACAGCGCCGCCAGCGCGAGGCCCGCGATAAGCCGTCGGCCCAAGTGGCTCACGGGTCGCATACCAGTTCGGGTCAGAGGTGAGGATTCTGGACTAGGTGTCGAGTCCGGCTGCAATGATGCCTGTGGCTGCGATGCGAGCGATGGCTGCGACTGCGACTGTGGCTGCGATGCTGACTGCGACTGCGACGCTGGCTGCGACCGCGAACCGAACTGCCCGGAATCTGTCATGATTTTCACCTTTCGAGGCGAGCGCACGAAAGACCCGGCCTACGCCAACCGGTTCAGTGTCCATCGACAATGGACAGAAGTCCGGCCATTGCAAAAATACCGGGCACCACATACAGCACCGCGAGTGCCGCAATCCAGCCGAGGAATCCGAACAACGCCCAGATCCCGCTGCGCCGATCCCGAACTCGCAAGCGTCTGCCGCGCTCATCAATGCGCGCGGGTTGCACGACGATTTCTTCCGCATCTTCAAGCGCCGCCCGCCACGATATTTCTGCGCGGGACATTACCTGCGCCGGAATCCGATCGTCGCGATACACCCGCGCATTGGCCAGCAGCGGCGGCAGCACTCGACTCAACACCGCAGCCATCCGCATCCACACCTCGCGGGATGAAAAATCGTCGTGACCGGGCGAAAAGAACACGATCGAGTCGTCAATCATCTCGACGCTGTACCCAGACGCATGGTCGGTGAGCACGGTCATGACGTCTGGTGTGAGGAGCTCGAGGGCGTCGGTTTCGTAGTCTTCCGGGGCATACACCCGAAACCAATCGTCGAAATCGCCTTCGAGCGAGAGCAGTTGTCCGCGCGCTATTGAAACCGGCAAGTGCTTTGACACGGCCGCAGTTGCCGTCGAATCGAGAATGAGATGCGGCAATGCGACGGGACATTTCACCCGCATGTAGTGCCAGGATTCAGCATGCGGCCTGTTCCGCGAGAGATTGCCGAATTCAGTGCCGGAACTGCCGACGAAGCGCGGAAACGCACGTCTCGCACCCGCCGTAATAAGCGACCGAAATGGGATGCGCATGGTCGCTTTGGGTTCGAAACCATTCGCGAGCGCAGTGAGGGATGCACGCCCGTGTTGAACCCGAATTCGATCACTCAGCGGTCGTCGCGACCAGCGTTCGAGCCATACCGATGCGAGAATCCAAACCAACAGGATCCCTGCGAGGATAACGATGTCTCGAATGTCTTTCGGCAGAATCCGGTTGTCCTGCACGGTGTCGATCCGCACACCCATCGCGACGGATGCGATCGCGAGATACCAAAGCATCAGACAGTTGTTGACGTGCACGACCATTTGCCGCCAGGTTGGCACCCAGGCCGGTCGCTCGCCGCGTTCCGCGTTCGCGATACCCGCCAACACTTCATCTGCTGGAGCATCCAGCCACTCCAGATTCATCGCGGCACTCACCCGTCACCGCATCCGCTGGCAGCGGGGGCAGCGGTAGGAGGAGCGGTTCGCGAAGGGCTCGCGCTTGATGGCGGTGCCGCAGCGGGGGCAAGCTTCGCCCTCGCGGCCGTAGGCCTTCAGGCTGCGCGAGAAGTATCCGGACTCGCCATTCACGTTGACGTAGAGCGAATCAAAGGAGGTGCCGCCCTCCTCGAGCGACTGCACGAACACATCCTGCACGTGCTCGAGTAGCTCGTTGATCTTCCGCGTCGAGACGGTGGATGCGGGTTGCGCCCAGTGCAGTCGGGCTCGCCACAGGGCCTCATCGGCATAAATATTGCCCACGCCCGAGATGATTTCTTGGTCGAGCAGGGCGGCCTTGATTCCTCGTTTGGTCGAGCGGATGCGCAGGCCAAAGAGCTTGCGATCGAAGCGCGGGTCGATCGGGTCGCGAGCGATATGCGTCACCTGGCTCGGGATGCGTTCCTCGGCCTCATCGATCGGCGCCACCAGAGTGTCAATCGCCAGCGACCCGAACAGCCGCTGGTCAATGAACCGAACCTCGTACTCCCCCGCCGGGCCTTCCACGCGCATCCGGATGCGCAGCTGTTTGTCCTCGGGAGCACCGAGTGTGCGCACGAGCATCTGGCCGCTCATACCGAGGTGCGTCAGCAGCGCCTCAGCCGGTCGACCTGCGGCTTCGGAGCCGGCGGATGCCTGAGCATCAGTATGCGCACCTAGTCCCGTCGCGGGTGGATGCATGGGTACGGGTGCCCCCACCGGCGCGGCCGACGAGGTGCCCAGCATGTTCGTGGCCGCGCCCGGGTCAGCCAGTGGCACCCAGAGGAACTTGCCGCGACGGCTCGCGGGCAACAGCATCCGGCCCTCAAGTCGCGAGACGAAATCAAGCGGTGTGCCGACGTGGCGCTTCAGCGCGCGCTCGTCGAGCACCTCGACCGAGCGAATCACGGCGCCCGCGACCCCAGCGGTGAGGCCTTGCCTTACGACCTCAACTTCGGGAAGTTCCGGCACGGCTACTTCCGCTCAGAAAACTTCTTGTCAGCAGACTTCTCGTCGGCAGGTTTCTTCGCAGCAGCCTTCCCGACCGGCAGTTTCCCGGCAGCCTGCCGTTCGCGCAATTCCGTCCACGCAGCCAGCGCAGCAGCCAGCTCAGCCTGTTTCTTGCTCCGACCGGTACCGGCCGCTTCTACCAGCGTGACCTTGCCCGCGGGCACCGTCACCTTCGCGGTGAAGACTCGATCGTGATCAGGCCCGGTGCCGGAGACCTCATACGTCGGCGTTCCCGCACCGAGCTCGGCCAGGAATTCCAGCAGCGCCGTCTTAGGGTCCATCTCGGCGCTGAGACGCTCGACATCACCGACATAGGGACGCACGAGGCGCAGCACCAGTTCAGTCGCGGTCTCGAATCCAACCGAAAGGTGGGCCGCCCCGAACACCGCCTCCAGCGCATCCGCCAGAATTGAGTCCTTGTCGACACCACCGGTGAGGTGCTCACTCTTACCGAGGCGCAGGTACGGGCCGAGGCCGATCTTGCGGGCAATATCAGCCAGCGTCACCGTGGACACGAGCGCGTGGTGTCGCGGCGAGAGCTCCCCCTCGTTGAGGTCGGGGAACTCTTCGTAGAGCATGTTCGCAACCGCGAGCCCGAGGACCGAGTCGCCGAGAAACTCGAGCCGCTCGTTATCGGGCGCTCCGTTGTTCTCGTAGGCCCACGAAGAATGGGTCAGCGCGAGGTCGAGTAATTCAGGAACAAATTCGACCCCGAGTGCCTGTGCCAGCGGAGCTGGGTCGGCGACCTCGGGGTCGAATTTCTTAGACTGTTTCGTCACAGACTGTGCAGTCGAAAACTACGTAGTCGACGACTAGGCGTCGGCGACTCGGCGGCCCTTGTACTCGTAGTAGAGCGGGGTGCCGTCAACGTCTTCTACGAGCTTCGCGCGGTGCGGGAGGCTGTAGGTGACCTTACCGTTTTCGACGGTCTTTACGAGTGCGGGGGCCGTAGCCTTCCACTGCGAGCGACGCGAACGGGTGTTCGAGCGGCTCAGTCGGCGCTTGGGAACTGGCATGGTTGCCTTCCTTTTCTAAATAAACAATGTCTGCTTCCGCGAATTGGCTTCGCAATCGGTGCGCGCCACGCGGGCGATGGGGCTCCACCGCGCATCGGCCAAACGACCGGAACGGGCTGAGTCAAGAGGTCTCGAAGCATTGAGCCCTACACCAACGCCCAAGTCTACGTCAGATTCAACATCCGCGCGACCCCGATTTCAGCCCCAATCCTCGCTTCAGCCCCGGTCCTCGCTCGATTCGGCGTCGGCTTCGGCGTCAGAGCCAGTGTCGGCATCCCCCTCAACCGCACCAGACTCGAGGAGCCCCTTGAGCTGTTCCCAGCGCGGATCAATGGCCGCTTCCGGTTCCTCGCGCGGCTCGGTGAGCTTCTCACCGGTCTCCGGGTCAAGCCCGAGGCAACCCGGCTCACACAGCGGCTGGAAAGGGAGTTCCAGCACCACGGCATCCCGAATCGGCCCCTCGAGGTCGAGCAGGTCGTTCTTGACGAGGTACTCGACCGATTCGTCTTCCTCGAAGCTATACAGTTCGGTCACGGTGCCGGACCAGGGCTCGGCAAGGTCCTGCAGGCAGCGGCTGCACTGGCCCGTAAGCGTGCCCGACACCTCGGCGGTCGCGAGCACACCGTCGACGAGCGACTCGAGTCGCAGGTCGATTTCGAGCACCGCGCCCTTATCGAAGTAGAGCATGCCCTCGCCGATACGCTCGGGCACGGTTACGTCCAGTTCCAGTTCCCGCATAGTGCCGGGCCGGTTGATCAGAGTGGCCACATTCACGGCATACGGTGAAGTTGTCATGCTCGGAGTCTACGCGCTACCAGCGACAAGACCGCCACTGAAGGGGCCCTGTTCGCTCGCCGATGATTCTGCGGGGCTAGACCGAAATATTCGGGTCAGTGTCACCCTGCAGGAACTCGCGCACGACCTCCGGTACGTAGGGCGAAACATCCCCACCGAGTGAGGCCACCTGCCGCACGAGCGAGCTCGACACGTGCGCATGCTGCGGGTTCGGCATCATGAACATGGTCTCGATGCGCGCGAGATTACGGTTCACGATCGCCATCGGCGTCTCGTAGTCCACATCCTTCGCACCGCGCACACCCTTGACGATCACGCCGGCGCCGACATCGGTGCAGTAATCGACCAGCAGTCCCACACTCCACGAGCGCACCACGATATTGCGCGGTGCGCCCGTTTCGAGCAGTGCCTGCTCGATCAGCTCGAGCCGACGAGCGATCGGGATCATCGCATTCTTGTCCGGGTTGTGTACGACGAGGACATGCACCTCATCAAATACGTTCGCGGTTCGCTGGATCACGTCGAGGTGACCGAGCGTAACCGGATCAAAGGACCCCGGGACAACTGCAATGTTGGACATGATCTCCATCGTATGTCGTTTTCGGATTGACGCTCTACACAGCGTAGAGATTCTCACCCACAAATCCACCCCGACTTGCCGCTGGCGGGATCGCAAATACCGCCGATCCGATTGGCACTGTCCATTCATTCAGCAGGTCAGCATCGGCAAGGCGCTGCTGGATGGGAACGAACTGCGTGAGCGGATTCGCTTGCAGCGAACCGAACAATAAACCAGAATTCGACACACTCGCGCCGATCCCGCCGACTCCCATGACCGGGTGGTCATAGTTATAGGTGAGCCGATGGATGCGCTCGGCTGGGTCCTCGGATCTCGCGCGGGCTATGTGGCTCACCGGATTGATCACCGTGAACCCCTGCGGGGTGAGCGCCTCAAAATCCGGTTCCTCAAACTCGTGACTGCCGGTCAACGGTGCCCCGCTATCGAGGCGCCTGCCAACCGCAGCATCCCGCCCGGGTTCATCGACTTCATCCCAGGTTTCGAGATTCATCTCGATCCGCCGCAATACGAAACTCGTGCCACCAGCCAGCCACTGCGGTGCCGAACCGCCCGTCCCGCTGGTGCCGCCGCTACCGATCCACACCAGCGCATCGAAGTCCTCATCTCCCGGCCGCGGATTCACCGTGCCATCGATTTGCCCAAAGAGGTTCCGCTGTGTGGTCCCCGGTTTGAGCGAACCTCGCGCATTTCGGAAGCCCGGCTGCTGCCAGCGGATCGTCGTGTATGCGCGCAGATCCTTGAGCATCAGACGCTGAGCATGCGCGAGCGTCAGCGGATCATCGCTCGCGACATACACGAGCAAGTCTCCGCCCGACCACTGCTCTTCGAGCCGGTCAATTGCGAACGCCGGCAGCGGTGCGAGCCAGTCGGGTTTCGCATCCGGATTGACCAGGTCGACGAGTTTCGGCCCGAACCCAAAGGTGATCGTCAGTCGCGCCGGCACTTCTGCCATTTGCGGCTCTTGGTCACCAACCGGCGCATACCCGGCCATGAGCCGGTTCGCGTCGTTGGTGAGGATGCGAAGGAGCTTCTCAAGCCTCGCGCGGTCGACCTCCGGGGCAAGATCTACGGCGATAAACACCGCATGTGCGGGTGGTTCAGCAAGTACGCCGCGTTGCGGTGCGGGCAGCGGCCCGGTGGATGCGGTGGGTTCAGTTACGTCGGACCCAGCGGCGTTCGCGTCCGGCTGCGGGACGGTTTCGGTACCGAAGGTCGCGGGGCTGGCGGCAGCCTGGACGGCCGTGCCAGCCGCGAGCATTGCGGTGGCCCCGATGCCGAGGCCGGCCGCGCCGACGAGAACATCCCGTCGACGCGGCCCACGCGCACCTTCCGCACCCGAAAGCGCTTCAGTTGTACGTGATTTCGACATGCTGGCTACTCGTGACCGTGCTCGTCGTCGTGACTGTGTTCGTCGTCATGACTGTGCTCATCGTCATGCTCGTGCTCGTGCGAGCCGCCGCTGTGCTCAGAGTCCGGCGCGTAGGTCTCCTGCGCACCGGTGTATTCGCGAGCCGTGGCGACAAACTCGAACTGCTCGCCGGCATCCGTGGTCACCGTGACGGCGACCTCATCCCCCGACAGGATCGGCTCGGTCAGCATCATCAGCATGATGTGATTGCCACCCGGTTCGAGCACGAAGTCCTCGCCCGCGGGCACGGTGATGCCACCGGCCATTTCTTGCATCACGCTCGAGCCGTCCGATTGCACGATGGTTTCGTGCAGTTCGGTCATCTCTGCGATCTCAGTACTGGCCGACACGATCGTGAAATCGGTGTCGGTGGTGTTCCGAATCGTGCCGAAGACGCCGGTCATGTCGGTGTCGGTGGCCTTAATCCAGGCATCCGAAATCTGGAAGCCATTCGAGGTCTGCACTATCGCAGCGTCGGTGGCCTCGGGTTCGGAAGTCGCGCATCCGGTCAAGCCAAAAGCGACGAGCCCAGAGACGGCCAAGAGCGTTGCGGGCACGCGAAGCACCCGCGTAAATGCGGTATTCATAATGAAAAAGGGTTCCTAACCGGCGCACCCTCCCAGGTGCGCAAAATAACCCGGAGAACCGGGCTACTCGATCAGCCGAGCTATTCGACCGACCGAGCTGCTCAATCGGCTTCTCGAATAACTACTGACCTGGCTGGTTACCGCGACGCATCCGCATCACGAACATCACCAGGGCACCGGCCAGCACGAGTACACCCACGATGCTGATCACGACGATCATCCACGGCTCCGAGAACACGCCCGAATTCGAGTCGTCGTTCTCACCGGCGAGCGCCGAGTCATCGCCCGTCTGTGCGGGAGCGTTCCCGAATCCCGCCGTTGCCTCAGGGGTCGGCTCGGCGTTCCCGCCGACAGCGTTCTCATCAGCAGCGTCTTCGGCAGCGGCGCCCACGGTGACGGTGAAGTTGATCGTCCCCGAAATCGGGTGGCCGTCTTGTGACACCACGCGCCAGTTAATCGCGTAGGCCCCGGCCGGGAGTTCCGGCAGCGGCTGCGTCAGCGTGTCATAGTCGATCACGAATGCGTCCGGCAGTTCGACGGTCTCGCCGGTGTCGACATTCTGCAGCGCGATTTCGGCACCGATCTCGATCATTTCAGCCGAGAATCGCAGGGTCGCCTCGGTTGGCGCCTGTTCGAATTCTTCGCCCTCGACCGGGCTCGAAGAAATAAGTTGGTCGTGCGCCGAGGCGATCCCCGAAATGGGAACCGCAAAGAGCAGCGTGGCGGCTGCCAGCAAAGCGAGCAGCATGAAACGGGTGTTACGGATGCGTTGAAGCATTGAAGAGTTCTCCGGTAATAAAAAGAAAAATTGTGCGGGTGATTAGGCGCACACCGGAGGGGCTCGTCCCATAATCAGCTCAGCCACGCGGGATGCAATGGGGCGCGGCAGTTGTGCGACGACCGGGATGCGCGCCGGCTTTGGCAGCACCAGGCTCGCCTGAGCGGTGATCGCGAGCGCCGAAACGTTCGCCACTGCGGTGCCGAAGGCGGAGAGGATGTCACCGAGCAGGCTTTCGCCGTACCAGACGAGGCCCACGGTGATCAGCGCTGCAAGCACGTGCGCCGCGAGCATCCAGCCCGTGAAGTGCATCCCGGCCGCGCTTTCGGCGCCGTCTTGCACCGTGATGGTGAGCGGCGAGTGCATGGCGTGGTGGTGATGACCGCCGGTGCCGCCAGCGCCGCTCAAGGTGACGTGACCGTTCCCGGTCATTGAAAAGAACGTGTGGAAGAGGGCCTGGCTCGCGAGAATCGCCGCACCCGAGCGCACTCGGGTGAACTTCTTGCCAATCAGCGGCACACACACTGCGGCCGACAATACGGTTGCCACCAGCAGTGTGATCCCCGAGGGGGTGTGTCCATCCACACCACCGTGCAGTGCTGCTGCGGGCACCGTCGCGACCGCGGCCATTGCCCAACCGCGAATGAGCGTCCTCGGCCCTCGGGCCGTGGTCGCATCACGTTTGGTCATACGACCAATCCTAGTGGCCAGCCGACCCGAACTCGATTCGCAGTTGGCGCTCGGAGCGAAAAGAGTGGTGAGCCCTCCGTCGGCCGCTTAGCCCATCTCCAGGTGCGCGAGTTCGCTGCCCGACAGCCTCTTGATCGCCGCCCGCAATTGCGGCACGGTCTTGAGCTCCGGATCGATACTGAGCAGCGACATCGCGAGCGTGCGGGCTTCGGCGATTACCTCGGCGTCGCGGGTGACTCGCAGCACCTTCAGCGAGGATTTCCCGCCCGACTGCCGGGTACCGAGCACGTCTCCCTCTCGGCGCAGCTCGAGGTCACGTTCGGCAAGTTCAAACCCGTCGAGTGTTGCCGCAACGGCCGCGACGCGTTCGTGGGCCAATGACTGCGGTGGTGCCTTGGTCACGAGCAGGCACACCCCGGCGTGCTCACCGCGGCCCACCCGGCCACGCAACTGATGGAGCTGCGAGACCCCGAAACGATCCGCATCCAACACCACCATGGTCGAGGCATTCGGGACATTCACCCCCACCTCAATCACGGTGGTGGCGACGACAATATCAATCTGCCCGGCCGCGAACGCGAGCATCGTCGCATCCTTTTCTTCGGCGGTCATGCGACCGTGCAGCGGCTCGATCCGGTGCCCCTGCAGCACCGGATTCTCACGCAGCAACTGCACCGTCTGGGCAACCGAGGCCGTGGCCGCATCCGTGTTCTCGCCGTTTTCGTCCGGCTCCCCCGGCTCAATCGAGGGACACACCACAAAGGCCTGCCGGCCCGCCGCGAGTTCCTCGGCAGTACGTTGCCAAATGCGTTTTTCCCAGGTCGGATGCGTTGCCAGGCTCACCATGAAGGTCGAGATTCCCGCGCGCCCAGCCGGGAGCTCCCGCAGCGTGGACACATCGAGGTCACCGAAGGAGGTCATCGCGACCGTACGAGGAATCGGCGTGGCGGTGAGCACCAGCGTGTGCGGAGTGGCTTTCCCCTTCCGACGCAGGGACTCGCGCTGCTCAACCCCAAAGCGGTGCTGCTCGTCGATCACCACGAGGCTCAAGTCTGCAAACTCGACCGTGTCGGTAAGCAGGGCGTGCGTGCCCACGATGATCCGCGCATCCCCCGTGACGATGCGCAGCATCGCCTTCTGACGCTCTGCCCTCGTGAGCGAACCGGTCAGCAGGGTAGGCATGAGTTTCGCCGAGAGTTCCGGGCCGAGCGACTCGGTAATCGAACGCAGGTGCTGATTCGCGAGCACTTCGGTGGGTGCCAGCAGCGCCGACTGGCCACCCGTCTCCGCTGCCTGCAGCATCGCTCGCACGGCGACAAGGGTCTTACCGGAACCCACCTCTCCCTGCAGCAGCCGGTTCATTGGCGTTTCGCTCGCGAGTTCGCGCTCGATTGTCTCGCCGACCGTGAACTGGTCAAAAGTCAATTCAAATGGCAGGCTCTTATCGAGTTGCTCGCGCAGACCGCCCGGATGCACCGGTCGCGGTGTCGCGGGCACAATCGCCGCGACATACCGCGGCTGCAGCAGCGCGGTCTGCAACATGAACGCCTCGGTAAATTTCAGCGTCGTCATCGCTGAGCCGAGGTCATAGTCATCATCCGGATCGTGCATGAAGCGGATCGCGCTGTCGTAGTCGAGTTCGTCCCGATCGGCACGGAACTCTGCCGGTACCGGGTCCGGGATGGTGGGGACATAGTCAAGCGCGTTCTTGATCAACTTCGAAATGCGCCAGGATTGCAGTTTCGAGGTCGCCGGGTAAATCGACATCGGCCGCTTCGCGAACTCAAGCAGTTCCGCTTCGCCATCAAGCTCGTCGAGCAGCACGCAGTCAGGGTGCGAGAGCTGTGGACTCCCGCGGTAGAACCGCACTTTGCCGGAGAACAGCCCCCGCTGTCCCCTCGGAAGTTGCTGCACCCGCCAGGGCTGGTTGAAGAAGGTTACGGTCATCTGGCCGTGGCCATCCGTAATGACAATCTCTTGCCGGGTACCGCTCTTACTGCGCATGGGATGGTTGGCAGCGCTCACCACATCGGCGATCACCGTGACGTGCTCATCGACCTCAAGTTCGTCAGTGCGACTGTGCTCCCCCGGTTTCTGGTGCCGTCGCGGCAGGTAACTGATGAGATCGCCGACCGTGTCGAGCCCGAGCTGTTCGCGGACCGCCTTCGCATCGGGCTTCGACATGACCGATTCCAGCGGCGAATCGAAGGTCACCGGTTGCTTATCCCGCCCGAGCTGCACCTCGGGTTCTGGAATGGGTTTCACCCTCGGCCCCGCTTTCGGGCCCCTCGCGCCCGCACCTGCGAGACGATCGAGGCCGGGAACCAGGTTGCCCTACGCACGTCCGCGTCACTGGCGTGTTCGAGCATCCCGTCCCGCACGAGTTCCACATCCTGCCAGGCCACCGGATGCGCTTGCGGGTTTTCGGGGTCGGAGAAGGTTGCCGCGTCCAAGGCTTCGCCCAGTCGCCGCAGCGCGTATGCCGCGTTGTCACCGGGCTCGAGCCCGATCAGCGTCGCGAGTCGTGCGCTGAGCATCCCGGTGGTGCGGCCCCGCGGCAGCCGCAGCCGCAGATCGGTGGCCGTGTCAAGCAACTCCTGCCAGGCCGCTTCGGCGGCTTCGGGAGCCGCCGCGGCAACTGCCTGTTCGCGTTGCTTGCGAATCCGTGCCCGCAGGAAGCGCGGTGCCAGGGCCACCGCGGCAAGGATGAGCAATAGCAGTACGACGACAAGCGTCAGCACGGTGGTGCCCGTCCACACAAAGCCGGCACCATCATTTTCAGTTTGACCGTCGGCACCGGTGGGCTCCGGCGTTTCAGCTTCCTCGGTCGGCTCCGGCTCAGAGGTGGCGTCTTCAGGTGCCTCGGTCGGGATGGGGGCGACGGTGTCTTCCGGTTCCGGAGCGGTCTCACCCTCGTCTTGGATCTCGGCGACATTGGTTTCGCCAATACCGGAGCTTGGGGTCGTCTCAAAGGGAACCCAACCGTAGCCTTCCACCCAGAACTCAGCCCAGGAGTGAAGGTTGTCGGTGGTCACCGAATACACCGGCTGCCCGATGTCATTGACGCTCGCAAACGTGCCGGGAGTGAACCCCACCTGGATTCGCGTGGGGATGCCGAGGAGGCGACCCATGACCGCCATGGCGCTCGAGAAATGCACGCAATAGCCGCTGCGGGTGCTCAGGAACTCGTTGATCACCTCAAGTCCCGTACCGTCATAGCCACCGGATACCGGGGCAAGTTCGGAATAGTCAAAGGCACCGCCGGTGAACCACGCCTGCAATTCCAGGGCCTGTTCATACGCCGAAGCGTTTGGATCAATAACCTCGTTCATGACCGCGCGGATCTGCTCGAGGGCCGGATCATCCGGCAGGGTGAGGAACTGCGCGAAGTCGTCGCTCGTCGGCGCGGTTCTGCTCGAGATCTCTTCCTCGGTCGGCCGCGGCAGCACGCTATCCACGTGGAAGCTCTGGGCGAGTGCTTCATCCTCCAGGTTGCGGATGCTGCCGGTGGTCGAATCCCACCCGTATTCGCCTTCCACCGCGCCGAGCCGCAGTGGGCTCGAAGGCAGCGGCAGGTACGCGCTCACGCCCTGCTCGATCACGACATTGGTGTTCACCGTAATCACATTGGGTTGGTTTGCCAGCTGGCTCGGTAGCGGCAGGTCGTCTCCGACTGCGGAACGTGAGGATGCAAACTCGGCCGGCTGCCATTCGGTATCGGCACTGAAGGTGGAGAGCGTGACGAGCGAGAGGTAGGGCAACTGCCCCTCGGTTTGCGAGGTTGCGTAGCGCAGCACTTCGATCGGGTCGTTTCGGCGCAGATCGTCACCGAGGTCAATGATCGGGTTGACGCGGTTGGTGGAAATGGATGAGTTTGCGCCCAGCGCGTTCCACCACAGGCCGCTCGGGCCCGGGGCAAGTACCGCGATCAGCAGTGCCACGAGTACCGTCACGCCGCCTGTGGCCGCGGCGCCGAAAAAGCCACCGAGTCCGCGACCCTCGACAGAGAATCCAGCGCTCGTGCGTTCATCGTCCTCAACCTGTTTCAGCCAGCGATAGCCGAGGTAAAGGTAGAACACCGCAATCGCGGCAAAGAGAATCCAGGCCCACCAGTCGGCCGCCGGCAGCCCCACTGCGATCGGTACCGCAACCATCGGCGCCACCGCGACCATCGCCGCGGCCGGTGCCCGCAGCACATTCGCGAGGAGATCCGCCACCAGCGCCAGGAGCCCTGCACTCAGCGAGAGCACATAAATCGTTGCGGGGGTTTCCCGCAGCGGTGGTTGGTCGCTTGGCAATTGCTCGGCAAGCGTCGAAAGCTGTCGACCGACGGCAGTGAACACATCCCCCACGCCGGTGGGCTGCGCGAGCACAATCCCGGCCACCGCGAGGGTGATCAAGCCGATCACGACGCTCAGCACTCGCGAGTTCGTGAACTGGCGCGAGGCCTGTGTGATGGCCAGCAGCACCACGATGGTGATCATCGCCGGCAGCAGCCACGCATTCGTGCCCACAATCGGGGTCGCCAGCAGGATCCCGCTGCACATCAGCAGCATCAGCCCGATTGTGACGTTCCAAGAGCCGCGGTCTTTCATTCGCGCACCCCGAATCCCAATTGCCCATAACGACGGGGGCTCCCCCAGGGGTCACGGGCGGCGCTGTTCATGCGCACAACCTGCCAACCGGCCTGCACGAAATCCTCCACGACTGCGTCATCTTCGCTGGGCGGGCCGCAGAGGATCGCGATCGCCGGATCACCGTACCCGGCGAGGTCAATAGCCGCCTCAGCCACGGGACGGTCGGTGCGGGTTACGAACACCAGCGGGCCTTTGCCCATACTCGCGGCGCGCGCGTGGAGTGACTCGAGTTCTTCCGGGCTCTCTTGCAGCGCGGGCTGCACCAACATCAAGTGGCGCATGATTCGGCCGAGGCTTTCCGAGGCCGAGGTGCGCAGGTTCACGGCATCCTGCGGCGGCGCATCCGGATCGGCGTCGGTGACGGTCTCCAGCAGCTCGGTGTCATAGCCAATCTCATGCAGACGCGTAAGCACCGAAGCAACCACGGAAACCCCCAGTTCAAATCCGGGATCAATATCGGTGCGCGCCGTGGGCGCGGTGTCGAGCACCACGATCGCAACGACCTCGGCGTGATGCTCTTCCTGACGCACGCGCAACTCACCAGCGCGGGCAGTCGCCCGCCAGTGCACTCTTCGCAACGCATCACTGCGACGATACTCACGAGTGACTACATCGTCCGCGTCTCCCGAGCGGCCAAGCGCAACATCCGCTTCCGAACCGGTCCGCAGCGCCGGAATGTCCAGCCGGTCGACATTGTGCACATGCGGCCAAACTTCAAGTTCGACCGGCTCGCCAACCTGAATCACCCGACGCGTCAGCCCGAGCCCGTCCACATTTTCAAGGAAAAGTGGGCCGACCTGGCTGATGCCCCGGCGCATCCGGGTGAGACCGTAGGCGATTCGACGCCGCCGCCGACCTTCGCGACGGTGCAACCGACTCGCCACCGGCGGCAGCACCCCGGCAACCAGTTTGCGATCGGTGCCGGTCACGGTGTCCATATAACTGGTCGCCTCGAGCCCGAAAATCGACTTATTTCGCACCTCGGCAACCACCCGAATGCGGTCCCCCGCGGCCGCGGTGGTCGGGTACACGGCACGGTCAATCTCGATCTTGGGCCGTGCGATCAGCCGCAGCAGCAGCGTAATCAGTGGCAGTGCGAGCAGCACGATGCCAAAGAACCGCAGTTCACTGACGCCGAAAAGTTCTGCGAGCGCGATCACGATCGCGCCCGCGATCGCGAGACCCCAGGCTCGGGCAGTTGGCCGCAGTCGCCGCGCTTTGACGGGCTGCGCGTCGGTAGTCATCAGGGCTAGGCCCCCGTGGGCGCTGGGATCTGCGCGGCGATTTGTTCCAGCACCCGGCTCGCCTCAGCATAGGAGCTCGACTTGCGGCCGCCGCGGCTGCCCACCACGAGTCGGTGGGCGAATACGTTCACCAGCAGTGAGCGAACATCATCGGGCACGACATAGGAGCGCCCTGCGATGGCGGCGGACGCTTTCGCGGCACGCAGCAGGTGGAGCGAGGCGCGCGGGCTCACGCCGACGCGCACCGCTTCGTGCTCGCGAGTCGCGCGAGCCAAATCCACCACGTACTGCTTCACGCTCGGGGCAACGAACACATCCTGCACCTGCGAAATCATCGCCCGCACTTGGGCCGCGCTGAGGACCGGCTCGAGACTCGACAGCGGGTCAACGCGATCACGCGATTCGAGCATCTGCAGCTCCGACTCGCGATCCGGATAGCCCATCGAAATGCGAGCCATGAAGCGGTCGCGCTGCGCTTCCGGCAGCGGATAGGTGCCCTCCATCTCGGAGGGGTTCTGCGTGGCAAACACGGTGAACGGGTCGGGCAAATGGTGGGTCTGCCCGTCCACCGAAACCTGACGCTCCTCCATGCACTCGAGCAACGCCGACTGCGTCTTTGGCGAGGCTCGGTTGATCTCATCACCAATCACGACGTTGGCAAACACCGGCCCCGGCTGAAACTCGAACTCGGTCTTGCGCTGATCAAAAATTGCCACACCTGTGACATCGCTCGGCAACATGTCGGGGGTGAACTGGATGCGGTTAACCTTCGAGTTCATCGCCTTTGCGAGCGTCTTTGCGAGCACGGTCTTACCCACACCCGGCACGTCCTCCACGAGCAGGTGTCCACCGGCAAGCAGCACCGTCACCGCAAGTCGGACCTGTTCGGACTTACCAACGACAACACTCGAGACGGCCTCCTGCAATCGGGTCGCGTTCTCGAATAGCGGGTTAGTTGAGGAGACGTGCTGAGTCATGACGGCTATCTTTCCATGTCTGCGGGGACGACACCCCAACACTTACTATCGATTCATGACGCGAATCATTGCCGGGGCTGCTGGAGGCACTGTACTTCGAGCCTCCCACAGTGGCACTCGCCCCACCAGTGACCGGGTTCGAGAGGCACTTTTCTCAGCCCTCGAATCGGCTTTCGAATTTGCCGGGGCGCGCGTGCTCGACCTCTACGCGGGTTCTGGCGCGCTCGGTTTCGAGGCGCTTTCGCGTGGCGCAGAATCGCTCACGCTGGTAGAGCGCAGCGGCTCCGTCTGCCGCATCGCACGCAGCAATATTGCGGTGCTTCGCCCCGCGATAGGTGAGGATGCACCGGTGACGGTTGTCGAGGCATCGGTACGTTCCTGGCTCGGCACGGCCGGGGGCGAATTTGATCTCGTGTTTATGGACCCGCCATATGAGCTCTCGAATGCGGACTGCGAGGCGGATCTTGCGCTGCTGGCACCGCGCCTGAGCGAGGGCGCGCTCCTCGTGGTCGAGCGCGCCGCACGCTCCGGCGACTTGGCACTTCCGGCGGGCCTCAAGCTGTGGCGGCGCCGCGACTACGGTGACACCGCCCTGCACTTCCTAGAGCCCGCCGCGCTCCCCGAGTAGGCGAAGCTGTATCGAGGGCGACGTGCTTCGATACCCTTCGATACGCTTCGCTACTCAGGGACCGGCATTTTTACGTCCCCTGAGTAGCGCGAAGCGCGTATCGAAGGCGTCCCCTGAGTAGGCGAAGCCGTATCGAAGGGCGCGATTAGGCGTCGTGGTCGTGGATGCCCGAGAGCTTGAAGCCCAGGCGTCCGTGTGCGTACGCGCCACCGGCACGAATTGCCGCAGCTACCCACGCGGTCTCCGCAAGCTCGCCCTTGGTCGCGCCAGCCTTGACGGCGTTCTGGCTGTGCGCATCAATGCAGTAGGTGCACTGGGTGGTCAGCCCCACCGCGTAAGCGATAAGTTCGCGGTACTTCAGCGGGATCTCCCGCCCCTCAGCGGCAAATACGGCGCTGTCAAAGTCGGCGAAGGCCTTCAGGATGTCCGGCGTGGTCTCCTTGTAGTCCTTCGTGTAGTGGCGGTCGTTCTCGCGGTCAAAAAAGTCTGACATGAGTCTCCTGGCGTCGAATTCGGGTGGGAACCGCTTCAGGCTACGTCCGCGCGGACCCACGCGAGCCGATCATTACTCAGCGTTACCCGGATTCCGCTCGACGCGTATGAGTGCAGCGAAATATCTCGCTGCACCGAGTTACTCAATCCCGTTTGTTACTCGATCCCGATATACGGATCCCAGCCGTCTGGCTGCGCGGGCTCACCGTCGACCAGCACCGGTGCATCCTGCTGTTCGACGACGCGACCGATGGCACGGAAGGGTGCCGGGAGTTCGACGTCGGCCGGGAAGGTTGCCAGCAGCGAGTGGTCCTCCCCGCCACCGAGTACGAGGCGTGAGGCGAGGTCTTTGGCGGCGTCAGTATCCAGCCCGAAGGCGCTCCGCAATGGCGGCAGCAACGTGGCAATATCCCCCGCCACCGTGGCTGAGTCGATCGCGATGGTGACCTCGCTCGCGATCGCGAGTCGAGTGGCGTCGAGGAGCGGGCCGTCCGAAAGGTCCATCATCGCGGAGGCACCCGCCCTGGCCGCGGCCACGCCTGCGGCCAGCGGTGGCTCCGGGGCGAGCTGAGCCTGAATGAGTTTCGTGGTGAGCGCTGCGGAATCCCCTGCATCTGTGCCTGCATCCACATCCGCATCCGCATCCGCACCAGCACCAGCACCAGCACCAGCACCAGCAAACAACAGCCGCAAGCCTGCCGCCGCGCGGCCCATGTCGCCCGCCACCGCGACCACCTCGCCGGGCCGAGCGCCCGCACGCGTGACCGCGGGAACCCCATCCATCGAACCAAACACCGTGACGGCAATCGTCACCACGGGCGAGGTTGCAAGATCCCCACCGACCACCCCGACACCGGGAGCGAGCCCCTCCAATCCGATGGCGAACCCGCGTGCGAGGCCCTCCACGAAATCCACTGGAGTGTCGCGAGGCACCGCGAGGGCAACTACCATTCCCGTTGGCCGGGCACCCATCGCCGCAATATCGGCAAGGTTGGAGGCTACCGCTTTGCTACCGAGCTGCTCGGGGGTCGACCATTCGAGGCGAAAATCGGGACCCTCAATCATCGTGTCGGTGCTGATGACCACGCGCCCATCCGGCGCCGCAATGATGGCGGCATCGTCCCCCGGGCCGAGCAGGGTATCCCCTTTCGGGAGGTGTCGAAGCAGGCGACGGAGCGTTTCACGCTCCCCCGCTGCGGCGACGGTCATGTTGGCTGAGGAATCGGCAATGGCAGGCACGGCGCCACGATACCCTGGAGGGGATATGTCTCGCCGAATCCTCCCCACCCTTGCGCCAGTTCTCGTCTTCACCGCCGTGGCACTCACCGGTTGCACCGGGCCTTCCGTGCCAATGCAGCCTGCCGAGTATGCGGGTGCTGCAGAATGCGCAGAAGTTTCCGTGCGGCTGCCCGAAACGGTGGACAACCTCTCCAAGCGGTACACGAATGCGCAGGCCACCGGCGCTTGGGGGAACCCCGCTTCGGTATTGCTGCGCTGCGGGGTCGCCACGCCCGGACCCACCACCGACCAGTGCATCAGCCTGGATGGCATCGACTGGGTCGAAGACGAGTCCGATGCCCCCACCTATCGCTACACCACCTATGGGCGTACCCCCGCGCTCGAGGTGATCATTGACTCCTCGACCGGGGTCTCCGGGCTCAACGCGCTGATGGATCTCAATGAGGTCGTCGGGTACCTACCGCAAACCGGCCAGTGCGTGGGCGCCGAGGATGTGCTCGGTATTCCGGAGCTCAATATGCCGGATGCGACCGAGGGCACCGACCCGGCCGAAGGCACCGACGACGTGGATTAGCGGCTCTGCGTGCGATCCAGCGCCACGTCAATGAGTTCGGTGATCAGCTGTTCGTAGGGCAGACCGGACTCCTGCCAGCAGCGCGGGAACATTGAGATCGGCGTGAAGCCGGGCATCGTGTTCACCTCGTTGACGAGGAATCCTTCCTCATCGAGGAAGAAGTCCACACGCGAAAGGCCTTCCGCGCCCAAAGCCTCAAAGGCTCGGATCGCGAGGTCCTGCGCCTCGGTGAGCTGCGCATCCGAAATCTCTGCCGGACAGCTCAGCTGCACGGCGGAATCGTCAAGGTACTTTGCGGCAAAGTCATAGAACTCGGCGTTGTCGACGATGATCTCACCAGCCACCGAGGCGCGAGCGCGTTCCCCGCGACGCGAGCCGAGCACGGCGATCTCGATTTCGCGACCGTCGATGCCCTGCTCGATGAGTATGTGATCGTCTTCGGCAAGGGCGATAGCCATGGCCTCCGCAAGGGCTGCGGGCTCCTTAACCTTGGAGACACCAACTGAAGAACCAGCGCGTGCGGGCTTCACGAAAGCGGGGTAGCCGATTTCCGAGGCCACCCGTTCGGTAATTGCCTCGGCCTCGGTGGCCCATTCGTGGGCGTGCACCGTGAAGCCCGGTGCCACGCGCAGCCCCGCGGCTTCGAGCAGAATCTTCGTGTAGTGCTTGTCCATACCGGCTGCCGATGCCAGCACGCCCGAGCCCACGAACGGCAGATCGACCAGTTCCAGCTGCCCTTGGATCGTCCCATCCTCACCGTAGGGTCCGTGCAGAATCGGGAAGACCACGTCAATATTCCCGAGCTGCTCGAAGCTACCGTCTGCACGGCTCACCGAAATACGACGGTGCTGTGCCGAGTCTGGCAGGTGGATGCGCGTTCCGTTGTCGACCACTTCGGGCAGGTTTTCGGGGTTGAGGCGGAACTTCTCCGGGTCATCTTCTTCCAGTACCCACACGCCATCCCGGGTGATGCCCACCGGGATAATCCGAAACCGGGTGCGGTCGATTGCTGCGAGCACTCCCGCTGCGGTCGCGCAACTGATCTGATGCTCGCTCGACCTTCCGCCAAACAGCACCACCACCGTGGTCAGGTTGTCCGTGCTGTGTTGTGCGGTATCCGTCATCATTCTCCCCGCGGAATCTCGTTATCGGTTGCTAGGTGTGGTGCCAGGTCGGTGGGCGACATCTTGCCGTCCAGCACATCGTTGATCTGCTGCACGATCGGCATCGGCACGCTGTGCTGATTGGCCAGCAGCAGAATCGACTCCACCGAACGCAGGCCCTCGGCGGTTTGCTCCATTCGGCTGTTGACGTCCTGGTAGCTGTAGCCCTGGCCAAGGAGGCGCCCGGCCGTGAAGTTGCGCGATAGTGGCGACATACACGTGGCGATCAGGTCGCCGAGCCCGGCAAGACCCATCATGGTCTCACGGGATGCGCCCATCGCGACCGCAAAATCGGTGATTTCGGCAAGTCCACGAGTCATGATCGAGGCCTTGGTGTTTTCGCCGTAGCCGACACCGTCCGAGATACCGATGGCGATCGCGATCAGGTTCTTGAGGACCCCACCGAATTCGGTGCCCACAACATCCTGGTTCACGAAGGAACGCAAGTACGAGTTTCGGGCAACCTGTGCGACGCGTACGGCAAGCTGCTCGGATTCGCTCGCGACGACGATTGCCGTCGGTTCCCCGCGGGCAATTTCGAGCGCGATATTCGGGCCGGATGCGACCGCAATGCGATCGGCGCCGAGGCCCGAAACATCGCTAATGACCTCGCTCATCCGTTTCCCGGTCGAGCGCTCCATCCCCTTCATGAGGCTGATGATGCTCGCGTCGGCGGTCATGAAGGGCCGGAACTCTTCAATGTTTTCGCGCGCGGTTTGCGCCGGGACCGAGAGGAAGATGAGGTCCGCGCTCGCGACCGAAGCCGCCAGATCGCACGTGGCATGGATGCGTGAGGGCAGATTAATGCCCGGCAGATACGTGGTATTTCGGTGGGCTTCGTTGATCTCGTCAACGACTTCGGGACGACGCACCACGAGCGTGACATTACGCCCACCGTCGGCCACGATCTTCGCGAAGGTCGTCCCCCAGTTGCCGCCACCGATCACGACAATGCGTTCACCGCCGGGCTCGGCTCCGTTATCAGCGAGCGTCGGCAGGGTGATTGGCGAGGTCGCTGGATACCATTCGCTCACGACTGGATCTCATTCGGCAGACCGAATTCGGTCTGCCCGTTTTGCACGGGATCGTAGAGTTCTGCAGGTGCTTTCGCCCCGCGGATTTCTTCGACGAGTTTGGTGATCTCACCCATGATCTTGACGGTGGCACCGTCGATCGCACGCTTCGAGGTGTACTTCCCCTCGAACTCGCTGAGGTCGATGGGTTCGCCGACGATCATTTTGATCGGCGCGCGAAAGCGGAATTTAAACTTCTTCTGGAAGCGCGGGACCACGGCTTGTGCGCCCCAGGTCGCGACGGGAATCACCGGGATGCCCGACTGCAGTGCGAGGCGTGCCGCCCCTGTCTTACCGCGCATCGGCCACATCGCGGGCTCACGGGTGAGCGTCCCCTCAGGGTACACAATCACCGCACCGCCCATGTCGACGATCTGGTTAGCAGCCTTCATCGAATCAGCCTTGGCCCGCGACCGTGCGCGTTCCACCGGCACCTGGCCGCTCTTGCGCAGAAGCCAACCCACGACCGGGATGTTGAAGAGCGAGGCCTTCGCCATGAAGCGAGGGGCTCGGCCGAGCCGCCACACCCCGTAGCCGGTCACCACCGGGTCGATGTCCGAGTAGTGATTCGGGGTCAGGATATAAGGCCCGGTTTTCGGCAGGCTGCCCTTAATGTCGTACTTGAACAGCAGGTTCAGCGCGGGCACGGCGATTGCGGCCATGAGCCAGAAAATCGAGGGCCGACGCTTTTCGGGAGATGCTGATCGCCGCGATTCCTCCGCCACCGACCTAGCTTCCTACTGTGAAGTCCGCACCGAGGGTTCGAAGCTTCTCGAGGAAGTTCTCGTACCCACGAGCGATGATGCCAACGTTCGAAACGCGCGAGACACCGTCGGACATGAGCGCCGCAATCAGGTGACTAAAGCCACCGCGAAGGTCGGGCACCTCAATGTCCGCACCGTGCATTTGGGTGGGGCCAGAGATGACCGCCGAGTGCACGAAGTTGCGCTGCCCAAAGCGGCACTTCTGGCCGCCGAGGCACTCGCGGTGCAGCTCAATCGTGGCACCCATCTTGACCAGGGCGTCGGTGAAGCCAAAGCGCTGTTCGTACACCGTCTCGTGCACGATCGATACTCCCGGAGCCTGGGTCAAGGCGACCACGAGCGGCTGCTGCCAGTCCGTCATGAAGCCGGGGTGCACATCCGTCTCGATCACCACCGGCTTGAGGCCTGCCTCACCCGGGTGCTTGAAGTTAATGCCGTCATCGTGAATCTCGAAGACCCCACCGGCCTTCCGGAACACGTTGAGGAAGGTCAGCATTTCCGCTTGTTTTGCGCCCTCAACGAAGATTTCACCGTTGGTGGCCAGTGCTGCCGCGGCCCAGCTGGCGGCCTCATTGCGGTCAAACAGCGAGAAGTGGTCATACGCGCCGAGTCGGTCGACGCCCTCAATGCGGATCACTCGGTCCGCATCCACCGAGATAATGGCGCCCATCTTCTGGAGCACATTAATGAGATCCATGATCTCGGGCTCGATCGCGGCGTTCGTAAGCTCGGTCATGCCCTGGGCACGCACCGCGGTGAGCAGGACCTGTTCGGTCGCGCCCACTGACGGGTAGTCGAGGTGGATTTTTGCCCCGTGCAGGCCGTTGGGTGCGGTGAGGCGGATGCCTTCCGGCAGCTTGTCGACGACGGCACCGAAGGAACGCAGCGCCGAAAGGTGGAAGTCGATCGGCCGGTCACCGATGCGGCAGCCACCGAGGTCAGGGATGAATGCTTCCCCGAGCTGGTGCAGCAGCGGACCACAGAACAGAATCGGGATGCGGCTGGAACCTGCGTGTGCGTTGATTTCGGCCATGTGGGCGATCTTGACGTTCGAGGGGTCGAGTCGAAGCTCGCCCCCTGCCACGTCACGCTCGACCTTCACGCCGTGCACTTCAAGCAGGCCCGAAACCACGCGTACATCGGAAATATCCGGAACGTTGCGCAGCACGCTCGGCTGGTCGCCAAGGAGCGATGCGACCATCGCCTTCGTGACGAAGTTCTTGGCTCCGCGGACTTCAATACGCCCGTTGAGCGGCTGCCCTCCGTGGAAGGTGATGGTGTCGGCGTTGAGGCCAACAAACTGCGCAGCGCGAGCCGCGTCCTGATTCAGGCTGGTCACTCGCGTGTACCTCCAGAAAGTTCAATTAGGTCTCCCGCGAGGGTACCGGGCTCTGTGTCATCGAGTGCAGGGAGAGTCTTAGGCATCCACGAGGGACGGGTTTTCTCGAACGCGGTGATCGCGTCTTCATCACGGAGGGTCAGCGCGATATCGTCGAGCCCCTCCATGAGGCGCCAACGAGTGTACTCGTCAATCTCGAAAGCGAAAGAGACCTCCCCCACCGACACCGTCTGGTTTTCCAGGCTCACCTGGGCATCGGTTCCTGGATTTGCTTCAATTGCATTCCAGAGCTGTTCGACCTCTTCTTCCTTCAGCACGCCCACCAGCAGTCCCTGCTTGGCGGAGTTTCCACGGAAGATTTCACCGAAGCGTGAACCGAAGACCGCGCGGAAACCAAAGTCACGCAGTGCCCACACGGCGTGCTCACGGCTCGAGCCGGTTCCGAAGTCCGGGCCCGCGATGAGCACCTTCGGGTTCGCGTACTCCGGCTGGTTCAGGATGAAGTCCGGGTCCTGTCGCCAGTGGTAAAAGAGAGCGTCATCAAAACCGGTCTTGGTGACCCGCTTGAGGAAGACCGCCGGGATGATCTGGTCGGTGTCGACATTCGAACGGCGCAGCGGTACGGCCGGGCCGGTGATGTTATTGATCTTTTCCATGAGTTAGGCAACCGCCTGTTCGTTCGTTGCGTTCGTAGCCGACTCGAGGTCCCAGGGGCTCGACAGCTTGCCGCGGATCGCGGTCGCTGCGGCAACCACCGGGGAGACGAGGTGGGTGCGGCCGCCCTTACCCTGACGGCCTTCGAAGTTGCGGTTCGAGGTGGATGCGCAGCGCTCCCCCGGGGCCAGTTGGTCGGGGTTCATGCCCAGGCACATTGAGCAGCCAGCGAAACGCCATTCGGCGCCGAAGTCCTTGACGATCTTGTCAATGCCTTCAGCTTCTGCCTGCAGTCGCACGCGTGCGGAGCCTGGGACGACCATGACACGCACGTCATCGGCCTTTTTCTGGCCCTCGATGATGCTCGCGAAGGCGCGCAGGTCTTCAATGCGCGAGTTGGTGCAGGAGCCCATGAAGACGGTGTCGACCGCGATTTCCTTCATTGGGGTGCCGGCCTTGAGGTCCATATACTCGAGCGCGCGCTCGGCGGTGCTGCGGTCTACCTCGTCAGCAAAATCTTCCGGGTTGGGTACCGTCGCGGACAGCGGCACGCCCTGGCCGGGGTTGGTGCCCCAGGTCACGAAGGGTTCGAGCTCGTTGGCGTCGATGAAGATCTCAGCGTCGAACTCTGCGCCCTCGTCGGTGGACAGGGTGTTCCAGTACGCGACCGCGTCATCCCAGTCCTGGCCCTTCGGTGCGTGTGCTCGGTCCTTGAGGTACTCGTAGGTGGTCTCGTCAGGTGCGACCATGCCGGCACGAGCACCGGCCTCGATCGACATATTGCAGATGGTCATCCGGCCGTCCATGGACAGCGAACGGATTGCCGAGCCGCGGTATTCGAAGACGTAGCCAGCGCCACCACCGGTACCGACCTTGGCAATCACCGCGAGGATGATGTCCTTCGCGGTCACGCCCGGGCGCAGGGTGCCTTCGACGTTTATTGCCATGGTCTTGAAGGGCTTCAGCGGCAGCGTCTGAGTTGCCATCACGTGCTCAACTTCGGAGGTACCGATACCGAAGGCCATGGCCCCGAATGCGCCGTGGGTCGAAGTGTGCGAGTCACCACACACGACGGTGATACCGGGCATGGTGAGTCCCAGCTGCGGGCCAACCACGTGCACGATGCCCTGTTCGCGGTCGCCGAGGGAGTGCAGGCGTACACCAAAGTCTTCCGCATTCTTGCGGAGCGTTTCGATCTGCGTGCGCGAGGTGTCATCCGCGATGCGGTTGAGGATGTCCACAGTGGGGGTGTTGTGGTCCTCGGTCGCGATCGTAAGGTCGGTACGACGAAGCTGGCGATCTGCTTGGCGAAGGCCGTCGAAAGCCTGCGGGCTGGTGACCTCGTGCATGATGTGGAGGTCAATGTAAATAAGGTCGGGGGTACCGTTTTCGCCACGCTTTACAACGTGGGCTTCCCAGACCTTTTCTGGCAGCGTTTTGGGTGCAGATCCCTGAGTTTCAGTCGTCATATTCCTGGAAGTTCTCCTGATTGAGAGGGCTCCGAATGTTAAAAGGGTGTAATGTTTCCCGGCATTCGGATGCTGCCAATGGTAACAC
This sequence comes from Gulosibacter chungangensis, assembly GCF_008831155.1. Classification (GTDB taxonomy): domain Bacteria; phylum Actinomycetota; class Actinomycetes; order Actinomycetales; family Microbacteriaceae; genus Gulosibacter; species Gulosibacter chungangensis. The sequence continues at coordinate 70,959 of NZ_WBKB01000005.1, read as the reverse complement.
CGGGCAGGTACGGACCATTCCCCGCGGGTTCGAGTCAACCGGCGGGGTGCGAGATGATCGTGACGCTATTCGGCGGCGGGAGTCTCCACGCCTTCTCGGCCAAGTGCGTTGGATTCGAGGGTGACCACGCTGACATTGTCCCGGCCACCGAGTTCCACCGCGAGGCGCACGAGCCGCTCTGACAGTGAATGAAGCGGGGCCGACTCGTGCATGTGCGTACGGATCGTGTCGGAAATGAGCCGATCGTCAAGCTCCTTCGTGAGCCCGTCCGAACAAATCACAAAGACCTGGTGACCCTGTACCGGCATGAGCCAAAGATCGGTCTCGATCTCTGCATCCGACCCCACTGCGCGAGTGATGACGTTGCGGTCTGGGTGTACGAGTGCCTCTTCGGCGGTGATCACGCCGAGCGACACGAGTTCCTGCACTGCCGAGTGGTCCACGGTGATCTGCACCACGTCGCGACCGTTCCAGCCGTACACGCGCGAGTCACCGACGTTGAAAATCATCCAGTGCGGGGCGACAGCTGCATCCTCGTTCGGGGCGACCTCCACGAGAGCGATTCCCGACAGAGTCGTGCCGGCCACCGCGCCCGGCCCGTCCGCTTCGGTAATGAGCTGCTGCACGCGCATATTTGCGTCGTCAATCGCTTTGAGCACCTCAACCGGATGCGTGGGCTCATTTTCGGTGAAATGCTCGCTAAACGCTTCCACCAGCGATTGGCTGGCCCGGTCGCCATAGGAATGACCACCCATACCGTCGGCAACGAGGAAGACCGGCGGACGCGCGTAGACGGAATCTTCGTTGACCGCACGAACCGTGCCGATATCCGTCGACGAAGAGACGCGTAGTTCTAGCTCACCGGCGCACGTGTCGACGGTCGCGTTGAACTCAGCAGTCACTGAAACCCCCTGTTTGGCGTACCGGGAAACTCTACCGGCATCGCGGGATTCGAACGAGCCCCTGATCACGTGAATTTCGCTGGCGATCTTAACACCGAGAAACGAACGGCGGCGAACACCGCCCGCGCGTGCCGCGATTTGGAGTGCGCGGTGCCATTCCTAAATAGTCTGTGCCCGACGTCTGGGAGATCCAGGCGTCGGGCACAGTGGTGATTGCAGCGTTAGACCAACGCGGTGTCAGACCAGTGCGGCCGCGAGCTCCTCGCGAAGGATCGTCGCACCGGCACTCAGCGCGCTCAGCTTCGCACGCGACACTTCCCGCGACAGCGGCGCCATCCCGCAGTTGGTGCTCGGGATGAGCTTGTCCGCGTCGACGAACTGCAGTGCCTTGCGGAGCGTTCCCGCGACGGCTTCTGGGGTCTCGATCTCGTCGGTAGCCACGTCGATTGCCCCGAGCATGACTTTCTTGCCGCGGAGGAGCTCGATGAGGTCGACCGGAACATTGGAGTTGTGGGATTCCAGCGAGACGATATCGATGCTCGACTGCTGCAGGAGCGGGAACGACACCTCGTACTGACGCCACTGCGATCCGAGCGTCTTCTTCCAATCGTTATTGGCTTTGATGCCGTAGCCGTAGCAAATGTGCACCGCGGTCTCCACGCTCAGCCCTTCGACCGCTCGCTCGAGTGCGGCGATGCCCCAGTCCTGCACATCCTCAAAGAAAACATTGAACGCGGGCTCATCAAACTGGATGATGTCTACACCCGCTGCCTCGAGGTCTTTGGCCTCTTGGTTGAGGATCTTCGCGAACTCCCAGGCCAGCTTTTCGCGGCTGCCATAGTGGCGATCCGCGAGCGTGTCGATCATCGTCATCGGCCCCGGCAGTGCCCATTTAATTGGTCGATCGGTCTGCTGACGCAGGAATTTCGCATCCTCGGCAAACACGGGCTGCTCGCGGTTCACGGCACCGACAACCGTCGGCACGCTCGCGTCATATCGATTGCGGATACGTACGGTCTCGCGGTTCTCGAAATCGACGCCGTCGAGGTGCTCGATGAACGTCGTGACAAAGTGCTGACGCGTCTGCTCGCCATCACTGACGATGTCGAGGCCACCAAGCTGCTGCTCCTGGACGGTAATGCGCAGCGCATCCTGCTTGCCCTCGGCGAGTGTGTCGCCGCTCAGTTTCCAAGGCGACCAGAGTTGTTCGGGCTCCGCAAGCCAAGACGGCTTCGGCAGGCTACCCACGGTCGAAGTGGGAAGAAGTGCATTCATGTTCAAAAACTTTCTGCCGATTAGACGAGTACCGGTGCTACGGGTTCGGCGGTGCCGTTGGCCCAGCGCTCGAAGATTTCGCCGTAGGGCTGGACGAAGTGGACGTCGGTGTATTGACCCTGCTTGATCCCTAGCTGGCTTCGCTCAACGCGGTCGTAGTTGACCTGCGGGATCGAGTAATCGTCGTGCTCAAGGCTCGGACGGTAGATGTCTCCCGCGGCCGAGTTCGCGTTGTAAATCTCGGGACGGTAAATCTTCTGGAAGGTCTCCATCGTGGCGATCGTGCCCGCGAGCTGCAGGTTGGTGTAGTCATTGAGCAGGTCGCCGCGGAAGTAAAACGCGAGCGGTGCTGCCGCACCCGGAGGCATAAAGTAGCGCACCTGCAGCCCCATCTTGCCGAAGTACTCGTCGGTCAGCGAAAGGTCGTCGTTGTCGTACTCGACACCGAGAATCGGGTGGTGGTTCCCTGTGCGCTGGTAGGTCTTGCTCGTCGAGACGCTGATGCAGATCACCGGCGACTGCGCGAAGCGCTCCTGGTAAGCGGCAGAGTCGAGGAAGCTCTGGAACAGCTTGCCGTGGAGGACACCGTAGTCAGCCGGGATGCCTGCGTCGGCCGCGGCGGCCTTGATCTTCGGCAGCAGCACACTGAAGTCATAGTCACGCAGGTATGACGAGAAGTTGTTCCCGACGATCCCGTGGTGGCGCTTGCCGGAACGGTGGTCGAGGATGTTCGCGTCGAGGACCTCGAACAGCGGGAAAGTGCGCTCGGCGCCGTCCGCGGTGAAGCGCAGTTCTACGGAGACGATGTCGAGTTCGACTGCGTAACGGTCACGGGCAGCGTTGTCCCAGTGTGCGAGGTCGTTGAAGCGCTGGTTCATCATCGTCAGTGCCCGACGGAGGTTCTGCTGGCGCTGCTCGCCGCGAGCCAGGTTCGCGAAGTTCGTCGTTGCTCGCGAAATTTCCGAGGGCGAATAATCCTCGTCGAAACGGGTCGTAGTGATGTTGAACGTGAAGTCGCTCACCGTGGGCATCCAATCCTGTGGTTGATCCTGCACGGCCAGAGTCGGCCGCGCGGAAGTCGATGAATTCATCCTGCCCGCGACCAGGGGTTATCAGGTAACTAGAAACAGCTATGACCCCCTATAGGATGCATCTATGGCAAAAAAGTCGAGCGATATCACCCTGCAACAGCTGCGGTACTTCATTGAAGTTGCCGCTGAAGGTTCGATCAGCGCCGCGGCTGACCTCCTTTACGTTGCCCAGCCAACGCTGTCTGCGGCAATGAAAGATCTCGAAGCTCGGGTGGGCCGATCGCTCCTGCTTCGCTCGACCCGAGGAGTCATGCTCACCACCGACGGCGCCGAATTTCTCGGTTATGCCAGGCAGGTCGTCGAACAGGCAGAGCTTCTCGAACAGCGTTATCTCGGCCGGGCGCCGTCGCGTCGCTTGCTCGGCGTATCGGCGCAGCACTACTCGTTCGTTGTCGAGGCATTCATCCGGATGGTGAAAGACAGCGGGGCGCCCGAATATGAGTACTCGCTCCGGGAGACTCGTACTTGGGACATCATCGAGGATGTCCGGACCCTGCGAAGCGAGCTCGGGGTCCTCTACCGCAATGAGTTCAACGGCAAGGTCATTGACAAGCTCCTACGAGAATCCGGCCTATCGTTTCACCCGCTGTTTCTCGCGGAGCCACACATCTTCATTTCCCGACAGAATCCACTCGCTGCTCGCGGTCGTGTGACGTTAGATGACCTCGCCGAGCTGCCGCGGCTCACCTTCGACCAGGGCGCGAACAACTCCTTCTATTTCGCCGAGGAAATCCTCTCCACGCTTTCGAGTAAGCAGGAGATCCAGGTTTCCGACCGTGCGACCATCTTCAACCTCATGATTGGGCTCGACGGCTACACCATCTCCACCGGCATCGTCAGTGACGACCTCGACCCGGAGATCGCCGCCGTGCCACTCGAGGTCGACGACCGAATCGAAATTGGCTGGATCAGTCACTCTTCAATCCCGCTCACCAAACAGGCGGAGCTCTACCTCGCCGAGTTGCGGGCCGTGGTCACTGACTTTGGGGTTTCACTGCTGGACTAGAGCCAGGCACTGAACCAGAAACGGGCTTTGCGAAGGCTCGAAGGCGTGACCGACGCAGCTCGGGGTTCGGGAAACCAACAAAGCCCAGACCTTGCGATCCGGGCTTTGTCAGGTTGGTGACCCCAGCGGGATTTGAACCCGCGCTGCCGCCGTGAGAGGGCGGTGTCCTAGGCCGCTAAACGATGGGGCCGCGCTGACAACTCGTCTATCTTGGCATAGATGAAAAGTTGAAGTCAACTTGGAGTTCGCGGAACATTTAAAACCCCAGGTCAGATCAGCGTGTTGTGCCAGGAAGGGCTCATTTCGTGGCTATCGCTCATCTCGGGTGCGGGGATCGAAATCGCCGAGCCCGCGCTGCGGGAGACTCGAAATACTGGCCACCTCAGCATCCGTCAGTTCGATCGATACCGCCTCGAGATTCTCGCGCTGACGCTGCGCACTCCCCGAGCGCACGATGGGCACCAGGTCGTTCGAATGATGCCACGCGAGGACGACTTGACCGGGAGTGATCCCACGCGCCTGCGCGACCTCGAGTACCGGCTGTGCCTCGAGCACTTCCCCACCGCGAGCCAGCGGCGACCAGGACTGCACCTGGATGCCACGTGCCGCAAGCTCGGCACGAAGCTCCGGACGGTTCAGGCTCGGGTCGCATGGGAGCTGATCGACCGCAGGCACAAGTCCGGTCTCTGCTTTCAACGCATCCAGGTGCTCAGGCAGAAAATTCGACACGCCAATCGAACGCACGAGCCCCTCTTCCCGGGCATGTGCCATCTGCTCGAACGCCTTCGAGTACAGCCCCAACATGGGTAGCGGCCAGTGAATCAACCACGAATCGAGGTAGTCCACGCCCAGCCACTCGAGGCTGCGCTCGAGCGCCCCGCGCACATCCCCGTGATCGTGACCGCGCAGCTTGGTCTGCACAAAGAGCTCTTCCCGTGGCAAGCCACTCGCAGCAATACCGCGGCCCACAGCCTGCTCGTTCTCGTACTTTGAGGCAGTGTCGATGAGCCGGTAGCCGATCTCGATCGCCGAGGCGACGCTGCGGACGGCTTCTTCATCCTTAAATGGCCAAGTGCCAAAGCCGATGGGTTGGGATGCGAATTCAGCGGATGTAGTCATGCCCGGCACTTTAGCGATCAGATCTGGTCATTCTGAGTGTGGATATTCGACCAAATTTGCTGTGGTTCAGAAAATTGCCGCGCACAATGGCCAAGTGATTATCGTGACGACCAACGAAATTCCGGGGTTCCGCATCCTTGCCGTGCAGGGTGAGGTGATGGGCCTGACCGTCCGCAGCCGCGACTTTGGGTCTTCCTGGGTCGCCGGGTTTAAGTCGATTGGCGGTGGTGAAATCACGCAGTTCACGTCGCTGCTCTATGAGTCCAGGCAGGAAGTAATGGGACGGATGGTGGCGGAAGCGCAGCAGCGCGGCTCGAACGCGATCATTGCCATGCGCTTCGACACGAGTGAGATCGCCGGTCAGTGGACCGAAGTGTGCGCCTACGGCACGGCGGTGATCGTGCAGGCGCTTGGCCCTGACGATGAAGGGTCGACGCCGCAGTCGATCGATCTGTGGCGTCGTGACCAGCAAATGCGGCAACCGCAGCAGCAGTTCGCCGCGCCCAGCGATTTTGTGCCGCGCAGCATGCCCGGCCCTGGTCCCACAGTGCCTGGGCCAACTCCGCCCGGACCTAATCGATAGATGCCGCGAGCTGCAATGGGAGGTGTTCTTCCCATTGCCGATAGCGCTAACCCCGGCCGCTACGCCAGCAATGAGCCCAGCAAACGGTAGGGGCAAGCGTGGCAGCCATGGCTGTTATCGCTAACCCCTTGCCGCTAGGCCTGCAATGCCTACAGCTAATGGCAATGGGAAGACGCGTAACCATGGCCGTTATGGCTAACCCCTGCCGCTGCACTGGCAATGGGTGCGACAAACGGCAGGGGCTAGCGTCGCGCAGCGGCGCGACTACGCGGAAACGTCTGCGCGCTCGCGGTTGACGAGCGGGATAACCTGCTCACCGAAGCGCACGATGTCCTCGGCGGGGTTACCGAACTGCAGCAGCAGCAGGTCGAGGCCCGCTTCCTCAAATTCGCGAATGCGCTCGGCGACCTGCTCGGGCGTCCCGACGAAGTTGGGACGCAGGCCGCGGTTCGACACCGAGTAGTCCTCGAGCGAAACGTTGACGTTGAGCTGCGACTTCGAGATGAAGTCCTGGTACGACTCGTAACCGGCGCTACCTTCCGAGACGTTCGTGATTCGCTCGAATTCGGCGCGCGCCTCCTCTTCGGTGTCGCGCACGATCACAAACGCGGCCATGCCGTAGTTCGCGAAGGGTGCGAGGCCAGCACGCTCGCGGCGACCGCGCATGTCTTCGATCTTCTCGCGCAGCTCCTCGACCGTACCGCCGTGGGTCACATAGGAGTCGGCGTAGGTGGTGATGGATGCGCGGCCAGCTTCCGACTCGCCGCCGGCAAAGATGTGCGGGGCCGGGGTGGGCTTGGGCTCGAGGTAGGTGTTCTCGATCTGGATGTGCTTGCCGTCGAAGTTCACCGGCGACTGGCTCCACAGGGCCTTAAGCGCGTGCACGTACTCGGCGGTGAACTCGTAGCGGTCATCGTGCTCGGGGAACTCGATGCCGTACTGTCGAGCTTCCTCAGCCCACCAACCCGACACAATGTTGAGGCTGAAACGACCGTTCGACAGGTACTGCTGGGTAGCCGCCTGCTTGGCCGCAAGCTGCACCGGACGGTGATAGATCGGGCGGATGGCCGCAAGAATCTCGAGCTTGTCGGTGGAGGCGACGAGCGCCGAGGCGAGCGTCCATGCATCCAGCACCGGACCTTCATTGCCTTTGATGTCACTGAGGTTCAGTTCCGGAACCAGCGTGATGTCGAAGCCGACCCGCTCGGCATCCTGCGCGATCTGACGCTGCGCGGGGAGGTCGAATGCGAACGTGTCGTCGACGTTACGCAACCAGCTGTCAGTAATGGCGGTCCAATAGCCAAAACGCATTGAAATGTTCTCTTCTCTTGTCTTTGGATGTTCGGGGGGCGATCCTTGAGTTGGAGCGAAGCGACGTATCGAAAGGTTCGCGTTGCTGTCCTTCGATACGCGCCTACGGCGCTACTCAGGAATCGACGGTTGATACGCGCCTACGGCCCTACTCAGGAACCAAGGATTAAGCGGGCTGGTGCAGGGTGGCGAGTTCTTCGCCGAGCACACGAGCGATCTTACGTGCGCCAGCCAACTCGACAGTGGCCTCCACGTCCGGGTTGTAGTTCGTGTTCGTGTTGATGTCGTAGACCACCGTGCGGCCGTCCGCGGTTTCGAAGAATTCGATGCCGGCGACCTCGATTCCCTGCTCAGCGAGGAACTTCTCGAGCTTCGCGATCAGCGGGGTCTCGGCGGTGATTTCTGGGCGGATGCGGAACAGCCCACTGTCGGCAGGCACCTCGCAGGCTGCGGATGCGGCAACAAAGCCACCGAGGTCGCTCGCGGCGACCGTGAGGCCGGCGACGTCAATTGCGGGCAGTGCATCCGCCTCGGCTTCGCCATCAGCTGGGACCGCGCAGGCTTCGGCCGGGCAAAGCTCAAAGCTGCCGGCGGAGGTGTCCACGCGAACCGCGTAGTGGAGCTTGCCGCCGATGAACTCGGCGCGGGTAATGAACGGCTCCGCGGTGGCGATGTATTCCTGCAGCAGGGTAATGCCGTCGATCGGCTCTTCGAACTCATCCGAGGCGACGTAGGCGTCGAATTCTTCGTAGCTGTCGAAGCGGCGCACGCCGAGGCCCTTGCCACCCTGGTTGTGCTTGGTGATGAACGGGAGCTCGAAGTTGCGAGCCTGCTCGCTCAGCGCATCCTTCCCGAACACCGCGGTGGTCTTCGGGGCATCGAACCCTACCGCGGCAAGTGCCGTGTACTGGGCAACCTTCGAGACCTCGAGCTCAAGGACCCGCGAACCGTTGACGACGCGGCGACCGTGCGCTTCGAGCCAGCGAAGAATTGCGCGGGCATATTCCTTCGCGTGGTCATTGCCACGGGTGTGCGAGGATGCGCTCAGTCGCGACCAGAAAACACCCTGCGGCGGTTCTGCGCCAACGTCGATGGCACCGGTGGTGAGTTCAAGTTCACGGTAGGGCACGTTTTCGGCTTCGAAGCCGGTGCGCAACGCGGGCAGCCACTCGGGGTTCTCGTGCAGGATGTAGACCGCGGGGGCGTTCTGGTCGTTTGTCATGCCCTTAGTTTTGCCGAGGAATTCAAATGCGGCAACGCGAGCGTCACAGTGTGACGTCACACTGTGACGACCGCCGCATACGGAAATACCACCGAGGATCTAGTTGACTACTTTCCTGAAAGCAGTCAACTGCATCCTCGGTGGTATCCGGGAAAAAGTGGCTCGCGAACAGCGAGCAACGGCAACGCCAGCGAGTAACCGGCAGCAGCAGTCCGAAGCCGCCTTGTGCGCTTAGTGCGCGAGCTGTTCGCTTTGGTCGAAGCGCGAGGGCAGGGTGCCGTCGAATGCGGAAGGCGCGTTCTTGTACGCATCCCGGTACTGTGCGGCCGGGTGCGTGTCCTTCACTCGGGTCTGACCCTCGCCGTAGAGCGCCTCGCGCAGGGTCGAACCGGTGTACTCGGTCTGCGCGCGACCGCGGCGCTGCAGTTCCGGAACCACGTACTCGACGAGGTCTTCGAAGCTGCCCGGGGTTACTGCATAGGCGAAGTTGAAGCCGTCAATGCCACCCTCGTCGACCCAGCGCTCGAGTTCATCCGCAACCGTGGTCGGGCTACCGACGATGACCGGGCCCATGCCGCCGATTGCGCGCTGCTTGACCACGTCATCCACGGTCCACTTGCGGTCCGGGTCGAGGGTCGTGAGCGAAGCGAGTACCGAGCGGAGACTGTCGTTGTCCACCGCTTCGAGTTCCTGGTCGGGTGCGAACTGCGAGAAGTCGAGGCCCGTCCAGCCGCCGTAGAGTGCGAGCACACCCTCGGGGGATGCATAGCTCAGGTAGTCCTGGAACTTCGCCTGGGCCTTCTCGTCGGTTTCGTCGACGATCACGGTCACGAGCGCGAAGATCTTCACATCCTCGCGAGCGCGGCCGACGGCCTCTGCCTGGTCGCGGATCGCATCCGACACCACGCGGGCACCCTTAGCCGACGCGGGCGAGATGAAGATGCCCTCACCGTGCTTGGCCGCAAACTGCTGACCGCGGGGTGAAGCACCGGCCTGGAAAATTACCGGGGTGCGCTGCGGCGAGGGTTCGGTGATCGCGATACCGGGAACCTTGTAGTACTTGCCCTCGTGGTTAATCGGGTGCACTTTCGTGGGGTCGGTGTAGACACCCCGCTCCTTGTCGAAGACGACCGCGTCGTCCTCCCACGAACCTTCCCAGAGCTTGTAGGTCACATCGATGAACTCATCCGCGATCTCGTAACGGTCACCGTGTGCGAGCTGCTTGTCGTACCCCATGTTCACAGCGGCACTGTTGAGGTACGAGGACACCACGTTCCAGGCCACTCGGCCCTTCGTGAGGTGGTCAAGGGTCGCGAACTTGCGTGCGAGATAGAAGGGCTGATCGTAGGTAGTCGCCGAGGTGACACCGAAGCCAAGGTGCTTGGTGACGGCCGCCATCGCGGGAACCTGGAAGAACGGATCGTTCACCGGGGTCTGGTCAGCATCGCGCAGCGCCGAGGCAACCGTGCCGCGGTAGACATCGTAGGTACCGAGCACATCCGCAATGAAGATGGAGTCGAATTTGCCGCGCTCGAGAGTCTTCGCGAGCTCGGTCCAGTATTCGAGGTCCTTGTAGCGGTGCGCCTGGCTTTCCGGGTGACGCCACGTTCCTGAAGACTGGTGCGAGACACAGGTCATGTCGAAGGCGTTCAGGATGATGCGTTTTGCCATGGGGGTTTAGCTCCGTCCGTTCCCGGCCCGGCGGACGTCGGACCTCGATCAGTACCCGGCAAGTCTGGCGTGCATCCGCTCGGAACGTAAGACCGGGCGCCTCATAACGTCATAAACCACAATCGGACGTAATAATTACGCTGCCTTCGACAGGCTCAGGCGACGGGATGTGTGGCTCAGGCGACGGGATGTGTGGCTCAGGCGGGTGGGATGCACGGCTTAAGCGGGCGGGATACATGGCCCAGGCGGGCGAGATGCGAGGCTCAGGCGGCGTCCAAGGGCACGATCGGAATCGCCTGGGTGGGGACGTCCTCATTGCCGACCAGGAAGAACTGATATTCGTGGGGCGCGAGGCTCACGGGGAAGCTCTGCAGGTCATCCACTCGCCCGATGGTCTCCTTGGTGACCGCGCTCGACACGAGCCGACGGGGCGGCAAATGTTCCGAGCGAATCGTGCCGACCACGGGCCTGTTCGCGAAGTTCAACACCGTGATCTGCAGGGGCGCTTCGGTGGCCGTCGGGTCGCCGTCATCGAGGCGGTGCACGAGCACCAGCAGGGCCGGGTCGGACACATTCGGCACATCAAGCTGCGTCGCAAACGGGATGCGATAGCGATCCCGAAGTCGGATCAGCTCACTGAGCTTCCTAGCGAAGGATTCCTCATCATCGAGTTGCTCGGGAAGTGCCCCGTACAGCGACGGCGCCTTCGGGAGCCCCGCCGGCGAGTGGGTCGCTTCCGAGTTGACGCCCATGAGGTCCACTCCCCCGCGTTCGATCCAGCGAGTGTCACCGTCCGCGATTAACTCGGCCACGGCATCCTGCGGGACGGTCAGCGCGCCGACCATATCCCAGGCCGACAGCGCGAATGCGCCCGGTTGCCAGGCGTTATAGGCCGCGAGCAGCAGGTGCGCGCGACGGACCGCATCCGTCACCTCACCCTGAATCTGCTCGAGGCGAGTCACGCCGAGCGAGGCCGCGGCCACGGTGGCCATCGTGCAGGCAATGCCGTTGGTGGTGAACACGAGGTTGAAGTCGATATCGCGACCGAGCAGCGCCTCTTGAAGTTCCCTGCGAATGGTTTTCGCCAGGTGCGCCCCGGTGACAACCTCGCCGCGGAACTCGTATTCGTCATGCATGTGCCGCGATTCCCAGTGCACGAGTTCGTAGGTGAGTTCGTCGTGGTTTTGCAGGCCGTGGATGAGGCTCACGGGTTGGATGCCCGACTCGAGTGAGGTGCGCAGGGTTAGGCGCAGGAATTCGGTGTCGCCGGTGAGGAGTGCGTGTTGGTAGCCGGGCCGGGTAATGAAGTCGTAAGACAGGTCTGCCCCGGCCATTCCCGCATCCCGAATATCTTCCACCGTGAGGTTGAGCTCTTGGAAGGAGAAGCCACCGACCTTGCGGATCATGCTGGCGATGAACTGGTTCGCCGCGTGCGAAAGCGGGTGGCCTTCCGACCAGGCAGGTTGCCCATCCGGCCCGCGCTCGGCAGCGAGGAACCCGTTCGCGTCGAGCCGCAGCGCACTCGCCCCGAGATCGCCGAGCGAGTGCAGCGCGTCCCCGGTGACGAGCCGCATTGCCGAGTAGGTCGGGTCGAGCCAGTTCAGCGTGGGCTGGCCCTCCTTGAAATAGTGCAGGTAGACCCAGCGGCGGACCTTGCCATCAACACCGAGGACCGGGCGGGTGGCGCTCCAGTTGGTCTCCTTCACGCCCGGCTCATAGAAGATCACCCGCTGCAGCGAGCCAATGATGTGCCCCTTTTGTGTGAGCAGCACCTCGGCTTCGGGGCTGAGGTTCACCGAGTCGCCGCCTTCTGGAACTTCCGGCAGTAGATCCCAGTCTTCTTCGGGAATCTCGACCATGTGGTAGATCCCCGGATAGTCCTTATACGCGATTTCGGCGAGGCGGAAGTCCGCGCCTTTTCCGGTGTGACCGGGCACGATATCGTCGATGATGATGCCACCGAATTGCTCGGCCACATCGGCGAGCTGCTGAAATTCGGCTTCGTTCCCGAACTGGCCGTCGATGCGCGTACTAATGCGGTCGAATTGCCCGTCCACGCTCGGGGAGAACTGCCAGCCGACGATGCCGCCGGCACGCTTGGTGGGACCGGTGTGAATCGCTCCAATCCCGATTTTCTCGAAGGCCTGCCAGAGGGCTTCGTCGGCGATGGATGCGAGGAAAGATTCATTCTCGCGGGTAATGAAGGCCGCGGGGTAGGTCGTGAACCACACGGATGCGGCCGCGAGCGCCCGACGCGGGTCGGGCATCGCGTAGGTGTTCCGCCACATGCTCGAGCGGCCGGCGAGACCCCGGCCGATGACGCTCGCATCGCCGAGCATCGATTGTTTGCGCAGCCATTCGACGTAGGAGGGGTTGCCGCCGTCTGCCTTCAGTGGGTCGGCGAAGTGGTGTTGGATGCGGCTGACACCGAGGCCTTCGCGCGGCCTTGACCACTTGCGTCGCCGTGGCTTTTCACGCCCATTACCTTCGGTCGGGTTTTTGGCATCAGATTCCACGCTCGCACCTCCAGATGTGGTCCCGGCAAATTTGTGACGCCCGGCCAGCGTACGAGAGCTTTCTTCGTACATCTCTGAGTAATGCGAAAAGCATCCCTTACGAGTGACTGAGGGTGGACCGTTCCAATCCGCACACCTGAGCCAAACCCCATTTTTCGACATTTGTCATATCGCCTCCTTCCCCGTAAATATGCGGGGGAAGGGCCCAAAACTTTCATTTGACATGACATATTTACATCTCTACGCTAGACTGCATTGGGGCGCGATTCCATCCGACCTCATCACCGCAACGGAGCCGTGTTTAGGCCCCGGTAATACCTGTCTAGGAGGACACAATGAGCACGAAGAGCATCGGAGTCGCAGTCATCGGCGCCGGCATGGCCGGTAAGGCCCACGCTGCCGCGTACCGCTCCGCATCCGCCGTTTTCGACAGCACCCTTCCCGAGATTCGTCTCGTGTCGATTGCTGATGTCTACGAACCGCTCGCCGAAGCCACCGCAAAGCGCTACGGCTTTGAGCGCCACGACACCACCTGGCAGGCACTCGCCGAGGCCGAGGACATCGACGTCGTGAGTGTCGTCGTCGCGAACCGCTTGCACCGCGAAATCGTTGAGGGTCTGCTCGCCGCTGGCAAGCACGTGCTGTGCGAAAAGCCACTCTCGGACACCCTCGAGGACGCCGAGGCCATGGTTGCCGCGGCTAACAACGCCGACACCATTGCACGCGTCGGTCTGACCTACCTCCGCCAGCCCGGTATCGCCTACGCCAAGCAGCTCATTGAGTCGGGGCGTCTCGGCCAGATCTATCACGTATCCGGTCGCTATCACACCGAGTACGCCGCAGACCCGCAGGCACCGATGGTGTGGCGCTACAAGGGGCCGGCAGGCTCGGGCGCCCTCGCTGACGTCGCCAGCCACCTCTCCTACATCATCGAGGCGCTCGGTGGCGAGGTCGAAAGCGTCTCCGGAGGCACCCTGACGACCGTCATTAAGAGCCGCCCGAAGCCCATCGGCAACGTCGTCGGCCACGAGCGCGGCGCGGTGTCGGAGGAGCGCGAGCCGGTTGAGAACGACGACTATGCCGCCTTCAGCGTTCAGTTCGCCAACGGCACCGCGGGCACCTTCGAGGCCTCGCGCGTCGCGCTTGGTCACCCGAACGGTCTGTCCTTCGAGGTCTACGGTGAGAAGGGCTCGCTGAAGTATGACTTCGAGCGTCCCAGCGAAATCTCGGTCTTCCTCGCCGACGACGATCTCGCGAACGCCGGTTTCCGCACCGTGATCCTCGGCCCGAGCCACCCGTACTGGAAGGACGGCCTCGCGATGGATGCACCGGGTGTCGGCATCGGCCAGAACGACGGTTTTGTCTACCAGGCACGCGCGTTCCTCGAAGAGGTCGCCGGTATCCCCGAGTCGGAGTCGCTCCCCCGCGTGCCGAGCCTCGCTTACGGTCTGCGGAACATGCAGCTCCTCGACGCGGTCGCGCAGTCGGCTGCCCAGAACGGCGCCGCGGTGAAGATCGGCAAGTAACCGCTAGCGCTGTCGCTTCAACACCGACGGCGACGCACTCAGCAAATCGGTCACTCGTTCTACAACGAGTGACCGATTTGCGTTAAGCCGCCGGGCAGCGGAGCCCCGCGCACCGCATCCACCCCACACCACCCGCTTAACTCGTCGATGGATGCTGAAAAACACCGTCGGCACAGCATCCAGTGACGAGCGAGTTGAGGGGGCGGTTGCGGAACTAGCAGCCACTAGCAGCGACTAGCGACTGCGGCCGAATCTTAGGGCTCGGAAGATCTGCAGAATGCCGAGGACCACGAACGAGATCCCGAGCATCCACCACAGGGCGACGATGTAGTACGGCGAGAACACCAGCATGAGACCGGCGATGATGCTCAACACCGCGAATATGGCGGTCACCACTTTGGAAGGCGCGTCGGAGAGGGTGGATAGCGCCACTACCCCTTCAACGATCCACATAATGCCGACCATGATCCCGAGCATCGCCGCGAGCCACACCGTGGTGGCGCCGAGGTTCACGAAGGCGAAGATACCCGCGACGAGAAATAGGAGTCCGAGGAGGAAATGTCCAACCCGCGCGAAGCCGCCCTTGGATTTCGCCCGGAAAGAGATGACCACATAGGCGATACCGGTGATGATTGCGTAGACCGCGATCATCGCGGCGACCACCATCGCGGTTTTGCCCGGCCAAACGAGGATCAGAATACCGAGGATGAGTGCCAGCAAGCCGCCGATTCCCAGCGCGGTGCGGATGCTCTTGGTGGTTACAGTCGAGGATTCGACGGACATTTCGGCCCCTTCATCGAAGCGCTTATATGTTGCGCGGAAAACCGACTCAATTCATCGGCTGCTTCGAAATTATACCCGATCAAAGCGCGAAATACCGCGTTGCCCGCAGCAGTTCTGCAACTGCGAAACTGCCAGCTTCGCATCCGCCCGAGGCAACGTAGCCGAGGCATCACAAACGCTTGCTGAAAAAGTCCCGACGGTGTTCACCATCAACCGCGCGATGTGTCTCGACGAATCCGTGTCGTGGATAGTACGTGAGGTTCTCAGTCATCACTTCGTTGGTGAACAGCCGCACTTCGTCGAGCCCAAGTGCCCGGGCATGTTCATCAGTGAACTTGAGGAGCAGCTTGCCGTTTCCCTGGCCCTGGACAGTCGGCGATACTGCCACCACATCAAGCAGCAGGTGATCCGCCTCGGGAATCAGCCCCAGCATCCCGAGTACCTGACTTTCAGCCTCAGCGACCCATACCTCGCCCGCGGCGATATGGGACGCATAGTCCGCGAGCATCGGGGCGGGCTTGCGGTCCATTCGCTCGAGGTACGGGGTGAACGAGTCAGTCAAGATCTTAAGCACAACCTCGGCATCGGATGCCCGGGCGGGGCGGATTAGCAGCACTGCGAAGTCCTTCGGATCGGCAATGGAGGGTGTTGCAGTCTCAGAGATTCTGAGTTTAAGCCAATAACGTGGTCTATCCAGTTGCACTGACTATCGTCAGGCTATTCAGTTGAACTACATATTCAGTTGGCCGATACAAAAGGAGGTGCCCCATGAAGCGACACCCACTCCTTCCCCTTACCGAAACGACCTACTACGTGCTGCTCGCACTGCTGCAACCGGCACACGGGTACCTGATCATGTCCCGCGTCGAAGAGGCAAGCCTCGGCCAGGTGCGCATGGCACCGGGCACGCTCTACGGTGCGCTCGACAATCTCCTCAAGCAGGGACTCATTGAGCGAGCACCGAGCGAGGATGCCCGACGCAAGGTCTACCGAATTACCAAGAGCGGATTCGAGGCGCTCTCGGCAGACACCCAACGGATGGCGCACCTCATCAATGCCTTCACGAACGCAACCCAGACGGGAGACGCATCATGAAAAAGTTCCGCTCATTCATCAATTTCGACCGCGAGGAAGCCTGGCTAAACCGGATGGCGTGCGAGGGCAACCTACTCACGCGGGTTGGCATCTTCTACCACTTCGAGAAGATCAACCCGGCTTCCCTGGAAGCCGCTGCCCGCATCCGTGTGGACTACCAACCCGAAATGCGAGCCGAAGACTTCACCGACTATGTAACCCTCTTTGCCGATTCCGGCTGGCGCCATTTGGCGGGCAGCCGGAACAGTGGCGCCCAGTATTTCGCCGCGGTTGAACCGTCCGCCAGCCTCGAGATATTTTCCGACGAAGCCTCGAAAGCACAGCGCTACCGACGAACTCTCACGGGTCGGGCATCCGCACTGTTGGTGTTCGCCATCGCGACGTTCGTCTTTATCTACTCCGGTGCGATGGGCGTCCCACCGGAAGATTGGTATCGCACGCCAGGCTTGTGGGAAATGAGCGGTTTGGAGTTCGTCGGCGCGTTCGCCTTCGAATCCATCTTCGTCTTCTTCCGCAATATCGCGCCGCGGCTTATCGCGGCTTTGAGCTTGATACTCGCCTGGCAGATGCTGCAGCAATATCGCCTCTGGATGTGCTCCCGCGGCGAGGCGACTACCGCCGCGTAGTCGCTCCTACCCCACCAATTCGAGGAGCCGCCGGTGCAGCACGGTGTCACCTGTGAGTTCCGGATGGAATGAGACGCCGAGGACATTGCCCTGTTCGACCCCGACGATCGCGTCGCCGAAACGAGCCATGACCCGCGCATCCACACCGTCGACCGAGACGATCTGCGGGGCACGAATGAACGCCGCGCGAATC
Organism: Gulosibacter chungangensis; assembly: GCF_008831155.1. Lineage (GTDB taxonomy): Bacteria > Actinomycetota > Actinomycetes > Actinomycetales > Microbacteriaceae > Gulosibacter > Gulosibacter chungangensis. The sequence continues at coordinate 54,040 of NZ_WBKB01000005.1, read as the reverse complement.
GCACCCCATTCGGTCGCGAGGTCAGCCTCGGCCGATTCGACCTGCGGACCGAAGGCATTTCGGTTCACGGTGATATCAAGCACTCCGAGCGACTGCTGCCCAGGCGCGGGATTCTCAATGTTTTTCGCGAGCAGGATGAGTCCGGCGCAGGTTCCGAGAGTCGGAAGCCCTTGGCCAATGAGTTCCTTGAGCGGCACATCCAACCCGAACATGCGAGCCAGCCGGTCGATCACCGAGGATTCCCCACCGGGCAGAATCAGCGCATCCACCCGGGCCCCGTCCGGGCCAAGCAGGTCGGCGGGCTTACGGATCTGCACCGGCTGCGCGTCGAGCGACTCGACCAGGGTGGCGTGCTCGCGCACGCCACCCTGCAGCCCGAGAATCCCGATTCGGGGCGCGCCGGTGAGGAGGCCGGGCGCCCCTTTCTCGTTCATCGTCACGCCAGTGCTGTGGTCGGCGATTACCATCCGCGCTCGGCGAGGCGGTGCGGGGCAGGCAGGTCAGCCACGTTGATGCCGACCATTGCCTCACCGAGGCCGCGCGAGGCGTCGGCGATGGCGGCGGGGTCGTTGTACTGCGCGGTGGCGCGGACGATCGCGGCGGCGCGCTTGGCGGGGTCACCAGACTTGAAGATGCCGGAGCCCACGAAAACACCGTCGGCGCCGAGCTGCATCATCATTGCTGCATCGGCGGGGGTCGCGACACCACCGGCAACGAACATCACGACCGGCAGTTCACCGGTTTCGGCAACCTGCTTGACGAGGCCGTAGGGCGCCTGGAGGTCCTTTGCAGCAACGTACAGTGCGTCCGGCTCGACGGCGTAGAGCGCCTGCAGACGGGCGATTTCGCCGCGAATGGTGCGGATGTGCTTCATCGCCTCCGAGACATCACCGGTACCGGCTTCACCCTTCGAGCGGATCATCGCGGCACCTTCGGTGATGCGACGCAGCGCCTCACCGAGGTTCGTTGCGCCGCAGACAAACGGCACCTTGAAGCTGTGCTTGTCGATGTGGTTCACGTAGTCAGCTGGGCTGAGCACCTCGGACTCGTCGATGTAGTCCACGCCGAGTTCCTGCAAAATCTGTGCCTCGACGAAGTGACCAATGCGCGCCTTCGCCATTACCGGAATCGAGACGGTCTCAATGATGCCATCGATCAGGTCCGGGTCGCTCATGCGAGCCACGCCGCCCTGCGCACGAATATCCGCGGGGACGCGCTCAAGCGCCATCACCGCCACTGCGCCAGCATCTTCGGCGATGCGCGCCTGTTCGGGGGTGACGACGTCCATGATTACGCCGCCCTTGAGCATGTCGGCGAGGCCAGTCTTGACGAGAGGGGTGCCCGTCTGCGAGGTTGCGGCGGACTGAGCTGAAGATTCGTTATTGGTCATGCCGACCATCCTGGACCGCAAATTGGACTATTCCTAGTGCCACTTTTGAACCACTTTGATAGACCACTTGTGCCAGACTGGATGCGTGCGGTCCACTTCCATTCCCGAGGTCCCGATCGAACTCGATCGGGCAAGTCACCTTTCGCTTCCATTGCAGCTTGCGCGCGCGGTTCGACAGCTCATCGACGACGGCGCGCTGCTGCCGGGGGATGAACTTCCCTCGACTCGAGCGTGGGCCGCTCGGCTCGGGGTGTCCCGCGGCACCGTGGTTTCTGCGTACGAACAGCTCACTGCGGAGGGATATCTGTCTGGCGAGCGCGGCTCGGCAACGCGGATCAACTCGCGGCTACGGCAGACGCACCCGCTGCGGCCGGATGCGTCGGGGCGGGGTGATCAGGCTGGCACCGGCGGGCCAGGCGGTCGGGCCGGTTCTGGCCCCAGCACAGGCTCAGGCGCTAGCCCCGGCTCTTCCGCTGGCTCGAACTTCGGCTCAGAACCAAGCCGAGGAGTCATCCGTTTCGATCCCGCGGGTGAATCCCTGCCAATTTCTACCTCGACGACGAGTGCGCAGCCCTCCCCTGCATCCACCAACGCCAGCACCCGACGGCACGGTCCCGATGCACCTGCGATCCGCGACACATCCGCACCGAAACTTTCCGCTCATCAGCGCCCCGACACACTCCGCCCGCGGGCGCGAGATACGGATCCGCGGCGAGACCAGCATCCACCCTCGCCGGTCGACATGTTGCCGGGGCGCCCAGCAACCGACTGGCTGCACACCCCCGCTTGGCGGCGCGCGTGGCGCAACGCCGCGGATGCGGAACTCACGTCGCTGCCACCCGAGGGGGACCCCAAATTCCTCGCGAATGTCGCGGACCATTTTCGGCGGATGCGCGGGCTGGCCCGTGATCCGGCGCACTTTCTCGTTACCGCCGGTGGCCGCGAGGGCCTGGCGCTCATCATCGAGACGCTGGCCTCGGAACTTGGTGGATCAAGGAAGATTCGTGTGGGAGTCGAGTCGCCGGGATACCCGTCCCTGCGTCGCACGGCCACGCGCCTCGGATGCACGCTCGTGCCGCTCGAAGTCGACCGCGAAGGGCTGCGCACCGACCTCCTGCCCACTGGCGCCAATCGACCGGACCTGGCGATTGTGACCCCGAGTCACCAGTATCCGCTTGGTGGTTCCCTGCCGATTGACCGAAGGCTCGAGTTCCTCGAGTGGGCGAGGCGAGAGGAAGCCTTTATCGTCGAGGATGACTACGACTCCGAGCTGCGCTACGTGGGGCAGCCACTGCCTACACTCACCGCGCTCGATGAGCCGACCGAGGGGCATGTCGCATTGCTCGGCACCTTCTCGACAACCGTGGCGCCAGCCTTGGGCATCGGGATGCTGTGCGTTCCGGATCGTATTCGCGAACGACTCCTGGCGACGCGGCGTGACTTGGGAACACCAGTGTCCGCCGTCGTGCAGCACGCATTTGCGGAGTACCTCGAGTCGGGTGAGCTGCGTCGGCACACAGCCAGGATGCGTCGGACCTATCGGCAACGCCGCGGTCTCGTTCTTGAAGCAATCGGAGATCTCGAAGGGGTCACCGTGGCGCCGATGGACGGGGGCCTGCATGCCGTTGTGCGCAGCGATCGACCCGAGGCTGAACTGCTTGCGGCTTGTGAGGCTGCGGGAGTATTGGTCTCGCCCGGCGCCGACTACTGGCGCAGCCCGGATGCGGCGGGCCCCGCATCCGAATCGGCCTCCGGCGCTACCGCTGCCGCCGACACAGCTGCCCCAGCTGCTGCCACCGGCGCCCCCATCGCCACAGCTACCGGCACCGGGACATCCACACCCACACCCAGCGCCAGCAGCATTGTGATCGGCTACGCGCACCTCAGCGAAAGTGCGCTCCACGAAGGACTCACCCGACTCCGACAAGCCCTCGGCGCCTGACCCACCACCCGCCAGCAATGTGCACGGGAAACCCTGCCCACCGACCCCTGTCAAGAAAAGGTGGACGCGAACCAGTGCCATCGGACCGCGTCGGAAAAGTGCACGGGCGGAGACTTCCCGCGGCGTGTCGTAGGCGTGTCGCGCGTAGCGTGCACTTTTCTGACATACGCTCCGGCCTCCACTCGGGCGGTGTCAGCCAAAACCGTGGCAGAGGCTACAACCTGTGTTTGTAGCCATGCAATAAATTGCTCTCTACCGGCCAGTTTCGGACCGGCGCAGACTTGCCAACATGCAAGACAGGACCGCCACAACCCGCGCAACACGCAAACCCCATGATCTCTGCGTTGTCCGCGCACCGCAGAAGTCCATTGACCGCGCCTTCGTCCGCATATCACGGAAGCCCTATAACCGAGGCTTCGTCCGCGCGGCGCGCTGGGTTCCGGGCCTGCTAATCTGCGCAACTATTGCGGCAGCCGCCACGGTGATCGGCACACTTGTGCCGGTACTCGGTTCTGCGATTCCTGCGGTGTTGATCGGTATCCTGATCAGCCTCACCAGGTCGCTACCCCGCTGGGCCACTCCGGGCATCCGCTTTTCGAGCAAGACCGTGCTGCAGCTCGCGGTCGTGCTTCTGGGGTCGCAGCTCTCGCTCGCGAGCATCCTCACGGTCGGCACAGAATCGCTGCCGGTCATGCTGACTTCACTCGCGGTGTGCCTTACCGCCGCGTATTTCATCGGGCGAGCACTAAAAATTGAGCGCGATATTCGCACGCTGATCGGCGTGGGTACCGGTATCTGCGGGGCCTCCGCGATCGCGGCAGTCTCACCCGTCATTCACGCGCGCAATTCCGACGTGTCCTACGCGATCTCGACGGTGTTCCTCTTTAATATCCTCGCGGTGCTGGCCTTCCCATTCATCGGCCATGCCCTCGGAATGTCACCACACGCCTTCGGCCTTTTTGCGGGCACAGCGGTGAATGACACGAGCTCCGTGGTCGCATCCACGAGCGTGTTCAGCACCGCCGCGCTCGGGTTCGCTGTGACGGTGAAGCTCGTGCGCACGCTGATGATCGTGCCGGTGAGCCTCACCCTCGCGGTCGTGGAAGCTCGTCGTACCGCAGGTTCCGAGCGACTCACCTTCGGCCGAGCTATCAAACTCATCCCCTGGTTCCTCGTCGGTTTCTTGCTCGTCGCGGCCGTCACCTCAACCGGCGTCATCTCGCCGGTCGTGCAGGATGCGCTGGGCCATGTCAGTGTCTTCCTGGTTGCGATGGCGCTCGCCGGTATCGGGCTTTCCACCGATCTCAAGGCAATCCGCAGCACCGGTTTTCGGCCGCTATTACTCGGCGCAATTCTGTCCATGCTCGTGATGGGGTCGACGCTCGGGATGATGGCGCTACTCGGTTACTTGGGCTGAATTCTGGAGGTTCTGTGCTCGCGCGGGAGCGGCCAGCACCCGGCCGATCCGTAGCACGGTGATCACAAGACCCACGAGAGCAAGCACTCCTGCGACCAAGACCACGGCAACGAAACCGAATGCATCCGCCGTGACGAGGCCAAGCCCGGCCGCGATCACCATCAGAATCGAAGTGACCGTAGTGAAGAAGGTGAAGTCCGTGCCCGCACTTTCGGGACGGGTGAGGTCCATCGAAATGGTGAACACGATCGTGAAGCCGACCGTGTAGGCGATCGTGAATCCCACCGTGTACGCGGGCAGCAGCACGAAGCACCACAACCGCACCGCCGGGCGCGCGAAGAAGGCCAGAGTCGAGCGCAGGGTAATGTGCGGCACAGGTTGCGACTGTGTGGTTGCCGACTCTCGCCAAGCGAGGATGAGCGGCAGTGGCAAGAGGCTAAACACGGCGAGCATCAGCGCGGCGGCCTGCCACCCCGCGAAGCCATACACGACCAGCACGAGACCACCGCCCACTACCTGGGCCACGCAGGATCCTGCCGATTGGAAGCCGTTGCCAAGACCTCGCTCCTCGGGGCGGAGGAGTCGAGTGGCGGCCGCATCCGCGGCGATGTCCTGCGTGCCGGCGAGGAAGAACAGCACCGCGAACATCCTGAGCATCACCCCGAAGTCTGCGGCTGGGTCGAGGAGCGCAAGCGCGGCGATGCCGAGCCCGAGCAACCTCTGCGTCACGATCAACCCTCCCCGATAGTGGCCGAGTTTGCGGGAACCGAAGCGGTCAATCAGCGGCGCCCACAGAAATTTCAGGGTCAGGATCATCGCGACACCAGCAGCCGCACCGATACTCGCGAGCGCGACCCCGCGGGCCTGCGCAATCGTCAGGAAGGCATAGGTGTAGAAGCCGAGGCTGAGGTTCTGCGTGCAATAGAGCGCCGCAACGAGCGCGAGTCGACGGGCTCGCCCGGGTTCGGGAGTGTGTGCCGTGGCAGGGAGGTCCACGGGCGTGGCTGCGGCAGTGGATTCGGTCATCGCTGGTCTACTTTCTCAAAGGCGTTGTTGCTGCGGTTTTGATTGGGCTCGAGCCCCTGCACGGCCGCAAGCACGCGATATTCGTCACAGGTCAGCAGCAGAGAGTCGTGCCCGCCGGAGCCGACGACGGTGCCGCGGTCGACGACGACAATGCGATCGGCATTCGCGATGGCGCTCAGGCGGTGCGCGATCACGATCACGGTGCGCCCCGCAAGGAGGGTCGAGAGGGCGGCTTGGATGCGATCCTCAGTTCCCGGGTCAACGGCGGCAACCGCTTCGTCCAGAATCAGAATCGGTGAGTTCTTCAGGAGCGCTCGGGCGATCGATAGTCGCTGCCGCTGTCCGCCGGAGAGGTCGCTGCCGCCCTCGGTGAGCACTGTGTCGAGCCCCTCCGGGAGCGCTGCCACCACGTCATCGCACTGCGCCGCGACAAGCGCATCCCAAATTTCCGCATCGGTGGCATCGGGGCGACCGAGCGCGAGGTTCGCACGGACCGTGTCGTCGAAGAGGTACACGTCCTGAAAGACGGCGGTTACGAGGGAGGTGACGGATGCGCTGCCGAGGTCGCGCACGTCGGCGCCGTCAATCCGGATCGCCCCGGAGTCCACATCCCACAGTCGCGCAACGAGGCTCGCGATGATGGTCTTTCCGGCACCCGATTTCCCCACGAGCGCCGTGAGTTCGCCGGCCTGTGCACGGAACGACACCTCGTGCAGGGTCGTTTCTTCGCCGCAGCCGAAGCGGACCTGATCGAATTCGATTGTGGTGCCGCTCGGCGAGGCTGGCTGTGCGGGTTCGCTGAGCGTCTGCGCGTCCCACACTTCGCCAATTTTCGCGGCGATCTGCTGCTGATTCAGGCGGTAGCCCGCGAGCCCGCTCAGCTCCTGGATTGGCTGGTAGAAGGTCAGGGACAGGAAGAGGAAGATCAGCAGTGTCGCGGCGCTGACGCTGCCGCCCAGATAGAGGGCTGCGCCAACGGCAATCAGCAGCACCTGCCCGGATTCCACCACGATCGCGCCGATGGCGGATGCTGGGGTCCCCTTCACAGACATCGCGATACTGGCTGCGGCAAGACCGCGCATGGCGGTGTCGTATCGGCGCGCGACCTTGGAGTCTGGGTTTCCGCGTAGTACGGCAGCGCCGCGTGCCTGTTGCAGCATCACGGCCGTGGCTTCGCTGCGAGCGCGGTGAAGATCGGCAAAGACGCGCTGGTAGATCCGGTCGGTCCAGATCGTGATGGCCCAAAACAACGGGACCCCGATTATGGCCGCGAGTGCGAGCCGCCAGTCGATGATGAACAGGATGATGCTCGCGTAGAAGGGTTGGATGAGGGAACCGACGATCTGCTGTGGGATGTTTCTAAAAATCGAGCATGGGGATGTCACTGGTCACCGTCGCACCCGCGCGGCCCGCATCAAAGCGTTGGAAGAATCCGAGCGGTACGCGACGGAGCCGATCGAGGATCGATAGCTGCAGGTCAGCTTTCGATTGCGCGGCGAGGTGCCACACGAGTTGGTTCGACCACGCCGTCGCGAGCACGCGCGCGAGCAGTGCGGCGCCGAGGAGTGCCGTGATGCCCCAGACTGTGCCCGAATCCAGCGCCAGACCGGGGAGCTCACCGATGGCCGCGAGCACAACGACGAGCACCGCGAGCCCCATCGCCGCGCCCATCCCCGCAACCAGCCAGCGCAGCGGGCCCGAGGTCGCAGCGTCTTGCAGCTCGGCGCCGGTGACCACCGCATCCTTCGCCCGGTCGAAGCCAGCATCGGCGCGCAGGTACGCACGAATCACCCGAATGCCGTGCAGATACCCCATCACCGCTCGGTTCAGCACGAGCGAATGCTCGGCAAGCGCCCGATTGTTCTTCTGTGCGAGCGTCATGCCAATCCCCGAGACCACGACAAGCAGTACGAGCGCCCCGAGCGCCAAGAGCGCGAGTCGCCAGTCGACAATGAACATTGCCAATATCGTCACGATCGGCATGGACACCGCGGCAGCACCGTCCGGGATGCCGTGGGCGAGCACCTCTTCGAGCTGCTCGATGTCATCGTGCAGGATTTTCTTCATCTCCCCACTCGAACGGGCCTGCACAGCCCCGAGCGGCAGGTGTTGCAGATTCTGGCCGATACCGAGTCGCAGCTCTTCCAGGATGCGATAGGCGGCAACGTGCCCGACATGGCTAGATATCGCGCTCGCGACGGCGCGCAGCACGAGTGCGGCGGCTGCCAGCCCCACGATCATCGCGATGGTGGATGCATCTTCCGCAATAAACAGCGCCACCGTCACCGCGTAGACCGCGAAGAAGGGCGCAAGGGAGCAGGCGGCCGCGATTGCCGAAAAGACCGCGGAAAGGATCAGCGCCGGACGGTGGTTGCGCACCGCGGCTCCGAGGGAAATCGAGCGGGTTTGCTGCGAAGTAAGGCTCACCTGAGTGAATCTAGCCACGGACTGTCACTTAATCAATAGCTATGGATTTATAGTGAAGGGGCCGTACACTCCTAGGCATGAGCGAGAACGCAAACTCTGCGCCGAGGGGCCGCGGGCGACCGCGGCGAAGCGAGGGTGCCGTCCTCACCCTCGAGGCAATTTTGCAGCGTGGCCTCGAGATCGCGGGCGCCGAAGGATTTCCGGCACTGACCATGAACCGCCTCGCGCGAGACTTCGAGGTCAGCCCGAAAGCGCTCTACAACCACGTGGACAGCAGGCAGGATGTGGTCGACGGGGTGGCCGCACTGATCATGCAGTCCATCCCGGCGCCGCAGCTCGATGCCACCAACTGGAAAGACTCACTCCGCACCGCGTACCGCGAGGGCCGCGAAGCCTACCGACGCTTTCCGCGCGCCACGCTCATCTCCCTCGACGAGACCGTGACGCCAGGTGAAATCGACCCGAGCCGCATCCTGCTAGCCGAGCACACGCTGCAGTTTTTCGTCGACCTCGGGCTCACCCTCGAGCAGGCCATCACCGCAAGAAACAGCTTCCTGCTCGACCTCTTTAGCTTCACGTTGATGATCGACTACCGCTATGACTCGAGCCCGGCGCCGGTTCGCGAGGCAATCACCCAGCCGGTGCCAAGGATCTGGCTCGAGGCACTCCCTGACGTGGCGGCTCCGCACTCTCGCGAGGCGGCCACACTCCCGACCCCCGACAGTGACACGATGTTCGAGCGCCTGGTGGACATGCGCATCGCCGCGATCTCCGCGCTGCTGACGTCATAGACTCGGAGCCCCCAGACCCGCAGACCCGCATCCAGCGCACCACACCCCATACCCGACACTCATACGCGCGCACCGACGTGAGCCCGGCGCATCCAAAAGTGCGTGCCGGTCGCACCAGAATTCCACATTTAGGCTAGCCTTACCTGAGCCTGATCGTTCATCCTGGAGCTCCGCATGACCGAGGAACTCAACCTCACGCCGACCGCTGTGCGTCGGTTACTCGCGGTCCTCAACCATCCCGACCACCAGCGGGATCTTGAGGAACGCCACATTGTTATTGAATCCGTGATCAACCGCGCGAACGCACTCGTGCGAGTCACCGGGAAGCTCTCGGGTAGCGATCCGCTTGAGGCGTGGCGAGTGCCGAATGTTGCCGTGCGGCTCTTCTACCCCGAGCAACCGCTCGAGTTCGAGGGTGTGGCGAACGCACCAGCCAATGCATCCCGCGCCTATACGATTGCCGAAATCGACGTGACAACCCGCACGGTCGCCATTGACATCGTGCGCCACAACGCAGAATCCCCCGCCATGCGATGGCTCGAGACAGTCCAGCCCGGCGACTCGATCCCAATCCTCGGGCCGCGCCCACACCGTGTACCCGCACCCGGCGCCCCGCGCATCCTGCTCGCCGATTCTTCGGCACTGCCCGCGGCCCTGAGTATCCTGCGCCGAACCCCCTTCGCCACCGAAACCACCGTATTTATTGCCGCGCCGACCGATGAGGTCGAGCTTTTCCGTGCCGAGGCGGAACCCTTCGCGACCGAACCACTGCACATTCGCGCCATTCCGAGCGATGATCCACTGCCACTATCGACCGCGTTCCGGCGCGAGCGTGTGCCGCTGCACACGAGTGTGTGGGCATCCGGCGAGCGCGAAGACATGCGCTCGCTGCGTCGCCACTGCCGCTCGGTGCTCTTCCTCCCCGCCGAACGTGTGCAGGTCTTTGGGTATTGGAAGCAGGGTGTCTCCAACACCCGCCTCGACATTGCGCGCCTGCAGGCCACCGAGAACGCGCTCGCCACGGGCAAAGAATTCTCCGATAGCGACGACTTCGAAATCAGCATCTAGCCGGCGCAGCGACATCCGGGACCAGTACCGGGCTTAGCCTGATGCATCCAGAGTTTCCCCGCCGGAACCGTCAATAATTCCTTCAAACGAGGGGACGAAACATGGATGAGGCGCTCGTCGTCTTCGTGGTCGGCCTGCTGGTCATTGCCGGATCAACGCTAATCGGACCGAAATTCGGGGTTGCGTCCCCGCTCGTACTCGTCGTGGCTGGCGTGGCCGCGAGTTTCCTGCCACTCTTCAACGGTTTTGAAATGGATGCCGACCTGGTGTTGCAGGGGCTACTGCCACCGCTTCTGTATTCCTCGGCGGTGTCGATACCGACCATGAATTTCCGCCGCGAATTCATGGCCATTAGCGGTCTGTCAGTCTTCCTCGTCGTCGCGAGCGCTCTGATCCTCGGGATATTTTTCATGCTCGTCTTGCCGGGACTCGGTTTCGCCTGGGGCGTCGCCCTCGGTGCGATCGTGAGCCCGACGGATGCGGTGGCCACCTCGATCGTGAAGCGCACCTCGGTCTCCAAGCGCGTGGTCTCAATCCTCGACGGTGAGAGCCTGCTCAATGACGCGACCGCGCTGGTACTTTTGCGGACCGCGATCGTGGCGACCGCCGCATCCTTCTCGTTCTGGGGCACGATCGGCACCTTCAGTTATTCGGTGCTGGTCGCCGTGCTCATTGGCCTCGCGGTGGGGCTTCTGAACCTCTGGATCCGCAAGCGCATCACCGACCCGACCGCGAATACCGTGATCTCATTCACGGTGCCTTTCGCTGCCTCGGTGCCCACCGAGCTATTGGGCGGCTCTGGCCTCGTCTCGGCAGTGGCCGCTGGACTGATTACCGGGGTGCGGGCGGCACGGGTGTTCGCGCCGCAGAACCGTATTTCGGATACGCATAATTGGCACACCGTGGAGATGGTGCTCGAGGGTGTCGTGTTTCTCACCATGGGACTGCAGGTGACCGCGATCGTTGAGCACGTGGAGGAGGATCACGGCGGGGCGCACATCGCCGTGCTGATTGCGATTGGCGCGCTGATCCTGATGCTGCTTGTGCGAGCGCTGTTCTTGGTGCCGCTACTGGGCCTGCTCGCGCTCCGCCGGCGACGGCTCATGCGCGCGCAACCGCTGCTTGAAGGACTGAAAGATCGCCTCACCACGCCCGAGGGACGTGAGGCCGCCAAGCAACGGCTCTCGCGAAACGGGCATGTCGTCTCGGATCGGCAGCTCAATCGCTATGCCCGGCAAACCACGCGCAGCCTCGCCGATATTGAATACTTCCTCAAGGCACCGCTTGGTTGGCGCGAAGCGACCACGGTGGTGTGGGCGGGGATGCGCGGGGCGGTGACGGTCGCGGCGGCCCAGACGCTGCCCGCCGATACTCCGCTGCGTTCCACGCTCATTCTGATTGCTTTCGCGGTCGCGTTCCTCTCGCTGCTGGTGCAGGGCGGCACGATCGGCCCGCTGGTGCGCGCGATCAGCCCACACGTGGACTATCGGGCGGCACAGCAAGAGGCGAAGGCCGAACGCGCGCGCTTGCTTGAGCTCATGCGAGCGAGTGCGGATGCGGTACCCGAGCCGGATCTTCCCGAGACGGCTTCGAAAGAGCAGCGATTGGATGCGATGACGCGTCACCACCTCGCGAAGCTCGATGCCGAACGCAAGGCGCTGCTGAAGGCTCGCGATCACGGCACGTTCGAGGCCGACGTGCTCGAAAGCGCCCTCGCGAATCTCGATGCTTCCCAAATCGCCATCGAGATGCGTGGGCCGGTCGATTGACCGAGCGCTCGGCTGGACGCGCCGGACACTCGCTTGCCCACGCGCTCGTTACTGGGATGCGCAGGACGTTACTTGGATGCGTAGGGCGCTACTTGGGCGCGCGAGGATAGAAGAACATCAGCGAGGCGCCGACCACCCAGACCAGCCCACCGAGGGCGAGTACCCAGAGAGGGTCGAGCCCCGCGAGCATGCCGGCAATCGCAGTACCGATTGCGCTGGCGGCGGTGCGCATCGCGGCTCCCAGGGTGAAGACCTGGCCAACCACCTCCGGTGGGCTGTCTTTACGGCGCATCAACAACATGGCCGCGGCTGCGGGCGCGTTAAAGGCACCGGAAAGTGCCACGAAGACAATCGTCCAAACAAACCCGAAATCGATCGCCGCGAGGATCATCGAAATTCCGCTGAGCCCGAACCCAACGAGCATTGCCCGTTCGGGATATTTGGGCGAGCTTCGCGCGGTCTCCACGAGGGCCCCGACGAGGGCGCCGACCGCAAAGCCGGCGACGATCACGGCGCTCATCGCCGCATCCCCCGTGGCCGCAATCGCGATCCCAACCGCCGCGATCGGCATCATGCCGCGCCCGAGTTCGGCGAGCGCACCCGACCACGCGTTGGTGGTGAGCTTGCGCTGGGTCATGATCGCGACGACCCCGCCGGCCATGGATTTCAGCAGCCCCACATTTGTGGCAGATTTCCGCGAGGCCATCGGCATCAGCGGATAGGTCACCGCTGAAACCAGCACGATCGCGGCCATCACAAACATCGCTACCCGCGAGCCAACCGTGGGTGCGAGTACGGCCACGAGCGCCGGCCCCGCGACCCCACTGATGTTGTAGCTGAGCGAGTCGAGCGCATAGGCGCGGTGCGCATCCCGCCCCGAATGGCCGACGAAGCTCGAGAGCCCGCCGAAACCAAAGGGACTCAACAGGCCGCTGAGGGCCAGTAGTACGGCAATCAGCCAGGTGGGGAGGATGCCCAGGCCACCCGCAATGGCGAAGATCGCTCCGGTGGCCACCGCGGATGCGATCATCGGCACGCGGGGCGTTTTCACGCTGTCGAGGATCGCACCGACCGCGGGGGCCGCCACGATGCTCGGCAGCAACGCGAGGGCAACGAGCATTGCGCCGAGGCCGACGTCGCCCATTACCTCGACCGCAAGAATCGGGATCGCAACCTGCACTCCGCCTGAGGCGGTGCGGATCGGCACCGAGGCAGCGAGTTGTCGAGCGCCGTTCATCGATAGTTCAGCGCTGCTACTGCCGCGCGCCGCCCCCAAAAGCAACCGATTGTATTCATTCTGATGAGGGTACCCCGGTGGAGGGGTCGGTGAGTCTCGGTGCCTGGGTGCCGATTAGGCGCGGGCCGCGAGTGGCGGGCGCTCGAGCCCTTCGACGGGCGCTTCGGCCGGGTCGTTGCCGAGCTGCACGATCTTATTGTCCGCATCCACGTGCACCACGCTGGGCTGGAACTCGCGGGCGAGCGCGTCGTCCATCTGCGCGTAGGTGATGAGAATCACGAGGTCGCCGATGTTCACGAGGTGCGCTGCCGCACCGTTAATCCCGATCACTCCGGAGCCGCGCTCCCCTGCGATCGTGTAGGTCTCCAGGCGCGCACCATTGGTGATGTCAACAATCGAGACGAGTTCGCCGGGAAGAATATCGGCAGCATCGAGCAGGTCCTGGTCCACCGTGACCGAACCCACATAGTGCAGGTCGGCGTGCGTCACCGTGGCGCGGTGAATCTTGGACTTAAACATCGTGCGGGTCAGTGAACCCATGTGTACTGCTTCCCTTCGCGGCATTGAATGCCCTGTCTTCGAGGTACCGACGGCACCAACCCTCCGAAGACATCGTTCAAGAATACCGCTCGGACGCAACAAACCCCAGGGATTGTCACCTTTGATGCGCACTCTTGTCTTGCAGCACTCTCCACTTACCGATACGATCGTATCTATAGTTACGACGCTGTTTCAAATATCGAAACCATAATTGATACAACGATGTACACCCGTGAAGTTTTGAGGAGTCACTCACATGCAGATGCACCACCGCGGATATGTCTCGAACGACCCCCGCATCCAACCCGCTGCGGGCTACGGTATTGATCGCCCGAACGAGATCCCGGATGAGATGGACGTGCTCATCGTGGGCACCGGCCCCGCCGCAGTGGCCGTGACCGCCCAGCTCGCGAAGTTCCCCAACCTCAACGTGCGCGCGATCGAGCAGCGAAACGGTCGCCTCGAGGTTGGCCAGGCCGACGGCATCCAGGCCCGCTCGGTCGAAACCTTCCAGGCCTTCGGCTTCGCGAACGAGATCATCGACGAGTCCTACCGCAATGTCGAGATGGCGTTCTGGGCACCGGACCCCGAGGATCCCTCACAGATCATCCGCACCTCCCGCGCCCCCGACGACGCCACCGGCATTAGCGAGTTCCCCCACATTTACGTGAACCAGGCGCGCGTGCTCGACTACTTCCTGCGCGAAGCGGTCCGCGCACCGGGCCGCATCGTCCCCGACTACGGCGTCGAGTTTGTCGATCTGAAGATCGATCGCGAGCACGAGTACCCGGTTGAGGCACGCATCCGCTACACCGCGGGTGAACGTGAGGGCGAAGAGCGCACCGTACGCGCGAAATACCTCGTCGGTGGCGACGGTGCGCGCAGCCAGGTGCGCAAGTCTCTCGGCCACAAGCTGCACGGTGACGCGTCGATGCACGCCTGGGGCGTACTCGACATCATGGCGAACACGGACTTCCCCGACTACTACCTCAAGTGCGCGATTCAGTCGCACGAGCACGGGCAGATTCTGCTGATTCCGCGCGAGGGTGGCTACCTCGTGCGGATGTACGTTGACCTCGGCAACCTCGATGAGGGGGATGCGGGCAAGATTCGTTCGACCTCAGTCAAGACCATGATCGACACGGTCAACAAGATCATCGCGCCCTACTCGGTGGATGTGCGCGAGGTCGCCTGGCATTCGGTCTACGAGGTCGCGCACCGCGTTACCGACGGTTTCGATGACCTTGAGGATGAGCAGCGTGGCGAGCTGAGCCCGCGCGCATTCATCATGGGCGACGCCTGCCACACGCACTCGGCGAAGGCTGGCCAGGGCATGAACGTGTCGATCCAGGACGGCTTCAACCTCGGCTGGAAGCTCGCCTCGGTACTGGAGGGTCGCTCCCCCGAGTCACTGCTGTCGACCTACTCGGAAGAGCGTCGCGTCGTCGCGAAGAACCTCATCGACTTCGATAAGGAATGGTCTTCGCTGATGGCCAAGCCTGCCGACGAGTGGGAAGATCCGGAAGAGCTGCAGCGCTACTACGTGTCGACCTTCGAGTTCCCGGCCGGGTTCATGACCGAGTACAAGGAATCGATGATCACCACCGGTCTCGAGCACCAGGATCTCGCGAAGGGCTTCCCGGTCGGCAAGCGCTTCAAGTCGGCTGAGGTTATCCGCCGCTCAGACAACCGCTGGCGTCACCTCGGTCACCTGCACGAAGCCGACGGTCGCTGGCGCGTCTACGTCTTCGCCGACGCGGCAGCCCCCGCACTCGAGGGCAGCCCGACTGCGGACTTCGCGAACTGGTGGGCGACGAGCGAAGACTCGCCTCGCGTGAAGTACACCCCGGCGGGTGGCGATGAGGACGCACTCTTTGACACCAAGGTGATCTACCAGCAGGACTACACCGAGGTGGAACCCTACGCGGTACCCGCGGCATACAAGCCGGTCAAGGTGCCATTTGGCTTGGTTGACCAGAACCAGATCTTTGCCGCTGGCCACGGCCGGGACATCCACGCCGAGCGCGAGATCAGCCGCGATGGTGCCATTGTGGTGGTTCGCCCCGACATGTATGTCTCGGGCATCTTCCCGCTGGATGCCTTCGACGAGATCTCGGAGTACTTCGCGCAGCACCTGCTGCCGGTTGCGAAGTAGGTAACCGCTGAGCGATGAAGGGCCGGTGACCTTGTGTTCACCGGCCCTTCTTGCTCACTCATCAGCGAGCGGGTCGCCCCACCACGCATGCCCTCGGTTCCCCAGTCGTGAACCAGTCTGCAATGTAACTTGCGGGATCAATTTCATAGCTGCGAAGCGCAGCGTCCGAGAGGAAAGCAGCGTGTGGAGTCACGATTGCGCGCGGATGCGTGCGCAACGGATCGTCTGCTGCGGGAGGCTCGCCGACGAGCACGTCGAACCCGACACCCGCGAGCTTTCTGTCATCCAGAGCCTTCCGACAGGCCTCCAAATCAACTAACTCACCACGCGACACATTGAGCAGAATCGCTTGATCCCGCATCCGGTCTATTTCCGTCGCGCCGATCATGCCTTCGGTTTCCGATGTCAACGGCAAGTGAAGCGATACGACATCGGATGTTTCGAGCACTTCCGCAAGCGATACCGCTTCTGCGTACTCATCTGCGGGTGGTCGGAACGGATCATAAGCAATAACTCGGCCAAAGATTGGCCGAGCAAATCGAGCCACGAGTGCACCGATTCTGCCGTAGCCGATGAGTCCCAATGTCAGCGAGCTCACCCGCCGCGGGGTCACCGGCAAGTCATCGGTCCATCCACCGGCTGCCGCCGTCCGGGTCATCTCTGGCAATTCACGCAGCAGTGCGAGCGCAAGGGCGAGTGTGTGCACTGCCACTTCGTCTGTCGCCGCATGGCCGACGTTGGTGACCCACACTCCTCGGGAGACTGCGTGCTCAACGTCAATCATGTTGGTGCCGTTGCTTGATGCTGCGATGATCCCGAGATCCGAAAACTGGTCAATCAACTCGGCGTTGATGGTCGAATAGCCAGCAATAATGCCAATCGCGCGGCGCTGCTCCAGCTCGACTTCGCCAGCCGCAGTAAAGCGCATCTCCTCAGTGCGAATGCCCCGCTCAGCCAGAAGCTCGCGAGCCGGTTCCGGATCAAGATCGGTGAACTCAGCAAAGAGCACGAGTGGTGTGTCAGTCACGGTATGCCTCTCGTCGGGAAGTGATTACTTGCGGTCCCGAAGACCAATTGCCATCGCCGAAATGCATTCGTAGGCAACGTGCGCAGCCGCGATGCCGGTGATCTCCGCGTGGTCGTATGCAGGCGATACTTCGACGACTTCTGCTCCGACCAGGTTCTTTATCGAAAGCGCCCGGATCATGCGCAGGAGCTCACGGCTCGTCATGCCGCCGGCCTCCGGCGTTCCCGTGCCCGGCGCGTGGGCTGGGTCGAGCACGTCGATGTCGATCGAGAGGTAGATGGGTCCGTCGCCCACTCGCTGGAGCATCCGTTCAATCGCGCGCTCAACGCCTTCGTTTTCGATCTCAACGGTCGAGATGATCGCAAAGCCGAGGCGCTCGTCGTCGCGGAGGTCGCTGCGGTCATAGAGCGGGCCACGGATACCGACGTGCAGGCTGTGTTCCTTATCGATGAGCCCTTCTTCGGAGGCACGGCGGAACGGCGTCCCATGCGTGATCGGTGCATCGAAGTACGTGTCCCAAGTGTCGAGGTGAGCATCGAAGTGGATGACAGTGATTTCACCGTGGTCTTTGTGAAGACTCCGGAGGTTTGGCAGCGCGATGGTGTGGTCGCCACCAATCATTACGAGGCGCGTACCGTCTTTCCGCAGCGCGTCCGCGGTTTCCTCGACACTCTTGACAGCATCCGAAATGTCAAACGGATTAATCGCGATGTCACCGGCGTCGACCACCTGTGCCTCGGCAAACGGTGACACGTCCGCCGCTGGGTTGTACGGACGTAGGAGCCGCGATGACTGCCGGATGTGGGCTGGACCAAATCGAGTTCCCGGACGATAACTCACTCCCGAGTCGAAGGGAGCACCGACCACCGCAATGTCGGCGCGGTCAACGAATTCTTGCTGTGGGAGACGAGCGAAGGTTGCGAAGCCCGAATATCGAGGCGCTTTACTCGCGTCGGCAGGGCCGACATTGCCGGTTTCGTACTGTACGTAATCTTCACGCATTGTGTTGTTTCCTCAGCTCTAGTGCGAATTGTCTTGAAATCAGAGCTGCTTACGGCAGCCACTGTCGTTCTGGTGAGCGGGCGGAATTGTTGATGTATTCCGGCCAGGCGAGATCGATCGGCGCTTCGAAGTCGCTTGGTAAGAGCGGCTCAACGTCAAAAGTGCTCCGCCGCTCGGCGAATTCGCGTTTCGCTTCGGCGACGATCTCGGGCTTTGTCAGCAGGTCAATGAACGTCGTCGCTACCGTCTTGCCCGCAACGTCAATGGTGGGGTCGATCGCAGCTGGGATACCCCCGAGCGCATTCATCACCCATGCGGGATAGGCACCTCGCTCCGCCGCCGGTTTCAGCGCGGGACGCGAAATATAGAACCGGACTGTCGGGGCGTAATGCGTCATCTCAACATAGTCGTCACTCGTCCAGTTGCGTTGCCAGGGCGCAAGATGCTCCCGCAAGGCGGCCTCCGCATCCTGCGGCGTAATTAGTGCTTCGCACTCATCGAGATACGGCTTCGACATTGGCTCGATACCGAGCTCGCGCTGGATGCGCTGAGCGGCTTCGATCGCCGCGTCACCATACTGCGGTGCACCGATCTCGGCAAGGTTGTCATATAGCGTTTGTGCGAGCACGTGGTTGGTGATTCCCGGTCGCGAGCGCGCGACCCAAGTCACTTCGAGGCGGCAGTGCGACATCGCGGCAGCGTGTTCAGCGTTGCGGTCGAGCACCTTCAGTACGTGTTCAGCCATCTCGATATCTGGCGTGCGCCAGGAGTACTGAATCTGAGCGACGCGAGCGGGCAGGTTATCGGCTGTCGCTTGCCCTGATGAGAGAATCGCGTCCGAAAGGCTCCAGCCGCCGAAGCTCGGCAGCATGGCGTCTTGCATAACGCGCGACGCGGTGTACATCTGCATCAGCGCAACGTTCGCGCCAGGTGCGCGGGCCGCCGAGTGCGATGCCGGAATCGGCGAGTTCGGGTTATTGCTAAGTTGCCATGTCTCCGGCTCATCACACACAAAGGTGTAGACCTTCGAGTAATAAGCGCCGCACTGCGTGTCCCAGCGCGCGGTATTGCACAGCGGCAGCATATAGAACGGGTGGAAGCTCACCATGGCATCGATGCCGTCGTAGTAGCCTCGCAGGCCGTGCACGACCTTCGATCCGTGCATTTTTTCGGCGGGCTCGCCCGTATATTTCAAGGTGCCGTGGATGTTGTGCTCGCGCATCGCGTGCTGCGTCGCGAGGAGTCCCGCCAGGGTAGAAATTCCAAGCACCGAGTGTGGGTCGGTGTGGCCGGGCGCGTGGCTCCCGAGGCCTTCGCGAGGTGACTCGCTCGTCGTTGCCGCTTGGTTGTTACCGGGCACCGCGTCGTACTCTGCGTAGCTCGCGATGACCGGACCAGCACCTTCCTCGCCTTGTGCTGGTCCGTTGGTCCACTGTGCCGCGAACGCCGTCGGCATCCCCGCCGAACCGGCTTCGACCTCAAATCCGTACTGACGCAGCAGCTCTACATACCAGCGGCTCGACTCATACTCGCGCCAAGCGGGTTCGGCGAGGTTCCAAATATGTTGATGCCAGTCGGAGAGTTCTTGCTGGTGGTCATCGATCCAAGCTTTGGCAGTGGCTTTTGCGTCAAGGGTGAGTGACATCGACATCCCTTTCTCTAATTGAGTGATTGAAGTTTTCCGTCGCGGTGTGACGGCTGTGGTAGCGGTTTGGCTACTGAAATAGCGCCAGGGGCACATGGATGAGTTGCACGCCGCCGTCGGCGACGGCACGAGCAACGAGCGTCGGAAGTTCGGCGGCGTCAGCCAGTGCGTGGCCGGTCCCACCGAAAGCTTCCGCGAGCGCAGGCCAGTTCGGCTGTGTCAGTCGCACGCCAATAGGTGGAATACCGCGGTCAGCTTCATTTTGCTCGATCTCGCGATAGCCGCCATTGTCGACGACTACGACGACGATATCGACGCCCTGCTCGACTGCGGTCGCAAACTCTTGCACGGAAAACATCAGCGCGCCATCGCCAAGCACCGAAACTACGGGCCGCTCTGGGCTCGCAATCTTGGCACCGATGGCGGCAGGCAGCCCATAACCGAGAGTCGCGTACGTCGCCATATAGAGGAACGATTTCGCGGACTCGACCGGGATGTTCGTCGAAGTTCCGAAATAGCAGATTTGTGAGGAGTCACCTGAGATCACGACGTTGTCGGGTACACCAGCGGCCACCGCTTTCGCGACGGCAGTAAGGTCTGGTGCGAACGTCTCTCCTTCGGTTGCGAATTCCGCCAGAGCCTTCTTCACTCGCTCTTCGCCAGGAGTGTTACGCTGCTCGTCCGCCCCAGTCTCTGTGAGTGATTGAACGAGTGCAGGAACGACCGAGGCCGAGGACCCCACGATGCCAAGATCTGCTTCGAGGTTTTTGTTGATTTGGCTTTCGAGTAGGTCAACGCGGATGAGCTTGCCCTTTGGTTCGAGTTGGCCCCACCACATCTCGACCTCAGCGATTTTGGTTCCGATCGCGAGCACAACATCCGCATTGTTCACTACCTCGTGAGCGGATTGGAACCGCAACGCTGAGCCGAGAGCCAGCGGATGCGACTCGGGAATAGCGCCTTTGCCGTTCAGCGTGGTGATGACCGGTGCGTCAAGGAATTCGGCAAGTTCACGCAGGTGGTCGCCAGCAGGAATTGATCCACCACCAGCAAGAATTACCGGCGATTTTGCCTCGGCAAGCACATTCACTGCAGCCTGGATCGATTCGCGTCCGGCAGCAGTTGGCGCCGAAAACTCGCGTGCCGCAAGCAGCCCTTCGCCGACAGGACCCGGTCCTTCAAGAACGTTGAGTGGAATCTCGATATACACGGGACGCGGGCGTCCCGTCGCGAACAACTCGAATGCGTCATGTACCGCAGCAATAGCCTCCTCGGGAGTCGACACCCTTCGAGCCCACTCAACGACTGCGGCCGCAGCACCGAGCGTGTCCTTCGTTTCGTGCAGCAGTCCCACGTCAGCGAACTCCGAACCAAGCGGAACGCCTGGCGCGAGCACGATCATCGGTCTGGATTCACAGAACGCCGTTGCGGCCGAGGACAGCGCGTTGAGCAGCCCCGGGCCGGAGGTAGTGATTACGACGCCAGGTTTGCCGCTTTGGTGCGACCAGCCGTCCGCGGCGTACCCGGCACCCTGTTCATGGCGGGCAGTGACCGCACGGATGCCGAGCGGTTCGAGGTGTCGATAGAACTCAAGATTGTGCGTCCCCGGAATCCCAAAGATGGTGTCGATTCCGTAGTTCTTCAGCGTGGTGAGCACCGCGAGGCCGACGTTATCGGTCACGACACCGTCCGGCAGGTTCACTGTCTCAGTCATGAAATTCTCCAATTCGTTCTTATGCGCTTACGCATTGACCCGTCGGCCATCCACCCATGTTTCGCGCACCCGCATATCGCCGAGTTCAGTTTCGGCAATGTCGAAGGGGTCGGCGTCGAGCACCGCAAAGTCCGCTCGCTTTCCGGGCGTGATTGAGCCGATCTCGTCCTCGCGCCCTAGTGCCATCGCACCACCGAGCGTGTGCGCGAGAAGTGCTTCTTGCAGCGAGATGCGCAGGTTTTCGGCGCCGAACACGTTTCCCTGGCTCGTACGACGCGTCACCGCGGTCTCAATCGCTTGCATCGGCCTCGGGTCAGCAACCGGAGCATCCGACGACAGCGTGACCGGAACATCCGCCGCGGCAAACTCACCGAGTGGATTGAATCGTTCACCCACGTCGCCGAGCGCACGTACGACCCCTTCGCCCCACTGGTAATAGTGCTGGGTTTGGTTGACCGGCATTACACCCAGATCACGCATCCGCACGATCTGTTCCAGGGTCGGCAGCCCGCAATGCTCGATGCGGTGACGGTTGTCCCTGGTCGGGGTTTCAGCTTGAGCAGCCGCTACGGCGTCTAGCACCATGTCGATGGCGGTCGGTGACTGCGCGTGCGTCGCTGTTTGCAACCCGACGGCATGAGCACGGCGAATAAGCTCCCGGTACTCGGCAGGCTCGTGGTAAAGCATGCCGGTGCGGCAGGGGTCGCCGTTATAGCCGTCTGGGAAGTAAGCAGTCCAGCCGCCGAGTGTGCCGTCGGCATAGAACTTGAACCCTGCAAAACTGAGGAAAGCGTTGCCGAACGCCCCACGCATCCCGATCTCGAGACCTTCATCGAGCAGGTGCGAGAGGAAATACATTGAGTAGCGAATGCCAAGCCCACCCGCCTCTGCGAGGCGCAGGTACATATCAAACTCGCGGCGGGTGACCTGGCAGTCACCGACCGTGGTCACTCCCCCGGCGACGAACGAAGCCTGTGCGAGTTCGAGCTGATGGATGTGATCAGCGACGCTGTCGCCAAGATGCAAGTTCGGCCCGTGATTACCGATCTTGACCCCATCGATGCCAGTCAGAATGTTGCAGGCCGCGTCTGATAGCTCACCCGTGAGTTCACCGTGATCATCACGGAAGTACGTGCCGCCAGGAGGGTTCGGGGTATCACGCGTAACGCCATACTTCGCGAACGTGTACGAGTTAACGACTCCACCGTGTCCGGACCCGTTCATGAGATAAACCTCGCGGTCGGTTGCGACCTCATCAAGTTCTTGTCGAGTCGGGTGGCGACGCTCCACGAGATTCGACTGCTCATACCCGTATCCCCGCACCGGTGTATTACCCGGGGTCGCTGCGGCACGGGCTTTCAGCAGCGCGACAATCTCTGGGATGCTCCGTGCCTTGGATGGGCCACAATCAACCCACATCATCATTTGTCCGTGCATGAGGGGATGCGTGTGTGGGTCGACGAATCCAGGGAGAATGGTTGCGTCCCCGAGGTCTTCAACTTCTGGCTTAGTGAGGCCCAGAGAGGATGCGGCGCTGCCGAGCGCGTCGACGGTCCCGGTTGCCACGATTCGGCCACCCGCGATAAGAATCGCTTCGGTTTCAGGAGTCTGCGCATCCATCGTGCGAATGCGACGGGCACGCAGGATGCGGGGACGGTACGAGTCCGGAACCGAGTCAAAGGTGTGGAGTTTACGCATGTCGTTTTTCCTATTTCTGTACGTCGGGGGTCTGCTCGTCTGGTGTGGGCACCGCGACGGTCTTCGGATCGAAGATGTAGTCCTTCCGCTGTGGCGCGAATGCGAGGCAGACCAGGCTCAGCGCTGCCATCGCTGCGAGCATCCCGATAACCGACCAGATTGAACCGGTGAGGCCGTACAGCGCCGTGGCGACGAGCGGCGAAAGCCCCGCCCAAATCGCGTTGCCCAGGCTGTAGGAGAACGAGAGGCTTGTCTGTCGCGAGTCGGGCGCAAACATCTGCGACAGGACCGAAGCCATCGGTGCCCAGGTGCCGTTCATCACGACTCGAACGGCTGCGAACAGCAGGAACACAAGCCAGAGTTGATCGCCTTCGAGCGAGAGGAACATCGGAATCGCCAGCAAGGATGTACCGACGAGTGCGATCGCGAAGGTGCGCTTTCGACCGATCCGGTCAGACAACGCACCGATAAAGAGCGTCGAGATTAGCTCGCACAGCGCTGCAATCGAGAGCACGTTAAGGAACGTGTTTTCCGGCATGTTGATATCGCTAATGCCGGGATCGGTCGCGTACGAGGTCGCGAAGGTGGTGACGATGTAATACCCACCCGTTGAGATTGGGATGAGGCCCATTGCGAGGAGCATTTGGCGCCAGTTGTTCTTGATGGCGATTTTGAGCGGAAGCTCGGGCTTGACACCTTCTTCCTTCCACCGCTTCGCTTCCTCCTGGAAGACCGGAGTCTCCTCGACCGCATATCGAACCCAGAACCCAACGCCGATGAGGACGATGGAGAGCAAGAACGGGATGCGCCAGCCACCATTCATGAGAAAGTCGTCGCCACCAATTGTCAGGAGCGAGAAAATTCCGGCGGCGAGGAGCGCTCCCATCGGGTTACCGAGCTGCGGGAAAGACCCGTAGAAGCCTTTGTACTTGTCGGGCGCGTTTTCGACGGACATGAGGACAGCACCGCCCCACTCACCACCAATCGCGAGGCCCTGCGCGATGCGGAGGATCACGAGCAGGATCGGTGCCCAGATACCAACGAGTGCGTATGTCGGGAGAACACCGACGAGTGCGGTGCCAACCCCCATCAGCACCAACGTGAGCATCAGCGAAAGACGACGACCGAGCCGGTCACCGATGTGACCGAACACGATGGCGCCGAACGGCCGCGCGAAGAATCCAACCGCGTAAATCCCGAAGGAAGAGAGCACCGCGAGGAATGGATCACCTTCAGGAAAGAACAGCGCCGGGAATACGAGAGCAGCAGCCGTCGCATACACATAGAAGTCGTAGAACTCGATCGCCGTACCGACGAACGAAGCAAATCCAGCACGCAGCGCACGCTTGTGACTGAATTCTTGGGCGGGAGGCAAATGGGTCGTCATGGAACACCTTTGATCGTGACTGGTAGCTGCGACACGTGTGGCGCGGACAGAAGCGTCATTGCGGTACCTGAGTCGAGCAATTGCCCAGAGCGTAGGCCGAATCTTCGCCTGATTCAAGAGCAATACATTTGCCTCAAACGCTGCATATTTGTGTTTTTCTTAGACTCAGACACCTTTTCGAAATTTACCTACACTCAGCTACCGTAATTTCTTGATATTTGATTGGCACCCCAATAGGTTCTTCGCATGGAGAAAATTCCTGAGAATACCTCGACAAGACCGCGCCACGAGCTGACTCACCAGGTAATTTCGGCGCTTCGAGACGATCCGAGAATGAGCGTGACTGCGATCGCTCAGAATCTCCAGGCACCTCGTGCAGTCGTCGCTCAGACCGTGGATTCCCTCTTGTCGAGCGACACGATCCGCATCGTTGCAGCGGTGAATCCGAGCTTCCTCGGGATCCACGTCATCGCGCATGTGTCAATCGAACCGCGTGGCCCGGTGACTCCCATCGCCGAATTCATCGCGTCGCTCCATGAATCCGTGCTCGTCACGTCGATCACCGGAAGCCATTCAGTCGTGGCAGAACTTCGCACAGGCACGCATGCCGACCTTCATTCACTGCTATCAGAAATACGACTGCATTCAAACGTTGCCCGCATTGACACCCTCATCTACTCGAACGTGCGGAAGGGGTATCACTCCTCGAGAGACGTCAGCGAGGTGCGCATTGATGATGCTGACCGGGAAATTATGGAAATTTTGCAGCGTGACGGTCGCGCTTCTTATACGTCGATTTCGCCCCGTGTGTCACTCACCGCGACTACCGTGCGCTCCCGAATCCAGCGCCTCGAGGAGGCGCAGGTAATTCAGTTCGGGGTAGTCGAGAGCCGAGGCGTGACTGGGCGCCAGGTCTCGGTCGGCTTCGGCATTAATTCCTCCGATAGTCTCGAGCCCCTTATTGGCCACTTGAAAGAACATTCCGACGTGGAATTTGTCGCGGAATGCGTCGGTCGGTTTGACGTGATTGGCACACTCGTCAGCAAGGATTTCCAGACCATCCACGAGCGAATTGAGTCGATCCTTTCGTTGCCAAGCATCGACAAGTTCGAGACCTGGACGCACATCCACACCCACAAAGAGGACTATTCGCGACGCGTGTGACGCGTGTGACGCGTGTGACGCGTGACAAGGCTATGGCTAACCGTTTGGCAGGGTCTCCAAGCGAGACTGATGTCGATCCCGTCGCGGCAAGTTGTGCATCGCGAGATTGAAGGAGCTTGCCAGCTTCGTCGCTAATCCATACCGAGCTTCTCCCGTCCGAAAACTATTTCGCAAGCCAGAACAAGGTCTCGTCTACTTGTACGCAACCCCTCAGCTCAAGAAAAGTCGCGCAGGTGCAGAAAGGCACCCGTGCGTGAGCGAGCGCACGAGCACCCTTCCGCACCTGCGCGACCGGGTGTCGCCCCCTTCGATACGCGCGAAGCGCACTCAGGGACCACCCTTCGATACGCGCTACGCGCTACTCGGGGACCGCCCTCCGGCGCAAGCCGGTATGCGACGACCCGCACCGAAAGGAGCTTTCGTTTGGCAGTAGCTAGTAGTACTGACCGTGGCGGTAGTTCCAGCGGGGGAACTGTTCAGCGAGGTTGAGCAGGATCTGCGGCAGCGAGAGGCCAGCACGAATCAGCGTCGGCAACTCCTCCCCCGCATCCACCACTTCACCGCGACGCGCCTCGCCGCGCTGTTCAGGCACGAGTCGACCCTCAGCATCCACGAACGAGACCATCACGCCTTGCTCGTATCGACCGGCCGTGTCCGGTTGAATCGAGCGGACATACTCGTCCCCCTCAACGACAAGGTCGACACCCCCGGCGATGCGTTCGCCGATGCCCGAGACGACACCGCGGTTGCCCTTACCGGAAGGGTTCGCCGAGCTGGCGAACAGCAGCGAGCGATCCTTTTCCCAGAGCTCAGACGCGAGTTTCTCGGCCGGAGTGCCGAAGCGGACGACGAAGCAGCTGGTGCCGCGAGCATCCCGAACATAGGGCTCAGCACCTTCGGGGATGAAGTCCAGCCCGCTCGATTTCCAGGGCAGGATGCATCCCATCAGCACATCCTGTCGCCAGTGCGTCTCGTAGAACTCGCGAATCTCGTCGTTCACCTCGGCGAGCTCAAAGAGCTGCTCGAGGGATCCACACAGGACGACGCCGGGCTTGCGCAGCGGGCGGTTCTTCAGCTCAAATTTTCGCTGCAGCCCCTGCTCGTCGGTGGTGACGATGATGTAGCCAACCTTGGTCGGGCTGACGACGACCCCACCTTCCTGGCGCAGAATATCGAGTGCTTGATACTGCAGCCCGCCGTTCCAGCTGATGTTGGTCACTTCTGTGATGGTCAATGAACTGCCCTCTACCACGCCGGGTTGATGACGCGGCCCCACGTCGACTTGTTGCCCCAGATGTTCTGGCGCAAGCCTTCGAGCTGCAGGATTTGCGAGTGGTCGACGAAGAGGTTGACCTCGTTGCCGTAGTTCTTGATGTACCACTCGAAGACCGGCCCGTCGGCAGCTTCGAACATGACGTTCTCGAGGCCCAGCCCGTTGATGATGGATGCGGCGGCGCCGGTGTTCCACTCGGTCACGTTCTCGGTGATGCCTTCGGATTCGATCATGATGATCGAGGCGCCGGCATCGAGTGCCGCCTTGCCGCGGTCGATGAGATCGCCAACGTCCTTCTTGGTCTCGGCGGCGAGTTCGGCCTCACCCGAGTCGCCACCCGAACCGATCTGGATGCCCAGCTCCGGCTTGGCCTTGAGGCCAGCCTTCACGACGCGCTCGACCAGTCGCTGTAGGCCCGAGGTCGGCAGCATAATGAAGCCGGTGGAGATTTCGATCACGTCGAAGCCGAGTTCCTTGGCCTCTTTGAGGTAGTGGTCAACGGCATCCGGACCGTAGCGGAGCACGGTTTCGATCCAGCCGCCCGAGGAGACATAGGCGTCGTTTGCGTGAGCGATCTCGCTCATGGCCTTGACCTGCTCGGGTGGGACGAGTGAGAAGGAGCCACCGGCCCACTTAATGCCGTCAACCCAGGGAGCGGCGACGTCGAAGACGTCCTGCAGGTGGCGAGTGCCGAAGGTGGCGTAGTAGGGGGCACGGATTTCGGTGAGGCCGAAAGTGCGCGGCTTCTCCGGGCGGTGTGCGCGCGGCACGAAGTTGCAGGAGACGTCAAAGGGAATTGCGTTACTCATAGGTGTTTCCTTAGGTCTGGAGTCGATTAGGCGAGGGCGGGCTGGACTTCGCAGCGGGTGAGACTCACGCGGGCGAGTACCTCGGTGAGTTCGGCGACGTCGCGGTTTTCGAGATCGTTCACGATTGCGGCGATCTGCTCGCGCAGGTCGAGATCCGCGAACGGCGTGGTGAGCGCGTCGAACTTGCGGCGCGCACCTTCCCAGCTGAGCGGGTCGTCGTGGAAGCCCTCGTAGGAGTTGCGTTCGGAGCTGAGCACCTTGCCGTCTGCGAGTTCCACTTCGAGGAAGGCTGGCATCTCGTCGGGGAAGCGTGCCGAATATTCATCAGACGGCACGATGGTGATCTTCTTCATCAGCGTCTGCACGTCATCGGCCACGATGCGCTCGGGCGCATACTGCGCGGGGTTCAATTCGCCGCCGAGGCGGCTGCAGCATAGGCACCTTGGGTGGTGTGGTCAAAGCCCTTGGCGCGCACCGGCGCGACATCTGAGAGACGTGCGTGGAC
Organism: Gulosibacter chungangensis; assembly: GCF_008831155.1. GTDB lineage: Bacteria > Actinomycetota > Actinomycetes > Actinomycetales > Microbacteriaceae > Gulosibacter > Gulosibacter chungangensis. Next base: position 26,054 of record NZ_WBKB01000005.1, on the reverse strand, counting down.
CTGGTAGGCGACGCCGAATGCGGTAAGCAATTCCTTGCCGGATGCGCCGACCGATTCGGCGGCCGCGAGCACGGCCCCGAAGTTGTCTGACGGGTGGTTCGTTTCGCCCTTAGCGAGGTACGAGTCCATGAAGTCGAGGTAGCGACTCAGTGCGCTGTTGTAGAACGCCGCGCGGTCGGGCGCGGTCTTGCCACCGCCAATGAGGGTGGCTGCGGGTGCTCCGCCAAGGTCTTCGACGAGGCCACGAATTGCGACGATCGGTTCGGCGTCGATTGCGCCGATGGCGACGCCAAGGGTGTCGAGAACGCGGATCTTGAGCTGCTCGAGCGCTTCTGCGCTGAGGTCGTCGAACGAGGCCTTGGCCACGAATTCGGCGAGCTGGGTGACTTCTGTTTTCACGGTTGCCCTCCTACTGATTGCAAACTTAGGTAAGCCTTACCTAAGTGATTCCAGTACAGGCCAAATTTATCTTGATGTCAAGATAAATTTGCTGGGTGATGGCTGTGCTTACCGGTTTCGCAGGGTTCTTGGGGCTTCTGCGATACGCTCGAAGAGCATGCGAGGAGGCGAGCCGTTGATCGCTACATCAGGGTTTTTGCAGTTCCGAACCCGAAGTGTGCCTGCCTCATGATCAAGTTCCGCGCGGTGACGAAGCGTTTTCCCGATGGCACCGAGGCTGTCCGGGAATTCAGTCTCGTGATCCCATGCCGCAAGACCACGGTGTTCGTTGGCTCTTCGGGATGCGGCAAGACCACGCTGCTGCGGATGATCAACCGGATGGTTGAACCCACGTCAGGCGATGTCGCGATCGACGGCGAGAGCGTGCTCAGCAAGGACCCGGTGGCGCTGCGCCGGAGCATCGGTTACGTGATGCAGAACTCGGGGTTACTCCCCCACTTCACGGTGCTCGACAATATCGCCACGGTGCTGAGGCTGGGCGGCACGAAAAAGCGGGAAGCACATGAACGCGCCCGCGAGCTGCTCGACACGGTGGGTCTCGACCAGAATCTCGCGAAGCGTTATCCGAGCCAGCTTTCCGGCGGGCAGCAACAGCGTGTGGGCGTCGCACGGGGGCTTGCTGCCGACCCGAACATCCTGCTCATGGATGAGCCCTTCGGTGCGGTTGACCCGATCGTCCGCGCCGATCTGCAGCAGGAACTCATCCGGCTGCAGCGCGAACTCGACAAGACCGTGGTGTTCGTAACCCACGATATCGACGAGGCGTTCCTGCTGGGCGATCAGGTGGTAATCCTCGGCAAGGGTGCGCAAATCATCCAGGTCGGAAGCCCCAGCGAGATCCTAGAGGCTCCCGCCAACGAGTTCGTCGCATCATTCATCGGCGCCGAACGCGGCCGCCGCGCGCTGCACATCAAGCAGACCCCGAACGGTCGGGTGCTCGTTGACGAGCAGGGGCGCACGCAGGGCGTCTTGCGCGAGAGTCCCGACGACCATGCATCCACACCCGAAGGCGGCGAGTGACGTGACCTGGGTCGCCGACAATCTCGGGCTCATTCTCGAACTCACGCTCATCCACTTGCGGCAGAGCGTCATCCCAATCCTGCTCGGCCTTGTGCTCTCGGTGCCCCTCGGCTGGCTCGCGTGGCGCTTCCGGCTCGTGCGCGGCCCGATCATTGTGCTCACGGGCCTGCTGTACACGATCCCGTCGCTCGCGCTGCTCGTGCTGCTGCCCGCGGTGCTTGGTTATTCTGCGATCAGCGAGATAAATCTTGTGATCGCGCTGACGATTTATGCGGTGGCGATTTTGGTGCGTTCGGTCGCCGATGGTCTCGATTCGGTGGATGCGGATGTGCGGCAATCGGCGACCGCGATGGGTTACGCGGGTGGTCGCCGGTTTTGGGCGGTCGATCTACCGCTTGCGGGACCGGTGATCCTGGCGGGCCTGCGCGTTGCCGCCGTGAGCACGATTTCACTTGCCACCGTGGGCATCCTCATCGGCGTCACAAACCTCGGCTACCTGTTTACAAATGGACTGCAGCGAAGACTGATCGCAGAGGTCTTCGCCGGTGTCGTCGCCGTGGTCATCGTGGCGCTCGTGATTGACCTGCTGCTGGTAGTCGCCGGCCGCATCCTGATGCCGTGGTTGCGGGCAGCGGCCCCGCAGACCGAGGGCAACACTGCGAGCGCAGAACGCTCCACAATCGCGGAGCACACAGCATGAATCTCTTCGCAGAAGCGTTCGCTTGGCTCTTCTCCCCCGAACGATTCGAGGGCGCGTATGCCCTGCCAGTGCTACTCGGACAGCACCTGTTCTACACCGCGATTGCCGTGCTGCTCGCGGCTGTTATCGCCGTCCCCGTCGGCTGGTGGATCGGCCACACCGGTCGCGGCCGGGAGGTGGCGGTCACATTTTCGGGTGCTGCCCGCGCGGTGCCTTCCTTCGGGTTGATGGTCCTGCTCGTGCTGCTGCTGGGTGTGCTGCGGGTTCCGGAAGCCGCGACGATCACCTTCGTGTTGCTCGCCATTCCGTCGCTGCTTGCGGGTGCCTATACCGGGTTCGAGGCGGTGGATCGCAAAGTCGTCGACGCGGCCCGCGCATCTGGTATGACGCAGTGGCAGGTGCTGTGGAAGGTGGAGGTGCCGCTCGGGTTGCCGCTTTTGATCGGTGGCCTGCGATCGGCGACGCTGCAGGTGATCGCGACCGTGACGATCGCCGCGTACGTGAATCTCGGCGGGCTCGGCTGGCCGATTATTCAGGGCATCCCGCTGCGTCGCTTCGACCAGGTGCTCGGCGGGGCGATCCTCGTCGCGGTGCTCGCACTCATCGTCGATCTCATCCTCGCCCTCGTGCAACGCGCCGTCGTGCCCAAAGGCATCCGGGCCAAAATTCCCGCCGAAGCTACGACCTAAATCACAATCGAGAGGAAGCTCATGTTCAAGCGACGAAATTCACGATCAGGTTCGCGCCTCGCGATGGCGACCGGTGGCGCGTTGGCCCTCGCATTAGTGCTCTCAGGTTGCGCGAGTGGCAACCCACTCGACGAGCCGACCGATGCGGCCGACGGCGACGCTTCGACCATTGTGGTCGGTTCGCAGGCCTACTATTCGAATGAGATCGTGGCCGAGATTTACGCGCAGGCACTCGAGAATGCCGGCTTCACGGTCGAGCGGCAGTTCAATGTCGGCCAGCGGGATGCGTATATGCCCGAACTCGAGTCGGGCGCGATTGATCTGTTCCCGGAGTACACCGGGAACCTGCTGGAGTTCTATGACGATGCGGTCGAGGCCACGAGCCCGGAGAATGTCTATGCTGCGTTGCAGGATGCGCTGCCCGAACAGTTGACCGCGCTTAATTACTCGGAGGCGAGCGATCAAGACACCTATACCGTCACACAGGAATTCGCCGCTGAGCACAATCTCACGACAATTGCGGATCTCACCAACGTGCCGGAGCAGGTGACGATCGGGGCAGCACCCGAATTCGAGCAGCGCCCGTACGGTCCCGCCGGTGCGAAGGACGTGTACGGCGTGGACCTGGCATTCTCTGCGACCGGCGACACGACGCTTGAGGCCTTGCTCGCCGGTGAGGTGCAGGTCGCGGATATTTACACCGCCTCACCCGCCTTCCAGACCGAGGACATCGTGGCGTTGGAAGACCCCGAGAACCTGATCCTCGCATCCAACGTGGTCCCGATCGCCTCGACCGATGTTGCCCCAGAAATCGCCGATGTGATTAATGCGGTTAGCGCGCAGCTCACCGAAGACGGCCTCGTCGCAATGGGTGTGCAGAGCACCGAGGAGCAAATGTCACCGGCCGACATCGCCAGCCAGTGGCTGACTGAGAAGGGTCTCATTTAGCCAAGCTTCGAGAAGTACTCCGCGACCCGTTCGTCGGCCCAGCTCCAGGCGTCCTCACCGCGCAGGACCACGTCCGCGCCGCCGTCGCAGTAGATGGTCTGGCCTGCGCAGAGCGTGTTCGCAACTGAGGTGAGCCAGATCAACAGGTTGGCGATCGATTCTGGCGGCTGGTGCGAGTTGAGCGGCATCGGCACAACAGCGTCGAGGAATTTGACCGATTCCTCGTTGCTCAGCAGCTCGGCCGTCATCGGCGTATTGACGACGCCCGGCCCGACGGCGTTGAGCGGGATACCTGCCCCGGCCCAGTCAGCCGTCACTGACTGTGCGCGTACCCAGCGTGAGATTGCACGCTTCGAGGATGCATAGATGAGGTTCCCGAGCTGCGGGTCCTCGGCGAGCTTGGCCGCGATTTCAAGCGACTTTGGTTCGTCATTCTCAAGCAGTGCATCGGTTAATTGTGGGAAGTGTGGCTGCAGCGACGACATCGAAGAGATCAGGGCAGCGCGCGGCGCATCCGACTGCGCAAGAACTGGGCGAACTCCTTCAAGGAACTCGGTCATACCGAAGTAATTGACGGCCGCAGTCGCCGGGATCGGGTGGGAGATTCCCGCACAGGCGATCACCGCATCCACTTTGTTATCGGCCGCCTCGAGCGCGGCCTTGACTGCGGCCTGCCGACCGTCGGGAGTGCCAAGGTCACCGTCAACGTCGGTGCCGCGCAGGTCGACACCGATCACGCGGTGGCCTTGTTCGCGAAGAAGCTCAGCTGTTTTCTTACCGATTCCAGAGCCGGCGCCGGTGACAATATATGTGCGAGTCATTCGTAGTCCTTCATTGGTAAAGATTGGGGTGAACTCAAGAATTTCTCGGAATACTGCGGACCAGGTGATTGCAAAATCGGCGGAATACGTTACCGCGTTCGGAAACCACATCCGGCGTCCACCGCTCAAGCCCGAAGTCGTGTCTCGACAACCGAATCGCCTGCGGCCTGGGACGATAGACAGCAACGAGCAGCGTCGACCCGGTTAGTGAGATCCCGCCATGAGTTCCCAGGATGAGCAGCCCCCTGCAGCCACCCCGAGCGACACCGCAGCCACCCCGAAATCCAGCTGGTTGATCGTGGGCCGATATGCCTATCGCGAGTTTCTCGCGGATGGTTGCCTCGACCTAGCTGCAGGGCTGAGCTTCCGCTCGCTACTTTCGCTCTTCCCCGCGCTGATCGCGATCGTCGCGATCCTGAGCTTGTTTGGGCAGAGCCCGGATGCGCTGTCCTCCGCGCTCGAGCACGCCAGCGGTCTTGTGACCGAAACGACGTGGACGGCCGTGTATCCCACGGTCGCCGCAATCCTCACGGCGCCCGCTCCCGGCACGGGTCTGATTGCCGGTCTCGTGGTCGCGATGTGGTCATCTTCGGGCTACGTGCGCGCGTTTGGTCGAGCGATGAATCGAATCTACGACACCACCGAGGGCCGCAGCTTCATCAAGTACTACGCACAGATGTATTTGTGGACTGTGCTGCTGCTTGTGCTCGGTACGATCTCGGTCTCGATCCTGGTGCTGTCGGGTCCGGTCGCCGAGGCGTTTGGGGATGCGTTCGGGTTAGCTCCGCTGACGCTCGCGATTTGGAATGTGGTGAAGTGGTTCATCCTCGCGGGGATTGTGGTGTTTGTGGTGGCGCTCCTTTATTACGTCACGCCAAACGTGAAGCAGCCGAAGTTCCGTTGGCTGAGCATCGGTGCGCTCCTCGCGATCGCAGTCTCGGTGTTGGCCACGATAGGGTTCGTGATTTATGTCGCGAACTTTGCGAACTACAACGCGACCTATGGTGCGCTTGCCGGTGTGATCATCCTGCTGATGTGGCTCTACATCATCAACGCGATTCTGCTGTTCGGTGCCCAGCTCGATAGCGAACTCGAGCGTCGCCGCCAGCTGCAGGCTGGAATTCACGCCGAGTACGAAATCCAGCTGCCACCGCGCGATACGAGGGCGAGCGATAAGCGTGCAGCGCGTCACGCGAAGGACATCGAACAGGCGCGGCAGATTCGCGAGTCGGCTACGAGCGATGCACCTGATATTTGAGTGGTCGAAAGCGCGTTTATACATCAGGGTGACCACTTCAGTGCAACCACTCCCAGGCCGCCCACTACCTTGACCAAGCCGGGCCAGTTTTACCAGAAGTAACGTAAGAGCCCCGGGTGCATGCTAAAGCAGAGGCAACACCGGGGCGTTCGTCGACACTCTAGCAAACTGCCCGAACCTGGCTAAAGCCGGTTGTTCTTCAGCGGGTTCAGGCCTCCGCTAAGCGCGCCCCATCCCATAGGTGAACGTGCCGTCAGTCCAATTCATCGTTGCGTTGTAGTAGTGCCCGCGCATCGTGCCGTCACCGTTATCTTCATTTGCTACGAAACACTCAAAGACAGTGGTTTTCGCGGTGAGGTCATCAGTTGAACCGCCATTCGTGGGCGCGCACGAAACGTCAATGATCGGACCGTCGATGTAGCCTTCGGCCGCGTGCTCCTCAGCCATGCTTTGGATTCTTGACTCGATAAACGCCACTTGTTCTCGACGGAATTCCCGCTCGTCTTCATCTTCGGCTTCTTGCGCGGCAATTGCATCGGCTTCCTCGCGGTCTTGTTCTTCCTGCTGGCGCTGTTCTTCTTCGGCGATTGCTGCTTCCTTGTTGGCCTGCCCAATCGCGACCCCGATTGCGCTTCCACCAACAAGAACCACGGCTGCGATGATCCCAATAATGAGCCAACGACGAGCGTTCTTGCTCATTCTGCGGCGCGGCTTATTGCTCGTAGGCCCAGCTCCCAGATTCGGGACAACACCAGGCATGGGAGTCCCCGGAACCGTGCCAGGCGCAGCCGAGTTTTGCGCCGGTGCCGGGATATTCAGCCAAGTACTCCCGTCCCAATAGCGAAGCTGCCCGCTCGGGTCTGGATACCAACCTGGTTGAGCATTATTGCCGCTCGCGTTCAATTTCGATTCGTCCTCTTCCGTGCATTGGCCGAGCTATGACGGCCACAGTGAATAATTTGGAACGTTCCCTTGTTCCAAGAACATCTGATCACAAGCCACCGACATTCATGAAAACGCACGTACCAAGACCGAACGAACGTAACGTCGGATGGTGGCATGATGATTGGCGCATGAGTGAACACCTCGAACGCGTCTGGACGCCGCCGCACCCCACTGATTTGGGTGCGACAGTGTCGTCGCTGCAGCATGGCGCGTACGATCCGACGTTTCAGTGGCTTACGCCTGGGCAGGATGCGCTCATTACCCGACGTTTCAACGGTCGACCGGCGACACTGCAGCTCACACAGCTATCGGGCGATTCCATCCGTGCCCATGCGTGGGGCCCCGGTGCCGAGATAGCGTTGGATCGCGCACCCGATATCTGCGGTGCAACCGACGACGATTCAAGGTTCGAGCCGCTTCTTCCGGAACTCGAGTCAGAGCATCGCCATCGCCGCGGTATGCGCATTCCCCGCACGGGTGAGGTCTTCGCCGAGCTCGTGCCGGTAGTGCTTGAACAAAAGGTTCTCGTCGTGCAGGCTGTTGCTTCCTACCGGCGATTGGTCATGCGCTTCGGCGAGCAAGCACCGGGTCCACTTCCTGCAGACCTCGCGGCGCGGATGCGCGTGGCACCGGATGCTGCAACGTGGCGGCGCATCCCAAGCTGGGCCTGGCACCGAGCCGGAGTCGACCCTTCGAGAAGCCGCACCGTGGTGCAGCTGGCTGAGCGCGCAGCAGCAATCGATCGACTCACGCGCTTCGATGCGGCGGATGCTCGGGCAAGGCTCGAGTCGCTCCCCGGCGTGGGTGCGTGGACGAGCGCTGAAGTCGCCCAGCGTGCACTGGGCGATGCGGATGCGGTATCGGTTGGCGACTTCCACTTACGAAAGCACGTCGGGCACGCGCTCGAAGGGCGCGATTTCACCGACGAAGAAATGCTCGTCGCCCTCGAACCTTGGCGCGGTCACCGGTTCCGCGCGCTCCGACTCATCCTGGCAACTGGTCCGCGACGAGATCGTCGCGGACCCCGCCTCGAAAAGATCGACTACCGAGCGTTTTGAGCGCTGCGCCTCGCGGCGCAAGTTTTGCACCGAGTATCGCGATTATGCGGCGCGCGTGCCGCGATGGGTCGGGGTTCGCCACCGTAGGCGGAATGATTGATCTCAATCAACCGTGTCCTTGGCAGGTCGCTTTGAATCGAACTCATCAAGATCTTTGGGTTGCCAGGTACCCTGGGGGCATGTCCGTGCCCGCCGCAACGCCTGAGTCGTTCGCCCTGCGTGAGCTGCTTGACGCGCACCGGGACGAGTTTTACGCTCTCTTGTCAAAATATGCTGCCACGAAGCCACGCTTATTCGGTTCAGTTGCCCGCGGTACAGCCCATCGCGACAGCGACATCGACATCGACATCGACATCATCGTCGAGATGAATCCGGTGGACGGCAATGTACTCATGCGTGCATCAGGCCTAATGGAAGAAACCCGGGCTCTCTTCGGCAATGACAACATTGACATTTTTCCCGTGCAGCTTCTCAAAGAATCTATTTCAGAGTCCGCACTCGCTGACGCAATTGCCTTGTGACTAGGAAAGATAGCCAGCGCATCGCTGACATAACTTCAGCCGCGCCGACTGAGTAGTTTTTCCTCAATCCAACGTTCAAATTGCGTTTCATCGCGTATATGTGCCAAATGAACGCGTCTCACTTGTAATAGTTTCGTCCTGATCTGACGCACACGTTCCGGCTCAATGATTCCGCGCACCAAACCAATACCAAGCAAATCCCAGGTCATAACGCAAGGAACATTCGTATGCTTACTCACCTTACTGTCGTCCGTAATAAATACAGCATGTATTCGTCGGTGTTCGAGAATCGTAATTGCTTCAGCTTCCCCAAGGTGTTGGTCGGCGTGATCGTCGGGTTCTGCCATCAATATCCGCAATCCGCGTATTGAGCGATGCTCGCTGCCGTGAGGAACTATCGGGTCGCCAAGAACGCTCTCGGCCTCTGCCCGCAGCCCAGGCAGATTCAAATCTACTTCCTTCCGACCGCATTCTCGCGCAATCGTGTTCGTCCATCTCCCGTTCCTTCCAACGAGTCGCTCAAAGGTATGAAGTTCCTCGCAGATGCGGAAATTGATGAGGACCGTCGTGTCAGGGAAAAGGAGAAGTGGACTGCTCATCCAAACAGCTCGATTAGGTCGTTGGCGCTGAGAAGGTCCGGGCTTTCTGGCTCTTCGACATCTAGGCCAGCAACGTCAACATCCAGCATCCAAGCCAGTGTGGCTTTTCCCACTTTCCCTGCTGCAATCGCCGATACGTGTGCGCCGATCAACCAAGATGGAAATTTGCGCTCGGTCGAACCAACCATCCGAGCATTAATATCCGCACTACTAGCTTCGGTGCTGTGCCGACGAATCACTCCCTGTGTCTTCTGTGAAAGTAATTCCACGATTTCGTCAGAAATGCACAGATCGAGTTTTTGCAGCCTCAGAGAGAGCGCCGCGGCCGAGACTCCACGATCCCAGAGGAAATCTGCTACTTCCGCTTTCGAGATGGTGGCCCAATCAATCAGTTTCATCTCGCTGCCTGGTAGCAGTAGTTCGGCAGCAAAACGATTCGCTTCCGCCTCCAGACGACCGACATCACCATTACCCGGCATCACGTTCTCGTGCTTCATGATGAGATGCCCGAGTTCGTGAGCGACACTCCAGTTTTGATGAAACCAGTTCCCCGAAGAGTTCAATGCAATTACAGCACGCCCATCGATCTGAAACGAATACGCAGTGGATAGCTGCTCTACCCGTATCACGTCGATGCCTAGTGTTTCGATCTGCTCGATAAATCGAGGCACGAAGTCACCGTCGAGATCCTCCGTTAGCTCAGCAAGAGACTCAGGCAATGACGTCGACTCAATCTGGTCACCGCACTGATGATATGCAAGCGCAATATTCGTAAGAACCGATTCATCAGCGACCGCCCCAGACACCCGTCGGTCGAAAGTCCCCGGTTTCGTTTCGTGTCGAGCAGACAGCACGAGTTCGAATGGATCCCGTTCACCAGTAATCAACCAGTGCACGGAGACTCCCAGGGCACGCGCTATATCGGCCAATTCCAATGCCCCAAATCCGCGCTTGCCGTTTATGGCGCGCGAAAAAGCATCCGGGGCGATGCCCACCTCAGATGCAACTTCATTTTGCGTGCGGCCGTCTCGCTCTAGCGCGGCTCGAACACGCTCTCCAATCGTGTTCATGCTCCTACCATAACGCGATAAATTGGGAAAATCCCAAGCTGTCGACTGCGCCGTTATTTCCTTGATCGATGTACTTTGCGCTCCCGCGAGCAGCCTGCGAAGTCGACCTCGCACGGGGCAGATCGATCGAAAGTAGCGTGGTGACACGGTCACCGTTCACCACGTTCGATCACAGCCTTTACAGCCCGACCGCGTTCGCCCCATACTCCGCCTGCGATTGAGTGAACCCTTCGTAGAGCAACTGATCGATTAGCCCGGAGCGCGAGAATGACGTGAATCGCAAATAGCTTTCGGCTTGCTCCGCAGCCTGCTCATTCCAGTCGACGGTGAGCGAGTCGACGGCAGTGGTCGCTTCATCCACGGTGAACCCCTCATATACGAGCTGGTCGATTAGCCCGCTTCGGGAGAACGGCATGGTGCGTAGATAACTCTCCGCCGACTCGATCGCCTGGGTGGTGGGGTCGCCGTAAGCCTGCTCCACGCCGTACTCGGCTTGTTCCTGCGTAAAGCCTTCATAAAGCAGCTGGTCGATGAGTCCCTCTTTCGAAAAAGCCATCGTGCGCAAATAACTCTCCGCTGACTTCACCGCCTGTTCCATCCAGTCGGCACCAACGTTGTCTGCAGCAAAGGTTGCGTCTTCCTTCGAAAAGCCTTCATACTCCAGCTGGTCGATGAGGCCTTCTCTTGAAAACGCCATGAAAGAGAGATAGCTCTGCGCACTTTCGAGAGCTTCGCTCTGACTTACGGTGATCGACGGAGAGTTATCAGCCGCGACAGGATCGGGTGAAGGTTCTTCCTCAACTGGTTCGGCGTCAACAGTTTCAGGCTCAACCTCCACTGCGACCTCCTCGTCTTGCGTAGACATCAACGCAGCCGGCTCTTCGGCAATGTGTTCTACCTCGTCGTCAGAATTCACGCCGCCCATGATGAGACTGATGACGATGAGCGCAGAGGCCGTCACCCAACCGACTACACGGTGTTCGGGCTTTGCAGGCCGAACTTTCAGTCCTGCCGCGTCCTTGGCATTTCCGCTAACCGAGACAATGACATCCACGAGCCACCAGATTCCGACGCCGCCCAAGGTCAGGAGTTTGGCGATGCCAGAGCCGAACTTGCCGAGATAGAAACGGTCGACGCCGAGACCTCCGAGAAACAGCGCTAACAGCCAAGTGGTGTTGTATTCCCGATCCGAATGAGGCAGCTGGGCTTCCCAACCGCTGCCGCCACCAGGTGCATACGGGTCGTGCTGAGCAGTCGCGCTGTAATACTGGGGCGGCGTCAGACTCGGCGGTTGCGTAAATACCTGCGTTGGCGCGTCGAACTCGGCTTGCGAACCACCAGGCTGCGCATAATTCTGCTGCGGTTGTCCGTACCCGGACTGCGGCTGCGAGCACCCCGGCTGCTGGCCGTATGGAGGCTGTGGATGCGGATTCGGGTTCCAACCCGAGGGCGGCTGATTGGCAGACATGTGTTTCCTTTCGATGCTTAACCACACACTAAGTTGAGCCACCGACATGCCCCGTTTTGGTATCAAAAGCGCAGCAACGATCGAGCAATTTCCGCCCCAAGTAGCACAGACTCCGTCTGTCAAACACAACACCGCTTAACGCAAACTGTGGGGTGCTTCGCTCAATGCGAAGCACCCCACAGACCGGCAGCGACGCGTTACTTCACCGTCGCAAACGCCTCCTCCAGAATCTCCAGCGCCTCATCAATCAGCGCATCCGAGATGTTGATCGCTGGCAGCAGTCGCAGCACGTGTCCATCGCTACCGCCTGGCAGTACGAGCAGTCCTCGCTCGTATGCCGCGCGGCTCGCCTGCTTGAACGCCGCGGCATTCGGCGCACCGTCTGCATCCACCAGCTCAATGCCGTGCAGCCCGCCGAGTCCGCGAACATCCCCAATCACCGCGAAGCGTTCCTTGAGGGCGCGCAGCCCCGCCTGGATCCGCTCCCCCACGGCAACCGCGCGCTCGAGCGTGCCGGGCGCTTCAAGCTGGTCGAAGATCTTCAGCGCCGCGGCGCACGCAACCGGGTTCCCCGAGAAGGTGCCGCTCAGGCCCCCAGCCGGGATCGCATCCATAATCTCGGCACGACCGGTCACGGCCGACAGCGGGAAGCCTGCACCGATCGCCTTCGCGGTGACGACGAGGTCCGGAACGAACCCGAAGTGCTCGCTCGCGAACATGGTGCCGGTGCGGCCGAGGCCGGTCTGAATCTCATCGGCAATCGTGACGATCCCGTTCGCGGCGGCCCATTCCTGGAGGGTCGTCAAGTACCCCTCCGCCGGAATGATCACGCCGCCCTCACCCTGAATTGGCTCGATCACGAGGCAGGCGAGGTTGTCGGCACCCGAAATTTTCTCGAGGTGCGCAATGGCCCGGCGCGCTGCGGTCACCCCGTCGAGCCCGTCGATGAACGGGTACGAGTTCGCCGCACGGTAGATCTCCCCCGGCCGCGGACCAACGCCCGCCGAGTACGGCTGCGCCTTGTAGTTCAGCCCCAGCGTGAGGTTCGTGCGACCGTGGTACCCGTGGTCGACGACCGCGATCCCGTTGCGACGCGTGTACGCGCGCGCAATCTTCACCGCGTTCTCGATCGCCTCGGCACCGGTCGAGCTGAGCGCCGACTTCTTCGCGAAATCTCCGGGAGTGAGCTCCGCGAGCCGGCGCGAAACCTCAACATACGACTCGTAGGGCGAGACCGAGAACAGCGTGTGGGTCACCTTCTGCGTCTGCTCGATCGCCGCCGCAATCGCTTCCGGGTTCACGTGCCCGAGCGAGGTCACACCGATGCCCGAGGCGAAATCGATGAACTCGTTGCCATCAACGTCGGTGAGGATCGAGCCCGAGGCCGACTCGATGTACATCGGTGTCGCCGGGTTCACCGAGCTCGACACGTACTGTTCCTTCGCGGCGGCGAGTTCTTTCGAGCGCGGTCCGGGGATTTCGGTGCGGATTCGGCGGCTGGTGGTCGTGGTGGTCATGCTTTCTCCTTCGAAAGTTTGGGGTGTAAAAGTTTGGGGTTGAACGGTTGGATGCTGTGAAGTTCGGGATGCCGAAAGGTCGGCTCCCGTATGCGGCTTAGAAGGTTTCGCGCCGCGCGATGTTGTAGAAGCGGATCTCCTGGTATTCCTCGAGCCCCTCGCCGGAGCCCTCTCGGCCCTGGCCGGACTGCTTCATACCCCCGAACGGTGCCGCGGCACTCGAAGGAACACCGTTGTTGATGCCAACAAGCCCGGTTTCGAGCGCGTCGGCAACGTTCAGCGCCCGGTCGAGGTTCTCGGTGAAGACGTATCCGGCGAGCCCGAACGGGGTGTCGTTCGCCGCGGCGAGCACTTCTTCTTGCGAAGAGAAGCGGCTCACTGCTGCGACCGGCCCGAAGATTTCCGTGTTCGCGATGTCCGCGTCCGTCGGGACCTTGTCAAGGACGGTGGCCTCGAAGAAGTAGCCCGCACCTTCTGGCGCGCTGCCGCCGGCACGGAGGTCTGCGCCTTTGACCACCGCATCCGCGACGAGACGCTGCATGCTCACAGCCGCGCGGTCGTCGACTAGCGGACCGAGGTCAACACCGTCATCAATCGAGCGACCAACGCGCACCTGCGACATCTTTTCAGCGAGGCCTTCGACGAAGGCGTCCGCGATGCCGTCCTGCACGAAGATGCGGTTCGCGGCGATGCACGACTGGCCACCGTTGCGCAGCTTCGCAAGGTACGCGCCCTCAACCGCGCGCTCGAGGTCGGCGTCATCAAAAACAATCAACGGCGCATTGCCGCCGAGCTCCATCGAGCTCTTGACGATGTTCTTCGCTGCAAGCTCCATGAGGGTGCTGCCGACGCCGGTCGAGCCGGTAAACGAGAGCTTGCGCACGCGCGGGTCACTCAACAGCGCCTCGCTGAACGCGCCCGAGTCGGTCGTGGTCACCACGCGCATGAGTTCGCGCGGGATACCGGCTTCAGCGAGCAGTTCTACCGTCACAAGAGTGGTCAGCGGCGTGAGCTTGGCAGGCTTGATGACCGCGCCGCAACCGGCAGCGATGGCCGGCGCGATCTTGCGGGTGATCATCGCCATCGGGAAGTTCCACGGTGCAATGAGCAGCGCGGTGCCGATCGGTGCGCGACGGGTGAGGATCGTGGAATTCCCCGCTGGGTTCTCGCGGAAACCACCGGCCGGGCGCAGCAGTTCGTCGGCATACCAGCGCACATAGTCGGCCGCGTACTGCACTTCGCCCTGCGCTTCGGCGAGGGTCTTCCCCATTTCGCGGCTGATCACATACGCGAGCCGGTCGCGGTTGGCGATCAGGATCGAGTAGGCGTTGTGGAGCGTGTCCGAACGGTGGCGCGGCGTGGTCTTCGCCCAGGCGCGGCCGGCCTCGTCGGCGATCCCGAGCTGCTCGATGGCGTACTCGGTCGAGTAGCTCGGGAGGGTCGCGATGCGTTCCTCGGTTGAGGGGTCAAGAATCGCAAACTCATTCGCGCCCGGCTCATGGTTTGAGAAATCGGGAATGCTCGCGAGGGCTTCGTCGGATGCACGAAGGCGGTCGGATGCGACGTTCGTCAGGCTCATAGATGGGCTCCGATTCGTTGGTGGGTGCGTCGAGATCGACGGTGATGGGTACGCACGTAGGGGTAACATTCGGCCAGCTTTGCACTAACCGCCCTACTGTCCTACAAAACTACAATCAAAACTAAATTCTGACAAGAGTTGTCCTACGATCCTACTTTTAGACCCACATTGTTAGACTAGAGCCCATGAGCACACCCACTGACATTTCGCTCCAGCGCCGGAGCACAGCAGAGGTGGTCTCCGACACGTTGATGCGTCTCATCGTCGAGGGCGAACTGAAGGCCGGAGCGCCACTGCGTGAGAGCAGCTTGGCCACCCGACTCGGTATTTCCCGAAATTCGCTGCGCGAGGGCATTCGCCTGCTCGAACAGAGCCGCCTCGTGAAGTATGAGGTGCACCGCGGCGCCGTTGTGAGCACACCCACCCTGAAGGACCTCGACGATCTCTACCGCACGAGGTTGATGCTCGAGACCATGGCAGTGCAGGAGATCCCCTCCCCCGAGGCACTCGAGGAGGTCGAGCGCACCTTCGAGCAGTTGAAGGAAAGCGTCGAGTCTAAGGAAGTCGAGCCGATCGTTAACGCTGACCTCGCCTTCCACCACGCCATCGTCGGCCTACTCGAGAGCGAACGTCTCAGCGCGTTCTACGAGCAGATCAGCAAAGAGATGATCTTCTACTTCACGGTGCTGTCGTACGCCGACGAGGAATACGCCAACCCCGACGAGCCGATCCTCGCCCGGCATACGGAAATCGTGGAAGCCATTCGTCGCGGCCGGCGGGCGGAAGCGTCAGAGCTCGTGACGGCACACATCATGGCAAACTTCGCGCGACTGAAGGAGATCCTGCAGGAGCGGCTTGAGGAGAGCGAGACTACGTAACTGCTCGCCACAGGCAGCAAATCTCTCTTCACAACCCTGAGCTAGCCTGAAGCAATGATTGAGAATCGGGCTTCCGGGAAACTCCGCACCGCAGCGGCATTATTCGTACTCGATATTATTTTGTGGGCGGTCGCTGCTGTCCTCACGAGCCGAATCCCTTCAAATGTGGACCCAGCAAGCATGGACCTTCTCTGGATCCTCCTTATCGGGATCGGTGTCATTTCTACTGTGCTGTTTATCGTCAGCGTCGCACTCGTTCTCTACGGCGTCGCCGCGCATTTCGACCAGCAGTATGAGTTGAATAAGCGTCAGACAACGCTGCTTGAGCATGTAGCCAACGCTTCTGCGCAAAGCCAAACAACACGAATCACACACCTTTAAGCCGCCACACGCTGCGGCAATGTCTGACGCAATGGAACCGACTTGAGCCGCGTCGTTGGCCAAGAAAGAAGGAATAAGCTCAGTTGAAGCAACGCGAGAGGGTTCAAGATGACGACGGTGTGGCTCGTTCGGAATGATGTGTTCGATGCAGAGCTCGAAGAACAGAGTTTCATTTCAATTGGCTGGGATGACGTTCCTGATCTCTCCTCGATGTCGCTCGATACAGAGTCCCTCGTTGACCGCTTAGAGCAGACACGTCGCGACAAATCAGTAAACGCCCTACGCGCGTGGGCTGGCACCCTCCGTCGCTTTTATCAAGAAGTACACGAAGGTGACGTCGTCGTCGCGCCTCATTCAGATGGAACACGACTCAGGATTGGGCACGTATCGGGCCCCTATTTTCATGCAGACGGCGAACCAACGCACCGACATCGGCTACCAGTGACTTGGGCGCTCACAGATTTCCCGCGCTCTGCTCTCCCACCCGAAGCCGCGCTGAGCTTGGCCAGTATCTCCACCCTGTCGCGCATCCACCAACAGCCCGAACTTTTCGAGTCGCTCGCAGCTAACCCCGAGGTCGCACGCACCCTCATGGCCCAAGAACATGGTGACACCAAAGACACAGTACAGAGTGTTTGGTTGGTCAATGCTAATCACGGCAGCATAGACCTCACCAAGCAATTTGTGGTGGATGGCTATTGGAATTTAGCCGACGGATTGTCCGGCAAGGCCCTCCAGATACGCCCCGGTGATCGCATCGCCGTCAAGCGTCAAAGTATCCGCACAACTGATGTTCCGTTTGAGAATTACGGGCAGCGAGTCTCGTCAATGCTCATCAAGGCTCGTGGCACCGTTACTGCGATTCTCGACGACCGGGTTCTCGTCGAATGGGACAAGGACTTCACACCCCGTGAATGGTTCTTCTATACATCTGGAGTCAGCGTATGGTGAGTGAGTCCGAACCCGTCGAAAGACCGCTACGTTCAGCCTCTACTCCGATTCATTTTTGAAGACGAACCTCAAAACATCGATCTTTTCTTGACCTTTGACTTCTGGTCACGCTACCGGGATGCTGCAAAGAAGGAATGGCAGATCTCCGACATTGTTTCGTTTCGTGCTTCGCGGCCGTCGGCCGACCCGGTTTACGAGGCGGCTAATGCCTGGCGAGATGCGCTCATCAATGATCAGTCGCTTTTTACGGGCGAGCCGCTTGACTATCGTGCGGCAACCGCAGAACTGGTTACCCATTACATTGATTCCCCGGATCTGAGTAATGCGTCTTTCTTCGAGAAGCTCGAGAGTCAATTGACACCGGCGTCGAGCGTTGCTGTCCAACTGACTGCGGAGTTGTTATATCTGTATGTCTTACCAATGTTGCCCGATAGCATGCGCGGCGACACGAAGATGAAGCAGCTGAACACCGTACTGACATGGCGTGCAGACCTACAGACAGTGCCCGACGCACGAATTGCCGCACTTAACTCCGGCATCGTGAATGTCGGCACTGCTTACCTCACATATCGATGGCGCGGACTCGAATTTCTTATTCGGCTAACCGCAGCTCTCGCGAATCAAGACATGGCAGCACGTCGACAGGCACTGTCAGATTGGCACTCGTTCCGGTCGATCTCGTCATCAATTGATGTCCCCGCTTCAAAGTCCATCCGACAACTCGTTGAACACATGCTCTTCCCTGACCACGCCATGGCCAGCTCGAGCACTGAAGACCGCAATAAGATGGCGTCTGCGTTCTCCGAGATAGTCGACTTTGATGGTGATCCAAATTCTCTCGTAGCGGTTCTCGACGCCAACCTTCATTACGGGGATAGGCATGAGCTGAACTTATACGCCGCGCCTCATCGATTCTTATGGAAAGAAGTAGGCGAATCACTCAGGGATTGGGCCGGGTGGGCAACACTCGTGCTTGAAGGGACTACCGAGGCTACTGTCCACCTTCCGATTGCTCCGAACGATCTCAATGGTCTTCGCAGCCCGCTGGTGGAACTTCACACCGATGCAGCGAGCGCGATTCTGACGTGGCTCGAAGAAGATGAGGCCGCGGCAGCTTTCCTCGCAAAGGCGGAAACTGCGGAGCCTGCGAGATATATCGACCAATTTTGCGACAACGTGCGCTTTAGGGGCGATACCGCGGAGTTCGTCGAGGCAGCAACTGTGCTCTTAAACGCTCTCGATCCAAGCGTTCCAGTCTTCTTCCGTACCCACGTCCCAACAATCGTGGAAAAGCTCGGCAATATTCATCTCTCTTCAAACGCCACACCTGGTGAAGCCTTCCAAGTCCTTCTCGAAGCAATGGAATCACTCAGCGCAGGGCTCCTCGACCGGGAAGGTCTCGACCTCACGATTGCATCGCTCGCGAACCTTGCGCAAGAAACTTTGGGTTTAAACCCGTCCGACACTGATTGGAGCCTGGAACTCCAACAGGCGTTCCGCGACTGGCGAGATGGAAGAAAACGTATCTCCCCTGATGACGTCGAGTCATTACCGGAAGATCACACACCTCAACGCGTAGCACCGAACCAAACCGCGCAGCCGTCCGTACCCCAGACAATTGATGCTCTGGCACATTCACTCAACTTCGTGTCACCAGGAAGCAAGACCTGGTTAGAGCTCACGCGAGATCTCCTCACTGAGAAACGTCAGCTGATTCTTCAGGGCCCGCCGGGCACAGGTAAGACTTTTGTCGCACGCAAACTCGCCAATTTCCTTGCCCAAGATCCCAGCCGCGTAACGCTCGTTCAATTCCATCCCGCCACTTCGTATGAAGATTTCGTGCAGGGGCTCCGTCCTTCACGCGAACAAAGCGGCAGGTTCGACCTCTTGGATGGTCCGTTACTGAAGGCAGCGGACCAAGCACGCCAAGAACCCTCTGAAACACACGTCATCATCATCGATGAGATCAACCGCGCAAACTTACCCGCTGTCTTTGGTGAGTTGTACTTCTTACTTGAGTATCGGAATGAAGAAGTGACGCTGAACTACGGTGATACTTTCCGGTTACCGCCAAACTTGCTGTTTATCGGAACTATGAACACCGCTGATCGTTCCGTTGCTTCAATTGATGCAGCGCTCCGTCGTCGATTCGTCATCCGAGATTTACGACCGGGGGAACTCCCCATGGACGGTGTCCTAGACCAATGGCTCTCCACTCGGGCACCCGAACTCACTTGGCTGTCAACCTTGCTAACCCATGCCAATGAGCTCATTGGTGATCCCGATCAGCACATCGGCCCAAGCCATTTCTTACTGCCGGACGACAAGCTCACGGACGAAAACGCAATGCGCGCGTGGGAATTCACGGTGATGCCCACGCTTCGCGAATTTTTCTACGGGCAGCCTGAAGTCGTTGAGAAGCTCCAGTTCGACACTCTCCGAGCTCGTGCAATGGGTGCAGTTGACGATGTTGAAACTGAGTGAGCACCGTAGGAGTGATCCCGTTGAGTTAACGCCAAGTCAGCAGAGAAAACTCAAGGACTGGTTTCACGCAACTCTTGAGCCCGCACCAGACGGAAAGGTCGTTGTAATTCCCGGGAGTCGGGTTGGCGGCAGCAACGTTGATGGCCTTAACGTCACAGTACGACCGAAGCTACCCGTTCATCGCGTACTTGCGCTCATAGCTGAGTCGATAGACCCGTATCGATGGCTCGATCTCGATCTTCAGGTCCAAGCAGATTGGTCCGTAGAGGATGCTGTGGCAGTGCTTTTCATCCGAGCTTGTCACCACACGTTTTCAAGGGGTCTGCACCGGTCTTATCGACGGGAAAGGCAGGACTTGAGGTTTGTGCGAGGGAAGATATTGATCCCTCAGACCATCCGCCGGCCGAGCCCAGTACCGGTCGCGGTGGAGGCCGAAGTCTTCGATGACGATGTCCTCGAGAACCAAGTACTAGCGGCAGCACTCCAGCGTCTACGTGTGGATACGACGATCTCACAATCCGTTCGCGTGGCCGCTCACCGCGAGTGGCGTGAGGTGCGCCACGTCACCGAGCTCCGAGACCCGTTGAAAGACGCTGAGCGCATCCAATGGAGTCGTCACAACCGCAGGTATGAACCGGCCATTATGCTCGCAAAGCTCGTTCTCGCTGCGGGCTCCATCATCGTGGACGGACAAGAGATCGCGGTACCCGGTTTCGTGGTGAATATGCCAGCGGTAGTTGAGCAGTGGGCAAGAGTTCAGTTACGGCAAGCGTGGGCTCTCAGTGAGCGAGAGATGCCAGACAGCTGGCGCGGCAAACTTTGGCTTGATGAGGGCAAGCAGATTCCGCTCTATCCAGATCTCGCGGTACGGACTTCTGGCACCTGGCGGTTTGTTGGTGATGTGAAATACAAATTTCTTGATAGCACCGGGCCCAATCAAGCCGACGTCTATCAGCTCTTAGCTTACCTCACTGCGACAGGCCTCCCAGAAGGCACCCTGTTGCATGCGAACATCAGTAGTGGTGAAAGCAACTACGTTGTTGCGAACGGAGGCCCACGGATTCGGATCGTATCAATTGATCTTTCTCAAGAACGTGCTGCAGCTTCCCTCAAGAAAGCCGCAGCAACTTGGATTAGTCGTTCGCCCCAGCCGACTGACGAATTTGGTCACGCTAACTGACTACTTCAAATTCCGGCAGCTCGCCGACAAGTCGCTGTGTCTCCATCGAGACCGTCACGAGCGAGCCGATTAGGTCGACGACATATGACGGGTTGTCTTGCTCACGGAGCCAATCGTTCGGGTCGTTGACGATGCCCGATGCCTTATCTGTCTTGACGTAGTAGCGGTCCACGATCCACTCGAGCGGGCTGCGACCGCCGATCTTGTATTCGTCCGCCTCGGCCGGAATGTTGGTGATCGTGAGGTTCTCGTTGTACTTGAGCCCTGTGCGTTTGTTGCGGGCAGTCCACGACATGCGCTTCATGCCAATACGGTAGAGCCGGTACGGGTCAAGATCTGTGTCTACCTTGTACTCGTACTCGAGCCCCTCCCAGACAGGAACCTGTTCATAGTTCACGTGCAGATCGGCAAGCTCGCGACCGATGCGCACGTACTCGAAGAATCCACGGCAGCAAGGGATGTGCGGGAGCAGCTTCTTGAGGTCGGCTTCGTACCGCTCGCGATACTCGGGGTGGTGCAGCAGCGCGTAGACATAGTAGAAGATGTCGTCCTTCGATAGTTCATCACCGCCTGGCTCGTTCGCGTAGGTCGCTCGATACAGGTCGAAGGTCTCGTCGGTGATGTTATCGAGTCGCCGGTGCCCGTCGACAACGACGTCGTCTTCGGATGCGTCGAGCGCGTCGAGGTTCAGGCCGCCATCGTCAGCGTCGACAGGTTCCCACCGCCAGCGGGCGAAGACCTGACCACCGCTGCCTGCACCGGTAACGTGCAGATCAGGTAACAGTGAGGTCATGAACACACTAAATCTCACTGCCGAGCCAGCGCCGACCTGGTAAATCCCAAGATTCTCAGTGCGATTTGTTGGCCAGAGTCGGTGCAGCTGATAAACCATGTCGTTCAACGGTCGATCAAAATATGCCCACTGCTTCGTGAACGGTCGATACGTCGAGATCCGAATTGCTTCAGGTCGATATTCATGAAGGCGACCTCGTTTTGCGTCAGCCCGCAAGCCCCGATTCCAGTTGATCTTCGACGGATCATCCTGTGTAACGTCACCGTCGACAAACGCGTTGTAATTGAGGACCAGCCGCTCCATATTGTGTTCAACCGCTCTGCGAGAGAATCCGTAACACCAAGCGTCGCGCGAGGTTGCTAGGCCACGCGAATAGAGGTCAAATATGCCCCGCGTCAGCGCGGTATCTGAGTCCCCGATCGGCTGGTAGGTCGTAAAGCGCTCATCACGCTGGTTGATCCAGTCACCGTGCTTATTCGGCGTGATCGCGACGTACTCAGTACCCGTGACGTCACGGTCGCGCGCAAGCCGCTCAAGCTTTTCTTCACGCGTGAGGTAGTCACCGATATCGCAGTAGTGAATCTGCGCGGGTTCGGTGTTCTCGCTAGTCTTCACCAGGAACGTGATCGTGACGCCCGTCCGACTCCCCTCACCGAAGACGTTGCCGCCTTCTTTTCGACGGGACTCGCCTTGTGTCCGAGCATTTCCACGCAGGTTGAATACGAAAATCTCGTCAAATTCCTGCTGCCATGAAAGCCGCACTCCGTCAGCGGTGTTGCCGTCCACAAAGCCGCTGTTCGACACGAACGCGATGATCCCGCGCCCGTTCAAGCGGTCGGTAGCCCACCGCAGCGCCCGATAATACGAGTCGTACAGACCATTCTTATTCTGCGCCGTCGACCGGGCAGCGTACGTATTGCGAATGCGATCATCGACCAGCGGATACGACTCGTTCTGGTTGTTGTCGTTCGCGCTCGACTGTCCCACCGAATACGGCGGGTTCATCATAATCACGCTGATTTTTGAGTCGCGCTGCTTCTCGATCCGCTTCGTGTTCGCGGGGAATACGTCCCCGGCCAGTCGACGTTCCCGGTCATACATCGCGAAGGTATCCACCAACGAAATCCCCGGGAAGCTCGAGTCCCCTGCATCCAGCCCCTGTTCCTCGCAGACCTCGCGATACACGGCCTCGACGTTGACGGCCGCGATGTAATAGCTCAGCAGCACGATCTCATTCGCGAACAATTCGTGACGATACTTCCGCTGCAAATCCTCGGGTCGGATAATTCCAGACTGCAACAGACGTGTCATGAACGTGCCTGTGCCAATGAACGGGTCGAGGATCTTCACGCCTTCGTCCGACAAGGACTTGCCAAACGCGCTCTGAGTCAGCACATCCGCCGAGTGAATAATGTAATCCACCACTTCAATCGGGGTGAACACGATACCCATCTTGTCCCGCAGCCGCGGGAAGGCCTGCGAGAAGAACCGGTCGTAGAGCATGACGAGCATCTTCTGCTTTGACGTCACATCATCCAGGCCCCGAATTCGGTCGGTGACCTTCGCGTAGAACCCTTCGAGCGGCTCCATCTCCTTCTCAAACGCCGCGTTCTCGCTGAATGCCGCAACTACCTTGCCCATTGCGCTCGAGATCGGGTTCTCTTCCGAAAACTCATGCTCTGGGAACATCGCATCAAAAATCGGGCGCGTAATCATGTGCTGCGCGAGCATCTCGATGGCCTCGGAGTCCGTGACCTCTGGGTTCACCGTTTTCGTCAATGCCTGCACAAACCGATCAAATGGACGACGATCGGTGGCCGGCGCTTCGAGGTGCGCTGAGATCAACCGGATGAACCGGCTTGCGATCTCGTTGATATCGCGAGCCCAGTCGTCCCAATACATGCGGTCGCCAACGTTCTTTACGAGCTTCGCGTAGACGCCGTCTTTCCAGGCTTCGTCGAACTCCGCGCTCAAGCCTGTGAGCATCCGCGCCGAATCTTGCGAGTGCGACCCGGAGTCCCGCTCTCGTTCGGGCTCGGCGGCCGGCTGGCCCATCGAGTCGCCCTCGCCAGTGGACTTCCGGTTCAAATCTATCGTGCTGACCACCACCGTCTCTGGAGCCTTGCCCGAGATCGCCATCTGGTTGATCTGCGCATCCAGCCGCTCGTCATGCGCGCGAAGCGCCTGCAGCACCTGCCACACAACTTCGTACGGCTCGTTCTGACCCAGCGCAGCTTCCGCTGAAACCCCAACCGGAATCGCGATCGGCAAGATGATGTACCCGAACTGCTTACCCTTAGAACGTCGCATTACGCGGCCAACCGCCTGCACCACATCCACCTGGGACTTGCGCGGGTTGAGGAACAAGACCGCGTCCAGGCTCGGTACGTCGACACCCTCACTCAAGCAGCGCGCGTTCGTAAGGATCCGCGTCACCGGTCGCCCCAGCGAGTCCTCACCGATGTCTTCCTTGAGCCAGTCCAGCGCCTCTTGCCGCTCCACCGACCGCATCGTGCCATCGACGTGCCGTACCTGTACCGCGAGGTCATCCGTCGGAT
This sequence comes from Gulosibacter chungangensis, assembly GCF_008831155.1. Classification (GTDB taxonomy): domain Bacteria; phylum Actinomycetota; class Actinomycetes; order Actinomycetales; family Microbacteriaceae; genus Gulosibacter; species Gulosibacter chungangensis. Next base: position 2,177 of record NZ_WBKB01000005.1, on the reverse strand, counting down.
CGTCGTTCGTGATATTCGACAGGTGGTCGTCGACCAGCGCCGGGAACTCACTCGCCGCGCGCTTTGAAGTCTTGATGTCCTTCAAGAACGCCACCGCGCGTCTCATCGGAGCCCGGTCGGTACCGAAACCATCCGAGAAATCACCCGACTGTCGCTTCGCCAAGCCGTTCCAGCATCCGACAAGCTTCGTAACGTCTTTGAGCGGCAACTCGTAGGTCGAGTCCGCAAGCTGTGACTGGAAGGAATCGGTGACCTGATCCTCGGTCACCCCGAGCACGAGCACCTTGTAGTCGGTAAGCAGGTTCTGCTCGACCGCTTCACCGAATGAGAGTCGGTACAGCGTCTTGCCGAACAGTTCCTCGTTGTCCATCGACACGAGCACGGCCTCTTTTTCGCGTGCCGTGTTCTTCACTGTGTCGTTGTAAATACGCGGTGTTGCCGTCATGTAGATGCGGCGCTCGGCGTCGATGTAATCCTCGTCGTGGATCTTCACGAACGAAGACTCGTCCTCTTCACTGAGCGTCACGCCAGTCGTGCGGTGCGCCTCGTCACAGATCACAAGGTCGAAAGTGGGCAGGCTGATCTGCTGAGCTTCGTGCACAGCCTGCAGCGACTGATACGTCGAGAACACCACCGTCATTCCCTCAGCGGTATCAGCTCGGTGATCAAAATCACGTGCCAGCGATTTCCCATCGGTCGTCGCTGGCACTGCCAGTTCCTCGATGGCGACGCTTGTAATGTCGCCAGTCTTTGTACGGCCCACGGTTTGGTCAGAGCCCACGACAAACGCTGTCATCGGAAGCTCTGGGTCGTGCTCGACCGACCACTCTTCGAGGGTTTGTTGCAATAGCGCGAGCGACGGGACGAGGAAAAGAATCGTTGAATAACCTCGCCCGTGTTTGCGGGTGACTTCTTCCGCCAGCTTCAGCGCGGTGAACGTCTTACCGGTTCCGCAGGCCATGATCATCTTGCCGCGCGTGACGTCATCGTCGAATGCCGACATCACTGACTGAACCGCTTTGAATTGGTGCGGCCGCAGCTGTTTACGGTCAAATGTCTGCGGTGCAGTTCGCGGGTCGAGGACTTCGTAGGTCGACCAGTCAATGTTGGAGTGCCGGAACTGCTCGAGGCCGACCGTGCGAACCTTCTTGTTCCGGTTCTTCAGCGCCTCAGTCGCGTTACCCGACCAGGGCACCGCTGTGGTGTCTACCCAGATTCCGTCGGTGAACGGTTCACGGCCGAGCGCTTCGAGGAAGGAGTCGAGGTCGCCCTTCTGCACCTTGCGGTCTTCGCGAAAGAACTTGCACTGAATGGCCGTCAACCCGCCGTCTTTGCGCCGGGCAACCAAATCGATTCCCGTATCCGTGCCGTTCTTATCGGGCCAGTCATTCCATAGCCAGACCTCGTCGTGTTGCGTGCCCCAAGTGGCGTCCTGCATGAGGAAGTGCCGGACGAGCTCTTCAAAGTAGTTGCCCTGCATTCGCGTTGAATCGGCGAGATCCCGAAGCTTTTGAAGCAGGCGGTCAAACTCCGTGTGCTGGGTAGCGACGGGGCTGAACTGCACAGTACTCATTGGGACTCCTTCTATGGCAACCCCTCTAGTTTGGCTCAACCAAACGTCTGTCGCTAACAAGACGCACCCGGCGAGGTAACGCACGAGAATATAGGAATGGCGTTGGCACCATTAGTGGCGGCCAAGGAATAGCAGAGATGAGGAGGCGAAACTTGCCGGTTGAAGACGACGGTATGAATCCAACGACGGTGCCAGAACTGATGCTGAGCCCGGTCAAACTTGATCCGTTGACGGGCAACGAGGAATTCCAAGGTGTCGACGCGACAGTGCTGGATTTCTGGCGATTCGCGCTGCCCGACCTACGAATGAACAATGCCCGGGGCTACCTTGCTGAGTTCCTTGTCCATAAAGCACTCGGCGTCAACGCGGCTCGCGTTGAGTGGGATGTTGCCGACGTTCGCTGGCAGGGCCTCAATATCGAGGTCAAGAGCAGCGCCTACTTGCAGCTATGGGACCAGCGCGCACCTTCCCGAATCTCGTTCGGCGGACTCAAATCACGCATCCTGCTGCCATCCGGGAAGTATTCCGCCGAAATTACCTATAACGCAGACATCTATGTCTTCTGCGTTCACACCGTCCGCAACCACAGTGAGTACAACCCACT
>NZ_WBKB01000004.1 GCF_008831155.1 Gulosibacter chungangensis | reverse complement strand
TGATTGCGCTGGCTCACCGTCGATCGACAGTGCTGTTCGCGATGATGCGCGACGGCACCCTCTACGACGCACCGGAACCCCGACCGCTGGCATTAGCTGCTTGACAGATCACATAGGGGCACCCCCCACAAGGGAGCATTCATAGAAGGACGGTTTCATCCACCTGCCGCGATGTTCGACGAGCGCAGCGTCGCCGCGCACCTCTCGTGTAGGGAGCTGCAGTTCCCGTCGAATCGCCGACCACCGAATGCCTCGCAGCGCCGGATGTTCAGTTCGAGAAACGGAACTCCACCACTTTTCGTCACTTGCGGAACATCTCAGCCCGTCAGTGCCCAGGCCATCACTGCCTGCTGAACGGGCATGAGGGAGCGTTTAGCCCCGTAACCGGCGAAGGCGCTGTGTGCGACGGCATTCGGGCTGACCTCTCGTCCCCGAATGAACGGTGGACAAGGGACCAACCGCACTCCGTCCGGAGCAGTATCAAGCAGTTCAGCCGTCACACGATACGGAACGAGCGCCTCGGCGTGGGGACCAGGACCATCCGTGATCACCACGTCAGCTGACAGCATCGCACTGTGCAAGTCCTCCTCCCAGAGCATACCGGGGACGCGCAAGTCAACCGGGCAGCTCGGGTCTGATGAAAGGACAACCATGATCATCGAAGCGCACGACGTGGGCGTCACCATCGGCCGCCACCAGATCATCCACGGGGAATCCGTCCGATGCGTGCCGGGCGAGATGACCGCCCTGATCGGCCCCTCGGGCTCGGGCAAGACAACCTTGCTGCACACGCTGGGCTTACTGCTGCCGCCCACCAGTGGGCGCATCACTGCGGATGGCGCTGTGGTCTCTGGATCTTCCTCCCGCACACGAAGAACCTTCTGGCGCGACCATGCGGCGTTCGTCCTGCAGGACTACGGGATCATCGACGACGAGCCCGTTGCATTCAACGTCGCGATGCGCAAGACCCGCAGCGGCGCTGACCGAACGCTCCGAGCATCTCTGGAGCACGTCGGCCTCTCGGGCCGGGAGGGTGAGCTGGCGAGCCATCTCTCCGGCGGCGAGAAGCAGCGTCTGGCCCTGGCTCGCGCCGTCTATCGCGACGCGAGCCTCCTGCTCGTCGACGAACCGACGGCATCGCTCGACGCCGACAACCGCCAACTGGTCGTGAGCTTGTTCGCCGACTTCGCCCGCCGCGGCGCGACGGTCATCGTGTCCACCCATGACGACGAGATGATCGCGGCCTGCGACCACCAGCACCAGATGAACGCCCCGGCAGCAGTCGCTGTCACGCGCTGAGGAGGAGAAGAACGCATGTCTGAAAGATCCATGCAACGCAAGGGCCGCACCGGACTCATCATCGCCCTCATCGTCGCGATCGCCGGTGCGCTGGCCGCCGGGGCGCTCGCCCTGGGGGGATTCCTGCCCACGGGAGGCGGCATCACGCATCCTCCGTGCGATCAGCTCCCGACCGCGGCCGAGGCCCGTCAGGCCCTGGACGAGAACCCCGAACTCGCGCAGAAGCTGAGCCAGGTCGGCCCAGGCGTCACCGTGACCGTCGATTCCCCCGAATGCGAGAACGAGGACCAGTCGCTGATCGACGTCACCTACTCGAGCAACGACGAGCGCGACCGCATCGACGAGGTGCTCACCGAAGGCAACGGCTTCGGTGTCCCGGTGTACGTCCACGAAGCATGAGGAGACCGCTATTCAGCCGAAGAAGATCGATGCCCGTCGAGCTCCGAGTTTCGAGTCAGAGCGAGATCAGAGTCAACGCCCCCACCGAGAGTACGCCCGCTGCACGACTCGAACCCGCCTCAGAACAGGCCATCCGAGGCCGCTTGCCGGCGACGCTCGCACACCCCCAGAAATGAGAACCAGCCCCTGCGGAAGCTCCGCAGGGGCCGATCAAAAGCGCAGGTCAGCGCAATAAGCGCTGGGCAACTCATGGTTGACCGGAACTCATCCGTCGAACCAAACCGGAGAGCCGGAGCATAAAACCCCTGGTCAGAGCCGCTTCTTCGACGTTGAACCTGAACTCCACCGCATTCCGGCACGTACAGCCATCTGTCTGCCACCAGTGCCATTCGCTATGCATCACTTCCCGCAGGACCTGCACGGCTCCCCATCAGGTCTCAGTATCCCGATTCGCTGTCCACCGACGCGGCGCGCTAATCGTGGGGCCACGCCTCCGGCGAGCGGATAGCATGATCGTCCATGTGCGCGATCAATCTCTGGGCGGTGAACGCCGCGGCCTTCACCACCGAGTTCCAGCAATTCACCACGGAACGGCTCGGCGTCGCGCCCGTCGACGAAGAGATGAGCATCGGCTCGAGCCGTGTGCGCGGTTCTTCGCGCGTCTTCACCCTGACAACACGCATGTGCGACTGCGACTCACTGATCGGCCGGCGGGCCGATCCTGCGTGCGAGGACGAGATCAGCGCGGAACGCTGGCTCGGCTGGCTTCGCGAATTGCCCGATCATGTCCCGCATGTCTCCCGCATCGCCGTCCTCCGCGCGTGGAGCCCCGACGACGATGTCGTCACCCCGCAGCGCTCTCGCGGCATCCGGATCGGCGAACTCAATGAGACGACTCTGCGCGACATCCGCGACGACATGCTGCTGACGCTCGACTACCCGCGGGCCTGGTAGAAGGCGAACACCCCGGCCGTCATCGACGACCGGGGCGATGCACGCAGAAGCGGCAGTTCACACGTTGAACCGGAACTCCACCACGTCACCATCATGCATAACGTATTCTTTGCCCTCCATGCGGACCTTGCCCGCAGCCTTGGCGTCCTGCATCGACCCAGCAGCGTCGAGGTCTTCGAACGAAACGATCTCGGCCTTGATGAACCCGCGCTCAAAGTCGGTGTGGATGACACCAGCCGCCTGCGGAGCTTTGTCGCCCTTCTTGATGGTCCAAGCACGCGCTTCCTTCGGGCCAGCGGTGAGGTAGGTCTGCAGGCCAAGCGTGTCGAAACCGACGCGCGCGAGCTGGTCGAGGCCAGATTCTTCCTGGCCGAGCGATGCGAGTAACTCCTGCGCTTCCTCAGGATCGAGATCGATGAGCTCCGACTCAGTCTGTGCATCCAGGAAAACAGCCTTTGCCGGAGCAACCAGCTCGGCAAGCGAGGCGAGCTTGGCGTCGTCACCCAACACACCCTCGTCGATGTTGAAGACGTAAATGAACGGCTTCGCCGTGAGGAGACCCAGCTCGCGAATCGGTTCGAGATCGAGGCTCGATGCCGACAGCAGTTGGCCATCGTTCAGGACCTTGAGTGCTTCCAGAGCAGTCGAGTGCGTTTCAGGAGTAACCGTCTTGTGCTTGAGGCCCTTTTCGTACCGGGGTAGCGCCTTCTCGATGGTCTGAATGTCCGCGAGGATCAGCTCCGTGTTGATGGTTTCGAGGTCGCTCTCAGGCGAAACTTCCCCGTCAACATGGACCACATCAGGGTCGCTGAATCCGCGCACGACCTGGGCAATCGCATCCGCCTCACGGATATTCGCGAGGAACTGGTTTCCCAGACCTTCGCCTTCGGACGCGCCCTTCACGATGCCTGCGATGTCGACAAACGACACAGTCGCGGGCAGGATGCGCTCGGAGCCGAAGATTTCGGAGAGTCGCCCGAGGCGTGTGTCGGGAAGTTCCACGACGCCCACGTTCGGTTCGATCGTCGCGAAGGGATAGTTCGCGGCGAGCACAGTGTTCTTGGTGAGCGCATTAAAGAGGGTTGACTTGCCAACGTTGGGCAGACCGACGATTCCAATAGTAAGAGCCACGAGGAGCCAGTCTAGTCGTCTTGTCGGTCGCCCGTGCGACCATGGAAAGTGATGCCAGTAGATTTCGTCGCCATCGACTTTGAAACCGCGAACCGCTCCCCCGCCTCGGCCTGCCAGGTGGGCCTTATCCGTATCCGCGATGGCAAAGTGGTCGACAGCGAGGACTGGCTCATCCAACCACCCGAAGGGCACAACGCATTTGCACCCTTCAACGTGAAACTGCACGGCATCAGTGCGGCTCGAGTTCGTACGGCACCGGATTGGCCGAACACGCTCGGCCGCATCCTCGACTTCGTGCGTGGGGATGTGCTCGTCGCCCACAATGCGCCGTTCGACATGGGTGTGCTGGTCGCGGCTACGCGCGCATGCCACATGCAGGTGCCACAACTGCGCTATTTCTGCTCGCTACGACTCGCGCGAAAGAGCTATGCCCTGCCCTCCTACTCGCTGCCCAATGCATCCCGCGCGGCTGGTTACACCCTGCATAACCACCACGACGCGCTTGCTGATGCCGAAGCCTGCGCCGCCATCGTCGTTGATGTTTCTCACACGCGCGGTCGGCTTAATATTGACGAGCTAAGTAAAGTGACCGGGGTTCAGATTAAGAGTCTGCGCCCAAGCGACCCGCCAATGTTGGACAGTCTCGTCGCGGGCGCCACTTTCTAGCCCAGTCCGCTTTCGAAATCAGGAGATTCACTGTGGCAACACCCCGTTGGCAGCAGCTACTCGCGCACCCCGAACAGGTCGATCCCTCGGGTGTGGATATCGCGGTGATTGCCGACGCGGGTGATGCCGGTTACCGCGCCACACTTGGCTCCTGGAACAAGCTCCGCTTCGGCACCGATCGGGATGCCCACGCGGCAATCGCGTACATCCTCGCGGAAGCCTTTGAGGACGGTCGCGGCCTCGAAGAAATTGCCAGTAGCTGGCAAGAAACCTTCCCCGAGGAAATCGCGTGGCGGGCACTCATTGGCCAACCTTCGAAGATTCTCACTTCCGTGTTCGGACCAAAAGCGGTGGCCGAACTGCGTTCCTGGCTCGAGTCGAATGGCAGCGGGGCGCTGCCCAAAGATGCTGCCCGGGCAGCACGACTGCTGCGTGCTGACGACCGGGGTGCGGTCTACCTCGAGCTACGTCGGATGCTCGTCAACAGCGCCGAACCCGAAGAACTCGACGCCGCCGAGCGGATCGCCGATGATCTCCTCGTAGCTGCAGCCTCCGGGACCCCCGACCGCGCCGAAGTTCGACGCACCGTCCTCGCGTATTGGGGTGAAGAACCACCGCTCGACGACGTACCGACGGCAGAGCCGGATCCCGGCGAGTCCCCCGCATCCTGGGAAGCCACCTGTGAACTGATTGCGCGCTCCACGCAGCCAGCCTTCGCGGACCGTGTGATCGAGATTGTCTTTGCCGACGACGAGTCGTGGAATGGACCGGGAAGTGATGCGGAGGCGCTCGTCCATGCTCTCGGAGACTCTGCCGGTGCAACGGCGGATGCCAAGCTGCTCGATATTGCCAAGGCACAGGTGCCGATGTCCGGGCTTGCGGTGCGCACCCTCGCCTCCCGTCGTCGTCGCCTCGCGGGCGCCGAACCGGAGCTGCTGGCGCGCCTCAACGCCATCATTGTGGGGATGCGCGACCAAGGCATTCTCGAGGCCACGCCGGGACCAAAGACTCGACTCGCGCTCGCGCGTGATCGAAGTGCCGACGAGGACCCGCAGAAGGTGGCAATGACGGTGGCCAGCGCCCTCGGTCGTTCCACCGGTGATGAGCTCGCCCCCGAATGGGCTTCATTCGCCGCGTGGTTGGCAGGCGCTGACTTGCCGGGCCCAACTCCGGTGCCCGCCGCATCCGCGCGCCGTCGAGGTGACGATCGCGGGCGCGGACGCCTCTTCGGCCGCCGCTAGCTCCGCGCGTCCGGATGCGTACCTTGGGCTTCCCGGAGCGGATGTCCCAGAAATGTCGTTGGCTCATGCGAGTCTTCGGGCATGGAAACAGCCTGGATATTTCTCGCACTGATCATCGGTGTCGCGCTCGGCCTCGCCGGGTGCTATTTCGTGTTCCGCTCCCGCCTGGCGGACTCCGCCAATCGCGCCACGAGTGCGGAGGCTCGGGCCGGTGAATTGCGGCAGCAGCTCGAGCTGCAGCAGCGTCAACATACAAGCCAAGAACAGGTCCTGCGTGAGCTGGCGCCCGTTCGGGAAGAGCTCGGACGGATGCGGGGCACCGTGCGCGAGCTCGAGCAAGAACGCAATGAACTCCACGGCAAGATTTCGGAGCAGTTGCGGGTCCAGGCTCAGGCCGATGCGGAACTGCGTGCATCGACAGAACAACTCGCCTCGGCGTTACGCTCAAATACGGAGCGGGGCAACTGGGGCGAGGCACAGCTTCGCAATCTCTTGGAGTCAGCCGGCATGCTCGAGCACGTCGACTTTGATCTCCAACAGCAGTTCACGACTGAGGACGCTACCTTGCGACCCGACGCGCTGGTGCACCTCCCCGGTGAACACGCGCTGATCATCGACTCGAAGGCGCCAATGAGCCGGTATCTCGAAGCGATGCAAATCCCCACTCCCGGCACCGAAGCCGACCAGAAGCTTCGGAAGCAACTCCTCCACGAACACGCCCGCACCGTCCGCGGTCACGTGGATGCGCTGCGCAATAGGGACTACCCCGCGGCTGTCACAGGTTCCCCCCGATTGGTGATCGCCTACCTGCCGAGCGAATCCGCCCTCTCGGCAGCCGTATCGGCAGACCCGATGCTGCTCGACTATGCCTTCGGCAAGAACGTGGCGCTCGCCTCACCGGTGACGCTGTGGGCAATCCTGCGCGCCGTTGCGGCTGCATGGCAGCAAGAGCGGGTGACTGAATCAGTGTCGGAAGTACTCGAATTGTCGGCACAGCTATACACGCGCCTCGGCACGGCCGCCGGACATCTCGCAAAGCTTGGCAAACAATTGCGCGGTTCGGTGGAAGCCTACGATAGCCTCGTCGGTTCACTCGAGACCCGAGTGTTCCCCACCGCCAGAAAGCTTGGTGAATTCGATGCCGCAGCAAAGCCCCTGCAAAAGAGTGTGACGGTGGAAAAGACACCGCGCCCGCTCAGCGCACCTGAGTTCACGGAACTCGGCGAGGCAGAGCAGGCGCGGGTCTAGCGCACCGAGACGATTAGTCTTCGTCGTTGAGCCACTTGTCGCTGCGGTGTACCGCGGTCACGCGACGGAAGGTACCCGAACGTGCACGGAGGACGACCGAGTCCGTGGTGATCTGGTTGCGTTCGCGGTTAACCCCGCGAACCAAACCACCGTCGGTGACACCGGTACAGACGAAGAAGGTGTTGTCCGTACGAACCAGGTCGTCCTGGGTCAGGACTGCATTAAGGTCGTGCCCGGCATCAATTGCATTCTGGCGTTCTTCGTCGTTGCGCGGGTAGAGCCGACCCTGCATCACACCGTCGAGTCCCTTGATCGCACAGGCGGTGATGATGCCCTCCGGGGTGCCGCCAATACCGACACACATGTCGATTCGGCCATTTTCGAGTGCCGCGTTGATTCCACCGGCCACGTCACCGTCAAGCATGAGCTCGGTACCGGCTCCCGAAGCGCGCACGTCTGCGATTAATTTTTCGTGGCGCGGGCGGTCGAGGATCGCGATGTTCATATCTTCGACATCTTTGCCGAGAGCGTTCGCGAGGTCCTTAATGTTGTCCGCGATCGGACGGTCGAGGTCGATGATGCCCTTACCGGCGGGACCGGCAACGATCTTGTCCATGTAGAACACCTCTTTGGGGTTGTACATGGTGCCACGGTCGGCCACCGCAATCACGCTCAAGGCGTTCTGTCGACCGGCGGCAGTGAGGCTAGTACCGTCAATCGGGTCAACTGCGATATCGCACAGCGGGCCGCGGCCGTTACCCACGATCTCGCCGTTAAAGAGCATGGGCGCTTCGTCCTTCTCGCCCTCACCGATTACGACTTCCCCCTGGAACTCGACGGTGGCGAGGAACTTGCGCATTGCATCCACTGCCGCACCATCGGCCGCATTCTTATTGCCACGCCCAATCCACGGGACCGCGCGGATGGCCGCGGCCTCGGTGGCGCGGACGAGCTCCATAGCCAGGTTGCGGTCTGGGTGCTCGATCAGTTCCGCTTTGTGCGAGCCTGAGTCGGTAGCTTCGGTCACGATGAACCCTTTCGACGTTTTACATCTACGGGGTCAAGACTAGTTGGGTCACAGTCGGGTTTCGGTGAACGAGCATGGATAGACTGCGAATGTCGTCCGATACAAAGGAGCTCATATGCCAATTGCAACGCCCGACCAGTACGCGCAGATGCTTGACCGTGCCAAGGAGAACGGTTTCGCTTACCCCGCCATCAACGTATCCAGCTCACAGACGATCAACGCAGTCCTGCAGGGCCTTACCGAGGCAGGCTCCGACGGCATCATCCAGGTGACCACCGGTGGCGCCGATTACTTCGCTGGTCAGACTCGCACAGCACGTGCATCCGGCGCACTTGCCATGGCAGCCTTCGTGACCGAAGTCGCAAAGAACTACCCGATCACCGTCGCGCTCCACACCGACCACTGCCCCAAGAACGCACTCGACACCTTCGTGCTGCCGCTGCTGGAAGCCTCGGAGGAGGCCGTCAAACGCGGTGGTGAGCCAATCTTCCAGTCGCACATGTGGGATGGCTCCGCCGTACCGCTCGAGGAGAACCTCGAAATCGCGAAGGAACTGCTCCCCCGCATCAGGAACAACAACCAGATCCTCGAGGTCGAGATTGGTGTTGTTGGCGGCGAAGAAGACGGCGTCATGGCCGAGATCAACGACAAGCTTTATACCGACCTCGAGGATGCCATCGCGACCGTCGAAGCGCTCGGACTCGGTGAGCAGGGCCGCTACATGGCCGCGCTCACTTTCGGAAACGTGCACGGTGTCTACAAGCCTGGCAATGTGAAGCTCCGCCCCGAACTCCTCGCCGACATTCAGGCGGGCCTCGCCGAGAAATACGGCACCGGTCCGAAGCCGCTTGACCTCGTCTTCCACGGCGGCTCCGGTTCGAGTGATGAAGAAATCGCCACCGCGGTTGCGAACGGTGTCATCAAGATGAACATCGACACCGACACGCAGTACGCATACTCCCGTTCGGTCGCCGACACCGTGCTGAAGAACTACGACGGCTTCCTCAAAATCGACGGCGAGGTCGGAAACAAGAAGGTCTACGACCCCCGCTCCTGGGGCAAGAAAGCCGAGTCTGCGATGGCCGCTCGCGTCATCGAGGCGACGCAACAGCTGGGTTCGCACGGGCAGTCGCAGTCCATCTAGTGTCGAATCAAGATCCAACCGGGCCTCGGGGCAATACTCCGGGGCCCGGTCCCGTTCTCTCGCCCGAAGAAATCCGCAAGCTGCGACTGCGCAGCGACCGAATGATCGGCATCATGCTGTTCATCATCGGAGTGTTCGCAACCGTCGTGAACATGGCAAACCTCACCGGCGACGCGCTCGCCCAACAGGGTGCCTTGGCATTTGAAACTTACGGGCTTGGCGAATACCACCGTCCGGCAGATCTCGCGGCCATCGGCTGGGTCGGTGTGGCCTTGCATCCCCTGAACTATGCGATCTGGCTCTATGTCGCGCTCAAACGTTGGCAAAACCGGAAATTCGCCGCCTGGTGTGCCTTCGTTGGGGCAGTCATTGCCATTGTCATTAGCGCTGCGGTGATGATGACGGCCTTCAGCATGCATCCCGAAATCATTGACTGGATCCAGCATGGCGCACCAATGCCAGCTCCAACGCAGACGCCTTAGCGGGTACGGCCACCGAGAGCACGCTTGTCCTCGCGGAGATCTTTGCGCAGCTCCTTCGGGAGCGAGAACATGAGATCTTCGACTGCGGTTTCGACCTCTTCGACAGCGGTATAGCCCGCAGTGGCAAGCGCGGCGATCGTCTCTTCGACCAGCACTTCGGGGACCGAGGCACCCGAGGTGACGCCAACCGTGGCAACGCCCTCGAGCCATTCCTGTCGGATCTCATCGGCATAGTCGATGCGGTACGCCGCCTTCGCACCATATTGCAAGGCAACTTCCACAAGCCGCACGGAGTTCGAGGAGTTGGCCGAACCAACCACGATCACGAGCTCGGCGGCGGGCGCGATGTTCTTGATCGCCGCCTGACGATTGGTTGTGGCGTAGCAAATGTCATCGGATGGCGGGTCTTGTAGGTTGGGAAACCGTCGACGCAACCGGTTCACGGTTTTCATGGTTTCATCAACCGAAAGCGTGGTTTGCGAAAGCCAGACGACATTGTCGGGGTCGGTCACTTCCACAGTGTCGGCTTCTTCGGGATTGTGTACGATCGTGACGTTCTGCCCGCCATGCCCCGCGGTACCTTCAACCTCTTCGTGACCATCGTGACCAATCAATAGGATCTGTTGACCCCTCTTCGCGAAGCGCGTCGCTTCCCGGTGCACCTTGGTTACCAATGGACAGGTCGCATCGATCGTCTGCAAGTCACGCTCGGCCGCCGCATCCTTCACCATCGGCGAAACACCGTGAGCCGAAAACACCAGGTGCGATCCCTCGGGAACCTCATCGACTTCATCCACGAAAATCGCCCCGCGAGTCTCCAGCTCGCTGACCACGTGCTTATTGTGGACGATCTGTTTACGCACATAAACGGGTGCACCGTAGGTTTCGAGGGCTTTATCCACAGCCACCACCGCGCGGTCAACCCCGGCACAGTATCCTCGAGGGGCGGCCAACAGCACACGCTTGCGGCCGCTCACGGGGCGGTCCTCAAGCACCACCGCAGCTCGTGGTACCCGCGGAGTCGGAAGGTGAACGACGGGATCAGTCACCCCCTCAGCTTACAGATCCGCATCGAACACACAGATCAGGAATGGGATGCACATGGCAGCGCCGTCAAGCCCCGAACAGCCGTTTCAGGTGAGCTTCATCTCACAATCGGTCCGCGAGTGGATTAGCCGGCTCGGTGCCGCTTGGATTGAAGGTGAACTGACCAGCTTCGATATCCGAGGTGGGCATGCCTATGCGAAACTGCGTGACCTGAACGAAGACGCGTCGGTGTCGCTGACCATGTGGCGCAGTGTCCGCGAGCGCATCGACGGCGAATTCAAGAAGGGTGACCGCGTCATCGTGAACGCGAAGCCGGACTTTTGGGTCAAGGGCGGCACGCTCTCATTTCAGGTCTACGACATGCGGCACGCCGGTGTCGGCAATCTCCTCGAGCAGCTCGAGAAACTTCGCCGCAAACTCGCCGCGGAAGGGCTCTTCGCTCCCGAGCTCAAGAAACCGCTCCCTTTCCTGCCGCAAAAGATCGGTCTGATTACCGGTCGCGATTCCGATGCCGAAAAGGATGTGCACCGCAACGCGGAGCTACGCTGGCCCGCGGTGGAGTTCCGTACCATCCACACGCGCGTGCAGGGCGATAACACCGTCCCCGAAGTCATTGCCGCCATACAGACCTTGGATGCCGACCCGGAAGTCGATGTCATCATCATTGCCCGCGGCGGTGGCGACTTCCTGCACCTGCTGCCATTCTCCGATGAGGCACTCGTACGCGCCGCCGCGAGCGCGCGCACCCCGATCGTGAGTGCCATTGGCCACGAGGCCGACCGACCGCTCCTCGACGAGGTAGCAGATTTGCGTGCATCCACCCCCACCGACGCCGCCAAGCGCGTGGTGCCCGATGTTGCCGAACAGCTCAATCTCGTCGAGCAGGCGCGGGCGCGCATCCGCCGAAACGTCACCGAAAAGATTCGCGTGGAGACACAGTATTTTGAGTCGCTTCGCACACGTCCCGCGATTGCGAACCCGGTGTGGATGGTCGACCAGCGCGGTGAGGAACTCATGCGTTTGGCTGCTCGCGGGGTTGAACTTGTCGAGCGGCAGCTCGACTATGCCGCAGATGTCACCAAGGGTCTGCGGCTGCGACTGAATTCACTATCACCGCTTGGCACCCTGCAGCGCGGCTATTCCATCGTGGAAAAGGTCGAAGCAGGCACCTCGAGTGTGGTCACCGCGACCGACGAGGTCTCCCCCAATACCAAGCTCAGTATCCGAGTCACCGATGGACGAATCGAGGCAACCGTAGAATGAACACCATGGCAGCATCCGAAACCCCCGCACCCCGGCCGGTAGCCGAGCTCAGTTTCGAAGAGGCGCGCGACGAACTCGCGCTTATTGTGCAGTCCCTCGAACAGGGATCACAAACGCTCGAAGACTCGCTTCAGCTCTGGGAGCGTGGAGAAGCCCTCGCCGCGCGCTGCGAACACTGGCTCAAGGGTGCCCGCGAACGCCTCGAGCGTGCGCGTGAAGAACATTCCGCGCCGACCGCCGCGGCCGATAAGGAGTAATACAACTTGGCCAAGCGCCCAAAAAAACCCGCCATCGTTGCTGAGCTCGGTCGTCCCGAGACGCCCGAGGAGACGGCAGCCCGCAAGGCGGAAAACTCGCGTCTCTACCGTCAACGCAAGACCATCAACAACTTGGTCGCCGCGATCGCGGTGTCACTGTTGGCCGTCGCGGTGATCGTGTTCATGGTGCCGCGAGACGACTCCGAAAAATTGCGCGATGTCGACTATCAAGCTGCAGCCGCGCAGGCGCAACCCGGTTACGATGTGGAGCTTCTCGCGCCGGACGTACCCGACCAGTGGCAATCCAACTCGGCGGAGATCCGTCAGGGTGCTGACGGTGTGTTCGAGTGGTACATGGGCTTCATGATTCTCGATGGTGACCTGGCCACCGAATACGTTGGTCTCAGCCAGGGCATTAATGCCAATGACACGTGGACGTACGAGAAGCTCGACCGCCGCACCCCGACGGGGTCGATCACAATCAACGGTGTCGAGTGGATTGAGTACGACTACACGGACCTCAGCACCGACGAAGCCGGCAACACTCGGTATTCCTTGGTGCGCGAAGATGCTGGCTCGACTGTCCTGATCTACGGCTCGCACACCGCCGAGGCCGTCCAGGAACTCGCTTCCCGCATCTCCTAAGTGCCAATGCGCGCTGTGACGTGCGCGGCATTAACGAATCGAGGTGGTCACCGCAGTGACCACCTCGATTCTTCGTTAGGACTGCGCCAATGAGACCTAGAGGTTGGGGCTCGTCATCTTCAGGACGTCGAGCTTCTCGTCGAGCTCAGCTTCGCTGATTTCACCGCGCTCGACAAAACCGAGGTCGATTACGGCCTGGCGGACGGTGACCTTGTTCAGCACTGCGTGCTTGGCGACCTTGGCTGCCGATTCGTAGCCGATCACGCGGTTGAGCGGGGTCACGATCGAGGGCGAAGACTCGGCAAGTTCGCGAGCACGCTCCTCGTTGGCTTCCAGCCCGTCGATGGTCTTCTCCGCGAGGACCTTCGAGGAGTTTGCCAGCAGTCGAATCGACTCCAGCAGGGCCGTTCCCATGACCGGGATCTGCACGTTCAGTTCGAAGGAACCCGATGCGCCGCCAAACGCGATTGCAGCGTCGTTACCGATGATGCGCGAGCAGACCATGAGGACGGCTTCCGGGACCACCGGGTTGACCTTGCCGGGCATGATCGAGGAACCGGGCTGCAGATCGGGCAGCGCGATCTCGCCGAGACCGGTGTTCGGGCCCGAGCCCATCCAGCGGATGTCGTTGTTGATCTTTACGAGCGAGACCGCAATCGTGCGCAGTGCGCCCGACGCTTCGACGAGGCCGTCACGGGCCGACTGTGCCTCGAAGTGGTCCGCAGCTTCGTGCAGCGGCAGGCCGGTGTGCTGCGCGAGCTCGGCGATAACCTGCTCGGAGAAGCCCTTCGGGGTGTTAATACCGGTACCGGTTGCGGTACCGCCCAGCGGCACTTCAGCAACGCGTTCGATGGTCGCGTTCACGCGGTCAATCCCGAGACGGATCTGGCGCGCATAGCCGCCAAACTCCTGGCCGAGGGTAACCGGGGTGGCGTCCATCAGGTGGGTGCGACCGGACTTCACCACGTCCTTCCACGCGGCAGCCTTGGTCTCCAGCGAAGTCGCAAGCTGGTCAAGCGCGGGGATGAGGTCCTCGAGGAGTGCGCCGGTTACGGCCACGTGAACCGAGGTTGGGAAGACGTCGTTCGAAGACTGTGAAGCGTTGACGTGGTCGTTCGGGTGAACGGTGTCGCCGAGCGAAGCGGTCGCGAGGTGAGCGAGCACCTCATTCGTGTTCATGTTCGAGGAGGTACCCGAACCGGTCTGATAAACATCGATCGGGAACTGATCGAGGTGCTTGCCGCCGATGATCTCTTCGGCAGCGGCGACGATCGCATTCGAGCGATCTTCGTCAATGATGCCGAGCTTCGCGTTCACGATTGCGGCCGCACGCTTGATCTCTGCAAGGGCAATGATCTGACGAGCTTCGAGGCCCTGACCGGAGATGGGGAAGTTCTCCACGGCACGCTGCGTCTGCGCGGCGTACAGGGCGTTCTTCGGAACGCGGACCTCCCCCATGGTGTCGTGTTCAATGCGGAACTCGGAATCCTGATTTTCCACCACTGTGAAACCTTTCGATGAAGGGATGCGTAACCTCTCCAGGTTACGCGAAGTAGCCTGCCCAGTACCCGAGCAGCAGAAAAGGGCCAAAGGCGATCTGCAGATTCCGCCGCCGGTGGCGAATGAGGGCGGCCACCGCCACCAGTCCCCCAGCCAGTATTGCCACGAATGCAGCCAGCAGTACCGCATCCAACGCGAGCAGCCCGAGACCAACCGCGAGCGGGAACAGCAGCTTCACGTCGCCCATCCCGAGCCCGCCGCCGAGCGCTGCCAGAAACGCGCAGACAACCGCCGCGATCCCCGTCAATAATGCCGTCAGTGGGAACGCGCCTTCAAGCCACCACGCCAATCCGAGACCTACGCACGCGACCACCCAGCCGGGCATCACCAGCGCGTTCGGCAGTCGATGCTCGACAATATCGACGTGCATGAGCCGCGGGGTCACCAAAGCGACCCAGCAGGCAACAAAACAGGCGGCAGACAGTTCCACCCGGCCCACGCTAGTGAAATTGCGCGAACCGGGTGGCTGTTGTCCACAGGCCTCAGTTGATGTTGTAGTCCTCCAGCAGGTCCGTCACGAGCGCCGCGATATCGCTGCGCTCGGACCTCGTGAGCGTGATGTGACCAAACAACTCGTGCCCCTTGAGCGTTTCAATCACCGAGGCAACCCCGTCGTGTCGGCCCACGCGCAGGTTGTCTCGCTGGGCAACATCATGGGTGAGGACGACTCTCGAGTTGACCCCGATGCGGGAGAGCATGGTCAAAAGCACATTGCGTTCCAGCGACTGTGCCTCATCCACGATCACGTAGGCGTCGTGCAGCGAACGACCGCGAATGTGCGTGAGCGGCAGGATCTCGATGATGTCCCGATCCATGACCTCGTCGATGACGTTGTCCGAGACGATCGAGCTGAGAGTATCGAACACCGCTTGCCCCCACGGGTTCATCTTTTCGTCCTGGTCACCCGGCAGGTAGCCGAGTTCCTGGCCACCGACGGCATAGAGCGGGCGGAAGATCATGATCTTCCGGTGCTTTCGACGCTCAAGCACACTCTCAAGCCCCGCGGCAAGCGCCAGGGCCGATTTGCCGGTGCCAGCTTTACCTCCGAGCGAGACAATGCCCACATTCGGGTCAAGCAGAAGGTCAATCGCCAGCCGCTGCTCCGCGGAACGACCGTGCACCCCGAAGACCTCCCGGTCTCCGCGCACGAGCCGCACCTTTTCTGGGCCGACCACGCGACCCAGTGCTGAGCCCCGTTCCGATTGGATGATCAGCGACGTGTTGATGGGCAGCCCATCCACACCAAAGGTTTCGATTTCCTCTTGCTCGTAGAGTTCCGCCATCTCATCGGCGGTGAGGCTCACCTGCGCGGATCCCGTGTAGCCGGTGTCCACGGCAAGTTCGTGACGATACTCATCCGCATTCAAGCCGATGGACGACGCCTTGATTCGCATCGGCAGGTCTTTCGAGACCACGGTGACGCTATTGCCCTCCGCGCTCAGGTTCGCCGCCACCGCGAGGATGCGCGAGTCGTTATCTCCGAGTCGCATGCCGCTTGGCAGCACTTCCTGATTTGAGTGATTGAGTTCGACTCGCAGGGTGCCGCCCTCTTCGCCCACGGGAACCGGTTCGGAGAGTTGGCCGTGTTTCATGCGCAGCTGATCGAGCAGGCGCAGTGCCTGCCGCGCAAAATAGCCAATTTCGGGGTCGTGTCGTTTCTTCTCCAATTCGATGATGACGGTAATCGGTAGCACGACTTCGTGCTCATCAAACCGATAGATGGCGCGCGGGTCACTCAACAAAACGGAGGTATCGAGCACGTAAACCACCAGATCAGTGGGGGTTTGCGGCGATACCTCCGGAATGTCAGAGTGCAGCGGGTGTTGGATGCTTGTGCTAGTCACGGCCCTCGAGCTCCCTTCGACCGAAACGTAATTGTTCCGATGTCTGCACCGTAACGTCGAGGGGCAACACCTCCGCGCAACAACGGTCGGTTTTACCGAACCTTTACCCACTGTTTAGCGAGCACGAGAATCTGCTGGGGCTGCAGTGACAATTGTGAACTCCTGTGACGCTTTTCCGAGCCTAAACTCTCATCCTCCACTTGAAGGAAGTTCTCTGCTCGGCGTGTCGACAAGAGCGAACGGCGCCCCGCTATTGTCCTATTGCCCGTAGCGGCGCGAGCGGCTCGCGTAGTCACGCAGGGCCCGCAGGAAGTCCACTTCGCGCAAGTCCGGACCGAGCGCCTCCACGAAATAGAACTCCGAGTGCGCTGACTGCCAGAGCATGAAATCACTCAGCCGCTGTTCTCCCGAGGTGCGAATCACCAAGTCCGGATCCGGCTGCCCGCCCGTGTACAGGTGCTCACCGATCAGTTCCGGGGTCAGGATTTCGCCGAGTTCTTCCAGCGACCCGCCGCTTTCGGCGTGCGATTGCACAATCTTGCGCATCGCATCCACGATCTCTTTGCGACCGCCGTACCCGATGGCGAGATTCACGTGCGGGCCACCACCGGGGTGTCGGTGTCGGCAGGTTTCTTCGAGCGTGGCCGCAAGTTCCGGATCTAATCCCTCGGATGAGCCGACGTGCTGAACCTGCCACCGTTCGTTACTCGCCAGATCGCGTGCGAGCTGGCCAATGATGCCCATAAGGTTTTTGAGTTCTTCGGAAGAACGACCGCGAAGATTGTCTTGGGACAGGAGATAGAGAGTGACCGTGCCGATCCCCGCGCGATCACACCAGGAGATAAATTCCACCATCTTGGCCGCGCCCGCACGATGGCCGGCAGCAGCATCCTGCAGGCCAAGCTGCTTGGCCCAGCGACGATTCCCGTCGATGATCATGGCAACGTGCTGCGGCCGGGCGTGGGTACGCCGCAGGGCTCGCCACAGGTTCCGCGCGTACAGCTTGTACAGCCACGCCGGTGGGCGAAAACCTCGACGACGCTTCACACGCACGCCCTAACTACCCGGAGTCGGATGGTCATCAGAGTTCTCTCGTGAAGCGTCATCCTCGTCCCCACGTCCGGTGTCGGCAAGACGCGCCTCTTCTTCCTCCGCCTCACGTTCCAACTGTTCCCGGATCGCCCAACGCTCTTGAGCGCGTGCCGAACGACGCATCAAACTCATCGCGAGCACCCCCACGGCGAGGAAGAGAAATACCGTCGCGAAAAAGCCCAGCGGCCCCGGCGTGACATCGTTCGGGTCGTAGGGTTGGTCCGGAGTCGGAGTGGCCTCGGCCAGCCAGAGGACTCCTCGGGTAAGGCCGCGTTCCATCAAATGCAATTAGTTGGTCCCTTCAAGTACCACTCCGGCGAACAAGTCGGTCTCCGGCAGCTCCGTTGGCACCCGGCTCTCCACGAGTTCGTAGGCGTCGTACGGGTACGCAATGAGCTCGAGGTCGCGGGGATAGCCAAAGAAGAATTCATTATCCGGAGCCACCTGGCTCGCATGCGCCCGCAACGCGTCATCACGCCGGTCGAAGTACTTCGAAATTTCAATCTTTGTGGTGCGTGCCCGCTGCTGTTTGACCATCCGACTGAGCGCCATTTCCATGCGGTCCTTGAGGTGCACCAGCTCCGGGTGATCCTTCAAGTGATCCAACATGGACTTTGCCCGTTCGTCGTTCATCGTCCGGTCAAAGTAAAGCTTCTGTGGCTGCCACGGCTCGCCGAGTTCGGGATAGACATCAGCACCGGCCAATTCCCAAGCGAGCATCGAAATCTCGTGGGTACGAATGTGGTCCGGATGCGGGTAGCCACCGGTCTCGTCATAGGTCACCAGCACGTGAGGCCGGAATTCGCGAATCAGCTGGATCAACGGGCGAACGCTTACCTCCGCGGGAATCGCCGCGAAGGAACCCGCGGGTAGCGAACCATCCTCGCGCGCCATGCCTGAGTCTCGATACCCCAACCAACGGTGCTCAATGCCTAGAATTCGCTGCGCCTCAGACATTTCCACCCGACGCAAACCCGGCAGGTCGCGCTCCGCGTGGGCACGAGCGTGCACGCCAGTGTTCAGCACATCGCCTGCTTCTCCGCCCGTGCAACTCACGACCATTACCTCATCGCCGCGATCCTCATAGGCCGCATACGTGCCAGCGCCCTTGCTCGATTCATCATCGGGATGCGCGTGGACGGCGAGAAGTCGAAAGGTCATCGATTACTCCTGTAAAGACGAACAAGTACGCTCGGATAAGCTGTACCTACATAAGTAATAACCTTATCGCGAGAGAGTTGATCCTTGTCCGATCTTGAAGCGCGCTACGGCGCTTCCCGGCGTTCTCCCGGAGCGCACGCTACGCGGAACGCACCGCAACGCTGGTGGATCATCGCCGTGACCCTACTCATCCTCGGTACAGTCGGGTTCTGGGCGCTCACGTACGCCAACCCCTCGACCACAGTCGAGGCTCAGACCGTTCGGTTCTCACAAATCTCCGAAACCGAAGCCTCAATACAAGCTCGCGTCTCGGTCCAGCCCGGCACCGCATTGGCCTGCGCCTTCGAGGCGCAGAACGAGATGAAGGCCGTCGTCGGGTACAAGGTGCTTGAGCTACCGGCCGTGGGCGAACAACACCAGGTGGTCGACCTCACCCTTAGAACCACGCAGGCTGCCGATATCGTCTCGGTTCGCGAGTGTTGGATTCCGAACGAGTAGCAGTCCGACGCCTCATCCTTGATGCGTACATTCTGAGGCAGACGACACCCGTTCGCTATACTTGCGGGACAGCCCTGACACAAGGTCGGGGCTTCCGTCTTATATAGAGGAGATTGTTCATGACCGCCCAGTCCGACTCAACTTGGCTCACCCAGGAGGCGTTTGACCGCCTGAAGGAAGAGCACGAGTGGTTGTCGTCGACCCGGCGCCAGGAGATCACCAAGGAGATCCAAGAGGCTCGCGAGGACGGCGATCTCAAGGAGAACGCGGGGTATCACGCGGCGCGTGAAGAACAGGGTCGCATTGAGGCTCGCATTACCGAGCTCGAGCGCATGCTGAAAACCGCTGTCGTGGCCGAGGCCCCCAAGGCCAACGGTAAGGTAGTCCTCGGCACGGTTGTCACCGCCAAGATCGGCCCGCGTGAACAGAAGTTCCTGTTCGCCAGCCCCGAGCTGGAGAGCCAAACTGAGCTGCGGGTGTTCTCGCCCGAGAGCCCCATCGGTCAAGCTATCGATGGCCTCAAGGTCGGCGCCGCTACGAGCTATGCGGCTCCCAACGGTTCCACGATCAATGTCGAGGTGCTGGATGTGGAGACCTTCCGCAGCTAGTTCCTACAGCAACGAAAAGGATGCGCGGCCCGGCCTTTCGGCCAGGTCGCGCATCCTTTTTGGTTACTACAGCGAGGCGTTGGGGTCCACTCGCGGGTTGTAGCCCGCCTCGCGTAGCCGCTCGAGTACTTGCGCGGCGTGATCCGAACCGCGAGTTTCCACGGCGATCTCGAGTTCCACTTCTTGAATCTGCAGGCCCTTATTGTGCCGGGTGTGCAGCACCTCAATCACGTTCGCGTTGATATCCGCGAGGATTGCGGCGATTCGTGCCAGGTGACCCGGTGTATCGCGCAAGCCGATATTGAGCTTCATGTACCGTTCGGATGCGGTGAGGCCAGAAGCAATCACTTTCTCAAGCATCATCGGATCAATATTGCCGCCAGAGAGGACGGCCACGGTGTTGCCGCTCTCCTTGATTTTGCCGGCAATGATCGCAGCAACGGTTGTAGCCCCGGCCGCCTCGACGACGAGCTTGGCGCGCTCGAGCAGCAGCAGGATTGCGCGAGAAATATCATCTTCACTGACCGTCACGATTTCGTCGACGTACTTACGGACGAGCTCGAAGGAAAGCGAGCCAGGAACGTCCACCGCAATACCGTCAGCAATAGTCGGTTTTGCGTCAATCTTGACGGGGTGTCCCTCAGCTACCGATACCGGGAAGGGCGCTGAGTTCTCAGCCTGCACACCAATGACACGGACCTTTTGCCCAGTTTTTTCGGCCAGGTGTTTTGCTGTCGCACCAAGACCTGCGGCGAGCCCACCGCCACCAATCGGGACAATGATCGTGTCGATCTGTGGCAACTGCTCGTAGAGGTCAAGCGCGAGGGTTCCCTGCCCCGTGATGATGTCGGGGTGGTTGTAGGGGTGGATGAATACCGCACCGGTCTCTTCGGCGAAGCGCTGCGCACCGAGGAGCGCCGCCGCAACGTCATCACCTTCCAGCACCACGTCCGCACCGTAGTTGCGGGTGGCCTCAAGCTTGGGGATGGGTACGCCCGTAGGCATAAAGATCGTCGCTTTAATGCCGAGTTCTCGGGCAGCGAAGGCTACTCCCTGAGCGTGATTTCCCGCCGAGGCCGCGACCACGCCTCGAACTCGCTGCTCTTCCGAAAGCTGAGCGAGACGATAGGTGGCCCCACGAATCTTGTACGACCCAGTACGCTGCATGTTTTCGCACTTGAGGTAGACCTGACCATCGGTGAACTTCTGCAAGAACTTCGCGGAATCAAGCAGCGTCACTCGCGTGGTCTTCTGGACAATCTCTCGTGCCTGCTCGACGGCCTCCAGTGTGGGGTCGAAAGTGATGTCTACGGGGTCGATCACGCTGCCGGTTCCTTCCTTCTTCTTCGTCGTGCTACGAGCGGGCGTCGGGCTGGCACCTGCATTGCGTCGTCATCCGGGTCTGAGAGGCCCGCGGTGGGGTCTGGATCACCTCGCCAGCGCCCAGAAGAAATGTATTTCACCATTGATTTAATCGCGGCGACTACCGGGACTGCAAAAACCGCGCCGCCAATCCCGGCGAACAGCGAGCCCGCACTCACCGAGACTAACACCGCCAGCGGGTGCAGTTTCATCACGGGGCCCATAATCAGCGGCTGTAAGAGGTTTGATTCAATTGCCATCACTGCCACCACGATGATGAGCATGATCAGCGCGTTCCAAAAACCATTGGCAACGAACGCCAAAACCACCGCGAGGGCACCCGAAAGGAACGCACCAACCAGGGGCACGAAGGCAAATAGGAACACAATGATGCCGATTGCCAGCGCGTATGGCACCTGCAAAATGAGGGCCCCAAGGAAGATGCCGACGGCATCAATCAGCGCCACTACGACTTGCACGCGGACGTAGTGCCCGGTGGAGATCCAGGCCCGCTCCCCCGCACCGTCCACCGCGGCACGCACTGCGCGCGGAAAAAGCGAGACGAAAAACAGCCAAATACGTCGACCGTCGAGGAGGTAGAACACCACCGCGAAAATCGTAAACACGGTGCCGGTTATGACCCCGGCAATTGTGGTGCCTGCCGAAAGCGTGCCCTGAATCAGGGTGGTCATATTCGCCTGTACCCAGGCCACGACCTCAGCTAGTGCGTTATCTAAGACGTCCTGGCTGACTTGGAAGGGCGTTGATTCCAGCCAGACCAGAAACTCCCGATATCGCCGCATGAAGTCGTCAACATCAAATTGCTGGCCGCTTCGGAAAGCGAGCACCACGAGCAGCACGAGCGCCGCAATGGATGCGAATAGCACCAAGAGCCCGGCAATCATCGCGAGCCACTTGGGCCAGTTGTACTCGCGATGGAGCATATTGGTTAGCGGTACCAGTAGCGCGGTAAAGAGCAGCGCTACCAGCAGCGGTACGACAACTATCGCAGCTTTGCCAATCACCCAGATCACCGGGATCGCGGCGAGCACGATCACGATGACTCGCCAGCCCCAAGCCGCGGCGACGCGAATTGGGCGCGATACGAGGTCCGCTTCAGTCTCGAGGTCGGCCCAGGTTTCGGGCCGCGGCGCGCGGGTTGACCCTGCCATAGAGGCTAGAACTGGACCCGCGGTGGTTCGGAGATCGCGGCGCGGTCAGCTACCTCGAAGAACTCGCGTTCTGGGAAGCCCAGTGGCCCGGCGACCAAATTATTCGGGAAGGACTTGACCGAGGTATTGAGTTGCCGAACGCTGCCGTTGTAGTAGCGACGCGAAGACTGAATCTTGTTTTCCGTCTGCACGAGGTCGCTTTGCAGCTGAGAAAAGTTCGCTGAGGCTTGCAGTTGCGGGTATGCCTCAGCCACGGCAAACAGGCTCCGCAGCGCACCCTGCACGTGGTTCTCCGCGGTGGATGCTTCCGCTGGCGACTGGGCGCTGAGGATCTCGCTTCGGGCCTGGGTCACGTCATCAAAAACCTTCGATTCGTGAGAGGCGTAGGATTTCACCGTCTCCACGAGGTTCGGGATCAAGTCGGCTCGTCGTTTGAGCTGCACCGTAATGTCGCTCCATGCCTCATCGACACGGACATTTTGCTTGGTGAGCTTGTTATAGATAAGCCATACCCAGAGCAAAACAACGATGAGCAGTACGACAACTATGCCTACCGGGATAATCCAACCGAGCTGATCCATACATTTCAGTCTAGCCATCGCTGGTTACACCCAGCGGTGTATCCGGACCGTTTTGGTCCCCTCGGCGGGACTCGAACCCGCACTGAATCGATTTTAAGTCGACTGCCTCTGCCATTGGGCTACGAGGGGATGCGCTGAGACGAAGGCGTCGCTGCCGCACCTAATAGAGGATACGGCAGCGACGCCCGCAACAGCTATCTGAGACTACTTCGCTGCCGGAGCCGCAGGCTTCGCAGCAGGCTTGGCTGCGTCGGCCTTCTTCTCGTCGGCTGCGGGGCGCGGACGCGCGGCATAGCGCTCGAAGAATGCCTTGGGCTCAGCAATCTCGGGCAGCGACACGAAGTCGCGTCCGAGCACCAGCTGACCCGCCCAGCCACCGAACACGCGAACCTTACGTTCGATGGTCGGGATCGCCATGCCGTGGTAGCCGCGGTGCATCGCCCAGGCGGGGAAGCCGGTGATGCCGGTGTTACCCGACTGGAAGGCACCGACGCCCATACCGAGACCAGCTACCGCACCGATGTTCTCGTGGTAGTAATCCGTCGGGGTGTCGCCGCGCAGGGTTGCGACGATGTTTTCGGCAAGCACGGCCGCCTGGCGAACCGCGTGCTGTGCGTTCGGCACGCAGAAGCCCGCCACACCGCCACCCGAGAGGTCGGGCACCGCGGCGACGTCACCGGCGCCCCAGGCGTCCTTAACAACGCCCTCGTCGCCTTCGACGCGAAGGTCTGCGCGAGTGCGCAGGTTACCGCGCTCGTTGACGGGCAGATCAGTGAAGCCCTTGACGAAGGGGTTAGCCATCTGACCGGCAGTCCACACGAGAACATCGGTCGGGAATACGTCACCGGCCGAGGTCTCAACGTTGCCGTCCACGGCCGAAGAGCACTGCGTGTTGAGGTGCACGGTCGCACCGCGCTCGGCAAGGTTCTTAATGACCCACAGAGCGGTCTCTTCCGAAACCTCAGGCATGATGCGGCCCGCAGCCTCGATGAGGTGGAACTGCACGTCATCGAACTGCAGCGACGGGTAGTCAGCGAGCAGCGCGGTCGCGAGCGAGCGCATTTCGGCGAACGCCTCGATACCCGCGAAGCCACCACCGACAACCACGAAGGTCAGTAGGCGTGAGCGCTCGGGGCCCGGTGCCATGGTCGAGGCACGGTTGAAGTTGTCGATGATCTTGTCGCGGACCCAGATCGCCTCTTCGATGCGCTTGACACCAATAGCGTTGTCAGCGACACCGGCAATCGGGAAGGTACGGCTCACAGCGCCTGCGGTAACCACGACGATGTCGTAACCAAGCGTGTACTCATCAGCGTCTTTGGGCTTGAGCGTGGCGGTCTTCGATGCGTGATCGATCTTGGTGACTTCGGCCGTGATGACACGGGTACGCTTCAGGTGACGACGGTGCGACACGACTGCGTGGCGGGCCTCAATCGAACCACCGATCACTTCCGGCAGGAAGGGCTGGTAGGTCATATAGGGCAGCGGGTCGACCAGGGTCACCTGTGCTTCACCCGGGTTGAGCTGCTTTTCAAGCTGGCGTGCAGTCGTAAAACCTGCGTAGCCACCACCAACAATCAAAATCTTGGTCACGCGTCCACTCCTCACTGTGGTTTTCTCATTATGAGATCGGCTAAAGCTTAGTCGTCTCGGCTATAGACTTCCTGGCCTTGTTCAAGTCCAAAAGGTCAATTTGCGCCGGGGTTGGCACATTGGCAAATCGCTGGGCTCCAGGCGGATTCCCGTAGGGCCCAATCCCCGATCGGGTTCACTCCCGGTCCCGCCGCCAACGAGTGTGCGGCAAGGGCATGTAAGCACTTTACGCGGGTTGGCATGCCTCCGGCAGTCACATGGGCAATTTCTTCCACATGTTCCACCTGTTCACGATCGGCGAGATACTGCTCGTGGGCGCGCTGGTATTGCGCCTTGAGGTCATCATCCGTTGCCAATGCATCCTGCATTTCCACCATCAAGTGCCGGCCTTCTAGCCGCGACATCTCGGCTGTCGCTTCCGGATGCGTCAGGTAGTACAGGGTCGGGAAGGGGGTTCCATCATCCAGTCTTGGCGCGGTGATCACCACTGTGGGGTTACCGCACACACAGCGTGCGCCGATCCCCAGTACCCCGCGGGCTTGCCTGCCAAGCTGCTCCGTGACCACCGCGATGTCGTGTTCGCTAGCGGGCGGAAATTGTGTCACGGGGTCTCCTGGGGTGCTTCGGCGGTGGACGATCGGATCAGTGAGTCGAGAAAGAGCTCACCCGAATCGGTTGTTGTTTCATGAACTTCGACGGATACGTCCACGGGTTCATAGGGCGCTTGGGGCGTGGATTCATCAACGACCACGTAGGTCGTGTCCCCCGGCTCCACAAAGAGTAGTCGACCTCGAGCCTCGGCGCGGACATAGGCCGGATCGTCCCAGCGCGCCTGCTCTTGCTCGAGTCCTTCTATATCTTCGGTGGTTGTCGCAATTTCGTCTTCGAGTTGGGCAATGTGCTGCCGCTGCCCGATGAGCTGCTGGATGGTCGGGCTCAGTGTCGCGACCGCGACCACGAGCGCAACAAGGATGAGCACCGACCCACCTGTGGGTCGGCGCTCAAGTCCTCGTCGCTTACTCATTCGGGATAAGGCCTAGCGAATTACGCCTCGGTTGCCTCAAAGCGCGGGAATGCGTCGATACCGGCATACACCGCCTGCTCGCCGAGCTCTTCTTCAATGCGAAGCAGCTCGTTGTATTTCGCCACGCGGTCGGTGCGCGCGGGCGCACCGGTCTTGATCTGACCACAGTTTGTGGCCACGGCCAGGTGCGCGATGGTGGTGTCCTCGGTCTCACCCGAACGGTGCGAGAGGATTGCCGAGTAGCCATTGCGGTGCGCGAGGTTTACCGCGTCGAGCGTCTCCGAGAGCGTGCCGATCTGGTTGACCTTCACGAGGATGCTGTTGGCAGCACCCACCTCGAGGCCGCGCTGCAGCCGCTCGGGGTTGGTGACGAAGAGGTCATCACCGACGAGCTGGACCTTATCGCCGATGCGCTCGGTCAGTTCGGTGTACGACTCCCAGTCGTCTTCGGCAAGCGGGTCCTCAATCGACACGATCGGGTACTCGGTGATGAGCTCTTCGTAGAAGGTGATCAGCTCGCTCGCGCTGAGCTCCTTACCTTCGAATTTGTAGACACCGTTCTCGAAGAACTCGGTGGATGCGACGTCCAGGCCGAGTGCGACATCGCGACCAAGTTCATAGCGGGTTTCGCCAATTGCTTCGGTAATCAGGTTCAACGCGTCACGAGTCGAAGCAACATCGGGCGCAAAGCCACCCTCGTCGCCGAGCCCGGTGGAAAGACCCTTCGAGCTAATGGTCTTCTTGAGCTGGTGGTAGATCTCAGCACCCCACTGAAGTGCCTCGCGGAAGGTCGAAGCGCCGATCGGCAGAATCATGAATTCCTGCACGTCCACGCCGTTGTCGGCGTGCGCGCCACCGTTGATGATGTTCATCATCGGCACCGGCAGGACATGCGCATTGGCACCACCCACATAGCGGAACAGCGACAGTTCGCTCGACTCAGCTGCGGCCTTTGCGGCGGCGAGGCTGACACCGAGGATTGCGTTGGCGCCGAGGCGCTCCTTGTTCGGCGTGCCGTCGAGTTCGATGAGCTCGGCGTCGAGGGCACGCTGGTCGGTGACGTCGAAGAATTCGATCGCGGGGTTGATTTCGTCAGCAACTCCCTGCACTGCCTTTTCGACACCCTTACCCAGGTATCGGTCGGCTTCGCCATCGCGAAGTTCGTATGCCTCAAAGGCACCGGTGGATGCGCCCGAGGGAACAGCGGCGCGGCCCATCGCACCGTTGTCGAGAGTTACCTCAACCTCAACTGTGGGATTGCCTCGGGAATCAAGGATTTCGCGGGCATAGACGTCAACAATGAACGACACGGGTGATCCTTACGTTTGGGATAAATTGCGGTGGCGGACTGAGTCTAACCGAGCGCTCTAGCCGAGCGGTTCGAGTGTGATGGATGCGGGATCGGCAACCTGTTCCTCACGAATCTGCGCAACGTGGGTAAAGCCCTCAGCGGCAGCTCGGTCGAGCAGGTTTCGGACATTCTTCGGGCGTCGCTCCACGCGAACACGGCGGTGTGGCGCCAAGAGGGCCTGCTTGATCCGCATGGTGTCAGCCACTGGCAATTTCTTGTCGACGAGCACGATCACCGCTTCACCCTCGTCACCGGGAAGCTCGGACACAAGGTCAACGATGCGTTCGAAGCCGATAGAAAAGCCACAGGCGGGCACATCCTGGCCAAGGAATCGACCGATCATGCCGTCGTACCGACCCCCGCCACCGACCGAAGAGCCGGATTCGGGGTGGGCAACTTCGAAGATCGTGCCGGTGTAATACCCCATCCCGCGCACGAGCGTGGGATCGAATACGAGCGGCAGCGCTCCCCCACCGGCTGCCACCGCATCCGCAACCTCACCGAGCGACTCGGCGGCTTCGAGGGCTTCGGCACTCTCCCGTAGCCCCTCCGGCAGGGATGCGAGGATGCTTTCGGTGGTCAGCGGGATTCCGGCCTTGATGCCTTCAGCCCAGTTGTTCAGCGCCTGGTGGATGCGTTCTGCAGCCTGCGGGTCGGACACGGCAAGTTCTGCCACGACACCCTTGGTGCCAATCTTGTCGAGCTTGTCAATCGAGATCAGGGCCTGCGGCTGCTGCTCGGCAGCGAAACCGCACCAGTCCAGAAGTGCGTTCAGCAGTCGTCGATCGTTCACTCGAATCGTGCAGGAGTCCAGCCCCAGACCTGCCAGCGCGGCAGAACCGGCCACGAGTAGCTCCGCTTCGGCGAGCGCTCCCGGTTCCCCAAGAATGTCGATATCGCACTGTACGAATTGGCGATAGCGCCCCTTCTGTGGACGCTCGGCGCGCCATACCGGACCGATGTGCAAACTGCGAAACACGCTAGGCAGGGTGCCCCGGTGCGTGGCCATGAAGCGAGCCAACGGCACGGTGAGATCGAACCGCAGACCCAGGTCGCTGAGCGCGAGCGGATCCGCCTGCTCGGCTGCATCCCGGAGCGCATCCTGATCGATCCCACGACGCATGATGGCAAAGGAAAGCTTCTCATTGTCCCCGCCCATGCCCGAGTGCAGTCGGTCGGAGTCCTCCACGACCGGGGTCTCGATCTCATCAAATCCATGGGCCGCATAGGATTCCCGAATCTTAGCGAGCACGCGCTCACGGCGGCGCTTATCGGCGGGCACGAAATCGCGCATTCCGCGCGGCGGATTAATCTGAGTTGCCATTAGTCCATTATGACCCGTCGTCGCTGCTGCAATTGGCCTCTTCGGTCGCTGAGTCTTCTGTTTCCCGGATGCGTTCTTCGAGCCGTCGAATCGCCCCGCGCAACGCCCGCTCGGCATCAAACTCGGCTGCCCGCCCGGCAGCCACTGTGACCAAGAGCGCATCTCCGAACTTGGATTCCTCCGGTATTTCTTGCTCTCCCGCATCCGATTGCTGCGGACAAGAGAGCGCTTCTGGCGACACATCGAGCCCAACTTCCTCGGCCCGACCCAGGACCTTTGCCGCGAGGGCCAATGCGGGCATCGCATGCGAGATCCCGTCGAGCACCGAGCTGCGATCCCGCTTTTGTTCCGCCTTGCGCGCCTGCCAGAGCCGAATTATTTCCTCAACATCACGCGTCGGTTGGTCCCCGAACACGTGCGGATTGCGGTAGCGAAGCTTCGCCGTCTGTTCCCGCGCGACGTCTTCGAGGCTGAACTCCCCCGCTGCTTCCGCAATATCCGCGTGGAACAGCACCTGAAAGAGCAAGTCACCGAGTTCCTCACGAAGATCTGCCGCGGTCCCGTGTTCAATCGCGTCAATCACTTCGGCCGCTTCTTCGGTGAGATATGGCACGAGCGACTCATGCGTTTGCTGTTCATGCCACGCGCATCCCTGTTCGCCGCGAAACCGTCGCATGAGTTCTGCGAGTGCGAGAAGTTCTGTGTGCTGGTGATCTGCCGGTGCCTGCATGCACCCAAGGCTAACCTTGAGTAATGGCCAATCTTCGTCGCGTCCCCACGCTTGTCTACCTTGTCCTACTCGTCGCCACAGTCCTCACCGCAGCCAGTATCGGCGGGGCACAGTGGTTCGAAGCGGCCGAGAATCAGCGTGTGGCGGCCGGCGGCGGTGCGAATCAGCAAGTCGGGCTCGCCTACGCTTTCTTCGCCGGGTACATCCCGGTAATGGTGCTCCTCGCCGCGGGCATTACCTCGGGCATCTTCCTCGCCAAGCGCATCCGGGCGCGGCAGGATGCAGGGCTCACCCCCGCAGGTTGGGGTAACCGGGCGGGTGTGTCGTTGGGGATGCTACTGCTGCTTTTCGCCATCGTCAGCGTGGTCGTGTGGCTGCTTTGGTTCGCCGTGCACCTGGTGCTGCTGCGGAATTACGGCTCCGCGATCATCGGCGAAGCGGGCATGGCTGGCACCTTCCCGACGGTGCTCGGGCTCATCTTCGGCCCGGGCATGACCGGCGGGCTACCCGCGGTGCTGATGACCGCAAGTGCGCCCACCGAAGAGGAAGAAAACGCCTAGCGCACCTACTCGGCTTGTGGATCAGCCGGCTTTTCCTCTACCGATTCCTCAGTGGCATCGAACATGGCCCGGAATACGCCGCGCACCCACTCGATGATTTCGCTGTCGCTCGGCGCCTCCCCCATCCGACCCGCGGGCAGCGGCAGGTTGAGCACGTGCCCGGCCTCGAGATATTTCGCACCCGGGTACATTCGGCGCAGTCGCAGCTGTTTTGATTCCGCGAGCGTCACCGGGGTGATCCGCAGGTTCTTGCCCAGCGCAACCACTTCACTCAGCCCCAGTTTGACCGCCATTCTGCGAATCCGCGAGACGGCGAAAAGCATCTGGACTTCCTCCGGAGGTTCACCGTAGCGATCTCGCAGTTCCTCGATCACCAGATCGATTTGGCCGGGCCTTGCTCCCGGTGAGGCCGCCGCCGAGAGCTTCTGATAGGCCTCCAGTCGCAAGCGTTCGGAATCGATGTAGGCGTCCGGGATGCGCGCATCCACGGGCAACTCGAGGCGCAGTTCCGTTTGGGTTTCGGGAAGCTCGCCCTTGAATGCATCCACCGCTTCACCGATCATCCGCAGGTACAGATCGAAGCCGACCCCGGCGATGTGCCCAGACTGTTCTCCGCCGAGTACGTTACCGGCACCGCGGATCTCCAGGTCCTTCATCGCCACCTGCATACCCGAACCGAGCTCGTTGTTCGCGGCAATCGTCTCGAGCCGGTCGTGCGCCGTTTCAGTAAGCGGGCGGTTCCCGTCGTACAGGAAATAGGCGTATGCACGGTCACGACCGCGACCGACGCGACCGCGCAACTGATGCAATTGGCTCAGGCCATAGCGTTCGGCGTCGTCAATGATGAGGGTGTTCGCATTTGGAATGTCGAGCCCGGTTTCTACGATCGTGGTGGTGACCAGGACATCGTATTTACGCTCCCAAAAGTCCACGATCACCTGCTCGAGGGTCTTCTCGGACAGTCGACCGTGCGCCACCGCGATGCGTGCCTCGGGGACAAGTTCCGCGAGGTGGGCGGCAACTTTATTGATCGAGGCGGTGCGGTTATGGACGTAAAACACCTGCCCCTCGCGCAACAGTTCGCGGCGCACGGCCGCGGTGATCTGCTTGTCGGATTTCGGGCCGACATAGGTGAGGATCGGATGCCGGTCCTCCGGCGGGGTCGCGAGGGTGGACATTTCTCGGATTCCGGTGACGGCCATCTCGAGGGTGCGTGGGATGGGCGTGGCGCTCATCGATAGCACGTCCACATTGGTCTTTAGTGACTTGAGCTTTTCCTTGTGCTCAACACCAAACCGCTGCTCCTCGTCGACGATGATCAGCCCGAGATCCTTGTAGGTGAAGGTATCCGAGAGGATGCGGTGGGTCCCGATGACAATGTCTACCGAGCCGTCGGCAAGCCCCTGCCGCGCATCCTCAACTTCCTTATTGGATTGAAAACGGCTGACGGCGCGGACCTGCACTGGGAAACCGGCCATGCGGTCAGTGAAGGTTTCGTGGTGTTGGCGCACGAGGAGGGTGGTCGGAACGAGCACCACGACCTGCTTACCATCCTGCACCGCCTTGAAGGCGGCGCGCACCGCGACTTCGGTCTTGCCGAAACCAACGTCGCCGGAGAGTAGCCGATCCATCGGCAGCGGACTTTCCATATCGCGCTTGACTTCTTCGATGGTCTGCAGCTGGTCGGGTGTCTCGATGAAGGGGAAGGCCTCTTCAAATTCGTGCTGCCACGGGGTGTCCTGCGAAAACGCGAAGCCCTTGGATGCCGCCCGGGCCGAGTAAAGCTTGACCAATCCCACTGCGATGTCTTTGGTCGCCTTGCGGGCTTTTTGTTTGGTCGCAGCCCAGTCACTGCCACCCATTTTGGACAGTCCCGGCGCTTCGCCGCCGACATATCGCGTTAGCTGCGAGAGCTGGTCGGTGGGCACCAGCAGCTTGTCGCCGGGGTGGCCGCGCTTGGAAGGCGCGTATTCAATGACGAGGTATTCACGCACAGACTTCTTGCCGCGAGTTCCAGGCACCGGAACCTCGCGCTGCTCGAGACGCAGGAACTTCCCCACACCGTGCTGGTCATGGACGACATAATCGCCCGCCTTTAACTGCAGCGGGTCCACCACCGCGTTGGCGCGACGCCGCGCGAGCTTCTTCGGAGCGGCGGCGCTGTACCCGGCTGCGCGACCGTAGAAGTCCGATTCGGTAATCAACGCAAGCTTGTGCTTGGGAATTTGCACACCCGCGGTCAGCGGCGCTTTCACGAGATACACCACGCCGGGTTCGAGCTGCTCACCAGGAAGCTCGGTCACCGGCCGACCGGCGGCTCCGCGCTCGGCGAGCACTTGCTGGGCTCGGTCGACGAGCCCCTGCCCGTTCGCGGCCATCACCACGGTCCAACCGTCTTGCAGGAGTTCTATGGTGTGATCGATTGCACCATCTGAATTGCCGGCGAAGGAGGGCACCGGGTCACCGTTGATGTGGAAGCACCCTTCCTCATCAACGCCGAAGGGTGAGAAGGTCCACCATACCCGCTCCCCTTTCAATTCGCGCAGTTCCTTGACCGAGATATAGTCGCCGCCCGAGAGGTCAATTGGGGCATCAGCGCCCGCCGTGACGGCGCTCCAGGCGGCTTCCAGGAATTCGCGGTTGGTTTCACGCAGGTCGGATGCTCGGCTCACCACCCGCTCCGGGGCGAGTACCGCAATCGCCGCGTCTTGCGGCATATAGTCAACAATCGGCAGGAGTTTATCAACCAACGCCGGTGCTAGGGATTCCATTCCCTCGACCGGGATGCCCTCCGCGATCTTGCTGAGGAGCCCTTCAATATTCGGGAATTCATGTTCCATTTCGCGAGCCTTGGCCCGCACTGACTCCGTCAATAGGAGTTCTCGACTCGGCGTCAACAGTGCCTCGTCGACGGTGTCTTCGTAGGTGCGCTGATCGGCCACGCCGAAGGGACGAATCTCATCCACTTCGTCACCGAAGAAATCGATTCTGAGGGCGTGTGGGGCGTCGGGGGGAAAGACATCGAGGATGCCACCACGCACCGCAAATTCTCCGCGGCGGGTGACCATGTCCACTCGTTGATAGGCGAGTTCAACCAGGTTCGTGGCGATTTCGGTGAGGTCATGGCCGCGGGAACCGGTCTTGAGCTCAATCGTGATCGGTTCGTCCAGACTGGGCATCAGCGGTTGCAGGGCAGCCCGTACGGATGCGAACAGCACGAAGGGTTGTTGTGGAGAGTCCTGTCGCCGCCAGTTGCCGAGCTCTCGCATGGCTGCAAGCCTGCGCCCGGTGGTGTCGGCGGAGGGGCTCAAGCGTTCGTGGGGCAGCGTCTCCCATGCCGGGAACTCTACAATCTTGGCGTCCGGAAGGAAGGCCCGCAAATCTTCGGCATATTGCTCGGATTCGCGACTTGTTGCGGTGACCGCGAGCACCATCTGTTGATGCCCGGTCATCCCACCTCGTTCTTCAATCAGGGATGCCAGTAGCGGCGCGCGGAGGCCGTCTACAAGCGTGAAATCAGCATCTCGATTTGCCCGTCTCGAGGCATTCGCGAAGGTGGGAGTGGTTTGAAGCGCAGCAATTAATCCGTGAAGACTCACCAGGGAAGTCTAGGCGATTTCCGCGGAATCAAGCAGCACCGTGAAGGGGCCGTCATTCACGGAAGACACCTTCATCATTGCGCCAAAGACGCCCTGTTCTACGTGCAGGCCGTATTCTTCGAGTAGCGTGGCCAGCTGTGCAATGAGGGGCTCGGCAACCGAACCGGGGGCAGCATTTGACCAGGAGGGGCGACGCCCTTTACGCGGATCCCCGTAGAGCGTGAATTGGCTGACCAGCAGCACGGGCGCGTTGAGATCGGTGGCACTTTTTTCGTCCGCAAGGATGCGCAACTGGGCAATCTTGCGGGCAATTTTTGCGCAGTCCTGCTCGGTGTCGGTGTGTGTCACGCCGATCAGTGCAAGAAGGCCCGGCCGAGGCAGTTCGCCGACGATTTCCCCTGCCACTTCCACCGCAGCCGAAGCACAACGAGTAATCACAGCTTTCATGCTGCGACCTACTGAGCTTTCGCGTGCACGACCTGCTGAGCATCCAGGAGGCCGCGTTCGACAATGAGTTCTACCGCATCGGCCGCGTCTTGGATAAGTACTCCGAGGGTGTCACGCTGGGTGCTGTCGAATGGACGCAGCACGTAGTCGGCAGCGTCCTGTCTGCCAGGTGGCCGGCCGATACCCACACGTACCCGCAGGTAATCACGCTCAATAGCCGAGGAAATATCGCGCAAGCCGTTGTGTCCACCGTGGCCACCGCCGCGCTTGAGCTTGATGGTGTCGAAAGGCAGATCAAGCTCATCGTGGACCACGATGATCCGCTCGTTCGGCACCGAGTAGTACTGGGCGAGCTGGGATACCGGCCCGCCGGAAGTATTCATATAACCGTTAGATTTCGCGAGCATCACTTTGGGTCCGCCCGGCGCGAGCCAACCCTCCACGACGGAGGAATTGGCTCGCGGGTGTCGACGGAAGGACTCGCCTTGCCGTCTGGCGAGTTCATCAACAACCATGTGGCCAATGTTGTGACGCGTGGCTCGATAGCGGTCTCCGGGGTTGCCGAGACCGACTACGAGCCACACATTACTTGCCATGTTGTTTCAGAACTCTCCGAGTGTTCTACTCAGCGGCTTCTTCGGCTGCTCCGCCCTCTTCGCCTTCGGTTTCCTCAGCCTCGGCTTCAGCCTTCGGCTCCATGATCGACAGCAGTACGATCTCAGTTTCTTCGTCGGCGAGCGAAATACCCTTGGGAAGTTCCACGTCCTTGGCGTCGATCGATGCGCCGGCTTCGAGGCCCTCGACACTCACCTGGATGTACTCCGGGATGTCGGTTGCGTCTGCGAGCACCGCGATGGTCGTGGTGTCCTGCACCACGATCATGCCCGGGTAGGGCTCGCCGGTGATCTCGATGGGCACCTCGACCTCAACGCGCTCACCCTTCTTCACGAGCAGGAGGTCAACGTGCTCGATGATCTGACGAACCGGGTCACGCTGAACGTCCTTCACCAGCGAGAGCTCCTTGGTGCCCTCGATGTCGAGCTCGATGAGCGCGTTAGCCTTACGCAGCATCAGCATGGTCTCGTGGCCCGGAAGGGTAATGTGCTGCGGCTCGGTCCCGTGACCGTAGAGCACTGCGGGGACCTGGTGGTTCGCACGGATCTTGCGCGCAGCACCCTTACCGAATGCGGTGCGCTTGA
Source organism: Gulosibacter chungangensis (assembly GCF_008831155.1). Taxonomy (GTDB): domain Bacteria; phylum Actinomycetota; class Actinomycetes; order Actinomycetales; family Microbacteriaceae; genus Gulosibacter; species Gulosibacter chungangensis. The sequence continues at coordinate 282,050 of NZ_WBKB01000004.1, read as the reverse complement.
GGGCGTCGAGCTTGTTCTCAACTTCAGCCATAGTGGTGTCCTTTCAATTGGGAGAGTTCCCGTGTGAGTTGCGGCGCAACGCACGCGAACGCGTGGATGCGCCCATTGAAGGCCCCACTCGACCGCGTCGATAACGGATGCGGATGCATCCCTCGCCGAAGTACAGCTGCCAATCATACACGCTGCTCAGCCACGGCGTTGCGACTAGAGCCGGCCCGTGTAGGCACGAATCATCTTGCGCGCACCGGCTCTCCGTGCGAACCCAGCGCCGAAGGCGGCGCCCATCATCAGCAACGAGGTCGGGAAGAGGAGCGGTAGCGCGAAACCCAAAAATTTGCTGAACTCACCACCCACAATTCCCTGCACACCCACTGCGACAACACTGAATACGAACATCAACACGCCGAATACACCGGTCCCCGTCGCCGAAAGCCAGAGCGTCAGCCCCGAGAGGAGCCCCAGGATCCCGATCATGATTGGAATCAGCGAGTAGGCCAGCATCGGGTTCAAGCCCAGGTTCAAGTCGGTAAACCAGATCAGCACGACCGAGTTGAAGGTATTGATGCCGCGATAATCCCACAACAGCAGAAATATCAAGGCGGTTAGCACCAGATTGACGATGACCGAGCTAACCCGAGCGCCAGCCGACGCGCCCTTACGCAGATCACTGGGGTGTGGTGTGAATGTTGGCTGTTGAACGTATTGCACCGGTTGCTGCGGCTGGTAGGTCACTTCTTGGAAGGACGGCGTGGTCTTGGCCTCTGCGGCGCGCTGCTGTTGTTGAGGAACCGGGGAATACACCGCTGTCTTCGCCTCTTGTTCCGCCATTGGCATCACCCGCGTGCGGTCACTCGGCTCCTGCGGGAGGTCGATCTCGTCGGTTGGAGCTTCGCCACCGCTGGAGCGCTGCCAGTCAAACTTCGACTTATTTGGCGACTCAGCATCGCGATAGTGATAGGCCTTTGTTGGCTGGCCGTCGTCATAGGGCTCATTTGCATAGTCACCCGTGTGGCTCATGAATGTTTCTCCTCGACTCGGTGCCTTCTGAAATCGCACCTCCTAAACTGGGTGCTTATGTGGCCAGGCTAGTAGCAGCCACCGACACCAACCGGATAATAGATCTCTTGGACTACCCGAAAGGCCCAGAATGACAACTACTGACTCCGCACAGACCGGCGTTGCTGCTGCCAACATTGGCGTTGTAGGTCTCGCCGTGATGGGAGCGAACCTGGCGCGCAACCTCGCCTCGCGCGAAGGTAACACCGTTGCCGTATTCAATCGCTCCCCCGAGCGCACTCGTACGCTCGTGTCTGAGCACCCGGAGGCAGGTTTCGTCCCCTCGGAGACCATTGCTGACTTCGCCGCATCCCTGCAGCGTCCCCGCACCGCGATCATCATGGTCCAGGCCGGTGCTGGCACCGATGCGGTGATCGACCAGCTCACCGAAGTGTTCGAGCCGGGCGACATCATCGTCGACGGCGGCAATGCGCTGTTCACCGATACAATTCGGCGTGAAGCTGCGGTTCGCGCGAAGGGTCTCCACTTCGTTGGCGCTGGCATTTCCGGTGGTGAAGAGGGCGCGCTCAACGGCCCCTCGATCATGCCCGGTGGCCCCGCGGAGTCCTATGAGACCCTCGGCCCGATTCTGGAGTCGATTGCAGCCCGCGCTCCCGAAGACGGCTCCCCCTGCGTGACCCACATCGGCACCGACGGGGCCGGTCACTTCGTGAAGATGGTGCACAACGGCATTGAGTACGCCGACATGCAGCTCATTGGCGAAGCCTATGACCTACTGCGCCGCGTGGGCGGCCTCAGCCCCGAGCAGATCGCCGATGTGTTCACTGAGTGGAACAAGGGCGAGCTCGAGTCCTACCTGATCGAAATCACCGCCGAGGTGCTCCGCCAGGTGGATGCCGAGACCGGCAAGCCGTTCGTGGACATTATTCTCGACCGTGCGGGGATGAAGGGTACCGGCACCTGGACGGTACAGAACGCGCTTTCGCTGGGCATCCCGGTCTCGGGCATCGGCGAGGCGGTCTTCGCTCGCGGCGTATCCGGCCGCGTGGAGCAGCGTGAAGCAGTGCGCCCGACGATCACGGCTCGCCCCGAGCCCGCCAAGGTTGACGAGAGCTTTGTCGAGGACGTTCGCCGCGCGCTCTACTCCTCGAAGGTGATCGCGTATGCACAGGGCTTCGACCTGATCCTCGGCGGCGCCGAGGAATACAACTGGGAAATCAACCCCGGCGCCGTCGCCAAGATTTGGCGCGCTGGCTGCATCATTCGCGCCCGTTTCCTCAACCGCATCGCCGAAGCCTACGATCGCAACCCCCGACTCCAGTCGCTCATCGCCGACCCGTATTTCGCCGGTGAGGTTGCTGAGGGTGACGCCGCTTGGCGCCGCGTGGTTGCGATTGCCGCACAGTCGGGTGTTCCCGCACCGGCCTTCGGCGCGACGCTGTCCTACTACGACTCCCTCGCGAGCGACCGCCTCCCGGCCGCGCTCATCCAGGGCCAGCGCGACTTCTTCGGTGCCCACACCTACGGTCGCGTCGACCGCCCTGGCGTTTTCCACACCAACTGGTCGGGTGACCGCAACGAGGTGGAGCAGTGACGCAACCCTCCGACGAAACTATCGAGCTCGCGAACCGGCTGTTCGACTACGCCCGCAAGGGTGCTACCGAGCAGCTTGCCGCGTACCTCGATGCCGGAGCCCCCATCAATATGCGCAATGCCGCAGGCGACACCTTCCTCACGCTCGCGGCCTATCACGAAGCACCCGCGACCGTACAAATGCTGATTGATCGCGGCATCGACATTGAGGCCGCGAATGATCGTGGCCAGCGGGCCCTGACCTGCGCGGTATTCAAGCAGGATGAGGAAAGCACTCGCGCGCTGCTGCGAGCCGGAGCCGATCCGGATGCGGGTCAGCCTTCCGCGCGCGGCACCGCGGAGGTTTTCGGCTGGCCGGCGTTTACGGAGATCCTGGCCGCGGTCGAACAGCGAGGAACGAATGACTGAGCACCGAGTTCCGGAACGCTTGGGATTCATCCACCTCGTGCCAACCTCGCGCGAGAACCCGCGCCAGGGGCTTGAGGATGCGATCGAGCTCTTCAAGTTTGCCGAAGAGTTGGGGCTCGATAGCGGGTGGATCCGCACCCGACACATGCAGTACGGGCTGGCCTCCCCCGCGGTCTTGCAGGGTGCGATCGCGCAGCACACCTCGCGCATTCGGCTCGGCAATGCGGTGATCCCGGTCGGGTACGAGAATCCTTTCCGGCTTGCGGAGGACCTCGCCACCGCCGATCTACTTTCCGGTGGGCGCCTCGAACCGGGCTTGAGCGTGCACGGCCCGGGGTACCCCTCGGAAGAGCTCAACGACCTCGTCTATGACTCCGGCTGGCGTGAAGAGGACTACGGTTACGGCCGCATCGAGCGGCTGCGTTCCTTCTTACGCGGCGACAAGGTTCGCGAGAAGCCCGAGTATCTCGGCTTTGGCGGAGATGTTGATTCCGAGCGTGTCGAGCCCAACAGCCCTGGCCTGCACGAGCGGCTCTGGTACGGCGGTGGTTCACTGCGCTCAGCGGAGTGGTCCGGCGCGAATCGCTTCAACTGGCTGATGAGCAATATCTCTTCCACCGAGAACGGTGTACGTCAATTCGATCTTGCGCAGAAGCAGCAGATCGATACCTATCACGCCGCAGCACCCGAAGACTTCACCGGTCGCGTCTCGGTCGCTCGCGTAATCGTCCCCACGGACGGTGCAACTGACCATCAGGTTGCCCGCTACCGCGACTACGTGGCTGCTCGGACACCGCGAACAGAAAAGATCCACGGTAAGAACACGATCATTGCGATGGATGTCCTCGGTTCGCTCGATGAAATCCTCGAGTTCATCACCGCCGATGCCGCATTCCAAGCCGGCGACGACTACCTCTTCGAGCTGCCCTTTGAGTTGGAACTGGCCGAGTGGAAGCACATGCTCGAGCAGCTTGCGACCCGCATCGGTCCCTCACTCGGTTGGGAGCCGGGACAGGTCGAGTAACCGAACACCAAAACAGCCGTTCCCTGCATTACCAAGGAACGGCTGTTTTGTTTGTATTAGGTGCCTGTGATCGGAACCTTAGGCCGCACCATCAAACATTGAGGTGACCGAGCCGTCTTCGAAGACTTCGTGGATTGCGCGGGCAAGCAGCGGCGCGATCGGCAGCACGGTGAGAGTGTCGAAGCGCTTGGCTTCGGGCACCGGCAGTGTGTCGGTAACCACAACCTCGTCGATTGCTTCACAACTCAGGCGTTCCTTGGCGGGACCGGAGAATACCGCGTGCGTGGCAGCAACGACTACCTTTGCGGCACCGTTTGCCTTCAGTGCTTCGGCTGCCTTCTGAATTGTGCCACCGGTGTCAATCAGGTCGTCCACCATGAGGCAGGTGCGGCCCTGCACGGTACCGACGATTTCGTGTACCGACACCTGGTTGGCGACCTTCGGGTCGCGACGCTTGTGGATGATCGCGAGCGGCGAACCGAGTTCGTCCGACCAGCGGTCGGCAACCCGCACGCGACCCATGTCCGGCGAGACCACGGTGAGGTTCGGGTCGTCGCCGAGCTTCTCCTTGAAGTAGTCCATCAGCACCGGCATCGCAAAGAGGTGGTCAACCGGACCGTCAAAGAAGCCCTGAATCTGCGAGGCGTGCAGGTCCACCGACATGATGCGGTCGGCCCCGGCGGTCTTGAACAGATCAGCCATCAGTCGGGCCGAGATCGGCTCGCGCCCGCGACCCTTCTTGTCCTGGCGAGCGTAGGGGTAGCAGGGCATTACGACGGTAATGCGCTTGGCCGAGGCACGTTTGAGTGCGTCGACCATGATCAGCTGCTCCATGATCCACTCGTTGATGCCGTCGGTGTGCGACTGAATTACGAACGCATCAGCACCGCGGACCGACTCGCTGTAGCGGGCGTAGAGCTCGCCGTTTGCGAAGGTACGAGTCTCGGTCTCAAGCACTTCCGTGCCCAACGCCTCCGCAACATCTTCAGCCAGCTGCGGGTGCGCGCGCCCCGAGACAAGAACCATTCGCTTTTCACCGGGGTGAGAAATGCCGGACACCTAAAACCGCCTTCGTGTGCTCTCGCGTTATGTGAAGAAAATTTACGAAAAATTCAGACTAAGCGTACTACTCAGTAGCGGCGGCGGCTGCGTCGGCGGCTGCAGTACCGGGACGGTTCTTCAGCGTCCAACCTTCGAGGTTGCGCTGTGGTGCAACGTTCAACACCAACGCTCCGGCCGGCACATCCTTACGGATGGTGGTGCCAGCGCCCGAATAGACGCCGTCGCCGACCGTGACCGGAGCCACGAGTACGTTATCGGAGCCAATCTTGACGTGATCGCCCACAATCGTGCGGTGCTTGTTCTGACCGTCGTAGTTCGCAGTGATTGTGCCGGCGCCGAGGTTCGAACCGTCACCAATCTCAGCGTCGCCCACATAGGCGAGGTGCGGAACCTTCGTGCCTTTACCGAGCGTCGAATTCTTGGTCTCTACGAAGGTGCCGACCTTGCCGCCCTCACCGATCACCGAGTTCGGTCGGAGGTAGCTCCACGGCCCGATCGTGGCATTCGCGCCAATGACCGAGAGAGTCGCATCGGTGCGCTTCACGGTGGCGCCCTGGCCGACCTCGCAGTCAACAAGTGTCGTGTCGGGGCCGATCACCGCATCCTCGGCAATCGTGGTGGCACCGCGCAGCTGGGTGCCGGGAAGAATTTCCACGTCCTGCCCGATGGTCACATCAGCATCGATGATGGTGGTGTCCGGGTCGACGATCGTGACGCCATCTTTCATCCACTGGATGAGGATGCGCCGGTTGTATTCGCGGGCTGTCGCCCCAAGCTGGGCACGGTCGTTAATGCCCTGCACGAGCCACGGGTCGGTCACACCGATTGCTTCGATACGACCGCCGTCACGCTTAATCACCTCGGCGGTGTCAGTGAGGTATTTCTCCCCCTGCGCATTTGCGGTTTGCACCTGCGCGAGAGCCGCACGGCAGGCCTTGACCGAGAAAGCGTAGACACCGGCGTTGATTTCGTTGATGCGTCGCTGCTCGTCGGTGGCATCCTTGTGCTCAACGATCGAGTCGAAAGAGCCAGCTTCGCCGCGCACGATTCGCCCAAACCCGGTGGGGTCCTCGTAGAAGGCACTCAGCAGCGTCAGGTCATCCTGCTGTTCGCGATGGGTTTCGATCAGTCGACCGAGGGTAACCGAGTCCAGCAGCGGCACATCCCCCGAGAGCACCACGATATCTCCGTCGAAGTCCGCGGGCAGTGCATCCAGCCCAACTTCCACGGCGCGTCCCGTTCCGGGAACCTCATCCTGATCGGCAATCAACACCTCCGGCGAGAGCGAGGAAATCGCTTCCACCACCTTGGTGCGCTCGTGACGGACCACCGCAACAGTATGAGCTGGCTCAAGTGCCGCGGCCGTACGAAGTACGTGACCGATCAGCGGGATACCACCCAGCGAATGCAACACCTTCGGGGTCTTGGATTTCATTCGGGTGCCTTGGCCCGCGGCCAGGATGATGATTGCGAGTTTGTTGTCGTTCACAAGTCCTCCGTGTCAGCGGCCGCGTGGTCGCGCTCCTCCCCCAGGATTCGAACCTGGACTTAACAGCTCCAAAGGCTGTCGTGCTGCCGTTACACCAAGGAGGAATAATTTATCGCCCCCTAGTCTGCCATGACTTTTCCAATCGCAACGCCAAAGTAGCTCGTGCGCCATAATGAAAGGCATGTCTACGCCAGAAAACGATGTGGTCGATTCTATCGTCCGCGGGTGGTCGAGTGTCCGCTCGGATATCGATGCGACCCCGCTCGAGGTTTTCTCGCGCGTGAAACGAATCTCTAAGCAGCTCGATCTGCTCCGCCGCGCCTGCTTCGCGAAGGCGGGCCTGGAGCCGAGTGAATTCGACGTACTTTCAGCGCTGCGCCGCTCCGATGCCCCGCTTGGGCTTACGCCAAAGCAACTGCTCGCATCCAATCTGGTGTCTTCGGGCACCATGACCAACCGAATCGACCGGCTCGTACGCCGGGGCCTGGTCACCCGCGAACATGACCCGGCCGATGGCCGCAGCATCCTCGTCCAGATCACCGCGCAGGGCACCGAAATGGTCGATGAGGCCATCACCCTGCTCCTCAACGAAGAAGAGGCGCTACTGGGCGGGCTTGACCCCGATGACGTCCAGGCGCTCTCCCGCGGGCTTCGCGTACTCGCACTTCACATGGGTCAAACAGAAATGGAACAGTAGTTAGCCAATGGCACACCTGCTCGGCGCAGAAAAAATCTCCCTGGAATATCCGACCAAAGTCGTATTCGAAAACATCACTATCGGTATCGGCGAGGGCGACCGAATCGGTATTGTCGGCCGCAATGGTGACGGCAAATCGACACTGATGAAGATCATTGCCGGTCGGATCGAACCCGATTCCGGCCAGGTCACGGTACGCGGCGGCGTCACTGTCGGGATGCTCGACCAGGCCGACACTGTCGATGAGTCTTTGACCGTGGGCCAGGCGATCGTGGGCGATCTTGCGGAGCACGAGTGGGCTGGTGATGCCAAGATTCGCGACATTATTCGCGGGCTCGCAAGCGATCTCGATTGGGATGCGCAGGTCGGCCAACTTTCGGGTGGCCAGCGGCGCCGGGTCGCCCTGGCGAAGCTGCTGATCGGCGACTGGGACATACTGCTGCTCGATGAACCGACGAACCACCTCGACATTGAGGGGGTGCATTGGCTCGCCGAGCACCTCAATTCGCGTTGGCCGGGTGGCACGGGGGCGCTCGTGGTTGTCACCCACGACCGTTGGTTCCTCGACGCGGTCTGCACTACGACTTGGGAAGTGCACGACCGTATCCTCGAGCCCTTCGAGGGTGGCTATGCGGCGTACATTCTGCAGCGCGTGGAACGCGATCGGCAGGCCGCCGTAGTTGAGCAAAAGCGGCAAAACTTGATGCGCAAGGAACTCGCGTGGCTGCGCCGTGGTGCTCCCGCGCGCACCGCCAAGCCGAAGTTCCGGATCGAGGCCGCTAATGAGTTGATTGCGGATGTGCCACCGGTACGCAATGCCATCGAGCTCACCCAGCTTGCGACCGCACGCCTCGGTAAGGATGTGGTGGACCTCGTTGACGTCGAGGTCGCGTTTGCTGACGAGCCGCTGTTCTCGAAGGTCACCTGGCGGATCGCTCCGGGTGAACGCACCGGCATTCTCGGGGTCAACGGTGCCGGAAAGTCCACACTACTGGAGCTGATCTCGGGTGATCGCGAGCCAACTGCCGGCCGAGTCAAGCGCGGCAAGACGGTGAAGATTGCCAAGCTCACGCAGCAGCTCAAAGAGCTCGCCGAGGTCGAGAACGACAAGGTTCACGAAATCCTGGCGCGCCAGAAGAGGAGCTATCAGGCGGCCGGACAGGAATTCACCCCGTCCATGCTGCTGGAACGGCTCGGATTTAGCTCGGCTCAGCTGCAGACGCCGGTGAAGGACCTCTCCGGTGGGCAGCGCCGTCGACTGCAGTTGCTGCTCATCCTGCTGGAAGAGCCGAATGTGCTCATCCTTGACGAGCCCACCAACGACCTCGACACCGACATGCTCGCCGCTATGGAGGACCTGCTCGATACCTGGCCCGGCACACTCATCGTCGTGTCACACGACCGGTATCTGCTCGAACGGGTCACCGATCAGCAGTACGCCGTGATCGGTGGCACCCTGCGGCACCTACCCGGTGGGGTGGATGAATATCTACAGTTGCGCCGGGCGGAAGAACGCGGCGGCGGTGCGCGTAAAGGTAGCGACACCGCAACCGCAGAATCTGCGCCCACGCTTTCCGGTGCCGAACTCCATGCGGCTCGCAAGGAAGTGAACGCGATTGAACGCAAGCTGCAGAAGCTGCAGGAAGAAACTGAACGCATCCACGCTCAGATGGCCGACCACGATCAGAGTGATTTCGAAGGCCTGGGTAAGCTCACGACCAAGCTGCAGGCGGCGGAGTCCGAAGCCGAGGAGCTTGAGCTTCGTTGGCTGGAGCTCTCGGAACGGCTCGAAGGCTAATAAGGACTAAGGACTGCATGAGTATCGATTCGCGTGATCGCTCCGGGCTCGGTCGAGGGCCATTCACGCGATGGTTGCCCGTACTTCTGCAGGCCGAAGCCTCCCCACCAACCGCTGAACCCTATAGAGCAACTGCAGACACCACGACCGGGCGGTTCCTGCTGCAGGTGCTGTTCTCTGCCAGCCGCTTGACGATACCGGCGACAATTTTGGCCGTCCTGTGGCAAATCGGGGAAGCCTTGGTACCGGTGATTGCGGGCGCGGCGATTGACCGGGCGCTCGCCACCGGCGACGTGGCACAGTTGGTGTTGTGGCTCGCGATCCTCGCAGCCAACTTCCTGATGCTCTCGCTCTCCTATCGTTTCGCCTCGCAACTTTCGGCACGTGGCTCAGAACTCGTGCAGCACCGACTGCGTGCGACGCTCTCAAGCAGCGTGTTGCATCCCGCGACCGCCTCGCCCCGTGGCCCCGGTGGCGATGTCGTCTCGACGATGACCAATGACGTCGCTCGCATCGGACAGTTGCGCCTGGTCGTATTTCCCGTCGGTGAAGCTGCGGGCGTTATTTTCATTGCGGTCTCGCTGCTGCTCATCCACCCGCTGCTCGGCCTTGTCACCCTTGTTGGTGCGCCGCTTGCCGTGTGGTTGATGAGCATCCTCAGCCGTCACTATGCCCGTACGAGTCGGTCATATCAGACGCTCCTCGCAGAGACGGTGGGTCAGGCCACCGATCTTGTCACCGGGTATCGCGTGATCAAGGGTGTCCGAGCCGAAGGCGAAGCCACCAACCGCTATCAGCAGGCGAGCCAGCGCACTCTGAAGGGCGCTTTCCTCTCGACAACCGCGCTCGGCAGGTTCCGGGCTGGTAGTGACACGGTTGCGGGCGTATTCGTCGCGGGAGTCGCGGCCCTCGCTGGTTGGTTCGCGGTGACCGGAGAGTTGAGTATCGGTGGACTCATTGCGGGAGTGGGACTCGCGCAGTCACTACTTGCCCCAATGCAGATGATCACCGGGAACGCCATTCCCTTCGGCGCCGCCGCCTATGCATCCGCGGGCCGAGTGCTTGAACATCTCACCGAGGGCATGGCGCCAAATACCGAATCGCCCAGCACCGGTGCCTCGCTTACAGCGGTCCCAGCCCTCGACCTTCTCTTCCCCGACCGGGATGCAATACGAATTAAGCCCGGCGAATGCGTCGCAATCCGTACGCACGACCACGAGGCGGCATTACTCACCGACGCCCTGCTGCATCCCCATCGCGCGGCGACGGCGTGCATCCGTCTCGACAACATTTCCGCACAAGATCTCACAGAGCGCGAGTATCGCGAGCGTGTCGTGGTTGCGCCCCACCACGCCGCCCTGTTCACCGGAACTCTCACGGAAAACCTCGCCCTGACCGGTGCCGCTACTGAAACGCAAACACTCGCGTTATGGGCGACCGCCAGTGATGATGTCATCGCGAGTGTCGGTGGTCTTGAGGGTGAGATCGGCGAGATGGGGGGTCGGCTTTCGGGCGGCCAACGCCAACGACTCGCGCTCGCGCGTGCCCTCGCATCCGAAGCACCCATCCTCGTGTTGCAGGATCCGACCACGGCGGTGGATTCCGTCACCGAAGCCCTCATTGCCGAACGGTTCTCGCAGTTGCGGCGGGGGCGCACCACATTGATCTTCACGGCCTCGCCAGCGCTGCTGGGCGCTTGCGACCGAATCATCGACTTGCGCGCGGGAGGTCTCGCATGAGCGACACGGGATTGCCGATTGCCTCCGGCCGCACGAGTATGCGCTTTGCATGGCGACTCAGCCGCGGTCATCGCGCAAAGCTTCTGCTGGTGGCTGTGCTCGGCATTGGCAGTGCGGCTGCAGGGCTCGTCTCCCCTGCCGTCATTGGTGTGTTGGTGGATGCGGTGCAGTCGGGTACGGCGGATGGCCGGCTCGTGCTGTGGTCGCTTGGTCTCATGGTGGCCGCTGCGGTGCTCGGGGCTATTGGTACCGGCGTGACGGTGGTGCTCGCCGCACGGACGTATCACGCCATGCTCGCCCAGTTGCGCGAAGAACTCGTGGCTACTGCGATGCACTTGCCGCAGGGAATGGTCGAACGGGCCGGGACTGGTGACCTGATTTCTCGCTCGAGCGATGATGTCTCTGAGATCGCCGATGCCGCACCGGCAATTATTCCCGCGTTCACAATGACCGGTTTCACCATCGCCGTGTCGCTCATCGGGATGACCGCAGTGGATTGGTGGTTTGGCCTCGCACTGATCATTTTGCTGCCCATCTACGTTTTGACGGTCCGTTGGTATCTGCGCACGGCACCGCAGATCTATCAAGCTGAGCGCGCGGCAATGAGTGATCGGGCCCAACAGCTCATGGAGTCGCAGCGGGGTTTTGACACAATCACCGGGTTTCAGCTCGGTCAGCAGCGGCACCAACGCGTGCTCACGGCGTCCTGGAGTGTTGTCGGGCACTCGCTGCGTGCCAGCACCGTCCAGAACATGTTCTTTGGGAGGCTGAATCTTGCAGAGTTCGTGGGGCTCGCGGCGATTCTGCTCACCGGGTTTATTGCGCTGCGCACGGGGCAGTCCACAGTCGGTGGTGCCACTACCGCGGCGCTGCTGTTTATGCGGCTCTTTGGTCCGATCAACCAGTTCCTGATGGTCTTCGACACGCTGCAGTCGGTGGCAGCATCGCTGAACCGGATGATCGGTGTGGTCTCGGCCGACGGCCCCGCGCGGTCGCAAGTTGCACGTTCCAGCACTGAGAGCGCGCATGTCCACGTCGAAAATGTGCACTTCCACTATGACGAGCAGTCCCCTGCGCTGCGGGATATCGGATTGAGTATTCAGCCGGGCGAGAGCCTCGCGGTCGTCGGTGCTTCAGGGGCAGGAAAAACGACTCTCGCCGCGGTCATCGCCGGTATCCACTCGCCGACCTCAGGAACTGTCACCCGTCCCGAGCGCACTGTCGTTATTTCGCAAGAGACGCATGTTTTTGCCGGGAGCGTTGCAGATAACCTGCGATTGGTGAAGGTGGAGGCGACCGATAAGGAGCTTTGCGAGGCATTGGAGACGGTGCATGCGCTGTCTCTCGTGCGCACCTTGCCGGATGGTCTTGAGACGCGGGTTGGCCAGGGCGGAACTCCGTTAACCTCGGCGCAAGCTCAGCAGTTGGCGCTTGCGCGGCTGGTCCTCGCAAATCCGGATCTCGCAGTTCTTGATGAGGCGACGGCCGAGGCTGAGAGTGCCGAGTCCGGGCTGCTCGACCGGGCGGCAAGGGCTGCCATTTCGGGACGCGCTTCGCTGATTGTGGCGCATCGTCTTTCACAAGCTGCCTCCTGCGACCACATTCTGGTTTTGGATTCCGGCGTGGTTGTTGAGCAGGGAAACCACGCCGACCTGCTAGCAGCTGACGGTCGATACGCGCGATTGTGGGAAGCCTGGAGTCGCGGACGTGTGTCACCGAATTCTGACTCCTAGAACGGTGCTGGTACATCTTCCAGCACGACCGTAGGCCGGAACTCAGGTCGGGCAGATTTCTTGGTCACGTCGGAGGCCGAAGCCCCGGTCACGTTCCCGTAGGCGTTCGCATTCGCTGAGTTCGAAGCTGGTGCATCTGGTCTCGTGGAATACGGCATCGGTTCAGTCACGACGACTTGCCCCAACGGCGTGCGCCATTCCAGTACCCCGTCACCTAAATTGATGACGGTCCATGGTTTCTCGTGTTTCAACACGTGATGACTTCGGCAGAGCACGGCAAGGTTATCGATACTGGTTTCGCCACCCTCGCTTGCCGGGTGTGTATGGTCGATTTCGCTGTGGGTTGCGGGTCTCATACAGCCTGGGAACCGGCAGGAGCGGTCTCTGACTTGGATGAAGGTTCGCATTGGTTGCGGTGGTCGGTAAGGGGTTACTGCGATCACGTGCCCGCTGATCGGGTCGTTGAGCACCCGTTGCCAGCTGGGTGCGTTCGCGGCAAGCTGGCAAGCCTCGGGGAAGCTGATCGGGTGCATCCCGTTCAACAGCGCCGGCGCAGTCCCGTCTTCCCGCCCTTCAAGGACGGACAGCGCGGGAATTGTGAGGTTGATGTTCGCCACAACCCGAGACTCACCAGGTGTCGCGCAGAGGAGGGTTTCGATGAGGATGTCGGCGCGGATCTGGTCTGTAGTGCGCGAATCCGTCGCGGCGGGATCAACCGCAGGCTCGGAGCCAAGGCTGGTGGCGGCATCGGCATCGGCATCGGCATCGGCATCGAGGCCGGCACTAGCGCTTGCACCGGTGGCCTGGTTCGAGTCAATGGCAAGGCCGTCCAGTGAGGCTGCCTGGGCAATTTCTGCCGCGATGGTGTGGACCGCGTCTTTGCGGGCTTGTTCGTTGATGTCGCGGAGCGCTTTGGCTTCTTTGTCGAGTTTGTCTTTGACCGCCATGCCGAGCTCGCTCGGGACGCGGACGTGAATGTCAGCCATGCCGAAGCTGTCGTGTCTAATGCGCACGAACCGGTCCTCGCGAGCCTCCTTGCAAGCTTTTTCGAACGCTTCCGCGGCAATTTCGGCCACGAGCCGCTCGGCTTCCGCCGCGGTTTGTCCGACCGAATGGGTTTCGGCGTACTCGAGGAGCCGGGAGCCGTATTTGGCGTACTGATCTTCCTGCAGCAGCCCCGTGTTCCGGAGCATGGCTCTGGCGTGCGGCAGATCGATCTTCCCCTCCTCAATGGAGGTGACCCAGTCGGGAAATGACCTCACCAACTCGTACGCGTCGTAGGCCCGGTTTCGCAGCGCGACGGGTGAGTCGTTGGTTTTGATTGCGAACTCGCTTACGAGCGAGGTGAAATGCCAAGAGAACACTTTCGATTGCGATTTGGAGCCGAAAGTTTCGTTCATCGCAGCGAGCGTCCGCTCTGTAGCGATGTCGTACACGGTCGCAAACAGTCGCACGATCCCAGCCTCGGCGGCACCACGATCGCGCCGGAGCTGCGTGAAATCGTCAAGCTTCTCGCGAGCCTCATCGGCGCGAATGTCGTCGGCCGGGCTGTGACGGCCAGTGGTCGCTCGGGGTGCACGCTCACCAGGGTGAACCGACTTGCTTGTCTTACCTTTGGTCGTCGTGGCCAACGTGTCCACCCCCGTTTCGAAAGTTCAATGTGGAATCTTTCGAACATGTTATCGAACCAACCTGTGAAACGCCTTGGAAGTAATAATCGATATTACTCACGATGATCCCATTTCCTAACCCGCAAGCCTCGGCCGCATACTGTGTTCAACCCACCAATTTTGAGGCGACGGCCCGGTCAACGTGACGCTAGATGCAGGCTAAGGCACGCCAACGACATTTCCTGCCCCAGGATCTCGTGCGATGTCAAATGCCGCTCGCACGATACGAGCAACCCATTGTCGGGCTCCCGGGCCGTGTAGTTCGGTCCGTCTGCGTGAATCATCCACTGTGCTCGAAGGTCCCTGCGGACGTCCATGCCAAGTCCCGAGTCGCCACTCCTTTTTGGAAATCTTGCAGTAGCCAGCCCGCATCCCTACTTCGAGCGTGCCGCGGCCACGAACCGCTGGATGCGGTCGTGATCTTTGACGCCTCGGCTCACTTCAACGCCACTAGAGACGTCCACGCCCCAGGGCTGCGCAATCGAAATCGCCTCGGCAACGTTCTCGGGGTTCAGGCCACCGGCCAACAACCAGCGACCTTCGGGACGCTCGTCGAGCATGCTTAAATCCCAGGTCGCTCCCGAACCGGGCGTGCTGGAATCCAGCAGCAGCGCATCCTCCCCGTAGGCGCCCACCACGGCAGAGCCACGAGTTATCGAGGTTGCGCGCCACACTTCCAATCCCGAAACCGAAACCGCAAGGCGGGTGTCCGCTTCCGAGTAGTCGTGCAGCTGCAGAACATCTGCGCCGATCTCGCGAACGGCCGCGAGCGCCTCCACAATCGTGAGATCGTGCACGACAACCACGGTCCGCAAGGCATCATGGCCCGCGGCCACGAGTTCCTGCGCGTGCTGAATCGTCACCGCTCGCACGCTGGTTTGACTCAAGACCACGCCCATGGCATCCGCTCCGGCGCGCTTTACCGCGTCAACATCGGCCAGCGTCTTCAGCCCACAGATCTTCACAAACATGTGGCGATCCTAACGCCCATCGGAAAACCTGGATGCGGACGCGGGCGCGAGGTCGAGCCGAAAGGCGGGCGCACGGGCCGACGCGGATTCGGGTGCGATGTACGTGTAGTCCGCTAGACCCCGGCGCCGATCTCCAGCAGCGCTTCCTTGAGCTGCTTACGCGCGCGATTCAATCGCGAGCGCACGGTCTGGACCGGTACCTGCTGGTACTCAGCGATCTGTTCATAGGTGTAGTCGCCGTATTCGCGCAGCACGAGCGCCACCCGGAAGTCCTCGCCGAGCTTCGCCAGGGCAAGCTGAACCGTGTCGCGCATCTCGTGGTCCGTCGCGAAGTCACTGTCGGGGGCATCCCGTTCGAATACGGCCTGCGCCTGTTCGTCATCGCCGACCGTAACTTCACGCCGTTTTCGGATCACCGCGAGCGCGGCATTCGTGGCAATGCGGAAGGCCCAGGTGCCGATGGACGACTCGCCGCGGAACTTCGGCAGGTTCTGCCAGATCGCAATCAGCGCATCCTGCAACGCATCTTCCGCATCAGCCCGGTGCTCGGTGGTGCGCAGACACGTTGCCCAGAGACGATCTCGGTAGGGCTTCAGCAGCGCATCAAAGGCGCGACGATCTCCCTGCTTCGCTTTGGCGAGCAGTTGTCGTTCATCGGCGGATGACGCCACATCGTCTCCAGGGGATGCAATGGATTTGCGAGTGCGCATGATCAACACGCGCGTCTTCAGGATGGTAGCCGCTGTGCCTTAAACATTCGGTACCGGGACGCTAGGAATACTGCCAAAGGATGATCCAGAAAACTTTTCCTCACCTCGGGGAACTTTCCGCGCAACCGGTGCATCCAATCCTCGACCGCATGAACGATGGCCGGAAGGAACACTCGAACAATGACTACGAACCAGCCCGCAGCAAGCGATGCCCCCTCGAACACCGCAGACCAGGGCTTTGCCTCCTCGGAAGCATTCGACTTGGACGGTGACGGCATCATTGACGTTGTCGAATACGACATCGATGGCGATGGCGTCGCCGATGAGTTCCACTACGACACCGACGGCGACGGACAGATCGACAACGTCTACAGCGACCTCGACGGTGACGGCTACATCGACGCCCGCTTCATTGACACCGACGGCGACGGGCAGATCGATTACGCCGACGTCGACACGGACGGCGACGGCATCATCGACACGACCATGTACGACACCGATGGTGACGGGAAGCTCGACCAGGCCAATATCGACACCGACGGCGACTCGTACGCCGACACCTACGCGAGTGCCGACGGCGACTACTACGCCACCCAGGTCGACACTGGCAATGCCGCCAATGCTCCGGTAGGCGACTCGTCCGAGGCCGAGGGTGTGGATGCACCGCACACCGACAGCCCCACCGGTGACGGTCAGCCGATCGGTGCGGAAGGGGAAGACTCTTCCGAAAGCATCCCGCCGAGTGGCGGCGCCACCGAAGCCGACCAGATCGACTACAGCGAGACCTCGGATGACCCGGCCTACGTTGAGGGTCAGCCCACAATCGACGCTGACGGCGACGGCATCAACGATTCTGCCGAGGTGGATATTGACGGCGACGGCATCAATGACGCACTGATCACCGATATTGATGGTGACGGCATCGCGGATTCCGCGTCGATCGACACCGACGGCGACGGCGTCTACGACGTCTTCGGCACCGACTCCGATGGCGATGGCGTCATCGATGACTACCTGGCCGACACTGACGGTGACGGCATCGGCGACACCGTCGTCGACTACTAAGAATTTGCGGACCGGGCCCGGGAACTTTCCGGCGGACCGCAGCATCCAATAACTGAACCCCATAACGATTCGCACCGGGCCCCCACCCCCGTGAAAGGACACCGCCATGAGCACCAACGACAGCCCCTTCCAGTTTCAGACCACCGATGGTGTGCCGCAGGAAGACCTGCAAGAGGACACCACCCAGGTTGAAGAAACCCAGGACGGCTCGACCTCGGAGCCGATTCCCGAAAGCGACAGCTCGGCCCCAGAAGTTGACGAATCCGGTGCGCAGGGCATCGACACCGACGGCGACGGCCTTGCGAACGCCGAACGAGTTGACCTCGACGGTGATGGCTACGCCGAGACCACGATCGTGGATGAAGACGGTGACGGCGCAGCTGACATGGCCTATATCGACTATGACGGCGACGGCTATGTCGACCAGACCGTTGACCTCACCGAGGACCACAGCGCTGACAACTCCAGCACCGAGCCGACCACGAATGACTCGACCACGGCAGCCCCGATCTACGCCGATGACCTCACTCCCACCGACTATGACTCCTCAGTCGCCTACGACACCGACGGCGACGGCATCACCAATGTCACCGATTACGACACCGACGGTGACGGTTGGGCAGACCAGTCGCACTATGACAACAACGACGACGGCATCGTGGACCAGGTCACGATCGATGTCGACGGTGACGGCTACGCCGACGTCGTAGCAACCGACACCGACCTCGACGGCGTCATTGACTACATCGAAGCGGACACCGACGGCGACGGCTACATCGACACAACCCTCCACGACACCGATGGTGACGGTGTGCTCGACACGGCCCTGGTCGACACCGACGGCGACGGCATCATGGACGAAGAAATCGACCTCACCGAAGAACCCACCGTGGCCAGCCCCGAGATGGGCAACCAGTTCGACCTCGACGGCGACGGCGTCAACGAATCCACCTACGTGGACCTTGACGGCGACGGAGTGGTAGATGCGCTGGGTAGCGACTGGGACGGCGACGGCCTCGCGGAAGAGGTCTACCAGGACACCGATGGCGATGGCGTATACGACACCGTCTACGTGGACACCGATGGCGATGGCGAGCTCGACACCGTCTACACGGATGACGGTACCAACGGCACCGCTGCCGACGCGTCTTACTAAACACTAAAAAAAAGTTGCGCGGGACGGGAACTTTCTTCCCGTCCCGCGCATCCAATATACGAACCAACCACCACGGATCATTCCAGACGAGCAAAGGACCTCGAAATGACCACCAACCAGCCCAACGAGTCCCTCGACCTTAACGGCGACGGCGTCGCTGACGCGCAGACCGTGGACATCGACGGCGATGGTCTCGTCGACGGTATGAGCATCGACCACGACGGCGACGGCGTCACGGACTACGCCGTTGTTGACACTGACGGTGACGGATACGCCGAAACCACGATGCTCGACACCGACAATGACGGCAACCCCGACACCCTCCTCATTGACGAGGACGGCGACGGCTACGCAGACAGCTCCGCGACGATCAACCCCGATGGCACCATCGATGAGGGTACCGGCGGCGCTCCCTCACAGAGCGAGTCGCAGACCGAGTCGCAGACTGACACGACTAACCCGGTCTCGAACACCGACCCCGTCACCGAAGACCCCAGCAGCATCGATGGCGCATCGAACGTCACCACCGAAGACTTCGACGGCGACGGTTACGAAGAAACCATCCTGGTTGACGAAGACGGCGACGGCTACCCCGAAACCATTGGCGTCGACTCTGACGGCGACGGCGCGATCGACATCATCGACTACGACTACGACCAGGACGGCGTCTCCGACGAAATCTACGTTGACGCGGACGGCGACGGCGTATTCGAAACTGTCTACACGGATGCCGATGGCGACGGAAACTTTGAAGCTTCCTCGGTCGGTGGCGACCCGTCGACGGAAGACACCACCCAGCCGGTCGACAACTCCAACACCGGCGAAATGCAGTCCGACTCGGGCGAATTCACCTACGACTCGGACGGTGACGGGGTCAACGATTCCGGTTACTTCGACCTCGACGGTGACGGCGTGGATGAAACCTTCGGTACCGACACCAACGGCGACGGCTACGTGGACTCGGCCATCATCGACGTTGACGGCGACGGCGTCTACGACGTTTACGCGGAAGACACCGACGGCGACGGCATCCTCGACACCGAGCACAGCATTGCCGGAGACGATGACACCACCGCAACCCCGGTGGACAACTCGACCAGCTCGCCCACCGCCACCGGTGACGCCTCGAACAACATGTCGGACCTTGGGACCCCATCCCTCGACCTCGATGGCGACGGCGTCAATGAGTCAATCGAATACGACCTCGACGGCAACGGTGTCACCGACACCGTGATCTCGGATCTCAACGGTGACGGTATCGCCGACGCCATCTTCATGGACACCGACAACGACGGTCACTTCGATGTTGCCGGTGTGGACACCGATGGCGACGGCATGCTCGACTCCTACGACACCGACGGTGACGGCGAATTCGACACCTTCGACTTCGATGGTGACGGAGTTGCAGACGTCTAAGTCAGCCGCATCCCAGGGTTGCCGGGTGACCACGACGGTCGCCCGGCAACTCACGCCCCAAGTACTTTCTCACAACTAAGGAGCCTCGAACATGGTCAGCGAACAGAGCACCCCGGCAGCTTCGGAAGAGCCGCTGCTCGGCACTCCCCCGGCGCTTTCGGAGGAGTCGTGGGATCAGCTGCTGAACTCAGCCTTCGAGGCACCCCCGGGCTACGCGGACGGCATCGTGGATGTCTTCGACGCCCCCGAGAGTGCTGACGACGCCATCGACGTTGACGACCACACGATTGACTTCGACGGTGTGGCGGGCAGCGCGGGTGAAGCCAACGCAACCGATAGCGGTGACGCGGATGCCGATGATTCCCTCATCGATCTTGACGAGGCGGATGTGGAGGCCGATGGGGATGCGGAAGACACGGCCGACTCGACATCACCGAACGAGACGGATTCCGAAGAGTCCTTCGGCTTCGGCATCGACACGCTGATGGGCACCGAGGATGACCTCGATGGCACCGAGTTCGAAGACGCCGGGCTCGAGACCGATACCCTCGAGACCGATGCCAGCCACGAAGACGAGTTCACGATCGACACCGCCGAACTCAACGATGACGATCTTGGTACGGGCCTGGACGGCGACTACGGCGCGGGCGAGCACTACATCTAGCGGCATCCCTGCCTGCAACGGAACTGGCTACAGCGTCACAGACTGCGGCACCGCAACACGGCCTTTGCCGCACACACTCGGAAGGGGTGGACCTAGCGTCCGCCCCTTCCGAGTTTCATCGCGAGCAGCGTGAAGGAACGGTCCAGCACGTTATAGGCGTTCTGTCGCTCCGGATAGGGCTCCACCACCGCAGCGCGACGCGCTTCCATACTCCAGGTCAAAGCCTGCTGGCGCAGCTGCTCGGGGGTACTCGCCGGTGAAAGCGCCAATCGCTCGGAATCGTTGCGCCCCGAAAGCTGGCGGTCGAGCATCGCCACCAGCGGGTGATTCGGCTCGATCGCCGCGAGCCGTTCCAGTGCATCCAGCTCCTGAAGCGGATGCAATTCGGGCTTGAGTTTTGCCTCGGCCACCAAGCCGCGCAGCGGCATCGGTGCGCCGTTTGCCCAGGCCAGCCGCTGCAATCGTTCCATTGCCCGACGTGTTTTCACATGCACATAACGACCGACATAGCGCACCGCGAGGGCGCGTCGCAGCTCATCAATACCGGATGATTTTTCGAGCCAGTGGCTCAGCGCCCGCGCACCGTCACGAGCAGGCTCCCGGCCAAATCGGATGCCGTACTCACCAATCAGTTCCGCCAGCCGTGAGACTTCGAGGTTGAGGATGCCGGGGGCAAGTTCACCGAGGAAGTTCGGGTCACGCAGTTCCAGATCGAGTTCATCCACCTCATTGAGCTGGCCGAGCATGGCCGCGTCGTGCTCGCGGACGAGCCCGGCGCGCGCAGCCTGAGCCATATTGCCGGCAACCGCCACCACGTTTCCGAGCAGTGCGCCGTGCTGCTGGGCAAACTTTTCGGCACCCTCGCGCGCCTTCGCGATCGGGTCTTCATCGCTCCAGGGCGAGCCGCCATAGGTGTCGGCGTGGGTCAGCACCCCAATCGCGTGGGAGGCAGCTTCCGCGGGGGTGTTGGTCACCGAGGCCCACTCGCGCAGGAAGTCCATGTCATCACGCATCGGCATGTCATGGAACACCGCAAGCAGTGCATCCGCTGCCCGCACCCCTTCGTGGCCGAGCACGGTACGACGGGTCGCGTCCTCATGCGATTCGGTCGTGGTTGCGAGCCCCGGAGTATCAATCAGGGTCATATCCCGGAGCACTTCGGACTGCAGATACACCACCGCGTGCTGCACGTGTTCGGGAGGGATGGGCAGTCGTTCCGGCAGGCAACCGTTGTGGAGATCAAAGGGGATGCGCCGCCCGTCGCGGGTGTATACCTCGCCGCGTTCGGGGCCACCGAACGTGTAGTGGGTGGTGACCTTGGTGCATTCCACCGCTGCGGTGGGTGCAACCACCCGACCCACGAGCGCGTTTACGAGCGTGGATTTTCCAGCTTTCACGCGCCCAACCACGGCGAGGCGAATGGTCTCGTCCAGCGAACGGCGCACGAGATCGGTGGTGCGTCCGGTATTCGGACGATCCACGCGGTCGAAGGCATCGCAGAGCTCAAAAATGGCTCGGCGCATCCCCTGGCTGGTTTCTATTGATCCGCTCATACGCGCTTCGTGGTGGCGACCGCGTGGGCGACTTCACTCAGCGGTCGCATCTTGAAGCGACTACTGAAGTCATCGAGGCTGTCGTGGTTCCCGTGCGTGGCATCGTTGTCGAGTCGCACGAATATCCCGTAGGGCTGGCCTTCATAGAGGTACACGTGCGAATAGCCGCCGCTACCGTCGGTGAAGTCGCCTTCCCAGTGGGGGCCCGCCTCTTCTCCGTCAACTTCCCAGGTGTCCGGGTCGGAGTTATAGAGACTCTCGGCGTAACCCACCGCCTCATCGTAGGAAGCAAATTCCATCACGTAGACGTAGCTGTTCGGCCGGTCGTACCAGGAACACATCTTCTGCGAGTCGTCACCCGTGACCGGATTGCAGGATGCGCCTTCGAAGGAAACGAGCCAATCGAGCGCGGGCTGCCCGGTGAGCGGTGCGCAGTTCTCGCCTTCTGCCGCGGTTTGACCGTCCCAGCAGTCGAGTGGCCCATCGCCGACGACCACTTCCTCGTTGTATGGCGTTGGCGTGGGGCCTTCTTCAGCTTCTGAGGAACTGTTGCTGAACAGCGCAACCGCACCCCAGATGATGCCGCCCACGAGCACCACGGCCGCGACGATCGCGAGCACGAGCATCAGCGGGTTTTTCTTCTTGGATGCCCCCGTGTTGCCACCGGCGGCACCCGGCCGATTCGGGCCACCGGCAATGCCATAGCCCGAGACCGGTTGGCCTGCGGCCTGCGGTCGGGCTTGCTGCGGCCCGGATGCTTGGCTTCCGGCCGCAGGTCGGTACGGCTGCGTTGGTGGTTGGTTTGGGTTGCCCGTTGGATGCTGCATCCCCGGTCGCATTGCGGCCCCCTGGGTGGTTGCGTTGCCTCGCACGCCCTGGCTCAGGTTCGCCGTGCCCTGACCTTGGTTTTGCGGTCCCTGGTTTGGCTGTGCGGGACCCGGCTGGCCCGGCATACGGGGCTGCTGGCCGAGCCCGGGAAGCGGGCCCGTTGCACCCGGTGGCAAATTCTGTGCGGGCCGGGCCTGCACGGGTGCCGGTGTCGGGGGCGGAGTGGAGGGCCGTAGCGGTTGCGCCGCACGGACTGCACCCAACGGTGCCACGTGCAGGGCACCCTCGGCAACCACAAGCTTCGGGTCATCGAGGGTGGCGATCCGGATGCCGGTCCGCTCGCGAATCATGTGGCTGATCGCCGGGGTGCGCGAGGAACCACCGGTGAGGTAGAGCACCTCGGGGGCTGGTCCGCTCACCTGCGCGAAGACATCCGTGAGGAGCTTGCCGGCCCGGTCGAGGTCATCCGCAATGAGCTTTTCGTATTCCTTGCGGGTGATTGTGACCACCGCATCCTCTTCACCCAGGCTCACCGCGATGTCAGCATCCGGGCGGGTGGAAAGCTCAATCTTTGCGGAGGTCACCGCGCGGCTGAGCGTGGTCTGCGCGCGCAATTCGGACATGGTCTTGGGCCGGTGTAGCCGGTCGGCGAGCTCCGAGTGGCCGCGGCGGGCAAGGGTTTCCAGCGCCCAGTCGAGCAACCGCGCATCGAAGGTTCGACCGCCGAGCACCGGGTCGCCGCCGTAGGCGAGCACCCGGTAGCCCTCGGGTAGCTGCGGTGCACGCTCCAGGACCGCCAGGTCGAGGGTCCCGCCACCGAAGTCAAAGACCGCGACCCGCGAACCGGGCGCCGCGCGATGATTGCGCGCATAGTGCGCAGCCGCGGCGATCGGTTCATTCACGGTGCGGATGGTTTCGGCGGCAAACCCGGCCGCGACGGCGCCTTCGCGTAGCGCCTCAATTTGCGAGGGCGCCCAGGCGACAGGGTGGGTCAGCCAAACCTCGGCGGGCGAGGAACCGTCCTGGCGTCGCAGGGCGGCGGCGCGAACATAGGAATAGATTTCCCGAACAATGTCATTCGGGCTGACGATCTCCCCCGCGAGCACGACTTCGCCTCGGCCCACAAGCATTTTTGGCGAACGTTCAAACCCATCCGGGTGGCGCAGCTGCGCGTTGACGGCTTCTTCACCAACGCGGAAGCCGCTTGGCGTGAGCACGATCGCAGACGGCATCGAGGTGCCGCTCTCGCTCAGCGAGATCGGTCGAATGGCTCCCTGGGCATCGATGGCAGCCGCGGTGTTCGACGTACCAAAGTCGACTGAGAGGCGCCAGGCCATATGCACCATTCCTATCGTGAGTTTGCGGGTACGCGTTCAGCGAGCCGAGATGGAAGACTGTATCGAGGATACGACTTTAGGGACTTGGAGCCGAAGAACGGTCCGTAAGTCGCAAGATTTCATCGTGCGCGGAGGCCATTGCCTGTTCGATCTGCGCAATCTTCGGGTTGATTTGCCCGAGCCGCCGCTCCCGTTCCGACTCGCTCGCGCGCTTGGCTGATTCGAGTCTGGCAAGCTCCGTCTTCGCATCCGTGGCCGACTGTCGCAGGTCTCGGTCAAAGACCTTGCGGGCGTCGGTAGAAACCACGCCGAGCACACCCCGTACCGCGCGGTCGAGGGTCTCGCGCAGCTCGATCGTGGCGTCATTTACGGTCTGCAGGACCGACTGCCGCTTGGCCTGGCGGCGCGCGAGAATCACGCTGAAACTCCCCATCACGGCGATACCAATGAATGGGGTCGCGGCACTCGCAATGAACATACCAAGCAGGCTCCCGAGGCCCGAACCCATCAGCACACCCGAGATCATCATTCGCGGGTCGATGGATGCGGTGCCGCGTTCCAGCCCGGCTTTGGGTCCGGCGCTGGCTTCGGCCGCACGACGCTCTACCTCGGCGATGAGGCTCCGCGAGGGGTCCATCCCCGCGGCGGCATAGAGGTCAGTGAGCAAGCCCGCGCTGCGGTTCACAATGCCGCGCAGCGCTCGACCGATCTGCACCTCAATATCGGCCGCCATTTCATTCATAATCGCGACGCTCTGCTTTTCGCCCATCCCGGTGCCGAACTTCTGCACCCGGTCCTTCCAGTGCGCGCCGAATTCACGTGCGAGTCGCGAGTTCGCAGAGGTCAGTTCCACCCGCACCCGGTCAACCTGGGCATTCCAGTCGTACTTCGAGTCCTCAAAGGTACGCAGCAGCTTCTCACGGTGGTCGCGCACCGCCAAGAGCGCATCATGCTTCTCGACAATGCCGCCGAGTGCCTCGCGCTCAGTCTGCAGCTGTACGAGGGGCTTTTCGAGCATCGCAATGCCCTGCCGTAGGGCGTTGAGCGTCGGTAGTTTGGATGCGCGATCCAGCGGCGCGCGCAGGGCGCGGATGAGTTCGTGCACATTGCTCGAACCGTAGAGCTTGCGGCGCCGCTCTTCGTTCGGCTCAGCAGCGGCCCGCTCCCCCCAGGCTCCCGAAACCGCCACGATCGGGATGTTCCCAAGGCGCGGATCGCGTGCGGCAAGAATCTGCCGGTTTTCTTCCAATACCGCCTGCCAGTGGCCGCGATAGAGGTCAATCTTCGTAACCGCAAGAACCACCGACTCGACCATAGTCGAGCAGTGGACGAGAAACTCCAGCGCCGGTTTTGTAATCCGGCCCGCCGCATCCGTCACCATCAACAGCACCGAAGCATCCTGCGCGCGAGCGATCGCCCGCATCGCATATGCCTCACTCAAACCACCCGATCCCGGCGTATCCACCAGGGTGACCCTGCCAAGCGGTGATTTCTTCACCGCGCGGGCTGCCTGCAGGGGCGGCTCGTCCGCATCCAACAGGGCACGCGAATCGATCCGCACCCACTGATCAAGTTCGGTGGCAGGGATGCGCCGCAGCCGGGGTTCGGATGCGTATTCCAGCTCGGCCTGCCCGGCCGGGAATTTCTCCGACTCCGGCACGTAGCTCACCGAAAGCCCGGTGGTTTCGGTGGCGCCCACGGGAGCCATACCGGGCGCGCCAAGGATCGCGTTAATCAGGGTAGATTTGCCGCGATTCATCTCGCCAACCACCACAACGGTGGGCTGACGCCCCTGGGTGTCCTTGATCATTTTGGCGATCCCCGCGAAGCGGTCCGCCAGATCGTTTGACTTCGCCGCAGCCCCGAGCTGACGGAAAGCGAGCGTCGCCGAGTTGGGCTTCGGCTTACTTTCAGTCTTAGGGGACTCTGTCGTCATGCCATTACCGTAGTTCCTCGAGCGATCGCTTTACCACCATCGCTTGGTTCAACACGCATACATCCATCCGCTGACGTACGCGCGAGGTAACACTCATGCGCTCTGCGCGACGATGAGCTCTTCGATGCTGTGACCGGGCTCGAGCGGTTCGCGGACCGGGCCGGGTGCGGTGCCGTCACCAAAGGGCGACCCGCCCATTTCCTCGCGGTGGTGCGGGGTGAACCAGTTGGCGAAGTTCGGGCCCTTGGGAACAATCTTGGTGGGGTTAATGTCCTCGTGCACCTCGTAGTAGTGGCGCTTGATATCCACGAAGTCAGTGGTGTCACCAAACCCGGGAGTCTGGAAAACATCACGGGCGTAGGCCCAGAGCACCGGCATCTCGCTGAGCTTCTGCCGGTTGCACTTGAAGTGGCCGTGGTAGACGGCGTCAAAGCGTGCGAGGGTCGTGAACAGGCGCACATCGGCCTCGGTGATGGTGTCGCCCATGAGGTAGCGACGAGTTTCCAGTCGATGTGAGATCTTGTCGAGTGCGTTGAAGAGGCGATCGTAGGCCTTGTCGTAGGCATCCTGCGAGCCGGCAAAACCGCAGCGATAGACACCGTTATTGATTTCCGTGTAAATCAGTTTCATCACCGATTCCATCTCATCGCGCAGGTGCTCCGGGTAGAGGTCCGGGGCACCGTCACGGTGAAATTCGGTCCACTCGGTAGAGAAGTCGAGCGTGATCCACGGGAAGTCGTTCGTCACCACAGCCTTCGTGGGGATATCGACAATTGCTGGCACGGTGATGCCCTTCGGGTAGTCCTGGAACCGCGCGAAGTAGGCGTCCTGCAGGCGTTCATAGCCGAGCACCGGGTCGCGGCCCTCTGGATCCTTGTCGAAGGTCCAAGAACGAACATCGTGGGTGGGACCGCATACGGCCATTGAGATGGCGTCTTCGAGGCCGAGCAGCCGACGGACGATCGTGGTGCGGTTGGCCCAGGGGCACGCTCTCGAGACGACGAGGCGATAGCGGCCGGCCTCGACTGGCCAGGTCTGGATGCCCGGCCCGACCGGGCGCGCATCCTTAGTAATCCGATCGGTGATGTAGGCGGTGTCGCGGGTGAATTCCTCGCCCATCGTGGTGTATGCGCCCTTGGTCGAAAACTCGTCACTCATGCTCTCAATCGTAGATCAGCGGCTTGAGCGGATGGGCTGAGTGGGTGGGCAGAGCGGTTGAGCAGGGGTGCTGGCTGGGTACGTGATTGATCAGGTGAAGAGCGCTCCGGGGACCGGACCCCTGGTGCGCAGCGTGTGGTGACCTTCGGCCCGCAGAGCCCGGTCCAGTGCGGCCGCGGCTGCGGCATCCTCTGCGAGAAAGGCGAGGGTGGGGCCGGATCCGGACACGATCCCCGCCAACGCACCGTGAGTCTCACCAAATTCCAGGGCCTCGGCAAGCTCGGGCCGTGCCCGCAGTGCCGGTGCCTGGAGGTCATTGACGAGGCATTCGGCGAGCAGCCGCACATCGCTATTGCGCAGCGCGGTGAGTACCGCTTCCGGTACCTCCGGGTTTGGCGTCGGCCCGAGCTGCTCGGCGAAGGTGAGACGGTGCCGGTCGAGCGCCCCATACGTCTGCGGCGTGGACATCCCTTCCGCACTAAACCGCAACACCCACTCAAAGCGTCCCTCGACAAGCGCACAGGTGAGGTCGTCGCCGCGGCCGGTACCGACGGCAACGCCCCCGTGGAGCGCGAAGGGAACATCGCTGCCGAGTTTCGCGGCCAGCGCGCAAAGATCTTCGCGGGTCAGGTGGGTCCGCCAGAGCGCATCGCAGGCAACCAGCGTGGCCGCCGCATCCGCCGACCCACCGCCCATGCCTCCGGCAATCGGCACCCGTTTGGTGATGCGCAGGGCGACATTAGCCGGATGCCCGGTCTGCTCGGCGAGGAGCCTTGCGGCTCGGATCGCGAGATTCGTTTCGCCGGTATCTAGTCGCGAGGTATCGAAGGGGCCGGGCAGATACTCCAGTGAGAGTTCTTCGGCTTCGGTCGCTTCGACGTCCTCGTAGAGGTCCAAGGCCATGAAGGTGGTTGCGATCGGGTGGTAGCCGTCGGCGGCAAGGTCGCCGACCGCGAGCGTGAGGTTCACTTTGCCGGGGGCACGAGCCGTCACCCGAATGCCATCCGCGGAATCGGTGACGATGCGCAGCGCGCCGGTGGCAGCGGCGGTCAGACGCTTCTTCGTCGTACGCTCATCCGTGCCCATGCCGGTACACACTATCGGGCCAGTTGGATGAATTCCTCAATGCTCAACGCTTCGCCGCGCGCAGTCGGGTCCAGCCCTGCCGCTTCCAGTGCGGCGGATGCTTCGGCAGCGGAACCGTACACACTCGACAGCGCCTGCCGCAGCATTTTGCGGCGCTGGCCGAACGCGGCATCCACGATGCGGAAGAGTCGCTCGCGCATCGCTTCGTCGCCCGGCAGTTCCTCGTGCGCTTCGAAGCCGACGAGCACCGAGTCGACGTTCGGGACCGGCCAGAACACTTTCCGGCCCACCAGGCCCGCGGTCTTCCAGGTGCCGTACCACGCTGCCTTCACGCTCGGGGCGCCGTACACCTTCGATCCGGGCGCCGCGGCGAGCCGCTCACCCACCTCGTTCTGCACCATCACGACCCCGCGCTTGAGACTCGGCAGTCGCTCCAGCAGGTGCAGTAGCACCGGCACCGAGACGTTATAGGGGAGGTTCGCGACCAGCGCCACCGGCTCCCCCGGCACATCCTGCACCTTGAGCGCATCCTCGTGGATGACCGTGAGCCGGTCGGCCACCGACGCCGCGAATTCGTCCGCAGTCTGCGGGAGCTGCTCGGCCAGACGACCGTCGATTTCGATCGCGGTGACTCGTGCATCCGCCTCGAGAATCGCGAGCGTCAGCGAGCCGAGGCCCGGGCCCACCTCGAGGATGTGTTCGCCCGCTTCGACCTTCGCGGTCGCAACAATCCTGCGCACCGTGCCGTGATCGTGCACGAAATTCTGCCCGAGCTTCTTCGTCGGCTGCACGTCGAGCTTCGCCGCCAGTGCGCGGATCTCGTTCGGGCCAAGGAGCCGCACCTCAGCCACGGCGCGCCGCCAACCAGGATGCGCGCTCGGTCGGGTCAAAGGGGCCGTAGAGCCCGAGCGTGTTTTCGGCGATTTGGCTCGCGAACTCGTTGACGTCCACCCCGAGGTAATCGGCCATGAAGCGGATCGTGTTCGGGATGATGTAGGGCGCGTTGGGGCGACCGCGTAGCGGCACCGGGGTGAGGAAGGGTGCATCGGTTTCGACGAGCACCAGCTCCTTCGGGAGCACGCGCAGCGCCTCGCGGAGGTTCTCGGCGTTCTTGAACGTCACATTGCCGGCGAAGGAACAGAACCAGCCCTCATCCGCGGCGATTTTCGCGAGTTCCGCGTCACCCGAGAAGCAGTGGAAAACCGTGCCTTCCGGCGCACCCACCCGGCGCAGGGTAGCGACAACCTCAGCGTGTGCATCCCGGTCGTGGATTTGCATCGGCAGACCGCGTTCCTTCGCGAGCGCGATGTGCGCTTCGAAGGACTCGTACTGTTTCGCGATCGCCGCCTCGCCGGAGGTGCGAAAGAAGTCCAGGCCGGTCTCCCCGATGGCCGCGACCCGAGCATCCTTCGACAACTCGGCGATCTGCTCGAGGTGCTCGCTAAGCGCCCCCGCTTCCGCAATCCTGGGCGCCTCATTGGGGTGGATGGCGACGGCGGCAAGGAGCCGCGCATCCGCGTTTGCGGCCCAAACTTGCCAGCGGCTGGAGGCGACATCGCCGCCGACCGTGATCGCGCCGAGGATGTTCACCTGCTCCGCGAGATCCATGTGCTCGCCGATCTCGAGGCCGGTTTCGCCGTCCTCGATTTCGAGGTGCGTGTGATTGTCGTAGCACGGCACCTCGAGGGGTTCCGGGAGCTCCGGATACTTCAGATCGCGCCGCGCGCCGTTTTCGGCCTTCGCCTCGCGCTTCCGCGGATGCTGGCTCGCGACCGCGTGCTGACCTGACGACGGGCTGTCTACCGCGGCGTTATCTGCCGTCGCGTTTTCCACCCTTGCGTTTTCCACCATCGACGGAGGTTATTCCTGCTCGATGCGGGGGAAGAGCGAAGCGAGATCGCTCACGCGACCAGAGGACTTCCAATCAAGCGCCTCAGTCGGGGTGATGCCCCCGAGCGCGCCTTCGCCGCCGATTGCGCCCCAGAGCTTTTCGGTCGCGATCGGGGTGATCGGATTCAGGAGTACCGCGAGGACGCCCAGACCGCGGACGGCGGTCGCGAGCACGGCTGCGAGTCGGTCGCGATTCGCTTCATCCTTCGCGAGCACCCAGGGCTGCTGGTCGGTGATGTAGAGGTTCAGTGCATCCACGAGCTTCCAGATTGCGGCGATGGCCTGGTCCACGGCGAAGCGGTCGATGGCCTCTTCCGAATCACGAATTGCGGTGCGCGCGATCTCGAGGATCTTTTCGTCGTCGACGTGCTCCTGCACATCCTGCGGGATATCGCCGTCGAAGTACTTCTTCACCATGCTGATGACACGCGAGGCGAGGTTACCGAAACCGTTCGCGAGCTCCGCGTGGTAGCGAGCGGAGAGGTCTTCCCAAGAGAAAGAGCCGTCCTGGCCGAGGTGGATGGCGCGCATAAAGTAGTAGCGGAATGCATCCGAACCGAAGGTGTCGGTGATCTCCTGCGGCGGAATACCGGTGAGCTTCGACTTCGACATCTTCTCGCCGCCCACGAGCAGCCAACCGGTCGCGAACACGCGCTTCGGCGGCTGGATCTTCATGGCCAGCAGCATCGCGGGCCAGATCACCGCGTGGAAGCGGAGGATGTCCTTCCCGACGATGTGGTTGCCGGGCCAGCGGCGCTCGAACTGGCCGTCACCATCGCCGTAGCCGATCGCGGTGAAGTAGTTGAGCAGCGCATCCACCCACACGTACACAATGTGCGACTCATCCCAGGGCACCTTGATGCCCCAGTCGAAGCTGGTGCGGGAGATCGACAGGTCGTGCAGGCCCGACTGCACGAAGCTCACGACCTCATTGCGCGCCGAGGTCGGCTGGATGAAATCGGGGTGCGCCTCGTAGTAGTCAAGGAGCGGTTGCTGCAGTGCCGAAAGCTTGAAGAAGTAGTTGCGCTCCTTGAGCAGCTCCATCGGCTTGGAATGGATCGCGCAGACCTTCTGGCCCTCGTACTGTCCCTCACCGTCAACGATTTCCGAGTCCGGTTTGAACTCTTCACAGCCCACGCAGTAGAGCGCTTCGAACTCATCCTCGTAGATGAAGCCGGCGTCATTGAGTTCGGTGAGGAACTTCTGCACGCGCGTCTCGTGGCGCTCTTCGGTGGTGCGAATGAAGTCGTCATTCGAGAGGTTCAGGGTCTTGAGCATTGGGCGCCAGGCTTCTTCGACAAGCTTGTCGGCCCATTCCTGCGGCTGCATGTTGTTGGCGACGGCCGAGCGCATAATCTTTTGCCCGTGCTCGTCGGTGCCGGTGAGGAACCAGGTGTCGTCTCCGCGCTGACGGTGCCAACGCGCAAGAACATCCGCGGCCACCTCCGCGTACGCGTGACCGATGTGGGGCACGTCGTTGACGTAGAAGATGGGAGTAGTGACGTAGAACGATTCGCCAGAAGCCATGAGGATCAGTCTAATGCTTGCGCTGTACGCCAATTACCACGTTACGTTCGCCCGTCGCATCCGGCGCGCAGTTCCGCAATCCGTCACTCGATGCAGTTTTTGGCCGCTCGAACAGCAACCAGCGACGAGTTACCGTAAGGCAGGGCCGCAATCCGTCAACGGGTGCTGTTTTCGGCCGCTCGAACAGCAACCAGCGACGAGTTAGTGCGGGGCGGCTAGTGGCCGAGGGCGCCTTCGTAGAGGTCGCGCTTGCTCAGGCCGGTTTCGGCGGCGACTTGCGCGGCCGCATCCTTCAGCCGCATGCCTTCGGACTGCAGTTCGAGCACCCTGGCGACCGCCGCATCCTCATCGACGATCGCGGGAGCGGCACCGTCAACAAGCAGCACGATCTCGCCACGCACACCCTCCCGCGCCCACTCGGCGAGTTCGGATGCGCTGCCCCGCACGACCTCTTCGTGCAGCTTCGTCAGTTCCCGGCATACGACCACCTGCCGTTCCGGAAACGCCGAAGCGAAGGCTTCCAGCGTTGCGGCAAGCCGATGCGGAGATTCGTAGAACACACTCGTGCGAGGCTCCACTTTCAGCGCTTCAATGAGTGTCGCCCGTTCCCCCGCCTTCCGCGGCACGAAGCCTTCGAAGGTGAATCGGTCGGTCGGAAGCCCGGAGATCGCGAGCGCCGTGATCACCGCGCTCGGGCCGGGCACGGAGGTGACCGTGACGTCCGCGTCGATGCAGGCGCGCACGATGGGATAACCGGGATCGGAAATCGCAGGCATCCCGGCGTCCGACACCAGCACGACATCCTGCGATGCGGCCAACTCGGCGATCTCCGCGGCGAGCTCGCGCTCATTGTGTTCGTGCAGCGCCAGCAACCGGGGCCGGGATTCGACCTCGAGCAGCTTCAGTAATTTCGCGGTGGTGCGGGTGTCTTCGCACGCGACAACTTCGGCAGCTCGCAGCGTGTCGATGAGCCGGGCGGATGCGTCGCCGAGGTTACCGATCGGGGTTCCGGCAAGAATAAGCATGTCCCGAACCTACTCGGCTCCGCTGCGGACACGAAACGGAGCCCGCCACACGCGTGGGAACGCAGCTCCGACGAACCGACCACGCCGCACCGACCCCAACCCCACGTCGGTCAAGCTCGCCGCGACAAATCGCGAGGGCGAAGCCCGGTGCCACAACCTGTGTTTAGCGCCAGCCCGGCAGCCAGTGCGTCAGGTGCCAGTACCAGGTGGGAATCTGGATGCCGCTCCAGACCGGGTAGAACACCAGCGAGACGAAAATTCCGAGCACGAGAAAGCCGGCGACGATATTCACGGCCGGGGTGCGCATCCGCCGGTCGTCCTTGGGCGTGCCGGCGATAGTTTGCAGTGCCAGCGCCGCGGCGAGGAACATAAACGGCAGCCACGCGATGACATAGAAGTGATAGACCGCGGTACGGCCGGTGATCAGCCACGGCAGGTAGCCGGCGGCGTAGCCGATGATCACCGCGACATATTCCCAGCGTGGCTTCACGAAGAGCATCATCACCAGGAACACAATCGCCACGGTGCCAAGCCAGTAGAACAGCGGGTTCGACAGCGAAGTGATCGCTTCCACGCACTGCTGCGCCGTGCATCCGTTCTCGCCCCGATCGAAGTAGTCATAGGAGAACGCAGTCGGTCGTAGCAGGAACGGCCATTGAATCGGCGCTGAAGTGTAGGGGTGATCAGCGCCGAGCCCGGAATGGAATTTCAGTACCTCGGATTGGTAGTGCCAAAAGTTTTGGAAGGACAGCGGCACCCATTCGAGCATCCCGCCCCAGGCACGAGGGAAGGCGCCATCGATCACTTCCGACTGCACCCAGTTGGCGTAATAGCCGGCGCCGGTCCTAAACCAGCCGATGAAGGTCAGCAGATACAGCGCAACAGACAGCGGGATCGTCAATAGGAACGACGCCCAGCCCTGCTTGAGTACCGCTCCCGAAAGCCAAAAGGTGATTCCGGCTTCCTTGCGGGTGGCCGCGTCGATCCCGATCGTAACCACACAAAATATGGCGAGGAAGTACGCTCCCGACCATTTGACGCTCGCGGCCGAGGCGAGCGAGAGCGCCATGGCAATCAGCCAGGGCCGCTGCCACAAAATCGGACCCCAGGAAGGCCCTGTGGGTGGGGTCTTCGGCGCTTTGATCGTGAGGGTCCAGCGGCTCGGCGTGGCTTCGAGCGGGATGCTCGGATCTTTCGCGTGTTCACGCTCGCGCCAGGCTTTGGTCCAGGCAAAAATCTGCCGCCGCTGATCATCGCGGTCATAGAGCAGGAAGAGGAAGCCGAGCAGCACGAAGAACATCACCAGCCCGTCAAGGATGGAGATGCGGCTGGTGACGATCGCGTGGCCGTCGAGGGCGAGGAAGCCGGCCGCAATCGCCGCGAGCCCGATCGAGTTGAAGAGTTTTTTCGCGACGAGGTACAGCAGCGGTATCGCGAGTAAACCAAAGACCGCGACCGTAATCCGCCAGGCGTAGGGGTTCTCGGCGCCGAAGAGTTGCATCCCCCAGCCGATGAGATATTTCCCGAGCGGTGGATGCACGACATAAGAGGGGTCGGCGGTGTAGGCGTAGACGTCTCCCGCGGCGAAGATGTCCCGGCCGTCTTCCGGCCATTCGGCTTCATAGCCGAGGTTGACGAGCGTCCAGCTGTCGAGGACGTAATAGACCTCGTCAAACACCAGTTTTGCGGGCTGCCCGAGGCGCACGAAGCGCACGAGTGCGCCGATCAGCGTGATGATGCCGAGGATGATCCATTCGGTTCGCCGCGCGAGCTGCGGGGTCGCGGTCCACTTCTGCCATAGATCATCCGCCCAGGATCCGGTGGGCGGCTTCAGGCGCCGCGACCCGGTTCGCTGCACATTGCTCGTCGCTGTCACGCGCCCCATCGTAGGCGCTCCAACCCGACGGGGTTATTCAACATAAGATGGAGAATCCATGCTTGAGATCACGTACCCGCCCGAGCTTCCCGTCTCGCAGCGCCGCGAGGAGATTGCCGAAGCCATTCGCGACCACCAGGTGGTGATCGTCGCCGGTGAGACCGGTTCCGGTAAGACGACCCAGCTGCCAAAGATCTGTCTGGAGCTTGGCCGTGAGGCGATTGGTCACACGCAGCCGCGTCGGATCGCGGCCCGCACGATCGCGGAGCGCGTGGCGGAGGAGCTCGGGAGCGAGATCGGTGACCTCGTCGGCTATCAGGTGCGCTTCACCGATGAGTCTTCGAAGGCGACCAAGGTCAAGTTGATGACCGACGGCATCCTCCTCGCGGAGCTTCGCGGCGACCGGATGCTCAGCCGCTACGACACGATCATCATCGATGAGGCGCACGAGCGCTCCCTCAATGTCGATTTTCTGCTCGGCTACCTGAAACGCCTGCTACCGAAGCGTCCCGATCTCAAGGTGATTATCACTTCGGCGACGATCGATCCCGAGTCCTTCTCGAAGCACTTTGCGGATGCGCCGATTATCGAGGTTTCGGGTCGCACCTATCCGGTGGATGTTCGCTATCGCCCGCTGGTTGCGGATTCGGATGATCCGGATGCGCCCGCGCAGGATCGCGATGTGTTTGAGGGTATCGTCGCGGCGTTGCAGGAGCTCGAGGGTGAGGCGCCCGGGGATGTGTTGGTGTTTTTGCCCGGTGAGCGGGAGATTCGGGATGCGGAGGATGCGATTCGCGGGTCCCTCACTGGCCGTCGCCGCGAGGCCACCGAAGTGCTACCGCTTTATGGCCGGTTGAGTGCGCGGGATCAGCACCGGGTATTTGAAAAGGGCCGCGCTCCCGGGGTGCGGCGCCGCGTGGTGCTCGCCACCAACGTGGCGGAAACCTCCCTCACCGTGCCCGGAATTGCCTATGTGATCGATACCGGTGAGGCGCGGATCTCGCGCTATTCCACTCGCGCGAAGGTGCAGCGGCTGCCGATCGAAGCGATCTCGCAGGCCTCCGCGAATCAGCGTTCGGGGCGGTCGGGCCGTACCCGAGATGGCATCGCCATCCGCCTCTATAGCGAGGCTGACTTCGTGAGCCGCCCGGAATTCACCGATCCGGAGATCCTCCGCACGAACCTTGCGAGCGTCCTGCTGCAAATGCTCGAGCTGAAGCTCGGCGCCATTGAGGAATTCCCCTTCCTGACCCCGCCCGATAGCCGCGGCGTGAAGGATGGCGTCGACCTGCTGCGGGAGCTCGGAGCGATTCGGGGTGCCCCTCGGGGATCACGCGGTCCTCGAGTAGGCGCCGAAGGCGACGTATCGAGACGCGCCGTACCGAGGCTCACACGCATCGGCCGGGACCTCGCGCGCCTCCCCATCGACCCGCGCTATGGCCGCATGGTGCTCGCCTCAAAAGAACTCGATGTTGCCCGCGAAGTGCTCATCATCGTCGCGGGGCTCACCATTCAGGACATCCGCGAGCGCCCGCTCGAGCACCGCCAGCAGGCCGATCAGCTGCACGCTCGGTTCCGCGACCCAACGAGCGATTTCTTCACGCTATTGAATCTTTGGAACTACCTCGAGGCACAGTCGAACGAGCTCGGGTCGAGCGCGTTCCGGCGACTGTGCAAGAAGGAATTCCTCAACTTTGTGCGCTTCCGCGAGTGGCAGGACCTCTTCCGACAGCTGCGCGAGGCGACTCGGGGACTGGGCCTTCGCATCCAAAAACCAAAGACCTTTTCGTCCGAGCCGAATGCCGAACCGGGCGCGAATGCGGATGCCGTGCATCGGGCGCTGCTGACCGGACTCCTCAGCCATATCGGCGTGTACGACGAGCTCAAGCGCGATTACAAGGGTGCACGGAATACGCGATTCCGGATCTTCCCCGGGTCGGGGCTGTCGAAGTCGAATCCGGATGCGGTGATGGCGGCCGAGCTGGTCGAGACCTCGGCACTGTTTGCCCGCACGGTCGCGAAGATCGACCCGGCCTGGGCGGAAGAGCTCGCGGGCGATCTCGTCAAGCGCCAGCACGCCGAGCCTCACTGGGAACGCAAGCAGGGCCAGGCTGTCGCGCTTGAGACGGTGACGCTCTACGGGGTGCCACTCGTTCGCAACCGACGGGTGGGCTTTGCGAAGATCGACCCGGCCTGGAGTCGCGACCTCTTCATTCGGCATGCGCTCGTTGAGGGCGATTGGACCGGCCGCTACGCCTTTGAACGCAAGAATCGGCAGCTGCGTCGCGAACTGGAAGAGCTCGAAGAGCGCACCCGCCAGCGCGGGCTGATTGAAGACGATGAGGCAATCATCGAGTTCTTCGTGGAACGCATCCCCGACGAGGTCGTCTCGCAACCGACTTTCGATAAGTGGTGGCGTGAGGCGCAGAAAACACAGCCGAATCTCCTCACCCTTACCCGCGCCGACCTGCTCGGTGAGGATGTCGATGAGGGCGATGACTCGCAATTCCCGCGGGTGTGGAAGCAGGGCGATCAGCAGCTGAAGCTGCGATATAAATTCGACCCGAACTCCCCCGATGACGGCGTCACAGCGACAATCCCGCTGCCGCTGCTCGCGATGCTCGAGCCAGAGGGCTTTGACTGGCTCGTGCCCGGGTTCCGGGCCGAACTTGTCACCGCGCTATTACGTTCGGTGCCGAAGGTCATCCGCCGCAACTTCGTACCCGCCGCCGACTGGGCGGCAAAACTCCTTCAGGAACCCGCCAACGAAGATTCTCTCCGCTCCCTGAGTAGCAGCGCTGGCGGCGTATCGAAGGGAACCAGTAGCGATCTGCAACGATCGATCGCGGACGCTCGTCCCGATCTCGGCGAGCCCGTCGACGGCCCGCTCACGGAAGTACTGCGCACTCACATGCAGCGCGCCGCGGGCATCCGCTTCGACATCGAAGAATTTGATCTTTCGAAGATCCCCTCGCACCTGCTGATGCGATTCCGGGTTGTGGATGATGCCGGTCGGGAGCTCGGCGCCAGCAGTGATCTCATTGCGCTGCAGCAGCGTCTGAAGCGTGCCTCCGAGGCCTCGCTCGTGCACGCAACGACCGGTGACGCGTCGCGGTCCCCTCGATACACCGCTTCCGGCGGCACTCGGGGGTCGAAAGGCAACCACGCCTCGACTGCCGGCGAAGCCGATGTATCCAAGGGCCGGTCCCTGAGTGCCGGCGAAGCCGGTGTAACGAAGGGGGCCGCACCCGACGCTAGCTTCGATCAGCGCGACATCACCGAATGGCCGGTGCCGGAGATTCCCGAATCCTTCGAGATCCGTCGCAAGCACGGAGTGATCCGAGCCTGGCCAATGCTGCAGCTGCGCAAACCCGCGAGTCCCGCATCCTCACCCATCGATTTGCTGCTCGCCACCACCGCCGAGGACCAGCAGCGCGAGCATGCCCGGGCGGTTGCGGCGCTCCTCGCCCGTTCGGTGCCGACCCCGGCAAGCTATGTTCAGTCGCACTTGACCTCGCACGAGAAACTATCGCTCGCATCCAGCCCGTATCAGTCGACGGATGCGCTGCTTGGTGATGTGCTTGCTGCGCTCGCGAGTGCGGCCATGCCTAAAGACCCGGTTCGCACCCGTGCGCAGTTTGAGGCGCTGCGCGATCAGTTCAATTCGACGCTGGTCGATTCGATGTTCACCGCGGTGAAGCTGGTCGCTGAGATCTTGAAAGCGCACCGCGAGGCGCTCGCCTCGATCAAGAACGTCAATGCGCTCGCCTATTTGGGATCCCTCACCGACGCGAAGGCACAGCTCGAATCCCTGATTTTCGACGGCTTTGTTTCTCGCACCGGCATGGAGCAACTGCGGCATCTCCCCCGTTACCTGCGAGCGGTCACGTACCGACTCGAGCGGCTACAGGTCAATGCCGCGAACGAGCGCTCGGGGATGCTTGAGATCGACAAAGCGATCGAGCTCTATCGGGCGGCCGACGGGCAGATCCCGACCGATCCGAATGCTCCGCAGTCGCTCACCCAGGTGCGCTGGCTACTCGAGGAATTCCGCGTGAGCCTCTTTGCCCAACAACTTGGCACCGCCCAGTCGGTCTCCCTGAAGCGGATTCGCGCGGCGCTCACCTAGCCGGAGCCGCGCAAAGGCGCGAGAAATTCTGGGCCGCGCATGCGGTCGTTTGTCGTGCAGCCAACCTCGAATCGTCGACGGGTTTCGTCAGTTCAATAAGCGTGCCCAAAATCACGGCCACTCGTGCGCAGCACCGGAACGGACGCCAAGAGTGAACACGAGTTTTGCTCGCTGCTTGCCGCACTCCGCAAGCGAGCGTAGACTTTCGCTACACGAATACTTTTTCGCTATACGAAACCTGGAGGCTCTGGTGATCGACAAAGTCGTACGATCAGCCGCGGATGCGATGGCCGGCATCTCAGACGGCGCAACGGTAATGATCGGCGGGTTTGGCCGCGCGGGTCAGCCGGTTGAGCTCATTGATGCGCTCATTGAGCAGGGCGCGAGTGATCTCACGATCGTGAATAACAACGCGGGTAACGGTGAGATTGGCCTCGCGGCACTCCTCGCCAAGGGTCGCGTGCGCAAGATCATCTGCTCGTTTCCCCGGCAGTCGGACTCCTATGTCTTCGATGAGCTGTATCGAGCGGGCAAGATCGAACTCGAGCTCGTACCCCAGGGAAACCTGGCCGAGCGCATCCGCGCTGCAGGGGTCGGTATCGGCGGTTTCTTTACCCCAACGGGAGTGGGCACTCCGCTTGCCGAAGGAAAAGAAGCTCGAGAAATAGACGGGCGCCAATACATCCTCGAATACCCGATCAAGGCCGACTTCGCGCTGATCAACGCGCTTGCGGCTGACCGCTGGGGCAACCTCGTCTACCGCGAAACCGCACGCAATTTCGGGCCGATCATGGCTACCGCCGCAACCACCACAATCGCCCAGGTTGACAGCATCGTCGAGCTGGGTTCAATCGACCCAGAGCGCGTCGTGACACCCGGCCTCTTCGTTGACCGGGTCGTCGCCGTCGGCGAACGCCCCTGGCTTCGCGAGGGCGAATTTATTGGCGGGGTCGACATCGAAGGTCGGCCGCTTGAAACCGCAAGTCCGCTCGCGAGGACAAAGGAGAATTCGCGATGAGCACGATCACTCGAATCAGCAGGCAGGAACTCGCCGCGAAAATCGCGCAGGACATTCCCGAGGGTTCGATCGTGAACCTCGGCATCGGCGCACCTACGCTGGTGGCCGACTATATGCCGAAGGATCGCGAGATCATTCTGCACACTGAAAACGGGATGCTCGGCATGGGCCCCGCGCCCGAGGCCGGGCAGATTGACCCGGACCTCATTAACGCCGGCAAGCAGCCGGTGACTGCCACAACGGGCGCCGCGTATTTCCACCACGCCGATTCCTTCGCAATGATGCGCGGCGGCCACCTCGATGTGTGCGTACTCGGTGCCTTCCAGGTCTCGCAGACCGGCGACCTCGCGAATTGGTCCACCGGAGCCCCCGGCGCAATCCCTGCGGTCGGTGGCGCTATGGACCTCGCGATCGGTGCGAAGCAGGTGTACGTGATGACGGACCTGCTCACCAAGCAAGGTGACTCGAAGCTCGTCGAAGCGTGCACCTTTCCACTCACGGGTGTCGGTTCGGTGAAGCGGGTCTATACCGACCACGGCATATTCGAAGTCACCGACCGGGGGTTCGCGGTGCGTGAAGCCTTCGGCGACAACAGCGTCCAATCACTGCGAGAGCTCACGGGCCTCGACCTCATCGACGCAACCTCCGCCGAAATCGACCCAGTCAGCGCATCCGCCCCGTCTATCTCATCCAATGTTGCCATTGAAGGAGCCAACCCGTGACCAACACCGTCATCTACGACGCTGTCCGCACACCGTTTGGAAAAGCCGCCGGAGGCCTCTCCGATGTGCGCCCCGACGACCTGGCAGCAACCGTGATGCGCGCGATCGTCGAGCGCACCAACCTTGACCCCGCTCGAATCGAAGACGTCATCTTCGGTGACGCGAACCAGGCGGGCGAGGACAACCGCAACGTTGCCCGGTTCGGTGCGCTCCTCGCCGGGTACCCAACCACCGTCACCGGCACCACCGTGAACCGCCTCTGCGCATCCTCAGTCGAAGCGGTGATTCAGGGCTCCCGCGCGATCGAATCCGGCGATGCCGAAATCATCCTGGCCGGTGGCGTGGAGTCCATGAGCCGTGCCCCGTTCGTGGTGGAAAAGTCCCGCAGGCCCTGGCCCGCAACCGGGAACCAGACGATGTGGAACACTTCGATCGGCTGGCGTATGACCAACCCGGCCCTCCCGAAGCACTGGACCATCTCCAACGGTGAAGCCGCTGAACTCACCGCACAGGACTGGGGCATCACCCGCGAAGCCCAAGATGAGTTCGCGGTGCGCTCGCACCAGCTCGCGGCGAAGGCGTGGGCCGAGGGCATGTACGACGTCGAAATCGTGCAGGTTGAAGGTCACGAACTCGCTCGCGATGAGGGCATCCGCGACTCCACGTCAGTGGAAAAACTCGGTGGCTTGAAGGCTCTGTTCGCGAAGGACGGCACTGTGACCGCGGGGAACGCTTCCTCGATTAACGACGGCGCCTCGGCGGTTCTGCTCGGCCGCGAAGGGCTCGACCTCGGCGAGCCGCTCGCTCACCTCATCGGCCGCGGCGTCCATGGGGTCGACCCCGACAAGTTCCCAATCGCACCGATCGAAGCTGCAAATAAGGCACTCGCGCGGGCCGGGAAGACCTGGGCCGATGTTGATTTTGTAGAACTCAACGAGGCCTTTGCCTCACAGAGCCTCGCCTGCGTCAAGGGCTGGACTGAAGTCGACCCGGAGCGCGTAAACATCCACGGTGGGGCGCTCGCGATCGGTCACCCACTCGGCGCCTCCGGCGGCCGCATCATTGGCCACGCCGCGCACGAACTCAAGCGTCGCGGTGGCGGCGTCGCGGTCGCCGCGATCTGCATCGGTGTCGGCCAGGGGCTCGCCGTCGTCCTCGAACGGTAATCGCGCGCGGCTCGACACGGCTGCGATTCCGTTTCAACTAGGCTCAAACGCATGAGTGAGACCAACGAACCCCGCGCAAACGACTTCATCCAGTCGCTTGCGCGGGGTTTCGCCGTGATTCGAAGCTTCGACGCTGAGCATCCCGTCCAGAACCTCAGCGAGGTGGCCAAGCGCGCGGACATCTCCCCCGCATCCGCCCGACGATTTCTCTACACGCTCGAAACCATGGGGTACGTACGCGCCGACGGACGGCAATTCGCGCTCACCCCGCGCGTCCTCGAATTGGGTTTCAGTTATCTCTCGGCCCTGTCACTGCCCGAAGCGATGCAGCCGCACCTTGAACAGCTTTCCCGTGCGGTCGGCGAATCGGTCTCCGCGGCGGTCCTCACCGGCAGCGATATCGTCTACATCGCCCGCGTACCAACCCGCAGAATCATG
This sequence comes from Gulosibacter chungangensis, assembly GCF_008831155.1. Taxonomy (GTDB): domain Bacteria; phylum Actinomycetota; class Actinomycetes; order Actinomycetales; family Microbacteriaceae; genus Gulosibacter; species Gulosibacter chungangensis. The sequence continues at coordinate 240,149 of NZ_WBKB01000004.1, read as the reverse complement.
TCGATTGGCATCACCATTGGCACGAGCTTCCCCGCGCACGCCACCAGCATGGGCCGGGTCCTACTCGCCGCGCTCCCCGAAGCCAGGGCTCGGGAACTCATTAGTAACGGGCCCCTCGAAACCTTCACCAGCAGTACTCTGACCGATGTCACCGCGCTCCTCGAAGAACTCGCGCGGGTTCGAAAGCAGGGTTGGGCCATTAACGACGGGGAGCTCGAAGAGGGGCTGCGGTCGCTTGCCGTACCGATTCATGGGAAGGACGGTACCGTGGCCGCCGCCATCAACATCTCGACGACCGTCAACCGCAATTCACTCGAACAGATGCAGCAAGTGCAGCTCCCGCAAGCACTCGACACCGCCCGCGCGATCGAAGCAGAACTGAAACTGCTTTAGGCAACACCCGCACGCCCCGCCGCCCCAGCCGTGCACCCAACCGGGGCAGCTACCCCCGTGGCAGCTATTCGTCTTGCTCCGGCGGGACCGGGATCGCCCCCAGCACCGCAACAATGAAATCGGCAGCGGGTGGATGCAGTTGCCAAGTCGAGTAGTGCTGTTCAAGTTCCAGCCCGGCGCGGTATGCGTCCGCGGCGAAATCGACAAAGTCATAGCCACGTCCGGCGCCAAAACCGACGACGAGACGGCCCTGCGATGCAAGGTGACCGCGCATGCGTTGCAACGCGGGAAGGCGCTCCTGCTGCGCCAAGAAGGTCATGACGTTTCCGGCGCAGACGATCAGGTCGAATTCGCGGAGATCGCCCGTCTCGTCATCGAGCGCCAGCGAGGCCAGGTTCCCAACCTGCCATTCCGCACTCGGGTAGTCTTCGCGGGCCACCGAAATAAGGTATTCATCCAGGTCAACACCGACGACCTCGTGGCCTCGCTCCGAGAGCCACCCGCCGATGCGGCCGGTTCCGCATCCGGCGTCGAGGATGCGGCTACCGCGTTCGGCCATCGCGTCAATCAGTCGCGCTTCGCCGTAAATATCACGACCCGCATCGGTGAAATTACGCCACCGCTGGGCGTAGTTCTTCGCGTGGTCGGGGTTACTGCGGACGGCGGCGAGCCAAACATTCTCCTGCGGAGCGGAGCCATCTAAACCGGTCATTCCCCCAGTATCTCGCAGGATCGTCGCCACCCGTAACCGAGCGGCGAACATGGAAGGGTACCCTTACTTTTCATGACTGATCTGAGGACCGCGGTACCCGTCGACACTCGCCGCAATACTCCGCCGCACGCACCGCGCCCCTGGCCCCTACCGGTCACCACATCACCAAAGGTCACCGGCCTCGTGAACCAATTGGCGGCCTCGAACGACCTCGAACGTGAGAGCTTGCTGGTGCAGTTCATGGCAGAGATCGAGCGGGAAGGCACGCCCCTCATTGAAGCCGCGACCGATCCCGCATTCCGCATCGTCACCTTCATTTACCGCGGACCCGCTGCTGATCGCGTCTATCTGCAGGCCAATAAACTCACGGATGCGTTCACCCCTGCGGAGGGCAAGCTCACGCCAATTTCCGGCACCGATATTGCGACACTGTCGATACGCATGCCGGTCGACTGGATCTGCTCCTACTTCTTCCTCACTCCCACCGAACCCTTCGATGGCGATGGCGGTCGCCTGAGTGTCCGCGAGGTATTGCAGCAGCGGGATGCGGTGCAGGCAGACCCCTTAAACCCGAACGCGATGCCGCACAAGCTGCTTCCGCGCAGCGGTCAGTCGGTGGTCGCCCTGGCGGAAGCGCCCGAGACGCCGCCGGCCCAATCAAGCAACCGCTGGCGCGAGTCAAGCACGGGCATCCGGCTACCGATGAGCGGCGCCGAGGTGCAGGCCGTGGTGCACTCGCATCCGAATGCGGATGCGCACAGCCCGGCCGTCTTCCTCTGCGACGGTGAAGTCTGGCTGCACCAGCGCATCCTCGCCGAGGCCTTGGAGTACCGCATTGCTTCGGGCGCTTGCCCGCCCTTGCACCTGGTCTACATCCCTTCTGGTGGCCTGCAAGCTCGGCAGCGTGATTACACGGCCGAAGCGGATGCCCAGGCCGAGCTGCTGGAACTCGCAGGCGCCGTGCTTCGGGTCGCGCAACCGGGTTGGGATGCGCGCTGGATCGTCGCGGGGCAGAGCCTCGGTGGACTCTTCGCACTGTTCGCGGCGACCCGGTTCCCACAGCAGGTGGCGGGGGCAGTGGCACAGTCCCCGTCGCTGTGGTGGCCTTCGGAAGGACCGCTCGACCCGGGCCCCGGGCAGTGGTTCCGGGAACTCGGTGCGGCGGGTGACTGCGCGCCCTGCGTGGTTCAAGGCGGGCGCACCGAATGGATTCTGATTGAGCCAGTGCTCCACGCGCGGGAGTTTTTGCGGGGCCTGGATCGCCTTGTCGAAACTCCCAGTGACATCGTCACCGGTGGCCACGATGAGGCCTGGTGGCGTCGCACGCTCCCCGAGGCGATCGAGGCCATCGCTCACTCATAACGTTGTCGGTTAACGCGCAGAAATCAAACTTCCACTTTAGGTAAGCCTAACCAATCTGTAGGCTGTGTCGAGGTCCGCACCCATCCCGCGTGGTGCGGCAAGAAAGGGAAGAACACCAATGAAGACTGGATTCTCGGCAAGACTGCGCGGCGCGGTCGTCCTCGCCGCGACGGCAGCCCTCGCGCTCACCGGCTGTGCCTCGACCGCGAGTGACTCGACGGATGCGGGCGCCACGACCGACACTGCAGCAGGCGGCGCTTCGGACGTTTCCTTCCCGCTCACCTTTGAAAACGCCGATGGCACCACCACCGAGATTCCCGAACAGCCGGAAAATATCGTCTCCACCTCGGTGACACTTACCGGGGCGCTGCTGTCCTTCGATGCACCGATCTCGGCCTCATCGAGTGCCGGGAACGGCCAGTTCTTCGACCAGTGGGCCGACGTTGCCGAAGAAAAGGGGATCGAAAACCTTTGGGCAGTCGGCAGCGTTGATGTCGACGCGCTCATCGCAGCCGACCCCGACCTGATCGTGGTTTCGAGCTCCGGCGCCGACTCGGCCATGGACAACCTCGCCGATTTCCAAGCCATCGCACCGACCATCGTGCTCGACTACGGCGAGGGTACCTGGCAGGACCTCACACTCGAGCTCGGCGAAGCGACCGGGCTCAGCGACGAAGCCCAAGCCACGATCGACACCTTCGAATCGCACGTCGCCACCGTGAAGGAACAGATCACCATCCCCGAGGGCGAAGCCAACATCATTTCCTTCAACGGCCCCGGTGAAGACAATCCAATCGGCAAGGCTGGCGGTCCGCACGCGCAGCTGCTCACCGAACTTGGGTTCACCATTGAGGATCCCATTCAGGAATGGCACAACCAGGAAGGCGAGCGGAACGACTTCGTCTGGGCAAGCTACGAGAACCTGACGAACCTCACCGCCGACACCACCTTCATCCTCGCGCGAGACAATGAGGGCGCCCAGGCATTCGCCGAGGACACTGTCCTCGCGAACCTCCCGAGTGTCCAGAACGGACAAGTGTACGGTCTCGGCCAGAACTCCTTCCGCATCGACTACTACTCGGCAACCGAGATCGTCGACGGCATCCAGGCAAACTTCGGCGAGTAACACCCATTTCTCACGCAGTAGACACATCAACCGACCGGGGCGCGAGCGTGCCCCGGTCGGTTCCTCGTACTCCGAAGCGAATTCCCGGCGGCGGATCCCCGCGCGCCGGGCTCTGGTTGAGCCTGATCGGTCTGCTCGTCCTGACACTCCTGCCCGTCTCACTCGTGGTGGGCACGGTCGATATTGGTGTCGAGGATGCGTGGAACGCGTTCTTCCATTTCGATCCCACCAACACGAACCACCTGCTGATGCGAGAAGTGCGGATGCCGCGCACCGTACTTGCCGTGATCATTGGCGCTGGGCTCGGCGCTTCCGGTGTGATCATGCAGGCGCTCACCCGCAATCCGCTTGCCGAACCGGGGCTCCTAGGAGTGAACGCTGGCACCACCTTCGTGGTCGCCGCGGCAATCGCGTTCTTCGGCTTCGGCACCCTCACCGCGTCCATGGTGTTCGGCTTTCTTGGCGCCGGAATTGCCGGTGCTGTGGTCTACATCCTCGGCGGGGTGCGCACCGGCGGTAGCCCGGTGCGGCTCGTCCTCGCAGGCGCGGCCATCAACGTCGTGCTGCTTGCGAGCACCCGCATCATCATGGTGAACGCCAACACCGAAATCTTTGATCGGTTCCGCAGCTGGACGGTTGGTTCGCTGGAGGGCCGCGGTGTTGATCTGCTCTTACCAACCGGCTTGAGTGTGCTCGTGGGGCTCATTATCGCGATGCTCATTGCAGGTCCCCTTGACGCAAGCGCGCTCGGGCAAGACCTCAGCCGTTCCCTTGGCGCAAGCCCCACCGTGGTGCTCTCGTTCTCGGCCCTCGCCATCGTCATTATGTGCGGTGCCAGCACCGCCGCGGCCGGGCCCATCAGCTTCGTGGGCCTCACGGCACCCTTCATTGGACGGCTACTGGTCGGCTTGAACCATCGCCGGCTCATTCCCGCCACCGCCCTGATCGCCGCCGCGGTGGTGCTCGTCGCCGATATCGCCGGACGTCTCATCGTGCCCTCCGGCGACATTGGCGTCGGCATCATGATTTCCATCATCGGCGCACCACTCTTTGTCGCCATCGTGCGTCGCCGAAAGATCGCCCAGCTATGAGTCTCGACATCGACCGCACCCCAGCCTCACGCGCATCCACCGACCGTGCCCGGCCACGCTCGGTGGTGACCGGCACGCCGATTCGGCTGCGACGCACATCCTTCATCATCCGACCGCGCGTGATCGCGATCGTGACTGTCCTCCTCATCCTTTCGCTGGGGCTCGCGGTGCTCGCGCTGCTGCTCGGCTCGGTGCAGGTGCCGCTGAGTGACCTCGTTGCGTCGATGTTCGGGCAGTCTGCCGAGCACAAACACAATCTGGTGATTCAGAACATCCGCTTCCCGCAGGTCGTGGCCGCGCTTTCGGCAGGCGCGGCGCTCGGGGTCTCGGGTGCGGTATTCCAGTCGATTTCGAATAATGCGCTCGGTTCGCCGGACATTATTGGGCTCACGACCGGTGCTGCGACCGGCGCGATCAGCCAGATCATTTTCTTCGAAGCCGGCCCCATCCAGGTCACCATCGGCGCGCTTATCGGTGGCATTGGTACCGCGGTGGTGATCTACTTACTTTCGCTGAAGGGTGGGGTAACCGGCGGATTCCGGCTCGTGCTGATCGGTATTGGCGTGGGGGCGCTGCTCTCTTCGCTCAACAGTCTGATGATGGTTCGTGGGGATGTGGAGCTCGCCTTCACCGCGAACGTCTGGATCTCCGGTTCTGTCGACAATGTGAAGTGGGATCAGGCCCTGCCGACGTTGATCATTTCACTGATCACCATCCCCGTAATCGCGGCCCTTGCGAAGCGCGCCACAATGGTCGAAATGGGCGATGACATGGCCCGTCAGCTCGGGGTCAACGCCGAGCACACCCGGCGCATCCTCATTCTGCTGGCGGTAGTGCTCGCGGGGATTGCTACGAGTTCCGTTGGGCCGATTTCGTTCATCGCACTCGCTTCGGGGCAGCTTGCGAAGCTCCTCACGCGTTCGGGCAGCATCACGGTGTTCGCCTCAGCCGTCATGGGTTCGTTTCTGCTCATGCTCGCGCATGTGATTACCGCGGTACTCCCCGTCCACTACACCCTTCCCATCGGCCAGGTGACCGGCCTCATCGGCGGGATTTATCTCGCTTGGCTACTGACCCGCTCAAAACAGGTTTAATCATGAAACTCACCGGCGAAAACCTCACCCTCGCGTACGAACAGCGCACCATCTCCGAGCAGCTGCACGTACAGATCCCCGCGGGTGAAGTCACGATCATCATCGGTCCGAATGCCTGCGGTAAGTCGACGCTGCTGCGCGCGCTTTCGAGACTCCTCGCCCCCATAACCGGTTCGATTCTGCTCGATGGCAAGGACATCCATCGACTCCCCGCGAAGGAATTCGCGCGCCGGTTGGGCCTCCTCCCCCAGCAATCAAACGCGCCCTTCGGTATCACCGTGGGCGACCTCGTGGCGCGCGGCCGTTACCCCCACCAGAACCTGCTGCAGCAGTGGACCGAGGCGGACGAAATCGCGGTGGAGCGGGCGCTTCGTGCCACCGGGATGCTGGAGTACGTGGATCGCCCGGTGGAAGAGCTTTCCGGTGGTCAACGTCAGCGGGTTTGGGTTTCCCTGCTGGTCGCACAGGATCCGCAGGTCATGTTGCTCGACGAACCCACCACCTACCTCGATATCTCGAACCAGCTTGAGGTCTTGGAACTGTGCCGCCGACTCAATCGCGAAGAGGGCCGCACCGTGGTGATCGTCTTGCACGAGCTTTCGCTGGCGGCCCGCTATGCCGACAATCTCATCGTGATGCACGAGGGCGCGATCGCCGCTAGCGGGCCGGTACGCAAGGTGCTCACCGAGGACCTCCTGAGGCAGGTCTTCCGCATCCACTCCCGGGTCATGGACGATCCGATCTCGGGGCATCCGCTCGTGATCCCGCTCGAGAGCATCGATGCGCAGGCCGCTGAGAAGCACTGACCTTGCGCAGGGAGCAGTTCGCAAATCCGGGTTAGGCCACCGATTCCTCGAAGCTTGGGTCGGGGTCGGTAATGTCGAAGCGGATTGCCCCGAAGTGGTCGAGGAGATCGTCCCCGCTGAGATAAAAGGCCACCGAGTGGTCACCACCACCGATTGAAATGGGGCCGGATTCGACAAGTTCGTCAGCAATCACCGGCAGCGCCGAAGGAATACCGAACGGGGTGATCGTGCCGCGTGCAAAGCGGGTCACGGCCTCTGCTTCACCCTGTGGCGGCATCGCTGCCTTGTTGACACCGAGCAGCTTCCGCAGCTTCGCCCAAGCGATCACTCGGTCCCCCGGTACTAGCACAATCGAATAAACGCCCTTGGAATCCTTGATGACCATCGACTTCACGAGCTGCCGTGGCGTGATCCCACGCATCTCGGCAGCCTCGCGCAGTGACTTCGCGCGACCGTGCTCGCGGATCTCATGCTCGATTCCGGAGGCCATGATCGCGGCGACTGCGGGGTTGGTATTGGGGTCGAGGGCTGGGTTTTCGGTCATCTTGGGATACAACTTGCGTATCGCCGCCGATATTCCGCAGCGCAGCCCGGTCTTAAGCAGGCATGTTTTACGGTTCCATGCAGAAAATGGCCTCCGACTCGCTTATAAGAGGGTCGGAGGCCATTTTCTGCATGGAACGGTGAATTTCGAGTCACGGTGTCAAGATGTCACCGTGTCACCACAGTGCTAGAGGACTTTCGACAGGAAGTCCTGGGTGCGGGACTCCTTCGGGTTATCGAACAGGTCGGCCGGTGGGCCGGTCTCGACGACTTTGCCTTCCGCCATAAACACCACGCGGTCGGCGACCTCGCGAGCGAAGCCCATTTCGTGAGTGACGAGCGCCATGGTCATGCCCGATGCGGCAAGGTCACGGATCACCTGGAGTACCTCGCCAACCATTTCCGGGTCAAGGGCTGAAGTTGCCTCATCGAAGAGCATGATCTCAGGGCTCATCGCGAGCGCGCGAGCAATGGCCACACGCTGTTTCTGACCACCCGAAAGTTGTGACGGTCGGTGCTGTTTCTTATCGCCGAGCCCGACTCGATCAAGGAGGTCCTCGGCTCGCTTGCGTGCCTCGGCCTTCTTGAGTTTGCCAGTTTCGATCGGTGCCAGCGCAACGTTCTCAAGCGCGGTCATGTGCGGGAAAAGGTTGAAGTGCTGAAACACCATCCCCACCCGCTGCCGGACCACATCGAGTTCTTTGCCCTTTGCCGTTGCGATATTCGCTCCGACGATGATCACCTCACCCTTGGTGACGTCCTCGAGCCGGTTCAGGCATCGCAGTAGCGTGGATTTTCCGGAACCTGAAGGCCCGATGATCGCAATCACTTCGCCGTTTTTCACCGCGAGGTCGATGCCCTTGAGCACTTCATTGCTGCCGAAACTCTTGTAGAGGTCCTTGACGACAATCGGGTCGCCGCCATCGACGGTGATGGGTTGGGTATATACGGGTTCTTTATTTGTCATGAGAATCCCTACTTATTAAATTTGCGGTCGAAATAGTTGGACAGCAGCGTCAGCAGCCAGATCACGATGAAGTAGATCGCGCCGACCACGAGCCAGATCTCGAAGGAACGGAACGTGGATGCAATGACGATACGACCCTGGTACGTGAGTTCGGCGAACCCGAGTACCGAGAGCAGCGAGGTGTCCTTCAGCGTGATGATGAGCTGGTTGATGAGGTTCGGCGTCATGATCTTGAATGCCTGCGGCATCACGACCTTGCGCATTGACGAACCCCAGCTCATACCGAGTGAACGCGAGGCTTCCATCTGGCCGGTGTCCACCGACTGCACACCACCGCGCACAATCTCGGTGATGTAGGCACCCGCGTTGAGCGACAATGTGATCACACCGGCGGTGAGGGCGTCCAGTGGCTGGCCGGTAATGGCTGGCACACCGAAGTAGAAGAAGAACGCCTGCACCAGCACCGGGGTGCCACGGAAGATGTTCACGTAGGCGCCCGCGAGCCCTCGCAAGAACACGTTCCCGGAGAGCTTCAGGATGCCGAACAGCACACCCAAGATCATCGCGAAGATGAGCGAGAGGAAGGTCGCGATGAGCGTCAGCCCGAGACCGTACATCAGCGACGGGAAGGCGTTCGCCACGAGGGCGAAGAAGGAGGTGCCCGTTGATTCGTCCTGGTCGGTGGCGAGGTAGCGGTCGATGATCTGCTGATACGCGCCGGAATCCATGGCGTTCTGCAGACCCTCATTGAACATCTCGAGCAGTTCCGCGTTTTGCCCCTTGTTTACCGCAAATCCGTATTCAGAACCCGGTTCTGGATCGGTGACGAGCTTGAGCGGAACATTGCCCGATGCGATGCCGTACTGCAGGACCGGTGAGTCCTCGAAGGTGGCCGCAGAGTTACCCGCAGCGACATCGTTGTACATGTCGGCCGAGTCTTGGAAGGCGTTAATCGTGAAGTCGTATTCCTCGGCAAGGGACTGCGCAAAGTCATACCCGGTGGTTCCGGTCTTCACCGCGACAGTTTGTCCCGCGAGATCCGAATAGGATTCAATGTCGCTTTCGACGGCGACTGCCATCTGAGTGCCCGACTGGAAGTAAGGCTCCGAGTAGTCGAAGACCTGCTTCCGCTCGTCCGTAATCCCCATACCCGCGATCACGCCGTCGGCCTGACCCGACTGAACGGCTTGCAGTGCCGCATCGAATCCGAGGGTTTGAATCTCGATTTCGAAGCCCTGGTTGGCCGCAATCGCACGGATCAGGTCCATGTCGATGCCGACGTTCTGGCCGCTCTCCTGGAAGACAAACGGCGCGAAGGTGGTGTCGGTGGCGATGATGAACTTGCCGTTGGTGACCGGGGTGTCGGTGGCAAAGTTCGGGTTGACCGGGAGCTCGCCGGGTTCGCCCGGTTCGAGCTGTTCGTTCCCGAGCACCGCCTGACCGTTGCCGATCGTGGTCGCGTCGGGAGCGTCGTCGCCGAGGTAGTCCTCGAGGATGGCCTGGTAGGTGCCGTCCTTAATGAGGTTCATCAGCCCCTCGTTGAAGGCTTCGCGAAGTTCGGCGTTCTGCCCCTTCTTGACGCCCATGCCGTAGCTGGATGCCTTCTCTTGCGGGGTTACCGTCTTCAGGTCGACGTTCCCGGTAGCAATGCCATACGCGAGGATCGGATAGTCGTCGAAGACTGCGACCGAGCCGCCCGAGGTCACGTCACTGTACGCATCCGCGGCATCTTGGAAGCCGGTGACGGTGAACCCGTATTCGCCAGCGAGTTGCTCCGCGAAGGCGTAGCCTTCAGTGCCGGTCTTGGCCGAGACGGTCTTCCCCGCGAGGTCCTCATAGGATGCGATCGAATCGTCATTCTTGGCGACCGCCATTTGAATACCCGAGTCGAAGTACGGGTTGGAGAAGTCGAAGATTTCCTTGCGCTCGTCGGTGATGGACATGCCTGCCATCACGGCGTCGGCTTGACCTGCTTGTACGGCCGCGAGCGCACCGTCGAAGCCGAGCACATCGATCTTGACGTTGAAGCCTTGGTTCTCGGCGACCGCGTTTATGAGGTCGATGTCGATGCCGCGCAGTTCCCCATCGCGTTCGAATTCAAAGGGGGCCCAGGTGGTGTCGGTGGCGATCGTGAAGGTTTGTCCCTCGACCGCGCTCGAGCCCTCTTCCGATTGGCTCGTGACCGCCCTGGCGATTGAGTTAGCCCCACCCACGGTGAGCAACAAAATCAATAGGGCGGCGAAACTAGACAGAATTGCTGTGCGGTGAGCCCGCCACCAATTCGCAGATTGCGTTATGAATGCCATTGGATTCCTTTAGTCGTCTCTGACTTCTATCGGCGTGCTTTCGCCTCAGGCTAGCAACCTTGGTGTTCGCTCAGCGCATTAGCATCGGCCATGCGCAGAATTAGCGCGCGGGATAAACTAAAGTGACATTTGCATGATTATGCATGGAATTGAATAAGGAGAATTCGATGAAAGCCTGGATGTTCCACACCACTCACCAGCCGTTCGAGCGCACGGATATCCCCGAGCCCACCGCAGGCCCCGGCAAGGTCGTCGTGGATGTGAAGGCAGCAGGCCTCTGTCACTCTGATGTCGGCATTTTGGAAGACGAAGGCTGGCTCGCGATTATGGACACTCCCGTGGTCCCCGGTCACGAAACCGCTGGCGTGATTAGTGAAGTTGGCGAAGGGGTCACCGATTGGAAGGTTGGCGACAAGGTCGCCGTCTGGCCGATGATCGGTCCTTTCGGTTACGGCGTTAATGGCGGCTGGGAAGCACGCGCCGAGGCAGACGCCGAGCAGCTCGTACGTATCCCGGAAGGCGTTTCGTTCGCTCAGGCCGCGGCCGCGACCGACGCGGGTATGACTTCCGTGGGCGCACTGTCCACCGGTGGCGTGAAGGCTGGCCAGAAGGTCGGCATCATCGGCTTTGGTGGCCTCGGCCAGATCGGTGCGCGAGTTGCGCATCTCGAAGGTGCCGAAATCTACGTCGCCGAAGTCAACGAATCGGTCTGGGACCGAGCAAAAGAAGCAGGCGCCGTCAAGGTCGCTAAGGACATCAGCGAGTTCAAGGATGACGAACTTGACGTCATCATCGACTACGCCGGTTTCGGCACCACGACCGCTGCAGCCATCGAAACGGTCCGGCGCGAGGGCGTCGTGGTCCAGGTCGGCATGGGCAAGCTCGAGGCAACGATCAGCACCAACGCACTGATCCTCGGCAAGGTCTCGCTGATCGGCTCCAACGGTGGTTCGAAGGAAGACATCGCCTCGGTCATGAAGTGGATGGCCTCCGGCGAGCTCAAGCCGGTGCTCACCGAGATCGACTTCGAGGAAATTCCGGAAGGCATCAAGATGCTCCAGGACGGCACCGCGAAGGGCCGCTTGGTTGCGAAGGTCGCCGAATAATCCATTTCGGTCCGCACCGACTAGATGGCGGCCCCGCTTCTCGAAGCGGGGCCGCCACTTTCACAGCATGGTCAGTGCCTTTCGGCAGTGATTTCAGGCATCCGGGCGTACGATTCGGGGTGTTCATGTTCCGAGCGAAAGGCCATCGTGAAGGCGGAGATATTTAAGTGCTTGGATGCGCAGCTCGACTGGCAGCGGCAGCTCTATAAACACTTTCATCGCCATCCCGAGTTGAGTCTCGAAGAGCGGCAGACGGCTGAGCGGGTCGAAGAAAAACTTGCCGCGCTCGGCTATCGGCCGCAGAGGATCGGCGGCACCGGCGTGGTCGGTGTCCTTGAAAACGGTCCAGGCGCAATAGTCCTCTCCCGGGCAGATATGGATGCGCTGCCGTTAACGGAACAGACGGGCCTGGATTACGCATCCACCATCGATGGCGTGATGCACGCTTGCGGTCACGATTTTCACATCGCCGCGCTACTCGGTGCGGTGAAGTTGCTCAGCGACCACCGGGGTTCATGGTCTGGGACGCACGTGGCGCTCTTCCAGCCGGCGGAAGAAACCGCAGCGGGTGCTCGCGCGATGGTGGCGGATGCGCTGGTCGAGAAGGTGCCGCGTCGTGCGGAGCGAATGCCAGGCATCAGGTTCTCCCGAAGAACCTACGTTCGAGTATTACGACCAGTTCCCGCTGACCACCAACGACCCGCTCGTTAACGACCGCGTCACCGAAGCATTTCGTGCGCATTTTGGTACGGAGCAGGTCTTCCACACCGAGCCGAACACGGCATCCGAAGATTTCAGCACGATTCCGGATGCCTTCGGCATTCCCTATACCTATTGGATGGTGGGATCGACCCCGCCCGACAAGCTCGCTGCCGCACGCGCTCCGGAATCCACGGAGTCCGATATCCCTGCGAACCACTCGCCGTTCTTCGCGCCAGCGATTGATCCCACGCTCGAGACGATGACTCGCGCCGCCGCCGTTGCTGCGCTCGTTTACCTCGGCGGCGAGTCCTGAGGCAGCGCATCCCTCGCGGAGATCGGAGCGGCCTTCGGGAAGTAATCCGCGCAGATTCCCGTTACAAAAGAGTATGAGGCTGTTGGAAGTGGTCATCATCGGCGCGGGGCAAGCTGGTCTCACCGCCGCCTACTGGTTGCAGCGCCGTGGGTTGAAGCCCTGGGAAGACTTTGTCGTGCTTGATCGCAACGACGGCCCCGGCGGTGCCTGGCGACACCGCTGGCCCGAACTCACTCTCGGCAAAGCCCACGGCGTGCACGATTTGCCCGGGCTCAAGCTCGGCGAACCGGACCCCACCGAGCCCGCATCCGAGGTGGTCTCCCGCTACTACGGCGAATATGAGCAAAAGTTCGCGCTGCCAATCGAGCGCCCCGTGAAGGTCGACGAAGTACGCTCGCTCGGCAGTGCTCCGGATGCACCCCTCGAGGTTCGTGCCGGCTCAAGAACCTGGCAGACCCGGCTGGTGATCAATGCAACTGGCACCTGGACGAAGCCGTTCGTGCCCTACGCTCCCGGCGCCGACAACTTCGAAGGCCTGCAGCTGCGCACCGTGGACTATTGGTGCTCTGACGACTTCGCTGGCAAGCACGTCGTCGTAGTTGGGGGTGGCCTCTCCGCGGTGCAGTTCATCCTGATGCTCGAACAGGCAGGTGCCACCACTACCTGGTCGACGCGTCGGGAACCCGACTGGGTTGAGGATCCTTTCGACGAACGCTGGGGCGTGGCCGTCGAAGAACGGGTGGATGCGCGGGCGAGCGCCGGACTTGTCCCCCACAGTGTGGTGCGCAATACCGGTATCCCACCCTGGCCCGAATACCTCGCGGCGCGCGACCGTGGCCGACTCGTTTCGGACGGGAAGATCGCACGGATTGAACGCGATGCGGTGGTGTTTGAATCCGGCAAACGCGTCGCCACCGATGTCATCCTCTGGGCCACCGGCTTCCGCCCCGACCTCGATCACCTCACGCCACTGCACCTGCGCGAGCCCGGCGGCGGGGTACGCACGACCGGCGTGGTGCAGGTTGATCGTGACCCGCGCATCCTGCTTGTCGGCTACGGCGCATCCGCTTCGACCGTAGGCGCGACTCGCGCTGGCCGAAAGGCCGCGGTAGCCGCGATGGAACGACTTGCAACTCCGGCTAAGGCTGCATAACTGCACCCTGCTGCGAAATGACCTCCAAACTTCAGCGGATCCCACGCGAGATATCCCCCAATATTCGCGAGCATCCCATCCTGCTGGAAAACTCATCCGGGTGTAATCCGCCTGGCGACACAAAGGAATATGAATGACTAGCCCCACCGCGGCCACCAAGCCGCCCGTCCCCGCCGAAATTTCGCGATCCTGGCTGCTGCTTTCTGCTCGCGCCGAAGACCGCTTCGATGCGGCTCGCGCATCTCGCAGCGACCAGCTCATCCTTGATCTCGAAGACGGTGTGGACCCCTCCCAAAAAGACAGCGCGCGTGAGTCGGTGCTGAAGTGGTTTGCGGAGGAGAACGACGCGTGGGTGCGGTTTAACGTCCACGGTACTTCCTACTGGGAAGACGACGTGGAGTTGTTGCGCGGCAATTCGGGGCTTTCTGGTGTGATGCTCGCCAAGGTTGAATCCGCCGATCAGGTCACCGAAACCTTTGAGCGTTTGGGCAGCACCACCCCCGTGATTCCGCTCATTGAATCTGCAATCGGTATCGAGCGTGCCGTCGAGATTGCGCAGGCCAAGGGTGTGTTCCGCCTCGCCTTCGGCAGCGGTGACTATCGCCGCGACACCGGTACTTCCGCCACCGATCTTGCGATGTCGTATCCGCGCTCTCGCCTCACGGTGGCGAGCGCAATCGCAGGCTTGACCGGACCGATCGACGGCCCGACGGTGAGCAAGAGCCACCCGATCCTGCGCGAGCAATCCGAAACCGCAGTAAGCCTCGGGCTCACCGGCAAGCTCTGCCTCGACACGAACCAGCTGCCGGTGATTAACGAAATGTTCAGCCCGCCAGCGTCGGATGTCGGCTGGGCGCGCGAGTTCCTCGCTGAGTTCAATGCCCGCGGCCGCGTGGTTCGCGATGGCAGTGACCTGCCGCGTTTGCACCGTGCGGAACGCATCGACGGACTCGCTCGCGCGTTCGGGATTGACCCAGCCTAGCTATTTTGTTCCTGCTGCGTCGCTGCCCACTCAGCGACGCGGCGGGCGCTCTCTTCTTCCGAAATGTCCTCGATGCGGGTCATGATTGACCAACGGATTCCAAACGGGTCGCGGATGCTCGCATAGCGGTCCCCTGAAACAAAATTCATGACTGGCTCGCGGATCACCGCGCCCGCAGCTTCGGCCGCGGCCACCACCTCGTCGACGTTTGGCACATAAAGCCCCATGGAATAGCAGTCATCTTCGCCCGCGGGTGGGGCAACAAGTCGGTAGTCAGGCACCGGCTCGCCAAGTTGAAGCTGTCCGTGCCCGAAGTCGAGCACGGCGTGAACGACGGCTCCGCCCATCTCCGTGACATCAACGACTCGCGCCCCAAACACATCCCGATAAAAATCGATGGCTTCACGGGCGTTTGGGATCGCCAAGAACGGGGTCAGGCTACTGGCACTTTTGGGCGTGCCGTGATCGGTGTATTGACCATTCGCTGCAGTATTCATGAGGCAAATCTATGACGAGTGCGGGCCACCTGGCTTGAAGATTCGCGCCACATTCTCCGTGAATACAATGCCGAGTGTGAGTTCGAACCCGGCCGCCTCGCGCGGGGTGCTGTACCCGGCACCACTTCCGACCTTTCACCGCGAGCCTGTCACCGGCGACCTCGCGGCATTTGTGCGGTGGTTCTGGATTCCGGAATGGAACATCGAACCGGGGCGCAGCTCCCGGCAGCACCTCATTGCGTATCCGGCGTGCAATCTTGTGGCGTAAGAGCTCGGCGCTCCGGGCGATGAAGCTCTCCTTGCGAATCAACTCGTTGACATCGCCGAGCCACTACCGACGCTCGCTGCCAGCTGATTAGCTCTGGAGCGCGCTGCCTCGAGTGATGCTGACTGCTTTGGTCCCGCATTTCGCATGAGCTCCGCCGCGAGTGAACTGTTCGTGAACTCGGCCCGGCGCCGTCTCCCGACGGGGCACCATGGATGTGTGACCACCTCTTCTGTTCGCCTCCGCCCAAAGAATGTCTGGGAAGTGTTCCGTGTTTTTCTTCGGCTTGGGGTGACCTCATTCGGCGGCCCAGTCGCGCACCTCGGATATTTTCACGAGGAGTTTGTCGAACGTAGGCGCTGGTTGAACGACCGCGAGTACGCGGATTTGGTTGCCCTCTGCCAGTTTCTCCCCGGTCCAGCATCAAGTCAGGTGGGCATGGCCATCGGCCTGCAACGCGCAGGCCTCTGGGGTCTCTTAGCGGCTTGGTCCGCGTTCACCCTGCCGTCCGCAATTGTCCTAGTCGGCTTCGCGTTCGGGGTCGCGTCGTTCGGTGATCTCTCGGATGCAGGTTGGATTAGCGGATTGAAAGCCGCGGCGGTTGCGGTGGTGGCACACGCAGTCTTCGGTATGGCTCGCACGCTCACGCCCGATGCCAAGCGCGCAACAATCGCGCTGCTCAGCCTGATCGCAGTGTTGCTTATCCCCCATGTTGCTGTGCAGGTCATCGCCATCGTTGCAGCAGGCCTCATCGGCTTGGTCTGGCTTCGCACTGAAGCACCGGACGCATCCGAACCAATGAAGCATTTCTCGGTCCCTCGCCCCGTCGCCATCGGAAGCCTCGCTATCTTCGGCGCGCTGTTGATTACGCTTCCGCTCGTGGTCGCGGCCACCGGCAACTCTGTGGCACAGCTCTTTGATAGCTTCTACCGCGCCGGCGCACTGGTATTCGGCGGTGGACATGTCGTTCTCCCGTTGCTGGAGGCCGAAGTCGTCGGGACCGGTATGGTTTCGGCGGATGCATTCCTCGCTGGCTACGGCGCGGCACAGGCAGTGCCGGGCCCGCTTTTCACATTCGCCGCGTACCTTGGCGCCATGAATGAGCTGGGTCCCACGGGCCTCGTTGGCGCAGCGATCGCTTTGATTGCGGTCTTCTTACCGGCAGCGTTGCTTGTGATCGGTGTTCTGCCATTTTGGGAGCGGGTGCGTCACTTCAGTCACGCCCGGCGCGTCCTCATGGGGGTGAACGCCGGTGTCGTGGGGATTCTTGCTGCAGCGCTCTACGCCCCCGTATTTACGCTCGGAATCACAAGCCCGCTGACGCTAGCGATCGCCGCGGCCGCTTTCGTTGCCCTCCGAATGTGGAAGGCACCGGCTTGGGCAGTGGTTATCGCCGCGGCGGTTCTTGGTTGGTTGCTGCTGTAGTCACGATTCTGCGGTCGAACAACTGGACTTGATCTACGTCAAGGCCAAACTTGATGCCTCTCGATAGAGTCACCAACAGATAGGGAAATGTCCCGATCAACCCTGAAAAACTATCGAGGGAAGGCATCGTGCGCAACACATCTGAAACAGTCCAAACCCTTTTACGGGCCGAAGGGTTTTCGTGCCCGTCTTGTGTGTCCAAGATCGAGAAGCAGGTGGGCCGTCTCGACGGCGTCGAAAACGTCACCGTCCATTTCGCTTCCGGTCGAATCGAGGTCGATCACGACGCGTCGAAGTCCTCCGTGGAGGACCTGATCGCGGCAGTGGATAAGGCTGGCTATAAGTCCAAAGCCTCAGCGTTCTAGCGCTCAATTCTCTCGACGAAAGGCGGTGGTATTCGTGGACGCAATGCGCAGATGGAGACGCAGCAACTGGTTCGTACCTGTTGTTTCTGGTTTCTTGATTCTCGCTTCTTTGAGCATTGAACACCTCCTCGGAGGCAGCGCCAATATCGCAATTGGACCGCGGTGGTGGGTGCACGCCGGTGCACACGTCCACGGGTCCGGTGATGTCTTTACACTCGCCAATGCCTTCATGTTTGTTGCCTCGGTGGTCGCGGGTTACGGCATCGTAGTCAAGGCGTTCCGTGCGCTGATGGTGAGGTTCATCAGCATCGATCTGCTGGTAGCGATCGCGGCGATCGGCGCAACGATCATCGGAAATTTTTGGGAGGCTGCGGCCGTCACGTTCTTGTTTGCAATCGGGCACGCTCTCGAAGCGGGCACGATGAACAAGACCCGGTCGGCACTGGCGGCATTGGTCGCGGTGGCACCCGACAACGCCGTGGTGCTCCGAGATGGTGACCAAGTGGAGGTACCTGCGGGACAGGTGCGACCGGGTGAAATAGTGCTCGTGAAGAGCGGCGCGAAAGTACCCGTTGATGGGCAAGTCGTCTCGGGAACCGGCGCGATTGATGAATCCTCGATCACCGGCGAATCCATTCCAGCTGAAAAGGCCGCGTCGGATCACGTGTTCGCCGGGACGATTTCCCGCGGTGGGTTCCTGCAAGTGATGGCCACGGGAATCGGCGCTGATACGACGCTTGCGCGCATCATCCACCGTGTCGAAGAAGCGCAGGACGCGAAGGCCAAGACCCAAGCGTTCATCGACCGTTTCTCAAAGTGGTACACCCCTGCCGTGATGATTCTGGCACTGCTCGCCGGACTTCTGACTGGCGACGTTGTGCTCGCGTTGACGCTGCTGGTCATTGGGTGCCCGGGTGCCCTTGTGATTTCCATTCCCGTTGCGATCGTCGCCGGTATCGGCCGCTCAGCGCGAAATGGCATCCTCATCAAAGGTGGCGAGTATTTGGAGACCACTGCGAAAATCTCCGCTGTTGCTGTCGACAAGACCGGCACTCTGACCGAAGGTCGCCCGGTGCTCACTGACGTCGTCGTGCTCCAACGCGACTTACTCCGACGCGACGTGCTGCGGTGGGCTGCTGCCGCGGAAGCCGGGTCCGAGCATCCACTCGCGCGACCCCTCATCGACGCGGCCCGCGAGGAGGGCGTTGCGCCCGAAGGCATTCCCGGCGCGGTCACCCCCGTGACAGGAAAGGGAATTTCCGCAGCGGTCGCGAATCGGCGGGTGCTGGTCGGCAACATCCCGTTGCTCGAGGAATACGACGTCGTCGTCGAATCAACCGCTGTTGCTGCCGTCAACACACTGGCATCCGAGGGTAAGACACCAATGATCGTCGCGGTGGATGATGCGGTGATCGGTATTGTCGCTGTGGCGGATGCGATTCGGGAAGATGCGTCCAAGATGATTCGACGGCTGTCTGCGAATGGGGTCAAGAAGGTTGTCATGCTGACCGGTGACACACGCCTGGTTGCCGAAGCGATCGGCCGTGCCACGGGCATCCATGAAATTCATGCGTCACTGTTGCCGGAAGACAAGCTGGATGCTGTCGCCCAGTTGCAGAACGAAGGCTACGTCGTCGCGATGGTCGGTGACGGAGTCAACGACGCTCCTGCCTTGGCAACAGCAGACATCGGGGTGGCGATGGGAGCCGCAGGTTCCGCGGTCGCCGTCGAGACGGCAGACATCGCCCTGATGGGCGACAACCTGCTGAAGCTTCCCGAAGCGATCCGCCTCGCCAGGCGCACTGTAAACATCATGCGGCAAAACATCGCAATCGCGCTCATCACCGTGATCTTGCTTCTGGTCGGTGTCTTTTCCGGCGGCGTGACGATGTCGGTAGGCATGCTCGTTCACGAAGGGTCGGTGCTCATTGTGATCCTCAACGCGATGCGATTGCTCCGCAATAGCCGAAATGACACAGCCACGTCGAACACCGAACGCTCAGCCCGAAACGTAGTCGAGGCTTCCGCGAGAAGTAAGTAGACGACTCCCCCATGATGTCGTCATCTGGGAACGCGTCGGGTTCAGGTCTCGGTTGGCCAAGCATCATTGCAATACTGAGGAGAAAGGAAGGAACAACTGTTGCCTACACAAGGAGCATCCAGCGAAGCATCCGAACTCTGCGTGAGCCTGGTGCCGCTCTTTCAAGGCCTGAGCGTTAGCGAGCAGTTGGAAGTTGCCCGCGTCGCGCGCCCCTCTCAATTTGATCGTGATCAGCAGCTCTATCTGGCGGGAAGCGACGTGTCACAGTTGATGGTCATGCACACCGGACGTGTCAAGGTGTCACGTACGAGTCCCGATGGATACGAACAGATCATTCGGATACTTGGCCCGGGCGACTTCATTGGCGAGTCCGCCTTCCTCACCGGCACAACACCTGATCACGCCGCTACCGCCATCGAAAACACTGAGCTGTGCGTATTCCGACATGAGGATCTCAGCAAGCTCGTCGAGCAGCACACGAGCATCGGTATCCGGATGCTGCAAAGCCTGAGTAGGCGGCTAGGCGAAGCAGAAACACGACTGGCCGCCGTGATCACCGGTGATGTGAGCTCTCGACTGGCCGATTACCTGCTCACGTTACCTTCACGCCGCCATGGGGATGCGCATCCCGTGGTGGTGCTGCCGCTCCCCAAGAAAGACATTGCATCACTTCTAGATACCACTCCGGAGTCGTTAAGTCGACAATTGCGAGCTCTCAGCGACGCCAAGGTAATCGACCAGGGTGCAGGCGGCAGCGTGACCATTCTCGATATTGATGCTCTGACCGCGCTCGGGACTCGCTTCTAAGCAGCCTGACGAATGCATCCATAGCGCTGGTGGCCAGCCACAGGCCTGGCATCGAGCCCGGCATCGGCGGGTGTGGCGTAGTAGATGTGTGGCATCTGATCTCGTCATGATGCTGGTCGAGGGTAGGATGGGTGTGGAGTGTCGGGAAGCCTGGTCGACGGTTCTGTTGTCAACCATTCCCGGAGGTTCAATGTCCACGCCCACTCCTCGGCCTGTTCGTTCGCGTCGCCGTTCGGCGTTCCCCGCTCGCGGGAGCTATCGGGAGGCGGTACGCATTGACGAGGTACTCCGCAAGGAGACCGTCGGCGGGATGCTCCTGGTCGCACTCGCCGCGGTCGCCATCGTATGGGCGAACTCACCCTGGGCGGAGAGCTACTTCGCAGTACGGGACTTCCGCATCGGATACGCGCCCTGGCATCTGGAGCTGACCTTAGGAGGGTGGGCGGCGGACGGGCTGCTTGCGATCTTCTTCTTCCTCGTCGGACTCGAACTCAAACGCGAGTTCGTCGCCGGTGATCTCCGCCAGATACGCACCGCCGTCGTGCCGATCGCCGCAGCGGTGGGCGGGGTCGCTATCCCCGCACTCATCTACCTCGCCGTCATTGGTAGCGATCCCGGGCTCCGTGGCGGGTGGGCGATCCCGACTGCCACGGACATCGCGTTTGCGGTCGCGGTGCTCGCGTTGATCGGCTCGCACCTGCCGGGCCCATTGCGGATATTCCTGCTTACCCTCGCTGTCGTGGACGATCTGATCGCGATAGGGATCATCGCGCTGTTCTATACCGATACCATCAGCCTGCTCCCGCTACTACTCTCGGTTGTCGCGATCATCGTGTACGGGCTGATCGCGCAACTCTCCCGCCGATTCTTCGGTCTGCATCCGGCAGCGGCGTGGCTGATCCTGCTTCCCATCGGTGTCCTGGCGTGGGCGTTTATGCACGCTTCCGGGATCCACGCCACCATCGCCGGTGTGCTCCTCGGATTCACGATCCCTGTCCTGCACCACAAACACGACCATATTGATGATGCTGGGCCGGGGCTCGCGGAACAGTTCGAGCACCGGTTCCGGCCGTTGTCGGCGGGGCTTGCAGTGCCGGTATTCGCGTTCTTCTCCGCGGGCGTCGCCATCGGAGGGGTCGAGGGATTCGTCTCCGCGCTCGCCGACCCCCTTACGATCGCGATCATCGCCGCACTCGTCGTCGGCAAACCCATCGGCATCCTGGTTACGACTTGGCTGGTGAGCAAGATCGCCCGCATCCGGCTGGACCCGGCGCTGCGTTGGATCGACCTCTCCGGAGTCGGTCTCCTCGCTGGAATCGGGTTCACGGTGTCGCTTCTGGTCGCTGAGCTCTCATTTGCTCCTGGAAGCGCAGAGCATGGCCACGCCAAGGTCGCGATCCTTCTCGCTTCTGTGGTCGCCGCCGGACTGGCGACTATCGTCCTGACGGTGAGGAACCGCGGCTACCGAAAGATCAGCGAACGAGACGCTGTGGATGCCGATGGGGATGGCATCCCGGACATCTACCAGCAGGACGATGGCGAACGATAACTGCTCCGGCGTTCTCTGCGGGAGCCTGTTTAGTTCTCCTGTCTAACAAGGTCAATGAAGAGTGCTTCGATGCGTTCCTTGATCTCGTCACGGATGGGCCGCACGGCGTCGAGGCCCTGACCTGCGGGGTCAGCGAGTTTCCAGTCTTCGTAGCGCTTACCGGGGAAGAATTGGCAGGCATCACCGCAGCCCATCGTGATCACCACATCCGAGGCCTGTACGGCTTCGGTGGTGAGGATCTTGGGTCGTTCGGGGGTGATGTCGATGCCGACTTCGCGCATGGCGTCGACCGCGACGGGGTTGATTTGCTCAGCAGGGATCGAGCCTGCTGAGCGAACGTCGATGCGGTCACCTGCGAAGTCTCTGAGGAACCCTGCGGCCATCTGCGAGCGGCCCGCATTATGCACGCAGACGAACAGTACGGACGGCTTCAACGATGCTTGGGTCATGATGATCGGTGTTCTTTCGCTCAGTGGGTCGCGAGGGTGTCGAGCAGGGTGCGAATGCGGGCTTTGATGTCGTCTCGGATCACCGCGACGCCTTCTTCGGAGGCGAGGGCGGGGTCGCCGACCGTCCAGTCTTCGTAGCGGACGCCGGGGATGATCGGGCACACATCCCCGCAGCCCATCGTCACTACAACATCCGCGGCACGCACGGCATCATCGGTCAGCGGCTTCGGGAACGCCTCGCCCGTTTCCCGGTCGCCCTGGATCTCAGCGAGCAGGGAGCGCACCTGCGGGGGGACGTCGGCGGCCGGGGTCGACCCAGCCGACCGGGCGATCACGCGGCCGTCTGCGAGCTCGTTTGTAATCGCGGCGGCGAGCTGGGAACGGCCCGCGTTCGCCACGCACACGAACAGCACCTGCGGAACCCCATTACTTCGGTCACGGGTCAGGTCGGCCAGCCGCTGGCGTGCGAACCGCTCCGTCAGCGGGATCATGTGCTGCGTGAACTTCGCGGATCGCACGAGGCCCGCGTAGGACTCGCGGACGATCGCCATCACGAGGTCGCGGTTGAGGTCGGTGAGTTCGTCGGCGAGTTCTCCTGCGAGGCGGGTCACGCGGGCATCCATCCTCCTCCGGGCTTCGGTGCGATCCTCGCCCTCGACCGCTGCAACGTTGGAAACGGTGGCCGGTGCGAAGGCGTCGAGAAGGGCGGTGACCGCGGTGCGGCGTTCAGACACGATGCGGTAGTACACCCAGGTGCCGCGCCGTTCGGAGGCGAGTGTCCCCGTCTCCTTCATTACCTTCAGATGGTGCGAGATCGTCGGTTGCGACACGTCGGCGAGTTCTGCGAGGTCGCTCCGCGCGCACCTGTTCCACACCGGTCCGCTTTGCGGAGTGACGGCGTTTGACGCACAGCCCGGTCGTGGGTTCCTCCACGTGCTCCGCCGCGGTGAAATGGGCGTGACCCACCGAGACCCGGGCGCGCGGCCGCAGCATTTCCAGGTCGACGAGCCGAGCTTGCTGTTCTACCCGCGTCCCCTCGATCACGCGTTTCACAATGCGCCGACCGAGTATTCCGATTTTGCGTGCGCGACCCTCGATGTCGGCACGGGCAGTGAGCATCCTCTGATGCGCACTGCCGCCCGTCATCGTGCTGCCGCTCGACAGGGTGCCGACGCTGGCGCCGTCGCTCGACTTGCTGTTCGCGGAGGTGGATCAAGCTCGGTGCGGCGACCGTTTGCCCATCGATCGCCTGTTCGAAGTGGTGCTCATCCAGCTATTTCGCTGGCTCTTCGATCACGTCGCCGAGCTCGGGATGCCCCGGGGGTTACTGGCGGGACTCGCTGATCCGGAGCTCGCGCCCGTCCTGACTGCGATGCACGAGCATCCGGAGTATGCGTGGAGCATCGAACGGCTTGCAAGTGAAGCGCGCATGGGTCGAAGCGCCTTCGCCGAGCGATTCAAGCGGGTCGTCGGTGAGACACCCGCAAATTACCTCGCCGACTGGCGCATCCTCATCGCGCAGGATCTGCTCCGGCGCGGCAACCCGGTGGGGCACGTCGCGAGCGAAGTCGGGTACGCGACGACCCCCGCCTTCTCGCGTGCATTCGCCCAGCGCGTCGGGCAGACGCCGCGGGAGTGGGCCGCGTCGAATGTTGTGGTTGTGGATACTGCCGGGACGCTCGACTAGTTGTGGTCTACGCTGCGGATGCGTGAGGTGGAACGACTTCGAGCTCAAGTTCGAGTGCGGCGATGAGAACGCCCATCGCGTTGCGCAGGATGCAAGTACCTCACGCTACTTCGTCGTCGAGGAGAACCTCGATCACCTTCGGTGCATAGAACCGTCGGTTTCGAGAATTCTCGTTGAGCGGACGCAGGACATTCAGCTCGACCAGTGCACCCACCAAGTCCCGCACGCGCTGAGGCGACAGCTGCAGCGAATCAGCGGCTGCCTTCACCGTGAAGGAGGTCGTCGCGATGCTCAGGTCGACCAGGGAGTGGTACGAGTCCGCGCGAAGGTTCGATCCACGGATCTGCTCCTTCAGCTCCCCCTGCACCTTCACCAACGCGTTGAGCTGGCGGAGCGTCTGTTTCGCTGAAGCATCCAGCCCCCGAGCAAAGAACGTCACATAGCCGTTCCAGGCTCCATCGGTACTCACCGCGAGCAGTCGGTCGTAGTACTCGGATCTGCGAGCTTCGAACCAGGGTGACACCGTGAGCGTCGGCTCAGCGAGCACCCCTTCATGCAGGAGCTGCAGAACGATGAGGAACCTCCCCAGGCGACCATTGCCGTCGCGATACGGGTGGAGAGTCTCGAACTGGTAGTGAGCCATCGCCGTGGCCACGACCGGGTCAATGGACGTTCTGCGATCTACCTGCATCCAATCAGCGAGATCACGGAGATTCGCTTCCAGCGGCAGCCCCGGAGGTGACGGAACGAATCGCGACGCCCGCACCGGCAGTTCCCCCGGAGGCGCGTTGTCCCGTCGACCGATGACGACCTGGGACTCTCGCACTCGACCCGACTCTTCTTCCAGATGCGTGCCCTGCATGAGAATACCCTGTAGTGAATTCAGCAGCGACAGCGAAGTCGCTCGGCCTCTCAGCGCCTCCGTGAAACCGAACTCAGCCATCCGCACATAGTTGAGGATCTCGGTCATCGCGACCGTGCTCGGGCGATCCGTGTCGGCCGTCAACACCGATTGAAGCGGTGCATAGGTCCCCTCGAGAGCGGACGTACTCTGAGCTTCGCGGCGCAGGGTCGGGTAGCGCAGCAGCTGAGGGTTCGGAAGCTGCCGAGCCGTGCTGTCGAGCGCTGCAAGCGCTGCTCGCGCGTTGGCCACAGCCATGTACGCGGTGCCATCCAACTCTGGAGCCCTCTCAGGAAGCGGACTCGGAACGAATGCGCGATGCTCCCACGGACCGTCGAACGTGTCCGTGCCGTGGATCGGGACGAGGGAACCCATCGAGTCATCTACGAACGCATTGAGATCCATAAGCAAGACAATACCGTGTTTTGTTGCGCATGTTCAGCTCTAAGCAAGGGAATCAGCGAAAAGCAATCCCAACTCTTCGCCTTCAGCAAGCTTCCCTCCCGGACCCCAGAGCCATATGGCTGCAGGGTCTCGGAGTGCTCACGCGACCGCGACCGGCAGCTCATCCCAGTGCGTCGGGCATCGCTGGGAGAGCATCTCCCGCTTCTACTCCCGGGCGGAGACGGCCGACGGTTCGACTAACCCGCACGCTCCCGCAAATACTCATACAACCCGGCCTCGAGAAAGAGCTCGATCAGGTCGTCGATCGGCTTCTTCTGCGCAGCAGAGCGCACCTCGTTGTGCGACGAACCGTTTCTCCACAGCGCTTCTTCGAGCACGAGCTTGAGTCTCGGCGAGTGTTTGAAGTCGACCTTCGAGTTGTTCACCGACTGCACGACGAGGTCCTCGTCCTCCGCGACTTCCGCCTGCATCGTGTCGACGAACGCGACTTGATACTCGGGCAGCGCATCCAGATCACCGAGGTACTTGTTCACGACCTCGATGAGCTCGTCCTTCGAGGTGCGCTCCTGCTCCCGCACCTTCGCAAGCCCGGCCTCGGTCATGCCGCGCAGCCCGTCGGCATCGCCCGAGTGCAGCTGGAGGTCTTCGTCCCGCAGCTTCTCGAGCTTGTAGTGCGTCAGCACGACGTCGGATACGTCGATGGCTTCGGCGTCGGCAGCATCGGCGCGGAACGCCCGCAGCTTCCGCGACAACAGATCGGCGAACACCGAAAGCTTCTCGTAGTACGGCTCCTGGTAGTTCAGCAGCTGCGAGAAGAACGCATACGCCTTCACATACTGCGCCAGCGTCGTGCGGAAGTCTTCGAGTTTCTCGCGCTCCTCGTCGTCACCGTGCAACACCGCGTCGCTCCAGCGGTGCTTGAAGCGATCGAACGCGGGGTCGAGCAGCGAAGACAGCGCGTCTCGCTTCCCGCTCGTCGCGGACCACCCCTCCCACACCCGCTCAACCTCGGAACGCGTGTAGATCTGCTGCATGTCGAGCTTCAGCGCGATGTCCGGCACGAGGTCGATGTCCGACTCCTGCTGAATGGATGCATCCTCGTAATAGACCTGGAATGCCTCGAGAATCTGCTGCGCGTCGTTCACGAAATCGAGCACGTACGTCTCGGTCTTGCCCTCCGCCCTGCGGTTCAACCGCGAGAGAGTCTGCACGGCCGAGATTCCCGAGAGCTGCTTGTCGACGTACATCGCGACGAGCAGCGGCTGGTCGAACCCGGTTTGGTACTTGTTCGCGACGATCAGGATGTTCTGGCCGTCTTGCGCAAACGTCTTGGCGAGATCGCCGCCGCGGGCGGCGGGGTTCATGGATGCTTCGGTCACGGTCGGCGCTTCGACGCCGGGCAGGACCGTGACGTCGGGGTCGGGCACCTCACCCGAGAACGCGACGAGCGTCTTCAACGGCAGGCCGTCACGCTCGATCGCCTTCGCGAATGCCCGCGCGTACTTAACCGCGGCCGCACGCGATGACGTGACGACCATCGCCTTGGCGCGGCCCCCGAGGTGATGCCGCACCGTCTCCTGGTAGTGGTCAAGAATGACCTTGACCTTCGAAGACACGTTGGTGGGATGCAGCTCAACGTGCCCGATATACGCCCGCGCGCCCTTCCGCGCATCCACCTCGACTTCTTCGCCTTCGGCGTGCGCCTCGGCGTTGAGGGCGATCCGCGCGGCAAGCTCATAGGTCGTGTAGTTTTTCAGCACGTCGAGGATGAACCCCTCCTCGATCGCCTGCTTCATCGAGTAGAGGTCGAACGGCTCGGGTTTGCCGTCGCTCCCCTTCGTGCCGAACAGCTCGAGCGTCTTCGCCTTGGGCGTCGCCGTGAACGCGAAAAAGCTGAGCCTGTCGTCTTCGTCAGCGCGAGCGGCCATGCGAACGAGCGCGTCCTGATCGGCACCGATCTCTTCTTCGTCTTCAGCGGATGCCGGCGCCTCGCCACCGTAGAGCAGCTCGCGGAGGGACGCGGCCGAGTCGCCAGTCTGGGAGGAGTGGGCCTCATCGGCGATGATCGCAAACTTCTTGCCGGCGAGCACGCCTCCCTCTTCGTGGATCTTCGCGAGTGCGTGCGGGAAGGTCTGCAGCGTCACGCCGATGATTGGCACGCCAGCGCTGAGCGCCTCGATGAGGTGCGCAGTTTTCGATCCCTCGGTGCCACGCGTGATCGGCTGGAACTGCCCCGTCGTATTCACGAGCTGGTCGACGGCGTCCTGCAACTGCCGGTCGAGCACCTGCCGGTCGGCGATGACGATGACGCCGTCGAACACCTTGTCACCTTCGGGCGTGTGGAGGGTCGCCATGCGGTGGGCCGTCCAGGCGATCGAGTCGGTCTTGCCCGAGCCGGCCGAGTGTTGGATGAGGTAGTTGTTGCCCGATCCGTGCTCGCGCGCGTCGCGGGTCAGCTTCGTGACGGCGCGCCACTGGTGGTAGCGAGGGAAGCGCACGTGCGCCTTCTCTTCGATCTCACCCGTGACGGGGTTCACGTTGGTCTGGTGGTTGACGTAGATGAACTTCGAGATGATGTGCAGCCACGCGTCGCGCTCGAGCACCTCTTCCCAGAGGTATGCGGTGCGGTGCTTGCCCTCGACCGGCGGATTACCCGCGCCGTTGTCGTGGCCACGGTTGAACGGCAGGAACGTCGTGCCCACGCCCTGCAGCTTCGTGGTCATCATGATTTCGCTATCGGTGACCGCGAAATGCACGAGCGCCCCGCGGAACTCGGTGAGTAGCGGCTCGCCGTGCGGCAGCCGGTCATGCTTGTACTGGTCGAGGGCGTGCTGCATCGACTGCGTGAAGTCGGTTTTGAGTTCGATTGTCGCGACCGGGATCCCGTTGAGGAACAGCACGAGGTCGATGCGGTCGGATTTCCTAGTCGAGTAGACGACCTCTTGCACGACACGCAGCCGGTTCTGCGTGTACCGCGCGATGAGATTCTCGTTGCGATTGTCGGCGGGTGGGTTCTGCAGCAGGCTGAAGTGCTTCGCTCCCGGAATGTCGAATCCCTTGCGCAGGGTTGCGAGCGTGCCGCCGCCGTGTGCTTCGGGTGCGGCGAGCTGTTTCGCGACGCGGTCGAGGATGCGCCGCTCACCTTTCGCGCGCGTCGCCGGGTCGGCGTCGGGCGGCACGATCTTGGCGAAGTTCTTGGGATCGGTGTCTTCGAGCCACCCGAGCAGGTCTTCGGGGAAGAGCGCGCGTTCTTTGTCGTAGCCGACGGAGTTCTCGGAGCGCTCCCAGCCGTGCGCGGCGAGGTAGTCGGCGATGTGCCGCTGAAACGCGAGTTCCTGATGCTTATTACTCATTTATGCCTCCGCGAGGGTGCTCTCGAGTTCTTCGGCGACTGGCGTGCGCTTCTCGGTGACGTCAATCTGTCCGGTCACCGCTGCCGAGATCAGAGCCGCCCGCCGCTCCATTGCAAGATCAATAGCCCTCTGAGCATCGCGTTGGCGTTCCAGATTGAAAGTCTCCATTTCATCGAGTTCCGAGACAATCTCCTTTTGCTCAACCAAGCTGGGCAAGCGAACGGGAATGCGTATCAAGTCTCGAACGCTGACCCGCGGAGTCCGCACGACTCCCGAATCATCGCTCCCGATACCACGCAGGTTCTTAGAGATTTCCTGCAGAAAACGGGTCGATTTGATAAGTCGTACGGCGTAGAGCGGATCTAACCCACTGCCAGGGCGTAACACCGCGTAGTCGGGACTCGCTATGCCGTCCCATTTCGAGACTCCGATTGCACCCTGAAACGCGCGCATCCTATTTAGGACCAGGTCTCCCGCACGCACAGTCTTGTATCGAGACAAGTCTTCAGCACGGGGAAGGTCGTCTGTTTCATCTACCCACCTGGTCACTCCGCGATGAATGGAAACGGAGAGCAAGTCGTCAGCCCTCGCCCGGTCACCTGCGCGTTCGTCAACTTCCATAAGTTGGTTGCGCAGTCCTGCAATCGTCGCGTGTTCAAAACAAGTCGCGAACTTTGAATCCACGTCGGACCGAGTCCGCTCGGCCAACAGCGTCAAAACCAACTTCATCTCGTCAACAAGCGCATCAATTTCGGCGGTTTCGTGGTCGAGGTAGTCCGCGATGCGCCGCTGCTCGTCGAGTGGTGGTGCCGGCACTTCGAGGTACCGAAGCTGGTCCCATTCAGCGCGTGGCATCTTAGAACCATACGATTCCGCCGAGACACGTCTAATGAATTCTGGCGTTCTCATCACGTACCCGAGGAAGTGTGCATCAAATCCTGCATCTGGATCCAGCAGAACGAAGTCCCCTACATAAGCGCCGGGCCGATCCGAAACCCAGACTTTGGCAAGGTACGGTCGGAGTTTCCCGAACAAGATCTGGCCGTCGCAGAAGGCGTTTCCGATGGTCTCTGTTTCAACAACGGGCGAATCGGTAAGTCGACCAGTCCAGGACTCCACTGACTCGAGTGCAAGGCGGTACTCAGAATCTGACTTGGTCGGAGCTACCCGATTGACGGCTCGATCGAGGCGCACAGTCGGGAAAGTAACACTCACGCCTTCACCTGCTCGAGTCGGGCGCGGATTCGGCCGAGGACCTCGTCGAGGTCGCGGTCGATCTCTTCGAGCGGTCGCGGTGGCACGTACTTGTAGAAGTGACGCGTGAACGGGATTTCGGCTCCCTCACGGGTCTTGCTCTCGTCGATCCACGCGGCGGGCACGAATGGTTTCACTTCGCGCTCGAGGTAGGCGTGGATGTCTTCGTCCCACGGCACGTTCTCCGTGTCGCGCAGCGAGGCATCCGGCACGGGCTTGCCAGCCTTCTTCACGATCTCGCCGTTCTCGTCGTATTCGCCGAGTTCATCGATGATCGTCTTCACGAGGGCAGGCTTCAACGCGAGGCCCGCAGCAGTTGCGGCAGTCATGAACTTCGCTTGGAACTCGGTGCGGCTGTGCGTGATCTCACCCGCCGCATCCTGTATTGAATCTTGGTCCGCGCGCTCGAGGGCGTCGCGGAGGCGACCCACGGCATCCTCACCCAGCTTCTCGACCGACTTCAGCGCGAGTACCCGCTCGATGCGCTCGGGCGCGAACGCGTAGTTGAGCTGCAGCGGGCGCTCGACCGTGATCGTGCGGTACATAAAATCAGTCGTGTCGAAGATCTTCGAGTGCTCAGTCTCACGAAACTGTTCGTACAGCTTCACGATCTCGACGATGTTGTCTTCGCTGATTTCCTTGCGCTTCGAGCCGACGCTCTTGCGCATCTTGCGGAACATCGCGGTCGCGTCGATGAGCTGCACCTTGCGGTGGCGATCCTTTGGCTTGTCCTTGTTGAGGATCCACACGTAGGTGCTGATGCCGGTGTTGTAGAACATGTCGGTCGGCAGCCCGATGATCGTCTCGAGGTAATCGTTGTCGAGCACCCACTTGCGGATGTTTGACTCCCCCGAACCCGCACCGCCCGTAAACAGCGGCGAACCGTTGAGGACAATCGCGCCCTTGCCGCCACCGCGAGCGCCAGGCTCGCCCGTGCCGCTTGGCTCGCGCAACTTCGAGATGAGGTGCATGAGGAAGAGCATCGATCCGTCGCTCACGCGGGGCAGGCCAGGGCCGAATCGCCCGTCGAACCCGGCAACTTCGTGCTCGGTCGTCACCACGGTGCGCGACTGCTTCCAGTCGACCCCGAACGGCGGGTTCGAGAGACCGTAGTGGAAGGTGCGGTTCTTGAACGCGGGCTCGGTGAGGGTGTTGCCGTGCACGATGTTGTCGATCGGCTGGCCCTTCACCACCATGTCGGCCTTGCAGATCGCGTACGACGACGCGTTGAGCTCCTGCCCGAGCAGGTTCACCTGGGCGCTCGGGTTGAGAGCCTTGATCTCGTCGTCGGCGACCGAGAGCATGCCGCCGGTACCGGCGGTGGGGTCGTACACGTCGCGAATCACGCCCGGCGTCGTCAGGTCTTCCTCGTTCGCGAGCAGGATCGACACCATGAGCTTCACGACCTCACGCGGCGTGAAGTGCTCACCCGCGGTCTCGTTCGAGGCCTCCGCAAATTTGCGAATGAGCTCCTCGAAGATGTGGCCCATCTTCTCGTTGTCGACCACGCTCGGGTGCAGGTTCGCCTTCGCGAAGTGCTGCAGAATCTGCAGCAGTAGGTCGTTCGCCGCGAGGTCGGCGATCGTCTCTTCAAACTTGTACTTCTCGAAAATGTCGCGCACGTTGCTCGAAAACGAGTTCACGTAGTCGCGCAGGTTCTCTTCCAGGCTGTCCGGGTCACCCTGCAGCGTCTTGAGGTCGTGCTTCGAGCGGTTAAAGAAGCTGTACTCATGGCCGGCGCGCACGCGCAGCATTGCGCTCGGCGGCTCGGCATCGGGGTCGAAGCCCTCGACCGCTGCAAGCACCGCCGGCTTCGTCGGCGCGAGCACCGCATCCAATCGCGAAAGCACCGTGAACGGCAAAATGACGTCGCCGTACTGGTGCTGCTTGTACGTACCCCGCAGGAGGTCGGCAGCAGACCAGATGAACTGCGGGTGGTTGAACTGAATCGACACTCGAATTACCCCTGTGAAGTCTGAATTGTCGTACTTGTCGACCTTACGGGAGCCGCCGACAATCGTCGCTCTCACCCGCCATGCTCCGTCGCGCGCACGATCCGCTCCACCGCATCCTCGACCGTCTCCGGTGCGCAGGCCAGGTTCATTCGCGCGAAACCTGCGCCCTCCTTGCCGAACGCCGACCCCTTCGACAACGCGAGACGCCCGTGTGTGAGCGCGTGCTTCGATGGGTTATCGCCCCAGCCGAGTGCGCGAAGATCGAGCCAGGTGAGATAGCTCGCCTCGGCCCGATGCATCCCGATCTGCGGGATCCGCTCGTCGAGGAGTTCACGCAGGAGCGAGAATTTGCCTTCGATGGTCTCGAGGGTGCTGTCCAGCCAGTCACGTGACCGCTCGAACCCGGCGCGCGTCGCGAGGAACCCGAAGAGTCCGGTGCGGTAGCCCACCTCGTCGGGGAGCTCCTGAATGAGCGCGTGCATCCGCTCTGATGCCGCCACGAACATCGCCGTTTTTAGCCCGGACAGGTTGAAGGCCTTGCTGCCCGACTCGGCAGCGATACGGTGCTCACGTGCGGCTTCCGACACCGTCAGGTACGGCGTGAAGGTGACCCCGCGGTGGACGAGCGGCGCGTGAATCTCGTCGCTCACGACCGTCGCGCCATGGTGCTCGACAATCGTTGACAGGGTCGCGAGGGTTTCGCGGTCGTGCGCAAACGACCCGAACGCCTCCGCGACGCTCCGGTCACGAGGATTCACATAGCCGCTATCGCCGATCTCGATCGCATGACGAAGCGCATCCTGAATCGCCGGGGCGAGCGGGAAGTCCATCTCGGCGACGAACATCGGGAGCACGTCGGGGTCGTTGGACGTCCACTTCGAGCTCGTTCGCTGGCGGAGGGTTTCGAGCGGGTCGGCTTGCGTCATGCGGCCATTGTGACCAAGGATGCTGTGCGGTCCGGCGAGCGCGAGTCACTATACGAGCGGCCACGGGAAGCGGCGGCCGGTCTCGTCAATCGGGAACTCGCGCGCCGCGAACAGGTACCGCGCGCGACCCTGGAGCGCCCGCACCTCGCGTTCGGTGAGCAGTTCGGCGACCTCGGCCGGCACCTCGTCGATGAGGTTGCCGACGTCGTCGAGCAGCGCATCCGAGATCGGCTCGCCCGCAAAATCCCAAATCACGGTGCGCAGCTTGAACGCAGCCGAGAAGCACAGCCCGTGATCGATCGCCCAGATGCGGCCGTCGCTGCCGCGCAGCACGTGGCCAGACTTGCGGTCGGTGTTGTTCGTGACGAAGTCGAACACCGCGATGCGCCGAAACTCGTCGTGCAGCGCCGGTTCGTCCGCAAACAGCGTGAAGTAGTGCTCCCACCCGTCGCTGTCGCCCGACTCGAGCAGCGGCGCGGGAGCATCCTCGCTCACGCCGCAACGAGCTCCGCGAGCGAGGCATGCGACGAATTCACGGTCAGCACGACCGGGTCGGCATCGCCGCGATACGCGACGGCCGACACCGAGCACGGGCTCACGCTGACGCGCTGCAGGGCGTCCAGGGGCATCCCGAGCGCGTCCGACAAGAACACGCGAATCGGGTCGGCGTGCGAGAAACATACGACCGTGCCGCCCCGTGCTTCGATCGGATGCGCTCTATCGTCTCGCGCATCCGATCGCGCTGCTCGACGAAACCCTTGCCTCCCGGAAACCGGAACGCCGACGGCTCGCGCTGCACGGTCTGCCATTCGGGCAGGCGCGACAGCTCGCTCAGGAGTCGGCCGGTCCACTCGCCGACGTTCGTCTCAACCAGGCCCGGCTCGGTGTGCACCCGCAGCCCGCTTCTGGATGCCGTGGGCGCGGTGGTCTCCGGCGCGCGTTCCAGCGGCGACGAGTAGAGGGCGTCGAGAGTCAGCTCCGCCAGGCGCTCGGCGACACGCTCGGCCTGCTCGCGACCGGCGTCGGCAAGATGCAGGCCGGGCGCGCGGCCCGTGGTCGGGGTCTGGCCGTGGCAGTTCGGCGACTCCGAACCGTGGGATGTCGGTCGCACGATTACGAACGCGATCACGCGCGGCGCGGCCGGGCGGGATGCTGCCGGTCGTGGCAGACCGGGGCCGCGCATCCGAATCGACGTCGGTGACGTCGAGGTGCGCGAAACCGAGGCGCGGACTCGAGCGGCCGTCACCCTGCTCGTCGACACGTCGTTTTCGATGGCGGTGGAGGGGCGTTGGCTGCCGATGAAGCGGACGGCGCTCGCCCTGCATCAACTCGTCGCAACCCGGTTCCGCAGCGATGAGTTGCAGCTCATTTCGTTCGGTCGGCTCGCTCGGCAGCAGTCAATCGAGGCGCTCACGTCGATGCCGCCGGTGCACGAGCAAGGCACGAACCTGCACCACGCGCTGGCGCTCGCGAATCGATTCTTCCGTGCGCATCCGAGCATGCAGCCCGTGCTGCTCGTCGTGACCGACGGCGAACCGACCGCCCACCTCATGCCGGGCGGTGAACCTTGGTTTTCGTATCCGCCGGATTCGGCGACCCTCAGCGCCACGATTGCCGAGCTAGATCGGGTCGGTCGCCTCGGCGCCGCCGCGATCCTCGCGCTCAGCGGCCCCGGCGACGAAGTCATCACACTTGAACCGTTCTACGACTCCCACGCCGCGGCGATCGCGATGGCTGGCGCCAGCGGCGACCCGCTCGCGCCATTCCGGGGGTCGGGCCTGCAGCTCCGACTGGTGGACGTGCCATGACAGTAGATAACGCATATCGTTCTCCTTCGCGCTTTCCAGACTTGGCGTCGGAGCGAAGCCGATGCCGCGCTCGACGGCTTGGGTGCTGCGTTCTCTCCATCTTCCACCGCCGCTGACCCATTACCCCCGTCCCGAATACTGATCGGGAACATCTACCGAACGGTTACCGCCCGCTCACGCCTTTCACAACCTTCCGTTCTAGCTTTCAAGGGTGGGCCCCGATGAGCCGGATGCGCCACCCGCGCGACGGCGCGACCGACCCACCCTTTCGCCATAGGACTAAGGAGATCAAGATGAGAGCTGCTCGCTACTACGACAACCGCGACATTCGCATTGAGGACATTGAAACGCCCACCGTCGAGCCCGGCACCGTCGGCATTGACGTCGCATGGTGCGGCATTTGTGGTTCCGACCTACACGAGTACGTCGACGGCCCGATCTTCATTCCGCCACACGGGCAACCGCACCCCATCTCGGGCGAATCGGCACCGGTGACCCTCGGCCACGAGATGTCGGGCGTGGTCTACGAGGTCGGCGAGGGCGTGGAAGACGTCGCCGTCGGTGACCACGTCGTCGTGGAGCCTTACATCATCGACGAAGACGTCGACACCGGCCCCGACAGCAACGACTATCACCTCTCACCGAACATGAACTTTATCGGGCTCGGTGGCCGCGGCGGCGGACTCAGCGAGAAGATCGTCGTGCAGCGCCGTTGGGTGCACCCCGTCGACAAATCTGTGCCGCTCGACGAGGCGGCACTCATCGAGCCGCTGAGCGTTGGCGCCCACGCGGTCGAGCGGTCCAGGGCTAAAGCTGGCGACGTCGCGATCGTCGGGGGCGCCGGTCCGATCGGCCTGCTCACGTCGGCGGTGCTGAAGGGAATCGGCGTCACGGTCGTCATCTCAGAACTCAGCGAGATCCGTCGTCGAAAGGCGATCGACTCGGGCGTCGCCGACCATGCCTTCGACCCGCGCGAGGTCGACGTCGTCGAGGAGGTCCGCAAACTCACGGACGGCCGCGGTGCCGATATCGCATTCGAGTGCACGAGCGTGCAGGTCGTGCTCGACACGCTCATGGACGCCCTCCGACCACGAGGCGTTCTCACCGTTGTCTCGATCTGGGGTCACAAGGGCGAGCTCGATATGCAGAAGCTCGTGCTCAAAGAGATCGACGTGCGAGGCACCATCGCGTACGTCAACACGCACCCGCAGACAATCAAGCTCGTCGAGGAGGGCAAAATCAATCTCAAACCGTTCATCACGGGCAAGATCGGGCTCGACGACCTCATCGACAAGGGCTTCGACACCCTCATTAACCACAACGAGACCGCGGTGAAGATTCTTGTGTCGCCCAGCGGCAAGGGGCTCTAGGGCAACTCGGTGCCCAAAAAAGAGGGATGCACCCTCCTACCGCGCCTCACAGCGGCGCTCCGCTCCGGCGACAGGTCGAGCCGCCGCAGCAACTTCACGTTGAGCGCGACGATCACCGTAGATGCGGACATCA
Organism: Gulosibacter chungangensis; assembly: GCF_008831155.1. Classification (GTDB taxonomy): domain Bacteria; phylum Actinomycetota; class Actinomycetes; order Actinomycetales; family Microbacteriaceae; genus Gulosibacter; species Gulosibacter chungangensis. Next base: position 204,303 of record NZ_WBKB01000004.1, on the reverse strand, counting down.
GCATGGCGCCGACGCTCATCGGCAGCACGAAGCCCGTCGGCGCCAGTACGCCAGCAGGAAGCGGCACCGCGATGGGGTTGTAGCCTGCCGCCCACCAGAGGTTCTGTCTCATCTTCCGGTATGCGGCGCGGGACAGCTCAACCACCGAGAGCCCTGAGCGCGGGTCAGAGCTCGCAAGGTTCACGCCACATCCGATAGCGACATCGGTTCCCGCGCCGATCGCGATGCCAACGTCAGCCTGCGCGAGCGCGGGTGCGTCGTTGACTCCGTCCCCGAGCATCGCAACCTTGTGTCCCTCACGCGGGAGCTCTGCTACCTTGGCGGCCTCGTCTTCGGGACGACCCCCCGCAAACACCCGATCGCTTCGCGTGCCGTCGCGAGACCGTGGCACTCTTCAACTCTAACCGCGGCCGCAGGGCCAGCAAACAGCGTGATGTGAGCAGCAGCCGTCGGAGCGTCAAGCCGCCCGCGCAAAGTATGCGACTGAGTTGGTGGAACGCCGGGCGACCACGTACCTCCCGGCAGCTGGAGAGCCGGGTCCTGCCCAGCTGCGTTCGCACGGAAAGCTTCGCCTGCCGCGACATCAAGACACCTCAGCACCCCTCGCTGGCGCGTACCCATTCCTAGCCGAAGGCGGTCTCGGGCCCGACGGTGTTTTCGTTGGTCAGGACCTGTACTCCGGTGGGTCCTTCGTCTACGACCCATGGGGGCTCTACGCACGCGGCCTCATCACCGCGCCAAACCTCGTGCTCGCGGGCATCGTCGGTTCCGGAAAATCCAGTCTGGCCAAAAGCCTCTATACACGATCGCTCCCTTTCGGCCGTCGTGTCTACGTTCCTGGCGATCCGAAGGGTGAGCACACTGCGGTAGCCGAAGCCGTCGGCGGCAAAGCAATCGTGCTCGGTCACGGACGCTCTACCCGGCTGAATCCTCTCGACGAGGGCTATCGGCCCACAGGGATGGGTGGGAGAGCTGGTCAGCCACCGTCTCCGCGCGACGCCGCGATCTGATCGGTGCACTGGCGGAGACAGTTCTGACGCGACCTCTCCCTCCGCTGGAACACACGTCGATCGATACAGCGCTGACTGAGGTCGTACGCAGCAACGATGTACCGATCCTTCCGATGGTCGTCGACCACATCCTTGCTCCTACCTCGGAAGCGGATCTCGATGACGACTCGCCGAAGACGGACGTCTCGTTGGACACGCACTGCGGCGGTTAGTCTCGGGTGATCTCGCCGGGCTTTTCGATGGCCCGTCGACCGTCACATTCGATCCGACGCTGCCGATGATCTCGCTTGATCTGTCACGGGTGACGGAGAACTCGACGCTGATGTCGGTGCTCATGACGTGCTCGTCGGCCTGGATGGAGTCCGCGCTGCTCGACCCGAACGGCGGCCAGCGCTGGTGTATCTATGACGAAGCATGGCGTCTCATGTCTCATCCGGCGTTGCTGCGACGCATGGATGCTCACTGGCGGCTGGCGAGGCACTACGGAATCGCGAACATGCTCATTTTCCATAAGCTGACCGATCTGGAGAACGTCGGAGATCAAGGATCCGCAATGCGAGCTCTGGCCAATAGCCTGCTCGCGTACGCCGAAACGCGGATCATCTACCGCCAGGAGTCCGACCAGCTCGGAGCCACGGCGAAGGCACTTGGACTAACCGGCACCGAGCAGAAGCTCCTGCCCGTGCTCGGTGTGGCCAAGGACTTTGGCGTATCAAGGACCGTTCGTTCGTATGCCAGCACCAACTGCATCCCGGGGAACTGGAACTCTTCGTTACCACCACCAGGATGACTGGCAGGAGATATAACCCTCACCATCTTCTCGGGCGGTTGTGGGTTGACGTTCGTGGAACTCCTACCGCCACCCTATTTCTACAGAGCTTCTTGCCGTCCAACTCGGAGCGTCAGGAAGCGTGGGATGAGGCGGACGAAGATCACCATAACGATCAGTTCGACCAGTGTCTGGGTGACTACGACAAGCGGGGTGAGTGCGAACGCTGCGGGCAGCGCGAGCACGAGCGGGAGCACGACGAGCGAGTTGCGCGTCGCGCCACTGAATACGACCGCTCGCTGACCAGGAATGTCGAGTCTCGCAACTTTTCCAGCGACTGCGCCGATCGGCACCATGATCGCGGCGAAGAGGACGTAGACGGGGATCGCGAGCAACAGCGAGTCGAGTTGGGCACTCACGCCGCCGATCTGGGAGGCGACGACGATCGCGAGCGTGAGCATCATCAGCGGCACCATCGCCCCAGCACCACTGTTTCCAGCGCCCTGCCCCAACGGGTGAGCGCAGCCGCGAGCTGTGTGAGCACAGCCGCGGCCAGGGGCAGGACGATGAGCAGCAGGAACGCTTCGAGAAAAGGGGCGAGATCGACGGCAGCGACGAACTCAGCTCCGACGAAGACCCAGAGATAGAGCGGGAGTAGCAGCATCTGGGCGAGCATGAGCAGCGGAGCTGCGGCGAGGAGACGATCTTTTGCGCCGCCCGCGATCCCGGTGAATACAATCACATAGTCCACGCACGGCGTCAGCAACACGAACAACACCCCGACTAGCAGCACCTGGTCGTGTGCGACGATACGCGACAGGCTCCACACCACCACTGGCGCGAAGATGAAGTTCACGACAAGCACGGTGGTGAGAAATCGCCAGTCTCGGAACACCTGCCCGATCTGTCGGAACGGCACCCCGAGGAACGTCGCATACAGCAGGAGTCCAAGCACGGGGTTGATCGCGGCCTCGGCCGGATACGCAACCACAGGGAGCAGGAGCCCGACGAGAAGTCCAATAAGGAGGGCCACCAAGTAGAGCCGCACCTGGAATCGCTCCATCCACTCGGCCCCGGCTCTCATTCTCCTCTATGTCAGTTACAGGTGATTCTGGAGTGCTCGCTCGATTTGTGTTCGGGTGGGCGTTCCGGCAAGGCCGTGTTCAGTGAAATAGACCCTGCAGGCGAGCGAAGTGGTCTGTCCGTCGGATGGGAACAGGTCTTCACCGTCGACGACGATAGTTGGCGAGCCAGCGAACGCAGTAATCGCTGCTTCGGTTGGCGTGCGGATAAGGACGAACTCAACAGCCACATCCGCCAGGCCTGCACCGTCGAGTGCTTGTCTGGCCCGTGCCCCGGCCTCCTCCCAGCTGGGGCATTCCTCGATATGTAATACCTGAACCTTCATGCGTCCACTCCTTCGTTCTTCATTTTGGGTGTGGTATTTGCACCGCGGTTCTGCTCTGACGCGATCGGGTATGGGCGCGGTCGTCGGGTGCGGGCAGCGCGTAACCCGTTGGCAATGACAAAAACTTCGGCGACCTCGTGAACCAGGACGACAGCGGCAAGACCGAGTACACCGGTGATTGCCAATGGCAACAGCACGACGATGATCGCCAAAGACAGAACGATGTTCTGGTTGATGATGTTTCGCCCGCGGCGCGCATGGAGCAGCGCCTGTGGGATGAGGCGAAGATCATGACCGGTGAAGGCAATGTCGGCGGACTCTATGGCTGCATCCGACCCGGTTGCGCCCATTGCGATGCCGACGGTGGCCGAGGCCAGCGCGGGGGCGTCATTGATACCGTCACCAATCATGCCTGTCGGCTGTTGCTTCACTGTGTCGGTGATTTCACGGGCTTTATCTTCGGGGCGTAGTTCCGCGCGCACGTCAGCGATCCCAGCGATCTTCGCGAGAGCGTTCGCGGTGCGGGAGTTATCGCCAGTGAGCATCATTACCTCGACCCCCAGGTCACGGAGTGAGGCAACGGTTTCGGCGGCCTCGGGCCGGAGCTCGTCGCGGACACCAATCGCACCGACAGTGTGCCCGTCGCGGGTGACCATGACGCAGGTCTGACCGTCTGATTCCATTGCCGCGACCCTGCTCGCGAGGTCACCGGCCGGGGTGATCCAGCGGGGGCTCCCGACGGTGATCTTGTGGCTGTCGACATGGCCGGTGACGCCGTGGCCGGGTGTTTCGCTCACCCCGGATGCGGCGGGTGTACCCGGGGCCGCGGCGGTGATAGCGGCTGCAAGTGGATGGGTGCTGTGCTGCTCGATGGCCGCTGCCCAGGCGAGCATTTCTTCGCGGGAAACACCGTCGGCTGCCTCGACCGCGGTGACTGCAGGCTGGTTGCGGGTGAGGGTGCCGGTCTTATCGACAGCGATACGACGCAAGGTGCCAAAGCGTTCGAACGCCGCACCGCTCTTGAATATCACTCCAAAGCGACTCGCGGCACCAATCGCGGAAACGACTGTGACCGGCACCGCGATCGCGAGTGCACACGGGGAGGCCGCGACAAGCACAACCAGAGCGCGAATGATCCACGTCTCCGGATCACCGAACAACGACCCGATCGTCCCGACGAGCACAGCGAGGATAATCACGCCCGGTACAAGTGGGCGTGCGATGCGGTCCGCGAGGCGGGCGCGCTGACCTCGGTCCTGCTGCGCCTGCTCCACGAGCCCGACGAGAGTAGTCAGCGAGTTGTCTGTGCCATCAGCGGTGGCGGTGATTTCCAGTGACCCGGAGGTGTTGATCGACCCCGCCGCGACCTGATCGCCAGCGGTAACTTCCACGGGGATAGATTCCCCAGTGACCGCCGAGGTGTCCAGCCTGCTCGCACCCCGAGCGACCGTGCCGTCGGTTGCGATGCGTTCACCGGGCCGCACCCGCAACACATCACCGCCCCGGATCTCTCGTGCAGGGATCTCGACAGGTATGCCAGCGCGAAGGATGGTCGCCGTCTCGGGTACCAGCTTGAGCAGAGAGCGAAGGCCGGACCGGGCCCGATCCATCGCTTTGTCTTCGAGCGCTTCGGCGATGGAGTACAGGAACGCCAGCGCCGCGGCCTCCTCGACATACCCGAGGATCACCGCCCCAACGGCACTGATCGTCATTAGTAGCGCGATGCCGAGCTTGCCCTTGGTGAATAGACCCCGCAGCGCCCCGGGCACGAACGTGTATGCCCCGAGCAGTAGCCCAATCCAGAACAGCACCAACGCCACCATTTCAGCGGTCGGATTATTCCCCGTCGTCCACTCGGTGACCAGGCCCACGATGAAGAAAAGTCCAGAAGCCAGTGGAATCAGGATCGCTAGATCACCCCACCATGGGCGCTCCATCTCCCCCGTCTCGGCCCCTGTTGTGCTGGGCGGCTCGCAACACGACGCGCTCACTGGGTTGTCTCAGCGGTGTCCACTGTGATGCAGCAGCCAGGAACAGCGCAAGCCGGATCGAGGCACGGGACCTGCTCGTCGACTGCAAGGGTCACATCCACCAGCGCCGTCAATGCCGCCGTCAGGTGAGGGTCGGCGATCTCGTAACGAGTCTTGCGACCCTCGGGCTCAGCGGCCACGATCCCGCACCCGCGCAGACAGGTCAGGTGGTTCGATACATTCGTGCGTGTCAGCTCCAATTCCCGCGCCAACTCCGCTGGGTACCCTGGTCCGGAAAGTAATGTCAACAGAATCCTCGACCGCGTCGGGTCAGCCATGGCGCGACCCAACCGGTTCATCACGTCCACACGAGAAGCAATAGTCAGCATGTGCTGAACTATACAGTCCTAGATGAACAGTCAGCAAGTGGTGACCTATGAGCTGACGCTTTGGCTGGAACCTCAGAGAAGATCCCGACAATCGCCATCACGCGCGTGATTCCACGGATCGTCGGAGGCGTGGAGTTTCCGCGTCCCAGCGCTCCCCTAGTGAAGCGTTGCGCGCTCACTAGCCGCAGCGGGACCATAGCGCACCCGCAACCTTATAGTTGAACACCACCTAACGAGTCAGTGAATTTCGTCACACGAGGCTGCAGCATGCATCGAAGTTTGTAAATATAGATGCATGTCAATTCAAGAAGTAGAGCTAGTTATTGTCGGCTCCGGACCTGCTGGATACACGGCCGCGGTTTACGCAGCACGTGCGGGCCTTGCTCCGGTAGTCCTCGCAGGATCCGTAACTGCGGGCGGCGCGCTGATGACAACAACCGAGGTCGAAAACTTTCCCGGCTTTATCGACGGGATTCAGGGCCCAGACCTGATGGATGCGATGCGCGCTCAGGCCGAGCGATTCGGTGCGCGAATCATCAACGACGATGCTGTAAGCATCGACCTTCAAGGTGCCGTCAAAACGATCAAGACCGGTAACGGTGAGGCCTATGCCGCTCGTGCTGTAGTGCTGGCGATGGGGTCCGAGTACCGCAAGCTCGGCTTGCCCGAGGAAGATCGTCTTTCTGGCCATGGTGTCTCGTGGTGTGCCACGTGTGATGGGTTCTTCTTCCGCGAGAAGCAGATCGCCGTAGTTGGAGGCGGTGATTCCGCGATGGAAGAGGCGCTATTTTTGACGCGATTCGCGTCAAAGGTCACCATCGTCCACCGTCGTGATGAGTTCCGCGCCTCAAAGGTCATGGTCGATCGAGTGCTCGCTGACTCCAAGATTGAAGTTGCCTGGAACTCCGAAGTGGCTGAAATCCTTGGCGAGGAGCAGGCCGATGGACTCCGGCTCAAGAACACGGTTGACGGCTCGGAACGAGTGTTAGATGTGACGGGGGTGTTCATTGCCATCGGTCATGACCCACGATCCGCGCTTGTCGCAGAGCAGGTGGCAACCGATAGCGACGGCTACGTGAAAGTTGAGCATCCATCCACCCGAACGAGCCTCCCAGGCGTGTTCGCGGCGGGCGACTTGGTCGATCACACTTACCGGCAGGCGATCACCGCTGCAGGTACGGGATGCGCCGCAGCGCAGGATGCACAGCAATTTTTATCAAGTCTCATCTCATCTGAACAACGCTCGGATCTCGTTCTGGAGAGTGTCATATGAGTATCGTCAACGTCACCGATGACACCTTTGAACACGAAGTGCTCCAGTCAGGTCTCCCTGTTGTCGTCGACATCTGGGCGACCTGGTGCGGCCCGTGCAAGGCGATCGCACCAGTGCTTGAAGACTTAGCAGCCGAGTTTTCGGGCCGAGTGAAGATTGTCAAAGTTGATGCGGATGCGAATCCGGCCACCGTATCTGCGGCGGGTGTCACTTCGATTCCAACCCTCGGTTTTTACCAGGCTGGAGAGCGAGTCGATGTGCTTATCGGGGCACACCCAAGACCAGTTATCGCGGCAAAGATTAAGGAACTGCTCTCATGACGAATACCTTGGCAACTCCGTCGCGGGTGACACCCAAGCGCATGTCGGCTCTCGACAAGTGGCTCGCGGTCTGGATCGGGCTAGCCATGATCGTAGGCCTCCTGCTCGGCCGTTTCATCCCCGGCATCTCCGAACTCCTGACACGACTTGAGGTTGGTGGCATCTCCGTGCCCATCGCACTCGGGCTACTCGTCATGATGTACCCCGTGCTCGCGAAGGTCCGCTACGACAAAGTCGCAGCAGTCACCGGAGACAAAAAGCTGCTCATTTCATCGCTCGTGCTCAACTGGCTCGTTGGCCCTGCGCTTATGTTCACCCTTGCATGGATCTTCCTCGCAGATCTCCCCGAGTATCGCACCGGTGTCATCATCGTTGGGCTTGCTCGCTGTATCGCGATGGTCGTGATTTGGAACGACCTGGCATGCGGTGACGGCGACGCAACCGCGGTACTGATCGCGGTGAACTCAGTGTTCCAGGTCGTCATGTTCTCCGTGCTCGGCTGGTTCTACCTCACGGTACTCCCCGGCTGGCTCGGCCTCGACACTCAGGGCCTCGACGTTTCGGTGTGGCAGATCGCGCTCAATGTGCTGGTTTTCCTGGGCGTTCCACTGCTTGCAGGGTTTATGTCGCGGTGGGTCGGCGAGAAGCGTCGCGGCCGCGAATGGTACGAAGCGAAGTTCCTCCCGAGGATCGGCCCGTGGGCGCTCTACGGTCTGCTCTTCACCATCGTGCTGCTTTTCGCGTTCCAGGGCGAAGCAATCACAAATAATCCGCTTGATGTTGCTCGTATCGCGGTGCCACTGCTCGCGTACTTCGCCATTATGTGGTTTGTCGGCATGATCGCTGGTAATGCGATCGGTCTCGGCTATGCCCGATCCACGTCCCTTGCGTTCACCGCAGCAGGCAATAACTTTGAGCTCGCGATCGCAGTCGCAATCGGCACGTTCGGTGCTGCCTCTGGCCAGGCGCTCGCGGGTGTGGTCGGCCCCCTCATTGAAGTGCCGGTGCTCGTCGGCCTGGTGTACGTCTCCCTGTGGCTGGCGAGAGTTTGGTTTAAGACTGACCCATACGCGACTGAAACGAGCAAGTCATGATCCCGGACACCGCGCTCCGCAACCCAGAAATATGCACACCTACAGTGGAGCACGCGATGGGGTCTGCAGCCGCTTCCTCTGTCGCAACCACACTCAAGGCGCTCGCTGAGCCACTCCGCCTGCGAATGCTCTCTGCCATCGCCACAGACCCCCGCGGTGAAGCGTGCGTGTGCGATCTTGCTGAGCTTACTGACGTGTCGCAGCCCACGGTGTCTCACCATCTGAAAGTCATGAAGGACGCTGGGTTGCTCGCCTCAGAGCGTCGTGGCACCTGGGTCTGGTATCGAGTCGTCGCATCTCGCAAAAATGCTGTCACCGCGCTGCTAGATTCCTTTGCACCGGCGACCCTCCTTGAGGATATTGAGAGCGAACAGGATCGCACTGTCGCGCTGCGCACTATGGATGCTCGCGTTACGCGGCTCGCGGATGAACTGGCCGACGAACTTTCCGAGTTGAATCGCGACCTGGTAACCGCGATCGTACGGGAATCGTATGCGGGTCTCGTCAGGTCTGCGAAACTTACCCAACACATGATTCCCCTCACTGAACGCTTCGCGAGACAACGTCTTGCTGACCTGATGCGTGACCGTGAGACTTCTGTTCCGCAGGTGCTGTTCGTATGTGTTGCGAATGCCGGGCGTTCCCAGCTCGCGGCAGCCCTCATGAATCAGTTGTCGGGTGGCACCGTTATCGCTCGCTCGGCCGGATCGAACCCAGCTGTCGATGTGCACCCGAGTGTACGTTCGCTCCTCACAGAAATTGAGGGTGACAAAGATGCGACAACAGCATTTCCAAAGCCACTCACCGATGACGCGGTGCGTGCCGCAGACGTCGTCATCACCATGGGCTGCGGTGATGTCTGCCCCATCATTCCCGGTGTGCGCTACGAGGATTGGGCAGTAGGAGACCCTGCCCTCGCCTCTGATGACGGTGCCAAAGCGATCCGCGACGACCTCGCCACCCGCGTACACACATTGCTTGACACGCTCACCACATAAGGAAAAACTTCAATGACCACTCAAACCAAGCCCTCCGTGCTATTCGTCTGTGTGCACAACGCCGGGCGTTCGCAAATGGCCGCGGGATACCTACGCCACATCGCTGGCGATCGCATCGAGGTACGCTCCGCCGGGTCGATGCCCGCCGACCAGATCAATCCCACAGCCGTCGCCGCCATGCGCGAAGAAGGCATCGACATCACCGCCGAGCAACCCAAAGTGCTTACCACTGAGGCTGTGCAGGACTCTGACGTAGTGATCACGATGGGTTGCGGTGATGCCTGCCCATTCTTCCCAGGCAAGCGTTACGAGGATTGGGAGCTTGATGACCCCGCGGGGCAGGGCATTGACTCAGTGCGCCCCATTCGTGACGACATCAAGCAACGTATCACCACGCTTATTTCTTCACTTCTCGATTGATTTGAAACGAATGGGGTGGTGCTCAATACCTTGAGCACCACCCCATCAATGGCCAAACGAGCTGGACCGGAAGTCACCACTCCCTCAGGGAATTAGCGACCGAGCGACGAAACCAACTCAATCGGCGCTGGTGTGGTTGCACAACAGGCGGCGCGGGGATCTGATCAAGCCGGTCCGTCATCACCTTGATGCGGGCGGCGTCGATCTCGCGCACCGGCGTGCTCCTGAACTCTGGAACGAGATATCCGGTGACCTTTCCCTTGTACGAGCGCACCGTACCAACCGCCCGCTTCTTACCGCTGCGATTGGGTTCGGTACGGATCATTTCAAGCCAACGCTTGGAATACTCCTCGAAGCCCAACGACTGCGCCTGTTCGATCTCCAGCTCGGCTTGCAGCCGCGCTGCGATCTCCTCCGGTGGCTCCCAAAGGCCCCGTGCCATCTTCGATTGCACCCCTGCAAGCCAGGTTCGTGCATCCGTTTTGGTGAGGAAGGTGAGCGGCCGGTCTTGATCGGTTCTGGCCGTGTAGGTCGTTCCGTCGAGTCCTGGGTATCGAGCTTGCCAGCGGCCCGATGGGAGCTTGCGCAGGCTCCCCCAATTCTCGCGTTTGCTGTTGCTCATGATGCTCTCCCATGGACTCGAACGGACGCTGGCGGACCGTCGTGCCACTTCGGGTGGGTATTCCTGTTCATTTCTGTTCTCCTCTGTCTTTCGACTGGGAGACATGAAAACGCCCCTGATCTGCGAAAACTCGCGGATCAGGGGCGTGAACAGGTATTTACCTGGAGCCTCTAGAAAGAAATCTTAGAAGTCCCAGTTCTCGTCGTGGGCCGCGTAATCATGCGGATCTTCGTGGGTTGCAGCGAGGCCGTGCCCCCTGCGTGCCACTCGTGAAATATGGTCGCTTCGCGTGGAGTTGCGAGACCGTGGCACACGATAATTCTACTCGTCGTGTAGGAGATCAGCGGGAACCTGTCACGTGGAAGACCTTCCCTATCGGGCGATGCTCAGGGGCGTGGTGCGTGTGCTAGCCCCGAGTCGTCGCACCTAAGGGCCAGCCGAACCACAGAAGCCGTCAGATTACTATGGAACTGCTCGAACGCTACGCACGAGAGAGGTAGGACCGTAATGGATGACCGTATCCGGCAGACGGGTCAGTTCCTGAAGGACGCCGTACAGGAGTCCGCGCGTCAGACGTTGAGCAATCATGGCGATGAACAGCACCAAAAGGGGTTCAGGAGCGCAGCTGGCATCAGCCTGCGTCTAATAGACCAAAAGATCGACGCCTTCAAGGAGCAAATGAAGGGCCCAGGTCTGAGCAAGACTGAGCAAGCAATTTACGCTCACCTCGATGAACTAAAATCCGACATCGAAGCTAATTTTGAGCGTTACTGGCGAGGCAGCGGAGTGAACTGGCGTCCACCAAAGCCAATCGCCAAGGGAGTGCTTCGGAAGCCCGAAGAGCTTTAACTCTGGGCCGCGCGGGCCGAGCGATCAGTTCCTCAATGTCCTCGACGCAATCGATCGTTCCACACAATCCATCCGCCGGTTCACGATCTTGCCGCCTGCCGCGACGTCACCTGGGTCTGGCCCAAGCTGGCAACGGCTTTGCTACTTGGCTCTTGTCTTGCCCTGAGCATGCCGTTTCCGATACGCATCACTGAGTTGGATCTCCGGGTTAATTTCCAATGCCCTTGCAATGCGACGGAGCGTGCTCCGGTAACCATGGTCCTTGCTGATGTACGTTACTGCACGCCCGCTCCACACCATGGATGCAGCAGTCAGAAATCGCAGCAAGCCCTCATCAAGTGCGAGGGCTGGTTTCAGCCTCGGAGGCGGCACACGTTCTCCCAACGGTGGCGGCGAGAAGTATAGGTCGACAACGGGTACGCCTGCATGGCTGTATGAACTGAGGATTCGATAGTAGATGTACGCGTCGGTTCCACCTGGCTCCAAATCCTCGCAGATGAGATCGAATCGTCGAGCGTTGTCTGCGGAGCCGAGGAAGTCCTCCATGTTCGTCCCCGTTACCTCCCCCTCGCGGAAGGTCGTCGCGACCGCCCGCTTCAGAGAGGATTGAAGGCCGGTTCGTTGTCTAGCGTACTCGTGGAGGAAAGCACGGATACCTTCATCGTCTTTGCTCTGTACGAGCCACGCCGCGGTAAGCGCGCACTCGTACACAACACGGGCCAGCGGAAGCGCAGCATTGTGATGGCCACTGTCCAGAAGCAGTTGGACAGCTCGTGCCGTCTCGTGAACATGGCGCGTGAGGCCCACCACACACTCCATGCGAGCCACGTCCTGCGTCGTAATCGCCCTACCTGCGCGAGCACGAGGCTGAGACATTTCTGTCGGGTGCCCCTGCGCATCCCAGGCATCGAGAAGCTCGATCATGAGCTCACGCAGTTCTAAGGTGCTATTAGCCATGAAAAGGTCCTCGTTGATTACAGGTTCAAGAAGTGGTCACAAAGATCGGAGGAACGCACCTCATCCAGGCGCGTTCCTCCGGTGTTAGAGCGCTACTCGTCGACGCTCACGCTTACGAGGTCGTCGATCAGCACGGTGTCCGCAAGCTTCGTGGCAACTTCTGACAACGAGGAATAGCTGGCTGTGTCGAGTCCCGAACGTGCTGCAAGCAGTGGACTGAACCTACGCAACTCATCGAACGTCGTGCCGTGGACGATGGGAATGACACGATCCGTCGCCAGTAGAGCAGACAACTCCTGCGAAGCGATGCCGTCACTGTTGAGGCTTTTGAAGAGCGAGGGAGTCACGAGCACAATTCCAGCTCGCGAGCCCGCAAGTCCCTTATCAATCTTGCGGATTAGCGAAGTGCCAAGCGGAACGTCCATCTCGCTGAACCAAACGGTCACATCGAGTTCAACCAGCAGGTTGTTCAGCTCAAGTGCTGCGCCCCGGCGGTCGTCCCACGCATGGCACAGGAACAAGTCCCGCGCCTCCGAGTGAGTCTTGGCCATCTGAACGACTTGCTCGCGCACAGGATTCAGGGTCTGATACTCGGAAGTTGAGTACGTGACAGCTGTTCGACGTGCTCGACTCGAACCCCCGCTCCCTCCCCCGCCGGACCGACTGGCGTAGCTCGCAATTCGACGGAGCGGTGGAGTGTATGCGGGTGTCGGTGTGTACTGTGGCCGCTCGTAGTAGCCGTACCGTGACGAACCGCCGTGGACAGGACAGTCGGCGCCGCCGCCTCGAATATGCCCTAGTACGGGCGCTGTGCATCTGGACATAGGTGCAGTTCCTCCTCAGAAACTTCGCACCGAAGACCTAGAACCCTGCGAGCGAGTCCTCTTGACTCGCCCCTCCGCAGTGGTATTAGAGTTGAATCCACCATCCCCTGCGAAAGTTTGGTGCCCTCAACCCCGACCCGGCTCCCCCGGCGATCGGGGTTGTCGTGCTTCGGCTGCCGTTTGGCGATCCAATACTACATATGGGCACCGACATTGGATAGCACCACAAGTGGTAGTAGTTACATCAGTGTAGTTTTCCACCGACCTACCTCGGAATCACACAGGTTATCCATTAGTTTGTTCACAGATCCGCTTATAGGAACGTGGACTCTTCCAATTCGTCCAGTCTCACAAATAGAGGCCCCGTGTCTCCCTCGTCCTTTCCCGTCGACGCTGTTGAGCGCGAAGAACGCTAGCATTTCTGATGACTCGGAGAACGGCTTCAGCGCGAGCGTGGTCGATCTTCTGAGCTGTGGAATTGGGCGAGGATCCAAGTACCGCGGCACCAGTGACCTGATATCGATCGCGGTAAGCGGCAACCGCGCGCGCAGCGTGACGCCAAGCGGAGGCGCTTTTCGCGTCGGCGGGCTCAGCGCCAAGAGCCGCAACCCAAGGCGCCAATACAGAGACGGCGGCGTCGAGTACCGCATCAGCACGCGCCTCGATGAGCCCCGCGCGCTCCACGAGCGCACGCTGCATTTCATCGTCTTTCACCCCGCTCGCTTCCGGAACGAGACCTGCGATGAGTCGCGTGGGTCTCATCGCGCGCCCAGATCCGTCTGGTCGAGCAGTTGCTGCGGCAACCCGGTGTCGCAACACCGCAGCAACGTCATCGGCATCGTCGAATCCTCGCGCGCGCACGAGACGCGGTAGTAGTACGTCGACATCGTGGTGGTTGGCTTCGGCGCGCCTCAGTTCGGCAGTCAGCGGCCCGAACGCATCCGAATCGATGGCTTTGTCTGCTTGCTCGGCGCTGAGCCCGGACGCACGCACGAGCAACGCCCACCGGTCCCTTTGCGCGGCCGCGGCGATCGTCTCGTACTCGGCTGCGAGCTGGGCGATAGTGCCCCAGGTCTCTTGCTCGGCGGCGAGGGTCTCGTGTGCGGATAGCTCGGCACCCACATGCTGGAGCACACCGCTCAACACACTGTGCGCGGTGGCTTCATCGCTGTCGCCGGGATGCGGACCCGAGTGGAAGCCGTCGGGCTTGTCAACGGCGACATAGGCGATGTTCGCCTCGCGACCGCGGGTCATCGCAACGTAGAGGCTCTCACGTGTCAGCGAGGCATCGACCAGAACGTGCGCGGTGTCGGTGGTGAGGCCTTGTGCTCGGAACGATGTAACGGCGTATCCGAGGTCGACGTGCTCGGAAACATAGCCAGCAGGCAGCAACAGTCTGGTTCCCCTACGGCGCCCCTCGCGTCGCACAAGCATCGAGCCGTCGGTACGGGCATCGAGAACGCGCCACCGGTCACCGTTACGCACCCAGCCACCGCCCGTACGGAGCCGACGATCATTCTTCCGCGTGATGACGACGTCGCCGCTCGCCGCTTGTGTGCCGTCGTGCAGGTCGGCCTCGCGCGGTCCACGCACCACTCCAGCGAGGATCAGGTCCGTCCGCGCGCGACTGTTGAGCATGGTAACCGATTCGTTCGAGTCCGATACGAGCACGGTAGTGCGCCCGGCACGTTGGTCGGTCCGCCATGCGTCGTATGCAGCCTCAACCATGGCCTCGGTGTCGCCCTCAAGGATGCGGTCGTGCTCCGCGTAGGTATCGAGCACCTCGACTTGGCCCTGGCGCAGGTCGAGGGAGGCGCGCTTCTCCCACTCATGTGTAAACCGGTGCACGTCGACAAGTTCGGCCACGTCGTCACGATCGTGAGCGAGCAGCCCGAAGGCTCCACCTGCGTCCACGGCCTGGAGTTGCGCGTAATCGCCGACGAGCAGGACTTTCGCTCCGGCATCCGCGGCGAGCCCAGTGACGCGATCGAGCGACAGCGTTCCGGCGAGGGATGCTTCATCGAGGATCACGAGCTGGTTCGCGTTGAACGTTGCGCCGGTTTGGAGGTGTGTCTGCCACCACTTCGCAGTGTTTTCCGTTGATATCCCTAGCTCCTCGCCGAGCACCTGAGCTGCTCCGGCTGAGGGCGCGAGTCCGACAACGGATCCGGGCCCGTGCTCCTTTTCCCAGGCACGCCGGAGTGCGTTCATCGCAGTGGTCTTCCCAGCGCCAGCGGGGCCCACGAGCACGTCAACGACGCGACCTGACACCGCGATCGCTGACAGCGCGGATGCTTGATCAGCTCCGAGCATCCGGCGCTCACGGTCGGGCTTCTGCGCAATGCGCTCGATGATCGCCAGCGGAATCGTGGGGCCCGTCGTTGTACGGGAAAGCTGCAGCAAACGATCCTCTGCATCGAGTAGCCCTTCGGAGGAGAAGACCGTGGAGTTCTTCGGCCGGAATACCGACGACTCATCAGCACGTCGAAAGACAGCGGGACTGGAGGCCAACTCAGGTGGCGTCAGCCGGAATGATGCCGCCTCGGCCGCATCCACAACCATCCCAACCACGGCCTCACGGTCGCGCGTGCTCGCAAAGCGATACCCCATCGTTTGCCGCGCCGCTTCGGCAGTGAGGTTCCAACGTCGCCAGGTGGAGCGCTTCTCCCCCACGGCGGCGACAACGCTCGATCCCAAGTTCGCGATGATGTCGAGGGGGATATCGTCGGCACGCAACAGCAGCGGCGCATCGTTAGCAGCGACTCTTCGCGCCCACGCCGTCACGTCTTCCCCCAGGATCACTCCAGCTCGTTGCCGCCACCTGTCGGTGAGTTCAGCGAGCGAATGGATCTCCTTCTCCGGGCGCGTGACGAGTGTCGCCTGAGCGCGCAGCTTGATGATCGTTGCACTGGATGGCTGCCTGCCATGCTTCTCGACGTACGCCGCGATGAGCCGATCCTTCTCCTCATCAATATGTCTCGAACGAGATGAGAACGCATCGACCAGAGGCTTTGGAACAGACACAATGCTCCATGCCGGGTTCCGGTCGCGCCCTCGTTCCCGAGCCTCCCACTCGACCCCCAAGACGCGTGTGAGGTGATCTGCAAACACGGCCTCGTGTAGCTCGGAGAGCGCAACCGTCGCGGCGTGCAGCGGGCGGCTGTCGAGGCTGCGCCACTTGCTATCCATCACGGTCTGGACCTTGTTGCTGATCACAACGTGCGTGTGTAGGTGAGGATCCCCCGCGCGTGAGTCGTAGTGATCGTATGCAGTCGCGATCAGCCCGCGCACGTCAACCTGCGCAACCGCACCGTCACCGGGGGTTGCACCGGCGCGTGTGGCCGCAACCTCCCGCTCCATGTACGCAACCACCTCTGCAACCGCCGCATGGTGGGCATTGGCGATGAGCGATTGTGTCCCGGCATCCGCGACAGCCCACAACACCGAGGCGGACTTCGGGATCAAGAACGTGTAGTCGTACCCCGCGACCGCTCGCCGCGTCCCCCTCGCTGACTCCTCAGTTTCGATCGTGGCCGCCTCGCGCCCGCGCGCTGCGGCGCTCAGGCCCGGCGGGAGTGCGGCGACCCGCTCGGTGATCCGCTCCAACTTGGGCTTGTACTTCGGGTACGCCCGGCCCAGCGGTTCGCCAGTGATGGGGTCGCGACCCATGCCGATGAGGAGTTGGAGCTGAGCTTCGGAAACCTCGTCGCCCAGTGCAAGCTGACCGATTCCGAGCGCAGCGATGCCGCTCCCCATCCACCTGCCGGGCGGCGTACCGTCGGCGCTGTAGTAGCGCGTGAGCGGTGTCGAAAGGTCGCGGTCACCGTCTCCGGCGGCGACGGTGCGCAGGAGGTACTTGTAGCCATCACCCGCCGACATTAGCCTCATCGACACTGTTATTGACGCTCACCTTTCCTCCGTCAGGGAGGAGGTGAACATGCAACATCTGCGGCATCAAGAACGCGTCACGAACGGCGACGTTCCTCGATCTGCCAGACGCGTGGGGCTACAGACGAAGGTCTGGCCCGTGTCAACGACCGGCGTGATCGATCAAGTCCAGGCGACAAGAACCTCCACGGCATACCTTGGTTCAGTGCGCAGGTCAACGCCGCGAGTGCCGACCTCGGGCAGCTGCTCGCTCCGTCCTTTGGCACATGCCACTCAGAAACCACACTCCCGCTGAATACCCCGGGGAGGTATTATGCGGAGTGGTATTGAAATAGAATGGGTGAGGCAATTTGAGTCTTACCGGCCCGGGAGGTGGAGGTATGTCGATAGCGAATACCGCCCCTTCGCGTCCGGTCAGCCCGCACCCACCCCGGTTCCTCGTTGCGCTATTCGCACTCGGCGCTCTCCTCCTGTGCGCCGTACTCATGCACGCCTTCGGGCATGGTGGGCGCCACGAGGCCGCACCTGCAACGGCGTCGGTAATGCACGCTGAAGCCGCGCCCGGAAGCCCCACGACGGCGGTCACCTCCGGGCATGGCGAGCACCCAACGGCCGCGCACGCAGATGGACTTTCGGATCCCGGTGTCGCCTGTGGAGCGGGCTGCGGCGAACATGACATGGTCCAGGTCATCTGCATGCTCGTGTTCCTGACCGCGGGTGTGTTCTTCCTCTTCGTTCTCTCCCGGCGATTGGCCACCGATCACTGGTTCGGTGCGCACGAATTGAAGATGGCTGTTCATGCCCGGGGTGCGCCCCGTCCGATGACGCCGTCGCCGCAAGAACTCTCCATTAGTCGAACTTGATCGGTCTACCGGGGCCGCGCCATGTGCGCATGGCCTCGCTTTGCCGATCCCAAATTCTTCGACGTATTGGAATAACTCATGAAACTCCGAACCTTGTTTATTGTCCCGGGCATTCTCGCCGCCGGACTGGTCCTTGCCGGTTGCACGACTGGCCCAGCGGAACCCGCACCTGCTACTTCGACAGCACCATCATCAGTGTCGGAGGACTTCAACTCTGCTGACGTGATGTTCGCGCAGATGATGGTCCCTCACCATGTGCAGGCCGTCGATATGTCCGACCTGATTCTCGCGAAGGATGACATCGACCCTCGTGTTGTCACCCTCGCCGAAGAAATCAAAGCCGCACAACAGCCTGAGATCGACACGCTCAACACCATGCTCGAAGCCTGGGGCATGCCCCAGGCCGCAACCGATGGTATGGGCATGGGCCACGGCGGCCACATGGACGGCATGATGACCGAGGAAGACATGCAGGCACTCGAAGCCGCAACTGGACCCGACGCGAGCCGACTGTTCCTGGAGCAGATGATCGTGCATCACGAGGGTGCCGTGGAGATGGCGCAAGCTCAGGTCGACTCCGGTGTGAATCCGGATGCCGTCTCGATGGCACAGTCGATCATCGACACCCAGAACGGTGAGATCGAGACCATGCGCGACATCTTGCTGAGCCTCTAACCACCCATCCCCCTCGGGTCGGCGCGAAACGACTTGCGCGCCGACCCCAGCAACACCAACACACTGCACCGGTTGCGCACCCTTGACTACTAAGGGAAGCCACCGGGCCCCGACTGAAAGACGACGCTATGAAGCGACTCACAACCCTTGCCACGGCAGCTGCGGCAATCCTCTCTCTTACTCTGACTGGGTGCTCCGCCTCGGATGCTGCGGCGCCCGACACTCCCAGCGCCGACCTGCTCGCCTCTCACAACCTGACCGACATGTCGGCGAGGGAGATCGTCGACACACTCGACCGGATGAACGTGAGCGACCGGCCTGCCGACTTAATTGCATCCGTGCAGCCCGATGCCCTCGTCCTGACGGACAACGTCACCGAAGTCTCCCTGGACATGCCGGATGACGTGACCTATGTCTCGGTTGCCCCCTTCGTTTCGCAAACACACGAGTGCTTCTACCACAGCCTCACGACCTGCCGAGGAGAACTCTCTGCGCAGCAAATCGAGGTGCGGTTCATCGACGATGCGACTGGCAACGTGATTCTCGAAGAAACCACGACCACGTTCGACAACGGGTTCGCTGGGTTCTGGCTCCCCCGCAACCTGAGCGGGACGATCGAGGTGACGTACGACGGGAAGACCGGCGAAACCCCGTTCTCGACCGCGAACGACGCCGCGACATGCATCACCACGCTCCAACTCACGTGATTTTCGGGAGCCGCCCGATGAGACACGGCGACTCCCACCCGACAACAGCGGGGCATCGAGCCCGACGCACCCGCCTATAGACAGGACTTCACCATGCATCGAGATCCAGCCCATGAGCACCACGACCACTCGGGAGGTCACGGCGATCACCCGCCTGAGACGCCAACTAGGGACAACGCATCCGCCCACCACAACCATCACCAGGCACAGACGCATCCTGATCACCACGCGCACGCCGAAACCTCTACCGACGCGCGTGCGGATCAGCATGCCGCCCACGACGCTCATGCGGGCCATGCCCACGGGGCAGCGAACCACGACGCCCACGCAGATCACGACCCGGGCGCGCATGCCGGACACAGCGTCGCGATGTTCCGCAACCGGTTCTGGGTGACGCTTGTGCTGTCGATTCCGGTGGTCATCTTCAGTCCGATGGTCGCGATGATCTTCGGCTACCACATACCCGAAACCGGCTGGACGACATGGATCGCCCCGGTCCTTGGCACGGTCATCTTCTTCTACGGCGGCATGCCGTTCTTGAAGGGCGCGCTCCGAGAGATCCGGCTTCGGCAACCAGGCATGATGCTGCTGATCGCGATGGCCATCACCGTCGCGTTCCTCGCATCCTGGGCCACGTCGCTGGGCGCTGGGCTTGACCTCGACTTCTGGTGGGAACTCGCCCTGCTCGTGGTCATCATGCTCCTCGGGCACTGGCTGGAAATGCGCGCGCTCGGTGGGGCATCAAGCGCCCTGGATGCCCTTGCTGCGTTGCTGCCCGATACCGCCGAGCTGATCCGCGAAGACGGAACCGTGGAGCAAGTACCGAGCACCGATGTCGCAACGGGTGACCTCGTCCTCGTTCGAGCCGGAGGGCGCGTGCCAGCCGACGGCACTGTAGAAACTGGGTTCGCCGACATGGATGAGTCCATGGTTACCGGTGAATCAACGACCGTCACCCGCACCGCTGGAGACGCGGTCACCGCGGGCACCATCGCCACCGACTCCGCAATCCAGGTTCGTGTGACCGCCGTCGGCGAGAACACCGCGCTGGCTGGCATTCGTCGCCTGGTCGCGGATGCGCAGGCATCGTCCACCCGCGCGCAGGCACTCGCCGACCGTGCAGCAGCCTTGCTGTTCTACTTCGCCGTCACCGCGGCCATCATCACGGTGATCGTGTGGCTCATCGTCGGTAGCCCCGCCGATGCCATCACACGCGCCGTGACGGTGCTGATCATCGCGTGCCCGCACGCCCTGGGTCTTGCCATCCCGCTCGTGATCTCCATCGCAACCGAGCGCGCCGCTCGCGCTGGCGTTCTCGTCAAAGACCGTCTGGCGCTTGAGCGCATGCGCAGCGTCGACGTCGTCATGTTCGACAAGACCGGAACCCTCACCGAGGGTCGCCACGCGGTCACGGCGGCAACCGTCGTCCCGGGCGCCGACCCGCAGCGCGTCTTCCGGCTGGCTGCCGCCGCAGAATCCCCCAGCGAGCACCCGGTCGCCCGCGCCATCGGCGCATGGGCGCGGCAACACGCAGCCGGATCGGCCATGCCATCAGTGGAGGCGTTCCGTTCCGAGCCGGGCGTCGGCGTCACAGCAACAGTGGACGGCGTCGAAGTGCGGGTTGGTGGACCGCGCCTGCTCGACTCACTTCGTTTGTCTATCCCTGAGGGCATTCAGGCGAAGGTCTCCGAATGGGAGTCGCTTGGATCGAGCGTCCTCTTCCCGGTCATCGACGGTCGCATCGAAGGTGCATTCGCCCTGCAAGATGTGATTCGTCCCGAGTCTCGCGCTGCCATCGATGAACTGCATCGACGCGGTATCCGCGTGGGCATGATCACCGGCGACGCCCAGCAGGTGGCGGATGCGGTTGCAGCTGACCTCGGCATCGATGAAGTCTTCGCGGGCGTTCTGCCCGGCGACAAGTCCGACAAGGTCGCCGAGTTGCAGAACCGCGGTTACAAGGTTGCGATGGTTGGCGACGGCGTGAACGATGCACCCGCTCTTGCCCGCGCGGATGTGGGTGTCGCGATCGGTGCGGGTACCGACGTCGCGATCGAGTCGGCAGGCATCGTCCTGGTGTCGAGCGACCCGCGCGCCGTGTTGAGTGCTATCGAGCTTTCACACGCCTCCTACCGGAAGATGGTGCAAAACCTGGTGTGGGCAACCGCCTACAACGTGATCTCTGTGCCGCTGGCCGCGGGTGTGCTCGCGCCGATCGGATTCACGCTCCCACCGGCCGCAGCCGCCGTGCTGATGTCGCTCTCCACGATCATCGTCGCTCTGAACGCTCAACTGCTCCGTCGTTATGAGCTGGACCCAGAGAAGCTGGCACCACTCCAACCGACGAAACGCGAATCCGCCCTGACCCATTGAGTCAGAAGACGAATCGAATCAACCCGGGCCGCGCGCGATTACGCGACGGTCCTGTTGCCGCGGCCGAGTACACCCGAACGACGGGCAGATCATCAGTACTCGGTCGCGGCATGAGTAAGTGGATGCACATCGACATACCGAACGGGGCGACGCCGGGTTGTCATCGTTCGTGCTGGATTTCGTCGTGCCACCCGGGCGGATGCTGCCGCGATGCATGGCTGCAACCGAAAGGCCGTACTCATTCCGAGAAAAGCAGGCACGCGCTGAATGCCTACGCTCACACGGAAGCGTCACTGGCTTCCGTACCGACGCCATCCCCCTCACCGGCGATGGTCGCGCGGTCGTCACTGCCGAGGATGGGCGGATGCTCGACCCGGCGGATCGAGTGCTCGTGTTGACGGGGTTCAGGCCCGATCTGTCGTTCCTGTCGGAGATCCGGCTCGAGTTGGATCACCGACTGCAAGCCCCGGTGCGGGTCGCCAGTGAGGTTGATCCGAACCTCCATTCCTGCGGTTCGGTGCGGGCGACCGGGGCGGCGGAACTCGCCCATCCGGAGCCGAGGTTCTTCATCCTGGGGGCGAAGTCCTACGGCCGTGCGCCCACATTCCTCGCGATGACCGGCTACGAGCAGGTGCGCTCCATCACTGCTGCGATCGCGGGTGATGAGGAGGCCGCCGCCCGCGTGGACCTCGCCCTGCCCGATACGGGCGTGTGTGGCGGTTCCGGGCTCTTCGATGTACCCGAGCCTGCGGCGGGCGGCTGCTGCGGGGCCCCGCAACTCGTCACGCTCGGCACGGCCCCCAGCCGAGAGCCATGACCCGAGGACACCGGTGAGGAGGGCGGGAACCGTTCAACGGTTCCCGCCCTCCGGCCGTCCGGGTTCGGGTGAGCCCAGCAGTTCGGTGATGAGCGCTTCGACACGGGCCTTGATCTCGTCGCGGATCAGCCGCACGGCGTCGATGCCTTGACCTGCGGGGTCGTCGAGCTTCCAGTCCTCGTACCGTGTGCCGGGGAAGAACGGGCAGGCATCCCCGCAGCCCATCGTGACCACCACATCCGAGTCCTGCACGGCGTCGGTCGTGAGGATCTTTGGCTGCTCGGCGGTGATGTCGATCCCGACTTCGTGCATCGCTGCGACGGCGACCGGGTTGATCTGCTCGGCGGGCATCGACCCTGCCGAGCGCACCTCGATGCGGTCTCCGGCGAGGTGGCGGAGCCAGCCTGCGGCCATCTGGGAGCGGCCCGCGTTATGTACGCACACGAACAGCACGGACGGTTTCTGATCGGTCATCTTCTGCTTGCTCTTTCTCGGTGGTTCAGTCGGTGAGGAGGGTGTCGATGAGGCCACGGACGCGGCCCTCGATATCGTCGCGGATCGCGGCGACGCCTTCCGGGGAGGCGAGGGCGGGGTCGCCCACGGCCCAGTCTTCGTAGCGGACGCCGGGGATGATCGGGCACACATCCCCGCAGCCCATCGTCACGACCACGTCGGCGGCGCGCACGGCATCGTCGGTGAGTGGCTTCGGGAACGCCGACTCCGCCTGCCGCTCGCCCTCGATCTGGGTGATGAGCGACCGGACGTGCGGGTGCACGTCCGCGGCTGGGGTGGAGCCTGCGGAGCGGGCGATGACTTTGCCGTCGGCGAGTTGGTTCACGAGGGCGGCGGCGAGCTGGGAGCGGCCCGCGTTCTGCACGCACACGAACAGCACCTGCGGCACCCCGGCTTGACGGTCGCGGGTGAGGTCGGCGAGGCGCTGCCTGGCGAACCGCTCGGTGAGGGGGATCATGTGCTGGGTGAGTTTCGCCGACCGGACGAGCCCGGCGTAGGATTCTCTGACGATCGCGGTCACGAGGTCGCGGTTCAGGCCGGTCAGTTCGTCGGCGAGTTCGTCGGCGAGGCGGGTCACGCGGCCGTCCATCGTGCGCAGCGCTTCCGCACGCTCGGCCGCGTCGTCTTCGCTGGTGTCGAGGGTCGCGGCGGGCGCGAACGCGTCCAGCAGCGCCGTCACCGCACCGCGCCGGGCGGGAGCGATCCGGTAGTACACCCAGGTGCCGCGCCGCTCCGACAGCAGCATCCCCGTCGCCTTGAGCACCTTCAGGTGATGCGAGATCGTGGGCTGCGACACGTCGGCGAGTGCTGCGAGGTCGCAGACGCAGCACTCGCCGCGCGGGTCGGTCGCGATCGCCGAGAGCATCCGCAACCGCAGCGGGTCAGACAGCGACTTCAACGCCTCGGCGACCGTCGCGGCCGCCTCGGTGCCGATGGCGTGCGTAGTTGTCGGCGCGCAGGCGTCGGTTTCGAGCGTGGTGGTCATGATGCGGCTCCTTGGTAGGGGTCGGTGTGGAACCAGGCGCGGGCAGCCCAGAGCGAGACATAGACGAGGCCGACAAGGACCGGCACCTCGATGAGCGGGCCGACGACACCCGCGAGGGCTTGCCCGGAGGTCGCCCCGAAGGTGCCGATCGCGACCGCGATCGCGAGCTCGAAGTTGTTCCCGGCCGCGGTGAACGCGAGCGTGGTCGAGCGGGCATACCCAAGGCCTAGGCGTTTGCCGAGCAGGAGGCCCGTGAACCACATGAGCGCGAAGTAGATGAGCAAGGGCAGCGCGATCCGCGCCACATCCCACGGCCGATCCGCGATCTGGTCGCCCTGCAGCGCGAACAGCAGCACGATCGTGAACAGCAGCCCATACAGCGCCCACGGCCCCACCCTCGGCAGGAACGTCTCCTGGTACCAGGCACGTCCGCGGCGCTTCTCGCCGACCCAGCGGGAAGCGAACCCCGCGACCAGGGGTATGCCGAGGAAGATGAGCACGTTCAGGGCGATCTGCCCCATCGACACATCCAGCCCTTGGGTGTCCAGGCCGAGCCAGGCGGGAAGGATCGTGAGGTAGAACCAGCCGAGCACCGAGAACATCACGACCTGGAACACCGAGTTGATCGCCACCAGCACCGCCGTCGCCTCCCGGTCACCGCAGGCGAGGTCGTTCCAGATCACGACCATCGCGATGCACCGGGCGAGACCCACGATGATCAGCCCCGTCCGGTACTCGGGCAGATCGGGCAGGAACAGCCACGCGAGAGCGAACATCACCGCCGGGCCTGCGATCCAGTTCAGCAGCAGCGAGGAGACGAGGAGGCGCTTGTCGCCGGTGACGGCGGCGACCTAGTCGTAGCGGACCTTCGCGAGCACCGGGTACATCATCACCAGCAGCCCCAGGCCGATCGGCACCGAGACCCCGCCCACCTCCATACGGGCCAGCAGCTCCGAGACGCCAGGGATGAAGCGGCCCAGCAAGAGCCCTACGAGCATCGCGGTCCCGATCCATGCGGGCAGCCACCGATCCAGCGTCGACAGCTTCCGCGCGGCGGGCGCTGCCTCCGTCACTCCTTGATTCGACATAATTCTATATTGATGTTCCTCGAATCAAGGTGCAAGTTGGAACGCGGGGTGAGCGGGAGTGTTTGCCCAGTGTTCGCTTGCGAGCCCAGGTCTGGGTCGGAGGGTGTGTGATCGTCGCTGGCTGTGAGGTCGGGATGTTCGAGGGTATCGATGTAGCGGTTGGTGCCTTCGATGCTAAGACCGAAGAGGTCGCTGATCCGTCTCGCGTCGCCGCGGGTGGCGTGAGCTTCGGCGAGGATGCGATCTTCGCGGAGAGCCTGCGGGCGGATACCGACCTGCTGCCAGGGATAGGTCCGGCTGGCGGCCATCAGCCTGGGCGCGGAGCGCTGGTGGATGATCAGGTGCGGGTTCTGCGACTTCGGGCGACAAAGAGCGCGGAGAGCATGAGGATCAAATTGTCGGCAACGCCAATGACCACAAGAGGTAGTGTTCCTCCACCCCAGCACAGGATCATAAACGTCAAGTACCGACGTGGAAGCTTCAACGACGACACGATCAGCGAACCGACAGCCCCACCTATCCCATATGCGGCCAGAAGAAACCCGAAAGTAGCTTCAGCATCCTCGAATCGGTCGCGGGTGAGGAACGGGAGGAGAACTTCGATCGGGCCTTGGACAATGAGCGCAAGCGACGACCCGAAGATCAGCGTCCAAAGCAACCAGCGTGTACGAGCCACGTAGGCAACCCCCGCACGAAGGTCACCCCAGACGCTCGGGCGATCCTCGGGAGAAGTGGGCTCAGTGTGTTCGTCACGACGGCTAAGAAACAAGGTGATGACGAAAGCAATCGCGTACGAAGCCGCGACGATGACCGCTCCGATAGCGGGGAAGAATATACCGACGATGACTCCACCGAGGGCCGGGCCCAGCCCTTGCCCCATCGATGGACGGAGCGCCCCTTCGAGCCCATTCGCGGCCAGGAGCTGCTCCGGCGGAAGGACCACAGGTAGGTAAGCACTGTACGCAGGGTAGAAAAAGGCGCTCCCGGCAGCCATCGCGAACGAGACTGCGGCGACGTGCCAAAGTTCGATATTACCGGTGAGCGACAGGACCGCCACGGCGGTCATGATCGCGGCCGTTGAGCCCTGCACTGTGATGAGAATCCGCCGTTTGGAGAACCGGTCGGCGACAACCCCACCGAGAACGGAGAAGGAGAACAGGCCAAGACTCATTCCGGTTGCGACCGCCGACAAGGCAAGTGGGCTGTCATCGAGTGCGAGTACTTGGAAGACCATGACGATCGTCCACATACCGGTCCCGAATACCTCGATGCCGACGGCGGCAAACAGGAGACGGTAATCACCTGATGCCAATGGGCGGAGTGCGCGGAGCTTGATGGTGTTGCTCATACCAGCGCCTCGCCTTCAGCCATCGCCATCAGATGAATATGAGGCCATTGGGCGACATCGCGCAGGAGTTGCCGGTCGTGGGTCGACAGTACGACGGCCGCTTGGGTAGCCCCGAGTGCCTCGGTGAGTTCGTCAACGAGCGCGATGGAGAGGTGGTTGGTGGGTTCGTCTAGCAGTAGCACGTGCGGGCGTGCCGCGAGTACGAGCGCCAGATCGAGGCGTCGTTGTTGACCCATCGACAGTTCACCCACTCGTTTGCCTGCCTCGCGCGATCGCAGCAGTCCAAGTTGACCGAGACCGACCGTCTCAGATGACTGCAGCGTTCCTTGACCGACGAGTTCGTCGAGGTGACGGGCGTATATCTCATTCGCCCGGCGATCCGGCGGCAGCATCGTCTCCTGACGAAGAAAACCCAAACGGGTGCCACGGGATGTCCGCACTGTTCCCGTGTCTGGCAGTAGTTCGCCCGCCGCGATACTCAGGAGCGTCGACTTTCCGGCCCCGTTCGAGCCGGTGATCACGAGCCTGCCGCGGTGCGAGAGTTCGAACGACACCGGCTGCGCTAACCTCCCGGCAAAGCTCACGTTGTCGACGTTTAGCAGCACCGCCCCTTTTCGTGTGGGCAGGTCGGGGAACTGGAACAGTTGCGGTGGTTCTGGCACCGTCACCGCGTGTGCTTCGAGCGCTTCCTGGCGTCGGTGCACGCTCTGCACTAGCCCGCCCGCGCGCGTCGCGCGGCCGTGCTTCGGTGACCCCTTCTCCGGTCGCCACCCCGACACCAGCCGATTCTGCGCAGCGCTGAGACTCTCCTGCAGCCGCGCTTGCTCCTGCTGCTGACGCTCGTACTCCTGCTCCCAGCGTTCCCGCTCGGCCAGGCGCCCTTCTCGGTATCCCGCGTACCCGTTGCCGTAGATGCGGGGGCGATCATCAGGTGTCGGATCGAGGTCGACCACCGTCTCCGCAATGTCAGAGAGCAGCGCGCGATCGTGGCTGACGATGACGACACCACCGTTGCGCGTGCGGAGTTGCATGGTCAAGAAATCAAGTCCGCTGCGGTCGAGGTGATTGGTGGGCTCGTCCAGCAGTAAGAAATCATCTTCAGCCCCCAACAGGCAGGCCAACCGCACTCGATATCGCTGCCCCACAGACAGATCAGCGAGCAACCGCGTCATGTCGGTTTCGACGTCGAGTGCTTCGAGCGCGATTTGTACCCGGCGCTCGGCATCCCAAGCGTCGAGCGCTTCCGCATCTTCCAAGGCCGCAGCGTACTGCTCTGCGGCCTCGCTACTCCCTTCCGCGAGAGCGGCAGCGGCGTCGTCGAGTGTGGCCAGCGCTGCGAGCGGTTCGGCGATGGCCTCCGCGACGGCCTGCCCAACGGTTCGGTTGTCGGTGGAGTCCATCTCTTGTTCAGCGAGCCCGAGCGTGCCGATGCGCTGGATCGTTCCACTATCAGGTACCAGCGTGCCCGCGAGCGCGTGCAGAAGTGTGGTCTTTCCGCGCCCGTTCTCTCCGACGATCGCCACACGGGACGCGGGAGTGACGACAAGATCGACATGGTTGAGCACCGGGGTTACGCCTCGCATTACGGAGACGTCGGAAGCGGTGAGCTGCGCGCGATGGCGCGCCGGATGACGGTTAGTAGGGGTAAGCATTCAAATCCTTCAGCAAGGCGCACCACGACAAGCCGAACAGCAAGCGGGTACGCGAATGACGGCGACCCTCCATGGGGCCAGAACAAGCGGCCGCCGCAAGCTCGGAGCTACTCAACGAGCACGGTAGGCCTACTCAACCATCACAGGAAGTACAAATGCATACCGTCAATTCTACCCCACACTCATACGGCACCAACGAATCGGGTGCCGACAGCGGCTCCGGAGGCTTGATCGGTCTGATTCGGCCGCACTATCGGCGCCGCTGTCGCGGTCGGTCGGAATCAGTTCAGGGCCAGCTCGGACACTTTCTCGCCGTCACGCCGTTCATCGAGTTCCTTTGCACGCACGCGACACAAGATGATCAGGCTAATGGGTCCAAACATGATGAATTTCATCGCATTCCACAGGCTGAGAAGGACAAGGAGATTCAGCCATCCTGGGCCGCCACCAGCTGCCACAGATGAGCACCAAAACGCAAAGCCGAGGTATGGCAGGGCGAGGAGCATGGCAGGCACTCCCCACTTCAACCCACGCCGACTCCGGATCCACCGGAGCACGATGTTGCTCGGGGCGTAGCGCTGCAGGAGCGAGTAAATGAAGCTCGTGATCGCCAAGAGTGGGCGAATCATGATGGGCCTCTCGTCACACGTCGTTCTCCGTCGAGGAAGCAGCGTGTGATCGAACGCCCAAAAGGGCCGCCACGGAGGGCCCGCAGAGTTGAGAACCTGCTTCAACCTCCAGGGTACGCCGACATTCCGATTGGCGAAAGGGCAGCTCCCGCGCACCTCCTGAGCGATACATAGCCAAGGAGGCTTCCCATGCCAACGCTCACTGCCCTCGCCAAGGACGAAAGAACGGCTCGCCAGCTTTTGGCCGTGATCGGTACACCGGGCGACATCTCGACCGGTGCGCTTATAAACAACGTCGGCGCCGTTGAGGCAATCACTCTCATCGAGCGCGACATCACAGTGCCAGGAATGGATGCGGTCGAATCGGCCGTTTGGCGAGATCGTATGCGTCCCCGAGCCGGTGTGGATTATCTTGCCCCACAGACACTCAGCAACGAGAATTACCGGGTGCTGATCCCGAGCGATCCAGATTGGCCGACTGGGATAGCCGACCTCGGAGATCGTGCCCCGTATGCGCTGTGGGCGCGCGGGCGTACAGATCTACTCGGCAACACACTCTCACGATTCGTCACCGTCACTGGTGCGAGAGCAGCCACAGCGTATGGCACGCACATCACCGAGGACCTCGCCGGTGAGCTGGTCCGAAACGGCAAGACGCTGGTCGCTGGCGCGGCATACGGAATCGAAGGATCAGTACACCGTGCCGCGCTTGCCGAAGGGGGCAACACCATCGCAGTGCTCGCTTCCGGGATCGACCGCCCCTACCCCGCGGGGCACAGTGAACTGGTGGCCTCGGTCGCACGTGCTGGTCTGGTGCTTTCTGAGGCGCCACCCCGCGTCGCACCAACCCGGCAGCGATTTCTGGATCGTTCTCGCATCCTCGCAGCACTATCCGGAGCCACGGTCGTTGTTGAAGCAGGGTTTCGGTCCGGTGCGCTTCATACTGCTCATGAGGCCAACGCACTCGGCCGAATCGTTGGTGCAGTGCCCGGCCCCATCACGAGCGCTGCCAGCTCCGGCACGAATCATCTGTTGCAAGACGGCGGTGCTGAAGTCATTGTCCGCGCGTCGGACGTGATGCGCGCCCTGGACACCGAAGACGCTCCCAGTCGGAACTCGGTCCGCCCGGGAGCGTCTCGATCACAATCTCCAACGAGCCGCGCGTTGTAGCGGCTACCTCGCTGTGGGAATCTCCACGACCAAGGCATTTCGCACTTCATCAAGGTCGACGCGGATGAGCCGACCGACACGGTAGCCGCGCACGGTTCCATCAGAGATCCGGCGCCGAAGGGTCTTGACCGAGACACCCAAGCTCTCTGCTGCCACTGCGAGTGAAACCAGCACAGAGTCCTGGAGTTCCTGCGACTGTCGAGCGATCATCATGCGGCCCTTCTGTGAGCTGACTACCTTTGCTTCACAGGTGTCCAGCGCTGTCCGGTTGCGATGTCTCGCCCTCGCTTGGTGCCTCGGCGATCGTCGCGGCGACACGTACACTCATGCGATCCGCCAACTCCCGATCTCGACTCATCGTGGCGTGCTGGTATCGGAGCGCGATATGGATGTCAGCGTGGCCGCCGCGTCGCATCAGCTCCGCGAGAGTTGCTCCCTCCTGCGCGAAGAGCGTCAAGCCCGTGTGCCGGAGGTCATGGAACCGGAAGCGATGCGGCAGGTTTGGAACGCGCTCACGTGCGTCAGCCCAGATGTACCCCCAGCGAGTGTTCGAAAGCGGCACGCTGCCCCGCGGGCTCGATGGGATCACGGGAGCTTTGGCCTCCGGAGCGACGTATTCGTTGAAGTGTTCCTTCAAACGACGAATCATGAGTTTCGGAACGCTCAACGAACGCTTGCCCGCCTCACTTTTCAGCTCCGTATAGTCGCCGGTGTTGGCGTTGAGCTGGCGGCGCACGTGCAATGTTGCGCTGCCATCGTCATGCCATTCGATGTCTCGGCGTTGCACGCCCAAACACTCGCCCCGTCGGAGTTGGCACCATGCAGCAAGCTGCACCATGATTGCCCACTGGTTCGGCACTGCCTCGTACAGGGCTTCGACCTGTACCGGCGTAATGACGTCTTCGCTTTCGTCGTGGTCGGCGTCGTAACGGACGGACTCCTGGCGCGGGATCGAGACGTTCGGTGCCGCGGGGATGACGCCATCTCGGGCGGCTTGACGCAGGATCATCATGAGCACGATCAGTACCGGTCTCGTGATTCCGTTGAACTTCGACTTCGGATTCAACGGTGCCGGAATCTGATCGAGCCGATCTGTCATCTCGCGAATGCGATCGGCATCAATCTCCTTCAAAGGAGTATCGCCAAATTCCGGCACGAGATACCCCGTCACTTTGCCCGCGTAGGAGCGAACAGTTCCAGCGGCTCGCATCTTGCCGCTGCGGTTCGGTTCGGTTCTGATCATCTGCAGCCAACGCTTCGAGTACTCCTCGAAGCCCATGGAGCGCGCTTTTTCCTGCTCCGCGTCAGCGCGGTTTCGTGCCGCCACGACCGCCGGTGGCTCCCACTGTCCGAGCGAAATCTTCGTATGCACCGCCGCAAGCCATCGGCGGGCGTCCGTCTTGGTGAGAAATGTAAGCGACTTATCGTCGTCGGTTCTCGCCGTGTAGGTCTCGCCATCTGGGCCCGGGTACCGGGCCTGCCAACGACCGGAGGGCAACTTGCGCAGGCTCCCCCACGATTCCCTCTTCGTCGCACTCATGATGCCCTCCCGTGTACTCGGATGGACGCGAATGGACGCTCGTGCCACTCCGTGCCACTCACTCCGCGCATCGGCGAGTATCCGCATGATTCCGCGGATCTCATGGGGTTAGCGGTGCTTCCTGTGGCACGGAGTGGCACGGACTCGGCGCCCTGCCGAACCCAAATTTTGGTGGGTAGGCTCCCTCGCTTCCGCGGGGAAGGTGCACGCGTGCCATCCGCGTGCCACTCCGAATGGGTGTTCCTGGTCATTTCTGTCCTCCTCTGTCGTCGAACAGAGAGCATGAACAAGGCCCGAACCCGCGAGATTTCGCGGATCCGGGCCTCTGACCAGGCTTTTCAGCCGGGGCGCTTCAAAAAACTTCTAGAAGTCCCAGTCCTCGTCCTCGGTGTTCTCGGCCACGCCGATCACATACGACGAGCCCGAGCCCGAGAAGAAGTCGTGGTTCTCGTCCGACCCCGGCGAGAGCGCCGCGAGGATCGACGGGTTCACGTCCGTCACGCTCGAGGGGAACATCGGCTCGTAACCGAGGTTCATCATCGCCTTGTTCGCGTTGTAGTGGAGGAACTTCTTGACGTCCTCCGACCAACCGACACCGTCGTAGAGGTCGTGCGTGAACGCGACCTCATTCTCGTAGAGGTCGTAGAGCAGCGAGAAGGTCCAGTCCTTGAGCTCCTGCTTGCGATCTTCATCGGTAATCTTCGCGAGCTCGCGCTGATACTTGTAGCCGATGTAGTAACCGTGCACGGCCTCATCGCGGATGATCAGGCGGATGAGGTCAGCGGTGTTCGTGAGCTTCGCGTGTGCCGACCAGTACATCGGCAGGTAGAAGCCCGAGTAGAAGAGGAAGGACTCGAGGATGGTCGACGCGACCTTGCGCTTAAGCGGGTCTTCACCGTTGTAGTAGTCAACGATGATCTGCGCCTTCTTCTGCAGGTTCGGGTGCTCCCGAGCCCAGCGGAATACGTCATCGATCTGCTGCGTGTTCGCGAGCGTCGAGAAGATCGAGGAATAGCTCTTGGCGTGCACCGACTCCATGAACGCAATGTTCGTGAGCACGGCCTCCTCGTGGAGGGTGGTCGCATCGGGAATCATGGTGACCGCGCCGACCGTGCCCTGAATCGTGTCGAGCAGAGTGAGCCCCGCGAACACGCGCATGGTGACGGTCTGCTCTTCTTCGGTGAGCGTGTTCCACGACTGGATGTCGTTCGACAGGGGCACCTTTTCGGGCAGCCAGAAGTTATTCGTCAGTCGGTTCCAGATCTCGAGATCTTTATCGTCGTCGATGCGGTTCCAGTTGATCGCCTCAATGTGGTCGACGTGCGGATCACGCTTCGACTGCTCGGTCATCATGAGCGGTTCGCTCCCCTTCTTATTCTTCTCACTTCGTTACACACAACCGCGGCGTCACGAGATTCGCGACGCCGCGGCCAGTGGGTTACAGCATGCAGCTGACGCAACCCTCGATTTCAGTTCCTTCAAGCGCAAGCTGACGCAGTCGAATGTAGTACAGCGTCTTGATGCCCTTACGCCACGCGTAGATCTGCGCCTTGTTAATGTCACGCGTCGTTGCGGTGTCCTTGAAGAACAGCGTGAGCGAC
Source organism: Gulosibacter chungangensis (assembly GCF_008831155.1). Taxonomy (GTDB): domain Bacteria; phylum Actinomycetota; class Actinomycetes; order Actinomycetales; family Microbacteriaceae; genus Gulosibacter; species Gulosibacter chungangensis. The sequence continues at coordinate 171,551 of NZ_WBKB01000004.1, read as the reverse complement.
AGGCCCTGGTCGACGTGCTGGGTCGCCTCGGCGTACGTGTCGATGATCTTCTCGTAGCCGATCTCGTACGCATCCTCGAAGTATTCGAGGTTGTCATTGTTCATGAACGGCGCCGGGTAGTAGACGCGGCCGATCTTGCCTTCCTTGCGGATCTCCACCTTCGACGCGATCGGGTGAATCGACGACGTCGAGTTGTTGATGTACGAGATCGAACCGGTCGGCGGCACGGCCTGCAGGTTGCGGTTGTACATGCCGTACTGCTGCACATCCGCCTTGAGCGCACGCCAGTCATCCTGGGTTGGGATGTGGTGGTCGGCGAATAGCTCACGCACGCGCTCGGTCTTCGGCAGCCATTCCTGCTCGGTGTATTTGTCGAAGAATTCGCCGGATGCGTACTTCGAGTTCTCGAAGCCACCGAAGCGCTGGCCGCGCTCGCGGGCGAGGCTCATGGATGCGCGGATCGCGTGATAGACGACGGTGTAGAAGTAGATGTTCGTGAAGTCGAGGCCCTCTTCGGAGCCGTAGTGCACCCGCTCGCGACCGAGGTAGCCGTGCAGGTTCATCTGGCCGAGGCCGATGGCGTGGGATGCACTGTTCCCCTGACGGATGGACGGCACCGAGTCAATGCTCGACATGTCACTCACGGCGGTGAGGCCGCGGATCGCGGTTTCAATCGCCTTTCCGAGGTCGGCCGAGTCCATCGCGAGCGCAATGTTCATGGAACCGAGGTTGCAGGAGATGTCGTCACCGATCTCGTCATAGGAGAGGTCGGCGTTGTAGGTCGAGGGGCTGTTGACCTGCAGGATCTCGGAGCAGAGGTTCGACATGTTGATGCGACCCTCGATCGGGTTCGCACGGTTCACGGTGTCCTCGTACATGATGTACGGGTAGCCGGACTCGAACTGAATCTCGGCGAGCGTCTGGAAGAATTCCCGCGCGTCAATCTTGGTCTTGCGGATGCGGGCATCATCGACCATCTCGTAGTACTTCTCGGACACCGAGATGTCACCGAAGGGCTTGCCATAGACGCGTTCCACGTCATACGGCGAGAAGAGGTACATCGGTTCCTTCTTCTTCGCGAGCTCGAAGGTGATGTCCGGCACCACCACACCGAGTGAGAGCGTCTTGATGCGGATCTTCTCGTCAGCGTTCTCACGCTTGGTGTCGAGGAAGCGCATGATGTCGGGGTGGTGCGCGCTGAGGTACACCGCGCCGGCACCCTGGCGGGCACCGAGCTGGTTGGCGTAGCTAAAGGAGTCCTCCAGAAGCTTCATGATCGGGATGATGCCCGAGGACTGGTTCTCGATCTGCTTGATCGGTGCACCCGCCTCACGCACGTTGGTGAGGCTGAAGGCCACGCCGCCACCGCGCTTGGACAGCTGCAGCGCCGAGTTGATCGAGCGGCCGATCGACTCCATGTTGTCTTCGATGCGCAGCAGGAAGCAGCTGACGAACTCACCGCGCTGCTTCTTGCCGACGTTCAGGAAGGTGGGGGTTGCGGGCTGGAAGCGACCCGAGACCATCTCATCGACGAGCGCGGTGGCGAGCTGCTCATCCCCCTGTGCGAGGCCGAGCGCGACCATCAGCACGCGGTCTTCGAACCGCTCGAGGTAGCGCTTGCCGTCGAAGGTCTTCAGCGCGTAGGAAGTGTAGAACTTGAAAGCGCCGAGGAAGGTCGGGAAGCGGAACTTCGCCTTATAGGCGCGGTCGCGCAGCTGACCGATGAACTCGATCGAGTACTGCTCGATAACCTCGCGCTCGTAGTATTCGTTGTCGATGAGGTAGGTCAGGCGCTCTTCCAAGTCGTGGAAGAAGACGGTGTTCTGGTTGACGTGCTGGAGGAAGTACTCGCGAGCCGCCTCACGGTCCTTATCGAACTGAATGCGCCCCTCATCGTCGTAGAGGTTGAGCATCGCGTTGAGCGCGTGATAGTCCAGGCCCGAGCTCTGACCCTTCTTGTGCTCCACGATTACGCTGCCGTGGGAGTCGGTTGCTGTTGCCAAAACTGGTCCAATCCTTTGTTTACCTTGTCGACGTCGTCGGGAGTGCCGAAGACTTCAAATTTATAGAGCACGGGAACATTGCACTTGCGTGCGACCACGTCTCCGGCGAGCCCATATGCGATTCCGAAGTTGGTGTTGCCACCTACGATGACACCGCGTATCAAAGCCCGGTTCTCAGGTACATTCAAAAATTTGATGACCTGTTTCGGTACGGCTCCCCGCCCGTGACCGCCACCGTATGTTGGCAGTACGAGCACGAAGGGTTCATCCGCGAGGATCGTCTCTTCTTGGGTATAGAGCGGGATGCGCCGAGCCTCACGGCCGAGCTTCTCGATAAAGCGATGAGTGTTACCGGACACGCTCGAAAAGTAAATGAGCTGCGTCACTTGAGATCTCACCCTCTTATTTCGTACCGAGCGGGACAGCCTGTGCCACTCGCTCGGGTATATAAATGTAGCCCGGGTCCGAAGACCCGGGGTGTGCGTGGCCGGGCACTCGCTCGGTGCCACGCACTCCGAACTCAGCGTTCGGACTAGGCGCTGTGTGCCTGGGAAAGTTCAGTGATCTTGTCGGGGCGGAAGCCCGACCAGTGGTCGTTGTCAGTCACCACAACGGGAGCCTGCAGGTAGCCGAGTTCCTTCACCGCGGCGAGCGCCTTTTCGTCGACCGAAACGTCAAACACTTCGTACTCGATCCCCTGCTTGTCGAGCGCGCGGTAGGTAGCGGTGCACTGTACACAGGAGGGCTTGCTGTAGACGGCGATAGACATGCGATTCGCACCTTCCGAAAGATGAAACTAATTGAAGTGAAACTCAACACGGTGTGGTGCTCGAACCAAGCCGGAGCCACTAGATGTTGTGCTTCAAGAGGCTAGCAGGACTAGATGCAGTATTACAACCGTGTAGTTCTCCACATGTGAGTCCACAGAAATACGGCGTTTCACAGCCGTTTTCCACTACATTTCACAATTACTCCACAAGTTTTCCCCGGTCTGTTGTGGACAGCGGTTGATCGACTCGACGATCACCACTTGCTCAAGAGATTTACGACATACTTGTGCAGCACATTTGACCTAAACCAATGTGAAAGAACACCTCCCTATGACACAGAACCTCGCGGAGCCGATCAATCCAACCGGCATCACGCTCACTGACCTCGCCCACCGGCTTGGGGCTCAGTACGAGGGCCCTGATCTGCGGGTAACGAGCGTAACTAGCGCCTCCGACACCGCAGCCGCCGGAAGTCTCTTCGTTGCCCTGCCGGGCAAGAAAACACACGGCGCCGAATTCGCTAGCCATGCCGCCGCATCCGGTGCCATCGCCGCGCTGACCGATGAAGCAGGTGCCGAACGCACCCGCGAAGCGGGACTTGCGACGATCATCCACCCCGCACCTCGCGAGGTCATGGGGCAAGCCGCGAGTGCCGTCTACGACACCACCCCAGGCAGCCCAAAGCTCATCGCCGTCACGGGCACAAACGGCAAGACCACCACGACCTATCTGTTGCAGGCGCTCTTCAACGCCATGGGCATCAAGAGTGGACTCTCGGGGACCGTCGAGCGCCGCGTCGGCGCCCAGGGTGTTGAGACCCGCCAGAGCGGTCGACTGACCACCCCAGAGGCCGACTATCTCCACGGGCTCGTCGCGCGTATGCGCGAAGACGCCGTTGAAGCTGCCGCTGTTGAAGTTTCTGCGCAAGCGATCACCCACCATCGAATTGACGGGCTCCGCTTCGACGTCGCGATCTTCACGAATCTCTCGCAGGATCACCTGGACGACTACGGCACGCTCGACAACTATTTCAACGCAAAACTGCCCCTCTTTAGTCCCGCGCATTCAGCACGTGGCGTGACCGTGATCGATGACGAATGGGGCCAGAAACTCGCTCGCGAAGCAACCGTCCCGATGACCACGGTCTCCACAAAGGCCAACACCGCTGCGGACTGGCAGCTGACCACCCAAGAGCTCGATTTGGAACACACCGCGCTTGAGTTGACTCACCGCGATGGGCGTAGCTTCAAGGCAACGGTGAACCAGCCGGGCTGGTTCGTCGCGCTCGACATGGCGCTGTCGGTGGTGGCGCTGACCGACCTCGGCTATGACCTCGAGAAGATTGCCGAGGCGCTCGGCACGCAGCGCGAGCTTGACGCTCCCCTACCCGGCCGACTCGAGCTGGTGAACCCGGAGGGCAACGGCCCCCGTGTCTACGTTGACTACGGCCACACCCCGGCTTCCTTCCGGGCGGTACTGACCACGCTGCGCGGTTTCACCAAGGGGCGACTGTTCATGGTCTTCGGCGCCGACGGGGACCGCGACGCCACCAAGCGGCCCGATATGGCTCGCTCGGCAGCGCTTGCGGATGTCGTGGTCGTCACCGACTACAACCCCCGCTTCGAAGACCCCGCCGCGATCCGCGCGACACTCATGCAGACGCTGCGCGAGGAATTCCCGGATGTCGAGTCCTATGAGATCGCAGATTCCGCCGAAGGCATCGATAAGGCGGTGTCCCTGGCCAATGCCGAGGACATAATCTTTGTCGGCGGCCACGGTCACCGTAAGGACGTCGAGGTGCAGGGCAAGCTCATCCCCTATTCCGTCAAGGACGCCTCGCGCGAAGCGCTCCAGCGTCACGGGTTCCGGGTCGAGTAGGGTCCACCGCCAACAGGCCGAGACCAAATTGCGAATCAATCTCTGAGGAGTAGGGTAGCCAGTCGTGAACGCTCAAATTCCTGCGATTGAACTCCGTGATGGACGCCGCATTCCACAGCTCGGGCTCGGCCTGTACAAGGTGCCTAATGAAGACACCGCGGCGCTCGTACAAGACGCGATCGAGATCGGCTACCGCCACTTCGATACCGCAACTCTCTACGGGAATGAGATCGGCCTCGGTGAGGGACTCCGCGCATCCGGCTTGCCTCGTGAGGATGCATACATCACCACCAAGGTTTGGCAAGACCGCCACGGTTATGACGAGACACTGCGTGCCTTCGATGAGTCGCTCGAGCACCTCGGGCTCGAAGAAGTTGATCTCTATCTGATTCACTGGCCCGCGCCCGAACAGGATCGCTATCTCGAGACCTGGGAGGCGCTCCAGCGTCTCCATGACGAGGGGCGGGCACACTCAATCGGCGTGGCGAACTTCAAAGAACACCACCTCACCCGACTGATCGAAGAATCCGGCGAGACCCCAGCCTGCAATCAGGTGGAACTGCATCCCTCGTTTTCGCAACCGGAACTGCGCCGCTTCCACGCGCAGCACCACATCGCGACGGTCGCCTGGTCGCCGCTCGCCCGCGGCGCGGATCTCGACAATACGGTACTGACCGACCTCGCCGCCGCGCACGAATGCACTCCGGCGCAGATCGTTCTCGCCTGGCACCTCAAGCTTGGCAATGTGGCGATTCCCAAGACCGTCCACCCCGCTCGCCTGCGCGAGAATCTTGCCGCGGCACGCATCCAGCTCAGCGCCGAAGACTGCGCCCAGATCCGCACTCTCGACCGGGGTGAACGGCGCGGTAAAGACCCTGACCTGTTCGGCTAACTCCGCTTCATCCAATCGGATGAGCCTTGCTCTCCATCCCGGTGATGTGCTAAGTCACCCAACGTGTCACAGTTGAGGGTATGAGCACCTCGACTTCTCAACGACTCATGGGCGGGCTCGTCGCGGGCCTCGCCACACTCGCGCTCCTAACCGGATGCGCAGGTGCCGGTGGCAGCACGGAATCCGATCGCGGCGAGCGGAGTGAGGAGTATTCCGCGCCCTCCGAGGAATTCGTCGACGAAGCCCCGATGGATGGCGCAGCCGAAGATTCGGAGCAATCCGAGGCCGGCGGCGCTGCTCCGTCCGATACCAATACGGTTGCTGACCGCGACATCATCACGACCACTTCGGCGGACGTCCGCGTCGAGGATGTGCCGGGGAGCGTCAGTAAGCTCGAACAACTCGTCGCAAAATATGACGGGCGTATCGAAGCACGCACTGAGCGCACCAACGACACGGTTCCCGAGGCGTATCTGACGATCCGAGTCCCTGCCGAGCACAATGATGCGTTCTTGACCGAGCTGAAAGAACTCGGCGAGGTCACCCAGATCGAGTCGTTTGCGGTCGATGTCACGCTCGACAAGGTGGATCTGGAATCACGCATCTCAAGCCTGCAATCGTCCATCGCGTCCCTCGAATCGATGCTCGAGCAAGCCACGAATGTGGAAGACATGCTCGATATTGAGCAGGAGCTCTCGCAGCGGCAAGCCGAGCTGCAAAGCCTCGAGGCGCAACTCGAGGTGCTCTCCGAGGACGTGGCGATGTCCACGGTTTACGTGAACCTGACCACGAATGCGACCCCGCAGCCGATCGATGAACCCACCGGTTTCTTCGCTGGACTCGTCAAGGGCTGGAATGACTTCGTTGATTCGCTCAACGACTTCGTCACTGACTTTGGGTATGCCCTGCCGGGATTGGCGCTCTTGCTCATCATTCTTGCGGCACTGTGGTTCTTTGTGATCCGACCGATTTGGAAGCGGCTACGGAAGCAGGCCCTGCCTCACGAGGTTGCCCCGGAGCCCTACGAGTCGGCGACGAACTCGGATGCATCTCCACAGCCTGAACCGGCGGCCACGTCCCTTGCATCGACGCAAAACAACCCCGATGAGCCAGGAAATTCGCAGTTGCCACCGCTTCCAAAGCTCGACTAGGGCGCGGCTCAAGGCTCCGGCCAGTGCTGGCGTATAAGCTCGCACCAGCGAAACCGCATCAACCCAAGAGGACATGCAGCCATGGCAGACCCAAACGAACGCGATAGTGACCTGAACGCCGAAGACCCGATTGAGTCGTCGAGTTCTCAGTCGAATGCGGACGAGGCTGACCCCATCACTCCACCTGAGGCGACGGAGGTGCCTGCCAATGGCGGCGAGGCGCTTCCCATCGTCGTTGGCGAGGACCAGATCGAAGAGACCGACGAGGAGCGGGCAGCCCGCGAGGCGGAGGAAGAACTGCTGTGGATCTTCCAAGCCACAGTCTTCGACCAAGCAGGTCAGAAGATCGGCCGCGTGGGCCAGGTCTATCTCGATGACCAAACCCAGGCACCCAACTGGGTGACTGTGAAGACTGGCCTGTTTGGCATGAAGGAGTTCTTCATCCCACTCGATGATGCCGAGCGCCAGGACAAACGCATCACGGTGCCGTACAGCAAGGAGACTGTCCTTTCCGCGCCGCGCACCGAGATCGATCAGAACCTCTCTCCTTCGGAAGAGGATGCGCTGTACAACCACTACCAGGTCGAAGGCAAGATGACCGAGGTCGTCTCGCTCGAGGGTGATGCTTCACACCTCACTGATTCGGCCGGGACCGCGGATGCCGCCGATACGCTGCCGGGGTCGGATGCGCTCATCCCTGAACCTGCGGAAGCCAGCGTTCCCGAGCCTGCCAGTGGCAAAGCTACCGACTTTGACGCACTGATCAGCGAAGAAACCGCGCCGGTTGATACCGTGCCAGATGAGGCGTTCGCGAACCCCGAGGCTGCCGCTACCGAACTCTCGGAGGAGGACTCGGAGCCCGCAGTGGAAGCCCCGGATAACCCGTTTGCTGACCCTGACAAGCCCGAGTCGAGATAGGAACGCCCAGTCGTTCACCAGCGGTTTCACAGTGTGGCAGGAATACTGCCGCCGAGAAATCCGTTCTACCCGATACCTACCGTGGCGCCAGCGTGCCGCGGCAGAGATGACGCCATTCAACAAGAGGAGCCGATTGTGGCAACCACTGACCTGAACCAAGACAACTTTGTCGAGACCGTCACCGGAGAAGGCATCCACTTCGTGGACTTCTGGGCCGATTGGTGCGGGCCTTGTAAGCAATTCGCTCCCGTATATGAGCAGGCGAGTGAAGAGCACACGGATGTCACCTTCACCAAGGTCGACACCGAAGCAAACAAGCAGCTTTCGACGAGCCTCGGCATCCAGTCGATCCCGACTCTGATGGCTTTCCGCGATGGCGTCTTGCTGTTCCAGCAGGCTGGCGCGCTTCCCGCACGCGCACTCGAGGACGTCATCAAGGCGGTCAAGGAAGTTGACATGGAGGAAGTCCGTCAGAAGATCGCTGAGCAGGAAGCTCAGCAGGGTTCGCAAGCCTAGCCTTCGGCAGAACTAGAACCCCGACGACCCGGTCTGCGCGTGCTGCGCAGACCGGGTCGTATGTGTAGTGACCGTCTTCTCCCCTCGGCTTCGACCGCCGGTGCGGGCACGAAGGGCGTAGAGGATCGCAGCGAGGTCGACGACCTCTTGTAGCAGCGCGCCAACGACGGGGATGATAAACCCGAATGCGGCGATAAGCATCAATCCGAGCGACAGTGCAATACCGAGCCAGATCGCCGAGAGCGCGACACGGTATGTGTGCCTGCCGATCTCATGGGCACGCGCGACGAGGCCGATGTCGTCGCGCCGAATCACCGCATCCGCCGACTCGCTTGCCGCGGTCGATCCCCGGGCCCCCATCGCGATGCCAACCTCGGCGATCGCGAGCACGGGTGCGTCGTTCACGCCGTCGCCAACCATCGTGACCGGTCGTTCCGTGAGCCCACGGATGATCTCGACCTTGTCTTGTGGACGCAAGTTCGCGTACACCTCGGGGATGCCTGCCTCACCCGCGAGCGATCGCGCGGTCTGCTCGTTGTCGCCGGTGACCATGAGCACTCGCTCCACGCCCATTTCCTGTAACCGAGCCACGGTCTGCGGGGCGTTCTTACGCAGTGCATCGGCGAGGATCAGCGACCCCGCAAACCTGCCATCGATCGCGACCATGACTGCGGTTTGGCCGGGATCGAGCTCTGCCGCGGTTGCGGCAGCATCGTTCTCACGAATGAAGGACAACTTTCCGACTCGCACGAGGTGACCGGCTACGGTCGCTTCGACTCCCTGCGTGGCGTGCTCGGATGCATCCGACACCGGGAGCGATTCGAGGCCACGCTGCCGTGCCGCGCGAATGACGCCGTCGGCCAGTACGTGTGATGAGTGCGCTTCCGCGGACGCTGCAAACTGCAGGAGCCGGTCCGCATCGAGGTCGACGTGTGCTGGCTGCACCGCCACGAGCTCGGGCTCGCCGTGCGAGAGCGTCCCCGTCTTGTCGAAGGCAACGCTCCGACTCTTCGCGAGCGCCTCGAGGGTCGCTCCGCCCTTCACGATAATGCCCTCGCGAGCGGCCGCGCTCATTCCACCGATGAACGCGACGGGTGCAGCGATCAGCAGCGGACACGGTGTCGCGAGCACCAGCACAGCTGCGAACCGCACGGGATCCCCCGACAGCCACCACGCGAGTGCCGCGATGATCAACGACACGATCGTGAATGGCACCGCATATCGATCCGCGAGGCGCACGGTCGGCGCCTTCTGCTGCTGTGCGTCGCGCACCAACGAGAGGATCTGCTGGTATTGCGAGTTCGCCGCATCCGCTGTCGCGCGCATCGTGACGGCACGGTCGCGATTGACCGTGCCCGAAAAAATTCTGTCGCCATCGCGATGCAGTACCGGAAGGCTTTCCCCCGTCATCGACGATTCGTCAAATTCGGCTTCGCTGCCAACGAGCGTGCCATCGACCGGCACGATCTCGGCAGGCTTGATCAGCAGCAAATCACCGATGGCCACTTCATTCACCGGAAGGTCGGTCGCCGGCAGATCAGGATGCACCGGGTCGAGTCGGTGCGCCGACTGCGGCGCACGCTCCAGCAGCGCATTCAAGTCGCGTCGGGCGCGAAGCTCGGCATAGTCCTCGAGAGCTTCACCACCGGTCAGCATGAGTACGACGATCATTGCGGCAAGGTACTCCCCCGTCGCGATCGCTGCGGCCATCGCGACGACCGCAAGGATGTCGAGCCCGAAGTGGCCGCGAATTACATCGCGGACCATGCTGTAGGCCGTCATCGCGATGATGACAATCACATACGCCGTCGCGAGCCACTGTGCTGGGCCACCCGCTCCGGCCAAATCGAGCACGATAACCACGAGCAATAGCCCCAGCGTGACAGCCACGATGGGATATCGCTTCAGCACCTCAGCAATGCGTTGCATACCCCTATTATCCCCATTTGATCAGCGATTTTCTAGGATGCGCAGCCTCACCTAACCGATGCGCGGAGCGTGCGGTCTATTGGGCGAAGCGCTCCATCAGCAGGGTCGCGAGGTGCTTGCCTTCGGTAGCACCGAGCTGATCGGCCTGCGTCCGACACGAGTAACCGTCCGCGAGGAAGATCGCGTCGTCGCCAGCATCCCGTAGAGCCGGCAGCAGGGAGTTCTCGGCTACCGCGACCGAGGTCTCATAGTGTCCGGTTTCAAGGCCGAAGTTGCCGGCGAGACCGCAGCATCCGGAGAGCTGGTTGATCTTGGCGCCGAGGGAGTTCAGCAGCGTACGGTCGGGGGCGAAGCCCATCACCGCATGCTGGTGGCAGTGGGGTTGCACGATGAGTTCGACACCGTCCAGGCGCGGCAGTTCCACCGTCGGGTCCGGCTTCACTGGGGCCATCCCGTTCAGGACCTCCGCGAGTGTGTAGGTGGCGTTCGCAATCTTCCGCGCTCGTGGGTCGTCCGGGAAGAGTTCCAGCAGGTCGCTCTTAAGCACCGCGGTGCAGCTCGGTTCAACCCCGACGATCGGGATGCCGGCTTCGACCACGGGAGCGAATTCATCCATCAGCCGCGATAGTCGTGCCCGGGCACCGTCGAGTTGCCCGGTAGAGATCCAGGTCAGGCCGCAGCAGACTTGGTTATTCGGGGTCACGACTTCAAGACCGACCCGCTCAAGGACTCGCACGACGTCGTGGTCAATTTCGGGGTTGAAGCCGTTCGAGAAGGAGTCGGCCCACACCATAATGCGGTCGCGGTCGGTACGCGGTGACTCGGGTCGGATTGCCTTACCTTCTTTGAGCAGGCGATTGCGATCTTGCTTGAAGGTACGGCTCGAGATCTGTGGAATCGTGCGCCGCTTGTCCACACCGGCGAGCGGCAGGATGGCTTTTCGGAGCCAGTCAATTTTGAACATGCCGTTCACGATCGGCGCGAACGCCGACATCAACGGCTCCCAGCGCGGCAGCTGACCAAGCACATAGTGATTCATCGGGCGCAGGCGACCCTTGTATTTGCGGTAGAGCGTCTCCGACTTATAGGCGGCGACGTCGACACCCGCCGGGCAATCGCTCGAGCAGGCTTTGCAGGACAGGCAAAGGTCAAGCGAGTCGGCGACTTCTTGGGATTTCCAGCCGTCCTTGACGAGCTTGCCATTGGTCATTTCCTGCAGCACGCGCGCGCGGCCGCGGGTTGAGTGGGTCTCGTCCTTGGTCGCCATATAGCTGGGGCACATGAAGCCACCGGCATCGCGGTTATCGGCACGGCACTTCCCCATCCCCACGCAACGGTGAACGGCCTTGGTGAAGTCACCCGAGTCTTCGGCGAACGCGAAGCCACCGCGGATCTTCGGAATCGGCAGCGCTTGCGGGCGCCGGAGGTCCGCGTCGAGCGGTGCCGGGTCGACGAGCACTTCGGGGTTCAGCACGTTTTTCGGGTCGAACAATCGCTTCAAATCGCCAAAGGCAGCAATCGCCTTTTCGGAGTACATCAGCGGCAACAACTCGCTGCGGGCGCGGCCATCACCGTGTTCACCTGACATCGACCCACCGAATTCGGCCACGAGCCGGCCAGCGTCGAGCATGAATGCGCGCAGCGCCGCCCCGTCCCGCTCCAGCGGAATCGACAGCCGAATGTGGATGCAGCCATCACCGAAGTGCCCGTAGGGCATGCCTTCGATGCCGTGCCGGGCAGTGAGTTTGTCAAACTCCCGCAAGTAGTCGCCAAGACGTTCAGGCGGCACCGCCGCATCCTCAAACCCCGGCCAGGCCTGCTCGCCCGACTCGGTACGACTCGCAAGGCCCACACCGTCTTCGCGCACCCGCCACAGCGGGCGAGCGGCGGCAGCGTCCGGGATGATCGAGGAAGAAATCGCGCTGGATGCGGCAACCAGCTTGTGTGCGCGATCGAGCGCGTCGATTTCATTCTCACCGGGCATTTCGATCAGCAGCCAGCCGCTGCCTTCCGGGAGGGCAGCGATCGCCTCGGCACCGTGGTGACGGCGCACGGCATCGGTGAGTCGCCCATCCAACCCCTCGATCGCGCCGGGGCGCTGCTCGAGGAGGGCCGGTACGTCGTCGGCCGCCGCCACCATCGATGGATAGCCGAGCGCGATCGTCACCGGCGAGGAGGGAATGTCCACCAGGTAGACGGTGCCGCCGAGCACGATGCCGAGGGTGCCTTCAGAACCGACCAAGAGCTTCGCGAGCGAGTGGCCGTTCTCTGGCAGCAGCGCCTCTAGGCCGTAACCCGATACCTGGCGGCCGAAGCGACCGAATTCGAGTCGAATGGTCGCGAGGTTATCCGCCACAAACTCGTTCAGCCCAGGGACGACCGAGAGGTCATCCGCCGCGGTGAAACGGCGGCCAAGCCCGTCGATCATGTCGAGTTCGACCACGTTGTCGGCGGTGCGGCCGAAGCGGAGCGAGTGCGAGCCGCAGGCATTGTTGCCGATCATGCCACCGATCGTGCAGCGGGTCCAAGTCGAGGGATCGGGCCCGAAGCGCAGACCGTGGGGCCTTGCCGCGTTCTGCAACTGCGCGACGATGACACCCGGATCAACGACCGCGGTCTTTGCTTCCGGATCGATCGAATGGATCTTGTTGAGGTGACGCGAGGTATCCACCACGATGCCGCGCCCGATCGCGTTTCCTGCGATCGAGGTACCGGCACCGCGCATGTGCACGGGCTTACCGGTCACACGGGCAACGTCAGCAATCGCGATGAGGTCGTCCTTCGATTTCGGGAAGGCAACTACTTCCGGCGTAATGCGGTAGTTACCGGCATCCGAGGAGTATTCGGCGCGACGTAGTGAGGAAGTCGCGACCTCCCCATCGATGCGCTCGCGAATCATCGACGCGACCTCGCGGTCTTCCGGAGAAAGTGGCGCATCGGGCCTTACGGCTTCGCTAATCGTCATGGCACGATGTCCTTTCTCTGGGACCTAACTACCTCACAATGTTAGCGACCGTCGTGCGCTTCCCCGTGAGGTCGACCAGTTCGAGCGTGACCGAGTCTGCGACCGGCTGGGCGATGGATGCGCGGGTCACCAGCACCCCACGCGCGTCACGCCAGGCTCCGCCGAGTCGTTCACCCGCGGTCGACCACAGGTGCCATCCGGCCAGCGACCCGAGGCCCGTGCCCTCGAGCATCCGTGCCGTGACATCGCTCGATTGACCGCGGGCCGGTTGCAGCGCGGTCGCGAGCTGCTCGGCGGGAATCACGGACTGCAGCTGGAACTCACCGTCTTCCCAGGCGTACTCGACCATGGGGCTAACGACGCTGTCGGTGTTCTGGGGCGGGTGCGCGTCGAGGAGGGCGTACTGAGCCCCGAGTGCGTCGAGCCTCGAACGCGTCACCACGAGCGAGCGAGCGCTCGCGTCGAGACTCATCCAGCGGCGCCCCAACTGTTCGGCGGTCGCGGCAGTCGTTCCCGATCCGCCAAAGGGATCGACGACAAGGTCACCCGGATGGGTCATCCACCGCAAGAGAAGTTCGAGAAGCCCCTCGGGTTTCTGCGTCGCGTAGCCGGTGCGCTCTGCCGAAAGGTTCAGCACGGGACGCACGCTCACCTGGTGCACGCCACCGCCCGTAGGTGCATCTGCGGCGCTGTCGACGAGTGTCACCGCGCCCTCGAGCACGTCGCGAAGGATCGTATCGACGAAGTGGCGACCCTGCGCATCCACCTTGCTGCCCATGAACGGCTTGTCGAGGTACTGGCGCTCGTACAGCGGCGTGATGCGGAATCGGTCACTCTTGCGATACAGCAGCAAGTTGTCATGCTTGCGGGGTACTGCACTCGTGCGGGCCGCTCCTCCGGTGCGGTAGCTCCACACGAGGGAATTGACGAAGTGCTCACGCCCAAACACCTCATCGAGCACCACGCGAACGTAGTGCGAAGAGTGCCAGTCAAGGTGCACGCAAATCGCGCCGTCCTCAGCGAGGAGCTGGCGCGCGAGCACCAGCCGCGGCACGAGCATCCGAAGATAGTCGGCAGTACCACCCGCCCAGCGATCGGTATAGGTGTGCATTTCCAACGCGATCTCACCGCCCGCATCATCACGAGTGTGGATGCGGCTGCGGTAGTCGGCCTTGGAATCAAACGGCGGATCGAGATAGATGAGTTTCGCACACGCGCCCGATGCGACCAGTCGCGCGAGCCCCGCAAGATTGTCACCGTGGATGAGTGCGTTCGGTTCGTAGGAGCCGTTCAGCTCTGCGGTTTCGCGCGCCCCGATGACCGCTTCACTTGCCTCCTGCTGGCCTTGGGCGATGAGCGCCGGAAGCTGGGTAAGCAAGGAAGGCGGGATGTGCATCAGATCAGTCTAGGAGACCTACTGATACCCTGGTGTGGATCGGTGAGAACCTCGGTTGGTGGTACGTGCTGACGATCACCGCCGTGATCGGATTTGTGATCTGGGTCGCCGTGTCCAAAGAAGGCAATGTGCGTCTGGGCCCCGATCATTCCCGACCGCAATACAAGCTGTTCACCTGGGTAGCGACCTCATGGGTCTTTCGAAGCAGCAAGTTATCGATGACGTCATCGACCGCTTCGAGACACACTTGAGCTTCCTGCGACACTCGACCGAGGTCGATGCCGCATCGGTACTCACTCCCCCGGTTGCCACCGGCCAGCACGCAGCCATCGAGATCGAGCTCGAACCCGGTGAGGCGGCCCTCGACGACGACAGTGATGTGAAGTAGTCTCGCGCCGCCACTTCGCACGAAGAAAGCGCCCGACACCATCTGACTTGGTGTCGGGCGCTTCTTGTTGCGTTCGCGTTTGCCTCGGTGAGACGAGATTCCGCGGTTAGGCCTGCGCTGGCGCGTGCTCCGCGATGTAGTTCCGCAGCTCCTCACCGGAGTCGGCCATGTCAACAGCGTGCTGCGGCAGCGCCAGGAGCGCCTCGAGTTCCGGTGTCAGCGCCGGAGTCTTTTCACCCAGCGCTTCCTCGATCGTCTCGCCAAACTTCTCCGGCTTTGCGGTCTCGAGTACCAGAATGCGACCGTGAATTTCGTTGTGACGGCGCGCGACCGTGAGGCCGTCGGCGGTGTGCGGATCGACAATCACACCGGAGGTTTCGAACTCGGTGCGGATGGTCTCGACCCGGTCCTCGTGCGTGCTCGAGTCGGTGATGATGCCGTATTCCTCGACGAAGCGCGACAGGTGCGCGGTGAGATCAACGCTGCCATCCTCATCCAGCTTGCTCCAGCTCTGCACGAAGCCCTCTGCATCCGTACCGAACAGTTCGCGAACGAAACGCTCAAGGTTCGAGGCCTTCGAGATGTCCATCGAGGGGCTGCTGGTGACGAGCGTGTTCTCACGCGAACGAGGCGCGTAGATGCCGGTGCGGAAGAACTCGTCGAGGACGTTGTTTTCGTTCGTCGCGAGGATCAGCCGGTGGATGGGCAGACCCATCTGGCGTGCGAGGTGACCGGCGAAAATATTGCCGAAGTTGCCGGAAGGCACTGCGATCGAGACCAGGCTCGCCTCGCGCTCGGCAGTCGTGACGGTCGCTTCGCGGGCGTCCGCGGGCAGCGAGTCGGTCGCGCGCAGCCAAGCCCAGAAGTAGTAGACGATCTGCGCGCAGATACGGCCGAAGTTGATCGAGTTGACAGCACCAATCGAATGGTTGGCCTTGAAGACCGCGTCGTTGTTGAGTTCCTTGACGAGGTTCTGGCAGTCGTCAAAGTTGCCCTCGACTGCGATGTTGTGAATGTTCTCGTCGTCGAGGCTGTACATCTGCGCGCGCTGGATAGCACTCATCCGCCCCTGCGGCGAGAGCATGAACACGCTGATGTTCGGCTTGCCGCGGAAGGCGTATTCGGCGGCGGAGCCGGTGTCGCCCGAAGTTGCGCCGAGGATGTTGAGGGTTCGGCCGCGCTGCTGCAGTACGTACGGCATGACCTCACCGAGGAACTGCATCGCGAGATCCTTGAACGCCATCGTCGGGCCCTCGGAGAGACCAACGATCGAGATGCGCTCGTCGAGCTTCTTGACCGGCACGGTTTCGGGTGCCGCGAAGCGGTCTGCGGAATATGCGGCGCGGATGATCTGCTCGAGGTCGGCGCGCGGGATGTCGGTCGCGTAGAGGCTAATGATTTCGATGGCGAGCTCGGGGTAACTCAGGGTGCGCCAAGCTTCGCGCTGCTCTGAGGAAATAGTCGGGATCTCGGCCGGAATGACGAGGCCGCCATCGGGGGCGAGTCCATCCAAGAGGACATCCGAAAAACCTGCGGGTGCCATCTGACCACGGGTGGAGACGTATTTCATGTGCTGCCTAGTCCAATCGAAGAGAATGCTGCCTCAGCCATGCTAGTTGAGTTGCGCTCCTGAGTTTGGCGAAGTGGCTCACCTAAGCTGTTGCCCATGTCGAATGAGCACGAAGACGCAGTTGCCGCGGCAAAAGCTGCACTTGCTAAGGCCGAAGCCGAACTCGCCGCTGCACAAGCGGAAGCGGCAAACGAAGCAGCTGCGAATGTAGACACAGTTACCGAACCCGCTCAGGCGGGGCCAGAAGGCCCGCTCACCGCCGAGCAGGTCGAGGCAATCCGCGCCGGTTACTCCTTCGAAGAGGCCGCGCTCGAACTCGGCGCGCTCGTCAACGGTGAGGCGCGGGCGGACGTGCCGGTGCGCATCCCACTGGCGATGATGAACCGACACGGGCTGGTGGCAGGAGCGACCGGTACCGGTAAAACGAAGTCATTGCAGGTCATGCTCGAACAGCTTTCGGCTGCAGGCGTGCCGGTCTTCGCCGCCGACATCAAGGGCGACCTTTCGGGAGTTGCCACGCCAGGTGCATCCAGCGACAAACTGCTCGAGCGCACCCAAAAGATCGGCCAGGATTGGCAGCCGCAAGCAGTACCGACCGAGTTTTATAGCCTCGGCGGCCGCGGCCAGGGTGTGCCGATCCGCGCGACCGTCACGAGCTTCGGCCCGCTCATGCTCGCCAAGGTGCTCGGGCTGAATGCCACGCAGGAATCGGTGCTCGGCCTGGTGTTCCACTATGCGGATGAAGCGGGCCTCCCGCTAGTCGACCTCGGCGATCTGCGCGCCGTGCTGCAATACCTCACCTCCGATGAAGGCAAGCCGGAGCTCGAGGGCATCGGTGGGGTTTCGAAACAGACCGCGGGAGTGATCCTTCGCGAACTCACGACCTTTGCCGCCGCCGGGGCCGATGTGTTCTTCGGCGAACCCGAAATCGACACGAACGAGTTCCTGCGCACGGCCGCCGACGGCCGCGGCATCGTGTCGCTGCTCGAGCTTCCCGGCGTCGCACAGCAGCCGCAGGTTTTCTCTACCTTCCTGATGTGGCTGCTTGCGGACCTCTTCGCGACGCTGCCCGAAGTGGGCGACCTCGACAAACCCAAGCTCGTGTTCTTCTTCGACGAGGCGCACCTGCTCTTCAACGACGCATCCAAAGAGTTCGTCACGCAGATCGTGCAGACCGTGCGACTAATTCGATCGAAGGGTGTCGGTATTTTCTTTGTCACCCAGACGCCGAAGGATGTGCCGAACGACGTCCTTGCGCAGCTCGGTTCGCGGGTCCAGCACCAGCTGCGTGCGCACACCCCGGACGACGCCAAGTCGCTGCGGGCGACCGTGCGCACCTATCCTGACTCGGGGTACGACCTCGAAGAGACGCTCACCCAGCTCGCGACGGGCGAGGCGATCGTCACGGTAATGAACGAAAAGGGCGCGCCGACGCCAGTCGCGTGGGTTCGGATGCGTGCCCCACAGGGTTCGATGGACCCAACCAGCGAGGCGCAGATCGAAAGGACCGTGAAAGCATCACCTTTGCTGGCGAAGTATGGCACCCCGGTCGACCCGGAATCGGCGCAAGAAATCCTCGCAAAGAAGATGAACGAATCGGCCGAAGCTGCCAAGCAGGAAGCAGAAAAAGCCGCCGCCGAAAAACGCGAGAAGAAGCCCAGCTCGACCACCGCATCCAAGAAGCGTGGGAAGTCGACGGTGGAGAAGGTGCTCGGTTCGGGTGCGGCAAAGACCGTCGTGCGAGAAGTTACCCGCGGGCTGTTTGGGATGCTGTTTAAGAAATAGGCGTTATCTTCGCGACTCCCCCACGAACGCAAATACCAGCCCCAGAAACATTCCCGTGGCTGTGCCGAAAATCGCGATACCGTGTAACACCGTTCGCGCCTCACCTGCGATGAAGATGGATGCGAGAGCAGCGACGGCAGCGATCCCCACCACGACGATGATCGCGTAAAACGCCAATCGCGCTGAAGGTTTCATCTCAAGCCGCGGCATGCGCTAAGTGTCGCAGCCGCAGCCACAATTGTGCTGTCAGCGCTTGCCGGCGACGAACGCAAAAACCAGCCCAAGTAGCGCACTGCCCATCGCGGTAATCATCGCGAGCATCCGAAACATACTCTTCGGCTCCCCCGACACCAGCAGTGAAGCGCCGAAGCACAGCAGCGTCGCGGCGCCCATGACACAGAGCGCGACAAGCACGGACTTGGTAGTGGGCGACATCCTGCGCTGCGACATCCGGCTAGTTTGTCAGCTTCGTATTTTGCATTTGCTGAGGGTTCCGCTCGCTAAGATCGGTCTACAGGTAGGAGGCACCCATGACTACTGACCCGCGCCAAATACTCCACGAGGACACGATCGCCGCGCTGCAAGCGAATTTGGATGTGGCACTGACTGATCGCGCGTTTGTTGGGGATTGGCAGGAGCCCTGGCCGACCATCCGCGTCGACAAGCTTGAAGACCGGTCAATGAAGATCGAAATCCCCGGAACGAAGACCGCCGTCACGATCGCGTTCAATCGCGAATGTCGGACCATTCGCGTGGAGGCACGCAATCCCTATCTCGGGATCGACCTTGCCCGGCTCGTCACTGAGACGAGCGAAGGGGATGCGGCGCGCTTCTATTGCGAATGCTGATTGATTTGGCTCGCAGGTGACTAGAGCTCAGCGACCTCAAACTTCGTCTCGCCGCCCCGGGTCTCTAACTGGTCAATGATCATTTCTCGGCCCCGGTTCCGATCTGAATCGGTCACGCTGCCGTTGACATAGTCAAAGTCCGTACGCACCTGTACGACGTCTTCGTCTTGCGCCAACGTGATCTTCCCTGGATACACGAAATAGCCCACTGAGTCTTCCAAGCTGCCGGTTACGGTCGTCGTATGCGGCCAGGCGGCAAGTGTGTCCTCAAGCTGACCTCGCAGCTCTTCTCCGCTTCCCCGTAGCTGCACCGACACGATCGACTGTGGATCGGTGGGATGGGCAACCAACCGGTCAAAGCCATAGTGCGCTGCCTCTGCTGCCGAGGCGAGGCAGTCTTGATCGTCAAAATCGCACTCGAGCCTGGCATCAATCCAACCGGTTGAGCCGAGGTGCACGGTCGTCACTGTGGTGTTGACGACCATTGCACTTGCCACGGCAAGGGTTGTCGCTTCGCTTGCATGCGAAAGCAATACTTCACCGTGCGGGAAAACAAGCGTGTACGCCTGCATCACATACCAGTCACGGTCTGTCGCGAGCGCGCGCTGCTCCTCCATAAATTCCGTTAGCTCGGTCACGTCAGCCTCGGTCAGCGCATCTTCGAAATGCAGCTCGGCTTGGACAGCCATACTGCGGCCCTTGTTGAAAGATTCGTTTGTGGTGAATGTTCCTTCCGAATAGTGATCGGAGGCGTGTGCCACGAGCGACCGTTCGGTACGACCGCCGTCACCCCGCGGAACGACCATCCACCCCACCGCTATCACCACGATCAGGAACACCGCGAGCGTCCCTAGGCAGCCAAAGCCGAGGATGCGCGGCCAACGTCGCCGCTTCGGTTTGGTGTCTAGATCTGCCGCGGCCATCCCGCCAACCTATCCGAGTCGGGATTTTTTAGACGGCGGTGGCGGTCGCGATCTGAAGATCGCGACCGCCACCGCCGTCATCTGAGTGAGGAGTTAGGCTTTCGCTGCCGGCTCTGCCTCTTCGGGCTTGCCGTGCACGAGCTCTTCGATGTCGCTGCGCTCAGGCGTCGACAGGTACCGTTCGAGGGAGTCGTCGAGTTCGTTGAGCCACGTGGTGTGGTGCTCGGCCGCCATCGTCCCGGTCATGACGGAGCGGTGCTGCTTGTCACGATAGGTGAGGATGTTTTGCTTCTTGTCTTCCTTCCAGGCAAGGAAGATGCGGACGACTTCGTCGAGGTCGAACATCGGGTAGTCCGTTGCCTCGATCAGGTCGCGAATGTAGTCGGCCTGGAACTGTACGTCGTCGGCATCGCCGTCGAGTGCCTGGAAACGTGCTCGCCACTGCTTCACGTGAGCCGCACGTTCCTCGGCCGAGGGCAGCTTCGCGCGTCCCATAATGAGGTCGCGAACGTACCACGCTTGCGCGTCGAACATGTTGAAGGTAAACCACTGGTCCTGCGCGCCGAGGTAGTACAGCTTGGGGTTCTTCTGCCACACAACGCCGCGGTAGAGCCCCGCGGGGTAAATGTTGTTCGGCGACGACAGTGCGAGGTCGGACGCGAGGAACGGATACTTGTGCAAGTAACCGGTGCACAGAATCACCGCATCGAATTCGCGGGTCTCCCCATTGATGAAGTGGACCGTCTCGCCGTCGAAGTGATCGATGCCAGGCAGTTCTTCCATCCCTTCGGGCCATTTGTAGCCCTGGGGTCGTGTGCGATAGCTCATGGTTACCGACCGGGCGCCCATCTTGAAGGCCTGCACACCGATGTCTTCGGCGGAGTACGAGGCGCCGATCAGCAGCACTCGCTTATCGGCGAGTTTCTCGGCACCGCGGAAGTCGTGTGCGTGGTGCAGCGTACCGGGGAACGTCTCAATGCCCTTGACATCGGGAACATTCGGGAAGGAGAAGTGGCCGGTCGCGACGATGACCCGGTCAAATTCGGAAGAGGAAGTGGTCTTGGAACGAAGGTTTTCCACCGTGACGGTGAAGTTGTCGTCTTCACCGTTGTATTCAATCCAGCGAACTGCGGTGGAGAACTGAACTTTGTCCTTGACATCAGTTTTGCGAACGCGGCCGTCGATGTAATCCCAGAGCGCTTCGCGCGGAGGGTACGAGGAAATCGGACGACCAAAGTGCTCGTCAAAGGTGTACTCCGCGAATTCCAACGCTTCTTTCGGGCCGTTCGACCACAGGTTGCGGTACATCGACGAGTGGACGGGTTCACCGTACTTATCGATTCCGCTGCGCCAGTTATAGTTCCACTGGCCGCCCCAGTCATCCTGCTTCTCAAAGCACACTACTTCGGGGATTTTTGCGCCCTGACGCTGCGCTGACTGAAATGCTCGAAGGGCGGCGATCCCGCTCGGCCCGGCTCCGATAATTGCAATTCGCTGTTTGGACATAAATTCCTTTCCCGGCCTTTCGACCCATGTCGCGTATCTCTAGACGGGTTAGGCGGAAGCATTATCTATGGGCGAAAAATACGCCGATGCCTCAACACCGCAACCTCACGTCGCGCCAGAGTCCGTGTCCGTTCTGGACTGCTCTGGGCCAGATGTGGGCGCCCTCCCGGGCGCCACGACATCTACTATTGTAGCAGATTGCTAATCTTGCGAGATTACGTCACTGAAAGTGCAACATCGAAAATCATCAGGTCGCCGAAGCTGTAGTTCCGGTCACATCGGATGGTGCGTTCATCTCGAGGGCTTCCTCCGCTACCGTCACTGGTTGCGAGGCGTCCCGTGCTCCTGCATCCGCACTCATCTCGTTGCGGAAGATACGCATGGACTGGCCGACGCTCCGCGCAAGATCGGGGAGTTTTCCCGCGCCGAAAAGGAGCATCACGATGGCCAGGATGATGAGGAGATGCCATCCGGTGAGGTTCTGAAACATGAGAGGTCCTTCATTCGCTGCAGTTTCAACGTGAACCGCTTCAACGTGAACCGCGACGGAGACATTACACCTTTCCGTGGCACCACCGCGACTACTCTCCGGCGACAATCCACCATCATCTACTGCGGTGGCCGGTTAACCGCCAACGAGCGGTTCGGCCGCCACGTACTGACGCGAAAGTTGTCGATATTGCGGCGTTAGGAACGCGATGAGCGCGAGCAAGGCGCAGCACACGCCCGAAATCACGAGCAGCAGTGCGATACCCCGCGAGTCACCGGTGCCCAGCAGCCACTGCCACTGCGCTTGACCGTCGGGTGTGCGCAAGTGTGGAATTACCCAGACCTGCGCGATCGGTGCCATGAGGAACGCCGTAACCGGTGCCGCGGCGGCCTCAAAGGTCATGGCAAACCCGAAGACTCGCCCCTGCGAGGCGAAGGGCACGAGCCGCTGAATGACCGTTTGTTCGGCGGCTTCGACCGCGGGGAAAAGCGCCATTACCGCCCACAGACCGACGATGAAGAGCCAAGCCAATTCGCGAATAGTGAAGAGTGCTCCGATGACGCCGATAAGGAACGCGATCAGCAGCATGGTTCGAATCGGGTTCTTCCCGAGGCCGGTCGTTGCCACCACGAGTCCACCAATAATAAATCCCGAGGACGCGATGGCGAACACGATCCCCCACCCTTGTACCCCAAACATGTCAATGCCGTAAGGGTCGAGCAGTGCCATCTCCACGCCGCTGAAAATATTGTTCAGCGTTGTGAAAAGGACCAGCGCGAACAGTCCCGGCGCGGCGATCACGGCCAGCCAGCCACCTCGGATGTCTACCCACTTGACTTGCCCTTCGGCCGCCACGATCTCGGGTTCCGGGATGCGCAGGGAGGTGAGGTGGACGAGCGTCATGCTGAGTGCGACCACACCGATGACGAGCGTCCAGCCCATACCGAGGAATCCGACCGCGAGGCCGCTGAACACACTCGTGACAAGCATCCCGAGCCCTTGCACCGTGCCGACGAGCCCATTTGCATTTGCGCGCCGACGGTCCGGTACGAGGAGCGTCACAGTAGTGGACAGCGCAATATTGCGGAGTTGTTCGACCACTGCGCCGGCAAGCATCACGATCGCGAAGATCCAAAACCACGGCTTCGCAAGGTCAACGATGCGCTCCTCTCCCATCGCGAAAAAGAACAGCAAGTCTGCCACGAACACGCCAAGAGCGAGGAACGTTGCCCAAACCATCACCGCTTTCTTACGAAACCGGTCGACCAGGGTCCCAAAGAACATGCTGAACACGGAGACCAGCAGCATGTACGCGCCGCCGATCACGCCCGTGGCTATGACATTGCGCGTCTCCGCATAAATCCAAAACGTAAGCGCGAATCATAGAAAGCTCGTCGTCACGTTGGCGAGCGCGGTGTTCACGAGCACGTGCAGAAAAAGGCGGAACCCTCGCGTGGCGCGCACCGCACCGGTCCGAGCTTCCTCGCGGTCGATCGTTGACTCGCTCATAGGGCACCAATGTTCGGTGGATGCGGCGGTTGAGTCGCCGGAAAATTCTACCGTTGTGGGCTTGGCGTTTTTCGAGATCGGGAGCCCGGCTATTCGGTCGGGGACGCCTCGTCGAAGGTCTGTTGCGCGGCAAGCACCTGTGGCAGTTCTGCTTCCAAGAGTCCAATGAGCGCGAGCATTGGCTCGGCAATCTTCAGCCCGAGCGGAGTCAATGCGTAGTCGACATTCGGCGGAATATTGCTGTGGACGGTGCGTTCGACCATGCCGTCGCGCTCGAGCTGCCCCAGGGTTTGGGACAGCATCCGGTCGCTGATCCCCTGCACCCGGCGACGGATCTCCCCAAAGCGCATCGGGCCATCCCCCAATTTGAGCGCCGCAACGGTCAGCGCACCCCAGCGACCGGTGAGGTGTTGCAAGACCGCCCGGGAATCACAGGCGCTCGAAAAGACATCCGCACTCAGTGGTACGGCAGGCTCTTCGCTTTTGCTGGACATGCTTCCATCATAGTGAGCTGATAGTACTTACGAAAGACTTGCGCTAACTATTTGTTAGTGCTTTACTTTTTCAACGCTTGCAATTGAAGCCAACCGAAAGAGGAACCCAATGCGCATTGCAGTTACCGGAGCTACCGGCCACCTTGGCGGTCTCGTCATCGATTCCCTCCTCGAGCGTGGCGTCGCCGCCGCCGATCTCGTTGCGATCGTCCGCAACGAGCAGAAGGCTGCGGATCTCGCCGCGAAGGGCATCACGCTCGGCGTTGCATCGTATGAAGACGAGGCAGCACTGACCGCAGCACTCGAAGGCGTCGATCGCCTCGTGCTCGTCTCGGGCAGCGAAGTGGGCCAGCGACTGGTACAGCACACCAACATCATCAACGCGGCAAAGGCCGCCGGGGTGAAGTTCATCGCGTACACGAGCCTGCTCAACCTCGACTCCTCGAAGCTCGGCCTCGCACCCGAGCACGCTGGCACCGAGAAGCTGCTCACGGAAAGCGGCATTGACCACGCCGTGCTGCGCAACGGCTGGTACTGGGAGAACTTTGCGTCGGCGCTCGACTCGGGTAAGGCCGTCGGCAAGTTCTTCGGTGCCGCTGGCGACGCCAAGGTATCGGGCGCGGCCCGTCGCGACTATGCAGAAGCAGCCGCAGTCGTTATCGCCAGCGAAAACCAGGCTGGCAAGGTATACGAACTCGCCGGTGCCCCGGCGCTTACCTACCCGGAGATTGCGGAGGCAGCGGGGCAGGTACTCGGCAAGGAAGTCACCTACGAGGACCAGTCGGTTGATGAGTACACGGCTACGCTTGAGGGCTTCGGCATGCCTGCCGACATGGCCGCAATGTTCGCCGGTATGGACCCGATCATCGCCGAAGGTGCCCTCTACTCCGAGAGCACCGATCTGCAGGACCTGATTGGTCGTCCGTCGACCACGGCCGCGGATGCACTCTCTGCCTAGTTCCGGGGCCGCCTAGTTCCGGGGCCGCCTAGCTCCGGGGCCGCCTAGCTCCGGCTCTTATCTAGCGTGCCCTTGGTGCGGTGGTGCAGACCATCGCCCAAGGGCATTTTCACGCCCAATGGCCCTAGCGTTCCAACGGCACTTAGGCGTTGACGTCCACGACGGTGCGTCCACGCACCTGTCCCGCGAGGATCTGCGAGGCGTACGGATTCGTTTCGGCCAAGCCGATGGTCTGTGTAAGCGCATCCAGTTTCTCGAGGTCCAGTCGTTCCGCGAGCGCAGCCCACGCACGCTCACGCAATTCCCGAGGGGCATTCACCGAATTGGCTCCGGTGAGCGTCACCCCGCGAAGGATGTACGGCAGCACTGTTCCGAGTAGGTCCGGACCCTGCGCGAGACCACACGCGGCAACCACGCCGTCGTATTTCGTTTGTGCGAGCACATTCACGAGCGTGGTGCTTCCCACCGAGTCGATTGCCCCCGCCCAGCGTTCTGATTGGAGCGGCTTCGCGATCTCCTCGGAGAGCTCCCGCCTGTCGATTACTTCGGATGCGCCGAGCCAGCGCAGGTAGTCCCCTTGCGCATCCTTTCGGCCGCTGGAGGCAATCACGCGAAAGCCGGCGCTTGCCAGCACAGCGATCGCAATCGAGCCGACCCCGCCAGCTGCGCCCGTCACGAGTACATCGCCGTCTTCGGGGCGCACTCCCCCGTCTTCAAGCTTTAACGCCGCGATCATCGCGGTGAACCCCGCCGTGCCAATGGCTGCCGCGCGGTGCGCGCTGATTCCCATCGGGAGCCGCACCAGCGCATCCGGCCGTACCCGGGCCCGCGTCGCAAATCCACCGGGCAGCAACTCCCCGATGCCGTCACCGTTGAGTACGACCTCATCACCTACTGACCAGTCACTCGACCCCGACTTCGTCACTACCCCGACGATGTCGATACCCGGAATTGCCGGGAAGTTTCGCAGAATGCCACGGCCGGCGATCGCCATTCCGTCCTTGTAGTTATAGCTCGAATAGCTCACGTCGAGCTCGACCGTGGCGTCTTCGGCAACTGCGGCGAGCAACTCCACCTCATCACCCTCAACGATGCGGGCTTGCTCACCCTTGGCCTCGATCACTACTGCGCGCACGGGACACCTTTCCGGGCGATTGCGGCTACGGTACCGCTCGCCTCGGCAAGCAGCCTATCGAGGAGATCCTCACGGGGCGCTCAGTGTCTGTGGCAACGCATAAACCCCGTTTCAGAAGCGCTATTTCACGCGCCCGAAACGGGGCTTATCACTGCGGATGCTAGTTGCAGGTTCCGTCGGCACTACAGCTCGAAATCGTGGCCGGATCGAGCATCCCGAAAATTGATCCGAGGGTATCCCCTGTCTGCACGAGTGTGATGGGCTCGGTATCCGCACCGCCCGAGTCGACCGCAGCGTCCGGCTGTGTGCGCTCTTGAGCGTTAGGCATCGGCGTTACCTCCTTCAGCATCCATGTTCGCGAGCGTCCGCAGTGCGCTGCGGTACGCATCCAGCGGCAGTGCCCCGGGTGCGGCGTACTTGTGGTTGAAGAGCATGTACGGCACGCCGGTCACGCCAAGCTGCCGCGCACGACCGATATCAACCTGCACGGCTTCATCGAATTTGCTCGTCTCGGCGAGCGCTGCGCGCGCTTCTTCTTCCGCAAGCCCGACTTTGGCGGCCTCGGCAACGAGCACATCCTCGTCGAAGACGTCGAGCTGCCCCGAGAAGTAACCGCCCTGCAGCGTGCGGAAGAGTTCATTACCTTGACCCTTCTCGGTCGCTGCCTGCAGGAGTCGGTGAATCGCACGGGTGTTTGCCATTGGTCGATCCACCGCGTAGGGCATGTCGACCTCGGCGGCAAGCTGCTTGATCTGCTCTTCCATCTCGCGGATTTGCGCTTCGGAGCGGCCGAGCTTCTTTACGAGGTGGTCGACATTGCTCTGCGCGCTAGCCATCTTTGGGGCGCTCGGGTCGAGTTCGAAGGAGTGCGCCTGAATCTGCACCCGATCTTCGAGCCCTTCAGCCTTGATGGCTTCCTGGAGTCGGGCCTCCCCCACATAGCACCACGGGCACACCACGTCCGTCCAAATATCAATCGTGATCGGGTCACCTGAGATTGCCGGTTCGGCCATGATTCCTCATTTGCTAGGGGGGTGTCTATTACAAATCAACATGCGTGCCGTTGAATTATTCCCCTAATGAACCTCGTTCACAAAACCCCAACAAGACGAAGAGCGCCGGACTCTTGGTTGAGAACGACGCTCTTCGTGATTCTGCTTTCAGGTGAGCCTGCAGCCGCTAAATAATGTCGCGGCCTTCCTTCCTGGCTTTCCACCAGTCGGTCACAAACGCACGCACGATGACCCCGAGCGTGCCGAGCACAATTACTGGCCACACGAGCACGTATGCCGTCATGAGGATGGTTTCCACTATGCCCTCCCTTCGAAGGTTTCCGTTCTGGATTCGCTGGCTTCGATAACTGCTTCGGCCTCGGCAACGGTGTTGATTGCGTCGGTGTCCTCCGCCTCATCAAAGTCACCGGTGCGCTTGGCGATGAGAGCAAAGTCGAAGGGTTCCTTCTTCGAAGCCAACGTGATCGCCACACAGACAATGGTCGACACTGAGTACGCGATGAGCGACCCCGAGAGCACCGGATAGGTGTGCAGGAAGCCGATGGCAAAGGGAGCAGCGATGATGGTCGTGGCAACGCCGATGATGATCGACCAGCGTTTGCCGATGAATCCGAACAGCATGAGCCCAAGCACGACCCCGATGCCGAGGGTTGCCAGGATGTCGGTCACGACAGCGAACGGACCAACCAGCGGAATCCACTCGAAGCGAACCGGCAGGAAGAAGGCCATCGCCGCAAGTACCGCGGTGGTGAAAGCCACGTTCGTGACGCGGTTCCAATAGAAGCTCGCGATCACTGGGAAGACCAACGCACCCCATAGCGCACCGACAAATACCAGCAGGTCCAGGATGTTCAATTGCGAGCCAGCGAAATATAGTCCTGTCGCAATCGCCACGATCATGGTGATGCGACCGACCCAGATCATCACGCGAGGGTTCGCGTACTTCTTCCCGGCAATGTTCTGCCCGTAAATGTCCGCCATCATGATCGACGCGAGTGCGGTGAGGTCCGCATCCGCCGTCGAGGACAGCGAACCGATAATCATCACGAAAAACGCGCAGAGCAGGATCGGCGGCAGATAGGTTGCGGCCATCTGCGGAATCAGGTTGTTGACGTCACCGCCCATCGGCTCCACGCCGGCGTACAGTGCAATAACACCGAGCATCCCAATACCGATAATCGTCGCCCCATAACCAATCGTGGCCGTTATGAAGGTCTTCTTAATGTATTTCTCTTGTACCGCGAACAGTCGCTGCGCGATCGTCTGGTTACCAATCGCGTATGCGAGCACAGCAGCAATATAGGGCGCACCCTGATTGAAGAAGGCATCCGAAGAGAAGAAGTCCTGCTGTTGCGGCGTGAGGTTGTCTTTACCGGTCACGAACAGGTCCGGTCCACCAGCCATGAAGAAGACGACCGGGATGATGATGATTACGGCACCGAGCATCAGGATGACCTGCATGAAGTCGGTCAGCACGGAAGCCCGGAAACCGGACCACAGGGTGTATAGCAGCACACCCGCTGCGATCGCGATGATGCCCTGGCTAAAGGTGAACGGCGAGAGCATCGACACGAGCGCACCGCCGGCAATCAGGTTGGAGGTGAGGCTAATGATGCTCCCGAGGATGTTCGACCCGGCCAGCATGAGTTGACTCGCACGGCCGTGACGGGCAAACATCACCTCAGCAATGGTGTGTGCGCGAGGTGCCACCTTGCGGATGCGCCGCCCAAAGGGATAGATCAGCAGGATCATCAGCGCACCCCACAGACCGTAGTGGATGGGCCCGGAGACCCCGTAGGTATAGCCGGAGGTTGCCGAAGCGTACATCGATGCGGCCCAGATCCAGGTTGCGGTCATTGATGCGGCCGATATGCCGTATCCGATCCGCCCGCCACCGGTCATATACCCATCGGCGTTCTCCTGCTTCTTGGAGATGCGGATGGACATGTAGAGGCTCGCGCCAAAAAACAGCAGTATGAGGGTCACCACGACGGGACCCGAGAGAGTTTGAAGGTGCTCCACCTAGTTATCTCGCTTTCAAGTCTGGTCCAAATCCGGTCGAGAGTGACGACCGAAATAGTTCAGATTGAAAGCGTCGCTAAGTGTGAACGTTAAAAATGAGGCGGCGGCTACGGAACCACAGGATGTGGCGGATGCGACGCTGAGGTGACGACGCTATCGACAAGGGGACCCTTTCTGCGAGTACTAACGATGAGGTGACTAACCTGGATCGCTTCGCAAACGGCTGTCCTGTCACAGTCGTGATGCTTGCCCGCGTGAGCGACCCGGTGTGCATTCCTTTCGGACCGGTATTGGCGACACGACAATTACCGGTCCGCATCGAATCTCCTGAGATTCGCGGATCGATACTGCGTGCAGTGAGTGGGAAGGCAGTGTGTTTTGTGAGGAACCGCTCCCATTGCCCTCAACCTCGCGGCGCGCGAGGGACTTCAACATCCTAGCAAACTCTCCGCGAGAGTCGATCGTGCTCCCCTCATGGCCTTCCCGCACGGTCGACAAACGCACGCAGACGTTCCAAGACCCGCTCGAATTGCGTTTGTGTCATTGCCGAGCCGCTCGGCAAGGTCAAACCGGTTTCATACAGCCGCTGTGCGGCGCCGGAGATGTTGCCTCGAGCATCTGCGAAAATCGGTTGGAGGTGCATGGGTTTCCAAAGCGGGCGACTCTCGATGCCTTCGGCATCCAGCGCCTCGCACAGGTCAATGGCAGTCCAGCCGGTGATTTCGGGGTCTACGAGGATCGCGGTGAGCCAGCAGTTATCTTCGCGGTCATACTCACCGCCAAAAATCTGCACACCGGGAACGGCAGCAAAGAGCTCCCGGTAGCGGTCGCGAATGTCACGGCGTCTGGCAATCATTTCGTCAAGCCGGGAAAGCTGCGCCCGCCCAAGCGCCGCGAGTATGTTGCTGAGTCGATAGTTAAAGCCGATGTCGACGTGTTCGTAGTGCCGCACGGGCTGGCGCGCTTGAGTCGACAGGTAACGCGCATTGTCGATAACCTCGCGCTCACGGCTCAACAGCATCCCACCGCCCGAGGTGGTCATGATCTTGTTCCCGTTGAAGGACACGATCGAGGCGCGTCCGAAGCTACCCGCTGCCCGCCCGCGGTGGCTTGCGCCGAGCGATTCGGCGGCATCCGCGAGTATTGGCACTTGAAATCTTTGGGCTAGTCGTTCAATTTTCGTGTAGTTCGCGGCTTTGCCGAGGAGGTCCACCGGGATGATTGCGCCGATTCGTTCACCATTCGAGCCCAACTCCGTAAGGGCGCATGCCAGTAGTTCGGGATCGAGATTGCCAGTCGCAGGATCGACATCAATGAAATAGGGTTCGGCACCGGCGTACACAATCGAGTTGGCGGTCGCTGCGAATGTCAGCGTTGACGTGATGACCACATCCCCAGGTTCAACACCCAACGCGAGCAAGCCCAAGTGCAACGCTGCTGTTCCCGAACTGAGCGCAACGGCCTACCCGACGCCAACGCGGGCGGCAAGTTCTGCTTCAAAGGCCGCGAGCTCTGGCCCCGCGGGAGCCACCCAGCCGGAGCGCAGTGCACGAACCACGGCGGTCTCTTCGAGCAGCCCGATATCCGGTGGCGAGAGGTACACTTTGGAGTCCGCGACACCGTTTGCGTGGGCGAGGTCGCCGTCCCGTTCAGCCCACAGCGCATCCCGGATGGCTTCGCTGAGGGTCATTGTCTCGCTCCAATTCGTGCGTGCTGCCCGCTCATGAGGGGAACCGGACCGGAGTGGTGCTTGATGAGTGCCTGCCACTCGCCGTGGTCCAAGTCAGAGGGCGGCATGACACCACTTTCGGTGTGCGCAATCTTTGGGTGGAAAGGGCTTCGGACGGTTTCACCTTTCTCCACAAGGTCCTCGTGGAGTTTCTCACCAGGTCTTAACCCGGTGAACACACTCTCAATGTTTTTGCCGGACATTGCGATCATCCGCTGTGCAACGGCCAAAATACTTACCGGTTCGCCCATATCGAGAATGAGCACTTCGCCCGCTCCTCCGATCGCACCGGCCTGCATTACGAGTTGACAGGCTTCGGGAATCGTCATGAAATAGCGCGTCGCGTCGGGATGCGTGACAGTGAGAGGCTTACCTTCTTGGATCAAGCGGGTGAATGTGGGAAGCATGGAACCACGACTTCCGATGACATTGCCGAATCGAACTGACAGATACCGCTGATGCGTCACACTGCCGTACCAAGCGGTCAATCGCTCCGCCAATCGCTTTGAATAGCCAAGCACGCTGGACGGATTCGCGGCTTTGTCGGTGGAAATACTGATGAATGTTTCGACGTTGGCCCGTCGTGCTGCTTCGAGCACATTCCTAGTGCCCAGTACGTTGGTTTTCCACCCCCGTCGGGGTACTGCTCGAGCATCGGCAGGTGCTTGAGCGCCGCGGTGTGAAAGACGACTTCCGGTCGACGAGCGCGAAAAATGTCGATGAGGGCTTCGGCATCACGGATATCTGCCAGCACCACGTCGTCAGTGGTAAGCAGCCCATTGCCACGAATTGAGATCGCAGTTTGCTGTAAGTTCGTTTCGTCTCGATCTAGCATGATCAGTTCTGCCGGGTTGAACTTTGCAATTTGGGCACAAAGCTCGGAACCAATCGACCCTCCGGCTCCCGTCACCAGCACACGTTTACCCAGCAAGTACCCGGCTACGTTCTCAACGCGGGTATCATTCGGGATTCGTCCGAGAAGGTCCTCAATGGAAATATCGCGAAGGTCCACGGTATTCAGCCCGGCATCGAGCATCGAATTCACCGTGGGCATGACTTTTACCCGCAGCCCTAACGGGTCGACTTGCTGCTACAAGCGGCGCAGCTGTTCAGCTTCAGCACCGTAGAACGCTACAACTACGTGGGT
Source organism: Gulosibacter chungangensis (assembly GCF_008831155.1). Lineage (GTDB taxonomy): Bacteria > Actinomycetota > Actinomycetes > Actinomycetales > Microbacteriaceae > Gulosibacter > Gulosibacter chungangensis. Next base: position 139,616 of record NZ_WBKB01000004.1, on the reverse strand, counting down.
AGCTCCGGTTCGTGCTGCGATCTGTGCGAGTTGGTCAATTGTGCCGAGCACTTTGACGCCCTCGAGTCGCAGATGCTGTTTCTGCGGATCGTCATCGATCAAGCCAACGGGCCGATACTCAGTCTGTTTATCGGTGTGCATGCGACGAATGAGCATGGCACCGAGCTCTCCTGCACCATAGACGAGAGTGATCTTTCCGCTACTACGCGGAGTCTTCCGCTCTTCGAGGGTGAGTCGGCGCAGGTAACGGATCCCCAACATGATGAGCAGTCCACAAGGGATGGCGAGGAATCCCGAACTGCGCGGTGCGCTGAACCAATCGGAAGCGACCATTACCAGCACGGATAGTCCGATACCAGCTGAAACCCCTACGAATCCAAGCAGTCGAACCTCTTCAAACGATCCGTATCGATATCGACCGCGGTAGAGGCAAGAGAGCCATCCAAGGCTAAATTGCAACAGGCCAACTGTCAGCGACATAGAAAGCACAGCGATAGCTGAGATATTGCTTACTACGAAATTACCGACCAATAGTTGCACTGCCAGGATTGCGATAAACCACGCACCAACATCGATCAAGATTTGTGACGCAGATCGTGCAAGAGCGCCGAAAGCGAGTTCTAGTTGCGATTCCCGCTGAACAGCAAGTTTTGGGCACATCGAACTCAAGCCCCCTCGGTGATCAACTAAAAAACTGCCGATCACTCGGCTAATACTGATTCCCGTCGTTGGGATGTTGCCCCAACATTACCTAGGAAAGTGCCAGGTTCGTTTAATCTGCGCGCAACGCTTTAGTTAGCCGAATCGAACATAGTCGCAGAGCGCATCCAACTCGCTAATATACTGATACGCAGCCCCGACCCTGTTTACTTAAGGTGACTTAAATACCAATATCGTTGGATATACGCGCAATTTACCGGTTATTAATTGGGCAATCTAGTAAGGCAATCAATTGTGCTTCACCTCCGGGAACACATTGACATAATTACGCCGGGCAAATGCGAAAGTGTTTGCGCTGAACAACAAAACCCCTGATGCAGGCCACGCATTTCTGAGTGAGGTTCACCTAATAAGAATGGACATTCGAGATCTCTGGGTACCCGTTGACGATAGAAATGTCGCCATACACGTTAAAAAGCGAAGTGCGTTGCGAAGGTTTCGGGTTCCCTGATGTGGGAGTATCCACCACCCCGATCTCCCCGCGGCTCGACACGAACGAGGTCGCGGAAATACTGTCGAAGCCCGCTGGCGACTGCATCACCGTCAGTTCCTCAAGCTGCGTGTTGCGAGTAATCGACGGACACTCCTCATCCATGTTGCCGGGTACTTCGGTGCACAGGCTCACGCGATCTTGCACTTGCGAGAGCACCGCCTGTTCAAATGCGGCATTCGGAGCCGCGGAGAAATGGACCGTCGCGCTCGTACTGTCGGGAGTGGTCACGCTGACCTTTTGATTGCCTCCGGAGACCGAAAAATACTCCCCAGCATTCGCGGTGACGCTATACACTCCCGGATACACGTAGACAAGCTGCGAGCCGCCATTCGGATCGATCCCGACCTCCTGCTCACCAATGCTCACGGTTTCTAGCCCCGTCGCTGAAACGCTAATCGCCGACACTAGCGGTTCGCTGATGCTCCAGGTCTTCGTTGTCTTGCCATCCGCATCGGTGTTCACCAAGTTCAGTGCGAATACATGTTCAAACTGCTCACCTTCGAGCGACAAAGTCGCCAGTACATTCGCGCTGCCACCCTGCTCCTCGATGAGTTCCACTGACAGAACGCTAATGCGCGACTGCGCGCTCTCGAGGGCCGCAATGGATAGTGCATCCCCGGATGCCAAGGGCGCCCCGGGGTCCACATAGGCCCCCGCTCCTGAAGCGTCACCCTCGGCGATCGCCGTGACGTACTCACGAACCGTTTCACTCGGGTTGTCCACCAATGGAATTTCAATCCCCGAGCTTTCGGTGGCTGCCGGACCCCGCTGCTGACTGTCAAAATTGAACACTGTATCGGCCGCCTCGGTGGCGTTGTTGAAGAACACCAACCACGCACCACCCGCACCGAGTAGGAGGACCGCAAGGATCGCCACCACCCAGATAATCCCCCGGCGCTTTTTCGTGTCCTCTGGTGGCGTGTCCTCTGGCTGCGCGGCCTCATCAAAGCCAAGGAATGCCGCGTCCGACTGTTCCGGCTGCGCCTCCTGTGGCAGTTGCGGTAGCGGCGGCATATGCTGCGCTCCGTCCTGGCCGTAGTAGTCGCCGCCACCATAAACCTCTTGACCGCCGTGTGAGGCAACACCGTGTGAGGCAACACCGTGTGAGCTGCCACTGTGTGGGTCACCGCCGTGTTGGTCTCCGCCGTGTGAGCCACTGCCGTCACCCGGTGAATACTGGTTCGAGCTATTCCAGTCACGGTTGTTGACCACGCGCGCATCCTTCTGTTGTCCCACGGCTCAGTCGTCGGTCACGGAGCGGATCGAGGACCAGGTTGGGTTGAGATTTTCCTGTCTGAGCGTAGCAACCACGGGCGTGTCGAAGAAGAAACATCATCGCGCAGTTGCAGTGGTGCGCAGGAAGTTTCCCTCGCCGGGGTGAGACAGCGTTCCTGGTCGCGAATAGAATGGCCAGTTGAGCCATAGAACAGATGGGTAGGCGATGGCAGTGGATGCACACCGGGGCGAAGGCGCGACCGTTGAATTACAGCGCGGTAATGTCGAACAGGTCATGCGCAGCGACTGGGTCGCGGCCGTTCGCGGCATCACCCTCGTTTCCGTGAGCGCAGACGCACTCGTAATCTCACAGAAAATTGACCAGAGCGACGTCAACGGTGTGGGTGTGGCCCACGGTGGCGTCCTGTACACCATCCTCGATAGCGCGGCTGGGATCACGGCAAATGCGCTCGAGCCGGGCGCCCAATGGCTGACCGAGTCTGCCACGATTCACTATCAGACGCTCGCCCATCAAGGGGATCTCCTCACCGCCACCTGCACCATGATTTCCGAGAGTGCCGATGTGCGCCGATTTGAAACCGTGCTGGAGAATCAGCGCGGCGAAGTGATCGCCGTCCTCGATTCGGCCATGGAGCGCATCGAGGAAGTCTAGGATCGTCGCCGCGAATCGCTGCGGCTACTGATTGCGCGCTGCACGCCTATTCGACGCCCTCCGTGGGCTCATGATCGCGACGTCGTTGCAGCACGAACGCCACCGCACCCGCGCCGAGCAGCAGCACGGCCATGAGTATCGTGCTAAACGGGATATTCACTCCCGATATCCCTAGCGGATCGCTCATGGACTCATTTTGTGTGGTCGAGATGTTGGTGTGCTTGATCGAAATCGGATCCCACCCCAGCACACTGCCCAGGCCGTCATAGATCGCCAGACGGTGCTCGCCCGCCTCCACCACATCGGGCAGCTGCACTCGAATTGTGCCGTTTTCGGCGACGAGATAGGTACCCAGCTCACGTGGCGTGGAGAACATGACCACCACCACGCTCTGACCGGCGAATGCGTCGCCGACGGTCACCAAGATCGAGTCCCCGGGCATTGCCTCAGTTGGTGCCTGCGTGTGGCCGCGAGATTCGGCAGTCAGGTCAGCAGCAGAGGGGCCAGTCATTGCGGGTGGAGTGGTCGGCGGCCGTGTGGGTTCGGCGTCAGTGGTATAGCTAAATGCCCAGGTGGTCGTCGCGCCCTCGGCCACGGTAACCCCGCTGCTTGGTTTTGCGGTGACGACGAGGTCGGCGGTCAACTCCACGGTTCCGGAGGCTAAGGCGTCGCCGCTGCCGGTGACGTAGGTGAAGGTCTCGGATGCGGGGATCAGCACCGAATTACCATTCTGCGTCGGTGCGGTAGGGGTTTGCGGAATCGCCGGATCGGAGTCATAGACAAATGCCCATGTGGACGTAACTTCTTCGGTCCAGTCGTATTCGACCTTGGTCGAATACAGGCCCGTGGCGATCACTTGCAAGCCGCCTTCAGGAATCGCGATCTGGCCCGTGACAGGCTCCGAATACTCGTCGAGCCGTTCATCACCAAGGTAGAACCCCGTGAAGTTCACCGGATCCCACTTCCCTTCCACGGTGCGCCCGTCCATTGAAACCGGGGCGACGAAATACCGCAGGTCTTCAGCCTCGGGGATCGTGATGGAGTTCTTGTCTTGGCTGGGAGGAATTGGGGCGGTCTGGCAGGTGGTCGAAATATTGCCCTGATAGCTGAGCCCTTCCTCCGAGACCCAGATGCGCAGTCCCCGTTCATCGACGGGCACGTCAATCGATTCCCATGAGCCGGGCTCGACCGACACCGTGGTGCTCCAGATCACGGAATCGGCAGTTGCCGAATCCGCATCCGATGCGGTCGCGTTAATCTCGATTTCCGTGGCGCCGGTCCAGTTCTCGTCGAGGCTCACCACAAGCGGCACAGAGCCACTGCCGCTCACATCACAACGAGCGTGTGGGGGCATACCAAGCCACTGACCGTCGCCGTATTCGTGCGGGTCAAAGGGCAAGTCGGGCGGAGTGGTTTCCGCAGTTGCAATGTGGCTTCCGGAAGCGACGAGTATGCCTCCGAGCAGTGAGGCCATGAGGACTCGACCCAACTTGCGCATATTCACCCCTCAGCAATTCCATTCGTGAATGCGGCCCATTGTGTGGGCATCGATTGACGAATCGAAATCGTTCCTGTCGCCGCAAATGTACCAAGCCCAGTAATTTACCGCGCTGTTTCGCGGAACAATGACGCGTTGGGCTTAATGCGAAGTACACGCAGAACCACGTCTGCACGATTTCGCGAGACGGGGCGCTCTGTTTAGCGCAGGAAGAGATTGATCATGCAACCGCTCGTGCCAACGACAAATGCGGCGAAGAGGACGAGTGTTAACCAAGCGCGTTTCGGGAGGTTTTCGGGTGATTCATCCAGCTCTGAGTCATCGATCGAGCGATCTTCAAGAGCACCGTTATTCGAGGTCATATCCCTCACACCTACCCAATCAGCTTGAGAACGTCAGTCACAATCGCGAACGCGAGCACGAGATACACGAAAAACATGAAGCCGGTGTACATCCAACGTCCTCGGTGATTGGAACGCCAAAACCGACGCAGGCTAATTGTCCCGCTCACCGCGGCAAACACGCACAGCGCAATGCTCAATGGGGCCACAAATAGCCCGGCAACACTCACTACGGGAATCACAATCGGCACCAAAAGGTACGTGATGATGCATCGCACCCCAGAAATCACCAGTGATGTCTGGAACGCACGCTGGGCACCGGTGTCGTCCTTTGATTCGACCAATTCGACCCGCAACAGCGCCCGCATGAATCGATCGAGCGGGCTATCGACGGGAGTGTCGAATGGGCCCCGGGGTACGCGAGTGGAGACCGCTTGCTTGCGACTATGCAGCTGAGTGCTCATCCGACTGCGCCCCCACCTTCACCAGAAATTCTCTCGAACCGGCACCTCGAATTGCGCCATGTTCCTGCACCCAAGTTACCACGTCGCCCCCTTTCTCCCGAACTGCGACTCCGGACTCAATCCGCTTATGCATCCCACTCTTGCATACCCCCGGGGGTATATGCCACACTCTTCACCAACGGCAATTTGTCGCCATAACTTTCCGGAGGAATCACAATGCTCCTTGAACGCCTCTACGACGAAGATCTCGCTCAAGCCGGATATTTCATCGGCTGCCAGGCCACGGGCGAGGCAATCGTCATCGATGCCCGCCGCGACATCAACGAATACCTCGCACTCGCGAGCAAGCACGGGATGCGTATTGTCGCCGTGACCGAGACCCACATCCACGCTGACTATCTCTCCGGCACGCGCGAACTCGCGCGCGCCACCGGCGCCGAGATCTATGTCTCGGGCGAAGGCGGCGAGGACTGGCAATACGGTTTCGAGGCCCGGCGTCTTCACGACGGTGATCGAATCGAGATCGGTAAGCTCAGCGTCGAAGCTCGCCACACACCCGGCCACACACCGGAACACCTCGCCTTTCTCGTTACCGACGGGGCCTTTAGCGATGAGCCCGGTTATCTCATCTCCGGTGATTTCGTATTCGCCGGTGATCTCGGGCGCCCAGATCTGCTCGATGAGGCGGCGGGCGGAATCGACACCCGTTTTGTGGGTGCCAAGCAACTCTTCGCGAGTCTGCGTGACTTCTTCCTACAGCTACCAGACCACGTGCAGGTCTACCCCGGCCACGGCTCAGGAAGTGCCTGCGGTAAAGCCCTCGGCGCTGTGCCCTCGACCACGGTCGGTTACGAACGCCTCTTCGCGTGGTGGTCGACTTACCTTGCCAATGACGACGAAGAGGGATTCGTCGCGGAGCTCCTCGAGGGACAACCGGATGCACACGCCTACTTCGGTCGAATGAAGCGACAGAATAAGGAAGGCCCGGCGATCCTCGGTGACCTGGCACCGCTAGTGGAGCTGAGTCAACCTGAGGTGATCCGTCAGGTCATCAGTCGGGAGGCGGTGTTCGTTGACACGAGGCATCATCACCACGCGCATGCGGGTACCGTCGTCGACTCGCTCAATATCCCCGGGCCAGCCAAAGCTGCAACCTATGGGAGCTGGGTGGTTGACCCCGAACGCGACCCGACACCGCTCATCCTCTTCACACCCGATCAACACAGCGCGCAGGCGACCCGTGACCATCTGCTGCGGGTCGGGATCGACAACGTCATCGGTTACGTGACCAGCATGGCGGGTCTGCCACTCACCACCCCTACGGTCGTTTCGGCGGAAGATTTGGCGGCTCTTGACAAGACTCTCCTGCTGGATGTGCGCAATAAGACTGAGCACGCGCAGGGCCACATTCCAGGCTCGCAACAGCTCAGCGCTGGCCGCGTGCTGTGGCACCTAGACCAGCTTCCCAAGGCCGGCACAATCGTGACCTACTGTCAGTCGGGAGTACGAAACTCGATCGCGGCAAGCGCGCTGCGACGCGCCGGATACGACATTGTTGAGCTGGACGGTAGCTATAACGGCTGGTCCACCTGGCACCAAGAACGAGCGACCGTGAACCAGTAGTTTCGATTCCCACCGACTTCATTTCCCGCCCAGGAGCTCAAATCTCTGCCCCGGGCGCAACGCGAGAAAGGTCATCCCATGCGAACCGCCGACGCCGAAACACAACGCAAAATCCTTAACCGCCTCAAGCGTGCCCGCGGTCAGTTGGATGCGGTCATCAATGCCGTGGAAACCGGTGGCAAATGCCGTGACGTGGTCACCCAACTCTCGGCAGTCTCTACCGCCCTCGACCGAGCTGGGTTCGCAATCATCGCGAACGCCATGCAGTACTGCCTCGTAGACCCCGATGAAGCGGCCGAACTCGAAGACGGCCTGACCACCGCGGAACTCGAGAAACTCTTTCTTTCACTCGCCTAAACGCCCATTCGCATCGCCACTATCAGATAGGAAACCCCAAAATGTGCCAAGCAATTACCTGCCGCAAGTGCGGCAAAGTCACCTGGTCCGGATGCGGTCAGCACGTCGATCAGGTCATGCGTGGAGTCCCGATAGCCGATCGTTGTGTCGGCCACGAGAACGAGCCTGCCAGTGGATTCTTCGCCAAGCTCTTCGGGCGGTAGGCGCGGGCAGTAGTGAAGGGTGGTAGGCGCGGATACTCGCGCCGGGCAGTAGCTCAGGGGCAGCAGCTATGGACGTTGCGCGCCAGGCAGACACTCGCGCACTTCAATCCAGGTGTCGAGCTGCCCGGCAAATTTGCTGGCGATCTCGACGGCACGCTCGCGGTTGGCCACGCGAATCGCCCAGACCCGTGCCGAGGGCTTGCCGCCTTCGTTGTAGAACCCCTCGCGCACTTCCGCACCGGGACCGACAACGATCGCCTGCGATTCAGGGTCCAGCACTTCCACCCAGTCCAGCTCGGAATTGGTGAACAGTTCATCCTCGTATTCCGCGAGGAAAGCCGCCACCTCTTCCCGCCACGCGGGACTCCGAGCAAGCAATTCCGATTCCCGGATATGCCATGACATGAAATAGCGCATGTTGATCTCCTCACCGAGTTGCCGCCATAACCCGTGACACCCTGGCGAAGGGGCCTGCACCCTTCGCGGATCACGGTACCTCTATGGTCCCAAACCGCTCACCGAGTGTCGAGTGTTGGGAAAAGTGCGGTCAGGTCGTGGCCAACCGTGCAACCTCGAAGATTGAAATGACCCCGACTTCCGCACCATAGTGCCGAAGTCGGGGTCATTTTCACAGTGGAGCTAAGGGGATTCGAACCCCTGACCTTCTCATTGCGAACGAGACGCGCTACCAACTGCGCCATAGCCCCAAATGCGGGAACAGTCAGTAACTTTACCACTGCGCTGAACCCCGCAAGGTCACGTTCCCGCTAGCGACCGCCGAATCCGCCCGGGCCGCCGGTCTCTCCCGAAGCATTGCCATCGCTATCGGAGTTTGACGAGCCACCATTGGCACCGCCACTCGCGGATCCGCCGTTGGAGTCACTACTGCCATCAGATGCCGCATCGGAGCCACCGATACCGCTGGCGTCAGCCGCAGCATCCTCTGCCGCGTCACTCGCGGCGTCCTCCTCCGGCCCTTCGGGCTCTTCGGGCTCTTCGACGGTCTCCTCGGGTTCTTCTTCGGTTTCTTCCGGCTCGGTGGTCGGTTCCGGTTCGGTGGTCGTCTCTGGCTCGGGAGGCGGCACGTAGGTCGACAGGCTCGCATAGTGCTCCTCGCGCAGCACACCGAGGGCATTCGCGAGTTCGATCACGGCGGCACCGAGCGCATCAATCTTGTCGTCACTCAAGTTGGAGGTTACTTTTTCGGTAGCCGCATCAACTTCAGCGAAGCTGTCCCAGGAACCGCCGTACCACTCACCCTGAAGTGATTCCACGTTGCCGGCGAGCGCTGGAGCATAGGTATCCACGAAGTATTCGCGAATCTTGTTCGCCTGCTGCTCAGCTTTTCCGGCGTCGTTTGTCGAGACCGCGTCACTCATGTCATCAAGTCGCGAACGCATCTGCTCACGCTCGGCTTCGGGAGTGAACGCCGAAGACATCGCGAATGCCCCAAGCACCACCGAGACCGAATCCTCGGCAGCTTTCATCTCATCCGAAACCACCACAATGTTGATTTCGGAGGCCTGGGCTTGCTCCGCAGCCAGAGCATCCCGACGCCCAGCGCCGATCAGCGAGATCACCGCAGGCAGAATCAGCAGAACTACGAGAGCCGCGGCAACCGCGGCGATCAAGTTCACTTTGCGCTCGCGCGAGGTGGCTTGCCAGGAAGCGAGCAGTCCGCCTTGACTCGCGCGCGCGTTGGTGGCGCCGGTGCGGACATCGGCGGGGCCAGCGGAGTCAAATACTCCGGGGTCGACATTCAGAGACGAGTCATTTGTCTCGTCAAATGGGTCATTGAACGATGAGTTCTTCGCCATCACGTCTCCCGGAAATCATCGATCGTGGGCACGATCGATGTTCCATGCTAGTTCACCCCGAATGGGTGCATGAACATCTGCGTTGTGTTGCGCGCACTAGCCTGCACGTCGACGGCGCAGCACGCTGTCGAGATTCGTCAACTCGCCCTCGCCGTACTCCCCCACGAGCGCTTCCAAGTTGCCAACTTCCGACCATTTACCGCTCGAACTCACGGTGATTGGTTGGATGCGTTCTGCGGCCGGTGGTTCTTGTTCGGCGACCGCAGTCTGCTGCCCCATCTCCGCCGGTGTGGTTTGCTGCACTGCACCGACTGATGCGTGGTCATCTTGTGCGGCTCGGTTTGGCAGTGCGGGAATTTCGGCGTGGGTGGCGCGAAGCGCATTGGCCGACTTTCGTGCTTCTTCGCGGAGCAGTTCCATGATGTCGGCGTCGGTGACCTTTGGCCCATCATCCGGACCTTCTGGGTTCGTGGGCTGCGCTGTGGCGCGGTCAAGGTAGAGCGGACGCGGCACGGGTACGGGCGTCCAGCTCTCCTCGCTGGATGCTGCCGGGGCACTCTGCGAGGGCTCCACGTCATAGATCACCAATTCCTGCGGCGTCGGTGACACGCGAGCTTCCGGAACCGCTTCGGAGACCTGTCGCACCACGCTCTGCTGGCGCTGCGCTCGGGCCCGCAGCTGGGCTTGCCAGACCCGGTTAATCCGGGAGAGCATCCACACCGAGACACCGGTCGCAAGTAGGCCGAAGACCAATACCGCGACACCCCATCCGGCGGCAACACCACCGAGCCCCAGGGCCGCGACAACGAGGCCAAAGAACCCAACGAGCGTCGAGGTGAGTCGACCGCGACGTCGGCGGGCTGCGGCTTCCGATTCGGGTTTCGACCGGATTGCCGGCGCCTCGCCGGTCAAGCGACGTTCCATGGCGCGCACCGAACCGGAGGCGCCGTTGGCCCACCGATCAGCGGCGCACTGTCCCTCCGAGCGGAGTTCGGCCTCGCGTGCCTCCGCGGCTGCCGCAGCCGCACGAGCCCGTGCCGCAGCTTCCCGTCGTGCGTTCACGTCTGCCATGGCTTCCTCCGCTACCTTTCGTTCTTCTTCAAGTCTCGCCTCGCGGGCTTCGGCGGCAAGCCGCCACGCCTCCGCGCGCAGGTTTGACTCACGAAGCTCCTGCTCAGCGCGTGCCTTACCGAGCCGCGCCTCAACTTCACGTCGCTCGGCTTCGGCACGTGCTGCTGCGCGATGCGCCTCTGCCTCGATCTTGCGCACCTGCTTCAGTTCGCGCTGCTTTACCCGAACCGTACGGGCCTTCGCCTCAAGTTCAACTACTTCGGGGGTTTCGCTCGTGGCCGCCATTGCCCGCAGCGTTTGCTGTAGCCGGATGGCGTTGCGCTGTGAGGAGCGCGCGTTGTGCTCACGCACCCAGCCCGGGGCGAGGATTCCCACCCAGAGCAACGCGACCAGCACAAGCGCGATGCCGCTGGCTCCCCCAAATTCCCACATGCGGACAACCGTAGGAGTGATTGTGAATATTGTGACGATTGTGATTGGAGTGTCCGTCGTTCTGGGGAAAAATTCAGCTTGATCAGCAGAAATTCGAACCAGATTTCGAAATCCAATGCGCGCCCATCTCGACGCGAATTACCCTTCGCCTGCACGGGCAGCTGTGTCTCCGAGGCAGGTTGTCGCGTCGCCGAGACGTGCTGCTGCATCAGCCAAACAGCGAGCCGCGTCGCCCACACGTGCCGCCGCGTCACCGAGAGGTGCAGTCACATCATCGAGACGTGGTGCATTCACCGAGCCGTGGTGTTCTATCGCCCTGGCTCGGTGCGAGGACCCCGGCTCGACGGACCATCCGAGCGTGGTGGAGCACCTGCCTCGGCTAAGCATCCGAGCGCGGCGGGGTTTCCGGGTGCGCCGCCACCGATTCGTCAACTTGTCCGTCTCGCCAGCGGTTGAGAATGCCGCGCGGCACTTCTTCCCGCACGAGCGCGAAACAGTAGTGGTCTCGCCAGTCTCCATCGATATGGATGTATCGATTGCGTCGCCCTTCGTATCGAAAACCAAGTTTTTCTACGATCCGCAGCGAAGGGTGGTTTTCCGGGCGAATGCAGATTTCCATTCGGTGCAGACCGATGGTGTTAAAGCAGTAGTCCGTCACTGCCGCGACCGCCGCCGGGGTATAGCCGCGTCCGGCCACCGATTGCGCAACCCAGTACCCGAGTGATGCGGAAGAGACCGCGCCGTATTGAATGTTGGAGACCGTGAGCTGGCCAACAATTGCGCCGTCCACCTCCAAGATGAACGGCATGGCGGTGCGTGCCGACGCCTGATCGAGCAGGGACCGAATCGACCCGCGCACATTCCATCGGCCGCCGCCGCCGGGAAGCGTCGCTTCCCACGGCTGCAGCCACGGGCGATTCTCGAGCAAAACCCGCTCAAGTTCGCGAGCATCCCGCGTGCGAATACTGCGGATGCGCAATTCACCGTCGTCAATAGTCGGCACGAAAGGTGCCCCGTTACTCAACATCAGCGCCTCTACCGTGTGTTCGGGAGAGTTCTCACGTACTCCTGAATCCATTCACTTACCTGCTCGCCAATCTCGGGATGCGCCACCGCGAGTTCGATGTTCGCCTTGAGGTAGTCAAGCTTGTTCCCGGTGTCGTAGCGGCGACCGCGGAAGATCACGGCGATCACGCCACCAAAATCTTCGCGGCGCGCGGCCAGCTCTTGCAGCGCATCCGTAAGCTGGATCTCTCCGCCGCGCCCCGGCGCGGTTCGCTTGAGCACCTCAAAGACCTCCGGGCGCAGCACGTAGCGGCCGATAATCGCGTAGTTCGACGGTGCAAGTTCGGGCGCTGGCTTCTCAACGAGTGCGTCGACCCATACCGCAGGCCAGGCGTCGCCTTCATTCGCTGTTTCGAATTCGCCGTTCACCTTACTCGGCGCAACAACGCCGTAGGAGGAAACCTGTTCTTCGGGCACCTCCTGCACGGCAATGACGCTCGCGCCGGTTTTCGCGTGGATTTCGAGCATCTCGCGCAGCAGTTCCCCGTCATCGTCGATGATGTCGTCACCCAGCAGCACCGCGAAGGAATTGTCACCTACGTGCTGGTGTGCGCGCAGCACTGCGTGGCCGAGCCCGAGCGGATCCCCCTGCCGTAGATAGTGGACATCCGCAAGATCCGAAGCGTGCCGGACGGCATTGAGTCGTGCATCATCGCCGCGCTGCTTGAGTGCCGTTTCCAGCGCCGGTACCCGGTCGAAGTGGTTTTCAAGCGGCGTCTTGTTCCGCCCGGTCACCATCAGCAGGTCGCGAAGATTCGCGTTCACCGCTTCCTCAACGACGTATTGAATTGCCGGTCGATCAACAACCGGCAGCATTTCCTTCGGGATTGCTTTCGTCGCCGGCAGGAATCGCGTGCCCAGTCCAGCCGCAGGAATTACTGCCTTCGTCACCTGTGAAGTCATGATGGGGATACTACCCGGCAAAATGGTCGCGTCGACGTACCCTGGCCTCATGCTCGAAACAGTGATCGCCGAGAAGAAGCGTCTGCGCGCCCGCGTTCGCGAGTTGCGAGCGAGACGCAAGGCTGCCGATATCGCTGCGTTGGCGGCCCCTGTGGCGGATGCATTACTCGCGCTCGTGCACGAGCATCGCGCCCGTCGGGTGGCCTGTTTTCTGTCGTCCCCGGTGGAGGTCCCCACGCGGGATTTCCTTCAACGAGCCCGCGATCACGAGATTGAAGTGCTGCTGCCGGTTGCCAAACCCGAGGGCAGACTCAAGTGGGTTTTGGATACGGGAGCAGAGCGCCAGCATCCACTGCTGCGGGTACCCGAGCCGGTGGGCCCCACTGAACCGGGGGATGCTTTGGCCACGGCGGAGCTGATTATTGTGCCCGCAGCGCTCGTCGACCGGCAGGGTTATCGGCTGGGGTGGGGTGGTGGGTTCTATGACCGAGCGCTTGTGGGTCGAACGGTACCGGTATTCGCGCTGGTTCATGAGGATGAAGTGGTGGATGCTGTGCCACGGGAATTACATGATCGGCCGGTCGACGGAATTGTGACGCCCAAAGGACAATTTCAGGTTGAAAGCGCGCAATAGTTCTCGAGTTGGTTGATTTTGGAGGCAGGCCCGTGACTATGCTGTGCCTGCGTTTACCCAATTAGATCTCAGTGAACTGAAGGAGGAGCTGTGAAAGGCTTTAAGGAATTTATCGCTCGCGGTAATGTAATTGACCTCGCCGTAGCCGTGATTATCGGTGCGGCATTTACGTCGATCGTGGATGCCCTCGTTGGCGGCATCTTCGATCCGCTGATTGCAGCACTCTTCAACGCTGACGCCATCGCAGACGCGACGCTCCAGATCGCCGGCATCAACTTCGGTATCGGTAGCGTTATTGCCGCAATTATTAACTTCCTGCTGATCGCGGCCGTGGTGTACTTCTGCATCGTGCTGCCGATCAACAAGTTCAACGAGAAGGCCTACGAGCGCAAGCACGGCCACAAGCCTTCTGAAGAAGAGGCCGAGGTTACCGAGACCGACCTGCTCACCGAGATTCGCGATCTGCTCGCAGCGCGCGAGGGTCAGGGAAAGTAATTCCTGGCAATCCTCGCGAAGGCGAAATTCCCCGTTGCACGATCCGCTGTGAACTTTGCAACGGGGAATTTTCTTATCCGGCGACGGTCCCGCGCGGCGTAGTTTACCCCTTCCGTGCGGCCTGCTTGACCGAATCGGGCAGGGTGTCCTTAGCACCAATCCAGGCGAATGCCGGGATGAGCAAAATTACGGCCCCGAGCACGAAGGTCCATTCGTATCCGGCGAAATCAATGATCAGCCCCGCGATGATCGGTCCAATAATTTGGCCAAGGTCCTGCGTCATTTGATAGCTGCTGAGCGCTCGGCCGCCCGAGCGTTCACGACCAATAATGTCGGCCATCGCGGCTTGTTGCGTGGGCGCACAGAGGCCCGAACCGGCACCACCGATCGCACTGACGAGCAAGACATACCAGAGGTCCGCACCGAAGGTGAGCGCGAGCAGTCCCAAGCTCGCGACGATCAATCCCGCGATGATCAGCGGCTTGCGTCCGAGTCGGTCGCTCGCGCGTCCCGACCACTGCAGGGCCAGCACATTGCCCACGGCATTTGCCGCCACAACCGCGCCCGCCGCCCAGGGCTCGTCGTTGATGATCTGACTCACAAATAACGGCACTACCGCGGCGCGCATACCAAAATTCGCCCATCCATTCGCAAAGCCAAAGGTAAGCGAAGCCCGATAAGCGGGAACGGCCAGAGCATCCCGCATCAAGAAGGGCGGTAGGCGCTTCTTCAGCATCGCCGCGGAACCGTCTTTGCCGTCATTTCGACCAAGCATGAAGCCGACAATGGCAGCCGCGACCAGCAGGGCCGCGCCATAGACAATGAACGGCACGCGCAACCCCATTTGGCCGAGGATGCCGCCGAAAATTGGACCCGAAATATTGCCGATGAGGAACATCCCGCCCCAAAGCGAAGATATCTTCCCGCGCAGGGACGGTGGGGCGAATTTCACGATCATTGACGATGAGGCGATCGTGAACATCGCCGAACCAATCCCACCGAGTCCGCGGAAGATCAGCAATTGCAGATAGTCGCCCGCGAACGCCGTCGCGAAGCTTGAACCGGCGACAATAATCAGCCCCAGCACGTAGATGGTTCGTTCGCCAATTCTTTCCACGAGGGGCCCCGCGAACGGTGCGGTGACGAGGCGCATAAACGCAAACGCACTGACCACGACGGACACGAGCGTCGCACCCACATCGAAGGAATCGGCATATTGCGGCAGCACGGGCACCACCAGACCAAAGCCCACGGCGATAAAGAAGGTGGCGCTCAGCAGCAACCAAATTTCGGCCGGGATGCGTTCCGGTGCGATTTCCTTCGGGCTCGGCAGCGGCAACATGCTGGTTTCGAGCGAAACTAATTCGCGTCGCGTTTCGATGCGGTCCTGCTTGCAGCTTTCGCCGACGGTCACCTCGCCGCCAGGTGCGTCGCGTTCAGGTATGCCGTTACTGGAGACCGCAGGTTCAGGCGTGTCGCGATCAGTCGTGTCTCGTTCGGGAATTTCACGCTCGGACTTATCACGCTCAGACATGTCGCGCTCCGGAAAATCGCGCTCAGACATATCGCGCTTAGACATTGTGGGGTGGGATATTCTCGCGCAGCCGGTCATCGTTCGAGTCGACGGTATCTTCTCGAATGTTTAGGCCTTCATTATCCTGCACGGTCCGCTCACCCCAGGCATCGAGTCGGTCTTCAGCAGCTGCGACGGCACGGATGGTTTCCGGTCGCCCAACGGTTGCCGGGAATTTCTGTGGGGTGGGGTCAACACCGGGCTGAGGTGCGGTGCGTACACGACGTGGTTGACGTGCCATTTCTCTCTTATGTTCCTGCGCGTTACTCCGGCGTTTGCGCGGACGTGGCATTCCTCGGGTTGCTGATCGCTGTCTCACTCAATTCGATGCTGTCGTCCTCGTCACCGTGGCCGCCGGCATCCTGGGGTTGCGTCGTTGCTTCAGACGCAGACACTTCGTCTAACGCGGCCACCGGGTCGGAAAATTCCTCCGCGGCAGAGTCTTCGGCGTCGAATTGATTGGGGCGACGCGGTACCGAGCTGCTGAGCGCGGTAAGTTCGCCCTGAGACTGAACCGTATCAGCATCCGTCCCGTCGGTGATTTCGCCAGCAATCGGCTCGCGTTCTTCCGGCATAGGCACTTCGAGCGCGACCGCAATTCGACGGGCCACCGATTCGGGATTGGCAAACAGCTCAAAGGCGTGCACGCGCAGGTAGTACCACCCAAGCCGCTTGAGCAATTCGGGGCGCAGACGGAGGGATTCGCGCAGCGTGGTGACGCGTCCCGCCGTGGTCACGCGACCCTCGAGATCAATCGCAATCGCGCGATTGCCATAGGATGCGGCCAGCGGAACGCGCCCTCGATAGTCCAGGGCCACGTGCATCCCGAAACTTCCGAGCCGTCGCGCGAGGTCAACGAGCATCGGTGTGCGCTGCTCATCCAACGGCGCCGAAGCGCCCGGACGTTCGGTGCGCTCCGCCAGCTCGGTGAGGATTTGCGCCAGGCCAATGGCCCCGGCGGACATCCGGTTGATATCCATCTGATCAGCGCGCACGCAGGTGACGATCACGAGGGATCGACGTGCGCGTGTCATCGCGATCGCGAGGGCCTTCTCGCCGAGTGGGGTGCCGAGGATGCCGAATTCGGACAGCACCCGCCCGTGCGGGGTGATCCCGTACCCGAGTGAGAAGATCACGCGATCGCGTGACTGTGCGGCGGCACCTTCGATCGTGGTCACCACGAAGGGCTCATTGCGCGGTCGGGTGAAGAAATCGGTGACATCCGCGCGCTTCGACACTGCGGACCACACCGCCTGCTCGACACGCTGCACGTGCGCCGCGGAGGCGCTCACCACCATCAGCGACTCGCGCGTGCGACGCAGCGCGTGGTCGACGACGAGTTCCACGACTCGCGTAACCTCCGCATCCGTGGCTTCGACCGCACCCGAGTCTTGGTCGGGAAGTCCCGTGCCGCCTTCGACGTAGGAGTACGTCAGGGAGGAGTGACCGAGGAACGCGCCCGCCCAGGGCATGGATTGCATCCGGCCACCGTAGAAGCGCTCGTTGACGAGCTCGGCGAGGTCCTCTCCCCCGGCCCGGTAGGAACGCGTGAGCGAAATTGTCGGGAGGAACTCGGCGAGCCGAGCATAGGCCGAATCGGCTTCCAGGCGCGCCAGTTCCGCGGCATCCACGCTGTGCAGCTCACGCTTTTGGTCGAGCATGGGCTTGACCCCGACCGTGAACGGTGAGGGGAATTGCGTAACCGGATCACCGAAGGCCACGACCTGCTTGGCACGCCGAATCGCGCCCACCGCTTCGGCTGTGGAGAATGCGGCGGCGTCGACAAGCAGCACCGTGTCAAAGCGGATGCGATCATCAATCCGCGGGACATCGTAGGGAGTGGCAATCCACACCTGTGCGAGCGTGCTGGCTATCGGGCCCGCGCGATTGACCAGTCGGGTTGCCGATACGCCACTGTTGCGCAGCAATTCGCGCAGCGCCTGCGCACCGTCTGATTCGTCCACGAGCGCGACCTTCCACGCCTGTGCGAGCTGCCACGCCAGCTGTTGCGCGCTCGACTCGGTGTGGGCCTCGTCCACCACGCGGAAATCTGCCTCGAGTCTCGTGAGCACGCGAGTATTCGCGTTCAGCAGCGCCTTTTCAGTAGTGAGCTGCTCTTCCAGCACGGATTGCCACCAGGCGAGTTCAAGCTCATCCCCGACAACCTCGGCTTCGAGGTGGCGTTCGGCGAGGTCATCGAGCAGACCGCCGAGCCCATCTGCGTGGAGCTGTTCGCTCAGCTGCAGGCGTTCCACCGCGTTATCGAGCACTTCGGATTCCGCCGCAAAGCCATCCAGTCGCTCATCGAGCTCTTCAAGCGGGGTATCCGCGAGGGCGACCTCACCGACATCGGTGAGGGCATCATCCACGGTGCGCATGAGCGCCGAAATCTCGCGCCACTGGGTGCGCGCCTGCTCGATACCGATTGGCACATTGGGCTGTGCCGCATCCTGCACGTAACGGTGCCACAGGATGCGTTGCCGCTGCACGTATTTCAGCGACTCGTGCAAATCCGCGATGGGCGTTCCCGGGCGCACGTATTCGCGCGCGAGATTGCGCAGTTCGCGGCGGCGAGCGTTCGGAATAGTGGAGTTTGGGTCTCGGCGGGGGCTCGTCGCGTCGATGAGTTCCGCGAGTTCCGCATCGAACACTTCGGGTTTGAAGCGATCTAGCGTCTCGCGGATATCCGCGAGCAGGCGCAGATAGACACCAAGTTCCGCATAGGTTTCCGGCATCCGCAGATTGGTCTGCGTGACGATTTTCAGCCCCTGGTCGATTGTCTCGCGGGTGCGGCCATCGGCAAGCGCGACGGCGGCACCGTGGACCTGCGAAACATCTTCGGTGGAGCCGAACTGCACGGCATACCAGGGCGAGTCCTCGGGACCAAAGCGGAATTGGCCGAGTTCCCCGAGCTCGCGCAGTCGCTCCGCGATGGCTTCCCGATCTGATTTATTCGCGAGCCGAATGAGCACCTCTCGCTCAAGCCGAGCGGTGGTTGACGGTGGGATATCGAGCAGCTCGAGCCGGCTCAGCGCCTCCAGCACATCCAGCGGTGAGACGCCGAATTCAGGAGTTGGGCGGCTCAAAGCGCTGCGATAGTCCGCAAGGACGTGACGCAGCCGCACGAGGGCGTCATCAAGGTCGGCGGTGTTGGGACGTTCGGCGCGCTCGTTGCGGGTGATCCCGGCGATGAGGTCGCGGCGCAGGGTGCGCGGCGAGACCGCGAGTCCGTCGAGGCCGGTCTGCTTCAGGCGGGCCCGGATCGCTCGCGTGGATGCGGACCGGGGCGAGACGACGAGCACCCGGCGACCGCGGTCCACCAGTTGGCCGATCGCGTTCACCACGGTCTGGGTGACGCCCGTACCTGGGAGCGCTTCCACCACGAAATTGGAGCCGCCCAAGATGGTGTCGACCACCCGCTCCTGCTCGGTGTCAGCATCCAGCAGCAGTCGATCGCTCGAGGGGTCGCGCCGATCGGGGTTGACGCTTGTTTCGGTGTGCATGGCGGCGCCGAGCTGATCGCGCGCACCGGGGTGACCGGCGAGCGCATCCAGCACCGCGTGATTGAGCTGCTCGGCATCCGCCAGCATCGCTTCGGAGACTTCCGCGAAGGTGGCTACGAGGGCGCGCGAGTCGATATCGAATCCGGGCAGGATGCTGCCGAGTTCGCGTAGACGGTCGAAGGCGTCCTCAGGGAAGAGCGTCGCGTCGGGGCCGGCGAGGGCCATGAGTTCACTCGCGCGCAGCGTGACGCCATCCTCATAGAGTGCCCGCAGCAGGGCCGCATTCGGAGCGAGGGCACCGGTGAGCTGTACTTCATAGTCGCGACCCACTCGACGAAGCGCCGCCGCACGCAAGAAGATCGGCGCGTTCACTTCGCCGTTATTCGAGGTCCATGAAGCGAACCCAATGGCGAGTTTGACGGTGTTCAACCCGCGACTAGCTTCGAGCTCGATGCCTTTTTGGGCCACGAGCATCGCGGAGTCGAGCGCGTTGCGGAACGCAAGCGGTTCGCGCAGCAGACTCGAGAGCTTCACCGGGCGTCGCGAGAGCAGTGGCGCAATCCCGGAAGGATGCGCGGTAGACAGGTCGATGTAGGTTCCGCGACGACCGCGGAAGGTTCGTTGTGTGGCGTGCCCGCCGAGCGACTCGAGTTCAGCCCGCCAGCGGTTCTGCGCTTCGGTGAGCGATTCGCCGAGCGGCTGCGGGCTTGCGTGCTTCTCCCCTGCTTCAGGCTCGCTGCCTGTGGTTGACTCGCTGCTCGCGGTTGAGACGGGAGGCGCCATGGCTTCCTTGTGCGACTCCTGGGCGAACTGTGAAGCGTCGAGCGGTTGTGCGGGGATGCTCGTGATGGGTTTGGTCGCCGGTTTTACGGTCGAACGTCGTGCGGGTTCCGGGGTTTCGGCTTCCTCCGCAGCGGTGTCATCCGTCCTGGTGGGAGCAAAGGGCGAGGATGCGCTGCTCGGGTTCGAGGCGCGAGTCTCTTTAACTTGGTCGAGCCAGCGGGAGGGGTCTTCACCGACGCCAACGCCCTCGTCGAGTTCGAGGTTTTGGTTGCGGTATATCTCTTCGGTGTCCTGCGTCGGAGCAGCGTTATCCGCCTGACCTCGATCGTTCTCGGCCTGACTATTGCTTCGCTTACGGAAAAACCCCCACACGCTCTTCAAGATAGGGGAAGAGCACCGTTGAATCGCTCACCCCGCGGGAGTTTCACGCATCCTCTGGAAGAATTCAGCCCCAAACGGGCTGTACGATAGCGGTTGCATGTCTTCCGACCCGGCACTCGAAGCTGTCGGTCCGACACGCGTTGCCTCCGTAGCTCAGTGGATAGAGCATCCCTCTCCTAAAGGGTGCGCGGGAGTTCGATTCTCCCCGGGGGCACTTTTGCGGTCTGAATGTCTCGGTCTGTGGTGCTCCCAAATACGCAATTTGGCGGTCAGCCTCTGGGACCGACCGCCAAATTGCGGAGCGTATGCGGCGAACAATGACCGCGTGCTGGGTTATTCGCCGCTAGTAATTACTTGTTGACGGTGATCACGTGCGGCTGCGCGACAGCCTTGAGACCGTCTGCGCCGAACTCAAGGCCGTAACCCGAGGACTTCGCACCACCAAAGGGGATGCGCGGGTCAACACCACCGTGGCCGTTGATCCAGGTCGTACCTGCTTCGAGGCGCTTGGCAACCTCTACCGCTGCGGCGGTGTCGGTGCCCCAAACCGAGGAACCGAGACCCACGTCGACGCCGTTAGCCCACTCGATAGCCTGGTCAACATCGGAGTACTTGATGATCGGCAGGGCCGGGCCAAACTGCTCTTCGGCAACAAGCGGGTTGTCGTTGTCAATGTCGGCCACGATCGTGGTCGGGTAGAAGTAGCCGGGCTGGTTTTCGTCGGGGTTACCGCCGAGCGCAATGCGGGCGCCCGACTCGCGAGCTGCCTCGACTAGCTTCGAGACGACCTCGTACTGGCCCTTGTTCTGCAGCGGACCGAGCACGTTCTGCTCGTCAAGACCGTTACCCATCGGCATGTTCTTGGCGACCTCTACGAGCGCTTCGACAGCGGCGTCGTAGTCGTTTTCGTGCACGTAGAGGCGCTTCAGCGCGGCACAGGTCTGACCGGTGTTGATGAAGGCTCCCCAGAAGAGGCCTTCGGCGATCGCCTTCACGTCGGTACCCGGCAGCACGATGCCGGCATCGTTGCCACCGAGTTCAAGGGTCAAGCGCGCGATCGAGTCGGCGGCGTCACGAGCGACAATCTTGCCAACCTCGGTCGAACCGGTGAACATGACCTTGCCGATCTTCGGGTGGCTCGACAGGGCGGCGCCCACCTTGCTGTTCGCGGGAACAACGTTGAGCACGTCGGCCGGAAGCACCTCGTTCATCACCGCGGCAAGACCGAGCACCGAGAGTGTGGTCGAGCTGGCGGGCTTTGCGACGACGGTGTTCCCCATGCGCAGCGAAGGGGCCCACTGCCAAATCGAGATCATCATGGGCCAGTTCCAGGGGCTGATTGCACCGACGATTCCGATCGGGTCATAGTGCATCTCGGAGCGGACGTTGTCGTCCTCGACGATGACCTCGGGCTCGAGTTCAAATGCGGCGTTCGCGCGCAGCCATGCGGCGCAGGCACCCACTTCAAAGCGCGCGTTCGGGCCGTTCAGCGGCTTACCCTGTTCGCGTGAAAGCAGTACCGCGAGGGGCTCTGCTGCTGCCTCAATCGCATCCGCTGCCTTGTTGAGGTAGTCGCTACGCTGCGCGTGCGAGAGCTTGGCCCAGTCGACCTGCGCAGCTTCCGCACGGTTTACCGCGTCCTCAAGCTCTTCGGCGGTGGCCACTGGAACGCTTGCAATTACTTCCCCGGTGGCGGGGTCGATGGCATCACGGCCCCCGTTCTCGGCCTGAATTGCGGAAAGGAGTTCATCTACAGAGTTGAACGACATTGAGGTTGACCCTTCTCTTCATTGAGCGCGGCGGCATAACGACCAGCGCCAGGTGAACTCACCGTATGTGAACCCTCCGACACCCTCAAGCGCATCCGACCGAGGCGGCGCGCTAAGACAACGCAAGGGCATTCCTGGACAATTCCGGGACACTCTGACAAGGGTTTTCTCACCCTGAGCGTGGATGCGCTCTACGCCGGGCCCGCTTCGTACACTAGGGAGCATGCCGCATTCACTCGAAGCCACCGCGACCGTAACCCTCTCCCCCGAAGAAGCGTTCGCGCTCGCACACACCCTCGGCGCGGATCGTATTGCCTGGGATAGTCACGTGGAAAAGCGAATGCTGCTCGGGGACGCGCGATCAATCGATCGCGGCGTCAAGGTATTTGAACGGGTCAAGGACGGCCGGCGCGTGATCCTGGAATATGACGTTTGGTTCCCAGGGCAGCTCTCGAGCAATCGAATGGTCAAGGGCCCGTGGTGGCTCGCGAGCTACGGTGAGGGCTGGCACTTCCACGAGACAGCCGGCGGAACCAAAGTGACCTGGAAGATCACCTATGAGCACGCCGCGAAGGTACTCAGTGATCAACTCGGTGCCGTGATGAAGCTTTCGTTTAAATCCGAGTTGGATGAGCGGATGGCAGATTTTGTTGCGGCAAGCCTCGACGCTGCTCTAGTGCGGGATGCAGTTTCGGGGCAGCTTCCGAAATTCGCCCGGCATCGCGACCGATAGGGATTGTGGCCACTTGTTTGGCGAGACGCTCGCCAAACAATCGCTCATCACCGCATTCGAAACTCGAATCTCTATTCGATAACAGAGAGGACAGCTTGTAGCTAATCTATTCGACCTCTTGTAGGGTTGGTAGTAGTAACCAGCCCTGTGGGAGGTGATCCACCATGACCGTGTCCACCGCAACGTTCCCATTCGATGACGATGACGCGTTCGATGCCGAGCGCGGGTTCGATGGTGCTAGCTTCTCCCGCGCCTTCGACATTTCCAGGGATCCCGATTCCAGTACGCAGGATTCCGGCGCGCAGGATTCCGGCGACAAAAACGTACCCTCCGATGCGACTGCCGACACACCAGCCAGTAGCGCGACGATCGGTGACGGTGACCTCGCCCGCTTACTCGCGTCGTTCACCCACCTCACCAACGCCTATACCCGCAGCTTTCCACTCTCCACTGGCGCGCTCGAAGATGACCTCGAAACCGCCCCACAGAACACACTCTTCGATCTTGTCGATGCTGCCTCGTCCGTGAACCGGCAACTGTCCGCGATGCTCGCCGTAATCGCCCAAGAACTCGCCCACCGGTGCCGAGGCGAGTTACTCTCCGAACGACTCGACTTCCAATACGGCTACCGCTCCACGCCCCAGTTCATCGCGGACTGTCTCCAGCTCGAACGCCGCGACGTGTACGCACTCACCAAGGTTGGAAAAGCCATCATCGGCGAGCGCTCCCTCACCGGCGAACGCCTCCCCGCGAAAGCCGAGCTCGTCGCCGACGCCGTCCGCTCAGGAGACCTCGGGTTCGCGCATGCAAACGAGATCGTGCGCACCACCGAAAAACTCCGCAAAAACCCGAAGGTGGACCCGGACGAGATCGATGAAAGCGAACAACTCTTAGTCGATATCGCCTGCGACGGGCTCCCGCTCCCCGAGTTTCGCAGCGCGATCGCGCACCTGGAGGGGTATGTGAACCCCGACGGGCTCGCCCCAACCCTGGAAGCACAACGCCAACAACGCGGGTTGAGCTTCCGCACGATGGCGGACACCGGCATGTTCCACGTGAATGGCAAGTTCGACGCCGCCGACGGCGCCTATATTCGCCATGCCCTCGAAGCGGTGGTGACGGGCACGTTGCGTGCCTGCCGAGGCCACAACCATCCCAACCCTGCAAGTGCCGACCAGCCCGTTGCTGCTGGTGCTGCCTCCACCGCGCCTACTGGGACTGCCGCGACAGCTGCGGGAGAGGACACTCCAGCCAGCGACACACCAGTGGTCAGCGACGCGCCAGAAACCAGCAGCGATCCTTCGGGTACTGCCACTGACACCAACGTGGGTGCCGACGCGGGTGCCGACGCGGGTGCCGACGCGGGTGCCGCGGCCGGCGCCGCTGCTCCCAATACTGCGGGGCTTGAATCCGCAGCCAGCGCGGCGACAAACCCCGCGCCGGAGTACCTCAGTGAAGACACCCCGTTCCCTGACGCGAGCTTCCGTTACGACCTCGCCAAAGACCCCTACCGGCGAGACCAAGTCGCCGTCGAAACCAGAACAATCCCGCAGATCCAGGCCGACGCGTTCGTTGACTTCGCAAAACACGTCATCGGCTGCGATCTCGCCAACCTCCCCGGACCGTCCACGAGCGTGGTCGTGCGCATGGGATTGGAAGACTTCCTCCCACCCGATGCCCTCACCGAGCTCGCCCCACCGAGCACACTCACTGAGACCAGACCCGAGGCGACACTCGACACCGAGGCAACTGCCGACACCGCAGCGCCGGCTACTGCGGATGCGCCTGCTGGTCCTGTACCCGCAGCTGCCGAACCTTACCGGTGCCCGGCAGCTGACACCCCAGCCGATCCTGACCGCACGGAGCACGACTCAGCCGAAGCGTTCCGCCACCAACCTCCCGGCAACTGCACCAGCAGCAGCCACACAGACGTGGGCTATCCCTCGCGGGTGCATACCCGGATCGCGACCATCGACGGACACTGCGGCGGCACAATCATCGACGTCGGAACCGCCCGCATGCTCGCCGCGGGTGCCGGAGTGATCCCGATCGTGCTCGGGCCGGACTCGATCGTGCTCGACATGGGCCGCGAAGTACGATTGTTCACCCGCCAACAACGCCAGGCGCTGGTTGAACGTGACGGGGGCTGCGCGTTCTGCGGCCTCCCGCCCGGGATGACCGAAGCCCATCACATCGCCTACTGGAACGCCCACGAGGGCGCCACCGATCTCGACAACGGGATCCTGCTGTGCTCCTCCTGCCACCGGCGGGTACACGCGGGCTGGGAAATTCGAATCGTGCACGACCCCGCCACCACCAAGAACGCTGCACTGAACGCAATCCGAAAGGGCGGCGGGACGGTGTGGTTCATTCCACCCGCCAACGTCGACCTATCCCGAGAACCACGGTTAGGTGGTCGGAAACGGTTCGATCTGGGCTATCGGAAAGCCCATCCACCGGTGCCGATCCCGGGGTACGAGAACGCGTCCTGGAGCAACCGCGGCCCAACCTTCCGACCCAAAGGCTAGCTAACGATGGGCATGAGCGAGTACGCGTGGGATTCAAGCTCACGCATCTGCGCTAACGGTCCGCTCAGGCTACCTCTTCGGCGCATCTCGCACATCTCATCTGGCGCTGCCTGTCTCCGCAATCCGCCACCGCAGCCTGACTATTCTGCCTGCCACCGCGGCCTGACCACGCTGCCTGCCTACGCGGCCTGACCACGCGGCATGCCTATGCTGCCTGCAAATAAGCAGCCCACGGTGCACTAGCCACTTGTTCGGCAGCCCGCAAATGCCAACGCTGTGGTGCAGGGGCAGCCGGACGGCGACGCAGTCGCCAGCCCATCTCTTCCGGCGTCCGATCGCCCTTGACGTTATTGCACCGCAGGCAACAGGCAACGAGGTTCTCCCAAGAGTCACGGCCACCCCGAGAACGCGGGTGCACGTGATCGATAGTGTTAGCAAAGGCATCGCAGTAGCCACAGCGGTGGCTATCACGTCGCAGCACTCCCTTGCGCGACACCGGCTGCTGGCGCGCCATCGGGATGCGCACATAGTGACGCAAGAGAATCACCTGCGGCCGCGCATGCTCCTCACACATGGAACGCAATGGCTGAGACTCATCAGCCTCAAGAACCGATGCCTTTCCCCCGAGCACGAGCACCAGCGCTCGACGGTCGGACACAATCGAAATCGGCTCATAGCCGGCATTTAGAACGAGGGTGCGCATACGGTTCCTTCCCTGGGGCCCCGTGGCTCGAGGCTTGCTGCGGAAACAGAGAACGGCACCGTCAATAGACGGTGCCGGAGGAATGCCTCGGGACGAACACTACGGTGCTCCCCCATGGGCAAAGCCATGTTTATCACGTGGAAAAAATGACGCTCAAACCCACTGCAGGCACCCGAGCAGGCGCACACAACCCTGGTGGGGTTGGTCTCGACGACTCGCATGATGCCTCCACGTCCTTGGTCTGGCGTGCTGCAAGCGATAGTACTCCCGTTCGGAACCACAGCGGTGTATTTCTCTGATCTCGTCACGAATAATTCACTCTGAAGTTCACTACCTGTCACAGCCCGGAAAGCAGCAGAACGCCCCGCAACAGCGAGGCGTTCTGCAAAATTCATGACTGAACTTAGATGCGCACGAAGTAGTGCGAGTCCCAGTTGATGCCGCCGTATTCAATGCTGCGACCCCAGTCGGGTGAGTGCACCATCTGACCGCCACCAACATAAATACCGACGTGGTAGCCGTTACCGAATACAACGAGGTCGCCGGGCTGCGGGTCCGATACAACGGTGCCCATGGCCGCCTGGCTGTTAACGCCCCAGGGCAGTGAAATACCGTGCTGTGCGTAGACGTAAAGCACGAAGCCCGAGCAGTCCCACGCACTGGGAGTGGTTCCGTGGCCGTACATACCCTGCCCGACCCAGCTTTCGGCGGTCGCTGCAATCGTTGCACCGGGTGCCGAGGGCTCATAGGAGGCCGACGAAGTGCTGGTCGAACTCGAAGATGAGCTGCTCGATGACGAAGACGAGGACGATGAGTCCGATTCCGAGTCGGTGGACTCTTCAACGGGAGTCTCGACAACAACCTCGGTGGCAGCTGCCTGAACGACCGAAGCGTCGAAGCTCTCAATCGAGGTCGAGCTAGCGTCCACCTCGATCGGTGCCGGGGTGACGACCTCAGCGGCTTCTTCAACCGCGTCTTCCGGCAGTTCCGAAGCATCCTTCGTGGTCGCCGAAAGCAGGTTGGCCTGGTGGTCATCGGCAGCAACGTTTACGCCCTGCCCACCAACGGTGGTGAGTGCGGCAGTTGCAAGAGCGGTCACCGATGCGGCGGCGGCAAAGCCACCGGCAACACGTCGACGTCGCTGCGCAACCAGTGCGGCGGGACGAGCAGCGCGAACGGTGAGGCTGCGAGCGTCAAAAGCTGCGGGGATTTCAACCTCATCCTCGGCAAGCGGTGCAGAGACGCGCTCAACGAGTTCGGTCGGGAGCACTGATACCAGCGCGTCCATTTCATTGCGCTCGATTTCGCCGGTGTCCTTCGGAGCGCCCGAAGGCACGAAGCCCGCGATGGGACGAACACCGGTGCGGCGCTCAATCTCACGAGCCTGGCGACGAGTAAGCGGCGCAGTGCCGGTCAGCGTGGTTTGTTCCAAAGTTCGACCCTCCACGTCGCCCGGCTATCGCCGCCCGCCCCACAAAGTGCTGTGGATGAACAATGTCGAGGAGCGGGATTGCGACGCCCCGACATGATCTGAACACGGATGTGTTCGTCGATAGCTACGAGCGTAACGAAAGATCTCGGAAATGTCACGTCTTGGTGACGAAAATCTTACGGATTTATAACGAGGACAGTTTTGCTATTGAGTTTGCGCGGATCAGATCCGCAAAGCCCGAGATCCGGACCGGCCCTTTCCCGCAGAAATGCGGGTCAGAAACCTGGTTGTGAAAGCAACCTCGACAACACTACACGAATTCCAAAGAGTTACAGAATCGTGCCAAGCATCAGCAACTCTTGCGCCAGAGTCCAAAAATCGGGCCCGAAAAAGGCGGGAAACCCGACCATGCTCCCAGCTCTGCATTACTTCGGGGCACAGACGCTACTTCGAAACGTAGATGTGTTGGGCCGCTTCACGCGGAATGATGACTCCAGCATTTCGTCCAACCACCGTCACGATGAACCGCTGCCCCGCGTTTTCAATCGTGATGGATGCACCGGGGAAGACTCCCCCACCATGCAACATTGAGAGTAGGTCGAGATCCGCTTGAACCGGCTCACCGAGGCGACGCACTTCCTGCGGCCCAGCATCCACCGCGACATCGCTGAGCGCCTGGACACCTTCAAGAAAGGAATCCCGAGCCGACTTACTGTCATCCCCAGAACTCGGGATTGGGGTGCCATAAGGCGAATGAGTGGGCTGGCCGAGCAAATCAAAGATACGTTCTTCGGCCTCATCACTCATGACGTGTTCCCACCGGCAGGCCTCATCGTGTACCTGCGAGAGATCCAGACCAATCACATTGGCGAGGAGTGACTCGGCGATGCGATGCTTCCGCATCACCCGCGTTGCCTTTTCACGACCCTCTTCGCTCAGCACCAGACGACGATCGGGAGCGACCTCCACGAGCCCGTCACGCTCCATCCTGGCGATGGTCTGCGAAACCGTGGGACCGGAGTGCCCCAACCGTTCCGAGATCCGCGCGCGCAGCGGGGTGATGCCTTCTTCCTCGAGGTCAAGAATGGTCCGCAGGTACATCTCCGTTGTGTCGATGAGATCCGCCACGTCATCCCCTCCCTTCTTCGCATCGTCAATCGAATACATCGCGCATGAGCGCCAACTGCAAGCCTACAGATCAGAAACCGCACAATCGCTCTAGGCTGGTCGACATGACCGAAATTCGTATTCCGGCTGACCTCCTCCCCCAAGACGGGAGATTCGGATCCGGCCCTTCGCTTGTGCGTGCCCAGCAGTTTGACGATCTCTTGAATCGCGCCACCACCGTGATCGGTACCTCGCACCGGCAACAGCCGGTGAAGCAGCTTGTCCACGATATCCGAGAAGGCATCGCACAGCTGTATCGAATCCCCGATGGCTACGAGGTTCTCCTCGCAAATGGTGGCGCCAGCGCCTTTTGGGATGCGGCCGCATTCGGATTGATTGAACAGCGTGCACAGACTGCAGTATTCGGCGAGTTCGGTGGCAAGTTCGCCAAGGCCGCGGCAGCTCCATGGCTTTCGGCACCGGATGTTCGCGAGGCTCCGGCCGGTTCGGTCGCCCATTTGGAACCGGCCGAGGGCATCGACCTCTACGCAACCCCGCACAACGAGACATCCACCGGTGCGATGGTTTCAGTTCGGCGTGTCGCCGCAGAGGGCGCTCTGACCATGATCGACGCCACGAGTGCGGCAGGCGGTATCGACGTCGACCTCTCAGAGACCGATGTCTATTACTTCTCACCGCAAAAGAACTTTGGTTCGGACGGTGGCCTGTGGCTTGCGATTGTGTCGCCAGCTGCAATCGAGCGCATCGAGCGCATCGCTGCCTCGGATCGGTACATTCCCGAGTTCCTGAATCTCAAGCACGCGATTGATAACTCGCGGAAAGATCAGACGCTCAATACGCCGGCAGTCGCATCCCTGTCGTTGCTCGAGTCGCAGGTTCGTTGGATGAACGACAACGGTGGTCTCGAATTCGTGGATGCTCGCACCCGTCAGTCTTCAAACTTCCTCTACGAGTGGGTCGCTCACAACCCGTGGTCGAACCCGTTCGTAAGCGAAGAGGAATACCGCTCGCAGGTAGTTGTCACGATTGATCTCGATCATTCGGTCAACGGCAAGGCCGTCACCTCGATTCTGCGTGAAAACGGCATCGTGGATATCGACCCCTATCGCAAGCTCGGCCGAAACCAGCTGCGGATCGGCACCTTCGCATCGGTGGATCCGCTGGATGTCTCGAGTCTGGCCGACTGCATTACCTACGTGGTCGAACGACTCGACTAAGAGGTAGTCGCAAAAACGCAGCGCCCCCGATCTTAAAGTCGGGGGCGCTGTTCGTTCAGGATGCGCTATCCGCGGCATCCGCTTCGGTCGCGGTGTCATCGTCATCTTCAAACGTGACGCCGTCGAGCACCTCATCCATTTCTTCGGCATAGTCGCGGATGTCCGCAGCTACCGGCAGGGTGGCGCTGGACTCAGTTGCCCGGTCCGCTGCCGCCTCCGCCTCGTTTGTTCGCGCCGCCTCGCTCGCGTGCACAGCCTCGCTCGCGTGCAAAGCCTCGCCCGCTTGCACAGCTTCGCTCGCGCCTGCTTCCGCCGCCGCATCGCTGGATGCAGTTCCATCCGTCGAGGCTTCGGCCTCGGTACCGGAGTCAGCAGCGGTGTTGTTCGACTCGCCGCGACGACGCAGCCGGGTGCGGGTGCGTTTGCGGGTGCGCATCCGCGGGGCCGCGGGGGCTTCTTCCTCAGTAGCAGCGTCAGCTTCCGGAAGTGGGTTGCCGTGCGAATCGTGCGTGGCGCGGAACCGGGCCAGTCGCTTCGCCCAGGGCACCCACTCGGGCGCGAGCAGCGCATCCTCACCCGGAAGCAAGCCGCACTCGAGCACGGTCGGCGCCTCGGCCCCGGCGACCTGCGTCATCGTGACCGTCCACCACCAGTCGCGGAACCCCGGTGAATGAGAGACAAACCGCAGCGAGAAAATCTCGTCGTCTTCGGCCACCGCCTCATGAAAATCACCGACGAAGTTGAACTCGGTGATCTCGTATAGGGCTGTCTTCCCAATTTCGATCGCCGTCGCGAGTTCTTCGGCGCTGAGGTCGGGAGCACGCTTTACGGGGAGGTCCTCCGCAGTGCCCTCCTCGACAGCACCGTTCTCGGCGGCACTTTCTTCGACAGCGCTGCCCTGGACGGAGCTACTCTCAACAGCACTGCTCTCCCGGGCCGCGCTATCCGGCTCGACTTCGGCAACGGGCTCGCTGCTTGGGGTGGACTCAGGCATCGAGGTCGTCTGCCACTCGGCGCAGCATCGCTGCGATCTTGCTGCCGGTCGAGGCCGGCGGGTACTGGCCTCGACGCAACTGCCCGCCAACCCTATCGAGCACCTTCACGAGGTCCTCCACGATGACTGCCATGTCGTCAGCCGACTTGCGCTTCATTTTCACGACCGAAGCTGGCGCATCCAATACGCGCACCGAAAGTGCCTGGGCGCCCTTTCGACCATCGGCGATGCCGTATTCGAGTCGGGTACCGGACTTGAGCGCAGTCACTTCCGGTGGCAGCGCGGTGACGTGCAGGAAGACTTCCTGACCGTCATCACCCTGGATGAAACCGAATCCCTTGTCAGCGTCATAAAACTTCACCTTGCCCGTTGGCATGGCACATCTCCTTGTGCGCTCTCAACTCGATGAGCGCGTCGTCCTTACTCATGGAAAACTTGGTTGGTGGAGCGTCGTGGCCCACTCGCGCACGCGACATGCACGCGCGTAACGCGGGGCCGATCTCCAACCTCAGCAGTCTACCTGGCAACCCATGTCGGTAACCGAGTCGACTAAGCTGGTTCGGTGACCACTTCGCAGAACGAAATTGAAGCCTCATTCGCCGAGCGCCTGCTCGCCTATCTCACCGTGGGCGTGGCGGGGCTGTCGTTCATTGCGTTGTTCACCGTATTGCTTGCACCACTGTTCGGAGTTGACTTCGCGGTCAGCGACTCCTGGCTCTGGCCCACATGCGTCTTCATTGCCTATTGGGGCTTCCCGCTGGCGCTCATCCTGCTCATAGTCTTCGTGATTTGGCGCGTAATCGCCAACCGGAAAGCGCAAAAGAACCTCTAGCGCGTCCCGTGTCTTCAGTCCCCGATTCGCTACGCATTCTGGCTTCGCTCCGAACGCTCGATGAGCGCGGATTCGCACGACTGATCCACGACCGCAAAGTCAATGCGCGGGGCATCGATGACCTCCTCGATCTTGCCGAATGGCTCGAGGCTCCCAGCAATATTGCCGCGGCACTCGGCCGCCTCGATTGGCCGACGCTGCGTGGCCTGCGCCTTGGGAATGTGGATGCACTCAGCCGCGCGGCGGACCTTCAGCTTGCGATCGGCGAGGGCGCGGAGCGTTCGCTTTTGCCTGTGGCCGCGGAACAGTTGGCGCAGTTGCTCCCCGAGGTACCCTCGTATTCGCAACTGGCAGCCAGCCAAGACGCCGACGAGAGTGTGACACCGGCGGCGGGAACCGCATCCGCCCAGCACATTGCGCAACTGGCAAACGACGCCCTCTGGCTACTTTCCACTTCCCCGCGCCTCGTGCGTCGCACCCGCGAGCACGCTCGGCTCAGCGGCGTCGAAATCCGTCGACTTTCCGCGGAGCTCGAAACCGATTCCGCTGTCGTCAGTGCGCTGTATCGCTGGTTGCACGCGGCAGAGCTGATCACGCCGCGTGGGGACCTGTGGCTATTGACGCATGCCGGAGCGGAGTTTTGCTCGCTCCCGGTCAGCACGCGGTGGCGCACGCTCGTGCAAGCCTGGCTGCGAGAACTCACTATTGAGCGGCTCGCCACGCTCCGGGAGTCGTTCGGGCGGGATGCCGCCGAGGCACCGAGCAGTTTTGACGAGGATGACACTGCCGAGGTGACTCTACCGAATGCCATTGCGGCGCAGCTCGCCGCGGCGGCCGCACTCGGCATCGCCGATCGAGGTTGGCTCACCCCGCTCGGTGGTTTCGTGCTCGATGACGATCTGGCTGCCGCCACCGAACTACTCGAACACCACCTGCCCGAAGAAATCTCGCAGGTGTATGTTCAGCCGGATCAGACGATTCTTGCGCCCGGGCCGCTATCCGGAATTCTCGACCAGCAGCTGCGACGGGTCGCGGACCTGGAGCGTCGTGCCCTTGCCAGCGAGTATCGCCTCACCTCGGCCTCGCTCATGCGTGCATTGAATGAGGGCATGGGCGAAGCGGAAATCCGCTCGTTCCTCGACACTATCTCGCTCACTGGCATTCCCCAACCGGTGGACTATCTCATCAGCAGTACCGCGGCCGCACACGGACGAGTTCGCGTGCAAGCTGCGGATTTCGGTACGGGCCTTGCCACCCGAATCGTGGTCGCGGACTCGCAATTGCGCGATACGCTCGCCGTAGACACCGCCCTCGGCACCCTCGCGCTTCGCCCGAGCGGAGCAGACCTCCTCAGTCGCGTCTCACCACATGTTGCGCATGCGGCGCTCTTGGATGCGCGCTATGCGGCGATCCTGGAAGACGAGAACGGCCAGCCGCTCCCCCCTCACGATCAACAGCTCGCCGAACCACAGCATCCCGAGCCCGGGCCGATCGCCGCTCGAGCCGCGGCGAACCTCGCCGAGCAGGCCGCTGCGAGTGATCACGCCGATGACCGGCTCACCTGGCTGCAGCGTCGGCTCGAGATCGCCCGCCGCAATCGCGCGGAGGTGCACGTCTCGATTGAAGTGCCCGGGAAGGATCCGGTCTCGCTCGGGCTGGTGCCCCTCTCTGTTGGGGGCCAGCGGCTGCGCGCGCTCGATCTGGACGCCGATGTTGAGCGGACCCTTCCGATGCGCTCCATCCTCGCCATCGATGACTGAGTTTGCCGGACCAGGCGCTGTCTTCGTGCTTTCTACACCAGGATGGCGACTTTGCCGGCACCGCACAGTCCAGCCGCAGGTCTGCGGGCTCCGTTCGCGCTGAGCGCGACTGTGCCGCATCCGGGTCGGTACAATTAACCCTTATGGCTCTTGGACCTCTCATTGTGCAAAGCGACCGAACCGTCCTGCTGGAGGTCGCGCATCCCGACGCCAATGATGCCCGTCACGAACTCGCAATCTTCGCCGAGCTCGAGCGTGCTCCCGAGCACGTCCACACCTATCGGATCACCCGGCTCGGCCTGTGGAATGCGCGGGCAGCCGGGCACACCGCCGATGAAATGCTCGAGACCCTGAATAAGTACGCCAAGTTCCCGGTGCCAGATTCGGTGGCCTATGACCTGCGCGAGACAGTTGACCGCTACGGCAAACTCGTCATTGACCGCGATGACGAGGGCCTCGTCATCCACTCCGATGACGAAGCCATCATTCGCCAGATTGCGACCAATAAGAAGGTCGCCCCGATGCTCGAGGCGCCAATCCACGGTGGCTACCGGGTACAGGATTGGGCCCGCGGTTCGCTGAAGCAGCAGCTCGTGAAGCTCGGTTGGCCTGCCGAGGACCTCGCTGGATACACCCCCGGCACGCCCCACGAGATCGACCTCAATGAGGACGGCTGGTCCCTGCGTGAGTACCAGCGGGATGCCGTGAATAACTTCTTCGAGGGTGGTTCGGGCGTCGTGGTACTCCCTTGCGGAGCGGGAAAAACCATCGTCGGGGCCGGGGCGATGGCCGCTGCCGACACGAACACCCTCATCCTCGTGACCAATACCGTCTCGGCACGGCAGTGGCGTGCCGAATTGCTGCGCCGCACCTCCCTGACGGAGGACGAAATCGGCGAGTACTCGGGAGACACCAAAGAGGTCAAGCCCGTCACGATTGCGACCTATCAAATCCTCACGGCGAAGCGAAAGGGAGAATATGCGCACCTTTCACTGCTGAACGCGCTCGACTGGGGGCTGATCGTGTACGACGAGGTGCACCTGCTGCCGGCACCGGTGTTCAAGCTCACCGCTGACCTCCAGGCCCGCCGACGCCTCGGGCTCACTGCGACGCTCGTGCGCGAAGACGGCCGCGAGAGTGATGTGTTCTCGCTGATCGGTCCTAAGCGCTTCGATGCTCCCTGGAAGGAAATTGAAGCGCAGGGATTCATTTCCCCCGCCGAGTGCTTCGAGATCCGCGTGGATCTGCCCTA
The DNA here is from genome assembly GCF_008831155.1 of Gulosibacter chungangensis. Classification (GTDB taxonomy): domain Bacteria; phylum Actinomycetota; class Actinomycetes; order Actinomycetales; family Microbacteriaceae; genus Gulosibacter; species Gulosibacter chungangensis. Next base: position 105,024 of record NZ_WBKB01000004.1, on the reverse strand, counting down.
CGAGACGCGGATGGAGTACGCTTCCGCCGCCGATGAGGACCGCTACCGGATCGCCGCCACTGCTGAGGCCAAGCTCGAGGTGATGAGGCACATTGTCGAAAAGCACCGCGAGGAGCGCATCCTCATCATCGGGCAGTACCTCGACCAGATCGATCAGGTCGCCGAAGAACTCGGCGTCCCGAAGCTTACCGGCCAGACCCCGAATGCCGAGCGAGAGGAGCTCTACGAGGCCTTCCGTAACGGGGATGCACCGATTTTGGTGGTCTCCAAGGTCGCGAATTTCTCCGTGGATTTGCCGGATGCTTCGGTCGCGATCCAGATTTCGGGCTCCTATGGTTCCCGGCAGGAAGAGGCGCAGCGACTGGGCCGTCTGCTGCGGCCGTCCTCGACAGGCGTTTCCGCATCCTTTTACACGATTGTTTCGCGCGAGACCGTCGATCAGGACTTCGCGCAGAATCGCCAGCGTTTTCTTGCCGAGCAGGGCTATGCGTACTCGATCCTCGATGCGGAATCGCTCACCGCGGCGGTGTGATCGCACACCGAACACCTCGCAGCGGCTTCAAAGCCGTTTTGAAGTCTATGAATCGGCTATCTCGGAGCTATGAATTTACCGTCTCATCAGGGAACCTGGGAATGATCACCAGCATGCCTTCAGCCAGAAGCGGCAATACTTGTCTGTATGACTGACGGACCCAAGATCCTTGTTGTTGACGACGAGCCAAATATTCGCGAACTGCTTTCGACGAGCCTCCGCTTTGCCGGGTTCATGGTTCGCACCGTCGGCAACGGCGCTGGAGCCATTGCCGCAGTGATCGACGAGGAGCCCGACCTGATCGTGCTCGATGTGATGCTCCCCGACATGTCCGGTTTTGGTGTGACCAAGCGGCTGCGCGCCTCCGGCTATGTTTCTCCGATCCTTTTCCTCACCGCGAAGGATTCCACTGACGACAAGATCGAGGGCCTGAATTCCGGTGGCGATGACTATGTCACCAAGCCCTTCTCCCTCGATGAGATTGTCGCGCGCATTAAGGCGATCCTGCGCCGCACGATGCAGACTGAAGAGGAAGCGGTGATCCGCGCGGGCGAGCTGACCATGGATCAGGACACCCACGAGGTGTTCATTAACGACGAACCGATCGACCTCAGCCCGACTGAATTCAAGCTGCTGCGCTACCTCATGCTGAACCCCAACCGGGTGCTCTCGAAGGCGCAGATCCTCGACCACGTTTGGGAATACGATTTCAACGGAGACGCGGGAATCGTCGAGTCCTATATTTCCTACTTGCGCCGCAAGTTGGATGCGCACACGAGCGAGTCGCTCATCCAAACGAAACGAGGCTTCGGGTACATGCTCAAGGTTCCCGGCGCAAAGGTCTAATTGCCTGTGGCCAAGCGCTTCCCGCGCTGGGACCAATTTTCCCTTCGCAATCAGCTCACCATCGTCAACGTGGTGCTGCTTGCCTTCTCACTCATCGTGGCGGGCACCGGCACCACGTTGCTGTTGCGCCCAACCCTGGTCGGTCAACTCGATGCGAACCTGCGCTCAATCGCCGCCGACCCCTCACTGGTCGTAGGCAGCGAAGCGAATACGGGCCAGTTCACCTTTGAGCACATCCGTACTGCCCCGCAGCCGTATTACGTGGCCATTGTTGACGATGACGGGCGCCTGCTCGTCGATAACTGGACGGGTAGGCCCCGATCGCTGGCTCCGGACACCACCGATATCGCCGTGGGTGTGCCCGGGGATCCGGATGGTCCCTCCTATCTCATCTCGGAGATACGGGATGGCCTAGGTGCGCCCTGGCGGGTGGTCACCGTCCGCGAGGACCAGTACCAGGCGGATCAGGTCTACGGCACCTTGGTCGTGGCGATGCCCCTGTCGAGCGTGAACGCGACCATGGCGAGCTTCCTGGCGATCTTCTTTGGTTTCGGTCTGTCGGTGCTTATTTTCGCGGCCGCGCTGACGCGCCTGCTCGTTTCGGCCACGCTGCAACCGCTGCGCAAGGTGGAGTCCACCGCGATGGCCTTCGCGGCCGGTGACTACGATCAGCGACTGCCTGAGTCCACGCCAAATACTGAAGTCGGGCGGCTCTCCCGAGCGCTCAACTCAATGCTCGGTCGAATCGACTCGGCACTGATCGAACGAGATCGCACTATCTCTCAGATGCGCCGCTTCGTCGGAGACGCCTCCCACGAGCTTCGCACGCCCCTGGTTACCGTCCGCGGCTATGCCGAGCTCTACCGGATGGGGGCGCTCGATAACGAGGAAAAGGTCGACGGTGCGATGGACCGTATTGAGGGCGAGGCCAAGCGCATGGGGGGCCTCGTGGAGGACCTGCTGCAGCTTGCGCGCCTCGACGAGGACCGTGAAATGCCGAAGGACGTCATCGACCTTGAGCCGCTGGCCGAGGACGCTGCCATGGATACCACCGCGCAGGCGCCGGGCCGCACCGTCAGCGTCATGCCCGTGATCGTGGTGCTGCCCGGTGACGGCAAATACGACCCTGCAGAGAGTGCGTTCGGTCGGCCCGGCTCCCCTGGTCCGAAAACCACGAACACGCTGCTTGACGCGACCGCCCTCTCCGGACAATCGCTTGAAGACAACGGTTCGGCGAGTGATGACTCGGCAACCGGCGAACGTACTTCGCGTCGCCGTCGCCTCGCCCAGGCACTGAAGTTGCCACGCATCCGTCGGAATAATCAATCGGAAGCAGCTACCGAAACCGACACCGTCGCGGCAACCACCGAGTTTGCCCCGGAACCGCAGCTCGTTGCCCCAGTGGAAATGGCCGCTGATCCCTACGAGGATGACGGCGACGAGGGCGATATCCCCGCGATGATCTACGGCAACAGCGACAAGGTGCGCCAGGCGATTCAGAATATCGTCGGCAACGCGCTGCGCTATACCCCCGAAGGCAGCCCCCTCGAGTTGGGCGTCGTCGTGGATGTGCCGCGCAAGCTCGCGATTATCGAGGTGATCGACCACGGCGATGGCGTGACAGAAGAGGAGCGACAGAAGATCTTCCAGCGCTTCTGGCGCGCCGACACTTCCCGAGCCCGTGACACGGGCGGCACCGGGCTTGGCCTGGCAATCGTATCCGCCATCATGCAGGCGCACGAAGGCACCGTGGATGTCGTGGACACTCCCGGTGGCGGCGCGACCTTCCGCCTGAAGTTCCCGCTGCTAACCGCGCCACCGGTTGACGAGCAGCTAACGAATCACTAGGCAACGCCGCACTGCAGGGCCCCATCATTGCGATGGGGCCCTTTTGCGCGCTGCGTCTTCAGGCTCGGCAGGGCAGACTCGGCAGGGCAGGCTCAGCAGGTCAGACTCGGCAGGCCAGGCTCGGCAGGTCAGGCCCGGCGAGTCAGGCCTGGCATGCATCTTGGCTGTGGATACCCACTTACCCACAGCCCGAGGGCCTTGTCATGCCCGCGAGTGGATGCTCGCCCTACGGTGATCTCATCGCCCGCGTGAGGTGCGCAGGCGAGGAGCAACCCAAAGGAGCAAGCGATGGCAAAGTTCACCGTAGATTCAGATCTGATGTCCTCGACCATGTCGACCGCATACACCGAGATCGACGCCGTACAAACCCACTCGGCACAGTTGACCACCACGCTCAATACGCTCGAATCGAGCTGGCAGGGACAGGGTTCACTTGCCTTCCTCAATGCGGTCGAGCAGTGGCGTGGCGTGCAGACTCAAGTGGAAGAGGCGATCCAGCAGATCAACACCGCGCTCGGTGCGGCCGCCGAGCACTATGGCACCACGGAAGGTGACGTTATCCGCCTCTTTGCGGTTTAGGCGGCGGCTGGGTCGCCGGTACATCACCCGGCAGTGCAGCGTCCGGCAGTGCGTCGCCCGGCAGTGCGTCGCCCGGCAGTGCATCACCCAAGAATGCCTCTCCCGGAAATGCACCAGCGGGCGGTGCCCAAAGGGTACCGCCCGCTGTGTGAACCGTGAATGAGACTTAGAAGTCCATGCCGCCGGTGGGGTCACCAGCCGGTGCTGCACCAGCCGGAACCGGCTTGTCAGCAACAACAGCTTCGGTGGTCAGGAAGAGACCTGCAATCGAAGCCGCGTTCTGCAGCGCCGAGCGGGTTACCTTGACCGGGTCGAGGATGCCCGTAGCAACCATGTCAACGTACTCACCGGTTGCGGCGTTCAGGCCGTGACCAGCCTCGAGGTTGCGAACGCGCTCTGCAACGACGCCAGCCTCGAGGCCTGCGTTGAGTGCGATCTGCTTGAGCGGAGCGTCGAGCGCCCACTTCACGATCTTCGCACCGGTTGCTTCGTCGCCCTGGAGGTCGAGGCCGTCAACTGCAGCGCCCGACTGTGCGAGTGCCACGCCACCACCGGCGACGATGCCCTCTTCAACAGCAGCCTTCGCGTTGCGGACAGCGTCCTCGATGCGGTGCTTGCGCTCCTTGAGCTCAACCTCAGTTGCGGCACCAGCCTTGATGACTGCGACGCCACCGGCGAGCTTGGCGAGGCGCTCCTGGAGCTTCTCGCGGTCGTAGTCCGAGTCGGTGTTGGCGATTTCCGACTTGATCTGAGCAACGCGGCCCTCGATCTGCTCGGCAGCGCCAGCGCCCTCGATGATGGTGGTCTCGTCCTTGGTGATGACGACCTTGCGTGCGCGGCCGAGCATCTCCAGGTCGGTGTTCTCGAGCTTGAGGCCAACCTCTTCCGAGATGACCTGGCCACCGGTGAGGATCGCGATGTCCTGGAGCATGGCCTTGCGGCGGTCACCGAAGCCAGGAGCCTTGACGGCTGCCGACTTAAAGATGCCGCGGATCTTGTTCACGACTAGGGTAGCGAGTGCTTCGCCGTCGACGTCCTCAGCGATGATGAGCAGCTGCTTACCAGCCTGCATGACCTTGTCGACGACCGGGAGGAGGTCCTTGACGTTCGAGATCTTGCTGTTCGCGATGAGGATGTAGGGGTCTTCGAAAACGGCTTCCTGGCGGTCAGCGTCGGTTACGAAGTACTGCGAGAGGTAGCCCTTGTCGAAGCGCATACCCTCGGTGAGCTCGAGCGTGGTGCCGAAGGTGTTCGACTCCTCGACGGTGACCACACCTTCCTTGCCGACCTTGTCGATTGCTTCGGCGATGATCTCACCGATCTGCGGGTCAGCTGCCGAGATCGAAGCGGTAGCAGCGATGTGCTCCTTCGTCTCAACTTCCTGCGAGCCGTTGAGCAGCGATTCCACAACTGCGTCAACAGCCTTGTCGATACCGCGGCGGACCGAGATCGGGTCTGCGCCAGCAGCAACGTTGCGGAGGCCTTCCTTCACGAGCGCCTGAGCGAGAACCGTAGCCGTGGTCGTACCGTCACCGGCGACGTCGTCGGTCTTCTTCGCTACTTCCTTGACGAGCTCGGCACCGATCTTCTCGTACGGGTCCTCGAGCTCGATCTCCTTCGCAATCGAGACACCATCGTTCGTGATGGTGGGGGCGCCCCACTTCTTCTCGAGTACGACGTTGCGGCCGCGCGGGCCGAGCGTAACCTTCACGGTGTCCGCGAGCGTGTTCAGACCACGCTCAAGACCGCGGCGGGCCTCTTCATCAAAGGCGATCATCTTCGACATAAATACTTCGTCCTTTCAGGACGTCCATTGGCGGTTCAACAAATTAGCACTCAGCTAATTCGAGTGCTAAAGACCATGTTGGCACTCTGACCCTGAGAGTGCAAGCAGGCGTCTCTCGGTCCGCTTTGGGCGAACTCACTCACTGTCACCGGCTCGCTGCCATTGCCTCGGCTAGCGAGCTTCCAGCATCCGGACCTGCTCGGCTTGCGGCCCTTTCTCGCCCGCAACGATCTCAAATTCCACGGGCTGCCCTTCGACAAGCGTCCGGAAACCCTTCATCTCGATCGAGCGGTAGTGCACGAACACATCACCGCCACCCTCATCGACGGTGATAAAGCCGAAACCCTTTTCGGCATTGAACCACTTCACGATCCCAGTGCTCATAGCGATCGCCTTCCCGGCACCTGCGCGCCCTCGTATATCAGCACGGGGCAAGCTACTGGCTGAGGGAAACGCCTCGGTGCCGATACCGGGCATGAGTGCAAACGGCAGCTGAACGGGTGGCAAACCGCCAGCCGGACTCAGCCGTTTACGAGTGATGCGGCGTCGGCGCCCGCAATCACCACAATCTCCCCGGCGTTCGCAATCTGCGGGTCGACCTGCGCTTCACCAAAACCAAGCGTCTCAACAACACCCAACGCCGCACCGAGATCCGCTTCGCTGCCGACGGCGACGATCGTGGTCGAGTAGTCAGCAGAATCCGCATCGCTCACGGTAACCACATTCCACGAATCACCAGTCAGCAGATCCGAAGTCGCACCCGCGAGGCCACCGACGCCCGCGCCATTGAGCACGGTCACCGAGATATTGGGGTCTTGCGTCGCTTCCGGTTCGGTGGGGGTGGGCGTGGTTTCGGGTTCCTCCGTTGCCGCGGGGGTGGTTTCGGTTGTGGCCTCGTCTCCCGCCTGCGAAGTGAACTGCACCTGCCGGTCGATCATCCACATCACACCGACACCAATGCCGACCAAGAGGACGAAGGAGGCCAGTGCAATCAGCCAGGACGCCAGTTTCGAACCCCGCCCACGCGGCGCACGGTGCGCCCCGCGCCGTTTCAGGCTGGCGGGGAAATCGTCGAAACGATCTTTGGGGTACTTCACGTGGTGGGTCTTTCCTGGTGCGGTGGGATCGAGCGGACTGAGAAAGTCTATGCCGACCGGTAGCGTCGGGCACGTTTTCGGTCACGAATTCGCTGCAACCGTTTCACGAGGAGCGGGTTTTCGCGAAGCGCGACCGGTGATTCCATGAGCGTACCGAGTATTTGATAGTAACGAGTTGAGGAATAGCCAAAATCGGTGCGAATCGCGTCCTCTTTCGCCCGGGAGTGCTTCGGATGCGCATCCTCGAAATCGAGGATTTGTCGCTCGAGGTCAGTCAGATCGCGGGGCTGCGAGGGTTTCGCCTGGTCAGCAGGCTGCGCTGTCTCAGCAGGCTGCGCTGTCTTCCCCATCGGCTCCCCTTTCCGCGATCCACAACCGAATTGTCTCCGAACTTCGTGGAGACGCTCTAGTGAGGATAGGCCGGACCCGCTGAGCCTTTGCAACTGACGCGCGTACACTGATGGATCGCGAGAGGAGTTCCCCCAAATGACTTATGAAATCGAGCGCACCACCGAGCAGTGGCGAGAGATTCTCAACCCGCAGGAATTCCAGGTGCTTCGCGAGGCCGCGACCGAACGCCCCTGGACCGGGCCGCTACTGGATGAGGCACGCCCAGGCGTGTACTCCTGCCGCGCTTGCGGCAACGAGCTTTTCAAAGCCGAGACCAAATTTGATGCGGGCTGCGGTTGGCCCAGCTTCTGGGAGCCACTGCGCCAGGAAGCGGTCAAGCACGTGGAGGACAACTCCCTCGGAATGCGTCGAGTCGAAGTTCTCTGCGCCAAATGCGGCTCTCATCTCGGGCACGTGTTCCCCGACGGCTTCGGCACCCCCACAGGTGACCGCTATTGCATGAACTCAGTAAGCATGGAGTTCACGCCCAGCGCGCAGTAGCGGTCGAGCGTTATTCGCGCCACTTCCGAATCGTGATGCTGTCACTAATCAACCACAGTTCTCCCTGCGTCACCAACCCCCGAAAATAGGCCTGCTGCAGCACCGAGACACTGTTGGGGCGCTGCCGCAGATCAATCTCATCGTGGGCCGCCGTACCGGGCCTGGTGCCATTAGAAATCGGTGCGTCATATTCGCGGTTCGACAGCAGCGTGATCATGTCTTCTTGGCCAATTACCCCGGCTGCGCGAGCTTCGGTGATCGCCAGTGCACTCGGCATCCTGCCGGTGGCGCGCTTGAGAATCCGAACCACGCGCACATACGACAGCCCGAGGGTTTCGGTGACGGTTTCGATGGGGATGCGATGCTCCACCATGAGGTGTGCGACTGCTCGTTCGGCGTGTGGCACGTTGCGCGGGCGACGCTCCCAAATCCCCCGCATCTTCGACAGCGCGAGCTGCTGGTCACGGACGACCCGATCGTAGTTGTGCTGAACCGTAGGCTGTGCATCGGCACCTCGCCGGCGGTACCCCTGTGGCTCTGACACGACTCTCATCGCCCCTCACCTCATGAAAATGAATCTCGTCCGACGCCGGTCACTGTGGTCAGCAGAAACGCGGCATCTTCCAAGGCGGTGACCTCGTGGCGCTCGTGCGAAAGCAACCACAGCTCCCCGGCACGAATGTCACGCTGGATGCCCTGTCCCGTCGCCACGCGGATTCGACCAACTAAGACCTGGATGCTGCCAGCCGGTGGCGAATTATGTTCCGGCAACACGGAGTGCTCGGTCAAGGCAATGAGTGACTGACGCAGCTCACCGTCGTGCAGCACGAGTTCTGCACTTCGACCGCGTTCGCCCTCGCGAGCGGCCAGCAAATGCTCGTACGCCAGCGCGTTGAGATCAGTCATTGATCTGCCTCCCCGGGCGGATGCGAACACGGCCGCACCCGGATGTTCCCAATGAGCCCAGGGTAACCCGCAAGTGATTAATCCGAGCAGCTCTGTGCGTTTTCAACAAACGTTCTCGGCATGGGCTCAGCTACGCTGTGCGTCCTGCCCGAAGCATCCCGCGCGAAGCCACCTGTCCAAGGCACCGCCCTGGCCGCAATTACTCGGCGACTACGGGCCGAATTGACGGACCACCGCAGCGAGGGCCTGCTCGAGGTCCGCAATGAGGTCGGCAACCGATTCAATACCAATCGACAGCCGGATAAGCCCGTCGTGAATGCCGAGTCGCTCGCGATGCTCCGCGCTGAAACCGTTGTGCGTTGAGGTGCGCGGGTTGATCGCGAGCGATCGCACATCACCGATATTGGTCATCCGCGAGAACACCCGCAGGTTGTCGATAAAGGTACGGGCACCTTCGAGCCCGCCCTTGACCGTCACCCCGAAGACCGAACCGGTGCGGCCGCCGTAGAGCCGTTGCGCGAGTTCGCTATCGATACCGTGCGGAAGCCCCGCATAGTCGACCGACTCCACGCCGGGCTTGCCCACCAGCCACTTCGCAATCGCAACCGAATTATCGACGTGTCGCTCCATGCGCAGCGAGAGTGTCTCCATCCCCTGCTGCAGCAGAAAAGCGTTGAAGGCCGAGATTGACGGGCCGATGTCGTTGACGGCAGTCTGGCGAAGGTAATTGGCAAACGCGCGGTCATTGCCGAAGCGCTCCAAGAACGAGGGACTCGCAGCCGACTGGCGTTCGGTCAGCAGCGAATAGCGGTCCCCGGTCGAGGTCCAGTCAAAACGGCCGCCGTCGACGATGAGCCCGGCGAGGCCCGCGCCCTGGCCCGCAAGAAACTTCGTGGCCGAGTGCACCACAATATCGGCGCCGTGCTCGATGGGGCGGATCAAATACGGTGTCGCAACTGTGTTGTCGACAACGAAAGGAATGCCGTGCCGATGGGCAATTTTCGCGATTGCCGCCACATCGGTGATGTCGTTTTTCGGGTTCGGGATGGTCTCGGTGAAGATCATCTTCGTCTCGGGGCGAATGAGTGCTTCCCACTCCTGCTCATTGCGCCAGTCCCAGACGTAGTCGACGCTCACCCCGAGACGCTTCATCGCCCGGTTGAAAATGGTCTGCGTACCGCTGTAGATACTCGCGGTGGAGATAAAGTGGTCGCCCGCTTCGAGCAGACCGAAGAGCACCGAGCTGATCGCCGCGGTGCCGGAGGCCACCGCTACCGCCCCGGTACCACCTTCGAGTGAGGCAATCTTCTGCTCGGCGACCTCGGCGGTGGGGTTGAGGTGTCGCGAATATAGCTGGCCTTCATCTTCGAGGCTGAAGCGATCCCAGGTGTGCTGAAAAGAATCGAACCGGAAGGCGTTACTAATGTGGATCGGCACCACTCGATCACCGAAGTCATTGCGGGGCTGCTCCCCCGCGTGCACCTGGCGGGTCTCGAACCCGTAGCCGTCCCAGTCATAGTTGGGCTCAACGATCCGCACGTCTTGTTCGATATCGTCTCGCTCGAAATCACGCTGCTCGATATCGCCTTCAACGATCACGACCTCGGTCGGTTCGGTCACGGTGCCCTCCACATGCGTCAATACCAATTGCACCAATCTGTCATGGACTGAACCCGCACGCGAAACCTATGTCGCTTCATTACGCGCCGATGTCCCGTCGACGCAATCCCCCGAAGCCGAGCAACACAAATAGCAACATCAGCGCCGTCAATATGACAGGCGGCAGCGGAGCCACCGATTCAACGGGATAGTTCGGTACGTGCGTGAGCGGCGAAATATCCATCGCCCAGTCCGGTAGTCGCAAAAGCTGTCCGAGAAAGAGCACCACAGCCACCCAAATCACCAGCAGCCACGCCAAGATACTCGCCCGCGGCAGCAGCCCATAGAGCGCGGCCGCGAGGGATGCAATGGCCAGGATCGCGGGCAGGTACAGCATCGTCGCAATCGCCAGTTCGCCGACGCGCTCGGGTTCACCGCTGCCGATTCCCACGCCCACCGCCACACTCACGCCAACGAGCATCGTCGCGACCACCGTGTGCACCGCGACCACGCCGAGCCAACCCGCCAGGAAGCCGCTGCGCGAACGACCCGCGACCAACAGCTCCTCGAGCCTGCCCGCATCCTCTTCCGCGCGCAGGCGCAGTACCGCAGCCACCGCGAGAATGATCGGCGCGAGCATGACGTAGGAAAGGATGACCCCCGCGAACTCTCCCGTGAGGTCACTTCCTTCAATCGAAATCCAGTCTTTCAGTGCCGGGTTCTCGGCGAGAAAATCGTCCAGATTTGTGGCCAGCGAGCCCATCGCGACACCAAAAAACATGGTCCCCAGCGTTGTCACGATGGCGTTCGTGCGCAGCAGTCGATCGGCGAGTCCCCACGGTGCCATCAACCAAGCGGATGCGGTGAGTCGCCCCGATCGGGAAGCCACGAATCCCGCACCGAGGTCACGGCGGCGCGCCAGCAGATATGCGATCCCCAGTGCCACCAGCACGAGCGCGACGGCGGCAAGCAGCGGCCACCACCGCAGGTCCACAAACACTCGGGTCTGCTGTGCCCAGGCGAGCGGTGAAAACCAGGACAGCCACGAGCCCTGGCTCTCGAGAACATCACCGGCCCCACGTACGAGGAAGGCCGCGGCAAGGGCTCCGGAAGAGACCCCGACCACCGTGCGTGCGTGTTCCGAGAGCTGTGCGACCAGCAGGGTAATACTCGCAAACACCATGCCGATAAGCGCAGTTCCAAGCCCGAAGGCTACCGAATCCAGCACGGCCATCTCCGCGGCAATGAGCCCAGCCGCGGTCCCCACACCGATGAGGAGATTGGCCAGCGCCACCGCCAGCAGCGCGGCCGCGGCGGATGCAAAACGGCCCACCGGGAGCGCCTGCAGCAGTTCCAGCCGGCCCGCTTCTTCCTCTCCGCGGGTGTGCCGTGCCGTCAAGAGAATGGACATGATGGCCACGGTGATGAGTACGTACAGGTAGTGCTCGTTGGCGACCATGGCACCGAAGGTGTAGTGCTCGAGGGAGAACGCGGGCCCGGTCATCAGCACAGTCGCGGGGTTTCCTAGCAGTGCCGCTCGAGCTTGCAAGGATTCAGCCGTTGGATACGCCTCGTCGAGCGAGAGCACCGAGGCCCAGACACCGAGGGCGATGGCGAATACCCACACGGGGATGCGGATCCGATCCAGTCGCAAGCGAAACCGCAGCAGTGCGCCGAGCCCGGTGAATGGCCCGCCGGCAACCTCCGTGGTCTTCGCCGCGTGGCTCATTCGCTATTCGCCTCGCTCGCAATGCGATCGCCATAGTGACGCAGGAAGAGGTCTTCGAGTGAAGGCGGAGTAATGGTGACATTCTCGATACCGCCCTCGGCGAGCACCCCCAGCAGCGCCGCCAGGTGTCCCCCGTCAATATCAAATTGCACCTGACCCGACTGTGCCTTGAGATCATGTACCCCGGCGAGCTTCGCGAATGCATCCGCAGGCCTGGATGTGTGCACCCGCACCGTGGCGCGCGTAAGATGCCGCAGCTGCGCGAGCGTGCCCGTTTCAACAGCCTTGCCGGCACGAATGATGGTCACCGAATCGCAGAGCTTCTCCACCTCCGCGAGAATGTGGCTCGAGAGTAGGATCGTGTGTCCCGCATCCCGGAGCGCTCGAGCCTCTTCGGTGAAGACCGCTTCCATAAGCGGGTCGAGGCCCGAGGTTGGTTCGTCGAATACGAAGAGTTCCGCATCCGCCGCGAGCGCGGCGATCAGCGCAACCTTCTGCCGGTTCCCTTTCGAATAGGTCCGCGCCTTTTTCTTCGGGTCCAGTTCAAAACGCTCGATGAGCTCACTCAACCGGCGCTGTCGATGCCGATTGCCGCGCATCCGCAGCAGCAAATCAATCGCTTCGCCACCGGTGAGGTTCGGCCACAGACTCGTATCCCCCGGAACGTATGCCACCCGACTGTGGATCCCCACAGCATCCCGCCAGGCATCCTGCCCGAGGACGCGACAATCGCCGGAAGTTGCCCGCAGCATCCCCAGCATGATCCGGATCGCGGTAGATTTTCCCGCGCCGTTGGGGCCCAGGAAGCCGGTGATCTGCCCGGTAGGGGCCGTCAGATTGAAATCGTCGAGGGCACGCAAGCGACCGAAGGTCTTCACGAGCTTTCGCGCCTCGATGGCAAGTTCGGTCACGCTGGCCTCCGATCACTCACGCCACTGTTCCGAGGCTAGCGAGGAAAGATCAAGGGCAGACGTGAAGCTCCAGCGTGCTGAGGCGAGTCGCGCCGAGGTTAGTCGAGCCGGGGTTAGTCGTGCAGGGCCGGATGCGTGCGGTGCCGGTCTTGCAGGCTCGTGACGGTTGCGTCGATGGGCTGCAGAGTGGTCCACCACCAGTCGCGCCATTCGGCTTCCTGAGGATGCTCGGGGATGGCGATCGGGCCATCGGCAGTGTGGATTTCAAGCACCGGGCTCACCCCGTGCACGGCATTCACGAACCACAGCGGGCCCCGGCCAAGTTCCTCCGGTCGCACCGCGCGGAAGCTCACTGGAATCTCCAGTTCGAGCGCCCGATCATAGACCTGCCGCTGCGTCACACTTGCCAGTTGCCGGTCGAAGCGATTGGACAACACGATCTGCCGATCAAGCCAGTGCACGAGTGCTCCGGTGGATGCCTCGAGCACCACCCCGTCAGCGTCACGCAGAATAATGTCATCGGTGCCGACGGTGGCCTTGGCTGCAGCCAGCCGCGCGATGTCGGGACCTTTAATCTGTGGGCTTTGGCGCGGATCGAGGCCGTCGTACACGGTGAGACTCGTGAATTCGCGCGCGCTTGGGCAAGGGCGAATCGCGAGTACGAGGGGTGGTTCCAGCGCCCCATCGATCAGCGTACCGCTGGGGTTGCCTTTGCCGGTGCTCTTGCCCATGCCCCTGTCCGTGGCCATGTCTGTGCCCGTACCCGTGCCCGTGGCTATGTCTGCGCCTTCACCGGGTGCCGAGCTCGTTTCCACACTGATACGCGGAAAAAGCGATGCGGCGCCTTCCGCCGCGATCAACGCGGCAACGCCCCGCCAGATCGCGGGCCAGTCAAAGCGAGTCTGCGAAACGCGAGCCACCGCATCCTCAAATCGAGCGACGTGATAGTCAAAGGCCGCCGCCCGGGTGGCTTCGCTGCGCCAGGAGTCCGCGACGAGGATTTCCCCGGCAGCGGCGCGTTCAAAGCGGACAAACTGTCCGCCCTGCCAGCGGTACTCAACCGTCATCTCAGCTGCCATCACAGTCGTCGTCTCGGGTGCCTTCATCTCGGGTACCTTTCTCGCCCGCTACCGTGCGGGCAATTGCGGCGATGAGCGCCGCGGCCTTGAGGTCCTTCTCATCGATCTCGGCCTGCGCATCCGAGTCGAGCACGATCGCCCCACCCGCTCCAAGCTGCAGTCGGCGGCCCGACTTCACGATGGTGCGAATCAGGATATTGAGGTCGGCACTACCATCCCGACCGAGGTAACCGAGCGTGCCGGAGTAGATGCCGCGAGGCCCGGCCTCGAGCTGATCAATGATCTCGAGTGTGCGGGCCTTGGGCGCCCCCGTCATCGAACCGCCCGGGAAGGTCGCGCGCAGGAGGTCGATGAGCGTGTGGTCGGCACGCAGCCTGCCACGAATCGTGGATACCAGCTGATGCACTGTGGCGTAGCTTTCGATCTGCATGAGCGCGGGGACCTCGACGCTCCCGGTTTCGCAAACCCGACCGAGGTCATTTCGCAGCAGGTCCACGATCATCAGGTTCTCGGCCCGGGTCTTCGGGTCCGCCTGCAGGTCGAGCGCGATTCGAGCATCCTGGGCGGGATCGGCCGCGCGCGGTGCGGTGCCCTTAATCGGTTTCGATTCGACGGTGCGATCGGGCTGCGCGAGCAAGAACCGTTCTGGCGATGCCGAGAGGATTTCCAGGTCGTCGCCGAAGGTTTCAAACCGGAAATAGGCGGCGTAAGGAGCGGCATTTTGTCGACGCAGCTGCTGGTAGAGTTCGAATCCATCCACTCGAGCATCAGCTTCGAAGGTGTCGGTGAGGCACACTTCATAGGAGTCGCCGCGCAGCAGGGCGGATTTGATCTCGAGAATTCGGGCAGCGTATTCGCGGTCGCTCAGCCGCCAACTGCCGGGAACGCCCGACCGCGCGGGATCAGCAGTCGAGCCTGTCTGGGCGTGGTGGGGACGAACCCGAGCCGAGCTTGCGTCTGCCGCGGCAGCGCGTGTTCCCACACGCACGGCATCTCGAAGTTCCTCCAGTAGCGCTTCGCGGTCTGCGCCGTCCCGCACGATCAAGTGCACTCGCTCGTGGTCATGGTCGATCACCAAGTGCGCCTGCGGGAAGATCCAGTACGCATCGGCTTGCTCCGCGCGGTGCCGGGGTTGGTGCCCTGGCACCGTGAGCGACTTGCACTCGTATCCGAAGTAGCCAAAGTAGCCGTCGCTGAAGGGCACGCGGTCGTCGCCGACTATCGGCTCGCCGCTGCGCGTAACTTCCGCATGGGGCGGAAGGCCGCGCTCGAGGTACTCGAAGATGTCCGCTTCGACGAGTTCGGTTCGGTCCCCGGTCAATACCTCCGTCTGGCCGCCGACCCGGTAGCGGATGGTTTGGGCACCGGAACCTCGGTTCGTGCCGAGCACGCTATACCGACCCGAGTCGCCCACCCGCGAGGCCGAGTCCAGCCAAAATGCGGCGGATGCGCCGGCTTGTAATCGCGTGAACGTCGCTTCGGCGTCGATCGCAAGCTCAAGCGTTTCGATGTGCACCGTGGCGGCATCCTCACCGTGTTGTGACGACAGCAGGTGGGATGCGCGGTCGAGCCGGCTGCCCCACCGTCCTGGCTTTGACTTGGCCTCGGCGGTTCCGGCTCGCGAGTCAAGCGCGAGAAAGTTCCGGATCAGGCTTGCCCCGTGCTCAGTGAGGATCGATTCCGGGTGAAATTGCACTCCCCAGTGGGGGCGTCCGATGACCTCAAGGCCCATCACCACGTCGTCTTCCGAGCGGGCGTGGATGCGTAGGGTCTTCTCGTCGATATCCCGCACGTGCAGCGAGTGGTAGCGCACTGCCGCGAAATCCTGCGGCAAGTTGGCGAACATTCCGTCGCCAGAGTGTGTGACCCGGCTCACGAAGCCGTGGCGCGCCTGCGGGGCCCGATCCACGGTCGCTCCCGCGAGCATCCCGAGCCCCTGATGGCCGAGGCACACCCCGAGCACTGGAATTTCGGTGGCGGCTTCGAGCGCTGCCCGGGATCCGGCGAAGTCTGCGAGCTCCGCGGGAGTACCCGGGCCGGGTGAGATCACCAGGTGACTGAATTCTCCTGCCCGAATCCGCGCCGGGATGCGTTGCGCGAACACCTCCTCGGCGGGCACCACGAGCGGCGCCGAGTCCGCGACGGCGGCAATGAGCTGCGCGAGATTAAACGTGTAGGAGTCGCGGTTGTCGACCAGAAGTATCACGTTGCCCCGCTCTCCACTCCGCTGCCCCGCAAGCACTCGACTGGTTGTCGAGGAATTCGCTGGTGCGGGCCGCGTGACAAATCAAATTCGAGGATAGCGCGAAGCGAGCTCACACTGCTGTCGCGGCGCTCTAGAAGTCGCGGCTGCGGTGGAGAAGTCTAAGTGGAGCCGCCTATCGGGTTCGAACCGATGACCTTCTGTTTACAAGACAGATGCTCTACCAGCTGAGCTAAGGCGGCGCGAGGTCCATCCTAGGGGGAAATGTGCTCGAATCACCAATCCGGGCGACTTCGCGGCCGCGCGGCGAAATCAGCGGTATTGGACCAAAGCGCGCGCGTTTATGTAACCGTGGTTCACTTATGATTCGACCCATTAGGTGTTGCGTTTTCTATGCCACGGCGAGGGAGCTTTTTATGGGTGTTGGTGCAGGTCAGCGGCAAGAGCTCGCCGATTCCATTCGGCAAAAACACCGCAAGGACACCCAACGGCAGCGAATGGTGCTGTCCATTTTTGTCACCATCGGCGTGCTCATGAGCGCGGCGTCGCTGATCTGGATTCAATTGCGGGCCAATCCCAGCGACGCCACCGTCGCCAGCCCGCAAAACGCCACCGAAGACTACGGCTTCGCGATCACACCCGATCTGGTCTCAGACTCGGTGAATGCGGATGCAAACCCCACAGAAATCAAAATTTACGAGGACTTCCTCTGCCCCACCTGCAGTGTGTTCCACGAAGAATCAGGCGATTTCCTCAATGAGCAACTCGCTGCCGGAAACATCAGCCTCACCTATCACCCGATCGCCTTCCTCGTGAATGCATCCACTGACGAGTACAGCCAAAGGGCATCCAATGCCGCGGTTTGTGTGGCCGATCAAGCCGGGGTACTCGCCTACGCCAGCATGCATTCGCTGCTCATGGAAAACCAGCCCGCGCAGGGCGGTGAAGGCCTCAGCGATCAGGAACTTATTACGTTTGCCGAACAGGCGGGTGCTGGCGATATTAGCGAGTGTGTTGCGAACCGTACCTTTGGCCCGTGGCTGGAAGAGGCCCTCAAAGAGGCGAAGCGCGTTGATGTATCGGCAACACCGACAATCAGAATCGACGGCGTTAACGTCGTCAAGACTATCGACGGCAAAGAATCCATCCCCGGTCCCGCCGAACTGGAATACGTCCTCAAGGAAAACCAATGACTGAGACAGGCAATATTCCCAGTTGGGATGCACAACGCGAGGCAGCACCCGAACGCCCGAGTATTCCCACGGGCCTCATCAAAGAACAGCGCATTGACCGCCCGCAGCGAGTAATGGTCGCGTACTATCTGGCGCTCTTTGGGACGTTGTGCTTCCTGGGGGTCCTCCTCATCGCCATCCTGCACATTGATCAGATTCGCGAAAGCTTCATTGCGGTCCTCAATGACAACCTCGAAGAGGACTACGCCCAAGAGGACAAAGAAAAGGCCGTCTACATCATGCTCGGCATCATGGGCATCCTCGCGTTAATGGTGACGTTGGGGCTGCTGATGGCTGCGACTTCGGTCAAGGCGAGCAAGAATTCTGCCGGCCGGATCATTATGTTCATCTTGCTTGCGCTATTCATCCCAGCCGCTTTCCTCGTCGCCTCCCTGCGCGAGGAGAACGCGCTGGAACTGGTGCTCGGGGCGCTTGCCGCCCTCGCGTTCTTGGCAGCGGCAGTCCTCTACCAAGGCACGGCAGTGACGACGTGGTTGCGACAGAGCGATAAGGCTCCGGCAACGCCCATCACGGCGTTCCATGACACCTCCGGGCGTCCCATTGAGGAACTCACCAAACTGCGAACTGGTCGGGCTGAGTCCAAAGAAGCTGTATCCGAAGAAGCTCAGGCCGACCAGATCGATCTCGAGAACCTCAAGGTTCCCGAAGACGGTTTCGAGGACACTACCCGCGAGGCATAACCGCCACCTGCTGCTCATTGTTGAGCGCAACGATAATATTTTCGCAGCTGCGCTCGGCTACCCGACAGGCCAGCAGGGTCGGTCGGTCGAGCAGTGGGTTATCCAGCAGCCCCCGCCAGCGCTGCAAGTGCTCCACGGCACTGGCAAGCATGATCTCGTTATCCTGCGGTTCTTCGAACCCGAGCCGCGTCGCGGTATCCGCACCGTGACCCCCGATGAGTCGTTCCAGCTCATTCACCAAAGAGGCACCCAGCTTAACCTGCTGACCGGCAATACGCCCCAGCAACTGCATCTCCGTGAACGTGTGCGTGCGCGACATGTGTTCATCCGCCCGCACGAGCAGTTCTTCGGAGCCGGGCACGGGCTTCTGACGCAGGAGCCGGTGCAGGGCATGAACGATTGAATGCGCCTTCAACTCGGACTGCCGCTGAGTGAAGTGCACGTCGATAACCCGTCGAAGTTCATCCAGCCCGCTGCGTCGCAGTAGCTCTGCCGCGAGGTCACTGGCGTCATTGATGCCGCCGCGGATCACCGCAATGGCAATGCGAATACCGTACATGCCGAACCGGTCGACAAGTTCTACGCGGGTGCGCTCTGATGGCAGGGAGTCGCCCTTCGCCGTAATGAACAGCTCTGCGCTCACCAAGAGACGATTCGTGTCCTCGGGCGCAAGCGCCGCCAACTGCCGCAAGACGGCGTAGTCGGCCTGCCGGAGGGTCATCGCGCCCATCCCCATGAGACCCGCGAGCGGCACGATCGTTTCGCAGACCCCCTGCAAATCAGGATGCTTCCGCAATCGCTCGACAGCCTGATTGATCGACACCATTGCCGTGAGCCGTCCTGAACCGAGTTCATCCGCACGTGAGAGCACCGCGATGGAGCCGATGGCGGCATTGCCATGGCGAGTGCGCGCATCCAAGGCCTGTAAATAGCGGATGTCGGATTCGTGGAGCGAGCGCAAGAGGTACACGACCGCATCCGCCCCCGAAGCCCCCTGCTCAGGGAGCAGGAAGCGGTTGGTTTCGTTGGAGACGTCTTGGGAGATCGAAGCAATGCCGGGAGTATCGATCAGCGTGATGCCTTGGATGCCCGGGGCTGGCCAGGTGACATCGAGTCGGTCGTAGTCCTGCAGAGCCAAGTCGTTGAGGTCGAGTTCGTGGCGGTCGCGATCCCGCCTGGCCGGCAATGGCACCGATTTGCCATTCGCCAGGCGTGCCCGCACCGTGGGGGTTTTCCCGTAGTGATACCACGTGACCACGCGAGTGGATTCTCGAGAATCAGTCGGCGCGAGCCGCTCACCGAGCAGCCCGTTCAAGAGCGTTGACTTGCCCGCCTTCACCGATCCCACCAGCGCGACCCGAAGCGGCTGATCGAGCCGGTCATTGAGTTCGTTGAGGATGGTCAGTGCTGCCGCGTCGCCTTGATAGCGTTCGCGCGCTGCGGCGATCAGCTCCCGGGCCGATTCCAGAGAATCACTCATTGCCACTCCAATCTCCATTGATTTCCACCTCGGTTGCCTCGATGGCCTGCCTGCACAGTGCCCGAATCTCTTGTAATTCGGTCGCGGCCTGCACTGTGCGCCGATTACGTTCAGACTGCGGTACGTTCGCCTGCTTCTTCGCCATCTTGACCGATTCACCAAGTGAAAGTTTGAGGTCCTCTGCAGCAGACGAGAAATGATCACGCAAGACCCGGCGAATGCGGCTGATTCGGTCGCGCGCTTCCTTGCTGACCTGGAAGATCGACTCATCAACCAGCTTTCGAACCGCCATTTTCGCTTCATTGCGACGCTGTTCCAGACGTGAGTTTGCCTCTTGCCGGTACGCGAACCCGCCCATAATCAAACCGGCGGCGATCGAGATCGGGTTGACCAGCGCCATCCCCGCCAGTGTGGTCATGAGGCCAAACATCAGCACCCCACCGTAGGAACCCTTCATCCCGATCATGAGCTTTTGGCCGATCGAGAGGTGACCGCTCGACACGGATTCGAGTCCGCCGATGGAGCTAATCAACTGCCCGGTGTCGGCTACGGCAAGGTCCGGCACAGCGGTGCGTCCGTCGGTGGAGAAATGCTGTGCCACCACTTCCGCGAGGTGGACGCTGCGCTGATGCGCCCACACGAAGTTGTCTGAGATTGCGAGGGTGACGGATTCTGCCAACCACGAGCCAATTTCTTCCCAGGACTTGCCGGGGTCGCTCGCGTCGATAAGCTGTTCCGCCTCCCGTCCCACCGCACGCAGTCGGTCTCGGAGGTCATATTCGATATCGGAGAGCAAGTCGGCCGAGCCGTCGGAAAGTGTTTGCTGCCACCGGGCAGAGCGGTCCATGAGGCTTTGTGCGGATTCCTCGGCCTTTTGCAAGTTCTGCACAATTGCTTTGCCATCGCCCGGGTCCTTGAGTGCCAGGAGTTCGGCTTCGATCACCATCGCGAGATGCTCACCGATGGTGCCAATGTCCTTGGCAATGCTGCGGTGGCGGTCAGCGAGTACTTTTTTCCGGACATCCGTGCGCAGGTGCTCTGCGAGGTCGTCGATGCGCGCAACCTTTCGCAGCTCCGGATCGGCATCGCGGTCGGCCAGGCTGTGCAGCAATGAGGATGTCGGCAGCAGCGGAATGTCGATATCGGCTTTGGCGATGTGCTCGGTATTTGCTTCCAGGATGTCGCGCCACTGGTGTTGCAGGTCGGTCTTACTCATAACGCCGACCACGTGCGGACACAGCGCTACCGCTTGCTTGAGAAAAGCGAGTTCCGGCTCGGTAAGCTCCTGCGTTGCGTCAGTCACCATGATGGCCGCATCCACTTGCGGGAGCAGCGTGACGTTTCGAGCGGCATGCACTCGGATACCGTCCACTCCCGGCGTATCGATGAAGACGAGACCTTCGGAGAGGATCTGTCGCGGCAGGGTGATTTCCGCCCGCACGTTACCGAGCAGCCCTGACTCCCCCGCGAGTTCCGTGACATGCTCGCGGAGCTTTGCGGGATTTATCTTCGTGCGAATGGTGCGTTTGTCTTCCGCCATCTCGGTCACGAGTGTGGCGGTCGGTTGTTCACCCCACCGCACCATTGTCGGCACCGAGGTTGCCAGGACGTCATCGACCGGGCATACGGGTGCCGAAACGAGCGCATTGACCAGAGCGCTCTTGCCCTGTTTGATCTGCCCCACCACCACAATCTCGGTGGTAGTGTCAGCAAGTTCACGATCAACTTCGTGAAATTTTTCCGTGAGATCGGCCCTGCCGCTTCGCTGCGCAATCTCCCGCAACTGCGTAGCGATTGACTGCAATTGATCTGCAGTGGCGCGGACTTGCGATAACAACATTCAAACTCCTCGGCAGATGCCACGATTTGGGGTGCGAGAGCTGTGAAGAAGAATGCTGTACCGGGGCGACATTCGCTGTTGCTCCGGTACAGCATTCGTTCTGCGCGTGTTGGCTCCGCGTTGAGCGTGCCCTCACACTACTGGGTTGGTGTCCAGTCTGGTGAGACTAGCCGCCGATCTCGACATCAACCTCGTTGTTGCTGAGCACATCGTTGTTGCTCTGGTAGTTGTAGTCGTTGTTGTTGCTCTCGTAGGAGTACTCGTTGTTCTCGTACTCCCACTCGAACTCTGCTTCAACCGAGTTGTCCTGGAAGGAGTCCTCGATCTCAACGTCAACCTCGGTGTTCGTCGAGTTGTCGTTGAACGAGTCTTCCAGCTCTACCTCTACCGAGTTGTCGGTGTTGAACGAGTCCTCAACCTCAACGTCAACCTCGGTGTTCGTCGAGTTGTCGTTGAACGAGTCGTCGACATCAACATCAAGGTTGGTCGAGTTGTCGTTGAACGAGTCATCGATCTCAACATCAAGGTTGGTGGAGTTGTCGGTGTTGAACGAGTCTTCGATGTCAACCTCAACGTTGTTGCCCGAGAAGTCACCGTTGTTCTGGTTACCACCGATGTTGGTGGAGTTGTCGGTGTTGAACGAGTCTTCAACATCAACCTCAACCGAGTTGTCGGTGTTGAACGAGTCCTCGTTGTTGTTCGAGTTGACGTTGTTGTTCGAAGCAACGGTGTTGTTCGAGTTGTGGTTCCAGGTCGCATTGCCCGAGTTGTCGCCGTTGTTCTGGTTGCCACCAACGAAGGTGTTGGTGTTCTCCGAGAGGTCGACCCCAACATCCCCAACCGTGATCGACTCGTCGTGCGTGAGCGTCACGGTGTTACCCGAGTCGGTGTTGTTGTTCGAGTTGCGGTTGGAGGTGTAGTCGCCACCGGCCACAACGCCGCCGTCCTGTGCCACGGTCTGGTTGCTGCCGAGCGCGAGGTTGCCATCACCGTTGTTCTGGATCACGTCGCGGCCAGCTGCCACGGCGTCGCCTGAAGCGACAACGTTGCCGTGACCGACCGCGTTGCCGTCGCCGACCACGATCGGGTCCTTCGCGAAGACATCGCCGGTGACCGCGAAGCTACCGTCGGTCGCAAAGGCCTGGGTGACCTCGTCAGCACCCCAGATGTTCTGGATGATGCCGCTGTTGTCCCAGTTCACTACGGAGACGTTCTGCACGAGCTGCTGGATGAGCTCCGAAGGCTCCGGCTGTCCGCCACCGTGGTGACCACCGCCGCCACCACCGTGGTGACCGCCACCGCCGCCACCGTGATGGCCGCCGCCACCGCCGTGGTGTCCGCCACCGCCGTGGTGTCCGCCACCGCCGTGGTGTCCGCCGCCACCTGCGTGACCACCCGCGTTGTTAGCACCGGACTGGTTCACCTGGATGAAACCGTTGGTTGCGTTGGTGATGAGAGGGGTAATTGCGTCAACATCGGCGCAAGTGATGTCGTCAAGGCCGTTTGCCGACAGCACCGTGTCGGGGTCAGCCGAGAATTCTTCTGACTTCACCGGGTCCCCCAGCAGGCTGAGGATGAAGCTCAACAGATCAGCAGTTGTAGTTGCCATGAGATTTCCTTTCCCAAGAAATCCGAGATCGAATTTTTCGATTTCGGCACTTTCGAGACTAGGAACCGAAATACCCACCCCACCACGGGGCACCGCCCCCTGCTTTTCTCCCTAACCACCCATTACAGGCTCACTCCGAGGGTGAGGTGGACTAGGGGACCGATTAGGGGATTCAAGACTTTTGAGTTGCAACAGCTCTGCGGCTTCAGCAATCTTTGCTCGCTCCCTGCGGGTTACGCTTCGGACTGTTACCGGGTCGCAATAAACAAAATCGCTATAGGGGATTCGCGCAGCACGATCGTTCGCGCGATTGCAAATGATGGTGGGAGACAACGTGGTCGGAATAGAAGTAGGGGTGTCGAAAGTCACCTTCAGCAATGGTGAAGTCGCTTCCATCAACCAAGATTTCCCGCGGGATCTACTGATCCGCGTTGCGGACGATCTCCCCTATGTCACGGTCACCGAAGACCGTGCCGAACTTTACCCCGCGCACGAGATGTACGCATCCGCCGTCGGCGAAGCCCTGGCTGTTGAATCAGTGGATGCGCCGGCGGATTTTCGGGCCGCAGTCGCGGTTCCCGGCTGGTGGACGCCGCGGACCCTCGCCCGCGTCCAGGATGCGCTCCGCGCGCGTGGCCTCGATGTGCTGATGGTCAATGACGCCGAAGCCGCAGTGGTCGAGTATCAACGGTCTACCGAACCGCTCCCCAGCACGGTGGCCGTGGTGGGTCTGCGTGCAAGCCAAGTGAGTGCTGTCGTGGTGAAAAACTGCAACACTCGCCCAACCGCACTCACCAGTCCGGTTCTCGTCCACAACGAAGGCGGCGATGACCTCGACGTCGCAGTACTCCAGCATGTTCTCCAAGGTCTCGCTTCCGACGGCTACACCGTTGATCCCACCGACCCGGACGTCTTAGCCGCCGCACGCGCCTCGCTCGCTGACTGCCGTGCCCTGCGCGAGTCGCTCTCGCTGTCCGTGACGGAATCCATGCAGCCCGAATTTCCAGAGACAACGCCGCGGCTGCGGATGGTCCGCAGCGAGCTCGAGGAACTCGCAACCCCATGGGCAGATACTGTGGTCCGCACCGTCGGAGCCGTCCTTGAGCAATGTGCGGCACCAATCGAGGCGGTCCTGCTCATGGGCGGACTTGCCAATATGCCTCTGATCAGTCAACGGCTCTCCGCAGACCTCGGGCTGGAAGTCTATGTCCCAGACGACCCGACGCTGATCGTAGTGCGCGGCGCAGAGCGGCTCCTCAACGCCCAACCGATGACTGAACTCACCGAATCAGAGCACCACGCAGAGCCCGTACGGGAGCCAGAGACTGGCACCTTCTGGAAACTCATTCGAGATCGTGTCTCGCAGTGGACCGGGCCCGTGCAAACCGCGGTGCCACAAGGCGAATCGAGTGTCGCCCCGGCCCCGGCCCCGGCCCCGGCTCCAGAAGAAGAAATGGACACGCTCTTGGACCCCGCCGCCACACACGAACCCATCGGCACCCCCGATACGAGTTGGATTCCAACCACCGCGCGGAATGAAAGCCTGGTTCGATAGTGATGAGTTCGCAGGACACCCTCCCGAAAAGTCATTTTGCGCAGCGCACTGAGGACCGTGAGCAAGAGGTTGACACGCTGCTGATGCACATCGCGGTTTCGTGCCCCTGTGATGCCGCAGAACTGTCCCGCAGAATCACCCGCGCAAAGGCTGCAATTCACGAGGATCTCACGCAGCTGATGGCAAGTGGTGACGTCTATTTCCACGATGGCGCACTGCGCGCCGCCGCCGCCTCGAGAATCATCGCGTCCGCCCCGGCCGAACAACTCCGTGAAATTCACGACCAAATTCTCGCCGAGATCGAATCAGGGGCAGCGTCACGCACCGCCACGCTCGTGGCGCTCGCAGAATCGGGCTGCACCGATGAGGCGCTACTGCGAGCGCTCATCGAAGCCGTAAGCGAGCATCCGGAGGATGCGCTGGCGATTGGGGCACTGACCACGGTGGCCCGTGCCCGCGGGAACTGTGATGAGGATGTCCGCGTGATGACGGCGACTCACGCGGCATACCGAGGCCAGACCGAGCAGGTACTGTCGCTCACCGACGGTTTGTTGGCTACGGCGTCTCCCGAAGTATTCGCGGAAGCCGGTGCACTTGCCGCCGCCGCGCTCATTCAAAGTAATCGTCTCGAGCGCGCGCTCGCCGTGTATCGGCGAATCGGGGCAGAACGCATCGGGTTCAATGCCGCCTGGGCGGTCGTTGCCGCCATCGGCAAGGGCGATTTGGCCGCGGCCCGGCATTGGCGTTCGGTACTCGGCAATGACACCCTGACGAATCATGAGTCCGGCCTGGTCGACCTTGCCGACGGCATCCTCAATACCGTATCCGGCAATGGTGATGGTGCCTTGGAATTACTGGCGCGGTCGGTGTCCGCACTGGCGCCGCTGGGCGAACATGTGCTGCTGCCAGAGAGCCCGGCCGCGTTAGCCGCCATCGTCGCGATTGGCCGGGGCGACCCCGCCACCGCCCAGACGCTCCTCGACCGCGCCCTCAAGGCAAACCTTGGTGGTGCCTGGGGCCGAACGCGTCATCTCTTGTTGAGTTCCTGGTCGCAAATGGTGCAGGGGCAGGTGGATGCCGCGGAAGCCACGCTCGCCAAGCTCCAAGCAGTCGAAAACCTCAGTGACCGCGATCGTCTCTTCCATTTGTGTTTGTTGGCAGGCATCGCACGACGCCGCACGGATCTCACCGCAATGCGGGATGCTTGGCAAGCCTTGCGAGGTCACACCTTCGGAATTTCACTCACGCTTTTTGACCTCCTCCCACTCGGGGAAATGATGGTGGTTGCCGCAAGACTGCGTGATTCGGAGCGTGCGGAAGAACTCGCACTGCGTGCACAGTCAGTTGCGACTGGGCTCCACGAACCGATCGTCTGGACGGCACCGTTCCACTGGTCCGGAGTGCAAGCCGCGTTCCAAGCCAATGCACCGGCCACCCTCATCCCGCATGCAAATGCATTGGTCGCGGCGAGACAAACCAGCACCTACGCCGCAACCCTTGCCAGTGCCGGCCAGACTTGGCTACAGGTGCTTCGTCGCGAGGCTAATTTTGAGTCCGTCGCAATGAGCGCGAAGGCACTCGCAGAACACGGCCAGGTGTGGGATGCGGCCCGACTTGCAGGACAAGCCGCCCTGCAGGAGCCGGAACGCGAGGGGGCGCTCTCGCTCATGCAACTCGCGCGCGAGATCAATAAGGCACAGACCGGGAACGGCGCGACACCACGACAAACCACGCAACTGACCAGTCGTGAGCTGGAAGTCGCTCGACTGGTCACCGAGGGGCACGGCTATCGGGCGATCGGTGAGCAGCTGTTCATCTCGCCCAAGACGGTGGAACACCACGTCGCGCGGATGCGAAACCGTCTCGGTGCGGCAAGCCGCGGCGAACTCCTCGCAAAACTCCAGGAGATCATCGCGGAATTGGAGTAGCGCCCACCCGAGATTGAACCCTGGCCAGAGCATCCCAGAAAGCTATTCTTTGCGGGGTTCACCGATCAGTCGCGCGACTTCTGCGCGGGAGGACAGCCCCAGCTTTCGCAGAATATTTGAGATGTGCGACCGCACCGTGGCCACGGAGACCACGAGCGAGTCTGCGATCTGCGGGTTCGAGCGCCCCTTCGCGAGCTGTTCGGCCACTTGGCGCTCGCGTTCGGTAAGTCGATCGAGTAACCGCTGTGCCTCGGGATGCCGTGTCGATCCACCGCTCACGGAATCTGCCAGCTCGCGTACCCGAGGCAGGTAGCCATCGGCACCAATACCCGCCAATATCGCGGTGGCCGAGTGCACGACCTCTTGCGCCTCGGCGTCTTCCCCCTGCTGCGCCAAAAAGCGTCCATAGTCCGCGAGCGCGAGCCCGTGTTGCAGCGGGTAGTTTCGATGTTCCACGGCAGATTGGAAATGCCAACGAGCCGTCTGCAGGTCGCCTTCGGCCTGTGCAAGCCTGGCGTTCAGCCAGTCGAGCGAGCCCCAGTATTCCTGCCATTGCTTGCCGCGCCATTTCCCGAGTTGCGCAATCAGGTGTTGTGCTTCGGCAACCTCACCATGTTCGATGAGAGCAAGCGCTCGATAAGTGAGGAACCCGTGCTGGGTGCTGCGGAAGCCGCGGATTGCTTCCGGCGAAGTGAGCCGTAATGTTTCAGCATGATCGCCGCGCACTCGGGCAAGCTCGCATTCGGCGATCACACCAAGATCTGGGCTGTAGCCTTCCCAATCGATCTCGCCGTAGCGCCGCGCCGCTTCCACGTAGAAGTCGGTGTCCTCGTGACCGGCAATCGCCGAAACCATCAGTCTTAGGGCGGCCCAGCCGAATCGTGTTTCCACATCGAGCGCACTATGCGTCACAGCTTCGGTGAGTTCCATCAGTTCAACCGCAGCCCGCAATTCCCCGCCGAGGATCATGCAGTGCCCGAGTATGACACGGGCAGTGCCTGCTGCCCAAGGTTCCCCCACCCGCTCGAGTATCTCCACGCTCTGTTCCGCGGTAACCCTCGCCAAATCAGCACGGCCGATGGCCACTTGCGCACCGGCGATTGCGACGAGCGCATCTACCTTAAGCGGACTATCGGGGGTACGGTCGATCCGAGCGATGAGCGCGGGCAATCGTGCGATGACCGCATCTAAATCACCCTGCTGTTGATCTTGCACCATCGAATAGCAATCGAGCACGAGTAAGCGACCGTCCCGATCCACCATCCAGGCAAGCCGGGAATCGGTGAGTTCTTCCCCGCTCGCCGGAGCCGCGGCCACGAGGGTACGGGCCCGTTCAATCAGCCCTGGAACGGCCGAGGTGTCCGCTTTGCGCATGCTGAGCAGCACCACCATGAACGCAAAGAACCCGAGGATCGTCGCTTCATCGGCATTCGTTGGCGCCGTGGCCAATATTTCTTTCATCGCGCGAGGCGAAACCTCTACCCCAACGCGGTGTGCCGAGAGGATCTGTGCGAGTAAGTGTCGCAGCAGATTCGGTGGCTGTTGCTCGATATCTGGCAATAAATCCAACACCAGATAGCCGGTCCTTGCTTGCAGGTGCAATAACGCAAGCGTCTCGACGAGTTCAATTCGGGCAGCAGGTTCGGTTACCAGCTTGAGTGCGGCGCGGAGTACCTCATTGGCACTGCCAAATTTCCGCTCGCTCGCGGCCACACTGGCGTACCGCCGCACCTCGGTCTGAAGCTGCGCATCCCAGTGCGTTGCGCCAAGCAGCCGGTGCCGCAGCGAACGGTAGCCATCGGTGACCTCTGCAAGCGCACGGTAGAGCGCGCGAGCACGTTCGGGAGCCAGGGATTCCGAAATCGCCTCCGCGAGGAGCGCATGCCGAGTGTGAAAGTGTTCCTCGTCATGCGATTCTGTGATCACTCCCGCTTCGATTGCCCGGTCAAGGTGTACCGGCTCATCGAGGATCTCCGCCGCCGCTTCGATCTGTGTCCGGGTGAGCACATGGCCGGCGACAGAGATGAGTTCCGCCGTGGCTTGTGACGCCCGATCAAGCCCCTTAAATTCGCGCAGCAGCGGACCGTTCGCCTCGTGACCGACTCGTGTTGGTGACTGCCAACCGAGTTGCAACTGTTCAACATCCTGCGGGGTCAAGCCGGACACGATGCTGTCGATCTCGAGAAAGGAACCTTCTGTCTCGTCGACAATTTGCTGGGCGATAGCCGGGCCCACGACCGCACCGTGGCGCTCGGCGATGAGGCAGCTAACGGCGTGCGCATCCAGCGGCCCTAAGTGGATGCTGGTGTCGAGATGGCTGTCGGCTACCAGTGCCTGTAGAAATTCACCGAATGACCCCGACTCATGCGGCGTGCGGGCGCTGAAGGCGAGGAACATTTGGCGCCGGGTGATGCGTGGGATCAGATAGCGCAGGACCCGATGCGACTGATGATCAATCCATTGCGCATCGTCAATCAGAAACACCCGGCCGGGATGGCTGCCATTGCCGAAGAGTCGCCGGATGCATTCCCGGGCAACAGCGATCGGGTCGGTCAAGGAACCGGGTTCGAAATACCAGTCGGTGACCCCGCTCGCGGCAACGATGCGCTCAATGAAGCTATAGGGCTCACCGACCTCAAATTCATCCGCGTGTACGACCACGAGTGACCAGCGACCATCATCGAGGGCTGCCGTACGCAGTTCACGCAGCAGACAGGTTTTCCCCATCCCCGCGAGCCCCTCGATGAGCACAGTCATTCCGGCTTGTTCCTGCGCCTGCCGCAACGCTTCCACGGCCCATTGGCGGCGCTGTTGCACCGGTGAGGCCGAGTGATTCTTGACCGGATTGGCGGACGAATGTGCCAATGTCCCTCCTCGCCAACTGCTCGTCACGTACCGTTTGTGCAACCAACGCGCCGCTGAAACGTGGTCGGTCGCAGAATTGCCTTCAACCTAATCGACGCTGGTTCGCAAATATCTCAATCCACGTTCATTTTCGCGAAAGACTGCACCCCGAGCCAAAAATCATCGAGGTTTACTTCGCGTTGTTTCGCTATGTGTCGGCCTGCGTACGGGGACTACGATTGCTCTTCATGGCAACAGTGACTTTTCGCGGTGTGACCCGTCGATTCCATGGCACGACCCGTAACGCCGTTGACCGTTTTGACCTTGAAATCGGGGACGGTGAGTTCCTGGTGATGGTGGGACCATCCGGTTGCGGCAA
Source organism: Gulosibacter chungangensis (assembly GCF_008831155.1). Classification (GTDB taxonomy): domain Bacteria; phylum Actinomycetota; class Actinomycetes; order Actinomycetales; family Microbacteriaceae; genus Gulosibacter; species Gulosibacter chungangensis. Next base: position 75,450 of record NZ_WBKB01000004.1, on the reverse strand, counting down.
GACGACCACGTTGCGGATGCTCGCGGGGCTCGAGCCCGTCGATAGCGGTTCGATTCACATCGGCGAGCGAGACGTCACGAATGTGCCGCCGAAGGATCGCGACATGGCGATGGTCTTTCAAAGCTACGGCCTCTACCCGCACATGACGGTGGAACAAAACATCGGCTTTCCGCTGCGCACCAGTGGCATGCCCAAGGCCCAGCGTGCAGTGAAGGTACGCGAGGCCGTGGACCTGCTTGGACTGGGCGAGCTACTGCACCGCAGGCCGGGCGAACTTTCTGGCGGTCAACGCCAGCGCGTGGCGATGGGCCGCGCGATCGTCCGCGAACCGCAGGTTTTTCTAATGGACGAACCCCTGTCGAACCTCGACGCAAAGCTGCGCGTGCAGACCCGCACGCAGATTGCCTCCCTGCAGAATCGACTCGGCGTCACCACGGTCTATGTCACCCATGACCAGACCGAGGCAATGACCATGGGCGACCGAATCGCCGTGCTCAATCACGGCAAACTGCAGCAGGTTGGTGCGCCGCAGGAACTCTACGACGCCCCCGCCAATGAATTCGTGGCCAGCTTCATCGGCTCCCCCGCCATGACGATCTGGTCTACCCGGTTGCGGGGCGGGATGCTCGATCTCGGCGGTGCTTCGACTCGGGTTCCCGACACGGTCGCGCAACTCGCGGGCGACCGCGAGGTTCGCGTGGGGCTTCGCGCCGAAGACTTTGCGGTGGCAGCCGACGGTGAAACCGGGCTCAGGATGCGCGTGGACCTCGTGGAGGAGCTCGGCAGCGACGGCTATCTCTACGGGCGTGCCGCACTCCCCGGCGGCGAGTTGCCACTCACCGTCCGGGTCGATGGACGTCATCACGCCCAGATTGGCGACACGGTGACCGTGCTTCCCAATACCCGGCGGCTGCACCTCTTTGATGCCGCCACCGGTGAACGCCTCTGACGCGCAGGGCCTAGAGCGCGGGGCCTAGAGCGAAGTGCCCAGGGCGCGGGCGGCAGGGCGCGGGCGGCAGTGCGCTACTCAGCGGCGGCTTCCGCGCGCAGCTTCGAGACCTCATAGAGGGTGACCGAAGCGGCGATACCGGCATTGAGGGATTCGGTAGCCGAGTCAATCGGAATCGATACGATCGCGTCGCAGTGCTCGGCCACGAGTCGCGAAAGACCCTTGCCTTCGGAGCCAACCACAACAAGGAGCGGTGAGGTCGCCAAATCGAGGCCGGGCAGCGACACGTCGCCGTCTCCGTCGAGACCGATCACAAACACCCCGGCTTCCCGGAAGGCCTTCACGGTATTCGTCAGGTTGCCCGCGAGCGCTACCGGTAGGCGCGCAGCGGCACCGGCCGAGGTCTTCCAGGCCGAGGCTGTCATCCCCGCGGCCCGACGCTGCGGCACGATCACACCGTGACCGCCGAATGCCGCCACCGAGCGCACAATCGCCCCGAGGTTACGCGGGTCGGTGATCCCATCGAGTGCCACAAACAGCGGTACTTCGGCACGCGAGACGGTTTTTTCGAGGAGCTCGATCGGGTCGGCGTACTCATAGGCGGGGACCTTGAGCGCAACCCCCTGGTGCACGGCGTCGAAGGGCACCATGCGATCCATTTCCTGTCGGGTGACCTCCAGCATCGGGATATTGCGCTTTGCGGCAAGTTGCACGATCTCGCGCATCCGATCGTCGAGGTCCGCACCCTGGGCAACAAACACCGTGGTCGCCGGAATATTGGCGCGTAGGGCTTCGAGCGCCGAGTTGCGACCGGTGACGAGCTCGACATCGCTAATCTGCGAGCTGCGGCGCTGCTGCGGGCGACGCTGCGGCTGCTTTTGGCCGCTTCCGGCCGCCTCCGCAGCCGCGCGACGACGACGGTCCTTAGCCCAGTGCCGGTCCGCCGCCTTCGGGGTCGGTCCCTTGCCCTCGAGCGCCTTGCGCCCGTGACCACCGGTGCCCTTAAGCGGGCCCTTCTTCTTGCGGTTGCCCGTTGGGCGCTTACCACCAGTACTCATACTCATACACTCCAGTGCGACCCCTGCGGGGTATCTTCAATCGTTATTCCCGCGGCGGCCAGGGCATCTCGGATGCGGTCAGCGGCTTCCCAGTCGCGCGCGGCTCGCGCCGCCGCTCGCTGTTCAAGCAGCCCGCTGATCAGTGAATCCAGGGCGGGTTCGAGCGCTGAATCGCTCGCGGAAGAATCTGCCCATTCATCGGCCTGCGGATCAACACCAAGAATACCGAGCATTCCGCGAACTGCCGACGCGAGTTCCTGAACGCGCCCCGCATCCTTAGCCTCAATCCCCTGGTTTCCCTCGGTGACGGTCTCATGCACGACTGCGAGCGCCTGCGGCACACCAAAGTCATCGCGCATCGCGGCCACGAACGGTTCGGGAAGCGCAGTCGCCGGGGTCGGTACGCTCCCGACGAGGCGAGTGGCGCGTGCGAGGAAGTTCTCAATGCGTTCGAAGGCCGCTTGGGCTTCGGCATAGGCTTCCTCGCTCAACTCGATCGTGGAGCGATAGTGCGCCGAACCGAAGAGGTAGCGCACCACAATCGGCCGCCGGTCGCTGAGCAACTCCCCCACCGAGACCACATTGCCGATCGACTTCGACATCTTGGTGCCGCCGAGGGAGACCAGCCCGTTGTGCAACCAGGTGCGCGCGAAGCCATCCCCCGCGGCGCGCGACTGCGCGAGTTCGTTCTCGTGGTGGGGAAAGCGCAGGTCGCGCCCACCGCCGTGAATATCAAACTCGGTGCCGAGGTACTTCGTCGACATGGCCGAGCACTCAATGTGCCAACCCGGTCGGCCTCGCCCCCAGGGTGAATCCCAGGCTGCCGACTCGGGTTCCTCGGCTTTCTTCCCCTTCCAGAGGGCGAAATCTTGCGGTGAACGCTTCCCGCGCGGGGCGCCATCCTCGGCGGCGACCATGTCGGCGGGTCGCTGATGGGTCAGCTCGCCATAGTCGGTCCAGGATGCGGTGTCGAAATACACCCCGTCATCGGCGACATAGGCGTGGCCCCGGTCGATGAGTCGGGCGATGATCGCCTGCATCTCCGGGATCGCGCCGGTCGCGCGCGGCTCATAGGTCGGCGGTTGGATGCGCAGGGTCGCGTACGCCGAGGTGAACTCGCGTTCGATGCGGTACGCGAGTGCCCACCAGGGTTCGTGTTCGGTGGCGTTTGCGAGGGTCTTGTCATCAATGTCCGTGACATTGCGCACGAGCGTAACTCGATACCCTTCGTGGCGGAACCAACGGCGAATCTGGTCGTAGACCAGTGCCGAACGCAGGTGACCGACGTGCGGCGAGGACTGCACGGTTGGTCCACACACGTACATCGATACCTCACCTTCGCGGAGAGGGACGAAATCCACGTACGTCTGTTGGCGGGTGTCGTAAAGGCGCTGACTCACGCCTTCCATCCTAGGGTCGCGAGCCGGGATCTCGCCGCGCACCCGCCAGTTATGGGCGCGCGGCGGTCGAAGTGGATGCCGGCACCGCCACGAGTGCGGTGGCGATTGCGAAGACACCTTCGTTGCGACCGCTGAAACCAAGGCCGTCAGAGGTGGTTGCGGATACCGTCACCGGCGCGCCGATGGATGCGGAGAGCACCGTTTCAGCTTCCCCCACACGCTCTGCAAATCGCGGCCGGTGGCAGACCACCTGCAGACTCACGTTCTGGATCCGGCAGCCTTTCGTCGCGAGCAGCTCCCGCGTCGCCTCGAGAAAGACGGTGCCGTGGACACCCTGAAATTGTGGATCGGAAGTCCCAAACACCGAACCGATGCTCCCGAGACCCGCGGCCCCCAGCAGTGCATCCACCATCGCGTGACTTGCGGCATCGCCATCGCTATGCCCCGAGAGCCCCCGCTCATTCGGAAAGTGGATGCCGGCGAGCCAGCACGGCGCGCTGACATCGAAGGCATGCGCATCAGTTCCGACACCGACCCGCAATTCGCCGGGGCTGGGGGCGGGCCCGGGAGCGACGGGGCCGGGAGTGACTGGTCCGGAAGCGACATTGCCGCGCTGCCGCGCCAGCAGCTCCTCCGCCTGCCTGAGGTCTTCAGGACCGGTGATTTTGAAGGCGGATGCCTCGCCCGGCACGATTTCTACGGTGCCACCAGCTGCGGCGAAGGTTGCCGCATCATCCGTGGTCTCCCCCTCGCCAGCCCGATAGGCCGCGAGCAATTGCGAAAAGGGGAACCCCTGCGGCGTCTGCACCACGCGAAGGAACTCGCGGTCCACGGTGTTGACGACGCGACCGGTTGCATCCACCTGCTTGATCGTGTCGATCACCGGCAACCCCGGCACGATCCCGTGCCTAGTTGCACGCACCGCCCCGGCAATTCGAGCAAAGAAATCAGGCGAGGCAAGCGCGCGGGCGGCATCATGCACGAGCACGATATCGCAGTGCTCGGGGAGCGCCGCCAAGCTCGCGCGCACCGATTCGTGGCGACTATCACCGCCGTCGACGATAGCGGTCGCGGCCAGTTTCTCCCCGAGTGGTACGAGCTCATGCTGTGCCAGTTCTTCGGCCATTGCCCGGGAGGATGCATCGCCCGGCGGTACGGCAATCGTCACGGCCACGCGTCCGGGCAGACCCGTGAGACTGCGCAGTGCATGCGCCAGTATCGGTTCGCCGGCGAGGGTGACGAACGCCTTCGGAGTTCCGAGCCCGAGACGCGTTCCCGAACCCGCGGCAACGATCACGATTCCAGTGCAGGGCGAGAGTTCACTCATACCGGCAAGCTTCCCACAGCATCCGCCTACCCAAGCAAGGCTGCGCACGAATGCTCCAAACCGCATCTAAAGCATCACGCCCGCGATAGCTTGGGCACAGGCACGAAAAAGCCGAGTGGCCCGCCGCGATCTGCGGCAGCCACTCGGCTAATAACTCAGTGACTCGAACTCATCGAATCACGCTCAGCGAGTCAGGCTCAGCTAGGAAGCGAGTACCTCGTCGAGGTGCTCATTTGCGGCATCCTCGCTGGTCTCCTCGGCAAGTGCGAGCTCCGAGACCAGCACCTGACGTGCCTTCGAGAGCATCCGCTTCTCGCCAGCGGACAGCCCCTTGTCCTGATCGCGACGCCACAGGTCGCGAACAACTTCCGAAACCTTAATGACATCGCCCGAGGCAAGCTTTTCCATATTCGACTTGTAGCGACGCGACCAGTTGGTCGGCTCCTCGGTGATCGGTGCTCGCAGTACGTCAAACACCTCTTCGAGGCCCTTTTCGTCGATGACGTCACGCACCCCAACAAGTTCAACGTTGTCAGCCGGAACTTCAATGGTGAGATCGCCCTGAGCTACGTTGAGCTTCAGATAGGTCTTCTCCTCGCCCTTGATAACTCGAGTCTTGACTTCTTCGATCGTTGCCGCACCGTGGTGTGGGTAGACGACAGTCTCTCCGACCTCAAACTTCATAAATAGTTCCCCTCACTTACGCAGATTTGTCTATTCTAGCACGGATTAGTGCTAGGATTTCGCGCCGCACAATGAGGCAGCAGAATCACGCAGCGTGCCAAAGCCACTCACGCAATCGGCTAGGCTTGAGGAAGATTTGTTATTCGCGAGTTGTCAGCTCCGACAACTCGGACCGTGACCAGGAGGCCCCTGCAGTGAAGATCCGCGCCGTTGCCGCAGCCGCGCTTGCCCTCGCCATCGGCGTTGGGCTGACTGGCTGCAACATGATCAGCCCTCAGCGTACGGAGATGCAATACGACGCGAGCGACGGTGTCAGCGCTGACCTCGGCGGAGTTTCTGTGCAGAACGCTCTGCTGCTGACCACCGAGTCGGTCGACGAGGCAAACTTCGTCTTCACCGCAGTCAACCTCACCAATGCCGAAGCGACCGTAACCGCACAGGTCGGCGCATCCTCGGTAGAGAAGACCATCGACCACACCATCAACAACAGACTCGTCAAGGTTGGCTTTGGTGAGAGCGGGTCGGAAATTGTTTCGGGCGACTTTGTGAGCGGCTCGACCTTCGAGGTGACCTTCACCTCCACCTACACCGACGACGAGGGCAACACCCAGACGGCCGAGCAGACCGTGATTGTTCCCGTGCTCGGGTCGGAGATTGCCGAAGGCGTACTCGGCGAGTACGCCACCCTCCTGCCGGAAGCCACCGAGCCCGGGTTCACCGAGACGGAAGAAACCATCGAAGAAGAGGTCGGCGAGGACGAGGGCGAGCAGGAACAGCTCGACACCGAAATCCAGCCCTAAGCGCTCCTGAAGACACCAATAGCTCGGCCCCAACGATTTCTCGTTGGGGCCGAACTATTTTCCACTCGGCTGTTTTCCACCCCGTGTGGGTCGGCGCTAGCCTTCGAAGCGGTAACCCAGGCCGCGCACGGTCATCAGCAGTCGCGGTGAGGATGGCGTCAATTCGATTCGCGAACGGATGCGCTTAATGTGCACGTCGAGAGTCTTCGTGTCGCCGTAATAGTCGGGACCCCAGACTCGGTCGATCAGCTGACCGCGGGTCAGCACCCGCCCAGCATTGCGCATCAGGAATTCGAGCAGCTCAAATTCCTTCAGCGGCATCTGCGTCAGCTCTCCCCGCACCACCACGGTGTGACGGTCCACATCCATCCGAATGTCATTGACTTCGACGATGCCATCGTCTTCTTCCTCTTCGACCTGCTCGGCGCGGCGCAGTACCGCCCGCACGCGAGCCAGCAGCTCACGCGTCGAATAGGGCTTGGTCACGTAGTCATCAGCGCCGAGTTCAAGACCGACAATGATGTCGACTTCGGAATCCTTCGCCGTCAGCATGATGATTGGCACATTCGAGGTGGCTCGGATGCGCTTGCAGACTTCGGTGCCCGGAATCCCCGGCAGCATCAGGTCGAGCAGAATGAGGTCTGCCCCCTCCCGCTCGAACATCTCGACCGCATCGTTACCGTTTTCGGCCACCGCGGTTTCGAATCCTTCGCGGTTGAGGAGGAAAGCGAGTGGTTCGTGGAGCGAGGATTCATCCTCAACAATCAAAATTCGAGTCACAGAGCTATTGTGCATACGTAGGGCTAACGGTTGGTAAACACATCGAATTTTCAGTCTCGATCGGGCGAAAATTTTGGCAGCTGAATCGGCGAGGTCTGCTCCGCTTCGTACCGCACCGGCTCCTCACGAAGCGAGTCAATGAGCGGTATCCGAATCGTGAAGGTCGAGCCTTCCTCCGGCTTCGACCACACCCGGATTTCGCCACCGTGATTCTCCACAATGTGTCGCACGATACTCAGCCCGAGTCCGGTGCCACCGGTATTTCTTGACCGGGCTGCATCCACCCGATAGAAGCGTTCGAAAATGCGCTGCTGGTCTGCGTCACTAATGCCAATCCCCTGGTCCGCCACCGAGATCTCCAGCACATCCTCGGTCTTGCGCATGCCGAGACCCACACTGGAATTCTCTGGCGAATAGGTAATCGCATTCGTAATCAGATTTTGCACGCACATAAGAAGGAAGGAATCATCGCCCCAGACCTTGGCATCGGGGGCGGTCTTCGCCCGCACTCGAATTCCCTTCGCCTCTGCGGGCACGCGCGTGAGGTCGATGGCCTGCTCGACAACCTCGGCCATGTCGACCACCGCCGCGTTTTCGAGGGTGTCCATGGCTTGCAGTCGACTGAGGTCAATTAGCTCCCGCGTAAGGCGAGCCAGCCGATCGGTCTCCACGAGCATCCGCCCCGCGAAATACCGCACCTGTTCGGTGTCATCCGCGGCTTCCTGGACGGCTTCGGCCAGCAGCGTCACCGCCCCGATTGGGGTTTTCAATTCGTGCGAGACATTCGCGACGAAGTCCCGGCGCACTTCCTCGACGCGGATGGACTCGGTGATGTCTTGCGCGAGCGTCAGGATGAATCGCGGGGCCAACTGGGTCGAACGAATCCGGTATTGCACGCCCGCGGAACCGTATCGGCCACGGGGCACGATTTTTGTCGCTTCGACCGGTTGCTCGCTCTCCCAGGCCTTGGATGCAACCGGCACGAGGATGGGCGCAAGTCGCCCATTGCGAGTAACGAGGCCCGCCTTGGTGGCCCCGAAGCTGGAGCGAATGACCTGATGCGAGGGGTCGGAAACGATCGCGGTTTGGGGCAAGGCCGCGAGAACTTCCTCAACATCCGCGGAAATCACCGGCTGCGCCAGCGCAGCTGCTTGGGATCGCGCGCGCACTATTACGTAGACCACCGCGGCAATGACGAGGCCAACCACGATCCCGAGTCCAACGCTTGCATATATGGCCCCTGCCGTACTCATACAGCAACTGTAGAGCAGCAGCGGAACTGGTGGTTTCAACTGGGCGGCGCAGCGCAGATTAACAAATGGTTACCGGCAGGACACCGCGTAGACAACTCCGCCGGGTAGCTTCGCAAATCGATACATTCCCGGTTCTTCCCCGCTAGGGTTCAAGGAAGCTGATTAAGTTCCACCCAGCAACACACTAAAGGATGCCAATGCGCGAAGTATTCCAGCAAGAACTTGCCGAAGTTCAGTCCGGCCTGATTGCAATTTCAAAGGATGTGCACTCGGCAATCACCCGTGCGACTGCGGCATTTACATCGTCTGATGTGTCGCTCGCCGACGAGGTGATCGGTGACGACCTCAAGATCGACGAGAAGACCATCCACGTCGATGACCTCGGTGTCGAGATCCTGTTGATGCAGTCGCCGGTGGCTCGTGACCTGCGCTTTATCGTCGCAACGATGCGGATGACCGCGGCCTTGGAGCGGATGGGTGACCTCGCCGCACACGTCGCTCAGCTCGCACGCATGCGCTACCCGGACCGCTCCGCGCCCACTGATCTGCACGACCACTTCCAGCGCGTCGGTGAGCTCGATGTCGCTCAAGCTGACCGCGTGATGCGACTGTTGGAGACTGAAGACTCCGACCTGATCGACGAGATCATCGCTGCGGATGACGCTGTGGATCAGATCCACAAGGAGGTCCTGCAGTTCCTCACCAAGCACGAGCAGGCCGGGGATGCGCCCGTCGCGCAGATTGTGGATGCCACCCTCGCGAACCGCTACTTCGAGCGCTTCTCCGATCATGCGGTGAGCATCGCCCGCCGGATGCGGTACATGCAGGAAGGTACGCTCGACGAGATCGAGCCCGGCGAGTAACCGGTAGTCGTAGCCTCACGCGCAGAAAGATAGCTCCGGCCATTTGGCCGGAGCTATCTTTCTGCGCCGAGTTTCTCCGCCGAGTTTTTACGCCAAGTTTCTACGTGGTGTCAGACTGCGCTATCAGACTGCGCTCACTGGGGTTATTTCTTCTCGCCCTGGCTGGCTACCGCGGCGGCCCCGGCGGCTGCAGCTTCGGGGTCGAGGTAGGCGGCGGGCTCAACCGGCTTGAGCGTTTCGGGGTCGAGCTTGTAGACGAGCGGGATACCGGTCGGAATGTTGAGGCCCGCGATCTCGTCGTCGGAGATCCCATCCAGGTGCTTCACCAGCGCACGCAGCGAGTTGCCGTGGGCGGCGACCATCACGGTCTTGCCGGCGCGCAGGTCGGCGGCGATATCCGATTCCCAGTAGGGCAGCAGTCGCTCGAGCACGTCCTTGAGGCACTCGGTGCGGGGCAGTTCGTCCCCGAGCCCGGCATAGCGCGGGTCGCCGACCTGCGACCACTCGCTGTCGTCCGCGAGCGCGGGCGGCGGGGTGTCATAGGAACGCCGCCAGGTCATGAACTGCTCTTCACCGAACTCGTCGCGGATCTGAGCTTTGTCCTTACCCTGCAGGGCACCGTAGTGGCGCTCATTCAGTCGCCAGTCACGCTTCACGTCGATCCAGCCGAGCCCGGCGGTCTTCAGGGCAATATTTGCGGTGTCGATCGCGCGCGTGAGTCGCGAGGTGTAGAGGATGTCGGGCGCGAGGCCCGCTTCGTGCAGGAGTTCGCCGGCGCGGACAGCTTCGGCCCGGCCCTTCTCGGTGAGGTTCACGTCGACCCAGCCGGTGAACAGGTTCTTTTCATTCCATTCGCTCTGGCCGTGGCGGACCAGGATGAGCGTCAGCGGTGCGTTCATGCTCCCAGCCTAGTCGGAAGCCGGTAAACGATTCCCGTACCGCGGCGCATTATTTCGCGATACGACGGCGAAGATTCTTGGGGATGCTCACGGCGCTACCCGAGTCGGGACTCACGATCACCGTCTGGAAGGCCGCAAGTTGTTCCACCGGCGGCTGCTCGACCGAGTCATCGGCGACACCCGTTGCCGTGTCAGCAATCAGCGGCGCTTCTTCAGCCAGTTCCACGAGCAGTTGCGCGGTCGGATCCACTACGCGCTTGAGCAGTGCCAGCGCGATCGGACCGTCCTCATAGTGGTTCACGGCGCTGGTCACCCGCCCCACCGGGCGGCCCTCGGGATCGCTCGCGAGGTGAATGAGCGAACCCTTGGCGGGCAGTCGCCCGTCGGTGCCTTCCAGGTCGAGCCGCACGAGCCGACGCGGCGGATGCCCGAGATTGTGCACCTTCGCGATGGTCTCTTGCCCGCGATAGCAGCCCTTATTGAGGTGCACCGCGGAGCGCAGCAGGTCGAGTTCGTGCGGAATTACCCGCTCATCAAATTCATACGCCTGCCTCGGACGCCAGGCGGCTACCCGCAGGCCGTTGAGTGCCATCGCTCCCGCGCCAGCAAGCTCTCCCGCACGAATGCGTTCGACGATCGCCTCGCGACCTGCCGCATCCACGAGGTGGAGCGACAGCGGGAAGCCGTGGCCGGGGTGATCTGCCGGCGCAACGGCGGCGTAGCTCACCGCACCGGCCACGCCCTCAGTCCACGGGTCGTGCCAGATCAGCGGCACGCCGTGGGGTGCGTAGGCGCCGAGGTCCTTGTCCCCGAGCGTGGCAATCGCAAATATCTCCGCCGAACGATCGGTCACGGCCACGCGCATCCGGAAGCGCATCCGGTGCAGCCATTCCGCGAGCCCCGGGCCGAGATCGGGCTCGGCAATCAGCCACACCGAACTGCCGTCATCGACCATGCCGAAGGCGTATTCGATGCGCCCTTGGGGGCTCAGCAGCAGGTTCTCGGCGCTTTCACCGGGTTGGAGCCCAGCGACCGACTGTGTGGTGAGCGAATCGATCCAGGTGAGCCGATCTTCACCGGCCACCTCGATGATCGCGAGGTGCGAGCAGTCCACCACCGCTGCGCCGCGCGCGAACTCGCGCTGTTCGCGCAGCGGTACGCCGCCATAGTGTGCGGCCACGCCCGCGTCGGGTTCGGCGGCAGCGATTGCGCCGGGCAGACCGAGGAAAGGTGATTCGGTAGTCATGCCGCCACCCTAGTGGGCGGCAGTGGTGGATTCATCAGCCTCGACCCGCGCGAGTTCGGCTGACGCGTGGGTGGCCAGTTCATCCTGCCCGAGTGCCTTGATATTCCAGAGCCAGAACATCTTGTTGTTCACAAGTCCGTACATGCGAGTCGCGGCTCGGTAGTCCTCGGCATTTTTCGAGCTGAGGATGCCGTTGGTCGCGAGATCGACTCGTGGCCCGCGGATCATCCCGTAATAGTGCTCGGAGATACCGGTGGGATGCACGATCGCCACTTCGAGGTCAAAGCCACCTTCATCATTGCGAAGTGTTTCGACCGTCTCGGCATTGTGCATTGTGGGGCTCTCGCTCGGCGGCAGGAACCCCGGGCCAACATCGCCCGCATCCCGCTGGCGCGAGAGCCGCCAAAACCCGGTCTCCGCAGTCAGCGGCGAAGCCTCGTCTGACTCCTCATCGAGGAGCCAGACCTTCGAGTGATACTCGAGGTAGGGCAGATCATCGTGCCGGAAGGTCACACGCTGCCGGAAGGGATGCTTGCGCAGCTCCCCATCGACCTCGTATTCGACCATGCCGGTGCCTTCCCAGGTACCGATGAGCCAGTACAGCGGCACCAGCTCGGGTTGCAGACCGACCGGAATTTCAATCATTGGCGGTGAGTGCCCTAAGTGGTAGGACTACGCCTGGCCCTTGAAGAGGCGACGCAGCACGACGACGGCGGTGCCGAGGATGCCAACCATGGCGGCACCAAGAAGGCCCATGAACAGGATCTCGAAGAACATTTCCATGCCTCAAGCTTACCCCGGGTTAGGCAGACAAAGTGCCAGCCAAAGTAACCCTGACCTTAGTTTCACGAGGGCACAGTTTCACGAGGGCACAGTTTCGCGAGGGCGCTCCCGCTAGAGCGCTACGACAGCTAGAGGGCTACCACCGCGTGGCCACCGAGCAGCACAAAGATCAGCGAGGCGATACCGAGGATGATCGCGGCGCCGCTCATGCTCAGGGCCATGCGGTGAATGAAGCCTACCGCCTTGGCGCTGCCGAGTTGCAGCAGGGCGGTGACCAGCACCAGCATCAGCATGGTGATCGGTACCCAGGCCAGCTGCCGGTCGGGATCGGCAAGCAGACCGATGCCCACGGCGGCAAAGACCGCCGCGAGCCAGATCACTCCGATACTCAAGTGCTCCCGGGTCATGGCACAAGTATGACGCATGAAATTGCCCGCGCAGGGTTTCCGGAAGCTCTCCTTCTATAAGCTGAACACACAGCACTCGCGAAGCAGCGGCACCGGCATCGGCGCACGGCTGCGGCGGGACCGGATGCACGAGCCCCGGCACGGTCAACGGGGCCATACGAGAGGATGCAGCAATGCCAGTGAAAGCGGTAGCAGGCGACACAATCACGGATGCATTCCCGAAATTCGCGAAGACAGTGGAACTCAGTGATGGCGTCGCGGCCTTCAACGAAGACACCGTGCTGAACCTCGGTGACCGCGAAGCCCACACCGTCGAAATTGATGGCGACCTTGCGGCGCTCGCCCTGAGCCACCGACTCGAGGACGGCACCCTCGAGAGCGAGTTGGCCGTGCATCCCGAACTTCGCGCGCGCGGACTCGGGACGCAACTGCTGCAGGCACTGCGCAACTACGCGCGAGAAACCGGTAACGGCGCCCTGCAGCTGTGGGCTCACGGGAACCTGGCTGGTGCCCAGCAGCTCGCCGGCGGTCAGGGCTTCGCGAATGTGCGGACCCTCTACCAGCTGGAAATGCCGCTGACTGCGGAAGTGGCCGAACCGCAACTGACCGATGGTGAACGCATCCGCAGCTTCGATCGCGAACGCGACGGTGCCGACTGGATTGCGTTGAACGCCCAGGTCTTTGCGACGCATCCCGAACAGGGCGCGCTACAGCTGGCCGACCTGGATGCGCGGATCGCGCAGGACTGGTTCGACGCGGAAGACTTCCTCATTTTGGAATCGAGTCGCGGTGAGATGCTCGGCTATAACTGGCTCAAGGTGACCCCCGAAGAGGGCGAAATCTATGTCATCGGGGTGGCCGAGAAGGCAGCGGGGCACGGCTATGGCACGGCGTTGATGCTGGCGGGTCTGCAGCGTCTTCGCGAACGCGGCGCGAACACGGTGGCGCTCTATGTGGACGGTGAAAACGAGCGCGCGGTGGCGCTCTACCGTCGACTCGGGTTCACCGAGCGGACCGTCGACGTGCAGTACCGCGCGAACCGGTAGGACGCGTGAACCGCTCGTGGGCAAGCGAACCCAATTGTTCACCTGCATCCGCTATCTCCATAGCTATATTTCTGTATCCAATGTCCGTATCTAATTGATTGCGATTTTCTGCCCGCACTCACGCCGCATCCCGCGTGATTGAAAGGATCCCCGCCATGGACCAGGCCTCGATCACCCCCGTTAGCGAGTTTGGACTCGAACGCTATATCGACCGCGAATTGAGCTGGCTCGCGTTCAATCAGCGTGTGCTCGAACTCGGCGAAGCGGCAGACACGCCGCTGCTCGAACGCTGCAACTTCCTCGCGATCTTCCCCTCGAACCTCGACGAATGGTTCATGGTGCGGGTGGCGGGGCTCAAGCGCCGCATCGACACGGGCCTGGACAAGCCCACCGCGGCGGGCCTGTCCTCCCGGGAACTGCTGCGGCAGATTCGCGCCAAAGCACGCGAACTGCAGTTGCGCCACGCGGAAATGTTCAATCAGGAGGTCCGTCCGGCCCTGGCCGAAGAAGGCATCCACATCCTGGGTTGGGATGAACTCAGCTCGCAGCAGCAGGAGCGGCTCACGGATCTCTTCGCGACCCAGGTGTTCCCCGTGCTGATGCCCCTCGCGGTGGACCCGGCGCATCCTTTCCCCTATATTTCGGGGCTCTCCCTGAACCTGTCCGTGCGGGTCAAGAACCCGATGACCGAGCGAATCGAGTTTGCCCGTCTGAAGGTGCCGCCGGTTCTCCCCCGACTCTTTGAACTCGATTCACCCGAGGGGCAGACCTGGTACATCCTGCTCGAAGATCTCATTGCTCAGCACCTCGATTCCCTCTTCCCCGGCATGGAAGTCGTCGACCACCACGCCTTCCGCGTGACCCGCAACGAGGACATGCTGATTGAAGAAGACGAAACCGAAAACCTCTTGCAGGCTCTCGAAAAGGAACTGCTGCGGCGCCGGTTTGGTCCGCCGATCCGGCTGGAAGCCTCGGACGACATGGATGAGGAGACCCTCGACATCCTTAAGGCCGAGCTCGACATCACCAATGACGAAGTGGCCGTACTTCCCGGGCCGCTGGATCTGAGCGCGCTGTTTGCCCTCGGGAAGATCAACCGCCCGGACCTCAAATTTGCCCCGCAGATTCCCGTGACGGTCGCGGAATTCCGTACCTCGGATTCGGACGAAGAGGCGGATATCTTCCGTGCCATCGCCGAACGGGACGTGCTCGTGCACCACCCCTACGAATCCTTCTCAACGAGCGTGCAGGCCTTCGTGGAGCAAGCTGCGGATGACCCGGATGTGCTCGCAATCAAACAGACCCTGTACCGCACCTCGGGCGACTCCCCAATCATTGCGGCGCTGATTAAGGCCGCAGAGTCGGGCAAGCAAGTGCTCGCGCTCGTGGAGATCAAAGCTCGCTTTGACGAGCAGAACAATATTGTCTGGGCACGCAAGCTTGAAAAGGCCGGCGTGCACGTGGTCTACGGGCTCGTGGGACTGAAGACCCACTGCAAGTTGTTGCAAGTGATCCGCCGCGAAGACGGCAAGCTGCACGCCTACAACCACATTGGCACCGGCAACTACAACCCGAAAACCTCCCGCATTTATGAGGACCTCGGGCTCTTCACCGATGACGAGGAAGTTTCGGGCGACATCACGCGCCTGTTCAACCAGCTCTCGGGCTACGCCATCGAGCGCGACTTCAAGCGCCTCCTCGTCGCTCCCCTGCACCTGCGCCCCGGGCTGCATGAACTCATTGAGAAGGAGCGACAGGCAGCGCTTCGTGGGGAACCGAGCCGCATCCGCATCAAGGTGAATTCGATGGTGGATGAAGCGCTCACCGACGCGCTCTATGAGGCAAGCCAGGCGGGGGTCCCGGTAGACATTTGGGTGCGCGGTATTTGCTGCGTACGGCCCGGCGTGCCCGGACTGAGCGACAATATTCGCGTCCGCTCTGTCGTGGGACGAAACCTCGAGCACTCGCGCATCTTCAGCTTCCACAACGGTGGCGACACGCAGATCTACATCGGCTCGGCCGACATGATGCACCGCAACCTCGACCGCCGCATCGAAGCCCTCGTGCGCTTGAGCGACCCCGACCACATCCGGCTCGTCACCGAGCTCTTTGATCTCGGGATGTCCGACGAGTCCGCCACCTGGCACCTCGCCGCCGACGGCACCTGGGCCCGCCACCACCTCGATGCCGAAGGCCGCCCGCTCACCGATGTCCACAACGAGGTGATGCGCCGCACGGCCGCACGACCGCGACGCCACACGCTGCGGTAGGCTGCGCATCCGGCCGGCTGGTCTTTGCGATAGCTCGTCTTTGCGATAATCGACGGCGTGAGCTCTTCCAAGACTAAAAATTCCACCGTCTATGCCGCCGGCGCACTCGTCTGGCGGCAAGACGGGGATGAATTCCACACCCTCGTGATTCATCGTGCCTATCACGGCGACTACTCGCTGCCCAAGGGCAAGGTGGATGCTGGTGAAACGCTGCCCGAGACCGCCGCGCGTGAGGTTTGGGAAGAGACCGGTCTTCGTGTCGCCCTCGGCGTGCCGCTAACCCTCGTGGAATACACCCTCCCCGGCGGTCGGCCGAAGGAAGTGCACTATTGGGCCTGCGAAGTGACCCGCGAACAGTGGGAATCGCACCGCTTCGAGCCCAATGACGAGGTGGACCGCATCGAGTGGGTCCCCCTCGAGGCCGCCGAACAGCAGCTCACCTATCAGCGCGACCGCGAACTCGTAGCCGAGTTTCGCGCGCTCGCCGAGACTGGCCGGGCCCGGACCTTCCCGGTGATTCTGCTCCGCCACGCGAAGGCCGTGCCCGCGCACGCCTGGACCGGCGAAGACGAAACCCGCCCGCTCACCGCGCGCGGGCAGGCCCAGGCCGCGCAGATCGTACCGATTCTGCAGGCCTACGGCCCCGAGACACTGGTCACCTCCACCGCGGTGCGCTGTCGCGCGACCCTCGCGCCCTTCGCCGACGCGACAACGACCACTCCGAGCAGTGCACGCATCCTCTCGCAATCGGCCGCACCGCTCGACGGTGAGGTGCGCGAATTGGTCTCAGAAATGCTCCTCGAGGGGCACGGCGTGGTGATCTGCAGCCACTCACCGGTGATGCCCGATCTGGTTGACGCGGTGGCACGGCTCACTGGCACCGCCTCGAAGGAGCTGAGCAAGCGGGCGCTGCTCTCGACCGCGGAGGCCACAATTTTTCACCTGCACGAAGGCCCGTCGCGGACCGAGTCACAGATCGAATTGATTGCAACAGAAACCGTCGGAACACTCATTTAATGGACCGAGTCCGGCATGATTGTGCGGAAGTTACCCCACCTGTTAACCTTGCGTTCACCCGTTAGGGGCCGACGCGTCACCCATGCCCCATAAGTTCGCACGCGGATCCAATCAGATTCTCAGCAACGTTTCTTATGGAGGAAACTTTCAATGAAGCTTTCGCGTGTAGGCACCTCTGTTGCCATGACCGCAATTGCCGCTCTCGCTCTCGCTGGCTGCGCCGGCGGTGGCGACACGGGCTCGACCACTGACAGCACGGGCGCCGAATCTCAGGGTCTGACGGGCGAACTCAACGCCACCGGCGCCTCCTCGCAGGAGCTCGCACAGCTCAACGGCTGGATCCCCGGCTTCACTCAGGTTGAAAGCGGCGTGACGGTCAACTACACCGCAACCGGTTCGGGTACCGGCCGCGACAACTTCGTCGCCGGCACCTCGGACTTCATCGGTTCGGACCGTGCCTTCAAGCTCGACGAGATCGAGGCGGAGTCCTTCCCCGTCTGCGCCGAAGGTTCGGACCTGGTGGAGTTCCCCGCATACATCTCCCCGATCGCGGTTGCCTTCAACCTTCCTTCGGTTGACACCCTGAACCTCGACGCCACCGTGCTCTCGCAGATCTTCTCGGGCGAGATCACCACGTGGAACGACCCGGCCATCGCCGAGCTGAACGCCGACGCTGACCTGCCGGACACCGCAATCAACCCGGTTCACCGCGGTGACGCATCGGGTACCACCGGTAACTTCCTGTCCTACCTCGAAGCTGCTGCTCCCGAGGCCTGGACCTTCGGTACCGAAGACGAGTTCCCCGCTGACCTCGGCGGCGAAGCAGCCCAGCAGACCGCCGGTGTTGCCGCCGCGATCGAGGCTGGCGAAGGCTCGATCGGTTACCTCGACGCTTCGCAGGCTTCCGACCTGCAGGTCGCTGCCATCAAGTCGGGTGAAGGCTTCGTCGAGTACACCCCCGAGGCTGCTGCCGCAGTCGTCGCCGGCTCGCCGCTCGAAGAGGGCCGCGCAGAAACCGACGTGGTGTACGAACTAGACTACACCGGTGTTGAGGGTGGTTACCCGATCGTGCTCGTGTCCTACCTCATCGGTTGCGCTGACTACGCGGATGACGCCAAGGGTGAGCTCGTGAAGGCCTACTTCAACTACATCATCACGCCAGAAGGCCAGGACGCTGCGGTTGCAGCGGCTCAGAACGCGCCGCTTTCGGACGAGCTGCGCGAGCAGGCTCAGACCGCCATCGACGTCATCCAGTAGTAGTTCCGCAGGTCTGCAACATCACTCATTGTGAGCCAATTCGTGCCCGGTGCCGAGCGAATTTCGCCAGCACCGGGCACAGTGGGTTGCCGAACCGCTCCTTCACCGTCACCCTCTTGACCCCCGCAAATCGAATCCGTCCTCCAGGAAGGCTTGTCCGATGACGAGTACTGATACCGCGGCAAAGACGACTGAGGCTGCTCAGTCTCGCACTGCCGTTCGCCGCATCGGTGACATCGTATTCAAAACCATTTCGACCACATCCGGCTCGCTGATTCTCGCGATTCTCGCCGCGGTGTTCCTCTTTCTGCTGGTCCAGGGCCTCCCCGCAATTTTCACGCCGGTGGACCCCGAGAACCACTCAGACAGCTTCCGTGCCGCGACTGGTAGCTTCTGGGGCTACATTGGCCCGCTCGTGTTCGGCACCATCTGGTCTTCCCTCCTCGCGATGATCCTCGCGATCCCCGTCGGCATCTCGGTGGCGCTGTTCATCAGCCACTTCTCGAACCGCAAGTTCCAGGGCGCCTTTGGTTTTGTCATCGACATGCTCGCCGCCGTCCCTTCGGTAGTTTTCGGTCTCTGGGGCATCCTCGTATTCGCTCCCACCGCGGGGCCGCTCTACACCTGGCTCGGCACCCACATGCAGTGGTTCCCGCTGTTCTCGGGTACGCCGCTTGCCAGCGGTCGAAACATGGCCACCGCCGTGGTCGTGCTCGCCATCATGATCCTGCCGATCATCACCTCGCTCACTCGCGAAATCTTCTTGCAAACGCCGCGCCTTCACGAAGAAGCCTCGCTTGCTCTCGGCGCCACCCGCTGGGAGATGGTGCAGCAGGCAGTTTTTCCCTACGCCCGCTCGGGCATCTTTGCCTCCGCCATCCTGGCCCTCGGCCGTGCGCTCGGCGAAACGATGGCCGTCGCCATGGTGCTCTCCGCCTCGGGCCTGGTGACCTTCGAGCTGCTCACCTCACAAAACTCGCAGACCATCGCCGGCCAGATCGCGAACCAGTACCCAGAAGCCTCCGGAATGAACTCCAACACCCTCATTGCCGGTGGTCTGGTGCTCTTCGCCATCACGCTCGCGGTCAACTCACTCGGCCGCTGGATCATCGCGAAGTCGAAGAAGTAGGAACCCGATCATGACTACTACCATCACGCAGACCGCACCGCGGCCGACGAAACACATCGACAGCGCACTCACCGCGGGCCAACTCAAGCCCTGGCAAGGCACCGTTATCCTGATCGGCGCGTTCGCCGCATCCTTCGTGCTGTTCCTGCTGCTGTGGCTCGCCACCGGCGACCCCTTCTACACGGTTGTCGAACGTAGCGGCAAACTCACCGTCAACTTCAACTGGGGCGGCTGGCTTGCCCTCGGTGCGATCGTCTACCTGGTCGCCATCTGGGCCATCGCTCGTGCGGTTGAAGGTCCCCGCCAGGCGACGAACCGCCTCGTGACCGGCATCGTCACCAGCGCCTTCATCCTCGCGATGATTCCGCTGCTCTCGCTGCTGTTTACCCTCGTCGTCAATGGCTGGGAGTGGCTGACCTCGGCCAACTTCTTTAGTAATGACGCGGCCATGCCCGGCCAGCGCGGGGCGCTCCACGCGATCGTGGGTACCGTGCTGATCACCCTCGCGACCAGCGTGCTGGCGGTGCCGATCGGTATCTTCACCGCCATCTACCTCGTCGAATACGGCAACAATAACTGGCTCTCGAAGGCGCTGAACTTCTTCGTCGATGTGATGACCGGTATTCCTTCTATTGTCGCGGGTCTGTTCGCTTTCGCGCTGTTCATGCTCGTCACGAACCTCTCCGGTGGCGACATCACCAAGGTGAACTCCGGGTTTGCGGGTGCGATCGCCCTGCTCGTGCTGATGATCCCGACCGTGGTGCGTTCTTCGGAAGAAATGATCCGACTGGTGCCCCACGACCTGCGCGAGGCCTCCTACGCCCTCGGTGTACCCAAGTGGCGGACGATCGCCAAGATTGTGCTGCCGACCTGCCTGGCGGGTCTCGTCACGGGTGTCCTCCTTGCCATCGCCCGCGTGATCGGTGAGACCGCGCCGCTGATGGTTGCCGCCGGAATGACGATCAACATGAACTGGAACCTCTTCCAGGGCGTGATGTCGGCGCTGCCGACCTTCGTCTACCAGCAGTGGAAGTTCGGCACCGACGAAGGCGAAATGCTCGCCTGGGGCGGCGCGCTCATGCTGCTGCTCATCGTCGTCGTCTTCAACATCATCGGCCGTCTGGTCTCCCACTTCTTCTCCCCCAAGCGCGACCGCTAGGTTGTCCGGGGCAAAAATTCAGTAAAGGATAATTCAGTGGCTAAGCGCATTGAGATCAAAGACCTCAGCATCTACTACGACAAGTTTAAGGCTGTCGAAGACGTCAACATGGTCATCGAGCCCAAGTCGGTTACCGCATTCATCGGTCCCTCCGGCTGTGGCAAGTCGACCGTGCTTCGCACCCTCAATCGGATGCACGAAGTCATCCCCAAGGCCTGGGTTGACGGCAAGGTGCTCCTCGACGGTGACGACCTTTACGGTCAGAACGTCGACCCCGTGAACGTGCGTCGGCAGGTGGGCATGGTGTTCCAGCGGGCAAACCCGTTTCCGACGATGTCGATCAAGGAGAACGTGCTCGCCGGGGTGAAGCTCAACAACAAGCGCATCAGCTCCAAGGATGCCAATGAGCTGGTCGAGAAGTCGCTGCGTGGCGCGAACCTCTGGGAAGAGGTCAAAGACCGTCTCGACGCACCCGGTGGTGGCCTCTCGGGTGGTCAGCAGCAGCGTCTGTGCATCGCTCGCGCGATCGCGGTAAAGCCTGACGTACTGCTGATGGACGAGCCCTGCTCGGCACTCGACCCGATCTCCACGCTCGCGATCGAGGACCTCATCCACGAGCTCAAGCAGGAATACACGATCGTGATCGTGACCCACAATATGCAGCAGGCCACGCGTGTTTCCGACCGCACCGGCTTCTTCAACATTGCGGGCACCGGCAAGCCCGGCAAGCTCATCGAGTTTGACGACACCCGCAATATCTTCGAGAACCCGGCGAACGAGCAGACGCAGGAC
The DNA here is from genome assembly GCF_008831155.1 of Gulosibacter chungangensis. Lineage (GTDB taxonomy): Bacteria > Actinomycetota > Actinomycetes > Actinomycetales > Microbacteriaceae > Gulosibacter > Gulosibacter chungangensis. The sequence goes on along the minus strand of NZ_WBKB01000004.1, from coordinate 54,331 downwards.
TACGTCACCGGCCGCTTCGGCTAGTTAGTTTTCCCTGCGGTTGCAGGTTCGGGGCGTGGCTGTGAGGCTGCGCCCCGATTGCTTTTCCCGCCGCCCGGCAGTCGCTGCTCACGGATGCTCTGCTCGCGGATGCGCTGGAGCATGATCGCGAGGGTGGTCGCGACCAGTGCCGCGGCGAGCCACACGAGCAGATACCAAACCGCCTCGGTGACCCCGATCGCGCCACCGGCGATCAGGGAACGGAACCCATCCACCGCGTGGGTCAGTGGCAGCCACGGATTCACGATTTGGAAGAACGCCGGCGTCGTTTGCACCGGGTAGGTGGCGCCCGCCGAAGACAGCTGCAGCACCACCAGAATCAGCGCAATGTACCGTCCCGGTGCGCCGAGCAACGCGATGAGCGCCTGGTTGATGGCGACGAAGGTCAGGCTCGCGAGCAGCATCAGGCCAACGAGCCCCAGCGGGTTGGCGAATTCCACGCCCACCGCATAGTGAATGGTGACAAAGAGCAGCGCGGTCTGGGCCAGTGCCATGAGTGCCCCGGGCAGATAGCTGCGAAGCGCATCCACCACCGCCAGGCCCCGGCCGGTGGCACGCGCCAGCGGTTCTTTCATGAGGTAGAAGCCCATGCCGCCGACCCACAGGCCCAGTGACATGAAGTAGGGCGCCATACCGGCACCGTTCGTGGCGACCTCATTGAGTCGAGTTTCCTCGATCTGCACCGGGTCGGATGCGACTTCACTGAGGCGCTCCGACTCACTATCGCTGTAGGTCGGCACCTCCCCCGCGCCGTCTTCGAGACCGGTCGCAAGGTCTTCACTGCCGTCCACCAGCTGGGTGAGCCCATCGGCAAGCGAAGCGGAGCCATCGGCGGCCGTGACCGTGCCATCCTGCAGCCGCACGGCACCGTCATGCAGTTCTACGGCTCCGTCATAGAGCGTGCTCGTGCCATCGACAAGCGTGGCGATCCCGTCCGCGAGTTCCCCGGATTTATCGGCCAAGGTATCCGCGCCGGTTGCCAGGGTGCTCGTGCCGTCGACCAAGTCACCGGCGCCGCTTGCGACCTGCTGGGCACCGTCGTTCAACGTGTGGACGCTCGAGCTCAGGTCGTCCAGGGCGTCCAGGCCACCGAGATCGAGCGAGTCAAGCCCAGACAGTGCCCCGTCCAGGCCGTCCCGAACCGCGCTGGCGTCTCCGGCGAGCTGCTGCACGAGCTGCTGCTTATCCGCGTCACTCAGGGACTCCCAGTTTGTGACGAGATTCTCGAGGCCGGTAGATATGTCCTCCGCTCCCCCGGTGAGAGTGCCCGCATCCTCGGCAAAGGTGCCCACGCTGTCCGCGAGGGGTGAGACCGACTCGCTCACGGCATCCACCGTATCGGCAAGCTGCTGAGTGCCGTCGGCGACCTGCCCGGCGCCGTCGCGCAGCTGCTGGGCACCGTCGTTGACGTCGCTCGCGCCGGCGGCGAGGTCGGCGGCGCCGTCGTGGAGTGCCGCGCCGCCGTCATTGAGGGTAGCGGCGCCGCTGTTGAGTTGCTGGGCGCCGTCGACGAGCTGCGAGGTCGCCGTCGACAGATCGCCCGTACCGGTGACGAGTTGCCCGAGACCGATATTGAGCTCGCTTGCACCGTCGCTGGCGTCGCCGGCCCCTTCCGAGAGCCGCACCGCCCCGTCGGCAGCATCGGTGAAACCATCATGGGCGGTGTTGAAGCCCGCGTAGATATTGCTCAGGTATTCCGCCGAGACCGAGGATGCAAGCGAATCGGCAACCACCGTACCGATCTGCTTGGCGATCGTGCCCACGAACATATTCGCGCCGTCATTCGTAGCGATGCTCAGTCTTGCCGGGAGAGGATCGTCACCGGCCACCGAAAGCGCATTCGCAGAGAAATCGCTCGGGATGCTGAGCACCGCATAGACGTCCCCGCGTTCAAGTGCCTTCGCGGCGTCCTGAGCCGAGAGCTCTTGCCAACTGAAATTATTTGATTCGGTGCTCGTGAGCAGTTCCTCGGTGAGTTCCGCGCCGAGATCGAGGTGATTGCCGTCGAGCGTGGCTGCTTCATCGGCATTTACGACCGCCGCGGGGATATTCTCAAAGCGGCTTTGCGGGTCGCTGAAGGAGCTCGTCAGCAAGGATGCGTAAATCATCGGGATGGTCGCAAGCCCCAGCAGGATCACGAGCGGCCAGATGCGATTCTTAAGTCGTTCGCTCGCTGCTTTCCTGGCTTTGGGCGCGTGGGTTGACGAATCAGTCATGGTGAAAAATCTGCGATTCTCTCGGTGGTTCACCGAGCGGAAGAATTTGTTTTCGGCGGCTGGCCGAGCAAAAAGTCTCTCGGCAGTCGGCCGAGCGAGGAGTTTTCTCGGCAGTCGCTCGAGCAAGGGTGAGCGCTGGGGATGCGCTAGGGAGCGGCGGCCGTGAAGTCGCGGTCACCGGGGCCAGCAGCAGCCAAGATATTTGCTGCCAGTCGAGCGACCATGGCGTCGAGTTCGTTGTCGCCGGTGAAGTCGGTGGCAAGCCAGCGGACCACCCGCCAAGTGGCTCCGGCGCCGAGGAATTCGGCCCGGGAGCGGGCCTCTCCTGCGGCGAGTCCGTCACCGATGACTGTTCCGATCGGTGAGTGATTGAGGAGTTGGTCGGCGAGAAAATCGATCACCCCGGCAGTGACCTGCACTGCCGCAGGTCCGCGCAGAACGCTGAGGTAGCTCTGCGCATCCTGTTGCAGGGCGCCGAGCAGGATGCGCAATTTCGCCTGCGCGAATTCCTCCCAGGTGCCGCCGAGGCCTTCGGCGGGGATGCGCTCGAAGATGGCGCTGAGTCGGTGCAGCGTGGCGGCGCGCACAAGGTCGGGCACGTCGATGAAGTGCTGATAGAAGGTAGGGCGGCTCACCCCGGCTGCTTTGACGATCTCGGTGATGGATGCAGCGGCGGGGTCGTCGCCGCGATCAAGAACCTCGAGCATGGTCGCCACGAGCGTGTTATATGAGCGCACTGCACGCGGGTCGAGGTCGGTCGACGAGTTGTCTTGAATAGCCACGGAAGCTACTTTACATCTGTAAAATAGAATCTCGCAAGTGGTCTATTGGCTTGAGCAGGTGGTCGATGCCCCGGGTCGGCTCGCTCGAGGAATGCAAGACGCACCCGCGGCGGTGATGCTGCGGGTGCGTTGCGGAAAACTAAAGTGCCAGGCCGCAAAACGCCTCTCGGCGGAAGGCCGCTCGAAGCGGCAAAAATTGGAGCCCGGGGTTATGCGACCTGACTCGACAAGTGTATTGATTCACAAGCTCGATGCAAGCCCGTTCGTCTGAGAGCGAACCACGGAATTTCTCACCCAAACGCTGCGTTATAAGTGCACAACGTCAATGGGCAGAACGGTTAGTCGAGTAGTCCCTTACGCCACAGTCGTGCAGAGGCCGCCAGGTCCTTCGCGAAGCCCAGGTAGCGTGCGGACCGTTTCGTCGCCCGGCTGGCGCGTTCGGGCTCGCTGTGCTCATGGTCCGCTGCGATGCTCGCGCAACCAAGCGACATCACCGAACAAAACGCTGCCGCGCGATCCAATGCATCCTCAAAATCGCCGCTAAATGCGCCGCGGAAGATCGTCTCGGTGAGCGAGCGAATCTCCAGGGGCCCGGTCGGCTCAACCGCACCGGCGACGATGTGGTGGATTGAGGTGTCCACCGACACCCCGCGACGATAGATATAGCTGGAGCTTTCCGGGTCCTGCGCGATTGCCTCGTGGACGAGGTACAGCCGCCACAGTGAACCGGCAAGTGAATGCGGGTTTGCGTTCGACCACAGTTCGGCAAGATCGGCCAAACCGTTGTGACGGGCATAGCCCACGGTGCGTTCAATCACGTCGGGATCGTCTGCTTCCCGAACTCGGTGCAGTAGCGCCTGCGCGGTATTGCGAGCAAGGCGGGATGCGTGGGCGGGGTCTTCTCCCCCAATAAAATTATCGAAGGCGTGGATCGGCATGTTGACCGGTCGATCGAATTTCTCCATGTGTCCCTCCTCTCCAAAAGGCTCGTCGTATAAGTCTGACGGGGTATATCCGGGATCGCGAGCACCGAGCGTGAAATTCCGCGCAGGGCGCACCGATAAGCTGGCAGGCATGGCATTACGCAGCTCATCCTCTGAGAACCCCGTCGAGCCTAGCGCCGACCGCCAAGACTCGCTCAACCCTTCGCCCAGCCAAAGGGCGCTGCCGGAATCTAGTGACAAGCGCCTCACGGCAATTGTTCTGACGGTGATTGTCATTGGAACGATGTTCGCACCTTGGTGGAAGACCACGGGAGAACTTCTTCAGCAGACCACTGAGCTTTCTGGCTGGGATCTGCTTATTCTCGGTTTTGGTGCTGGCGGCTACGCACCGCTCACTGGGTTCAGTGTCTTCGGGAATGTACTTTTCGGTGCGCTGACCACCGTGCCGCTGTTGATCGTGGCAATACTGCTGATTGTTCGGGCGGTGAAGCCTCGTGCCATTCCAGCCAATGTGGTGGCGCTCTGGGCATTGCTTGTAATTCTCACGATTGGCTGGCTGATGGTTCTCGGGTGGGCCCGATTGAATGCCACTCTGGGCATCTTCCCGGTCGACTGGGGCGCTTTGATTGCGGCAATGGCGATGGCGTTCACGGCTGTCGCGATGTGGAACTGGTGGCGTCGTGGTGAACGCGAGTTCTTCCCTCGTCGTGGCTTCCTGCGACGCGCTAACAAGGAACTCGACGAGGCAGAGTCGACCACCATCGATGAGCTGCTCGACGATGAGGAACATTCTGCGAAGGATCTGGCGGGAGCCGCTGCGGGTACAGGTTCGGGTACGGGCTCGGATACGGATGCAGGCTCGGGTATCGATTCGATCGTCGAGGTCGGAGTCGATGCCACCGAAAATGACACGCAATATTCCGACACGACGGCAAGTGACACGGACGAGGAAAAATCACGCTAGTCTATTGGGCGGGCCTATAGCTCAGTTGGTTAGAGCAACGGACTTTTAATCCGTGGGTCGTGGGTTCGAGTCCCACTGGGCCCACCCAAGTGTCGATGTTCAAACATGCGACATCCGCAGGTTTGACATCCTTCCCCGCGCGCACGCTGGCCTCATAGGCCAGCGCTGCCGCGTGGACTGCCGGATCGAGCAGCGTGTCGAACGGCTCACCCGGCTCCGTTTCCACCCGATCGGCGTTCTCGACCTCGTAGACATGGATGCGCTCGAAGAACGCTTGGTTGCAGATGCGCCGGAGTGAGTCATCGATGCTCATGTAGATCGCGTGCATGTCACCGGCCAGAGCGAGGCAGTCTTCGAGGTGTGCTTTGGCCTGATCGTACTCGATCTGCCCTGCATCGATCTGCGCGTCGAGGAACGCGAGCCGGCGTGCGATGCGGTCTTGTTCTTCTTTGAGGAGGTCCAGCGGGACGGCTCCGGCGTGGTGGGCGTGGAGCAGGCTGCGGCGTTCGTCACGGAGCCAGTCGCGCTCGACGGCGTGGGTGTGCCGTTCTGCTTTGTTCGCGGCGTGGAGGTCATCGAACTGGCGCACGAGCATGTGCCGCAGCGCGGTGACGATGTGCTCGGGTATCTGCACGCGCCGGTAGTAGTCCTCGACCTGTCGTTCGATGTGCTCGATCGGCATGGCCTGGCGGACACAGTTCGTGCGCTTGGAGTGCCGGCCTGCGCAGATGAAGTATGGGTAGACGATGCCTTTGCCGTTTTTCGCGTGGGTGACCATCAGACGGGAGCCGCAATCGCCGCAGTACACCGAGCCTTTCAAGTAGTGCTCGTGGGTTTGCGTCTTCTCCCCGGACACCTGGTGCGCGGTGAGGACGTTCTGCACCCGGTACCAGAGCTCCGCGCTCACCAGCGGTTCGTGGAGTCCGTCGTAGCGGGCGCCACGGAAGATCACGTCGCCCTTGTAGTACGGGTTGGAGAGCATCTGCTGGATCGTGGACAGTCCCGGAGCCTTCGCAGGCCGTTTCGGGGTCGGCACGGTCGTGAGGCCACGGTCGACAAGTTCTCTGTGCAGCATCGAGGTCGAGTAGTTCCCCGTCGCGTACGCCTCGAACGCCCACCGCACCAAAGCAGCGCGGTCGGGGTCAGGGATCACGGTGGGGATGTCGCGCCCGAGTTCGTCGCGCTTGTGGACGTTGAGGTAGCCGATGGGGGCGCGACCGACGGTGCCGCCGATGGCGGCTTTCTGGGTCATGCCCTTGGCGACCTCGTTGGCGAGGTTGCGGGAGTAGAACTCCGCGATCGTGGACATGATGCCGTGCAGCAGCATCCCTGACGGGGTCTCGTCAATGTTCTCCGTCGCGGACACGAGGATCACGCCGGCGTCTTTAAGCGCGAGGTGGATCGCTACGTCGTCGGCACGGTTGCGGGCGAGCCGGTCGACTTTGTGGACGATGCAGTACGCGACCTGGTGGGTCTTGACGTACTCGATCATCCGCATCAGTTCTGGCCGGTCGGCCTTGCGTGCGGACTCGCCTGCGTCGATGAACTCCTCCACGACGATCGCGTTCAGATCACGGGCCTTGCGGAGGTTCGCGTCGCGTTGCGCGGGGATCGAGAATCCCTCGTCGCGGCCGCCGCGCTCTGCCTGCTCCTTGGTGGAGACGCGGAGGTAGGAGACGGCGAGGGTGGTGGTCTCACCGAGTCGGTCGATGCTGGTGGGTGGCGCTGGGGGTGCCAGAGTCATGAGTCTTGTTTCCTCTCACCGGAAGGGTGGGAGCCAACGCGACGGCGAAGCGTCACGCGGTGCGACTCGTAAACGGGAAACACGTCCGCCGGAAAGGAACCGGGGTAAGCCACAAGGGCAAAGAGACTGCGCACCCGGCCCGGTAAGGCCGCGGCGTCGGGTTCTATTCTACCTTGTCGGGCTCAGAACGCCCAGGATCGGCGTCATCCGGCGTGGGCGCGTCGTTCGCCTTCGATCTGCTGACCGCCATGCCGAGGAACACCTGCGCGAGCTTGTGCAGGTCAGGTTGACTGCGTGGCACTGCTTTGACGGTGAAGCGTCGATCCTCACCCCGCCTGCGCTCACGCCGGTTCATGGTACTTCTCCCGTGCTCAGGACGAGACCTGCGATGAACTGGTCCTCGGCACGTCGCCGCGCTTCCACATCAGCGTGCATGTATTCCACGAAGTCTTCCTCGCGGTTCGGGATCACGATGTCATCGATGGTGTCGGTGTCGGATTCTCCGGGCCAGGCGATGCGGCGGGTGGGGCGGTCGGTGGTCAGGCGCGTGCCGCAGGCTGCGGTCCAGTGCCGGAGGCGTTCTTGGGCTTCGGTGAAGTCGCGATGCCAGATGAGCATGGCGGAGCCCTTGGCTTCGGGGTGGATCGCGCACAGCCAGTGGATGTGCAACGCGGACAGTTCCCACACCAGTGCCGGGTGGCGGTGCCAGAACGGCGGGCAGACGGCGACAGAGAGGCCGTAGGTGTGGCGAAGCCAGTGCACCCATTCGTTGAGCGCGAGCCATTCTTCTTCTGCGGCGTCGGCGGTGAGGAGATTCCAGTTCACCGGCCCCGGCGGACCCGCCATCCCCTCATCCTCCGCGGTGGAGGGTTCGGTGTCGGGGTCGTAGCTCTCATCGAACTCGTCCTCCGCCACTTCGCCCGGATCAACTTCGCCCGTGTCGGGCAGTTCATCGACCATGATCCGTCCTCACCTTCCGACCGCGGTTGCACCAGCGGGCGCGCGGCGTGGTGCGCCGGGTGACAGTGCAGCGTCCTCGAGTCCGGCATCCAATGAGTCGGTTGCTTGTGTGCGTCGGGGACGGTCGACTGTGTAGCGGGTGCGGGCGAGGTCGTGCCCGATTTTCTTCGCGATGAACTCTTCTGCCTTGACGGTCTGCCCGGTGTCGTCGGTGCGGTCGTAGTGGTGGGTGTAGCCCTCGGCGACGAACTTGTCGCCTTTCGCCAAGCGCTGGTGGGCGCGTTCGGCGGTCTTCCGGAACGCGACGAGGTCGTGGAAGGTGGTCTCGGTCTGCGTGAACGAGCCATCGTCTTCGCGGCGGTAGTGTTCTTGCCCGATCTTCACGAACAGTCGTGCGTCACCTTTCTCGGTGAACGACAGGTGCGGTTCGGAAGCGATGAACCCGGACAGGGACTCTTGTGTGTGGATAGCCATTGGACACTCCTCGTGACAGCGGCACCCCCGGTCAGGGTGCTCTGTCACTCAGGTGCGCCCACCGGCCCCTCATCACCCGCGGATGCCGGAGAACCGGTTTGTAGCAGCTTCTCCACCACGCGCCGCTGACCCTGCAGGTCGCTCGCGCCCTTGCGGCGCGTCCAAGCACGCAGTTTCGCGACGATCGGTGGCGCGGCGCGTAGCAGGATCAGTCCGGTACCGAATGGGAGGGTGCGGATCACGTCGGGAGGCATGATCGCTACCCGGCGGATGGAGCGTTGTGCGGTGCGGGAGCCGTGGTCGCCGATGGTGGTGGAGTCGGTGATCTCGTCGCGTTCACCGATGAGGGTGGTGAGGTCTTGAAGGTCACGGGAGTTGGATGCGCCACCGAGGATGATCTTCACAATCGATGCGTCCCAGATCGCGCCGGCAGCGTTATCCGACCACTTCTCGCGTGCCTGTGCGAGGGATTGCAGTACCGGCATGGTCGTGATCCCGGTACCTCCGCCTTCTGCCATCAACGTCGGGAGCGATGGCAGTGGGGCGAGGTTTCCGATCTCATCCAGCGCCAGCAGCAGCGGCGGGTCGAGACGTGCTGACGGTGAGCGTGCGGCGAGGCGACGGGCGGCTTCGACGAGGTCTTCCACGAACGCTGACACCAGTGCGGCACTGTTGTTCGCCCCGGCGCCTGTCGCGAGCAGATACACGGTGCCGCGCTTGCGCAGAAACTCCTCCGGATCGAACCGCTCCTCCGGGCCTGGGCTGACCGCGTCGAGGACGCGGGGATCTGCGAGCGCGGCAAGAGACAGGGACACGCCTTGCCAGATGGAGTCGCGGGTTCTGGGGTCTGAGTCGATCATCGCCTGCAACGAATCCGCCCACCCCGTCGCCGCCCGAGGGTTCGCGGTAAGGATCGCGACCGCATCGGACGCCGCAGCCGGGTCCAGGGTCCACCGGAACAACTCGGCAGGCGCACGCTGGTCCAGGGCTGCGGCATGGAGGAGTGCTTGGAGGGCGGTGCGGGTTTTCCCTTCCCAGAAATCCCCGCCCTCGACACCGCCAGCGGACAGGCCGGTGCCTGCGGCGAGGCCGGTGGCGCGGATCATCGCAGTCAGCGGGTCTTCGCATCCCCGGATCGGTGACCACCGCAAGCCTGCGGGGACGCCTTCGGCGAGGTGCTGCGGATCGAACACCGCCACTGGCCGCCCCTCCGCACGGCGTGCTGTGAGAGTGGCGGTGAGGTTGTCGGGGCGGGTGGAGGTCGTGACGACGGCGCCTGGGGCGTCGAGGATCGCGTTGATGACCACATGCAACCCCTTCCCCGATCGTGGTGGCCCGATCAGCAGGATCGAATCCTCCACACTCGCCCACACGTTTACGTTCCTCGATGCGCCGAGGAGGTATCCGACATCGGTGACCGCAGGCTGCTGGATGGAGGGGCGGAGTTGCCCGGCCCGACGCAGCAGTGCTTTCTCTGATGCGGCGGTGGTGACGTCGGTGCGGGTGGCGATCCCGACGATCCGGTACGGGTCGACCTTCGTCTGTCGTGCGTGCTCGCGGAAGAACCGCCACACCCACCACCCCGCACTCCCGACCGCGACGATGAGGATGCCGGTGACGATCCAGTACGCGACCGGGTTCAGCTCGTCGGCAGCGAGTGCGCTACCGGGGTCGGAGGGGTGCAGGAGCACGCCGGGGCCGGCTTCGATCCCGCCCGGCGGCTGCGCAATCCCGGTAACCCACGCGGTGATCGTTCCCGCAACGCGGAGGATGACGGCGAGGACGGCGGCGGCGATGAGGGCGATGATTCCGAGGTTCGCCAGCTCATCCCCAAGCGCCCCACCCTGCCGCGGGGTGCTCATTGGATTCTCCCGACCGTGAGGGTGCCGGAGATGCGGCCGAGGAGGATCACTTCACCCGTCACCGCAAGCGCGGTTTGCTCTGCGGTGAGGAGGGTGCGGGCGGTGCCGTCGCTGCTGGCGTCGGTGTGGGCGTGGATGATCGCGACGGCGACATCCTCACCCGCAACGAACCCTGCCCCTGCCACCTGATGCAGCACCGGCTGCGCGGCTGGTACCGGAGGCGACACCACAGCCACCGGTGCCGGTGCTGATGCTTCCCAGGGCTTTGGGGTGGTGCGTTCGCGGGGCGGGGTGATGATGTCGGTGAACGTTGACCCGTCGGCCTCGTGTACCTGCACGCGCAGCGGCGACCGGTACTGGGCGGTGAGGGCGTCGAGGATGGTCGGGAACGCTTCGCGCCGCCATCCCGGAGCGAACGGCTCCGGGAGATACGGGCGCCCGTCGACCGTGACCGTCATCGCACCATCAGCGGTGATGGTGAACTCCACCACCGGCACGACGACCGGTCCACCGGGCTCAGTCTTCGGTGGCTTCGGCGCTTTCGGGGGTTGGTGGTCGGGGTGGGTGCGGCGGTAGCGAGGCTTCGGCGTCACAGGGTTCCTCTCCGTGGAGTGCAGGGGTGTCGCCAGGCAGGTGCACTAGCACCGCCCCCGAAACGCAGGTGGGAGGGCACGAACCTGGGGTGGTTCGTGCCCTCCCATACCGACCCGCCCTGGGGTGGGGGTGCCGGAGGGTCGGCAGCCTGTGGTTAGTCCTCCTTTGCTCCCTCGAACTGGGCCTTGAACTCCTCGAACGACAGGTCCTCGTCACGGACGTACCCGGCGCGGTCGCGCGTGATCGCGAGGTGACGCCCGAACAGCAACACCCCACCGGTAACCGCAGCGATCAGCCCACCAGCGAGACCGATCGGCCACCAGTCACCGCCGCCGGTGTGCGCGAGCTCACCCGGCGTGCCTGCTACGTCTGGGGTGTCGGTGACGGTGGTGGTCTCATCCGGTGCACCGCAGACCCCACGGTGCAGGATCGTGCCGTCCTCATCGGTGACGGTCTCCACCCAGTAGTAGATGCCGACCGTGTCGAAGATCACCTCGTCGGAGCGATACTCACCTGGCCCATCGAGATCAATCGTGGTGGAGGTGAAGACGAGTTCTTCCGGGGTGCAGGTCGCGGTGTCACTGTCCTGCCGGTACGCCTCGAAGATCAGGCGTGCCCCGTCGGGGACGGTGCCGGTGACGGTCGCAACATCATGCGCCGGATCACCCAGCTTCACGTTCGCCATGGCGTTCGTCTTCACGATCAGCTCCTCCGGCTGCTCCTTCACCACCGTCGTCTCACCCGGCGCCCCACAAAGACCCTCGGCGATGATCTCGCCGTCGGCGTTGTAGAGGGATTCGACCCAGTACACGTTCCCCGCGGTATCGACGGTGGTGGTGCCGGAACGGTAGACACCGGCCTGGGTGACCGGGATCTCCTCGCTCTCGTAGAACGGCGCCTCACACAGGGCTTCGGCGTCTGCCAGGTGGGGTCCGTAGGCACGGAACACCAGGTAGGAACCGTCGGGAATCTTCGTGCCCTGCACGAGCGCGGTATCCGAGAACGGCTCGCCGACGAACGCTTCCGGTGTCGCCTGCGTCACCACGGACACAGGCACCTCTCTGCCGGTGGGTGGGACGTAGAAGCGTTCCAGCACGTCCACCGGAGACGAGGAGTAAGGCTGCACGCGGTCGTCGCCGGTGAAGGTGGTGACGAGGACGTAGAAGCCGGGCTCGGTCGGCACGATCTTGTCGTCATCCGTGTACCCGAGCTTGTAGACCCCATTGCGTGCCGGCGTCATCAGTTCCGCCAGCACCGGCGCGCTGGTGAGGTCGAGATCGTCGGTGAGTTCCGTATCTGACGCGAAGGGGCCGTAGACGGTGTGATGCAGTTCATCGACATCGGCGTTCCAGTAGCCGTCGCCGGTGAAATCGCCGTGGTTCGCCGGGAACCCGGTGACGGTGATCACATCGAAGGCGCGTCCGCCGGGGTGCACGTTGTACTCCCGCATCAGCGAGGTCACCGTGACCGGCCACCGCACCGACGTCGTCTCCACCGTGATCCCGTACTCGTCCTGCCAGTCGTTCGCGAGGTAGTCGCGCACCCACTCCGGCTGCGTAGTCTTCCGAACCTCCCACACCCAGGTCACAAACCCGCCCGTCGGCGCGACCACCGACGGGGACGTGTAGACGCCGGGGCCGTCTGCGGTGACCGTCACGGTACCGAGCGGCACCGCGTTCGGGTCGATCGCGGCGTTCTGCGCCGGGGGCAGCGTGCCGGGCACCTGGTAGGCGGTGCCCTCGAACACCACCGGAATGTGCGCGCCGTCCTTCTTCAACCACGCACCATTACTGCTACTAACGGTGATCGTGTCCGTGAGTGCATCACCGGGGACAGCGAGACGCTGATCCGCCTTGGAGACAGCTTCGGGCTGGAACGGCACCACCGACGTCTCAGTGACTTGGCCGAAGCGGTCGGTGAACGAGTCGGTGAGGTACTTCGCGTTCTCACCGTGCGCGGTCTTGTCGATGCTCCACACCCACGTGTAGAACCCCGACTCCGGCGCAACGATCGTGCCCGGCGATGTATACGACCCCGCACCCGTCAACGTCACCGTCTCGACGCCTGCGACGAGGGCTCCGGCCGGTGGGGTGTCGGCTTCGGCAGGCTGCTCATCGAACGGCCCATACAAGGTGCCGGTCGCGGTCACCTCAATCGGGTTGCCGTCCAGGTGAATCCAGGTGCCCTTCGACACCGACACCGTGAGCCCATCCACGAACGCATCACCCTCCGCGACGTAGCGGGAGGCGACCTGGGTGGTGATCTCCGGCTGGAAATCCAGTTCAATCACCGGCGACTCCACCGACGCCGACAACCCGGTGGATGACCCTGCGACGGCGGCGATCAAACGCTGCTTCCCAGGAGTCGTGTAGAGATCAAGCGCCGCACCATACCCGGCCGCATCGATGCTCATCGACGCGCCAACCCGGTAGGACGGCACACCGACTGCGGGGGTGCCGGTGATCGGGTGCGCCCCGGAGCCGATCGTGCGCGCCGAGGAACCGATAGCGAAGACCGCATCCGACAAGGTCGCAGCACCGGTGAGGCCTGCGGGGTGGGTGGCGACGGTGAGCGTGCCCGCGTACTGATCCGACATCTCAAGCGATAGCGACAGTGACGGGTCGGTGACCGCGTTTGCTGCGGCCTCCTGCCGCATCGCGGCGAGGTTCGCGAGGATCGTTCCCCGCTCCGACGCGGGGGCTCGGGCAACGTAGTAGTCGTCACCGGACATGCCGTGCGAGTTATACCGGCCAGGGCTCGCCACCGACCACACATGCAGCGCGACCGCGGCGGTGACGTTCGGATCGCCCGACTGCCCCCACCGGTCCATCACATAGTTCAACTCGGCAAGCTGCTGCCGCGACAGCGAATCCAACGCCGTGATCCGTTCCGGCCCCGATGTGTTGCCGTAGGGCGGGTCCGCGTCCAGGTCCGCGCAATACGCCTGCCGGCCGTCCACATCCGTGTTGTACGCGCCGAGGAACGCACCATCTGACCAGTACCCGACCCCTTCACTGCCCGCATGGGCAGCCTGGGAGCCAAGCGCGAACGAACCCGCGATGACCAGGAGCGCGAGCAGCGCTGACAGCCAGCGCCGCACCCCCGTTCTGGGTGGCGCAGCCTCCGGCTGCGTGATGTGGGCGAGTGATCCTGACACGAGATACCTCCTGGTGTGTGTTCATCAGCGACCAGAGCCGGCCGCCTTCACACCAGGTGCACCACCCGCCTCACAACACCGGCCCCCTCAAATCCCGCCCCTGCGCCGGCGGCCCAGCCTCGAGCGGGTCGGACTCGAGTCCCGCACGCTCCCGCACGGCACGGTGAGCCCGGTCACGAACCCCATGCAGCAACTCGCGCACATCTTCATAGCCAGTCACCACCGTGGCGAGGCCGTCACGCAGCAACCGATGACAGCCCGTAGAGGTGGCGCTCGTGATCGGCCCGGGGATAGCCCCGACCGGGCGGCCGAGTTCGGCGGCGCGGGCGGCGGTGTGGAGGGTGCCGGAACGGTACCCGGCCTCGGCGATGAGGACGGTGCCGGAGAGCGCGGCGAGGAGCCTGCCTCGTTGCAGGAACCTCCACTTCGTCGGCGCCGCACCCGGCGGCAACTCCGACAGCAACAGGCCGTCCTTGCCGACACGGGTCAGCAGATCAGTGTGCCCTGCCGGATACAGCCGATCCAAGCCGCCTGCGAGCACGGCGACCGTTGAGCCATTCGAGGCGAGTGCGGCACGGTGCGCGGCACCATCGATCCCATACGCGCCGCCCGAAAACACCACACGGGAGTCGGCGACCGCCGACTGCACCAGCTCCGTGGTGACGTGTTCCCCGTAGGCGGTGGACGCCCTGGCTCCGGTGATGGTGAGGCGATCCCACATCGGTCCGGTCAGCAGCCCTGGGTTGCCTTTCGCCCACAACGCCACCGGCGCGCCATCACCGAGCGCGTCGATCCCGGCAGGCCATTCAGCATCGCCGGGGATCAGCACCCGCATCCCGTGCCGCTCTGTCTCAGCAAGCACCCGCTGGATTTGTGCGGCGTCGAGGCGTGGTGCGAGGCGGCGCTGCCAGGTGTCACCGTCGGGCCCTGCCGGGACTTCATCGGCGAGGACGCGGGCGACCGTTTCGGATGCGCCGACGGTGCGAATCATCCGCCCCGTCACCGCATCTCCTGGTTCGGACGCGATAGCGAGGATGATCCTCGCGGTGCTCTCATCTGCTGCCAGTTCGTTGATCGTGTCCATCAGTGCTGCTCCCTCGGTCATGGCGTGTCAATCGAGGGATAGGTGCGAACCGGCACGCCGAAACAGTCATTACGAGAGGATCGGTGGGCGCGGGAACTTGCACCCTCACAACACCCCACAGATCGGCCAAAACCCGCAGAATCACGCGGAATCAGAGTTCAGAAATCCTGAACCTGAGCATTTAGCCCTTCATCCTCGCGGTGGTGTCGAACGCGGCGAGCTCGGCCGGGTGAAGTTGGTGCTGGACGACGAAGGAGCGTTCTTTGATGCGCCAGAGTCCTTGCCCGGTGCCGAGTCCTGGGAGGAGTTTCTGTTCGGTGCCGGTGAGTCCGAGGGCTGCGGCGGTGGCTCCGAGCTGGTCGGGTTCTTGCCGGTAGATGATCCTGGTCTCCGCATTCGCCAACAGGCTGTTGGCGAGGGCGCGCATCGCGGAGCCTTGGTCGCCGACGTTGTCGAGGTCGGTGAGTTTGTGGAAGATCAGCATGTTCGCGATCCCGTAATGCCTGGCGAGCCGCCATTGCGCGTCCATACGGCGCAGGAGAGCTGGGTAGGCCATGAGTCGCCAGGCTTCGTCGTAGATCACCCACCGGTGCCCGCCGTTCGGGTCCATCAACGCCGACTCCATCCACGCGCTGGAGCAGGTCATCAGCACGGAGATCAGCGTCGAGTTCTCCGCGACGCGGGACAGGTCCAAGCTCACCATCGGGAGCGATGGGTCGAACCTGACCGTCGATGGCCCATCGAACAATCCGGCAAGATCGCCCGCCACGAGGCGGCGGAGGGCGTGGCCGACGAGCCTGCCGTCTTCTACCAGCCGGCCATCCGTGTCGGTCGCAGGATCGGGGCTCAGGATGCGGTCGACCACCATAGGCAGGATCGGCACGTCAGCGGTGCGGACGCTGTCTTGGAGAGCGAGGTCGATCGCGGTGTGCTCCAACGGCGACAGCACCCGATCCAGCACGGTTTCTGCGAGCGCGCCGATGAGTTCCCGGCGGCGGGACGCGACTTGCGCCGCCCATTCCGCATCGCTCACCCCGGACGGGCGGTGGCCCTCATCGAGCGGGTTGAGCCGGTTGCGAAGCCCATGCCCGAGCACGATCGCTCGCCCACCAACAGCCTCCGCCACCGCCGTATGCTCACCCTTCGGATCGCCGGGCACATACACACGGCGACCAAACGGGATCGACCGCGCATAGAGCGATTTCGCGAGTGAAGATTTACCGGACCCGACGATGCCAGCGAGGACAATGTTGGGTGCGGTGATGACCCCGCGGGCGTACAGAGTCCAGGGATCGTAGACGAACGAGCCACCCGAGTACAGGTCCTGGCCGATGAACACGCCGTCAGCACCGAGGCCACCTTCGGCGAGGAACGGGTACGCGCCCGCGAGCGTCGCGGACGTGTCCTGATGCCGCGGCAATCGCAACCTGCCCGGCGTCCGTAACGCCGCTGCCCCTGGTTCGCCTGCGGCGGGCAGGTAGGTGGTGTTTCGGCGTTCGGCACGCTCAGCGGCCACCCGTTCACGCTCTGCCGACTGCTCAGTGCGGCGTGCGTTGGTCTCGATCTTCGTGGCCGCGTGCTTGCGTGCTTTCCGCTGCCGGCGGCGTTCCCCGGCCGGTTCGACCAACGCCGCGGTATGGAGCTTCTGCCGATCGGTCACAGCGCTCGCCCCCGAGACACCGAGGAGGACTGCGACGGTGCGAACCAGTCATCCTCGTCTTCGACCACGGGCACTTGGCGGCGTGGCTGTGGATGGCTCGGCGCAGTCCGCGTCGCCGGAGCTCCGGCATCCGGTTCTCGTGTCTCCGGGTGCGTGCGGAGGAGGGAGACGTGCCCGTGGTCATGGTTGTACGTCAGCGTGTAGATGCCTGCGGTGGTGGTGCGGTCGAGCGGGCCGGCGGGGATGGTGTCGTAGACGTATCCGTTGACGAGCGCCGCCTGTGTGGTCTCTTCGCCCATGTCGAACCCGGCCAGGTGCTCGATCGCCGCATCAGTGCCGTCACGGTCGATGATGGCCAGCACCTCGTCGGCGTCCTGTCCTTGCAGGAACACGATCCCCACCCGCCGGGCAGGGACAGAGTCTGAAGGGGCGGGGCGCCATGCGATACGCCCCGAGGCGCCCATGGCGGCATCCACCTGGTCGTGCATCCCATCGAGCAACGCCGCGGCCTGCCGCAGTTCGGCGGCCGCGGTGAAAGCGTGACTTGCGCCGACACCTTGGTTCCCGGCGTCGTCATAAGCGCGCACTTGGTTCGTGGAGTGGGCGGTGGCGAGCTGGTCGAGCACTTGCCGGAGGGATCGCACCCCGGCAAGGAGATCACCGAGCACAGTGTAGGTGTCGGCGGGGTTCTCAAACGTACGGGTCGCATGTGCGAGGCCGCGGAGCGCTTCGGACGCTTCCGCGGCGTCGGCGGTCGGGTTCTGGAAGGTCGGCATGACGGGCTCCTACTTGCTCTCAGACGGTGCGGCACAGCGGCAACGCTGCGACCGTGAAGGCTTGCGCCTGCTGCCCAACAAGACGGCGGGTCTCACAAGACGCTTGGATCGCGGCCTGTTCGATCGCCGCGACCGCGGTGTCGAGTTCTTCCGGGGACGGCGCGCTGACGCTGATGAGGCCGGTGTAGCGGAGCACACCGTGGCCGGCGGTGAGGTCGGCTTCTTGTTGGAGGACATCACCGTATTCGGCGGTTTGAGAGGCGTCTTCGATCTGCCCCATTTTCTGCCGCTGCGCCGCATCTGAGATCAGTTCGGTCTTCTTCTTCCTGATGTCACGGGCTGCTTGATCCGACCGGATCGGCGTGCACACCAGCGAGAACGAACGTTGAATCCCCGACGACAACAACACCGGGGCGAGAAACCCCGGATACACCTGCGACCTCGGCCACTCCGACACCCACAGCACCGCATGGTGCGCGGAATCCGACCGCAGGCGATCCCACGACTCGGTGACCGCGACCGGCCCCGCAGTCGCAAGGGAACGCCCGATGTCGGTGTTCCGTTCGAGGATCGCCGCGGTAGCGGGGTCGTAGGCGGAGCGGAGGATCACCGCGACCTGAGCGGGGGTGAGCCACCCGGTGATCGTGAGCTCCGCCGCCCGAAACGCGGTCACGAGCGTTGTCATCTCTTGGCGAAGGACGGCGGCGGCACCTTTGATTCCGCCGCCGTTGGTGCGTACCTGTCGGGCTGAGGCTTTGAGGTCGAGGGCAAGGCTGATGGTGGTGGCGTGGCGTTCCCCGGCGGGACCGGCACGGTCGATGAGTTCCCGGTACACGGTGGAGGTCCAGGAACCGTCATCGGTGCCGTGGCGTTGCCACCATTCGACCAGCCCGGAACCCCCATCGGGGAGGGTGCGTTCGCACACTTGCAGGCGGGCGATCCGCCCGGACCGGCAGGTGGTGGCGAGCACGCGCCCCCAGGTGGCGACGCGGCGTTCCTGCTCTCCGGGGTCGAGGAGCACGAACGCGGGATGTGAGACGCCGACGATCGCGGTGAGGGTCTGGTGATGGGGGTCGTGGATCATCGCCGCCCCGGTCTCCGGGTCCTCCCACTCCCGAAGCGACGCCGCATCACCTGGAAGAGCGAGCGTCCCCGCAGGACGCGGTTTCACGACCCGCCGCCGGAACACCGTCTGCCGTGCCTGCGTGCGGGCAACCCACCGGAAGGTGACGGGCACCCATTCGATGAGTTTCCGGCCCCCGACCGGGGTCCAGGCGAGGACGGCGGAGAGGAGCCAGATGGGTGCGGTCCAGGCCAGCAGTATCCCGCCGCCGGCGTAGAGGGCGCCGACGATGGAGAGGACGCCTGTGGCGAGGGCGATGAGTTGCGGGAGGGAGAGGCCGAGGAGGATGCCGCGGCGGGTGAGGCGGGAGAACTGCACCGCCCGCAGCCCAAACCCTGCACTGCTCGTGTTCTGCTGAGTCGACATCGATTATTCCTTCCCGGCAGACGGCTTCGGTGACGGCACAGGCGGCGGCGTCGAGGGTGTAGGTCGTGCCGGTGGTGCGGTCGGTGTGTGATTCGGCGCAGGTGGTGGTGCGGGTTGCACGGTCTCACCGGCCCCGGCCGCGTGCCCTTCCGCAGCACCGCCGACCTTGCCACCGAGCTTCGGCCCCGCGGTCGCTGCCGCACCGACCACCTGAGCCCCGACAACGACCGCCGCCGCAGGCCCCGCAGCAGCAGCCCCGCCGGCCCCGGCACCAGCTGCGCCAGCACCGCCGCCCGCACTCCCAGCCCCCGCACCAGCTGCGGCACCAGAACCACCCGCTGCGCCCCCTCCTGTAGCGGGAGTGGCCGTCGTTGCGGGTGGGGTGCCTTCACTGGGTGGTGCCGCACCACCGCCGTTGTCGGCGCCGTCGAGTACCTTCTTCGTCCCGTCCGCCTTCGGTGCTGACGGGACGGGGATGGGGCGGTTGAGGGCGGATTTGGCTTCTTGTTCGGCGCTCATCGAGTGATACATATCGAAGCCGATGAACGTGACGAACTTGTACGTCATGTATGGGGCGAACGCAGCGATGAACATCAACACCACACCTGCGATGGGATCACTGATCGACGCCAGATCAAGCTCAATCGGCGCAGACACTTGGGTGATCGCGACGAGGAAGATCACCACCAGCACGAGCTTCGACAAGATCAACGCGATCACGAACGTCGCCCATTTCCCGAACCACCCCTTGGTCGCATCCCACGAGAACCCCGCGAGAGCGATCGGGGCGAATACGATCGCGACCAGGAGGAGGGCTTTGCGGATCAGGAGGGAGAACCACACGATCGCAGCCGCACTGATGGCGAGTCCTGCGAGGAAGATCGTGACGATCGCCCCGACACCGGGGGCGGCGATGTTGATCCCCGCGAACCCTGCCGCGAGGAGGGTGATGCGGTCGCCGATAGATTCCATCGTGTTCCCCGTGGCCTGCACGATCCCGACCGCGAGCTGATCCGTGATCTCCAACAACAGCCCCGTGAGACCGATCGCGACGAACGAGCCGAGGATGCTTTTCGCAGCTCCCAGGGCGGCGCGGGTGAGGGCGGTGGGGTCGCGGTGGACGAGGCCGGTGATCAGTTGCAGGCAGAAGAAGATCAGCACCACGAACACTGCGACCCCGAAGAGGATGTTGTAGACCCCGACGTAGCCTTCGTCGGTGACGTCGACGAGGGTAGTGGTGTCGAATACCGTCCAGACCGCCTCGAACAGCCACGCCGCCGCCCCGCCCATTGCCTGGGCGAGCCAGTCGAACGGGGCCGCGATCAACGTCGCTGCTCCTTGCCCGACGGTGTCGCATACGGCCGAGATCACCGGCACATCACACACACTCACCGCATCCTCCTTCCCTCGTCCGTGGTGGGGTTAGACGGCTTGGCCGACGCCCCAGAAGAAGTTGATGAGCGTCACCGACGCGCCGCAGATGATCGCCGCGCCGCAGGACACGAGCACGCCGACCTTCCCGCGCGAAGCGAGATGCGGGTTGCTGCTGTTCGCGCCGAAGCCCCATACGATCGCGGAGACGATCAGGGCGAGGACGGAGAGGATCAGGCCGACGGTCATCACCGCGCCGACGATGATGCGCAACTGCTCGATACCGGGAAGCCCGGTACCGTTCGGGTCAATATCAATCACAGGGATGCTCCTTCAGCTCACAAACGCCAGGGAATGGCGAACTTGCCAGCCAGGTGCACCCGCGCCCCCATCGCGCATCTGGGAGCTCACCTAAAATGAGGAGATGACCGGACGCACCGAGACGATGCCGCCTTTAGTGATGTACGTCGTCCACGCGAAGGGCGCGAACCGGATCAGCTATCTGAGCGTCGAGAAAATCAGCGAAGCGTTCGACAAAGAATCCACCCCGACCTTCGGTTCCCTCTGCGCCATCGTGCGCGAAGGAGATGAAGAACTCGGCACCGGGGACTATCTGATCGGGTTGGCTGTCACGCGCGGCGTCGCCGGCATTGCGAGCGGAACGCTACGCGCGACCTTGTCGCCGATCCTTCGTCTGCTCGCGCCTCTTGAGTTCGGAGAACTGAGAGAACAGGCAGTCTCGATGCCGTCAATGCCGCAGCACTTCTACGCACGTCGACTCGATAGTCCTACAGCAAGAGCTCTCCTCGAACATCTCAGACAGGTTGACCCAACGGTCGGACCGTGGTTGGATTCCGTATTCAGATCGCCGCGCACCTTCGATGACGAGGTGCAGCAATCGAGAGTTGAAGCGCGTGATGCGGTCTTGCTGGCTTCGCAGATTGCTGAGATTCCGTTGCCCGCGGATGCTTTCAGCGAGCCGCCCAGCGTCGAGGAAAAAGAGACACTTCTCGATACCGTGCTAAACGCTGGGTATGAGCGAGATATGGAGGAGGAGCTTCTGCCGCTCGATCTTCAACGTTTCGATGGCAAGCTGATCGCCGATCAACGGGCGGCCAGCCTCGCCGTGTTCGAGGATCGCAGCGGCCAACGGAAGCTCCTCGTCATGTCTGTCAACAAGAAACCCATAGAGGAAGAGCTTGGTGTCGACCTTCTCTACTGGGATCAGGTTCACGACGCTTTCACCTTCGTTCAATACAAGAGACTGGAACGAGCTGACAGCGGCGACGGGAGCGGCAGCTACGAGTGGGTTTATCGACGTAAGAACGAGATAGAGAAACAACTCAATCTCATGCCGAAAGGCCGTGAAGTCCCGAGGAAGACCATCGACTGGCGAGCTTTCGATACCCCATTTTGGTTCAAGTTCGTGCGCGGAGACGCTGGTCGAAAACTCGACGGGAAGACGCTCAAAGGCATGTATGTCTCCGCTGACTGGATGCGGCTCGCCATGACTGATTCGACGTTCAAAGCCGGCCCACGATCTGGCTTCCGAGTGACCTACAACAACACCAAGTACCTCGGGCGAGGGGCCTTCACCCAGCTCATCTCACGCGGATTCATCGGAACAGCAAGCACGCGTTCTCAGGCGTTCAAGAAGGCAATGGCAAAACTGGGCTCCGACCGTGAACTCATCATCGCGATCAAAACTGAGTGGCAGAACGACACCGAAGACGAACGAGCACAGACCGCTTCAGATGCATCCTCGCCCGCACTCCCGTTCTAGGAAGACTGGTACCTCGCAACCTCCTGTCACCGACACGCCTACAAGCGGTCGCCGACGCCCAGGAGGAAGTTGACCCAGGCGACACCGGCTCCGGCGAGGGCTGCCGTGCCGAGTGCCACCCAGACCCCGAGCCGGGCTTTTGTGGCGGTGTGCGGGTTACCGGTCGAAGATGAGATGGCCCAGATGATCGCGGAGATAATCAGCATCAGTACGGCGATGATGAGTACGAACATCAGTAGCGCACCGATCACCGTGCGGAGGTCGTCGGCTGCGCCGACGCCGCCGAAGTCAGGGAACACGTCCATCAGCGCCCACCTCCGTTCAGGGTGCAGGATGCACGGGAGGTGTTGCCGCCGGTGATGCCTTCGGCGTCGTGGTCGGTGAGCCATTGGTCGGAGTCGATCGCGGGCTGCCCTTGACCTCCGGGCCGGATTTCGAGGTGGAGGTGAGGCCCGGTGGATTTTCCGGAGGAGCCGACATCGCCGATGTGTTGCCCGGCGGTGACGGTCATGCCTTCGGTGACGTGGATGCCGTGCTCCCACATATGCGCGTAATAGGACGCGACCCGCTCTCCGCCGACGGTGTGCTCCACGATGATGAGCCCACCCCAGGAGCCGGTGTATCCGGCTTGGGTGACGATCCCATCGGCGACAGCGTAGATCGGGGTGCCGTCAGGCGCGGCGAAGTCGCTGCCCGAGTGGAACGCGGTCTCGAAGGTGATCGGGTCGGTGCGCCACCCGAACGGGCTGGTCCGCACCCAGGAGCCCTCCGGCAACGGGAACACGACCCTGGTGGTCTCCGGCACCACCACCTCACCGCCTCCACCGCCGCCGGTTGATGGCGCGGGGCGGGTGAGTGCGGTGAGGATCGCTTCGGCGACGGGCTGATAGTTCTGATACCGGTCCGGGAACGCCGACACCTCAACGGCCTGCGCCGCTTCGCCTGGGTCGAGCTGCTGCCACCCCGGAATGTCGAGCAGCCCGCGCGGTGAGGGGTAGTTGGGTCCGGTGGGTCCGCCGTAGAAGGCGCGGGCTTGATAGTTCGGGTCCATGAGTTCCGCGACAGAGCCCCACCCTGCTTGCGGGCGCATCTGAAACAGACCGAGAGAGTCGTGATCGGACGCATCCCCGTCGTTGGGGTAGTTCGCGGATTCTGGGTAGGTGCCGGTGTTGGCGAGCATCCGCAGGTGCGACTCCGTGAGCGCCGCCATCAACGCGATCACCACCCCCGGACGCCCCACCCCATCCGTCTGCCCACCAACCGTGATGACGGTCGCAGCGTGGGTGAGCTGCTGACGATTCAACGTCACCGTCTCACCATTGCGCGTCGTCGCAGTGAGCGAGTCCGGGATCGGCCCGACGATCAACGACCCCGGCGCGCACGCAGCGACAGCAGGATTGACGAGGACAGCGACGGACAGGAGCACGGTCGCGGGGCCGAAACAGACGGCGGCGACGGTGAGGGCGGCGAGGAGTTTCTTGAGCATGGCCGGTCACCGCAGCGGGTTGTCGAGCTGCGACAACCGCAACACCGCGCACGTTTCA
Organism: Gulosibacter chungangensis; assembly: GCF_008831155.1. Lineage (GTDB taxonomy): Bacteria > Actinomycetota > Actinomycetes > Actinomycetales > Microbacteriaceae > Gulosibacter > Gulosibacter chungangensis. The sequence goes on along the minus strand of NZ_WBKB01000004.1, from coordinate 30,888 downwards.
GTGATTGGAGCGGCAGGCGCCGGTGCGGAGGTGCGTTCGGGTGTGCAGGTGAGGAACACGGTGAACGCGACCGGGTGCGTTGTCGTGACCGGGTCGGTGCCCCAGTAGCCGGTGCGGTGGCGGGTGCCGGTGATCGTATACGCGACCGCACCGTCAGGAATCTGCCCCGGCGCCGCCTGCACCACCGCATCCTCCCACGCGGCAGGGATCTCGATCGTGTCGATGGTGAGCCACTGCCGCGTCTGATGCGTGCGGAGCTGCGTCCATGCCTCCTGGGTCGGCAGATAGGAACGGACATCGGATGCAGCCGCGTCGGCTTCCGTGTCGGCGGTTACATCGGCGAGCATCTGCGCGTAATCGGCAGGCCCATACCCACTGGTCGTATCCCAGGTAAACAGCGCTTCCGCAACCGCGCCTGCGAACTTTTCCGACCCACCGAGGGTGACCACGGCTTCCGGTTCTGCCGGGACGTGTGCCGGGTTCGTTGCCGTCGGCCCATCGGGACGGGCGGGTTCGGTGGTCTGGGGGCCGCGGGTGAGTCCGTAGACCCCGACGCCGATGAGGAGGAGCAGGATCAGGCCGACAGCTGTGGCGGCGATGAGCACGGTGCGGCGGCGGCGAGCGGTGGGGTCCATCCTGGTGTCCTTCCCGACGAGATTCGGATCACCAGACAGGTGCACCACAGCATTCAGGGCAGGGAGGCGGCGGAGGGTCAGGCGGTTTCGCGGCGCACGTTTCGTGCAGTGCGGGCGGCATCCAGGAACGCGACGGTTGCAGTGACGGCGTTCTCGAACATCGCCCACTGCTCACCAGACAGGGCTGGGCCGATGGTTTCGGGGTCGTAGCGTTCGGTCCAGGTGGAGAGTTCATCCCAGAGGTAGACGAACGACCGCACCGGCAGGAACTCCCGCGGCTGCTCCTCAACCGCGTGAAGGCGTGCGGATGCGAGCTGGGAGGGGCGCTTCTTCGTCGCAGTCCTCGCACGCTCGACAGCGAGTACCGCGAGCCGTTCCAGATCGGCCGGCCGTGCCGTGTCTTCGAGCTCCCGGATCCGGGTCGCGCCTGCGGCTGCGGTGTCGCGGATGCCTGCCGGTTGTGCGAGGTCGCCCGCGAGGGTGTCGAGTTCGGCGAGGGCTTGCGCGGCTTTGATGCGATGCTGCGCTCCGGTGATCGACCCGCCCGCGTCGATCCGGTCAAGTTCCTCCCGTGCCCGCTGCTGTACGTCGTCGGTCTGTGCCGGGTCAGCGGCAAGGTTCTGCAACTCGTTGATGCGTTCGAGCGAGGTATAGGCGTTGCGGCCGGTGACCATGAGCGCGGCCTGCTCGCGGGTCTTCCCGATACTCCCGGCCGACGGTGGGGCCACCGTGGCCCCACCGTGTGACCTGGGGTTTTCTTGTTTCGAGGTGAACCGTGACGCTTCCTGTCGGCCCGTCGCATCCTCGACCATGAGCGCTTTCAATTCGGCATAGAGAGCGGCTTCCTCGGTACGGGTGAGGGGCTTATGCAGGAGATTGTCGTCCTGTTCGGCGAGGAGCTGCCCGAGGGTGGTGGAGATACCGGAGCGCACCCACACGTTCACCGTCTTCCACCCGAGCCTGCGGATCGCAGCCAAACGGCGGGCACCGCAAATCAGCATCCCGTCCGGGGTGATCGTGATCGGCTGCAACAGCCCATCCCGCGTGATCGACTCCACCAGCGCGTCGATGTCGCCGTAGTCCTCGCGGTGGCGGCGGCCGGACCAGATCGACTCGACGGCCCGCTCCAGCTCGATATGCCCCGGCGTGGTCATGGCCGGCCTCGCATCACCCCGGGCGCGGCAACCGTGACGGCGACCGCGAGGTCAACATCAGTGAGGAGATGCCGGAGTGATTCGCCAATCAGGAGCCGCAGCAGCACGCCACGGCTCGCATTCGTACCGGTCAGGCTTGCGTCTGGTGATCCGAGGACGATGCGCAGCAGCCGATACCAGGACGGTGCGGGGATATCGAGGAGTGCCCGGGCGTGACGATCACGCCGCAGCGATTCATATGCTCCCGCTCGTGAGACGGATTCTGCGAGGCGTGCGCAGATGCACTCGATCGCCGCGCGGGCGACCACTGGTTCCCACCCGTACCAGCACAGCAGTGCGATTGTGTCTTCGACCGCTGACTCCACTCCCGTCGCCCCTGACGCTTCCACCTCGTCGTCAGCGTCGTCTTCGTCGTCGTCAGTGAAGGGGTCGGCGCGGAATGCGGGGTGGTAGTCGGTGAGGAGGTTTTCGCGGTCGGAGAAGCGTTCGGCGTCATGGAAACTCGAGTATCTGGGTCTGCGTGCCTGGTGCACGGAGCACAGGAGTCCGTTGGCGCGGTTTTCTGCGATGCAGGTGATCTGCACGGCACGGGTGATGACCGCCCACGGATCATCCGCCCGCCGCACCGAGGGCGCACGCATCGCCTCGAACGCCGCGGTCGCCGCCTCCCACGGATCAAGACCGTGCTTGCGCGCGAGCGCGGCGTACTTGTCGGCCGCGTACCGCATGAGTTCGGTAGCGACCGGGTCATTCCGCCAGGCGTCCGGCCCCTCAGCGTCGAGGCGGGTGAGGAGTTCGCGGAGTCGTTCTGAGTTCTCGAACCCACGCCCGCGACCATCGCGACGTGGAGTGTTTCGTTGTGGCATGGTGGCACCTCCTGACAGGCAGGTGCGCACCGGCTCCCCACCGCCACCCCACCACCGTCTTCTGCGCATAGCCGTTCACCCCAGCCCGATCCCGGACGGCCGCACCCACGACGACGAGCGCGGACGATCCTGTGGCTCGAACACATCGAATGACTCGAATACTGCCGGCCCCGCGGGTGCCGCTCGTTCGGCTCGGCGATCCCGAATGTCGCGCGCATGATCCCGGGTCGCACGGTAGGCGTGACCTGGCGCGCGGCGGGCACGGTGCGCGAGGGCGGTCTGAAAGTTGATGCCGCGGCCCGCGATCCTGGCGGTGCTCGACGCGATCAGATCAGTCGGACGCACCCACGCGATCCCGCGCCCCACCCGCGAACCAGGATCAGCGCCTACTTTGGTGAGTGAGGGGTCGCGGTGCACGGCGAACGCAGACCGCTCCGCCTCCGCACCCTCGACCATTTCTGGCCGCGTCTCCGGTAGCTCAGTGCGGTGTGTCTCTGTGTGGTCGTTCATGGGGTTTCCTCCTTGCTGATGGCTGGGGTGAACCAGCGGCCGACGGTGGAGGGGTGCACGCCCAGGCGCCGGGCGATCTGCTTGTTCGACCACCCCTCCACGTCCCGCAATTGCGTCGCCTCCGCCCGCCGCTCACTCACCGATACCACCGGAAACTCCATTGCCGATTTCGGCTCCATTTCTCGTACGGCGACCGTTTGAGACGGGGCGACCGTCTCGGCAGGAGCGGCCTCGATCACGTCTGCGCCCGGTGTGGTGGTGGGGCGGGTGAGGAAGACGGTGAGGTGTGTGATCGACAGCAGCACCAGCGGCGGGATCGCCGCGACCGATGCGGCAAGCACCGGCGGGACGTCGGTGTCTGAGGCGATGATCGCGTGGATCGCATTCGCCGTCACCGACACGACGGCGCCGGCGGCGAGAAGCGTCCAGGGGTACCAGGTCGGGCGGGACTGGCTGGCGAGGGCGACGACGGCGACAGTTGCGACGACGATGATGCCGTCCACGATCAACGGCCACGCCCACGCCTGCCCCGCATCGATCCCAGACCGGCGGGCAAGGTCGGCAAGCGCCGTAAAGCTGAGCCAGAACGCGCCGGCTGCGATGAACACCGTGCCCGTGATCGCCGTCACCACCGCCAACCGGCGACCCCGCGGCGAAACAGCCTCGGTGGTGTTCATAAGATCACCCGCCCTGGTGATCCGCGCACCACACGCCGCTCGTCCGCTCCGGGCTCTACAGACGTATGCGGTGTGGGGTGGGTGGTGCGGTAGGCGGATCGGATCGTCGCCATGATCTCCCGCGAACCCAGCCCCGCATGCTCAGCCGCAGGCCCCAGAGCGTCGAGGGTCGCGTCGGGTGGGGTGCCGGCCTCGGCGAGTCGGCAGGCGGCCCAGAACAGGCCCCGGTTCCGCTCACCCTCACCACGCCCCGCCACCCAACCAGCGAGTACCTTCGCATCCGACCCCCGCCGCTCAACCCGAGCAGCACGCGCACGGCCCAGAGGGATCGGGGTGCGCGGGTCAAGGAAGTCGTGTAGCCGCGCCGCATCCACCGGCACCGGGGTATCACCTGATGCGACGATGAGCCGGTACGGTGCCCGCACCCCACCAGGGCGCAGCACCTTCGACGGCGGCGCGATGATGTAGCCGCCGTCACCACGGAAATCGACATGCGCCCGCGCCGCCTGCCACGACGACTGCACACGGTCCGGGTGCGCCGGATAGTAGGCGTGCAGGCCGCCGGAGGGGGTGCGCACGAGCGCCGCCCACCCCGTGGCATGGCCTTGACGGTGCGCTTCGCGGAAGGCGGGGAATCCGGTGCCGGTCGTGTGCACGTCGACATCGACGACCTCCACCCCGGATGTGGCACCGGTGGGGATGCCGATGTTCGCGGACGGCCACCTCGACCACCATCCCGCAACCTGCAATGGGTCAGCGGACGCATCGTGGAAGCCGCGGGCCACCAAGGGGCGTTTCTCACCCGGCACGCACGGGAATACCGGCACCCCGGCCGCAGCGAACCGTGCCGCCGCCTCCGCAAGCGGCATCCGACCGACTTCGGCGAAAAGCTCGACGTCACCCATCACAGACTCCTCACCGACGCTGCCACCGCACGGCGCGGCCCCTCAGCCAAGGGATCAGCAGTCGCCTCGATCGCAGGCTCGGTGCGCTTCTTCGCCGGGGCGTCGCGGGTGAGGCCGGGTGGGTCGCCATCGCTGATCTGTGCGGTGAGGAGTTGGTCGAGAATGCTGGCTACGGTTTTGCGGACTCGTTCGCCGGTGGCTTGGACGACTTCGACCGGGGATTTCTCCGGCACCGTTGCCGCCCACCCCGACACATACGGGACCGTGTAGTCGCTGGTGTCCATGCCGTGCGCTGCGGCGACCATCAATGCCACCGAATCCGCTTCGACCTCACCGATCCCGCGATGCCCCGTCGCATCGGCGTTGTCTGGGCCGTGCAGCAGGACATGGGCGAGCTCGTGCACGAGGGTCTTCACCTGTGCCGCCTCGGGCATGTTCTCCCGCACCGCCACCGTCCGCGCACCGAAATCGGTGAGGCCGTTCGCACCGTGGATCATGCCCTCATGCGGCACCCGCAACACCGTGAACCCCTCCGCCTCCACCAACCGCGCAATGCCATCCCAGAGGCCGTCGGGTGCTTCGCCTTCCAGCAGCCGCGGTGAGGGTGGCGCGGGGATCGGGTCACCTGAGGTTTGGGAGACATCCCAGACGTAGGCAGGGCGGACGCCGACCATGCGGGAGCGCACCGCCTCACCCGGCTTCGGCTTCTCGAACCGGCCGAGCCGGCGCCACGACTCCGCCACCCTCGGCGTGAATGACGCGAACCGGCCCGTCACCGGGGCAAGGATCATGTACCCCGACTGACCCTTTGAGACTTGCCGGCCGAGTGCCTGCCATTGTTTGAATCCCGCGACATATGACGGCACCGGCTCTGGCACTCGGCCCGCCTCGAACGCCGCCTGATGCTGCACGAAGATCAGCAGCGTGTTGTTGAACGAGCGGGCACGGAACCGGGCCGCGAACGTGAGCGCCTGCTTCCAGTCCTCACCCGACACCAACGACTCCACCGCATCGGTGAGCTGTTCATACAGAGCGTCGAGCTTCGCATCCCGCGCCGCCCTCGCTTCCTCGCTGGTTGCCATCGCCGTCCTCCTTCCGCAGGCACCCGTACACGGCGGGTGACCTCTGCGACCAGAAGGTGCGCGAAGGGACTCAGGAAACGCAATCGAGACGGACGACGGACAAAGTGTGAGCGACCGTCAGGTGCATCGCTGAACCCGACGTGGTCAGCCCACCTCTACCCCAGAAGCAAGATGCCTGGTGATCCGAGCACCGGATCACGGTCGATTCACCCGGACGCACGCGCGTTCACTCGGGGTGCGACGGCAGTGGGTTTTTGCGGCTGATCCGGCGATACTCGCTCGGAGCGACCCCGATACTACGGCGAAACTGCTGCGCCGCGAAATCAGGATCACCCCACCCCACCGACACGGCAATGACCGAAATCGGCGAGTCGGTGACCTTGAGTAGATGAGCCATCCGTTCTGCGCGCAGCATCGTCAGATACGCGATCGGCGACTTCCCAAACGACGCAGTGAACACGCGCCGAAGCTGCGATGGAGACAGGTGCACCGCGCCCGCCAACTCGGGCACCGACCATCGCCGATCAAGCTCACCGGAGAGAAGCTCAGCAACGTGCCGAGCCTCATCACGGAGCGGTCGAAACGCCCGGTGTCGTGGAGCGGAAGGCACAACGGTGCTCCGCTGCGTCGAACTGATCCGCTCATCAGTGACGGCAAGATGCGGAACGATGACATCGAGAACGGCTGAGACGAGCGCCTGGGCCCGGTAGAAGCGCACCGCGGGTAAACCCTCGACACTCAACGCCGTGAGCTCATCCAGCCACGGCATCAGCAATCCAGCACGATCATCACCGATCCGAACGACCTGCGCTGGCTCCGCGTAGTTTGTGTCGAGGAAGGTGCTGGCATCAAGTCGATCCTTGAAACGCGCTGCGTACTGCCAGAACACCTGATCGATCACATAGTCGCGATCTAGATACAAGGTTGTGGTAGTAACCCATCCTTCGGGCTCAGCGCCACACAATGTGTTAGCCGCGAGTACGACCACATCGCCAACATTGACATGCTGGCTGCCGAGCTCGCTGAAAAGGCGCGCGCTTCCGCCACGGATGATGATGAATTTCACGCAGTCGAAGGCGATGGGCGCAATCGCTGTCACTGCGGTCTGCGTGCGTGCGAGCACCGGAGAGAAGCGCCCCGGCGACGGCGACGGTCCAGGCGAGGAGTCCTTCATCGAAGGCCACCGTTCGTTGACTTCAACGAGGCTTTGCTCCTCTCCTGCATCGCATCATGGCTCGTCGCGCTTCCTTATCGGTCTTTTCCTGCTAGCGGTTGGTCGAGGTCAAGAGATGAGGTGATTGCCTCTTTAACCTGTTCGGTAAATGCGGGGTCAGAGGCGAGAGAAGTTCGCAGGCTTGGGATGTAGTCGATGAGTGTCGCGGTTTCCCATGCTTCGACGTGCTGGGGGAAGCAGCGTCGCAGAATTTCGAGTGCGATCGGCACGGCGGTTGAAGCGCCCGGCGAGGCTCCGAGAACGCCCGCGAGCGTGCCTTCCGCAGACGTGATCACTTCGGTGCCGAACTGCAACACTCCACGGCCCTTGGTGTCAGGCTTCACGATCTGGGCGCGCTGCCCCGCGACGATGGCCTGCCAGTCCGTTTCGTTCGCGGACGGTGCGAACGCTTGCAGTGCCGTGACCTTGCTGGCGTGTGTCGCCAGCAAGTCGCGCGCCAGGAGCGACACGAGATTCAGGTTCTTTACGCCCATTGTGGTCAGGGGCCAGAGGTTGTCAGCGCGAAGCGAACCGGCCAGATCCCAGATCGAACCGTTCTTCAGAAACTTGGGGATTGCGCCCGCGAAGGGCCCAAACAAGACCGATCGCTGGCCATCGATGATCCGTGCGTCGAGGTGCGGCATGGACATGGGTGGCGCACCGATAGGGGCCTTTCCATAGACCTTGACTTGATGCTGGTCAACGATTTCAGGTGCGGTCGTGCTGAGGAAGGTGCCGCTAACGGGTAGAAGTCCATATCCGCGTACCTCGGTTGCTCCGGCCGACCGCAGAAGCTTGAGCGCCCAGCCTCCAGCTCCGACGAGCACGGTTCGCGCGCGCTTCACGGATACCGCCCCCGAGGTGCGATCGCGACTTCGCACCTGCCACAGACCATCCGTGCCCCGGTGCAACGCCGTCACCTCGGTGTGAGTGTGGAGACCTCCGCCGCGCCGCGTGAAGTCTTCAAAGAGCTGGCGGGTGATGCTGCCGAAGTCCACATCGGTTCCTTCGGCGGCATAGGTCGCGGCGATCGATTCATCGGTGCGTCGGTCACGAGTCAGGAGCGGCGCCCACTGCTCGATTGTTGTGGAATCCGCGGAGTAGTCCATCGACTGGAAGAAGTGGTGCGACGTCAGTGCTTCGTGACGTGCGGCAAGGAAATCTCGATCCGCATCTCCGCGCACAAACGCAAGGTGCGGCGTGGAGTTGATGAAGGTTGAGGGGGCAGCGAGCGCTCCCTCCTTGACGAGGGATGACCAGTACTGAGCTGTGATGAGGAACTGCTCATGCACATCCACGGCCTTCGTGATCTCGATGCTGCCGTTTCGGGTGCGTGGTGTGTAGTTCAGCTCGCACAGTGCGGCGTGGCCCGTGCCGGCGTTGTTCCATCCGTTCGACGCTTCGGCGGCGACGTCATCGAGGCGCTCGAAGACCTCCACTGACCAACTGGGCTCAAGGCGGGCGATCAATGAGGCGAGTGTCGCGCTCACGATTCCTCCACCGATCAACAACACATCTGTGGTTTCTCTGGTCACCCGAACACCTCACCTTTACTTAGTACATGTACTTCGTATAGTAGCATCTCAGTGTGAGCAAACCGCGCCAGAGACCCCCCAAGCTCAGCCGAGAGCGCCTGATCGAAGCGGCGCTGAGGCTGATCGATGAAGACGGCGTCGAGAAGGTCACCGTGCGCCGCGTTGCGGCAGTCCTTGGCGTGACGCCCATGGCGCTGTACTGGCACTTCGCTGGCAAAGACGAGCTCCTTGACGGCATCGGCGATGCTCTGGCTGAACGCCTAGATCTGTCCGGGATCGCCCTCGATAGGCCGTGGGATGACCGGCTCTCCGCCCTCATGCACCTGTTGATCGACGCACTCGCCGCCCACCCCGGCGCGGCCGAAATCACGATGCGACGACTGCTCTATACGACGAAGGGGAAACGGTTCGTAGAGTTGGGTCTGAGCGCACTCAGCGACGCGGGGATCAGCGAGGACGATGCTCTCCTTGTCGGACGTTACGCGCTTCGCACCGCAGTCGCGGTTGCTGCCGAGCCAGTCTTCACCGGCATAGAACTGCCTCCGGAGAGAGCCGCACGATTACAACGCGAGTTCGAGGAGCAGGCAGTCACGCTCTCCGAGGGAGACTTCCCGGCACTGCGCCGAATGAGCCAACAACTCCAGGCCGCGAGCGACGCAAAACGCTACCGCGACATCGCCGTGCGACTCCTCACCGAGGGAATCAGACAGTTTCGCGTGGATCTCGTGGGGCCTGATGTCGAAGGGCGCCACGAGGTAATCGCCGACTGAAGAGTTCTTCGAGCTTCGCTGGTGCCTACCAGCATTAGCGCGGGGTGACTCCCAAAGCTAACCAAGGTTCTTAGACATCTCAGGTTGTAACGCACTCCGCATAATCGTAAGTGCAGCGACGGCTTGCCGGGGCAGAACGCCGTTCCCGAGGGCCATTATCTGTTGGTTTGTTGTGAGGTCGTGACCCTCAGATGTGACCCAACCTTGGGGAAGCCCCATCAGCCATTCCACGAATTCTGGAGAAGGTCGCGGACCAGTTATGTCCTTCTGGAGTGCCGGCGCCGGTGCAGGGCGGCCAGTGATCTGCTCCCACCTGATCACAGCTTCTGCGTATCGCCCCCATCGTTGAAAATCAGTTCGACCAAGCTCCAAAGGCTTTCCGCTTCCTCCACTAGCTGTAGTTCCCCGAGACGTTGCGAACGCGAGAACACGCCTATGCGAGTTTGAGCGCGGAGAGTCTGCTGGCGATTCGCTTGGCGTCTCGTGGCGGTTCGGACGCTTCGACAAGGCGGCCAGGTTCGCCGGCTGCGGTGACGTGCAGCGGAATGTCTCGGTCATAAAGGACATCGATCAAGTTGGCGAATCGCGCGAGAGGGTCCCGGTCAACGGTCGCCAGATCGGGCACGTCTATCAGCGCGACTGTGCGAAGTTTCTCTGCCAGCCAGAGGTATTGGGCGACTCCGAGGGGTCGCGTGCAGAGGTCGCTGAACGTGAAGACGGCGGTGTCGCCGTCAACGCTGCGGGCTTTGATGATGTGACCGGCAGCGTTGAGTTCGATGGAAGGGGTGTCGTTCGCAACAGGTGGTTGCGTGCGCCAGGTCCCTGTGCCAAAGCCTCGAGTCAATGCCGCATGTGTCAGGCGGTAGTCCTCGCCTTTGCCAAGGTGCACGACGTCGAGCTCGGCGCGAATGATGTTGATCGCGGACCGGAAGCGCTCGTGGTAGAGCGGGTTAGGCATGAGATCCTCGGGCGCATAGTTCGATGTCGCGAGCACGAGTATGCCGCCATCGAGCAGACTCTTGAGAGTGGCAGACAGGTAGACGCCGTCTGCGACGTCGTGAACGTGGAACTCGTCGAAGAACACTGCCCGGGCGTTCCCAAGGAGTCGCCGTAACGATCGCTCGAGAGGCTCGCGTTCACGGATGATCTGGGCCTGGAGGTCACGGAAGAAGTCGTGGAAGTGAAAGCGACGCTTATCGTCGGTGGGAATGGCCGCGAAGTAGGTCTCGCTGATCAGGCTCTTACCTCGCCCCACGTCGCCCCAAAGGTAGTAGCCGTGGCGCGCCGGCGTGCTGAGCGCGTCAATGGCGGCGATCTGCGCGTTATCGAACGTGATCGCTGAATCTCCAATAGCCGCACGAAACGGGCCGCTGCTCGCGCTTGCGATCTTGTTTGGTCCGTTCGCGGTTCGTCGGTGATTGCCCAGCCCCATACCTCATTACTCTATATCTATAGAGTAATGAGGAGGAATCAGATGGCCAGACCCGGAGACCGACGTCCGTTGATCACCGATCATGCGATCGGTGTGCTCGCCAGTGGGGGTGCGCGTGCACTTTCGCATCAGGCCGTTGACAGGGCGGCTGGCCTCGCGACGGGGTCCACGTCGTACTACTTCCGCACCCGTCGCGACCTCGTAGTTGCGACGATCGGTCGCATAAAAGAGCACTCGCGCGCCGCTTTCGACGAGTCACCCGCACCTGTGACCGTCACTCCGCGGACGGCTGCGACTCTCATGGCGGACCAACTTCTTTTGCTCGCGGGTCCTCGCCGCGATGACGCACTAGCGGTGTTCTCGCTGCTGCCGGAGGTCGAAGGGGATCCCGAGTCGCGTGCGCAGCTGGCGAGTTGCCTGTTCTCCCGCGAGCTCGCTACGAACCTGCTCGTCGATCTCGGCGGAAGCGACGCTGACGGAGCCTCACTGGATCTGATCGACTTCCTCACCGGAATCCTCTTCGGGTTGCTCTTTGGTCAACGGCGAACGGAGGATGCCGGCAGGACGTCGATTGCCGAGGCATTGCAGCGGTTTCTCGTGGTCAACGTCGCCGCCGCGGGTAGCTGATGACACACGCGAACGCACCGCTTACACCAGAGGGCCGACGCAGGCTCGCTTCGCTGATCGTTGACAAGGGATGGCCGGTACGTCGCGCCGCGGACCGTTTTCAATGTTCACCGTCGACCGCCTCGAAGTGGGCGCGTCGATACCGGGTCGGACTTTCGCTCACTGATCGCAGCTCGCGTCCACATCGGCAACCGGCCCGCACTAATCAACACGCCGAACGTCGCATCATCGCTCTGCGGTTCACTCGCCGTTGGGGGCCACATCGAATCGGCTATCACCTCGGTATCCCGCGATCCACGGTCGGGCGTGTGCTCGATCGGTATCGGATGCCGTTGCTCGCCCATCTTGATCAAGCCACTGGGCTCCCCGTCCGCAAGATCAAACCGGTCCGCTACGAGAAGAGCAAACCGGGCGAGCTGGTCCATGTCGACATCAAGAAGCTTGGGCGCATCCCCGACGGAGGCGGCCACCGTGTGCTGGGGCGGCAGGCCGGCGCAAGAAACAACAAGAAACAAGGTCGCGGCTACGCCTACCTCCACCATGCGGTCGACGACCACTCACGGCTCGCCTACTCCGAGATCCTGAACGACGAAAGGAAGGAGACTGCCGCCGCGTTCTGGCGGCGCGCACGCGCATTCTTTGCCGAGGGCGGCATCCAGGTCAGCGCTGTCATGACCGACAACGGTTCCTGCTATCGATCACACGCTTTTGCGGACGCCCTCGACGGGATTATGCCCCGTCGCACCCGGCCCTACCGGCCACAGACGAACGGCAAAGTCGAGAGGTTCAACCGAACGCTGGCCGCCGAGTGGGCCTATGCCACCGCCTACGACTCGGACGAGGCTCGCTCGGCGGACTATCCGCGCTGGCTGCACCACTACAACCATCACCGCCCGCACTCAGGAATTGGCGGCGACGTCCCCTCATCGCGCGTTCGCAACGTCTCGGGGAAATACAACTAGCTCGCATCCGTTCGGTCCGTTGAGGACGAGGTCGATGATCTGGTGGCTGAGTGCGATGGTGCCGCGTCGCGCCTTGACTTGCTGCAAGTTCTCCCCGCCACGTGCTGCGTCCGATGCGAGCGGAGTTCGGAAGAGTACGGCTGGCGAGGATGAATACCCTATATCTGGGGTGAGGCGCACCGACGACGGAAGCGGGTAAACCGATCCATTGCGCGTCATACCAGAGGTCGGCCAGGTCTCCCAGAACTGCTCCTGCTGCCCGAAGAGGTCGAGGTGCGGTTTTTCCCAGACGCCACGGGTCGGGTTCCACTTCGCGAGGGGTTGCACCGGTGGGGGTTGCATCATCGGGATTGTGTTGCTCATTGTCGTCTCCTTCGGGGTGTGCGCGGATTGCTGCGGGTGCGGAGAGCAGCCCGCGGACGTTCTCGATCACAACCCACTCCGGTTGCAATGCCTCGATCGCTGCCGCCATGTGTGCCCAAAGCCCGGAGCGGGTGCCGGGTTTCAAACCCGCCATCTTCCCGACGGTGGAAACATCTTGGCAAGGGAACCCGCCGCAGAGGATGTCCACCGGTGGCACGGTGTTCCAATCGATGGTGGTGATGTCACCGAGGTTCGGAGCGTCCGGCCAGTGGTGGGAGAAGACACGGGCGACGGGTTCGTTGATCTCGGAGAACCAGATCGTGCGGGCTCCGAAGACTTCCTCGACGGCGAGGTCGAGTCCGCCGTAACCGGAGAACAGCGACCCGACACGCAGCGGCGCGGCCGGATTGGCGAGGGGCTGGTCTGCCACGGGTGAACCTCCTGGGACGGTGATCCCCGGAGCCGTGCTGCTGCTCCGAGCTGGTTGCCAACCAGGTGCACGAGCCACCCAACCCACTGCCATTCAGCCGGCTCCTCCTGAGTCACGTCGGCCGACGTCGGCGCCAAACGCCTTCGGTCTCTCGCGGTTCGCTCGAACGGGTTGTCACGCGTCTTGCAAGCGAGGTTCGCCGCCTCCGGAAAGTGCCCTCAAAAGTCACCGCGCCCGCGGGCTGTGAAGCTCACCTTCGGGGTGAGGAGAGGCGGTGCCTGGTGACGGTTTCGATGCGGGTGATGTCCGCCGGTGACGGCTACAAGTACCTCCTGCGCACCGTCGCCACCGGCGACGGTGACCGAGTGCTCTCCACACCGCTGACGAGGTACTACACGGAGGAAGGAACACCACCGGGCCGATGGCTCGGATCAGCCGTCACCGCACTCGGCGGCGGAACGATCGCCGTCGGTGACGAGGTTTCCGAGTTGCAGCTTCAACGTCTGATCGGGCAGGGCCGCGACCCGGTGACCGATCAGGCGCTCGGCAGTCCGTATCGGAAGTACCCGACGCTGACCGAGCGCATCGAACACCGCACGTCGAGGCTCGATGCTGACCTTCATGTGACCGAGCGTGCGGAAGCGGTCGCCGCAATCGCGGCTGAGGAGAATGCTCGTGGGGTGCGGAAGGCGGTTGCTGGGTTCGATTTCACGTTCTCGATTCCGAAGTCCGCGTCGGTGCTGTGGGCGGTGTCGGACGCGGGGACGCAATCGCTGATTGCGGACGCGCATCACGCGGCGGTTGCGGAGATGGTTGCGTTCATCGAGCGCGAGGTTGCAGCAACCCGTGTCGGCGCAGCAGGGCGCAATGGGGCGGTTGCACAAGCCGATGTGTCCGGGGTGATCGCGACCGCGTTCGATCACTACGACTCACGGGCGGGTGACCCGCATCTGCACACGCATGTCGTGATCTCGAACAAGGTGCAGACCGTCCACGACGGCAAATGGCGCTCCCTCGACGGCCGACCCCTCCACGCCGCGACCGTCGCCCTCTCTGAACTTCACGAGGCCGTGTTCGCTGATCACCTCACCCGTGCGTTCGGCGTCGAGTGGGAGGCGCGTGACATGGGACGCGACCGCAACCCTGCCTGGGCGATCACTACCGTGCCCGAGCCACTGGTGGCGGAGTTCTCATCCAGGTCCAGGCAGATCGATCAGGAGAAGAACCGTCTCATCGCTGAGTACGTTGCCCGTCACGGTCGGCAGCCGTCGCTGGCGACGGTCATCAAGTTGCGGGCGCAGGCGACGTTGGCGACCCGGCCGGAGAAGCAGGTGCGTTCCCTCGCGGACCTCACGAGTGAGTGGAGGGGTCGTGCGTCGCACCTTCTCGGTGAAGACGCCACCCGCTGGGCTCGCACCGTCGCCGCCAACGACGCCCCCATGCTGTTGCGCGCGGACGATGTGCCTTTGGACGTGATCGCTTCGCTCGGGCGCAGCGTGGTGGAGACAGTTGGTGAGAAGCGGTCGACCTGGCGGCGCTGGAACCTTACCGCCGAAGCCGCCCGCCAAACGATGCCGTACCGGTTCGCCACCACGCAGGATCGTGAAGCTGTCGTCGGGATGGTGGTCGATGCTGCCGAGCGCGCGTCGATCCAGCTCACCCCGCCCGAGCTTGCGTCCAGCCCGACCGTGTTCCGTCGGGCTGACGGCAGCAGCAGATTCCGACCAGTCGCATCGACGGTCTACTCGTCGCCTGGCATCCTTGCGGCGGAAGACCGGCTCCTCGAGCGCGCCCGCACCATGACCGCACCCACCGTGCCCGTCGAGGTGGTCGAGAAGGTCACCCATCGCCCGGACCGCGACGGCAGGCTCCTCGCCGACGACCAAACCGCAGCCCTCACCGGCATTGCGATCTCAGGCCGAGCAGTGGACGTCTTGGTCGGCCCGGCCGGGGCCGGGAAGACGACAGCGATGCGTGCCTTACGCACGGCGTGGGAGCGGGAGCATGGGCGCGGCAGCGTCGTCGGGCTGGCACCGTCGGCGGTGGCCGCGCAGGTCCTCTCTGATGATCTGGGTATCCGGACGGAGAACACCGCGAAGTGGTGGCAAGACCACCAGAACGTAGGCGTGTCATTCCGTAAGGGGCAGCTCGTGATTGTGGACGAAGCCTCCCTTGCCGGCACCCTCTCGATCGACCGGATCACGGCGCACGCGGTGGAGGTGGGGGCGAAGGTGCTGTTGGTGGGTGACTGGGCGCAACTGCAATCCGTCACCGCTGGTGGCGCGTTCTCCCTCCTCGTGCACGACCGCGGCGATGCCCCGGAACTGGTCGATGTGCACCGCTTCGTCAACGACTGGGAGAAGACCGCCTCCCTTGATCTCCGTCACGGCCACACCGAAGCCATCGACGCCTACGCCACCCACGGTCGCATCACTGGCGGTGATACCGAGGCGATGATTGACGCCGCCTACACCGCCTGGCGCGCCGATGCCCTTGCCGGGGTTTCGACGGTGTTGATTGCGGACTCGACCGAGTCCGTCCATGCTCTGAATCAGCGTGCCCGCGCTGACCTCATCCTCGACGGTACGGTGAACGCTCGCCGTGAAGTCGCCCTCCACGGTGATGCCCGTGCCGGGGTCGGCGACACGATCATTACCAGGAAGAACGACCGTCGTCTCCACACCCCGCGGGGATGGGTACGCAACGGGGACCGCTGGACCGTCACCGACATTCGCGATGACGGATCGCTGACCGTCCGCCGCGCGAACAGCCGCGGCACCGTGCTCCTCCCGGCGGACTATGTCTCCGATCATGTTGATCTGGGATACGCAGTCACGGCGCATAGGGCGCAGGGCATCACGACGGATACCTCGCATGTGCTTGTTGATTCGTCTACGACGCGGGAGAACCTGTATGTCGCGATGACCCGCGGAAGACAATCGAACCTCGTCTACATCGCCACCGACCGCCCCGACGACAACCACACCACCCCCCATCCC
The DNA here is from genome assembly GCF_008831155.1 of Gulosibacter chungangensis. Lineage (GTDB taxonomy): Bacteria > Actinomycetota > Actinomycetes > Actinomycetales > Microbacteriaceae > Gulosibacter > Gulosibacter chungangensis. The sequence continues at coordinate 14,728 of NZ_WBKB01000004.1, read as the reverse complement.
GCGGATGACCCGGAGGCGACCGCGCGGAGCGTGCTCTTCGGGGTCCTGCAGCACGTCGGTGCCGAGCTCTCCGCGCACGAGACGATCACGGCCGAACACGAGACCTGGGGGTCGGTGGGTCAACTCGCGGCCGAGTACGAGACGATCGCGCAAGCCGCCCAACACGACCGCTTCGCCACCCTCATCCGTCAATCCGGTCTCACCCCGGACGAAGCAGAAGACACGATCCACTCCGACGCATTCGGCGCCCTCACCGCCGAACTCCGGCGGGCGGAAGCGAACCACCACAACATCGACGCCCTCATGCCTCGGATGGTCGCAGCCCGCGGGTTCGGCGACGCCGACGACATCGCCTCCGTCCTGCACCACCGCCTCGCCCGCGCGACCGAGAGGCCGGCTGGTTCTGGGCGTACCCGCAAGGCACCCCGCCTGATCGCCGGCCTCATCCCCGAAGCAACCGGGCCCATGTCCGCAGAGATGAGAAAGGCCCTCACGGAACGGCGCGAGCTGATCCAGCAACGCGCCGAAGCAGTCCTCGACCAAGCCCTCACCGAACAGCAGGAATGGGCGCTCGCACTCGGAGACACACCGGCAGATGCGAGAGCTGCGGCAGCGTGGAAACAGCAAGCGCGAACGGTCGCCGCGTATCGCGACCGCTACGGCATCACCACACGCACGCCGCTCGACCCTGCACCCAATAGCGATGCGCAGAAGATCGACGCGGCACGAGCGAAAGCCGCCCTCGCGAGGCTCCGCGACCTCGCCGGCGGCGAGGGCAGCGATGACCTTTCGCGGACGGTGCGGCGCGAGGGTGCGAGCCGGGGCCTGTGACCGGTTGCCCTTCCGATTGTCGCTGGTGCGTCGTACTCTTGAAAGTGAGGCGGATTTCTCCTTGATATGACGCTCCTCGGGGCAGGCCGCACGGCCACCCACACACGCACCGCCTCCGACGATCAGTCGTGCATGTGAGAGGAAACCCCCGTCATGATCCGCCAGCTCTGGACTCTCAGCGTCCACACCCGCGCCTTCCTGCGCCGTTACATGCCCACCAACATCCTCCTCGACGCCATCCGCACCCGCCGAGGACTCAAATGGGGCGTACCCGCGATGCTCCTCGCCGTGCCCTACCTCCTGGCCGCGAGCACCTTCACCACCCTCATCGCGGACGGCGGACCCGGATGGCTCAACCTCCTCGTCCTCCTGTGCCTGTGGAACACCATGAAGTTCGTCATCATGGGACCTGTCAGCCTGATCCTGCTCGCCCGCGTCCGGGTACGCGAGGCTGTGGTCGCCCGCGCCGAACGAAGAACAAGGACCGAGTCGGCCGAGCTAGCGGACTGACAGGCTCGACTGGCTTCGTGGCCCAGAGACATCGCTGTGATCCAGGAGACCCCCACACCTCCACTGCACCGTTGTCGATCTCCACGGTAAGATTCAAGAGTTCCCTGACGTAAACCGCCATTGGAGTCCAATGAACACATCAACATCGTTGTTCGGACTGCTTGCCGTGGACACGCAGCGTAACGAGCCCGAACCTAAGCCCCGTCCGCAGCCTTCAACGCTCACGCACACAATCGAGACATCTGATCACGGGTTCGGGTTTTCCCCGATAGTGATCTCTCGGATGGAACACTAATGCAGACAAGAGAAGCCTTAACGTCCTTGTTTGCCGAGTTAGCACGCTACCCGCAAAGCGATGTCAATAGTGTCCGCGGGACAGCAACGATCACAGAGACAATTGAATCATCAGATACCGATGAGGCAGTCACGCAACTCCTCCTAAGTTACGTCGGGCCTCGTTGAGCTACAGAGCACCCATCCTCATCGGTGAACGTGATGATCCTCATATCGCCGCTGTCGAGAATGCCCTTATAACACGCGGAAATCGCCCACTGATCTTCGACCTTGAGTCAGTCATGAGCGGCGGTCTTTCGATAAGCGATGAAGGTTACGCCGCGAAAGTTGATGGCGCTTGGCACGACCTCACCGATGCGCGATTTGGGTGGCTACGACGTCTTCACCGGGCAGACTGGGGGCTTGCCATCAAAACAGGCTCGCTGAGAGCTTTGGAGCTTGGAACTTGGCATTCGGCGTACTCATGGCTTCTGGACGACTGCAAAGTCAGTTGGATAACAAGCCCAGTGGCGCTGCGCAGAGCTGAATCGAAGCTCTGGCAATGGAAGGCTGCAGTCAGACTTGGCATTCCATACCCAAGAACACTAGTCACGACGAGTAGCGAGGCAGTCGCGACTACCTTCTCGAACGAGGTCATTGTTAAGCCTCTCGGTACGGGCCAGTTCATCCAGGACGGTGAGACAATGACGGTCTACGCCGAGTCCATGATGCCTACAGACATTCGGCTTAGCGCACTGAACGCAGCGCCATTCATTGTCCAGGAACGGATACCGGCTGTTAAGCATCTTCGCGTTGTCACCGTCGGCGATCGTAGCTGGGTAGCAGCGCTAGATGTTGACCTAACTGCTCCCGCTGATTGGCGGCGGCGTTCACGCCATCATTCTGCATTTGTAGAAGCCCCTGACGCGAGCTCGATAGCGCCCACAGGCGCGCTGACAATTGCGAGTCATCTCGGACTCGGATACTCGAGCCAAGATTGGGTCCAAACGCCTGATGGGGAGGTATACCTTCTCGATGTGAACCCATCGGGGCAGTGGCTTTTCCTTCCGGAGCGAGTGGGTATGGCGGTCACTGACACCCTCGCAGATCTACTCGTGGGGGCCACATGAGAAAGCAGACATTTCGCGACAAGACAAGACGTGCATTCGCCGAAGTTCGCATGGTTGCGAGTACGGCGCTGGGTCTCTTCGCTGGCCGGAGAGTGTGGATGCCGAAGGAAGAGGCACCTGAAACGAAGTGGATAGACGAGTGCCCCAAACGGAACCTTGCCATGGCACGCTCGTCCTATGACGAGCGTCTGAAAAGCGAATCAGCGGGCATCGAGGCGGTTCGGCGCCGTGCAGAGTTCGCACTCACAGCGATCATTGCGGCCATCGGACTGAGCACTGCCGCCTTCGAGCGGCTCTGGGCCGTTGCCTCGACCTCCACCAGCTTGCTCGTCATCTGGTTGGTCGGCGTTCTCATTGTCATCATGGCAGTTCTGGTTTTTGCCGGTGTCGCGGTGTCGAACAAAGTCCTTGGAGTGGTCACGGTAGAAGACTTCATTCACCTTCGTGATCCCCGCCGAGAGGAGCTTCGACAGTACGTTCTGGCAGTGCATACGACATCCAGGACTCGCCGCGCGATGGTCACTGTTTTCCGTGACGGCTTCTTAATCGCGCTAGTCGGGCTAACGCTGCTCGCGATCGCTCACACCGTATCTTGGGCGGTTCCCCTGGACGATGCTCCAACTCCTGTGGATGTCAACATCGTTAGTCCTTCGCCCGCACCATAGCTTTGAACGGCGACACGAAATGTCCCGGCGCGAGACGTTAGGGGAATAACGAATCCCTAGTGATTTCGTTCGGTCAACGTGGCGTCTACGATGACGGCCAGTGGGCGCGAACTTGCTTGGCAATGAGTTCTGTCTTGGCGAGCGGCATCTCTTCCACAGGACCCCATTCGGTACCGCCAGAGTCTAGGGTTCCGGCGACGTGGAAGTGAACGTGCCTGATCGACTGGCTTGCCGTCTCACCGTTGTTCTGCCAGACGGAGATGCCTGGACGCTGGTAAGCGGCGTCGATAGCCCTGGCTGAGTTCCTTACTTCGACCATCAGCGCCGCACACTCATCATCTGTCAAATCGAGAATGGTCTCTCTGTGCACGGTAGGGATGACGAGAAGGTGCGGTTTCCCACGCTGTTCCTGCGTAACCATAACCGCTGTCAACGTGTTCCTGGTCACGAAGGTGAACGGTCGACTTCCCTTGAGGTAGGCGCAAAACGCGCACGGCTGCGCGTCAGGAAGCCGAATAGCTGACTCACTCACGACGGCCTCATCGATGACAGGAACGCTTGGACCTCGAGCCTGTCCAGGCGATCGAACTCCCTCGGATGCACCACTATTCGCAGCTGATCGCAGACCTTCTTCGTGCGTGACGCGAACATAAAGGACATCACGATGAAGCGGATCGAGTCTTGTGCCGGCATGACCTGTGATAGCCGGGACTGTCCTCCACCGATGACGGGTACGGCTACCGCCGTTCCGTTCGCAGTCTGCGAGACCTCCTCCCACAATGATGCGAGGCTTCGCCAGATACCATCCGGCGTACTCTGTGCTTCGTTGGCCTCGTTCATCTCGCTGTAGGCCAAGAAATAGAGGCGATGAGAACCGTTTCGAAGCGTCGCCACGGCCCCAACACCGTATTTCTCAGTCTTGCCAGGCTTATGAATCGTTGACGTTACTGCTTTGCCCTGCAGTGCAGCAGCGAGTTCGCGGTCCAGTTGATCCGTATCGCCACCGTAGAGGCGTTCGAGTGCCTGACCTTGAACGCTGTTCTTCGAGATGACGTTAGGAACGGACGTATCGAACGTATCGCACGTGCCCACAACGATATTGCAATCCTGCACGAACAGATCGCCCTTCACAATCTCGATCCTTGTGTTGGGCGAGTTGTAGTCCTGCCGGATGGGGCGCGGCCAAGCACGGACAAGTCCGTACCCGACCGAAACGACAGCAATGATGATGGCGAGCGGCCACCCCTCGATCGGAAGACTCCCGAAAATGAAGTTGGTCAGTTCGAGCAGAACCGCAAGAACTCCGACTGCGGAGAACGTTTGAATGAGGAACCAACGCCAGAACCGCCAAGTACGTAGATCGTGTATGAGGTCGCTCATTTAGAGGCCGAGCTGCTCGTAGATTTCGGACTTGTAGTAGTGCGGACCAGAGTTGTCGCTCGTCGAGTACCGGGGGGCGTAGTTGTCCAGGGCGAACTTAATTATCTTCGGCTGGAAGGAAACCGACAGTGTGTAGTAGTCAGCGTTTAGGAGCGGTGCGGGTATGAAGTTTCTGTCGATGTTCCGGTCACCGTCGAGGTTCGCAACGACAATGGGCAGGTTGAACTCGATCATTACCTTGACCTCGTGAGCGAGGAACGAGACGCCATCTCCACCCTTCCTCTTGCCATCGCTGCTGCCAAGAAGGACTACCTGCTTGGCGTTCTTCATTCGTTCACGCAGGTTCCGCTTGATCGTCTCGGGCTTGCTCGTGTCGCGGGAAATGAAGAGATCGTGAGCATCGTAGAAGTCGAAGTCGATGTTGGCATTCTCCCTCCAGGCTTCCATCAGGCGGTACTTGGAGATGTCCTCGCTGGCAAACGCGACATATGTCTTGTTTCTATAACTCATGATTTCCTCTTTTGTTCTGAGAGCGGTGTGGACTTGACCAGACGCTCGTGATTTCCCTGTCTAGATGGAGCGACTCATCAAACCAGCCGCAAAGCAGGCCGTTCATCAGCGTCACCGAGCATTCGGCGGACTTGTGCTGGTTTCCAAGCAAGCTCCTGAGCCAAGGAAGCGATGGTCACACCGTTTGCCTCGGCCATCTCGACGGCGCGGCGAAGGAGCGAAGGAACCTCACCGGGAAACTGGTAAACGGGCTGGGTTGCGATCACACCTTGCTCTGAGAGCTGGTTCAGCTGAATGTATGCGCGTCGAGCGGTGGCGTCGGATAGCAGGCCGACCTCTCTGCTCCTGTAGATGAGGGATTTGATGGATACCCCCCATTGTTCGCTCAACTGGTTCAGCTTTCGAAAGTCGATCCGTCGAGGGAGTAGGTCATGGATCACCAAACTTGGTGTCAGGAACTCGGCGGCGAATCGGTCTGCTTCTCGTTCCAATGCGGGGTCACCGCCGGCGAGTTCGCCGTGCATGACGAGGTGTCCGAGTTCGTGTGCAGCGGTGAAGCGGTGCCGGTAGATGTCGTTCGCACGGTCGGGTGACAGGACGATGATCGGTCGCGACAGCGAAAGTGTGGAGAACGCGTCGATCCGGGCAACTTCGTTCTCTGCGAAGGGGACTAATACTGCGACGATGCCCCGATTTTCGATGGTGCGCACGAGATGCGGGATCGGTTCCGCGCCTAGCCTCCATGCCTTGCGTAGTGCCCGAGCTGCCGCTATTGGGTCGTTGGGGAATGCGCCAGGTTCTATCTCGCCACCAACGAAGCCAGGCAGGTTCACGGGTGGCAGGCGCACGTGCTTCTCGACTGCATGCACCAGTTCCCACAGTTGCTCTGTGTAGGACACTGCCTTTGCGCGCTGTTTCGCCGTTGTGGCGCGAAGGCTACGGAAGAAGGCATCGGCTGTTTCCAGTCGAGCGAGCGGCCGCCCCGCGGCGAAGAACTCGCGAGGAACATCAAGTTCTCGAGCTAGAAGCGGGATGAGTTCCGCGCGGGGTGGTGTGGCGCCGGATTCATATTGCCCAATAGCGGCGGCCGAGACGCCAAGTGGTTCTGCGAGACTCTGCTTTGTGCGCAACGCGAGTTGTCGAGCTTGCCGCAGACGGTCACCGTCGAAGGTCTTTGCGATGTCGAGATCAGTGGGGGGCCCGACCGGTCTGCTCGAATCACGGGAGATCATCTGATGCACCTCCAGTTCCCGTGTCAGGGACGCCCTCGGCCTCGACGTTGGTACTCGGCAGTTCACCCGGCTTCAGAAGCGTTAGGTCGCTCTCTGGAAGAGGGGCGTCATCGAATCGTGCAGAGGAAGGCTCGCCTAGGCCGACCAGGGCAACTCCTTCTCCATCGAGCAGGTGCAGCGGCAACTCCTCGCGGTAGTGCCAGGTGACGAGTCCGGATGATTCAAGAGTCGCCTCGCCGACGTAAACGTGCTGGACACCGCCGCGGGCGGATACGTCGTAGGCGACAAGGCAAACTCTCGTGGCGGAGCCGAAGGAACCATCCTTGACGGCGGCATCGAGGTCGCCCTCCAACTCCAGCTCGAACTCCAGCTGTTCCTGCATGCGGCGGCTAGCTTCGTCTTCGAGGGAGAACACTCGGCGACGGAAATCCGAGCGGCCCAGCCTGATTCGATCAGCACCTGACGAACCGCGTCCGCACTTGGCTGGAAAGACTAAGGTGCCATCGAACACCACCAAGTCGTAGCGACTGCCCGTCGGATGGATTACTTCACGCCCTGGCAGGAATGCCAGGTGGGCCGTTACTTCCTCGGGCAAGATCACCCAGAACGAGCCGTAAGCCTCGTTCGAGGCCAGTTGGCTTCCGGTCTTGGCGTCGAGGGAACGCTCGTGAGCTGCGCGACCGGCCTTGGCGAGCGCAAGCATCACGCTTTGGCTGTGCTCTCCGAAGTGACGGTTGAACCACCGAGACGGTTCGGGCAAGTCGTTCATCGATGCTCCTGACGCTGGCTGACATCACAACCTTAGCACTATCGCTTTAGAAATACGCAGGAATCGATCACTGTGGCTTTCGGCGTGTCGCGATCGCGACCTGAATCTGTTGGCCCATGGCTATTTGGCCATTGGCCTCCTTCCTCGGGGACGGAGGCTTATGCCCTCAGCAACTACGGCGTTGCGCACGGTCTTCGGGTCGATGCCGAGACGATCGGCGACCTCCTGCAACGTGTGCCCGTCGCGGTAGAGGATGGCCGCGCTCGCACGGCGCTCGTTGCTCAGTCCTGTTGACCGCAACCTTCCACCAGATCGTAGGACGAAGGTCGGAATCGTTCCGCGATGCACGCCGTACTTCACGGCGATGGTTTGGACGGGCATCCCAGCCTCATAGTCCGCGAGCAGTTCCACACGCCGCTCGGTGGTCAATCGTGTTTGAGACTTCGCCGGATTTTTCGCGACCGCGCCTCGCGAATCGTGTCTCTTAGGGGTTCGCCCCCTCGGTACGCGTCGCGCGGAATCCCTGAGCACATGGGAAATCAACGATTTCAGCGCCGGGCGCTTGTTTGAGAATCGCCTGGGAAGGCCCACCAGAAGGTCGTTGTTCAAACCGGCGACATTACCGGTTTGAGACCTCGATTCAGCGGCCCGCCCCTCGTGGCGGGCCGCTATCGTCTGCACTTCAGGGTCGAAGAACGCGTTGAACGGTTCCCCCGGTTCACCGATAACGGTGCCCTCCTCACTGAGGTAGAGCTTGTCGAAGAATGCCTGGTTGGCGATGCGCCGCAGCGAGTCATCGATGCTCATGTACAGCTTGTAGCAGTCTCTGCCCAGTGCGAGGCAGTCGTCCAGGTGGGCACTTGCCAGTTCGTACTCCATGTCACCAGCTTCGATCTGTGCTTCGAGGAACGCGAGCCGTCTGCCGATGCGATCCTGCTCCGACTTGAGGAGATCAAGCGGCACCGCTCCTGCGTAGTGGGCTTGCAGGAGTTTGGAACGCTCTGCCTGGAGATCGTCTCGTTCGAGCACGTGTGCGTTGCGTTCTTGTTTCACGGTGGCATGGAGCTGTGAGAATTGCGCCGTGATGAGGCTACGCAATGCCTGGATGGTGTGCTCAGGGATTTGGATGCGCCGGTAGTAGTCTTCGACCGCGGCTTCAACATCAGGCACATACATTGCTTTGCGTTCACAGTTGGTGCGTTTGGCGTGACGACCGGCACAGATGAAGTACGGGTAAATGACGCCACGGCGGCTCTTGGCGTTGGTGACCATGAGTCGGGAGCCGCACTCACCGCAGAACACGGTGCCTTTGAGGTAGTGATCGTGGGTTTGGGTTTTCTCACCGGATACTTGCTTCGCACCGAGCACTGCTTGGACTCGGTACCAGACTTCGGGGCCGACGAGCGGTTCGTGGATGCCGTCATAGGTGGCACCCCGAAACGACACGCTGCCCTTGTAGTACGGGTTGGACAGCATTTTCTGCACCGTCGATAACGCGGGCGGCCGTGCTGGTCGTTTCGGCGTGGGCGGTGTGGTGAGGCCCCGGTCGATGAGCGCTTCGCGGAGCATGGCAGTTGAGTAGTTGCCAGTCGCGTATGCCTCGAACGCCCACTTCACGATCTCCGCACGCGTGGGGTCAGGTTCAACGATGCGCAGCTCGCGGCCGAGTTCATCGCGCGTGGTCACGTTGAGATACCCAATGGGTGCTTTTCCGTTGGTGCCACCCGTCATCGCTTTTTGGCTCATGCCCTTTGAGACTTCGTTGGCGAGGTTGCGGGAGTAGAACTCGGCGATGGTGGACATGATGCCGTGGAGCAGCATGCCCGAGGGAGTCTCGTCAATGTTCTCTGTTGCCGAGACCAGCATGACCCCGGCGTCTTTGAGCGCGACATGGATCGCGACATCATCGGCTCGGTTACGTGCGAGGCGGTCAACCTTATGCACGATGCAGTAGGCCACGTGGTTGGTTTTGACGTACTCGATCATGCGCATGAGTTCCGGGCGGTCGGCCTTCCGGGCTGATTCACCGGCGTCGACGAACTCTTCGACCACGATCGCGCCGAGGTCGCGGGCTTTGCGCAGATTCGCTTCGCGTTGAGCGGGAATAGAGAAGCCTTCGTCACGACCTCCGCGTTCAGCTTGCTCTTTCGTGGAGACGCGTAGGTATGAGACTGCGATGGCGGTGGTTGCACCGAGGTGCGTGAAGTCGTTGGCGGCAGATTGTTGTGTGGTGCTCACGGGTTGTGTTTCCTCTCCCCATAGGTGGGGCCAACACGAGCAGCCTGTACCGCTCGTGCGGTGCGACTCGTAAAAGGAAACATGACCTGGGTGACTCTCAGCCGAGCCAGCCAGGTAAGCCACGATGGGCCAAACAGGACTGCGCACCGCGGCCAGGCCGAGGGCCTGACCGCTAGCTTCTTACGTCTCTAGATTCTATCTCACCGGGCTGACAGCTCCCAGGTGTACCGCCCGAGCCGTCGCGGCCGGTGCGGGTCTGCTCGGTGCGAGCGAGAGCCATTCCGATAAAGACTTGGGCAAGGCGTTGAAGGTCGGGGGTTTCCCGAAGCTCGGCATGCACTTCATAATCTCGCATTCGGGCAGGGAGGCCCGGATCGGGGGCACTCATGATACTTCCCCGGTTTCAGCGTCGAGGGTTCGGTAGAACTCATCTTCTTGTGCACGCCGAACGTTCACTTCCGCCAGCACAAAATCCGTGAACTCGTCATCGCGATCCTCAATGACAATGTCTTCGACTTGCGGTGCCGGTTCTTCACCAGGCCAGGTCGTCTGCCGTGTCGGGCGGTCTCGGTCGAGGCGTGTGCCGGAGACAGCGACCCAGTCGCGGAGGCGTTGTCGAGCGTCCACGAAATCACGGTGCCATCCCAGTGGTGCTGATCCGTTTTGATCTGGGTCATAGGCACAGAGCCAGTGCAGGTGTAGTGCGGACAGTTCCCACACCAGTTCGGGGTGGTGGTGCCAGAACGGCGGGATCACGCTTGCCGGGAGCCCATAGGTTTTACGGAGCCAGTCAACCCATCGGTTGAGTTCAAGCCACTCAGCCTCCAGATCGTCAGCACTCAGGAGATTCCAGTTCACTGGGTGTGGGGGCTCTGAGGGAGCATCAAAACTGTCTTCCCCGAGAGCACCAACGTCGATCTCGTCAGGTTCAATGTTGTAGTCGCTCATGATCGTCGCCTCAGATCCCCATACCGGGTGAGGCACCGCCGGAGCGTGACTGGGTTGGAAGATCGAATGCTGATGCATCGCGAGAAACCGCCTCCCGTGCGGCTGTCTTCCCTCTCGGTGTGCGGTCGACCTCGTACCGAGTGCGGGCCATGTCATGACCGATTCTTCGAGCAGTGAACTCTTCGCCCTCGATAGTTTGCCCATCACGTTCATAGGTGTATTCGCGAACGAAACCCTCCGCGATAAACCGGTCGCCCTTCGACAGCCGGGCATGCCCCTGCTCGGCAGCGGCCTTGAACGCGACAAGGTTGTGAAAGGTCGGCTCCAGCTCAGTGAACGACCCATCATGTTCCTGGCGGAAATGTTCTTTGCCGACCTTCACGAACAAACGAGCATCCCCGTTCTCGGTGTAGGTCAGCTGCGGTTGCGATGCGACAAAGCCTGAAAAGGACTGCTGCGTGTGAATAGCCATCGGTCCCGTCCTCCTGACAGTTCAGCGGCGGCCTTCACGGTTTGAATACCGCCTCGTGTCAGACAGGTGCGCGACCTTCCCCAGCCCTGGCAGGGTTATGGGCGTTGATGGAGGAGGTTCTCGATCTCGGTGCGGTCGGCACGTAGTGTTTTCGCGTCGTCACGACTGACCCAGGATCGGAGGTTGGTGACGATGGGTGGGGCGCTGCGGAGCATGGTGATGCCGGTACCAAAGGGCAGGGTGCGGAGCCGGTCGGGTGGCAGGATCGGGACGCGGCGGATGGAGCGCTGGTTCGAGCGGGTGCCGTGATCGCCGATGGTGGTGGAGTCGGTGTATTCGTCGCGCTCACCGATCAGTGTGGAGAGGTCTTGGAGATCGCGGGAGTTGGATGCGCCGCCGAGGATGATTTTCACGATCGCGGCATCCCAGATCGCGTTCGCTGCGTTCTCACCCCACTTATCGCGTGCCTGCGCCAACGACTGGAGTACCGGCATCGTGGTGATGCCGGTGCCGCCACCTTCGGCCATGAGTGTCGGCAGCGATGGGAGTGGTGCGAGGTTCCCGATCTCATCCAATGCGAGCAGTACTGGCGGGTCGAGACGCGCACCCGCGGAGCGTGCAGCCATGCGCCGTGCGGTCTCGATGAGATCTTCGACGAGCGCTGCCACCAAAGCTGAGGACGCGCCCGCACCTGCACCGGTTGCCAGCAGATACAGGGTGCCGGATTCAGTGAGGAAGGCTTCAGGGTCGAAATGCTCACCCGAACGCGGTGTGACGGCGTCGAGCACGCGTGGGTCAGCAAGCGCGGAAAGTGCGAGGGAGACGCCTTGCCAGATGGAGTCGCGGGTGCGCGGGTCGGCATCGATCATCGCTTCGAGCGATTCGGCCCACCCGGCGGCAGCCCCGGTTGAGCCGGTGAGGATTGCGACGGCTTCGGCCGCAGCGGTGGGATCGAGCGTCCAGCGGAACAATTCAGCTGGTGGCCGGTTATCGAGGGCCGCGGCATGCAGGAGAGCTTGGAGAGCGGTGCGGGTTTTCCCCTCCCAGAACCCGCCCCCTTCAACTCCACCTGCTGAGAGGCCGGTGCCGGATGCGAGGCCGGTGGCGCGGATCATCGCCGTGAGTGGGTCCTCGCACCCGCGTACCGGTGACCAGCGCAGCCCTGCTGGGAGGCCTTCAGCAAGATGTTGCGGATCAAACACAGCCACAGGACCGATGCGTTGACGTGCCCTGAGTGTCGCGGTGAGGTTATCCGGACGGGTCGAGGTGGTCACAACCGCGCCGGGAGCATCCAAGATCGCGTTGATCACCACATGCAAGCCTTTGCCGGAGCGGGGTGGGCCGACGAGCAGGATCGAATCTTCCACACTCGCCCACACCCGTTTCCCGCGTGAACGGCCGAGCAAATATCCGACATCGGACGGCTTCGGGGCCTCCAGGGACGGGCGCAGGGTGCCTGCCCGCTTGAGGAGTGCCGTGTCGGAAGCGACGCGAGAGACTTCGCCACTGGTGGCGATGCCTTGCAGCCGTCTCGGGTCAGTCTGCACACTCTGCGAGTGGTGACGCACCTTTGTCCACACCCACCACACCCCAGCACCGAGAACTACCAGTAGAAGCGTGGTGGTGATCCAGTACGCGATGGTGTTCAGCCCGTCAGCCTCTAGCGCGGCCGCTGGATCGGCTGGATTCAGGAGCACTGAGAGGCCTGCGGTGATGCCCGCTTGTGGTTGCGGGCTGCCGGTGAGGAAGGCGGCGATCGTGCCCGCGACACGGAGGATCGCGGCGAAGCCTGCCGCGGCGATGAGGAGTCCGATGCCGAGGTTCGCGAGCCCATCACTCATCGACGCTGCTTGCCGGTTCATGACCGTCTCACGATCTCGTAGTTCCCAGAGAGGCGACCGATCAGTACGACCTCCCCAGTGGGTGACGCATCGAATTGGGCGGCCTCAAGGAGTGCACGGGCACGCCCAGTGTGGGACGCATCGGTGTGGGTGACGATGATCGCGACGCCAATGTCTTCACCCGGAATGAACCCTTCCGCGGTAACTTCCACAAGCTGTGGGGCGGCCGGAGCATCAAACGCTGTTTCTGTTTTCGCAGGTTCGGGTTCAGGGCGGGTGCGGCGGCTTGGGCTGGGGGTGATGATGTCGGTGAATGAGGTCCCGTCAGATTCGTGCACCTCCACTCGCACCGGGGTGCGGCGTTGATCGGTGATGCGGTCCATGATGCGTCCGAAGTCACTGCGCCGCCACGCAGGCGCAAACGCCTCAGGTGCGAAAGGTGCACCGTCAACCGTGACGGCTAACGTGCCTCCTCTTTCCACGGTCACGACCACGAGCGGAAGTGTCACCGGTGACCGGCTCTCCTGTTGGGCACGAGTCTCTCGACGGCTCATACTCCCTCACCACCCTCGTTCAGGCTCAGTGAGGCTGAGGGTTCGTCAGCGTCGATGGACTTCTCACTTTTGGTGATCATGCGGGTGGTGGTGTCGAAGGCGTCGAGTTCTGCCGGGTGGAGCTGATGCTGGATCACGAACGAGCGGTCCTTGATCCGCCACAACCCCTGCCCGGTACCAAGCCCCGGGAGAAGCTTCTGCTCGGTGCCGGTGAGTCCGAGGGTTTGGGCGGTGATGCCGAGTTGGTCGGATTCTTGCCGGTAGATGATCCGCGTCTCCGCGTTCGCAAGCAATGAACTGGCGAGGGCGCGCATGGCGGAACCTGAGTCGCCGACGTTGTCGAGGTCGGTGAGTTTGTGGAAGATCAGCATGTTCGCGATCCCGTAATGACGGGCGAGCCGCCATTGAGCATCCATGCGTTTCAGCAGTGCCGGGTGGGACATGAGTCGCCAGGCTTCGTCGTAGATCACCCACCGCTGCCCACCGCCCGGGTCCATGAGCGCAGACTCCATCCATGCACTGGAGCAGGTCATCAGCACCGAGATCAGGGTCGAGTTCTCAGCCACCCGAGACAGGTCCAGGCTGATCATCGGTAGCGACGGATCAAATGCCACCGTCGACGGCCCATCGAAGAGGCCCTGGAGGTCGCCTGCGACGAGGCGGCGCAGGGCGTGGCCGACCATGCGGCCGTCTTCGGCGAGTCGCCCGTCCTCGTTATCTGTCGGGTCGGGCGTGAGAATCAGGTCAACCACCATTGGCAGGATTGGCACATCGTTACCCGCGACGACCGCGGTCAAGGCGACATCGATCGCGGTGTGTTCCAGCGGGGTCAGCGAACGTTCCAGCACGGTGGCGGCAAGAGCACCGATGAGATCACGACGGCGGGAGGCGACTTGGGTGGCCCATTCCTGGTCCGACAATCCTGAGGGGCGGTGGCCTTCATCGAGGGGGTTCAGCCGGTTGCGGAGCCCGTGGCCGAGGACGATGGCTTGCCCGCCGACCATTTCCGCGACCGGCGTATGCTCACCCTTCGGGTCCCCAGGTACGTAGACGCGGCGACCAAACGGGATCGACCGGGTGTAGAGGCTTTTCGCGAGGGAGGATTTACCGGAGCCGACGATGCCTGCGAGCACGACGTTCGGTGCGGTGATCAGGCCGCGCTGGTAGAGCACCCATGGGTCATACACGAAGCTGCCGCCCGAGTAGAGATCCTGACCCACAAACACGCCATCGGAACCGAGCCCACCTTGTCAAGCCCCGGGTTTGGTAGAGGGTCTCTTTCTTGGTTTTCTATGCGGCCAGGACCATTGGCTGGTGGAGGTCGTGGGCCTCGACCGGAGTTAAGTAATCAATCCCGGAATGCAGGCGGCGCCGG
>NZ_WBKB01000003.1 GCF_008831155.1 Gulosibacter chungangensis | reverse complement strand
CCGGCGCCGCCTGCATTCCGGGATTGATTACTTAACTCCGGTCGAGGCCCACGACCTCCACCAGCCAATGGTCCTGGCCGCATAGAAAACCAAGAAAGAGACCCTCTACCAAACCCGGGGCTTGACATACCCATGTCGCGCGACTCCGCCTGCGCGAACTCTTCAAGGTTTTCGCGCAGCAGCTCGGTGAGTCGGTAGATGATCTTGGTTCGCGCGGCGTGGCCCATTCGCGGCCACGGACCTTCGTCAAAAGCCTGCCGTGCCGCCGCGATTGCAGCCGCTGCATCCTGTTCACCACCGAGTGCAGCCGTTGCGTAGTCTTCATTAGTGTAGGGATTCAACACCCCGAAGGTCTCGCCGTTTGCGGATGGTACTTCTTTATTGCCGATGATGTGGCCGAAGAATTCCTCAGTCATTGGCCTTGGCCTTTCTCTCTTGAATCGTTACGTCGCCAGCAGCCCAATGGGTCTCGGGCACCTCGTGAATCACCACGCGGACATTCTGTTTCGGTGCGTCGATCGCGCGCACTGTCGCCTCGGTCAATTCCGTGATCAGACGACGCAACTGTTCATCGCTGCGTCCCTCGGTCACGGTCACACTGATGAAGGGCATTATTCCCCCGTCCCGCGCAGCCGAATTGAACCGAGGTTGGTGAAGTGGAAGGTGATCGAGCGGCCCACGTTGGTGGCCACCGCATCCGTCATTGCCCCCGCGAGGACGATCTGCCCGGCCTCGAGCTTGCGGCCGCGGCGGGCAAGCAGCCGCACGCCCTCGGCAATTGCGTTAAGCGGGTGGCCGAGGATCGCCGCGCCGGTGGCGGTGTCGACAACTTCGCCGTCCACCTCAACCACGACCGCTTCCAGTGCCAGATCGAGATCATCCACATTGAGCCCGATGGGACCGAGCACGAAGCCGGCTCCCGAGGCGTTGTCCGCCACCACATCCCCAAGCGTGAAGCGGAAGTCTTGATAGCGACTGTCAATAACGTCGAGCCCGGCGTACACCTTGTCGATCGCCGCTCGCACGTCCTCGGTCGTGACGTCAGCACCTTCGAGGTCGTGCTTGAGCGTCACGAAAATCTCGGGCTCCACGCGCGGGTGGATGAACAGATCTTCAGGAATTCGACCATCATTCGCAGCGAGCTGCGCGTCGGTGATTCGGTGCACATTGGTCAGCCACCCAACGATCGGAGTGTCCACATTCATGCGCTGTTGCTTGGCCTTGCTGGTGAGCCCGAGTTTGATACCGACGAGCTGCTCACCGCGCGCTTCGCGCAGCTGCAGGGTCCGGTCTTGGACGGCGTACCCCAGTTCCTCGTCCAATTCCGGATGCTGATCAGCGAGCGAGGTCAGGTTCTGTCGTTCGTCTTCCGCGCGAATGAGCGTGGTCGCGAGTTCCTCGACCAGGGCAGTGTTAGGCATTCTGCAGCTCCTCGTTCTTTGCTGCGCTGCTCGTCAGGCTGAGCGCGATATCGATAAGCATGTCTTCCTGGCCCCCGACCAGTCCACGTTCGCCGGCGATCATGAGCAGGTCGTGGGCGGGGACCCCGTATCGATCGGCAGCTGCCTGCGCGTGGTGCAGGAAGCTCGAGTACACCCCGGCGTAGCCCTGCACAATCGATGAACGATCAATCCACGGGCGATTCGGCACGAACCCGTCCACGACATCATTCGCTGCTGACAGAACTCGGTCGATATCAACACCGGTCGTGATGCCGAGTCGTTCAAAGACCACGGCCAGTAGTTCCGTCGGCGAGTTTCCAGCGCCCGCACCGAGGGCGATAAGTGAGCCGTCGATGTGCGAGGCCCCGGCTCGGTAGGCCAAAATCGAGTTCGCAACACCGAGTGAGAGGTTCTGGTGGCCGTGGTAGCCGACGTTCGCATCCGTACCGAGTTCGGCGACGAGTGCTTCGACCCGGTCGGATGCTTCCTCAAGCACGAGCGCACCGGCCGAGTCAACCACGTAGACGGTCTGGCAGCCGGCGTCGGCCATGATGCGTGCCTGTTTTGCCAGTGCCTCCGGTTCGAGTCGGTGGCTCAGCATCAGGAACCCCATGGTTTCAAAGCCAAGCGAGCGGGCAATACCGAAGTGTTGCACTGAGGTGTCGGCTTCACTTGAGTGTGTCGCGATTCGAGCGACCGAGGCACCCGCATCGCGAGCCGCGCGAAGGTCATCCGAGGTCGCAACGCCCGGGAGCATTAGCGCCGCGATTCGTGCTTGCTTGGCTTCCTCCGCGGCAATTTTGATGAGCTCAATATCCGGAACCAGCGAGAAACCGTAGTTAAAGCTTGCGCCAGCCAGCCCGTCGCCATGGGTTACTTCAATGACATCGACGCCTGACGTATCGAGCGCGTGAACGGTGTCGCGAACCTGTTCTTTGGTGAAGCGGTGACGGACTGCGTGTGAACCATCCCGCAGCGTGGTGTCGACCAGTCGGACATCGCGGCCTTCGGGGACTCCCGCTACCGCGGCGATATTTTCGTAACCAGGCTGTAGCTGCCAGTTGCTGTGCGCGTTCATGCTGCCGCTCCTTCGCGTGCGGTCTTCCGTACGGCGATCAATTCGCCGATTCGTGAAGCTGCCGAGGTAATAATGTCGAGATTGCCCGCGTATTCGGGCAGGTAGTCACCACGGCCTTTGACTTCCAAGAAGACAGCGACGCGGCTGAGCCCATTCCAGGTCTCGCGAGCGACATCGAACTGCGGGTCGGCGGTGAGCCGGTAACCGGGGACATACTGCTGGACTTCGTTCACCATCTGGTGGATGGACTCGGTGACTTGATCGCGCAGCGCACCGGCCTCGGCAGCTTCCTGCGGGATCCCAACGAACACGGTGTTGCGCATAATCATCGGCGGCTCAATCGGATTGAGGATGATGATCGCCTTACCGCGCTGCGCTCCACCGACCTGCTCGAGTGCTCTTGAGGTCGTGTTGGTGAACTCGTCCAGGTTCGCGCGAGTACCGGGACCAGCCGACTTGGATGCGATCGATGCCACGATCTCGGCGTAGGGCACCTCCACGACTCGGCTCACGGCATTCACGATGGGAGTGGTCGCCTGGCCACCGCAAGTGATCAGATTGAGGTTCTGCGCGTCAAGGTTAATGTCGAGATTTACCGGCGGGCACACGTACGGACCAATGGCCGCCGGGGTGAGGTCAATCGCAGTGATCCCAGCATCCCGATATTTGGGTGCGTTGGCTTCGTGGGCCTTGGCACTGGTCGCTTCGAACACGATGTCCGGTACGTCGTCGAGGCCGAGCAGCCAGTCAGCGCCCTCGGCGCTCGTTTGCAGGCCGAGGTCGCGTGCACGGGCAAGCCCGTCCGATTCCGGGTCCACTCCGACCAGGTACTTGAGTTCGATCGGCCCCTGCGAGCGGAGCAGCTTGTACATGAGGTCGCTGCCGATATTGCCGGATCCGACAATGGCAGCGGTGAGCGATTGAGACATCGCAATCCTTTCTGGTGCCTCAGCGGTGCGCGGAGGCTGTGGTCAAGAGAAGTTGATGGAGACCGAGCCCATGCCCGCGAAATCGCAGGACACTGTGTCGCCGGACTGCACAGAAATTGCTTTGGTGACGGAGCCAGGGAGTACGACCTGGCCAGCTTCGAGAGCAATGCCGCGTTTACCGAGTACGTTGGCGAGCCAGACAATGGAATTGAGCGGGGAGCCCAAGGCCGCGGCGCCAGCACCGGTTTCGGTCAGTTGTCCGTTGACGAAGACGTTGACGCCTTGCAGTCGGAGGTCGACTTCGTTGATGCGACGCGGGGTTGAGCCGAGGACTACTCCCCCGCTGGAGGCGTTGTCGGCGACGGTGTCGAAGTATTTGATTTTCCAATCGGCGATGCGGCTGTCGATGATCTCGATCGATGGCACCACCCAGGCGGTCGCGTCAACGACATCGGCAACATTGATGTTCGGGCCGCGGAGCTCTTTGCCGAGGATGAAGGCGAGTTCCGGCTCGATACGCGGTTGCGTGAAGTCGGCTGAGCCCACCTGGGTGCTTTCACCGTAAAAAAAGTCGTCGAGCAGGACGCCATAGTCAGGTTCGGTGACTCCGAGCTGGCGTTGCATGGCCTTGGAGGTGAGGCCAATTTTTCGCCCGCGAATACGCCGACCTTCCGAAAGCCACTTTTCCACTTGCAGTTCTTGGATGCGGTATGCATCTTCCAGATCCATATCGGCGTAGCGCTCTGTCAGTGGGGAAACCGGGGTTGCACCCGCGTATACGGAGGCGAGTTCCTGTGCCAGTGTTTGGCGCGTTGCATCTTCCATGGTTGCTTTCTCGAGGTCCTGTGAGTGATTGGATCGGGGTGGGGAGGACGGAGACCCTCCCCACCCCGGTTGATAATCCTTGGTTGAACTAGTTCTGGAAGAGTTCTTGGTTCTCCACAGACTTCACCGTGCGGTAGTTCACCGGCTCGCCGATGTCAGCAAGGGTCATCTTGTTGTTCGGCGTGAGGTAATCGGTCGGCTTGTTGTTAGGGGTGCCGTACATGAAGTACTCGGTCGGTAGCGGCGAGCCGAACCAGATGATGCCCTCGTCAAGGTTTTTCTCGGTCCAGGTCAATGGCTTCCATGCCGGGTCGAAGATGAGGTAACCGGAGTCGCCGAACAGCTCGATGCGGTTCCCACCAGGCTCAAAGACGTAGAGGAACTTGGCTTGGCTCACGCCGTGCTTGCCAGGACCCGCCTCAATCTCGATGCCGTTCTCGACGCAGAGGTCTGAAAGGTCATCGAGGTGCTGCGGGATGCCATACCAGAACGCGAGGTGGTGCAGACGGCCGTTACCACCGGCCGACTGGCCAGACTGATCGCCGAGGTTGGCGATCTCGTGTACGAGCGGGCTCACGCTCATCCAGGCAGCAGCTTCCTGCTGGCCGTTGAGGATGATGTTCTCGCGGAGGCGGAAGCCGAGCGTGTCCATTAGGAAGTTCTTATTCTTGGTGACGTCGTCCACCAGGTGGTTCACGTGGTCGAGGCGGCGCACAGGAACACCCTTCGTTGGGCGCTTCTGCGGACGGCTCAGGAGATTGCTCTGTTGGCTCTCTGGTGCCTGGTAGTACTCGAGGTCCCAGAGGATGCCGTGCTGGTGGCCCGCAGTGTCGGTGAAGCGGTAGGTCGGACCTTGGCCATGCTCACCGTCAAACCACTGCCCCTTGATACCAAAGGCTTCGATGGCCTGCACGCGACGTTCGAGTGCCTGCGGCGAGCTGGTGCGCCAGGTGGTATACCCGGTGCCCGGGGTTTCGCGATAGGTCACCTTGAGTGAGTAGGTGTACCAGTCTTCATAGGCCTTGAGGTAGACCGAGTTGCCGGCGCGGCCGGTTTCGCACATACCGAGCAATTCGGTGAAGAACTTGACCGTATCGTCAACTTTCGGCGAGAAGAGTTCAGCACTGACCAGCTGTGCGAGGTCGAAGTTCGGTTCCTGGTAGGGCTGGCTGAGGTTGGAGGGCATGATATTTCCTTTTCTAAACGTCATTGTTTGTGCCAAAGACACCGAGCTACCGGTGCGGAGTGTAAGCGGGTCGCTTCCTCGTGACCTGTCCTTTTCCGCTGCTTCGTAGTTGCGGTATCCGTAATTTATGAGTTCTGCTTCACGCTTTCAACCAACCGTCTCAACCAGTGAGACTGCTGTTTTGGATGGTGAGGGGATTCTCCTGACACCCTGTTGAAAGCGCTGCGGGAAACTCGCCAATTCTTGAATATTGGCAGATTATACTTTTTGAAACTATGTAATTATTCGTGATTCACGACCGATCGCACCCTAAGGGCTTGACCGGGCAAGAAACTACACCTTTACTGATTCAACCTCCCGATAGGAAAGGCTCTGTCGCCAGGGCTGTTCATTTTCAATCATGGTTTGAGCGAAGAATTCGCTGATCTCCTCTCGAGCAGTCAACGGCAAGACCTGCGCGACGTACATATCGGGCCGGACTATCACCAAAGCTCCCCTGCTTCGATCAATGCCACGCTCTTCGAAGATGTCTTCACCGGGAATTGCCGCATACATTTTTTCGTAGTCAGTAACTTCGAAAGGTCCGACGCGGGGGCGGAATAGCCGTGGCACCGTATTGATGTCGACGTCTTGATACGGCTGCTGATAAATAACCTTGGCATCAAACACGGCGTCTATGTCCGCCGCGATCGGCGTGAATCGCGCGATCGGCGAGTTCTCTGAATGCTCGAGCCACTCGGCAAGCTCCGCCACTTCCTTCCCATCGGTGTCAGCAAAGGCGTAGAGACGCCAGCGACCATCGGCACGGAAGTGATGTCCGAGATGCCGCGGCGTCGTATCGGCGATGCGTGAGGCTCGCGCCGATTTGAAGCGCTTGCCCACTGGAAACCCCTTGGCCAACGCCTGGTTCGCGGTATCGCCAATGAGCGTGGATTCGAGATATCGCGTAGCGAAACCGCCGGGGAACTCGGCAGTGTCAACATAAAAGTCGCCAATCTCGCTCGGGCTACTGAACTCTTCGGGCCGGCGTGACATCATCGCCGACCACTCCTTGTCGAAGTCGATGAGGTTTTGCGCGATCACTTGCCGCTCCGCGGAGTAGGTCGACAGAAGTGAGGTGTCACTGCGTCCGGTAAGGACTTGGCCGAGCTTCCACGAGAGGTTCCAGCCGTCTTGAATCGAGACGTTCATTCCCTGGCCCGCCTTCGCGCTGTGCGTGTGGCAGGCATCGCCGGCAATGAAAACACGCGGTTCGCGGGTACCCATTTCAGCCAGCGGCACGTCGTCAAACCGCTGCGCGACTCGGTGTCGAACCTCATAAACGCTGTACCAGGCTACGTCTCGCACATCGATTGAGTAGGGATGCAAAATTCGATTCGCTCGATCGATCGCTTCGGAGACTTCGGTGGCGCGAATTTTCGCGCGGTTCGTTTCATCAACGTCACCGAGCGACACATAGAACCGGAAGAGGAATCCACCTTCCCTCGGAATCAGAAGGATGGTACCTTCTTTATCCGATTGAATACCACACTTCGTGCGGATATCCGGGAAATCCGTTTCGGCGAGAATATCCATCACTGCCCAAGCGTGCGCGGCTGGGTCTGAATTTACTTCAATACCTACTGCATCACGGACCTTACTGCGGGCACCATCACAACCGACTACATATTTCGCTGAAACTATTCGTTCATTGCCTTCGAAGTCTTTGAGGCGCACCTTGACTGGATAGTCTTCTCCGTCGATTCGCTCGAGGTCAATAAATTCATAGCCATAATTTGGGCTAATCTTTGCCGGTCCATTTGCAGCATATTCCGCAAAATAATCAATTACGCGAGCTTGATTCACTACCAGAATTGGGAACTCGCTCACGTGCGCGGGCGGATCAGCAGCGCGAATGCCACGCGCGATTTGCGTGGGGTCATCGGGATTCGGACCCCAGAAATTCATTTCGCGCAGGTGATTGGCTTCGGCCGCAATGCGCTCTTGGAACTCGAATGCTTGAAAAGTCTCACTGCTTCTCGAAAACAGTCCATCAGCACGACCAACTTCGAGCCGCCCGGGCCGGCTGTCGATGATTCGCGTGTGAACCTCTGGATAGTTCGTAAGCTGGGCCGCCTGGACGATGCCAGCGGGGCCTGCACCCACAATGAGCACATCCATTTCATCGGGGAGCGCTTCTGTCCGGTCAATACCTGTACCGCGAGCTTCTTTGATTCTCGGGTCGTGCGGCACGTAGCCATGGTGATGGAACTGCATCGTTCTACTTCCTAATGTGATCGAGTCTGTGTCTCGCTCCGGCTGTCCCCGCCCGCCACCGACTACACTGTCGTGGATAACTTTCGGGGAAGTTCCGTGCACTAAGTCTGCACTTGCAGACTTAGTGCGTCAACCGATATGTCTCACCCAATGAGACTCCCGCCTGAGAATTGCCTGACATAGACTGCGGTCATGAGTACAACCGCCGCCCCTCGTCCTCCGCGCGGTAGCGGGCGCGATGCGTTAATACGAGCCACTGTCGAAACGGTTGCGCATGAGGGAGTCCAGGGGGCAACCTCGCGCAAGATTGCGGCGCAGGCCGGCGTACACAACACGCTGATCACTCGCCTTTTCGGCAATCGAAATGCTCTGCTCACCGAAGCCACTCACTGGGTGTTTGAACAAACGCATGAGGCGGTTGAACTCGCTGTGGAACTCGCCTTAGAACCTACTGCGGCAAAGCGGTTCCTGCGCACCTACAAGGCGGATCCGAGCCGCCAGATTTTCATCTATCGAATTGCCATCGCGCCACATGACAACGCTGATTTGCAGCGGGTCACGACCGAGCTGTATTACGACTTGCTCGGTCGGATGCAGGCCTCACTCGAGCGGAATAACTTCCCTAGCGACATTGCCACCGCCCGGGCGGTGTTTGCTGCGGTCGACGGGCTTGTGCTGCAGCGAGTGGCCGAATTGACAGATGCCCAGGCGCTCGAAGCATTCGAGCGCCTGGGCATCATTCTGCGGGCCTATCAGACGAGCGTGACCGCCGAGGAAAACTAGCCGCGCTGTCGGTCAATTGCGCGGGCCAGCCGTTTCGCGGCCTCGATGAGCTTTTCCTCAGGAGTGTCGCCAAAGGACAGCCGCAAATGACGGGATGACCCGTGGTCGGGTCCGGAACGGAAGAATGAACCGCGCTGGTATTCAATTCCCTCGGCACTCGCGTCAGCAGCCAGCTGGTCTGCGTCGATTGCATCGTCAGTAATCCGGGGCCAGAGGAAGAAGCCGCCTTCGGGCACCGTTACCGAGAGGGCATCCGCGGCGTGCTGCTCGAGCGCGTCGGCGAGAGTGCGAGCGCGGCGAGCGTAGACCGGGCGCGCACGATCAAGGACCTCATCGAAGTATCCCTCGCTGGTTGCGAGGAGTTCGGCGATGCCTGCCTGGACGAGCAGCGAAGTGTGGGAGTCCTGCCGACTGCGCAGTGCGACGGCATCTGACACAAAGCGTTCCGGTAGCACCACCCAACCGAGTCGAAGCCCGGGCCCAAGAGTTTTGGTGAAGGTATTGATGTGAATCACGTGTTCGGAATCGTGGAATGCCGAGACCTCTGCCGGCTCTCCCGTGAAACGCAGCTCCCGGTATGGGTTGTCGGCGAAAACCACGAAGTCGTAGCGCTCGGCTAGCTGCACTAGCCGTACCCGTTGCGCACTTGGCAGCGTGGCTTGGGAGGGATTGTGGAAGTCTGGCACGGTGTATAACGCGACAGGTCGCGCACCCGCGACCAGCCAGGATTCGAGCTCGTCGAGATCAAGCCCGAGCTCCCCCACCGTGATTGGGTGAATACGCGCGGCAGACAGCTCGAGTCCCCGCATAAACAGCGGAAAGATTGGATTGTCCACCGCGACGAGTCCGCCGCGCTCGACTACCAGGTGAATCGCGAGTGACAGCCCGTGGAATCCACCATTCGTGATCAACACTCGTTCAACGGGCACATTCTCCCTGGCGGCAATAAGCTCCCGCAGTTGCGGTAGTCCCTCTGTTCGGCCATATTGCAGGGCCGGTGCACCGGGTTTCTCTAGGACGCGGGTGATAGCTTCCGCGAGCTCCGTGGTGGGCAGCAGTTCCGGTGCCGGTATTCCGCCGAGCAATTCGATGGCATCGGGCCTGCGATCGCGCAGGGTGAGGTCCCCAAAGCCCTTCGGGGCGGATAGTGCCCGGATCAGTTCCGTGCGTTCGAAGGCGGACTGCTGGGTTGTGAGAGCTGGGGTCATGATGAGGTTCCAATCGTGATGGGGTCAATCGTGACGGCATGGGAAGGAGTGGGCTCGTGAGTGTGCTCGGGTGGCACAGGGATCGCATCGACGAGTGCGCGGGTGTACTCGTGCTTCGGGGTGTGCAGGATGTGTTCCGCGGCACCCGACTCAATGAGCTGGCCCTTACGCATCACCGAGACGGTGTCGGCGACCTGCCTAACGAGCGCGAGATCGTGCGACACGAGGAGGTAGGTGAGACCGTGCTTGGCTTGTAGATCAAAGAGGACATCAAAGATCTCAGCCTGCACGCTCACATCCAGTGCTGACGTGGGCTCATCCAGCACGATCACCTCGGGGCGCAGCACGATCGCTCGCGCGATGGCCACGCGCTGCCGCTGCCCGCCCGAAAGAGCACTCGGCCTTCGGCTCAGTGCCGCCAGTGGTAGCCCGACGGCGTGAACCGCTTCATGTACGCGCTCGGTGCGTTCGGCGCGCGGACCGACCTTGAAGCGATCCAGTGGCTCGCGAATGAGTCGCTCTACGTTCCACGTCGGGTCGAGTGAAGTGAAGGGGTTTTGATACACCAACTGGAGTTGCCGGTGGATGCTGCGCCACGCTTTTCGGCTGCTGTCGAGAACGTTTTCGCCGTCGATGTGGATTTGTCCAGCATCCGCTCGTTCTAGCCCTAGGAGCAGTCTGATGGCAGTGGTTTTCCCCGAACCGGATTCGCCGACGATAGCGTGTGTAGTGCCCGGCGCAATCGAGAACGACACCGCATCCACCGCCGTAAGCGCACCAAAGCGTTTCGTGACCCCCTGGAACTCGAGCTTGCTCGGTCCTGCCGCAGGCTGGCGCTCACGACGATATTCGGCATAGCGCTCCGGGTTGAGCGCCGGTACATCGCACTGGAGCCGCTTGGTGTATTCCGACCTTGGTGCGGCAAAGATCTCTGCGGTCCTGCCCGCTTCCTGCACCGCGCCATCTTTCAGCACGACGATTTGGTCACTCCGTTTCGCCGCGATGGCGAGGTCATGCGTGATCAACACGAGGCCGATGTCGAGGTCCCGGCGCAGCTCATCGAGCAAATCCAGGATTTGCTTTTGGATCGTGACGTCGAGGGCACTGGTCGGTTCATCGGCAATCAAGAGCTTCGGACGCGGCAATATCGCGAGGCCAATCAATACGCGTTGCAGCATTCCGCCTGAGAGCTCATGCGGGTAGGCGGTCAGCACGCGCTCCGGGTCCGGTAAGCCCACTCGGGTGAAGACGGCCAAGATTTCTTTACGCTGAGCCTCGCGGTCGAGACCATCGAGGAGCGCTGCGGCTTCTGCGGCTTGCGCACCGACGGTACGTACAGGGTTCAATGCGTGGGCGGGATCCTGCGGCACGAAACCAATGCTGCGACCGCGCAGCTGCCGGAATTTTCCCTCCGGCAGCTTGAGGATGTCTTGCCCGCCCAGTTCGATGCATCCGGCAGCTGCCGCGTTGTTGCCCAACAGGCGGAGGATGGCGCGGGCGGTGGTGGATTTTCCGGAACCGGACTCCCCGATCACGGCCAGCGACTGACCGTGATCGAGCGAGAAGGACACGTCGCGGACGACCGGTTTTGAGTCATAGCTCACCGTGAGTGACTCCACTCGGAGGAGTGGTGAGACGTTGGATTCGTTCATTCGAGATGCTTCCTCTTTGAGTGCTCGGGGGCTAGGAGGTTTTGCGCAGCCACCGGCTAATCCGGTTGACGGATAAGACGGTGAGGACGATCAGCGCGGCTGGCCAGAACACGAGCCATGGAGCGGTGGTGTAGTCCTTGCCGTTTGCGACGAGGAGACCCCAGTCCGAAGCTGGCGGTGGGTCGCCGTAACCGAGGAAGGACAGTCCCGCGATCACCAGAATCGACAGACCGAACTGCAGCACCGCCAGGGTAAGCACCGAGCGGGTTGCGTTGGGGAGGACGTGGCGTAGCAGCACATGTGCTCGCGAGCCACCGAGTATCCCCGCCGCTTCCACGTACACAGATTGCCGGGTTGCGATCACTTCCGAGCGCATCACGCGGGCAAATACGGCCACCGCAGAAACGCCGGTCGCAATCGCGGCGTTGATGGTTTCGAAGCCGAGGGAGCTCACCACCACGACCGCGAGTAGGAAGCTCGGAATCGCGAGCAGCACATCCACGAGCCGCGACAGCAGCGTGTCGGTGAGCCGGCCGAAGAACCCTGCCAAGAGCCCGATCGTGCCGCCGACCAGCACGCCGATGGCGACCGCGACGAGGGCGCTAGTGACGGAAGATTCGGTGCCATAGACCACCCTCGCAAAGAGGTCGCGACCGAGATGATCGGTACCAAACCAGTGTGCGAGGCTCGGGCCCTGAAGCTTGTCAGCGGTCACCCCGACTTCCGGTGAGTAGCTGGTGAACAATCCCGGCCACAGGGACCAGCCCGTCACGAGCAACAGGACCAATCCCGCGAGAATCACGCCAACGGGCACTCGAAAATTACGACTCCGGAGGCTCTGCGCGAGCTCGCCCGTCGGGCTAGTAGTTTCTGACAGCGTGGAGACGCTCATGCGTAGCTCGCCTCCTTTGCGGTGCGTTGCGCTCGGTCCTCCGCGATCTTTACGCGCGGGTCAAGGAGTGGATAGGTCAGGTCAGCAAGCAGATTGGTCACCACGAAGACGACCGCGGCAAGCGACACAATGGCCTGCAGCGATGGCAGATCTTGACTCGCCACGGATCGCTCCACGAGCGAACCGATACCATTGCGGCCAAACACAATCTCGGTAATCACCGACCCACCCAACAGCTCGCCCACGGTGAGTGCCACAACGGTGACCGCGGGCAGCGATGCTGGTTTCAGCAGGTGCCGAAAGAACAGCGCTCGCGTACCCAAGCCACGAGCACGGGCCACCGCGGCATACTCCTGCGAGGCCTCACGGTCCAGATTCGCAATCAACACTTCGGCGATCTGTGCCGAAACCGGGATGCCCAGAGCCAGAGCCGCAAAGAAGGTGGCCCAGGGGCCTTCCGGTTCGACGATGCGAAAGAGTCCGAGCGAAAAGGCGAAGAACTGGATCAGCAGCAG
This sequence comes from Gulosibacter chungangensis, assembly GCF_008831155.1. Taxonomy (GTDB): domain Bacteria; phylum Actinomycetota; class Actinomycetes; order Actinomycetales; family Microbacteriaceae; genus Gulosibacter; species Gulosibacter chungangensis. The sequence continues at coordinate 349,879 of NZ_WBKB01000003.1, read as the reverse complement.
GCCGATGATGAAATTTGGGATGGACAGGAACAGGGATGGGAAGGCCCGCAGCAGGCCCTGCCCATATTTTTGTGGCAGCACCTGAGTACCGATAGCAATCAATATGGCCAAGACCACCGCAACCAGCAGGGCCGTACCGGCCAGTACCAGGGTCGAGGGCAGTGCATCCCCAATCATCTGCCCGACGGGCAGATGGGTGCGCAGCGAGATGCCGAGGTCACCGATGAGGAACCGCCCGAGCGACTGCGCGAGTTGCACCAACACGGGCTGGTTGAGGCCGTAATAGGCCACCAGCTCCTGGATTTCAGCTTCGGTGAACCCGTTCTCCGGGTTGCGTAATTGTGCGGAGATGGGGTCGCCGGGCAGGACCGTGATGACCACGAAGGTCAACACGTAGGCGAGCAATACGACCAAGATGGCCTGCCCGGCGCGCCGAAGCGCGAACGATGCGTAAGCGCGTTGCATGACGGTCTCCCCTAGCGATCCAGCCAGGCGGTGGAGTAACTGGCGAGCGCAAGCCCGTTATAGGTCACGCCATGCAAATCTGGGGTTGAGACATAGATTCGCTGCACGATCTGCGTGATCGGGATGAAGTAGGCCTGATCAAGCACGTATCCCTGCAGCTCGTCGAGCAGTTGCGCGCGGGAGTCGACATCGGAGGATGCAGCAATGTCTGCCGCATAGGTATTGAGGGTCTCGTCGCTCGTACCCACGCCGAACCAGTCCTCATCGCCGTCCTTAGCACCGACGATCACACCGGTCACGGTGCCAGCGTCGATGAAGCTGCGCGTAATGTTCGACGCGGCAATTTGGTCGCTGCCGTTGACTCGTTCCATGTAGGTGGGTAGGTCATAGACCTGCAGCGTCACGTCGAACCCGATCGCGCCGAGCTGCTGCGCGAGAAGTTCATCGACTTCCTTGGAAGTCGCAATGTAGGGGGTGGCGTACAGAGTTACGGCGAGGGTTTGGCCATCCTTCGTGCGGAGGCCGTCGGCACCGACGACCCAGCCTGCTTCGTCGAGGAGGGATGCGGCGAGGTCCGGATCGTAGGTCAGCGCATCCGAGTGATCGGTTGCTTCCGGCACGTTCTGGATGAACGAGCTCGCGGCGGTCCAGTCTTCGGTGTAGACGGTCGAGAGGATTTCGTCGCGGTTGATGCCGTGCTGGAATGCCTGGCGCACCTTGACTTCATCGAAGGGTGCGATGTTCACATCCAGTGCGAGGCCGTGCGTGAACCCGAGGTATTCGGGAACGTCAACCTGGTAGCCAGCGTCCTTCAGGCCGTCGAGTTCCTGCGGCAGGATGTTATAGGCAACATCAGCCTGATTGGACTGGATCGACCCGGTGCGCAGCGAGGTCTCCGGCACCACCTTGTAGGTGATCGAGTCGAGGTAGGCAGGGCCGGTGTGTCCGCGAGCTTCGGGTCCCCAGGTGTAGTCCTCCCGCTTGGTAATCGTGACGTGATCGCCGTCCTGCCAAGAATCCACCACAAACGGGCCCGAACCGATGCTGTTGTAGAGGTCTGACTGCTCCTCTGCGGGAAGTGCGAGTGAGTCTGGGGAGATCAGAATCGAACCGTGGTAGCCGAGGGTTGGGATGAAGCCGAGGGTGGGTTCGGAGAAGTTCACCTGCACCGTCAATGGGTCAATGGCCTGCGCGCCTTCGTAATTGACGGAGGGGAAGAGGCCGATTCTTGCGATGCCCTGGTCGGGAGCACCGTAGGCCCAGTGGTCGAGGTTCGCTACCACCGCGGCAGCGTCGAGTGCGGTGCCGTCCGAGAAGGTCACGCCGTCTTTCAGGTGCAGTGTGAACTGCGTCTGGTCCTCGGATTCCTCCCAGCTTTCGGCGATCCAAGGGGACACGGTCCCTTCGGGATCCACGTACACGAGCTTGTCGGTGAGCTCTCCCCAGACGTTCCCTTGGAAGCTTGAGATTGAGCTGCTATTTGGGATCCAGGTATCGCCGAGCGAGTCGATCTGGAAGATCAGATCCCCGCCTTTTTTGGGTTCGCCGCTACCATCGGCGCTCGTTGCGGGTGAGGTGGCGCAGCCTGCGGTGAGGCCGATAATTGCGGCCAAACTCACGGCCGCTGCGGCGGCGCGGCGCCACAGCGCTCGTTGCTTCACGGGCGGTGTTTCCATTGCGATTCTCCTAATAAGTCAGTGTTTATAAGTCAGTGTTGGTTTTAGATGGCTTTGCCGGGGTTGAGCAGGTCTTGCGGGTCGAATGCCCGTTTGATCGCGCGCTGCACCTTGAGGTTTCGCGCGGAGAGTTCGGTGGCGGCATATTCGCGTTTGATGGTGCCGAGTCCGTGCTCTCCGGTGATCGTGCCGCCGAGCGAAAGCGCGAAGTCGACTAACGCATCCATCGCCTCGTGCAGCACGGGATCAGGCTCGCTCGGGTCGGCCCCTTCCGGGATGCGCAGACTGATTCCCGGGTGCAGGTTGCCGTCGCCGGCGTGGGCCACGGCGCTGATCTTCACCCCGAAGCGGGCCTCGAGTTCTGGTAGGTGGGCGAAAACATCCGCGATCTTTGATTTCGGGACCGCGATATCGCTGGTCACGAACCATTCGTCACTCGGGAAGCCTCGGCCATTCCGCCGTAGTTCCCAGAGGACTTCCGCGTCGGCAGCAGATTCGGCTCGGACCTTGCCGCCAGCGCTTCGGAGCGCGAGGTCCAGCTGGGCGAACTGTTCCTGGATACCGAAGCCGTCCAATTCGATCAGTGCGAGGGCGCCTCCGCGCTCACTGAGGTTGGTGCCGCTGTGTCGGTCGATTGCTTCGAGGGTCGCGCCGTCAATGAACTCGATCACGCTGGGGCGAACGGCGCTGCGGGTAATCGCTGCCAGGGCCTTGGCGCCACTGATGGTGTCTTCGAACGCCACAGATACCGTCTGGCGTGCCACTGGGATGGGACGCAGCCGCACTGTTATTCCTACGACAATCGCGAGAATGCCTTCAGAACCGATCAGGAGTGAACGCAGGTCCAGGCCCGTGACACCTTTGATTGAGCGCTGTCCGACCGTGATCCGCTCGCCGTCGGCGAGCACGAGATCAAGTGCCAGGATCGACTCGCGTGTGACACCGTATTTCACGCAGCGCAGTCCCCCGGCGTTGGTTGCGACGTTGCCACCGATCGTGGAAATGTCCCAGCTTGCGGGGTCGGGTGCGTAGAACAAGCCGAAGGGTTCCAGGTGCTCGTTGAGTGCCTTGTTGAGCACTCCCGGTTCAACCACGGCAAGTTCATCAAGCGGTGACACTTCCAGGATGCGGTTGAGCCGTTCGGTGGTGAGCACAAGCTGGTTTGCGGTTGCCCGAGCGCCACCGGCAAGCCCGGAACCCGCTCCGCGCGGCACGATCGACACCCCGTGTGCCGCCGCGGCGCGGACCACCTCTTGGACTTCGGTTACCGAAGCTGGAACGGCTACCGCTGGACCATCCACTTCCTTGCGCAGTTCGCCCTGCGTCGCCCAGTCCACCCCGTACTTCCGCGTGGCTGCCGATGGCTCGTGGATTTCGAGTTCCGGCAGGCGCTCGCGGAGGTCCTGGAGCAGATTTGCAAGCTTGGTTTCGGCGGACTGCGGGTCTGCAGTCTCAACGTTCGCCGGTGCGGCGCTCGTGATCGACATGGCGTGGCCTTTCTTCGGTAGTCCCGGTGAGAAAGGAAGATATTCCGGATGCGGTACCGGAGTCGATGGTCCGCCGTCACATCGCGATACGGAGCGTCACGGCCGTAAATCACCGCAATTTGTCGTAACAAATGTGGCGAGGTGATACGACATGTCTTATGCAGGCCTTCAAATTCGCACCCTTCGCCGCGGTACGCGAGAAAAATAAAAGTCCGGATCTGGGTTTCCAGATCCGGACTTTTGTATTGGCTCCCCGAGTTGGATTCGAACCAACAACCTGCCGGTTAACAGCCGGCTGCTCTGCCGTTGAGCTATCGGGGATGACAACTCGATAACTATAGCCCGAACTTTTCATGGAAGTAAAATCGAGCGAGCGACTCCCGCGTGTCGGTTGAAATCATGCGGATCACAGCAGTGTAATTCCATGTGATCCGCATGACCTCAAACGGACACTAGTAGCCGATTCTTGGATCGGCGAGGCCCACAAATTCTCCCGTTTCGAGGAAGGCGCGGACATTGTCCTGAATCCGCCGATCCAACAGCGGACGCACCATCTCCGGGGTGTCTGCCGTGTGTGGCGTCACGATGCAGCGCTCGTGGGAGTACAGCGGGTGGTCGGCGGTGAGCGGCTCGGGATCGGTCACGTCGAGGCCGGCGCCGTAGATGGATCCGGCATCAAGCGCCGCCACGAGGGCGTCTGTGTCCACCAGCGGGCCGCGCGCGATGTTCACCAGCACCGCAGTGGGCTTCATGCTTTCGAGCCGCTGTGCGTCAATCAGCGCCCGCGTTTCCTCGGTGCTCGCGGCCGCCAGCATCACAACGTCAGCCTGAGGCAGCACCTCATCGAGTTCGGCGGTGGTGACGGTCCGGTCGGCAGTCGCAACCGGGTCTGCGCTTCGACGCACCACGGTGCTTGTCACACCGAACGGTTCCAGCAACCGCAGGAACTCGAGCGCAATGCCCCCGGCCCCCACGATCACCACATTCGCACCATAGAGCGACAGCCCCGAAGACTTGCCCCAGGAAGTTGCCCGCAGCCGCAGTGGCAGCTGTCGCTGCAACGCGAGCGTCAGCATCAGCGCGTGCTCCGCCACCGGCTGGGCATAGGCTCCCTTCGCCGAGGTAAACACCACGCCCCGTTCCGCCGCGGGCACAATCGCCTTCCCAAACGCGTCAATCCCGGCAAACGGTAGCTGCACCCAGCCAATACCGGGATGCGCATCCAGCGCCGCTACTAGCGTGTCGACATCCCGTGTGGTCGTGTAAATCAGGCCGCGAGTGGCGTCCGAAAGCGGCGCGACGACTCCCCCGGCCGCTCGAACCGGTTCCATCTCGACGGGCTCGCCGCTTGCCGGCACCGGCAGGATCGCTATTTCTCCCGGCTGCGGGCGCTCATCGCCGCGCAGCCGGGTTGCCTGCTGCGCCAGCACCTCTCGATGCGAAAACTCGCTCACTTCTCCTCCTCCGCAGCTTTTGTCGCTGCCTCAGTGTTGTCTTCGACCGCGACATCCGTCTCAGTCCCATCGTCCACGTCATCCGCATGCACGTCTTCCGTGTCTGCATCTTCGACATCCACGTCTACCCCGTCAGTTGCATCCAAGTCATCTGTATCCGCATCCTCAGCCGCAGCACCTTGACTCTGGAACCGAGCGAACTCCGGTCGGTTCTCGAGCAAGCGTCGTCGTGCCTCGGCCTCAGCCTCCGCGCGGGCGGCCTCTGCTTCCGCCTCGGGGTCCGGGAACAATCCTCCGACCACTCGGTCGACCGCCGCGTTCATTTCCGCTGGCAGGCTGCCGGGAACCGGCGTACGGGCAAATTCTCTTGCCTCCCGCATTTTGATCAAGTACGGGTCGGTTGCGTTGCACAGCACCGCATCGATATTCCCCTGTGCAATCACGAATCCGCGATGGCACACAAGCACTTCATCGGTCAGACGCTCCACCGTGCCAAGTTCATTGCTGATCACCACGATGCTCATTTGGCGGACCCGATTCAGCCGCTCCAACAGCGACATGATGGCGGGCTGCGCAAAGATGTCCACGCCCTGCGTGGGTTCGTCCACGATCAGCACTTTGGGTTCGACGATCAAGGCCTGAGCGAAAGCGACGCGCTGTCGTTGACCGCGGCTGAGTTCAAAAGGAAATCGGTTCAGGATGCCGAGTTCAAGATCCACGGCGTCAATCAGCATCGCGGCGGCACGGCCGAGCGCACGCCGATCAAATTCGCGGTCACGACGAAGCACCGGGTCAGCGATATTCTCTGCCACCGTCAGGTCATTGCGCAGTCGGTCCCCCGATTCGGGCGCGAGATAACCAACTTCCACAGTCAGACGCCGTCGGTCATCACGGGTGGGCTTACGCAGGTTGATCCCCGCAACGCTGGCGTCTCCGCCGGAGATCCAGGGCCAGTCGAGCTCCTTCTCACGCAGCATCGACCGCCCCGACAGCACTCGCCCCAGTGAAGATTTGCCACTCCCGGATGCGCCGACGATGCCGAGAATGCCTCCTCGAGGCAGGTCGATGGTGACACCCGAGAGCACGCGTCGATCATCCGCCCCGAGTTGCGGCCCGAAAGAAATCGAAAGATCTTGCGTGCGCACAACACCGTCATGTTCTGAGGCCGCGTCACCCGCAGAAGAATCGACCTGTAACTCACCAATCGCGCTGGAACCCATGGCGATCAGCCTAGCGGGGCTCGGTCTTGAACTTCCCGGGTTCACACTGCACAGGCACCCAGTTGCGACTCCAGACGGACCCGGTCAAACCTGCTGTTCGAGGCTCTCGCGAATGTCCCGCTTACGCCGCTCGACATCCACCAGTTTTTCGCTGAGTTCCCGATGCCGCAGCGGATCGGTTTCGATGTCGGTACGGCGCAGCTCACCGAGGAGTTCGGCCCGGCGATGCAGCAGGTCTCGCTCGACCAGCGCCGCCGCCATCGACCGAACGTAGGCGGCAACCTGCTCCGGGCCCGACCCCGCGGGTAGCGGCGCCATTGAGAGGTCATTCAATAGCGGCATAAATGAGCTCGGCACTTCTTCCTGCACCCGCGGCAACCACTGCGGGGTACCGAGATCCGATTGAGTGACGATCATCGCATCCCGTACGATCGCGAGCGTGGCGTCGGAAAACTCGGCGTCGAGCACGTTATTGAGTTGCGCATCCGAGAGCATTTTCGGGTACTGCAACACCGCCGAAAGCGTATCCCGCTCAAGCCTGGTCACGGGATCATTCGGCAGGTCGCCCATCCGCACCGCAGGCACCGTATAGCCGCCCGCCGCATCCATTTCTTCCGGGTGGTAATCCGGCGGGTAGTCGCTGGCGGCCCGCTGCAATTGACGTTCGGCACTGGCCACCGCGGCATGTACCTGCTCGAGGTCCATGCCGAGCCAGCCCGAAAGCTGCCGCTCATATTCGGGGCGCAGCGCCCGGTCGCGGATACCCACGATGATCGGTGCGGCTTCCCGCAACGCGGCAACGCGGCCTTCTGCGGTACGCAGATTATGGGCGCGCAGCTGCTCCCGGATCACGAATTCGTACATCGGTTGCGGATGCTCGACCATGCTTCGCACCGCCTGGTCACCTCGGTGCAGGCGCAGGTCGCAGGGGTCAAACCCGTCGGGAGCGACGGCCACGAAGGTCTGCGCTACGAAGCGGTTCTCCTCGGCGAAGGCCCGCATCGCGGCCTTGCGCCCGGCCTCATCGGGGTCGAAATTGAAGATCACTCGTCCCCGGTGCGACTCATCGTCCATGATGCGTCGGAGGACCTTGATGTGGTCAACGCCGAAGGCCGTGCCACAGGTGGCCACCGCGGTGGTGACACCCGCAAGGTGGGCAGCCATCACGTCGGTATAGCCTTCCACCACGACGACCTCGTGGTTGCGGCCGATGTCCTTCTTCGCGAGGTCGAGCCCGTACAGCACCCGCGACTTGTGGTAGATCTCAGTCTCTGGAGTATTGAGGTACTTCGGCCCCTTGTCTTCCTCGAGGAGCTTCCGGGCACCGAACCCAACGGTTTGACCGGAAGTGTCCCGAATGGGCCAGATGACCCGGCCACGGAAGCGGTCATAGCTCGAGCCGCGCTCATTGGTCGACACGAGCCCCGCATCCTGCATTTCCTGCAGCGAAAAACCCTGGGCCCGCAGGTGCTTGGTCAGCGCATCCCAGGACTGTGGCGCAAAGCCGACCCCGAACCGGGTCGCCGCGCCAGGGTCGAACCCACGTCCGCCGAGAAAATCACGCGCGGGCTGTGCCTCGGGCCGGGCGAGCTGATTCTGGAAGAATTTCTCTGCTTCTGCCGTCGCCGCGAGCAGCCGCACCCGCTTGGAGTGGTCTGGCGCCTCCCCACCATCCTCATAGGTGAGTTGATAGCCGAGCTTGCCAGCGAGACGCTCGACCGATTCCACGAAGGTGACGTGGTCCATCTTCTGCAGGAAGGTGAAGACGTCGCCCGACTCCCCGCAACCAAAGCAGTGGTAAAAGCCCAGTTGCGGGCGCACGTGGAAAGAGGGCGTGCGCTCATCATGGAACGGGCACAGCCCCTTTTTCGAGCCCACACCGGCAGACTTCAGCGTGACATATTCGCCGACGATGTCTTCGATGTTGGTGCGAGCACGAATCTCATCAATGTCAGATCTCCGGATACGCGCCATGATCCGAATCCTACGCCGTTACCACTGCTGCTGGGCGCCGATGACTTTACTGTGGAGAGTGAGCGCCGATTGGTCGGTGAGCGAAGCCACCTGGTCGACGATGACGCGCCGTTTGGCGTGATCATCGGGCGCCTCACGGAAGAGCCTGGTGTAGGCCTCATCGAGGAAGCGCTCCCCCGTGGTCCACAGCCCATCCAGCAGTTCGGTCAGCAGCCGCCGCTGACGCGCATACACGGGTTGACGAGTCGGTAGCGACATCACAAAGCCCGATACGGTCCCCTTCAGCAGCGCGATCTCCGCCTCGGTTTCGCGCGGAATGATCACATCCGCGGCAAACCGAGTGAGCCGCGCATCCTTACCGTAGTGCTCGAGCGTGGCGTGGGTTGAGGACTGGGCAAACCGGCCGATCAACTGCGAGGTAAGGTTCTTCAGCGCTGCCTGGCTGCGCATCGTGCCGTCATATTCGTGGACCCAATACGCGGATGCGGTGAGCCGTTCGAGTGCCTGGGCCATCTCTTCCTGGCTGAAGGCGTCGCCGGACCACTCAACGGCGTTATAGAGAATTGCCTCGCGGTTCTCCGGCCATTCGATCTCTTCGAGTGGAATATAACCTTCGACCACAGCATCCTCGAGATCGTGCACCGAATAGGCGATATCGTCCGCGAGATCCATCACCTGCGCCTCGATGCACTTTCGGTCTTCCGGCGCATCCTGCCGCAGCCATTCGAACACCTCGCGGTCGTCCTGATAGAACCCGAACTTGCGCGTGCCCTTGGTCTGTGCCGCCGCGTAGTCCCACGGGTATTTGCAGGATGCATCGAGGCAGGCGCGGGTGAGGTTCAGCCCGTAGGTGCGCCCGTCCTCACCGATCACTTTGGGTTCCAGGCGGCTAATCAGTCGGAGCGTCTGGGCATTACCCTCAAAGCCGCCAATATCCGCGGCCCACTCTGACAGCGCCCGCTCGCCATTGTGACCAAACGGCGGGTGGCCGATATCGTGCGCGAGGCAGGCGGTGTCAACCACATCCGGGTCGAGGTCAAGCACGCCCGCAATCTCCCGGCCCACCTGCGCCACCTCGAGGGAGTGGGTTAGGCGGTTACGGGCGAAGTCCACTCCCGAGGTCGGTGAGAGCACCTGCGTTTTTTGCGACAGTCGCCGCAAGCCGGATGAGTGCAGCAACCGGGCGCGGTCCCGCGCGAACTCGGAGCGGTTGCGATTCTCGTGGTGCTCGGGTAGGAATCGCTCGGCGTCTGCCGCTTCATACTTCGGTGCAGGGATGCCGAGGGTCGCGAAGGTCACGTCGCCTAGCCTCCAGAGATATCGAGCTCGGCGCCGGCGATGTCATCCGTGTCGGCCGTGCTCATGGTGCGAGAAGCGAGCCAGCCCTGCGGTAGCGCAGCGCGCCGCGGCGAACCGGCGCGCCCACGCGGGCCCATGGCGCTCGACCCGGGCCAGGGTTCATCCGGCAGCTGCGATACGAGTTCACGCAATTGATCCAGGCTCTCGATGAGCGCGAAGGCTCGCCGGACATCACCACCGACCGGGTAGCCCTTGAAGTAATTCGCGGCGTGCTTACGAAAGTCGCGGCAACCGTAGAACTCATCTTCAAAGAAATCGACGAGGAGCTCGGCATGCCGAATCATGGCCGCGCCAACCTCACGAAGGCCCGGCTGTGCCCGTTCGGGACGGCCGGCGAAGGCAGCTTCCAAGTCGGCAAAGAGCCAGGGACGGCCGAGCACACCACGGCCGACGACGATACCGTCGCATCCGGTTTCCCGGACCATCCGGACGCCATCCTCACCCTCAAATACGTCACCGTTACCGAGGATCGGAATCGAGGTGATTGCTTCCTTCAGCCGCGCGATCGAGGCCCAGTCGGCCTTCCCCGAATACTGCTGCTCGAGGGTGCGGGCGTGCAGGGTGATTCCGGCAATACCCGCGCCCTCGGCAATGCGAGCGCTTTCGAGGTAGGTCTCGAGCTCTTCGTTGATGCCCTTACGAATTTTCACCGTCACGGGGACATCCCCCGCGCGGCGAACCGCTTCGGTGCAGATCGCTTCGAAGAGGTCGCGTTTCCACGGCAGGGCGCTACCGCCACCGCGCTTGGTCACCTTGGGCACCGGGCAACCGAAGTTGAGGTCGAGATGGTCGACCTTGTCTTCATCCACCAGCATTGCCACCGAGTCGCCGACGATTTTGGGGTCGACGCCGTAGAGCTGGATCGAACGAATCTGCTCTTCGGGATGGTGACGAATCAGTCGCAGCGCCGTGGGGTTCTTTTCCACGAGCGCGCGAGTCGTCACCATCTCGGTGATATACAGGCCCGCGCCGTACTCCTGACAGAGTCGACGGAATGCCTCATTGGTAATGCCCGCCATTGGCGCGAGCGCGACCGGTGAGGCGATCTCGATCGGACCGATCTTGAGCGCCGGGGCGGCGGTAGGTGAAAGCGTAGTGCTCATATGCTCCTGCAGTGGTGATTCAGCTCGTTAGCAGCCGCGCAGTCGTTCGGCCAGGTAGCCGAAGAGTCGATCAATCGAGACGCGCTCCTGCTGCATGGTGTCACGTTCGCGCACGGTAACTGCGCGGTCCTCGAGCGAATCGAAGTCAACGGTGACACAGAAGGGAGTACCGATCTCGTCCTGACGGCGGTAACGACGACCGATCGCACCGGCGTCGTCAAAGTCAATGTTCCAGCGACCGCCGTTGCGGATTTCGTCGGCAACTTCCTTGGCGAGCGGCGTGAGCTTCTCATTGCGTGACAGCGGCAGGACCGCAACCTTGTTCGGTGCCAGGCGGGGGTCGAGGCGAAGCACCTTACGCTTGTCGACACCCCCCTTGGCGTTGGGTGCTTCGTCTTCCGCGTAGGCGTCCACGAGGAAGGCCATCAGCGAGCGGGTAAGCCCGAAGGAAGGTTCAATCACGTACGGGGTGAACCGCTCGCCCGCAGCCTGGTCGAAGAAACTGAGCTCTTCGCCCGAGGCCTTCGTGTGGGAGGACAGGTCAAAGTCGGTACGGTTGGCGATCCCCATGAGTTCGCCCCACTCGCCGCCCTGGAAACCGAAGCGGTACTCGAAGTCGATGGTGCGCTCCGAGTAGTGCGCGCGCTCGTCCTCCGGAACATCCAACTGGCGGATGTTTTCGGGATTTATACCGAGGTCGTAGAACCAGTTGAGGCACGCCTCAACCCAGGAGTCGAAGTGCTGGCCCGCTTCGTCAGGCTTGACGAAGTATTCGATCTCCATCTGTTCAAACTCGCGGGTGCGGAAGATGAAGTTGCCCGGGGTGATTTCGTTGCGGAAGGCCTTACCGACCTGGCCGATACCGAATGGTGGCTTCTTCCGCGCCGTGGTGAGCACGTTCATGAAGTTCACGAAAATACCCTGCGCGGTTTCGGGACGCAGGTAGTGCAGGCCCGCCGCGTCATCCACCGGACCGAGGTAGGTCTTTACCAGGCCCGAAAACAGGCGCGGTTCGGTCCAATTGCCTTCCTGACCGGTTTCCGGATCGCGGATATCGGCGAGACCGTTTTCGGGCTCCTTACCGTGCTTTGCGACGTAGGCCTCGATGAGGTGGTCGGCACGATAGCGCTTGTGCGTGTGCAGCGATTCAACGAGCGGGTCGGTAAAGGTTTCCACGTGCCCGGAGGCTTCCCAGACTGCCTTCGGGAGGATGATCGAGGAGTCGAGTCCGACCATGTCGGCGCGGCCGCGCACGAAGGTCTGCCACCACTGCTGCTTAATGTTTTCCTTGAGCTCAACACCGAGGGGGCCGTAGTCCCAGGCGGAACGCGAACCGCCGTAGATTTCACCCGCCTGGTACACGAATCCTCGCTGTTTCGCGAGAGCGATTACCTGGTCGAGCTTCGAGGCTGCCATCTAAAGAACACTCCTGGGCATTGTGGGTGAGGGCCTGCTGGCTGCAGGCCGTGACAATCAACGTCCCAGTCTACCGCTCCAGCGCAAGTTCGGGCCGCCGCGCGAGGATTGAACTTGCCTCCTGATAAGCCGGCGTGGTGTCGCGAAGGTGAGCCAGCGCATCCGGTACCTGCCGCCCCTTGGCCTGCATTGCCTGTGCCCAAAGTCTTCCCGCGCGATATGAGGAACGCACCAGCGGCCCGGCCATGACGCCGGCGAAGCCAAGTTCCCGCGCGTACTCGGAGAGCTCGATGAACTCCTGCGGCTTCACCCAGCGGTCAATCGGGTGATGCAGCTTCGAGGGCCGCAGGTATTGGGTCAAGGTGAGAATGTCCACGTTTCGGTCTCGCAGGTCCCGCATGGTGGATGCAATTTCTTCGCGGGTCTCCCCCATGCCAAGAATGAGGTTCGATTTGGTGATCATGCCGAGTTCGCTCGCTCGCGCGAGCATCTCGAGTGAGCGGTCATAGCGAAAGGCCGGGCGAATCTGCTTGAAAATTCGCGGCACGGTCTCGAGATTGTGTGCGAATACTTCGGGCGTCGCTTCACAGACGGTTTCAATCGCACCGCTGCCGCCACGGAAGTCATCCACCAGCAACTCGACTCCGGTGCCGGGATTGAGCGCGTGAATCTGCCGTGCCGTTTCGGCGTAGAGCCAGGATGCGCCATCCGGCAGATCATCCCGGGCAACCCCCGTGACGGTCGCGTAGCGCAGCCCGAGTTCGCGTACCGATTCGGCGACGCGGCGTGGCTCGTCGCGGTCGTAGCTGACGGGTTTTCCTGTCGCGATCATGCAGAAGTCGCAGCGGCGGGTGCACTGATCACCGCCGATGAGGAAGGTTGCCTCGCGATCCTCCCAACACTCGTAGATATTCGGGCAACCTGCCTCTTCACAAACCGTATGCAATTCGCTCTGGCGCGCAAGGCGACGTACGTCTTGATACTCCTTACCGACGGTGGCTCGGGTGCGGATCCAATCAGGCTTCTTCTCAATTGGGGTCTGCATGTTCTTCGCCTCAATGCGAAGTAGCTTTCGACCCTCTGGTGCTGGCACGCTCATTCTCTCCCTCTTCCTGTTCGTTCCGTCTGCCTACTCGCCTTAGGCCAGCAAGGTCGGCGTAAAGGCTTCGGCCACCGCGCGTTCGGTGGCCACTTCCTTGGGGTCTCGGAAGCGCGCGAGTTCGCGCTCCAGGTGTGGATGCAGGAGTTCGGCTGCCTCCGCCACGGTCAGCTCGATTCCGAGTTCTGCCAGCGAAATCACGCCCGCGTCGCGCAGCCCGCAGGGCACCACGCACTCAAAGTCGCGTAGATCGGTCCTGACATTTAGCGCCAGCCCGTGCATCGTGGTGCGCTTCGCGAAGCGAACTCCGATCGCGCAGAGTTTTCTATCGGGCGTTCCCTGCGTTCGCAGCCAGACACCCGAGCGGCCATCGACACGTTCGGTGGCAATGCCGAGTTCGGCGACCATTTCGATGACCGCTTGCTCGAGCGCCCGCACGTAGGCAACCACATCCTGTCGACCGTGAACGTGAATGATCGGATACGCAACCAGCTGTCCGGGACCGTGATAGGTCACCGAGCCACCACGATCGATCCGCACGATGGGCACCGACTTATCCGGAGTGTCTTCGTCCGAGGTGCTGCTCCCCGCCGTGTAAACGGGTTCGAACTCCGTGTAGATCACCGTGTCCGGTGATTGCCCGGCCGCCACCGCCGCGTGAAGCTCGCGATGACCGACATCGATCTCGAGGTACTTACTGGGTGCTTCCGAGAGTAAATTTAATAGTTGCACGGCGTCCAGTAAAGCAGAATGGATGCAATAGTGTCGCACCAACCGGTCGCAGTGTTACGAGATTAGTCAGCGGTTTCCGACATCGGCGAGGGTTTGTCGATGGCGCCACCAAAGCGTCGGTCCCGGTCGATATAGAGACCAATCGCGTGCCAGAGGTCCTGCCGGCTGAAGTCGGGCCACAGCGTGTCGAGGAACACCATTTCCGCATAGGCCGATTCCCAGAGCAAGAAGTTTGAGGTGCGCTGCTCCCCTGAGGAACGAATAAACAGGTCTACGTCCGGCAGCTCCGGTTGGTAGAGATACTTTGCAATCGTGTGCTCGCGGATTCGGTCGGGTTTGATGCGGCCCGAGGCGACCTCCGCCGCAATCTGCTGGACTGCCTCGACGATTTCAACACGCCCGCCGTAGTTCACACACATATTGAGCGTCATCGTGGTGTTATTGCGGGTAAGTTCCTCGGCCGCTTTGAGGTCCTTGATGACGCTTTTCCAGAGCCGCCGCTCGGCGCCAGACCAGCGCACGCGGACATCCCACTCGTTGAGTTGATCCCGCTGCCGATGCAGCACCTCGCGATTAAAGCCCATCAAGAATCGGACTTCTTCCACCGAACGCTTCCAATTCTCGGTCGAAAAGGCATAGACGGATAGGTGCTGAACCCCGGCTTGTACGGCCCCGGCCACCACGTCGAGCAGGGCTTCCTCACCGGCACGGTGCCCTTCGGTTCGAGGGAGACCCCGGCGGTTCGCCCAGCGGCCGTTGCCATCCATCACGATCGCCACGTGCTTGGGCACGGCTGAGGCGGGAAAATCGGGCGGGGTAATTCCAGTCCAGTCCAGGGGCTTGAACACGGAGGAGCTTGGGTTAGGCATAGGAATAGATTACGTTCCCGCAGCGCCGCGCATTCGCCAGGCTTCATCCACCGCGGCAAATGACCGCAGCGGACGGTCGAGATGGTAGTTCGTATAGGCCTTCACGATTCTGGATGCATCGGCGCGGGTTTCGGCATCGCTCGCCAGGGCGACGCGCCAGTTTCCCGCGAGTAATGCCCATAGCAGGCGCATGGTGTCGATATGCGCGGCCGTGGTGGCACCGCTACTGGGGCCACAGGATGCACAGACCGCTCCCCCGGCGGCGAAGGAAACTCGCGCATGCGGCCCAGGTTCACCGCACCGGGCACACTCATTGAAACTCGGCTCCCAGCCCGCGAGTGAAAGCGAACGCAGCAGATAGGAGCCGAGCTCCAGTAACGGATCCCGTTCGGCACCTGCGAGCGAGCGCAGCCCTTGAATCAGCAGCGCGTATTGCAGCGGTGCGGGTTCCGCGTCGATGATCTCGTCCACAGATTCGGCCATCGCACTGGCCGCGGCGTACCGCTCGAAGTCGGCGATGATCGCCTCGGTGAAACTCTCGACCGTTACCGCTTGCGTGACCGTCTCGAGCCGAGACCGATCTTCGGGATTTTTTGAGTAGAGCTGCGCATCCACCACGGCGAAAGGCTCGAGTCGGCCACCCATCTTCGAAGTGGTGCGGCGCACGCCTCGGGCGACGGCGCGGATCTTGCCGCGCTCGCGCCCGAAGAGTGTGAGGATCCGGTCGGCCTCCCCGAGTTGTGTCGTGCGCAGCACAACGACCTCGTCGCCATAGGACCGCTGTGCTGCCACGTAACCTGCTTTGCGGAATTACTTTGCGGTGTTACGCAAGGCTCGGTTTACCGAGGACACGATTGCCTTGAGCGAGGCGTTCGAAATATCGGGGTCAATTCCGACACCCCACAGGCGCTGACCATTGGTTTCGAGTTCGATATACGCTGCAGCGAGCGCATCCCCCGAGGCCGAGAGCGTGTGCTCGACATAGTCGTAGAGCTTCACCTCATACCCCTTGCCCTCGAGTGCCTTCAGGAAGGCGTCAATCGGACCATTACCGGCCGTGGAAATCTCACGGGTCTCATCCGCCACGCGCAGCTTCACGTCGAGCACGGTAGTGCCGTCCATTTCGGTCTGGGTGCGCGTGCCGAAAATTTCCAGCCGGCCCCACTTGTCCTCTACCTGCTCGGCAGGCAGGTACTCATGGATGAACTGGTTCCAGATCTCATCCGCGGTGACCTCACCACCTTCCGAGTCAGTGTGCTGCTGCACGATGCCCGAAAATTCCACCTGCAGGCGACGGGGCAGATCGAGATTGTGGTGTTCCTTGAGCAGATAGGCCACGCCACCCTTACCAGACTGGGAGTTGACCCGGATCACCGCCTCATAGGTGCGGCCGAGGTCGCGCGGGTCGATGGGCAGGTACGGTACCTCCCATTCGATGTCGTCTGCGACCTTGCCCTGCTCTTCGGCTTTGACGTCGAGTGCTTCAAAGCCCTTCTTAATGGCGTCCTGGTGTGAACCCGAGAACGCGGTGTACACGAGGTCGCCACCCCAGGGGTGACGCTCGCCGACCTTGAGCTGGTTGCAGTACTCCACGGTGCGGCGAATCTCGTCAATGTTCGAGAAATCGATTTGCGGGTCCACGCCCTGCGTGAAGAGGTTCACGCCTAGGGTGACGAGGCAGACGTTACCGGTGCGCTCACCGTTGCCGAAGAGACAGCCTTCGATTCGATCCGCGCCTGCCATATAGCCGAGCTCGGCTGCGGCCACTGCGGTGCCGCGGTCGTTGTGCGGGTGCAGCGACAGGATGATCGAGTCGCGTCGATCGAGGTTACGGTGCATGTACTCGATCATGTCCGCGTAGACGTTCGGGGTTGCCATTTCCACGGTGGATGGCAGGTTGAGGATGAGCTTGCGCTCCGGCGAGGGGTCGAAGGCTTCGGTAACGGCGTTGCAGATCTCGAGTGCGTAATCGAGTTCTGTGCCGGTGAAACTTTCGGGCGAGTACTCGTAGTAAATCTCGGTACCCGGAGCCAGATCTTCGAAGCGCTTGCACATGCGCACGCCTTCAAGTGCAATCTGCTTGATGCCTTCGCGGTCTTGGCGGAAGACCACTTCGCGCTGGAGGGTGCTGGTGGAGTTGTAGAGATGCACGATCGCGCGCTTCGCGCCGCGCAGCGACTCGTAGGTGCGCTTCACCAGGTGCTCGCGCGCCTGTGTCAGCACCTGAATCGTGACATCCTCGGGGATCTTCTCTTCGTCGATCAGACGACGGAGGAAATCAAAATCGGTTTGGCTTGCCGAAGGGAATCCGACCTCGATCTCCTTGTAACCCATCCGAACCAGCAGGTCGAACATGACCATCTTCCGCTCGGGCGACATCGGGTCAATCAGCGCCTGATTACCATCACGCAGGTCGACGGCGCACCAGCGAGGTGCCTCGGTGATGACCTTGTCGGGCCACGTGCGGTCGGGAAGCTTTGTGTTGAACAGCTTGTCGTACGACACGTAGCGGTCGATTGGCATGTTCGAGGGCTTCTGACGGTTTTCCATTTTCGGAGTGCTCCTGTTTTGTGTGTTTCAGTGGCTAAGCCAACACCGAACTCCGCGACGAGGAAGGCTTAGTTGCTAAGCCTCGTCGCGGCACAGAAGGAGGAGAGTGCCGAAAACGAGCATGGGTCAAGAGTAGCACCGTTAGAACCTGGCAATGACCTGTATGCAATGTCCGCCGTCAAATCCGCCGGTGCTCCAAGCTCCTAGTGCTGAGGTTCTGGTACCGGCTTCCTACTGCTGATTTTCGCTAAAGACGCGCTGGATTTCAGACCAACCGTGCAGTTGTGCCACAACGCGACCGCCGACCACTTGCACCACGTGATGGGCACGGGTGGCGCTACTCGCTTCTGCGGCCGCGTACACCACTGGCAGGCCGTAGTCAGCTGCCAGTACTCGAAGGAGTCCTTCGAGCATATTGCGCTCGCGAATGGGCAGCTGCGCGAACGGATTCTCAGCCGCAATCATCGCCGGTGCCGGTGCGAGCGCACGGCCGATTGCCACTCGGTGTTGCAGTGCTAGCGGCAGATTCGCCACCGGTGCAGTTCCTAAACCACCAAAGCCAAGTGACTCCCCCACGCGTCGAATGCGCGCTTGTCGGTCCAGCTCCGGAGCCTGATCAAGCCACTGCCCGATTGCGCTATCCACCGTTTGCCCAGCGAGCGAGTACGGCTTCGGGGTCAGGATGCCCGCCTGCAGTGGGGTGAGCGAATTAGCTTCCTGCGCCGTTCGCGAAAGACGGCAACCTTGCAGTGCGCTGTCGCCACGCTCCACCGGATCAATACCGATTGCCGCACGCAGCAGCGACTGACCCGAAGTGTCTTGTGAATACAAGACCGTGAGCTCCCCAGCCGCCGCCGTGAAGCTCGCATCAATGAGTGGCGCAATGCCGCTTCGGTACAGCCCAGAAACCTGAAGATCCGTCCCCGAACCACCCAGCGAGCGTGGTGATAGAAGCGGCGCGGACATGCCTCAACAGTAAAGAGAAGCACTTTAGGTTACGTCGGCAGGCATAGGGAAGCCGCATCATCCATCAGGATGATCAAACGTGAGTGGTTGTCACCCTCGAGTACGGAGCGCTAGAGCAGCCCGTGCTCGTATGCGAAGACGACCAATTGCACGCGGTCGCGCAGCGAAAGTTTCGCAAGGATTCGGGAAATGTGGGTCTTCACGGTGGCTTCCGAGAGGAACTCCTGTGCTGCGATTTCACCGTTCGACATACCCTTCGCGGCAAGGAAGAACATCTCACGTTCCCGTTCGGTGAGCGCCTTGAATTCTTCCGGTTCCCCGCCGAGGCGGTTTGGGGACTGCGAAAAGCGTCGAATCAAGTCCGCAGTAGCCTGCGCGGCAAATACTTCGGAGCCCGAGTGCACGGTGCGGATCGCGGCGAGCAAGAACTCCGGATCGGCGTCCTTGAGTACGAAGCCCGAGGCTCCTGCGGCCACCGCTTTTGCGACTGCCTTATCGAGGTCGAAGGTGGTGAGAATGAGGATGCGGGTGTCAAGGCCGCGCGCGATAATTTGCTGAGTTGCTTCCAGGCCGTCCATCACCGGCATCCGCACATCCATCAAAATGACATCGGGTTTTGCTGCCTGCGCAAGACGCACCGCTTCGACTCCATCCGAGGCCTCGGCGACGAATTTCATATCGGGCTGGCTCTCTACGAGCATCCGAATGCCGCCTCGGAAGAGCTGCTGGTCATCAACGAGAGCGACTCGAATCGGGGCGCTGGTTTCGGTGGTGGTGTTCACGGGATGCTCATTTCTGGCTCGGTGCGCGGGGCACGGTTACGTCATCAACAATAGGTTGGGTGTGCTGCAAAGGAATCTGAGGCGCCTCTTCTGATTGCGATATAGGCGGACTCGACACCGAATGATGCAGGGCTTCGCGCACCGGAGGATGCTCCCCAGTGACGTAGGCCCCGGGGTCGCTCGGCAGATCGCATTCCAGAGTGGTGGCAGGCGATATGTAGGGCGCTTCTGCCCGCACCACCCACTCGCAGCCCTCGAGTCCCGCGGAGGTATCACCGCCCACGGCAAGCAAACGTTCCCGCATTCCGATCAACCCGTGGCCACCGCCAGCCTTAATCTTTGGCACATCGGCGATCCGGTTTCGCACGATGATGCGCAGCGTGTCTTCCCATCGGGCTTCGAGATAGGTCACGCTCTTGCGGTCACCGTATTTGAGCGCGTTGGTAAGTGCTTCTTGAACCACGCGATACACCGCGAGTTCGGCAATCGCGCCAATGGGTTGCCGTACCCCAATTACCTTCAAATCCAGACGCAGCCCGGCGGCGCGAATTCTGTCGAGGACGGCAGGAATATCATCGATACCCTTCGAGGGTCCTTCACCCTGCGTGTGACGCAGTTGCGCGAGCAGGCCGCGCACATCCGCCAGGGCTTCGCGCGCGGTCTCAGAAATTGTCTCGAGAACCGGCTCAGCTTTGACGGGATCTCGTTTCATTAGGTACCGGCCACCGTCAGCCTGTGCCACGACAACGGCCAGCGAGTGCGCCACCACATCGTGCATGTCTCGCGCGATCTGATTTCGCTCTTGCTCAACAATGAGCTGCTCTTGCGTCCGCTGATACTCAATTTCAGCGAGCTCTGCGGAGTGGGTTAGTTCATGGGCTTGAATCTGCACCCGCTGGACCATCCCGGCCAGCCAGACCAGGAGCGTGACCAGCACCAGCGGCACTGCAAAAATCAATGAGGTAACGAGGAACGCCGTGGAGCCATAGAAACCGCTCCCCGCGTAGTCTCGCAACAGCGGCAGACTTACCGGAAATAACGAAAGGAAGATCGACTCTATTAGCGGAAACATCACCGCGGCAATACCGGAAAGCCAGATACGCAATCGACTGCCGTTTGCGGCGCAGCTAAACAAGACTACGAGGAGCGCCAAGTCGCCGAAGGAAGGCGGGGCACCCACGAGCAGCTTGATATTGAACCCAAATGTCACCAGGAGAAATGACGGCCACGGGTGGGTACGCCGGGTAACAATGGCGATCGTGTAGGGCACCCAGCTCGCTAAGAGCCGCCAGTCAAAAAATACCTGCCAGTCTTGATCGACTGAAAGTGGCAGACCAATGGTGAGCATGACCACTAGTCCGACAATCAGGTCGGTAATTCGCGCGTGACGCGGTTGGGCTTCCTCCAGGCGCCGAAGCCACTTGGGGCCGCGCAGCGACGGGTTAGAAACCGAGTCGACCAAGCTGCTTTGCGTCACGTTGCCAATCCTTTGCCACCTTTACGTGCAGCGTTAGACTAACCCGGCGATCGCTGATCGCGGTGATTGCTCTGCTCGCAAACTGGCGCACGTTCTTCAGCCGCTGACCGTTCTTGCCAATAATGATGCCCTTTTGGCTGTCCCGTTCGACATAAATATTTGCATGGATCTGGCGTCGACCGGGTTCCTCGCCCTCGTCTTCTTCATCCCACATGTCCTCGATCATGACCGCGATCGAGTGCGGCAGCTCATCGTGCACACCGTGCAGAGCTGACTCGCGAATGAGTTCGGCAACGCGCTGCGAGTAGGTTTCTTCGGTGATCATGCCATCCGGGTACAGCTGCGGGGATTCCGGGAAGAGACCAATGAGTTCTTCGATCAGCGGCTCGAGGTTGATCTGCTCAGTCGAAGACACCGGGATGATGACGTCCCAGTCGCGCAGCATTTCGATCTCCATGAGCTGCTTGGCAACTTCCGGCTTGGGGACCAGTTCACATTTGGTAACGAGGGCGACCTTCTTGGCTTGGGGCGCACGGTCAAGCCATTCATTAATCATTCGGTCGCCGGGGCCAATGGGTTCGTCTGCCGGGATGCAGAAACCAACGACGTCCACGTCGGTCAGCACTTCCTCGACAATGTCATTAAGTCGTTGGCCGAGGAGCGTCCGGGGCCGGTGGATGCCCGGGGTATCGACAATGATGATTTGACCGTTGGGGCGATGCACGATACCGCGGATCGCGCGCCGCGTGGTCTGTGGCTTATCCGAGGTGATCACGATCTTCTCCCCCACGAGCGCGTTTGTGAGGGTAGATTTCCCGACATTGGGTCGCCCAACGAAGGTCACGAATCCGGCCCGATACGCTGCGGGCTCCGCACCTGTGGGCTGTGTTTCTGCCTCGTTCATCTTGCATCTTCCTCAGTCGTATCGTGATTGCGCTTGCGGTTGCTGTGCACGGCCGTGGGTCGCCCCTGGCCGTCGTTGCGATCATGCAGCACCGCGGTGAGAGAGTCCGCCAGTGGCTCCGACAGCTGCGCATCCTTCGCAGCGCCGCCAATGAAACGGACGGTCACTTCGGTCACCCGGTGGCGACGCCCCACACGATCGGCGGTGAGTTCAAGTTGATCCACGACAACGCGATCACCGAGCACGGGAATCTTCCCTAGTGCTTTGGAGAGCAGACCACCGACTGAGTCTACGTCCTCGTCATCCATCTCGATGTCGAATAATTCGCCGAGATCAGCGGTCGACATTCTCGAAGAGACCCGCATACCGCCGTCCGCGAGGAGCTCGATTTCTTCACTGTCACGATCGTGTTCGTCACTAATTTCGCCCACCAATTCTTCGATGAGATCCTCAAAGGTCACCAGGCCCGCAACGCCACCGTATTCGTCGATGACGATCGCAAAGTGAGTGGACTCACGTTGCATCCTTCGCAAGAGATCACTTGCGGCAAGCGATTCCGGCACGAAGGTTGCGGGGCGGGCCACGCTCGCGATGTTCGCGCGGTCGATAGCCGTCCGCTGCATCATTTCGCGGGCAAGATCCTTCTGGTAGACGATCCCCCGAACGTCGTCGCTGTCTCGCCCGATAATCGGTGCTCGGGAGATGCCCGCAGCCAACAGTTCGGTGAGCGCATCGCCTATCGTGGCGGATGCATCCACCGTGAGCATGTCTGTGCGGGCGACCATCACCTCGCGGACCAGTCGATCCGAAAAATCAAATATTGAGTGAATGAGTTCCCGATCTTCCTCTTCGAGAACATCGTCTTCAGCGGCTTCGTCCACCATTGAAAGGAGTTGTTCTTCACTCGAGAGCGAGCCGCTTCGCGAAGTATTGTTCGGGGTCACTGAGTCGCCAATTGCGGTCAACAAATCAGCCACGAGTCCGGTCAGTACCCGCGAACCTCTGATCAACCAGGCCAGAGCGGCAACGGTTACCGGGGCGTAGGCACGGCCGATCGATCGCGCGCTCGAGCCACTGAGCAAGAAGTGCACGATCAGCATGATCACCGCGGTAATCACGAACGCTAACCAGAGGCTTTCGAGCTGGTCTCCCAACCAGACCGCGAGTAGGGCCGTGGCGAGGGTTTCAGCCCCGGCACGGGTGAACTTCACCGAGTGCTCATGGCCCTCGGGGTTGTTCGCGATCCCCGGCAGGAATCGATTCCGCGGCTTGCTTTCCGCAAGATCCGCGATGTCGGCACGCGGCAGGGTTTCAAGGGCAACTTCCGCTGCCGAGAGCAAGGTCGAGATCAGCACCAGGACAATCAGGATGCTGATCACGAGTAACCAGGTCACTTGCGGAAACCGGCCTTTCTTTCTGCCGTCGCGAAGCTCAGGAGGAGATCGCGCTGCAGGTCAAACATTTCTTTATGTTCTTCCGGTTCGGCGTGATCAAAACCGAGCAGGTGCAGGATGCCGTGGGTGACCAGCAGCAGAATCTCATCCACGGTGCTGTGGCCCGCCGCTTGCGCCTGGGTTTCGGCAACCTGCGGGCACACCACGATGTCGCCGAGTAAGCCCGGCGGGGTCTGGCGTTCGATGGAGCCCGGACGAAGCTCATCCATCGGGAAGCTCAATACGTCGGTGGGTCCCGGCTCATCCATCCACTGAACGTGGAGTTCTTCCATTGGGCCGATGCCGACGAACACGATGCTCAGGTCGGCATCGGGGTGGATGCGCAGCTGATCCAAATGGTGGGTCGCGAGGCGCAGCATCTTGGCCTCGTCGACTGCCATATTCGACTCGTTATTGATCTCAATACTCAAAATCGGCCTCCGCTTTTCTTCCGCTCATTCCCGGCCTGGGTGCGCGCATCGTGGGCTGTGTATGCGTCGACAATTTCGCTGACGAGGGTGTGCCGGACAACGTCCGCACTGGTGAGCGTGGAGAAGTGAATATCTTCGATGCCGTCAAGAACGACCGATGCCTGCTTCAACCCCGAAGCGCCACTCGGAAGGTCAATCTGGGTGATATCCCCGGTGACCACCATTCGGGAGCCGAACCCCAAACGTGTCAGGAACATCTTCATTTGTTCGGGCGTGGTGTTCTGCGCTTCATCGAGCACGACAAACGCATCGTTGAGTGTGCGACCGCGCATATACGCCAGCGGTGCCACCTCAACCACATTCGTCGACATCAACTTGAGCACCAGGTCGGGCTCAAGCATTTCACCGAGCGCGTCGAACAGTGGCCGCAAATAGGGATCGATCTTCTCGGTCAGCGTTCCCGGTAAGAACCCGAGGTTCTCTCCCGCTTCCACAGCGGGGCGGGTCAATACGATCCGAGCGATCTCTTTGCGTTGCAGGGCCTGTACAGCCTTCGCCATCGCAAGATAGGTCTTGCCGGTGCCGGCCGGGCCGATCCCGAAGGTGATTGAGTGCTCGTCGATCGCATCCACATATCGTTTTTGCCCGAGCGTCTTCGGCCGAATGGTCCGCCCCCGCGAGGTGATGATTGACTCGCCGAGGACCTCAGAAGGTGCCGGTGCACCGGGAGTTTCGAGTAGCTGGTTCGAACGGCTGACTGCCTGCGGGTCGACCACCGTACCCGTCTTCACCATCTCGGCGATCTCCCGCACGAGCGATTCGGCACGAGACACATCGTCTCGATGCCCGGAGATCGTGAGCCTGTTCCCCCGCGCGAGCACTCGCACACGCGGGTGCTCGCGCTCTATCGTGCGAAGAATTTGGTCCCCCGGGCCCAGCAGATTCACCATCGGCACATCGTCGATGACGATGGACCGTTCAATGTGTTCGAGT
The DNA here is from genome assembly GCF_008831155.1 of Gulosibacter chungangensis. Lineage (GTDB taxonomy): Bacteria > Actinomycetota > Actinomycetes > Actinomycetales > Microbacteriaceae > Gulosibacter > Gulosibacter chungangensis. The sequence goes on along the minus strand of NZ_WBKB01000003.1, from coordinate 325,489 downwards.
TCTGCTGGGTCCTCGGCTGCAGTGTGATCAGATTGCGGCAAGAGTGCCTTCCTCGAGGTCGCCACCGAGCACGTGCGCGTGCACGTGGAAGATGGTCTGGCCGGCCTCGGCTCCAGTGTTGAAAATGAGACGGTATTGACCGCCGGTGTGCTCATTCGCGAGTTGCTGCGCCATTGCCACCACGTGCGCGAGCAGTTCCGCGTCACCCTGCGCGAGTTCGCTCACATTGGCATACGCCGCGGTCTTGGGCACCACCAATAGGTGCACGGGAGCCTGCGGGTTGATATCGCGAATCGCAATGACGCGGTCATCCTCAAACAGGATTTCGCTCGGGATTTCTCGATTGATGATCTTGGTAAAGATGCTGTCGGCCATGTCGGCGATTCTACTGGTCACCACCGACGTAGCCGCGTTAACAGCGCGGCGATTGCGGCCGGGCCCGCGGTGGATGTGCGCAGTACGTTCTCCCCCAGGCGCACCGTGACTGCCCCGGCGCTCTCGAACTTCGCTATTTCTGCGTCCGAAACGCCACCTTCGGGACCAACGATCAGCGTCAGCGAGTCCCCTGGTGCGAGATCATCCAAGGGCACTTCACCAAGACGTACTGCACCGCTCGGGTCGAGCGCGAGAACCAGCCCGGTCGAGAAATTCGTCGCCAGCGCTGCGGTGGTCGCGACCTCATGCACCTCGGGAATCCAGGCTCGGATGGACTGCTTGGCAGCTTCGCGAGCGATGCTCTCCCAGCGCGCTCGGTTCTTTCGCGCCTTCTCGCCGACCCACTTTGAGACTGACCGTTGCGCTTGCCAGGGCACCACCGCATCCACACCGAGCTCGACCGCAGCCTGCAGTGCCATCTCGTCGCGACCACCCTTCGCGAGGCCCTGCACCAGCACAAGCCGTGGGCTCGGTGCCGGTTCGGCCACCGCATCCTCGAGTGCACGCACGACGAACTCGCCGGCAGAGGTGGCGGTCACAACGCCCCCTACCCGGCTGCCGCGACCATTGAGCAGCGTGATTTCTTCGCCCACCCGCAGCCGCGCAACTTTCACCGCGTGCCGAGCTTCGTCACCGCTGACGGTGATTTCATCCCCGGGCGCGGCGGTCTGCCAATCGGGCTGCAGGTAAGCGTGCGCCACTAGCGACCGAACTTTCCGCGCAGCTTCGAAAACAGCCCGGGCTTCTCACGCGAGAGGGTGGGCCCGGCCTCGTGCTTGGAACGCTCGGCGAATTGCTTCAGCAGGTCCTTTTGCTTGTTGTCGAGCTTGGTCGGGGTGCGCACCTGCAGGGTGACCTCGAGGTCACCGCGCTGGGTGGAACGCAGCCGAGTAATGCCTCGACCGCGGATCGTGAGCACGTCGCCCGACTGGGCACCCGCGGGGATCTCGAGTTCGACGTCGCCGTCAAGCCCCGGCAGCGTCGTAGTGGTGCCGAAAATCGCGTCGATCATCGACACTTCGAGGAGGCACTCGAGATCGTCACCATTACGGGCAAAAATATCGTGGTCCCGGACGCGAACCTCAAGATAGAGGTCACCGTTCGGGCCGCCACCGGGGCCGGCTTCACCGTGTCCCGGCAGGTGCAAGCGCAGACCCGAGTCGACACCGGCGGGGATGTCCACAGGAATCGTCACGGTAGCGCGCACGCGGCCCTGGCCGTGGCAGGTTTCGCAGGCGTGCTCGATGATCGTGCCGAAACCCTGGCAAGTGGCACAGGGGGACGTGGAAATCACCGGTCCCAGGATGGAACGAACCTGACGGCGAATTTCACCCGTACCGCCACAGTCCGCGCAGGTCACCGGCGAGGCGCCCGCAGCGGCACCGCTACCACCGCAGTCATCACAGTGGGTTGCAGTCTGGACTTCTACGTCACGGTGAGTGCCGAAGATCACCTCGTCGAGGTCAAGATCAATGCGGATCAGCGCATCCTGCCCGCGTTGCGCACGCGAACGAGGTCCCCGTCCACCGCCCTGACCGCCGCCGAAGAAGGCATCGAAGATGTCGCCGAAGCCAAAGCCTCCCATGCCCTCTTGGCCACCCATGTCGTACTGCTGGCGACGCTGTGGGTCAGACAGGGTGTCATAGGCTGCGGTGACGTTCTTGAACTTCTCCTCTGCCTCCGGCGAGGGATTCACATCGGGGTGCAGTTGCCGGGCAAGCTTGCGATAGGCCTTCTTAATCTCGTCCTGCGAGGCTTCGCGACTGACGCCCAGTGTTTCGTAGTGGTCTGCCAAAACTGGCTGCCTCCTTGGTTATTCGGTCGTGTCGTTGAACACGCGCGATAGGTAACGGGCGACTGCGCGAACAGCCGCGATATTACGTCGGTAATCCATTCGAGTGGGTCCGAGGATGCCGAGTCGGGCTTCACCTCGGTCGGCTATGTATCCGGATGCCAGAATGCTCGTCTCTTCAAACGAGGCTTCCTCGTTTTCGTGCCCGATCGACACCGCCACCTCGTGGTCCTGCAGATCGAGTTCACCAACCAGCCTCAACAGTACGACCTGCTCTTCCATCGCTTCGAACACCGGCAGGATGCTCGAAAAGTCACGTTCGGTGCGGGCGAGGTTTGCGGCACCGGCAATAATCAATCGGTCTTCCCGGTTGGAGTTCATCTGGTCGATGAATGCTGTGACCAGTTGCACGGCGACCATTTCTTCGGTGCCCGTGAACGGGTCTGTCAGTGTGGCAAGCTGGCCCGCGGCCTCTTGCAGCGTGCGACCAACGAGCGTCTCATTGAAGTGATGTCGCAGCTTGACGAGCATCTCTTCATTGATCTCGCGTTCGATTTCAATGATGCGCTGCTCGACACGACCCGAGTCAGTAATCAGCACCGTCAGGATGCGCTTATCGCTGAGCGAGACGAGTTCGAGTCGATGAATCGAGGACGTCAGCAGCGACGGCAGCTGTCCGATCGCCACCGAGTTCGTGAGGCTCGCGAGGGTACGAACCGATTTGAGGACCAGTTCTTCCGGGTCACTCGAGCGTTCCATGAATTCTTCAATGGCTTTGCGCTGCACCGCGGTCAGCGGCCGAATGCCCGAGAGTCGGTCAACGAACACACGGTAGCCCTTGTCAGTAGGGATTCGGCCCGAAGACGTGTGCGGTGCGGCAATCAGCTCCGCCTCTTCGAGCTGCGCCATATCATTGCGAATCGTTGCCGCAGAAACCCCGAATTTGTGGCGCTCCACGAGACGTTTGGAGCCCACCGGCTCCTTCGTCTCAACGTAGTCACCAATGATGGCGCGAAGCACGTCAAGGCCGCGTTCACTCACCACTGACATCACCTCGGTTCTCAATTGCTCGGGGGCACTTGGCCGCGCGGCGAGGACTGCCTCGCAGCTGGCACTGTTCTGGTACGAGTGCTAAGTCTACTTCGGTTTATTCGACCGCAACTGCGTCAAGCAGCACGCGGCGTACGCTGCGAGCGAGCGCATCCAGCCGGATCCCACGCCAGAAGCGTAAAGGTTCGGTGCTTGCCCGACTATGTCAGTGTGCGCGCAATCACATCGGCGAGCAGGCGGCCTCGCAGGGTGGGGATGATCTGCCCGCGGAACGCTGCCGCTGGCTCCACCAGACCGTCAGCGATCAGCTGCGCAACTTTCTCTCGTGTCGCACCCGGGAGATCCTTCGTGGGCATCCCCTCACGCAGTCGCGTGCGCAAGAGGACGACTTCCTCGAAACGCTCTTCTGGGGTGAGCTCCTCATAGCCCGCGGCTGGGCTCTGTTCGCCATTCAGACGATTCGCATAGGCAGCCGGGTGCTTCACATTCCAGAAGCGCACTCCGTTAACGTGACTGTGCGCGCCCGGCCCGAAACCCCACCAGTCCGTGTCCCGCCAGTAGGCGAGGTTGTGGTGCGAGGGGTAAGCACCGCCCTTGGACCAATTCGACAGCTCGTACCATTCGTAGCCAGCCTCGGCGAGCATGGCATCGGCCAACTCATACATCTCTGCCTGCAGATCATCATCCACCGCGGCGATCTCACCGCGACGAATCTGCCGCGCAATCGCCGTACCGGTCTCAATAATCAACGCGTAGGCGGAGATATGGTTCGGCGCCATGGCAATGGCTTGCGTCAGCGACGTCCGCCAGTCCGCCAGGCTCTCCCCCGGTGTGCCATAGATGAGGTCCACCGAGACTTCGAGCCCGACGTCCTTCGCCGCCTGCACGACCTCGGGCACTCGAGCCGGGTCATGGGTGCGATCGAGTGTGGCGAGCACATGCGGCACTGCCGACTGCATCCCAAAGCTCACGCGCGTCACACCACCGGCGTGAAGCTCTGCGAGATAATCGCGATCCACGGAGTCCGGGTTCGCCTCCACGCTGATTTCGGCGCCGGGAATAATGCCGAAGGTATCGCGGAGTCGCTCCAGCACATCCACGAGTGCGCTGGCAGGAAGGAGCGTCGGTGTGCCGCCGCCGAAGAACACGGTACTCAGGGCCGAGTTGTGCCCGCGATCGTTGAGCACGCGCTGTGCCAGCGCGATTTCCTTGACCACCGCATCCGGGTAGGACTCCTGCGAGACCGATCCGAGTTCGGTGGCGGTATAGGTGTTGAAGTCGCAGTACCCGCAGCGGACGCGGCAAAACGGAATGTGCACGTATGCCCCGAATTGACGACCGCCAAGCCCTTCCCGCACGCTCGCGGGAAGGGCTCCATCGGCAGGTACCGGCAGTCCATCGGGAAGCACGCTAGGGGGCAACTCGACCGTTCGTGTTAAAGACCTCGGCGGTGATGGGCATCTGCTCGGCCCAAAGCGCTTCCATTTGCTCCGCACACATCTCGATTTCCCGCTGCGGGAATGACGGGAACTGCGAGCCCGGCACGAGACGACGAAGGGAGAGGAAGTTCATCAGCGAGCGGGCGTTCATCGTCACGTACATGGACGAGTAAATGTTCAGCGGCAGCACCATCCGGGCTACCTCACGAGCCACACCCGCATCCAGCATCTTCAAATAGCTGGCATATGCGGCCTCGGATGTCGCGCGAACCTCAGCGGCGACGAGTTCAGTCTGTTCGGGAGTGCCGGGAAAGAACTCGTACTTGCCGGGTTTGCCTTCCTGGCGCAGGTTGCGCTCGGGCGCAGGCACATAGAAGGTCGGCTGCAGCTGCCGGTAGCGTCCCGATTCCTCGTTGTAGCTGGCAATGCGGTGACGCTGGAACTCACGGAAAACAAAAATCGGCGCCTGTACGTAGAAGGTCAACGAGTTGTGTTCAAAGGGGGTGCCATGGCGGTCCCGCATCAGGAAGTTAATCAGTCCACGGTCGCGCTTGTGTAGATCTTCGGCATCGTCCGCTTCCGGACGGCTCTGTTCGCCAATGGTGGACACGCGAGCTGCAAAAAGCACATCGCGATCTTGCGCTTGCGAGCGCACAAGTTCGACAGTTACGTCGCTACGGAATTCAATCTCTTCTGTCACCGCAATAGCCTATCGGTCTCGAGGGGGTTGGGGATCTTGCCCGGCGTCAAGGGCAATGGCCTTGCGCATCGCCTGCCGGGCTCGGGCGGTGTCGCCGGATGCGCGGTACGCCAGGGCGAGTCGGGCCCAGGCTCGATAGTCTTCCGGGGCGGATTCGACCTCGGTTTTCCAACGGTTAAATTCGGCGTCTGCCACCGCTCGAACCGGACGCCCCGAAGGTTGTTTTGGAAGGTTGTCTTCCGGGAGGTCTCCGGCGGCGGCCATTTTCGCGAGCAGGGCATCCCCCCGCATCGCAAAACGCACGTCCTTCCAAATGAAGATCACGCCGATCAACGGGAAGATGATGAGTGCCGTGCCCATGATGATGCCGAGCAGCGTACCGCTCGAGATCATCCCCCACACCATGCCGCCAATCGCGAAGAGGTAAATCACAATTAGCGCAAGCAGGACATAAACCCCTACCCGCGCGCCGGACCAGCGGTTCACGCAGCCGCGCCGATGCCGAGTAGCCCGTCGATACCGACCGTCAACCCCGTGGCCGTGGTCGCTGCCTCGAGCGCGAGCTGGATACCCTGCGTGTACGCCGTGTTGGAAAACGTCTCGTGCCGGATCGTGAGGGTCTCGCCGGTGCCCCCGAAAATCACCTGCTGGTCGGCGACCACCCCGCGCAGTCGAAGTGCGTGCACCGGGATACCTGCCACAACCTCCCCGCGGGAGCGCTGGTCGGCGTTCGGCGGTACCGGTTCGCTGCCGCGTGCGGCCGAGATCGCTTCGGCGGTGCGCACCGCCGTGCCAGAAGGCGAATCAACCTTCTTATCGTGATGTGCCTCGAGAATTTCAATGGAGTCGTAGAACTTGCCGGCGATCGTGGCGAGGTGCGTGCCCAGCACCGAACCCACCGAGAAGTTCGGCACGACAATCACACCGCGTCCCTCGGGGATGCGCTGCTCGAGCCCGGTGAGTCGCTCTTGGCTCCAGCCGCTGGTACCGACTACGGCGTTGATGCCGTGCTCGAGGGCAAAAGCCACGTTCTTTTCCGAGGCCTCAATGCGAGTAACATCGATGAGCACATCGGCGCCGAGCATTTCCTCGGGTGACGAGGTGCTCGTCAGAGCCGCATGAAGCTTGAGGTTTTCGCTATTGGCAATGATCTGTTGAATGAGTGTGCCCATCCGGCCACTGGCACCGGCAACTGCCACAGAAATAGTCATGACTTCTACCGTACCGCGTGGACGTCCTCGCCCTGAACCTCGCGAGTACCGCTCGGTGGCCTCTCGCTAGACGTCCGCGTACCAGTTAATCCCGGTGCGATCCTCGGGTTCGAGGTGCGAGAGGTCGCCAAAGAGTTTGAGTTCATCAGGTCGTTTGGTGCGCAGCCGCAGCACCGTCAACGCGGTGTGCCCGGTACTGAGGGTGAGCCAATTCCATTCCGGCAGGCCCAGGAGTTCGCGCACGAAATAGCCGATCACGAAATTATGGGTCACGAGCAGTGTGTGTTCGTCGTCCCGAGCTCGGGTGAACAGTGCTGTGATCGCGTCGTTCATTTGGGCCTGGCCGGCCTCAATCGCGACCGGGTCGACACCCGAGAAGAAGCTGTCATAGTGCGCGGGGGCTGACTCGCCTGAGGAAGGCACGCAATCGAACAGCAGATTGGATGCTTCGAAGGCGGGTCCCTGCGTGTAGCTGTCGATGATCCCGGCGGTGTCAACCGCGCGCTCGAGTGGCGAGGTCAGCTGGCGGGTAAACGGTACCCGGGCTAGCTTCTTTCCGATTGCATGCGCCTGGGCGCGACCGCGCTCCGAAAGCGGACCCTCATCGATGCCGTGTTCGGCGTTTTCCTGTTCCCCGTGTCGTACCAGGTAGAGGAAGTGGCTCATTAAAGCGCCTCCAGCTCAGTCTTGGCTTCCTCGGTAAGGGGGCCGATGGTCTCCACGGTCATTGCCTTGGTCATGATTTCCTGCGCCAGCGCATGGATGTCCTCGAGTGAGGTGCTGCGCATTCTCTCGATCGAAGCATCGAGGTCGATGTACTCCCCCAGCACAAGTTCCGCTCGCGCGAGGCGATGCATCCGTGCGTTCATCGATTCCAGCGCGAGTGCGCCGGCTCCGGCTCCTGCGCCCTGGGCATCCGCCAATTCCTCGGCTGTGACCCCGGCATCGGCGATCTTGGAGAGCTCCCCGCGAATTACCCGGACCGCTTCGGCCGCCTTGTTGGGGAGGAAGGAGGCAGAGACACCGGTAACCCCGGCATCCGCGTGACTCGCACCAAAGGAGAATACTGAGTAAACCAGGCCCCGCTTCTCGCGAACCTCCTGGAAGAGTCGCGAGGACATTCCGCCGCCGAGAATGTGATGCAGCAGTCCAAAAGTCGTGCGTCGATCATCCCGGGCATCAATGCCCTGTGTGCCGAGAATCAGATGCGTCTGCTCCAGCTCGCGTTCAATGGACTGGATACGAGCACGACGCTCGTACACAGCCGGGGTCGCGCCTCGGCGAGCAACCGGACTTACCGTGGTGTCGAGGTTCCAACCGCCCTTGCGCAGGCCCGACTCGAGACGTCGCAGCGCATCCTCGTGGTCCACCCGACCGGCGATAGAGACGACTAGCTGATCGGGCCGATAATAGCGCTGATAGAAATCCCACACCTCATCCCGTGAGACCGCGAGGATCGATTCGGGCGTGCCCGCAATAGGGCGTCCAAGCGGATGCTCGCCAAAGAAGTTCTCGTAAAACTTCTCCCACAGCACATCAGTCGGGTCATCCTCCGCCATCGCGATCTCTTCGAGAATCACGCCACTCTCGAGCTCGAACTCGGCTGGCTCCAAGAGCGAAGAGGTGATCATGTCGCTGAGCACGTCGATCGCCATGCCGAGGTCCTTATCGCGCACCCGCGCGTGGTAGACAGTCTGCTCCCGCGAAGTGGCGGCGTTGAAATCGCCACCAACTCGCTCGAATTCCAGAGCCACGTCACGCGCCGAACGCGTTGGCGTGCCCTTGAACAGCAGGTGTTCAAGGAAGTGACTGGAGCCGTACTCGCGATCATTCTCGTCACGGGAGCCCAATGGCACAAAGAAACCGATCGCAGCCGAAGCGGCACCGGGAACATCCTCGGTAATGAGACGAACTCCGGATGGCAGGATGGTTCGCCTTAGCGTTGCACCTCCCGCTACTTGTTCGTCAAGGTACGGAAGATCTAATGGCAACTGAATCGGCGTGGTCATAGCGTGCCAAAGCCTACCCCTTCCCACCGACGCCCGCTGATGCACGCACGTGATTCGTGATTTCTAGCGCTGTCGACGTGCCTCCGACGAGCCACTGCAGCTTCTCGCAGGGCCGCTCTGGCATGCTGATGAAGTCCGATCCGGAATTGCATTTGATCAAAGGAGTCCCATGACGCAAGCGCAGTCTTCCCGCCTCCCCAAGAACGACCCCTACGAGCAAGTATTCGACGCACCGCCGCTCGAAGTGCGAGCTGGCTCCTTCAACCACGGTGATGTGCTGCCGCTCACACACGTCGGCGCCTCGCACGGCGGTGAGGCACTGTCACCGCAGCTGAGCTGGGACGCGGTCCCTGGCGCGAAGTCTTACACCGTCACGGCCTATGACCCGGATGCGCCGACCATGTCGGGCTTCTGGCACTGGGTGGTCTACAACCTGCCCGAAGATTGCACCAGCATTGCTGAGGGTGTGGGCACCGGTGACCTCGCAGATCTCCCCGCCGGCACCGCGCTCGGGTACAACGAGGCACTCGGCCGCGAGTTCATCGGTGCTGCTCCCCCGGCCGGTCACGGCCCCCACCGGTACTTCTTCACCGTGCAGGCACTGGATGCGCGCTTAGATCTGCCCGCCGACCTCACCGCCGCCCGCGTGCACTTCATGTTGCGCGAGCACGTGATCGCGCGCGGCCACATTATGGCTACGTTCGAGCAACCGGCGGAATAGCGCACTGGCAAAAAAACGCGACCCGTTCCCGAATATTTCGGGAACGGGTCGCGTTCTTCACGGCTGTGGGGCCTGTGTTAGGCCTTAGCCTTAGGCGTCGTGCGGGACGTCGTCTTCCTCGCTGACTGGCTCGAGCGAGAGCTTGCCGCGGTCATCCACCTTGGTGATGCGCACGAGCAGTTTCTGGCCGACCGAGAGCACGTCTTCGACGTTCTCCACGCGCTTACCGCCGACGAGCTTGCGCACCTCGGAGATGTGCAGCAGACCGTCCTTACCGGGAAGCAGCGAGATGAACGCACCGAAGGACGCGATCTTCACGACCGTAGCGAGGTACTGCTCGCCAACCTCGGGAACCTGCGGGTTCGCGATGGCGTTCACGGCGTCGCGAGCGGCATCCGCGGCGGGACCGTTGGTGGCGCCGATGAAGACCGTACCGTCATCCTCAATCGAGATGTCGGCGCCGGTGTCTTCCTGAATCTGGTTGATGATCTTGCCCTTGGGCCCAATCACCTCACCGATCTTGTCAACCGGGATCTGCACCGAGATGATGCGCGGTGCGGTGTCCGCCATCTCGTCGGGCTCGTCGATGACAGGGTTGATCGCCTGCTCGAGAATCTGGATGCGGGCATCGTGGGCCTGCTGCAGTGCCTGATCCAAGACTGCCGAGGGGATTCCGTCGAGCTTGGTGTCAAGCTGCAGTGCGGTGATGAACTCTCCGGTACCTGCCACCTTGAAGTCCATGTCGCCGAGGGCATCCTCGGCGCCCAGAATGTCAGTCAGTGCACGGTATTGCGTCTCGCCGTCAACTTCAGCTGAAACGAGGCCCATCGCGATACCCGCAACCGGTGCACGCAGCGGCACACCAGCGTTGAGGAGCGACAGCGTGGATGCGCAGACGGAACCCATCGAGGTGGAACCGTTCGAGCCGAGAGCTTCCGAAACCTGACGGATCGCGTACGGGAACTCTTCCCGAGCCGGGAGCACGGTGACGAGCGCCTTCTCGGCCAGGTTGCCGTGACCGATTTCGCGGCGCTTGGGCGAACCCACACGGCCGGTCTCACCGGTCGAGTACGGCGGGAAGTTGTAGTGGTGCATGTAGCGCTTCGCGGTCTGCGGCGAGAGCGAGTCGATCTGCTGTTCCATCTTGAGCATGTTCAGCGTCGTGACACCGAGAATCTGGGTCTCACCACGCTGGAAGATTGCCGAACCGTGAACGCGCGGAATCACGTCGACTTCGGCATCCAGCTGGCGGATGTCGCTGACGCCACGGCCGTCCATACGTACACCCTCGCGGAGGATGCGACCGCGGACGATGTCCTTGGTGACCGACTTGTATGCTGCCGAAACCTGAGCGATCGCGCTCTCCGGAAGCTCGCCCGCCTCTACCTTTGCGGCGACCGCTTCCTTGACCCGAGTCTTGAGTGCGTCGTCAGCATCCTGGCGCGCAATCTTGTCGGCGATCTGGTAAACCTCGCCGAGCTCTGCCTGAGCAAGTTCGGTGACGACCTCGAGCACCTCGTCGGTGTAGGACGGGAAGGTGGGGTATTCCTGAACCTGCTTGTTGACCTGGCCGGCAACATCGAGCTGCGCCTTGATCAGCTGGGTAATGAAGGGCTTGGATGCTTCGAGCCCCTGTGCCACGACGGTCTCGTCAGGCTTGGTGCCGCCGCCCTGGATGAGGTTCCAGGCGTTTTCGGGAGCCTGTGCTTCCACAGTCATCACCGCGATGTCTTCGGTGCCGTCCTTGCGGGTGATCAGGCGACCGGCAACGGTGAGCTCGAAGGTAGCTTCTTCAGCAACCTGGCTGTAGGTGGGGAATGCAACCCACTGACCTTCGATGAGCGCCACGCGTACGGCACCGATCGGGCCCGAGAAGGGCACGCCGGAGATCTGCGAGGACATCGAGGCCGCGTTCACGGCAAGCACGTCATAGGTCTCGTTCGGTGCGATCGACATGACCGTGACGACGATCTGCACCTCGTTGCGGAGGCCGTCGATGAAGGACGGGCGCATCGGGCGGTCGATGAGTCGGCAGGCGAGGATCGCGTCGGTCGACGGACGGCCTTCACGACGGAAGAACGAACCGGGGATCTCACCCTTTGCGTAACTGCGCTCTTCAACGTCCACGGTGAGCGGGAAGAAGTCGAAGTTTTCCTTCGTGTTCTTCGAAACGCTCGTGGCGCTCAGCAGCATCGTCTCACCGTCGAGGTAGGCGGCTGCCGAACCCTGTGCCTGCTGTGCCAGGCGACCGGTTTCGAAACGAATCGTGCGGGTGCCGAAGCGACCGTTGTCAATCACGGTCTCGGCAAATTTGATTTCTGGACCTTCCAAAGGTCATCTCCTTGCGTCGTCCGCACGCGCAAAGCATCGACCTGTGCCATTCTTTGGGAACAGGGCTGACCGTCAGTAGGAGCTCACCGGTGCTGCACAACTGTGAGGCCGGGGTGCCGCCACCGAAGATCAGCAAGAGCCAATCCGCGCGCGGGTGAATACGAACTTATCGATTGTACCAGGGCAAGACTGCACCCCGCCTTAGCGCGCCCAGCGCACCGCCCTGCAGCCCTCCCAACCTCACACCCAAGCGAAAAGTGCACGCCACGAGCGACACACCGGCGACACACCGGGCAGATTCTCGTAGCGTGCACTTTTCCGACACGCTCCCAGCAGCTAACGCGCTGGACGGCCGACGCGCTAGGCGACCGTCTCCAAAACCTCAGCGGCCTGCTTGGCTGCGTCAAGCCCGGCGGTGATGTCCGCAATCAGGTCCTCAGCTGGCTCGATGCCGATCGAGAAGCGCAGCAGCCCGGCGGTGATCCCGGCGGCTGACTGGGCCTCGGGGGTCATGGATGCGTGGGTCATAGTCGCGGGGTGCGCCACGAGCGATTCGGTGCCGCCGAGTGATTCGGCGAGGCTAAAGAGATCCACGGCTTCCACGAAGCGACGCGCGGCGTCCTCGCCGCCGACGAGTTCGAAGGAAAGCATGGCGCCGAAGCTTGACTGCTGCTTCGCGGCAATCTCGTGACCCGGGTGCGTCTTGAGGCCGGGGAAGTACAGGTTCTTGATAGCCGGGTGGTCCTTGATTGCATCCACCACGGCCTCTGCGTTTTCAAGGTGACGCTGCAGGCGTACGTCGAGGGTGCGCAGACCGCGCAGCACCAGGTGGGAGTCTGCGGGGCTCGCGGTCAGGCCGAGCACATTCCCCCACCAGTTAAAGAGGTCTGCGTGTGACTGGGTCTTAGCAATGACAGCGCCCTGGACGACATCCGAGTGACCGTTCAGGTACTTGGTCACGGAGTGCACAATTACATCAACCCCGAGCTCGAAGGGGCGCTGCACAAGTGGCAGGAAGGTGTTGTCCGCCACGACCACAGCCCCGACTTCGTGCCCTACCGCAGAGATCGCGGCGACGTCCGTGATGCGCAACAGCGGGTTCGATGGGGTCTCGAGCCAAACGAGGTTCGGCTTCAGCTCTCGCAGCTGTGCCGCGGCGGACTCGGTGTCGGAGAAGTCCACAGCAACGAAAGTGTAGTGCCCCTTGGCACCGAGCTGTTCGAATACGCGCCAGCTACCGCCGTAACAGTCGTGCGGATACGCGACGACGTCGCCGGGGTTGAGCAGCGCAAGCAGGCTTAGCGTTACGGCGCCCATGCCGGTGGCCACGATCGTGGCACCAGCGCCACCCTCAAGCTCAGCCAGTGCATCCCCGAGGATCGCACGCGTGGGGTTGCCAGAACGCGTGTAGTCGAACTCGCGCGGCACACCGAACTGCGCGAACGTGTAGTTGGACGAGTTGTATAGCGGCGGGACGACAGCGCCCTGAGCCGAATCGGTCTCAATTCCCGCGCGAATAACTCGCGTCAGGCTGGAAAATTCAGTCATGACTCACTACTCCTAGTCATTGGTTGGTCAAGGCACATTGCCGGATGGCTGATGCTTCGACTGTATGACCGCGGGAACTTGGACGGGTCCAAAATGACTCATGCCGTCACAATCCATCGACCAAGAGAGTCATATTTTCACGGTCTAAAGTTGCCCCGTGAAAGCAGAGTTGCCCCGGAAAGCAGAATTGCCGCCAACCCGAAGGTGACGGCAATTCTGTTCGGCCCAAGCGGACCGAGCAAGCGAGTGAACGCTATCGACGCAGGCCGAGACGCTCGATGAGCGAGCGGTAGCGGTTGATGTCGACGTCGGTCAGGTAGCTCAGCAGGCGACGACGCTGACCCACGAGCAGCAGCAGGCCGCGACGCGAGTGGAAGTCGTGCTTGTGGAACTTGAGGTGCTCGGTCAGCTCGTTAATACGAGCGGAGAGCAGCGCAATCTGGACCTCCGGGCTACCGGTGTCGCCCTCGTGAGTTGCGTACTCATCGATAATGGACTTCTTCTTTTCTGCATTCAGCGCCATTGGCGGGGAGCCCCTTTCGTTCGCTGCGCGGCGCTTACGATCTGTTTTCGTAAACTCTCTGAATCCGCGGCCGGTTCACGGCAACCTCCCTAGGGTACCAGGAAAGCCAGCGGGCGGGACTACTTTGCGTCAAGCAGGTCAATCACAAAAATCAGCGTACGGCCGGACAGCGGGTGCCCGCCTGCCTCGCCGTATGCGAGGGCCGGAGGGACCGTCAGCTTGCGGCGACCGCCGGCACGCATCCCTGGGATGCCCATCTGCCAGCCCTTGACCAGCATGCCGAGTGGGAACTCGACCGCTTCGCCACGTGACCACGAGGAGTCGAATTCATCGCCAGATTCATAATCGACGCCGAGGTAGTGCACCTTGACGGTGCCGCCCTTGGTGGCTTCTACACCATCGCCGACCACGATGTCTTCGATCTCGAGCATCGTCGGAGCTGGACCTTCGGGAAATTCGATCTCGGGTTTCTGCAGTTCAGTCATGCGAACAAGCGAACCACACTTTTTTCTTATTTGTCGGCGTGACGCTTCTTTCGGGCCTCCGCGAGCACCTCACGGTGGGTGCGAGTGGACTCCAACAGGCGCTTCTCAGCGGAACGACGGTTGGGGTCCTTCTTGTCGACTGCGGCGTGTTCTCGGGCGAAGGCTAGAGCCGTGGCATCGGCGATGAACCCGCGCATCGCATCCCCGACGTCCTCAGGCTGATGACGTGCCCAACGCAGCGTGGAGCGACGAACCGGCCAGTCGGTAATCATCCGAATTTCGCCCGCAGTGAACCAGCCAGCCTTGCGGTACTCCCCCAGGCGCATCTGGATGACTTGCTGGTCGTGCTCCTGCAGCTTGATTAGAAACCAACCGGCAAGGAGGAAAAGTGGCACCTGCACCACTGCGTAATACACGATCCAGCCGATCGGGTCGGTCGGTTCGAGCCCGAGCAGTGGCAGCACCAACACGCTGCCACCGTTCCAGAGCGCGTGCAGCGCGATCGCAAAGGCGAGCCCACCAATAATTGCAACCACGTAGCGCCAGGGTTCGCTTCGGCGCGCGGCCCAGCCAATCGGCATCCCGATCATCCCGGTAAAGAGCACGTGCGCGAACGGCGAGAGGATGCACCGCACCACAAGCAGCCAGACGAAATCAATCCCAGTGGAGCCAGAAGATGCGAAATAGACGATGTTCTCGGTAAACGCGAACCCGGCACCAATCACTGCACCGTAGATGAAACCGTCGAGCGGTCCGTTGAACTCTCGGCGAGCAATCAAGAGCAGCACGATGAGTCCGGCGCCTTTAATCACTTCCTCGGTGATCGGCCCCTGCACCAGCACCGAGAACGCATCCACCGCGCCGTCATCGACCATGTACTCCCGAGCGACGTCCAGCAGGAAGTTACCGGTAATCAGCGTGCCAAGAATTGAAGCCCCGGCGCCGTAGATAAAACACAGCGTCAGCAGAATCGGCGGCTCGGGTTCCCAACGATCAAGCCATCGCACCACCGCGAGCGAGATCGCCAGCGGAATGAGCGCTGGCACCGCCATGATGATTGCGTTCACCTGCCAGTTCACCAGTAGCCAACCGACGACAATGAGCCCGATGATGAGAACTACCGCCAGCACCGACCACCAAATGAGCGGTGCCCTTGGGAGGCGGATATAGCGGTTGTGCCGGGCACCTGCGTCAACGGGAGTTGAATTCAAAAGCTTCCACTACGAGTCGAATAGTTGAGGACGAACCCCAAGGGTATCGCGACCGCAGTCTTATCGATCATGCAGCACCCCGACAATCGGGGATCTACCGACATTTACCTTGCTTCGGCTGCACGACTTGTGAAATCCGCCGGGTAGATTAGAACCATGAAGCGATTGATGTTTGTCGTCGGTGCGAGTATCGGTTTCGTCTTGGGCGCACGCGCCGGGCGAGAGCGTTACGAGCAGATCAAACGTGCCGCGACCGCCGCGGCTGAATCTGCACCGGCGCAGCGGGCACTCGACCTCGCGCAGCAGGGCACGGATTCGGCTGCCGACCAGCTGGCCAAACTTTCCGGTCGCGTCTCAGAGACCTCCCGCGAATTCGAGTCCAAGGTGGTGCACACCGCCGAGGAACTCCGTGAAGAGCTCCGACGTCGCACCGAGGATGCAAAGTCCAGCCTCGATGAGGCCCGCAGCTCCGCCAAAGAGTGGGTAGACACCACGAAGGAGCGAAGCATCGAATTCCAGGCTCAGAACGTGGTCGCGGTCGGCGATATGCGCGCCGAAGCCTTAGCTGAGCTTGACGATGCGCAGGACGAGATGGTCGATGAGGGTCGCGCCGACGAGCGCAATCTCAAGGAATAACACTCGGGCCAAGCCCCAAGAATGCCGGATGCCCGCAATCGAAATAATTGCGGGCATCCGGCATTTTAGGGAGTAGAACTACGCGAGTCTAGAAAAAGTGCGCGAGTTCGGTCGTGTCCAGCGAGTCGATCTTGCGCTCGCGCTCGGCGATCTCTTCCTCGCTGAGGAACTCACCGGAAGAATCCGGGTGTGGGCCGGCGAGGACTTCGGGGACGAGCATGGCATCAACCTGTTCCCGAGTCAACAGTCCCTCTGCCACCACGAGGTCGCCGACATTCTCGCCGGTCTTCTGTGCGAGCTTGGCCACACGGGATGCGGCCGCGTAGCCGATCAGCGGGTTGAGTGCGGTAACGAGACCAATGTTTGACGCCACCTGTGCGGCGGTCTTCTCCGCGTTGGCGGTGATACCGGTCACGCAGTGCACTCGCAGGGTGCGCATGGCGCGACGCAGCCAGACCGAGTTCTGCATGAGCGTGTGCATCATCACCGGTTCGAAGGCGTTCAGCTGCAGCTGGCCCGCTTCCGAAGCGAAGGAAATCGCGACGTCACCGCCGGCAACCACAAAGGCCACCTGGCTAACTGCCTCGGGAATAACAGGATTGACCTTGCCCGGCATGATGGATGACCCCGCCTGGCGCGCCGGCAGGTTGATTTCGCCGAACCCGGCCTGCGGACCCGAGGAGAGGAGGCGAAGGTCATTGCAGATCTTCGAGAGCTTCATCGCACCACGCTTCATCACCGAGGACAGCGACATGAACACACCAGTGTCGCTGGTTGCCTCAATGAGGTCAGTGGCAGTCTGCAGGTAGTCGTATCCGGTGATCTCGCGCAGGTGCTTGATCACGGACTCCCGATACCCGGGGTGGGTGTTGATCCCGGTACCGATGGCGGTCGCCCCGAGGTTGAGTTCCAAAAGCAGCGGCTGGACATCCCGCAGTCGCTGGATGTCTTCACCAATCGTGACCGAGAACCCGTGGAACTCCTGCCCCAGGGTCATTGGTACCGCATCCTGCATCTGGGTGCGACCGACCTTGAGCACTTCCCGGAACTCGTGTCCCTTCTTGCGGAACGCGTCCTGCAGCAGCTGGTATTCGGCAATGAGGTTGTGCGTGGTGTGCACGAGCCCGAGCTTGAGCGCCGAGGGATACGCATCGTTCGTGGACTGCGAGAGGTTCACGTGGTCATTGGGTGACATGTAGGCGTAGTCACCTCGCGGGCGACCAGCGAGTTCAAGCGCGCGATTTGCGATGACCTCATTGGCGTTCATGTTCGAGGAGGTACCGGCACCACCCTGAATCACGCCAACGATGAACTGATCGTGCAGCTTGCCGTCAATAATGTCCTGACACGCACGATCGATCAGCTCGGCCCGCTCCGCATCCAGCTCGCCCGTTTCCAGGTTCGCACGCGCGGCGGCCTGCTTGACCTGTGCGAGACCGACGAGAAAGTCGGGATACACGTTGATCTGCCGACGCGCGATATCAAAATTTTCGACTGCTCGGGCCGTATTCACACCCCAATAGGCATCCGCAGGGATCTTGATTTCCCCAATTGAGTCTTGCTCGACACGGAACTGCTGATCAGTCATTTGAATTGAACTCACCTTCGTAGATTCGATGGCTACACTGCCGCCATCGAGTCTACGTCGCCCCTACCGAGCTACCGGTGTCGAATTGCCACAGCGAAATTCTCGGAAGTTGTTCAGTTGCCCAATCGGTGCTGCAGACCCTCCCGCAGCATCGTCACGATCGCCTCAACCTGGATGTCCTCGCTCTGGATTTCGCCCTCATCGGTACCTTCAAGCGCACGGGCGGCAAGGCCCTGCTTCGAGTCGATGAGTTCGGCAACGTGCGCATCCACGGTCTGAGATGCCAGGATGCGCCAAGCGGTAACCGGTTCATCCTGACCAATGCGGTGCACGCGGTCGATCGCCTGGGTCTGTTCGGCAGCGGTCCAGCTGAGTTCAGCGAGCACCACGTCGCTTGCGACCTGCAGGTTGATACCGACACCCGCTGCCATCAGCGAACAGATGATGACTTGCACTTCGGGGTCTTTTTGGAAAGCTTCAATTGCGCGGTCACGAGCCGCCTGGGTCTGATCGCCCCGGATCGCGACCGTTCGTACGCCCTCGTTTTCGAACACGGTCTGGGCGCGGTCCATCGCTTCAATGTGCTTCGCAAAGAACACGACTTTGCCAACCGAGTGCGCCAGCTGCGCGGTGTATTCAGCTGCCAACTCGGATTTTGCGACACCGATACGGTGCAGCATCGAGAAGATGGAATCTCCCGCGGATGAGGCTTTCGATTCTTCGACTTCTTGACGCGCGAGCATGCGCAGTCGATTCTCGTCCACCGTGTCCGCAGGCAAATCTGCCGCCGCGATCATCCGGTCGTAGCGAGCGAGCAGTCGCTCCACGAGCATCCGCTCGGCCTTGCGGATTGAATTGCCCTCTTCGCTGTCAAGTTCCACCGGCATGTCGATAATTCGCTTCGAGGGGAGCGACTTTGCAACATCGATCTTGCGGCGACGCACGATACCCATATCGATTACCGCGCGGCGTGCGGCCGCGAGGAAGCCCGGGTCCGAGGGGACCAAACCCGTCTCGTCGAGCGCATCCATCAGCTTCGGCGCCGGCTTATCGCCATCGAGCCAGCCTAGGAACTGCCAGATCGCCTTAAAATCTTCTACATCGTTGATCAGCGGCGTACCCGTCAGTGCCATCAATAGCGGGTCGACCCCGGGGATGTGCTGGCGGATCGCCTGCGAAAGTTGCAGTACGAGGCGCGAGCGCTGCGACTGCAGATTCTTAATGAAGTGTGCTTCGTCGACCACCATGCCGCGGAAGCCGATCTTGCGCAGCCAGCCGATGTGCCGGTCGAGAATTTCGTAGTTGACGATGAACACGTCACTAAACGCATCCACGTCGTGGCCGTCGCCCGAGATGACCGTGGCGCGGCGGCCCGGCGTCCAGCGATGCACTTCCTGTTGCCAGTTGGTCTTCACGACATTGGGTACGACACACAAAAGAGGGTAGGCGTCGGCCACCGAGGCGGCTAGGATGCTCTGCGCAGTCTTACCGAGGCCCGGTTCGTCGGCAAGCAGGAAGGTTCGATGTCCCTCGCGCACCGATTCGATCAGCTGTGCCTGGTGCGGCATGAGCTCCTGCCCCTGCGGGGCGACTCGGTCAAAACGCGGCGGTTCGGGTAGGTACATGGATGCTGCTCCCCCACCGGCACCGGTTTCGAAGGCCTTGAGCATGGGACTGAGCAGTTCCCAGTTGCGCAGACGTGAATAGTGCTCTTCGAGCGGGCGGATCTTGCTGAGATCGGGCGCCAAGAACGGCGAAGAGCGTACTCGGGTCTTGACGCTCACCGGCAGCACCTGGCGTTCCAGAATCTTCTGCTCGAGCCCTTCCTTGGGCTCCTCCGCTTCCTCTGGTTCATCCACGACCATTTCCACGCCACCGGCAAAGAGCATCTGCTTCCGCATCTCGCGTGCCTGCGGGGTGGTGGGGGCCTTGGCGTCCAGTAGCGCGATCAGGCTCGTGTCCCGCGCGGCCGTTTTCGCGAGGATCGCCGCGAGCCCGTCGAGTCGCTTCATCGACTCGTCACGCTCCCGATCGCTCACACTCGAATCGGTCTTCAGCCGAGCCTTCTCCTCGCGCATGAGGAGGGCAGCAACTTGAAACTTGGTGCGATTTGCGGGTGAGACTCGACCGCGAGCCGCTGCCGCTTCGACTTCACGCGCAGCTTTAGCGAGCTGCGGAATAATCCCGGTGTTATCGACGGGATTCCGATGGCGACGGCGCGAAGCGTGGTGGTTCAAGCGCGATCGGGTTTTGGGCGTCATGCCCCTCCTTCGGTGAACAATTCAGCAAAATATGCCGTTGTCGACGCCTCCTGGCGTTCTCGGCCAAGCGACGAAAAAAACTGTGCCGTGGTTACGACCAACTGCGTGGTGACGCGGCCTCGAGGACATAGAGAGATCCCGGGAATGCGGGCGTCCCCAATAGTGTACCGCCTGCGAATCAACATGAGCGAATTTTGCTGGCGGCAGGTCTTCAAGTGGTCGGTGCAATAATTGCCCGCGTGACAACGCCGATTGAACCAGAGCACCTGCCAGTGAACGACGAGACTTTCTCGCGCCCCACGAAAAAGAGCACCGGTGACTGGAGCGCGCACATTGCCACCACACTCGAACGCCTCGCTGAGGTACTCGAAACCCTGACTCCCGAGCAATGGGATGCGCAAAGCCTGTGTTCGGAATGGCGGGTGCGGGATGTGGTCGGCCACATTATTTGGCGTGTGGGCGAAGCTAACGGTACGATGCTACGCACCGGCTTGCGGGCCATCGGCCGTGGCGGTTTTCGGTTTTCGAAGGTGGTCGCCACAATCGGTGTCGAGCATGGCGATGGTTCCCCGGAGGAACTCATTGCCCGCTTGCATGAGATTGCGGCGGCCAAGTTACAGGGTGAGGGTCGCACCGGCTTTATCGAGCTCATTGAGGCCGTTGTGCATTCCTATGACATTACCGAGGCACTGGATATTCCGCTGCGGCTAAGCCCTCGCTCCACCGGCGCAATTGCTCGAGCTCAGGCCAATGCGGTGCCCGGTAACAAGCACACGCGCATCGCTCGAACAAATTCGCTGCGGGCCACGGATGCGCGTTGGTTGGTTGGCACAGGCTCCCCCATTGACGCGACGGCCGGTGAAATCCTGATGCACCTGTTTGGCCGACGCTCGCTGGTGTAGTCGCTCGCTGCGCTACGTCTTCGCTACCAGATGCCGCGGTCGTTCTGATCGCCCTGCAGCAATAGCCGGGTCTCATCCACGTCCAACTGCATCCGATCGATGAGCGCGTCGAGCGAGTCGAACTTTTTCATGCCTCGCAGTCGACGCACGAATGAGACGCGCACCTGTTCTCCGTAAATGTCGATGCCGGTGACATCGATGATGTGCGCTTCCACCTGCTTTTGTGGCACACCCTCAAACGTCGGATTATTCCCGATCGAGATAGCGGCGGGATGCGCATCCGCACCGATGTGCACCCAACCGGCATACACGCCGTCAGCTGGAATAAATCCTTCGAGGGTCTCCGGTTCAAGATTTGCGGTCGGAAAGCCGAGTTCGCGGCCTCGCTTGGCGCCGTGCACCACGGTGCCACGCACCTCGTGGTAGCGACCGAGCACCTCCGTGGCGTTTTCAACGTCACCGATGTCGAGGCACTCACGCACCCAGGTCGAGGATGCGCGTCGGCCGTTATCACCCAGCTCGTCATCAACCACAATTACTTCGTAGCCAAACTCGTGCGCGTGGTCCTGCAGGAACTCCACATTGCCAAGACCCTTATTCCCAAACTTGAAGTCGCGGCCGATCACGATGGCACGCATCCGCAATTGACGGACAAGCAGATCCCGAACAAATTCAAGTGGCGTGAGCGAGGAAAGTTCGCGGGTAAATGCCAGGACGACCGTCGCGGCTACGTTTTGCCTGGCGATCAGGTCGGTCTTTTGGGTTACAGACACCAGCGGTACCGGTGCCTTTTCTGGCGCCACGAGCGTTAGTGGATGCCGGTCGAAGGTAACCACCACGGGGTTCAATTGGCGCTTCTGCGCGACCAGCCGCAGTTCAGAGATCAGTCGACGATGCCCGAAGTGTAGACCCTCAAACTTGCCAATGGTGATCGCAGTCGGCTCGAGTTCGGCAGGAAATTCCGCCGGGTCAGTCACTATTTTCACGCCGTGACCACCTTCCCACGCGAGGCGCGCATCGATTCAAGATAGGAAATGCCCAGCAAAGGGAGCACGAAAGGAATGTACACGTATCCGCGACCGAATCCGCTCCATACGGTATCCGCGGGGAAAAGTTCCGGATGGGTGCCGGAAAGGACACCCACGATGAGCACTCCCGCAAGTTCGAATATCAGCGCCAGCCACGCAAGGGGTCGCCAAGTCGCCGAACGGTGCGCCATCGCCAAGCAAATTCCCGCAATCAGGTAAACCACGGCGGCCACGGTACTCAGCGAATAGGCGAGCGGAGCTGTGTCGAAATCACGAACGATTTGCACCACGCTCCGCCCCGTGGCGGCTAAGAACAGTACGACATACACCGCGACGAGAATGCGCGAGGCTCCGGCTTTCGACTCGGTTTCAGTGGCAGTGGCGATCGACATAATTCCTCAAGTATCCCACCAGTTTTAGGCGCTAATGAACGGTGACGCAGCCAACCAAATTTGTTGCATTCGGAAGACCATCACCGCAATGGCCAGGGCCGCAACCCCGAGCACCGCGTTCGACCAGCGTGACCGTTCAATCAACGCCCACAGAATCGCCGCCGGCGGGATGATCACCGCGGTAATCATGTACATCCAAAATTCCAGTCCATCACCGCGGCAGGGGTTTCCAAAAAGTGGTGCCAGGAGCGCGACGACCAGCTGCACGACGGTCAGAATCGCCACGATCAGCACTGCGCCCGCCGTATAGTCACTTGGTTTTCGGTTGGCAAAGGCCGCCACAAGACAAAACAGCCCCGCGAGGATTCCCACGCCAAACTGAATCCACGTGAACCATTCGATCACTTGGTTGCCTGCCCCTTCGTGTCCTGCTGTTCTGGCATATTCATCACGGTTTTCGTCTTACCGGCAATAATCTCGACAACGCCGATCAGGCTGCCTTTCTCGTCGATCACCGCGATTGGTTCGCGGTATTCCGCATACCCGTCTGGAGCCGGGATGCGTTGCCCGAATCGCAGGGCTTTGGCCTGGGCTGAATCGACCACCACCGATGCAAATTGCTGTTGGATCGCCGCTGCAGGGGGCATGAGTTCGGGGGCCGGGGCGCCGGCATCAATTTCTTCCCGGCTGGGCAGGATGCGTGCATCCGCGAGCGTGAGATCCCCAATTCGAGTGCGGTTGAGCGCGGTGAGGTGCGCCGGCACGCCGAGCAGATTGCCGAGGTCGCGCGCAAGGGCCCGCACATAGGTGCCTGAGGAGCAATCCACCCGAATATCCGCATCGAGTACTTGCAGTCTCTTCCCGGATGTGAGGGTCGCCTCGGCTGCGCGGGTTTCGAGTAACTCAATACCGTGAATAGTGACCGGCCGTGCTTTGAGTTGCACGTCCTCCCCCGCGCGCACCCGTTCGTGGGCCCGCCGCCCGTCGACTTTGATCGCGCTGACCGCACTGGGAACTTGCTCAATCTCGCCGGTGAGTTCGCGGGCAGCGCCCAGGATGCGTTCGGTGTTAATTGCTTCGACCGTTCCGTCCTGTGCGATCGCGGTGGTCTCACCCTCGGCATCCTCGGTACTCGTTCCGAGGCCGAAGCGCACCGTGGCTTCATAGGTTTTGTCTGCGCCGACAAAGAAGGTCAATAGCCGCGTCGCGTCGCCCACTCCGAGCAGCATCAGCCCGGTGGCCATGGGGTCGAGGGTGCCAGCATGGCCGACTTTGCGGGTTCCGAGCGCTCGACGAGTGCGAGCAACTAAATCGTGGCTGGTGATGCCGCCGGGCTTATTGAGTACAAGGAGCCCGTGGGGAGCTTCGGAACGCGTTGACATAGTCTGGCCAGTCTAGTTCGGTGCTGGCACCCGGCGGGCGATACACTCACGGAGTTGTACTGGCTCGGCAAACTATTGGGGTGAGGATGCGCATTGCGGTAATCGGTGTCGGTGCCGTTGGCGGCGCCCTCGCTGCGCTGCTGGATCGGGCCGGCCACGAGGTCACCGCGGTGGTGCGGCCGCAGACCGCCGCCGAATTGGCCGCAACTGGACTGCTGCTTACCGGAGCGCGCGGTGAACACCGTGCGCAGCTCCCCGTCTCCAAGACGGTTCCGGAAGACGCGGAACTCGTACTTCTTGCGGTGCGCACCTACGCCACCGAGAGTGCCCTGCGAGATCACGCAGAGGGCATCGAGAATAGGCCAGTGCTGCTGCTGCAAAACGGCTTGGCAGGTCCCGATCTCGCGGCCGAGCTTCTCGGACGCCCCGATGGGGCCGGTGTCTTCGCTGGGCTCGCGCTGTTTCCAGCCACTCGGCTGTCTTCGACTGCGGTTCGCCTCACCGGGCTCGGCGGACTCCGGGTCGGACACGCGCATCCCGGTGAGCAGGCCCTCGCGGCTCAGATTGCGACGATATTGAATTCCGCGATCCCGAGCGTGGCAATCTCGAATCTGCGGGGCGCCCTGTGGTCGAAGCTGTTGGTAAACCATGTGAACGCGTTGCCCGCGATCACCGACTTGAGCGTGCAGGCGGTGTGTCGGCACCCGCTGCTGCGCGGAATTCTGGCCCAGTCACTCACCGAAGCGGTGCGGGTGGGAGACGCGCAGCGAATTCGCTTCGGGGGTGTCGGGGTAATCGAACCGGCCCACGTGGCGCAAATCCGCGCCGGGCAAGCACTCCAGGTCGTAACGGGACGGCTCGCCACGGCATTTGGGTATGTGCCGAATCCCGCATCCACCTTGCAATCGCTGCGTCGCGGCGACCCCACTGAGATTGATGATCTTGACGGGGCCGTCATTCGAGCCGCCGCCGAGGTGAGGATGCGGGCGCCCGTACACGAAGCCATGGTGACGCTCGTACACGAGGTGGCTCTAAAGGGTCAATTCTTTTCCGCCACGGCGGTAGCTAGGCGGGTGACTGCGTGGATTGCCAGCGCTTCGAATGACAACGGGCTTGAAATGCCGTCTTGCGGCCACGATCGAACGCCAGGCCGCCCCGCGCGTAAGACACCTACCGTGGGCCGCTCATGAGCCTTCGTGAGCGCAGCCGACGCACCGAGATCGTCGATCGAGTGATCGACTGGTTCAGCGCAAATCAGCGCGATTTCCCTTGGCGCGAGCCCGAATGTAGCCCCTGGGGCATTCTTGTGAGCGAGGTGATGTCGCAGCAAACGCAGATGTCCCGTGTGGAGCCGAAATGGCATGAGTTCATGTCGCTATGGCCCACACCCGCCGATATGGCGGCGGCTCCCGTTGCCGAAGTCATTCGCCGCTGGGATCGACTCGGCTATCCGCGTCGTGCGGTGAATCTGCATCGCTGTGCCACGGCCATCGTTGAGAACCACGGTGGCGAGGTGCCCAGTGACCGGGATGCGCTGCTCGCGCTCCCTGCAATCGGCGCGTATACCTCTGCCGCAGTGGCGTCCTTCGCGTTCTTGCGGTGCGAACCGGTAGTTGACACGAATATCCGCCGGGTGCTTGCCCGCGCGATACACGGCGAAGCGATCGCTTGGGATGCGAATCCCCGCCGCGATGATGCCGAAATGTCGGAGCTGCTCCCCGAGGATCCGCAGCGAGCAAAACTGTGGAATGCCGGGGCCATGGAGCTTGGCGCCATTGTCTGCCCGTCAAAGAAACCGCAGTGCGAAGTCTGCCCAATCGCGCAGCTGTGTGAGTGGCGTGCGCGCAACTATCCAGCTTCCACCCGCAAGGCTCGCGGTCAGGCAAAGTTTGCGGGTTCAGATCGACAATTACGCGGGCGAGTGATGGCGATACTCCGCAGACATCCGGAAGGCGTGCTCTTCGATTCGCTCCCTGACCTCGTGGAACCGCTCGCGGCGGACAGTGGCACAAGCGTTGATATCAGCCACGCCGAACGGACCCTCTTACTCGCGGAAGATCTCATCCGTGACGGGCTCGCCACCCGCGCGGCCGAGCGCATCCGCCTGCCACACTAAGCTGCCGCACTAGCCAGCAGCGCAAGCCAGCCATCCACACCAGTCGTACCCTGCGAAGAGCAAAGTGCCCCATATCGAAGTGATTCGATACGGGGCACTTGCCTATGCCTGGCGAAGATTAGTCTTCGTCGGCAATGTCGTAGGGATTCTCATCCCCCGCGAAGGTCTTGCCTTCGCGTTCCTTGGCAACCTGTTCGTCCTGGGCTTTCGCCTTGGCGAGCAGGTCTTCCAGGTGCGCTGCGTTTTCGGGCAGGGCATCGTGGACGAATTCGATCGTCGGCACGAGACGGATGTTCAGGTTCTTGCCGACTTCCGAGCGGATGCGTCCGGTGGCCCGCTTGAGCGCCACGGCGGAACTCTTCCGTTCTTCGTCGGTGCCATAGACCGTGTAGAAGATGGTTGCATGCT
Source organism: Gulosibacter chungangensis (assembly GCF_008831155.1). GTDB lineage: Bacteria > Actinomycetota > Actinomycetes > Actinomycetales > Microbacteriaceae > Gulosibacter > Gulosibacter chungangensis. The sequence continues at coordinate 299,321 of NZ_WBKB01000003.1, read as the reverse complement.
GCAGGTCGCCGGTCACTCGCACATCGGTGAGGGTGACGAAGCCCAGGCGAGGATCGCGGATCCCTCGCTCCAGAATCTTCGCCACCAGCACCTTGATGCGATCGGCCAGGCGAGCGGCGCGGCCGTTATCAGTCACGAGGCTTCTCCACCATTTCGGTCGTCTCGATCTCGTCGCCGATCTGCAGGTCGTTGAACTTGCCAAGGCCGATACCGCACTCGAAGCCCTCGCGGACCTCGGTTACGTCGTCCTTGAAGCGACGCAGCGACTCGATTGCGAGACCGTCTGCCACCACGACGCCGTCGCGCAGGATGCGCGCCTTGGCGTTGCGGGTGATCGTACCGGTCTGTACGAGCGCACCGGCGATGTTGCCGAACTTCGACGAGCGGAAGATCTCGCGGATCTCTGCCACACCGGACTGAACTTCTTCGTACTCGGGCTCGAGCATGCCCTTGAGGGACTTCTCGATGTCTTCGATGGCGTCGTAGATGACCGAGTAGAAGCGGATGTCCACGCCTTCCGAGGCTGCCTTTGCGCGAGCCTTCTGGTCGGGGCGAACGTTGAAGCCGATGATTACCGCGTTGTCGATGGTTGCGAGGTCCACGTCCGATTCGCTAATCGCACCCACCGCACGGTGGATGATGCGTAGCTGAACGGTGTCGTCAACCTCGATCTTGAGCAGCGAGTCTTCGAGGGCTTCCACAGCACCCGAGGCGTCACCCTTGAGGATGAGGTTGAGCGACTGCACCTTGCCCTCTTCGAGGGCGCGAGTGAAGTCTTCCAGCGACATGCGCTTGCGAGCCTTCGCGAGCTGAGCGTTACGCTCAACCGCTTCACGCTTCTCGGCAATCTGACGTGCGGTGCGGTCATCATCGGTCACGATGAACGTGTCACCGGCGCGCGGCACTGAGCTGAGGCCCTGCACCTGCACCGGACGCGACGGACCTGCGGCCTCGACCGGGTCACCGTTCTCGTCCACCATCGCGCGGACGCGACCGTGAGCGGTACCGGCGACGATCGAGTCACCGACGTGCAGCGTTCCCGACTGGATGAGCACGGTAGCAACCGAGCCGCGACCGCGGTCGAGCTTCGCTTCGATTGCGGTACCGCGAGCGTCCTTATTCGGGTTCGCGCGCAGGTCAAGGGATGCGTCTGCGGTCAGCAGCACCGAGTCGATCAGTTCGCGGATACCGTCACCCTGCTTCGCCGAGACATCGACGAACATCGTGTCGCCACCGAACTCTTCGGCGATAAGGCCGTATTCGGTCAGCTGCGAACGAACCTTCTGCGGGTTCGCGCCGTCGACATCGATCTTGTTGACCGCGACAACAATCGGCACTCCGGCCGACTGTGCGTGGTTCAAGGCTTCAATCGTCTGCGGCATGATGCCGTCGTCTGCCGCAACCACCAGGATCGCGACGTCAGTGACGTTCGCACCGCGAGCACGCATCTGCGTGAACGCCTCGTGACCCGGGGTGTCGATGAAGGTAATCGCACGGCGAACACCTTCGTGCTCGCCCCAGACCTGGTAGGCACCGATGTGCTGGGTGATGCCACCGGCTTCACCGGCACCGACATTGGCGCGACGGATCGCGTCCAGCAGTCGGGTCTTACCGTGGTCAACGTGACCCATCACGGTTACCACCGGCGGACGTGCCTCAAGCACGTCATCGGATTCCGCGGCCTCTTCACCTTCAAGGTCAATGTCGAAGACCTCGAGGAGCTCACGGTCCTCGTCCTCAGGCGAAACGATTTCAATCCGGTAGCCGAGTTCCTCACCGAGGATCTCAAAGGTGGCCTCGTCAAGCGATTCGGTAGCCGTGGCCATTTCACCGAGGTGGAACAGTACGGTTACGAGATCGCCGGGCGAAGCGTCAATCTTGTCGGCAAAGTCCGAGATGGATGCACCGCGGCGCAGACGGATCTGCGTCTCACCGGTGCCGCGGGGAACCTTTACACCGCCAATCGACGGTGCCTCCCGCATCTCAAACTCTGCCCGTTTCGTCCGCTTCGACTTGCGTGCCTTGGACTTGCCGCCACCGCGACCAAAGGCACCAGCGGTACCGCCACGGCGACCACCGCCGCGGCCACCGCCACCACCACCGGGACGGGCGGTCGTGAAACCGCCGCCGCCACCGGGACCGCCGGAGCGTGCGCCACCACCGGCACCGCCGCGACCGCGACCGGGACCCTGCGGGCGCTCACCGGGCAGCACGCGCGGCTGACCCGGACGAGGTGCCGAGGGACGCGGGGCCTGACCTGGCTTCGGTGCAGCAGCGCCGCCACCGCCGGGGCGCGGCGCGCCGGAACGCTGACCGCCACCCTGCTTCGAGCTGAACGGGTTGTTACCACCGCGAGGACGGCCCATGCCCTGCGCCGAAGCGTAGGGGTTATTGCCGGGGCGCGGACCACGCGGGCGCGGGATCGCGTTCGGGCTCGGCTTTGCGCTGTCCTGACCGGGCTTTGGTGCCGCCTGACCCGGCTTGGGAGCCGACTGGCCAGGCTTCGGGGCGCTCTGACCGGGCTTTGCCGCGGGAGCTGCTTGCTCCTGTGCGGGAGTGTCGGCCGGAGTTGGCGTCGGGGCGACTGCCGAACGAGTCGGCGGAGCTGCCGGCGCGGGGGTCGAAGCCGGTGTCGGCGTTGGCGCGACGCCCGAACGTGGACGCGGTTCCGGAGCCTGACCGGGCTTCGGTGCAGCCTTCTGACCGGGCTTGGGCGCAGCCTTCTGGCCAGGCTTGGGAGCCGCAGCCTTTTGACCCGGCTTTGGAGCCGCAGCCTTTTGACCGGGCTTGGGTGCAGCAGCCTGTGCGGGTTTCGGAGCCGCCGGGGTTGCCGCAGGCGTTGCGCTCGGCTTCGCTGCGGGCTTCGCAGCCGGTGCCGCGGGCTTCTCTGCAGCTTCTGCCGCAGCGGGAGCTGCCTTCGATGCGCCATCGCCAGCTTCGGCGCGACGCTTGAATTCGTCGCGCAGTCGTCGAGCAACCGGAGGCTCAACGCTGGACGAAGCCGTCTTTACGAACTCGCCCATTTCTTGCAAGGTCGACAGTACGACCTTCGATTCGACGCCAAGTTCGGCGGCGATCTCATGTACGCGTGGTTTTGCCACTTTTCTCCTCACCAGGGTCTGCCCCGGTGGGGAGCAGACCTAATAACTTCGGTTGTGCCTCATCGTGAGCCACTCATGATTGGTCCATAGTCCGATCAACAACCTTTGCTGTCTGAGCCGAAGCGGTCGCTTCGGCCAATTGTTCGGCGTACTTTCGTACTTCCGTGTCGTCTACATCTCGAATGCGCAGAGCCCTTCGAAAGGCCCGCCGCTCAAGTGCGTTATGCACACACTCAAGCTTCGGATGCAGCCACGCCCCGCGTCCAGATTGGCAGGCCTCCCGGTCAACCAGGAGCCTTCCCTCAGAGACGACAATGCGCGTGAGTTCTGACCTTGGGGCTTGCGATCGGCAGCTAATGCACGTTCGCACTTGACCCATACTACTCCTCCGAACGACTATTCGGAGTCTTCCAAGATGCTATCGGGCTGAATGTCGATTCGCGCGCCAGTGAGCTTTGCGGCGAGTCGCGCATTCTGGCCCTCTTTACCGATCGCCAGAGAGAGCTGGAAATCGGGGACCAAGGCGCGGACAGCCTTCGCCTTTTCATCCAACACAAAGGCGCTGGAGACTTTGGCTGGGCTCAGTGCATTCGCCACGAAGGTCGCAAGATCCGGCGAGTAGTCGACCACGTCGATCTTCTCCCCCGAGAGCTCATTCGTTACCGCACGAACGCGGGCACCGAGCTCACCGATGCAAGCACCCTTGGCATTAATGCCCTCGGCATTGGCACGTACCGCGACCTTGGATCGGTGACCGGCTTCGCGAGCCAGCGAGATAATCTCCACCACCCCATCCGCAATCTCCGGCACTTCGTGGGCAAAGAGCTTCCGCACAAGGCCCGGGTGGGTACGCGAGACCGTGATCTGTGGGCCCTTCATACCGCGTTCAACCTTGGTCACGAATACGCGTAGCCGGGTACCGTGCGAGTAGTCCTCACCCGGCACCTGTTCTTCTGGCGGCAGAATTGCTTCCACGGGGCCAAGATCCACCTGGATCATGCGGGGGTTCGGACCCTGCTGAATTACGCCGACGAGAATATCGCCCTCGCGGCCGCGGAATTCCCCGAGCACCTTGTCATCACCCAGGTCGCGAAGTCGCTGGGTAATTACCTGCTTGGCAGCTGCAGCCGCGATTCGGCCGAAGTCTTCCGGTTCTTCGATCGCCTCACCGATTACTTCGCCTTCCTCGTCCAGCTCCGGAATGAAGATATTCACTTCCCCGGTCTTGCGGTCGAGGTGCACACGCGAACCCGCCGGTGGCGGGGTCTGCCCAGCTTCCTGAGTGGTGTGCTTTTGGTAGGCGGTAAGGATCGCCTGTTCGAGGATCGATGCCAATTCATCAAACGGAACCTCGCGTTCGCGTTCGAGCGTACGTAGTACAGCCAGGTCAATCTTCATTGGCGCTCCTTATTCAGCTATGACGGTATTCAAGTATTTGCTGTGCGAGGGGCCAGGGCCCCACTACTTACCAGCAGCCTCTAAGGATACCTCACGAGCTGCGAGTAGCGCAGCAACGGCTTCCGTGACAGCTACCTGATTGCGCTCATTCGTGCGACGATTCCACAGCTCGACGGTGCCATCGGCGGCGTTGCGGCCGGCGATCAGGATCCATGGCACACCGATGAGCTCGGCGTCACCGAATTTAACGCCCGGCGATTCCTTGGGGCGGTCATCCAGAAGCACCTCAAGTCCGGCAGCTTCGGCTTCTGCAGCGAGCTGCTCGGCTACCTGCAATGGCACCTCACCCTTGCCGGTGGCGATCACATGCACATCGTAGGGAGCAACAGCTTCCGGCCAAATGAGCCCGCGGTCATCGTGATTCTGTTCGGCAACCAGGGCCAAGTCCCGGGTAACACCGATGCCATAGGAGCCCATGGTCACAACAACCAGCTTGCCGTTCTTGTCCAGCACTCGCAGGTCGAGCGCCTCAGCATACTTGCGACCGAGTTGGAACACGTGGCCAATTTCGGTGCCGCGCTTGGTAGTGACCGGGCCGGAACCGTCCGGGGCGGGGTCACCGTCACGAACATCCGCAGCCTCAATCCGCGCGTCCGGGACGACATCACGGCCGATGACAAGCGAGTGCAGGTGCGTGTCAGCAGCATTGGCGCCGGAAATCCATGTCGAACCTTCGCCGATGCGCGCATCCAGGTAGTAGGGAATGCCCCACTCTTGGTCCTTACCCAGGACCTGGCGGCCGTCGAGCCAAGGGCCGATATAACCGGGAACCAGTTGCGGGTACGCCTTGAGATCTTCCTCAGTCGCCATTTCGACCTCGCGAGGAGTGAACGCGGCCTCAATCCGGCCGAGATCTGCATCCCGATCGCCTTCCACACCAACGACGATAACTTCGCGGTTACCCTCGTGGTCGACGACCGCGAGTACGACGTGCTTGAGCGTGTCGACGGCAGCCCAGGGGCGTTCCCTGGGAACCTCACGGTTTGCCGCATCGACGAGCGTCGCGATGGTGGTGGATCCGGGAGTCCTGAAGGTCTCAATCGCAGCGTCGGCCGAGAAATCACGCGCCGGTGCCTGCGTGGAGACATACGCTTCTACGTTTGCCGCGTATCCGCCCGGCGATTGCACGAAGGTGTCTTCCCCGACTTCGGTGGCGTGCAGGAACTCCTCCGACTTCGACCCGCCCATGGCGCCGGCCTGCGCATCCACAATCACATATTCGAGGCCGAGCCGCTGGAAAATGCGCTCATAGGCGTCGCGCTGACGCTGGTAGCTCTCGGCAAGACCCTCGTCATCCACGTCGAAGGAGTAGGCATCCTTCATCGTGAACTGGCGTCCGCGCAGCAGGCCCGCCCGGGGACGAGCCTCATCACGGAATTTGTCTTGGATCTGATAGATCGTCAGCGGCAGATCTTTGTACGAAGAGTAGAGGTCTTTCACAACGACAGTGAAGGCCTCTTCGTGCGTGGGTGCGAGCACCATCGGTGCACCCTTGCGGTCTTCGAGGCGGAACATCGAGTCGCCAAAGTCATTGAGACGCCCCGTAGCTTCGTAGGTTTCGGCGGGCAGCAGGCCCGGGAAGGACATTTCCTGGGCACCGGCGCGCGCCATTTCCTCGCGGATGATGGTCTCGACCTTGTTCTTCACCCGCAGGCCGAGCGGCAACCAGGCGAAAATGCCCGGTGCCTGCCGCCGGATATATCCGGCACGGACGAGCAAACGGTGGCTGGCAACTTCCGCATCCGCCGGGTCTTCACGCAGCGTGCGAACAAACAAAGAGGAAAGGCGATCAATCACGCCAGCAATCGTACCGCCCATCGAGACCGACAATTGACCGCGGATTTGCATCGATCACGAGCAACCCTCGCGCCGGTCCGCAATACCAAGTGCTGGCCTACCAGGGTTCGTCCACGTTCCCGCCGCCACCACCGTAGTTCTGGTTGTCGTCGAGGTCTTGATCACGGTCTTGTTTATTGCTGTCCATGCCGTCCTCGAGCTCGTCCAAAGCGTCTGGACTCGGCTGCGACTCCGGCGACGGACTCTCCTCAGGCTCGTCATCCGGTTGCGGGTTTTGCTGCTGGAACTGCTCGAGTTTTTCCAGGATGCGCTCGTAGCTGTCGTCGAGGGAACGATTCGAGGTGGATGCATCACAGGTCGGGTCTTGAGCCTCGATTACCTCGATCGCCTGCTGGTATTTCGAGAACGCGGCTTCCGCGTTCTCGGCGGCGATAAGATCATCACCCTCACGCTCCAAGGTGATTGCGTAGTTTGCTCGGATGGGGCATTGTTCCGCGGGCACCGCGAGGTCGAGGGCCACGGTGAACTGCTCCCCCGCCTCGGTGAGGGCATCGAGTTCAAGATAGCTCGTGCCCATGTTGTAGTGGGGCTTCCATCGCTCGACAAGGTTCACCAGAGCTAGTTGCCCGGAGGTGTTGAGCGCTTCTTCGTGCTTGTCCTCGAAGTGCTGCGCAATCGCGTTCTGAGCAATCACGTGCTGCCCGATCATCAGCAGCCCGAAGGCTCCCGCGAGCAAGACCACCGGCAGACTCCAAAGGAGGATCCGTCGACGCAGTTTTCGCATTATTCGACCAGCTCCCTCGCATCACGCAATTCGCGTGCCGCACGTCCCAGCGCCCACACCTCAATGAGTAGGAATACCAAGACGATGAGTGCGAATACCCAGTACAGCGGGAAGGTCGTCAGTTGCGTGGCCGCACCATCCAGTGATTGGCCCCGCCCGGGGTCCACTTCCGCGGCCAATGGGCCCTCTGCCGCGGTGCGCAGGGTGTACGGCACTTCGAGCTGTTCGGCGATGTCCTGGAGATTCGCTTCCTCGATTCGGGAGATTGCTTCCTCGCCACCGATCCCCCGCACGTAGCTGCCGGTGGACCCGTAACGGTCATATTCGAGCATCCGACCACCTTCACTCGTGCCGTAGCCGAGCACCGCGCCACCCTGAAGCAGGTCCGCGGAGTCTGCGAAGGATTCTGGCGCACCGTCGGCGGTCTGCTCACCATCACCGAGGTAATACACCACCCGAACTCGATCCGGATACTCTCTTGCGGCGCTGCTGAGAATTTCTGTGACGAGTTCCGCGGCGGCGCCAATGGAAGTTCCCGAGGCAAAGAGCAGCTCCTCCGGCTGCAGGCTATACACCGCATGCTCGAGCGCGCTCACATCGGTGGTGAATGGCAGTCGCTGCACCGCACCAGAACCGAAGCTCACGAGTGAGTAGCGAGCGCCCGGATGTTGCTGTGCCAGGGACGCAATATCACTCTGCATGCCCGCCAGTCGGGGTTCCGAACTAGCCCAATCCTCCGCCGCCGCCGAGGCCGAAGTGTCCACCACGAACAGCACGTCCACGGATTCATCGGCGACCTCGGTGGCTACCGCACCGATGCCCGGTCGCAGCAACGCGCCGATCAGCGCGAGTACCATCACCCCGCGCCCCAACCACAGCATCCTCGCTCGGCGTGGCGCACGAACGAGGCAATACCCGACCCAGCCAAGCAGCACCGCGCCGATCACCACGAGGAGCCACACTGGCAGCATTGGATTGAAGATCACAGCCGCAACCTCCTTGCCAGCACGAGGTAGACGGGAATGAGCGCGAGCATCCACCACAGCCAGGTCTCCGGCCGGTCGATCACCAGCAGCTGCGGGGCACCGAGAATCTTATTCGTCTGGTCACTCGTGATGTCATCGACGATGGTGTCGATGGCGCCTTCATCCTGCAACGAGAAGTACTGTCCTCCGTGCGACTCGATGACATTGCGATACTCCGCAGCGTAGGCATCCCCCAGATCGTTCGCATCGAGTGCGTAGACGTGCACGAGGTGTTGCCGCGCGAAATCCGCAGCCTGCGGGAGCGAAACCGTCTGTGAGCCGTTGACGACATTATCGGTAGCCAAAATCACCGAACGCGACCTGCCATCATCCACCGGTTCACTACCCTCGGAGGGTGAAGCCCCTTCGAACTGCATCACGCAGGAGGCGAGCCCGTCACCAACGAGGGATGCACCGGCATTATTCAGCGTGCCCGAGTTGTAGTAGGACTCGTCCATCCCCGTGAGCATGGCATCGCGTACCTTGGTCAGCTGTTCCTCGATGAACCGATAGTCATCGGTGAGCGGAAACACCGGGACCGCGGAGGAGTTCCACAGCACCAGCGACATGCGCTCACCCTCAAATCCGGGCAGCATTTCGAGGTAGCGGTCGATCACTTCCGCATCGAAATCCACCATGGAACCCGAAACGTCCAGGCACAGCACAATATCGCGGTTGTATTTCTCGGGTGTCTCGACCTTCGTGTACACCCAGCGCGCACCGGCAACCGTACTGACACCAATGAGGCACACCAATACGATCGCGGCCACAATGACGGAGATATTCGCGCGGTCAATCGCTTTGAGATAGCCGGGCAGTTTCGTGAATCGCTGCGAGTTCGCGATCGCGACTCCCCCGTGCTTGCGCTTGGGGTCCCAGACAAATACCACCACGGCCAGAATCACCACGATGACCGCAACCGCGAACGGTAGCCACCAGTACGCTAGCGCCATCCGGAGAGCACCTCCCGCGCCATGTGGATGCTCTTAGCGAGATCCTGCTCGGGTTCGGCACCGAACACGCCCGGGTAAAACTGCGCCACAGCGCGAGTGGTGCCTCGGAGTTCGGTGCGCTGCAAATCGCTGAGTGTCATGTGATCGGCAGGGATGCCGGTGGACTCTGCAATGAATTCCCGGACCACGGCGCTCAATTGTTCATGCGCTGAGCGGGAATCCAGTGAGCCATTCATCGTGGCCGTTTCGATATCGGCGACCTTCGCGTAGCCTTCCTGCTGCAACTTGGCGACATCCACCGGTGGTTCTGGCGGTGTGGCTATTTTGGCTCGCGGCTTTCGCTCGGTGGTCAGCAGCAACACCACTACATAAAACAACGCGATCACCGCGAGGATGGCGATCCCGAGTACGAGCCAAAACGGACTGTAACCAACCAGGGGCATGACTTCCCCGGGGTTCGGTTCCGGAGTTGGCGTGCTTTGCGATAGATACGGCCCGCCGAAAGGACGCGTGGCGAGCGGATCGAGCGCGAGCGGTCTAGCGGCGAGCATATTGCCTCGCCTTCAGTGCCCGCAGCAACTCGGGCACGGCATCCTCGTGGCGACCGATCCGCGCGACAGTGATCCCGCGATGCTCGAGGAGATCGCGCATCCGTTCGCGCCTGGTGACAGCCTGCTGCTCGAATTCTCGCTGCAAGCGCGAATTATCTCGCAGGGCCGCGGGCAGCTCCCACTCACCATCGACATCGAAGATGCGCGCACTTCCCCGAGCGTGATTGGTCGGGTCCGCATCGAGCACTTCCACCCAGACGAGTTCATGCTGTGCGGCGAGTGCGATGATGCTCGTTTCCAAGTCTTCGCTGAGGCCAATCTCATCGGTCACCACGACAATGAGCGCACGCTGCCGGAGCGTCAATCGGGCTCGGTCCAGCAAGGCTTGGGTGTCCGAAATCGGTGCCGCAAGGGTTGCGGCGTCGTGGATGTCCCGCAGCAACGCTTCCAGCGCGGCTTCGCTGCTGCGAAATGGGCGCTGGCGAATCCCGTTCGCATCCCCAGTAATCAGCCCGATCTCGTCCCCGTGACGGAGCGAGAGGTAGCCGAGCGTGCCGGTGACGGTCACCGCGATGTCTCGCTTCAGATCGTCGCCGAGCGATCTTGCGGCCATGTTCCGGCCCGAATCGACCACGAACAGCACCCGATGGCGCCGTTCGTCTGCCCAGCGTCGAATCAGCGTGGTGTTCGCGCGAGCGGTGGCTTTCCAATCGATATCGGCCACCGCATCCCCCGGAACATATTCGCGCAGATCGTCGAAGTCGAGGCTTCGCCCGCGGTGAATGGATGCGTAGTGGCCGTCGAGCAGGTGTGTCGCCTTGCGGCGGGAACGCAAGAAGAGTCGCGATTTCACGCGTTGGAGCAGACTTTGCCCGGCGGGCTGCGGTGGTTGCTCGAGTGGCTGCGAATAGGTCACGTCAGGGGGTCCGCACTGAAGCAAAAATTGCGTCGACGATTCGTTCCGGAGTAACCCCGGTCGCCTCCGCCTCGTAGCTCAGCAGGGTTCGGTGGCGAAGGATGCGGTGGCCGAGTCGGCGAATATCTTCCGGAATAACATGGTCCCGTCCCTGCAGCAGCGCGCTGGCACGCGCACCCGCGGTGAGGTTGATCGCGGCTCGTGGCGAGGCGCCTACTTCTACCAGGCGAGCAAGTTCCGGTTCGAGATACTGCTCGACGTGGCGAGTGACATACGTCAATGAGACGATGTACTCGGTGATGGCCGGGTCAACATATACGCGCCTGGTCAGCCGCTGCAGCTCGAGAATATTCTCGAGGCTCGCGACGGGTTCTTGGTCGTCTTCGAATACTCCCGCATCAATTCGGCGCAGGATCTCGGCTTCCTCGGCGGGCGTTGGATAGTCCAAGACGTCCTTCAACATAAATCGGTCGAGTTGCGCCTCAGCAAGGACATAGGTGCCCTCCTGCTCAATCGGGTTTTGCGTCGCGATCACCAGGAAGGGTTTGGGTAGCGGAAAGCGTTCCCCACCGATCGTGGTCTGCCGTTCCTGCATCGCCTCGAGCATTGCCGACTGGGTCTTTGCGCTTGAGCGGTTAACCTCATCGAGCAGAACAAAATTCGCGTGTACCGGGCCGAGCTTCGTCACAAACTCGTTCTGCTGCGCATCGTAAATCTGGGTGCCGATAATGTCGCTCGGCAGCAGGTCGGGGGTGCATTGGATCCGTCGGAAGGTGCCGCCGAGTGAGGCCGCGAGAGCTTCCGCAGCGGTAGTTTTCGCAAGTCCCGGCACCGACTCCAGCAATACGTGACCGCCGGTCAGCAGCGCGATCAGCAGCGTTTCCCGCAGTGGCAGCTGGCCAACAACTTTTCCGCTGAACGCCCGGACAATCTTGCCGATGACTTGATTCGCGGATGCGAGTTCTGCCGAGGAAATACGCTGGCGTGGTGAAGTCATGAATTCCATCGTAGGTCGTTGATCCCGAACCCTAGGTGAGGATCTCGGGCGCGCCGACGGCATCCTCCGGCATCTGCGCGGCGATCCGCTCGGCTTCCTGGATCAGTGTGGCGACAATCTCTGCTTCTGGCACGGTGCGGATGACCTCACCCTTGACAAAAATTTGCCCCTTACCGTTGCCACTGGCGACGCCAAGATCGGCTTCGCGAGCCTCGCCGGGTCCGTTCACCACGCATCCCATTACCGCGACGCGAATTGGCACAGTCAGATGTTTGAGGCCTTCCTGAACGGAATCCGCAAGGGTGTACACGTCGACCTGTGCGCGACCGCAGGATGGGCAGGAAACGATTTCCAGTCGCCGCTCGCGGAGGTTAAGGGACTGCAGAATCTGCATACCCACTTTGATTTCTTCGACCGGCGGGGCGGACAGTGAAACGCGGATCGTGTCGCCGATACCGTCGGCGAGGAGTGACCCGAATGCCACGGCCGACTTGATCGTGCCCTGAAATGCCGGGCCCGCTTCGGTGACGCCGAGGTGTAGGGGCCAGTCTCCGCGTTCGGAGAGCATCCGGTAGGCCTTGACCATGACCACCGGGTCGTTGTGCTTGACCGAGATGCCAAATTCGTGGAAGTCGTGTTCTTCGAAGAGACTGGCTTCCCACACCGCCGATTCGACGAGCGCCTCGGCCGTTGGCCGACCGTATTTCCGCAGCAGTGAGGGTTCGAGCGAGCCCGCGTTCACGCCAATGCGCAATGCCACACCGGCGGCTTTCGCGGCCTTCGCAATGGCACCGACCTGGTCATCAAACTTGCGAATATTGCCGGGGTTTACCCGCACCCCGGCACAGCCGGCGTCGATCGCGGCGAATACGTAGTTCGGTTGGAAGTGAATATCGGCGATCACCGGGATGGGGCTCTTCATGGCGATGATCCCCAGAGCTTCCGCATCCTCTTTGCGCGGTACTGCGACGCGGACGATGTCGCATCCGGCGGCAGTGAGCTCGGCAATCTGCTGCAGCGTGGCGTTGATATCGTGCGTGGGCGTCGTGGTCATTGATTGCACCGTGACGGGGCATCCCCTCCCACATAGAGTGAGCCGACCTTCACCTTGCGGGTTTTTTTCCGCGGTGTGATCAGTTCTGGAAGTTCGGGAATACCAAGGTGCACTGTGCTCACGCGGCACAGTCTACGTGTCGGATATCACGGTGCTGTGCCAGCCCTGCGTGGCCTGTCTGTCTGCTGCGCTTCGTCGACCGCGTTATTGGAAGAGATGAATCGGATTCACGATGTCGGTGAAGATGAAGAGCACACCGATCACCATCCACACCACGGCCATCACCATCGTGATGGGGAGCAGTTTTGCGGCGTCGAACGGCCCCGGGTCGGGCTTACCGCGCAGTTTCGCGAACCAGCGACGCAGCCCGTCAAAGAGGGCGGCGGCCACGTGCCCACCGTCGAGTGGCGGTAGCGGAATCAGGTTGAAGATTGCCAAGGCAATGTTCAAGGAGCCGATAATCTGCACGATCGTGGCAATGCGATCGATCACCGGGATTTCGTCTTGTGCGGCAATCTCGCCGGTGATGCGGCCCACTCCAACCACGCTCATGGGACCGTTGGGATCACGTTCGGCACCCAGGAAACCCGCCTGGAACATCTGCACCACACGCTGTGGGAGCGTCACAACCACGTTCACCACACCGGAGACCGTTTGCCCATACATTTCACCGACATAGGCCATGTCTTGTTGGGCACGTTCACTGCTTGCGGTGAACCCCACAAACCCAACCGTCTGGGTGACCGGGTTGCCGTTATCGTCTTCGAGGATCTGCCCGGTGGTTTGATCGAGAACATACACTTCGTTTGGCCGCGGTGTAACGGTGAGGTCCAGCTCGGTCTCGCCGCGCTCCACCGTGAGGGTAAGGGGTTCATCGACGCTCTCGCGGATAATCCCCTGCAGTTCATCCCAGCCGGAGATTTCCACTCCGTTGACCGCGGTCACGGTGTCACCTGGCTCGAGCCCCGCGGCGTAGCCGGGAGCGGGTTCCGCGCATTCCTCTGGCACCTCTTCAGTCCCGGCTGGCACCACGCACTGGTACACCTCGCTCACGGTGGTGGTGGGCTGATAGACGCCGAAACCAAAGGCCACAATCGCAAAGCACACGGCGGCGATCACGAAGTTCATGAAGGGGCCGCCGAGCATGATGAGCAGTCGCTTCCAGACTGCCTGCTTATAGAACGCTCGGTCTTCTTCCCCCTCGGGGATGCTTTCCGCGCTCGATTGGCGGCCGTCTTCGATGAGTTGCGAAACAAATCCGGTTCCCTGCGCGGTGGCGTGCTCCCCCTGTTTGGGTGGGTACATGCCGATCATCGAGATATAGCCACCCAGCGGAAGGAGCTTGATTCCGTACTCGGTTTCTTTGGTCTGTTTGGACCAGACTGTCGGCCCGAAGCCGACCATGTACTGCGGTACGCGAACTTTGAAGAGTTTCGCGAAGGAGAGGTGCCCGATTTCGTGCAGGGCAATAGACAGTCCCAGTCCGATGAGGGCCGCGACGATGCCAACGATAAACAGCAGTACTCCGGTCACGGACGACTAGCCTACGCTCGGATCCGCTGATGAGCGGCTGTGCGTGCCCGGGATTCTGCGGCAAGGAGCGACTCGAGGGTGACCTCGGCTTCCTCCTGCGCCCACTCATCAACCACTGCACGCACCGTGTCGACGATTTCTAAGAATCCGATTGCGCCGTCATGGAAGGCATCCACGGCTTCTTCATTGGCAGCATTGAAGATTGCCGGATAGGAGCCGCCCGCGTAACCGACCTCTTTCGCGAGCTGTACGGCGGGGAACGCCTGCTCATCTAGCGGTTCGAAGGTCCATTCCTGTGCGCGGGTCCAGTCCATGGCCGCTACCGCGCCCGGGATGCGTTCCGGCCAGTCCAACCCCAAAGCAATCGGGAGGTGCATGTCCGGCCGCGACACCTGCGCAATGGTTGCGCCATCGCAGAATTCCACCATTGAGTGCACGATCGACTGCGGATGCACGACAATGTCGATCTGCTGAAACGGCATCTCGAAGAGCACATGCGCTTCAATCACTTCGAGTCCCTTATTGATGAGGGTGGCCGAATTCGTGGTGACCACGCGACCCATCTTCCAGGTGGGATGCGCGAGGGCTTCCGCCGGGATCACGTCTTGGAGCTCTGCTCGGGTACGACCTCGAAACGGGCCGCCGGATGCGGTGAGGATGAGCCGTGAGACTTCCTCACGTTTACCTGCGCCAAGACACTGTGCGATGGCGGAATGTTCTGAATCTACGGGAACAATTTGCCCTGGCCCCGCAAGTTTTCGCACTAGCGGTGCCCCGACGATCAGGGATTCCTTATTTGCCAGGGCGAGGGTGCTACCGCACTCAAGTGCCGCCAGGGTTGCGCCGAGGCCGGCCGAGCCGGTGATGCCATTGACCACAACATCGGAGTCCATCTCGCGGGTCAGTGCCTCGGCGGCCACAGCCCCGAGCGCTGTCCGTTCGGTCGGCACCCGAAATTCCCTTGCGAGCCGCGAAAGTCCTTCCGAGTCACTGCCCGCGCTCAATCCCACCACGGTGAATCGTTCAGGATGCTGCCGAATGATGTCGAGGGTCTGCGTACCGATTGAACCGGTAGATCCCAAAACGAGCACTCGACGCGAGGTTTGAGTCATGGTGGATTTCCTCCTTGCTGCTTCTCCCACGCTAGCGGCAGGCCGTAGACGGCGTAGCATGGCTAAGTTGTTTCCATTCACGCGGAGGTAGTAGTGGCCGGCACATTCTTGGGTAAGGATTCGGTAGAGCTTGCCGTTGTTTCGCGCGGCGGGTTCGTTGAATCACGTCACGTCGGTTCAGCGGCGGTCGTGGATGCTGAGGGCGAGACGCTCCTCGCGCTTGGCGATGTGCGTGCCCCGATCTTCCCTCGCTCAACGCTGAAATTCATTCAGGCCCTGGCCTCGCTCGAGGCTGGCGCCCCGCTCGACGGCGAGCACCTCGGGATCGCCTGTGCCTCCCACGTCGGCACTCCCCTCCACATCGCGCTGGTCCGTGACATTCTTGGGCGAGCCGGGCTCGATGAGTCGGCACTGCAGTGTCCCGCAGCGTGGCCAGCCGACCGAGCATCCCGCGACTCACTCATCCGCTCCGGGGAACCCAGCGCAAGAATTTTTATGGAATGCTCTGGCAAACACGCCGGGTTTCTCGCCGCGTGCACCGCGGCCGGCTGGCCCATTGAGAACTATCTCGGTGTTGACCATCCGCTGCAGAAGCTCGTCCGCGACACGCTGGCCCGCTTTGCCGGTGAACAGGTGAGCATCAACTCTGTGGATGGCTGCGGCGCACCGATTCATGCGGTATCGCTCACCGGGCTTGCCCGAGCGATGTCTCGGTTCGCCACATCGCAAGCCTCGTCACCCTTTGGAATCTTCCGCAATGCCGCGAAGATCTGGCAGGCAACCCTGCGACACCCCTGGACGATTGCTGGCCACAACCGACCCGATACGGTGGTGATTGAAGAGCTCGGTGTGCTCGCAAAGACCGGTGCCGAGGGTGTGCTCGTGTTGGTTGCGCCCGATGGCACGTCGGTTGCCATCAAGTCTCTCGATGGTTCAACCCGCGCCAATGTGCTGCCCGGCCTGCAGCTGCTCGTCGCGGCGGGGTCCATAGCCCCCGCTGCCGCAGAAGCCGTCCTCCCGAAACTTGGACTCAGCGTGCTCGGTGGCGGCCAACCGGTTGGTGCAATCATGCTCGGTTCGGACATCCCCAGCATCATCGAGCGCTCCTAGCGCAGGTCTGTACGCGAACTGGGCTGCCGTCGAGCAATTCGACCCGCTCGACGGCACCGTTCGGTAGGCGTAATAGCGCACGGTTGAAGGGCTCTTCGAGGGCGGGGTACAGCGGATCACCCCGGAATGTGCTGCGCCACTCCCCTGGCGTCACGCCAACCAGCAGTACCGGCACGTGTTCGGCAAATTTCGGAAGCGTGCCGTATGCCGCATTCCACTGGTCCGTGTCGCCCAAGATGACCGTCCCGCCGAGTTCCAGCTCGAGTTCGCCGCTGCGCACTGCGGCGGCACTCGGCACCGCGCCGACGGAGTACCCGAGCGCCATGAGTGCCTGCCGTACTGGTGCAAGGCGTCGGCCGGTCACCACAAGTCCCGCTGCGGGTACTCGGAAGGGCTGCCATTGAGTGTCCGCGAGACTACCGGTCACCGGGACCCCCATCACTGAGTCCCCGGCCACCGGTTCCCTGCTGTGCGCGGAATCCCCGCTCCCCGCGCCGCTGCTGCCGGTCGTTTTTGCCACCTGAATCAACAACTTGCCAAGACGTCCCCGTCCCGGTGGTAGGTGGTCCGCCCAGTCGGAGGCGTCTGCGCCCTGCAAGATCCACTCCTGTCGGGAGGGTGCTGCAAGGTAGAGCGTGTCGTCACACAGGCTCCGTATCCTCTGCAACGATCCAGAACTTCGTCGCGCGGTCAGGACCGCGCTGAGATTCAGTCTCGTGCCGGTTCGGAGCAACCGCTGCAGGCGATCGACCCATTCTGCGCGGTGTTCCTCATCAAGCTGTTGTTCGAGAAGATCGAGATCGTCGAGGAGAACCACGGTCCATTCCCGAGGCGGCGTGCGCAGCAAGGATTCCAGGCTGTCCCAGGCGTGCTCTACCCCGTGACCACCAATGGTACACACGCGGATTCCCCGAGCCAGCGCCGCCTCACCGATGGTCTCGATCACGGTGGATTTACCGCTCTCCGCCATGCCGATGACGAAGATGTGCTGCCCGGGCCGCTCGAGGCTCACAATGGGTTGCTGCTGTTTTTCGGGGAGGTCGCCAAGCGCAAACGGGATGGTCTGCGGACGTCCCAACTCCGAAATGTTCGCAATCGGAAGTTCCTCCGGGAGCGCTGGCAGCCAGGGCTTTCGCACGGGCTGAAGCGCGTCTGTTTGACGCCTCGTCTGCTCCCGTTTCGCCAGCTCTGCGATCAGTTCGGGACGGGCGATGGCCCCTTGCACTTCCACCGCGGGGTCATTCCCTAGCGTTACCAATGCCCGTCCGCGAAGTTCTCGGTCAATCTTTGAGCCGTCCGCACAGCCCAAGAGCGTCATCGAGTCGCTCGGTTGCTCTACTCGCAGGCAAATGCGAATCGCGGCGTTCGCCAATAGGCTCTCGCGGAATGCTCCCGTTGGCCTTTGTGTGCACAGCACCAGGTGGATACCGAGACTGCGTCCCCGAGCACCCAAGTCACCGAACACATCCTGCAGATCAGGATGCGCTTCAAGCAGTGCCTGGAATTCATCCACCATCACAACCAGCCGGGGCAAGATACCCGGCTTGAGGTCGGCGATGTCGCGGACGCGCAGATCTCGCAGGGCGAATTCACGTCGCCGCATTTCCGCGCGCAGACTCGCACCGACGCGCAAGGCTTCGTCATCGTCGAGGTCCGTGACAACGCCGACACAGTGTGGCAGCGCGGTAACAGCGTCGAAGGTCGCGCCGCCCTTGAAGTCGATGCACAGCAGATTGCATTCGTCACTCGTATAGCTACTCGCCAGCGCCGCGGTCCAGGCAATCAATAGCTCGCTCTTGCCGCTGCCGGTTGTGCCACCGATCAGCGCATGTGGCCCGTCGCCGACCAAATCGATACGGCATGGTCCCTCGGTTGCCAGCAGAAAATGCGCGGCGAGTTGACCCTCGGTTGCGGGAGTGAGGTCACCGAGGTCGCAAGCGATGGGGAGAGTGCCCGTCGAGTTAGCGCGAGCTCGTTGAGCCGCAACGACATTGGGGAGCCAACTCAGCAGCATGGCTGCGCCCAAGGAGTCGGCGATGATCTTTGTAACGCGGCCCGAGCTTTCCGTGAGCACGGCGCTACCACCGGTCTCAATCGCAATTCCGATTGCTTCATCGTCTGCCGCGCAGGAGGCCTTTGCCTCAGCGCTGGCACTGTGCGCACAAATATAGATCTCTGCCAGCTCGGGTTTGACGAGCCTCATACCCGCTCTTTGCAATTCCACCACCACGGTCTGCGATCGCTCTCCGGTGATGCTGATGAGCGCGGCTGGGTTCTCAGTCAGCAATTGCACCACTAGCGCGCGCAGCGCTCCCGTAACCTCCACTCGCGGACCTGAAACACAGATGCCGCGTCCCTCAACCGTGATCGGCACCCCGTGGAGTCGACTTGCCAGTTCGGCCAGTTCACGACTTTGCGCGTCGGAACCGGCACCGTCGAGGCGCAACCCGCTCTTGGCAATGGTTGTACCCACGACGATTCCCGGTTCAACTCGCCGGGCTCCATTGGCCAGGTCAATTGCGAGCGGATGCGCGGCTCGCTTTCGTGCCAGGATTCGTCGGTGTGCACGGGCGATTTCTACTCGTGCCTTGGCAGCATCTTCCTCGAACTGTGCCTGTGCGCGTTTTCTGCGCCGTTTGCGACCAAGACGCTGATCGATGACATTGGCGGTTCCCAGCACCGGACCTAGGATCGCGAACATGAGGACGTAGGGTGTTCGCAGCAGTGCGAAGAGAATGAGCGATACCACCACGGGAGCCACGGTCATCAATACCGGGAAACCATTCGGCGGTGGTTCGTCGGGAAGCGAAGGCAGTTGAACTGCCGGCTCTTCCTGATCCGCGGGAGCTTCGGCTAAGAGCGTCACTGGCCAGCTCCCAGGAGTTCCTCAAAGTCTTCTTCGGTGAACCCACCGGTAACGCCCACCTGCCGGATCCATCCCGGGCTCACCCCACCGTCAGCTGCCAGAGATACCGCCAACGCGAGCGGATGCGATTGATCTCGTGTGAGGGCGCCGCGGGCAAAGTGACTCGCGAGGGAACTCGAGCCGCGCGCCCACTCCAGCCAGGCCAGGGCCGCGTAGCCGTTCGCCAGTTCGGATTCGGGGAAGGCGCCGATCAGTTCCCGCAGCAAGGCGATTCCCTCGGTAACCCGCGGCAAGTCAACCGGTTCGGTTTCGAGCCGATCTGTGATCAGGCCATCAACCTCTTGCTCTTCATCCGCATCCAATGCCCGCCACACTCGCTCAAGTTCCTCGGACACGTCTGTCCCATAGGCCGCGTGCGCCAGCAGACATTCGGTCAGCAAGTCCTCCCGAAGAGTGGCAGCCAAAATTGCCTGATTGGCAAGCAGGCTTTCCGGCTCGAGTTGTGTTCGAAAGGCAAGCATTTTCTCCCAGGCAAAAATGGCCGTGGGCAAATCGAGCTCCAAACCAAGCAGCTCAAATTGCTGCAGGGCGAAGGCCAGATTGTCTTGCGCGATTTCGTTTGCGGGTGCAATGGCGGCAAATTCCTCGAAACTCGCAGGGACGCGGGCCTGTGCCGCCGACTGCAATTCTTCGAGTGGACCGCTGTGACCGCCGTCGAGCGAAGACCAGCCATTTGCCGCGCGGGTAAGCACACCTTTGATGCGGATGCCGAAGTGGTCGAGTCCCTCACACACGGCATATTGTAGATCAGCGAACGGAACGTTCGAGTCCTCAATATTGGCGTCAGAATAGACCACCAGAAACACCTCATTGGCGTCTGGAAGCTGCATCACCTGCCGGAGGACGTGCAGGGTGTATTCCTCTACCCCCACGCTGGACTCACGCGCCGGCAAATCCATCCGGATGCAGGCCCGACCGTGGCCGTTGGTCAGCGGCAGAATCACGAGAGAGTTCTGTGGCAGATAGCCGACCATCTCTGGAACTGTATTGAGAATATCGAGGGCTGAGCGGATTCGTTTTGTCTGGTTCATGCCGCACACAGTACGAGGGCAGGTGAGCGACTTGCTCACCTGCCCTCGTACTCTGTGGACAACTGCCGAGTTACCCCCAAATGTGGAGAACTATGGCTTAGTTATTCGATCCGTCAGAGCTGTTGCCGTAGGGGTTATTCGAACCGTAGGGGTTGTTTGATTCCCCCGATTGGGTTCCCGCGTCACCCGAGCCAGCTGCCTGACCGGTCTGGCCCGACTGCCCCGGAGCCTGGTAACCGCTCGACTGCTGGCCGGGAGCCTGGTAGCCGCCCGACTGCTGACCCGGAGCCTGGTAACCACCCTGCTGACCAGGAGCCTGGTAGCCGCCCGACTGCTGACCCGGAGCCTGGTAACCACCCTGCTGACCAGGAGCCTGGTAGCCGCCCGACTGCTGACCCGGTGCCTGGTAACCCTGCGACTGACCCGGTGCCTGGTAACCCTGCGACTGACCCGGAGCCTGGTAACCACCCTGCTGACCGGGCGCCTGGTACCCACCGGGCTGCTGGCCGGGAGCCTGGTAACCCTGCGAGGCGTAGCCCTGCTGCGGCGCCTGGTAACCCGAGGCCGAGTACGGTGCCACGCCTACTGCTGCACCCGCTGCAGTCGGTCCGGGACGTGCGCCGTCAGGAAGACCGCGCCACTTCGAGCTGTCGAAGGCGAGGATACCCATCCACACGAGGCTCAGGAAGAAATAGAGAACCGCCCAAGCGCCGCTCTTACCGAAACCGATACCAATGCGGTACGCCGCCATCACCAGGAAGACCAGCGCAACAATGCCACCGATCCAACCAATGAACGGAATGAAACCCGCAAAGTTGAGCAGGATAATCCAACCCGGATAGCCACCGGCTTCGAGGAAGACCCAATTGTTGAAGACCGGAACCCAGGCCTTCCATGATTCGATCCCCATCTTCTCGAACATCTTCATGAGGAAGAATGCCGAGATCGCATAAAACAGCAATGCAAAGATGAGCGCGAACCCGATGTACGCAAATAAGAACCCGTATACGGATTCGTCGGACGAGTACGACATGAGAGGTACCTACCGTGCCTTTCGATTCGTCGGAGACGGCCAGATAGGCCGACCAGATTTCACACTTAGACTAGCCCGAACAGCCGCCCACGGGCCTTGATTTACCGTGAGTTCACCAGGTTATATTGCCTCAATCACGTGGATTCACGACCGGGTATCTAACTCGTGTCATGCTTGCGGATGATGTCTGACGATATTGACCGTGGCTTCCTGATCTCGGTACACCTCAAATTCGGGGGCCACGACGGCGGAAAGCGCTTCGAGCGTGAGCGGTTCATTGGCGGTACCGGCTAAGCGTTGCGCCAATAAACGCACGAACTGACCCTTGGCCTGCTTATTGAAGTGGTTCAGCGAACGGAGCGAGCCGTCGGGTTGACGCTCGGCAACGTTCCCCCAGGCCCCGCGTACCGACTCCGGCAGCGGCCCCAGGTCGACATACCCTTTGGAACGCAAATCGAGAATCGGCCCGGGATGCTCGGCCAGCGCATCCGAAATCGCATCCCGCCAGCGCGCTTTGAGGCTCTCGCCGGCAAGCTTCGAATTGTGTGAGAGTCGATAGGCCGCGATGCCGTCCCCAGCCCCCACGAGCCCGTAGAGCGCCGAGTGGATAGCCACGTGTTCCTCAAGCCACTGCCGCTGCACTTGGGTGAGGGATGCGGCGTCAAGGGCGTCGTAGAGCACTCCGGTATATCGCTCTACCGCGGCTTTGAGCGGTGGAGCGTCGAGCAGTTGTTGGTTCCGCGTGAGCTCAATTTCTGCGAGCTTCGCGGAAATCTTCAGGGCCTTTGCCGCAGCAGCTTCGTTGGACTGTGAGAGCGTGACGAGATCGCGAGTGATCTCCTCACGGATGGGGTCGAGTTCGCTCCATCTGGATGCACTGGGAAACAAACTGTTGCCGCCATCCGTTTTTGTTTCGGATGGCGGCAACAGAATTAGGAGTTTTTCACTCACGCCGTAACGACAGCCTCGCCAGCGATCACGGTTACCAGGTCATTCGAGACCGAGAGGAAGCCGTTCTCGGCGGTAGCCGAAATCGTCTTGCCTTCTTCGGTAATGACCCGAACCTCACCAACCGCGAGGGTTGCCAGAACGGGTGTGTGGCCGGGGCGGATACCGATCGAGCCCTCGGTGGTGTAGGCAATAACCTCTTTGGCTTTGCCTTCCCACACCTGTTCGGTGGCGTTGACCACGTTGACGTTCAGCATTGGTACACCAAAGCTCTCTGCGTTTGACACTAACCGAGTTCCTTCTGGAGCTTGGCGTATGCCTCGAGCACGTCGTCGATCGGGCCGACGTTGAAGAAGCACTGCTCGGGAATGTGGTCGAACTCACCCTTGGTGATCGCGTCGAAGGCTTCGACGGTCTCCTTGACGGGCACGGTCGAACCCTCAACACCGGTGAACTGCAGCGCGGTGTAGGTGTTCTGCGAGAGGTACTGCTGGATACGGCGTGCGCGAGCAACCGTGATCTTGTCCTCTTCCGAGAGCTCGTCAACACCAAGGATCGCGATGATCTCCTGGAGTTCCTTGTTCTTCTGCAGGATCTCCTTCACCGTGGTGGCCACGCGGTAGTGGTCCTCACCGACGTACTGCGGGTCGAGGATGCGGCTCGTCGAAGCGAGCGGGTCCACGGCCGGGTACAGACCACGCGAAGCGATCGCACGCGAGAGCTCGGTGGTTGCGTCGAGGTGGGCGAAGGTGGTCGCCGGAGCGGGGTCGGTGTAGTCGTCAGCGGGAACGTAGATCGCCTGCATCGAGGTGATCGAGTGACCGCGCGTCGACGTAATGCGCTCCTGGAGGATACCCATCTCGTCGGCCAGGTTGGGCTGGTAACCCACAGCCGAAGGCATACGACCCAGCAGGGTCGAAACCTCGGAACCGGCCTGCGTGAAGCGGAAGATGTTGTCGATGAACAGGAGCACGTCCTGCTTCTGCACATCACGGAAGTACTCAGCCATCGTGAGGCCGGTCAGCGCGATGCGCAGACGGGTCCCCGGCGGCTCGTCCATCTGGCCGAAGACCAGTGCGGTGTTCTCGAGAACGCCCGATTCTTCCATTTCGAAGATCAGGTCGTTACCCTCACGGGTACGCTCACCCACACCGGCGAATACCGACACACCACCGTGGTCCTGGGCAACACGGGTGATCATCTCCTGGATGAGCACCGTCTTACCAACACCGGCACCACCAAACAGACCGATCTTTCCACCCTGTACGTAGGGGGTCAACAGGTCGATGACCTTGATACCGGTCTCGAACATTTCGGTCTTCGACTCAAGCTGGTCGAAGGCCGGCGGCTCGCGGTGGATGGGCCAGCGCTCGGTGATCTCGTAAGGCTCGGTGAGCATCGACTCGTTGAGGACCTTACCGGTCACGTCGAAGACCTTGCCCTTGGTCACGTCACCAACGGGAACCGAGATGGGCTCACCGGTGTCGCGAACTTCCTGGCCACGGACCAGACCGTCAGTCGGCTTCATCGCGATGGCGCGAACGAGGTCGTCGCCGAGGTGCTGAGCGACCTCGAGGGTGAGCTCGAAGCTCTCTTCACCCATCGAAACGTCGGTCTTGAGTGCGTTATAAATGCCGGGCATTGCGTCGTGCGGGAACTCGATGTCAACCACCGGGCCCGTGACACGCGCGATGCGACCGACAGCGGCGGGCTTAATCTCCGCCTGCTGATCGAACGTCGCGTTCGTCGTCATTTGCGTTCCTTTTCTTCGTGTTCAGCGCGGGTTAGGAAGCGAGCGCGTCCGCGCCGCTCACGATTTCACTGATCTGCTGCGTAATCTCGGCCTGGCGCGCGTTGTTCGCCAGTCGGGTGTAGTCGTTAACCAGTTCTTGTGCGTTGTCAGACGCCGCCTTCATCGCGCGCTGACGGGCTGCCTGCTCAGAAGCAGCCGAGTGCAGCATGGCGTTAAAGAGTCGCGATTCGATGTAGATCGGAAGCAGTGCGTCAAGCACCGAATCCGCATCCGGTTCGAACTCGTAGAGCGGAAGAATCTCGTCGTCCGAGGGTTCTTCCACGCCGTCGACTACCTCTAGCGGGAGCATACGAACGACTGTCGCATCCTGCACCACCATGTTCTTGAAGCGGTTGTAGATGATGTGGATCTCCTCCACGCCGCCCTCTTCATAGGGGGTCGTGAAGCGTTCCACGAGCGTGGTGCCGATTTCCTTCGCGGTGGTGAATACCGGCTGCTCAGTCGAGCCGGTCCACTCCTTTTCGAAGCCGCGGTCACGGAAGGTGAAGTACCCGACGGCCTTACGGCCGACGAGGTAGTACACAACTTCCTTACCCTGCTCGCGCAGCAGCTTGGTCAGCTCCTCGGTCTCTTTGAGTACGTTCTGTGAGAACGCACCGTTGAGACCGCGGTCACTGGTGAACAGCACGACTGCCGCTCGGCGAACCTTCTCCGGCTCCGTAAGGAGCGGGTGCTCGATGGTCGCCGAGTGAGTCGCGGCTGCCGAAACTGCCTGCGTCACGGCGCGGCTGTAGGGGTTTGAAGCCTCCATCCGCGCGCGTGCCTTTGCAATGCGCGAGGTTGCAATCAGCTCCATGGCGCTCGTTACCTTCTGCATCGTCTGCGCAGACTTAATCCGCGCGCGATATTCGCGAAGCTGTGATCCCATGGTTCTCCTGTACCTCTAGTCTCTCGTCAGGTGCGCGCGGCTTAGCGCTTGCCCCGGACGATCTGCTCTTGCTCGACGTCCTCTTCAGCGATCGCGTCGAACTCTTCGCGACCTACCGAGTAGAGAGGCTTACCGTCGGAGAGCTGGAACGTCTTCGAGAACTCGTCGATACCGGTCTCCATTGCCGAGAGCACTTCAGGCTCCAGCTTGCCGCTGGTGCGAAGGTCGTCGAGTACGGAGGTGTTGCGAGCGAGGTAGTCGTGAAGTTCCGCTTCGTAGCGGAGCACGTCTTCAACCGGAACGTTGTCGATCTTGCCGTTGGTACCGGCCCAGATCGAAACGACCTGCTTTTCGATCGGCATCGGGTTGTAGTTCTTCTGACGCAGCAGTTCGGTAAGGCGAGCACCGCGCTCAAGCTGACGCTTGGTGGCGGCGTCGAGGTCCGAAGCGAACATCGCGAAGGCAGCGAGGTCGCGGTACTGCGCGAGCTCGAGCTTCAAGGTACCGGAGACCTTCTTGATGTGCTTCTGCTGTGCCGAACCACCAACACGCGAGACCGAAATACCCACGTCAACGGCGGGGCGCTGGTTCGCGAGGAAGAGGTCCGACTGGAGGAAGATCTGACCGTCGGTGATCGAAATCACGTTGGTCGGGATGTATGCCGACACGTCGTTTGCCTTGGTTTCGATGACTGGCAGACCGGTCATCGAACCCGCACCGCGCTCATCCGAGAGCTTTGCGCAGCGCTCGAGCAGACGCGAGTGGAGGTAGAACACGTCACCGGGGTAGGCCTCACGGCCCGGCGGGCGACGCAGCAGGAGCGAAACGGCACGGTATGCCTCGGCCTGCTTGGACAGGTCATCGAAGATGATGAGGACGTGCTTGCCGCCGTACATCCAGTGCTGGCCGATGGCCGAACCGGTGTATGCCGAGAGGTACTTGAAGCCAGCAGGGTCAGATGCCGGCGAGGCCACGATGGTGGTGTACTCGAGGGCACCTGCTTCTTCAAGGGCGCCACGAACGGCGGCAACGGTCGAACCCTTCTGACCGATGGCAACGTAGATGCAGCGCACCTGCTTCGTGGGGTCACCCGACTCCCAGTTAGCCTTCTGGTTGATGATGGTGTCGATCGCGATTGCGGTCTTACCGGTCTGGCGGTCACCGATGATGAGCTGACGCTGGCCACGGCCAACGGGGATCATCGCGTCGATTGCCTTGATACCGGTTTCCATCGGCTCGTGAACCGACTTACGGTCCATCACGCCGGGGGCCTGGAGCTCGAGGGCACGACGGCCTTCAATGCCGGTGATCTCGCCGAGGCCATCGATGGGCTCACCCAGCGGGTTTACCACGCGGCCGAGGTAGCCCTCACCCACGGGAACCGAGAGAACTTCACCGGTGCGGGTAACGGTCATACCCTCCACAATGCCGGCGAAGGGGCCGAGCACGATGGCACCAATCTCGTCCTCGTCAAGGTTCTGCGCGAGACCGAGGGTGCCGTCCTCGAATTTGATGAGCTCGTTAGCCATGGTCGAGGGCAGACCCTCGATACGGGCGATACCGTCGGCGGCGCTGATTACCGTACCGACTTCGGTGGCCGACGCACCCTGCGGACGGTACGAGCTCGCGAAGCTCGAAAGAGCATCGCGGATCTCGTCCGGATTAATCGTAAGTTCTGACATGTTCTTCCCTTGTCGTTGGGGCTGAGCCCCGAAGTTCACGTGCGCAGCTATGCGAGCTGCAGGCGAAGGTCGTGGAGGCGAGCCGCCGCGGTGTCGTCGATAACGACGTCACCGAACTCAATGCGCATGCCACCGATTACGGCTGGATCGATGATCTGGTTGACCGCAACTTCGCGCCCGAAGCGAGCAGTGAGCCCCGCCTTGAGGCGAGCCAGTTGCTGGTCGCCGAGCGCACGCGCCACGGTTACCACGGCAACCGAGCGGTTAGCCTGGTCAGCCACGATCTGACGAGCCCAGCTCACGAGACGGCGCGTACGGCGTCCACCCGAGTGGGTGAAGAGCGAGGCCAGAAGGCGCATCGTGTCGACGCTCAGTCGCTGGCCGAAGAGGCGGTTCACCAGCGCAACCTTGGTGTCCGCAGCCTGCAGGCGCGTCCCGAGCGAAAGCTCGAGGTCGCCGTTCGAAAGCACGGTGTCAAG
The DNA here is from genome assembly GCF_008831155.1 of Gulosibacter chungangensis. Classification (GTDB taxonomy): domain Bacteria; phylum Actinomycetota; class Actinomycetes; order Actinomycetales; family Microbacteriaceae; genus Gulosibacter; species Gulosibacter chungangensis. The sequence goes on along the minus strand of NZ_WBKB01000003.1, from coordinate 272,150 downwards.
GAAGGCGTCCAGCTCGGTACCGAGCTGTTCGTGGTTGCCGGTGGCCTGAGCGAGCGCGCGGATCGCAGCTTCCTGAGTGACTTGAATCAACTCTTCGGCCGAATCCCATTTCTGTGCTGCCACAGTCGCGAGAATTCGGACGGCTGCGCCACCCGGCTGCGATCCAAACACGCGCTCAACCAGAGTGCGCTTCGACTCGGGGGTTGCCCCCCGTTCGACAAGCGCCGACGCCAATGGCTTTGATTCAGCGAGGGTATCGACCACACCAAAGAGACCGCGCACCGAATCGGCGTCGATCTGAGTGACCGTGTCAATCTCCCGCTTTACCGCGGCAAGTGCGTGCTGTGTCGCGCTACGCATTATCGGTTCGTCCCCGCCTTCTGGTCGAGCTCGGTAAGGAAGCGGTCGACATAGACGTTGGAACGCTGGTCGTCGTTCAAGCTTTCGCCGACAACGCCCGAAGCGAGGTCAAGCGCAAGCGAGCCGACTTCCTGACGCAGTGAGACGATCGCCGACTGGCGCTCCGCCTCGATCTGGTCCTTGGCAGCCTTCGTCATGCGGTCGAGCTCGTTCTGGGTCTCCTGCTTCTTCTCAGCCTTGATCGATTCACCTTCGGCGCGTGCCTTTTCGCGAATCTCTGCGGCTTCAGTGCGGGCCTCGGCCAGCAGCTGCTCGTATTCTTCCTTGCGTGCGTCAGCCTCGGCCTGTACGGCCGCTGCCTGCTCGATGCCGCCTTCAATCTTGGAGGCGCGCTCTTCAAGGATTTTGTTCAGCTGCGGAAGGACGAACTTCCAGAAGAACAGCAGGAGCACCACGAACACAACAAGCGACCACACGATGTCGTACACCGCGGGAACAAGCAGGCTGGGGTCCCAGCCAAAGCTGTTGCTGTCGGTTTCCGCAGCGAGTACTGCGGGTCCGTTGTTAATGATGCTCATTGGTGGAAGTGCCTAACTAACCGAAGATGAACGGGGTCGCGATACCGATGAACGCGAGCACCTCGGTAAATGCGATACCAAGGAACATCGTGGTCTGGAGGCGACCTGCCATCTCGGGCTGACGAGCCATACCTTCGACCGTCTTGCCAGCAACGATGCCGATGCCGATGCCGGGGCCGATTGCAGCGAGGCCGTAACCGATGGTTGCGATGTTGCCGCTTACTTCGGCGAATGTGGTGGTGTCCACAGGGGTTTCCTTCCGGTTGGGCGATTACCGCCAGGTCAGCGGAAATCGTCGTTTGAGGTAATTGAGTATCGAGGTTGGTCTATTAACTCGAGCGCGGAACTAGTGTTCTTCCGCAACCGAGAGCTGGATGTAGCTGGTCGTGAGCAGTGCAAATACGTAGGCCTGCAGGACCGACACGAGGATCTCGATGAGCGTCATGAAGAAGCCACCCGCGAGGGTGATGATGCCCATTGCGCTCCATACATTGAGCAGGCCGAAGAAGAACCAGGTCGCCGAGAACGTCAGCACCAGCAGCAGGTGACCCACCATCATGTTCAGGAAGAGTCGAAGTGCCAGCGATACGGGGCGGACGATGAACGTGTTCACGAGCTCAATCGGAGTGAGCAGGATGTACATCACCCAAGGCACTCCCGAGGGGAACAGCGCGTTCTTCAGGAACTTCGCGCCACCAACTTCACGGAAGCCCGCGTAGATGAAGGCAATGTAGGTCACGACTGCGAGAACGATGGGCATACCGATAATGGCGTTACCCGACACGTTCAGCAACGGGACAATACCGGTGATGTTCATGAAGAGCACACCGAAGAACACCATCAGGATGTACGGCAGGTACTTCTTGCCGATACGCTCGCCGAGCATGTCGTACACGATGCCGTCACGAACGAAGCCGACTCCCATTTCGACGAGTGACTGCAGCTTGCCCGGCACCACCTTCGGCTTCCGGAGTGCGATCCAGAAGATCAGCATCAGTACTGCGACGGCAATGAGACGAACCATGATGATTCGGTTGATCTCAAAAGGAGTGCCGTCAAATAACAGCGCGGGAGGGAAGTACTCCTCATCCACATTCGGTGCGTGGAACTCGCCACCGGCGGTGACCGCGATACCCGTCAACAGATTCAGGGCTGTGGGAATCAGGGGAATCTCCTGTCTCGAGGCGCACCAAAAAATTCATGGATGCGCGGCATGTGACGGTGCAGTGTGGCGATCACAGATTTGTAACTGCCAACCTCATCAGCCTATCAAGAAATTTCCAGGTTCATGACGATCTGGGCAAGGTTGGGTCACGAAAATTTGCCAGGAACGGGCCTTGCGTTACTTTGTTTCCGGACCGGGGAGCTCAATATCACTGACATAAGGCTGTCGTGAACGCAGGACTACGACGACGTCAATGGCAAGGGCGCCGACGAGTGCCGCGAGCATCGTGCCCCAAAGCATCCAATCGTGGGTGAAGTCAAACGCACGCACGATGGCGAGCACACCGATGAAGGCAATGAGTTTGAGCAACCAGGCACCCAAAATCACGGCCATGAAATACGTGCTCGGCATTTTCGCGGCAAAGATAATCGAAATCGCCGTGACCGCGGTAAATAGCAGCACGACCGCAGCAGCGATCACTGCGGACCACACACCGGACCAGCCAGCCACGAACCAGCCCACGAGACCGCCCACCAGGGCAACCGCAACGGTCAGAATGATTGACCAGCGGAGCACAGTGTGCATGATTGGCACGCTCGAAGGCACGGAATTATCAGTGGACATTACTGCTCCTCTTTCGGGGGTCGCGGCGGCCGTTGCGTGAGTTTGCGAATGCGTTTGCCGAGTGCAACGGGGGCGGGATGGTTCGCGCGAACCTTATCTGACTGCTCGAGACCGAGTCGGTCGAGCGGATCGAATTGGTCATCGTCATCGCCGTAGGGCGATCGCTGCGCCTGCGTCTCGAGTCGTTTCCGCTGCGAGAGTGGCGCCACGGTAAATACCGTACAGATAATCATGCCCAAGGTCACAAAGAGCACGGCGATCCAGATGGGCTGGATCGTAAAGGTCAGCAGCGCCCCAACGCCAATGACAATCGCCCAACCGTAAAACAGCAGCACCGCGCGACGTTGCGTATGCCCCATGTCAAGGAGCCGGTGGTGGAGATGCTTTCGATCCGCAGAAAACGGTGACTTGCCCGCGGAAAGCCTGCGCACAATCGCGAGCGTGAAATCGACCAGGGGCACGATCAGTACCGCAAAGGGCAGCACGAGCGGGAGGAATGCGGGGAAGAGCGCATCCTTACTGATGAGGCTGGGGTCGACCTCACCGGTCACCGCAATGGTGGAGGTGGCCATCAGGAGCCCGACGAGCAGCGCTCCCCCATCCCCCATGAACATTTTCGAGGGATTCCAATTCCACGGCAGAAAGCCCACGCAAATGCCGACCACAATCGCGGATATGAGTGCGGCCAGCGAGAAGCGGCTGGTTTGCATCGATTCGCTTAAGAAGAAGGTATAGACGAGGAAGACCCCATTACCGATGATCGCGATACCCGCGACGAGTCCATCGAGTCCGTCGATAAAGTTCACCGCGTTCATCACCAGCACCACGGCGAGCACGGTGAAAGCAATACTCATCCACTGCGAGGCCACGGTGATGCCACCAATGGGAAGGGAAGTGATCGCGACTCCCGAAAACGCCAAGACGAGACCTGCGACCATTTGCGCGGCGAGCTTGACCATCCAGTCGAGATCAACAAAATCATCGATGACACCGACGATCACGATGAGTGCTGCCGCACCAATGACCCCCAAGACACGCGTGGGCGACGCATAGACGATGTCGAACCAGCTGATTTGGGAAGCCACGGCAAGGGCCACGAGGAATCCGATAAACATCGCGATCCCACCCAGACGGGGTTTCGGGGTACGGTGCACATCGCGGGCACGTACCTGTGGGTACCACTTGTAGTGCATTGCGAGTCGGTAGACCACCGCGCAGAGGGCGAAACTTACGGCTGCTGCGACGATGATGATCAGGCCGAGAAAGCGCAACTAGCTCGCCAATTCTTCAGGTTCGAGCAGTTCTCCCAGGACCTCGGCAATCGCCTCACGCGAGAGTGCCCCCTGGCGAACGATTCGAGCTGGGATCGGACTGTCGTGAATGGTGAGCCCGGTAGCGTCGAGAATCGTGGAGGGCGCTCCGCCAACCTCCCCCGCATCCAAGAAGATATTCACATCCGCACCGAGTTGGGCCACCGCATCCGAAACGTTCGACGGAGCAGGTTCGCCGTGTTTGTTCGCGCTGGACACTGCCAGTGGCCCGGTTGACTGCAGCAGTTCCAGGGTGAGCGGATGGTCTGGTACCCGGAGTGCGACCGTACCGTGGGTATCCCCCAGATCCCAGCTCAGGCTCGGCTGGGCGGGCAAAATGACGGTCAGTGGTCCCGGCGCGTATTTGGCGAGCAGCTCCCGGACAATCTCCGGCACTTCCGAAGCCAGCGCGTCAATGGTGGCTACACTCCCCACGAGTACCGGTGGCGGAGACTGCCGCGTGCGACCCTTTGCATCCAAGAGCGCTTGCACGGCCGCTGGTTTGAAGGCGTCGGCCGCGATCCCGTACACCGTATCGGTAGGAATCACGATCACCTCGCCGAGGCCGAGTGCCCGCTGCGCTTCACGCATCCCCGCGAGCAACTCGCTTGGCGCGGACAACTGATAGATATCTGCCATAACCTTCACATTCTAAGCCGGAAGTGCGGGATACCGTGCCCAGCTAAATCGGTCCCGGTCAGTGAGATCGCGTTCGGTGCTGGCCTCGATAAGGCCCGCTTCGCTGAAGATTTCTCGCACCGCACTGCCCTGCGACTCGGTGTGTTCCACCGCAACGAGCCCACCCGGCAGCAGTAACTGCGCCGCGGTTTGTGCGATCCGGCGAATATCATCCAAGCCGTCGGAGCCCGAGTACAAGGCCATTTCGGGGTCGAAAAGGCGCACTTCCGGGTCTGCGGGAATGTCCCCGGCGGGCACATAGGGCGGGTTCGAGAGGATTGCGGTGAAGCGCCTCGTCGAATCGGCATGGATGCGCTCATGCCAGTCACCATATTCCACCCGCACCTGGGGTGCCAGGGAACGAATATTCCGCACCAGCCACGGCAGCGCGAATGGTGAGCCTTCGTATGCGATCACCCGCGCATCCGGCAGGGATGCTGCGATCGACACCGCGATAGCACCCGAGCCGGCGCCAAGATCAGCCACCAGCGGAGCATCCGCCTGCTGCTGCGAAGCTTGCCATTCCCTGCCGCGCAAAAAATTCAGGCCAAAATCAATCAGCAATTCAGTCTCGGGGCGGGGCACGAACACTCCAGGTCCGACCTGAAAATCGTAGCCATAGCAGGGGGCGGTACCGGCGAGATGTTGCAGCGGTTCACGTCGTGCGCGGCTACGTGTGGCCCGGAGGACTCGGTTAATGTCTTCGCTCGCGAGGTCTCGCCCCATGAGGTGGTCAAGTTCGATATCACCGAGGCTCCGCTGCAGGATTGCAGAGAGCAAGAGATCGGCCTCACGATTGGGATGCTCAAAGCCCGAAAACGCGAGTTCCTCGCGTACCTGGCTTCTAAGTTGCGTCATATCCATGGATTCCCCCGGCATGGTTTGTCAGTGGCACTGATGTTTGCGCAGAGTATTGATGCTTGCGCAGAGTGCTGCAGATACCCGGCCACATGACCGAGTGTTACAGATCCCCTGGTTTCTCAATGGTTATGGAGGGCGTGGCGACTAACTTTATTCTTGTTCGGTTGTGGCTGAGGTTGCCAATTTATGGCACTGGCGCCGCAAGACACACGTGCTGCAAGAAAGGCAGAAATGGCCGAGAAGATTTATAACGACATCACCGACGTTATTGGTGGAACCCCGCTGGTACGACTCAACCGCGTCAACGAGTCCAATGCGAACGTCTACGCAAAGCTCGAGTTCAACAACCCCACGGCAAGTGTGAAGGACCGCCTCGCCTGGGGTGTTGTTCGCGCGGCTGAGCGTTCGGGCGAGCTGAAGGCTGGCGGCACGATCGTGGAAGGCACCTCCGGCAATACCGGAATCGCGCTTGCCGCGATTGGGGCGGCTCGTGGTTACAAGGTCATCATCGCGATGCCCGAGACGATGTCGCTCGAGCGTCGCGCACTGATGAAGGCATTCGGTGCCGAGCTCGTGCTCACTCCTGGGGCTGATGGGATGCGCGGAGCGGTCCAGAAGGCACAGGAGATTCAGGCCGCGACCGAGAATTCCATTCTTGCCAGCCAGTTTGAAAACCAGGCCAATGTCGAGATTCACCGCGAAACCACCGGTGAAGAGATCTGGGCCGACACCGACGGCAAGGTTGACATTTTCGTGGCCGGAATCGGTACCGGTGGCACGATCACCGGTGCGGGTCAGGCGCTTCGGGCACACAAGCCCGAGGTGAAGATCGTCGCGGTTGAGCCGATTGACTCGCCGCTGCTCACCGAAGGTCGTGCCGGTGGCCACAAGATTCAGGGCCTCGGCGCCAACTTCATTCCGGAGATTCTCGACCAGGGCATCATCGATGAGGTCATCGATGTCACGCTGGATGACTCACTGCGAGTATCGAAGGAACTCACCAAGCAGGAGGGGATTTTCTCGGGTATCTCCGCCGGTGCGAACGTCTGGGCAGCACTCGAAGTTGCTAACCGTCCCGAGAACGCGGGCAAGAACATTGTCGTGATCGTTCCCGACACCGGCGAGCGTTACCTCTCCAGTGTTCTGTTTGATGACATCCGTGAGGGCTAAGCACCTCCGCTGATCAGGCAGAATAGCCACATGGTCAATTCGCAAACGTATCGCCCCCGCCACCGCGTGGATGCTTTCTTCCGAACGATTCGGGAGGACATCTACGCGGTGCGCAAGGGTGATCCCGCGGCACTGTCCAAGATCTCTATTGTCCTGAACTATTCGGGGCTCCACGCGGTCTGGGGGTATCGGATTGCCCGCGCCCTGTGGGTGCGTAACCGTAAGCTGCTCGGCCGCAGCGTCTCGCAGTTCACTCGTTTCCTTACCGGGATCGAGATTCACCCTGGCGCCCAAATCGGCCGACGGCTATTCATTGATCACGGCATGGGTGTCGTGATCGGCGAAACCGCAGAGGTTGGCGATGACGTGCTGATCTACCACGGGGTCACTCTCGGCGGGGTCTCCACTAAGAAAGTGAAGCGGCACCCCACGATCGGCGATCGGGTGATGATTGGTGCGGGCGCGAAGCTGCTCGGGCCGATCGAGATCGGTTCCGACTCCAGCGTTGGCGCAAACTCGGTCGTCACCAAATCCGCTCCCCCGAACTCCATCCTCACCGGTGTTCCCGCACGTGCTCGCAGCCGCGCGCCGCAACTCGCACACGAACCCGGCGACTGGATCATCTAGCTGCACCCACCCGGCCAGCAACAGCCCCCAGCCGGGCTTTGCGGGCGTCGAGCCGTGCCGTTTGCACCGAGCCGAGCTGTTTAAACGGCACGGCTCGGTGCAAAGACCACGGCTCGGCGAAGCTGGTGCCCGGGTCAGTGAGGTTACCGGGGACGATATCGCGGCATCGCGTCGTGGGTGACGCGGCGAAAAAACGCTCGAGAGTCCGTGTGGACTCTCGAGCGTTTTTCGGCTCAATGAGCGTGTGTGTATTAGTTGCTATCGCTAAGTTCGGCGAGGCGGGCCTCCTCGTCGGCAAGAACTGCCGACTCGATGACCGGGCCAAGCGCTCCGTCGAGCACTGCATCCAGGTTGTATGCCTTGTACCCGGTGCGGTGATCCGCAATGCGGTTCTCCGGGAAGTTATAGGTACGGATGCGCTCAGAACGGTCCATCGACCGGATCTGCGAAGCGCGCTGGTCGGCTTCTGCTGCCGCTTTTTCTTCCTGCTGACGAGCTAGCAGTCGAGCCTGCAGCACGCGCATGGCTGCCGCACGGTTCTGGATCTGCGACTTCTCGTTCTGCATGGAGACCACGATGCCGGTCGGTAGGTGCGTGATTCGCACCGCCGAGTCGGTGGTGTTCACCGACTGGCCGCCGGGCCCTGAAGAGCGATACACGTCGATTTTCAGATCGTTCTGATCGATCTGAATCTCTTCCGGCTCATCCACTTCGGGGAAGACCAGTACGCCCGTCGTCGAGGTGTGGATGCGGCCCTGCGACTCGGTCGCCGGCACTCGCTGCACGCGGTGTACGCCGCCCTCATATTTCAGTGAGGCCCACACGCCATCGGCGGGATCGGAGGAGGAGGACTTCACCGCGATCTGGACGTTCTTATAGCCGCCAAGATCGGACTCGGTCTTGTCGAGCAGCTCGATCTTCCACCCCCGCTCTTCCGCGTAGTGGGTGTACATGCGCAGCAGATCTGCCGCAAAGAGTGCCGATTCCTCGCCACCCTCGCCGCCTTTGATCTCCATAATCACGTCACGCCCGTCGTCCGGGTCACGTGGAATCAGCAGTCGACGAAGTTTCTCAATCTGCTCCGCGAGTTCCGTTTCAAGGCTCTCGGCTTCGGCCGCAAAGGCTTCATCTTCGTCGGCGAGTTCCCGTGCCGCCTCGAGGTCGTCCTCAAGCGCGGCGGCACGATCATCGGCCGCGAGAATCTGCGAAACCTCCGCGTAGCGGCGGTTTACCTTCTTCGCCAGGGCAGCGTTGGAGTGCAGCTCAGGGTCGACGAGCTGGTCCTGCAACTCACCGTATTCGGTGCGCAGGGCACTGACGGAATCACTAAATTCGGCGCGGCTCACTTTGCAGTCACCGTACTAATCGGGTTCGCGCGCACCGAGGCGAGGAACTCTTCGTTCGAGGAAGTCGAGGAGATCCGTTCCAGCACAGCTTCGAGCGAAGCCTGTGCATCACCGTGCAGCGCGCGGCGAATCTGCCAGGTCACTTCGAGCTCGTCGGGGCTGAGTAGCTGGTCTTCGTGCAGGGTCGAGGACTGCTGCATGTCGAGGGCCGGGAAGATCCGCTTGTCGGCGATTTCACGCGAAAGACGGATTTCCATGTTTCCGGTCCCGGCAAACTCTTCGAGGATCACTTCGTCGGTACGAGAACCGGTCTCAACCATCGCGGTGGCGAGGATCGTGAGCGAACCGCCGTTTTCGACCTTGCGCGCGGCGCCGAAGAATCGCTTCGGCGGGTAGAGCGCAGAGGCGTCCACTCCCCCGGCGATGATGCGGCCGGATGCGGGTGCAGTCAGGTTGTAGGCGCGGCACAGCTGCGTGATCGAGTCGAGCAGCACCACCACGTCGAGGCCGAGTTCAACCAGTCGCTTGGCGCGCTCAATGGCGAGTTCGGCGATGGTGGTGTGGTTTTCGGCTGGCATGTCGAAGGTCGAGGCCACAACTTCACCGTGAATGGTGCGTTCGAGGCGAGTGACTTCCTCGGGGCGCTCGTCAACCAGCACCAACATGAGGTGGGTGTCGGGGTTGTTCTGCGCGATCGCATTCGCGATGCGCTCGAGCATGATCGACTTACCGGACTTCGGTGGAGCCACGATCAGCCCGCGGGTGCCCTTACCAATGGGTGCAAACAGGTCAATCATCCGCTGTGCGGCGTGACCGCTCTCGGTTTCGAGTTCGATGCGCTCGCTCGGGTAGAGCGGCGTCAGCTTGTCGAACTCGGCGCGTTCGCGGTTCGCGTCCGGGGTCTCACCGTTGATGGTGTCCACGCGCACGAGTGCGTTGTACTTTTGGCGACCACCGTGGTGCTCCCCCTCGCGCGGCTGACGGATTGCGCCGACGATCGCATCACCCTTACGCAGACCGTACTTCTTCACCTGGCCGAGCGAAACGTAGACGTCGTTGACACCCGCGAGGTAGCCCGAGGTGCGCACGAACGCGTAGTTGTCGAGGACATCGAGGATGCCCGCAATCGGCAGCAGTACGTCATCCGGTGCGATCTCCGGGTCGGCATCGTCGCGGTGATTGCGCTTACGGTCGCGCTGGCGCGTGTTCTGCTGTTTACCGTTCTGATCGTCGCCACGGGGCCCCGACTTGGCCGGGCCCTGCTGCTCTTCCTTCTGCTGGGGCTGCTCATCAGCCTGCTGGCCTTTGCCGCGGTTGCGGTTCCGGCTGCGCTTGCGGCCGCCCTGCTGGTTGTCGCGCCCCTCCGAGGTGTCCTCGTCGGCGTTTTCATCACGCGCGGGCGGCAGGATGATGTCGTCCAGCGTCTTCGGGCCGGCTGAGCCTGCGCCCTGCTGGTCTGCACCGCGCTGGTCAGCACCGCGCTGGTCACCGCCCTTGTCGGCACGCTGATCACCACGCTGTTCGCCACGCTGCTGGCGGCCACGCTGGCCGCGCGCAGGGCGCTCGCTCGTGGCGGCATCCTTCTGATCCTCAGACTTCGAGACATCAGACTTCGAGGCATCCGCGGTCTTGCCGACGTTGTCGAGTGCCTCGTCGAGGAGGTCCGCAACGGCAGTTGCACCCTCGTCCTTCTTGGCCGGGGCCTTGGCCCTGCGCTGCGGCAATTCGATTTTGACGGTCTCATCGATCGCTTGGTCGACAGGTTCCTTGGCTGCAGCTTCTTTCGCAGCAGTTTCCTTGGCCGGAGCATCCTTCGCGGGAGCCTTCGCGCTCGCCGCAGCTTCCTCCGGCTTTTCCTCCGGAGTCGATTTGCCCGTGGTCGCTGGTGCCTCGGCCGGTGCGGATGCGCCGCCGGCCTGTGTTGCGGCCCCCGACCGAGCGGCCTCGATGGCTTCGATCAATACGTTCTTGCGCATCCGCGCGGCACCCTTGATGCCGAGTCCCTGCGCGATGGTTTGAAGATCGGCAACCCGCATCGAGCCGAGCGGACGATCTTCCGTTGCTCCCGATGCCGACTTCACGTCGGCGTTTTCTGGAGTGTCAGTCATAGTTGAAAATTCCTTGGGTTGAAATGCGCTCGTCGAAGAGACAGCACATGTAAACAAGCGAGGCATGGTGCATTCCGAGCGTCCTTACGCAAAACCGGCAAGAACTGATCCGCATGGAATGACGGTGTTGCCTCACATCAATTCGTTCCTCAGGCCGTGCAATAGAGCACTACGCCGACGGTGACACCGTCTGTTTTGAAACTTCCTCAACTGTAGCACCCTGAATGTCAACTGCCGTGAGATATGCCGTCCATGTTGTATCGGTACGGGATTTGGCAATCTCAGCTGCACGCAGACGGTCGGCGGGGTCGTCGCAGAGCACGAGCACGCTCGGCCCGGCGCCCGATACCACTGCAGCCAGGCCCTCAGCTCGCAGATCGTCGATCAGTTCCTTGGTTTTCGGCATTGCCGCGGCGCGATAGCTCTGGTGCAGCCGGTCTTCGGTCGATTCGAAAAGCAACTCGGGACTCTGCGACAGCGCAGCGACCAGCAGTGCCGCGCGCGATAGGTTGAAGATTGCATCCGCGTGCGGCACCTGCGAGGGCTGCAGCGAACGAGCCACCGAGGTGGACATGGTTTCTTCGGGTACCAGCACAACGATCGAGACACCGCGGTCCACCATCAGCTTCTTCGAGCGCGGCTCGCCGCTCGCGGTCACCCAAGCAATGGTCAGGCCACCAAACAGGCAGGGCGCGACGTTGTCGGGGTGCCCCTCGAGGGTGGTTGCGAGTTTCAGAAGCGTGTCGTCCGAGACCTGCTGCTGGTCCTCCACGAGGCCAGCTGCCGCGACAATACCGGCCACGATCGCTGCCCCGGACGAGCCGAGCCCGCGACCGTGGGGAATGGTGTTGTTCGCGCGCAGGCGCAGCCCCGGCTTGTCGAACCCCAGCTGCTGGAGTGCGTAAAAGATGGTGCTGATCACCAGGTGGGATTCATCGGTCGGCACTTCATCCGCACCGACCCCTTCAACCTCAATATCGAGCTCTCCCGGTGCCAGTGCCTCGACGGTCAATTCGTCGTATTCCGCCAGGGCGAGGCCGAGCGTGTCGAAGCCGGGACCGAGGTTGGCGCTCGTCGCGGGGACGCGGACCTTTACGCAGCGGCCCGGTGTTACCGCGCTCATGCGTGCACGCCCTCAACGCGCAGCACACCGTTGATCTGGTGCACGGCAGGGCTGTCGGCAAGAGCCTTGACAAGGCCAGAAAGCGCGCCTTCCGTTGCCAGGTGTGTACCGATCACAAGGGTGGCACGCGAATCACCCGTGCCTTCTTCATCGTCCGTTTCGGTCGGTGCAGCCTGTTCGAGTGTGGCGACCGAAACCTGTTGTGCGGCGAAGGTTTGCGCGATTCCAGCGAGGATGCCCGCCTCGTCCTCTGCGGCGAGCGAGATATGGTAGCTGGTGAGGATTTCTTCCACCGGCACGATAGGCAGGTCTGCATCCATCGACTCGCCCGAACCGGGCCCACCGAGCAGGTGGCGGCGTGCTGCGGCAACAAGATCACCGAGCACTGCCGAAGCGGTCTCAACACCGCCAGCACCGGCGCCGTAGAACATTAGGGAACCCGCGGCCTTCGCCTCAACGAAGATCGCGTTATTGCCACCGTGCACGCTTGCGAGCGGGTGGGTTTCAGGGACAAGTGCCGGGTAGACCCGGGCCGAGACCTTCTCACCACCGTTCTGTTCGTCGGTGAGGCGCTCACAAATGGCGAGCAGCTTCACGACGTATCCGGCGCGCTTCGCGTCCTCAATCTGTTCGATCGAAACTTGGGTGATGCCTTCCCGGTAGACCTGGTCTACCGGAACCTTGGTGTGGAAGGCAATGGATGCGAGGATCGCGGCCTTCTGCTGAGCGTCATAGCCCTCGATGTCCGCGGTCGGGTCAGCTTCGGCGTAGCCGAGTTCGGTGGCGATACGCAGCGATTCGTCGAAGCTGTCGCCGCGAGTGTGCATCCGGTCCAAGATGTAATTCGTGGTGCCGTTGACGATGCCGAGGATGCGCTCAACTTTGTCACCGCCGAGGTTTTCGCGCAGCGGTCGAATGATCGGAATTGCGCCGCCCACGGCGGCCTCGTAGTACAGCTGTGCGCCAACACGCTCGGCAAGTTCAAAGAGCTCGGCCCCGTGATGTGCGAGGAGTGCCTTATTGGCGGTCACCACGTCAGCACCGGATTCCAGCGCGAGGGTCACCAATTCACGGGCCGGGGTGATGCCGCCCATGAGCTCAATGACGATATCGGCGGAGACGATCAGGGTCTGCGCATCCGTGGTGAACAGCTCTCGCGGCAAGTCGGCGTCGCGATTGGCATCGGGGTTACGAACCGAAATCCCAATAAGTTCGAGGCGCGTGCCAACTCGTCGCTCATACTCATCCGCCTGCTCAAGCAGCAGCCGGGCGACCTGGCTGCCCACTGAACCTGCTCCGAGCAGGGCAACCTTGATGGCGCGTTTCTCGTTCATCTAGCTCTCCTTGGGTGACCAGGCGGCGTCTGCGGCAAGCTGGTCTTGAATGGTGATGCGGCGGATCAGGGTGCGGGCAGCACCGTCTCGAACTGCCACCACGGCGGGACGGTCAAGATAGTTGTAGTGATTGGACAGGGCCCAGCAATAGGCACCGGTCGCGGGCACCGCAAGCAGGTCGCCGGGAGCCACATCTGCTGGCAGATAGTCACTGTTGATTACGATATCGCCTGATTCGCAGTGCTTTCCAACCACGCGCACGAGTTGCGGTGTGGCGGTGGATTCACGATTGGCCAGGCGCACGGTGTAGTCAGATTCATAGAGCGCAGGGCGAATGTTGTCGCTCATGCCACCGTCCACGGAAACGTAGAGACGCTCGGCGCTATCCCGGTGCTCGCCCTGTTGCTGGTGCTCGACTGCCGGGTTGTCCTGCGACGCCGTTTCCTGTGGTGAGTCCTCGTGCTGCAGGGGCACCGACACCGCCTTGGTCGTACCGACGGTGTAGAGCGTTGTGCCGCCCGGGCCAACGATTGATCGGCCAGGCTCGAAGGTAATCTTCGGCAGATCACTGCCGGTGTCTTCACAGGCCTTGGCCACCTCCGCGGCAATGCCTCGGGCAAGGTCGGCGAGCTTCGGGGCATTGTCGCTCGGCAGATAGGCGATACCGAAACCGCCACCGAGATTCACCTCGGGGACGGGACCGTCGGCAAGCAGCTCCGCGCGGAAGCGCATGAGTTTTTCGGCCGCGGCGCCAAAGCCTGCGGCCTCGTAAATCGAGGAACCGATGTGCGAATGCAGCCCCAACAGGGAAAGCGAATCGAGTTCGCGGATGCGCGCGACGGCCTGCCTGGCAACGTCAAAGGTGAGCCCGAATTTTTGGTCCTCGTGGCTGGTCGCAAGATATGAGTGAGTGGATGCGTGTATGCCCGCGTTCAGGCGCACCATCACCGGCTGCACCTTGCCGAGCTCCCGAGCTACCTGGGCAATCCGCTCGACCTCCTGCAGCGAGTCAATAATGATCGACCCCACACCGACCTCGACCGCTCGAGTAATCTCCGCGACAGACTTATTGTTGCCGTGCATCCCGATATGGGCCGGATCTGTCCCCGCTGCCAGCGCGACCTCGAGTTCGCCACCCGAGGCAACATCCAAACCGAGACCAGCTTCGGCCATCCAGCGTGCGATATCGATCGAGAGGAATGCTTTCGAGGCGTAGTGGAGTTCTACCTCCGCACCGATTTCGGCAAAGGCGGCAGCAAAATCACGTGCGGCGGCGGCTGCACGGCCGCGAACGTCAGCTTCATCGACCACGTACAGCGGCGAACCGAACTGTTCCAGCAGTGCGCTGGCACGAATGCCACCAATTTGCAGTTCACCGTCATCGGTGCGGCTCGCCGTGGTCGACCAAACCGCCTCATCGAGGTGATTCACGTTATCTGCGGGATATTCGAGCCATTCGGGCGCAAGTGGGCTGGGCTGAAAAGAAGCGGCGGAGGTGTGCATCCCGGCTATCCTACCGGCAACTACACGCCTCCGCCGCGCTTGGCCGAACTTCCGTCAAGCCGGTTTATGCACCGAACTCTTAGCTCATGCAGGTCGTCATCGCGAGATAAGAAGTCGCAACGTCGTCGACCTCCCACTGGAAGTGCATACCTTCTTCATCCACCTGAGCTTCCGTGACGTAGGACTCGTAATCCGTGTCCTCACAGGGGTCGATTTGTTCCTTGGTTTCGGCACCGAATTCCTCAAGGTAGTCGACACCGTCAACGGTCATCGAGGTAATTTCCATGACCATCCAGCCCTCCACCGCGGAGATTTGCATGGTCATTTCCATCGTGGACCCGTACTGCTCCATCGACATGCTGAGGCCGTCGCTGGTGAGCTGCACGTCCATGCCTTCAAATTCAGAAGCTTCCGACTCATTGAAGAACACGTCCATAATTGCGTCGGCCGGAACATCCACGTCCACCCGGACGCGGTCCACGGTTCCCTCACCGTTCGACGGCGCACCAAGCAGCGTGTAGGTGATGTCATAGGGAATGTCATTAGCCACGAGTTCCGGGCCGGCGACTTCGACCTTGGAGAATTCACCGCCCAAGGATTCGAAGACGTACGAGCCGCCGCCGAAGGATCCCTTGAGATCACCTTCGGCCTGTTCACCATTAATCTCGATGCCCTGCTCTTCGAAGAGTGCGACATAGGTGTTACCCGCGCCACCGCGACCGGCAAATTCCCAAATTAGTCCGACCACAACCAGCAGCGCCACGACACCACCGGCGATGAGGCCGATCAGCAGGCCCTTACCCTTCTTGGGCTGCGTGGGGCCAGCCGCCGCGGGTGCGTACGCACCCGCGCCTCCTCCGGCACCGTACCCGGCGTTCTGGTCATAACCACGTTGCCCGTAACCGGCTCCTTGGTTATACCCACCCGATTGGCCGTAGGCGCCTGACTCGCCGTAGTCGCCCGCGCCACTTTGACCGTAACCGCCCTGACCGTAGCCCGATTGGCCATATCCTGACTGGCCGTAGCCCGAGGACGACTGGGATGCATCCTGCCCGTAGCCATAGGACTGCTGCTGAGATGCATCCTGCCCATAGCCCTGGCCACTATCGCCATAGACGGTCTGATTTTGGGGATAGTCCCCGGAGCCGCTATAGCCCTGGTCCCCATACGACCCGGACTGCGAAGCACCGTAGGAACCGTACTCGCCAGCTGCGCCAGACTGGCCGGAGCCGCTCTGGTTCTGCTGACCGTATTGGTCGCCACCCTGTTGTCCGTACGAATCTTGCCCGTACTGGGCCTGCTGACCGTACGAATCCTGCCCGTATGAGTCTTGGCCGTACTGGTTCTGGCCGTACTGGTTCTGGCCGTAAGCATTCCCGGGATTGTTCGGGTCGCCCGGCTTCTGGCCCCAGGGATTCTGGTTACCAGCGTTCGGGTCGTACGTCATAGCTACTACTCCTTCGATCCACGGGGATTCGCGATACCTCGCGCACACCACTATTGAACCACCCAGTCAGGGGCATCCCTATCTCCTGGGCGGGAATTCCATCGTCGGGATGAGCCCGAATAGCGTTCGGCCCAACGCCAATTGCCGAACCAGATTGCGTCTGCAGCGTCTGCTGTCTAACTACAGCTTCCGCGGGTCTGAAAGGCATCCTCGGTGAGGGTGAACGGTTCGGTGCTTCGATAGCCGATGACCAGGGCGTCATCCACCACCTCCACCGAGGTGATTTCGAGCATTTCAGGCAGGTGCTCGGCCACGCAGAATTCGAGGGTGAAGTTCTCGGGATTGAGCTGAATATCGGTCGGAGCGGCCCCGGTTTGAATGGACAGGCTCTCGGCGTTGATTTGGATGCGGCCACCGGATTGCATGCGGGCGCTCGCATCTACCCGAATCTGCACTTCGATACCGAACACTTGAACTTCAGTCGTGTACCCGAAGACACCGTCTTTGAGATCGAGTCCGTGCACCGTAAAGCCGTATTCTTCCGCCGTCGAGGCGAGCAGTTTATTCAGCGAGGCCTCACCGATCTCAACCGTGCCTTCCGCGCCATCGAGCGCCACGGGATCGGTCAGGGTGATTCCCTCCGCGCGCAGATCAATGGTGCCGCGGGCGCCACCGAATTCCACGTTCTTGCCCTCAACGTCGAGCCCGGACAGTTCCCCGCCAATGACTTCGCACAGTACGCACCAGCCGGTCGGGGAGGCTTCCACATCTGCGCGTACTGCCTCCGGCATCGCGTCCTCAATCTGACTCGCGGCAACTTGGCCAACCACGATTCGCGCCAGAATTTCGGCGACCACCACGAGGATGACCAGCAGCACCGTGAGGGTGCCGATCACCCAGCCCCAGTGCACGCCCCGCTTACGGCTATGCGTCTGCTCGCCGTACCCGGGTAGTTCGTACGCGGGCTGCCCGTAGTCCGGCAGTTCTTGGTCGTGACCGCTGCTGCTCGAATGCGGCTGCTGCGCGTGCTGCGTCACCAGTTACATCCGGTCCGGCGCAACCACGCCGATCATTGTCAGGCCGTTGCGAAGCACCTGTGCTGCTGCCTCGTTGAGCACGAAGCGGCTCGAGTGCACGGCCTCGACCGGCGCATCACCCTGCGGGATTACGCGAGTCTGGTCGTACCAGCGGTTGTACGCGGCGGCGAGGTCCTCGAGGTAGCGGCTGACGCGGTGCGGCTCGCGCTCGACTGCGGCGACCTCGAGGATGCGCGGGAACTCGCGCAGTTGCCCGAGCAGGTTGTTCTCGGTGGGATGCGTGAGGGTCGCGGGGTCGAAGTTGTCCCCGTTGATGCCGGCTTCCGTGGCATTGCGATTCACGGCCCTGGTGCGGGCGTGCGCGTACTGCACGTAGTAGACCGGGTTGTCGTTCGAGCGGCTCACCAGCAGGTCGAGGTCAATGTCCATCGAGGTGTTCGTCGAGGAGCGCACGAGGGAGTAACGGGCGGCATCCACGCCAACGGCATCGACGAGGTCATCGAGGGTGACGATGTTCCCGGCGCGCTTCGACATCCGCACGGGTTCGCCGTCCTTGACAAGGTTCACCATCTGGCCGATCAGGATCTGCATGTTCACGCCGGGGGTATCGCCGAAGGACTCAGCCATGGCCATCATGCGGCCGATATAACCGTGGTGGTCGGCGCCGAGCATGTAGAGGCACTCATCGAAGCCGCGTTCGCGCTTGTTGAGGTAGTAGCCGATATCACCGGCGAAGTAGGTGGGTTCGCCGTTGGAGCGGACGATCACGCGGTCCTTATCGTCACCGAAGTCGGTGGTGCGTAGCCATACAGCGCCGTCTTCGTCGAAGATGCGGCCCAGGCCGCGCAGTTTCTGGATCGCCGCCTCAACCGAGCCGTCGGTGTGCACGGTGTCTTCGTGGAAGAACACATCGAAGTGCACCCGGAACTCTTCGAGCTTCTCGCGGATAGCCCCGAACATGAGCTCAACGCCGTGCTTGCGGAAAACTTCCTGCTTAGCGTCACGATCGCTTGCTGCCGCAAGCTCAGCCGCGTTTTCAGCCGCCACCTGATTGGCGATGTCGATAATGTACTGGCCCGCGTAGCCGTCCTCGGGAGTCGGCTCGCCGAGGTGTGCGGCGACAAGCGAGTTCGCGAAGCGGTCGATCTGGGCTCCATGGTCATTGAAGTAGTACTCGCGGGTCACTTCGGCGCCGGCGTTGGCGAGCACCCGGGCGAGCGAATCGCCGACCGCGGCCCAGCGCGCACCACCGAGGTGGATGGGCCCGGTTGGGTTTGCCGAGACGAACTCGAGGTTGATGTTGCGGCCGGTGAGCGCCTGGTTCGAACCGTAGGTCTCCCCCGCCGCTACAATTTCGCGCGCGAGTTCACCGGCTGCCGCCTCGTCGAGGGTGATGTTAATGAACCCGGGACCTGCAACATCGACCTTCTTCACCGAGGGGTCTTCCTCAAGGCCGCTCGCGATCTCCTGCGCAAGTTCGCGGGGGTTCGTGCCGACACGCTTCGCAAAGCGCATGGCTACGTTGGAGGCCCAGTCACCGTGATCTCGGTTCTTGGGTCGTTCAAGCTTGAGGTCGTCCTCAGAGAGGGTGATCTCTTGTCCACCTTCACGGCGGTCGAGTGCCGCGCGAATAGATGCGGCCAGAGCAGAGGTGAGAGTCGCGTCGTTCATCAGGGTCAATGGTAGGCCTTGCGGCACGTGCTTGCTCAATGGACCTCCGGAATGCTGCTAAGCTTTCGGAGTTGCCTCCGTAGCTCAGTGGATAGAGCGCCGGTTTCCGGTACCGTAGGTCGCAGGTTCGACTCCTGTCGGGGGCACGACTCGCAAGGCCCGAACTCCAGCCCGATTAAATATCGGCCCGGAGTTCGGGCCTTGTTTGCCGCGCACATCCGTGCATGGAAGTCGTAGGCCGCGTAAGTCTTCCGCATGAACTTGGCGTGCCGACCAGGTATAACCGAGGAAACCACGCCAAGCTTAGAAGCATGAAACGCACTGCATTGAAAAGTTTTGGCGCCCTCGCAGTCGTCGGCCTCGCGCTCGCCGGTTGCAGCACATCCTTGACCGTCGCTGCCGACGAAGTCGAGGCACAAGCCGCAGCGAGCCTCGAAGGCCAGCTCGGCTTCACCCCTGAAGTTGACTGCCCCGGAGACCTCGAAGGTGAGGTTGGCGCGGAGTTGACCTGCGACCTCTACGACCAGGATGGCGGCCGCTATGACGTCATCATGACCGTCACGAATGTTGACGGCACCAATGTGGAGTTCGACGTCAACGTCCCGGCCGGCCAGACCGGCGAGTAGCCACTCGGGCACACCACCCCATCACCTAAACACTGCGTCGGGCATCTTTACCGAGAGGATGCCCGACGCAGTGTTCTTAGTGCTGGGTTCTTAATGCTCGGCTCTCAGTGCTCAAGCCGTGGCATGCCGGTACCTAAACGGCCACAGCAGTACCCACGAAGCTCACCAGCGTGCTCCCAATCCAGCCAGCAGCAACGGTCACCAAAATGGCTAGCGAAATGCCGAATCCTATTGCCGACTTCACGCGACCCGCGTCTTGCTTCATGCCGATACTGCCCATGATCACACCAACCACAGCCAGTGCGATGACTAGCAGCGACAGGAAGATGTTGATGAGCCCCATCATCGGAGCGGAGACCACGAAGAACAACAGGATTGTTCTCAACCAGGACACAACGACGGCTACCGTGAGGGTGATGATCGCGACGACAAACGCGGGCGAACCGCCGGTGCTCGATGTAGAAGTCGTGTCGGCCTGCTGCGCCTCGGTGTAGCCGCCGTAGTTCGGATTATTCGCGTACGGGTTATCGGCGTACTGGGAGTTCTGCGCGGACTGATTTGGTTGCGGCTCGGAGTTCATAACCCGAGGCTAAAGGGCCGTAGGTGCTTCCGCCGCAGGGATCGCACTTTGGTTGTAGGCGCGAAGGTACTCCAGGAGCCCCCGCAGTAGCGTTTCCAGCTGTCCCGGGTCTGAACCGAGGGACTCGGGATGCCACTGCACCGCAAGCACCGGTGCGGTTTCATGCTCGATTGCTTCGACCGTGCCGTCGGGCGCAACCGCAGCGATCCGAAGATTCTGACCCAGCGCATCCACTGCCTGGTGATGCGAGGACTCAGTGTCGATCTCCGGCTGTTCCAGGATCTCGCGTAGCTTCGACCCCTCAATGAGCGACACCGGATGCTTCACGAACTCGTGTTCCTCTCGGCCCGTCTTTCGGTGTGCATCCGCCGTCTCGAGGTGCTGTATGAGAGTGCCGCCTAATGCAACGTTCATCAGCTGCAGGCCGCGGCAAATTCCGAAAACGGGCTTGCCATTGGCGACCGATTCGCGCACGAGTTCGGTGGTTCGTTCATCCGCCACGCGCAGGTGATTTCCCGACTCGGGATAGTCGACCCCGCGACCATAGAGTTCAGGGGTGACGTCTTCGCCACCCATGATGACCACCGCGTCTGCTCGGCTATAAGCTTCGCGAACCGCTTCCTCTGACACATCGCCGATGTAGAGCCGATTCGGCAACCAGCCCACCGTTCGAGCCACGGCAACAACCTGCTGCGTGAGCGTGTCGAGCACGTTCGTGAAGGTCTGGTCGGCACGCTCATTGGTGCCGTCAACGACCAGCAGGAAGGGAACTTGAGCACTCATAACATTCGTTATAGCAGGTCTTACGGGCTTCTAATAACTATCCGGTGCCCTTAACTATGCGCTGCAACTATGCGCTGGCCTTGTGCCGGGGCGAGTAGCCTGCTGCTGACGGTGATTGGCAATACGCAAGGGAGCTTCCATGAAGATCGCAGTGATCGGCGGCATGGGATTGCTCGGCAGCGCGGTCATCACGGCCGCGGCAGCAGCCGGTCATGAGACGGCGGCTCTGTCACGTCGTGCCGGTGTCGATATCACGGTATTCGAACAGGTCTTGCCCGCGCTCGAGGGTGTGGATGCGGTGATCGATGCTTCCTCGATCGCCACGGCCAAGGCTAAACAGGCAGTCATGTTCATCGCCCGCGGCACTCGAAACCTGCTCGCGGCAGAACGGGAACTCGGCATCCGTCACCACGTGGCGATTTCGATCATCGGTGCGGCGAAGACGAATGCGGGATACTACGCGGGCAAGGCGGCGCAGGAGAAAATCCTACGCCGCGAGCCCGGCGGTTGGACGGTGCTGCGTGCCACTCAGTTTCATGAATTCGGCAAACAGATCGCTGAGCGTTACGGCGTGGGAAATCTTCGATTTATCCCGACGATGCGTTCGCAGCCAGTTGCGGTGCACGAGGTCGCTGAGGAACTTGTCCGGTTGGCCGCAGCAGAGCCGATCGGATACGCGCAAGATCTCGGCGGGCCGGAGGAGATCACGGTGCCCGATATGGTCCGGCAATATTTCAGCGTGACGTATAGCTCGAATCGGGTATTGGAATTCCCACTACCGGGCCGCTTCGGCCGCAGCATGCGCGATGGCAGCCTGCTGCCCGGCCCGGGAGCGAGGCTCGGCACGCAGACCTATCGCGAGTGGCTCGCAATGCAGCGCTAGCTCGTACTCACACTGTGCGCTGCCCCGGCACGAGTTCGGGGTCAGCGTTGCATGTCACGGTGGGTTTCGATGACGTCGGTGAACCCCTGGGTCGTGGTGATTTTCTTGCGGACCCGTCCGGGCTGAGCACTCGCCCGCTCGAACTCATCGATGGCCTGCCAATCCTGATATGAGGTGGCCTCGGGGAATTCCAGGTCGCCAAGTCCCGCTGCTTTGACGCCTCGGTTGGATGCGTCGAGTACGTCCTCGAGGATGCGCTCGGCAAGCTCTCGCGCTTGGCTACGCTGGTCGGGTAGCGCACCGCGCGGCCCGGTACGAAGCCAGCCGGTGACGTAGAGCCCCGGCTCGATACGGCCGGTGGCGCGAGCATCCTCGCTGACCTCGATGAGCGACTGCTCGGGCGTGCCGAGGAAGCCAATCGCGGTGAGCAGGGAATCGGTCTCGAGTGTGTGTTCCGCACCGTCGTGTTCCACCACGAGCAGTTCCGCCCGGTCCGCCCCCTCCAGGCGCACGGGCGTGGTCTCGAACCACCAGTGCACCTCTACGCGTGCCTCGCCGGTCGCCTCGTGGTCGATGAGTTGTCGAACCACGGCCTCACGTGGATGCAGCTCCGGAGCGTCGGCAGCGTCTGCAGCGCCTGTCTCTGGCAGCTCTCCGGCGGTGTGTACGGTGTGGGCCACACCCTGCAGCTCGAGTAATTCCGCGACCATCACCGGGTCAAACTTCGAGTCTCGGGGAGCCGAGCGGCTGATGACATTGATCTCACGGACATCCTTCGCGAGTTCCTGGTGAACCTCGTCGATCACGTCCGACCCCTCGAAGTCAGTCTCTTCTTTAGCGAGCAGCCGCACGAGGTCGATGGCCACATTGCCCATCCCGATGACGCTCACGAATTCGCCGAGACTCTCGATGCCGTCACCTTCGAGCCCATCGCCTTCAAGTGGGTGCCCGTTCAGGAGCCGGGTGATCCGGCCTGCGCCGTAGACGCCGGGAAGATCAATCCCCGGAATATTGAGTCCAGCATCCGCATGCATCCCCGTGGCGACGACTACCGCGTCGGATCGCTCCCGAAGCTGTTCGAGAGTGCAGTCGTAGCCGACCCTCACTCCCCCGGCAAACCGAACGCCCTGCTTTTCGAAGAGCCGCGCGAACTGCCGCTCAACGCCCTTCGTGCCCTGATGATCCGGCGCGATACCGAAACGGACCAACCCGTAGGGCGTTGGCAGCTGGTCAAACATGGTGATCTCTAGGTTTGGCGCGGATTTGAGCAGCGCCTGAGCGAGATAGCAGCCGGCTGGGCCAGACCCGACCACGGCAACCGTAGAGGTCAGCTCTTTGAACGGATTCTCACGAGGCAATTTGTACTCCTTATATTGATGATACTGATTATTGCCCGTGTCGAGATTCTCGGCAACAGCCACGCCGATTGTTGTCGGCAGCTGTCGCCATACGGCAAGGCGCCCCACCAGTTGACTGGTGGGGCGCCGATTTATTGGTAAAGCTGAGAGAGAGCTAGTTATCCGTACCGCGCTCGAATTCACTGAACGCCTGGCTCAGGCGGTCGAGGAATTGGTCCACGTCGTGGGGGTCGTAGCCTTCACGAAAACGCGTGGGAGCGAATTGAACTGACTGCACGGTGTGGGCAGTCACGGGCTGGCGCTCAATGGACTCTCCGGATTCGTATTTCCGGAGGCTATCCACTACTCGGTCAAGGAAGTGGTCGACTTCCTGCTGGTCGTAACCTACCGAGTATTTTGTGGCACGGAACTTCTCCTTCAGCACTTCATCACTTCGCATTTCTGCCTCCGTAGATTTGGTGCGTCCAGTTCAGGACCGATGGCAATGTTACGCCAGACATGGCCGTTACTGGGTACCGAAACGGCCAATTCATTGGGATCGAGACGGGTATGAAATGTTGCTCGCCAGTGATGAGATGCAATGATCGAAGCATGATCCTCCGCCTGACCAAGGAAATCCTGCTTGACTCCCCCATTTCTCGACTCGGTGCCGCGTTCGCCACGGGCGTTGCGCTTGTCTATGGACTTCCACTGTCGACGGGCAAGGTCAAGCGGCATAATTCGTTGATCGTGCTGCGCGGGTTGCTGAATTGGGCGTTCAAGCGCGGTGGAGTCTGTGTGGGTCGGGTCTATCTCACGAACCAGAACGTGTCGGCGCGGGTGTTGAAGCATGAAGAGGTGCACGTCCGCCAGTGGCGACGCTACGGGATGCTCTTTCCGATTCTCTACGCATTTGCCGGTGCGAATCCCCTCAAGAACCGGTTTGAGATCGAAGCGGGTCTCGAGGATGGCGGCTATGTGCGTCGGGGCAGCAAAGTCGGTCGATAGGCGGTCACCATACCGGCGGGTGGCGGTGGGCCCAGTCGAGCACGCGCTCGATTTCGCGGCCGAAGCGCAGCAGTGTTGATTCGGCTCCGGGCCGGCCGATTGCCTGAACGCCCCAGGGCAGTGGGTCTGCCGCGACTGGCAAGGTGATTGCCGGTAGTCCCGCTACGTTAAGGTAGCTCGTATAGGGCGTGTACTGGCACTGTTGGATGAAGTTGTGGTTGCCATCGGTTTGGTCGTACCAGCCGATTGGTCGAAGTGACATCGCGAGCGATGGTGTGAGGACGATGTCGTACGGGTCGTAGTCCGCAATGATCTGCCGTTCGAAGGTGGATAGTGTGCGCAGTGCTTCGACGACGGTTCGGGCCGGGAGCTTTCGGCCTTCTTCGATGATCCAGCGGGTGAGCGGTTCGATGTGTTCGAGTGTCGCGTCGTCGAGGGGTATGGCGGATGCACCGCCCTGCCAGATCGCGCGAAAGGCACGTACGTAGTCGGGGAACGGTCGTGGCTCAATTTTTTCGACTTGGTGGCCGTGCTTTTCGGCCAGGTGGATGGTCTCTTCGAGTGCGCTGGCGGCACCGTCTTCGAGGGTTATCTCGTAGTCGGTGGCCCAGGGTGACCAGGTGTTCCAACCAATTTTGAGACGGCGTTGCGGCTCGTGGAGTGCGTCGAGGTAGGAAGTCTCGCTATTGGGTGCTGTCAGCGAGAATTGGTCACGGGGTCGGCCGTTCTCGCGGCGGGGAATCATCCCGTCGAGTAGGAGTGCGACGTCTTCGATGGACCGCGCGATTGGGCCTTCGACGCTGAGCCCGGCCAGTGCATCCACCCCGGAGCCGCCGGGTACGCGGCCTCGTGAAGGTTTGAGCCCCACGAGTGCGCATGCTGCTGCGGGGATGCGGATCGAACCGCCGCCGTCACTGCCCGGCGCGAAGGGCAATAGTCCTGCGGAGGTCGCGACAGCGGCGCCGCCTGAGGAACCGCCGGGGCCGCGGGTGAGGTCCCAGGGGTTGCGGGCGACTCCCCCGTCAAGGAGGTTCTCGGTGTAGCTAGGGAATCCGAATTCGGGGGTGTTGGTTTTGCCGAGTGAGATCCCGCCTGCCGCATCCATCGCTTGCGGAGTTACGGCGGATTCGGTTGGCACGTAACCAACCATTGCTCGTGATCCGTAGGTGGTGGGCACTCCGGCGCGATCGGTGAGGTCCTTGTCACCGTATGGCATGCCCCACAGTGGGGCCGCGGTGATGTCGCTGGCTGCTGGATCGCCTGCATCACGGTCAGCGTCGAGTTGCGCTGCGCGTTCTCTCGCGGTGTCTTCGGTGACCGTGATAAATGCGCGCAGATCGTCGTTTTTCGCGGCAATGCGATCGAGATAGTGGTTCACGAGGTCGAGGCTGCGGAGCTCCCCCGAAGCGAGCATGCGGCGTTGATCGACGGCCGAGAGATCGTGAAGTTCGCTCATGGCACTCACCCTAGTCTTCCGTTTCTGGCTTCCTAGATTTTGGGTCGGAATATTGGCCCCCGGTTGTTCCAGGACGCGTTCTCGTAGCCCGGGATCGGCACCGGTGGATGCGCCTTCCGATAGCCGAGGTCGAATCGCTTGCGGCCGCCGAGTCGTGGTTCTCGGAGTGGGTCGACGTTTGCGGGTGGAATGAACCACACGGTCCCGCCGCCTTTGCGTATCGCGTTCAGCGCAGCGTTCTTGGTGGCCGCGGGGTCGTGCACGATCCGGATTTCCCAGCCCGCGTGCACCCGCCGGTGACACGAGGAGCACAGCAGGATCCCGTTATCGAGATCGGTCGCCCCTCATGCGCATTCCAGTAGGCAATGTGATGGGCCTCGGTCATTCCGGGCGGCAGACCGCAGAATGCGCAGCCCCCGTCACGTTCGACGAGCGCCTGGCGCTGCTGTCGAGTAAATAGGCGCACTTCGCGTTCCATGTCGAGCACGATTGAGTCGTAGCTGAGCACGATTGGGATCACTCCGGCCCCCGCGGCGAGCATGCGAGCGGTGCCGACGTCGATGATTGTGCCGCCACAGTTTCCGTCGATCGTCGCGATCCGGGTATGCACTCGCGCGGGATAGCCGGTTTGCGCGGGGCTACTGGTGGTACAGGTGCTGGGCGGTTGTGGGCGGAACGCTGCGGCCGGGTCTGGCCTTGCGGGGCCAGTGTCGATTGGCCAACTGCTGGTTGGTCGGTGAGATGCCTGTCCGGTGGGTTCAGCAGCGGTCTCGGGAGCGACCTCGTCGGTGTCGCCTGTGGCCTTGATGTCGGACGTGGCCCCGGCATCGAGCGTCGCATCGGGTCCAGTCTCGGTATGCGCGCTCGGTGATGCGAAGCCGGCGAGGGCTTCGGGTAGGAGGAAGTCTTCCAACCCCATGCGCACGACCACGCTGGTCGACGGGCCGGGGAGTTTGGCGAGGTCGCAGCCGATGACGTGTTTCGCGAAATCCACGAACGCATCAGCTTGGATCTGTGCGATTGTCCTGGTTTCGACGGCGAACTGGTCTCGCCGGTAGGGGTCTTTGTCGAGGTCATAGCGGAAGCTCGCGTCGGGGAACGGGGTCTCTTCGCTGAGGTACTCCGGTGCGGGGTTCGTTCCTGATGCGGCCGCGGACTCCAAACCAACAGCATCGGCGGCGGCGGAGGCGGAGGCGGAGACAGAGGCATCAGCAGCGGCACTCGAAGCATCGCTGCCGGTTCCCGGTGCGTCGCTGGCTGCGGTGGTGCCGCTGGCAGGGGTTTCTTCTCCAGAAGCCGTCGCTGCAGTCTCCGCGGAGGCAGCGGACGCGGCGCCAGTGCCGACGCCGACGGTGGCGGCGGTGGCGGTGGCGGTGGCGGTGGCGGGCTGGTCGGGGCTGGCGGGGTCGGGGTTAGCGGGGTCGGGGTGGTTATGGCCCCGGCACGCACGCAACGTCCCCGTCACCACGGCTTCCAGCGCGTGACGAATATAGGCACCGTCAGCGGCGTCGAATTTCCCGTTGACGTGGAACATGCCCGTCTCCGACATGGTCCGGAAGGTCAATCCGCGCTGTTGGCGTTGTGCCTCCAGGGTTGGGGCAACCCCGTCCGGGTTCACATACCCCTCCAAGTGCGCGATCGCACTGCGAAACTCGGGTAACGGCAGGCCATCGCAGGCGATATCGACTAAGAGTTGTTCGCTCTCGTGGATCTCGTCCGGGTCCACCTTCGGGTTTTTGCGGAGTTTTTCGGTGGTGCGCACGATCTCGTGCGCGTGCGCAAACCCCAAGTCTCCGCCGCGGACGGCGTCGGCGACGATCTCGGCTTTCGCTGGCAGGCGTTCGCCGCTGAGGGAGCGCTCTCCGATGATGGCTTTTCCAACTTTGGTGAGTGCGTGCGCGTCTCGGCGCTCGATTTGGAGACAGTCCGCGATGAACTGGGGCGTGGAACGGTAGCCGTATTGGAAATCGAGTCGTTCGGACAGGAGCTCGTCTCGGCACCGGTGTGCGAGTTCTTGGGCGATCACGGCGAGCATCGCGGACAGTTGCCGGTTCACGGCCGAGGCAACATCGACAAGGTCGAAGAGCGTGTCCTGTGGGACGGTTTCGAGGTCGTCCTCGAGCACACCGTGCGAGAACGGGAAACTGCGCTCATACGCGTTCGTGAGGCGGGTGAACGACGCGATCAACCGGGCAAGGTCACCATCACTCGACATTCCCTCCGGCAGCGTGAAGCTCGCACCAGACGCGGAAGCGCCAGCACCGCCACCAGCACCAGCACCACCGGGGGCACTGGCGCTGTCGCCAGTCAGTGCGGTCGTGGCGTCGCCCAAATCATTGCCTGTGACCCCTGGGGATGTGCAATTGATAGCTGTCTCAGACTCCGCAGCACCTATGGCATTGATGTCATCCCATAGGGAAGTTCGGGAGAGCCCAGTGGCGCTCTCAGCAAACTCGGTACCGGCTGCACCCAACCTGCTCCAAGCATCCGACGCACTGGAGGAAGCACGATGATTATTAGAGTCGTCATCGTCGGCAAACGTGGTATCGATCACGGACATCGTGGATCACCTCCCGGAAGACTGGCTAGTGATTCCACCCTATCGAGATTCGAAAGAATAAACTAGTGATAAGTCACGCAATTATCGAATAGTAATTCGATTTTCGATTGGTGAGAATGAGTGTGGATGGCCGCGTACGGAGGTGACCTAAGGCTAAACGTCACCTACGACATTTCCGCGCCGAAAGTTACTTCGCAAGGGCACGACCGACGGGCATGGCCGGTAAGCATGGCCAGTAAGCAAGGCCGAAGGTTGCAACCAAAGGGCACGGCCGGTGAGCACGGCCAAAGGTTACAGCTGAAGGGCACCGCACCGCCGATGATTACCGCCCGACGAGTGCCCCGACATTACAACCGGTCGCTACCCGTCAACCCGCCAGTCCACCGGCTCCGCACCCTGCGCAACCAAGAGTTCATTCACGCGCGAGAACGGTTTCGAGCCGAAGAAACCCCGCGACGCAGATAGTGGTGATGGGTGCGCCGATTCGATCGCGGGCACCTCACCAAGGAACGCGCGAGCCTTCCGCGCGTCATTGCCCCAGAGAATCGCAACCAGCGGTCCCCCGCGCTCCGCCAACCCACGCAGTGCACACTCGGTGATCGCCTCCCACCCCTTGCCACGGTGCGAGGCCGCATTCCCGGGCTGCACGGTCAGTGCTCGGTTCAGCAGCAGGATGCCCTGCTCACTCCAGCGGGTCAGGTCGCCATGCGGCGCGGGCGGAATGCCGAGATCATCCTGGAGCTCACGATAAATATTCACCAACGAGCGCGGGATTGGTCGCACATCCTGGTTCACCGCGAACGAGAGCCCGATCGCGTGACCCGGGGTCGGATATGGGTCCTGGCCGACCACGATCACTCG
The DNA here is from genome assembly GCF_008831155.1 of Gulosibacter chungangensis. Classification (GTDB taxonomy): domain Bacteria; phylum Actinomycetota; class Actinomycetes; order Actinomycetales; family Microbacteriaceae; genus Gulosibacter; species Gulosibacter chungangensis. The sequence goes on along the minus strand of NZ_WBKB01000003.1, from coordinate 243,114 downwards.
CACCGCGTCAAAGGGCTGCGAGAAGGCGCGCAACACGTTCTCGCCAGCCGGCAGATATCCGCGACCCGCCGAGTTCTCAGCCCGCAAGAATTCGCCCATCCTCGCGAGGTCCCCTTCGACCGGCGCGAGCACTCGAGCCCACCCCGCGTCCATCCGGTTCGATTCCACCAGCTCTGTCAGCGTCACGTTCTCACTATTCCCTTCGAGGCGTCAGCCAATTGCTCAAACCAGCGAATTCCTCAGACCGACCAATTGCTCCAACCAGCCATCAGCCAACTGCAGCAAATTCCTCAGTCCAACAAATTGCTTAACCCAGCCAATTGTGCGGACAACCCGATTACTCCAACCGGCCACCTGCTCAGTCCAACCAATTGCGTAGACCAGCGAACTGCGCAGAGCAGCCAATTGCTCAGGCACACCAAGTCCCACTACATCGTCAGCTACTGACCCGGCTCGGTCTCGCCAGCGTCACCAGCCTCATCCGCATGCTCAGCCGAGGCGGCACGCGAGGAGCTCACGGTGACTCCCCCTGCATCCCCAACAACATGCCAGAGCGAGCCGGTGCCGATGAGTTCAATCCCCGCTTCAGAAATTTCGAGGGCGGTAGCTTCGTCCAGCGCGAGGATGCGGTCGACGATGCCGGCTTCACAGCAGGCGACGGCGAGCCCCACGAGTCCGCGTTGGGCCGCATTCGAGAGGATCGTGAGGTCAACAAGCCCAAGCCCCTGCTCGGCGCGAACCTCGCCCGAAATTACGCTGCTCCCGGCCACGTCCGGGGCCACGCGCACGCCACCAATTTCGGTGCCGCCAAGAATTGCAACTTCGGAGGCCACGACGGCCCCACCACCGATTCCAAAGAACGGCACCTGTTCGTGCACCAACCGGCGAACATCTGGCACGCGGGTCTCCAGCGCCGACAGGATGGACAGCGGCTGGCCATCCGCGACGACGATGCCATCGGCGGTGAGTAGCTCCCCACCGTCGAATCCCTGCGTGACGGAGCCCTTCGCATCCACTGAGGCCGCCACGGGCACCAGCTCGACCCCGAGACCATCAAATAGCGTCGAAATCTCGGCAAGCGAAGCCTTGGGCTGAGCCACCGCGGCCACCACCGCAACTTTCGCGGGTAATTGCGAGGCACGCGCGTTTACGTGTGCGACAAATGTTTCGGCGAACGGGCGCAGTGCCTCGGTCTCGCCGCCTCCGGCCAGCAGAATACTCACCCGGCTATCGTGCCACGGATGGGCGACCCGGATGCGTCGACACGTTACGCAAAGAGTTGGTCGTTAGCGTGCAACCAGGCAAGATAGCCAGCGTGCGACTTTCGCGGCAAATCATCGGTGCCTTCAATGCCGCACAGCAATGTCGCCGCCAATCAACGAGGAGAATCGATGACCGAGCGTTTTGAAACCCTGCAGGTGCACGCGGGTGCCCAGACTGACCCCACGACCAATTCGGTAGTCACGCCGATATACAACACCACCGCATACGAGTTCAATTCGGCCGAGCACGCGGCCAACCTGTTCGCGCTCACCGAGTCGGGCAATATCTATACCCGCATCATGAACCCCACCACTGACGTGCTCGAAAAGCGCGTCGCGGCTCTCGAAGGCGGTACCGCGGCCCTCGCAGTCTCCTCAGGTCAGGCTGCAGCGACCCTCGCGATCCTCAACATTGCCGGTTCAGGTGACCACATTGTTGTCTCGTCTTCCATTTACGGCGGCACGTTCAACCTCTTCAAGTACACCCTCGGTCGCCAGGGCATTGAAGTCACGTTCATTCGCGACCAGTCGAATGCCGAAGAGTGGCGTGCGGCGGTCAAGCCAAACACGAAGCTCTTCTTTGCCGAGTCGATCGGTAACCCCTCGATCAATGTGCTCGACATTGAGCTCGTTTCGGATGTCGCCCACGAGGCTGGCCTGCCGCTGATCGTCGACAACACGGTCGCGACCCCGTACCTCACCCGCCCCTTTGAACACGGTGCCGACATCGTTGTGCACTCGGCGACGAAGTACCTCGGCGGCCACGGTTCCGTCGTTGCCGGTGTCGTTGTCGACGGCGGCAAGTTCGAGTGGAGCAAGCACGCCGACCGCTTCCCCGGGCTCACGGAGCCCGACGTCACCTATAACGGCCTCAGCTACACCGGTGCGCTCGGCGACAGCATCGCCTACATCCTGAAGATGCGCGTCCAGCTCCTGCGCGACCTGGGCACCACCGTTGCCCCGCAGACCGCATGGCAGATCATCCAGGGCATCGAGACCCTCAGCCTGCGCATGGAACGTCACGTGCAGAACGCCCAGGCCATTGCGGAGTGGCTCGAAGCACACCCCTCGGTCGTTTCGGTCAACTACCCCGGCTTGGAGTCGAGCCACAACCACGAGCTTGCGAAGAAGTACTCCCCCAAGGGTGCCTCGGCGCTCCTCACCTTCGAGCTCGCCGGCGGTCTCGAGGTCGGCAAGCGAGTCGTGGAGGGCGTCAACCTCTTCAAGCACGTGGTGAACATCGGCGACGTCCGCTCGATTATTACGCACCCGGCATCGACCACGCACGCGCAGCTGAGCCCCGAAGCTCAGCTGGATGCTGGCGTGACTCCGGGCCTGATTCGTCTCTCGGTGGGCATCGAACATGTCGATGACCTCATTGCGGACCTTGAGCAGGCAATCGGACAGGTCTCCAACTAGGCTGTTCGAATGCAGTGGAGTGACTCACTTTTCCGAGAGGGCAACCCTTACGGTTCGCAATTACCCGGATCAAGACGTGGTTCCTCCACCATCCGCCCTCCAGCCACGGGTGCGTGGTTGGAGGGCGATGACCCGGGTCGCCGACAGTTCCTGTCTGTCGGCGACTTCGAGTTTGAGCACGGCGGCACGATCCCGCTTCGTATCGCCTACGAGACTTGGGGCGAACTCAATTCGGACCGCTCCAACGCCGTCCTGATTCTGCACGCCCTCACCGGCGACTCGCACGTGGAAGGCCCGGCGGGTCCCGCACATCCCACCGCCGGTTGGTGGCCCGGGATCATCGGTACTGACCTCGCCCTCGATCCGGCCGAGTATTTCGTGATCGCGGCGAATATGCTCGGCGGCTGCCAGGGCACCACGGGCCCGGCCTCCATCGCCCCCGATGGCCGCGAGTATGGCGCCCGCTTCCCTCGCACGACAATCCGCGATCAGGTCCGCGCTCAGGCCGCGCTGATCGACGGGCTTGGCATTTCGCGCTTGGCCGCCGTGATCGGCGGCTCGGTGGGTGGGATGCAGGCCCTCGAGTGGGGCTGCATGTACGGCGACCGGATCGACAACCTCGTGGTGCTTTCGGCGCCGCCGGTGATCGACGCTATGACCATTGCGCAGAACACCTTGCAGGCGGATGCGATTCGTCTCGATCCGCTCTGGGCCGACGGCGACTACTATGATGCGCCCGCCGGGGAAGGACCGAACCGCGGCCTCGCACTCGCACGACGGATGGCGATGCTGCAGTACCGTTCGGATACCGAGCTCGACAATCGTTTCGGCCGCTCTTGGCAATCTGCCTTGGCGCCCGAGCACGGGCACGGACGGTATGCGGTGGAGTCCTACCTCGACTTCCACGGCAATCGGTTCACTCGGCGCTTCGACGCAAATAGCTATGTGACCCTCACCACCGCGATGAACACCCACGATGTGGGGCGCAATCGTGGCGGAGTCGAGGCAGCACTTGCGAAGGTGCAAACCAAGACCCTGGTGGTTGGTATTGACTCCGACACGCTCTTCCGGGTCGACACTCAGCACCGGATTGCGGCGGGACTGCCGAATTCGGTGACCGGTGACAACGCCTACGTCATCGAATCACCATTCGGTCACGACGGCTTCTTGCTGGAGCTGCCGGAAGTCAGCGCCGCCCTGCGACGGGTGCTCGAGGCGTAAAGTTCCTGCCAGCGCCACCGGTTAGGCTTCGACGACCGCCCTGGACTTCCGCCCACCCGCAGGCCACATCCGCCCGATTGACGCCACCAGCAGCCCCAAGACGAGCAGGTTCCGCAAAAGTAGCGTGAACGCCGCCCAGGGAATTGCCGCGGTCACCCAGCCGTAGTACCAGGGGTAAATAATCTGGGTCAGTCCCGCGACGATCAGCGCAATGAGCGCAATCCAACGGAACCACCGCCCATCCCAGAGCAGTCCAATAATCACCACCGGCGCGAGCCAGACAAAGAACTGCGGCGAACCGACCTTATTCACCAAGATAAAGGTGGTCACAAGCGCCATCGTGAGCGACGGAAACAGCCGCGCAAGTCGGCTCCCCGCCCACTTCACCATCACCGCGTACACGAGCAGCGCCGCCATCACGATGAACATCAGCGGGGTCAGGACATCCGAGATCAGCAGCGTCCCGGGTCCACTGATCTGAGTGGTGAGAATCTCGCGATTGAAGCCAACGAAATAGCCCTGTGCCCCGAAGGCCTTCATCATCAGCAGGATGCTCGCGGCAAAGGATTCAACCTGCAGCCCGCGTCCGGTCTGGCCCGTGATGAAGCTCGCAAGATTTTCGATGGACCAGCCCGGGACGAACAGCATGATCGGGAGCAGCACTACCCCGCAGGCAATCACCGCTCCGATCACTAGTCGCCAACGACGCCGGAACACGACGAACGCGGCCGCAAAGGGTGCCGCTGGCCAAATCTTCAGCCAAGCCCCGAAGGTCATCGCAAACCCCGCACCCATGGTGCGTTGGCGGATCGTCAGCAGTGCGAGGATCACGATCGGCACCGTGATCGAGTCGATTCGACCCAATCCGATGGGACCAATCGCGAACATAAACGCGACCCAGAACCAGGCCGCGGCTCGGCGCATCCACGCCCCGACGGCGTGCCTATTTCGCCCGGTGAGCCACCACAGTGCAACCAGATTGAGCACCAGCACGATGATGATCCACGCCGCCGTGTAATGCTCGTGCCCGCCCACAAGGTCGGTCAACCACATTGGCAGCAACGCCGCTACCGGGTAGACAAAGGGCTCGTGGATGCCCGGAATCGAACCGGATTCAATCGCCCCATCGAGCCACCCGCGGTAGACGCTCGTGACATCATTAAAAGGGACGGATGCGTGCCAGGACCCCACCCAGCCGTACAGCAGGTGCACGAGGGCCATCGCACCCCAGATCAGCGCAATCTCGAAATTGACGCCAAACCATTTCGGACGCGCGAGGGAGAATCGGCGCCGCGATACCTCCGCGCTCACAGTACCGAAACCGGCGGCGCCAGCAGCGCCGAGACCGGCTGTGCCAGCAGGGCCGCGATCACGGCAGGAATTGCTTGGGCAACCTCGAGCGCAAGCACCGGCGCGCCCACGGGAATCCCGACCATGCCGTTGGCGAGTTCGCCGGTGGATGCAAGGATCTCGCGCAGTTGCGGGGGCACTCCGGCATTGCGCTGCGAGGCGACCCATCCCGCTCGCCCGTGCAGCCACGCGGCACAGGCAGCGTCCAGAGCAAGGTTCGCGCCCTCTTCGCGCGCGTGTCGTGCCGCGAGGAGCGCGCCGAGCAGTCCAGCGAGGACATCGCCGGTGCCGGCCGTAGCCATCCAGGAGTTCGGGGCTGTGACGCGGTAGCGCGCGGTCACCTGCCGTTCCGAATCCACGCTCACGATGTGGCTGACGTGACCCTTGAGCAGCACCGTGCAGCCGATCGCGGTCGCCGCAAGCTCGGCGGCACGCCCGGGGGTGGCTTCCACGTCGGCGCGTGAGAGATCCGCGATGTCCAGCCGATTCAGCAGCGTCGACAGCTCTCCGGCATGCGGCGTGATCACGGTGTCGCGGCTGCCTGGCTCGACGAAAGTGAGCGCTCCCGCATCCACCACCGTCGGATAGGCCACGGCAGCTCGCTTTCGCGTCTTCGGCATGAGTTCTTGCCGTTCATCCTCGCGGATATCCGGGATGCCCGAGCCGATCACCAAGGCATTGCAACGGCCGAGTCCCCGCACCACCTCCGGTCGCGCGGCGAGCACAGCCCGGGCAACCTTCTCGGGGCCGGTGTAGCGAAGCATCCCTGCCCCGGCATGCCCCGCTGCCTGTGCGCTGAGCACGGCAGCCCCGGGATAGGTCTGCGAGCCGGTAGCCAAAAGGACCACGCCGCGCGTGTATTTATTGTCCTCCGGGCCGGGGGCCAGAATCGCGCCGTGGAGATCCTCGGCGGTGATGTCGTGCCACTGCGGATCGGATGCAGTCGGCTCGGATTCGTGCGGCTCGGCCATTGCAGACTCGGTCACTCCAGACATACGCGCCAGCCTATCGCCGCGCGGTCGCGTCGCGAACTTCGCCGACGAGTTCTTCGATGACGTCTTCCAGGAACAGCACGCCCAGTGTCGAACCGTCCTTGTCGATCACCCGTGCCAGGTGGCGACCGGTGCGGCGCATCGAGGCGAGGGCGTCCTCCAGTTCTGTGCCGACATACATCGAGCTCAGCGGCCGGAAGTCCCCTTCTGGAATCGGCTCGTCATAGTGCTCATCATCGTGACCGATGAGGTCTTTGAGGTGCACATAGCCCACGGGCACGCCATCCTGCGCGATGACATAGCGCGAGAAGCCCTTTTCAGCGACGGCGCGCTGCACATCATGCGGCGTCGCGCCCTCTTCGAGGAGGTAAATCCGCTCGATGGGAACCGCGACTTCACCGACCTTCTTCGTGGTGAATTCGAACGTGTTCGAGAGCGTGCCGGCTTCGTCGGTGAGGACACCTTCGCGCTTGGATTGCTCGACGATCCCCGCGACCTCGTCGAAGGTGTAGGTGCTCGTTGCTTCGCTCTTGGGCGTCACCCCGAAGGCTCGCAGGGTGAGGTTTGCGACCTCGTTCAAGAACCAAATAATCGGTTTGAAGATGCGCGCCACGAATACGAGCGGAGGCGCAAGAATCAACACTGCGCGATCGGGCACCGAGAACGCGATATTCTTCGGCACCATCTCGCCGAGCACCACGTGCAAATAGGTCACCAAGATCAGCGTGATGGCAAAGCCCACGATGCTCACCCATTCGGCGCTCATTCCGGTCCATTCAAGTGGCCCGGTGAGCAGGTGGTGGATCGCGGGTTCCGAAACGTTCAGGATGATCAGCGAGCACACCGTAATCCCCAGCTGCGAAGTCGCGAGCATCAAGGTGGCGTGTTCCATCGCATACAGCGAGGTTTGTGCTGCCTTGGAACCGCGCTCGGCACGCGGTTCGATGGAGCTGCGGCGCGCGGTGATCACAGCAAATTCGGCGGCGACGAAGAAGGCATTCAACACAAGCAGTACGAAGAGCCAAACGATTCCCATGAAGTCCTCGCTCACGAGCGGCCTCCCTTCTCGTCGGCTTCGCGTTCTCGACGGATGCGTTCCTCACGCGTTTCGTAGGTATCGTTCGGGACAAATCCGATGCGGCTGATGCGTCGACCGTCCATTTCTTCCACGGTCAGCGTGCCCTCGTCCATCCCGATCTGTTCACCGAGCGAAGGCACGCGAGCAAGCTGGTGCATCATGAAGCCAGCGACCGTCTCATAGGGTCCATCTTCGTCAATGTGAATATTGAGTCGCTCACGCAGTTCATCCGGCCGTAACAGACCGTCGAAACTGATTCGATCGCGACTGCGAATGATGTCGACGTGCGCCCGATCGTGTTCGTCAACGAGATCACCCACGATCTCTTCCACGAGGTCTTCGAGGGTGACGATTCCGGCCGTCCCGCCGTATTCATCGAGGACGATTGCGAGTTGGTAGCCCTCGCCGCGCACTTCACCGAGCAGCGCATCCAGCGCGATCGTTTCCGGAACAAAGACCGCGTCGGTCTTAATCGCCCCCACGGGGACGGATGCGCGCCGTTCCCTCGGTACCGCAACGGCGTACTTCAGGTGCGCGATTCCGGTGACGTCGTCAATGTCCTCGCCGATTACCGGGAAGCGCGAGTAGCCGGTCACGTGCGCGAGTTCGATGAGCTCGGCTACGGATGCATCGGCACCGATCACGGTCACGCGCGGTCGCGGGGTCATCACCTCGTCAGCGGTGTGTTCGCTGAAGCGCAGGGTGCGGTTCAGGAGCACGGCCTTATCGGTGTCCAGCACACCAACCAGCGCGCTGCGGCGGACAAGGCTCGAGAGCTCCTCCGCGGTGCGGGCGCCCGAAAGTTCCTCTTTGGGCTCAATGCCCATGCGGCGGATGAGCCAGTTTGCGGAGCCGTTCAGCCCGGTAATCGCGGGGCGGAAGACCGCGGTGAAGGCGTTCTGTGCGGGCACCACAATTTTCGCGAGGGTATCGGGAAGCGCCAGCGCAAAGTTCTTCGGGATGAGCTCCCCCACGACCATCGAGAGGAAGGTCGCGACAACCATTGCGATCACCGTGCCGACGCCGCTGACCCAGTCTTCGCCGATACCAATCGCGAGCAGCCAGTCGCCCAGCAGATTCGAGATGGCCGGTTCCATCGTGTACCCGGTCAGCAGTGTGGTCAGCGTAATCCCGAGCTGCGCGCTCGAGAGGTGGGTGGAGGTTTCTTTGAGAGCGCTGATGACGGGGCCAAGACGCTTCTCGCCCTTGGCCTTTCGCGCTTCTAGTTCGTGACGGTCAAGGTTGACGAGTGTGAACTCGGTGGCCACAAAGATGCCGGTTCCCACACACAGTAGAAAACCAACGGCCAGCAGTATCCAGTCCATAGTTAGCGAAAAGTCTACTGGTAACTGACTCGCAATACGCGCGCCTGCTACCAGGAGACCGGCAGGGGTTTCCCTTCCTCGTAGCCTGCGGCCGACTGGATGCCCACCTTGGCGCGGTCAGCAAACTCAAGCAGGTTCGCGGCGCCCGCGTAGGTGCAGCTGGAACGCACGCCCGTGGTGATGATGTCGATCAGATCATCCACGCTCGGCAGATTCGGGTCCATCAGGATCGTGGAGTTCGAAATACCCTCCGCAAAGAGCATCTTCCGCGCCCGCTCATAGGCGTCGAGTTTGACGAAGCGATCGGTGACGGCGCGGGTGGAGGCCATCCCGAAGGATTCCTTATAGAGGCGACCCTCCGCATCCCGCTTCACCACGCCGGGCGCTTCACAGGTGCCCGCGAACCAGGAGCCGATCATGATCGCGTTGCCACCGGCGGCAAGTGCCAGCGCGACATCGCGCGGGTAGCGCACTCCCCCGTCCGCCCAAACTCCGGCACCGTGGGTGCGGGCGGTCTCGGCGCATTCGAGCACCGCCGAGAACTGCGGGCGCCCCACCGCGGTCATCATGCGCGTGGTGCACATTGCGCCCGGGCCCACCCCGACCTTGACGATATTTGCACCGGCGTGGACGAGGTCACGGGCTCCGGATGCGGAAACCACGTTCCCGGCGACGATCGGTAGGCCGAGGTCTGCTTCCCGGACGGCGGTGATCGCGCGCAGCATGCCTTCCTGGTGACCGTGGGCGGTGTCGATCACGAGCACGTCGGCGCCCGCTTCCTGGAGCATCGTTGCGCGGCCGACCACGTCGCCATTGATACCGACCGCTGCAGCCACGCGCAGCCGGCCCGAAGCGTCAACGTTTGGCCGGTAGATCGTCGAGCGCAGTGCATCGCGCTGCGAGAGTGCACCGACGAGCGCGCCGTTTTTCTCGATCGCAACAAACTTGTCAGGAAACTCTTCCAGGCGATCGAAGGCGGTTCGCGCATCGCTCAATTCCTCAGCCGCCACCATCGGGGCCGCGAGGTGCCCGAGGTCGGCGAGGTTCGCATCCAGCGGCATGGGCGCTAGCCGCGCGGCCTCCAGGATGAGCTTCGTCTCGCCGCCTTCCTGCACCGCGATGGTCTGCCCCGCAACGGCCGGGACCACCTCGAGAACTTCTTCGACCGTGGTGCTGCCGTCGAAGGCGAAGGGCACCGTCCAGATCGGGTGCTGACGCTTCACCCAGCGCACGCCGGCGGTGAGGCTCTCGGCGCTGAGGTCCTGTGGCAGGACCGCGAGCCCGCCCCGTCGAGCCATGGCCGCGGCCATGCGCGGACCGGTCACCGAGTTCATGTTGCTCGCCACGAGTGGGATCTGCATCCCCGTGGCGTCATTGGTTGCGAGATCCACGCTGAGCCGGGAGCCGACCTCCGATCTGGATGGAATAAGGAAGACATCCGAATACGTCAGATCATGCTGTGGCTGTTGTCCGTAGAACTGCATAATCCAACACTATTGCGTGCGAGATGTAAGCCCGTGAAGAACACGACAAACGAGTGCAGCCTTCCGTCATTTGACGGACTATGCTAGTTGTTCGACAGTGCCGACGTTCAAAACTACTAATCGGCCAGCATCGACAAGCAGAAAAGGCGGCGATTCCCTAGTGTCGACCCCCACATCAGGTTTGGAAACCCCAAGCAACATGCCGGACTACGGAGCCAATGATTGGCTCGTAGCGGAAATGTACGCCAAGTTCCAAGAGGACAAGAACAGCGTCGATGAAGCGTGGTGGCCCACGCTCGAACGCTATGACGCGGCGCAGAAGGAGCGCGCCGCAGGTCCCACGGCTCCCACCGCCAAACCTCCTGCTGCCCAGACCAACGGCGCCCACCCCGCGACCGAATCCGGCAAGACCCAAGCTAAGACGACCACTCGCCCAGCTCGTCAGCAGCCGATCCCGGCAGAGGCTCCGACGGTAAAGAAGGAAGCCTCCCCCGAGCGCGAGGCCAAGCTCGAACCGCTCAAGGGCATGTCGAAGGCCATCGCCAAGAACATGGATCTCTCGCTCGAGATCCCCACGGCCACCAGCTACCGCGAGATCCCCGCGAAACTGATGATCGACAACCGCATCGTCATCAACAACCATCTGCGTCGCACCCGCGGTGGCAAGATCTCCTTCACGCACATGCTCGGTTACGCGATCGTGCAGGCGCTCAAGATGTTCCCGAGCCAGAACGTCTACTACGACATCATCGACGGTAAGCCGACGATGGTCACCCCCGCGCACATCAACCTCGGTATCGCGATCGACGTCGCGAACAAGGATGGTTCTCGCGGGCTCGTTGTCCCCAGCATCAAGCAGGCCGAAGACATGAACTTCCGTGAGTTCGTCGACGCCTACGAAGAACTCATCGCGAAGGGTCGCAAGGGCACCCTCACCGCTGCTGACCACGCCGGTTCGACGATCTCGCTGACCAACCCCGGTGGTATCGGTACCGTGCAGTCGGCGCCGCGACTGACCAAGGGTCAGGGCGCCATTATTGGCGCCGGTGCGCTCGACTACCCCTCGGCATTCCAAGGCATGGCGCAGGAGACCATCGACCAGATGGCGATTTCCAAGCGCATGACGGTTTCCTCGACCTACGACCACCGCGTCATCCAGGGCGCAGGATCGGGCGAGTTCCTGAAGCTTGTCTCGGAGCTCCTCACCGGCAGCCACGACTTCTACGAGGAGATCTTCTCCTCGCTGCGCATCCCGTACCGCCCGATTAAGTGGTCGAAGGATGTCCACGTCGACGTCGCGGCCGCGATCAACAAGACCGCTCGCGTGCAGCAGGTCATCAATATGTACCGTGTTCGCGGGCACATGATGGCCGACATCGACCCGCTCGAATACGTACAGCGCACCCACCCCGACCTCGAAATCGAATCGCACGGTCTAACCTTCTGGGACCTCGAACGTGAGTTCGTGACCGCGGGCTTCGGCACCAAGCGGATGATGAAGCTGCGCGACATCCTTGGGATTCTGCGCGACACCTACTGCCGCACCATCGGTATCGAGTACATGCACATTCAGGAGCCGGAGCAGCGCGCCTGGTTCCAGTCCGAGCTCGAACACCCCTATGTTCCCCCGACGCACGAAGAGCAACTGCGCATCCTGCAGAAGCTCAACCAGGCCGAAGCTTTCGAGACCTTCCTGCAGACGAAGTACGTGGGTCAGAAGCGTTTCTCGCTCGAGGGCTCCGAGTCGGTCATTGCGCTGCTCGACCAGATCGCCGCGGATGCGGTGGATGCTGAGCTCAGCGAGGTCGCCATCGGTATGGCCCACCGTGGCCGGTTGAACGTACTCACCAACATCGCCGGGAAGACCTACAACCAAGTCTTCCGTGAGTTCGAAGGTGCCAAGGCTGGCAAGGTCACCGGTACCGGTGACGTGAAGTACCACCTCGGTATCGAAGGTACCTACACCGCGCCCGACGGTCGCGAAATGCCGATCTACCTTGCCGCGAACCCCTCGCACCTCGAGGCAGTTGACGGTGTGCTGGAGGGTATCGTCCGCGGTAAGCAGGACCGCTACGGCGAGCACAACTTCTCGGTGCTGCCGGTACTCGTGCACGGTGACGCGGCCATGTCCGGTCAGGGCGTCGTCTACGAGACGCTGCAGATGTCTCAGCTGCGCGGCTACCGCACCGGTGGCACGATCCACATCATCATCAACAACCAGGTTGGTTTCACCACCACCCCGCAGGACGGCCGTACCTCGATGTATGCCTCCGATGTGGCGAAGGCCATTCAGGCGCCGGTCTTCCACGTGAACGGTGATGACCCCGAGTCAGTTGCCCGCGTCGGCCAGCTCGCCTTCAAGTACCGCCAGGAATTCAACAGCGATGTCGTGATCGACCTCATCTCCTACCGCCGCCGCGGTCACAACGAAGGCGACGACGCGTCAATGACGCAGCCGCTGATGTTTGACCTGATTGAGGCGAAGCGCTCGGTTCGTCGGATCTACGCGGACAACCTCGTTGGCCGTGGCGACATGACCCACGAAGAGTACGAGACCGCGCAGGCAGAATTCCACGCCGAACTCGAGAAGGCCTTCGCCGAGACCCACAATGCCCACACCGAGTCGATTACCGCGACCGAGCTGTCGACCGTGGGTTCGCGCGAATCGCAGATCGCCTCAGTTCCGGAGACCACCGGCATCAGCCGACAGCTCATTGAGGCCATCGGTGACGCGCACCAGAACGTGCCCGAAGGCTTCACCGTCCACAACAAGCTGCAGCGTGTGCTCGACGCCCGCTACAAGATGACCCGCGAGGGCGGCGTGGACTGGGCCTTTGGTGAGCTGATGGCGCTCGGTTCGCTACTGACCGAGGGCACCCCGGTGCGCTTCACCGGTCAGGACTCGCGCCGCGGTACCTTCACGCAGCGCCACGCGCTGCTGCACGACCGCCTCACCGACCAGAACTGGCTGCCGCTGCAGAACATCTCCGATAACCAGGCTCGATTCTCGATCTACGACTCGCTGCTGAGCGAATTCGCGGTGCTCGGCTTCGAATACGGGTACTCGGTCGAGCGCCCCGACGCACTCGTGCTTTGGGAAGCCCAGTTCGGTGACTTCGTCAACGGTGCACAGACCATCATTGACGAGTTCATCTCCTCGGGCGAGCAGAAGTGGGCACAGCACTCGAGCGTGGTGATGCTCCTCCCCCACGGCTATGAAGGCCAGGGCCCCGACCACTCCTCGGGCCGCATCGAACGTTTCCTCACCCTCGCGGCGCAGGACAACATGACGATCGCCCAGCCTTCAACCCCGGCAAACTACTTCCACCTGCTGCGCCGCCAGGCTTACGCCCGTCCGCGCAAGCCGCTGGTGGTCTTCACTCCGAAGTCGATGCTGCGCCTGCGCGGTGCGACTTCGAACGTCGAAGACTTCATGTCGGGCCGGTTCCGCACGGTGCTCGACGACACTCGCATTACCGATCCCGCATCGGTACGCCGTGTCGTGATGCACTCGGGCAAGCTCCACTACGAGCTCAAGCAGCAGCTCGAAAAGCGCGGTGACACCTCGATCGCCCTCGTGCGTCTCGAGCAGTACTACCCGCTGCCCGTGGAAGAGATCCAGGCCGTACTTGCGAAGTACCCCAATGCGGAGCTCGTCTGGGCACAGGAAGAGCCCTCGAACCAGGGTGCCTGGCCGTTCATTCAGGCGCAGCTGGTGCCGAACCTCGACCGCCCCATCCGCGGCGTCACCCGCCCGGAGGCCTCCGCGCCTTCGGTGGGTACGATGAAGGCACACCAGAGCCAGCAGGCCGACCTCATCTCGACCGCAATCAACTAGGTAGCTGCACTTCGGCCCCTCTGGATTTCTTCCGGAGGGGCCGAACTCATTTCCCGAGCGTGAGGCCGAAACGTCGGAAACGAAAAACGCCGGGCTTCCCCAAAGAAGAAGCCCGGCGTATCACGTAAAGCTAGTGGCTCGTCGCGCGCAGTGCGATCCGCACGCGCTCGCGCAGAGTTTCGGGAGCAGCCTCGCTATTGCAGGTGCGCCGCACCACATCGGTTAGCACCGTGTGAATGTGCGCTTCGCTCGAGCAGTCCTGGCAGCTTTCCAGGTGCGCTTCAATCTCGGCCCGGAAGTCTGCGGCAACTTCGTTCCGCAGATAGTCTTCGAGCCCGTTTTTGGCTTTGTCGCAACCGCAGTCGCTCACTGGTCTTCCTCCTTCTTAACACCGATGCCGTATTCGGTCGCGTAGTCCTGCAGCTTTTCGCGCAGTAGCTTGCGGCCACGGTGTAGGCGGCTCATGACCGTGCCCACCGGGGTGTCCATAATTTCTGCAATTTCCTTGTAGGCGAACCCCTGTACGTCGGCGAGCAGCACGACCATGCGGAACTCGTCGGTGAGGGAGGCGAGTGCGTCCTTCACCGCATCCGACGGCAGATTGTCGAAAGCCTCAGCCTCGGCAGAACGTGCCGAAGATTCAGCCGTATACGACTCGGCGCCGCCGAGCTGCCAGTCCTCAAGTTCTTCGAGCGCATTCGGATACGGTTCGCGCTGCGCCTTGCGGTACTGGTTGATGTACAGGTTGGTTTGAATGCGGTAGAGCCAGGCCCGAAGGTTCGTGCCCTGCCGGAATGACCGGAAAGACTGAAAAGCCTTGGTAAAGGTCTCCTGCACCAGGTCCTGCGCATCGGCAGGGTTGCGCGTCATACGCATGGCGTGTCCATACAGCTGGTCAAGCAGCGGCATTGCCTGTTCTTCGAACAGTGCCGCCAGCTCTTCGTCACTGTATTCAGCGTTGCGAGTCTCGGAAGCGTTCATCGTCTTCGAGTCTACGGTGACGCGCTCAAGTATTCCGACTGCCACGTGCCCTCCGTTTCTCCTGCGTTCGCCCGGTAAGGTGTGTAACCGATGGAGATCTTCAATTATTCCGGTCCCGATTTCGATATCTACGGCGATCAGCAGTATGACCCGCTGGTCCTTGACGATGGTCCTTGGCCCGCACCGACGGCTACCGAAGCACTCGATGTCGAGGTCGAGATTCCCGGTTCGAAGTCGATCACGAACCGGGAACTCGTCCTCGCAGCGCTTGCCGAGGAGCCTACGACGCTGCGCCACCCGCTGCATGCCCGCGATACGCAGCTCATGAGCGAGGCGGTCCACCAGCTGGGTGCTCAGATCAGCGAGGTCGAGGAGGGTGCCGGCCGTTACGGACCAAACTTGCAGATCACCCCGGCGGCAGAGCTCGAGGGCGGCGTTTCGATTGACTGCGGCCTCTCCGGCAATGTGATGCGCTTCGTACCGCCGATGGCAGCGCTGGCGCTCGGCCCGGTCACCTTCGACGGTGATAAGGCGGCACACAAGCGTCCGATGTCCGGCACGATTGAGGCCCTGCGCGGGCTCGGTTTGGATGTGAACGATGACAATCGCGGCCGCCTACCGTTCTCGATGTACGGCACCGGCGAGGTCGAAGGCGGCGAACTCGAAATCGACGCGTCTTCCTCAAGCCAGTTCGTGTCGGGCCTGCTGCTCGCCGCCCCTCGGTTCAAGAAGGGCCTAACCCTCAAGCATGTGGGGGACGCGGTCCCCTCGCTCCCGCACATCGAGATGACGCTCGAGTCGCTGCGCAATCGCGGGGTGGATGCACACAGCATTGACGAGCGCACCTGGCGGGTGGAGCCGGGCCCCATTTCGGGCATTGATCTGACGATCGAACCGGACCTGTCGAATGCCGCGCCGTTCCTGCTCGCGACCGTGGTCGCCGGTGGCGAGGTGCGCATCCCGAACTGGCCGCTCGAGACCACCCAGGTCGGTGACTTGCTGCGGGAGATTCTGCCGCAGTTTGGTGCCGAGGTCACGCTCTCTGCGGATGGCCTCCTCACCTGTCGGGTCGAGCGCGGCATCGTGCAGGGTGGCAGTTTCGAGGGCGTCACGATGGACTTTTCGGATGCCGGGGGCGAGCTCGTCCCGAATATCGCCGCGGTGTGCGCATTCGCTTCCTCCGAGTCGAAGCTCACGAGCATCGGTCACCTGCGCGGCCACGAGACCGATCGGGTCACCGCGCTTGCCACCGAACTCACGGCAATCGGTGCCGAAGTGGACGAACTTGACGAGGCGCTGGTGATTCGCCCGGGCGAACTGCACGGCGCCGAGTGGAAGTGCTACGAGGATCACCGCATGGCAACCTCGGGCGCGCTCGTGGGTCTCGCAGTCGAGGGCATCACGCTCGATGACGTCAAGAGCACCTCGAAGACGCTCCCCCAGTTTGTTGAGCTGTGGGAGGGCATGCTCGCCGGTGACACCTCCGCGCCGGTCGAGACCGATCCGACCACGAACGGTTTCCTCACCACCGAGCTCTAACCGGAAAGCTGCCGCCAATGAGCTGGGAACGTACTGACGCTTACGACCAATACGGTCGCTGGTCCGAAGACGATGTGCGGGTGCGCGCGAATCGGAAGGGTTCGCGCCCCCGCACCAAGCAGCGGCCCGATCACGAGGATGCCGTCGACGGCTTCGTGCTCACGGTGGATCGGGGCCGCTACCGCTGCCTCGTCGAAGAGGGCCACAAGAAGCGCGAACGCACCGTGATTGCGACGACCGCCCGCGAGCTTGGCCGCAAGTCGGTCGTCGTCGGCGACCGGGTGGGTCTCGTGGGTGATGTCTCGGGTGACCCCGGTTCGCTCGCGCGCATCGTGAAGGTCGCCGAACGCACGACACTGCTGCGCCGTTCCGCCGATGATTCTGACCGGATCGAGCGCATCATTGTCGCGAACGCCGACCAGCTCTGTGTCGTGGTGGCAGCGGCTCAGCCCGAGCCCCGGCCGCGGCTGATCGACCGCTACCTGGTTGCCGCCTATGACGCCGGTATCGAGCCGATCGTGATGATCACAAAGACCGACCTGGCCTCCTCGGCGCCGATTCGCGAACTGGTCGCATCCCTCGAGGTCCCGGTCTTTGAATCGGCTCTCGGCGAAGAACCCGATCCCGAGTTTCGCAGGATGCTCACCGATCACGTCACCGTGATGGTTGGGCATTCTGGGGTGGGCAAGTCCACGCTCGTGAACGCTTTGGTGCCGAAGGCGGGGCGCGCGACCGGCCACGTCAATGTGGTCACCGGGCGTGGTCGGCACACCTCGTCTTCCTCGATCGCCTTGCGGGTAGAAGATGCATCCGGTTCCGACGGTTGGATCATCGACACCCCCGGGGTGCGTTCCTTTGGCCTGGGGCACGTGGATTCGGATTCGGTGTTCAAGGCCTTCCCTGGCATTGCCGAGGTGGTTGCGGAGTGCCCGCGCGGATGCACGCACCGGGCGGATGCGCCGGATTGCGAGCTCGATGAGGCCGTTGCCGATGGCCGGTTGGATGCGGTGGGCGCGAGCCGCGTCGCCTCGCTTCGGCGGCTCCTCGGGTCAATGGACCCGGAGGACACCGCGGCGCCAGAAGCGGCAGCGGACTAATCGCGCGGTAGTCCCGGCGGGTTCACGAGCGATTCTTCGATCGCTTCATCCTGCAGTGCCCAGCGGTCGATGACCTCCTGGTAGGCGCCACTTTCGATTGCGGAGGCGAGCACGAGCTGTACCGGTTCGATTAGCCCGTTGTCCTTGGCCGTGGCGACACCGATGTTGGCGCTCTCCGGCCAGCCACCGTTGAGGGTGCCGACGACCTGGGTCTCCCCGGTCTGTGCGGCGGCGAAGGCGAGCACCGCGTTGGGTGAGAGGAGCGCATCCACTCGGCCCGAGCTCAGTGCGAGCTGGGCTGCGGCGTTGTCATCAAAGTAGACGAATTCGACCGGGTCGAGTCCGTTGGCGACGTTCTCTTCATCCCACTGCTGCAGGATGGCTTCCTGGTTCGTGCCCGAGCCGACCACGATCTTCAGGCCCGCGACGTCCTTCGCCTCGGTGATGGATTCGATCGGGCTGTCGGCGGTTACCGCGAAGCCGAGCACGTCCTCACGGTAGGTGGCGAAGTCGAAGAGGTCCTTGCGTTCTTCGGTGACGGTGACGTTCGAGATCACCACGTCGTACTTGCCCGACTGCACTCCAAGCGGCCAGTCGGCCCAGGCCACCGATTCGACATTGAGTTCCAGCCCCAGCCCGTCCGCGACAAGTTGCGCGAAGTCAGCTTCGCTACCGATTACGAGGTTCGGGTCGTCTTCGGCGGCGAAGGCGAGGGGCGCGACATAGGAGTTGATCGCGACGGTGAGCTGGCCCTCGTTGATTGGCTCAAAGCCGCTGGCCTCGAGTGCCTCCACAGCTTCGGCGACCTCGTCAATGTGCACTCGCGAGTCGACATTCGTGGAGGTCAGGTCGAAGCCGGAGGGATTCGCGGTTTCGGTGCCCGCGACCGAGGTGGGGTTTGCGCATCCGGTCAGCACGAGGCCCGCGGCAGCCAGCAGTGGCAGCGCTTTCGCGAATGGTTTGGCGAGGGATTTTAGGGTGGTCATAGTGACTGGTTCTCCAAGTGAGTGGTGGTGAAAATTAGAGGAAGCGACGCAGGAATTCGCGCGTGCGCTCGTGGGTTGGGTTGCTGAGCACCTGTTCCGGCGGGCCTTGCTCAACGATTCGTCCGTCCGACATGAATACGACGCGGTCGGCGACTTCGCGGGCGAAGGAGATCTCGTGGGTGACGACGATGAGCGTGCGCCCCTGCTCGGCGAGCTGGCGGATCACCTGCAGCACCTCCCCCACGAGTTCCGGGTCCAGCGCGGACGTGGGCTCGTCGAAGAGCATCACGTCCGGGTCGAGCATGAGCGCGCGGGCGATGGCGACCCGCTGCTGCTGACCTCCCGAAAGTTGTCGCGGATAGCGATCCGCGAGGTGACCGAGGCCGACTCGTTCGAGAAGCTCGAGGGCGCGAGCCTGCGCATCCGCCTTCGTGGCCAGCCGACGTGAGGTGACCGGAATAGTGACGTTTTCAAGCGCGGTGAGGTGCGGGAACAGATTGAACTGTTGGAACACCATGCCGATGCGCAGGCGTCGGTTGAGGATCTCGCGCTCGGGAAGCTCCAACAGCGCATCCCCACGTTCGGCGTACCCGATGAATTCGCCGTCGATCGTGATCTCGCCGGAGTTGATAGTTTCGAGGTAGTTGATCGTGCGCAGCAGCGTGGATTTTCCTGAACCGGACGGCCCGAGGAGCACCACGACTTCGCCTGGTTCGACCGTGAGATCGATGCCGTGCAGCACCTCAACGTCGCCGTAGGACTTATGCACATCGCGGATCTCGACGCGACCGCGGGTAAGAATGTTGGTCATGTCGGGCTCCTATCGGGTTCCGGTGACGGGGCTGGATGCGCTGGCTCGGCTGGCCGGGGCGGATGCGCTGCCTGCGCCAGTGGGCACCGGCACCGGGTTCGGTCGGCGGGCGCCGAACCAGCGTTGGATGCGCTGGAAGGGCGTCGGCGGCAGCTCGCGTTCGTGCCCCTTCGCGTAGTGCCGCTCGATGTAGAACTGCACGATATTGAGGGCGGTGGTGATCACGGCGTACCAGGCCACGGTCACCAGCAGCAGCGGGATCACCATCTGGTTGCGGTTGTAGATGACCTGGGCGGTGTAGAAGAGTTCCGGCAGCGCCACAATGAACACGACCGAGGTGCCCTTGACGAGCCCGATTACCGAGTTGAAGGCGTTCGGGACGATCGAGCGCAGGGCCTGTGGCAGCACGATCCGG
This sequence comes from Gulosibacter chungangensis, assembly GCF_008831155.1. GTDB lineage: Bacteria > Actinomycetota > Actinomycetes > Actinomycetales > Microbacteriaceae > Gulosibacter > Gulosibacter chungangensis. The sequence goes on along the minus strand of NZ_WBKB01000003.1, from coordinate 223,316 downwards.
AAGAAGCGTGTGGCGCGCGGCAAGCCGAGCGCGCGGGACGCTTCCAGCTGTCCCTGGTCGACGGCCAGCAGTCCGCCGCGGATGATTTCGGCCGAGTAAGCGGCTTCGTGCAGCGAGAGACCAAGGATCGCGGCGGTGAAGGCGGAGATCAGCGTGACGGTGTTGAACTCGTAGAGCCAGAAGTCGGTGGTGAAGGGTGTGCCGAACCCGAGGGTGGGCCAGAGGTACCCAAGGTTGTACCAAACCACGAGCTGCACCACGAGCGGCACGGCGCGGAAGAACCAGATATAGCCGCTGGCGAGGCTCTGCAGGATCGGTGAGTCTGACATCTTCATCACGGCCAGTACCGCGCCGAGCACAAACCCGATCACTGCCGCAATCGCGGTGAGCGCGAGGGTGAGGACCACGCCGTCGACGATGGCTTTTGAAAAGACATACTGCGCGAAGACATCCCAGTGCCAGTTCGGGTTCTTGAACATGGACACCACGAACTGCGCGACGAGGAAGAGCGCGATCGTAGCGAAAATCCAACGCCCATAGTTTCGACGACGGATGATCCGACGAGCCGGCCGCGCATCCTGAGCGACTTTCCCGCTTCCGGGGCCCACTCCACTCTCGCCCGCGCCCGTACCGCGAATGTCTGTGTTCACGCTTGTCGGTTCGAAGTCATGCGTCGCTTGAGCTTCAGCAACTTTCGGCTTCCCGCCGACCAGCTCGTTGAAGTCGACGCCAATCTTTTCGAGTCCGGCAGGCAGCGTCGTACCGTCGGCCTCCGGCACAAGCGCCTTGGTGTACGGATGCACGGTGTAGGCACCCGGAGTGAAGTGGGCGGTGTAGCCATTGCGCTCGTAGAGGCGGTCGGCTTCGGGCTGCCGCGGGCCAGTGGTGAGGAAAACCTTCCGGTAGCCGAGCTCGCGGGCGGCGTCTTCCAGCGCAGCGAGCAGTCGCGAGCCGAGGCCCTCGCCGCGACGTTCAGGGTTGGTCCAGATCTTCTTGAACTCGATGGTGTCGTCATCAAGCCGCTTGCCGGCACCGGCGGCGAGTGCAATCTCGCCGTCGAGCAGCAGCACGAACGTCCCCTGCTGTTCAGCGGTATAGACCTCGAGGTTCGAGTACACCTCGCTGCGGGCGTCGTGACCTTCGATGTCGCTGTAGCGGGTGCTGTATTCGTGAACGAGGTCTTCGAGCACCGGCTGTACGCGGGGGTCGCGCGGATGCACGGTCTCGACTCGCGTCGTCGTGCCAGTTGTCGTGTCGGCGGTAGTCACGGTGCCTCCTTGGACCTGTCGTGTCGGATTCGTCCTGCCTAAGCGGTGAGGCAATTCTTGAACCGACACGAATGGCACCGCCACTGTGTGACGTCACATTCCGTCGAGAAATTACATGCGCCGTCATATACGTAAAATCACGTCAAGTTTCTCGACAACAGCGTCGCTGCGGCGTATGCGCGCGCAACTCATGTGGTGTGGCCCGGGGGTCCCATTGCCGCTATCCGCAACCATGGCCAGTACAACGGCAATGCCTAGCGATAACGGCAATGGGTCCACCACATCCCATTGCCGCTATCCGCAACCATGGCCAGTACAGCGGCAATACTTAGCGACAACGGCAATGGGTTTGCCCACTACTGCTGCGACGTGACACCTTCGAAGTCGAAAATCTCCGTGGTCACTGCTGCCGGCAGTTCATTTGCGTCGGCATCCGGCACGAGTGCCTTCACGTATGGATGCACGGTGAATGCCCCGGGTTCGAAGTGCGGGGTGTAGCCGCAGCGCTGGTAGAGACGGTCGGCTTCGGGCTGGCGGGGACCGGTCATGAGGTAGACCTTTTCGTACCCAAGATCGCGAGAGGTCGCTTCGAGCTTTTCGAGCATCCGGCTCGCGAGCCCTTGGCCGCGTCGTTCGGGATGCGACCAGATCTTTTTGAATTCTGCCGTGGCGTCGTCGAGGCGACGGATGCCGCCGGTCGCGATGACCGTGTCACCATCAAGCAGCGCGACAAATGCGCCGCGGTTTTCGGCCAGGAAGGTGTCGGCGGTGCCGTCGTATACCTCGGCGTGAGCGTCATGTCCCTCAATATCGCCATAACGCTCGTGATAGTCGCGCACGAGCTCGGTGAAGACCGGCTCGAGCCGGGCGTCGTGGGGGTCAAGGATCTCGAATCGCTCGGTCGCAGTGGTAATCGTCGTCAACGGTTCTCCTCGCTGTTGCAGATTGCTATTGCGGTTATAGGTAGTTCGCGGATACCCCGGTTTTCCGAAGCACCTCGACGGTAACGCAAGACCGTTTGTGAGCATTCCGGAGCGTGGGTGATTTTATTGCCGCCTCTCAGGCGATACTGAGGGTATGGCCTATGAACTTCTGCACCCCATTACCGCCGATCTGCGTCTCGCGCGGCAGCTCGCCGATATCGCTGACGAGATTTCGATGGATTACTTCCGTCGGCGTGACCTCGGGGTGTACGTGAAGGAGGACCGCACGCACGTCACCGACGGTGACCGCGCGGTCGAACAGGTGCTGCGGGCGAAGCTCGCCGAGGAGCGCCCGAGCGACTCGGTGTTCGGCGAAGAGTTCGGCACCGAGGGGAAGTCGCGTCGCCAGTGGATCATCGACCCGATCGACGGCACCGCAAACTTCATGCGCGGGGTGCCGATCTGGGCGACGCTGATCGCACTCGTCATCGACGGCCGGCCCGAAGTCGGAGTGGTTTCGGCGCCGGCACTGAACCGCCGCTGGTGGGGCGCGACCGGCCACGGTGCATACCTTGATGACGATCTTGCCGATTCGGACACCGCGACCGACCGCCGCATCCACGTCTCGGGGGTAAACCGTCTGGAAGATGGTCAATTCAGCTACGGATCGATGCAGTATTGGCTGCAGGCCGACCAGCTCGCGCCGATAGTCGAGTTCAACGAGCGGATGTGGCGCTCGCGTGCGATCGGCGACTTCTGGCCATACATGCTCATCGCCGAGGGTTCCTTCGACGTCGCCTGTGAGATCGATCTGCAGCCCTACGACATGGCGGCGCTCGTGCCGATCATCGAAGAGGCCGGCGGGCAGTTCACCTCGATCGATGGCGAGCCCGGCCCATGGCACGGGTCGGCGCTGGCGACCAACGGTGTGCTTCACGAGGAGTCCCTCGCGGTATTCCGCGCCTATTCGACATAGTCGCGTGTTACCCCTTGCAAGAGGCCGCGGGCTACCGGGCCACCCCAGGCGACCGGTACGGCCACATCCTTGCCATTCTGCTCAAAGATTCCTAATGAACACAGCGGCCCGAACAACTGTTTTGTGTGGTCGATTCGTTCGAACGTCTCCGGGTCTATTTCGCTGGTGTCTATCGATGGTGCATGTCGAATCGCTCCATGCGTAGCAGCGATAAGGAACATCACTCTCGCCGAGCCATCTTTGCCGTAGCCGCTGTCGAACCCTTCATCAATACAGAAGTTCGCCACACCCATTTCGACGCCGCCCTCGATCATGCTGTCCATGACCGATGTCGTCCAGGGTTCTCCCGCGTGGAGTCGCTGACCTTGGCGCCCAAGCCGCACGCGAGTCTTCGTCACCTCGATGATCTGCCCGGCCTTGAGCGCATCCCACCAGATCACAAGCTCGGGGATATCAAGCATGGATTTCACGTGCCGCACTCCCCCGGCTTCACCTGCTGGCGGCAGCTTCGCGACACCAACTGCTTCGATGCCGAGCATTCCCGCTACCGTCGCAATGTCGGCGCGACGTAGCACGCCGGTCGACGTCACCGACTGTCCGCGGTCCCCCACCCAATGGATGAACTCGCGCGTGGCCGAATAGAGGCGGGTCCGAGTGAAAGCACTCATACGCTCTTCGTCAGGGAGTGCGTTGGTGTGTTCTTCGGCGTCCTTGGTAAGGGCGCCTAGTTCCATGTCCAAAGTGACTGTGCCGTCGGGTTCGTCATGGATCTGCCCCCACTCAGCTGCAGCCTCAGCCCTCGCCATCTGATAATGCAGCAGCGTGTCTATCGCGAGTTCGATGTCGTCAAGCGGCCCGAACCCCTCCACGAACTCATCGAGATGCTTTGAAAGCATTTCCACATCCGCAGGCTTTTCGATTGGGCGATGGTGTCGCCGCATCGCACTGAAAATAGTCACGAGTGTTTGCAGTACCCCATCGGCCTCGCTGGGCAGGAAGTCCTCGCCGTCAAGCCACTCGCGCAGGCCTCGCAAGAGTGGCTCTCGCTGTACAGCTTCCCAATCAATATCGGCAACGGGCTCAGTTAAAAACGCCGGACCACCACTGTTAACTGGCAGCTCGATCGCGGTGAGTACCTGCCCACCAAGCTCGGCCACACTCACGCCAGCGCCCTTTGCGCGTGCAATCAATGCCCCGGCGACGGCAAGGGCCCCGGCTTCGGTGACCACCAATCCACCGTTGCGGCGGATGAGCTGGTCAAGCGAGCCGGTCGCACGCCCCTTGATCGCGAGCGAGAGCAGGTCGCGGGCGACGTTTCGTGAGGGCTTCGAGAAGAGTTTCGGCACGGTCGCGCGCAAGACGTCTCGTTGGATGCTCTGGTCGGCAAACCATTCGTCCAACAGTCCCAGCGACACACCAATCACGTGGGATGCGGCGGGCCGGACGTCGGTTTCTTCCGGCTGAATCGAGTCGAAGAGGTCGACTGCGGTGTCCGAATCCCCCTCGGCAATTGCGACCGCGATCTCTCGCAGCATTGCCAGTGCCAGATCGCGATGCCTGCCGACCGGAGTGTGGAGGTGCATGTTGTGGCGCTCGACCGCGACCGCCATCGCCGCATTGAGGGTCTCGAGATTGGGTGGATTATCGGGGTCATCGAGGTCGACACCCTCTGCTTTGAGCAGTGGCGCCAATTGTTCTAGGAGCTCCGCAGACATCCCCGGTTGGTGCCGGATGCCTTGGCGTGCCATTTGCTCAGCAAAATCAGGGTCGTCGAAAAAGTCGGCCATGGGTTCAAGCGTAGAACCTCACGCATCCGAATCAGCGCAGTTGTCCACAGTTATTGCGAGATCCGTTCACCGAGTGATCGAAGACACCTTGACCGTGAACCCAACTTAGCCTTCCCCATACAGTTCCGCCATCGCCTCCGGGAAGTGCTCGAGCACCACCCGGCGAATCACCTTCGTTGAGGCCGAGATCTCACCCTCGGCTTCTGAAAACGCGCGGCGCACAATGGTGAACTTCCGGATCGATTCGGCGCGGGAAACCTTCCGGTTCGCGAGGTCAATCGCGGCCTGCAGCGCGTCGCGCACTTCCGGGTTTGACCGGGCTTCTTCGAGTGAGAGCTCCGGCAGCCCGCGGTTGCGCAGCCAGCCCCCGAGCATCCCCTGGTCGAGCGCGATCAGCGCACCGATGAAGGGCTTACCCTCCCCCACGACCATGACTTCGTCGATGAGCGGATGCGATCGCAGCGCGTTTTCGAGGACGGCCGGCTGCACATTCTTGCCGCCCGCCGTCACAATGATTTCCTTGCGCCGCCCCGAAATGTGCAGGTACCCGTCGGCGTCAATGTGACCGAGGTCGCCGGTGTGGAACCAGCCATCGGCATCCAGCGCATCCGCCGTCGCCTCGGGATTGTTGTGGTAGCCGCGGAAGACGCTCGCGCCAGCGATGAGGATTTCACCGTCCTCGGTGATCCGCAGCCGGATGACGGGATACGGCGCCCCGGCGCTGCCAAGTTTGATGAGCCCGGGCCGGTTCACGGTCGCCGGTGCCGTGGTTTCGGTTGCGCCGTAGCCTTCCATGAGCACGATGCCGAGGCCGCGGAAGAAATGCGCGTGCCGGTTCGAGAGTGCGGCTCCGCCCGAAATCGCGAATTGCAGCTGCCCGCCCATGAGGTCAAGGATGCGGCCCAGCACGAGTTTGATCGCCACCACGCGTCGCCAGCGCTGCCAGCCGGTTGGCCCGGATTCGCGGTCGAGGGCAATCGAGTATGCCTGCACGGCGTTGACCGCCCAGCGGAAGAGCCGCTGCTTGGTACCGGTGCCGGCCTTCGCATCCGCCGCGTTATAGACCGTCTCGAACACGCGAGGGACTGCGACGAACCAGGTCGGGCGGAACTCCTGCATGTCGTCGATGAGCTTCTTGGTGTCGGGGGCGTAGCCGACAATCGACGCGGAGGTGAGCCCGAGGAACTGCACGTAACGGCCGTAGGAGTGCGCGAGCGGGAGGAAGAGCAGCACGCGCTTCTGGGTGCCGTCTTCGTCGGGTGTGACGACGTGACCGAGGCCCTTGTCGAGGGTGCCGTTCTTGACGTGTGCGAGCAGATTTGCGTGCGTCAGTTCCACGCCTTTGGGGCGGCCGGTGGTGCCGGAGGTGTAGCTCAGGGTCGCAAGATCCGAGCTTCGCACGGCGGCTGCACGCTCCGCGATGGTCGCATCCTCGATGCCCGCGTTCTGCCCGTCGCGGGTGAGGTCTTCGAGGGCGCCGTCGTCGATCACCGGCAGGTGCTCGAGTGGGGTGGAATCTACCAGCGGCGCGACCACTGCTCGCATCTCGGCGTCTTCAACGAAGATGGTGCGGATATTCGCGTCGGTGACCATCCACTGGACCTGGTCTTCCGAAGAGGTCTGGTAGATCGGCACGACCACGCCGCCGAGCGAGAGCACCGCGAGGTCGAGCACGGTCCATTCGTAGCGGGTGCGACACATGATGCCGACGGTGTCACCCGCCGCAAGACCGCGCGCGGCGAGGCCCTTCGCTGCCGCCCTGACGTCTTCGTCGAGCTTGCGCACCGTGATCGGCGTGAATGCTCCGCCGTCGATGCGTCGTTCGGCGAAGATCGAGTCGGGGTTTGCCGCCAGCCGGTCCTGCAGGAGGGTGTTCAGTGACATTTCCTCGGTGAGGTCAAAGTTCGAGGGTGCGCTTGCTTCTGGCAGGTTTTCGGGCATTCCACCAGAATACGGAACATGGAAGATAAGTCGAGAACGCTACACCTCGGGGTGATGCCCACCGGTTCCGGAGCGATTGGTGACGAACGGGCCTGGCTGAACCCAGCCGAACCCGCCGATGCCTCGGTGAATGCATCCTGGTACCAAGAGGTCTCGGCGATCGCCGAAGCGGGCCTGTTCGATTTTGTCTTTCTTTCTGACTCGGTGTTCGCGAACCTCGCCGGCGCCCCGCACTCGATTACCCGCATGGAGCCGCTCGCGCTACTGTCTTACCTCGCGGCGGGTACGCGCAATATCGGCCTGGTCGGCACCGTGTCGACGACCTACCAGCACCCCTATAACCTGGCCCGCAGCATGATGACGCTCGATCACATCTCAGGCGGCCGTGCCGGCTGGCACGTCGTCACTTCCGTCGGCGAGCAGGCCGCGCGCAATTTCGGGATGCCGGAGCAGCAAGCTCACGAAACCCGCTACGCTCGCGCGGCAGAATCGGTGCAGGTCGTGCAGGCGCTCTGGCGCAGTTTCGATGAGGATGCATTCCCTCGCGACCGCTCGACCGGCCAGTTTCTCGACCCGCACGCCGTCCACAAGGTGGCGCATCACGGGGAGTTTTTCGATGTGGAGGGTCCGCTCAATATTGGCCGCTCTTTGCAGGGTGAGCCGGTCATCTTCCAGGCGGGCTATTCGGCACCGGGAGTGCGGCTCGGTGCGGAAACCGCGGATGTCATCTTCAGCCTGCCGATAGACACGCAAGCCGCGCTCGCGCACCGTGCGCGCGTCACCGAGGCGGCCCGCAGCCACCGGCCAAAGCACCTTTCCGACCCACTATTTATGGCGGGGATCGTCGCGATCACCGGTGCCACGGAGACAGAAGCTCAGGATCGGTACGAGGAGTTTTTGCGGCTCCACGACCGCGATCGAGAACTCATCGCCCGGGTGCTTCGAGCCGTCGAACGTGACGCAGGCAAAGACCCGGTCACTTCCCCACAGCTCACGGAACTCGTCACCGCCGAGGACGTCAAACGGGCACACAAAAACGAGGGCAGCTGGCTCTCGACCGACCTGCAGCACAGTCTCGAAGTGGGTCATCGTTTCAACGAGGCCATCGAGCGGATCGCGGAACGCTACCGACTCATTCTCGTCGGCACCCCGGAACAGCTCGCGGACACCTTCGAGGAGTGGTTCCGCTCAGGAGCTGCCGACGGGTTCATCCTGCAGGTGAGCGATCGCAAACTCTTCCGGGATTTCGTCGAGCTGGTGGTGCCGGAGCTTCAGCGGCGGGGCCTTTTCCGCGAGAGCTATCCCGAGCGGGCCACCTTGCGCGGCCTGCTCGGGATCTCGAGCGCAACTCCGGCGGACTAACGCTCGCGCGCAGCTACCTCGACCAGTGCTCGGTCGCGAGGGATGCGTTCCCGAGCTTCCGCAGCAACATGTCGTCCGGGGTTGGGTGCAGTCGCGCGCAGAGCACATCGCGCAGGTGCCGCTCGAGCGGTGCCTGCGCACTGATGCCGTGGCTACCCGCGGCCTGCACCGCCAGTTCCACCGCGCGGACCGAGGCGCGCGTGCAGTGCAGCTTCACCGAGGCGATGAGCGGGTCGCTCGGGTCCACCCCGCGATCGATCCGGCCGGATCCTTCATAGAGGATGGTCTCGGAAATCTGCAGGTGCGCAGTGACCTCGCCCACCGCATCCTGCAGTCGCTCAACCGTAGCGAGTGGAGCGCCGAGCGAGGCGGGCACCCGGTCATGCAGGAAACGCACGAGCTCGTCGCGCGCGGACCGCGCGACTCCGAGATAGATCGCGCTCAAGCCGATCATGAATGTCGCCTCGATGAGGGCTCGATTGGGTGCGAGTTCCGCGTCCAGCGGCACGAAGTTGCCGAGCGGTACTTCCACACCCGAGTAATTCACGTTGTGGGTGATGGATGCGCGCATCCCCACGGCATCCCAGGCGTTGGTGTGCGAGATGCCCGCGCTGCCGCCGGGCACGATCACCCGACCGATCTGGCCGGTATCTTCTTCTGAGACGAGCAACAGGTGGTAGTCGAGGATGCTCGCGCCGGTGACAAAGGCTTTGTGGCCGTCGACGATCCAGCCGTTCTCGCTGCGACGAACGGTGGTGGCGAGTTTGCCGCCGCGGGCGAATGACCCGAGGCGTGGCTCGTCGCGGGCCGCGTTGAGGAGCACCGGGCGGGTGGCAGACTCGCGCAGGACCTGTTCGTACACTCGCATCGAGCTCGACCGGGCGATTCACAGCGCGCAGTTGCTCGAGTCTTCGGCGTTCGAGAAGACCATCGTGGTCAATGCCTCGTTCGCGCTCGACCCGTTCGTACTCGGCGCAACCATCGCGCAGCACACGAGCACCCTTCAGACCATCATCGCGTTGCGGCCAACCACGATCGAACCCATCGCAGCCGCGAAGGCCTACGCCACCATCGATCAGATCGCCGGCGGCCGCACCCAAGCGCACCTCATTGCGGGGCGGGATCAGGACACCGCGCGCGAAGGCGATCTGTCGTCGAAGGATGCGCGTTATCGCCGCATGGGCGAGTTCATCGAGGTGATGCGCCGCGCCTGGACAGCGGAAGAGAACTTCGATCACGAGGGCGAGTTCTACCGGCTGTGCGACTACTCTCCCCGCGTCAAGGCAGCTTCAGGCGACGCCATCCCTGTCTCAGTGGGCGGCTCTTCGGAGGCCGCCTATCGGATTGGTGTCGAGCACGCCGATACCTTCGGTCTCTTCGCCGAGCCCTTCGCGGATATCCAAGAGCAGTTGACCCGGCTGGATGCACTTGCCACCTCGGTAGGTCGCACCGAGCCGCTCGACCTAATGCTCGATGTCCGCCTCATCATCGCGCCCACCGATGACCTCGCGTGGGAGAAGGCACACCGCATCCTGAATGTGACCGTGGCTCACCGAGCCGGTGGCCGAAGCGGCGGAGCGGTCGAAAAGTCCGCCGACGTCTCCGATGCCGCCGCTTCGCAGCGCATCCTGCGAATCGGTGAACGAGAAGAACTCCACGACAGGGTGCTGTGGACCAGGCTCGCCCAGGCCACCGGCGCGTTCGGCTCTTCGGCGGTACTCGTCGGGAGCTACGAGAGAGTCGCCCAGGCACTGGCCCAGTATTACCGGATGGGCTTCACCACCCTCTCGCTTCGCGGCTACGAGGGCATTACCGACGTTGTGGAACAGGGGCAGTACCTTCTCCCCCGCGTGCGGGAATTGACGGCTGGGGCAAGCGCCTCGGTTTAGCTCGGCCAGAATTCGGGCAGCAAGGAAGACCTTCAGGTGTTCTACGAGCTGATGCGTGCGAGCCAGCTCAACCCGCCAATGAATCTCATTTCGCAGGCCGAGATCCCGGAGGCTAATGAGAAGCTTCGTAAGGGTGGGGGTGTTGGGCGATTCATCGCGCATCAGGACGCGTAGTTAGCGCCGCCCGCGGGCGCAAGTGCGTTACCAATTACTACTCCTAAGCAACTAGCCTCTCTGCTACGGCTCCATCCGTGTCGCGGAAACGGTCCACCCGCGATGCTAACTTCCATAGTGGCATTCAGCCCCACGAGCGAGGGTCGTTGCGGCTTAGGTCGTTCTGGCGGTTTGACTCAAGCCGGCAAGTCGCTCGTTGCACAACCTCCAGATAGAAGTCACGTACAGTGGATCCCTCGGAATAGCGGTCGGCGATCACGTTAGCACCGTCACAGAGAGCAATCTCATTCGGATCATCTACCCCAATAGTGCGTGAGCGCATCCCAAACTGCGCCGAGCCATGAAGGCCTAAGAAAACTTGGATGCGCAAATCCGATTCCAGTTCGCCTGCGACTTCGAGCACGTCCGCCACGAATTCAGGTTCACGTATAACAAAATCTTGAGGTGCATCGTTCAGGAGATTACGTGCAAGACGAATCCTGTTTTCCTCACGCGACCTGATTAGGTTGAAGATCACTGACCGAAACTGAGCGTCGAAATCGTTGGCCATCGATTCAAGGATCTGTTCCCCGAAAAAGTGCCGCTCCCACGAGTCGTCGGCAAGGATCCATTCGATAAGCACGTCGATCAGTGCCGGGCGACGGCTATTCGACGCGAAACCCAGGTCCATCGACTTGATATCCGGAAACGGCTCATACTCGCGACCTTCGGAGGTTCGACGTTCGACGCGCCTTTGTAAGAACCGGACCGCTCCATAGGGATCCACAGAGAGTTGCTTCTTCAACACTCGGCCCAGCTCGTATGCAGGAAGTCGCGGGGTGGCTTCGAGACGCTTGAGTAGCCGACTTCGTTCCGCCGGAGAGAGCGATAACCAAGGGGCACCCTGCCCGTCAAGAGCCCCCAGCGCCTCCTCGGCGATGATCGGTTCGAATTCAATAGGAACCGCGTTCAACATTTCAAGGATGAGTGCTCGATCCCCCGCCTCGAACCATCGCGCCGCAGACAGCAGAATGGTGTGCACGTCGGAATAGTTAGTGGCCAGTAGTGCGCGAACGACATTCGTCCTGGCCTCATTAAAAGCTCCAGGGGCATTGATAACTGCGGATGCGACAACCTTCGCAGGTTCGGACCCAGAGTCAATCATATCGAGTGCTGCTTGCTCTGCATTTGTGTCACCCCTCCCAAGGAGTACGAGTAATGCAGCACGAATCAGAGCCTGGTCAACTGTCTCTGACGGAGGGCTGTTTACGACAATACGAGCAGCATCGGGTGACTTCTGAAAGAACCTCGTAAGTAGCCGGTCGGGTAAGAAATGTTCGTCGCTTGCTGTGCGTTCTTCCTTGATGATTTCTTGGAGACGTTGCACGAGCCCGTCCGACGTGTACCGAGTTGTCCATCGCTCGACGAGTTCCTCCGTGACTCGTTCCGACTTCTCTCGTGCCTGATGGTAGCGCCCCGCCGCATCATCGTCGGTATCGTCGGTATCGTAGTCGTCGCCCGAAGCCCAACCGGCACGTACTAACCGGATGAATAAGAGGTCATCGTCGATATGCAGCCTCCTACGAGTATCACGTACGAGCTCTTTCCGCTCGCCGACACCATATTTAGCGTGCCAGCCCAGGGCCCGGTACGCAGACAAGCGCAGCCCGGCGGACTGATCCGGTGCGCCGAGTAATCTGCTAAGGATGCCTACGACTACCGCGAACTCGTCCGTCACTGGTTCGTTCCGATCGCCCGATCGCAGGGCTTCCTCAAAGATCGCAATGGCAGCGCGGGCCGTCCAAGTATCACGGGCGAGGGCTTCCTCGGCGATGGCGATCGCAGAAGACCGTACGTCGGCAACGGCTTCAAGACTGACCGGCATGCGCGCGATCGTGATACTGATTCCTTTGGGTTCAGTAATTGTGACCTCATCAGCCAGGGCAGGGCTAAGCAGCGACAAGATCTGATCGCGGTGTCCGGGGTACTCATCGGCACGGAAGATATCGCCAACGACTTCGACGTAACGTTTAGTGAAGGCGACGGGGCGGCGCGGGTGGAACTCACCAAGTTCGCGTGCAAGTCGGAGAGCGTGCTCGGGGTTCGAGTTTTCGCCACGGTCATCCCGAAGGCCAATATCGAGCAGGCTATGCAATGCCCTCGGAAGGTAATCGGTCCGGTGTCCGGCGTTTGCTATGAGCGGCGCGAGCGAACGAGCAACGTCGTCACTGGTGACTTTCCTCTCCTCTCCCCATATGCCGCTCAGCTCATCGTCCTCATCGGGAGCTGGGTTCGCACGAAGTGTATCCGCGAAATCGAGGGCACGATCCGGATAGATCGCGGCGACTGCGGCAACCCGCCTACTGATGTTGATGCGAGCCGAGTTCGGAAGGTCTCGGGTATGTTCCACTAATGAGTGCCATAAAACGTCAGCAAGGTTCGAATCTCCATCCGCACGTCGGTGCCAATCGACAATGCTGACGTTATTGATGGCATGAGTCAGGGCAGACCCGCCAGCGTGGTCAGCAATTAGTCGGGCAAAATGCTTGTCAAGACCGGATTGCGAGACCAGTGCACGCTCCAGCGTCGCGTCTCCGAGGAGGTCAGGTACGACCCGTGCAGTTTTCCCCCGCCGGAGCACAAGACCAAGGTCCTCCAATTCATCGAGGATCTCAAGGAGGTCGGCATGCGATTGCCCGCTGGCTGCAACAAGGCACTGGATGAAATCACCATCTTCTAACGGCGCTGGCTGGATCGCCGCCAGCGCTTGCAGAACGGCAGTTCGAGCGTCGGCGTTAGCCCCGCTCAATACGAGGTCTGTGAATCGAGCGAGGATTTCGCGTCGGAGGACAGTTTGCGAAGCAAGGTCGGAGTCATCGAGCGTACCGGAGCGCACCAAGTGGGATCCAGTGACGATGAGAAAGGGGCAGTCATACCCGATCCGTGCGAGCGACTCGACACGCCAGTCCGTCGCATGGTCGCCGAGGGCATCGCGAGCCAGCGACTCGGCGTCTTCAATTGAGAGATCACCGACGCTGACTGTGACGTCATCGGCGAGTGCTTCCGGCAGGTCAAGGGAAGCGCGAAGCTTAGGCACGGCTCGCGGGCGTGCCGCGAGAACTAGGGTCGCGTCTGGGCGAGCGCGACGAACACCTTCGACCAGCGCCGCGACGTCGTATTCCGCGTCCGTGGCATCGTCCACCACTATGACCGGCGCACCCTCGGGAAGTAGCTCGAAAGCACTCGGGGCAATACGGCCCCTAGCAACGAAACGAACGGCCCGACCAATGTCAGCGCTGGCGAACTCGCGAAGCAGGCGGCTCTTACCGATGCCGCCGCGGCCTATGACGAACGCAACTTCGCGATGATCGGCTGCGAGGGCAGTTAACTTCCGGAGCTCATCGGTGCGGCCAACCAGAGCGAAGTTTCTATCGACGCCGAGCCGACCGGCGAGTGCGGTGTCATATCGGTCCGGTTCAAGCCACGGGCTGGGCTCAGAAATGCCAAGAAAAGACTCGCGCAGCTCGGGAAAGTAGCTCTCGATCAGTGCGAGCTTTTCGGCCACCTGAAGCCCACGGACGAAGCCGGATAGCGTCTCGCCATCCCAGAGTTTCCAACCCGGATATTTAGTCAGTTCAAGTCGAGTGGCTGGTGTCGCAGATCGGCGGCTCAAGGCGATGACCCCGGAGCTAAGTTGAGCATCGGGGAGCACTTCCTCGATCGCCTTCTTCACATCACTCGGGCCGAAGGTCCGGTGGCGCTTGCACTGGACGCCAATACGCTCGTCTTCTCCATCAACGTAGACGTCGACGCCAAATTGCTTAAAACCGGAAGATCCGTTGCGCACAGCTGTACGTCTGGGGTGTCGCATCTGGAGTAGATCGCGGCAGAACGCCTCGAACGCCTCCGGTGATAGGTTCTCGAACGGCAGGTTGAGCAGCCTACTCTGGCTCGGCGTATCTCGCGCTTGCTCGTAACGGCCCGCGTCCAGCACATCGTCGAGGCACAGGTCAAGAATTGAACACAGCACTTTCAGGACACTTCGGCGAGGGCGAGAGATTCCGCGCTCCCATCCACTCACAGCCTGCTGACCAACTCCCATGCGCGCGGCGAGTTCGGCCTGGTCCATCCGGGCGGCTTCCCTCGCCAACCGAATGAGAGCTCCCAACGTCGTATAAGCCACGTTTCAACAGTACACGCACTTAATACGTACCCCGCGTGCATGAGGCGCTACATTCTCCACAAGTGTTGGGAGTGTGTTGGCCACACCATAAGTCAGGTCCTCGCCTCCGCTAAGGGTAATTTCTGATGACCATGCTTCTAACCATTTGCGCTTCCCAGTGGCAGTAACTACACCAGCAACCCTGTCGGCTCCCCCGAATACGTCACCACAAGCTCATCCCGCGCCCGAGTCGCCGCGACATACAACAGCGCGGCATCCATCTGCCGAATCTCATGTAGCTCTTCCTCGGTCGCCCCACGCCGTGCTCGCCGCGGAAAGGCCCCGTCCGACAAGTTGTGCAACACGACCCGCGAGAACTCCTGCCCCTTCGACTGATGCATCGTCATCGTCACTACCGACGAGGCAGACGCGACAGAGTCCGGAGTCTCGCCCTTCGCAGGGATTCCCTTTCGCGTCAGATCTCGAGCAATCGCAGTGACTTCGTCCTTCGTACGCCCAAGCACGGCAATGGTCCGCGGATCAATGCCTTCCGCGATCCAGTCCCCAATCACCTGTGCGATCAACGTTGAGTGGGGCGCCCCTGAATCGCTCTCCAACAACCGCGGCTCCGGCCCACGTCGAGCCGAAACGTACCCTTCGTTGTCCTCCGCCGTACCTTCGCCCGTCTCCCAGGTCTCCCCCGCCAGCGCCTTCAGCGCGAAGTCCAGGGTCTCTTGTGTCGTCCGGTAGTTCAGTCGCAGTCGACGCGAGCGGCCGCGAATGTTAATGCCCAGCGCACCCATTCGAACCGGCTGCCCGTAAATCCGCTGGTGCGCATCCTCTGCGATGAACATGTCGTTCGGCCCCTCAACCGCCAGGGCCCGCAAGAACTGCCAACGAGGTGCGGTGAGGTCCTGTCCTTCGTCGACCAGCAAGTGATCAACGAGCTTCAGCCCGGTTTCCTCCAACATTGCAGCCCCAATTGCCGCAAGCTCATAGAACGCAACCCGCTGGTCGAGCTTTTCGCTCAACCGGAACTGCTCGATGATCTTCCACATCGCAACCCGCTGCTTCCGCCCGAGCCGCTGACCGATCCCAGCACGCGATGCCGTCAAATACTCGTCCCGCTCGAGAATCCGATTCCGCAACACAACATTGAGGTACTCGCGCTCCGCAAACGCGCGACTACCGAGCTCAGGGCCAAGCTCGTCTCCGTGCAGCCCAACAGCCCTGTCCCACATGTCGTCCGAGCGAGTGTCCGGATTCCGCATTCCCACGGTGTCACCAATCACCCGCAGCGCCGCAGCATCGAAGGGCTTCGGCCACCGGCGCCGCACCTCGGCGACGAGCTGGTCAATTCCAGCAATATAAATCCCCGGCTCCCCCAGCTTCGAGGCGAGCGGCAGGTGGGCATCGAGGCGCTTGAGGTCCCGCGCGAGCATCCTCGCCAACGCGCGTGTGAACGTCGTCAACACAATTCGCGCATCCGGATTCGCCTTCGCGAGTCGCCGCGCGCGGTGCAGCAGCACGACGGTCTTCCCAGTACCGGCACCACCGGTCAGACGGAACGGCCCGTTGTAATCGCGGTCAACATAACGCTGCTGGTCCGGGTGCAGGAACACGATCCACTGCCCGAAGTCATCGCTCTCGATGACTCGCTGCAGCTCATCCTGGTCTTCGATGTACCGGAACTGCTGCTTCGCCGCCGGGTGTTCGAAGCTGCGGATGATCTGCTCAGCTTCGTCGCTCGCCTCCCTCTTTGCGTCTCCCAAAGCTTCAGCAAACTTGGATGCGGCACCCACTTCCGCAGACTCGGCCGCGGTGTCTTCCGCTAAAGGTTCCTGAGCCGAGACCTCGCCCTCTTCAGGTTCGACCGGCCCCTCGATCTCGGCGAGGATGCGCTCCTGGGGAATCCCTTCCAGCATCGCAACCACCGCGAGCTGCTGCCAGGAGTTCACAAACGCTTCACCGATGTGGCTCAGCTCCGCCTCATCGGCCGCGGCCATTAACCGCTCGGCATCCGCGACGGTAAACCCAACTTCGGTGACGAGCCCATCGACGGTGTATCCGCGGCTGACCAGCAGCGGCGTCACCGCCAGCCCACGAGCCGTGGCCGCAGCTGCTTTCTCCTGAGCGGCCGCAATCTCTGCGGCCTTCGCGAGCACCGCATCCCCGTGGCCGTCGACTTCAGCAGCCTCGAGCTCAATGATCTCCGGCACTCCGTTGACCGGGTTCACCTGCAGCTTGCGCGTCTTCGCGCGTTCGATTGCCTCGTCGTGGTTATACGCACCCTCAAACACGTAGGTGGTCTCGCGTCCCACCGACTCCAGTCGAAACAGCACAGCGCGGAACTGCTGATCGATGCGCCCGGTGCGAGCCCGCGGGTCAACCGAGTTCTGAATCGGCTCAATGTGCAGGCCGGGGGTCTCGTCCGAGTCGCTGAGCTTCGTGAGGAAGTTGAAGATCTTCGTTTTCAGGCTGCCATCAACCGGGCTCGATTGATTCTTCACCCACATGATCATCGGCATCAGTCGACCTCATTCCCCTCGCTCGCACCGGCGAAGTGCGCGAGCACCGCCGCCACATCATCCAGCGTGTCGTATCCCTCGGCGCGCACCGACGCGACCTCAGCCTCGTCGAGGTCAATCACGAGGGCAACCTTCGCCGCTTCCCACAGTGCCGGAAGCGTCACCCCATCACCGCGTTCTTCACCGACTTCGGGTGCCGGCACGAACCCGGCTTCTTGCAACGGCTGTAACAGTGCCTTTTCGTCGGCAGTCGCGTATTCGAGCGCGTCAATCCACTCCTCTTGGAAGCGCACGTCGACCCGCGACACCGGCGCCGCAGAGGCCACCTGCGAGCGCACCCGAATCGTCGTGTTCCGAGTGTCAACCCCGAGCACATTCGACCAGTGCAGGAACGACCGCCAGTCGCTTCGGAACTCGGGCCGCGCCAGCGCATCCGAAGAATCATCAAGCACGATTGCGGTCTCGTAAGTCGGGCGTCCCCCGACAGCCTGCATCACCCGAGTGACGACCGCGAGCGTGCCCTGACGCCACTGGGCACTGCCGGGGTTCCCCGCCTCCAGCGAACCGTCGAGCGCCCGAACAGCCGCCCCATCGAGTCCAACACCATCGAGTGCAGCGGTCTGCCCCATCCCCAGTAGGAGTGTCGGTAGGGCGGGCAGGATGCGATCCCAGGCGTTGAGCGCGGTCTGCGGGTCACGCATCCAGTCAAAGATTCGACGCATCGGGTTTTCGGTGACCCGCTCGAGGTCGCCGGCGTTGAGCCCGAGCGCCGGCCCGAGCCGCGCGTAGAGCGGGTTCGCGGCGATCCACTGCGGCACGGTGTTTGGCGTGCCGTTCAAGTAATCTTCGACGTCTTCCCACGTCAGCGAGATGACGCGCACGTCGATATCGCTGCGGATCTCGGCCCGCTTGGCGTGGTCATCGGCGAGGCGGTTTATCGCTTCCGTCGCGTGATAGCGGTAGCCATCGAGGAAGATGGCGAGCGCCCCGTCGTCGGCGTTGCCAGTGCGCAGCACGAAATCGGGCCGGGCACCGCGCATGTGCTCCTCGGGCTTCAGGGTGCGGCGGTGCCCCCGCGGGAGCGTCACCAACACCGTGTTGCCATGCACCCCGGGCTGCTGCTGCACGTTCCCGCCGAGGGTCTCGACCCCGGCGAGGAACGCCTTCCGGAACCGCCGCTCGAGCGCAGACCCCGCCTCGGTCTTCCCCGGGTCTTCGGTCACCGGTTTCCAGTTCGCGGCAACCACCGGTTCGTCCCTATCGCTCGGCACCCCGAGCATTTCGCGAAGCGACCGCTCGGCCGTGTTCCGCCACACACTGCGCGAAGCACCCGGAGGTGCAAACGGCAGCAGGCAGCGGTGGCACGCTGACCGGCCCTGCGTCTGGCACACACAGTTCTCAACCACGGCCAGTGCCGCCAAGAGAATTTGTTCGAGCCCAGCCACCGTCGAGTGGTCGGCAAGATAGCCCGTCCCTCCCGGCACCCGGTCGTGCACGAGCAGCGCCGGGAAGGAAGTAGTCCCACCGGCCCCGTGCGGCACATCCTTCACCGAAATGATGTCGAGGTGCGAGGGATCACCGCCAATGACCTCCCGAAGCCCGAGGTGCACGGCGGCCATCAGGCTCGGCAGCACCAGCTCATCCCCGGTGTCAAAGTGTTCGGGCAGGCGGATGAGCATCCCTTGCGTCTCGAGCGTGCGGCTCAGCGCCACGCTCACCGCGTCTTCGTCACGATGCTTCCGGTGCGAACACCACGGCTTATGCTCACGCCAGGAATTCTCGTCGGGTTTCTGGTCGAGGTGGCCGCATTCGCGGCAGATGCGGAACATCGGTGCGGCGATTTCAAACCCGCCCAGCAGTCGCGGCGTGCCCGCAGCGGCCTCAGTGCTCTTCCCGAGGTTGATCGAGCGAATGGTCACTTCGCGCGCGTACTTCACGCCGAGCCCGGTGCCCTCGTCGAACCACACCGAGTCGAGCTGTGCCGCGTCAATATCGGCGAGGTGCACCATGTTGAAGTAGGCCCGCACGCGGTCCTCGCTCGAGTCGCTGATGAGCGATTCGTCCCGCCGCACCTGGGCCGAGACCGATTCGAGTTCGATCACGGGCATCCGCTGCCCCATATCGGCGAAGCCTGCCGAGCCGCAGCGCGGGCAGACGCCTAGCGAGCCCTCGAGCGGATGCTCGGTGAGGTCGCGCGTGTGCCCGCACTCGGGGCAGCACACCCAATCGTGAATGGCGGATGCATTGGCACCGGTTTCGACGCTGTCGATTTCGATCGCGAGCCCCTGGGCGTAGAAGGTCGCTCCGGGCGCGAATTCGCGGATGGCGTTGCCCGCGTCACGCGAGTATTCGAACGCGGTGTTCTCGAACTGCTGGGTGTCGGCATCGACCCAACTGACACCGACGTCTAGGGTGACCCGGTCGTCGAGCAGGGTGTAGTTCGGCAGGAGCCCCGCGCGTTCCAGGGCAGAGACCCAGTGGTCGTTCTCTCGTTCGTCACGGATCTTTTCGAGCATCCGCCAGGTCGCCCGAGCATTGCGCTCGTCTTCGACGTCCTCGTCTTCGTGCACGCCCACGAGCTTCTGTTGCAGCTCGACGAGTGTCTCCTGCACGCGCCGCAGCCGGTGCCGCACCGATTCGAGTTCGGTCACATACTTATTCGCGGCTGTGGCGATCGCTTCCTCAACCGGGAGCGAACCGTCGGCGCGCGGTCGCAGCCACGCGACCAGCGCATCCCGCGTCGACTCTCGCAGATACGAGCCGCCCGGGTGATCAAAGGTCGAGAGGAACCGTGCCAAGCGCTCGGCGCCACTTGCCCGCAGTTCCGCCAGCACGTCACCGAGGGGGCTGTCCGGCTCGGTCGAAGTCAGCACATCCTTCGCGAGCCGTAGCGGCTCGGCGTTCGGGTTCGTCGCCAGGTGGTCAAAGACCGAGGCGAGGAACTGGCGTTTCAGAATCCCCACCGCATCGAGGTAGGTCGCAGGCGCGGTCACCTCGCCGTTGATGAGCTCGAGCGGGTCCTGATACCAGGCGAGCTGCTCGTGCCGGCCGGGCACGAAGGCGAGCGCGAGGGCAGATCCGGTCAAACGCCCCGCACGGCCGACTCGCTGGACGTAGTTCGCGACGGTGCGCGGGAGCGAGGCGAGCATCACGGTCGACAGGTCGCCGATGTCGATACCCATCTCCAGCGTGGGTGTCGCGACGAGCACGTTCGGCGCATCCGGCGATTCGTCGGAGCTCTTGAACGCAGTCTCGTAGGTGAGGCGAACGTCGTCGGGCAGCAAACTCGTGTGTTCGCGCGCGATCACCCGCCGCATATCGCTGTCTTCGTAGAGGTGCCGGTAGTAGTTTGATTCGGTGAGCGGCAGCCGCTCGAGCGTGCCCGAGCAGCGCAACCCCGGGCAGGGCCGCCCTTCGAGTTGTGCGACGGTGGTGGGGCTGGCCGGGGTGAGTGCCTTGCAGCTGTCACAGCGCAGCATGGTCTCGCCAGCGTGTCGTTGGTCGTTGGATGCGGGGCTCACGAGGATGCGCTCGGGTTCAATCCCGTAGGCGGTCCCGCCGGTGCGGGTGATCGCGTGCTCTTTTACGAGTGAGCCGTCGGCGATGGACTTCAGCAGCCGCTGCACGAGTTGCGCGCCGGCGTGGGTGGAGACGCCGAGGATGCGTGCGGTCCAACGCGCGTACCAGCCCTGCGAGGAATTGAGATCGTCAAGGAGGTACTCGCCCTTGGCCGTCTTCGGATTCGGACCGATGCGCGGAAAAGCGGGTGCCGAGCGCCCCTTCGGGAACGCCGGCATGCCTTCGGCCTTGGGACGGCCGCCCCAGATCTTCCACCGCAGGCCGTTGTCTTTGACGTACTGCCCGAGCCATTGGTGTTCGATGGCTCCGCGCTCACGCATTTGCTCGAGCACGCCGCGCGCCCAGGCGATGAGAGTGTCGCCGGGGATAACGTCCGATTGCTCAAGGGCAGCATCGAATTGGAAGCCCTCGATTGCCTCGCGGGCGATGCGCTCGAGAACCACCGCCGGGCCGGTGTCGACCTCCGCGGTGACCGAGGCGGTCTGCTCGAGCGTGCGCGCAAAGGTGGATTGCAACCCGAATTCGAGCGCGAGGTCGAAGGCCAAGCGCGTCTTCACGCGGCGGCGGGTTGCAACCTTGATCTTCGAAGGATCTTCGGTCTCCCAGAACTCTCGGAAGTTTTCGCGTTCGGCCAGTTCCGGGCTGAGGAGCCGGTACCGTTCATTGGCGGTTTCTGCCCTCGCCAACAGTTCGCCCGAAAGCTCTTCGAGGGTGTGGGTGCGATCACCGATCGCGCGGCGGATCGCGTTGCGCAGTCCGAAGGTGTGGGCACGGTTCTGTACGAAACCGGCCCGGTGCGCGGCGTCCTGCACGCTGTCGGTAAAGACGAGAGCCTTCTTTTCGGCGCCGTCGAGCTGTGCGTCACCAAAGAGTGCCGTAGTCACGACGGAGAGTAGCGTCGCGACGGCCGATCCCATGAAGCGGATGCCGTCGGGGCGACCGCAGGAGGGGCAGATTTCATTGTTCGAATCGCGGTCGGCGTCTTCCCCGTCGAACCACTGCACCGGGAGAATCTTCGTGTCGGCCGAGTCCCCGTCGGTTTCCGGCAGGGTCGCGTGCACGCGCCGGTTGTTGACGTCCCACCAGCCGAACCCGGGCGTGGGTTCGTCGAAGCGCTCGAGTTTGTCGGCCTCGGCGGGCGCGTAGATGAGGGCGCGGAAGCTTCCGAGCTTTTTCACGGCGACTTCGCGCGGGTTCGTGCCCTTCGCCTCAAGGTCGCGCTGTTCCCCGGTGGTGCGAATCGCGACACCCCAGCCGCTACGGCCACAGTGCCGGCAGTAGATTGCGGGTTCGGATTCACGCCCTTCGTCCGAATACGCGTCGTCATTATCTTCGAGGAAGATCTGCCCGTCGTCCGACCAACGGAAAACCGCCGTCGGCCCGGCCACGCGGTCGATACGCGTGAGTGCACGAATCCACGCGTTCACGTCGACCGAGGGCGCCGCAAATCCCACCGCCATGCGCACCTGACTGAGCGCCGCGATGATCGCATTGATCGCAGCTTCCGAGGCAGCCTCGTCGATCTCGCGCGCCGTCGAGAAAAGTTCCTGCACGAGGTCGCCCAGCGCCGTCGGCGTCTGGGTCGCCTCGATGAGGTTCCGTACGTCGGGATGCGTTCGCAGGGCATCGTGCAGTTGCTCGGCGGATGCGCTGGCAAAGTCGTGACCCGACTCGTACAGTTCCGCAATCACCGCCCGGGCGATATCGAGTGCCCCCGAGCCGGTGTTGTTCGCCGCTGCCCCGAGCGCTCGCAAGTCGATCGGTTCGACATCGATACCGACAAAGCGACGCGGTGCCCCGCCAAGCGTGGTCTCGGATGCTCGCTCGGCCCAATCTTCAACGCTGTACCGGGTCTCCCCGACGGCGCTGTCCGCATCGAAGCCACCGCCGAAGACGGTGTTCGCGAAGTCGATCATGGTGGTCGAGTCTTCGCCGCCGAGTGTTGCCGATGTTGCGACCGGTACCGTCAGCCCGAGCGGTGCGGCTGCTGCGGCGCCGTTGATGCCAAGCGCTTCGCGGCGTTCTGGGTTTGTCGGCCAATGGCGCTTGAGGGTCATCCCGAGTCGACGGAGCAGCATGGCGACATCGGTGCCTTGGGCACCGTCATAGGTGTGGAACTCGTCGAGCACGAGGAAGCGCAGGCTCGTGGCGCTCTGTTCCCAGATGGTTTGGTCTTTTGAGCGCAGGAGCAGCTGGTCAAGCATCTTGTAGTTGGTGAGGAGGATGTCTGGTGCCTGTGCTTGAATCGTTTCGCGATCGGTGATGAGCCCTGCAGGGCTCACCTGTCGCCGCTTCGGCCCATCTTCACCCGTGTAGATTGCCGCCGAAACACCGGCGAGTTCCGGATCGGTGGTGATGAGGCTCGCGATGCGTCGCGCCTGGTCATTCGCCAGCGCGTTCATCGGGTAGAGGATGAGCGCCTTAGTCCCGGCGATACCGTTGCGTTTCGCCCGCAGCACGTGATCGAGGATTGGGAAGAGGAACGCCTCGGTCTTACCCGAACCGGTACCGGTCGTAACCAGCGTCGGCTTCCCTTGCGCGAGTCGCTCGAACGCAGCCATTTGGTGCCCGTGCGGCGGATACGGTGCCCCGTACCATTCGAGCACTTCGGTGGGCTTTCGCGTCGCGGGTTTGAACGGCATGCGCGTGCGCAAATAGGGGCCCCGAAAGATCCCCGTGTGCTCATCAGCGAGGAAGCTGTCAAGCGCGTCGAGCACTTCCTTATCGGTGAGCGCAAACGTGGTCTGCAGGTAGTCGCTCACACTCTGTTGGAAGCGACCCGCCTGCAGCGATGGCAATAACGCGGTCATGCCGACTCCTGCAGTTTCTTCTCGAAGTAGGCATACGCCTCCCGCATCTCAGCTTCGCGGTCGAGGGTTCGGAATGGGAGGACGTACTGCGTCAAATTACCCTCTGTGTTCGGAACAAGCAGCTCCTCCTCCTCGATATCATTCCCACGTCTATGCCACTCGCGCGCTAGCTCTCCGGGAATTTCACGCCCATACAAGTCATAAACATACTTCGTTTTATCATGACCAACCAATACGGGAAATTGCGTCCGATATATCGTGGACAAGTCATCGACTGTCAATCCGCAACACAACGCAACGATTACGTCAATCTCCACAAGCGCCTGGCGTCTTTCTGCGTCAATTCGCAAAGGCACACTTCGATCCCATTCTCCAACAGGGACGTCTTGTAATTTCTTTGCATCAGCCCACCAAGGGGTGAGAGCCCACTCGCACGCGACTGAGTTAAACGTGTGGATAGATTCAAACTCGTTGGTCAGCGAAACAAGCCTCCCCATCCGCCATTGAACATCCGCTTCCAAAGTCCCGAATTTTGGTATAGCTAGTCTCGATATAGTTTTAGCGGTAATAGTGGACTTAGGAACCAGCCTAATTTGCGCGTCCGCAACCAATGAACTCATCACACCAGCCACTAACAACAACTGACCCATCGACTCCTCCGCAGTGAATCCGATAGCCGAAACCGCATTAATATGCGCAGCACCGGGGGGAATAATTGTGCCCACAAGTGTTCTCTCACCGGTATTAGACGCCATATTCCGCCAGGCAAACCTATAGAAGTCGAGTGCACTCTTCGCACCCCAATGCGTGTATTTCTCTCTGTATTCCCTATTCACGTTGGGCTTGTACGACGTTACAGGAAGAGCATCATCCGCAAGAATCGAAAGATCAATAGGCGTCCAATCTTGGTGATGTTTCATGGTTTTGTTGGGCGATTTGTAGAATGAATTAGCAATGTGGATATGAACGCCCTGCAGTATTACATCGCTCCACGAAGATGCCAGCCCCCATTCCACGTCGAACCG
The DNA here is from genome assembly GCF_008831155.1 of Gulosibacter chungangensis. Taxonomy (GTDB): domain Bacteria; phylum Actinomycetota; class Actinomycetes; order Actinomycetales; family Microbacteriaceae; genus Gulosibacter; species Gulosibacter chungangensis. Next base: position 198,913 of record NZ_WBKB01000003.1, on the reverse strand, counting down.
ACCATTCCGGCGATCAATTGTCTCGTGCCACCCAGCGCTCCACTCGAAATTTTGGTCCAGCAGCCGCGCCTGGTCCACAAGCTTTTCAACAACACTTTGCATATTAGTGTTAATGATGTAAACCATCGAGGTCTCCGAGACTGGAATATTTCGATCGCCCAAGAAGTCACGCCATGACTTTAGAACTCGATGGTTTACATATTCTATCCTGCTCCGATGTGGCCGCAGATCCCAATTTCCACTTGGATCCTTAATGCCAGGCTTAGCTCCACTACCATCATGAACGAGGGAACTCTCAACAGTGTCTGGGTGATAAAGGTTAACCGCATGTAGGAAATAGGGATCTCTCGGCGCACCATAGACATGCACACCAAAACTCACCAAATGCAAAATTTCCCGAAACAACTGTAATTCGTTGACAAATTGCCAATGCCTTCGAATACGCGGATATGTCGACGCCCTAAAAGCACCTCCGCGCGCGTCAGTAAAGTGCGTATCAGGATGCAATAAAGAAGAGATGCCTCGAGACGAACTATGTCTCCACGTATTCACCATGAAACATCGATAGTAGTCCGGTTGCAGGCCAGTCAACTGCGCGTACTCACTCGCGCTGCCAATGAATGCAGACGTAGACAATACTTCACTTGCACCGTCCATAACCAGTTCCGGCATGCCCACTATGCTTAGTGCTTCACGCCGCTTGATCGCCTTTACGGCTTGTGTTGCTTTGGGGTTTAGTTGCCACCATGGATCAGCTTCCGCATAGAGCGCTTCAAGGTCAGTTCGCGGACGAACCCAAGGCGGATTCCCAACTTGCAGGTCGAATCCACCATTCTTAGCCATCACCGACGCGAAATCGAGACTCCAGTGAAAGAACCCCTGTGCATCTGCAACATTCTTCACCACAGATATCCAGGGGTGGTCGCGAATGACATCGGCGATGGAAGAAACATTAGCAAACGCAAGATCATTCGATTCACTATCGCCAAGTGCATCCCATTTTGTGGGCATATCGAGCTCGGTCTGGCCAAACTTGGCCGATGAGGCTTTCGTCTCAGTATGCACGCCCAAGATAGCTTGCAGTGCATCCATCCATTCATTCATGTCAGGCGGCATCGCATCGCGTTCAGCAATGGGTACAGGCCAGAACCAGAGCGCGCACCAGGCATCCATCACCAATCGCAACCGCTGATACGCCCCATCAGCGTCCTGGAGTTTGCGTTGGATCTCTTCACGTTTGACTACATGCTCACGCGACGACACGTCGACCTGGCCGAACACCTGCACCGAGCGACGCGCTTCACGCTCGGCAATCTCGAACCGGCGGATCACAAATTGCCACATGCGTTCAACACGCAGCGACAAATTTTGTAGTCGCTCGATTTGTCTTTTATCGAGCTGTACGGTGATGCGACGACTCCAGTCACGTAATGCTTTCGCCCCTGTGGGCGACAATTCCTTTACTTCCCTGTTGTCGGCAGCCGCTCCCCATCCTGCGGCAGGAAGTAGGAAGTGGAATATCTTGCCGCTTATCTGTGTGGCGAACGTGAAGTCGGCCAAGTCCTCGACGGTTGTTGTCGTGGGGATCTCGGCGGGTTCAGTCTTAAGCCAAGCACGCCTTTTGATCTGGTCAGCGCTATAGACAGCGTGGCGAGCACCGATGAGCGAGTTACCGCGGCGCAAATGAAGACCGAACCACGGTGCGTCCAACCCCTGCAGCATCGTGTCGAGCCATAATGAGATCTCGGCGAGCTCAACAGCCGTTGAGTTGAGGTCGACGCCGTAGACCTGGTGCAGCGCGATGTGCGCTTTCACGCGTTGCAGCTCTTGAGGGTATTCCTCGGGGTCAATCGTGATGCCGGTTTCACGCTGCTTGCGCTTGAGATACTCAGCGGCGAGCTGTCTCGTCGCCTCGATCGCGAACGCTCCGGAGCCGAGTGCGGGCTCGCAAACCGTGAGCTCGAGAATCTCGTCGGCAGGCGTGACCGTGTCGTTCTGGTCGAGCAGCTCTTCGAGCGCCTGCGAGACCGTGAACTTCGTGAGCACCTCGGGTGTGTAATAGGACGCCGACTGCTGGCGTGCGCGGCCCGAAAGCCGGTACACGAAAGTGCCCGCACGGTGGACAACCTTGCGTTCGGCGCCGGTGATCGCGTCTTGTTCCATCACGAAGTCGCGATCGTCGAGGTGATCAGCGCGCGAGGTGGGAACAACCCAGGACCCCTTGCTCGAGTCACCGTTCTTCGCTACCTCGTAGAGATCTTCCTCCGCGAAGAAACCGGTGTAGGACATAAGACCCTCATACACCGCGCCGAGCTGGTTGATACCGAGGTCGGCGTAACTGATGAAACCGCGGTCACGACCGTTCTCGGCACGCGAAAGCAACAGGCGGCTGAGGACCTCGATGAGTGCCTGGTTGCCGAGCTTCACGTCGCTGATGTGCGCGATGGCCGCTGGGGCGAAGAGGTCGGCGCGCAGACTGTGGAAGGTGAGTCCCTCGACAAGGTGTTCCTCCCCCGCTGCCGGTTGCCGTGCATCCTCACCGTGGCCCTGATCGACGAGGCGGAAGAGGACATCGAGCGACTCATAAAGGTGCGTCGATGCCTTCGCCTTTTCGCTCTCGAGTTCGACGAGCGCGAGATCCCGCAGGCGGTCGATGCTGTAGCCCTCGCCATACTCGGGCGAACCCACCGGCAGGACCTCGAGCTCGGGAGACGCCTCGGCGTAGAGCAGGAAGAGAATGCGATAGAGATACCGGAGGGACTGCACGGCCAGGGGTTGCGCTTGGTCTTGCGGAAGCGGTGGCAAGCCCTGCTGCTTGCGGCGCGAGACCACCTCATTCGCGATGATTTCAATGGACTCACGGACGCCATCACGGAGGTCTTGAGAGACGCCCACCGCGTGCTTCTTCGAGGCGTCGATCACTTCGGTCCACCACGGGGTCCCCGAGTTGTCGACACCGTTGGAGACGAAGCTTTCGAAGGCGAGGCACGCCGTTGTACGGTCCATTTCGCCGAGCTGCTTCTGGTCGTTGCGCTCGAGCACGATCTGCAGATCGATCGCAAGATAACGGCCCTCCGGCCAACGCTCGCGATCGGTGATCAGCACCCACTGACCAGCGAACACGAGGGCGTAAGGCACTTCATCCACTTGGAATACACGGGAGAGTAAGCGCGGGACACCGTTGAGAGGATGCAGCTCGTCGTCCTCCGGGACGTAGGGCGTGACAAGTGCGTGCTGGGTTTCGTCCTGGCCCTTCCGCAGGAGGTCGTCGATCGAGTCGGCGGGGGCCGCCTCGATGATCGCGAGTTCTGAAGTAGCAATGCCGTCTTCATGGAACCAGCGCACCGGACCATCGCGGCGCTCGGTGAGGAATCCCTCCCCTGCTCCGAGCGCAGTGGTGAGCGGGGTGTAGAGGAGTTCATCGAGCGCCTGGGCGGTGTGTTCACTCGGGAGCCACTGCTCGCCGTCGGCCGTGCGGGTGGCGAGCTCGCTCAGGGCTGCGACAAGGTCGCCGCGAGCCGTGCGCAGGCGACTCCGGGCCGAAGTCTGACCGGTGTCTTCGAAGTCCTTCCAGAGGCGGTGGCGTTTTTGGACCTCGGCATTGAAGGATTCCTTCTTGCTGTCAGTCGTGAAGAAGTGCTCGCTGATCCAGCTCTCGCCGATGATCATTGCGTCAGAAGCCACTATGCGTCCTCTCCTGTGGGGTACTCAGTTGGAACTACGACGAGGAGGGGTCGCACCGACATGTGGTGGGGGCGCATTGCTTCGGCGAGCTGTTCTTCGTCGGTGATGGCGTCGCGGCGTTGGGTGAGCTCTTGTCGTTGGGCTAGTTGCTTCGCATTTTGCTGCCATTGGTCGAGGCGCTCGAGCCAGCCTTCGACTCGCTGTTCCACCGACGAACCGATCGCGCCGAGCAGGCTGTCCGCGTACGCGAGCGATTGTTCGACGGCTGGCGCGATAAGACCCTGTAGCTCGTCGACTGCGACCGGACCCGGGTTCACGAGGCTCGCATCCGCCGAGACACCGAGCGAAGCGAGAGCCGAGTGCGCATCCGCGTAGGAACCGCTGAAGAAGCGACTCTCCCCCGCGTGCGTCTGCGTGAGGTGCATGCTCGAGATCGTGCGCGCCTGGCGGTCGGCGACCGTCGCGAGCAGATAGACCGTCGGCGCCATGACATCGCCGCGGACCGCGAAGACCTCGTTGCGCCCAAGCTTCGACAGGGTCTTGTCGGCGACCCAATCGAGCAACGGGTGCAGCGGCCCGAGATAGTGCTCGGCCGGCCAGGAGGAAATCGAAGTCGGCGAGTTCTGCGCCTGCTCGAGGGAAGCGAGCGCCATGTCCTGCGAAGTCGTCACGGTGAATTTCTCGGTGACCTTGCGCTCCTGCAGATACGACTGCGGGAGCACCCGAAGCCGCTGCGTGAGATCGCGCGGCGGGGTAACCGAAAGCGTGCGCTGCTGCGGCTTGTCTTCGAAGCCCACGCCGTTGTTCGCGATCGTTGCGCCGGGCACCGTGTATGCCGTGGCGAGACCGGTGCGCAAGAAGTCGGCGGTGTCGGAGAACAGGCCAGTAGGCGGGATGGTCTCGTCGTTAGTCGCGGTTTCTACTTCGGCCGGGTCTTCACTGCCGGTGGAGAACAGCGTGGCGAGGAATGCATCCACCCCGTCGTCGCCCGCGAGCACATCTTCCGGCGAGCGAACGACCTCGTCGAAGGCCTTCGCACCGGCGAGCACCTTACGGATCTCTTCTTCTTCGCTGTCGGTGTCGTACTTGCCCATGAGTGAGGCCGTGTCGCCAAGTGCCTTGTGGGCCTCGTGCTCACGATCGATCAGGCGGCTGAGCACCCGCACGTCGCCCGCGAACTCGTCGTTGTCGAAGTCGAGCAGGAGCGTAGTGATCTGCGGCGGGGTGCGTTGACCGAACCGGTCGATACGGCCGTTGCGCTGCTCGATGCGGATGAGGCTCCACGGGATATCGAAGTGGATGAGTTCGTGGCACTGCGCGTGAAGGTTCACGCCCTCACTCGCGACATCGCCGGTGACGAGCACTCGCAGCTTCGAGGAAGCCTGCTTGAATTCTTCAACCACCTCTTGCTGTTCGACGTCAGTGAGCTGGCCGTGGAGGACGCGGATCTCGTCGTCGCCGAAGTTGAATTCCTGTTTGAGGGCTTCGCGGAGCCAGTGGAGGGTCGCGACGCGCTCGGAGAACACGACTGCGCGCTCTTGCTTCCTCTTGCCGACGCCAATTTGTTTCAGATAGCGGATCAGTTCGGTGAGCTTTGCCGAGCCCTCTTCGAGGATGGGTGCGACGAGATCGTCGAGTTCTTGCAGGGCTTTGAGTTCACGGGCCTGCTCAGGGTTGTCTGGGTTCAGCCGTTTCATGCGGTCGCGAACGGTGTCACGGAAGGCGACGGGAGAAGAGAGGAACGCCTTCGCGAGGGTCCAAGGGAAGAGGCCCTTGTTCTTGCCGGAGTATGGGCTCTGGATGTTCGGATTGAGCCAGACGTGCGCGAGGTGATCGGCGAGGTTATTCTCTGACGGCGTGGCCTCGATGAGGAGGTTCTGGGGTTCCTTGCGCTCGGCCCAGTCGGCGCCGACCTCGCTCTGCACCTCGGGACTGTGACGGTGACGGCGGAGCACGAGTCGCTTGACCGCATCCTCATCGAAAGTGTTGTCGGCGGCGACCGCACTTGGTTCGAGCAGGCGGATTAGCTCGGCGAACGACTCGGCTTTACCGTTGTGTGGCGTTGCGGACGCGAGGATCAGCGCGTGCGTGTTCGGCGCGAGGGTGCGCGCGAGGCGGTTGTTGAGGGTTGCGCCGGTGATGTTGTGAGATTCGTCGATGACAACCGCATCCCAGTGGAACTTCTGGAGGTGTGCGCGGTACTGGTCTTGCTTGAGGGTGTCGATCGAGATGATCGCGCGCTTGAAGTAGCTGAACGGGTTACGCGTAGCGGGGAGCTGTTGGCGGACACGTTGCAGCCCGACCGAGTCGAGGCGCACGAACGGCAGCGCGAAACGTGTCCACATCTCGCGTTGCATCTGCTCGAGCACGTGCCGCGGCGTGACGATGAGGATCCGCTCCCCCTGTCCACGTCGGACCAGCTCGCTGAGGATCATGCCGATCTCGATCGTCTTACCGAGACCCACTGCATCCGCAATCAGGAGCCGTGGCCGGAGCTTCTCGGGATCGAGCGCGCGCTTGACCGCGGTGAGCTGATAGTTCAGCGGTGTCGCGAGCATTTGCGTCGAGACCGTCAGGCGAGGGTCGAGCGTCGGGATTGGCTGGCGTCTTAGCGTGGCTTCGAGCCATAGGCGTGCGTCTCGGTACTGTGAGGATGCGTCGGCGACGACTTTCGCTTGGCTCGAGTCGAGCACCTCGATCTTGTCGAGTTCGGAATAGAACGCGGCCGGGGTATCCCTCACGAGCTCAGAGAGACCGATGCAGCGTACGAGCGTGCCCGAAGTTGTCTGCTCGGTGTTGGTGACGAGCCATTCCTCATCCCGGACGATCACCACCTCGCCAGGCGCCAATTGCAGCTGAGGGCGTCGCGAATCGAGATGCGAAAGTGTCACGTGATCGGCTCTATTCTGGTGAAATTTTGGGGTTAGTCCACGATATCGGTTTTCGTCATCTTTGAAGTTTATTGAGCACTCGAGCGGACTTCTCACTTCAGTCGAGTAGGTAAGTACTTCATCTAGCCGACGGTCAAGAAGCGCCTGGCTGTGGCTGACCAGTGCTTTGGCGACGCCGAAGGCAAGAGCACGCCAACGACTGGCTCTACGCTGCAGGCTACCTACGGACGACGAATGACCGGCATTTCCTAAACTTGTCCGATGGCCGAGGAATTCGTGATGATCGTGAGGACTCCATATCCGTCTCCGCTATCAAAATTTATGGTGAAGCGACTGGAACGACTACGGTCGCGCGCCTAGAGGAATCAATTCCTCACAGACCGGAGATCCGCTAGCCCGACGGGATTTGATCAGGCAAATTCAACAATTAAGCTTGCGTCTATGAAACGTTCACTTCTACTTGCAGCAGCCGCAGTCACTATCGGAGGCTTTCTAACCTCCTGCAGTTCAGCACCCAGCATTAATTCAATGGCACAACTCGAAGCCGCTTTTGAGGACGCCGGTGGTAATTGCTCTGAGGCGAGTCCCTCGGCGGAAGAATGGCAGTATTTTGCGGGTACCATCGGGGCTGAAGTTTCCCAACTTTGCACCTATGGTAATGGGGACACTGCGATCCTCTCCTTGTTCGAGAGCGAAGAAACGAAAACCAGTTACCTCGAACAATTCGATTCCGCTGATTTCAACATGACCATAGAGCACGGAGATCGATGGATAATCGACTACGTCAACGCATCGGACTACTCGGATTTGCCCCTTATCGGTGGACAGCACTATTAAAGTCCGACATTTTGGCCGTGACAGCCTTCACCGGATTCAAGAGCTCCCTCGACATACGTGGTGTCACACCAAAGGACACAACGACCCTTTATAGATCAGAGGGTAAAAGAGCCTATGGCCGAAAGAGCGGCTCGTTAGGTCAGGCACGAATCCACGAGCCAGGGCAGGTGACTCCGTCAATGAGAGCTTGAATGGGGGCATCGTCCTCGTCGAACTTATATGACCGGGCTAGTTTGACGTTGAACTCGTGGGCTATCGCGTCGTCTTGTTCACTGAAATCGATGCCCCACCTCCTTGGCTCAGCAGTACGGCATTTGCGGCGAAGATTGCGGAGCGTTTGTTGCCGTCCTTGAAGGGCTGAGCTTTTGCGATTGTGAGGAACAGCGTCGCGGCATTTCGGACAGCGTCGTGTCCCGAGGTTGCGCTCCTCACGAGGTCGTTGAGGTGCTCGAGAGTGACAGCCTGTGGCTCGTGTCGACCGAAGTCGGTGCTGACGCCGATATGGTCATCGCTACTTCGAAGTACGCCCGGGTCAAGCGATGCGCTACGCGTCATCGTGGAGTTGAGCTTGATGACAAAGTTGGCGTCTACGGGTTTCGGGGCATGCTCGATGACCACTTCTGCGAGTTCTTTGAGGTCCTGCAGGAGCGCAAGGTCGTGACGTGAATCGATGGCGGTGGTATCACCGGTACTCAGGTATATCTCGGTCGCTTCGCGGCTGGATTGCAGGCCATCAAAGACCTTTCCAGCGGTGTAGATAACCTCAAGCATTGCGGGAATTCATTCGCTGCATGCCACCCTTTTCGACCGTGTTGAAAGAGTAGCGGGGACGCTCACAGACCGCGGTAGAAGCGACGGATCGCCTGCGACATCAGTCGACGGCGCTCGGCAAGGAAATCAAAGTAGTTCTCCGCGGTGACATCCCTCAAAGTGGGCGGAAGAGCATTCTCCTCAAGGTTCCTCGCCAGATCGCTTTGGCTATTGATCTCACCCAAGTCGAGGATTCCCGTCTCTGACTGCTGCTCCACGCGATCGAGGTAGACCTCGGGCGGTGCATCCTTGATCGCAATATTGATTGCTGTCTCGGTAATCGCGTAATTGGCGACCTGGTTGTACTCGGTGCGATCCGTGAGGCCTGATTTCACGAGGTAGTTCTTCGGAACAATGTGGTGAATATCGCCGGAGTGCTGCTGCATGGTCGCCACGGTGATGCTCTTCGATAGGAATCCCCGAGCGCCACTTGCAATTTGGGAAGCGAGGAAACTTTGGAAGTATGGACTATTGGTGCTCGTGGTCTCAAGGTCTGCTGGCAGACGGGCTTCCCAGAACGCATCCGTGAGCTCAGTCTCTTCGATCTGCTGTAGATACTCAGCTGCACCGTGCTGGGATATTCGGCGCATGTCTTGTTCCCACACTGATTCAAAACTGCCCGAGTGGCGGCCTGTCAGCATCGACATTACAAACCAACGCCGGGTGATTCGTTTGCGCTCGCCCTCGCTAAGGCTCGGATCCTGACGCATCCGGAGGTAGAGGGCGTAAGCGAAGTTCAAGGCGTTCTTCGAGTTGATGAGCTTCGGCGAAATGAATCCCGCCGACTTGATCGTCATAATGAAATTCTCGAATTGATACTTCGAAGTAATTTCGCCGAGCGCCTTTTCAAGGTTGTCGTAAGCAACGGGGATCCTTGCTTCGTCAACCTTCCGTGTTTCAGGGTCACGCCCAGACAGTTCACTGACGATTGACGATGCCTTGCCTCGACTGAAGCCGACCAACCCAGCAACACGAATCAAGTCGCTGTAGCTCGGGTCATAGAGATCCTCACTCTCGTCCTTCAACCAAGCAATCTGCTGCAAGTATGGCGACGCCGCGAACTCAGTGTCGTTCTCCGCAATGTCGGAGAACGCGTGAGGAGCAACTGAGAGATGCGAGAAGTAGTCGATGAGCTTTCGAAGATTCCGACCGCGATCGCCGTACGTCGCAATCTTGCTCATCGCGAAGTCGGCGCTCGAAAGCGGGACGCCCTTGGAATTGATTCGAATGAAGATCTCCGAAACGGTCTCAACGTCGAGGTCATCACTGAGCGCGATGACACCGATCTGGGCATTCTTAATCTCTGCCAGCTTGCCGATGTTCTCGGCAGCAGTGTCCTGATCGACGTCGGGATTCTCCGAGACGTAGTTGCCGACGAAGCGGAACGCCGCAGCGCTGCGAAACACTTCACTAATATCCGAGATCCATTGAGGATTCTTACGAATTACTGGGGTCGCCGTCGCAAACTCTTCCGTGACCGGGTTGAACGCGATAGTGATTCGCTTCTTCTGGTAGCGCTTGTTGATAACAGGCAGCCCTGCAACGGCGGCCCTAAGCGCAGTAATTCGCTGCTGACCGTCAATCAAAATCTGTTGGTGGGCTGCAGTCTGGCCGCCTTTGAGGTGAGCACCAACCGACTGCCAAGTAATGAGATAACCAACTGGAAACCCTCGGTACAGCGAATCCATCAGGTCGCGAACCTTGATGCTGTCCCAGACGAACGGCCTCTGGAGTTCCGGAATGGCGATTTGATCGCTCTGTACCTGAGCTAAGAGAGTGCTCACTGGAAGCTGATTAACGCTGTACTTCGCCATTGATTTCCCGGTTCTTACCTGTCGTATTGCGGTGCCGGGAAGAAGTGCATTTTTTCGCTTCGTTCGAACGGACGAAGAAAACACGCTGACCGGCCTTTACATGTTACTGACCGATTGCACGGCAGTCGCCTCGATACGAATCGCTTCGCGATTCACTCGGCGATCGGGACTACCCCGTAATCGACGCCGCAGATTACAGAAAGGTCGAGTTGTTGTCCTTCACGTGAACCTATCCGGCGCCGGACTAACCGGACTGCAGTCGGCAGAAGAAGCTGCCCATCCGCATGCTCATCCCCAACTTCCGCCGAAAGAAAGCTCATTAACACTCCCCTTATGTACACTGTACAAATCACCGCAGGAGCTCACATCAGGGAGACATAATTCACATGAGCGCTCGTCCTTTCCTTCGCGTCGGTTTCGGTCTTGCCGCATCACTGCTCGCACTATCACTCACCGCTTGCGCTGGCGGCCAGAGCGTCGCTCAGGCCTGCCTGCAGACCAACGTTGCCCTCGCCGAGACCAACGCCGCGCTCGGCCCCGGGCTCGACACCGCAGTGCAGAACGCAATCAGCGGCGAGGACGTCGACTTTGGTGAGGTATTCGACCCGATCAACGAGGCGCTCTCAACCGCGACGGATGCCGTAAGCAACAAGGAAGTTAGCGACGCACTCGCAGCGTTCACCACCGAAGTCGAATCCTTCGGCACCACCCTCGAAGAGGCCGACTTCCAGCAGTTCGTCGAACTCAACGAACTCGAGCCCGGCTCGGAAGAATACGAAGCGACCGTCGATGAGGTTGAAACCGCCTCGCTCGAGCTCTACGACAAGCTCGACCAGCACATCACCGACCTCACGAACGCCGGCGATCAGATCACCACGATCTGCCAGGAATAAGTTCCTCACGAAAGCGTTGGCGTAAGGGCCGCTCATAGACTGGAGCGGCCCTTACGCATCCCCGTCGTTTCGATAGGAACCCCTCGTGCCACAGCCCGCATCCACCCAGCCAACCAAGCGCGGCCCCCGTGGCGACATCAGCCGAGCGCGCATCCTGGACGCGGCCGACCGATTACTACGCGAAAAAGGCACGGTAGAAGGCGTCTCGCTGCGCGCCATTGCCGCCGGAGTGGGCATCGCACCCAACGCGATGTACACCTACTTCGCTTCGCTCTCACAGCTCTGGCACGACCTCGGCGATCAACGGCTCGGCATGGTCCGGCCGGAAGAGCTCCTGACCATCGACTGCCGTTACTGCGCGCTCCTAGAACTGGCACAGCGGGGCCTGCAGCTCACCGCCATCCCTGGCACCATGTCGCTATTGCGCACCCAACCCATTCTTGGCCCGAATTCGTTTCGACTCAGCGAGACGATCCTCGAGCTCACTGCGGATGCATCCATCAACCCGCGCGACGCGCACGACCTGCTGCTCGCCTGGTTCTACGGTGGGATCGCCCTCGCGCAGGAAGGGTGGACGAGTGGAACCGATGAAATTAGAGGTGAGCGTGATCTCAGTGACTTCCCGCTGATCGCCGGGCGTGCTGATCCGGACACAGGGGCTCAGCTGCGGGCGATCTTTCGTGGGATTGGGATTGTGCACAGCTGTGGGCTTGGGGATGAGTAGGTAGCGCTGCTCGCGAGTTGATCTTGGGGTCAGTTCGATACACGGCCCTGCGGGCCGCACTCACTGACCGGTTTTTGCCTCTGCTTTGTCGGCGCGGTCGGAGCGCAGGTCGAGGAAGGCGAAGATGAGCGCGAGGATCAGGACGCCGATGATGTACGCCGAGGCCGCGAAGAAGGCGTCCTGATAGGTTACGAGCGTCAGCGGATCGCTGTAGTCGGGCTTGCCGCCGGGCATTGGCAGCATCGCGATAACCGCGAAGAAAATCGACGTTGCGATCGCAATACCCATCGCGTTGCCAAGGCGCTGACCAACCTGCATGAACGAACCGCCCACACCGGCCGACTCCACCGGAACCCGGCTCAAGGTACGCATCTGGTTCGCCGACATGACCATACCGGGACCAATACCGCCCACGCCGAGCGCCACGGCCATCCAAATCGGGTTGTGCTCGGGCGCGACCCACAACGCGATACCGGCCAGCGCGAGCATCGCCCCGAGGAAGATCACCAGGCCCCAGAACACCATCCCCGCGGCATGCTGATAGGTGAAGCGCCCCGTGATCGCCGCCACGAGTGCCGACATCAGGGCGAACGGAATCGTGATCATCCCGACCACGACGGCCGAGTGCCCGAGACCCTGCTGGTTGTAGAGCGTCATCACGAAGAACATCGGCGGCATCACCGCGAAGTAGAAGGTCGTGATGAACACACCGTTTCGGTACGAAGACAGTTTGAACAGCGCGAAGTCGATCACCGGGCTCTTGCCAGCAGCGACGTAGCGGTTCTCCCACCACACAAATGCCGCGGCCGTGACTGCCGCCACCAGCAGGAACCACCAGCGCGCCGGATCATCCGACGCAGTCCCGCTCGTGAGCACGAACGGCAGCATCACAAACAACACGGTGGATGCGAGCAACACCACACCGGGTAGATCCAGGTGGCTCCCCTGCTTGTGCTTCTGCTGACCGGGAAGCAACCAGATCGCAAACGGTAGCACGATGAGCGCCAGCGGCACGTTCATCCCGAAGGTCCACCGCCAGCCGAGCTCGCTGCCGAGCGTATTGATGAACACGCCACCGATCGTCGGGCCGAATGCGGTACCGATACCGATCGAGGCACCGAAAATACCGAAGGCCTGACCCCGCTCGTGCCCCTGGAACAGGTTCTGGATGAGCCCAATCACCTGCGGCATCAAAATACCGGCGGCACTACCCTGGATGATTCGCGCGATCACCAGCTGTGTCGAGTCTGGTGCCAGCATGCAATACAGGCTCGCGCCCGCGAACACGATCAGGCCAGTGATGAACATCGCCTTGCGGTTCCAGATATCACCCAAGCGCCCTGCCGGGACGAGCATGATGCCGAACGCCAGCACGTAACCGGCCACAATCAGCTGTGCCTGCGCGGAACTCGCCCCGAGCGTCTCCTCAATCGGAGCAATCGTGACGTTGACCTTCGCCGTGTCGAGAATCGTGAGGATTGCAACGGCAATCGTCACGATAAAAGCGGGCCACCGATTTGATTGAGACTGCAAGGAAGTTGACACTGCGATAGCCTACTCCTTGCCCGTGTTAATGCCGAACAACCGGCAATTTTGTGTGTTATGCGGCTCATTGTCGCGGATATCCTTAGCGAATGAAGAAATCTCTGCTCGCGCTGGCATTGCTGCCGGGCCTTGCGCTCCTCAGCGGATGCGCGGCTCCAGCCGACGAGGCCGAGCCCATCGCCATCTTCCACACCGAAGTCGGCCAATGCTTAAACCCCGACCAAGACCAGACCGCGGCTTTCATCGTGCCATGCGACCAACCGCACCTCTTCGAAGTCACCGCCGTGCATCCAATCGAAGTGGCCGACTACCCGGGTGACGAAACCATCCAAACCCTGGTCGACGAAACCTGCCCGGACGCATTCTTTGACTACACGGGCCAGGCGGCCGCAGCATCCACCGAATGGGGATCCGTCGCCTTCGCACCCCGCGGGTCCGACTGGGAAGAGCAAGACCAGCGCAATATCGTCTGTGCTGTGACGTCCCTTGACGGTGAGCCAGCATCCGGCTCGGCCAAGGAGTAACGTCAACAGAACAAACTTCTGAAGGGACACCATGACGCAGCAGAATCGCGACCGAATTCAAACGACCCACGTCGGGTCGCTCCCCCGCACCGAGCGCCTGCTCGAGACCAACCGACTTCACCAGGACGGTGCCATCGGCTGGGATGAGTTCACGAGCATCCTGCACGAAGAGGTCGTGGGCGTCGTCAAGCGACAGGCCGACATCGGCATCGACGTGCTCAACGACGGTGAATACGGGCACATCATGACCCAATCGGTCGACTACGGCGGGTGGTGGAACTACTCGTTCAGCCGCCTCTCGGGCCTCACCCCCGGCGACGAAGACCGCTGGTCTGCCGAAGAAGAAGTCATCCTCTCGGAACCCGGCAAGGTGCGACTCGCCTCCTTCGCGCACCGTCGCGACCGCGCCAAGTTCAAGGATGCCTACCACAACCCCGTCAATGGCGTACTGGCTGGTCGCAAGGCAGTTCCCCAGCCCTCGATCACCGGCGAGATCAAGTACATCGGACAGGATGCCGTGGCCGCCGACACCGCCGGCCTGCGTGCTGCGTTGGGCGAACTCGGTGCCTCGAACGAAGGATTCGTTGCGGCGCTCTCCCCCGGGTCGGCTGCGCGACTGCCGAACGAGTTCTACGGTTCGGATGAAGAAGTTGTTTGGGCCTGCGCCGAGGCACTTCGTGATGAGTACCGCGCGATCGTCGACGCCGGGTTTGTGGTGCAGATCGATGACCCTTCGATCGCCGAGTCCTGGGACCAGGTTGTGCCCGAGCCCGCGGTTGAGGACTACCTCGCCTTCACCCAGGTGCGCATTGACGCCCTGAACCACGCGCTCGAGGGCCTGCCGGAAGACAAGGTGCGCTTCCACCTCTGCTGGGGATCCTGGCACGGCCCGCACACCACCGACATCGAATTCAAGCACCTCGTTCGCCAGATGCTTGAGGTCAACGCTGGGTCATACTCCTTCGAGGCCGCGAACGTGCGCCACGCGCACGAGTGGAAGGTGTGGCAGGACGTAGCGCTGCCGGAAGGCAAGCTGATTGTGCCGGGACTCGTCTCGCACTCGACCAACGTGGTTGAGCATCCTGAGCTTGTGGCGGACCGCATCTCGCAGTTTGCGTCGGTGGTCGGTGCTGAAAACGTGATCGCCTCGACCGACTGCGGCCTCGGCGGCCGCGTGCACCCGGACATCGCCTGGGCGAAGCTGGAGTCCCTCGCGGAGGGTGCCCGCCTGGCCTCGGAGCGGTTGTTCTAGGGGCTTAGTCCGCCTAGGTATCCCCTCTCCTTACTGCATCCCCTCCGCTCCCTGCAGCCCCTCCTCCCTGCATCCCCCGCACTGTCCAAAATTGTGCACGCGCTGCCGGTGACACGCCGTCGCCCGCGGGTTTAGGCCCGTAATTACGCGGATATCACCCCAGCGCGTGCACAATTTTGACCATGCGCATCCCTAATAACCCCAGTGGGGCGGGATCAGATGGTCGCCACGCGCGATAATGGCCTTCAAGCGCCGACTCACCACACTCCAGTTCCTCACTATGTCGGTATAGGTGAGTCTGAAGACGAGATACCCCTGTGCGATGAGGTACTGGTCGCGGAAGTAATCGTTCTGCTGCGCTTCAATTGACCCATGGTGTTGCAGGCTGTCGATTTCGATGATGAGCCGTCGGCCAACTAGAAAGTCCGAGTACCGGCGTTCAGCCCATTCGTATTGCTGCACAAACGACAGGTTTTGTGACTCTAGCCACAGCCGCATCTGTGACTCGCTGCCGGAATCGGCAAGGTGGTTGACTCGTGCGGTACGTGCCTGGATGTCCTTCGGATATCGAGCCGCGATCTCCTGCATGTCGTTGACGGACAGCAGCTTCCGGTTCGCAAGGGAATCGGCCACCACAATGAACTGCGGTTCTGGCAGCCGGGTGAGCGCCACTTCAAATGCCTGCGGGATCGGGTCGACCGCAGCTGACACTGGAACATAGCGGTCATTCGCCTGCGGGAGCACGATCACTTTGCCGATGTCGTGGCGGTGTTCCTGCCGTGCGGCTCTTAGGTACGCCCGCTCTTCGTTGAGGTTCCATGCCCCGTGAAGAGCAAGGGCCGGTGAGCCCGAGTACGCGCACCTATGTTTCACCGATGCTTCGATGATCGGATCCACCGGAACTTGCGAGCACTTGTACCAGCCCTGCCTTATGTTCAGGAGGAAACCGCTGCGTTTGAGCCGACGCACCTCCGCTTCGCTGATCCCCTCGGTTTGGAAATCCTGCCGACGGAGGACACCGTGATAGCGAGAGAACACGTCGATAAGAGCTGACACACGGCGATGCTCGCACCTTGCGCCTAATACAGCAGTGCAAATGCAGTTCGGCTGTGGGTAACTGTGATCGGGGCGGAAATTGTGGATATCTTGGCGCGCAGTTTCCTATCCCTGAAGTCTTGCGGTTGCTCCGGGCCGAGCCTTCTCGGATGTGTGTCCAAAATTGTGCACGCCCTGCCCGCTAGAGACGGCAATTTCGGGTTTTACGGTCGATGCAACGGCGTGTCCCCCTCCAGCCATGCACAATTTTGACCATGGCGGTCGGCCGAGAGGTGGCGGGGCGCGGCGAGCGCGGTGTGTGGCCGAGAGCGCGGGCTAGGCCGAGTGGGTGGGGTTGAGGTGGTTGGCGAGCCACTCGAGGGCGAGCTCGTAGCCGAGAGTGCCGGCGCCTGCGATCACTACGTTTGCGATGGGCGAGACGTAGGAGTGGTGGCGGAAAGGTTCACGGGCGTGCACGTTGGAGATGTGCACCTCAACCGTGGGGCGCTCGGCGTATTCGAGGGCGTCGTGGATGGCGACGGAGGTGTGCGTGTAGGCGGCCGGGTTGATCACAATCCCGGCCGCCTGCGTGCGTGCCTGCTGAATCTTCTCCACAATCTCGCCCTCGTGGTTGGACTGGAAGAACTCGATCTCCAGGCCAAGCGCCTGGGCGCGACGACGCACCCGAGCCTCAACATCCGCGAGCGTTTCCGCGCCGTAGATCTCGGGCTTGCGAGTACCGAGCGTGTTGAGGTTTGGGCCGTTGAGGACGAAGATCTTCCGCTGCATGCTTCGATGCTAGCGCGCAGCAGCCTCGAGCTCGGCAGCCTAGCGCGCAGCCGCCTCGAGCTCGGCAGCTTTGGCCTTGTCCTCGCGAGCCGAGAAGTAGTCAAGCAGATAGTCGAAGCCATTGTGCAGGATCACGACAAGATGCTCAGACAAACCAATGGCCCGGTTCTACAAATCTTTGTGGAACCGGGCCTTCGGCTATTCGGTGCTACTCAGTCTTAGCTGCCGAGAGCGGTCACTGCGAGATCCTGAATGGACGAGATCTTCTCCGAGAACATGTTGCCGAGCGAGGTACCCGTGGTTGCCATCGAGTAGGCGCTGGGCTCAACCTTCTGCCACTCGGTGAGGAGGGCCTTGTCGGCGGCCGTCTCAGCATCCGTCGCTGCCGGGCCGAGCGTGTCGAGCTCTGGGTAGAGCGTCTGGCCAACCTCGACCGTGGGTTCGGTGTTCCGAAGGTGGTCAACGATCGCCTGGTAAGCATCCGCCGCCTTCTGGTATTCGGTCGCACCCACGGCGCAGACGTCCGCGAATGCGCTCATGAAGCACTGGTCCGCGTACAGATCCGCCAGGCCCTGGTAGTAGCCCACGTAAGTGGTTTCCATAGCGGCTGCGAACTGTTCACGGGTGTCGCTGTTGTACAGGTCCGCGCAACCGTCGGACGACTCGCAGAGGTAGTACACCGCACCATCCGAAGTCTCGATGCGGTCACCGTTCGGGACAGTGTAGGCGTCTTCCATGACTCCCGAGAGGTTCTCCTCGAAGGTGTCGTAGAGGTCCGCGTAGGCACCGTAGTTCTGGCAGAACTCGTTCATTTCACCGAGCGAAGTCTCGCTACCAGAAAGGAATTCTTCGGCCGATTCACGTTGGGCGGCGACGGCTTCCGCATCCTTCTGCGCCTGCTGGTACGCCTCGGATGCTTCAGCCGCGTCTTCCTGCGGCAGCTCCGGCACCGTGGTGTCCGCAAGTTCCGAGCGCTTGTCGAGTGCGGGCTGGATGTCGGCACAGGCTTGGTCGAGTGCCTCACGGTTCTCGGTGTTCAGGTCGTACCAGGTTCGGTTCGCCGCGCTGATTGGGTCGGTGAGGTTCACCGCGGACACTGCCGCAAGGTTCTCCTCGTTCCAGTTCGCGTTGTATTCCTCGAGCGCGTTGTTGAAGGTTGCGGCAAGGTTGTCACCGCGGTCGACGTTCCGCTGGTGGATGATCATTGGAATCGCGATGGCCGCGACAATGATGACCACCAGCGCCACGATTCCACCAATCAGGATGCCCTTTTTCTTGTACCAGGGCTTGCCCTTGTCACCTTCGGCGCTTGCCGGGACGAATCCGCCCGGGCCGCCGGGGCCTTCACCTCCGGGACCACCAGGGCCACCGGGTCCACCTGGACCGCCTGGGCCCTGCTGGGATTGGTCGAAGGGGATGTTCTGGTCGCCAGGGAATGCAGCTGGCGGGGCACCGAAGACCGGTGCCTGATCACCCTGCTGCGCCTGCGGCCAAGCCGCGGTCTGAGCATCCTGGCCCGAGAACTGCTCGTTGGGGAATTCCTGGCCTTGGTGCTGCTGACCCTCGAACTGCTGGTCTTGCTGACCCCACTGATTCTCGGGCTGCTGACCCCACTGGTTTTCACCCTGCGGAGCCTGGCCTTGCGAGGCATCCGTCGACTGGCCCCAGTGGCTGGCATCCTGCGGGGCGTCACCCTGCTGGCCCCACTGGTTCTGGCCAGCTGAGGGATTCTGGTCGTTCCCTTGCCAGGGCTGGTTCGCTGCCGCCCAGGCGCCCGCACCGGCAAGCCCGGCTGCACCCGCTGCTGCGGCTGTGCCCCAACCGGCACCTGAACCCTCGCCAGCGTTTTCTTCCTCGTCGCCTGACTCTGCGCCTTGCTGCCCGTGAGCCTGCTGCCCCTGACCCGGCTCGCTGAACGCGCTCTGGCCGTACGCCTCGGTGGGCTGGTTGTCCGCGTTCTCCGACGGAGTTTGTGGCCATGCCCCGAATGCTGAAGTTGGCTGCCCCTCGCGAGAGGCCTGGTCTTCGGCAGGCTGTGCGTCGGTTGCGTTCTGGGCTTCGGTTTCCTGACCGGAAGCCTCGCCAGATTCGGCCTGCGCGTTGGTAGAAGAGGTGTCAAGAAGTTCAGTCGGCGGACCGTAAGAGTCCCATTCGCTCTCGGGGTGAGCGGGCTGCTCGGGGGCCGGTTGGCCTGCGCCTACCTGGCCTGCTTCCTGCTGGCCGGAATCGTGACCTTCAGGGGCACGCCCATCGTCACTTGGTTGTTCGGCACCGTGCTGGGCCTGTGTGAACTGCTCGTGACCGGGCTGTTCGCTGCCGGTTTGCTCACCCAATGGCTGATCGCCAACAGATGCCTGAGCGTCCTCGTTCTCGTCCTGTGCCGGGTTGAAGTTTGAGTAACCGCCGGTCCACTCCGGCTCGGGCTGGCGGCCCCGGTCGTCTCCCCCAGCCTGGTAACCACCCGCGGCCTGATAACCACCAAGGGCGCCGGCGTTGTCTTGCGGGGCGTCAAAGTTCGGTTGCTGGCCCTGCCACCGGTTTGGCTGCTCAGCCGGCGGCTGCCAGCCAGAATTCTGCGGAGCATTCCCCTGTGAACCCTGGTCTTGCGGGGTTTGACCCTGCGGAGCTTGGCCTTGGGGCGGGCCAAAGTTGGGCTGCTGCCACTGGCCCTGCTCGGGCGCCTGCCAACCCGCGTTCTGCGCGGCTGGTGGCGGGCCGAAGTTCGCTTGCGGCGCATCCTGCTGCCAGCCGCCTGCAGCCTGCTGATCGCCGGACGGCCATCCCTCGGCACCATCACCATCGGGGCGCGACCCGGAATTAGACTGCTGCTGTTTGGGCTGCTGCCAGCCGTCGGTACTCCACGAAGGATTCGGCGCTTCGCCGTTGTTCTCACGATCCTGGTCGTCGCCTTGATTCCAAGTCATAAACAAAGAATACGGCGATAAACGTGGAGAAAGCCTCGTGCCTCGCTGAATCCTTCTGAGGTCGTACCGCAGCACTACAAGACAAGGAGAAGATTCTGGAATATAGTTGTATCCCCCAGGGTTACACCTGGTACAACTCAATAGCGCTGAGAAGTTTCAGCAGTCACGGGGATGATCGGTTTCGACATGGCTTGTGAAACTGCGTGAAGCGGGTCGAGGACGCGGGGTTATCTCGTTAACGCCCTCCGCAAACTATAAGTGCCAATAACAAGCGCACTGACTTCGCCCTCGCTGCCTAGTAGCGAGCCCGAGTCCGTTAGCCCAGATCTGTGTTCGGTCTGGTTCCTAGCGTCATTTTGAACACTTGCTGCGTAGCCGCGTCACAGGGCTCCGCGGGACTTTTACTGTGACTGGGTTTGTGTCGGTCAAGGTGTTTGCCCCCATGGCCGGAACCAAGTAACACGCTCGGCAAACTGCACCCGGAGAATCCGCAGAATCTCAGTCGTGGACCGGGGTTCAATTCCCCGCATCTCCACTTTGGGCCCCGTTGGGGCGCGCACGCGGCAAAAGTAGGCCAGTGCAGCGCCCCAACGGGGTTCTTTCGTTTCCTCTTCAACATCGATGACAAGACAGAGCATCCAGTAATTGGTTGTTCCCCTAGTAAAGGGTTCGAGGTCACCGCCGACGGTCAACACGCCGAACTAACTCGACGCCGTGAACTCACGGACGAATTTAGGGAATCAGCGTCGGCTGACTAGGCATCGGGGGCCACTCTACGGAGAGTCCAGGCACAGACACGCCCACTCTCAGTAGGTCGCGATCAAACGTATAGAGCTTTGTTGCCCCATGAATCATCGCCAGTGCCAAAATACTAGCGTCCATCCCCTTAAGCCCGAACTCTGGCATTAGATCAATCGCCCGGTCTGCTACCACATCGTCAAACATGCCGATGAGGAACTCAGCATTATCGAGCCAGTTTCGGGCCGCAGCAAGGTTCGACTCCATCCGCTCACGGTTATTGCCGTCAGCACCATTTGGACCTTTTTGTACCTTCCCGAAAGTCTCCAAGCGGGCTATCGCAGGCATGATTACGATGTGGTCCCGATTATGACCGGCGAAAAGATACGTCGCACGATCAGCGCGGTTTTCACCACGGTCTTCATCGAGTAAGTAAGCAAGGAAGCAACTGGAATCAACGACGACCAGCGGAAGATTACGCAATCTCATCTCGCTGTCGTCGTATGATCTCAACCGAATCGAGTCCATCCGGGGTCAGGCCTTTTAGTAGCCCACGAGCACCTTCCAGACTCGTGACGGATCCCACGTTTGACGAGCGCATCGCAAGCCCTCGAACACTCATGCTCACGTAGCGGTTTGTCCACGGATTGACACGAATAAAACCTCGCGCGGTGACGCGCTTGTCAAGTAAGGAGATCGCAAGTTCGGACAGTTCGGATGGCAAGGAGAGCTTCACAGCCCGCCCAGTATTTTCGTCCTCGATGGATGCTTCGGGCGTATTACGGTTCGAGTATCTATACAACCGACCGGTGATGGTACCGAGTACCTGACGGTAACCTTCCGCGATTTCATCGAGAGTCTTAATAAGGTTGGTGTCAATAGCGACCGTGCTCGTGTCAGTAGATAGAGATACACCAGAGACGCCTTGGCGCTGAAGCGTCTTATGCAATACCCGAACGCCTTCAAGCGTTCTTTCGTTCCATGCGTCAGGGAGGCTCCCCCCTGCTTGTAGCGCGTCTAGCCCGTCATTAATCACGTTCACTTGAGCCTGCTCTGCGCTGAGCGTGGCGATTGCACTACCAATCTCTAGGCCCGATAGGACAGGAGCGGAGTCCCCTTCCTCGCCCACCGACTTGAGCATATCGAGCAGTGCTCCTAGCCCTTCCTGCAGCGCTCGTGCGTCAATTTCTTGCCCTTCGAGCTTGAGGGTGATGTCCTCCATGAATTACACCTCCTGTCGTGATGGAGTCTATCGGCATGACTCGTATGTGCGGTGCGCCATTACGGTCCAGTATGCGCTCAGCCGCCGACATCGACCCCACGTGATGCGGCGCCGTCCGTGGTGAAGCTTGTCATGAAGCTGTACTCCCCGTTAGCCAAGAACACATGCGCGTTCTATTATTAGTTAGGTAGTGAAATAATAATGTATCGGATGCTCGTTATTAGCTAGCAGCGCTACGTCACCTCATTGGGGGATGTCATGAAGTGGCCAAGCACCACGACAGTTACCGAGACTTGGCGACCCAACCCTGGCAAGTGGGCCGACCAGTCCAAGGTGCCTCATTTCGGGGAGCCGTATTCCGCATCCATACCGCCGTCGATCGCGACCTTGGATGTCCAGCTCCCGGGGGCGATCGCTGCAGACCTCGAGCGATCAACCATGCTGCTGCGCGACTTCGACGCCGAATTTGGAGCCCAACTCTCCCCCGTCACCGCGCTGCTCATCCGCTCCGAGTCGCTCTCCAGCTCCCAAATCGAAAACGTGAGCGCTAAGGCCCGGCAGGTTGTTTCCGCTGAAATCGGCGAATCCGAGAATCGGAATGCGAAACTCATCGCGGCCGGCGGCACGGTGATTCTCGACGCAATTCGCAATCCCGGACAAATCGATGTCGACCTGGCCAAACGCATCCAGGCGGGGCTACTCGCGGATTCCCCCGATCTCTCCCCGGGCGAACTGCGGCAAGAGCCAATCTGGATCGGTTCGAGCAGTGTCTCTCCGCACGGTGCGGAGTATGTCGCCCCACCCGCAGCAATGCTCCCGCAACTCCTCAATGACTGGAGCGAATTCGTTGCCAGGACGGACATACCGGTGCTGGCACACACGATCCTCGCGCACGGGCAGTTTGAGGCCATTCACCCCTTCCGAGACGGTAACGGGCGCACCGGCCGCGCCCTCATCCAAGCGATGCTGCGCGCCCGAGGTGCCACGCGACACGTTGCCGTGCCGATCTCCTCGGGTTTCCTGATGGATACCGATCACTACTTTTCGGCACTCATTGAGTACGAACACGGCAACCCACTGCCATTACTTCAGGCAACCGTGCTCGCGACCGACTCGGCCGTCGCAAACGCGCGACTACTGGTCACCAATATCAATGACATCCGCGACCAGCAGCGTGCAGCCATCACCGCACGAAGCGACTCCAGGATTTGGGAGTTGCACGATTACTCGATCCGACAGCCGGTGTTTACCGCGAATATGGTTGCCGAAGCACTCGTGATCACCACCTCGAACGTGCAACGGAATCTGGATTTGCTCGTTGACGCCGAAGTGCTGATTGCTTCCGCGAGTGTTCACCGCGGGCGCGGGCGGGTCTACCTGTCACCGGGGATTTTGGATGAGCTGGACCGGTTTGCGGATCGTGCTGCGCGGAGAGTTGCGTAGCGGGTTCGGATCTTTGCGGGGAGCGTGAACGCGGGGTCATTTCGCTACACGCCGCTACGCGGCGCACTCAATGACCGGGTGTGCGTGGGGCGCTTCGATACGGCTACGCCTACTCAGCGAGCGACGGATGCTATTCGCCGACGTATTTGCGGGCGGCGATGGCGCGATCGGCTTCACGCTTGTCTTGGCGCTCACGCAGGGCCTGGCGCTTGTCGTACTCGCGTTTACCCTTGGCGACGCCAATTTCGAGCTTCGCGCGACCATCCGAGAAGTACAGCGACAGCGGCACGATCGTGTAGCCGCCTTCGCGTGTCTTCGAGGCGATCTTGCGAATCTGCTCCTTGTGCAGCAGGAGCTTGCGCTTCCGGCGCGGCGTGTGGTTATTCCAGGTGCCCTGGAAGTATTCGGGGATGTAGATGTTGTCCACCCACATCTCGCCGCGGTCCACATAGGCGTAGCCGTCGATGAGGGATGCGCGTCCCTCGCGCAGCGCTTTTACCTCGGTGCCGTGAAGCACCATCCCGGCCTCGTAGGTGTCCTCGATCGTGTAATCGTGGTACGCCTTCTTGTTTCGGGCAATGACCTTCTGGCCTTTTTCCTTCGGCATGGGCTTCCTCCTTCCGGCAACCGTGCCTGCCGACCCGCAGATACAGGTCAGCGTTCTAGCTTAGCGCGCTCGACGCGAGCCGCGCATCCCGTGCGGTTGGCGACTCGGCCGCCCACCGCATCCAAACCTGCGATTGCTAGACGCGCAAGTAGCGGCGAATCGAGATGCCCGAGGAGATTGCCGCGAGCAAGACACCGAGCACCAGCAAGACCCCCGCGGTGATCACCGCCTCCGGCCAGATCCCGACCATCTGCACTCCGGGCATCCGCGGGGCGAGATAGCCCTGCACGAACCAGTGGGTACCGCCGATCACCGCACCCGAGGCGAGCAGCGAACCGATCAAGCCCGCGAACACACCCTCAAGGATGAATGGCGCTTGAATGAATCCGTTTGAGGCACCGACGAGACGCATAATTCGCAGTTCGCGACGACGCGAGAACGCCGAGAGGCGAATCGTCGTGGCCACCAGCAGCACCGCGGCCACGAGCATGACCAAGGCGATCGTGAATGCCGCAAGGCTGGCCCCGTTGAGCACCGCAAAAATCGAATCGAGGTACTGGCGCTGGTCAGTCACCGACTCAACGCCGGCCATGCCCGATACCGTCTGCACCACAATCTCAGAATCTGCAGGGTCTACGAGGTTCACCCAGAAGGCCTGGTTGAGCTGCTCGGGCTTCACGAAGGAGACCATCGGGTCATCCTTGAACTGCTCGACGAAGCGGTCGTACGCATCCTCTTGCGACTCGAAGTAATAGTCGTTGATGTAGGGCGTCAGCGCGGGGCCGGTGAGTTCGGCCTCCACCGCGTCAATCTGGTCCTGCGTGGCAACGCCTGCCGAACAGTCTGGCGAGGTCGAAATATCGGTACAGAAATCAACCGCAACCTGCGCACGGTCGTACCAGTACGTCTTCATCGATTGAATCTGGAACTGCAACAGCAGCGCCGCACCCACGAAGGTGAGCGACACGAAGGTGACCAGGATCACGGAAATCACCATCGAGGTGTTGCGGCGCAGGCCCTGCCACATTTCACCGAGAACAAAACCGAACATTAGCGAGCACCCCCGTCCTGGAGATCCGCGCCGTCTGCAAAGTCGGCGCCATCGTCTTCCTCAGCGTCGGGCAATCTCGTCGTAGGACTATCGATGTCCTCATTACGGCCGCTCGGGCGACGATCCGGCGCGGCGACACGTTCCGCCATGGCAGCCGCAATGGTCTTCCCGCGCGGAGCTTCGGATGCGATTTCGGGAGCTTCCGGTTCCTCGTACTTGACCACCTCGGGCGTGTAGACGCCCCCGGCCTCATCACGGATCAGTTCGCCGTCCTTGAGTTCGATGACTCGCTGGCGGGCCTCATCCACGATCGAAACATCGTGCGTGGCCATCACCACGGCGGTGCCGTTCTTATTAATCCGGCGCAGCACCCGCATGATTTCGCGCGATGTCGAAGGGTCGAGGTTACCGGTCGGCTCATCGGCGAGCAGAATCGCGGGTTTGTTCACCACGGCGCGGGCAATCGCCACGCGCTGCTGCTCACCACCGGAGAGTTCGTGCGGTAAGCGGTCCTCTTTGCCCTGCAGCCCCACGGTCTTCAGCACATCAGGCACCGCCTGGCGAATGTGTCCGCGGGACTTCCCAAGCACCTTCTGCGCGTAGGCGACGTTCTCATACACGGTCTTATTTGCCAGCAGACGGAAGTCTTGAAACACCATGCCCACATTGCGTCGGTAGTACGGGACCTTACGGTTGGAAATCTTGGCGAGATCCTGGCCAAGCACGTGCACTTGCCCCTTCGTCGGGGAATCCTCGAGCAGGATGTGCCGCAGCACTGTCGACTTACCCGACCCGGATGGGCCGACCAAGAACACGAACTCCCCGCGGAGAATTTCGAAGGTCACGCTGTCCAGCGCGGGGTCGGTTTGCCCGCGGAATACCTTGGAGACGTGGTCAAATCTGATCATGGCACGCCAACGGTACGTCCCGGCGCACGAAATTGGCGGGCGCCACGCCCAGTGCGTGCCGCCCGCCAAGATTCACAGGATGCGATTAGTCGCGGTCCGTGCCTCGCTTCATGAGGTTGATGGTCACGACTACAAGGCCGCCCCAGACCGTCACGAGCGAAATCGCCATCATGGTGATTGCAATGGGGGTCATCGGTTCTGCTCCTTTGCGTTCGATGCGGAGATGATTTCGACCGATCCGTCCTCGGTTTCGGTGAGGTCCCCGGCGAGGATGCCGTCGATTTCGCGGTCGTACTTAGCGTCGTCAAACACCGGCTGCACACGAGCGGTCCACGGCAGCAGACTCAGCAGAATGGCGCCCACGATCAGCAGGCCCGACATTCCCCAGCCGTAGAGCAGCACGAACTCCGGCGGGTAGCCACCGTAGACCTCTTGCGTTTTCGCAATCAGTTCGGATGCGAGCATCCCGATCAGTGCGAGAGGCACGATCCCGCCGATGAGCACCATCCAGATCTTGCGAGCCGGGAAGGAAGAAAGTCGTGTGAGGTGCCGCGAGAACATCGGCAGTTTGCGCGCGATCCACGACACCGCAATCACCATCACCAGCGCGCCGGCGAGGATACCGAACTGGTTGACGAAGGCATCCAACACGTCGAGGACATACAGGCCGGAGCTGGTTGGGAAAAGCAGCAGCGAAATGATTGCCATCGGCACCACGACCACGGTCACCGCAACCCAACGCTTGATGCCGAGCTTGTCCCGGACACCCGCGATAACTACCTCGATGATCGAAATCATCGAGGTAAAGCCCGCGAAGAGCAGTGAGCCAAAGAAGAGCACTCCAATCACTTCGCCCAGCGGGGCCTGGGAAATAATGGTCGGGAATGCCACGAAAGCGAGGCCGATCCCTGCATCCACCACATCGTTGATGCCGGTGCCAGCCGCGTTTGCCATGAACCCGAGCGCCGCGAAGACACCGATACCGGCGAGGATTTCGAAGCTCGAGTTTGAGAAGGCAACCACGAGACCCGAACCGGTGAGGTCGGTCTTCTTCCGCAGGTAGGAAGCGTAGGTAATCATGATGCCGAAGCCCACTGACAGCGAGAAGAAGATCTGTCCGACTGCCGCAGCCCACACGCTTGGGACCAGCAGTGCTCCCCAGTCCGGGGTGAAGAAGGCGTTCAGGCCGTCAAGCGAACCGGGAAGGAAGAGCGAGACCACGACCATCGCGAGGAACATTACGACCAAAAGCGGCATGAAGATGAAGTTGGCGCCGGCGATACCCTTGCGAACACCGAGCAGCATCACGACGAGCACGCCTACCCACACGAGCAGCTGCGGCCAGAACACGTTCGGCACAAAGTCGAAGCCCACCGCGACGGTGTCGGAGAGCTGCAGGAAGTCGCCGAAGAAGAACGCGTTCGCGTCGTCGCCCCAGGATTTCGTGAACGAGAAGATGAGGAACATCGCCGACCACGCGACGATCACCGCGTAGTAGATGCCGATGATCACACAGACCAGCACCTGCCACCAACCGAGGGATTCCATCCATCGTTGAATTCGCGCCAGGGACAGTGGCGAGGAGCCGCCGTAGCGCTGACCGATTACATAGTCGAGGAAGAGCAGCGGGATACCGGCGCACAGCAGTGCGACCAGGTACGGGATGATGAACGCTCCCCCGCCGTTTTCATAGGCCACATAGGGGAATCGCCAAATATTTCCGAGGCCGACCGCAGAACCGATCGCCGCGAGAATAAATGCGTTACGCGACCCGAAGGTTTCCTTCTTGGCCGCAGTTCTCGTTTTCGCCGTCATTGGCTTAACTCCTGAAGAACTCGCTTTACGGCCCGGCGAACAGGATCGCAACGCCGGGGTTATATGCCCCGGATGTTAGCAGTTACCCCACCTTTGGCGGGGTAACAATGTGGATATTCTCTAACCGCTCTGCTGTTCAGTTTTGCGCCAGCGGATACCGGCTGCAATAAATTCGTCAATTCCGCCGTCGAATACCTTGTCGGGGTTTCCGCTTTCGAATCCCGAACGGAGGTCCTTGACCATCTTGTACGGTGCGAGCACATACGAGCGCATCTGGTCGCCCCAGGATGCGGTGATGTTGCCGGCGAGTTCCTTCTTCTGCGCCTCTTCTTGTTCCTTCTGGAGGAGCAGTAGTCGCGACTGCAGCACGCGCATCGCCGCGGCGCGGTTTTGGATCTGCGACTTTTCGTTCTGGCAGGAAACCACAATGCCGGTCGGCAGGTGGGTGATGCGCACGGCCGAGTCGGTGGTGTTCACCGACTGTCCGCCGGGGCCCGATGAGCGGTAGACATCCACGCGAATGTCGTTCTCGGGGATGTCGATGTGCTCGGTCTGTTCAAAGAGCGGCACAACTTCCACCGCCGCGAAGCTGGTTTCGCGCGATCCAGCCGAGTTGAAGGGGCTCATGCGCACCAGTCGGTGCGTACCTGCCTCAACCGAGAGGGTGCCGAAGGCATAGGGCGAGTCGATCTCGATCGTGGCCGATTTGATTCCCGCCTGCTCGGCGTAGGAGGTGTCAAGCACCGTGGTCTTATACTCGTGGGCTTCGGCCCAGCGCACGTACATGCGCAGCAGCATTTCGGCGAAGTCGGCCGCATCCACCCCGCCGGCTCCGGCGCGGATGGTCATGACCGCCGGACGCGGATCGAATTCGCCATCCAGCAGGGTCTGCACCTCGAGGTCGCTCACTACCTTGTCGATCGCCTCGAGCTCCCGGTGTGCCTCTGCCGCCGTATCCTCGTCGTCGGCTTCCTTGGCGAGTTCCACGAGCACTTCGAGATCGTCGAGTCGCTGTTCGATTTCGCGGATGCGCTTGAGATCGGCTTGGGCGTGCGAGAGGGCGCTGGTCACCTTTTGCGCGCTCTCGGGGTCGTCCCACAGGTCAGGCTGGGAGGCCTGCTGTTCGAGCTCGGCGATGGATGCTTCCAGCCCGTCGGGGTCGAGCACCTGGCTGATGTCGTGAAAGGTGGACCGCAGATTAGCGATGGCATCGGCGATATCGAGGTTGATCATGATCGTTCTAGGGTACCCGGCTTGCGACGGCGCAGTGTGAATGCTGCGCCCACCGCTGCCAACGCAATCACCGTGGCAAAGGTGATGCCGTAGAGGAGGACCGGTGTCAGGGAATCTGGACTCTCAAGCAGGTTCAGCACCGAGAACGGCACGGCGTGTGCGAAGGCTGCGGGCCAAACGCTTTCGAAACGGACGGTGATGGCGCTGAGGAAGATGCCAAACCCAAAGAGCCCCAGGGTGCTGCTGATCGCGATATCTGGGCTCATTACGCCCTGCAGCGCCATGGTGCCGTGGATTGGCACGTGGAAGAGCACCCACACTCCGGAGATCGTGCACGCCATTCGCCAGAATCCCCAGCGCTCAAGTGCCGTCTGCAGGAATCCGCGCCAGGCCGCTTCTTCACCGATAGTGCTCAGGACAAATACCAGCGCCATCGGGACGGTGAGCAGCAGTGCCTGGCCGATTGCGGGCCACGGGAGCAGTTCAATCCCGCTGACCGCACCAAAGACTGCGGCCATCCCCAGATAGGTGGCGACCAGGGCAGCCGTGCTCGCGAGTGTTGCGAGTACTGTTCGCCAGAATCCTGCGGGGCGGATCTTGGTCCAGTGAATGATGCCACCGCGTAGCCGGAAGGTGAGGATCACGATGATGGCAATGATCGCGGGTATCCAGCGCCCGGCGATGAGGAACCAGTCGGGAATTTCTTGGTTGCTGAGAAGGAAGCTTCCGCACACGAGCGTGATCACGCCCAGCACGGTGATCACGAACGTGGCGGCGGCCCGCTTCGTTGCGACCCGCTGCTGTGCGTCTTGCTTCGGTGTGTCTTGCTTCGGTGCGTCTTGCTTCAGCGCAAGATCTGTCGGTGCAATGTCTGTCGGTGATGTATGTGTCGAGTTCATGCTTCGACGCTATGCGGGCGGGGAGTCGCTACGCACGGAAAAACGAGGGGTCTCGGGCTGACCTCCAAAAGGGTATGGAAACCCCGAACCCCATTGTTCGGGACTTCCAGCTTGGGAAGTCGTCACGCCGCACCGATAGGTGCAGCGCACCTCACTGGAACAACGCTTGGGCCGAAACTTCGACCCCGAGTGGCACGCTCACCGGGAAGAACATTCCACCAATTTGGGCTTGCCACCGCCCTTCAACATATATGGTCACTCGATCTTCGTCCACAGTTACATTGACAAGCATAAGTTCGCTCGAGCCGTGAGCCGCGAGATAGGCTTCGGCGGCCTCGGTTGCTTCGGCCTGATCGAGTTGGATGCGCGGAGTCCCGTCTTCGGCAGCTACCTCGCTGAGTTCGAAAGTATTGGCTGCCGCGAGCGCCGCGGCATCCGCGTGGGTGTAGAGCTGTTTGCGTTCGAGGTAGAGATCGGCCGCGGCGAAGAGTAGGAGTGCTGCCGCGAGGGCGATCACGGCGTAGATGATGGCGAGCGGGGTGATCGATCCGCGTTCGGAACGTGCAACCAGTCGCTGCAGTGCCCTGAGCTTGTTCATTGCACGCCCTCGAAGCGTCCGCGCGGGAAGGTTGCGCTCGATTCCACTGGGATCTCTAGGCTGCCGCCGGGGAGGAACGGGAGCGTCACGTCTACGCCGACGGTGAGTGTGAGGGTCTCCCCCAGTACCGCGCAGTCAGGAGTGGGTGCGCAGGTCATCGTGATGCTCGCCGCATTGGGGTCGAGGCCCTGGTCTTTCAGTGCCCAGGCGATCTGCTCTGCCGCGAGCGACCCCTGGAGGTTTGGTAGTGCATCCGCGACGAGGGATCGGGCGCCGTTTCTGGCCGCAAGTTCCACCGCGAACATGGCCTGCTCGAGCTGCAGGAGCGTGAGCATCCCGTAAGCGATCGGGATGAGGAGCAGAATGCCAATGCCGAGAAATTCGAGACTGGCGGATCCGCGCTCCTGCTGCAGGTGGCGCAGTATTTGGCGCAGTAGGCGGTGCAGGAGTCGCTGGCACGTGTCATTCCACCGGCGCATGTGCGGTCACCTCCACCCCATCGGGGAAGCCGATCAGACCGATGAGCGGTAGGGGCGCGCGCACTGTCACCGTTACGAGGGTTTCGCCGCGTTCCACGGTGATGTCTTCGACGTAATCGGCTGATACTGCGGTTGCGATGAGTGCCTCGGTGCGGAGGTACCCATCCATGGCCGTAGCCCCTTCGAGTCCGGCGTGACGGGCGCCTTCGGCTGCCGCGTCAATGAGCGTGGTGCGGATATGCATGGCGAAGCCAACCTGCAGCACCGAGAGGAACACGAGGGTCAACAGGCCAGCAACGAGGGTCCACTCAACCGTGGCCGAGCCTCGTTCTTCGGCGAGGCGATTCCTCCAGTGCCGCACGGTCTAGAAGTTCGCGGTAACTCGGTTAATTGCGTCTTCGAAGACCTGCGATAGCAGCGGCCCGGCAACGGTCCACAGCAGGATCACAATTCCAGCGGACATTAAGGCCACCAAAACCCAACCTGGCACGTCCCCTCGCTCCTCCTTGCGGAAGCGCTCGTAGAGGCGGGCGATTCGGTCTTGGCAGTTCAGCAGGATGCGCATAGTGGCTCTTTCAGTTCGATGTCGATTGTTCGAGGTGTTGGTCTTCGAGGTGTCGGTCGTTCGAGGTGTCAGGTGTTCGAGGTGTGTTTGAGGTGGTGTCACGATTGCTTGGGCGATGGTGTGCTGAGGGATCGGCTCATTCCGGCTAGAACGTTGAGGTGAGCACGAAATAGGAGGGGTACACGGCGAAGAGCACTGTGATTGGCAACAGAAGCATCACGAGCGGGATCATCATGCGGATCTCGGACTTTCCAGACTCCTCAAGAAGCTCCCGCTTAGCGAGGTCCCGCGCGTCCTGTGCCTGAGCCCGGAGTACCTCAACCAGTGGGGCTCCGCGTTCCATGGATGTGACGATGTGGTCGAGTGTCCGCGTCAACGGTGTGTAGGCGAGATCACGGCCGAGGGCATGCAGTGCGGTGGCGACGGGCACCCCGGCACGGACTTGAACGATGACTCCGCCGAACTCTTGGGAGAGTTCGCTGTGGCCCATCTTGCTGAGCCGAATCAGCGCATCCACAATTCCCTCACCCGCGGCAAGCGAAAGCGACAAGAACTCGAGGACCGTCGGGTATTCGCTGGCGATTCGACGGATTCTTCGTTCAGCAGCCCGACGCAGTACGAAGTCCCGGAGGGCTACGGCCGCTCCCGCACACAGCACGGGGAGCAGGATGGCGGCGAGGAGATACTGTGCCGACACTCGCATGAGCCCCACGGCACCGACCACTCCAAGGAGTGCTCCGAGTAGCGCCCAGAGGGCTTGTTCGGTACGGAAGCGTTCGAGCGTCATGCGGTTGCCGGACTGGCGTAGGCGCACGCGGACCAGTTCGTTACCGCCGACTACTTCGCTCAGCAGTGTCCGCAGCCACGAGAGGATTGGGGACACGAGGGTGCCGAGCACGGGCAGTGGGTCAATGGTGCCGCGGTGCAAGTGGATGCGGGCATCCTCGGAAATGTCCGCAACGTGCGGAGCCACCCGGTCAATCACGCGAAGGCGCGAGAGCCTGGGGATCCTGCCGACAAGCGTCCACAGCCCGATCCCGAGGGTGACACCGAGGAGGGCTGCGATACCGAGCGATGCGCTCATGCGAACCACCGTCCTTCTTCGCGCAGCTTCCCGAGCACCAGCATGAGGCGATAGGCGATCACCGAGACGACGAGCCCGATCAAGATCACCGTGACGCCACCGGCGGTGTTGTATGCGGCGGCTGCCTCAGGCCGGGTGGCAAGCATGACCAGCACCACCCACGGTGCGACTACCCCGAGCCTCGCCGCATTGAGCACCCATCCCTGTCGGGCTTCTGCCTCGTGACGGACTGCCTGCTCTTCGCGAAGGAAGGTCGAGAAGTCTCGCAGCACGCGCACTAGTTCGGTGCCGCCCACCTCGCGCGCCATCCTGAGCGTCTCAAAGAGTCGGTCTGCCACCGGATCGGCGATGCGTTCTTTGGCTTCATCCACGGCAAGATTGAACGCACCGGTCGCGCGATACTGCCGAGAAAATTGGGCGAAATCCTGCCGAAGCGGTTCCGGTCCGCTCTTCGCCAGCTGCTCGATCGCATCCGGCAACCCAAGCCCTGACCTCACCGAGGCAATCAGGTGGTCAACCACATCCGGCCAATGCGCCCGATTCGCATTGCGTCGCTGTTGCGAGCGCCAACGCACCAGCCCAAGCACACCCCAGAATCCGAGGCCAAGACCGATCAGCCCGAGCACCAAGATGCCGGTGAAGAGGAGGGCCGCAGCGCCAGCCACGAGCGCAATCACGAATGCGAGGAAGAGGAACCCGCCCACCGGGATTCGTTCGAGACCGGCACGTATGAGGTCTTCGCGAAGTCGGCGAAGCATTGCCGGTTCTCGAGGGGTTCGCTCGGGTTGGTTGCTCGTAGGTCGCAGGATGGCGGTGAGGATGAGCGTGAGGCCGCCACCCGCGAGGAGTCCCAGCGCGATTGCCGCTACCATTCGGGCACCAAGTGCGGCATCGGGTCAATCCCGCGACGTTCGAATTTATCCAACCTAGGCGGCTTCACACCCGTGGCGACCAGCAGGCCTCGCTCCCGCTCGAAGAGGGTGGATGCTTCGATCACCCCGGCGTGCACCGCACCCGTGGGAGCAAGGATTTCGCGAAGCTGCCGCTGCCCGTTCGGAAGCAGTTCGAGGTGGACGACGAGATCGATCGTGGAAGCGATTGTGGGAACCACGAAGCTCGAGTCAATGTTGCGCCCCGCAAGTAGCGGCAGCGTCGCTAGCTTGACGAGTGCATCCCGCGCGGAGTTCGCATGGATCGTGCACATCCCGGGAAGACCGGAGTTCAGCGCGATCAGCAGCTCGAGCGCCTCGGCTTCCCGAACTTCGCCGACCACAAGCCGGTCGGGACGCATTCGAAGAGCCTCTTTGACAAGTCGCCGCAGGGTGATCTCACCAGTACCTTCCAGCGAGGTCTGGCGGCATTGCATCGCGACCACATCGCGGGCCACCAAGTCGATCTCAAACGTCTCCTCCACGGTCACGATTCGTTCACTCACCGGTGCCGAACCGAGCAGCGCCCCCACCATCGTGGTCTTGCCGGTGTGGGTGGCGCCAGAGACGAGCACATTGGCGCCCGCCTGCACGGCACAGCGCAGAAAATTCGCTGCCTGCGAGGTCAGTGACTCACGTTCTACCAGCGCAGTCAGGTCCCGGATCCGTCGCATGAACTTACGAATATTGATCGCCGGGTAGCGGCGCGAAATATCCGGAATTACGACGTGCAAGCGGGAACCATCCGGTAGGGATGCGTCCACAAAGGGAGAACTCACATCGAGCCGCCGACCGGTGGAGAGCAACATCCGCTCGACCAGGTCTCGCAGTTCGGCCTCGGGGATCACTGTGGAGGTGAGCTCCGGCACACCGTTGCGAGCGACAAACACCCGGCTCGGGGCGTTGACCCAGATCTCCTCGATTTCCGGGTCATCGAGGAACGGCTGTAGCGCACCAAAGCCGGTAACCTGCGCGAGCACCTCAGCGGTGGTTTGGGCTTCATCAAGCACCAGCGGAAGGTCACTCACGAGAGCTCGCTCCGCATAGGAGCGCACCTCGGATTCCACGATCGCGTTGGCCTCGGCACCCGCCGAAAGTTCGATTCGATCACGCTGCACACGCTCGCGTACTCGCGCCGTAATACTCGCTACTGCTTGGCTCACACAACGAATGATGACCGATTTCCAAAAATCAGGTCGAAGTTATCCACAGCACGAATTCTTGGGCGCGATTTCACGTC
Organism: Gulosibacter chungangensis; assembly: GCF_008831155.1. Taxonomy (GTDB): domain Bacteria; phylum Actinomycetota; class Actinomycetes; order Actinomycetales; family Microbacteriaceae; genus Gulosibacter; species Gulosibacter chungangensis. Next base: position 164,380 of record NZ_WBKB01000003.1, on the reverse strand, counting down.
AAATTCGCTGTGCCTCGCTCGGGTGGTCACGAGCCTTCGCAAATGCGATTAGACTGATCGCTGCGCGGGCGTGGTGGAATTGGTAGACACGCAGGATTTAGGTTCCTGTGCTTCACGGCGTGGGGGTTCAAGTCCCCCCGCCCGCACTCAATGAGCGATGTTGTAACCCACGCCTGAGGAAACAGGTTCTGGGTTACAGCATCGCTATTCTTGTTGCTGTTGGTGTGCTGGTCGGCCCAGGCGATGGCCTGCTGCTTGGTGGCCTCATCGAGGATGCTCTCAAACGGTACTGCAGTGTCGGCGGTGAGGGTGTCGTCCTCGTTCAAGTAGATGCGGGTGAAGAACGTCTGGTCGGCGAGGCGCTTGTTCTGCTCGTCACAGCGTTAATACACGGCAGCGAAGTCGCGTGCGAGGTCGAGGGCTCCGTCGATGAGGGCGCGGGCTCCTTGATAGTCGTTGTGGTGTTCAGCGATTTGGGCTTCGATCCCGTCAAGTTCTGCCCGCAGTCTGGTCTGGAACTTCTTCAACTGATCCAGGCTGAGGGCATCGACGAGATGGGATGTCCCGTGTTTGATAGAGGGTAGGAACCACAGTGAAGGAGATTCCTACTCATGCCAGCGAAGTACTCGAAAGAGTTGAAATCCAGAGCCGTAGAGCTCGTGCTCCACGCCCAATCCGACCCGGAAACCGCGCATGGCGCGAACCAGCGCATCGCGGAAGAACTCGGACTGAACAGCGAAACCCTGCGTGGCTGGGTCGCGGCATATAAACGATCCAAAGCCGCCAACACCCCTGTCAAGCCTGTGGACCTCGAGGCCGAGAACCGACGACTACGGGCAGAGCTGGCCGACCACGATCTCGTGATCGCAGCTTGACATAGGAGCATCGCGGAGCTCGACCGCCCATCGAGGTAGTCGTCCAGTTCATTGACGACTACCGTGACGAGTATGGCGTCGAGCCAATCGTGCGCGCATTACATGGCACGCCCGCACGCATTGCTGTCAGCTCGTATTACGCATTCAAAAAACGCCCCGATAGCGCCCGGAAACAGCGCGACGCCAAACTGAAAGTGCTGCTGCTACGGGTCTGGGAAGAGAACTATTCCTGCTACGGAGTACGCAAATTGTGGCGGGCCGTGAACCGGGAACCCGGAATCGAGCACGTCGCGCGCTGCACCGTGGAACGCCTCATGGGCGAACTCGGGATTCACGGGGTTCGAGGCAAAGGGAAGCGGCCTTCGACGAAGTCTGCCGCTGCTGAGGAGTGCCCTTCTGACTTGGTCGATCGCGACTTCCAGGCAGAAGCGTCGAACCAGCTCTGGGTCGCGGATATCACCTATATTCGGACCGTCGTCGGCTGGGTGTATGCCGCGTTTATTCTGGATACCTGCACGCGGGAGATCGTGGGTTGGCAAGTCACGAACCATCTGCGAGCGTCTCTCGCGGGTGACGCGTTGAACATGGCCTTAGCGGCCCGTCTGCGCGCGGGAGAGTCCGTCACCGGGCTCGTACATCACTCAGACCGCGGGGTACAGTATCGTGCTGTTCGCTATGCCGAAGCGCTTGAGCAGAACGAGGTCGTCGCGTCAGTCGGGTCGAAGGGTGATTCCTACGATAACGCGATGGCCGAGGCCCTGAATTCCGTGTTCAAAGCCGAGCTAATCGATCGCAACGACTGGGGCGGGCTGATCGAGGTCATGGCCGCGACATCGGAATGGGTGGGCTGGTACAACCAGCGGCGCCTGCACTCCGGGATCGATTACTTGACCCCGGCCGAGGCCCACGACCTCCACCAACCAATGGCCCTAGCCGCCTAGAAAACCAACAAAACAACCCTCTACCAAACCCGGGGCTTGACAAGGCCGATGAGTAAACCGAACCATGCACCCGAGGCTGCGCCGAAGCCGGCTGCGCGGGCCAGCGTGATACGCCCAGTCACCTGCTCCTCAATGCGCACGTTCCAGCCGATGATCGAGATCTCTTCTACGGGGAACTCTGCGTCGGAGAGCTGATCGACCGCCGCCTGCGCGTCAGCATAGGTGTCATAGCGTGCGAGGAGTTCGCGTGCGGGTGTTGAAGGTGGGCAGGTTTGTCATGGTGTCTCCTTTCATAGAATGCGCTGGGGCTGGTATGGGGTGAGTCGGGCTTGAGCGATGACCTCGCCGTATTCCGTTTCACCGATGGGTTCGAAGCCCATTGCCTGGAAGAAGGGCTCTGGCCCGGTTTCTCCAGGTTCATACATGACATTCACGTAGTCGAAGCCGCGGCGGTGGGCCTCATCAAGCATTTGCTCGATTGCGAACCGTCCGATCCCACGATCTTGCTCGTCAGCCTCGACGTTGATTCGCCACAGTACAGAGCGGAACTCTTCTCGCACTGCTTCGGGATCAAAGTTGGCGCTAATAAAGGCCACGACTCTGTCCCCTTCAAGGACGGCGCGCTGCCAGAACGTTCTCGGATCAACAACGGCGCTGGCAAGCCCGTAGCTCACCGGGGCAAGAAACTCCTCCTGGCCCGGCTTCAGCGACATTTTATTGACCGCGAGGATTGTCTTGGGGGAAAGTTCCTCGATTCGGAAATTCGTCATAGCTCCACCCGTTCAGCATCATCGATCGGCACCGGTATCTGCTGGTCAACCCAGTCGGCCTCGTTGACCAAGGCTGGAACGACTTGGCTACCTTCAAACGACTGATCCGTGTCAATCGGGTCTATCGGAGTTGACTGATCAGCCAGATCACTTTCCGGTATCTCACTGCTCACACTGCGCCTTTCGGTTGGCATCCTTATCTCCTCCTTTGGACTTTCAATCGTTCGTTCTCATCTTGAAGCTCAAGCACCATCGCAGTACCGGCAAGATTCAGGCCAGCGTTGAGCAATGCCATCACCCTGCCCACTCGCTCGAGGTCTCCGTCGCTGTACCGGCGAGTTCCGCCCGAGGTTCGGGCTGGCTCGATCAGACCACGGCTCTCATACATGCGAAGCGTCTGCGCGCCGATACCCAGCATCTCTGCCGCGACAGAGATCGTGTATACGGGCTTGCCGTAGTGGGTGCTCGTTGATTCACTCATCATTCTCCATTTGTTTGCGTTGATTTGCTAATTATGATATAAGAAATCTACATCGTTTGATATAGATCTTCAAGCGATCGTGACGAATGTGAAAGGAGAGAACCATGTACCTGCGTACCGATCCGTTCCGTGAGTTTGATCGGCTGGCCCAGCGAGTCTTTAATGGGCCAGGCACGCCGGAGCAGCCGACAGTAATGCCGATGGATGCGTGGCGGAAGGGTGACAAATTTTATGTCGAGTTCGATCTTCCCGGCGTCAAACAGGACAGCATCGAGCTAGATGTCGAACGCAACGTCGTCACTATCAAGGCGGAGCGACCGGCGTTGGATGAGGATGTCGAGCGTCTCTCTTCCGAGCGCCCGCGAGGGTTCTTTACCCGGCAGCTCGTGCTTGGGGACAATCTCGATACCGAGCGCATCGAGGCCAACCTCGATGAAGGTGTACTGACGCTCGAAATCCCGGTCGCCGAAGCCGCGAAGCCTCGCAAGATCGAGGTTGGCAAGGATGGATCGCGCAAGGCTATCGCCTCATAGCCAGTAGAACTGACACCAACGACAAGAACGGAGGAAAAACACATGGCACTGCCCGTACTTCGAACAAGTGACGCTGTAGACCGTTGGAACCCGTTTCGGGAGTTCGAGAACCTGTACTCACAAATGGGGCAGTTGATGAACTCGACCTTCGGGCAACTCGACGAGACCGCTGCTGGGTGGTCGCCGCTGGCTGACCTTTCGGAAACGGAAGACGCTTACCTGGTGGAGGTTGATCTTCCCGGGGTGAAGCAGAAGGATATCGATATCGAACTGCATGGCAACCTTCTCAGCGTCTCTGGCGAACTCAAGGAGAAGGAACGGGAAGGTCTGATGCGCCATCGCACCCGTCGAGTCGGCCAGTTCCGTTACCGGGTGCAGCTTCCCGACGCAGTGGACGCCGACAAGGTGGAGGCTGCACTGAGCGACGGAGTGCTGACTGTCACGGTTCCAAAAATCGAGACGGCAAAGCCGAAGCGCATCGCCATCAAGGGCTCTTAACTCACCTGCAGGGGCAGCGCCCCGCGCCCTGAAGGGCGGGGCGCTGCCCCTGCAATATCCGAGATTGGCGCGTCACTCCGCAAGATGCGCGAGCACCCAGAAGCCCCATTGGGCCTGTGCTGGCGAAAGTGGGCGCTGGCATTTCGTATAGTTAGCGCGTTCAAAGAGCACATTGTGATCACTAGTGACTTGCCCTTACCGATGGGCCCTCGGATCTGCCGCTGCAATTTGTCAAAAAACAAGGAATCGGTGTTGCCGCCCGGCGAAGTATCCCAACGGTACCGAGGTGAGTGCATGATCACATTGCCCCGCTGCCCGAGCATATCCAGAAGCGCGATGCAAGCATCGATCTCGGTGAGGATCCCAATGCTATTGGTGCATGTCCGCTCGACCACGAACCGAAGTTACTTTCCATGAGTTGGCTGGGAAGGAAGCCGGACAAGGTTTGAAGGGGAAACCATAGCGCGGGTCAAGAGTTCTCAAATCATCACTCTCCGTGAGTATGAAATATCTGGAGACCGGTACTTTAGTAAAGTCTTAAAGAGTAACTGGCAGTGAGAGATAGCGGCTTATGGCACTCTTCTGTTCCGGTTCCAGTTTTGTGTTTCCACAAATCATCTTTACGCAGCAGGGAAAGACATCTGACTGATCCTGTTGATGATGCCGAACGAGCTGTCCAAGTATTTACCCTCGTTTTTCGCCAACGCCGACGGAGCCGCTTGTCGTGATATAAGTACTACAACACCGGGACTGAAATAACTCAAAATGTGTGCAGGAGGGGCCCGTAAAATTCCGTCGCGCACCTTCTCAGTGTGACTGTGTCGATCAGGGTGATGACTGCCGGTAACGGGTACCGGTATCTTTTGAACTCTGTCGTCACCGGGGATGGTGACCGTGACGCTGCCGCAGCCCTGACGAGGTAATACCTCGAGTCTGGAACCCCACCCGGCACATGGATCGGGTCGGGCCTTCAGGGATCTCCGGCGATCTCTCTAGCGGGGATTCTGTGTCTGAGGAGCAGCTGCGGCGCCTTATGGGTCACGGGCAGGACCCGACCACGGGCGAGCAGCTTGGTCGCCCCTACCGGAAGTTCGCCACCGCTACGGAGCGCGTGCAGCGTCGCGTCGAGAACCTCCCCGATGCTCTCTCTGCTGACGAGCGCGCGACGCAGGTCGGGTTGATCGAGGGCGAGGAAGCGGCGAAGCCGACTGGTGCGCCTGTCGCTGGTTTCGATCTCACGTTCTCCGTCCCGAAATCCGTCTCAACCCTGTGGGCCGTCGCCGACGGAGGAACCCAAGCGCTGATCGCGCAGGCACACCATGCCGCAATCCAGGAGGTCATCGAGTTGCTGGAACGGGATGTGGCCGCGACAAGGGTGGGTGCGAAAGGTCCGCGTGGTGCGGTCGCCTAGCTGTTCTTCCCATTGACGTTGTGGACACGGTCGATGGGTGATTTACCTCCGAGAGCGGTATGGGGTCGGTGGTGATTATAGTTGTGGATCCATGCCTGATAGGTAGCAGCTCTGGCCGCGTCGGAATCGTAGTGACGGGTGTAGGCCCATTCGAACGCGAGGGTGCGGTGGAACCGTTCGATCTTCCCGTTAGTTTGCGGTCGATACGGGCGGGTGTACTTGTGTTTCACCCGTTCACCGAGCGCGTTGTTGAACACGTGTGACCGGTAGCAGGAACCGTTGTCGGTCAGCACTCGTTTCACGCTGATCCCGAGGCTGTTGAAGTAGGCGTTCGCGCGTTTCCAGAACCCGGCAGCGGTGTGTTTGCGCTTATCGTCAAGGATCTCGGAGTAAGCCACTCTGGAGTGGTCATCGATCGCGGAATGCAGATACGAATAGCCGGCACCGCTGCGCTTCTTGTTGCCCTGTTCCCGGCCCAGGGTACGCCAGCCGCCACCATCGGGGATCCGGCCCAGTTTCTTCACATCGACATGCACCAGATCGCCCGGATGCTCGTGTTCGTACCGCACCGGTTTGGGCTTGCGTACACGCACTCCGGTGTTCAGATCGATATGTGCCAGCAGCGGCACGTGATAGCGAGCCAGCACTTTCGAGACGGTCGATTGTGGCAAGTGCAGGTGGTACGCGATCCGGTGCGGCCCCCATCGACGGTTCACCCGGAGCCCGATGATCCGCCGTTCGGTGCGTACCGGCGTCTGGTTTGGTGACCGATGCGGGCGTGAAGAGTGATCCTGCAGCGCAGTCTCACCGCCGGTGCGGTACCGGGCTACCCATTTCGAGACCGTGCCGCGAGCGACTTGGAACCGTTCGGCGACGCGTGCTTGGGTCCATCCGTCAATGACAACCGCTTGGACCATTGCAAGCCTGCCCGCAGGGGTGAGCTTGGCGTTGGCATGGGTAATGTGGGACACGAGGACCTCCGTGGAATCGAGTAGGTGTGGTTACCCATATCGATACCGGAGGTCCTCACCTCATTTCACCTGCCCACGCTGCACACAACCTCCTTGGGAAGAACACCTAGTGATTGAACGACCCGTGCTGGGTGGAATCCGGCAACGGTGTCGTGAGCGACTCGAGGTACTTCGTCTCCTCACGGATGGTTTCCAGCAGCGACTCTGCGAGGTCCATCGAGAGGCCGTTACGCACCACGATGCGCTGCACGGTGCGGTCGGTGAGGTTATCCGGCAGCGGATATGCCGGCACCAGCCAGCCGCGCATCCGCAATCGATCGGAGAGATCGTAGAGCGTCCAATTCCGCTCCTTATCCCCCTTCAACCGCCACGCGAATACCGGAATCGTGCTGCCATCGCTGACGAGTTCAAACGCATCCATCGCGCCCATCCCGCTCGACAGGTGCAGCGCCACATCCTGGCTCACCTGCTGCACCTGGGTGTAGCCCTCCCGACCCAGGCGCACAAACAGGTAGAACTGCAGCAGCACCTGCGCCCCGGGACGCGAGAAGTTCAGCGCGAGCGTCGGCATATCACCACCGAGGTAGCTGACGCGGAAGACCATCGACTCCGGCAGCGCATCCTCATCGCGCCATACGATCCAACCCAGGCCCGGGTAGACGAGGCCATACTTGTGCCCTGAAGTGTTGATCGACGCGACCCGCGGAATCCGGAAGTCCCATTCCAGTTCGGGCTGCAGAAATGGCGCGATCATGCCGCCCGAGGCACCGTCCACGTGAATCGGCACATCCAAGCCCCGTTCCTTTTCGATCGCATCCAGCGCCGCCGAGATCTCAGCCACCGGCTCATACGCGCCCGTGTAGGTCACGCCCATGATCGCGACGACACCGATCGTGTTTTCATCGACAAACTCGTCGAGCTGCGAGCCGTCCAGGAAGGGATGCTCGTCACTTACCGGCACGAAGCGCGGTTCGACCTCAAAGTAGTTACAGAACTTCTCCCAGCACACCTGCACGGCACTCGACATCACAAGGTTCGGTCGGCCGGTGTCCTTCCCCGCAGCCTCGCGGGCATGCTGCCAGCGGCGTTTGAGCGCGAGCCCGCCGAGCATGCAGGCCTCGCTCGAGCCGACGGTCGAGGTCGCGGGAGAACTGTCCGGGTCCGGCGCGTGCCAGAGATCGGCGAGGATGCGCTGGCAGTTCTGCTCGATTGCAGCGGTCTGCGGGTACTCGTCCTTATCGATCATGTTCTTATCGAAGGAGTCGGTGTAAAGCTCGCGGGCCTCGTCGTCCATCCAGGTGGTGACAAACGTTGCGAGGTTCAGACGCGCATTGCCGTCGAGCATGGTTTCATCCCGGACCGCATCGCGGGCAGTGATGGGACCGAGCCCGGTATCGGCAAGGCGATGCTAATTGAGCGTGACGGATTCACCGTTTCGCTGGAGCATGGGATTAATCTGTGAAGGCTGTTCGCGGTTCGTCACCGTGAATCCTCTCTGCAATGAGCGATATCTTGGCCCAACAGTAGGCCACGAAGCCCGGCAATACGCTCAGCATGACCCATTACGAAAACCGCCGCTCTGCAGCAAAACGCAACAGAACGGCGGTCAAACCCCGCACATCTACAGTACGAGCGAAGATTTTAGGACGGGAACCAATGCATCGAAGGCTCGGCGGCGGTGACTTAGCGCATCCTTCTGCTCGGGAAGCATCTCCGCGGCCGAACGAGTCGAACCGTCGGGGCAGAAGATCGGATCATACCCGAAGCCACCTTCTCCGCGGGCATCGCGCAGAATCGTGCCGGGCCACTCCCCGAGCACCGAGTCCTCCATCCGCCCCGGCACGACGAGAGCCGCGGCGGCGACGAACTTCGCACCGCGAGCATAGTCGGGCACGTCCTGCAACTGCCACAGCAGCAGCTTCCAGTTGTCGACGTCGCTGCGATCCGGCCCGGACCACCGTGCCGAGAAAATTCCGGGCATCCCACCGAGGACGTTGACTGAGATTCCCGAGTCATCGGCAATCGACGGTAGTCCCGTGTAGATCGCAGCAGCCCGCGCCTTGATCAGCGCGTTCTCGGCAAAGCTCAGGCCCGATTCAATCGGCGCGGGACCGTCATAGCCAATCAGTTCCAGCGTTGGCAGGCTTTGGCTCAGGATGCGCCGGAGCTCTTCAATCTTGTGCTCGTTTTTGGTCGCAAGCACGACGCGGCGTTTGGCTGGGCTCACTGGGACAGCACCCCCGCCTGGATGCGCGCGAGGTCAGCATTGCCCTTGATCGCCAGCGCCAACAGTTCGTTGAGTTCCGCCCCATCAAACGGCTCTTGCTCGGCGGTGCCCTGCACCTCAACGAACTTCCCGTTGCCGGTCATCACGACGTTCATATCGGTGTCCGCCCGCACGTCTTCTTCATAGGGCAGATCGAGCATCGGCACACCATCAATGATGCCCACCGAAACCGCAGACACCGAGTGCTTGAGCACTTCCGCCTTGCGAGTAATGTGCTTCTGCCCGCGCGCCCACTCGATCGAGTCAGCAAGTGCCACAAACGCACCGGTAATCGCCGCCGTGCGGGTGCCACCGTCGGCCTGCAGCACGTCACAGTCGAGCACGATCGTGTTTTCCCCGAGCGCCTTCATGTCGATCGCGGCACGCAGCGAGCGGCCAATCAGCCGAGAAATCTCGTGCGTGCGGCCACCCACTTTGCCTTTGACGGCTTCGCGCTGCGAGCGCTCATTCGTCGCGCGCGGCAGCATGGCGTATTCCGCCGTGACCCAACCGGTGCCCTTACCGGTCAGCCAGCGCGGCACCCCCGGGGTGAAGGATGCCGTGCACAACACCTTGGTGTTCCCGAAGGAAATCAGCGCCGAACCTTCGGCCTGCGCACTCCAGCCACGTTCGATTGTGACGGGACGAAGTTCATCAAGTGCACGTCCATCGGCACGGTTGGTCATTAATGCTCCTTGCAGTTTGAGGGTTGGTCGTTGAGGGATGCGGTTAGCCGCGGATTTGCGGGATGCGACCGGTCACGAGTCGCTCGACATGGCGAATATCCGAACCGAGGAATCGGTTCGCCAGGGTCACAAAGGCATCGGTATTGGCTCCTGTGGCCCGATAACTATAGGTGGGTGGGGTGTCCCCGGGGTTGAGGAGTCCTTCAGTTGCCAGTGTTCGGTACACGTCCTGCGCGGTTTCCACGTCACTGGATACCAGCGTGACATCCGGGCCCATCACGTAGCCGATCACACCCTTAAGAAAGGGGTAGTGCGTGCATCCGAGTACTACCGTATCGACCTGCGCCTCCTGTAACGGCGCGAGATACTGCTGCGCGAGTGCGACAAGCTCGGGACTGGTGGTGTCACCGCGCTCGACATAGTCCACAAATGCCGGGCACGCTTGCGCGGTGAGTTCGAGGTTTACCGCCGCGGCAAACGCATCCTGATAGGCGCGCGAGCCGATGGTTGCTTCGGTCGCGATTACCCCGACCCGGCCGGACTGCGTCGAATGCATTGCCGCCCGCACGGCGGGGACGATCACTTCGACCACGGGCACGCTATATCGCTCCCGCGCATCCCGCAGCATGGCCGCCGAAGCGGTGTTGCACGCGATCACGAGCATCTTCACGCCCTCATCCACGAGCTCATCGAGGATCTCGAGCGAGTATTCCCGCACCTGCGCGATGGATTTGGGGCCGTAGGGAGAATGGGCGGTGTCGCCAACATAGGAGATCGATTCGCGCGGCAGCTGGGCACGGATTTCCCGAGCCACAGTCAGGCCGCCGACGCCCGAGTCAAAAATTCCGATTGGTGCACTACTCACGCTTAGAGATCCTACGCCGCCTGCCTGGTTATGCTTGTGGCCATGACGCAGGATCCCGCGAAGCGCACCAGCAATGTCCGTCCGGCCACCACCGAATCCACGGCCCTACTGACGGACCACTACGAACTCACCATGGTTGATGCGGCAATGCACGATGGCACCGCGGACCGCGAATGCGTCTTCGAGCTCTTTGCCCGGAAACTGCCAAATGATCGCCGCTACGGCGTGAACGCCGGTATTGGCCGCGCGCTCGAGCTGCTGCAGCACTTCCGATTCTCGGATGCAGAGCTCCAGTTCCTCAGCGACAACAAGGTCGTCAGCCCCAACACCATCGAGTGGCTCGCGAACTACAAATTCTCCGGTTCGATCCGCGGTTACCGCGAGGGTGAGGTGTATTTCCCGCAGTCACCGCTGCTCGAGATTCGTTCCTCCTTCGCCGAGGGAGTCATTCTCGAAACGCTCTTCCTGAGTGTCTACAACTACGACTCGGCTGTCGCATCCGCCGCGGCACGGATGGTCTCGGCTGCCGGCGGTCGACCGCTCGCAGAAATGGGCTCGCGCCGCACCGGTGAGCGCAGTGCCGTAGCCGCCGCCCGCGCCGCGTACATTGCTGGTTTCTCGGCAACCTCGAACCTTGAGGCGGGCCGGACCTGGGGAGTGCCGACAATGGGCACCGCGGCACACTCCTGGACGCTACTGCACGAATCCGAACCGGAAGCCTTCAAGGCGCAGGTCGCCGCGCTCGGCACCGACACAACCCTGCTCGTCGACACCTACGACGTTGAGCAGGGTGTACGGAATGCGATTGCTGCCGGCGGCACCGAACTCGGTGGCGTACGCATCGACTCCGGTGACCTCCCCGTGCAGGTGCGCGAGGTCCGCGATCAGCTTGACGACCTCGGCGCCGTGAACACGAAGATCACCGTCACCAATGACCTCGATGAATACGCGATTGCCGCGCTTGCCGCCTCCCCCGTAGATTCCTACGGTGTTGGTACCAGCGTGGTGACGGGATCTGGCGCCGTCGCATCCGGCATGGTCTACAAGCTTGTGGCCCGCAAGGATGACTCAGGGAACTGGGTGCCGGTGGCTAAGGCCTCCCCCGGCAAGCACTCGGTGGGCGGGCTGAAGTACCCGGTGCGCCGCCGCGACAATGGCGTGGCTTCCGCCGAGCTGCTTTCAGTCGGTGGCATGCCCGTCGGTGACGAGGATGACCGACCGCTCTACGTGGACTTTGTCGTCGACGGTGTCTTGGACCGCCAGTGGATCGGCCCCGAGGGCGTGCAGCTCGCCCGGGAGCACAACGCCAAAGCGATCGCAGAGCTCCCCCGCACGGCGCTGCGCCTCGGCCGCGGTGAACCCGCCCTCGCGACGTACTACATCGACGAACACGGGAACACCTCGCTGGCCTAGCAGGGTCGGTTACTTCGCGAGCTTCGAATTATCGGTGCTCGCGACCTTCTTCGAAATGACACCGTGCATGGACAAGTACGCCACGACAGTGCCGTCTTCGTCTCGCACGGTCACCTCGCAGATCACGTTGCGACCGTAGCGGTGTTGGATGCTCGAGGTCGCCTCAAGGAATTCACCTCGGGCGGGAGCGGTATATGTGGTGTTGGACTGATGGGTCACCATCGGTGTGCCCGATGCGGTCCCGCTGAACGCGAAGGCGGTATCGGCAAGCAGATACGGAAATCCACCGTGCACGATGCCGAAGCCATTACGCATTTCATCTCGCACCGGCATCCGCACCGTGACGCCGGTTTCAGTGACCTCGAGAAACTCGATGCCAAGCCACTGCACCGCGGCGTCGTGGTCGATCTGATGCTGTACGCGTTCGCGCGGTGATCGGTCGTCGTTGCCCGTCAGAAGATCGCTCACGCCTAGCCGCGCATCCGTTCGTAAATGCGCTTGCAGTCGGGGCAGATCGGAAAGCGGTCCGGGTTCGAGTTCGGGAGCCATTTCTTGCCGCACAGTGCGCGGACCGGTTTGCCGGTGATCGCGGACTCGGTGATCTTTTCCTTGCGGACGTAGTGGGCGAACTTATCGTGGTCGCCCTCATCGATTTGCTCGTCTTCGAGGAGCTTCTCGAGCTCGCGATCGAGCACGTCGGTGCCACCCGCGGGCGAGTCTGGACTGAAGGTCGGGTTGTCGGAAGCCATACCCACCAGTCTACGAGGCATCACGGAAAAACGAGTAGCGCTGCGCCGTGAGCATGCTTAGTAGCTCTGCGCGAACTCCAACAGTTTCCAACTCCGCTTCCCGAAGACCGCGCCACCGAGGAACATCCCGACCAGGCACAGGAGCGCACCCGTGGCGACCCCGATGCTCAGAGTTGCCCAGGCGAACGCCCAGCTGCCCGCAGTGATTGTCGTAATGGCAAGCCATATCACGTGGCCGCAGAGGACGATTTCAATGAACCCCGCAAGCGGATGCATCACCAGTGCATCTCCCCAACTGCGCAGCGGCTGCGAGAAGGGAGAATCACCGGGCCTCGCTACCGGATAGGGTCGCCAAGCTGACATGATCGCGGAACCACCAACAGAACTGCCAAGCAACGCAAGGCCGGTACCGAGGACCACCAGGCCGCCAATGCCACTGCCCGAGAACCAGGTCGTTACCCCCGCGCCGATAACGAGCACTACCGTGCCGAAAATCAGCACCGGGATCGAGCGACCCAAACGGTCAACAATGCCGCGCATCCCACTGGTCACATGCAACCAGAGCGCGGTCGAATCGTAGGCGGTGTCGTTGTGCAGAGCCCAGCCGAGCAGGAATGCGAACACGGGCACCGGCAATAGCGATAGCCATTCGAGAGGCAGGCCGCCAATCGCAATTGGAATAACGAACAACATGGGCAGCAAAATCACCGTTGACAGCACGACCCCGTATCGGCCGTCGCGTAACCAGGCCAGGCCGATGCGCGCGGCAACAGCCCTAGTTCCCGACCCGGCCGCACTTCGGAATACCCCAAGTCGCGTGCTGCCACCGGGGGTGACGTCCCGCATGGCACGGCGCGCGGCATACACCCCGAAGCTCACCTCGAGGATGAACAACACGAGCACCAGCGCCAACGAGGAGAGTACCGGCGTGAGCGGATCCTCGGCGGCGCCGATCATCAGCATGCTTGCGGGCGGCAGCCATTCCATCGCACCGGTGACGGCTTGGCCACCCACCTCGAGGGCCTCTCGCCAGGGTAAGAAAATGAGCGCGTATACGAGCGGTGCAAATACGAGCAGCACGCAATAGCCCGCAAGACGACCTACTTCTCGACCCCAACGATGGCCGCTCAGTCCCCGTCCCGCTCGTACCCCGAGCCGCGCAAGGAACAGCCAGGTTAACCAAATCAATACGGTTGCGACCAGGGACAGCCAGGAGACTGCCGACTCTACCGACATGGTGACAACCACCGCCGCCAGCGCAAGAATCACCAGGGGTGCCGGGGTAAAAGCACTCGCCAGCAGCGTGCCCACCGTCGCGGAGGCCGCAGACTTCCCCGTCAGCGCAACCGCGCGCTCATCGAGGGGATCACCGGCGTGCGTAATCGCGCCGGTCGCAAAGCATCCGATGCCCAACGCACCCACCAGGAGGCCCCGAAGCAATTGGTCGGTGGCTAACGGCACTTCGTCGAGCAGCACCAGCGTCGCCACCACGATTGCCACGCCAACGGCGAGCAGAATCAACGCTAACCAGGCACTGCTGCGCACCTGTCCGCGCCGAGAAAACGACTGGGCGATACTCCGCCAACTCAGCGAAACGAGATGTCGAGCCAATCCAAGCCCTCCGACTCTTCCGGCCCGCGCACGATGTGGCGAAACCGTTCCTCCAGGGTCAGCTCACCGCGGACCTCATCCATGTCACCTTCGGCGATCAGCTGACCGTCGACGATCACCGCGATGTGATCGCACACACGCTGCACGAAATCCATCGAGTGGCTGGACAGCAGCACTGTGCCGCCGCGTTCGGTGAAGGTCTCCAGCACCTCAACGATCGTGTTCGCCGAAACCGGGTCAATCGCATCCAGCGGCTCATCGAGAACCAGCAACTCGGGGTTGTGGATGAGGGTGGCCGCGAGCCCTAGCTTCTTCCGCAGGCCCGAGGAGTAGTCGACCACCAAACGGTTCACATTGTCACGCAGGTCGAAAGCGTCAATCAGGTTCTCGGTACGTTCGAGTACTTCCTGCTTCTTGAGACCGCGAATCGAGCCCACATAGGAAAGGTATTGGGCCCCGGTGAGCTGCTCGAACATCCGCAACCGGTCCGGCAGGGTACCGATGCGCTGCTGAGCGGCCTGCCGGTCACGCCAGACATCATCACCGAGTACCTCCACACTTCCCGAAGAGGGCGGGAGCAGCCCCGAAATCATCGACAGTGTCGTCGTCTTTCCGGCGCCGTTTGGGCCAACGATGCTTGAAAAAGAGCCCCGCTGCACCGTGTAGCTGATGTCCTCCACGGCCGTCGTGCGGCCAAAGCGCTTCGTGAGGCCGTTCAAGCGCAGCGCAACGTCGTCCCCTTGTTCCTCCGCGTCAACGGCAGGTGAGACCGTTTCATCGTGCTTCGAGGTCATCGCGCTCTCCTGCGAGGTCGTGTCAGTGTCTTGCTCGTGCTTCCACTCAGCCTCAGTACTCATTCCGAATACGCTAGCAAGGACTCACGACGTTTCCTCTCGCCTGGCCGTGGATCTCACTCACTCGCAGGGATGACTTCTGCCCCGCCGTAGCGTCGAAGCGCAAGCGCCGGGTTCTGCTTTCGGGTCTGCTCGAGGGTGTCTCGCTCGAGCCACGCTACGGCGATGCCAGCCTCGCTGCCGAGTTGCGCCAGCGCCACACCGCGAGGGTCGATGATCGCCGAGCGGCCAACCGCCACCGGTGGAGCCTGATCCGCGCCAATCACGTATACCGTGTTCTCAATCGCGCGTGCCTGCAGCAGCGTGAGCCAGTGAAATTCCTTTAGCGGACCTCGCACCCACTCAGCCGGAATCGCGAGAATCTCCGCGCCGGCGTCGATCAGCCGGCGGCTCACCTCCGGGAACCGAAGGTCATAGCACGTCTGCAGGCCCACTTGAAATCCTTCGATCTCGACCACGACCGGCGCAGCAGCTGCATCCCCCGCGGAAAGCCACTGGCTCTCCCCCGCACCAAAGGCGTCATAGAGATGCACCTTGCGGTAACTGCCGAGCAGCTCACCAGCCACCGATACCGCAAAGACCGTATTGAAGGGCTTGGTCGTCCCGTCTTCCGCCGTTTCGAGCAGGCTGGCAATGATCGCGATGCCCAAGTCCCGAGCGATTTGCGCGACCCCGCTGAGGAATGGCCCATCGAGTGGCTCAGCGTGCTCGTGCATCCAATCACCCTGCTCTTTGGCAAACGCCGAAGCGTATTCGGGCGCCACAAGAAGCTTCGCGCCCCGCTCGACCGCCATGGCGGCATGGGCACGAAGCGTAGCGAGATTCTCCTCGCGATCGAGCGTCGGAGAGAATTGGCTGACTGCACTGGCAATTACATCGGACATGCCGCCAGGATACGCACCCAAGACTAGCCGCGCCCGAATGCTTGTCGCAGGTCAATTTGCGCGCTAGCGTCAGAGTCAGCGGTGCACGAGGCGTCGCGATCGAGAGGATGCTGCCATGGCGAAATATGCCGTACTCATGCGCTATGAAGTCACAACCGGTTTGGTCATCGAAGCCAATAGTGAAGACGAAGCCAACGAAATTGCTCAGCAATTCGAAGAGCAGGTTCATGACGCTGCGGTTGACACCGACGCGGTCAAGATGTCGGCGCGCATTTGGGGTGGCGGCACTGTCGATATCGAAGTCGCCGTGGATGAAGACGATGCCGAAGACCTGATCGATGAGTGGATCGACGAGCTCGAGTCGGACGATGAGTTCGAGGAAGACCTCGACGAGGACGAGGACGACTCGAAGTAGCAGTACCGTGCGGACTCAAACTTCGCACTAACGCAACGGCGAAGGGCCGTGACCCCACGTGAGTGGAGTCACGGCCCTTCGCCGTTATTTGCGGTTGCTATCCGAGCATCTGCTTGTCGGAAAGCACTGCGCCCTTGATATTGGCAAAGCGTTCGAGGAGGTCCTCGACCGTCGCCTTCTTCTTTTCTTCCGCCTCGAGCTGGTGGATGATCTGCCCCTCATGCAACATGATCAGTCGATTACCAAGCGCGATCGCCTGCTCCATGTTGTGGGTCACCATCAGTGTGGTCAGGCCAGACTCACCAACAATCCGTTCGGTCAGCTGCGTCACGTGCGCGGCACGCTGCGGGTCAAGCGCCGCGGTGTGTTCATCCAGCAGCAGGATGCTCGGCTGGGTGAAACCTGCCATCAGCAGTGACAGAGCCTGTCGCTGCCCACCAGACAGCAGTCCAACGCGGGCAGAGAGTCGGTTTTCCAGTCCCAGACCGAGTGCCTCGAGTTCTTCTTTGAAGAAGGCACGACGTTTCGAATTGAGCCCTAGTGCTAGCCCCCGGCCCTTGCCTCGTTGCAGGGCGAGCGCGAGATTCTGCTCAATCGTCAGATCCGGTGCGGTGCCGGCCATTGGGTCCTGGAAGACCCTGCCGTAGAACCGGGCCCGCTTGTAGTCCGGCCATCGGCGCACAGACACGTTGTCGATGAGGATATCGCCCGAGTCGATCTTGAGCCGACCCGTGATCGCGTTCAGCACCGTGGACTTACCGGCACCGTTCGAGCCGATCACGGTAACAAAGTCACCTTTTTCGAGGCGCAGGCTGAGGTTCACGAGCGCCCGGCGTTCATTCACGGTTCCGGGGAAGAAGGTCTTCGAGATGTTTTGCAGTTCGAGCATTATCGCTGCCCTCCTTCGGGCGCGGATGCGGTGGATGCGTCAGCGGCGGCGCCAGCGGCGACCGGTTCGGCATCCGGCGAGGGCGGATGCGTGGTACCACCGGTACTCGCGGTACGGAAGAGACCGGAAAGTCGGCCACCCAATCCGAAGCGTGGCAACAGCAGCGCGATGATCACGATGATTGCGGTGATCAGCTTCATGTCGTTCGGGTTCAGGCCACCGTAGGTGAGCGCAACGAAGATGATCAGGCGGTACAGCAGTGCACCGATGACGACACCGAGCGTGGCAAGCCATACGCGGTTATTGCCAAACAACGCCTGACCGATGATGACCGAGGCGAGCCCGATCAGGATCAAACCGATACCCATCGAGATATCTGCGAAGCCCTGGTACTGCGCGACGAGGGATCCGCCGGCGGCAACCAGTCCGTTTGAGAGCGCGAGCCCGAGGATTTTTTGGTTATCGGTATTGGCACCCAGAGAACGGATCATTTGTTCGTTGTTACCGGTGGCCTGCAGCGCAAGGCCGCGGTCCGTCGCGAGGAACCAGTCAATGATGAGTTTCAGCAGGATTACACCCACGAACAGCATGAGCGGCCCAAACCAGGTACCGAGCAGACCTGCTTCGCGAAGCGGGGTGAATACCGTGTCCGAACGCAGCAGTGACACGTTCGCCAAACCGGAGCTGATACCGCCACCGGTTTCCGGGTCGAACGTCGAAACCCCCATGATTCGAAGGTTGATCGACCACAGTCCGATCATGGTGAGGATTCCCGCGAGCAGACCGTCAATCTTGCCTTTGGTATGTAGTAGCCCGGTGATGCAGCCCGCGAGAGCACCGACAACAAAAGCGATCAGCGTGGACGTGACTGGGTCGAGACCGAGGGTGATGAGGGTCGCTCCGGTAGCCCCGCCCGTCGTGAAGCTACCGTCCACCGTAAGGTCTGGAAAATTGAGAACGCGGAACGTGAGATACACGCCGAGTGCGACAACGGCATAGATGATGCCGAGTTCAAATGCGCCAATCATGACGATTGTCCTTTCTGACAACACCGGCGCCCGGTAACAGGATCACTGTTTCCGGGCGCCGATCCAGTCAACTACTCGACGACCGTATCCGCGCGGTCGAGTACCGCCTGCGGAATTTCTACACCCTGCGCTTCCGCTGCAGAGGGCGAGAGGTACAGTTCGAATTCAGTCTGCGATTCAACCGGCATGGTGGCGGGGTCAGCACCCTCAGTGAGGATCTTGATCGCCATTTCACCCGTCTGGTAACCGAGCTTCTCGTAGTTCAGGCCGAGCGTGCCAATCGCCCCGCGCTCAACTGTGGCGGTGTCACCGGCGAACAGCGCGATCTGGTTCTGTTCCGCGTGCTGCACAACCGTCTCAAAGCCGGAGACAACCATGTTGTCGGTAGGAACGTAGATTGCATCCACATCACCGAGCGATTGCAGCGCCGTGGGAATCTCACCAACCGCGGTGATCGTGGCCTCCTTGACCTCGATACCGAGCTCTTCCGCCGTTTCCTTGGCGATATCAACCTGGATCTGCGAGTTGACCTCGCCGGAGGAATAGACCACGCCGATGCTGGAAGCGTCCGGCAGGACTTCCTGGATGAGCTTGATCTGGTCAGCCACGGGGTTCATGTCGTTCGTGCCGGTGACATTGCCGCCCGGCTCCTCATTTGAGGCCACGAGTTCGGCCGACACCGGGTCAGTTACCGCAGTGAACAGCACCGGCTTGTCCGTAATTGCCTGGGCCGCAGCCTGGGCCGCTGGGGTGGCGATTGCGAGCACGAGATCGATATTGGCATCCGAGGCGAAGGTGTTGGCAATCGTCACCGCGGTGGCCTGCTCACCGTTCGCGTTCTGCACATCGAACGTGGCATCAATTCCAGCGTCAACGAAGGCCTGCTCGAAGCCTTCCGCCGCAGCGTCAAGTGCCGCGTGCTGCACGAGCTGCGAAATTCCGATCGTGTAGCTCTCGCCTTCGCCGCCCGAGGCATCCTCAGTGCCAGCAGGGGTACCGCCGCCAGCACACCCGGCAAGGGTGAGTGACGCGGCAGCCATTAAGGCGATACCGCCTAGGAACTTCGAAGTGCGCTTCATTGGGACTCCTTTGTCAGAATGAGATGCTTCTCAAGTTTGTTGTTATCGAATGAAACTATCAGTGAGTTGGCCAATACTCATAATGGGTTGTACATTCTTACAACACTGTTGCCAAATTGAAGTACAACGGAGTACTAGGAACATGGACCGTCTCGACTATTCGATCATTGAGCTCTTTACCGAGCAACCGGGCGTGAGTGTGCTGTCGGCAGCGCGGGAACTCGGAGTTGCCCGACCGACCATACAGGCGAGACTGAATCGCATGCGTGATCGGGGTATTCTCGTTGATATCGTGCCGAAGTTGGCTCCTGAGCCCATGGGCTTTCCGGTGCAAGCGATGACAATGTTACAAATTGATCAGCGAGTCGGGCATAGTGGGTTGCACGACGACCTACTTGACATTCCGGAAGTCATTGACTTCTCCACCATGGCAGGCCCCTGGGATGTACTGCTGCGGATCGTCGCTCGATCCAACTCAGATCTGCAGCGGGTGATCGACAAAATCGCCCGGCTCCACGCGGTCTCACGAACTTCCACCTCCATCGTTCTGCGTGATGTCGCGCGGAATCGGCTACTCCCCCTCATGGATGAGGCAACCGCAGCCGATCGAGATGACTAAAGTAAGCTCCATGATTCACGAGGAAGAACCGCGTTGGCTGAATGATCGAGAACGCGGCGCATGGATGCGCTTAGTCGCGGTACTCGAGCTCCTGCCCTCCACCATTGATGCGCAACTCCGCCACGATTCGGGTCTCACCTACACCGAGTACTACGCCCTGGCAATGATTTCTGAAACCCCGCAACGACGCGTGCAGATGAAGCGCCTGGCAACCCTCACCAATACCACGCTACCTCGCCTTTCACGCGTGATCTCGGGGCTCGAGAAGGCCGGTTTTGTCGCTCGTGAACCCAATGAACATGATGCTCGTGCAACCGATGTGGTGCTGAACGACGCTGGCATGGCGGCCCTTGTTGCGGCTGCTCCCGGCCACGTCACCAAGGTTCGAGAACTGGTATTCGACCCGCTCACCGAAAAACAGATTGATGGCCTCATTCGGCTCTCCGATGCCTGGCTCGACGTCTTAGATCCCGAGCGAAAAATGGTTCGCAGCGCTGAGGCGTGGCCAGACAAAGAATCCTGCTCATAGCACACTTGCGAACGCTATGGCTTGGTCATCTGCATAGTTGGAACGTTTGGATTTACTAGATTTGACATCTGGTGTCACAATGTTCCAGTACCTACAACGATGTACCTAGGATTAAGTGAGATATGCAAGCGCCTGCAACCGGAGTCATTCCGACGGTTGACGTAGTCACCGAAAAAATGAATCAGCCCATCCAGCACAAGTCGGCTGGTCACGCCATTGTTGAAACGCTCGAATCCCACGGGGTTAAGCGCGTGTATGTGATTCCGGGCGAGAGTTATCTCGATGTACTCGACGGCCTCCACGACTCCTCTATAGAGACGGTCGTCTGCCGACACGAGGGTGGCGCGGCGTACATGGCCGAGGCAGATGGCAAGCTGCTGGATGTTCCAGGTGTCGCGATGGTTACGCGTGGGCCGGGAGCAGCGAACGCGCACGTCGGTTTGCACACCGCGTGGCAGGACTCCACCGCGATGGTCCTCTTTGTGGGCTTGATCCCCTTCGAGCACCGCGAAAAGGAAGCCTTCCAGGAGTTCGACCCCAAGCAGTGGTTTGAGTCCGGTGCCAAGCGTGTGATGGTCCTCGACCACCCGAACCGTGCCAGTGAAATCGTCGCCGAAGCAATGTTCGCCGCTTCGGCCGGCCGCCCGGGACCGGTGGTCGTCGGTTTGCCTGAGGACGTCATTAAGGAAATCGTCGACACCCCGATTCACCCGCAAATCCCCGTGGCTACCGGCGGTATGACGGTGACGGACTGGAAATCGCTGCGTGATTCGCTCCTGGAATCGGAGCGTCCGCTGTTCGTAACCGGTGGTAACGACTGGACGGACGAGGCCGCGCGAGAGCTCACCAAGTGGCTCGAGGAACACTCACTTCCAGCCGCGGTTGAATGGCGCTGTGAGGGCATCGTGCCGTTTGATTCGCCTTCCTACGTTGGCCCCCTCGGCTACGGGCGACCGAACTTCTCCAACGGCCTGATGGAAGACACCGACTTGATCGTCTTCGTGGGAACGGTCCCCGGTGACGTCATCACCTCGGGCTTTACCGGTCGCCAGAACTGGAACCAGCGCAACTTCATTGTGACGATTGACACCTCCTTGCGCGGTCGCTCGGGCCCCATCTCGCACCAGATCACCGCGAAGCCGGTCAGCTTCGTGCGCGACCTCGTGCGCATGGACCTGCCGATGCGTGACTCCTGGCGTGACTGGACTGAAGGCCTGCGCAAGTCGCAGGAAGAGTGGTCGGCACTGCCACCGGCCGAGCCTTCGGAGGGTCAAGCCAAGATGGCCACGCTGATGGCAAACCTTGTGGAGCGCCTCCCCGAGGATGCGATGATCACCTTCGGTGCGGGCGAGCACACCAACTGGGCGCACCGCTACTTCCCCACCCGTCAGTACGCTTCGATGATCTCCGCTCGTAACGGATCCATGGGTTATTCCATCCCCTCGGCGGTTGCTGCCTCGCTCAACTACCCGGGCCGGGTTGTAGTGTCCATCGCCGGAGACGGTGAATTTCTCATGAACGGCCAGGAACTTGCCACGGCCGCACAGTACGGTGCAACTCCACTGGTTATCGTGATGGACAACCAGGAGTACGGAACCATCCGCACCCACCAGGAAAGCGACTACCCCGGACGCGTCTCGGGTACCCAGCTGAAGAACCCCGACTTTGCGAAGTTCGCAGAGGCATTCGGTGGTGTCGGTATCCGGGTGGAAAAGGATGCTGATGTTCCCGCGGCTGTCGAAAAGGCACTTGCCACGGTGACTGAGGACAAGAAGTTCGCGCTCATTCACTTGATCGTCGAGCAGCGAATCAAGGCATTCTAAGACTGAAAACTACCGAACGAGGGCTCAGCACACCGTGCTGAGCCCTCGTTCGTTTCCCTCCGGGTTCCCTAACGTTCACCCGCGACTGCTGCAATGCCGGGCACCGGCTTGGGGAAGGCAGCACCTCGTTGAAACTCAGAACACCGCATTTCATTGGCATTGGCCTCCTTGTGGTGGGGATTATCGCAGTCCTCGTCATCCAACTCACCGGCATCGGTCGTGGTGGCAGCCCTAAGTTCAATCTCACCGTGGTTGAGGGGGTCGTCAGCTCTGAAAAGGCCGCGTTCTTTGAAGATCCGGCCGTCCAAGAGGTCTTTGAAAGCCACGGTTATGACGTGCGCGTCACAAAATCCGGCTCCTGGCGAATGGCTTCACTCGACGGCGTGACCGAAAACGATTTCGCTTTCCCCGCATCCGAAATCGCCGCCGAAAATATCGCGAACACTCACGGCAGCGCGGTCCGCTCGACCCACAAACCGTTCTTCTCGCCCCTTGCGATCGCCACCTTCGAACCGATCATGACGCTGTTGGAGACCAATGGCGCAGCGTCGAAGGATGCATCCGGCCGGTGGAATCTTGATATGGCCGCCTATCTCGAGTTGGTCGAAGAAGATATTCGGTGGAATGAGCTCGAAGGTGCTGCGACCGCGTATAACTCACCCCGCAGCGTGCTCATTACATCCACCGATGTGCGAACGTCCAACTCCGCCGGAATGTACCTCTCTCTCGCCGCATATGTGCTTAATAACAATGCGGTGGTCTCAAGTGCGAGCGAAGCGAATGCGCACATGGACCTACTCACCAAGCTCTTTATCTCGCAGGGCTATTCGGGAGCGAGTTCGACGGCTCCCTTCGACGACTATCTCTCGCAGGGCATGGGCGCCGTGCCGATGGTCATGATTTATGAGGGCCAGTTCCTCGAGGAGCAGCTGGGCGAGAATTCGCGCATCCAAGACGGCATGGTGCTCGCCTACCCGACCCCGTCGATTTTCTCGGTCCACACCGGTGTCACCTTCTCGGAAGCCGGGCAGGAGGTCATGGAACTGCTCGAGACCGATCCGGAACTCGCGACACTGCTGGCCGAACACGGTTTCCGCCCACAGGGACAAAACGCCGCAGCCTTCCAGACCTTCCTGGACAAGCAGCAGCTCACGGATTATCCGACCACCTCAGAATTCGTGAATCTCGCCGTTGAGCCGAGCTATGAGGTGTTGGATGCGCTGCTCGCGCAAATCAGTTCGGCCTACGACCTCTCCGGGGCGCCACCCGCGCGCCCGGAAGAAGTCGATCCGGCAGATGACAGCGTCACCACGAACGAGGATGGTACTCCCCAATGAAGACCCTGTTGAAGGCACTGGTGAAGGCGTTGGCGCTCGCCATTGTGCTTCCCTTCGCGCTCGCCGGCTGCGGCATGGTGGGCGGCTCGGGTGACCCGATCCGCATCCTCGCCGGTTCGGAGGTTCGTGACCTCGAACCCATCCTGGAAGAGATGACCCGAGTCACGGGTATCGAGATCGAATTCGAGTACATTGGCACGCTCGACGGCACCGAGGCACTCCTCGAAGCCGAAGCGGATCTAGCCTGGGATGCCATCTG
The DNA here is from genome assembly GCF_008831155.1 of Gulosibacter chungangensis. Classification (GTDB taxonomy): domain Bacteria; phylum Actinomycetota; class Actinomycetes; order Actinomycetales; family Microbacteriaceae; genus Gulosibacter; species Gulosibacter chungangensis. Next base: position 140,594 of record NZ_WBKB01000003.1, on the reverse strand, counting down.
GTTCCCCTCGAACCGATACCTCTCGCTCTTCCCGGGAGGTGCCGATCTCATTACTTCGAGCGAATCCATCATGCGCTCACCAGTGGTGCTGGGCTTGCGTCCCGAGGTTGCGAGTGCGCTCGGCTGGTCGACGGATGCACCACCCACCTGGCAGGAAATCATCGACGCGGTAAACGCCGGCGAGCTGAGTTACGGGATGACAAGTCCCATCTCATCGAACTCGGGATTCACCACCCTCGTACAGCTCGCAACCGCGCTCTCTGGTACCGGTACCGTGCTCGAACCGACGGATATCGCGGCGACCACCCAACCGCTGCAGCAGTTTGCGAAGGGGCAACAGCTCGCATCCGGTTCCTCCGGCTGGCTACTCGATAAGTTTGTTGCGGACCCGACCGTGGTAGACGGCATCTTCAACTACGAATCGGTGCTGCAGGATGTGACCGTTGACGGTGAGCCGCTGACGATCGTGATCCCCTCGGATGGTGTGATCACGAGTGACTACCCGCTCGCGTTGCTGCGCGGTGCGGATGAAAAGACCACCGAGGATTTCGGCCTGATGACCGACTATTTGCTGTCGGCCGAGGTGCAGGAGCAGATCGCGCAGGACACGCACCGTCGCACCAGCGCAACTCCCCCAGCTGCGGATGCGAATGTCTTTGAGCTGCCCTTCCCGAACCAACTTGAGACCGTGCAGTCGCTCCTTGAGACCTGGCTCGCCGAGGCAAAGAAACCCTCGAATATGGTTTTCGCGATCGACACGTCCGGTTCAATGGATGGCGATCGGATGGAGGACCTCAACGAGGCCCTCGGGGTCCTTGCCGGTGTGGAAGCCGAAGGCACAAATGCCTTCTTGAAACTGCAGCCCAGAGAGCAAATCACCTTCCTCGAGTTCGCCAGTTCGATCAAATCCACCGAAACCTTTGATCTGCCATCGGACCAGTCCGCCTATGAGAGCACGATGGCCGAAATCGGCCAGCATATCGATGGCTTTGAACCCGTCGGCGGTACCTCGGTGTACACGACGCTTGCGGAGGCCTACGAGCTTGCTGCCGAAGGGGCAGGCGACGGCTCGATTTCATCCATCGTGCTCTTCACCGACGGGCAGAGTAATGAGGGCATGGACCTGGCTGAGTTTGAAGCCTGGCACGAGAATTACCTACGGACGCATCCCGAAGCGGCAACCATCCCTGTGTACACCGTCCAGTTCGGCGACTCGAACCGCGAAGAGATGGAGGCCATCGCCGAGCTCACCGGTGGCCGCCTCTTCGACGCGACGAGCGACTCACTCGCGGCCGCCTTCCGCGAGATTCGGGGCTATCTATGAGCCCGGCAAATCGCCTGATTGCAGGATGCTTCTTCGGCATCATCACTGGGGTTGCCGCCGCCGCGGCGAGCATTTTCTTCCTCGGCGTGATGTGGCCGCTGGGGCTCGGGATTGGAATCGCCGTGGGCATCGGCACCGGGCTTCTCCTTGCTCCCACCGCGCCACCAAAGCTCGAGATTCTTTCGGTGGTACCGGTGACGGTCGAAGACGCCCTCACTGCCGTCGCAACCCGAGTCACGGCGATGGACAGTGCGATGCGAAGGCTGCAGAGCCGACCACTGTGGGCAAGTACCGGGGTGGATGAGCGAATCGGTCAGGTCCTCGGTCGACTGCGCACGCTCGGTGCTTTGGAAGAAATCCAGCAGCGTAAGCAGATCGATGGCGATATCCACATGCTGCACGTGCTTGGCACCGACTATCTGCCGACTATCGTGAATCACGCGATCGAAAACGATCGGATGCATTCCTCGTTTTCGGGCTCCGGTTCGAAGGCACAGGTGGAAGAGAATGTTGCTTCGCTGGATGAGCAGCTCGGGGTGCTCTCGGAAGTCCTTGACCGGATCGAAAATGACGTTGTGCGCGGCAAGACGCAAAGCATCCAGGAACACACGGCATTCTTGAAGATGCGTTTCGAACAGTCCGGCACGCAATCCGTGCTTGATCTGAGCCAGCCGCTTGAATCAACAGACCGCCCTAACAAACCTCAGAAGTGAGTGATGTATGAACCAGAAGCTGCAGCCACCGACACCTGAAGAGCTCGAACCAATCGAAGCCACACCGCCGGTCAGCGCAGTGGAGCCCGCCAAGGCGCACTCGATGCTTCCCGATATGGACCCGGCAACCGCGCTCGATCTGCAACACCGAGCCGACACTTGGGTCGGTCACCTCGCGACGCTGACCCCGAAGACTCCCGAATACACCGAGCAGGTGCGAGCAATTTCGCAGGTCGCCCGCCAGGAGATCCAGCAGACCACGAACGCCACCGGCCGCTTCTTTGAACGTTCCCTGGCGCAGTCCCGTCAGGAAGGCGACGGCGGTCAGGCTATCGAGGTGTCGAAGTCGCTGGTTGACCTGCGCAATGTCGTCGAAGACCTACAGCCGAATGATCAGGGCGCTTTTGGACGCTTCCTCAGCAAGCTGCCCGGTTCGCGGGGAGCCAAGCGGTATTTCCGCCAGTACGAGTCGAATCAGGAGCAGCTGAACGCGGTGCTGCACGCACTCGAACGTGGCCAGGACAATCTCCGTAAGGACAACGCCGCGCTCGCCCTCGAGCGACGCACCCTCTGGGACGCCATGGGTGAGCTGAATAAGCTCAGCGCACTGCTGACCGAACTTGACCAGTCCGTACTGCGGAAGATGGAGCAGCTCAGCGGCCAGGGTGAGGTTGAGGCGGCGAAGGCACTCGAACAGGATGTGCTCTTCGCGATCCGTCAGCGACACATGGATGTGCAGACACAGCTCGCGGTGAGCGTGCAGTCCTACCTGTCGATGGATCTCATCCAGGACAATAACCTCAAGCTGGTGGATGGTGTCGAGCGCGCCAAGACGACCACCATGACCGCCCTGCGCACCGCGGTAGTTGTCGCTCAGGCCCTCGAAAACCAGCGCATTGTCCTCGACCAGATCGACGCGGTGAACTCCACCACGAACGCGATGATCGAACAGACCTCCGCGATGCTGCGTGACAATTCGGCTCGCATCCAGGAGCAGGCGGTCACTTCGGGCGTCACAATGGAGACCCTGCAGAAGGCCTATGACAATGTCTTCACGGCAATCGACCAGGTCGAGCAGTTCCGGAGCACCGCGAACCAGAACTTTGCGACCTCGATTGAATCGCTCAGCCAGCAGCTGGAACGCGCGACCCCGTACATCGAACGTTCGCGTGAAAACGAACTTGCGCGCGAGGCTGAAACAAGCGGACAGGTTGGTCCCGGCAAGCTCCCGCCGGAACTCACGCTCTAAGCCACCGCTGGCAGCGTGCCACCCCGCTGGTTGAGTAGCGACCGTAGGTCGCGTATCGAAACCCAAAAACCGCGGTCCGAGTGAACTCTTTCACCCGGACCGCGGTTTCGTACTGAATTAGGTTCGGAGGCTTAGACCCACTCGCCCTGCTTCTCAGCGCCAATTGTGGTGTCCGGGCCGTGACCGGTCTTCACGACGACATCATCCCCGAGCGAAAACAGCTTCTCGCGGATCGAGGTTTCGATCGTGGGGCGATCGCTGTAGCTGCGGCCGGTGGCACCCGGTCCGCCCTGGAAGAGCGTGTCACCGCTGAAGAGCACCCCGAGCTCGGGAGCGTAGAGGCACACCGCGCCGGGAGCGTGGCCCGGGGTCGCAATAACCTCGAGACGCGTACCGGCAACCTCGATGACCTGGCCGTCGGCGAGGTCACCGTCAGGCTGGCGGTCTGGGTGCGTCATGTCCCACAGCACCCGGTCTTCCGGGTTCAGCAGGATTGGTGCGCCCGATGCTTCGGCCACTTCGGGCGCGTAGCGAACGTGGTCATCGTGAGCGTGCGTGCACACGATCGCCTTGAGCTTGCGATCACCAACCAGGTTCAGGATCGCTGCGGGGTCGTGTGGGGCATCGATGACGATGCACTCAGAGTCGTCCCCCACTACCCAAACGTTGTTGTCCACGTCGAAGGTCTGGCCGTCGAGCGAGAACGTGCCGTTGGTGACAATGTGATCGATTCGCGCGGTCACTTACTTTGCCTCCTTTGCATCCTCGAGGAGCACAACCGAGCGAAGCACTTCGCCGCGGCCCATCTTCTCGAAAGCCTCGTCAATGTCATTGATGCCGATAGTTTCCGAGACGAACTTGTCGAGAGGGAAACGGCCCTGCAGGTACAGATCGGTAAGCATTGGGAAGTCTCGTTCGGGCAGGCAGTCCCCGTACCAGCTCGACTTCAGCGACCCGCCACGACCGAAGATCTCCAGCAGTGGCAAGGTGATTTCCATGTCCGGGGTAGGCACACCGACGAGTACCACGCGGCCGGCAAGGTCGCGTGCGTAGAACGCCTGCTCATAGGTCTCCGGGCGGCCGACGGCTTCGATCACGACGTCCGCACCGTTTCCGCCGGTAAGCTCGCGAATCGTCTCCACGACGTCTTCCTGCTTGGAATTCACGGTGTGCGTGGCGCCGAATTCACGCGCCTGTTCGAGCTTGCGGTCGTCAATGTCCACGGCAATGATCGTGCTGGCACCGGCTAGTGCGGCACCGGCAATCGCTGCCGTACCGGCGCCACCGCAACCGATCACGGCCACCGATTCGCCACGACGAACGCCGCCGGTGTTGATGGCTGCGCCGACACCGGCCATGATGCCGCAACCCAGGAGGCCCGCGGCGGCGGGCTCGGCACCTTCGTCGACCTTGGTGCACTGACCTGCGGCCACGAGAGTCTTCTCAATAAAGGCACCGATGCCAAGGGCAGGCGACAGTTCGGTGCCGTCCTCAAGGGTCATCATCTGTTCGGCATTCTTGGTGGCAAAGCAGTACCAAGGCTCACCGCGCTTGCAGGCGCGGCAGTCGCCACACACCGCGCGCCAGTTGAGCACGACATAGTCGCCAACCGCAACATTGGTAACGCCCTCGCCCACCTGCTCAACGATGCCCGCGGCCTCGTGACCGAGCAGGTACGGGTAGTCGTCACCGATCCCGCCCTGAACATAGTGGTAATCGGTGTGGCAAACGCCGCAGGCCTGGATGCGGACCACCGCTTCACCGGGACCGGCGTCGGGAACATTGATGTTGACGAGTTCGACCGGGGCTCCCTTGGCCCGCGAGATTACACCTTTGACCTGCTGCATCCTTGCTCCTTTATTTTTGTCGCAGCCCACAGTATGACGAGTGCTTCCTTAACAACTCGTCGGAGAACCCGAGCTGGGGCAGACTCAACCATCTTCACACAGTAAGCGGCCCCTGCATCTCTGCAGGGGCCGCGTCAAAACCGGATAAATTAGTTGTTCTTCCCGCGAAGATTGTCGATGGCGTCCGTCACCGTGTCTTTGACGTCCTCAATCTTGTCTTTCAGTCCGGCAGACGCCTGGTCTGCCTTCCCTTCATTACGGAGTTCGTCGTTGTCGGATGCGTTGCCAAGTGCTTCCTTGGCTTTGCCAGCGAGCTCTTCGCCCTTATTACCTAGTCGATCTTCGAAACCCATTGAGCTCCTCTCCGTTTCGTGTTGACGCGTTTGCGCCACAAGCACGCATTACTCTGTCAGCCGTTACTTGGCGTGCGGTGCGCACTCCATGAGAGTTACTGAGACTTTCGCTGCAGTAACACCACGCCATCTTCAAGGACAGCGCTGTTCCCGTCCGGGTCCTTTGCCGCGCGAGTACGGGTCTCGGCGAGAACCACCCGCCAGGCGGCACAATCGAGAGCCAGTGCCTCAATCTCCTCCTGTGGGGTCAGGAAACTATGATGATGCCCTTCACCCGAGTGATAGTTTTCGCGCTGCTCACCGCCGGCAAACCACGGTGGCGGCGCCGCGTGCGTGATGATCAATAGGTGTCCTCCCTCGTCCACGAGTCCGCTTGCACGCCGCAGTATCTCGGCGCGAGGCAACTCCACCGTTGAGTGGAGGAAGCTCGCGGTTACCAGATCGAAGCGTGCCGACCCCTCGAAGGTGGCCAGCCCCTCGAAGGCGACCAGCTCAGAAAGATCCGCCTGCCGAAACTGTGCTCGGCCAGAAATTTCAACCAGCGCATCCGCAGCCGCCGTGGCACGCTCAACCGCGACGGTCGAAATATCGAGCCCCAGCGCATCCCACCCCTGCTGCGCAAGCCAGAGCACATCCGCGCCTTCACCACATCCCAAATCAAGTGCCGTGCCGGGCGTGAGATCGCCGACAACGCTGACGAGCGCGGCGTTGGGGCGACCCGACCACATCGCCGCCTGTTGGGAATATCGGTCATCCCAGTACTCCGCCGGCGCGATTTCGGGCCAGGATGCATCCGCATCCGCAAGAGCGCGATCAGTATCGTCGTTGACGAGCCACAGGTTCATTTGCGCCGCCGCGAAGGCCGCATCACCAGCAGCCTGTGGGATTGCCGCGCCCGGGTTCACCGCGTTACCGGTCGCCCAGATTCGTTCCACACTCGTTCTTCCCGTCTCGTCGATGCTGATGAATGATCCCATTGGTGTCTCCGTGCGAGCCAACTGCAGTGCGCCTAGGAAGCCGTCGTTTGGCTGAATCTTCCCGAGCAGGAAGAGTGCGTCGAGTGGAATTTGCGTACCGTCGGCTGTGCGCACGGCGTTCAATTGAGTCCCCTCGCCGAGCAATTCGGTAATGGGCGACGGGATGATTCGAACTCCGCGTACCTCGAGCCGAGACCTAATGTCTGCCGGGATGTGCATCCCCTCACCGAGGAACACCGTAAGGTCTTCGCTCCACTGGCGAATCAGCTGGGCCTGGTGAAATCCGATCTCAGAGAGCACCAGCACGCCGAGGCGCTGGTCGGCGACTTCCCAACCGTGACAATACGGGCAGTGCAGCACACTCTTGCCCCACCGCGCTGCGAGGCCCGGGATCTCCGGCAACACATCGGTGAGCCCCGTGGCCACCAGCAGCGTGCGGGCCTCGAAGGCTCGACCATCGGTAGCGAGGATTCGGATGCCTTGGTCGAGCACAGTGACCTCGCTCACTTCCGCCGCTACGAACTCAATCCCGTATTCGGCGGCTTGCTGTCGAGCGCTCGCCAGCAGGTCGGCCGGCGGCGTGCCGTCCAGACCCAGAATGTTGTGCGCGTGTTCGGAAAACCGGTTCCGGGGCCGCCCGGAGTCGAGCACCAGCGTCCGCCGTCGGGAGCGGCCGAGCGTTTGTGCTGCACTGAGGCCCGCGAAGCCGCCTCCGATAATGATGGCGTCCCATTGCAAAGTTGTCATGATTCAATGCTGAGTCAGCGCATGCTTTAATAGCAAGTGTTATTGCCAATGCAGCAAGAAGGTGCAGTATGAGCGACTCCGCGCTTCAGAATTTGGGCCGGCGCCTGCGCGCCGCCCGACAGTCTCGCGAGCTGACGCTGGCCGAACTCTCGGAGCGAGCGAGCATTTCGGCAAGCACGCTGTCCCGACTTGAAGCCGGAAAGCGGCAGGCAACCCTGGAGCTGCTCCTACCGATTACCCGAGTGCTAGACATTCGGATTGACGATCTCATTGACCACGCCACGCCCGACCCTCGAGTCCGCCGAGCATCCGTGACGCGAGACGGCCTGACCATCACACCGCTATCGCCAAGAGGCTCAGCAATCGACACCTACCGAGTCTCTTACCCACCGACCGCAGTGCCTCCGGAACTGCGAGTGCACGACGGATACGAGTGGCTCTACGTGCTTGACGGGACGCTCCGCCTGCGGCTGGGCGAGCAGGATCTCCTGCTGAACCCTGGCGAAGCTGCGGAATTCGACACGCAGGTTCCCCACGCTATGTCGGCCCACGGAACCACCCCCGCGCACATCATCAGCATTTTCAACGCTTCGGGTGCGCGCATCCACACTCACCTCGGTGAGGAAACGCAGGAAGGCCGCACCTCGGCGGGCGACATCACTTAGGCCCCGGCGATATTAAACTCAGGCCTCGCCGAGATAGAACCAGCGGCCGCCTTCGCGGGTGAATCGACTCACTTCGTGCTGGGCACCGCGCCCCTCGAGGCTCCGATAGCGAGCCTCGAACTCGACAACGCCTTCACAATCAAAAGGTCCACCGGCCTCGGTGCGCAGAATGTCGAGCCTTCGCCATTGGATGCTCGCATCGAGTTCCAGCTGCTGGGGCCTAGCCTGCGGGTGCCAGGACGCCAATAGGTAGTCCACGAGCCCGAGCGCAAAGGCACAGTAGCGCGAGCGCATGAGCGCCTCGGCCGTGGGGGCCGCCTCCCCGCGATGCCAGCGTCCGCAGCACTCTCCGTAGACCAAGCCGGTTCCGCAGGGGCAGCGCGCGCCATCATCAATCATGCGCTCGAGTCTAGGCGCCTCGCAGCGAGTGAGACGTGCGAGATTGCCACCCTGCGCATCCCACCAAGGCTCGATTACCTCCGCAACCTCGTGACAATTGCAGCGATGCACGTATTGCACTTGTGCAAGTTTGCACTCCTGCATATTATTTACTTATGCAAACTTCCGATATGAGTCTCCGCGAGCGCAATCGCATCGATACGTGGACGGCGATTCACAATGCGGCGGCAGAACTCGCGTTGGCACACGGGTGGACGCAAACCACGATCGAAAAAATCTCCTCGCAGGCCGGCGTCTCCAAACGCACCTTCTTTAACTACTTCCCAAGCAAAGAAGACGCCATTCTCGGTGCCTTAGAGCCGTCTATTCCAGACGCCGCACTCGAGGCGTTCGAGCACAGTGACGAAGATCTCGCCCACCGCACCGTTGATCTCACCTTGGCAGTGATCCGCGCGAGCTACCCCTACGAAGAGGGGCGCGCTCGCCGGCGAAAGCTGATGAAAACGCTCCCCGAATTAGGTTCGCGAGTAAAGCACCTCTCAGTCGGAGTTGAGCAGCTGGTCGAACCCGTCGTGCTCAAGGAAATGCTTCGCATTGCGGAAGAGTCACCAAAGCAATTCAACCAATCCGCCGAGGACGCGGCCCGCGCCCTCACGCTCTATGCCCACACCATTCTTCGATTCGCCTTCACCAAGAACCCAGACGCGATTCCAGAACAGGGCACGGAGGCCGTCGCCTCGGCAATCACTACTTTTCGAGAGGTAATTCAGACTTCAATATGGCTGACCTAAAGAAACCTGCGGAGTCCGCCACCACGCTGACCCCGCGACGCATTCTCCCGCTGTTTGTCACCCTAATGGTGATCATGCTGCTCGCATCCCTGAGCCAAATGGTGCTGTCGAGCGCGCTGCCGACGATCGTCGGCGAATTGCACGGCGTTGAGCACATGATGTGGGTGACCACGGCCTACTTACTCTCCGCCACCATCATGATGCCGATCTACGGCAATATCAGCGACCTGCTCGGACGAAAGCCGGTGCTGCTCGGGGCAATCTCGGTATTCCTCGTAGGCTCGGTTATCGGTGGCCTCGCGCAAACCATGGAAATCCTCATCGTGGCCAGGCTGATTCAGGGCCTCGGTGGTGGTGGCCTCATGATTCTGTCGCAGGCTGCCATCGCCGACGTGGTGCCCGCGCGCGAGCGAGGCAAGTACATGGGCATCATGGGCGGCGTGTTCGCGTTCTCTTCCGTGGCCGGTCCGCTCATCGGTGGCTGGCTCACCCAGGGCCCGGGATGGCGCTGGGCATTCTGGATGAACGTACCCCTCGGCGCCATCGCACTCATCGCGACCATTGTGCTGCTGCGCCTTCCGAAGCGTGGCGTTGCGGAACGACCCAAACTCGATTACCTCGGCATGGCACTGCTCGCAATTGCCACCAGCTGCCTCATCCTGATGGCAACCTGGGGCGGCGCGACCTACGCGTGGCTGTCCCCGCAGATCATCGGCCTCGGCATCGGCTGCCTTGTCTTTGCGGGCCTCTTTATCTGGGCCGAGTCCCGTGCGCAGTCCCCCATCATTCCGATGTCAATGTTCAAGAAGCGCAATTTCACGCTGCCGACCATCGCGGGTTTGCTCATCGCCGTGCCAATGTTTGGCGCGATCGGCTATATGCCGACCTACTTCCAGATGGCAGTTGGGGCGACCCCGCAGGACGCGGGTTTCTTGATGATTCCCATGATGGCCTGCATGTTGATCGTGTCGGTGCTCACGGGGATGCTGATCTCGCGCACCGGGCAATACAAGCTTTGGCCGATCCTCGGCACGATTGTTCTTGCCATGGGCATTGGATTGCTGTCCTTCGTCACGTATGAGACGCCCACCTGGTTGGTCTGCGTCAACCTCGGCATCATTGGTGTCGGCTTGGGCCTCGCGCAGCAGGTACTCACGCTAGTCGTGCAAAACACCTTCCCAAACCGCGTGGTCGGTACCGCAACCGCCGCAAACAACTTCTTCCGCCAGGTCGGCGGCAGCCTCGGCTCCGCCATCGTGGGTTCACTCTTTGTCAGCCGACTCAGTTCGATCCTCACCGAAAACCTGCCCGCTGCGGCGGCCCCAAGCGACGGCGTAAGTTCACTTACCCCGGACCTCGTCAATTCCCTTCCGGATGAAGTCCGTTCGGTCGTCGTGCATGGCTATAACGAAGCCCTCATGCCGATCTTCCTCTTCATGGTGCCGCTAGTGATCGCAAGCTTGCTGATGGTTGCTTTCATTAAGGTCGTGCCACTGGCCACGAAGATCGAGCGCGAGGAAGTCGTGGCGGACACACTCTCGGACGGGCACCTTCCGGTGACCACCGGTGCCATCCGCATCCAAGAGAACCTCACCTTTGGTGAGGCTCAGGAACAGGAAGTTCTGGACTCACGCCCTAAGCAGGAATAAGCCAAGCGTCTTCGCGCGAAGCCGAACCGTGGCCCCATATTTCCACGTAATCTAGCGAGTACCACTCACCAGACTACGAAGAAGTATGGGGCCACACGTGACGAACTGGCGCATTCGCGATCTCCAACCGACCGATGTTGACGGACTGCTCAAGCTCTGGGAAGAATACCGAGCCACGGGTACCGAGCCCGTCTACTCACTGAGTGAGGTACTCGCGTCCTCGCGTGTGGATACCGCGATAGTCGCAGTGGTCGGTGACGAAGTGGTCGGCGCAACGATCGCCCGTGCGGCGCACGACCAGGCGTGGATCGTGTTTTTTGCCGTGGCGAAGGCGTGGCAGCGCCGCGGCATTAGCCGGGCAATGCTCGGGGCGGCCGAACAGCGGCTCGCTGCCCTCGGCATCCAGCGCGTGTCGATTTTAGTCCCCGATGGCGAGGAGCACGTGCAGTCCCTCACTCGCGCGGGCTATGCCGATAAGCGCCACCTGCGATATTTCGAACGCCAGGTGCCGGTGAGCCAGGAGGAACTCGCGCTCTTGCGTGACCTGGGCGGACGGATGCTTGCCCGCGACCGTTGGGACAACATCGGTGGGATGCAGCAGGAAAAGCAGATCCTGGAGCGGCGACTTGTGCTGCCCCTTTCGGACCCTGACCTCGCGCAGGATTTTGGCGTCGTACCTCCCCGCGCAATCGTGCTCTTTGGCCCTCCGGGAACCGGCAAGACCACCTTTGCCAAGGGCATCGCCTCGAGGCTGGAATGGCCGTTTGTGGAAGTTTTCCCATCCCGCCTCGCCGCATCCCCCAAGGGACTTGCGGGTGAGCTCCGCGAGACATTCGAGAAGATTGAACACCTCGAGCACGCGGTGGTGTTTATTGACGAAGTGGAAGAGATCGCGGTAAAGCGAGGCGGCGAGCCGCCCTCACCCATGCAAGGCGTGACGAATGAGTTGTTGAAGCTAATCCCGGCCTTCCGCGAAAAGCCGGGACGGCTGCTGATCTGCGCGACAAACTTTATCCGAGCGCTGGATCCCGCGTTCCTGCGGCACGGGCGCTTCGACTATGTGATTCCGATTGGTCTGCCCGACGCCGCAGCGCGACGGGCGATCTGGGAAGGGTTCGTGCCGGAAAAGTCGGCGCCGGAGCTCGACTTCGACGCGCTCGTGCAGGCCACCGAAGGCTTCTCCCCCGCCGATATTGAGTTCGCAGCGCGCAGCGCCTCGCAAACCGCACTCGAGCGAGCTGTAGCAACTGAGGATACCTCCAGCGGCCCGACCCTGGACGACTTTTTGACCGCCACCGCGCAGACGCGTACGACGGTCTCCGCCGAAGTCAACGCGGAATTCGAGGAAGACATCGAAGAGATCGCGCGCCTCTAGGGCCGGCGCCGGCATCGCCGCCGGGCGAGATAGTGGATGCCTTCGGGGACGGCAAAGGCCTGGATCCAAATTTGGGTCCAGGCCTTTGCTTAGCATTCTCGACGTTGCGATAGTCGCGTACTTCGAGGGAATGAGGCGTCTACATTAGGCGTTTGCGCCCTCAAGCGCGAACTGGCCAGCGCGGACAGCTTCCATAGCCTTGGTCCAGACGATGAGCTGGTCGAGCATCGGTGCGAGCGAAGCAGCGCCCATCTCCGAGGGCTTGAAGGTCGAGAAGTTCTCAATGTCGGTGAAGAGCGAGAACTGCGCGGCGTTACGAACGTGCGCGACCTGCGCCTCCGAGAGCACGACGCGGAGGTTCTCTACCGCGCGAACACCCATGGCAGAACCGTAGGAAGCGAATCCGGCAGCCTTGTTGTGCAGTTCTGGCTGGAGGTAGTCGAGGGCGTTCTTGAGCGCACCCGAAATACCGTGGTTGTATTCGCTCACCACGAAGACGAAGCCGTCAAACTCAGCAATCTTTGCGGAGAACGCCTTGCCCTGCTCGTTCGGAGCTTCGGCGCCCGGAGCACCATCCCACACCGGGAGGTTGTAGCTCGCGATGTCGACAATCTCGTACTCGGCATCGCCGCGCTGGTCAGCCTGCGCCTTGATCCATTCGGCAGCCTGGATGCTGATGCGGTTGGGGCGGATGCTCGAGGTGATGATTGCGATCTTGGTCAATTTTTCTCCTGAAGTTACTCGGTTGAAGTCCTCATGCGACGCTTTTACTCGCGCCGACCTGAGATGCAATTGGTTTCAGCTTTAACTTATTCCATGCATTTGCATTTTTCTAGATTTTGGCCGCAATCCGCGTATTCACGCGGATCAAGTCGCGACTGATCGGCGTGTCGCCAGGATTGAAGCTACCTTTGAAGAGTGGTCGAACTTCTGGTTGCGTCACCGCTGTTGACGCTCTTTCTCACTGCCGCCCTCGGCACACTGGTCGGTGCGATACCGTTCGGGCCGCTTAAGTTTGGTGCCGCCGGAGCCCTCTTTGTCGGCCTCGCACTCGGCGCTCTCGATCCGAATCTCGGCACCGGATTAGAGATCGTGCAGTCCATTGGTCTCGCCCTGTTCGTCTACACGGTCGGCCTCGCCTCAGGGGCGTCGTTCTTCGAGGATCTTCGACGGCAGGCACCGCTGATGGTAGGTGCGCTCATCCTGCTTGTGGTGTTTTCCGCCTTGGCTATCTTGGCGAACCGCATCTTCAACATTGGCGCAGAACTCACTGCCGGGCTCATGGCCAGCGCCCTCACCTCCACCCCGGCACTCGCCGCTGCCACCACCGCCGCGGGTGGTAGCCCGGAGCCCGCCGTCGGTTATTCCATCGCGCACCCCGTCGGTGTGGTCATCGCGATGATCATTGTGACCTTCGTTGCCCGCGGCACGCTCCCCGCAAAGAAAGACCCCAACCCCCGGGCACTGCCGGGCTTGCGGCCTGCACAGTGGCGGTCGAGCATTCAATGCGGGTCAACGAAGTTCCCGGAATCGCCGAAATCCCCGGGAGCGACACGGGCGAGGTGCGCGTGTCCTACCTCGAGCGCGGCGGCAACATTTCAGCGGCTTCGCCCTCGGAACTCCTGCGAGCAGGCGACCGTATCCTCGTCGTGGGCGCTCCCGAAGCGGTTCTTCGAGCCCAACGGGCGCTGGGCATCCATGTAGAAGAAAACCTCGCCCATGACCGCTCCGTAGTTGACTTTCGCTACTTCATCGTCTCCGACCCGAAGCTGGTCGGCCGCACGGTTGCGGAGCTGCTCATCCCGCTCCGATTTGAAGGGAAGATTACCCGCATCCGCCCTGATGACCGCCCGCACGAGTGCTCGCTAGCCGGTGACGACCACGAGCTCGTTCGTGGCGTGTGGCAGGACTGCAGAGTCCACCACTTCTCCCGAGACATAGTCGACCTTGTGAATTTCGCTTGTTGCCGGCTCAGTCACGTAGACGTAGCCACGCTCCTGGGCGATGGCAGGATGGGCCTCCTGCCATTCCACCGGCGCGGTCCAGCTGCTGATCACCTCGATCGTGGAGGTAATCTCGCCGCTTTCAGCATCGATCACGCGCAGCCCACCGTCTTCACCGAGCACGAGCGCCGAGCCGTCAAGACCGCGGTCCAGCCCGCGCCAGGTGTAAGTGGAACCAACCTCGACCACCGAGATCGCTTCAGCATCGGTGTCGATGAGCGAGATCTGCTGCAGGCCGTTGCCAGCATCCGGATCGGTCTTGTAGTCGCCGAGCACGATCGCAGAACCCTCTACCGCGTGCGCGTTGCCAATGCGAGCGAACTCACCTTCGGCATCGATCTTGTGGAAGTGGTCACCGTGGAGCAGCAGCACGCCATCTTCGCAGCCGACGAGAATGCTCTCCCCCACCACGGTTTCGCCGTGCACACCGGGGCACTGGTCATTGGTGACGATCTTTTCATCCGCGCCATTGAGGAGGGATGCGCCATCACGGTCGGTCTCGTTACCCTCAGTCACAAAAAGCGTGTCATCTTGCGAGGCCATGGCCACGCCGTGGTGTGGATTCTCGGTGGTGTAGGTGCGAACCGGCTCCACCGTCCCGGTTTCGGCAATCTCGGTCCAATCTGCCGTCGGAATGACGGTGACTTCCCCGGTGCCATCATCGAAGAGGGTGGTCAGACCGTCGTGCACGACCACGTGCCCGGGAGCTTCCGCATCAACAACGACGTCGTAGAGCGCCGGCTCGGCGGTGTACGAGTGGGTGTGGTCGCCGTGCGGCTCGGTCCAGGTGCCGGTATCGAGGAGGGCCCAACCGCCGGTGGTGGAGACAAGCACGTGTCGACCGTCACCGGCCGCGTTCACTCGGTTGAATCCGTCAAGCTCGTAATCGGCCACCACCTCGAGGGTTGCCGAATCCAGCACCATGAGTCCGCCGTCGTAGGTCACCACTACCCGCGGGGTTGGTCCGGCAGCTTCAGTGGCTTCGCCGCCTTCGTGGTCATGATCGTGCTCATGATCGTGCTCTTCGCTGGCGGCCGTTCCGGAGCTGGTTGGTGACGCGGCACCGGTTGCTGCGCATCCGGTGAGTGCTAAGAGTGAGGTGAAGGCGACCGCGGCAAAAGCGGTGCGAATGTTCTTCGTGGTCATAACTGGTTGCTCTGTTTCGAGCAGTCCTCTCCAACTGGAATGAGTAAGTGCACGAATCACAATACGCTATTGATTCTCATTCTCATTACATGGAGATGCGTGTCGCTCGCCCATCGAGTGTGGCAGCGGGCTAGACCGCCAGGGCTTTAGGCGCGAATGATGACGTCAGTACCCTCGGGCGCCCAGTCGTAGATTTGCTTGGCCCGGTCATCGGGCATACCCACACAGCCGTGGCTCATGGGCGTACCCCAATTGCTGTGCCAATAGACGCCATGGAAGGCCTCGTCACCGTTGAAGTACATCGGCCATTTGACGTCCGGCTGTACGTAGTCGTCCCCGTACATCGTTTGGATGGGCGTGCGCCAGCCAATCGAGTAGTGCCCCAGAGTGGTTGGAGTGGCGTCGGTACCGGTGGAAACCAGCCAGGAATCGACCACCACACCGTTTTCTTTGACGTACAGCATTTGCTCGCTGAGATCGACTTCGAGGGTGTATTCGATCGTTGCGGTCTGCGCCTCAACCACCGTCGGTTCGAGCGTGAAAGTGACATCCTGCTCGAGCAGCTGCGCAACAAACGCATCGGCAATACCCTCGGTGCTATCCAGCGACGTGCCATCGATCGTCGGCTCTAGCTCATCAAGAACATCGCCATTGGAATTCACAATCGCGGTGCCGTCAACCGGTTCCTGATACACCAGGTCCGGCAGTTGTTGCACCAGCGGGTCAATTGCCGCAGCGTCGGCCGCAATCGTGAACTCGATCTTCCCGGCTTCCGGATTTGGTGTGAATTCAACCCAGGAGGCGAACACCTCCGGCTCGATCGCGAGCGTGCGCTCTTCGCCACTATAGAAACCGGCTTCGCTCTTGAGGGTGTTGAGCTGGTTCGCCGTTTCAATCGCGGATGCGGTACTGATATCAGCTTCATGCGTCACTACGGAAGCCTCCACAGGTTCGGTAGCTTCGTAGAGCGCCGCGTTGAACGCCGCCTCCACCGAGTCGGGGTTTACGCCCTGACCTTCGGTAGCTTCAATGACCAGGAACTCCCCGTCACTGAATTCAATGGTGGCATCCTCGGGGTCGCTGGACTGGTTGGGGAACGCCTCGCGCAGGGTCTCATTCGTCGTGGCATCGTGGTAGGCAATGTCGGGTCGAATTTCTTCTCCGGACCACGCGCCGATATTCCACAGTGGCCGATCGGTAAGGGCCTGTGCTGCCAAAGCTTCGGCGTCCGTGGATGCACCGAGCGCAGATCCCTTGACAAGCGCGCTCTCGCCATCCACCGTTACGGAGATTTCGGTCGAGGCGAGGTGCTCATTCACCCGCTCCGCTGCGGCCGAGGGCAACATGAACCCGACATCCTGCCCGGCGATGGTCGTCCCAGGTGCGATGAGGGACATCCCTGCCCACGCCGCGACACCCGCCACGGCGAGTGAGGGCATTCCAACGGCGAGCAAGACTCGCATGCGTCGACGAGATCGGTACACCCCAGCTCCTTCCCAGCAACATCTCAGTGCTTTCACTGTAACCATTACTCGGAATTTGTCGAGCGACCAGGCTCAAATCGATGCGTACTTGAAATAGAAGTTGCGTACGTGGAATAGAAGCGGGGCCTGTTGACAGAAGAACTCCGTCGGAGAAGAACGCCGTCGCTGGAGAAGGTGCAAGGCCCCCGATCTGTGATGATTCCCAGATCGGGGGCCTTTTCGTTGCGGGGGCCAGATTTGAACTGACGACCTCCGGGTTATGAGCCCGGCGAGCTACCGAACTGCTCCACCCCGCGGCACAAGAGATTACGTTACTCCAAGTTCACCGGAAAGTCGAATCGAGCCACCAGCCACGCACCACGAGCCACAGACAGGCGCAATGCAGAAGGCCCCTAATCTGAGTAATCCCAGATCAGGGGCCTTGTTTCGTTGCGGGGGCCAGATTTGAACTGACGACCTCCGGGTTATGAGCCCGGCGAGCTACCGAACTGCTCCACCCCGCGGCACAAGAGACAACATTACCCGACTTTGACTGTTTTGTCTAGTCGATGCGTCTCCGGCCCCGCGGGGTCCAGCGCCGTCCTTAGTTGTTCAACCGTGACTCGGCTTCTGCCGCGCGTTCAAGCGCCTCAGTCATCCGCGCATCGGCTTCCGCTGCACCAACGAGGTCGTTATTGGCGTATGCCTCGGTTCGATCCTCGAGCGCCTGCGAAGCATCAGCCAGGGCATCCTGCAGGTCTGCGTACGCGTCACCCGAGGGGCTCGTGTCCGTGGTCGGTGCTGGCGTGGTGGTCGGCTCCGGCGTTGTCGTTGGCGCCGGAGTCTCACCGGTGTCGGTGTCTACATCTTCCGGAGCGTCTTCCGCATCCGGCACCTCGACGTTCGGGTCGTCGAGGACCTCATCGAGATTGCCGTCACCGGCGTCCGCTCCCGAGTCACCCAAGAAGAGTTTGTCGAGCGCTGCATCCAGCGTGTCTTCGAAGGCAATATTGTCACCGAAGGCGACCAACACGCGTCGCAGCAGCGGATAGCTGGTCTCACCGGTGGACTGTACGTACACGGGCTGCACGTAGAGGAATCCCTCACCCACTGGCAGGGTCAGCAGGTTGCCTCGCAGCACCTGCGTCTGCCCACCTCGCTCGAGCAGGCTCAGCTGGTTCGCAACCGTCTCGTTCGAGTTGAAGATGTTTTGCACCTGACCCGGACCGTTGACCGAGTCGTTCTCGATTTCCAGCAGGGTTAGGGTGCCATAGTCCTCGGCCACCTCGCCCGGCACGTTTCCGGCATTCGCATTTGCGGACAGATATCCCGTGAGCACGTTTCGAGTGCCATCACCCGAGACCATCGGAATGAAGGTCGAGTAGAGCGAGAAGGCGGGATCCTGGCCGGGCATCTGCATGGTCAGGTAGTAGGGCGGCTGACGGAGCTGAGCGTCCGCGGATGCCGTCGGGTCTAGTGGGAGTTCCCACGCGTTGGTCTGGTTGTAGTACTCAGCTGCATCGGTCACGTGGTAGGTCGCGAGGATCGACCGCTGCACCTTGAACATGTCTTCCGGGTAGCGAACGTGGCTGAGCAGGTCACCCGACATCTCGTCCACCGACTGCAGTGAGGTGGGGAAGATCTTCTGCCAGGTCTGCAGAATCGGGTCGTCCGTGTCCCAGGCGTAGAGCGTCACGCTGCCGTCATAGGCATTGACGGTGGCCTTGACCGAGTTTCGGATGTAGTTGATCGGCTGCGTCGGCAGCGTCGGTGCCGGCGTATTCGAGTCGGCTGCTTCTTCCTCAATCGAGACCTGCGTCGAATACGGGTACGCGTTCGTGGTTGTGTAACCGTCAACGATCCACACAAGCTGACCATCTACCACCGAGGCATAGGTGTCGGAGTCAAGGGTCAGATACGGGGCCGCCGCCTGAACTCGCTCGATCGGATCGCGGTCATAGAGGATCTGTGACTCGGAGTTGATGGCATCCGAGAGGAGAATCTGCTCCGACTGGAACTTGATCGCGTACACGAGTCGGTTAAAGAGGTTGCCAAGCGAAGGTCCGCCGTCGCCGCTGAAGGTGTTGTAGGTCTGCGAAACCCCATCGGCACCCGAAATGTGGTCGAACTCGACCGGGTCGGAACCTTCCGGCGCACCCACGATGGAATACTCGGGCGAGTTCTCACCGAAGTACACGCGAGGTTCAATTTCGTCGAGCGCCTCAGCCTGCTGCGGCATCCCGGACGCGAAGAACAGTGGCTGGCCGTCGGGACCTCGCTGGTTACCGTAAGCCGCCACCAGGCCGTAGCCGTGCGTGTACACGATGGTGCGGTTCACCCACGACTGCGCATCCGCGCCCAAACCGTTCACGTTGATTTCACGCACCGTGGTCACGGCATCCTGCGTGGCGTCATCGATTATATAGCGGTCGACGTCCAGCTCGGTGGGGAACTGGTAGTACGCACGTTCCTGTTCAAACTGGGCGAAGGTCGGTCCGACGATCGAGGGGTCAAGGATGCGAATATTCGCGGTCGTTTCGGCGTCCTCACGCAGCTGCCCGGCTTCCGCGGTCGTGACACCGGCGTAGGACTGCACGTTGATGTCGGCGACGCCATAGGCGTCACGCGTAGCGTCAATATTGTTCTGGATGTACTCGGTCTCAAGCGACTGCTCGTTCGGTCCAACCTGCAATTGCTGCACGACCCACGGGTACACCGCACCGGCAACGAGGCCGACGACGAGCAGACCCGCGACACCAACAACCGGCAGCGTCCAGCGACCGGCGATGGCAGCGAAGAAGAACAGCAGCGCAACGATCATCGCGGCACCGGCAAAGATGGCGAGCCCTGGAATCGAAGCGTGCACATCGGCATAGAGCGAACCGGTCCAGCGCCCGTTCGATTCGGTCAGTGAGTTATAGCGGTCAAACCAGAAACTCACTCCCTGACTCAGCACAAACAGGCCCGCCATGATCGCAGTCTGGATGCGAGCAGCCTTCGAGATCACGACTTCGCGACCGGTAACGCGGATGCCACCGTAGAGGTAGCTCACCGCCACCGTAATTACGAGCCCGAGCAGCAGTACCGCAGATGCGAATGCAACGATCCCCCGCCAGAACGGCAGCTGGAAGACGTAGAAGGAAATGTCATTGCCGAAAAGTGGATCAGTGGTGCCGAACGGTGTCGAATTAAAGAACTGGATCACCGTTTCCCAGGTACCCGCGGTGCTCAGGCCCGCGAGCAATCCGAGGAAGGCAGGAATGATGATGAATACGACTTTGCGAACCGGCTCGAGCGCACGCTGGTACTCGTTGAGTTGTTGCGAGAGCTTCGCGTACACCGGCCGGTTCCGGTATGCGAGGTGCAGGATCAAATAGATCGGCAGTGCCATCCCCACAAAACCGATCAGGAACATGATCGCCGTAGCGATCCAACGCGTGTAGAGCACCGCCGAGTAGCCGAGTTGGTCGTACCACAGCACGTCGGCATAGAACCCGGTGAACCAGAAGAACACCAAGATCAGTGCGACAACAATCGCTATGGTCGCTGCGAGCGGCCCGAATTTGCGCCCATTGCGGGGAGTTGAATCGGATGGCGGTCTGGATGAACTTGGCTGTGGTGCTGCGGTAGAACTCACTGATTACCCGTCGTACTCGAGATTGAAGATGCCGCGCAGCGCTTGATTCGTCGCACGCTGGCGGCGTTGGCGCAATTCTACCCGTGCCCAGGTGAGCGGATTATTACACCTGTGGCACGTTCGCAGCCAGCGCATCCGCACAGGTGCGAATCTCGCCAGTCTCCCCCTGGCCGGCGGCCGTCACGGTCTCGATTGCCTCGTCTAAGTCCGAAATCGCGTAGATCGGGATGTCATCCGCGACACTCGCCGAGAGCGCCTCCTGGCAGTTCGCCTCCGGTGCCAGGAAGTAATCGGCGTCAATGCTGACGGCTGCGTGGACCTTCTGTCGAACCCCACCGATTGCTCCGACGGTACCGTCGGCAGCCATCGTTCCAGTCCCGGCGATGTGCTCCCCCGCCGTGAGGTCGCCCGCTTCAAGCAGGTCGATGGTCGCCAGGGTAAAGATCAGCCCGGCACTCGGCCCGCCCACTTCGCCGAGCTCAATATCTACATCAATCGGATAGTTGAAACCCTCCTGCACCAAGATCCCGAGGATCGGGTTCTCGCTCTCTTCCGAGACGGTCGGGGTAATGGTGACGGTCACCTCTTCCCCATCCCGCAACACGACCACCTCGGTGGGCTCCTGTGTAAATGGCTCCGCTTGCAGCGAAGCAAAGTCGGTCACCGGGCGGCCATCGGCTTCGATGATCACGTCGTCAACCTGCAAAATGCCCTCCGCCGGGCCCTGCGCAAACACATCCATCACTCGAAGTTCTGGCGTGACCTCGTATCCCTGCTCTGTGAGGGCTGCTGCGATTGCCGTCCCCTGTGACTGCGTCATCATGGCGGCATTCGCCTCGGTGCGTTCTTCGGCGGTGACCCCGTCTGGAAAATACGCTTCGATGGGGAGCACATCCTTGTCCGGTTGGAACCACGCAGTCGCCACCGCGAACCAGCTCGGTTGGTAATCCGGGTTACCCGTCACGTTCACGGTCATGACCGACAGGCTTCCCGCTTCCGGGCTAATTCGCTGCGCCCCGTCGATCGAGATGACATCGACCTCTTCGGATTCACCGTCTTCCGTCGTCACCTCGGTGGTGCCGAGCGCGTCAAAGGTCGGCCCGGGCGTACGAATCACGTACGGCGCGGGAGCGAAGGCCAGCACGACCAATAACACCAGGCCGACTGCGAGGAGGTACATACCCCAGCGGGTTCGCTTTGATTCGGGTAACGCGTCAGATGAGAAGAATCGGCTCATAAAAACTGTGGTGACTTTCGGCGCAGGCGGGTCGGTGTCGGGGTCAGTGCCGGTGTGCGAGTACCGGCTGACTTCTGTTCAGGATTCGACGCAGTCCCAGCGGGACTGTGTGGGCAGTCCGCTGTCAGTGAAATGGCTTCGACTCGCGGCCGATGCACGGGACTCCGAAGTTACTCTAGAACCGACCCCTGAGAGGAGTGGCGCTAATGAGCGACCAGGATACGCCCCGGAATAACGAGGGTAACCAGCCGGAGGATGAACTTCGCCGCATGCTTGAACAGCTACTCGGTGGGGGCATGATCAATCCGGATCAACTCGCCGGTGTGGCGGGGCTTCCTGCCGACCCTCAGGCGCTTTCGCAGATGCTCGGGCAGCTGCAGCGGGCAATGATGAACCCCACCGAGGGGGTGAACTGGCAGGTAGTGCGAGACGCCGCCCGGCAGTCCATCACCGACAATCGCGAGGTCGAAAAAGACACCGCGAAGGAATACGAGCAGTCGTTTTCTCTCGCCCAGCTGTGGCTGAGTGAGGTCACGAGTGTCGGCTCCACCGGGCTGCTGGATGCGCCTCGTTCCATCACTCGGTATGAGTGGTTGAATCTCACCCTCGACACCTGGTCGGAAATCGCCGGGCCCGTTGCCGAAAGCATCTCCCGTGCCCTCGTCGAAATGCTCAACGAGCAGGCGCCCGAGGAATACCGCGCCATGATCGATCAGTCCAAGCCGATGGTGAAGTCCATGGGGCAGGCAATGTTCGGGATGCAGTTGGGCCAGGTCCTGGGGCAACTCGCGAAAGAGGTCCTGTCCGGTGGCGATATTGGGATGCCCGTACTGCCGAACGGTCAGGCTGCTCTCCTGCCGCAAAATCTTGCCGCGTGGTCGGATGGCCTGGAAATCAAGCCCTCGGAGCTGCTGCTCTACTTTGCCGTCCGGGAGCTCGCACACGCCCACCTGTTCATCCACGCCCGTTGGCTGCGACTGCACCTGGTGAATTCGATTACCGAGTTCGCCCGCGGGATTCGTATCGACACCGAACGGATCGAGGACACTGTCCGCGGTCTGGATGTCTCCAACCCGGAAGAGCTCAAGCAGGTCTTGCAGTCCGGGCAGCTCATCCCGCCACGCAGCCCCGAGCAGGAGGTCGCGCTCGAGCGCCTCGAGACCATGCTCGCGCTGATCGATGGCTGGGTCGACGTGGTCACCCAGGACGCCACCTCGCGGCTTCCCAATGCGGATGCGATCGCCGAGATGGTGCGCCGTCGTCGCGCGACCGGGAGCCCGGCCGAGCGTGCGTTCGGATCGCTCGTGGGCCTCGAAATTCGGCCCCGTCGCCTGCGTGAAGCCACGAGCATGTGGCGCCTGGTCACTGAAAAACTCGGCCCAGAAGCTCGTGACGCACTGTGGGATCACCGCGATGCGCTCCCCGGCGCGGAAGACATCAACGACCCCTTTGCACTAGTTGAGCGCCTGCGCGGTGACACGAGTGACTCCCCCACAGATGATCTCGATGATGAGCTCGCTCGTCTCCTCGGCGATCCAGATTCCTTTGGCGACGCCCCCGAGGGTGGCTACTCGCCCGATCGCTAAGCAGTCTCGCGCACTGTGGATAACTCCGGCACTGTGTGCCGGAGTTATTTCATGATGGGGTTGTGCGATATCAACTTGCTCCTGACACCCCAATCACCTGGTCAAATGCCGCCGAGGTACGCGTGGGTGGCAGTTTTACGGGTCGCCGTTTTCCTGACCACCCGGCAATCCACGCCATGCTCGAGGCCCTGAAGCTCGGGGCGGACGTCGCGTTCCTCCGGTTGCTCGCGCAGTCGCACGGGCTCGATCGCGCCCGAGTCGAGGACGTTATTGCTGGCTTCTTGGAGATCTCGATTCCCGTCGCTGGAGAGCAGATTCCCAAGCGTCACGTGCTCGTTCGCACGCCGACAAGTGCGGTGCCGTTCGGCCAGCTACTGGCGCGAGAATTTTCTCGTCGCCATCACGCGGTTTCGATCGCGGGTGTTGATCATTTCGATGCGGATGCGGCGCCCGATCTCGTTATCGAGGTCGCGGAATTCGTGGTTCCTACCCGACGCTATCTGCCCATGATTGCTGCGGATGTGCCGCACTTGACCGTGATCCGTGACGTGGGAGCCCTGCAGGTTGGCCCGTTGGTCATCCCTGGAGCCACCCCGTGCCTTCGTTGCGATGATCTCTTCCGGATCGAACAGCAGCGAGATTGGCTCATTGTTGCTACGCAACTGCTGTCCGCGCAGCCTGCCGCGATCAGCCCCGAAGTTGAGTGGCTCGCGGCGCTGCAAACGGGACTTCTTGGCGGCTCGTATCTTGGTGATGACATGCAAGCGGACGCTCAGGCGCCACCCGCGGGTTGGGCGCAATGTCGGATTGATGCGCGCAGTGGTGAAATCAGCGTGTTGCCGCGAAGTTTCCACGCTGAATGCGGTTGCCGAGCTCTGCTAAGTACCGAGACGGTGCCCCGATCGCGCGAGGATATGAAAGCTGCAAGTGCCGACGCGCTCGCGTGAGCGCGACATAAAGTAAGCGCCGCTCTTCGTGAATGTTTTCAGCGGTGACGGCCTGGGCAATCGGCATCCTGCCTTCGGCAAGGCCAGTGACGAAGACGCGATCCCATTCCAGGCCCTTCGCGCCGTGCATGGTCGAGATTGTGACCGCGGCAACTTCCGGTTCGTGCTGGTGCTTGGCGCGATTGACCAGGTCGTTGGTGAACTGCTCGAGGGTCGTCCCAGGTGCGGCAGCATCCGCAAGCCGCATGATCGCATCCAACGCTCCCCAGGCATCCCGTGCGGGGCCCGCCTCCCGCGGCGGAGACACAGTCCAGCCTCGACCGCGCAGCACATCACTGACCGTCTTGAACAGCGGCCCCGAGTCCTGTTCGGCGACCACCGCGGCTCGCAGACCCGCCACTGCGGCACGGACCTCGGGCCGCTTGAAGAAGGGCTGGCCACCCGCCACGCGATAGGGCACCTGAGCATTCTGGAAGGCCTGTTCTAGCGCCGCCGCCTGGGCGTTTGTGCGGATGAGCACGGCGATTTCGGCCGGTTGCTCCCCCGCCGAGATGGCGTCAGCGGCACGCTGCGCGATTCCCTGCGCCTCAGAGAACTCATCCGGATATTCAAAGAGTTCCGGGAGCGAGGTTTTCACATCGTTCTCCGCCGCCCGCTCGAGTTGGAGCGCGTGTGGAATCTGCTTCGCGAGCGAGTTTGCGACCGCGATGATCGAGGTGGTCGAGCGATACGACCCCTCGATTTTGACGGTACGAGCATCTGGATACTCGTGGCTGAAATCGGTGAGGTAGCGATTGGTGGCGCCGGTAAAGGAATAGATCGTCTGTGCCGGATCGCCGACCACGCAAAGATCCCGGCGTTGCCCGAGCCACAGGGACAGCAACTTGTGCTGCAGCGGCGAAATATCCTGAAACTCGTCCACGACAAAGAATCGGTACTGTTCCCGCACCTGCTGGGTGACCCAGGGTTCCGATTCGAGCATCCCGGCCGTTGCCAGCAGAATGTCTTCGAAATCGATCACTCGACGATCATCCTTCACCTGCTCATAGGCGCGAATCACGTCCACAGCTTGCTCGGGGCTGAGGCGTGCCGGAGGCGTGCGTTCCCCAGCGTTGAGTGCCGCCGCATATTGCTCGTAGGTGAGTTCGGAGATTTTCCGCCACTCCACATCCTCAGCGATATCCCGCACTTCCGTGGGCCCGACTCGCAGCTTGAGGCGCTCGGCGGCTTCGGCCACCACTTTCGACTTGGAACCGGAAATCTGCGGCATTTCGCCACCCACCACGTGCGGCCAAAAGTATCCCAGCTGCCGCAGCGCGGCTGCGTGAAAGGTACGCGCTTGCACGGCGTGTGCGCCAAGCTTCGCAAGTCTTCCCCGCAACTCGCCTGCCGCCCGGTTCGTAAAGGTCAGTGCGAGCACTCGCTCCGGGGTGTAGACACCGGTTCGCACGCCGTAGGCGATACGCCGGGTGATCGTGTGTGTCTTACCCGTTCCCGGCCCCGCAAGGATGCATACGGGGCCAACGACTGATAGCGCGGCTTCCCGCTGCTGTGGGTTCAGGTCAGCGAGCAGGCTCACGCCTTCGCTACCTCCGGCATTTACTGCCTCGCTACTGCTCGTCGAGGGGTCCGCCATACCACTCCTCGATAATCGCACGCGAGATCGAGAGCTTCGGAGGCAGCAGGTCGATGTGGGCCTTGACCTCTGCCCGCGTAAACCAGCGCACTTCGACGATTTCGTTGTTATCCGGTTTCACCGTCTCGGGATCCTGATCCGGTGCCAGTTCGCCGAGAAAACCGACCATGACGCTGGCCGGGAACGGCCAGGGCTGCGAACCCAGATATCGGTGGTTCACAATCCGGGCACCGGCCTCTTCGAATACTTCGCGGGTGGCTGCCTGTTCGAAGGATTCACCCGGTTCAACGAATCCGGCGAAGGTGGAGTATCGCCGTGGCTGCCAGTTCACATTCGCGCCGAGCAGGATGCGATCGTGCTGGTCAACGACACCGATGATGATGGCCGGGTCCACTCGCGGGAAGATCGGCTGCCCGCCCTGTTCCGGACGCGACACCCAGCCGCCGTGCTCAAGGGTGAGTCGCTCACCGGTCAGCGGCGAATGTTGGTGGCTGCGGTGGAAGTTTCGGATGCCGATGGCTTCCACGAACAAACTCGCGTCGGTGACATCAAATTCGAGCCCGCGCTCGTTCAGTCGCGGCCAGCGATCTGCCGCGGGCTCAAGTTCACTCGCTTCAAATTCATCCACGGCCACGGCCACGATCGGGGTCCCGGCCGGGTCGATTCGCCCGCCGGGGTTCTCCCGTTCCGCCATGAGTTTGCCGAGGTAGATCGGATCGGAAACCCGTGGCAGATTTTCGTTCACGCGCAGATCGAGTGCGAGGCCGGCACCGCGGGGTGCGACAAGCGCCGTGTCTTCTCGCTGCAGCAGGATGCGCGTGGCAGGATTCTCAAGCAAGTCGCCTGCCGATTCGCGGCCAAGGTCATCGCGATCAATACGGGTCTGGGCGAACGGGAGTCGCTGCACGAAGTCATTCATATCCAAGCCATCATAGGTTCGCTAGCGTCTGCGGTGTGGCAGTCAGCTGAATTCTCTATTGCCTCGTAGTCTGGCGCCTATGGGTGCGCAGTATCTAGATCTGGCGGGTTACGCGACGGCCGCAATCGATAATCTTGTGATCGTCGGCGCAAATGAGTGGACATTTGGCGCAAATGGTGACTATGACTCCGCCGTCTTGCGAAGCAACGATGACCGCATGTTGATTGCCCGACGCCCAACTTCAGCCGCCGCTGCCGGTGAGCAGCTCGCCATCTCGCGGGCGCTGTCGTGTTTGACGCCGGGCCTGCGCAGCCGACTCTCGTTCAGCATCCCGACCGAACTTGGTCGATTGAACACCGCCGAGGTGCAGCTTGCGGTGTACGACTTCATTCCTGGCACTACCTGCGATCGCCTGCCGCTCGAGCATGATTCGATGCTCGTGGCCGATATCGGGCGGGCAATCGCCGCGATCCATGCGCTACCGAAGCAGTTCGTCGAATCCGCTGGGCTGCCGATCCAAAGTGCTATTGATTCTCGTGAGGCCGTTGAGCAACTCATGGCTAAGGCTCGCGACACCGGTCGCCTGCCCGCACCGCTCGACGACCGCTGGGGCGGTGCGGTGGATGACAGCAGCCTTTGGAATTTTGTTCCGAGCGTGATCCACGGGTCACTGGAGCGCAGCTCTTTCCTTACCAATGGCGCGGGTGTGGTGGGAGTGCTTGGTTGGGGTGATTTGCGCATTGGCGACCCGGCTCGAGACATGTCTTGGTTGCATTCGGTGGATGGTGCGGTAACCCGCGCGGTGTTCGACGAGTATGTTGAGTCGCGGGGTGCCTCGGTGGACCGGCAACTGCGGCAGCGCTCCACGCTCTATGCGGAACTCGAATTGGCGCGTTGGTTGATTCACGGTGTTGACACCGGTAATGAAGCAATCATTGCGGATGCGGAGCAGCTGCTCGACAGTCTCGTGAACCGAGTTCGCGCACTGGAGCAGACCGAGTTGCGCCACGAGACGCTGCCGGTCCTTGACCTCGTCGAGGTGCAGGAGCTGCTTGCCGAGGCGGGTTCGAAGAATCGCCATCCCGAGCAGCGCCTGATGCGTCCAACTGAGGATGCGAACCCCACCGGTCCCCTGCAACCCGGCGACGATTTCGAGCTGCCTGAAGATCTCGAGGTCGATGCACCGGAAGATGATCCCGAGTACTTCGACGAGGAACAGGACGCTGGGTTCGCGGCCAGCGGGCGAGGAAGCAATCCCGCCGACCGCGATATTGCTCCCCGCGGCTAGGGTGCTGTGCTCGCCACGACCTTCCGTTCGGCTGCTGCGAGCTTCTCGATGAGTTCGGCTCGGCTCAGCATGGTCGCCACGCTAATTTCCTCGTTGTTCGCGACGTAGTACAGCGTGGCTCGGATGCGTTCGAGTGGCACATTGAATCCGGCCGAATAGGCGTGCGCGTAGCACATCAGCTGCAGTTCACGACCCTCTCGTTCCTGCGCGGTTCGGGGTGCGCGGCCGGTTTTCCAGTCCACGATTTCGACGTCGCCGGTGTCTTCGTCCACGTAGACCGCATCGATCTTGCCGATGATCGTATGTTCGCCAAGCGGGCTGTTTATGGCGAGTTCCACGGCGCTGGGGCGCTTGCCGTCCATGGCAAATCGACTTGCGAGGAAGGTCTGCTTGAATTCCTCGAGGCGGGCCCGGTCGGCCTCGCCAGCAGCGAGCAGTCCCCCGTCGGCACGGTCCTCATCATCCATATCGGCGCCCTCGAGCATTGTTCCGCCACCGCCCACGTCGGTATACAGCGACTCAACCCAGCTATGAAAGAGATTGCCGAGGAGGGTGGCACGGAAGGGCTCTTGCGGCATCGGTCGACGTCGCTGGCGGGCAATCGCGACCGGGTCCTCAAGCAGGTCGTGCAGAAGCGAAGCCCCGAATCGTTGTGGTAGTTGCAATCCGGCATGTTCATTCGCCTGTGCCCGTTCGGCAAGCAAGAGGTCGATCAGCCGGTCGTAGGCGTGTGAATCGGTATCTTCGGCCTGAAGTAGCGCTGCAATCCGGTCGCCGGCGCCACGAAGTCGCTGCAGTCGCGATGACGACATCGGTGGGCGTGGCCAGACTTGATAGCTGCCACCATCATTCGGGTTCACGGCGAGTGCCGCGTTGATCGCTTTGAGGTCCTCGGCGTCCTGATCGATTCGAAAGACCACCGGGGCGTCATCGATCTGGGCATAAAGTTCACTCCCTGGAAGACATTCGAGGGTAATGTCTCCCACCATCTCGTGGAAGAACACGGAAGGAACAAAGGGCCGGGAATTGCGTCCGCGCCACCGCGATCCGGTCAAGAGGAGTTTGGTGCGGGCACGGGTAACGGCTACGTAGGCGAGTCTGCGGTCCTCATCCAATTGGTGCTGGAGCTTCTGCGCGGTGAATGACGGCCGTTCGCCAATCGGCGGCGGCAACACACGAGTCTTGTCTTCCTTGAGCTCGAGTTTAATGTCATCGAGCGATTCTGCATGCTCCCAGTCAAACTGCGGCAGATCGCGATGGTCATCGCGAAGTTCGTAGGGCAGCTCATCGGAGGGAATCCAGGTACTGCTGCCTTTGGCGTCGGGCAGGATCTTGTCGCTGAGTTGTGCGATGGCAACGTAGTCCCATTCGAGGCCCTTCGCGGAGTGCATCGTGGTCAATTGCACGACACCCTGCTTCTCGGTAACTTCCGTGACCTCAGTGTGCTTATCGTCTTGCTCGGCACGCTCAACCCAGTCGAGAAATTCGTGTACGTCGGCGGCTGGGTTCGCCGCCGTATATGCGGCCACGGCATCCAGATACGCTTCGAGGTTTGCCCGGCCAACCGCGAGACTGGGATTAGCGATGGTTTCGATATCCAGGCGGGAGCGCCGAATCGTGAAGTCCACCAGTTCTACCAGTGGCAGGGTCAATCGCATTCGTATCTCGTGCAGGAGCTCTGCCGCCTCTCGCAGGCGAACTTCCCCCACCTCGCTGATTCCCCAGTCACGGTAGTACCCCGGTTTTGAGCCGCGCAGCGCATCGAGTGCGTCCACGAGGCTCACGCCTCGATCTTCGGTTTTCGCATCGCGGCGTTCCGCTTGGACCCGCGACTCGGAGAGTCTCTTGCCGTCACTGTCCCGTCCGGACTGGGCGCGGGCGATTCCGTGCAGCGCGACGATATCGGCCAGGCCCACTTCAAACTGGGCCCCGACGAGGATGCGAATGAGTTCGCTGCCGGCGTGCTCATCGGCGGCGGCTCGCAGGATCGAATTGAGGTCCACAATTTCGGGGGTGCTGAAGAGCCCGCCGAGGCCCAACACCTGGTGCGGAACATCGGCTTCGGCCAGTGCCTTCGCGATAAGACCCATGTGTGAACGGGCCCGAACGAGCACGGCCGCTGTGCGCTTTTTACCTTCGGGGTCTTCGACGAGCAGCCGCTTAAACCACTGCGCGATTCGATCGGCCTCGTCTCCGTCAGTGAGATCGTAGGCGTGCTCGACCGTGCCCTGACCGGCGCCCTTCCGCGGACCAAGTTCCTTCGCGCCGCGTGCTTCCGGAAGTTTTCCCGCGACGTGGTTCGCCGCTTCCAGGATGCTCTGGTCATTGCGCCAAGACACCGACAGTTCGAAGCGTTGGCCGGCCCGAGCGCCGCAAAAGTCATCGGCAAATCGCTTCATATTCGCGGCACTCGCGCCGCGCCAACCGTAGATGGACTGTTTTGGATCCCCCACCGCCATCACATTGTGGCCTTTGAAGAGGTTGGCGAGCAGTCGAATTTGCCCGACGGAGGTGTCTTGATACTCGTCGAAGATCACCACCTGCGCTTGCTCTCGCAGTTCCCCCGCGATCGAGGGATCCAATTCAAGAATCTCCGCCGCGGTGGCAACCTGGTCGCTGAATTCCACCACGCCTACCTCGCGCTTACGCGCCTCGTAGCGGTCTGCGATGCCCGCAAAGAGTTTGAGCTTCCGCAGCCGAGCCACAATTTCATTCGTGGCAATGGTGGCGCGCCCCGGCAGCAATTCAAATCGCTCGATCACCGGGTCGACCCGAGACTGCAACGTCGCGGCGTCGAGACGCATCTCGCGCATCCCCCGCGCGATGCTGAGCGAAACACCGCTCAGGTGACCGATCGACGGTTTCTCGAGCTCCCGCAATTGCGCGTCCTCGTGCTCGAGCAGCACTTGGCGCATCAGCGAGAATGCCCCCGGCTCGTCGAGCAGAATCGCGTCCGGATCGCGGCCCACGAGGAGCGCATACTGCGAATAGATCGAGTTGGCATAGGAGTTATAGGTCGATACCTGTGGCACATCGAATTCATCCGCCACAACGAGGCCGGCACGGCGAAGTCCGTCCAGGCCCGTTTCAATGCGCTCGCGCAGCTCACCGGCCGCTTTCCTCGTGAACGTCAGACCGAGAATCTGTTGCGGCGCGATCCCCTCATTCGCGATCAGCCAGAGGATGCGCAACATCATGGTCTGGGTCTTGCCGCTGCCCGCGCCGGCCACGACCAGTGCGGGGTCGAGGGAGGCCTCGATAATGTCCTGCTGCTCGGGGGTAGGGAGGAAGAATTTTCCGTCGGTGGACAGTGCCTTGCCGATATCTTCGTGCGTTACCTTCGTCATTCGGTCACCTCGGGTGTGGCATGGATGTGGCAGCCGCGGTTATTTCGCAGGCAGTGTTTTTCGTGATCGGACAGGAAGATTGGCGCGGCGTCGAGGTCGGGATCGAGCCCCGCCATGGGGAATCCGGCTTCGCCGAGAGCTGCCTCAATGAAGTTGTCTTCCACGAGGTCAAGGTCTTCATTGTTGAACGCGGTTTGTTGTGCGAGTGACCACAGTGTGCCATCGCGCTTCGCTGGAATCCGTGGAAAGAGTAGGGCTGCGGTTTCTACCGCAAGCTCTTGGGCGGCAGCGGGCAATACTTCGTGGCGGTGCGCGAGTTGATAGGCACGCAGCTGACGATTCTCGAAGAGGTCATCCTTGGTGGGTTTGTTCGTCCCTGTTTTCACATCGATGATCCGCAAGCCAGCTTCTGTGGCTTCCATCCGGTCGATTCGACCCGAGACCGATACGTTCGCGGTCACACCGTTGTCGAGTTCCCGCTCAAGAATGAAGCGGAAGGCGTGCTCGTTCGCGATCACCTCGGACCCCTCGCGGCGCAAATACGTCCAGAGTGATTCGGCTGCGTCCCGCACCATATTGGCCTGAATCTCTTCAATCCAATCCGCATCAAAGTTCATCTCGCGTAGCTTCGCTTCCGCAAAATCCATCATTGCGGTTCGGTCGGCAAATTCCGCTTCGCATTCTGCCGCGAGGTGCAGGATGTTTCCGATCGTCATGGCGTCACTCGGGGCGCTGCCCGAATACTGGTCGACGAACCAATTCACGCCGCACTCAAAGAAACTGTCGATTCCCGAGGGATAGAGCCGCAATTGCAGTTCCCCGTCATGAACCTCGGCAAGGGGAGCTTCGGTGGAGCGGCCGCGAATTCCGTACCAGCTGTTCGGATGCGCCCCGGTAATCCCCGCTTTTGCCAGTCGCGCCAGGGCATACTCGGTTTCGCTCGCGTTACCGGCGTCACCGCCGGCAACTTCGCTGTCGACACCAACGCTGCCTGCACGCGTGTTGTCAGCAGCAAGCTCGCGCCGAAGCACTGCGACCAGCCCCTCAAGGGTGAGTTGGTCATAACTGAACTGATCGCTACTACCGAACTGATCGATATTGCCGAGGTTGAAGGTTGCTGGCAGCTCCGGCAACGCGAGGGTGTGCAGGAATCTTGACGGCTGAGTGTCCTCACCGGCAATCGCGGTCACGAGGACCCGTTCGCTCGCGCGGGAGAGTGAAGCTACGAGCATCCGAGTTTCGTCAGCCAGTACTTCAGCGCGGCGGTCAATGATGCCAACGGGCGCTTGTCCTCGAGCCTCCCCCAGCCGCCCGGCACCGAGTAGGGAGTCACGCACCTTGAGGTTGGGCCAAATCCCCTCATTGACTCCGGCAAGGACGACAACTCGCCACTGCCTGCCCACGGCACCCGCAGGGGTGGTGAGTTCGACTGCACGGCGGCCCGAGGGGCCCGCGAGGGAGTCGTCCACCACGGAATCACGCTGCCATTCGGTGAGGAACGCAGCCAAGGACGCGTGCGGCTCGCGTTCGACAAACCGCTTGGCCCGGTCAAAGAGTACGGTCAATGCGTCAAGCCGACGGTTCATCGTGATCGCCGCAGAGTCCGTACCGAGCGCAATCTCTTGCCATTGCGCCGCCCGTTTGTCATCGCGCCATGCTTCAAAGAGCACTGTGTCGATCGGGTCCGCGGCTCGCAGCCGAGCGATCATGCGCGCCAATACCTCCGCGATACCGCGCAGGGCCTTCGCACCCTGCCAGCCCGGACCGGCAGCCAACTGCGTTAGTGTCGCTTCACCGACTTCATCCGCTTCCCCGCGCAGTTGCGCGTTCACCGTGTCGATGAGTACCTGGGCGCCCGAACGGGCACCTCGCTCAAGATCCGCCAGGTAATGCGCCCGCCGCATCCGCCGCAGTTCCAATGGGTCGAGACCAAATAGTGGCGACCTCAAGACGGTCTGCAGCTGCTGCACGCTGATCTCGCCGAGGACTGCCGCCTCGCCCAGCATAATAATTGCGCGCACCGTCGCATCGTCGGCAGCAGGCAGCGGGGTTGAGGTGGTCGTGGGAATGCGCGCTCGGTCGAAGCTGCGCGCCAGGGTCGGTAACCGCGAACCGCTACGAGTAATCACCGCCATCTCATCCCACGGAACACCTTCTAGGAGGTGGAGTCGCCGCAAATACCCGGTGATCACGCCAAGCTCTTCAATCTCACTGGGCTGAATCGACTGTGCCGCAATCGGGATTGTTTCCTCGCCCACTACCTCCTCACCGCCAGCATCGATACCGACCGAAGGAGTCTGGCGCTGAGGCCCCGCCAAGGCGGCGCCCAACCCGGCACAAGCGCGCTGCACGAGCGCCCGAAGCGTAGGCCCGTGACGATGCACCGCGCCGAGTTCGACACGCACCGGTGCGGGTTCTCCCTCATCGCGCCACCCAACCGCGAGCTGCGCTCGGCCGCCGTGAAACGCACCGGTGGCGATATCGGGATCGCCGAGTGTCACCACTTGCGCACCACCGCGCTCAAAGGCGCGAATCAGTCGCCGAGCGGGTTCGGTGAGTTCTTGCGAGTCATCCACCACTACCAGTTGCACCCGGTCGAAGACCCGCCGTTCCAGCCCGTATCCCAGGCGCTCTTCCAGCAGTTGGGCTGCTTCGTTCAGGGCTTGCGCCGAATCGAAGGCGCCTTCAAAGGCCTGATCGAGCACATCGAAGTACTGCTGCGCGAGCATGCCGGCCCCGTGCCATAGCGCCCGGTGGCGAGTGCCCGCGGCGGGTTCGGCATTCGGATCGAACGCGAGCGATTGCAGCTGGGTCGGCGAAATGCCCTCTTCGACCATCGCCGTGAGTAAGGCGCGCATTTCATCACGAAACCCGCGCAGTTCCAAAGTCTCTGCTTTGAACCACTCCGGCCATCCCGCCGCGGCACGGAAAGCAGCGCCAGGAGCATCCGGGTCGAGCAGGCCCGCGATGAGGTCGGCGAGGATGTCATCCTGCTGCGAACCCGTGAGCAGCTTCGGGGCAGGTTCACCATTTCGCGCACGATCTTCGGCGATGATCTCAATCGCCAGCGAGGCCGCGGTGCGCCCCAGGGTGCCTCCCGTGGCGGCTACGCGGATGCGCTTTTCAAGCTGATCACGCAGGCTCGCGGCCAGCTTCCGGTTGGCCGCAATCGCAATGATCTCTTCGGGCGGGACCCCCGCCGCAACCCGAGCTGCGACGAGTTCAACCAGCGTGCTCGTCCGCCCCGAGCCGGGCGCACCAATCACCGCGAGGGACTCTTTAGGGTCGCCCTTAATCACCCTGACCTGGGTTTCATCGAGCCTCATATGACCTTCGATCGTGCGCTGTTCGCTCATGGCCCAAATGTAACTGTAGCCAGCGACATGATTCTCAAATCACTCTCGTACATCTCTCGGTAGTCTGGTGACCGACCACCCAAGACCTAGTGAAAGGTACGCCTGTGGAAATTCGTATTGGCGTTGAAAACTCGGCCCGCGAGATTAATTTTGAAACTAATCAGTCGGCTGCCGAAATCGAAAAAATCGTCACGGAATCACTCGAGTCGGGTGTGGCTCGGTTCGTGGACGAACGTGAACGCGTATTTCTCGTCAACGCTGCGAAGATCACCTTCGTCGAAATCGGTGAAGAGTCGCAGCGCCGCATCGGATTCGTCGCCTAACGATGGAACTGCTCTTCGCAGGCATCTACAGCCTTGCCATCGCGCTTGCGGCATCCGCACTCGCCAAGCCGCGAGAGACGATGGGCAAAGCGCTGATTCCGGCCATAGGCACGGCGAGTGGACTCGCATACTGGGTGATCGCGACCTGGCTGCTCAAGCTACCCGCCTTCACCTGGCTCGCTTATGACCGCGGCCTCATCTGGGTACTACTCGTGGTGATTGTGGCGGCTGTTTCGCTGAGCCTCGCGCTCACGCTGCCGAAACAGCGCAAGGCGAGCGATGATGAGTTGCTCGACCGACTCAGCCACGCGGGTCGCTCGGTCCTGCAATAGCTGGGCCTAGGCAGCCAGCGCGAGTGCGTTCATCCGGCGCGAGTGCTGGGCAAATAACTCAGTGACCATAGCCTCGACGAGTTGATCGGCACCTTCGATCACCTCGTCGGGGCTTTGTCCTGCTTCAACGCCAACAATTCGACGCGACCACAGCACCGAGATACCGGCAATCCTTCGGCCCCACATCGCGAGGCGATCATCGAGTCGGTTATCAAGTTCAAAGAGCTTCTTAAAGACCCCCACGAGAACCTCGTGGGCTTCCTGCCAGCCGAGGAGGTCTTCAAGACCTTCGGCACCCCAGTGACCCAGTGCATCCTCAATGAATCCGGCGTTGAGGTGCACCGAAAACAGCTGCTCAAAGTGATTGCGACCGCGAGTGTCCTGCCACAGATCGGTGAGCAGCGCATCGGATTGCGCGTGGGGCTCTGTGCCCACGGCAGCGCGCGCACGATCCGCCAGTGCGGTAAAGAGGTCCGCGGCTTTGGCGACCTCAAGAGCCACCGAAAGTGAGGCGTATTCGCCACGCAAAGCATTCAGCTCCCGCTCAATACTCACCAGCGCACGTGTGGCAAGCACACGAAGCGAGTCCGGTGCGGGGACGAGGGCAGCAAAGATCTCTGTTTCGCGGGTCACAGAGCCATCCTACGCAGTTCCCAGACACGCCAAGTCGACTACCGCGACGGATGTATTCATAAGGCGCGCGCTGGGTCTGAAAGCGTCGACACGGTACGCTAAAGAGTTATTGCCGCAGATGGCATTCGATCGCCCACGTACAACGGGCGTCATTTCCATTGCCAATTCCTTTGGCATTCCCGAAATTGTTAGGGCGTATTTTTTTGGTTACTTTCTCCGAACTCGGAATCGATTCCGACATTGTGGAGGTGCTCGCCGAACACGGCATCACCGAAGCATTCCCAATTCAGGCGGAGACGATCCCGCTCGCACTGCGCGGGCAGGACATCATCGGTCAGGCAAAGACCGGTACCGGCAAGACCCTCGGTTTTGGTCTGCCCTTGCTGCAGCGGCTCGGGGCTAACCCCGAACCGGGAGTCAAGGCGCTCGTCGTCACACCGACGCGTGAACTCGCCTCGCAGGTCCACGAGGACCTCAAGCTCGCCGCATCACACCGCGGCACCACCGTGGTGCCGATTTACGGTGGCAAGGCCTATGAGGAGCAGGTCGCGCAGATCAAGGATGGCGCGCAGGTCATCGTCGGTACCCCTGGCCGGCTGCTCGATCTCATGAATCAGCGCATCCTCTCGCTCAAGGACGTCAAAGAAATCGTCCTCGACGAGGCCGACCGGATGCTCGATCTCGGTTTCTTGCCCGATATTGAGCGGATCTTCCAAGCGGTTCCCGCCGTCCGCCACACGATGCTGTTCTCGGCCACCATGCCCGGCCCGATCCTCAATCTTGCGCGCCGCTTCATGTCGACCCCGGTGCACATCCGCATCACCGACCCGAACGAGGGCGTGCTGCAGTCCAATATCAAGCACCTCGTCTACCGCGCCCACCCGCTCGACAAAGACGAAATGATCGCGCGCATCCTGCAGGCAGCCGGGCGCGAAAAGGTGGTCATCTTCACCCGCACCAAGCGCACCGCGGCGAAGCTGCTCGAAGAACTCAAGGACCGCGGTTTCAAAGCCGCTGCCGTTCACGGTGACATGGATCAGACCCAGCGTGAGCGCTCGATGAGCCAATTCCGTGACGGGAAGAAGGATGTGCTGATCGCCACGGATGTGGCCGCCCGCGGTATCGACGTTGACGATGTCTCACACGTCATTAACCACTCCATTCCGGAGGACGAAAAGACGTACTTGCACCGTGTCGGCCGCACGGGCCGTGCGGGCCGCACCGGAATCGCGGTGACCTTTATGGACTGGGAAGACCAGCACCGCTGGACGCTCATCGCAAAAGCTCTCGAGCTTCCTGCCAGCGAGCCGGTAGAAACCTACTCATCTTCCCCACACCTGTTCGCGGACCTCAATATTCCCGAAGGAACCAAGGGCCGCCTTCCCGGCGCGACCACCCGGGGTAAGGATGCACCGCCCAAGGAATCGGGGGAAGGTTCGCCTCAGCGCTCGAGTAGTCGCACCCGTTCGCGGCGTCGCCGTCGCAGTGGTTCCGCGGCCGAGGGGTCGCAGGCTGCTGCCGAGCATTCAGCCGAGCAGGCTGAGTCCGCAGACACCTCTGCAAACCGGAGTGAGTCGGATGCCGGTCAGGGCGAGCGCAAGCCGCGTCGCCGTCGCCGTCGTCGCCGAAACACCGCTTCTACGGCCGCGGAGTCGCAGCCGTCCGCAGATGAGTAACTAGCTGCGAGCGAGATAGGGATCGGTGCCGCTGGCCCGATCAATAATTCGCTGCAGTTGTTCCGGCTCGGTGGTGTTTTCACCGAGCCGGTTGTCTTTTCCGTCACCGTGATAGTCGCTTGACCCGGTGATGATCAGATCCCACTGATTCGCGTAGTTGTGCAGCAAGGCGCGGTTCTCCGCGTCATTTTCGCGATGGAAGATCTCCACCCCGTCGAGCCCCACCTCCACCAGGCGAGGCAGATTCCCGTCGCGCAATCCGCCTCGGCCGCGGCTGCCGGGATGCGCCAGCACAGCAACTCCCCCAGCGGCTTTGATCAGCCTGATGGCCGCCACCGGATGGGGTGCGTGGTGAGGTTGGTAATATCCACCCCGCCAATTCAAGATTCCGGCAAAGGCCTCATTGCGATCGGCGACGATACCGCGCCGCACGAGCGCATCGGCAATGTGCGGACGCCCGATCGTGGCACCCGCCTCTGATTCGCCGAGGACGTCTTGCCAGGTAATCGGGAAGTCCATGCCGATTCGCTCCACCATCCGTTCGGCACGGGTGAGGCGACTGTCACGAACCTCCTTCATGGTGACGAAGAGCTCCTCATGGTTTCGATCCACGAGGTATCCGAGCACGTGCACGGATGCGTATTCCACCTGAGTGGAGAACTCCACGCCCGGGATGAACGAAATCCCGAGTTGGCGCGCAGCCGCGCTCGCTTCATCCCAGCCCTCCCAGGTGTCGTGGTCGGTGAGCGCGATCGTGCCCAGCCCCGCATCCGCCGCCGCACGTATCACCGCGGCGGGGCGCTCCGTACCGTCTGACACATTCGAATGCGTGTGCAGATCAATCGGTAGGTGCGCGTCAAAACCAGTCATACCTCAGCATCCTAGGCCGCAAGTCACCGACCCCGAACACGCGCCAGTGAGTCTGCGAAGATTGCCAAGCACGACCGTTACAGTAGGTCGGTCATGCCTACTCGCAAGAAGATTTCCCCCGCTTGGGCCGTTTT
Organism: Gulosibacter chungangensis; assembly: GCF_008831155.1. Classification (GTDB taxonomy): domain Bacteria; phylum Actinomycetota; class Actinomycetes; order Actinomycetales; family Microbacteriaceae; genus Gulosibacter; species Gulosibacter chungangensis. Next base: position 101,972 of record NZ_WBKB01000003.1, on the reverse strand, counting down.
CGGCACCATCTTCGGCATTATCGTGTTCATTGCTGGTGCCGCATTTATCTGGCCGCAATGGTTCGGATTGCAACGTGAATTCCTCATTAGCCAGGCGATTTCTTTCCGCCTGGTGATGCTGATCTGCATTGCGGCGGCACTGTTAGTGGTGCTCTTGCTCTTGCTCATCTCGCGGCGGATTCGTGCGCTCCTTGCCGTCACGGCCATCGCACTGAGCATGCTGCTCGTGGGCGGCGGCGTGAACTACTTGAGTCGCGGCATTACCGAGTCGACACCTGCGACCGGTGCCGCGGAGGCAATTCGCGTGCTCTCCTGGAACACCCTGGGCAATGAGCCCGGTTCCCCGACGATTGCGCAACTCGCCATCGACTATGACGCCGATGTGGTGATGCTTCCCGAGACGACGGAGGACATGGGCATCGAAATTGCCGGGCTGATGTCGGAGGCCGGTAAGCCCATGTGGGTGCTCTCCAATACCGGCGCCCCCGGCTACCGGGCAGCCGAAACCACGCTGCTGATCTCGGCAGAGCTTGGCGAATACCAACTCAATACGTCGCTTGGCGACACTTCGGCACTGGCGACGGTGATTGCCGAACCGGTGGACGGTGAGGGCCCTCGCTTCGTTGCCGCGCATCCCATCGCCCCGACCCGGGAATACATGGAGCAGTGGCGCAGTGACCTGGATTGGCTCGCCACCATTTGCGATGGCAACACCATCATGGCCGGTGACCTTAACGCCACCCTCGATCACCTCGCGGGGCTCGAAAATAGCGAGGTCGACGGCGCAGTATTCGGTTCCTGCACGGATGCGGCGCAGGATCTTGGCAGCGCACAGGTGGGCACCTGGACGAGCGGCAGGCCGCCGCTGCTTGTCCCCGCGATCGACCACGTGATGTCGACCTCGCAGTGGGAGACCACCGGATTCGAGGTCATTCAGCGTGAAGACCGATCGGGGTCCGACCACCGTCCGGTGTTTGCCGAACTCACCCCGACTTCTTAGGGATTCGATCTCCGAACGCTGTACGCCACTCAACTGTCCTGCGGCCGTCTCTGAGACAATGGCCGGATGAGTGACAGCAACCGATCAACCACGCCCGCCTCGGATACCTTCCGCGATTTCATCACGCAGGGATGGGCCCCGCGCGACGAGGTTGCTGCCTCGGAAGCGGAGGTCGCGAAGTTCGCTGCGGCCCGCCGCGCGCGCCTTTCGGCAGCGCACCTCGGCGAGCGGATTGTGATTGCCGCCGGAGCTCCCAAGCCGCGTTCGAATGACGTTGACTATCCCTATCGTGCCCACACATCCTTTACCTACCTCACCGGTTGGGGCTCGGATACGGTACCGGGCGCAAAGCTCGTGCTTGAACCGATCGAAGACGGTCACGAGGCCACGCTGTATTTCCGTGAAGGTGCAGGTCGTGACACGGATGAGTTCTATGCGAACTCTGCCATTGGTGAATTCTGGACGGGTCCACGCCCCTCGCTCGAACAGGTGAGCACGCAGCTGGCGATCGCCACCAAACACATCGATGACTTCGAACACCGCCGGGGCGACCTCGAGCTTGACACCCCACAACTCGCGCAGGAGCTCAGCGAAATGCGCCTGGTGAAGGACGAGTGGGAAATCCAGCAGTTACGAGATGCCGTGGCCGCCACTGCTCGCGGCTTCGACGACATCATCAGCGAACTCGACCGGGCCTCGGCTCACCCGCGCGGTGAGCGCATCGTCGAGGGTGCTTTCCACTTTCGTGCGCGCCTAGATGGCAACGCCGTGGGCTATGACACCATCGCCGCCTCGGGAGCCCATGCGTGCATCCTGCACTGGGTCGATAACGACGGCCCGGTGAGGCCCGGGGATCTCATCCTGGTCGATGCCGGCGTCGAGGTGGATTCGCTCTATACCGCAGATATCACCCGCACGATGCCGATCAACGGCACCTTTAGTGACGTGCAGCGCCGGGTCTATGAGGCGGTCCGCAAGGCTGCCGACACCGCGTTCGCAATCGTGAAGCCCGGCATCACGTTCCGCGATGTGCACGACACCGCGCTGCGCTCAATTGCCGAGAGCTTGGACGCATGGGGGCTGCTGCCGATGTCTCTCGAGGAGGCACTGCAGCCGGGTAATCAGCCGCACCGCCGCTATATGGTCCACGGTACGAGCCACCACCTCGGGCTCGACGTGCACGACTGCGCGCAGGCGCGACGCGAGATGTATCTTGACGGCACTGTCCAAGCCGGCATGGTCTTCACCATCGAGCCCGGGCTCTACTTCCAGCCCGATGACCTCACGGTCCCCGAGGAATATCGCGGCATTGGCGTGCGCATCGAGGACGACATTCTCGTCACCGAACACGGTGCGGAGAACCTCTCGATTGAGATTCCCCGCACCGCGGATGAGGTTGAGGCGTGGATGCGCCGGGTCCAGTCCTAGCGCTGCGAGCGACCCCGCTGTCGGTTCTTGTCGCGGTCACCGAGCCATGAGTCCATGGTGACCGCGATGAGGCCGAAGAGCACACCGGCGATCGGCCAGACCATCCAGCTGCGCTCCCAAGCGTCACCGATGAAGCTCCAGGCGAGGAAGATGACCAGTGCGAGCATCCAATATGGGCCAGCGATCCGACCGATCAGGTCGTTTTCCTTGCGCTTTTCGGGATCGTAGTCACCCTCTGAGGTGAGCCGGTCGAGCGAGCCGCGGCGCATCCCACCCAGAATAAGCACCGCCACGCCGAAGCTAATGATCAGCGGCATAAAGCCCGCCAGCCATTCGAGATCCGAGCCGCCACTCCACTGCTCTATCAGGATGCCGCTGACGGCACCAAACCCGAAACCAAGAATAATGGTGATCACACCGGTCACGATCGAGGCGATATAGCGCCCATGTTCGGACTCTCGCAGGTCCTGATAGTGCCGCATGCTGGTGGCGTCGAGCCTTACCGTGTGCTTCTCGAACCGCTCGTAGCGGCTGAGCGTCATGCCACCGGTAATGAAGAAACCAACGGCAATCGCGACGCAAATAAAGAAGAACACCACCGAAAGCGGATTGACGTCGGCGTCACCGGACGAAGCGTTGAACCAAATCATTTGCGAGGCGCCGAACAGAATAACCACGATGCCAATTGCAATGAACCGGGAGCCGCGTTTGCGAACCCGGAGGAACTTTTCCGCTTCCTCCCGTGAGAGATCGATGGCATCGTCGTCGGTCGTGACGCCATCCACCTCGCGGCGAATGCCGAGGTCGTCGGCGAGCTCGTCCAGATTGCCGAACTGCGTGATCACTCGACCCACAGCCTCATTCTCGCTGGCGCCCTCGCCTCGAAGCTCCTGATAGCGGTCCTCGCACATCTGCTGCAATTCTCGCTGCGCTCTACCCACCTCCTCGGTCCGCGGCAGACTGCGGAACATGTGGTCGATATAGCTCGTGATGGCGTCCATGGGAACTCACTCCTTGAGTTGGACTTGTGCCGTTAGGGCAGCCGGACAAATCGCCTGACCAGGTCCACCGTTTCCTGCCACTCGGTGCAGCGGTCACGGTAGTGCGTGTGCCCCTGCGGGGTGAGCTCATAGTAAGTGCGAGCCCTCCCCTGCGACTGCGAGCCCTTAAACGAGGCGATTGCCCCCTGTTTTTCGAGTCGCCGCAGCGCGGAGTACAACGTGGTCTCCTTCAACTCGTACTGCCCCTCGGCGATCTGTTCAATTCGTTTTGAGATCGCGTAGCCGTACGAGGGCTCGTCAAGCAAAGCTTCAAGTACAAGCAGGTCCACGTAGCCACGGATGACTTCCGCACTAATCATGACCAACTCCTTTGCCTGACGTAGTAATTACTCTACGTAACGTACTACGTCAGATCAAGTAGTTGGCCTGAGTGTTCCCTTGGTGAGTGCCCTATACCTCGGTCGAACCGCCCGTAGACGACTGCTGTTCGCGTTCTCGGCGACGCAGTTCATCCTGCATTTCACCGTAGGTTCGGGGTGGCTGGGCGGGTTGGGCCGGCTGCATGGGTTGCGTCGGATGGCCAGGCTGAGCCGGCTGCCCAAACTGCGTCGGCTGGGGAGGTTGCGTCGGTTGCCCAGGTTGCGTGTACTGGCCCGGCTGCTGCCCAGGCTGCGCATCCATCGGCTGGGACCACGAGCCACCTCGCTGCAGTGTGTCGCGCACCTTCGCACTCATATTGTGCGGCACCACGAGGTCGAACCGGGAGGCGGTGACCTGCATTATCGAGGTAAATTCGCGCTTTTGCGGTGAAAGCGCATAGGCCAAAATCCCCCAAATCACACCGAAGGCGATCGAGATTACGAAGACTCCAACGATCGCAAGCATGTCCGTGGTGGGGAAGAAAATCAGCCACATCAGTGACATGAAGATGGCGATCATCACGCCGTTTCCAAGGCCGTTGAGCGCAGCCCGGGTGTAGTTCATGCGGCCGGTGATGCGTTCCACCGATTTCAGGTCATTGCCCACCACCGAAATCGAAGACACCGGCAGGCCCTCTTCACGCACCAGCACGTCCACCGCGTGACGGGCAGCATCGTAGGTTGGATAGGACGCAACCACGTCGCCCGTGGGAATTGTAGGCAGCGAGGTTTGGCCAAGATTTCTCGGTGAACTCATATCGGTATTATCCCGACCCACCAAGGGAGTTTGCTGGGCCGCACGTAGGATGGTCGGGTGAGCGCCTCAAAAGTCTTCGTCGCCCGACTCGCGAACACGCCCGTCTACGATCCGGACGGTGATCGCGTAGGCAAACTTCGCGATCTCATTGTGAATTACCGCTCCGCTCACTCGCCGCGCGTCAACGGAATCTTGGTTGAGCTGCTCGGCGCAACCCGCAAACTCGTATTTGTGTCGATGAAGGAAGTCACCTCAATCGGCTCCTCTCAGTTGATCGTGCGCTGGGAAGAGAATGAGCAGCGTCCTTTCGAGCAGCGTGGTGAGGAGGTGCGTGTCTTCTCCGAGTTGCTTGACCGCTCCGGCACACTGCGCGACACGGGTGTCCGCGGTGTCATCGAGGACATCTCCATCATCGAGGATGACGCTGGCGACTGGTCAGTGGGCCAGCTGTACGTCCGACTCCCCCGCACCTCCCTGAGCCTGTTCGGTAAGGCCCCCACGCAGTACGTCACTTGGGATGAAATCGACCTCGACCTCGACCCTGAGGGTGATACTCCAGCCACCCAGTTCCTCACGGCCCACTCTGAAATGGGCCCGAGTGACCTCGCGGATGCACTCCTCGAGCTGCCGGAGGATCGTCGGCTCGGCATCGTGGAAGAGCTCCCGGATGCGCGGCTCGCGGACGTCCTCGAGGAGATGTATGAGGATGACCAAGTGGTCATCATTCAGCACCTCGATGAGAACCGAGCCGCGGGCGTGCTTGACCATATGCAGCCCGATGACGCGGCAGACCTGGTGGGCCGTCTCGATGCCAAAACCACCGAAGCGCTGCTTGCACTGATGGAGCCCGAAGAGGCCGAAGACGTGCGGATGCTTCTCGAGTTCGAACCGAATACTGCCGGTGGCCTCATGACCACCGACCCAATCGTTGTCTCCCCCGATGCTACGGTGGCCGAAGCACTGGTGCTGATTCGCCGCACCGAAATTGCTCCTGCCCTGGCGACGGCCGTATTTGTTACCGCGTCACCGTATGAGGTGCCCACGGGCCGCTACCTCGGGCTCGTGCACTTCCAGCGGCTGTTGCGCTACCCGCCGCATGAACGAGTGGGGTCGATTCTTGATAAACGCATCGAGCCCGCGCACACCACCACGATGGATGTGGATGTGGTCCGTTCGCTTGCCCGCTATGACCTGGTGATTTTGCCGGTGGTCGACGATGAGGAACGACTCGTCGGCGTGATTACCGTGGACGACGTGCTCGACCACATCCTGCCGGATGACTGGCGCTCGGTGCCCACCGAACGTTACCCGGAGACCGGCCTCATTCAGCTACCCACGATCGACTCGGGAGGTGCTCTTGGCTGAAATCAATGAAAACGATGACGTCCTGAGTGTGCCAAAATCCGAGACGCGCAAGCTTCGTTCTCGGCGTTCTCGAGACGAACGCCGTGAGGCCAAACGGCTCCGCAGCACTCGCAAGAACGAGCAGCGTGAAGAAGAACGTGAAGATCATGATGTGCTCGGCCGCATCATGGAGACCCTTGCCCGAGGTACCGGAACGCCAGCGTTCCTGATCATCCTCACGCTCTTTGTGGCGGGCTGGATCATGTGGAACTCCATGGCACCGGAAGCCTGGCGCTTTGACTCCGCCGACCTCGGGTTCATCGCGCTGACGCTCGCACTTTCGCTGCAGGCCTCGTACGCCGCCCCCATGCTCTTACTCGCACAAAACCGTCAGGATGACCGAGACCGCGTGCAGATCGAGCAGGATCGACAGCGTGCCGAACGCAATACCGCCGACCTCGAATACCTCACCCGCGAGGTGGTCGCGCTGCGAATGCGGATGAACGATATGGCCTCACAGGACTTCATCCGGGCCGAGCTGCGGGCGCTCCTCGAAGAAGTCGCCGAGCGCGAATCGCTCACGCAAACCGACGCACAGCAACCGCCCCGGTCGCAGCCCAACCATGATGAGGAGACTAAAGATCACCGTGCCTGACCCGCGCATCCAGCGCATCCGTGAAGAACTCGCTACCGTCATCGACCCGGAGCTGCGGCGTCCAATTACCGAGCTCGATATGGTCGGCGATATTTCAATCCCGCAGGATGCGCCGGTGCAGGTCGAAATCAATCTCACGATCGCGAGTTGTCCGCGCGCGGATGACATCGAGAATGACACCCGGGCCGCGATCCAACGAGCCATCGGCGAGGATCCCTTCGAGGTGATCGTGGGGGTCATGTCGCGCGAAAAGCGTCGGGCGTTGACCGAGCGGCTACGTGGTTCGCGGCCCAAGGAGCATCCCTTCGGCAAGAATTCGCTAACCCGGGTGATTGCTGTCACCAGCGGCAAAGGCGGGGTCGGAAAATCCACGGTCACCGCGAACCTCGCTGCAGCCATGGCCGCCGATGGGCTCGATGTTGGCGTCATCGACGCGGATGTGTTTGGGTTCTCGATTCCGGGGCTGCTCGGTATGGCCCCGGGAACACAGCCCACCCAGGTGGGGGAACTCATGCTGCCACCGGTGGCTCACGAGGTCAAAGCTGTGTCGATCGGGATGTTCCTCCAATCGCCCGATGAGGTGGTTGCGTGGCGCGGGCCGATGCTGCACCGCACCCTGGAACAGTTCTTGAAGGATGTCTTCTTCGGCGATCTCGATGTGCTGCTGCTCGATCTGCCGCCCGGCACGGGCGATGTGGCGCTCTCGCTCGGGCAGCTATTGCCCCACAGTGAAGTCGTGGTGGTGACTACCCCGCAGCCCGCGGCAGCAGATGTGGCCTGGCGTTCGGGTGCGGTCGCGCAAAAGACCGGCCAGCGGGTTGTCGGGGTGATTGAAACCATGTCACCGGCGATCGGCCCCGATGGCACCGAATTCGCGTTTTTCGGGGCGGGTGGCGGCGAAGAAGTGGCGCGGCGCTTTGCGGTGCCGCTACTGGCGAAAGTACCGCTTTCCATGCCGCTGCGTGCCGATGGGGATGCGGGGACACCCGTGGTGCTGGCGCATCCAGAAGATCCCGCGGCAATCGCCCTGCGGGAGGCCGCGCGGGGTCTCTATCAGCGCCCCCGAGGCCTCGCGGGCCGCTCGCTTGGTCTCTCGCCGAACGAGTAGACCGGCGGGCTATGAGATCGGCGCGCTACGTGGCCTCGGCATCGAAGGGCGCGTGACCGGGTGTGAATGCGCTGGTGTCGACCTGCTTTGTGGCCCACGCCGGTGCGGAGCTTCCCGAAACCGTGCTTCCCGAAGTTGCACTCAGCGCGGTGCCGCCCGCCACCGCACCCGCGCCCACACCCGCAATGGATTTTGCCGAAGTATTCGCAGCGCTTGTCGCGTTGGGGTCCGCCTCATTCCAAGCGTCACGGATGATCCGGCGCGGGTCATACTGGCGCGGATCGAGTTTGCGCCAATCTTCCTCGGAGAAATCATCACCGAGCTCTTCAGACACCCGAGATTTGGCGTCTTCAGTCCAACCACGAACACGCTTAATGAGCTGTGCAAGCTGTGCGGCAAGGGTCGGTAGCCGGTCTGGCCCGAAAATGAAGACGGCAATGATCCCTATCACTAGGATCTTTTCGAAGGTGAGACCGCCCATCACTCCAGGGTAACCTGGGCAGATGTCCGAATTCGACTTGAGCATGCGCTTTATCGACGAGCAAATCGTCGAGCTCGCACCGCAGCAAGCCGCTCGTCGATACGCACTCGAACTTGGATTACCGACCATCTCACGAGCGCTCGGATCGCACTTGGCGTTTGTGGCTGCATCCACCTGCGCCCAAAAAATTATTGAGATCGGTTCCACCGGCGGGCTCACCACCACCTGGTTGCATCGCGGCTCACCGCGAGCAACGATCACCTGCATTGATAGTGAACCTGAACACCTCGCACAAACCCGCCGGGCACTGTTGGAGGCTGCGCATCCTTCCTCGGCGATTCGCTGCATCACCGGGGACCCGCACCGGGTGCTCCCGCGTATGAGTGAGGACACCTACGATCTCGTGCTCATTACCGGGCCGCTGCAGCATGTTGCCGTACACCTGCAACACGGGCTGCGCGTGGTCCGTCCTGGTGGCACAATTCTCGTGCTCAATGCGCTCAACTACGGCCGCGTGGCCGACCCCGCGCGACGGGATCCGATTACCACCTCGCTGCGACTGGTGATCCGCGAATTTCAGCGACAGCCGGATCTTGCCTGCGCGGTGCTGCCGATCGATGGTGGACTACTGCAGGTAACGTCGCTGGCGTCCTAGTGGAGCGTTGCGGAAAACAAACACTGCGGGTTCCCCGTGAGGGGCACCCGCAGCGGAATTGAAGCAGTTCCTACTTGCTGATTGCGCCGTTGAGCGCGTCTGCAAGCTCCTTCGCCTCGTCGTCGTTGACCGATACGACCAGTCGACCTCCACCTTCAAGCGGAACTCGAACGATGATGAGACGGCCCTCGCGAACGGCCTCCATAGGGCCATCGCCGGTGCGGGGCTTCATTGCAGCCATGTACTCTGCCTCCTGTGTAGTGCGAACCTCCCTATTATCTCACTTCTCACACGGGTTGCCCGTAATAGCGGGTAATACCCGCCTATCGAATGATCCGATTGGAATAGGCAGGCACACTTGTGGGTTACCTTTCAGTGGTGCGGGTATCGTCAATCTCGCATCTGGAATCTTCACGAAAGGAATCCCATGGCAGAGTTCACACTCCCCGACCTTCCCTACGACTACTCGGCACTTGAGCCCAACATTTCGGCCAAGATCATGGAGCTTCACCACTCGAAGCACCACGCGACCTACGTGAAGGGCGCCAACACCGCGCTTGAGCAGCTGGCTGAGGCTCGCGACAAGGGAGACTTCGCGAACATCAACAAGCTTGCGAAGGACCTCGCCTTCAACGTTGGTGGCGTGAACAACCACTCAATCTTCTGGACCAACCTCACCCCCGACTACGCAGAGCCCGCCGGTTCGGCGAAGGACCTGCTCGAGAACGAGTTCGGTGGCCTCGACAACTTCAAGGCACAGTTCTCCGCTGCTGCCCTCGGCATCCAGGGTTCGGGTTGGGCTGTGCTCGGCCGCGACAACGCGACCGGCAACGTTTCGACCTTCCAGCTCTACGACCAGCAGGGCAACGTTCCCTTCGGCGTTACCCCGCTGTTGATGCTCGACATGTGGGAGCACGCCTTCTACCTCGACTACGTCAACGTCAAGGCTGACTACGTCAAGGCGTTCTGGAACATCGTCAACTGGGCGAACGTCGCGGAGCGCATCGACGCAGCGAAGGCCTAGTTTTCGCACTCAGGCGTGAGCTACCGGTGGCCGCATCCCGAAGTTTGGGATGCGGCCACCGGCTTTTCGATCAGCGTGCCGCCGCTAGACCCGGGATTTCAGTGCCGGGAAGTCCTCTTCCCGCCACTCGTTCGGGATGCGCTCATTGCGGCGCGCAAACTGCTGCTCGCGGTCGCGCAGCTCCACTCGACGAATCTTGCCGGAGACCGTTTTCGGCAGGTCATAGAACTCGATGCGGCGCACCCGCATGTACGGCGGCAGTGACTTGCGCGCGTGCAGCAGCACCGCAAACGCGGTCTCTTCGGTAGGCTCCCAGCCCTCGGCAAGCGCGATGTATGCCTTCGTAATATTGAGTCGAGTCTCGTCGGGTGCGCCCACCACCGCGGCTTCCACCACGGCGGGGTGTTCGATCAGCGCCGATTCCACTTCGAAGGGTGAGACCTTGTAGTCGCTCGATTTGAAAATATCGTCGGTGCGACCCACGAAGGTATAGCGTCCCGAGGGGTCACGCTGCGCCACATCGCCGGTGTGGAACACGCCGCCCTCACGGCGCTTCGCGGTCGCTTTTTCGTCGCGGTAGTAGCCCTTCATAATGTTCAGGGCATGGCCTGCTTCCAGATCGATACACAGTTCACCCTCGGCACGTTCCCGATCGTTCGGGATGCGCTCCCCGGTGCGCTGATCCACCAGGCAGATATTTACCCCCGGTAGCGGTCTACCCATCGAGCCCGGCTGCACCGATTCGCCGGGTGCGTTCGCGAGGGTTGCGGTGGTCTCGGTCTGGCCGTAACCATCACGGATTTCTAGACCCCACCAATCGCGAATTCGGCCAATCACCTCGGGGTTGAGGGGTTCTCCCGCCGAAAGCGCTTCGCGAAGACCCACCGGTTTCTCGGTGTCACCGTGCTGAATCAGCATGCGCCACACGGTGGGTGGTGCGCAGAAGGTGTTGACTTCGGCCCGATCGAGTTGTTTGATGAGCTTCGCGGCATCGAATTTGAGGTAGTTGTACACGAAGATGGTCGCGCCGACGTGCCAGGGGGCAAAGAACGCGCTCCAGGCATGCTTGGCCCAACCGGGTGAAGTGATCACCATGTGGGTATCCTCCGGTTGCACACCGAGCCAGAACATCGTGGTCAGGTGCCCCACCGGATACGACACGTGCGAGTGCTGCACCATTTTCGGTTTCGAGGTGGTTCCCGAGGTGAAGTAAATCAGCGCGGGCTGCCCGCCACCGGCGCAGCGTTCGATCGGTCCATCAGAGCGGGGCTCGCCCGAGGCTGTCGCAAAGGCATTTGCAAAGGGGATGCGCGTGCGGTTGAGGTCCATTGTTTCGTGCTTGAGGCCAATCGCCACGCGTTCGGCGCCGCGAGCGCCGCTGACAGTAATGACGTTGAAGTCGCCCGAGAATCCGTCAAATTTCTCGGCGTCCGCCTCATCGGTAATGATCCAGCGCACCCCCGCGCGATTGATCCGGTCTTCGAGCTCTTCCGGGCCGAGCACGATGGCCGTGGGCAGCATTACCGCGCCGGCCTTCATGATGCCGAGCATCGCTTCCCACAGCTCCACACGGTTGGCAAGCATCAGCATGACCGCTTCGCCCTTAGCAACGCCCAGTTCTTGCAGCCAGTGCGCCACCTGATTGGAGCGTGTCCGCAGGGTTTCGAAGCTGTACATCGCGTCGGTTTCATCGTCCTCCACGATCCACAGCGCGGTGCGTTCATTGCCCGCAGCAATCACATCGAACCAGTCGTGGGCCCAATTGAACTCTTCGCTCACGGCTGGCCACTGGAACTCTTCCCGAGCTCGGTCCGCGTTCCCCTGTCGGGAAAGGAGTTGATCGCGTGCGGCCTTGAATACCGCCGTGTCACTGGCCGCGGGGATTTGATTTTTGGTCGTTGCACCGGTCATGCGGCAATTCAACCACTGAAGTCTCGATTCGTGACGGCAAGAGTTTGGTTTAGGGCGGACTCCAATCGCCGCCGATCACGAACCACATCCAGTACAGCCAGGCCACCTGCGCGAGGAAGGCGGCTGCGGAGACCAAGACGCGATACACCGGTGACTGCGGCAGCGCGAGTGGGGCTGCGGCTGGGAATAAGGGGAAGAGGATGCGGAAGAAGGATGACTGCGGGTAAAACACGGCAAAGATATAGGAGGTGTACGCGATCGCCCACAGCCGGATCTCAATACCGAAGCGGCGCATCACCGGCGCCGCAAACCAGCAGGCGAAAAGGATGAGCACCGCGAGCACCACAATGGTGCCTTGCGGCTGGCCGAACCAATAGTCTCCTGCCCAGAACCAGGCTGTGAACGGTGGGGTGTGCTCCCCCGACGTATAGCCGCGGCGCCAGGCAAATTCGGTCTCCAGGTACGCATCCCACTGGCCGGTGACGATCCCCGCGATAACCAGCCAGGCGAGCCCCATCACCCCGGAAAATACCGCGACGCTCCACAGCTGACGCTGTTCAGACCGATCAAATCGCTCTAGGCGCGCGACAAAGCGGTTCCAGTAACGATACAGAATGTAGAGCAGCAGCGTGAACGCCAACGCCAGGCCAGTGGGTCTGGTGAAGGATGCGATCACAATGAGCGGCACCATCGCGTACCAGTCGCGTTGAACCATGAGGTTTAACAGCACCGCGACCATCCAAAAGTGCAGTGCTTCTGCGTATCCGACCTGGAATAGCGGTGAAATCGGCCCAATACAAAGCAGGAACACCGCAAACATTGCGACATTGGCACTCACGAAATTGCGCAGTAGGCGATGCAGCGCGAATACCGTGCCGAGCCCGGCGATCAGTGAAATGAGCACCGCAGCCATCGAGAAGCTGATGCCGGGAAGAAACGAGATTAGCCGTGCGAGCAGCGGAAATACCGGCATGAATGCCCAGGCGTTCTCGCCGACTTGACCGGCTTCGGTATAGGGCAGCTCAGAAGGATAGCCGGAGTGGGCAATGAACGCGTACCACTTCGCATCCCAAATATTGGCGAAGGAGAGGTAGTCAGGCTGCGCATGAATCTGCCAGGTATCAGCTTGGCGACTCGCAAAGAACAACAGCAGTGCGGTGGTGAGGATGCGAGTGAAGACGTAGATCGTCACCAACTGCCCCCACGTTGGCAGCTGCCGCCACAGTCGGGAGGGCCAGGAATTGCTTCGTTGGCGAGTCAGTTGGTTCGGGCTGCTGTCGATCGCTGGGTCCCGATACCGGGTTGGGAGCGTCGGAATTTCGGCGCGAACAGCTGGCATGCGCTCCAGTGTACGGAAGAGTGTGGGCGGGACTGATTCCACGTGCGCTGAGCGCTAGGGTTGTGCACATGAGTGCGCATGACAGCCAGCAGGGTCAGGAACGTTCGGCCGTGCCGAACGAACAGTGGGCTTGGGGCGACGGCCTAGCCACCATTACCGACTCCGGCAAGGTACTTGACTGTTGGTTCCCTGAGCCGAAGCTCGGCCGTGTACCCGCAGACCGGGATCGCTTCGTCGCACCCAAGGCGCTCGCGGACGAAGCCCACGACGACCCGCGCCGCGGTGTCCGGGTCACCCCGGTCGTGGTCGAGAGCAATCTGTCGGCTGCGGTTGAATCCACGCTGGATGCGTATTTGCGGCTGCATCTGTTCTCTCACCTGCTCGTGAAACCACACGGCCAAAACCTCACAGGCCTGTTCGCCCATTTGCCCGAAAATGCCTGGACGGACCTCGGGCCGATGGATGCGGAAGAGATTTCGCTGCGCCTGCCGGCGCTTCGTCGCGGCGGCATCCAGGTCTACGCCATCGATAAGGTTCCGCGCCTGCTCGACTATCTCGTCCCCGAGAAGGTGCGCATCGCTGACGGCGGTCGCGTGCGCCTGGGTGCGTACCTGTCGCCCGGGACGATCGTGATGCACGAGGGCTTCGTGAACTTCAATGCCGGCACACTCGGCCCGAGCATTATCGAGGGGCGGATCTCGCAGGGTGTAGTCATCGGCGCACACACCGATATTGGTGGGGGCGCCTCGATCATGGGCTTGGTCGCCACCGACAGCGATCAGCGCGTCTTCGTCGGTGAACGCTCGCTCATCGGCGCCAACGCCGGCATCGGGTTTGCGCTCGGCGATGACTGCGTGGTCGAGGCGGGGCTCTACGTAACCGCGGGCACCAAGGTGACCATCATCGGTGAAGATCGCACGGTCAAGGCGGGGGAACTCGCCGGGGTGCCGAGTTTACTGTTCCGCCGCAACTCGCTCACCGGTGCGGTGGAGGTCTTTTCCCGCAGCGACTAGGCCATACTGGCCACAGGCACAACCATTGGTCACAAGAACCAACAAGGAGCATGGGCAATGAAGTCGGATGCTAATGAGCAGCTGGGCCAAAATCGTTCCGCGGCGGTCATCGTTGCGTCCACGAGCGCCGCGGCCGGAGAGGCCGAGGATAAGACGGGCCCGATTCTCGTCGAATGGTTTCGCGGGTTCGGCTACGCCTGTCCCGATCCGATCGTCGTCGGCGACGGAGATCCGGTACGGGATGCGATCGCCTCGCTCCTACGGGACACACCGCCTGGCTTCATCGTCACCACCGGCGGCACCGGGCTCAATCCGGATGACCAAACCCCACAGGTGACCGCCGAATTCATCGACTTTGAGGTGCCCGGCGTGATGCATGCGCTCTGGGCTCGGGGGCTCACCAGTACCCCCTCGGCCGTGATGAGTCGCGGGCTCGCCGGGGTCACCGGGCAGACCTTCATTGTGAACCTCCCGGGTTCTCGTGGCGGGGTGCGCGACGGAATCTTGGTACTGACCCCCTTATTGCCCCACATCCAGGAACAAATCGAGGACGTGCACGGCCACGGTGCTCGATAGCACCAGCCAGCGCGGCTCTGGCCTTCCGTCCAGTACCGTTAGTGTCCCTCCGTCCAGTGGCGCAGGTCCGCGGGCGAATCGATATCGGCGATGGTGCGCGCCGACATCGGCACTTCCGCGAGCGCCACGCCGCGAAAGAGCTTCCGCACGGGTTGATTCTCAACTGTGTCGAGTGCTGCCAGTTGCGCCCGCAGGAGTCGTTCCGGCCAGGCCGACAGGAGATATTGCGGATAGCCTTCCGCATCCACCGGGGCCGCGACCGTGTCGCGAGCGCGACTGGCCTCGACCAGCCGCGCGAGCGCATCCGGCTCGAGGAAGGGAAAGTCGCCGGCGAGAATGACCACCGTGGCCGACCCTTCGGGTTCGAGCGCGTCCACCCCGGCGGCGATACCGGCCAGCGGACCGGCGAAGGGTGGGTCCTCCCGCACGACGCGAAGCTCCTCATCGCAACCCGTAATGTTCAATTCACTGACCCCTGCCGCGGAACCGGCGATGATGAGCTCGGGTGGCTCTCCGAGCGCGGTACCGAGATCGCGCAGCGCGGTGACGATGCGCTGCAGCACGGACGCACCCTCGATTTGGAGTGTGGGCTTGTGTTTGCCGCCGAAGCGAGTGGACCGCCCACCGGTGAGAATTATCGCGCGCAAGCTCATTTCGTGAGCCTATCTGGCCCGGACTTTGATACCCTATTGAGCAATGCTGAAGAGGTCAAAAATGCCCTCTGATCAGGGTAATTTTAGTTAGGATTACCTAACAAAAATTTGCTCACAGTACCTGCTTCGTAAGACGAGCAATTCGTCGGCGAACAGGCACCGCCGACGTCATACTCATGTGGACTCGAAGGTCAACTGAAGCAATGTCAGTTTCGAAGCAACAGCAAGTTACCGCGCTGATCATGGCTACGCTCGGTTTCGCCGTAAATTTTTGGGCCTGGTCGCTGATCAGCCCGCTCGGTCCGGTCTTCGTCGGTGAAGGGCTCGCCGAGGATTCTTCGTTAATGGTTGCGATCCCCGTGCTGGTGGGCTCGCTCGGGCGAATCCTCGCCGGTGCCTACACGGACCGCTTCGGCGGACGGCGAATGATGACGCTCATTTCGCTGCTCACCGTGATTCCGGTGCTGTTCATCGGCTTGATTGGGCAGTATCAGCTGTGGACACTGCTGCTGGGTGGGCTATTTCTCGGGTTTGGTGGCACCTCATTTGCCATCGGCGTGCCCTATGTGAATTCCTGGTTCCCCAAGGAACAGCGCGGCTCTGCCATTGGCGTTTACGGCGTCGGCATGGGCGGTACCGCGATTGCGGCCTTCACCACGGTGCCGCTCTACAACATTGATCACCGCTTACCCTTCCTTCTGGTCGCGGGTGTGCTGGTGGTGTACGCGATTGCCGCCTGGTTCCTGATGAAGGACTCCCCCAACTGGAGCCCGTCGAAACGCAGTCTGGGCGCACAGCTGTCCGATACCTCGAAGATTTTGCTGACCTGGCAGGCCTGCTATCTCTACGCGCTGTCCTTTGGCGGCTATGTGGCATTTTCGGTGTATCTTCCGACGATCCTGCACCAGGCTTACGGACTTGAGACGGCAGATGCATCCCTGCGCACGGCTGGTTTCGTCATTGCCGCAGTGGTCATGCGCCCAGTGGGTGGCATCCTCGCCGACCGCATCGGCGCGATTCGCACCCTGGTGATTGCCTATTCACTCGTGATCATTTGTGCGCTCACCCTGGCATTCGACCCGCACCTGATGCCGCTTGGCACCGTGGCGTTCATCGCGATGTCCATCGGCCTCGGGCTCGGTTCCGGTGCCACCTTCGCGCTGATCGCCCAGGTGAGCGACCCCAGCAAAGTGGGGTCCATCACTGGCTTTGTGGGCGCTGCCGGTGGCCTCGGCGGTTTCGTGCCGCCGCTGCTGCTCGGGGTGCTCTGGAAGTCCTTCCAGAACTACAGCCTCGGCATCCTGCTCCTTGCGGTCTTCACCCTCATCGCACTGCTCATCACCCTGTGGATCGGCGCCGGACAGCGCCGCGCGAAGGCCGCAAGCCTGCCGGTCCACTCCTAACGTTTTCACCGCATCCATTCCCAGAGTTGAGAGGTCTCACCATGACGCTGAAGGAAACCGGCCGACCCGAGTCGCCCGGAATTGATAACCCACTCATGGACGGCCTGGTCGGGGTGCGCAAGTTTTTTGGCTCGCGAAAAAACATCACCGATGACAACCGCGAGATCCACCTTCGTGGCGGCCGACAGGGCGATTCCTTCTATCGCAATCGCTGGGCGCACGACAAAGTGGTGCGCTCCACGCACGGGGTGAACTGCACCGGCTCCTGCTCCTGGCACGTCTACGTCAAGGACGGTCTCATCACTTGGGAATCGCAGGCCACCGACTACCCGAGCGCCGGCCCCGATATGCCCGAATATGAACCTCGCGGCTGCCCTCGTGGGGCTTCCTTTTCCTGGTACACCTACTCACCCACGCGCGTGCGCTACCCCTATGTGCGCGGGGCGCTCATGCAGCTCTTCCGCGAGGCAAAGCGCCAGCACGGTGGCGACCCGGTACTCGCCTGGCAGTCGATCGTCGAAGACCCGGTGAAAGCCAAGCGCTATAAGTCGGTGCGTGGCAAGGGCGGGCTCGTGCGAGCGACCTGGGATGAGGCGGTCGAAATTGTCGCAGCGGCTTACGTCTATACGGTCAAGGAGTACGGCCCCGACCGCGCCACCGGGTTCTCCCCCATCCCGGCCATGAGCCCGGTCTCCTTCTCTTCAGGGGCGCGCTTCCACCAGCTCATCGGTGGCTCGATGCTCTCCTTCTACGACTGGTACGCCGACCTGCCGCCCGCCTCCCCGCAGGTCTTCGGTGACCAAACCGATGTGCCGGAGTCCGGCGACTGGTGGAACTCCAGCTATCTGATGATGTGGGGCTCGAACGTGCCACTCACCCGCACCCCCGACGCGCACTGGATGGCCGAGGCACGCTATCGCGGCCAGAAGGTGATCTCCATCGCACCCGACTACGCCGAGAACGTGAAGTTCGCCGATGAATGGCTCGCACCCGCAACCGGCACCGATGGCGCGCTCGCGATGGCAATGGGCCACGTCATCCTCAAAGAATTCTTCGTGGATAAAACCACCGAATACTTTGACAACTACGTCAAGCGCTACACTGACCTGCCCTTCATCGTCGAACTCGACCCGCAGCCAAACGGCAGCTATGCCCCGGGGAAGTTCGTGGTCGCATCCGACCTCGGCGAAGCCCACACCCCCGAGGCTGCCACCGAGCACGCCGACTACAAACCCGCCGTCTGGGATGCCGCTACGGACCGCCCCACTGTCCCCAAGGGCACGCTCGGGCACCGCTACGCCGCGGATGGCGAAGGTGATTGGCACCTCGACCTCGGTGAGATCCAGCCGCAGTTGAGCCTCTATGACGGGGCGGATGCTCGGGTCGAGATCGAGCTGCCACGCTTCGATACCGCGGCCCAGGGTGAGATCGACACGATTACCCGGGGTGTGCCCGCCCGGCGCCTCGGCGACCGACTCGTGACCACCGTCTACGACCTGCTGCTCGCCGAATACGGCGTGGGCCGCCCCGGGCTGCCGGGGCACTGGCCAACCGGCTATGACGACGCCTCGAGCCCCAATACCCCCGCCTGGCAGGAGCGGATCACCGGGGTTCCCGGCGTCGCCGCAGCCCGCATCGGGCGCGAGTTCGCCGAAAATGCCCGCGACTCACACGGCCGCTCGATGATTCTGATGGGCGCCGGTACGAACCACTGGTTCCACTCCGACCAGACCTACCGCACCTTCCTCACCCTCACCACGCTCTGCGGCACGCAGGGCGTGAACGGGGGCGGTTGGGCGCACTACGTCGGGCAGGAGAAGATTCGCCCCTTCACGGGCTGGATCAACATGGCCAACGCCCTCGACTGGTCAAGGCCCCCGCGACAAATGACCCAAACCACGTACTGGTACATGCACACCAAACAGTGGCGCTATGACCAGTTCGGCGCCGATAAGCTCGCGGCCCGCGCCGGGAAGGGAAAGTTCGCGGGGATGGCCACGGCGGATGCGGTGGCGCAGGCCACACGCCTCGGCTGGCAGCCCTTCTATCCGTCCTTCGACAAGAACCCGCTCGACGTTACGGATGCGGCCGCCGCGGCCGGGAAATCGAGCGTGGACTACCTCGTCGAGTCGCTCAAGGATGGCAGCATCAACTTCGCCGTAGAAGACCCGGATGCCGAAAACAACTATCCGCGGATCTGGTCCATGTGGCGGGCAAACACCCTCGGTTCCTCCGCTAAGGGGGACCAGTACTTCCTCAAGCACCTGCTCGGAGTGGACAACACCGTCTCTGCCGAAGAGACCCCCGAGTATGCCCGCCCGCGGGACGTGAAATGGCGCGAGGAGGCCCCGATCGGCAAGATCGATCTGCTCCTGACCCTCGACTTCCGCATGACCACCACGACGCTCCACAGCGACGTGATTTTGCCGGCCGCCACCTGGTACGAGAAACACGATCTGTCGACCACCGACATGCATCCCTTCGTGAACGTCTTTACCCCGGCGATCTCCACACCCTGGCAGTCCCGCACCGACTGGCAAACCTGGGCGACGATTGCGAAAAAGTTCTCCGAGCTTTCGCGCACGCACCTCGGCACCCGCAAGGACATCGTCGCCTTCCCGCTGCAGCACGACACCCCGGATGAGGTGAACACGCCACACGGCCGGGTCAAGGACTGGAAATTCGGTGAATGCGAACCGATCCCCGGGGTCACCCTCCCCTCCCTCATCGAGGTGGAACGCGACTACACGGCAATCTACGAGAAATACACCTCAATCGGCCCACTGCTCGAATCCAAGGGCATGACCACCCGCGGCATCACCTACGACGTGGACCACCACGTCGAGCGGCTGCGAAGGCTCAATGGCGTCGTCAAGCGCGGGGTCGGCAAGGGCCAGCCACGACTCGACGAGGACCGTCACGCCGCCGACTACATCCTGGGGCTCTCCGGCACCACAAACGGGCTGATGGCCACCGAGGGCTTCCGCCACCTCGAAAAACGCACCGGCCAGCAACTGCACGATCTCTCGGCCGAGCACGAGGGCAAGCAGGTCTCCTTCGAGGATGCGAAGGCCGCCCCGGTACCGGTAATCACCTCCCCGGAATGGTCCGGTTCCGAATCCGGCGGTCGCCGCTACTCACCGTTCACCATCAATGTCGAACGGCTCAAGCCCTGGCACACCCTCACCGGACGATATCAGTTCTACGTCGACCACGACTGGTTCCAAGAAATGGGCGATGCCTTACCCACCTTCCGGCCACCGCTGGATATGAACGCCCTGTTCGGCGAACGCGAGATTGGTGACACCGACGGACACTCCATCTCGGTGCGCTATCTCACCCCGCACAATAAGTGGGCCATCCACTCGATGTACCAAGAAAACTTCTTCATGATGAGCCTTGGCCGCGGTGGTCAAACCATCTGGATGAGCGTGGAAGACGCCGAAGCGGTCGGCATCAAGGACAACGACTGGATCGAAGCGGTCAACCGCAACGGCGCCGTCGCAGCCCGCGCGATCGTCTCCCACCGCATGCCCAAGGGCACCGCGTTCATGCACCACGCGCAGGAGCGCACCGTGAACGTACCCATCTCCGAAACCACCGGGCAACGCGGTGGCATCCACAACTCGCTCACGCGAATCATGATCAAACCCACCCACCTGGTCGGTGGCTACGCGCAACTGTCCTACGGCTTCAACTATTACGGGCCAACCGGCAACCAGCGCGATGAGGTCACCGTGATCCGCAAGCGCAGCAATCAAGACGTCGAATACTAACTGGGTCGAGGAGCAGAATCATGCGCGTCATGGCACAAATGGCAATGGTGATGAACCTAGACAAGTGCATCGGCTGTCACACGTGTTCGGTCACCTGCAAGCAGGCGTGGACCAACCGCAAAGGCACCGAGCAGGTCTGGTTCAATAACGTCGAAACCCGACCCGGCCAGGGCTACCCCCGCGGCTACGAAGACCAAGAAAAATGGCAGGGCGGCTGGGCACTGAGTCGATCTGGCCGACTCAAACTCAAGGCCGGCGGCAAGTGGAAGAAGCTCGCACAGATCTTCTCGAACCCGAAGCTGCCCGAACTCGATGACTACTACGAGCCCTGGAGCTACGAATACGAGAACCTCCTCAACGCACCCGAGCAAAAGCACATCCCCACGGCACCCCCACGCTCACTGCTCACCGGTAAGCGGATGTCGATTAAATGGTCCGGCAACTGGGACGACGACCTCGGCGGCACCTACGCGGTGGCCGACAAAGACCCGATGCTCAAAGGCCTCGAAGACAAGGTCAAGCTCGAATTCGAGCAGACCTACATGTTCTATCTCCCCCGAATCTGCGAGCACTGCCTCAACCCCTCCTGCGCCGCATCCTGCCCCTCGGGCGCGATCTACAAGCGCGAGGAAGACGGCATCGTGCTTGTCGATCAGGACACCTGCCGCGGCTGGCGCATGTGCGTCACCGGCTGCCCCTATAAGAAGATCTACTTCAATCACCGCACCGGTAAAGCCGAGAAGTGCACCTTCTGCTATCCCCGCATCGAAAACGGTGAGCCCACGGTCTGCGCCGAAACCTGCGTGGGCAGGCTCCGCTATATCGGGCTCATCCTCTACGACGCCGATCGGGTGACCGAGGCCGCATCCACACCCAACGAACGCGACCTCTACGCTGCCCAGCGGGACCTCATCCTCGACCCCTTTGACCCCGAGGTAATGAACGCCGCCGAACGAAACGGCATCCCCTACGACTGGATCACCGGCGCCCAAGAATCCCCGATCTACAAGCTGATCAAGGACTACGAGGTGGCGCTGCCGCTCCACCCCGAATACCGCACCATGCCGATGGTCTGGTACATCCCGCCCCTGTCCCCGGTGGTGGATGTGGTCAAGGATGCCGGCTATGACGCCGAGAACGCGGTGAACCTCTTCGCCGCAATCGAAGACCTGCGCATCCCCATCGAATACCTCGCAAACCTCTTCACCGCAGGCGACGTGGATATCGTCGCCGACGTGCTGCGGCGCATGGCCGCCATGCGCTCCTATATGCGCGATATCAACCTCGGCGGCGAGGGCGACCCCATGATTCCCTACTCGGTGGGCATGGAACCCGACACGATGGAGGAAATGTACCGGCTGCTCGCCATCGCGAAGTACAACGAACGCTATGTCATCCCTGCGGGCCACTCGGAGACCGCCCACAACCTTGAAGGCATCAACACCGACTGCCCGCTCAATGGTGACGGCGGACCCGGCATGGGGGATATGTGGGATCTGCCGAGCGAAACCGGGGTGCGTGAAACCGGTAGTGGCTCCAAAAAGTCGAGCATGGCGGGCCGGGTGAACCTCCTCAACTGGGACGGCGTGGGCATGCCCAAGGGGCTCTTCCCAACCCACCGCGGTGAGAACCGACCGAGGGAGGCCTAACGTGCTCGTCCCGCTGAAGTTCCTCAAGAAATGGCGCGAACGCGCCGAACAGGCTGCCTCCGGTCGTTTGGACACGGCGGTGCCGCTGACCGAACCCGAGGTGCGCGCGGTCTGGCTCGCCGCATCCTGGCTCATCGGCTACCCGGAAGACGCGCTCTACGAGCGCCTCGAGCGGATGCGCGGCCTCGTCTCCGAGCTCCCGGTCGCGGTCTCGGGGCCGCTGCTCGAGGTCATCCGCGCGCTCTCGGAAGAGGATCAGTTTCAGGTGCGATCCGAGTACGTCGAGACCTTCGACACGCGCCGCCGCGGCTGCCTGTACCTCACCTATTTCATGAACGGCGATACCCGCAAGCGCGGGATGGCGCTACTCGAAATCAAAGAGGCATACCAAGCCGCGGGGCTCGAAGTTTCCGACGCGGAACTTCCGGACCACCTCTCTTACGTCCTCGAATTCGGTGCCGCGCACGACCTGCACGCGGCCCTCGCCATCCTGCTGAAAAACCGCGCCGGGATTGAACTGCTGCGCATTCACCTGCTCGAAACCGGTTCCCGCTGGGCTGGCGCACTCACCGCGCTGTGTGTCACCCTGCCGGCGCTGGATTCCAATGACATCTCCGAAGTGCAGCGGCTCGCCGCCGAGGGGCCCGAGGAGGAGCTCGTGGGGCTCGCCGGCTATGGCGATGACGGCTCCCTCGATATGCCACCGGCAGATATGAGCCCCTATCGAATTCCCCCGCCCGGCGCCGGGCTTGGAAGCACCGTTGGAACTACTGCCGGGACCGGTGCGGGGTCGACTTCGGCATTCATCCCACTCAATGATGTGAAAGGCCTGCAGCCATGAATGACACCCTCGCCCTGATCCTGTGGGTCATCATCCCGTATATGGCCCTGGTGAGCTTCATCCTCGGGCACGTGTGGCGCTATCGCTATGACGGTTTCGGTTGGACCACGCGGTCGAGCCAAATGTACGAATCAAAGCTGCTGCGCATCGGCTCACCGCTCTTCCACTACGGCATCATCTTCGTTTTCCTCGGCCACGTGGTGGGGCTCGGCATCCCAAAGTCATGGACCGCCGCCGTGGGCATCACCAATGAGGTCTATCACCTGATGGCGGTCACGATCGGGCTCGGAGCGGCGGCCGCCACCGTGGGTGGGTTGGTGCTGCTCATTTACCGACGGCGCACGAATAACCGCGTATTCGGGGCCACCACGAAGATGGACAAGCTGATGTACCTGATGCTCGCGGTGACCATCCTCGCGGGCGTCTACTCAACCATCTTCGACTCGCTCATCGGCCACTATGACTATCGCGAGGGAGTCTCGGTGTGGTTCCGCCAGTTCTGGACCTTCCAGCCGGATATTGGGCTCATGGCGTCTGCCCCACTGGGCTTCCAGGTGCACGTAATGTCGGCAATTCTGCTCTTTGCGATCTGGCCCTTTACCCGGCTCGTACACGTCTTTACGGTGCCGCTGGGCTACCTCACCCGGCCGTATATCGTGTACCGCTCCAAGGATGCGAAGCGCCAGCCGGAGCGTCGCGGTTGGGAGAAGGTGGATTTTTAGCCCGGATGCGCATCCCGGGGACATGAAAAATGCCCGGTCAGGTGACCGGGCATTTTTTAGTGGCAGTGCTTAGGCAACAGCACCGACTCACAGTGCTTACTCGACGACCGCCTGGCTGCTGAAGTCGCGGCCTGCGGGGTAGTCGCGCTCGGTGGCACCGAGGTACAGCTGCTGCGGGCGACCGATCTTCGACTTCGAGTCCTGGTTCTGCTCGCGCCACTGCGCCAGCCAACCCGGCAGGCGACCGATCGCAAACAGCGGCGTGAACATCCGCGTGGGGAAGCCCATCGCCTTGTAGATGATGCCCGTGTAGAAGTCCACGTTCGGGTAGAGGCGACGATCCTGGAAGTAGGAGTCGTTGAGAGCGTGCTGTTCGAGCTCCATAGCGATCTCAAGCAGCGGGTCGTGCACGCCGAGCGAGGCGAGCACCTCGTCGGCCGATTCCTTGACGAGCTTGGCGCGCGGGTCGTAGCTCTTGTACACGCGGTGACCGAAGCCCATCAGCTTCACACCGTCTTCCTTGTTCTTCACGCGCTCCACGAAGCGGCCCACGCCCTCACCGGATTCCTTGATCTCCGAGAGCATGTTGAGGACGGCCTCGTTTGCGCCACCGTGCAGCGGGCCGTAGAGCGCCGAGATACCGGCCGACACCGAAGCATAGATATTTGCTTCGGTCGAGCCAACCAGACGTACGGTCGAGGTCGAGGCGTTCTGTTCGTGATCGGCGTGCAGGATGAGCAGACGCTCGAGTGCGCGCGAGAGCACGGGGTTCGGCTCGTATTCTTCGGCGTAGGTGGCGAAGTTGAGCATCAGGAAGTTGTCGACGAACCCGAGGCTATTGTCCGGGTACATGAAGGCCTGGCCAATGGACTTCTTGTGCGCGTACGCGGCCAGCACCGGCAGCTTCGCGAGCAGTCGAATCGTGTTGATTTCGACGGCCTCGGGGTCGTGTACGTCGAGGCTGTCCTCATAGTAGGTGGCCAGCGCCGCGACAGCGCTGGAGAGTACCGACATCGGGTGTGCCGAGTCGGGCAGCGCCTGGAAGAGGGGCTTGAGGCCCTCGCGCAGGAGCGTGTGACGGCGAATATCGTTGGTGAACTGTCCGTACTCCGATTCGTTCGGCAGTTCACCGTTGATCAGCAGGTACGCAACCTCAAGGAAGGTCGACTTTTCTGCCAGTTGTTCAATTGGGTAACCCCGGTACCGAAGAATTCCCTCATCGCCGTCGATGTAGGTAATCTCCGAGCGGGTCGAAGCGGTGTTGACGAAGCCGTAGTCAAGCCCGGTATAGCCAGTCTGCTTCGTGAACGTGGAGAGGTCGATCGAACCACGCCCTTCCGTTGACTGGAGTATCGGGAACTCGGCAGTGCCGCCGGGGAAGGTCAGGGATGCGACCTGTGGCGCGTCATTCGTTTGGTCGAGCTGCTCGCTCACGGAACCTCCTGGAACGCTTTTGTCAGTTGCGCCGCGCATTCGTGATGGCGACACCGACGTCTAGCCTAAACCGTCGCGATGCTTGTTCACGACAGCAACAACAAATTCGACTGGCGTATTGCCGATAAATACAACCCTAGTCTTCGGCCTGCGGTGGCAAGGCAGCAACGAGCGGGTGATCGAAGTCGTAGGGGCCGACCTTTGCGGCCCCACCCGGCGAGCCGATTTCCTCGAAGAAATCGACATTGGCCTGGTAATAATCGCTCCACTCATCGGGAACGTCGTCTTCGTAATAGATCGCTTCCACCGGGCACACCGGTTCGCAAGCGCCGCAGTCTACGCATTCATCGGGGTGGATGTAGAGCATCCGATCGCCCTCATAAATGCAGTCCACTGGACACTCATCCACACATGCGCGGTCTTTTACGTCAACGCAAGGTAGCGCGATCACATACGTCACGATCGAACAACTCCCTCTGACTCAAACCCAGGCTCTGACTCAAACCCAGATATCGAAAATCTCTCTCTTGCGGGGGTCGCGCGACGGCCACCCACACGCTTGTTCCAGTCTAGTCCGGTTTATGCGTTTGCTCGGATTGCGGGGTCTCCACCGCCGCAAGATCGCGGTCCGAAGCATTTGTCGAGGTTCGTTCCGGTTGCCGGATTCGCGGCCAGATGACCGGCAGGAACACCATAATTGCCGAGCCGTAGAGCCACATTTCGCTGATGCCAAAACCATTTGCCGAGGCTGGAATCACCACCGAGGCGCCCGCGCCGCCGGTGGTGTACATCGCTACGGTCGCACAGACGCCAATCGCGAAAGCAAGACCCGGCGTCCGTTCCTCCAGGTAGAAGCGCATCCCGAATGCCACACACCCCAGGGCAAGCAGGGCGATTGGCAGCCCGATCCACCAGGCGGTGTCGAAGAGTCCGATTCTGCCTCGATGCGCGAACGTCCCCACCATCCCCGCCAAGACCCCGAAAACGAGATAGGCGAGAAAGGTGAGGACGGATTCGACTCTGCGACCCAAGCTATTCCTTTGCTGTGCTTGCCTAGAGCGGATTTAGCCTTCGCGCTTGCGGCGCGAAGCCTCGCGACCGCGGATGGTCGCGTTGAGTTCGATCTTGCGGATGCGCACGATCTCGGGAGTCACTTCCACGCACTCGTCATCGCGAGCGAATTCGAGGGCCTCTTCGAGCGTGAGCTGCCGCGGCGGCGTGAGCTTCTCGAATTCATCCGAGGAAGCGGCACGCATATTGGTGAGCTTCTTTTCCTTGGTGACGTTCACATCCATGTCGTCGGCACGGGTGTTCTCACCAATGACCATGCCTTCGTACACCTCATCACCGGGCGAGACGAAGAACGACATGCGCTCCTGCAGACCGATCATGGCAAACGGGGTGACACTGCCCGCACGGTCGGCCACGATGGAGCCGTTGGTGCGAGTAGTGATCTGCCCGGCCCAGGGCTCGTATCCAGCAGAGAGCGAGTTGACGATACCGGTACCGCGGGTGAGCGTCATGAACTCGCTGCGGAAGCCGATGAGGCCGCGCGAGGGCACGGTGTATTCCATGCGCACCCAGCCCGAACCGTGGTTTTCCATACCGTTGAGACGACCCTTGCGAGCTGCCATCAGCTGGGTGATCGCACCGAGGAACTCTTCCGGAACATCAATTGTGGTGTTCTCGTAGGGTTCCTGCTTCTTGCCGTCCACGAGCTTCGTGACCACCTGGGGCTTACCCGCGGTGACCTCGAAACCTTCGCGACGCATGTTCTCGATCAGTACCGAGAGCTGCAGCTCGCCACGACCCTGCACTTCCCAAGCGTCGGGGCGACCAATGTCATTCACGCGGAGCGAGACGTTACCGATCAGCTCGCGGTCAAGGCGCTCTTTCACCATCCGGGCGGTGAGCTTGTGCCCCTTGATCTTGCCGACCAGCGGCGAGGTGTTCGGACCAATGGTCATCGAAATCGCCGGCTCGTCGATCGTGATTGTCGGCAGCGGACGCACATCGTTCGGGTCGGCAATCGTGTCGCCGATCGTGATGTCTTCGATACCCGCGATGGCGACGATGTCACCGGGACGGGCAGAGTCAGTCTGCACGCGCTCGAGGCCCTTGGTCTCCAGCAGCTCGGTGATGCGCAGGTTGGTGGTTTCTCCATCGTGCACCCACGCGACGGTCTCACCCTTTTTGAGCGTGCCGTTGTGGATGCGCAGCAGCGCGAGTCGGCCCAGGAACGGTGACGAGTCGAGGTTAGTCACGTGCGCCTGTAGCGGTGCCTCGGGGTCGTAGGTCGGTGCCGGAATGTGGTCAAGGATCGCCTTGAACAGCGGCTCAAGGTTGTCGTTGTCCGGGAGGGAGCCATTCTCGGGCTGGTTCGTGGAGGCGGCTCCCGCACGACCGGATGCATAGAGCACCGGCAGGTCGAGGAGCGCATCGATATCGAGATCGGGTACGTCGTCAGCGAGGTCGCCGGCGAGGCCGAGCAGCAGGTCCTGCGCCTCCCCCACGACTTCCTCAATACGAGCGTCGGGACGGTCGGTCTTATTCACGAGCAGCACCACCGGCATCAGCGCTTCGAGCGCCTTGCGCAGCACGAAGCGGGTCTGCGGGAGCGGACCTTCCGAAGAGTCGACCAGCAGCACGACACCGTCCACCATCGACAGTGCGCGCTCCACCTCGCCACCAAAGTCGGCGTGGCCCGGGGTGTCGATCACGTTGATCGTCACGGGACCGTCGGTCGCGTGTTCCCCGTCGTAACGGATCGCCGTGTTCTTGGCGAGGATCGTGATGCCCTTCTCACGCTCGAGGTCGTTCGAGTCCATGACTCGCTCTTCATCGGCGTGGGCGGAGTGGTCGCCGAAGGTGCCAGTCTGCTTCAGCATGGCGTCCACGAGCGTGGTCTTGCCGTGGTCCACGTGCGCAACAATTGCGACGTTGCGAAGGTCGGAGCGACGGGCGAGCGAGGGGTTGGTCATACGCGGAGTGACTTTCTTGTAGAAATGTCGGACGCTCCAGTCTACGCGCTTAGGGCAGAATTGGCGCGTGTCCCCAACAATTCCGGCTCCGGCCACCCCGCAATTCACGAAACCTTCCCGCCGCATTCACCTCACCCGAGTGCGGCTGCGCTGGGAAATCTGGCTGGTGCTTGGGCTTTCCCTGCTGCCCTCCTCGCTGACAGCGATTGTGAATCTCATCGAAATTGCGGCCCAGCCCACGCCAATTGGTGAGACGAGTTCCACGCTGAACCCCAGCGCATCCGAGTTTCCGCTCTTCGATGTGCTGTATCGGCTCATTAGCTTCGGCACGGCGATGGTGCCGGTGGCGTTGGTGATCTGGTTGCTGTGGTCGCGCAACGAGTCCGGCTTTCGCCGCCTCGGGTTGGATGCACGCCAGCCAGGCCGTCGCCTCGGCCCGCTTCGGGATCTCGGCGGAGGCCTGCTCCTCGCCGCCGCAATCGGCCTGCCGGGGCTCGCGCTCTATGCCGCCTCCCGCGCTCTGGGGCTCACCGTGCAAGTGGTGGCGGGCGACACGAGCATGGCCTGGTGGACCGTGGGGCTGCTGGTGCTCGCGGCCCTGCGTGCCGCCCTGATCGAAGAGGTGGTGGTCGTGGGGTATCTCGCCACCCGATTGCACACCCTCGGCTGGCAACGCTGGGGCGTAATCCTCACGTCGGCACTCGTGCGCGGCTCTTATCACCTCTACCAGGGCGTACCGATGGCGCTCGGCAATGTCGTCATGGGCATCCTGTTTGCCTATGTCTTCACGCGCAAGCGGAAGGATGGCAGGCGCCCACGCGTGCTACCGCTGGTGATTGCGCACTTCCTACTCGACTTGGTGTCATTCCTCGGCTATCCGCTGGCAGCCAGCCTGTGGCCGGGACTGTTCTAACGCTCAGATTGCGGGTCTACTACCCACCCGCGGGTCTCCTGCCTAGCGTGAGGAACTACTACTCAGCCTGCGGGCGAACCGCGGCTTCGGCAAGCTGCCCAGCAAACTCGTCCGCCAACACCTCATCCAGGAGCCTGAGCTGCCCATCCGGGCCGGTGAGTGGCAGCGTCCAGTTCGGGTACTCCCGATAGGTTCCCGGCTGGTTGATTGGGCGCCGGTCACCCGCGAGGTCAGCGAGGGCGACTTGAAAGAGCTGTGAGTTGCTGCGGGCCATGTGCCGGTGCAGCGCCAGGACGAGTTCTTCGGTAGTCGGGGCATCCGCACCGATCAGACCCTCTTCGCGAAGAATATCGGTGTACGCCGCGATAGTCGCACGCTCATCGGCCCGCTCATCCTCAGCGGGACGGGTGAGCACACCAAGCCGCTCGCGCAGATCCACGTGGGCGAGTTCGAGATAGCCCGCGGTCGGCGGCAGATCGTGCGTGGTCACCGAGGCGAGGCATTCCTGTCGATAGTGCTCGGGGCGTTTCGGTGTGCCGTCGTCTTCACGCTCGAACCACATGATCTGCGTGCCGTATACGTGCCGATCGGCCATCACTTCGCGGGTGAGTTTTGACACCGTGCCGAGGTCTTCGCCGATTACGAGCGCACCGGCGCGCTCGGCTTCCAGCAGCAGCACCCCGATCATCGCTTCGTGATCGAAGGTCACGAAGGTCCCCTGCGACGCGGGCATCCCCGCGGGGACCCACCATTGTCGGAACATCCCCAGAATGTGGTCGATTCGAAGTGCACCCGCGCCGACGAAGGCCTTTCGCAACATGTCCCGCAGCGGCGCGTAGCCGGTCCGCTCGAGCGCATCCGGGCGCAGCGGCGGCTGTGACCAGTCCTGCCCCATCTGGTTATAGGCGTCCGGCGGTGCCCCCACCGAGACGCCCCGGGCCAGCGAGTGGTTCAGGGACCAGGCATCGGCACCAGATGGATGCACGCCCACGGCGAGATCGTTCATCACACCGATCTGCATCCCGGCCTCACGGAGAGCCTGCTGGGTGCGCTCTTTCTGCTCTTGTAGCGAGAACTGCACCCAGCAATAGAACTCGATCCGATCGGCGTGCTGCTGGCGGAACTCATCCACCGCATCGTTCCCCGGATCTTGGAAGGCTTCCGGCCAGTCACGCCAATTACCACCGAGTTGCTCACAGAGCGCGCACCAGGTGGCGAAGTCAATCAGGCTCTGCCCCTCGATTTCGCAGTAGTTGCCGAAGGCACGCCATCGGTCGTGATCACCACGCCGTGCGGCCTCGAAGCAGATGCCGAGTGCCTCGCGCTTCGCAAGCCAGCTCGCATCCCGGTCAATCGCATCCACCCGGTTGGCCGCTTGCCCGTAGGAAGCGAGTTCAAGCAGCCGCTGTGCTTCGGCTTCGTGGAGTTCCAGTACTTCCGCGAGGTCCTCAATACGCAGCAGGCTCGGGTCGCTGAAGCGACGACTGGTCGGCAGATAGGGCGAGGGCTCAATCGGGGTGGTCACCGAGGGCGCGTGGAAAGGGTTCACCAGCACGAAGTCGGCGCCGTGCTCGGCACCCCACTGGCCGATCGTGCGCAGATCACGCAGGTCTCCAATGCCCCAGGACTCGGCGCTACGCGCCTGATATAGCTGCGCCATGATGCCCCAGGCCCGGGCATCCAACTGCGTGCTCGCCGCATCCGGCGTGACGATGAGCGTGGCGGTTGCGACCGGACCGCTGCCAGCGGCACCGTCGGCGGCTGCCTCCGCGGTATTCCCCACCACGGCGCGAATTTCGTGCCAGCCCAACGGCAAATCCGCCGGCAACTGGAACTTTGCCTCACCCACTGGCGCCGCGTCGATAACGCGCGGTTCGACGAGGTGCTCGAGTTGCCGGGCATCCCGCACCGCCCCGTCCTCCAAGTGGATGGTGACCGTGACCGGCTCCCCCGCCGGCACGTGTACGAAGAACTCGGTGGCGGCGCCAGTCCGTGCGACGGTGGTCGGCGGCAGGGTCTGCCGCCAGGGGCGTTCATCGGCCGCATCAAGGGCCGCCTGGGCAGCTTCCTCGGTGGCCGCATCCACATCGAGGGCGGCAAGCACCGCGACCAGCACCTCGGGCGATACCTCAACGTATTCGCCGAGCCAGTCGTGGTAGTTCGAGGAGATGCCGTAGCGCTCCGCGAGTTCCGCAAGAACCTGGGTCGAAGTCAATGCACTCACATCGTTGAGTCTATGCGCATGCGACAACGGAATTAGCCGATGATCAGTGTGTCTGCGGAAACTGTCACCGGAATACTCGGCAGCGGGGCCTGCGCGGGGCCGGCCACGGGCATCCCAGTGGTGATGTCAAAGTAGCTCGAATGGCAGCCGCAATAGGCGCCGCGTTCCTCAACGCTCGTGAGCACACAGCCCTTGTGCGTGCAGATCGCACTGAAGGCGAGATAGTTACCCGCCTCAGGCTGGGTAACGACAACTTCATGTTTGGTGAGCACCACGCCACCACCCACCGGCACTTCCGCGGCTGGGAAATTGATCGGTTCACTCGGTTCGCTCGCGGTTTCGGCGGACTCCCCATCGCCGGTGCAGGCGCTCAGCAGCAGTGCCGCAGCGGTGCCGCCACCCACGAGTGCGGTATTACGGATGAACGCGCGACGCGAGGTGGTTGGCGCGGTAGCAGGG
This sequence comes from Gulosibacter chungangensis, assembly GCF_008831155.1. Taxonomy (GTDB): domain Bacteria; phylum Actinomycetota; class Actinomycetes; order Actinomycetales; family Microbacteriaceae; genus Gulosibacter; species Gulosibacter chungangensis. The sequence continues at coordinate 70,206 of NZ_WBKB01000003.1, read as the reverse complement.
CTCGCTAGGGCTTCCGCTTGCTGTCTATGAAAGGTCTCCGAGGGCAATCGTTCAATCATCATCACGCTCCGTGCTCATGACTCAGCATTCGCGGCTGGATATTTGGCACACCGAGAGCGAGTCCTCGCCAGTTTAGTCTGCGAGCGCCTTGCCCTTTTGCTCTGGCAGCAGGAACGCGGCCCCGGCGGCAATAGCGAAGGCGATCGCAAAGACGGTGAAGACGAGCACCGTGGTGCCGCCACCGGCGACCAGCAGCATCGGCACAAGCAGGGGCGCGATGATCGAGGCGATGCGACCAAAGCCCGCTGCCGCTCCGGCACCCGTGCCACGAATATTGGTGGGGTACAGCTCCGGGCCGATGGCATACAGAGCACCCCAGGCCCCGAGATTGAAGAAGGACAGCAGGCAGCCGGCGACAATAATCAGCCATTCCGCACCCGCGATGCCCGAGTATCCGTAGAGCGCCGCGGCTCCTGCCGATCCGGCGAGGAATGCAGCCAGCGTCCCCCGTCGACCCCAGACCTCAATCAACCAGGCAGCCACCGCATAGCCGGGAAGCTGCGCCAAGGTGATGATGAGCGTGAATTGGAAGGATTTCACGAGCGGGAAGCCAGCTTCGACCAGGAGGCTCGGAATCCAAGTAAACGCACCGTAGTAGCTGAGATTGATGCAGAACCAGACGATCCACAGGCCGATGGTGCGCTTGTGCATTGGTGCAGACCAAATCGACGGCGCATCCGCGGAGTGCTGGGCTTTGGGCTGCGGCTTGACCGTGAGATCCACCGTCCCGGCAGCCTCGAAGCGTCGCACCACCGCCTCGGCTTCATCCACTTTCCCCTTCGACTCGAGGAAACGCACCGATTCTGGCAGACCCATGCGGATCACGAGCGCATAAATCGCGGGCACCGCACCGATGACGAGGGCCCACCGCCAGCCTGCCTCGCTCACCGGCACCACGAAGGTTCCGATCAGCGCGGCGCAGATCCAGCCAACGGCCCAGAACGCTTCGAGCCACACGACCATCCGTCCGCGAATCTTTCGCGGCGCAAACTCACTCACGAGGGTGGATGCGACCGGCAGTTCCGCGCCGAGTCCGAGGCCGACCACGAAGCGGAAGACAATCAGCACGGCAACTGTCCCGGACAGTGCCGAGGCACCGGTTGCAAGGCCGTAGATGAGCAGTGTTAGCGCGAAGACCTGGCGGCGACCGATCTTATCGGCAACCAATCCACCGAGCGAGGCGCCGATTGCCATGCCGACAAAACCGACCGAAACAATCCATCCGGCCTCGGTGGCAGTGGCAAACTGTTGCGAAGTCAGCGCGGCGATGACGAAGGAGATGAGCCCCACATCCATCGCATCCAGCGCCCACCCCACGCCCGAACCCCACAGCAGCTTCATATGCTGCCTATTGGGCTTCAGCCGGTCGAGCCGGTCTGCGCGAGAAAGAACCGGGGTCTGTTCAGATGCTGCGGTCACCGTATTGCTCCACCTGCTCGAGGAATATTGGGGTTGGACCGCTCACACGGCCCAGGCTTGCAGCCAAGCGGCTACACGGTGTCGAGTGCCTCGACGAGCCGGAAAGCAGACTTGCCGCCAATGAGGCCGACGTGCAGTGCGAGAACCGAGTGGTCTTTAAAGGCGATCACCACACGGCCCGGCTCGAGGAACCGTGAGCGCTTCCAGATGCGCACAATATCGCCACGTTCGGCGGACCATTCGGGTTCGATCTTGTCTACGCCGTTCACGTCAACAACCAGCAGTCGCTGGTTCGTCACGAGGATTTCGCTGGTTGGCACGTCGAGGGCCTTGCGAAGCCCGGCCGCCATGCAGCCGGTGCAGCCGAGGTAGGAACCACCGTCGAGCTGTTCCTGCACGATCCGCTCGAATTCTTTGTCTTGCGGGTCAAGTTTGGTCAGTGCAATGCGCGATTGCGCGTCGAGGTTTTCCGTTTCCGGCTCCTCGTCGTTTTCAAATCGATCGTCTTCAAGGTCGACTTCTGACTCAATACAGCGGGCAGGCTGCATCCATCGGGGCTCTTCGCCAGCGCGCATGAGGTGCGCAACCTGGCGAGCAATCACATCAGTCGAAGTAGGCACGGCCATATATGGTGGCACGATTCGCGTGGATTCGCATTACCCAATCCGCTAGGTGTTGCTTAAGTTGCCCCGAGCGGCGGGTGGATGAGCAGTTCCAGACGGTCTTCGAGGTACTGTTCCAGCGGAATTGCGCTGGTCAGCGAGGTATTGAGATGCCACCTCACAACTGGTCGTCCATCGCGTAACGAAATAGGGCCAGTTTCGGCACGTACAACTTCGCAGTCAATTATGTAGGTGTCGTAGTGGACTGTCTCACCTTCGGCGAAGCCACCGCGAATGGCCGCGTGTCGTAATTCGTCCCGATGGCGGGCGGATTCTGAAGCGTAGCCGAGGATGGGTGGCGGTTGGTGCGCACGCAGGGTTGCGCCGGCCGAACGCAGCTGACCTTCCTCATCGATCAGCAGGATGCCGAGGCGCCAGGCGCGGGTCAACGGCACGATCCGCTCTGCCCGAGTGAAGAGGAAGCGCCGTCGGGATGACTCATAGGCCCCGACTGCCTCGGTGGGGATTTCAGCTGCCAACAGTCGGTCCCGGCACTCAGCCACGAGCGCATGGATGTGTTCGCCGACAGTCATGGGTATGAAGATACTCCTTGGCCGGGGAATTTCTACAAGGAGTTTGACTCGCTTGCGACAATGCTCACCTGCGACAATGGCTTCGTGACCACCCGAGACAGTAACAGCACTAACCCCACCGCCCATGTCACCGATACCGCGCTCATTTTCGAGGGTGGCGGGATGCGTGCGAGCTACACCTCGGCGGTCGTGTCGCTGCTGCTCGATCAGGGAATCAGCTTTGACTGGGTGGGTGGAATCTCCGCCGGTGCGAGCAATACTGCGAATTATCTTTCGCGAGACAAGCAGCGTTCCTATCGCTCCTTCGTGGAGTTCGCGGCCGACCCGAACTTCGGGAATATGCGCACCTGGATGGCGGGTAAAGGGCTGTTCAACGCGCCCTATATCTACGAGGAAGCGGGGCTCGCGAATGCCGCCCTCCCCTACGACTGGGACACCTATCAGTCAAACCCAACCCAGTTCGCGGTGGGCGCCTTCGAAATGGAAACCGGCAAGATGCAGTACTGGGGACGCGAGGACGTGGCCGAACTCCACGATCTGATGGTGCGAGTGCGCGCATCCTCTTCGCTGCCCGTAGTCATGCCGCCGGTGACGCTCGGAGGTAAGACCTATGTGGACGGAGCACTGGGCCCGACCGGTGGCTTCGCCCTCGATGCGGCGCGTGCAGCCGGTTACCGCAAGTTTTTCGTCGTCATGACCAGGGGTCGAGACTACGTAAAGCCGCCGCAGTCAATGAACCAGCTCTATCGGCGCATCTTTCGAAAGTATCCCGCGGTGGTCAACGGCATCATGCATCGTCACCATCGCTACAACCAGACTCGGGCCGAGCTCTTCGAGCTCGAGCGCCGCGGCGAGGCATACCTGTTTCTTCCGGAAAACATGGGTGTCTCGAACTCCGAGCGGGATGTCCGCAAACTTCGCGAGTCCTATGAACTGGGTGCTCTACAGGCGCGCTACGAGTTGCCCGCGTGGAAGGAGTTCTTGGAGCTCTGAACCTCGCTGGAGGTATGTCTCCCAAGACATTCAGGCCGGGCGAAGTGAATTCGCCCGGCCTGAACCATCGTTAATAATTGTGGTGCGGTCTGGCATCATCGTCGGGTTAGTCCGCGTCCTCGACTCGGAACCCAACGCGCAAGGTGACTTGGAAGTGTTCTACCGTGCCCTGTTCGTCAACGACGCCACGAGTGGAGACCACTTCGAACCACGCCAAATTGCGTACAGTTTGCGCTACCCGAGCCAGACCGTTGCGGATGGCTTCGTCGGTTCCCTCGGGTGAAGATCCGACTACTTCAGTGATTTGATACGTGTGGTTTGACATGGCCTCAAGCTAAGCCCGCACGCTTCAGACCACCTGGGTAGCAGCTACGCGTTCAGTGCGGCCAGCGCCGCGTCGTAGTCCGGCTCCTGCCCGATCTCGGGCACCTGCTCGGTGTAGAGCACCTTGCCCGCCTCATCGAGCACGACGATTGCGCGTGCGAGCAGCCCTGTAAGGGCGCCGTTTTCTTGAATCACGCCGTAGTCATCGCCGAAGGAAGAGCGGAACGCCGAGGTCGTCACGACGTTCTCGATGCCCTCAGCGCCGCAGAATCGGCCCAGTGCGAAGGGAAGGTCCTTGGAAATGCCCACCACAACGGTGTTCTCCAGCCCAGCAGCAAGTTCGTTGAAACGTCGCACCGAGTTGGCGCAGACGCCGGTGTCAATCGACGGGAAGATATTCAGCACGACGCGCTTGCCGCGGAATGACTCGAGGTTGACCTCGCCCAGGGAGTTGTCGACCGTCGTGAAATTCGGGGCGATACTGCCAACGGCGGGAAGTTCACCGGAAGTCGTTACTGGATTACCATTTTGCGTGATGTTTGCCATGCGACCATCCTGGCACCGATTTCTGGCGTGAATCTGAACCGCGCTTTCGGACTGCGGCAATTCCACTGTGCAAACCACTACCGACCAAAGCCGTCACCAATTGCCACTATTCTTGGTCCGATCTCTGGAAAGGACCACTTATATGGCCGGTGGACTCGTCGCCCTCCTCGACGACATTGCCGCACTCGCGCGTGCGGCAGCCGCATCCATTGACGATGTCGCGGCCGCAGCCGCGAAGGCATCGAGCAAGGCCGCGGGCGTCGTGATCGACGATGCCGCGGTAACCCCGCAGTATGTGGATGGCCTCCACCCCTCCCGCGAGCTGCCAATCATCTGGAAGATCGCGCGCGGTTCGATCATCAATAAGCTCTGCATCATTCTGCCGGTTGCACTGCTACTGAGTGCGTTCATCCCCTGGCTGTTGCAGCCCATCCTGATGCTCGGTGGTGCCTTCCTCTGTTTCGAGGGTGCGGAAAAAGTGTGGGAAAAGCTGCGCGGCCATCACGCCGAGAAGGAGACCCCGGTCGCCAAGCGCAGCGCCAAGGATGAGAAGCAGATTACCGGCGGCGCGATCCGCACCGACCTCATCCTGAGCGCGGAGATCATGGTGATCTCCCTCAATGAGGTCATCAATGAGCCCTTCATCAACCGGGTGATCATCCTCATCGTGGTCGCGATTGGCATCACCGCGCTGGTCTACGGAGCGGTCGCACTCTTGGTGAAACTTGACGATGTGGGCCTGGGCTTGATGCAGCGCGACTCGCAGTTCGCCAAGCGGTTCGGGCAAGGGCTCGTCAACGCAATGCCGCACGTCATGGACGTGATTTCCTTCGTCGGCACATTCGCGATGCTCTGGGTCGGTGGCCACCTGATCGTGGTCGGCGCCGATTCCCTCGGCTGGCACCTGCCCTACGAGCTCATCCATTCCCTGGCCGCACCGGTTGCCGCGTTTGCCGGGGTCGGCGCCTTCCTTGCCTGGCTGGTGGAGACGCTGTGCTCGATGGTCGTAGGTTTCGTGATCGGATCCGTAATCGTGCTCATCCTGCACTGGCTCCCCTTTGGGCATGGTAAGGACAAGGCGGCGGAATCACAGGATGACGCGGGCTCAGCAAAGTCGCAGCAAAAACCCTAACGCTACTACTGGTGGCCAGACGACAACTGCTGGTAGCCTTGCTGGTCGCATCATTCACTAGCTAGAGGTGGTCTCGACTCAATGACAATCACTACCGCAATCGTCGGCTACGGCAACCTCGGTCGCAGCGCCGAAACGCTCATCAAGGCCCAGCCCGATCTCGAGCTGTTCGGTATCTTCTCGCGACGCAGCGAACTCGACACCGATACTCCGGTCTACCCGGTCGACTCGATTAACGACTATGCCGACCAGATCGACGTGCTCTACCTCTGCCTCGGCAGCGCCACCGACATCCCCGAGCAGGCACCGGACTTCGCAAAGCACTTCACCACGGTTGACACCTACGACAACCACAAACAGCTCCCCCACCACTACGCGACGATGAATGCGGTAGCTGGCGAAGCGGGTAATGTCGCGATCATCGCCACCGGCTGGGACCCAGGCCTGTTCTCGCTCAACCGCGTCCTCGGCGCAGCTGTCTTCCCCGAACCGCAGCAGAACACTTTCTGGGGCCGCGGCCTCTCGCAGGGTCACTCGAACGCCATCCGCGGGGTGGAGGGCGTCAAGTATGGCGTGCAGTACACGATCCCCCGCGAGGATGCGATCGCAGCGGCAAAGGCCGGTAACGGTGCGGACATCGACGGTAAGGATGCGCACCTGCGCCAGTGCTGGATCGTCGCCGACGAGGCGGATCATGACCGCATCACCGACACCATCGTGAACATGCCCGACTACTTCGTGGGCTACCAGACCGAGGTGCACTTCATTTCGGAAGAAGAGTTCCTGCGGGATCACCAGGGCCTGCCGCACGGTGGCCGAGTGATTACCTCGGGCACGCTCGGCAAGACCAAGAGCACCGTGGAATTCGCCCTCGACCTCGAGTCGAATCCGGACTTCACCGCAGCCGTGCTCGTTGCCTACGGTCGCGCTGCGGCACGCCTCAAGGCGGAGGGCAAGACCGGCGCATTCACCGTCCTCGAGGTACCGCCGTATCTGCTGTCCACGAAGTCGCTGGAAGACCTCATCGCGCAAGACCTCTAGGCCGGAGTTTCACCCACGGTCGTTACCCACGGCTCTACCCGCAGCGAGGCCCGCACCGATATTAGGTGCGGGCCTCGCTGCGAATACCTCCAGCTAGTGGTTCTCGACGGTGTTGCCGTTCTGCGCCGGTGCGGTTTTCCGCAGCTGCACCGCGGTGATGCGGTTGCCTTGCAGTTGCGCGACCTCGAGTTGATAGCGAATCCCGTTAAGGCTGAGGTCGTCCTCCCCGTCCTCAGTCTGATCCGGGTGAATCACCACCACATCGCCGGGGCGAGCGATACGGCCGAGCTGGGCGAGCATCCACCCGGCGACAGTCTCATAGGGACCCTCGCTGAGGTGAATCCCGGTGGCGTCGGCGAAGTCTTCGAGGTTGATGGAGCCGGGGAAGGAACGGCTCTCGTGCAGACGCAGATTCTTGCGCTGTTCGGCAACGTCGTACTCATCCCAAATCTCACCGACGAGCTCCTCCAGGAGATCCTCGAGGGTGACGATGCCGTCAGTGCCGCCGTATTCATCCACGACCACCGCGATGTGGGTGCTGGTCGCGCGAAGTTGCCGCATCGCATCCGGCACCCGCACACTCGCCGGAAAATACGCGATCTTCCGAAGCACCGAAGCGACCAAATTGTCACCGTGCCCCGAAGCCGCATGCTGCAAAATATCGCGGACGTGCACAAAGCCGATGATGTTATCGATATCCGTTTCAAACACCGGATAGCGAGAATAGGGCTGGTTGACGACGCCCTCAGCCACCTCGGTGACCGTGTTTGTGGATTCGAACGCGACGATGTCACTGCGATGTCGCATCACCTCGACCACCAGCATTTCATTGGCGTCGAAGACATCCGCCACGAGTTTCCGTTGCTCATCGGCGAATCCCTCGTGCGAGGTGACGATATCGCGCACTTCCTCATCCGAGAGTTCTTCATTACGGGCGTTTGGGTCGAAGCCGAACAGTTGCAATAAGAGATTCGAGGAGGAGTTCACCACCCAAATCAACGGCGTCATGAGCTTGGCGAAAATATTGAGCGAAGGCGCAACTGCGAGGCTCACACCGGCGGCCTTCTGCATCGCAATACGCTTGGGCACGAGTTCCCCGAGCACCAAGCTCAAATACGAAATCAGCAGCGTGATCGCGACCAGGGCGACCCCGTTCGCGGCGCTCTCAGACAGACCCCAGTCGGCCAGCACAGGGGTGAGCTGTGGGGCGATGGTGGATGCACCAAAGGCCGAAGACAGAAAGCCGGCGAAGGTGACGCCTATCTGCACCGCGGAGAGAAAGCGCCCGGAGTCCTTCGCCAGACGCGCAACCGTGCGGGCGGACTTGCCGCCGCGCTCGAACTTGCGAATCTGCGATTCGCGCAGTGAGACCAGTGCCATCTCCGTCGCCGCAAAAATCCCACCGATCAGCACAAATAGCAGAACCAGCAAAAGATCCAGGAAGACGCTCACACCGCCATTGTTTCAGGTGCAACTCTCGGCAGGCTGCGTTCGCGCGCTGCGGGGTCGCGGCCTGGGCTCTTCACCCGAGCCGAGGCAAGCTATTCCCGTCCAACCACGCGGAGATACCAGCTGTAAAAGAGGATCCAGAATCCGGGGTGGATGATCGGCGCAAGTTGCTCGGTCTTCCCCTTCGGCAGTAGCTTCCGCGCACCTGCCAGCAGTCCTCTCGTGCCGAGCACCACGAGCAAGAATCGTGGAATGCGCGCCGGAACCGACCAGGCGAGGAATCCCATAAACGACCGTTTCTGTAACCCCGAGGCCCGCGCGTAGATCTTGTAGGGAACCCCGCGAAGTGGGCCCCACAGCATCCCCCGATTACCCACCCGTGACAGTTCGGCTTCGGCATTTTCGATCATCTGACCGGAGATTGCCGGGAGCTTGCGAAGCAGGCGTTTGGAATCCGCCCGCCCGGTCTTCCGACCCCAGACGTAGGTGGCGATGCCACCAGCAAGCGCACCGGCCAGTGCGCTAAAGGCTGCTGCCACACCGGCCCTGGGTGATTTCAGCGCTGTTCTGGTGATCCACACATCCGGCACTATAAAAAAGCAGGTTGCTTCTGCCGCGCCCCAGACAGCGGAGATCACTCGGTCGCGCGCTGCCCCAGTTCGTGCGGCCTTTAGTTGAGCGTTCTTCCTCGCATGCTTCATGGGGTGTAAGCGTAGATGAGCGGCTAGGTGGACGCCTCAGAATGCCCGGTCCTCATAGACTCCCGGATATGTCCGATGAGAATTCTGCAGGCCACAGCTCCGAGCCAGGCCCGATTGCCGAGCCGAGTCGGGATCAACCAGCCGGTCAGGCACAGGCACAGGGTCTCACTCGGCGCAATATCCCGCAGCGATCCACTGGCTGGGCGAAGCGGTCTGCGGATGCGCTCTACGCGGCGAAGCTCACACCGAATAGTATTTCGGTCATTTCGGTGCTCTTCGCGCTCGTCGGCGCGGTGGCCCTCGCGCTGAGCGGGATCGCTTTCCCAACTAGTCTGACCGCCCAGGCGATCACGGATGGCCCCACAGGTCCAGACCAGTTCTCGCCCTGGTTCTCCCTTGCCGGAGCACGCTGGTGGCTGCTGCTGATCGCCGCGGTGTGCATTCCGATGCGACTGCTGTGCAACATGCTCGACGGGATGCTTGCGGTCGAAAAAGGGATGCAATCGGCTACCGGCGACCTCTTCAATGAGCTGCCGGATCGGATCGCGGATGTGCTGCTCCTCGTGGGCGCCGGAATTGCCGCGATTGGGATTTGGCGGTTCGGTGGGATCGACTGGGGCATCACGCTCGGTTGGCTGGCTGCGGTGCTCGCGGTACTGACCGCGTACGTGCGGACGCTCGGTGCCGCGAATGGAGTGGGAAATTTCTTCGGCGGGCCAATGGCGAAACCGCCGCGGATGTGGATACTGACGGCCGCCAGTCTCATCGCGATGGCCGAGCCGGCGCTGGCGCTCCCCCGCGGCACGGTGATTACTATCGCATTGGCTGTGATCAGTGTCGGCGCGCTGATCACGGTGATCGTGCGGCTGCGGAAGATCACGGTGGCGCTGCGACTGCGCCAGGACACCGCCAAGCCTGACGCAAACGACGTGCCCGGGGCGAACGGCCTGCCTGGTGCGGATGGCCTGCCCGGGGCGAACGGGGTGACCGGTTCAAATAGGGAGACAACCTCGTGACCCGGCTCATCCGTGAGTTACTTGCGGGCCTCGCACGACTCATTACCGGCGCCCGTGCTGTTGTCGGAATCAGTGACGAGCCCGCGAAGCGCAGCGTCCTCGATTTACCCCCGCAGATGATCCTCTACGCGAATCACACCAGCCACCTCGATTTCGTGACGATCTGGTCGGTCGTGCCCCACCGCATCCGCGACCGGCTGCGCCCGATTGCCGCCGGTGATTATTGGGGATCCGGACTGAAGCGGTGGCTGGCAAGCAATATCCTGAATGCCTATCTCGTCGACCGCGGCCGAGGTTCCGGCGAGGATGCACGCTCGAGCAGTCGACCGCAAGATCAGCTCGGCGATATGCTCGCGATCCTCGATGCGGGCGATTCGCTGCTGATTTTTCCTGAGGGCACCCGTGGTGACGGCAGCGAGGTGGCACGGTTCCATTCCGGGCTCTATCGGCTCGCGCAGGAGCGGCCGGAGGTGGCGGTGGTGCCCGTGGCGCTGTCGAATTTGGGGCGGATGCTCCCGAAAGGGGCGGTGGTGCCGGTGCCGCATTTGGTGACCGCGACTTTTCTCGACCCGATTCGAATTTCCGAAGGCGAAAGCCGTGCGGAGTTCCTCGAGCGCGCTCGAGCGGCAATCAGCACCGTGGTGAAGGAGGCGGAGGAAGCCTAATGTCCGATTGGCGATTTGGACTCCTCGACGAGACAGGCCTCCGGCTCTTCGCCGGGGTTGCCGCCGTGCTCATTGTCGCGACGCTCGTGACCTGGATTCTCTCGCTCACCTTGCGTGCCGAGCGGCACGAGAGTCTCATTTCGAATCTGAAACTGCGTGTCGGTGCCTGGTGGGCCATGGTGCTGATGCTCTTTGTGGTGCTGGCCTGCGGCGAGACCGTCACGATTCTGTTCTTCTTCGCGCTGTCTTTTCTCGCATTGCGGGAATTCATCACGATTTCGCGAACCACCCAGCGCGACCACAGCGCGCTCGTGTGGATGTTCTGGATCATCTTGCCAATCCAATACTTCGCGATTTGGCAGCACTGGTACGGCTTCTTTGCGGTGTTCATCCCCGTCTACGCCTTCTTGTTTTTGCCCGCGCGCACCGCGATTGCTGGTGAGACGAAGGGGTTCTTGCGAAGAACCGCGACGACGCAGTGGGCGCTGATGGTGTGCGTGTACTGCGTGAGCTATGCGCCCGCGATTCTGCAACTACCGGTCGCGCTAGAGTTCGGGAAGGTCGCGGCGGATGGCTCCGCGATCGGGTCCGGCGGCCCTGCCGGGGCGAACCTGCTGATGTTCCTGCTGATCGTCGTGCAGGGAAGTGACGTGTTCCAGTACATCTGGGGCAAAACCCTCGGGCGGCACAAGATCGCGCCGAAGGTGAGCCCGAATAAAACCGTGGAGGGCTTCATCGGCGGCATCCTCACTTCAACCGCGCTCGGTGCGGGGCTGTGGTGGATCACGTCTTTCGAGTGGTGGCAGGCCGCGGTTTTGGCATTTGTGTCTTGCCTGCTCGGATTCGCTGGGGGCCTCGTGATGAGCGCGATAAAGCGCGATCGCGGAGTGAAGGACTTCGGCGCATTGATCCCCGGCCACGGCGGCATCATGGACCGGATCGACTCGCTTTGCTTTGCGGCGCCCGTGTTCTTCCACCTGGTCCGGTTCTTCTTTACCGCCGCCTAACGTTGGGCCTGAACAGCGTGCCGCTCGCCCATCCGCGCTATTTCGGCTGCGCGAGGAAGGTCTTGAGCACGTCGAGGAATACGGCTGGCTGTTCTGAGTGCACCCAGTGGCCTGCATCCTTGACCGTAATGCGGTTTGTCCTCGGAAATAGTCGCTTCATCAGCGGTAGCTGCTCGTCTCGCACATAGTCTGACCGCGCCCCGCCCATCCACAGCACCGGCCCCTCGAACTGGCCCTCACCGTATTCCGGCTGGGCCCCGATGGTTTCGAGTGAGGCGAGCAGTAGATCAATGTTCGGTTCCCAGCGGAAAGCGCCATTCTCGCGTTTGAGGTTCTGCAGCAAGAATCCACGCACCGTCCGGCTGGGTATCGCTTCGGCGAGCATCTCGTTCGCATCGCCGCGGGTCTGCACGGCCGCGAGGTCGAGGGCCTGCAAGCTGCTGAGCAGATGGGTGAAGTCGGTGCCTTTGCTTCGGTCCGGTGCCGGGCTCGGGCCAGGCCCCATGTCGACCACGACGAGCCGCGAAATCAAGTCGGGATGACGGGTCGCCAGCGTCATGGCCATCTTGCCGCCCAGAGAATGCCCGATCAGGTTGACCGGCGCATCCGCTGCAAATTCACCGGCGATCTTGTTGGCGAGCAAATCTGCCTGCTCGGCATAGTCGAACCGCTCAGTCCAATCGGATTCGCCATGATTCGGCAGATCGACCATGAGACTCGTGTGGGACTCGCTTAGCCCCTTTGCCCCGGTGGAGAAATTCTTCCCTCGCCCCATGAGCCCATGAAAAAACACCGCCCGCTCGTCACCCGACCCGATGGTGTGGGTTGCGATGTGAAATGCGTCGGAGTCCAGTGCGGTCATGAGAATTCGGGCCTTTCTTCAGCGTGCCTTCACGGTAACCCAACCCCGCGCCGTCCGGTTTATTCCGCTGCCTCTTCCTCTGCATCCTCCTCTGCTGGCTCATCCGACAACACGCCCGCGAGGTCATAAGCCCGAAACAGCATCGCCCGGCCCACGCCAGCGCGCTCCCCCATCCCGTGCAGCATCGGCGGAATAAATTCCTCCGGCGCCGGATGCCAAGGCAGGTCGGCAAGATACTCGCGGTGGCACTCGAGGGATGCGACTGCCGCAGCTTCATCTGCCTCAGCCACTTCAGCAAAGTGCGTGGGTTCGCTCGGATGCGAGACAAGCAGCAGGCTCACCGACCAGGGCTCCAAGCCGTCTTGCTCGATCTGATCACGATAGATCCAGCGATTCCCCGCGTCCCTTGCGCCGTCGAGTGTGGCGAGCCCGGCCGCACGATGGTCGGCCTGGTCGAGGCCCCAACCGGCCTCGACCTCATAGTTTCCACCGATCACGACATCCGGCCGAAATTCCCTGACCTTCCGGGCAATATCGCGACGAAGGTCGAGCCCATAAACAAGGTTGCCATCGGGGTGGTCAAGGATTGTCAGATCACTTACCCCAACCGTTCGGCAGGCGTTTCGCTGTTCCTGCGCACGGAGCGGACCGACCTCTTCCGGTGACCGCTTCATCCCGGCCTCGCCACTGGTGAGAAGGAGATACGACACTTCAATGCCGCGTTGCGTCCATGAGTTCACCGCCGAAGAGAGCCCGTATTCAGCGTCGTCAGGGTGCGCGACGACGACAAGCACGCGCTGCCAGCCACTGGGGTCGAGACGTTTCAGATTCATGAGTCAGCCTTTCCTGCGAGACGAGTCCGGTGGTTATTCAGTCGTGGCCCATGCACTCTCGTTTGATGCAGCCGTGGCCGGTGCCCACCAGTATGCGCTGTCATCCCGAACCGAGATCAAAAACCACCCCGAGGCATCTCTACACATGGAGAAAATACTTGTTTATCTGCGATTATTTTTATTGGAGTTGATTTGACGGTGGGCGCACTTGCATTGCCACGAAGCGCACCAAGTAGCGATTCGCACCAAATTTGATTGTTAGCCGACTCGATTGGTGTGACGCTTTTTGTGCCCCGGCAATAAAACCAATCGACGATCGGCCTTGAAATCGGGCGACGCGCCTTCGCAATGACAACCCTGCGCGATCAGCTGACCACTCTCAATGACTGAGACCGCACTGAGTCGCTTGGGAAGGCGCATCCGGCAATGACAACGAAGGAGTTCAAGCCGTGCCTGAAACGCTATCCATATCCGCCTCGGCAAAGGCGAATATTTTTATCGGCGCCTTTTCCGCCGTCCTCTACTCTGTACTCCTCGTTGCGCCGGTGATTGCCACGATGCTCGCTGCGGACTACAACCTCAGTGCTGGCAGTGTGGGGCTCATCGCATCTGTGGAACTCGGGTGTTTCAGTCTCGCGACCATTCCGGCCTATCTATGGCTGCGCCGAACGAACATCCGTTGGGTTTCGGTCGGGTGCATCGCGGTGGTTATCGTCGGCAATGTCCTCTCAGCGCTCGCACCAAATTTTGAAACGCTGCTTGGACTCCGTGCCATCACCGCCCTGGCTGCGGGATCGATCACGGTAATCATCCTGTCGATCACTGCGAAGACAACAAACCCCTCCCGCTCGTACGGTGTATTCCTCTTCGCACAGCTCGGCATGGGCGCAGCCATTCTGTTGCTCTTCCCCGTGCTCTTCGCCGGTCGCAGTGTCGCCGCCGTATACCTCACCTTGGCGGTACTGGCAGCGTTGTGCCTGCCCGCGACTTTCTGCCTCAAGGGCTACGAACTCAAAAAGGCACCGGCGGAAGCATCGACCACTGCGAACAGTGTTACTTCGCGCCGCACAGATATCGTTGCTCTGGTTGCCGCGCTGCTGGCCGTATTCGGCTTCTACTTCGCGCTCGGCGGTGCCTGGACGTTCATGGTGGAAATTGGTGCCGCCGGCGGTACTGAAATTGGCGTCGCTGCCACCATGCTGGGTGTCGCAACTGCCGCCGGTGCCATTATCGCGCTGATCGCGACCATCGTCGGTGAATCCCCACGCGCTAACCTCTTCATCATGGGTGGCTATGTCCTCATGGGTGTCGCGATGCTCCTCCTCTTTGGCGGACCGGGACTGATCCGGTTCGTGGTTGCGGTGTTCATCTTCAAGCTGGCTTGGTCCTGGCTGCTGCCCTTCCTGCTCTCGACCGTCTCCCGCGTCGGCGGCACCCAGGTGATGAACTCCACGAACCTCATGATCGGTGGCGGTCTCGCTGTCGGACCATTTGTCGCCGGACAGATCATCGAGGCAACCGGTGGCTTTGGCACGATGCTCACAACAGCAATCATCGTGCTCGGTATTGCTGCGATCGCTTCCGCCGTGGTCATGTCGCGAGCAGCAAAGCCCTCCACGGCGGCCGTTACCGATCCTGACCCCACCGCCGCCGGATCCGACCCAGCCGTAGCCCACGCATCCGCTTAGTTTCCTTGAGACTCGCAGTACCGTCAGCAGCGATGCAGTACGTGCTTCTCAACCACCACACATTTCCGAAGCAAGGGAGTATCAATGTCGATCACGATTTACCGAGGCCGAATCTGGACGGGTGCCGCCGACGACGCTTGGGCCGAGGCATTTTCCGTTGAAGACGGCAAAATTCTCGCGACCGGCACCTTCGAGGAGGTGAGTGCGACCGCCGGCGAGCACCAAGAAGTGATCGAAATCAAGGAGGGCATCGTGCTGCCTGGGCTCATTGATGGTCACCTGCACCTCAACCTCGGGGGTACGCAACTCGCATTTGAACTACCGCTGGATCCAAACGATGACGCGGACACGATTATCGCCAAGGTTGCTGACTGGACAAAACGTCTCGAGCCCGGCGAATGGGTCATCGGCGGCATCATCGGCTCCGGCACCCTGCCATCACTCAATAACGTCGAATTTCTCGCGAAGCTCGACGAAGCGTCCGCCGGCCACCCCGTGCTCTTGCGCGACGACACGATGCACAACCGGCAGGTCAACTCCGCGGCACTTTCGGCCATGGGTGTCGGTGCTGACACCGCCGATCCCGCGGGTGGTACGTTCGTTCGCGACGAGCAGGGTCGTCTCACCGGCGCGCTCTGGGAGCTGGCTGGCTCAGTGGCCGAAGGTGCGGCGGCGGCATCACACCGTGACCCGCAGGGTAGGCAGCGCCAGGCGCTCCAAACCGCGCTCGATCGACTCGGTTCGCTCGGCATCACGAGTGTGCAGGATGCGGCGACCATGCTCCCCCACTACGAGGGGCTAAAAGCGCTGGAAGATTCGGGCGATTTGCGGATGCGCGTGATCACCTCGATGCCCATTCGGCCCTTCCTCGAGGCGGGAGCGACCGGCGAAGAACTCTTCGCTGAGGGTATGAAGTTCGACAGCACACACGTGAAGCCCCGTTTCGCGAAGTTCGTGCTTGACGGTGTGCCGACCACCCTCACCACCGCGCTCCTGCAGCCCTATAAGTGCGTGCACGGCAACCACGACCCGAACTTCCGCGGCGAACTCTATTGGACCCTCGATGAATTGGTCGCGGCCCTGCGTCGCTGCGCGGAACTCGGCCTCGGTGCCAAGTTGCATGCAACAGGGGATGCTTCGGTCCGCCAGGCACTCGACGCTGCCGAAATCGTTCGGCGGGACGCCAACGGCGGACCGGCTATGCAGATTGCCCACATGTCCTTCATCTCACCGGAAGACCTCGGTCGGTTTGCGGCATTGAATGTGGCCGCGGATGCATGCCCCTTTATGTGGTTCCCGAGCCCCCTCACCGACGGGGTCGGCGAGTTCGTCGCGGATGAGACGATGGCAAACATCTGGCCATTCAAGGATCTCCTTGCCACGGGCGCGGTTATTGCGGGCGGCTCAGACTGGCCGGTCGGCTTGCCGGTGCTGAACCCATGGCTTGGCATCGAGGGCATGGTGACCCGCAAGGCCGCGGTCGAAGACGGTGATGACCGCAGCGTCAACGCGGCACAGGCGATCACGCTCCCCCAGGCGCTTGCTGCGTTCAGCCGCGAGTCGGCCAAGGCCCTCGGTATCGCTTCAGAAACCGGCACGATCGAGCCCGGCAAGTCTGCAGACTTCATCGCTATCGACCGCAATATTTTCGAGATTCCGATCGAGGATGTGCACAACACCCAAGTTGTGACGCGCTGGCTCGCCGGCGTAGAGAGTTAGCAGGCGAGTCAGTTTGTCGGTGGCCAGTGATGATGTCGGTGGCTAGTAATACGGTGTGGGTAGAACGAACTTCGACTAACCAATCGAGGTGAGGGCTGTCTCTGAGGGTGCTGTCGATGAGTGATTGTCGACAGCGCCCCAGGGACAACCCACAATCCATGAGCCCATGATCCGCAGCCCACGGGCCACCGTCTACAAGACGAGCGCTGCTGAGCGGCACCCCAGCCAGGCTCACTAGATCTTTTGCTCTATGTAATTTCCCAGCTACGTTCGATACTCTATTCGAACAAGGGAGCTTTACGGGAACTAGCAGGAGGTCGGGTCGCATGGCTACACACACGCACACCGACGTCCCGCGTGCAAACACGGGCCGACACATTCCTGCGGATGACATTCGCGCCGACGAAGCTCGCGCGAAGCTTGACGACTTCACCACCTTACGGGCTGCGCGGGGTGCTGCCGAGGCCGGGATCCTGCGTCTGCTCGCGTCGGTGTACGAGATCGCGGTTGACCGCACCCTCGCGGATCTCAACGACGCGGTCGGGGAGCAATCCAAAGTGTTCTCCTGGCACTTCAGCTCGCTGTTGACCGACTTCGCGATCAAAACGAACGAGTCACCCCAAGCGCTCACGAATCGTGGCTACGACGCCCACACACTCGTGACCGAGTTCCCCGACTGGGTGACTTCGATCGAGGCCGGGCGTATCGATCTTGAGCACGCTCGCACGATGCTCCGCAAAACCCACCTGCTGCGGGAAGAGCAGTACACCGAGTACGGTCGCCAACTCTTGAAGTTTGCCGAGGCCCACACCGTGGGCGCGACCAAGGCCGAGGCCGCCAGATTGGTGGCTACCCTTGCGGCCGATGCATTCGAGCAGACCTGTGAGCAAGCCCGCGCCGCACGGTACGTGTCGATCACCCTGGACGAGTGGGGGATGGCAAGACTGCACGGGTATCTACCGATCGAGCTCGCGATGCCGATCAAAGACCTCCTCGATAAGCAAGCCAAAGCCCTGCGCGAAACCAACCAGCAAGCCCAACAGTCCGCGTTCGGGACACGCACAAACGGCAGTGCCGCTGGTACTGCGGGTGCTGCTGCCAGTGCTGGTGCCGCTTCCGCTGCCGAGGCGGATCCTGCCGCGACCGATACCCGCACCATGGATCAGCTGCGTGCCGATATCTTCGCCGAAACGCTGTTGTGCGCTACCCCGGGGGAGTCGCGGGTGACCGCGCAGGTGAACATCACCATTCCCGCGCTCGCCCTCGTGGAGGGTCGCGAAAACGGTACCGCGCCGGCGCTCGTGAACGGGATGGAGCCAATGATCTTCACCGAAGCAAGCCAGCTCACCGCGACCGCTCCGGTATGGCAGCGCGTGTTTAATCACCCCGTGACCGGGCATGTCGTTGCGGTGGATCGCTACCAGCCCACACCGGCACAGCGCCGGTTCATCCAAATCCGCGACGTGACCTGTCGGCTTCCCGGGTGTATGCGTCCTGCCGCGCGGTGTGAGATTGATCACACGCACCCGGCAAGCGAAGGTGGCGCCACGAGCTTGGAGAATCTCGCGTCGCTGTGTAAGAGCCATCACGTGCTGAAACACGAGAAGCCCTGGACCGTCACCAACCTCGGCAACGGGGTCCTCGAATGGCGCACACCCCTCGGCCAAGTCGTCACCAGCGAACCAAAGTCATACGCGCCACCACCACCGCCGCCGCATGCGCCAACTGCGGCAGGACCAGAGTTTCGGCCGACGAGCCAAACTCAAATAGCCGACGAAGAAAATTCGGGGACTGGGTCTGCCGCGGACGACTCGCCGCCGCCGTTTTGACTGGCTCGCTCACCACTCGTGAAATCGAAGATCTCGCATCGGGGTTCGTCGATTACGAGTGTTGATGGTTGACTAATCCTATGGGTGACGCGGTGATCCTTCTCGTACTTAGTGGAGCGGTGCTGCTTGCCGTGGTCGCGAAAACGTTTCGAACTCTGCAGCGAAAGCTCACATCAGTGACCGAGGTTTGGGAAGGCGACATCATTGCCGCCATCATCCGATTCGAACAAGGTCCGCGCCCGGGCAATCCCGCCCTGCCGCAAAGCGCCGATGTGATCATCCGCCGTCGATCCGACCACACCGAACATGCTTCATTTGTCGGTGGAGTCGAGAGCCTTCCGGCGTCGATTCAGCGGCAAGTATTTCCAACCGGAGCATTCGTTGCCGGTTCCCAGCCAAGCTTCGCACTGCCGCCAGAAGATCAATACGAAGCAATGTCATTCGCCACTAGCGGAGGCTTTCGCTTCGCACTGCCGCATCCAATCGCGGTGCAAGTCGAAGAAAACGAACGCGGCGATCTACAGTGGAGCACCCTCACCTAGACCGTCAGAATCCTCAGTCCCGAATGAGAGCCGCCAGCTGTTCCTCAAGCTGCGCCTTGAGGTTCTCCGAGCTCCCGTTCACGGCAGGAGCCAACACCCCCACAACCTGAGCCCCCTGTAGGAAGGTGAGCAGCGCATCCACCCGCGAGTTCCATTCCCGATCGGGGTCAATTTCCTGACACCAAGACAACATCAGCTGCTTCCACTCGCCTACCGAACGCACCAAGATCTCCCGCGCAGCAGGATCGCTTGTCGCCTCGCTCCAAAACTCAATAACTACCCGTCCCTCATCAAGACGAACCGAATCCAGCGGCAAGATTTCCATACACACCGCCGACAATGCATCCAGGCCGTGTAGATCCTCTGTGAGCTCACGGATCCGGGTATTCGTGCGCGCAAAGACGTGCTCATACGTAGCCATCAACAGATCCGCCTTGGTTGGGAAATACGGCTTAAGCGCACCGTTAGCGAACCCCGCTTCAGCCGCGATTTGTCGCATAGTCGCACCCGCCATCCCCCGCCGCGCAATTATGCGCCACGTCGTCCGCACAATTTCGGCACGACGCTGATCATGATCGACGGTCCTTTGCACCATTCCAACCTTCTTCCGAACAACAGCTATCCCCCAAGCATCCCAGAATGCACTGCCCAAAACGATTCCGGAGGTACCGGAAACGAAATCGGAGGCCAGATCGCTCCGGCCCCCGATTTTTGGATTAATTCCCTGGTGTAGCTACAGCATTACAGGTACAGACGCTGCTTCTTCTTGTACTCGTCGTAGACCTTGCGAGCCTCGATACCCGATTCGAGTTCGGTCACTTCAGGAACCGCAACCTCCCACCAGGCGCCCGAGCCACCGAAGCGAGCCTGTGCATCCACCTCGACGTAGACGACGCTCACGCCGTCATAAGCCTTGGCTTCTTCCAGTGCTGCAGCGAAGGTGTCAGCGGTATCGGCCTTCCACACCTTGGCGCCGTAGCTTTCTGCGTTCTGCGCGAAGTCCACCTCGAGGCGGGCACCGTCGTGCGTCACACCACTCTCGCCACGCTCGTTGAAGCGAGTTCCGAATGCCTGCGAACCAACAGTCTCCGAAAGCGCACCGATCGAACCGTAACCGTAGTTGTTCACGACCACGATGGTCATCTTGAGCTGTTCCTGCACCGCGGTGAGAATCTCGCTCGAGAGCATCAGGAAGGTACCGTCACCGATCAGACCGAAGACGTGGCGCGAACGGTCAGCCATGGCGTTACCGATCGCACCTGGGATCTCGTAGCCCATGCACGAGTTGCCGTACTCAATGTCGTAGCCCTTGGTGCTGCCCGGACGCCACAGTCGGTGCAGGTCACCCGGCATCGAACCGGCCGCGTTCACGACCACGTCGCGCTCACCCGCAGCACTGTTCAGGATGCCCATCATCTGCGCCTGCGAGAGCGTCGGCGAACCGTCGAGCTCAATGATGCGGTCGATCTCCCCGCGCCAGCCCGAAGCAAGCTCTGCCGCGCGCTCACGCGCAGCCGACTCGATCGACCAGTCGCCGAGTTCTTCGAGGAGTTCCTCAATCGTCACCTGCGCGTCACCGATCAGCGCGGTTGCCGACTCCTTGTAGGCGTCAATCTCGGCAACGTTGATGTTCACAAACTTCACGTTCGGGTTCTGGAACAGCGTGTTGGATGCGGTGGTGAAGTCGGTGTAGCGGGTACCGATACCGATCACCACGTCAGCTTCTTCGGCCGCGCCGTTCGCGTACTTCGAACCGCTCGAGCCGAGGGCGCCCAGGGCGAGTTCGTGCTCGTGCGGGAAGGATGCCTTACCAGCCTGGGTCACACCCACACCGATACCGGTCGATTCCACAAAACGAACCAGCTGCTCGGTAGCTTCGGAGTAAATCACGCCACCACCGGCGATGATCACCGCACGCTTAGCCGAACGAATCACGTCGGCCGCACGCTTGATTGCCGCACGGTCGGCGCGGTTACGCGGAACGTGCCAAACGCGGTCACGGAAGAGGTCAGCCGGGAAGTCATAGGCCTCGGCCTGAACATCCTGCGGCAGGGCGATCGTGACTGCGCCGGTGTCTGCCGGGCTCGTGAGCACACGCATCGCTTCGAGCAGCGCCGGAGCAAGCTGCTCAGGACGCCAGATGCGGTCGAAGTAGCGCGACACGGCACGGAAAGCGTCGTTCGCGGTGACATCCATCGCATAGGGCATTTCCTGCTGCTGCAGCACCGCGCCGGTTGCACGGTTCGCGAAAACATCAGACGGGAACAGCAGCACCGGCAGGTGGTTGACCGAAGCGGTACCGGCGCCGGTGACCATGTTGGTGGCGCCCGGGCCAATCGAGGTGCTCACTGCGAGAGCGCCGAGACGGTTGCGCATCTTCGCGTAGCCAATACCGATGTGCACCATGCCCTGCTCGTTACGGCCCTGGTAGTACGGGAATTCTTCCTCGTACTCGAGCATTGCCTGGCCGAGTCCGCCGACATTGCCGTGACCGAAGATGCCGAAGCCGCCGCCGAAGAAGCGCTGGGTTTCGCCATCGCGTTCAACGTACTGCGCCTGCAGGAACTTAATAATTGCTTGGCTGACGGTCAGCCGAACAGTTGGATAGGACGTCGACGCCATAGCGCCACCAGCCTTTCGTGTATCGATATTGATTGGAATTGGGGAATTATTAGGAATTTTCGGGGTACCGAGGGACGAACGGAACGCGCTCGTCTGCCTGCGCCGTAGCCCAGTCATTTTGCGTTTCAGCCAGCGCCGGGTCCTGGCAGGCTTGCAGCGTACGGCCTTCGGCACCGCCAGCGAGCACGTTCAGATAGTAGAGGTCGTGCCCGTGTGCGGCCACCGTCGTGTGGTACGCCCATGGCAGCAAGCAGACATCGCCGTCGCGCACGGTCTCGGTGAGATCAAAATCGCGTTCGGGTGAGTAGGCCCGCTGCACGGCCCAACCGTTTTCGGGGTCCCGCAGCCGGTAGTAGTAAATCTCCTCGAGCTGAGATTCGCCCTCGCGGTCCACTTCGTGCTTGTGCGGCGGGTAGCTCGACCAGTTACCGCCAGGGGTCCACACCTCGACGACCAACAGTCGGTCGGCCGGGAAGTCAGGCGGGATTGGGGTCGATACCTGGCGGGATGCATTGCCCCCGCCGCGGCTTTCCACGCTCAGATCATCCGGGGTTACGAGTCGAACCTCGTATTTTTTCTCCGCCACGGAGGATGCAATTGCGAGCTCGGCGTCGTCGAGTGCGACTACTCGCACTGCCGTGTCGCGCGGCACGTACAGGGTGTATCCCAGGCCGTCGAAGACGGATGCGCGACCACCGATTTCGTAGGTCTCGCCCGCAACTTCGACGGTCACCTTGCCGGAAAGCGGCACGAACGCACGTTCAAGCGCATCGGCCTCGAACGTGATGGCCTCCCCCGCGCTCAGCTGCGCGATCTCGAGTCCAGAAAACTGCCACCCGGCATCTTCAGGCGTAACTTTGCGCCAGTTACCGCGGGTGATGATTTGTGGCTGCGTCATTGCGTCCTTTCCAGAAAACTACGTTCCGCAAAAAGTATCACAGGATGGACGAGTCGTCTATCAGGTGCGATTTATTGAATGGCGGCTTCATTGAGGCTTGCGAGTCGCCCCGCAACATCCAGCAGCGCCTCGAGGTATGCATCCCGTTTGGCGAGATACTCGACCTTGATCCCTGAAACCGACAACGCCCCCAACAGCTGCCCCCGGGACCCGCGAATTGGCACGCCAATTGCCGCGATCCCGTCGGTGACATCTTCATCGGAGAACACGTACCCGCGACGCCGAGTGGCCTCAACATCCGCCCGCAGTGCCGCATCACTCGTCAGAGTGTCGGCCGTGTATGCGCGGCGCTCGGTCACCGTGTCGAGATACTCCTCCACGTTCACACCGAAGGCGAGGCAGGTCCGCCCCGCCGCCCCCGCGTAGAGCGGCAAGCTGCGACCGGGCTTGAGCAATAAGACGCCGACCGCACGGCCCTGTTCCCATTCGAGACACACTGCCTCGTGGCCGCGCAGCACCGTGAGATACGCCGTTTGCGAGGTGCGCTCAACGAGCTCGCTCAGCAATTCCCTGGCACCGGCCCACTCAACCATGGACTCACGAGCTTGATCGGCAAGATGCAGCCAGCGCAGGTTGAGCCGGGCGCGCGATCCCGGTACCGATTCGGTAAGCCCAATGGATTCAAGGCCGTCCAGCAGCCGGTAGACCGAGGGGCGCGGGATGTCGAGCCGTTCGGCAATTTCCGCCGGCGACATATCGCCCTCAGACCCCAATAGTCGCACCACTTCGTCGGCGTTGGAGAGCGCTCTAATCGGTTTCATTGTGCATCCTCAAGTTTTCCGAGTGCGCGGCTAATTTGCGCCGCAGAACGCTTGACCTTCTCGGCGGTATCAACGTCAGGCCCGAGCACCCGATCTCGCAGCCCGCTGACAGAAATGCCACCCTCAAGTTCACCACGGTGGTTATAGATTGGCGCACCGATGGATGCAATTCCCGGGGTGACATCCTCGTCCGACACGGTGTATCCCACCTCCCGCGCGATTTCGATCTCACGGAGAATGGATCCCTCGCTCGGAATCGCCTCACCGTTGCGGCGACGCGCCTCAAATCGGTCGAGCGTGGCGCGCAATTCTTCATTGGGCAGGAAGGACAGCAGTGCCCGTGGTGCCGCACCGCTATAGAGCGGCAAGCTGTCCCCGAGGCGCATCGCCAAGGACTGAACATCCCGTCCGCCAATTCGCTCCACGCACACGGCGTTGTCGTGCCGAAGGAGGCACAGGAATGTCGAATTGCGGGTCGCATCACGCAGTTCGGCGAGGATCGGGGACGCCACGCTACGCACATCGAGTCGATCTTCGAGCATCCCACCGATGCGCAACACATCGACGCCGAGCCGGTAACGGCCACGCTTTGACCCGGTATCAACCCATCCGAGGGCCATCATCGTAGATAGGAGGCGGTAGGTGGAGCTCACAGGCTCCCCAACCGCCTCCGAAATTTGCGCTGCGCTGCTTTCACCCTCGCGCTCGAGCACGTTGATGATGGCTCCCGCTTTCTGGAGGATTGCCATCCCAGCAACGTCAGTGTCTACTGCCATTGCACCATTATCTCATATCGAACACTATGTTCGTCAGTCGATAAATTCAGACAATAAATATTGAGCGTCTAGCGCTTCCCGTGCTCCAAAAAGATGGTGCCGGTGGTCACTCCCTCGTCGATCTCCTCAAGTGTGCGGCCACGTGTCTCTGGCACTTCCCGATAGACAAACAGGATCGAAAGCACTCCAACAGCCGCGAAGAGGAAGAACGTCCCGGTGATGCCGACGACGTCGACCAGACTCGGGAAGAACAGGCTCACGCAGGCGTTCACGCACCACAGTACGAATACTGACACTCCCATTCCGACCCCGCGCATATGCTGCGGGAACATTTCGGAGAGCATGACCCACACGGCCACATTGAGGAATGTCTGCATCGATCCCACAAATGCCACGATCAGGAAGAGAATGATCCAGGGTCGGGCTGCACTCCCCTCGGGCAGCGCGAATGAGGCAATACCGATCAGGACGTGGCACACCGTGGTGAGTGTGATGCCCGTGAGCAGCGTCCGCCGACGGTCCACTCGGTCCATCATCCACAGGGCAATTACCGCCCCGATCACGGCGATGATGCCCGGCGCGATATTCGCAATGAGAGCCGCGTTCGCCTCGAAACCAGACTCGATCAGCACAATTTGCCCGTAGTACATGATCGAGTTGATGCCGGTCAGCTGCTGAATGACACCCAGGCCAATCCCGACCAGCAGGATCCGCCGCAGGAAGCGGTCCCGCACCACCGATCCGAAGCCGATGCGAGTCTCATTCCGCGAGGCGCTGATCTGCTGGGCAATATCGTCAATCTCGGCAACCGCGCGGTCTTCCGCCCGAAGCTCTTTCAACACCGTCAGCGCATCCTCGCGACGCCCCTTAGCCATCAACCAGCGCGGCGATTCCGGCACCCGGATCATGCCGAAGAACAGTGCCAATGCCGGCAGGGCACAGATGGCGAGCATGACCCGCCAGATCCCTTCCACGTGCCCGAGGGTGTTCCCGAGAATCGCGTTAATTACGAACGCGGCCAGCTGCCCGACGACAATCATGAGTTCGTTCCGTCCCGACAGCGAACCGCGCACCTCATAGGGTGCGAGTTCGGCGAGGAACACCGGCACCACCGAGGACGCGCCACCCACGGCGAGCCCAAGAATAATTCTCCCCAGGACCATCACTTCGAAGCTCGGGGTGGTGACGCAAATTGCGGTACCCGCGAGGAAGAGTAGCGCCAGCGTGATGATGGTCTTGCGTCGCCCCCAACCGTCGGCGAGCCGACCCCCAAACACCGCGCCAAATGCTGCGCCGAATAGCAAGGCGCTGGTAACAACGCCCTCAGTGAGGGCAGTAAGTCCGAGTTCCACGGACATTGGTTTCAATGCGCCATTAATGACGCCCGTGTCATAACCAAACAGCAGCCCGCCGAACGTGGCGATCAGGGCGACCTCGCCCATCCTGCGCTTGTGCTTACCACCAGTGAGGGGCGGTAACTTTGATCCCGCCGCTGGAGAACTCCCCGTTGCCGTAGTCAAATTTGACTCCTTCGCCGATTCTTTGGGCTACAGCCCAATATCCGGGCACAAGCGCCAAATTCGCCTTTGGGGCTACCGCCGAAACAAACCGGCGCAAATGTCCTATCAAGAAAACATATCAGGTAAATCTAGGATGGCCGGGTGGAAACATTTCTCCCAAGCCTGCCCACCGTGTCGTGGGTCCTGCTGCTCATCGCATCCTTCTTCGTGGGCGTGTCAAAAACTGCCCTGCCGGGGATCAACACCATCTCCATCGCGATCTTTGCCGCGATCATGCCCGCAAAGGAGTCCACTGGAGCGCTCCTGGTGTTGCTGATCGTGGGCGATATCTTTGCGCTGTTGAGCTACCGACGCCATGCCGATTTGCGAGCCCTCGTGAAATTGATTCCCGCGGTGGCGTTGGGGCTGATACTCGGGGCGGTCTTCCTTTGGCTCGCCGATAACGGCAGCGTGCAGCGAGTCATTGGCATTATTCTCTTGCTTGTTGTGGCGGTCACGATGTGGCAGCGCTATCGAAAGAAGGACGCCCAGCCGTCGAAGTCATCAGCGAGCATTGCGCGCTATGGCTATGGCACGCTCGGTGGCTTCACCACGATGGTTGCCAATGCGGGCGGCCCCGTGATGTCGCTGTATTTCCTCGCCTCGCGCTTTTCCGTCAAGACATTCCTTGGCACCGCAGCCTGGTTCTTTGCAATCGTCAATGTCGCAAAGCTGCCGTTTTCGATCGGCCTGGGGCTCATAACGCCGTCCGGGCTCGCACTTGATTTGTGCCTGGTGCCCGCGCTCATTGTCGGAGCATTCGTGGGTCGCGCAATCGCGAATCGCATCAAGCAGAACGTCTTCGAAGTGGTGGTGCTCGTGCTTACCGTCGTTGGCGCGGTGTACCTACTGTTCTAGACCGCAATCACACCGACGCGAGGTTCGCGAGCCGGTCTGCGACATCTTTGAGCACTTCTAGAATTTCAGCTTGCCGCTCACGAAACTCATCAGAAAGCCCGGATGCAGTCAGGGATCCGAGCACTCGGCCCTTGCCACCTCGCACGGGGACAGCGAGGGCCATAATGCCTTCGGTGACGTCACCGTCCGACAGCACGTAGCCCCGTTCACGGGTCAACGCAATGTCTTCACGAAGCTCGGATTCTTCAATGAGCGTGTGCTCGGTGAATTTTCTTCGCACCGGGTTGGCTTCAAAGTAGCTATCGAGGTCGATGCTCAAGGCGAGGAGCGCACGACCAGCGGCACCGGCGTGCATCGATACGCTGCGCCCCGGCTTCACCTCGACCACACCGACACCACTACCCTGCTCCCAGCCCACGCAAACCGCTTCCCCATCGCGCGGAATAGTCAGGTACGCGGTTTGACCCGTGCGTTCGGCAATCTCTTGCAGCAAGCGGTCGGCTCCACGCCATTCACGCATCGCTTCCCGCGCCTTGTCAGCCATGCGCAACCATCGCAGCGACAGTCGCGTCTTCGAACTCTGAACCGGCTCGGTGAAGTTGATGGAGCTCAAACCGTCGAGGAGACGGTAAACCGTGGGGCGAGGCAGATCGAGCTGCTCGGCAATCTGCGTCGGCGAAAGATCACCCTCGTGCGCAAGCAGCACGATGATGTCATCCGAATTGGCAAGCGTTCGTATTGGTTGCTTCACCGAGCGCCTTCCTTGATCGGCTCATACCCGAGAGCGATACTGCACTGCCGCGCAGCCTCCACCACTTCCGCTGCCGTATTACTTTCAGGCGCGAGCACACGCTCACGCAGACCGCTGATCGAAATGGCCCCCGCAAGCTCCCCACGATGATTGAAGATTGGCGCGCCATAGGCCATGATCCCGGGTGTCACATCCGCATCCGAAACCGTGTAGCCAAACTCTTGCGCCGCGGCGATCTGCTCGCGAATGAGCCCACTATCCGGCACTCTGCCACCCTTACCACGACGGCGAGCGAGCCGGCTCAAGAGATCTTCACGTTCAGATTCGGGCATAAAGGCCAAGATCGCGCGTGGGGCAGCACCTTGATACAGCGGATACGAATCCCCTAGGCGCATCGCTAGATCCTGCACATCCCGGCCACCGATTCGCTCCACGCACACCGCGTTATCGCCACGACGGAAACAGAGGAAGCTCGTGTAGCGGGTTCGGTCACGCACAGACTCAAGTACCGGCAAGATTGATCGACGCACATCGAGTCGGTCTTCGAGCAGCGCCCCAATGCGCAGTACGTGTAAACCCAAACGGTAGCGACCGCGTGCGCCTGCCTGATCTACCCAGCCGAGCGCAGACAGGGACCCGAGAAGGCGGTATGTCGAGCTCACGGGCTCGTGGACGGCGGCGGCAATTTCAGTTGCGCTTGCCTCTCCCACTTTCTCGAGCAGGGTCATCACCGAATCCGCCTTTCGGAGGATCGAGATCCCTGCCGCATCATTGTCAACGGCCATCCGAAGATTCTCTCATGTGCGGGACCACCCGGGGCGATAATGAGATCTCATTTGCTAGACGCTGAGTCCATGCACTGATATGTTAGGACTACTATTCGCTCCCTGAATTGCGAGGATCTTGTAACCATGACCGACAACACGTCAACAGAGGAGTTGGCCGGAATCGCCCGACAGGCGCGCTGGCACATCATCGACACCGTCACGTCGAGCAAGGCAGGCCACATCGGCGGCCCGCTCTCGGCGACTGACCTGATGGTGACCCTGTACTTCCGCCAACTGAACATCGACCCCGAAAACCCGCAGAAGGAAGACCGTGACCGGTTCATCCTTTCAAAGGGCCACTCGGCCATCGGGCTGTACTCGGTGCTCGCACTTCGCGGCTTCTTCCCCGTCGAAGAGCTCGCGACTTTCGACCACGGCGACTCGCGCCTGCAGGGTCACCCCGATATGAAGATCACCCCGGGCGTGGACGTTTCGACTGGATCGCTCGGACAGGGCCTCTCGGTGGGCGCCGGTATCGCTCTCGCAGCGAAGAAACAGGGCAAGGACTTCCACACCTGGGTACTCACCGGAGACGGTGAGATGGAAGAGGGCATGATCTGGGAGACCGTCCTTTCGGCTCCCCGTTATGGCCTCGACAATCTCACGCTGATCGTAGACCTCAACGGCCTGCAGCAGTACGGCTGGGAAGGCACGGAGTCCGACCGCTTCGACCGCAGCGAACCACTCGGTCACGTAGACCTCGAAAAGGTCTTCACCGGGTTCGGCTGGAACGCGGTCACGATCGACGGTCACGACTACGACCAGATCATCGAGCAGTTTGACGCTGCCGAAGCCGCTCGCGGCGTGGCTGGTAAGCCCACCGTGATCATCGCCCGCACCACCAAGGGCAACGGCATCTCGTTCACCGCGGGAACCTACAAGTGGCACAACGGTGTCGCCACCCCAGAGCAGCTTGAAACCGCTCGCACCGAACTACTCACCGAGGAGGCCAAGTAATGAAGGCTCAGCGTCAGGTGTGGGGCGAAACCCTCCACGAACTTTCCAAGACCGACGACCGCGTTGTCATCCTTGACGGTGACCTCGCTACGTCCACCAAGGCCGACATCATGGCCGCCGAGAACCCCGATGCCTTCGTGCAGGTCGGTATTGCCGAGCAGAACATGGTCGGCATGGCAGTCGGCATGGCTACCCTCGGCTACCGCCCGTGGCTGTCAACCTTCGGCGTCTTCCTCTCGAACCGTGCACTCGACCAGATTCGCATGCTCGTCTCGCAGACGAAGCTGCCGGTACGCCTCGCCGCGGCCTACTCGGGCCTCCTGAACGGTGCCGCTGGTAAGACGCACCAGGACATCGAAGACCTCGCGGTCATGCGCGCCCTGCCGAACATGACGGTGCTCGCTCCGGCAGATGAGTACGAGCTCGAAGCAATGATCCGCTGGGCTGCCGACTTCGACGGTCCCCTCTACATGCGTGTCGCTCGCGACCCGGTCAAGCCCGTGTTCACCGAGGCTTACACCGAGTTCGAGCTTGGCAAGCCTCGCGTGGTTCGCGAAGGCACCGATGTGACGCTGATCTCGACCGGCGTGCAGACCTCGCGCACTGTTGAAGCCGCTGAGCTCCTCGCGGAGCAGGGCGTTTCGGCCAAGGTCATCCACCTCGCCTCGCTCAAGCCCGTCGACGGGGATGCGCTGCTCTCACTGATCGGCGACGCACCGCGAGTGTTCACCGTGGAAGAGCACACCAAGATCAACGGTCTCGGTTCACTCGTTGCCGAACTGCTCATCGAGTCGGACAAGACCACGCGACTGACGCGAATCGGCCTGGAAGACGGCTGGTCAGAGTCCGGCCCGAACGACTTCCTCCTCGACAAGTACGGTATCTCGCCGAAGCGTGTCGCCGAGCAGGTACTCGCCGCGAAGTAATCGCACACACCAGAAAAGGCTGCCTCCCGCATCGGGAGGCAGCCTTCTCTAGTTCAGCATCATGGCAGCGCGAAACTTTCGCGGAAGCGGGTGAGGGCAGCGGTCGATTCACCGGAGGCCCAGGCCTCGAGCGCGATTGTGCCGGTGTACCCGGCCTCAGCGAGGCCACGGGCAATCGCGGGATAGTTGATCTCGCCGGTGCCTGGCTCCTTGCGCCCGGGCACATCCGCCACCTGGATTTCTCCGATGAGCGGCAGGTAGCGGATGGTGCGTTCGATGAGATTTCCCTCATCGATTTGCGCGTGATAAATATCGAAGTTCATCCGGAGTGCGGGACTATTTACCGCCTGCACCAGGCGCGCGGTGTCTTCAGAACGCGCAAAGGGTGTGCCCGGATGGTCGACGCGAGTATTGAGATTCTCGATCGTAAAGACTCGGCCAGCGCGCTCACCAAGCTCGGCGAGCTTGCGGAGCGTGTCGACGGCGGCGAGCCAGTCATCCCCTTCGGTGTGCCAGGTCGGCCGGACCGGGAGCCCCGCGCTATCGAGCCCGGTGCCGTGCACATTGAGCCGCGGGCAGTCAAGCCGCTCCGCCGCTTCAAGCGAGCGAGCTGCTGATTCGAGGAATGTTTCGGCTCCCTCGGGATCAATCAGCTCACCGCTGACGTACCCGGTCATTGACGAGAAGGATGCCCCGGTAGCGACAAGCGCATCCAGGTCCTTCGCGGTCCAATCCCAGATTTCAACCTCGAAACCGAGTTCGTGAATCCTGCTCACTCGATCGACAAAGGGCCTGTCCAAGAACAGCATTTCGGCGTTCGCCGCCAGTGTGAACGTCATGCGAGACGACCTGCCTCAGAAAGCGCGACCGGGGCGTTTCGGGTATATGACTCCACGCACGCGATGGCAATCGCGAGCGCGGCACGCGCATCCTCTCCCCTGGCGCCCACAACCTCCCCGGTACGGACTGCGTGCGCGAAGGAGACGAGTTCATCGGTGTAGGCATCATGGAAGAGCTCGATGTTGAGGCGCGCAGTCGGGGCGCTGATACCTGCCGAATCAAATTGCCGCACGCTCGAGGCCCGTACGTCACCGGCCTGGATCATGCCCTTGGAGCCGAACACTTCGCCGCGTACGTCATAGCCGTAGGCCGCCGAGAAGTTTGCTTCCGCCGAGGCCAAAGCGCCGTTGCTGTACGCGATTGTCACCATGGCGGTGTCGAGCAGTCCCGCTTCCTTGAACTCGGGAGCGACCAATGCATCCGCCTTGGCGAAGACCTCGACGGGGCGAGCATCCGCGTTGAACCAGTTCAGTGTGTCGAAATCGTGAATGAGCGTCTCGAGGAAGATTGTCCAGGGCTTGACCACACCGGGGTTTGCCAAGCCTGGGTCCCGGGTTAGCGAGCGAAGCAGCTGCGGGGTACCGATCGCGCCACCAGCGACACGCGCGCGAGCATCCGCAAAATCCTTGGCGAACCGTCGGTTAAACCCGGTTTGCAGTGGCACCCCGGCCGAGGCCGCCGCGGAAATCGCACGGTCGGCGTCTTCGAGGGTGAGCGCCATTGGCTTCTCCACGAAGACTGCCTTCCCCGCCTCGGCGGCTTTGACCACGAGATCGGTATGGGTGAACGCCGGGGATGCGATTACCACGCCGTCGATCGAGGCGTCGGCAAGGAGCGCATCCGCATCGGTATGGGTCTGTTCGACGCCAAGTGGACCGGCGACACGCTCGGCCGCGCCCGGCACCGGATCCGCTACCGCCGCGAGTTGCGCGCCGGGGACGCGGGTAGCGATGGTTTCCGCGTGGAAGGCGCCGATCCAGCCGGCACCGATGACGCCGAGCCGTACCGGCTGCTGCGAGATCTGAGTCATGGGAGTCTCCCTTATGTTTCGCTGCGGCAAGTATTGGGAAATCCGACATCCTTGTCGCGCTGTCTTAAGTACTGAGATGGAGTCACTAGCACGTGCTAAATTTCGCCCAAAGAAATCCAGACGCGATAGCAGCTCCACCATTTGGAGACGCTAGCACGTTCTATTGGCACGTGCTAGATGCAATCTGGATTTACCGCGAATTGTGATTGACTGCGGTACTCCCCCGCACCGTAAGCGAGGGCTTCACGACGCGCGCATTTGCCGCAGTCTTCAGCTCCTGTGGAGCCTGAATCTGCAGCTGTTCATGGGCTGAGTCGACGGCGATTGCAGCCATCTTCGCCGGGTCGGGGCGCACACTCGTGAGATCTACAAAGGGCAGTCGAGCAACGCTACTGTCATCGAATCCGACGATGGACACCTGCTCGGGAACCTTAATTCCCGAGCGCACGAGCGTCTCGAGAAGACCAAAGGCGCAACGGTCATTACCGCACACAACTGCCGATGGAAGCTGTCTGCGTGCGAGCAGCTCTTTTGCGGCGAGGTGCCCGCCGTCTTCGGTGTACTCACTTTCTATGACGTCAGGATCACCAGGGAGCGCGTTACTGGTTCGTGCCTCATGGAACCCCGCGATTCGCTCGGCAGCATTGGGACCTTCGTTTGGGCCGACATAGGTGATCTCGCGGTGCCCAAGCTCCACAAGGTGATCGACGGCCAGGCCAATACCGTGAGCGTTATCCACGCGGACCTCGGCCACTTGCTTGCCTGCGGAACTTGGCCCGCCGACGAGTACCGCAGGAATACCCCGCGGCAATGATGTGGTTGTGGCCGCCCCACCCTCGGCAGCAAGCACAATGAGCGCATCGATTCGCTGTCGCAGAAGTTCCGCGAGCGCCGTCTGCTGTGAGCGTCCCGGTCCGATGTGGCTCAGGCTCAAAACGTAGCCGCGTTCCTCGGCAGCCTGATACAGCGCATCCACGAGGTCGACTTCGAAGGGTTGCCGCATCGTAAACAACACACCGAGCAGGTTGTTTTTCGAGCTGCGCAGTCGCTGCGCGGACGCATCCGGGTAATAGCCGAGCTCCTGCGCCGCAGCGAGGATGCGCTCCCGCGACTCCTCAGAGGCTCCCGGCACCCCGCGCAGCACGATCGACACGAGTTGCCGCGATAAGCCGACGTGGTCGGCAACATCTTTCATCGTGGGGCGGGCGCGCTTCGTACCCGCGACCGCCTGGCCGTCATCGCCGCGTTCGCTCTCAGACATACCCCTGACGCTAGCGCAATGCCTATGGTGGAGAGGATGCCCACTACCGAAGCGCCAATAATTCCCAAGCGACAAGCATGGCGTGCGCTGACCGCGCTCTGTATCGGCCTATTCACGACCATGGTTGATCAGTCGCTCGTCGCGGTCGCAATTCCGCACATTCGTGAGGACCTCGACGCCAGCGTGAACCAGGTGGTGTGGGTCTCGGCGATCTACCTGCTGATGTTCGCCGCTCCCCTGCTCGTCACCGGACGACTCGGTGACCGCTTCGGACAGCGCAATATTTACGCGATCGGGCTTGCGCTCTTCGTCGCCTCGGCGCTGACGTGTTTCTTCGCCCCCACAATTGAGATGCTCATCGTGGTGCGGGCGGTGCAGGGGCTCGGGGCGTCGCTGATGAATCCGCAGCCCTTCAGCGTGATCAATCAGATCTTCCCGAAGCATCGCCGTGGTGCGGCGATGGGTGTGTGGAGCGCTGTTGCGGGGTCTTCGGGGCTCATCGGTCCGGTACTCGGTGGTGTCATTGTCGGCACGGCCGGCTGGCGGTGGGTATTTCTGCTCTATGTGCCGCTCGGCTTGCTCGCCTTGGTGATGACGCTGCGCTGGGTGCCGAAGCTGCCGACCGCGGTGGCGCGAATCGATCTCACGAGCGTGGTGATCTCGATCGTGGCGGTATTCGCCGTGGTCTTTACCCTGCAGCAGGGACCGGAGACCGGCTGGCCGGTGTGGATCTGGGGTGTCCTCGCTTTGGGGCTCATCGCGGCCGTGGTCTTCGTGCTGCTGCAGCGCCGGGCATCCCGATTGCAGTTGCCGGCGCTCATGCCGCTCGAGCTCTTCTCGATTCGCAATTTCACCCTTGGCGCTATTTCGGTGACCACCCTTGGGTTCACCGTCTATTCCATCCAGCTGCCGATCATGCTGCACTTGCAGTCCGGCGCTGGGCTTTCCTCGCAGCTTGCGGGGCTCCTGATCATGCCGATGGCGATCGTGTCGATTAGCCTCGCGCCCATCGTTGGGCGACTCGCGGATAAGCTGCGCCCGGGCATTGTCTCGATGATTGGCTTTTCTTCGCTGATCACCGCAATGGTCCTCTTCGCAAGTCTGATGCGCCCCGGCATCGCACCCTGGTGGCTGCTGATCCCGATCGTGCTGCTTGGCGCATCCAACGCACTGTGCTGGTCCTCGAACTCGACCATTTCGATGCGGGGCCTCCCCCGCCACTTAATCGGTGCGGGCTCGGGGTTCTACAACACCGCCCGGCAGGTCGGTGCCGCGATTGGTTCTGCTTCACTCGGTGCCGTAATGCAGGTGGGAGCGCAGACCACCGATATTTCTTCGGCGATGGGAAACGCCATGCTGCTGCCGATCGGTGTACTGCTGATCGGCCTGATCGCAGTTTCGCAGTTTCGATCGGATCTGCCGGATCTCGCTCCGGCGCAGAACTAAACGATCCCGCTACAGGAACCCGGGCGTCCCGAACTCAGCCGGGAGCGTGGCATACGTTTCATCAATGACCGCTCGAAGCGGCCGCTGTTTCTTCGGCAGTTTTTCAATAACCAGCTCATAAGAATTGATCACCAGATCACGCAGCAATTCTTCAGTGATGGATGCGCCACCCGCGATCGAAATCCAGTGACGCTTATTGAGGTGGTAGCCCGGGATGATCGACTCGTGTTCCTGGCGGAGCGCCAAGCCATATTCGGGCTCGCATTTGAGGGAGACCACCTCGCCCATACCGATTTCCGAGGTCAACATGAACACTCGGTCCGCGACTCTAAACACTTCCGTCTCCGGCCCAAACGGATTCGTCTGCGTCACCGCAGGCAAGAGGTTTGCCAGTCGAATCCCAAATTCCTGAACCTCGTGACCGTTCATGTGGCACTCACTTCTCTGCCAGGGCGTTCTCATCGCGACCGACGAAATGGTCCATGGTGCTGTTGACTCCAACGAAGTCCATTAGGAAGTCAAACACCCGTGTCGGCAGCATCCTGGTAATCGGAATAACCCGCACAAACGGGGGCATCACCAGCTGCCGCTTCCCTCGCTCAATGGCGCGAATAATCCGGACAGCAGCGTCGTCTGCATCGAGAATTGGGAGCAGTCGTGGGAACCGGGTGCGTACGCCCTCGAACATGCCGGTATCGATGTAGTAGGGACACACGGTGAGTGTGCGCACGCGAGTGCGATCCTTGCGCAGCTCTTGTCGCAAGGATTCGGTGAAACCGAATGCGGCAAACTTGCTCGCCGAATAGTCGGTTTGTTTGGCCACCCCGACTATGCCAGCGGCACTCGAGATCGTCACCACCGTTCCTCGACGACGCTCAATCATGTCCCCGAGAAAGGCGCGCGTCACCCAATACAGCGCGAGCACATTGACCCGATAGGTACGTTCGATCTCATCTGCCGAGGCTTCGAGGAGACGCTTACCCGTAACCACACCGGCGTTGTTAATGAGCACATCCACCGCGCCAGTCGCGGTCGCAGCACGCGCCACCTCCTCGCGGTCCGAAACATCAACCGCGAATGACTCGGCGCTGGCCCCACTCCGACGAATTTCATCCCGCACCGCAAGCCCCGCATCCACCGAAAGATCCCAAATCACAACCCTGGCGCCACGCTCGGCTGCCTTGATGGCCATAAGCCGGCCGATACCGCTGCCGCCACCGGTGATCAGCAGGGTTCGCCCGCGAAGTTTACTGCTCATGCCCGATCCCCTGTCTGTTTAGTTTATTTTCCGCAGCAGCCGCGTGCCGGCCGACATGATGCGCGCCCAACGCTCGTGGCCAAAACCCTCGGGGCCCGCGATCGGCACCAAACGTTGCTCGGTAACCGTCTGCGAATCGGTGTACTTCAGAATGCCTTCAGCGCCGTGCCGACGCCCGAGCCCGGATTGCTTCATGCCGCCCATCGGGGCTCCATACGATCCCCACGCCGGTGCGTACCCCTCATTGACGTTCACGGTACCCGATTCGAGCTGCGCGGCGGCCCACTGACCGCGAGCGCGAGACCACACACTCGCGTTGAGCCCGTAGTCGCTGTCATTCGCCAGGCGAATCGCTTCCTCATCAGAGTCCACCCGGTACAGACTCACCACCGGTCCAAAGGTCTCCTCACGGTGCAGTGTCATGCCTTCCTCAACCCCGGTGAGCACGGTCGGCGCATAGAACAACTCACCCAGGTCCGTCCGAACCTCCCCACCGGTGAGCACCCGCGCACCCTTACCCACCGCATCCGCCACCTGCCGCCTCACGACGTCGAGCTGTTTCGCGCTAATGAGCCGCCCGACATCGAGTTCCCAATCGCGTCCCGCGCCGAGTCGAAGCTGCTCGACCCGGTCCACAAAGCCAGCTACAAACGCTTCCCAGTGGTTCGCGTGCACGTAGATGCGCTCGATCGATACGCACAGCTGCCCAGCGTTGGAGAAACTCGCGCTCACTGCCCCGGGGATAGCCTTCGATAGCTCGGCATCCGAGAGCACAAGCAGCGGGTTTTTCCCGCCAAGTTCCGCCGAAAAACCAATCAGCCGCTCGGCGCACTGCTTGGCAATCACCCGCCCGGTCGCAGTCGACCCGGTAAACATCACGAAATCGGCTCGAGCAATCACCGTTCCTCCAACCTCGGCGCCGGGGCCGAGAACAATCTGCAAGAGTCCCTCCGGAAGCCCTGCTTCTTCGAGCAGTTCAAGCACTCGCAGCGCTATTCGGGGCGTGAGGCTATCCGGTTTCAGTACCACGGCGTTCCCTGCCAGCAGTGCTGGCACCGAGTCGGTCACCGGCAGCGTGAACGGGTAGTTCCACGGCGTGATCACACCGATCACGCCCTTCGGTCGCGGCAATTCCGTGGTCTTCGTCAATAGTGGAATCGCACCGCGACGCCGCTTCGGTGCGAGCATCCCCGGGCCGCGGCTTGCCACGTGGCTCGTCCAAAGCACCACGTCAGTAAACTCTTCGAATGCATCCCGCCGGACCTTACCGGTCTCGTCTTGGATCAGGTCTAACAGTTCAGTCTCGTGGTCGAGCACGAGCCTGGCAAAGCGAGTCAGGACGCGAGCTCGCTCGCGCAGCGGCGTTGCGGCCCAGTCCGGTTGGATGCGCCGTGCGGTCGCGAAGGCAGCGTCGATTTCTGCGGTGGTCGCGGTGGCAAAATCCGAAGTGACAGTCGTCGTCATGCCTCGATGGTAGGGCCGACCGCTGCAGATTCGGCCCGACACCGTGCCTGCCTCAGCGCGTGACCTCAATCTTCAATGAGCGGAACAAACACATAGGCGCCGTGGTGCGTCACTGCTATACCGTCCGCATCCTTCGTGACCAGCATCATGGTTTTCCGAACCGGAATCACCAGTCGGCCACCCACCGCGAGCTGCTCAACAAGTTGTTCGGGTAGTTCTCGCGCCTCGGCCGAGACGAGGATGCGGTCAAAAGGCGCAGCCTCCGGCCACCCGAGGACTCCCGGCTGGGCCTGGCAGATTTCTGGCGTGGGGCAGGCCGCCGCGCTCGCTTTGGCACGCGCAGCCAAGACCTTCAGAGAACGCTCGACGAGTTCCGGAACTCGCTCGACGCCAATCACTTGCCCGCTCGGCCCCACCAACTCGGCGAGAATCGCCGTTGACCACCCGGACCCCGAACCCACATCCAGCACCCGTTGGCCGGGTTGTACATCCAGCAGCCGCAGCATCGAGGCGACCGTGCGGGGTTGTGAGTTGGTTTGACCGAAGCCGATCCTGATTGGGCCGTCATAGTCGGCGCGACCGCGCTGGGAGGCCGGGAGGAAATCGGCCCGTGACACTGCCAGCATGGCCGCGCTGACGCGGTCTTGCGCGCTATCCCGCATGGGCCACCTCCAACGACGAGCAATGGTTCGGCGATATTTCGGCCGCAATGCCTACACTGATTGTCCCAGCACGCGGTGATCGCTTCATGTGGAAGGAGCCGCACATGGAGTTTGTGTTGTTCGACGATTCGACGCTGAGCCAAATTGTGCTGCTGCTGATTGCCTTCGTGTTCGCCGCGGTGATTGGGATCGAGCGAGAATTTCGACACAAGAGCGCCGGTGCTCGCACACACATCCTGGTCGGAGTCGGTGCCGCGCTCTTCACGCTCGTTTCGGTCTACGGCTTCAGCGGAATGACCACCGGTGACCCGCCACAAGACCCCGCACGGATCGCCGCGCAGGTGGTTACCGGAATCGGTTTCCTCGGTGCCGGGGTGATTTTCGTGCGCCAAAGCGTGGTTGCCGGGCTCACCACGGCGGCATCGATCTGGGTCACAGCATCGATCGGTATGGCGTGCGGGGCGGGAATGCCGGTAATCGCGGGGATAGCGGTACTGCTGTACCTCCTCTCCGTGACACTCATGACCGTGGTGGTGCGCAAGATTCGCGAACCCCACCGCGAGCGCACCCTGCGATTCGAATACTTTGACGGCCAAGGCATCTTGCGCACCATCCTCGCAGCTGCGTCCGGCCTCGGCTACACGGCAAGCCTGCACAGCACCGCCCGCATTCCTGGAAGGGAACACACGATTGTCGAAGCCACAATGACCTTTCGACTCCTCCGCCCAATGGGACAGGGGGAATTGGTCGAAACGCTCACCGAACTGCCGGGAGTGCTCGCAATCGAGGTGCTCACCGATGAGGAATCCGACGAGGCCAACCGAGAATAAGGAGCGAGTCATGAAATCAGTCCACGTGGTCATTTCTGGCCGGGTGCAAGGTGTCGGTTATCGCTATTCCACCCGCCAAGCTGCCGAGGATCGCCGTGTCACCGGCTGGGTGCGGAACCTCGCTGACGGTCGCGTGGAAGCGGAATTCCACGGCTCCACTGAGGCGGTGGATGCACTTCTGGCGTGGTGTGAGCAGGGCCCACCCGCGGCTCGGGTCGAGTCGGTCGGGGTCACCCCGCTGACCGAACTCGAGCGCGACACGGCCAATCAGCGTGACGCTGACGGTGTCTTCGAGATTCGCTAGCGACACCAATTCCACAACCGACTATTTGGTCTGTACTATGGACCTCATGTTCGAATTACGACCGCCTTCACCGCGCGCGGGTGCCCGCGAATGGGCAGCCCTGGGCGTGCTCGTGCTCGCCGTGGTGCTGCTCGCCATTGACGGCACCGTGCTCTCCCTTGCCGTCCCCGCGCTGAGCGCCGCCCTCGACCCCACCGCGAATCAGCTGCTGTGGATCGGCGATATCTATTCCTTTGCGCTGGCGGGCCTGCTCATCACCATGGGCAACGTCGCGGACACGATTGGGCGCAAGAAGCTTCTGCTGATCGGCGCCGTCGGGTTTGGGTTGGCGTCGGCGCTCGCCGCCTTTGCTCCGAATGCCGAGGTGTTGATTGCCGCTCGTGCGATCCTGGGCCTCAGCGGCGCGACTCTAATGCCTTCCACGCTGTCGATCGTGCGACACATGTTCGCGATCCCAGCGCAGCGCACCCGCGCCATTGCCATCTGGTCAGCTGGCGCCTCCGGCGGTGCCGCCGTAGGGCCCCTCGTGGGTGGCTTCCTCCTCGAGCATTTCTGGTGGGGTTCGGTCTTCCTCATCAATATCCCGGTGATGCTCGTACTCGTTGCTGCCGGTCTCTTCCTGCTGCCCGAGTCAAAGAACCCGCATCCGCAAAAGGTCGACTGGCTCTCCAGCATCCTTTCGATCGCGGCCATCGTGCCCTTGGTCTTTGCGGTCAAGCATGTCTTTAGTGCGAAATTCGACTGGATGCTCTTCGCCGCGATCGCCTTGGGATTGCTCGCGAGTTGGCTCTTCCTGCGCCGTCAAAAGCGTTTGCCGGTGCCGATGGTCGATCTCGAGCTCTTCAAGGTGCCCGCATTCCGCGGCGCGGTGATATCCATCGGTTTCGCGATCTTCGCGCTCAGTGGGATGCTGTTTTTCTTCTCCCAGTACCTCCAGCTCGTGCGCGGCCTCGAACCGCTGCAGGCCGGATTGACGGAGCTTCCCGCGATGCTCGCCATGATGGTTGTGGTGGTCGTGGTGTCCTTCGTCGTGTCACGGCTGGGGGTCGGCGGCGCCACCGGTCTCGGTTTGATCCTCACCGGCATCGGTTTCGCGGTGATCTCCTATGCGGAGGGGATGCCGGGCCTTGCGGGCATCATCACGGGCTTGCTCATCATGGGTTTCGGAATCGGCCTGGCAGAAACGGTCGCAATGGATGCAGTGGTCGGGTCGGTCCCCCGGGCTCGCGCGGGTGCGGCATCCGCGATCTCTGAGACGGCCTATGAGCTCGGTGTCGCGCTCGGCATTGCGGTGTTGGGTTCGCTCTTGACCGCCCAGTACCGGATGCGGCTCCCGGATCTCTCGGCGCTGTCGGCCGCCGACCGGCACGCTGCTACAGAGTCGCTCGCTTCGGGGCTTGAAGCCGTTGCGGTCGCCAACCCTTCGCTTATTCCGGCGTTGCAGGAGAGTTTTACCGGGGCAATGCAGGTCACCTCGCTCGTCGCCGCGGTGGTGCTGATCCTTACGGGTATCTTTGCTTGGCGAACAATTCCGCGCAGGATCCGCGTGAGCGAGGACACCGGCCAGATTGAGGTTGTGCGATGACTACGAGCGATAAGTCCAGAAATACCGAACGTACGCGTGCCGCGATTCTCACCGCCGCCAGGACGGTTGTGACCGAACGCGGTACCGCCGCGACACTCCAGCAGGTGGCCGAGGTCGCGGGCGTGTCAAAGAGCGGTTTGCTGCATCACTTCGCGAATAAGGACGAACTCCTGCTTGCAGTCATGCGGGACTATTTCGAGGGGCTGCGTGCCGCCGTCAGCACGCGCCTTGACCTCTCCGAAAATCATCCCGGAAAGGCGCTGCGAGCCTACGTGCGTGCCCTGTGCGCACCCGACTCCCCCATCCGCGCCGAATTCGCCAGCTACGCAGATTTCGGGACCTATTTGGAGAACCTCCCCGGCGTGCACGAATTGAACCTCGAAGACAACGCCTACTGGCGCGACTTCCTCGCGCAGGATGGCCTCGACCCACAGCAGATTGCAATCGTGCGCTATGCCGCTGAAGGCCTCGCCTGCGCATCCGCCTATGACGAAAAAGTGCTGACGGAAGATCTCCCGAGCGCCTATCCGAAGCTACTGGCGATGACGGAGCCGCACTAGCGCTCTGTCATCGAAGCCACCGCGAACATCCCGAGTGGGAAGACCATCGACCACAGCCCAGGGGTATAGCGCAGCGGGACACGATTGAGTATGTGCCGCCACACTCCCGCGGCAAGCAGCATGGGGATCAGCCAGGCAGCAAAACACCAAAAACTGATTACGGTGCCACCGATGAAGGCCCCGGCAGCTTGCACCATGGGTGTGGCGGTCATATCGATAATGCCGGTGCCCGCGACCACTGAAATTGCCAAGGCGCCCATGGAAACCCAGTAGGTGGGCTCGAATTCCGCCGCGCTAAGCCCAAGATGCACAATACGCAGAATGATCAAGACCGCGATACCCGCATAGAGCAGCGCGCCCACTGACCAAGACAGCACCGCGAGCATGCCGATCGGCGTAGAGAGTCCCGGCACGAACCAAATCAGCGCGGCGAGCCCCATCAAGGCGACGGATGCACCAGAAAAGCGGGTATCGAGGAGCCCCACGGCGAGCACCCCGGTACCGGCCACAATCGTGAAATAGCCGAAAGACTTTTCCGGATCCCGCAGGTCTCGCATCACCTCGGGGCGGTAGCGCACCCAGCGAAGCACGTAGAGCACGGCCAAAAACACATAGGCCAGCACCGCAAATGCCAGCAGTGAGTGCGCGACCACGTCGAAACCGCTCTCGCGCAGGCCGATCGACACGATGCCCGTTGCCATCACCAGCGCAAAATAGCCCGGTGACAGTGATTTCAGGGCGTGGTCTGCCCTTCGCAATGCGGAACTCAACACCCGAGCAATGCTACGCCGAGCAGCTACTCACTCAGTTTTGCGTCGGACAACTTTGCGTCGATCAGTTGGCGGCAAAGGTCCGCCGGTACCTCTTGGTCGTACCGAATCTTGAGGAATCCTGCTCCGTGCTCGTAGCCGGCATTGGCCACAGTCTGCTGCCAAGACTCGAAGAATGCCGGTGTGAAGCGAAGCGAGCAGTGGTTCTTGAAGGCCTGCAGCATCCACTGTGTCCCGTCAGCGATGTACGCGGGCTGGTTCCAACGGAGTTCTTCGCTGACCCGGTCGACGTACTCATTGCTGATGGCCCGCAGTTGGTCGAGGTGAGGGCGCTGGTGCGGCTCAAGCCTGTCGAAATAGTCGTCCGGGTTATCGCGTTTTGGATAAGGCATGCGCTCAGCGTAGTCGCTGAGCCGCTCAGTGGCCGCCGCCGACCTCCGCATTCCATGCGAGCCGAATAAGTTCCTCCAAAACCTCCAGATCGATGTCTTCGGGTTTATTCACGTAGAGACAAGAGGCCCCGAGCGTGTGTTTCCCAAGGCTGGGCAGAAGCGCCTGTGACTCGGGGCTTTCCGTGAGCCCATAGAGTGACAGTTTCGCTTTGCGCGGGCTAAAGCCGAGCTTGAACCAGTCACCCTCGCGGCCGGTGGCGTACTTGTAATGGATCTGGCCGTACCCAATCATCGTCGGGCCCCACATGACCGGCTCCGCGCCGGTGACCCGGTTGAAAAGGTCGAGCAGCAGCCGACCGTGCACAATCCTTCGCTCGGTGTCGAGCGACTCAATGAAGTCGAGTGGATTGCGCTCGGTCGGCGTCGTCTTAATGTCTTTAGCGTTGACCCCGGTGTGGCCCTCGGTGATCTCGTTCTTCCCGCCCATGCGAACAATCCTAGTGACCTGCACCCGAACTTATCGCGGTGGGATCGGGGTCTCCCTTCTTCCAGTGTGCCCAGTTCCCCTCGTTCTCGAATTCGATCGAGAGTGGAATCTGCGTGCGGTCACGCAGCAGCGTCGTACCGACCAGCGAGATCACAATCGTGGCAAGCAAATAGACCACGATGGCCCAGGTGGAACCGGTGGCTTGCAGCAGCGCCTGCGCGATCGTTGGCGCGAACGCCCCACCAATCACGGCACCGATGGCGTATGAGATCGAAACACCCGAGTACCGGACCGAAGCGGGGAAGGATTCGGCGTACCAAGCCGCCTGCGCGCCGTAGGTGAGGCCGAGACCAACGCCCAGGATGGTTACGGCCCAGGCCACGCCCGCCACGTCGATCGAGGACAGCTGGAACAGCGGGATCACACCGGCAATAAGCGCGACCCATCCGATGTAGTAGAGCGGTTTTCGGCCGATCTTGTCCGACAACC
Organism: Gulosibacter chungangensis; assembly: GCF_008831155.1. Classification (GTDB taxonomy): domain Bacteria; phylum Actinomycetota; class Actinomycetes; order Actinomycetales; family Microbacteriaceae; genus Gulosibacter; species Gulosibacter chungangensis. The sequence goes on along the minus strand of NZ_WBKB01000003.1, from coordinate 26,812 downwards.
AACCCGCGACATAGGTGAATATCAGCCAGGAGACGGCACCGGCAAGGTTCGCCAGCTGGACACCAACCGGGTCAAAGCCAAACCCGCCCTCTTCGACGGTGCGGGAGGCAAGTCCCTGAATATAGCCACCGGTGGTCATGTAGCCGACAGCGTTATTGCCCATAAAGACGAGCGCACAGAACAGCACAATCAAGCCGTAGCGCTTGAATACCTGCACGATCGGCGCCGACTCTTGTTGGGCAGTCTCCTTAATCTCCTGGAAGACCGGCGACTCTTCCACAGATCGACGAACGATGTACCCGAGCACGACCAGGATGATGGAAATGAAGAACGGGATTCGCCAGCCCCATTCGAGGAAAGATTCCCCGGGGAAGAGCGCACGCACAGCGGCCAGAATACCGGTGGCGAGCAGCATGCCGATCGGCACACCGGATTGCACGAATGAACCGTACAGACCGCGCCGGTGTTTGGGCGAGTGCTCGATGGCCATGAGCACCGCGCCACCCCACTCACCGCCGGCCGACAGCCCCTGCAGGATGCGCAGCAACAGCAGCATGATGGGCGCGAAGACACCGATCATGTCGTAGGTCGGCAGCGCACCCACGAGCGTGGTCGCCGCGCCCATAAGGAAGAGCGTCAGCACCAGCATCGGTCGTCGACCAATCCGGTCACCGAAGTGACCGGCTAGGAACGCACCGAGAGGTCGGAAGAGGAAGGAGATACCGATGGAGACCAAAGCAATGATCTGGGCCAACCCTGGGCCTGCCGGCTCGAAAAAGAGCTGCGCGAAGACGAGGTTGGCCATGAAGGCATAGATGAAAAAGTCGTACCACTCGACGGTGGTGCCAACCACGACCGCGGCGAGAACTTTATTGCGCTCGCGGACGCTTGTATGAACTGGATTGTGGGTCACGCTGACTCCTTTGTCAGTGATTTACCCCTCGGAACACGAGGGATACCAGGGTCTTAACGGTAACACTCAGCAGGAGTCTGATAAGGCGACAAATCAGGTATTCCTGCAGTAGTTCACCCGCTAGTTTGGGACGATGAGCACGTATTTGGACCCGATTGACGGCAGCACGTACGACATCGACGTGCCGCGGTGGCGGTCTGATGCTGGCCGACCGCTGTGGCTCGAGCCGGGTCGCGGCATTTCGCGCGAAGACATCGACGCTTCGGAGCCCTCGCTATGGCGCTATCGGGCGGCGCTGCCGGTCGAGATTCCTTCGCCCATTTCGCTCGGTGAGGGCCGCACGCCCCTGCTCAGGCAGGGTTGGGATGCCGCGAGCGAGTCGCTCTTCAAACTCGATTTTCTGAATCCCACCGGGAGTTTCAAAGATCGCGGCACGAGCGTCATGCTGTCCTACTTACGTCACCATGGCATCCAATCGGTGCTGGAAGACAGCTCCGGCAACGGCGGCTCCTCGGTAGCCGGTTACGGAGCCGCCGGTGGGATGCGCGTCAAGATTTTCGCGCCCGCCACGACGTCGCCGGGCAAGATCGCTCAGGTTCGTGCCTACGGCGCGGACGTGCAGTTGGTCGAAGGCCCGCGTATCGAATCCCAGCACGAGGCAATCCGGCAAGCGAGCGAGGGCGCGTTCTACGCGAGCCATAACTGGCAGGCGTTCTTCCTCCAAGGCACAAAGACCCTCGCCTATGAGCTCTGGGAGGACCTGGGTTTCCAGGCGCCCGACAATGTGATTGTGCCAGTGGGTGCGGGCAGCAGTTTGCTCGGATGCTGGCTCGGGTTCCAAGAATTGCTCGCGGCCGGGCAGATCAGGAAGTTACCGCGGCTGTTCGCCGCCCAGCCGTTCAATTGCTCCCCCGTGGACGCCGCGTTCTCCGCCGACGTTGACCGCCCGGTCGTCCCCACGATCGCAGAGGGAACGTCGATCGCAGTGCCTCTTCGACTGTCACAGATGCTTGCCGCCGTGCGCGGCACCGCGGGCGGGACCGTATCCGTCAGCGAGGCCGAGATCGTGTCGGCGCTGCGTGCCCTGTGTTCCCGCGGTCTTTTTGTTGAGCCTACGAGTGCTGTGGCGGCCGCTGGGTTCACTTCGCTCCTCGAGCGTGGCACTATTTCTCCAGCGGACAGGACGGTCGTGCTCCTCACTGGTTCAGGGCTGAAGGGTAGTTCGACCGTCAGCAAGCTACTCGAAGCGGAGGAAGTGCACAGTGACTGAGCAATCAATACCGAGCTTCGTCGAAGGGATCCCCGTCTACGGCGGTGATGCCTGGACACGCTGCAAGCATTATCACCAAGACATCGACATCATCGCGATCAAGCACGTGTGCTGCAATCAGTACTACCCCTGCCACCTCTGCCACGAAGAACTCGCTGACCATCCCGCTGTCCCCTGGCCTGCATCCCGCTTCGATGATGAAGCAGTGTTATGCGGATCCTGCGGCCGGGAAATTACGGTGACCGCGTACCTGGCGACCGCTGACTGCCCGAATTGCCAAGCTGCCTTCAACCCCGGCTGCAAGACGCACGCATCCCTCTACTTTGAAACGGACTAACCGGAACGCGTGTAGTGCAGATACACCGCACCGTTACTGAAGGTTCGTTGCTCGGCGGGTCGCAGATCGAGCCGCACGTCACTCGGGATCGCGCGCAATCCACCGCCGACGATTTTCGGCACGACAAAGAACCGGAAGTCATTTACCATCCCAGCTCGGATGGCCGGCGCGGCGGTGGTCGGGCCGAAGATCTCCACCTCTTTGGGCGCGTTTCTGACGATCTGTTCAAGCTCCGCGAGCGAAAGTTGGGGCACGAGTCGCGCCCGTTTCGACACCAAGTCGCTGGGCGCGAGGGTTGAGGAGGCGACGATGTGGTCGATATCGCGCCAGCGTCTGGCAAACTCCCACTCCGCTTCACCCCAGGACTCGTCGTCGCGCTCCCAATAGGTCATCAGCTGGTATGTTTTGCGGCCCAGCACCTCGGCGGAGACATCAAACATCCGGTCAATGTGCGCTTGGAAAACCTCGTCAGTCGGCGCCGACCAGTCAAACTCGCCGTTCGCATCCGCGGCATAGCCATCAACCGAAATGGTGACGGTGTAACTCAACGTTCCCATGAGGGTTCACTCGCCTGCTGCCTTCATGCAGCGCATTGCCGCCAGCGTCTTCGGCACCCCGATATACGGCATGAGGTGCACGAAGCACTCCGCCACTTCTTCCTTGGTCATGCCCGCAACATCGATTGCCGTTTTGATGTGACCGGTGAGCTGCGGTTCCGTTCCGCCCATGGCCGCGAGCGCTGCCATGTTCAACATCTGCCGGTCACGCAACTCGATTCCGTCACGCTGATAGGTCCCACCGAAGACCGCGCCGACCACCCAATCAGATGCACCCGGGGCGAACTCGTCCAATTGCTGCTTCCACGCCGCTGCTCCCTCGGCTGACTGCGTTTGCTCGACAAATTCGTTGCCTTTTTCCATGCTCAGTTCCACAGCATCCTCCATTTCACGACGAGCCTGTCGTCTGCTTCAAAGCCTGCCCGACACCATACTCAACCCAGCCAACTCGCGGTGCTCGGACGAAACCAACCCTGCTGTGGTCTACTGCCTCGCATGGGACTCCTAGAGCGGTATCGAGGAACCGGCGCTGATTTGCCGTTCGGCTCCCCCACACGAGCACACCGGGGCGTGGCGATGGAGGGCTACTTCTGGCGAATCACCGATCCTGAATCCGGTCGGGTCTTGATCGCGCTGTGCGGCGCCAATCTCGGACCGCGCGGGCCGTGGGCGACAGTTGGCCTCGCGGCTTGGCCCGCCGGATTCGTGCATACGGATGCGCTGGTCGGGTCATGGACGGACCCGCACGGTTTGGGGGTTCGCGCTGGCGTCTCGGACGAAAATTCCTCCAGTTTCGAGGGAAACGACCGCTTCTTGCGTGTGAACCTCGGCCCGGATGCTCGGCTCGATCTCGAGTTTGACGCACTTGACCCGTGGCCACGTCGAAGACTTGGCGGTTCGAGCGTGTTTCAGGTGATTCCTAATCTCAACCAGTATTGGCATCCCTGGCTGTTGAGTGGACGAGCATCTGGCATCGCCGTCGTGGGAGGCGAAACCTGGCAGTTCAACAATGCGCGCGTTTACGCCGAAAAGAACTGGGGCCGTGAGGGCTTTCCAGAGTCTTGGTGGTGGGGCCAGGCCCAAGGGTTCAAAGAGCCCGGTGCTTGTGTCGCGTTCGCCGGAGGCCTAGTGACCACCGGCCGGATGCGGGTTGAGGTTACGGCGCTCGTAGTGCGCCTTCCAAATGGTCGCGTGATTCGGTTGGGTGATCCTGTGGTGAGTCCCGTGCGGACGCGCACCTGGGATGAGCGCTGGCGGCTTTCCGGGCGCGGTTTTGGATGGCGCATCGCGGTCACCGCGAGCGCTCCGCTTAGTCAGGCCTACATCCTGCCGGTGCCGCTACCGAGCGAGCATCGCAATGTGCCGGGTGACCTCGAACACCTTGTAGGTGATCTCGAGGTAACCGTGTACCGTTTCGGCCGCTTGGTCTGGCGCGGACAAACTCGGTTGGCCGCGCTCGAACACGGTGGCCTTGACCGTGCGCGCCAAGAACTGCGGCGCCGCGGCCTCGACGAGTCCCAGCCATCGGCGCCGCCAATCCTCTAGACCGACTGATCTTGTCCATTCATTGTTCGTTGGGCCGCAGATGCCGCGCGGGTGAGCCAGGCCGGTGTACGTCCGGGACGCTGGGGCGGAATGAGTTCACCCGCTTCGCAACAAGTGACAAGCTGCCGCGCGCGGCGCTCCCGCGTAGTCTGCTGTTTCGCTGCCACGATCCAGTGGCGCACGGCCTTGAGATAACCGGCGGTGGCTTCGGCGAGGAATGCGACGCATCCGGGAGACGAATCGACGATTGCCTGGAGCTCCGAAGTAAGGTCCGCATCCGGATTCTCATGCGAGTAGATACCAGACCGGTCGGTGGAGCGACGTTCGAACGCTGCGATGCCAGATGGATGCATACGTCCCTCGGCCGTGAGTCGCTCGACATGCGCGATGTTCACCTTCGACCAGGTACTCCGAGCCGCGCGCGGGGTCCAGCGTTGCCGGCGACTATCGTCATTGATCCGTTGCGACACCGAGTCGATCCATCCGAAGCACAGCGCCTCAATCACCGCATCGGCCCAAGTGAGACCGCGATCTTCGACGTGTGCCCGCCTGATTTCCATCCAGAGTTCGGTTTCGGTGTCGTGATGGCGCTCGAGCCACGCGCGAAACTCGCCGGCGTCACGAAAGAAGATTGCCGGATGCTCAGTGGAACCGCCGGGGCTACCGGCGTCAGCAGACATGGACTAAGGCTACTAGCCGAATGCCCAGCGCTACCACCTTGTATGCAGGGCGTGCCAGTGCGTCCATTAATCCGTGACCCGCACCGTCAATGCTGACTATCTCGTTGTGGGTGCCGGAGCCATCGGAATGGCGTTTACCGATGCCCTGATCGACCACGCCGATGGGGCGCGAGTAGCAATGGTCGACCGACGCCATGGCGCAGGCGGGCACTGGCTAGAGGCGTATCCGTTCGTACGGCTCCATCAGGCCTCGCTGTTCTACGGGGTCGCGTCCACGCCACTCGGTGACGGTCTTGTGCAGCATCGCGGACCGGAAACTGGCCTGTATGAACGTGCGAGCAAATTCGAAGTATGCGCCTACTACGAAAGCATTCTGAATAATCGGTTCCTTGAATCTGACCGCGTGGAGCTCTTCTCCGCGTGTGAGTATCTCGGCGACCGAACGTTCGTTTCGCTTGTCTCAGGCGAACAATTTGAAGTCCCCGAGCGCTGCCGGATTGTCGACGCGCACTATCTTGCCCCGCGCATCCCTGCGGAGACCCGACCACCGTTCGACGTTGCTGACGATGCTGACGATGCTCGAGTCATCCCGGTCAATGATCTGGCTCGTCTCGGGCACTCTGCCGACGAATACGTGGTCGTCGGCTCCGGCCAGACCGCGACGGATGCGTGCGTCTGGTTGCTTTCGCACGGGGTCGATCCAAACTCGATTTGTTGGATCCGGCCGCGAGAGCCGTGGATGCTGAATCGTGCCATGGTGCAACCGGCTGACGGCCCTCGCAGGGCTCTAAGCGGAGTCGGAGTCGGAGTCGGTCCGCGCCAACTTAGCCATTCGCGGTGCCGGGCCGGACCTGCAGGTCCGTCACCTGCGCATCCCGAGGCAAGTCAAGTGCCGCCAGGATCGTGGTCGCGACCGACTCTGGATCGATGAGCCCAGTCGTGTCGTATTCGCGTCCTTCTTGCTGGAACACGCGCTGCTGCATTGGTGTGTCGGTACGTCCGGGATATACCGAGGTCACCCGCACACCGTGGTCGCGTTCTTCTGTTCGTAGTGCGTCGGCGAGCGCTTTGAGCCCGTGCTTCGACGCCGCGTAGGCGCCCCAATCAGGTGAAGTCCGCAGCCCCGCACCAGAGTTCACGAACACTACCTGGCCGTGTGCCGCACGGATCTGCGGCAGCACGAGCCTCGTGAGCTCGGCTGGCCCAATCAGGTTGACCGCCATGGTTCGTTCCCAGACATCGACCGAGGTCATGGCCACTCGACCAAGGTCAACGACACCTGCGATGTGCAGCACGCTGTCGATGCGTGCGGGCACTTGCTGCTGCGTCAATGCGTCCCCCAACTTCGAGGGCACTGCCAAATCACCAACCAGGGTCGCAGCCCCGGGGAACTCTTCGGCAAGCTGCTCGGCGCGAGCGCTATCGCGGGCGAGCAACACGAGGCCGTCACCCCGGCCAAGGAGCTTTCGGGTGACTGCTGCGCCGATACCGGAACCAGCACCGGTTACAAGATGAAGAGGCATGCACTAATCCTCACACGGTTCAGAGAACCTTCTTCACGACACTCGACTTGAGTTGCATGCGCCCGAACCCGGGGACCGTGGCATCGATATCGTGACCGTCACCGCTGTCAGCGATGAGGCGGATCCCCTTGACTTTGGTGCCGACCTTTAGGGTGCCACCACCTGCGCCCTTGACTTTGAGGTCCTTGGCGATCGTGACCGTGTCGCCGTCGGCAAGCGGATTGCCAACAGCATCCGTGATCGCCCGCTCCGTCTCGGCCGATTCCGTATCGGAGCTCGCGGCATCCGCAGACCATTCATGACCACACATTGGGCACACCAGCAGCGCGCCTTGCTCATAGGTGTATGACTCCGCACACTCAGTGCAGGCCGGCAATACCTCAGACATTGACTCTCGTTTCTTGTTAATGGTGCTGTTGCGTCAATCGCGCTTGCCTCATTACGAGGCTTGGAGCACGTACCGCAGCGTCTCCACGACTTGATCGGTTGTTGTGCACCAGGCCTGCGCCTCGGCATCGACTTCCTTGAGCGCATGCACGATGTTCGCATCGTGCAGCGTCACGTATGGCTTGCCGAGCGCGGCACAATAGCCCGCATCAAATGCGGCGTTCCATTGCTTGTACTGATCGCCGAAGCGCACCACCACCAAATCACTCTGTTGGATCAAGGTGCGGGTGCGAATCGCATTCACTTTGGCGGATTGATGATCCCGCCAGAACTGGGTACCGGTTTCTCCGAGGTGATCACCAGCGGCGTCGCTTGCGGGATGGTCCGTCACCGGCGCAGTGAAGGTGACGTCAAGTCCCGCGGATTCAGCGCCGCGACGGATCTGGTCGCGCCAATCGGAGTGGATCTCGCCAGAAAGGTAAACGGTGAAAGTCATGCTTCAAAGCTCCTGTCTCGGTGCACAATTGGATCGATTCCCTCGACCCCTTACCCTAGCGAGGTCAGGCGCGCACTAAGTAGGTGCGGATGTGGACGATTTTTGCGGTTTTGGCCACGCCTGAAAAACGGAACACATGGCAGAAATCGATGCTCTGTGCACCCGCGAGCATCCGCCCATTGCATGACGAAGCCCGGCCGTGATTGATCGCGGTAAAGACCTCAATTTCTTGGATGTCCTGCGGGAACGAAAGGGCCGTCTCTGCATCGAGCTCAGGCTCCCCGAAAATGTCCCACCGCACATCATCAGCAAGCAACGGCCGGAGACTTTCGGTCATCCCGGCTGCCCAGTCCACTGAGAACTGACTCACGAGGAGGTTCCGGGGTGAGTTCCCGCAATCATCGGGCACAGTAATCTGCATGACGCCAACCGTAAGGCATGACGTTAAAAACTGTGAGTGGTGAAAGCCCCCTAGAATTGACACGCCCACCCGTGCCCTAGAGAAAGAACACCCGTGAGCGTGCCACTTGCCTCCGACGACCAGGAGGGTCGAGATCTCGACCCCTGTGACGTGAGAGGGGGTGAAACTCTGTGCTAGAAGCAGTGCTTACTCTGCTCCTTGGGATTCTCCTCACCCTTGCCATTATCGTTGCGTGCGGGTTCTTTGTTGCCCAAGAATTCGCCTACATGTCCGTGGATCGTTCCCGCATGGCCGCAAAAGCTGAGAAAGGCGATGCCCAAGCAAACCGTGTCCTTGCGATCACCAAGCGCACGTCCTTCATGCTTTCCGGCGCGCAACTCGGCATTACCGTCACGGGACTCATGATTGGTTACGTCGCCGAACCACTAATTGGCGAGTCCATCGGCACGCTGCTGGGCGGGGCTGGCCTCGACCCGGCCATCTCGGTGCTGATAGGAACGATCGCGGCGCTATTGCTGGCCACGATCGTCACGATGATCTTCGGCGAGCTTTACCCGAAAAACCTTGCGATCGCGAGTCCGGAACCGCTCGCTCGAGCTCTCGCAGTCCCGACACGCATCTATCTCATGCTCTTCGGTTGGATGATTACGCTCTTCGACAAAGCTGCAAACGCACTGTTGCGACTTTTCAGAATCGAACCCCTCGAGGATGTGGATGAAAGCGCCACCGCACGTGACTTAGAAGCCATCATCCAGGAGTCTCGCGCGAGTGGCGATCTCTCCGAGGATCTATCGAAAGTCATCGACCGAATTCTCGATTTCCCCCAACGAGATGTCGAACACGCAATGGTGCCCCGTTCCCGTGCGGATTCGATCTCACCCGAGACAACGGTCGCCGAGGTGCGTGCGTTGATGGCTACCGGACATACGCGATACCCCGTGGTGGGCGAAGAAGATTCTCCCGTGGGAGTCGTAGAACTCATTGATCTTCTCCGCTTGGAAGTTGAAGATGATGCCGCCGTATCGAAAGTGATGCGCGAAGCAGTCGTCCTGCCAACCTCCATGTTGCTGCCCATGGCACTGGAACGGATGCGCCAGACCCGAAATGAGCTCGCCTGTGTCGTTGACGAGTACGGCAATTTCGATGGCATCCTCACCATTGAAGACCTCACCGAGGAAGTTGTTGGCGAGATCGCGGACGAGCACGACCTTCATATGCCAGAGGTCGTGAGCATGGGCGATCGGCTCTGGTCGCTTCCAGGTGACGTGCATCTCGATGAGGTGGAACGGCTAATCGGCCACGAGTTAGATCGGCACGACTCCGAAACCATCTCTGGGCTAATTGTCGCCGAATACGGCGATCTCATGCCTGTTAATGCAACCGTGCGGATCGACATTCCTGAACGATTTTCTGAGACGGTACAGGGTTTGCGTGTCGAGCGCTGGCTCGACATCACAGTCACGGAGGTAACACGCCTGGTGCCGTCACAGGTAACTGTGCAGCTGCACGAGACCAATCTCGATGAGCCATCCGTTCTTTCCGACGAAGGGACGATCCGATGAGCTGGTGGGTAGTAACAATCATTACGATCGCGCTGATCGTTGCGAGCGCATTCTTCGTCATCGTCGAGTTCGCGCTGCTTGCAGCACGCCGACACCGGCTAGAAGAAGAAGCGGATAAGAGTGCTGCGGCCCGCTCTGCACTCCGAGGCATGAACGAACTCACGGTGATGCTCGCGTTTGCACAGCTCGGCATCACCGCCTGCACATTCCTCCTCGGCGCTGTGACGAAACCAGCCATCGACTACGCTCTCTCCCCCGTATTCGAGGAGTGGGGCCTGCCGTACGTTCTAGCTGATGTCATTGCATTCGTGCTGGCGCTCATCGTTGTCACGTTCTTGCATCTGGTCATCGGCGAAATGGCGCCGAAATCATGGGCAATCGCCCACCCTGAAACAGCCGCCAAGGCAACCAGCATTCTCGCGCGCGCGATGACCTGGCCCCTGCGACCGTTTCTGCTCTGGATCAATCGCATCGCAAACAAGCTCGTAAAGGCATCCGGCGTTGAGCCCGTCGAAAAAGCCGCCGTGGGCGGGCAGGATGCAGACACCATCCGTGAACTGGTAGCTCATTCCCGCACGGTTGGAACGCTCGAACAGGAGTACTCCGAGCCAATCGCGAAAGCGATCGCGCTCAGCACACTTACTGTCGGTGACGTTGTTCGTACCGATCGGAGACCAACTTTCGTCCCGATGGGTGCGACCGCGGCCGATGTTCAAAGAGTCGCAGCGGCAACAGGCCATCTGCGCATCCTGGTTGGAAAAGGACCATCAGCTCGTGTCGCGCATGTGCGAGACACCCTTACTGCTGCGCCGAGTACCCCAGCGCTTGAGTTGGCCCGCGAAGCGCTCGTCGTGTCACCGGACGCCTCAGCACATGACGCACTCGCGCACCTGCGGAAGAACCGTGTGCAGCTCGCGACCGTAGTCGCCGACGAGCAGCTCGTCGGCGTAATAACGCTCGACGACCTCCTGCGAGAAATGCTTCCCGCTTCTACCGCCGTCGAGGCAGGCCGCTAACCAGGCAATCCGCTATTTTTACCGCTATCCGCGGGCGAAAAGCGACAGCACGCTGCCGATGAAGCGCGCAATCTGCAGCACAATGGAAATCGCCTGGAACACGGCGGCAACGCCATTGAGAGTGGATTCCAACGCATGCAGGTTCTGCACGGAGACATCGGCGCTCCCAAGCTGTTGGAATTCACGTTGCCATTGCTTCTCGCACCTGAACAGCACTGCATACGGAAGTAACTTCTCGATCAACAAGTACCGATCAAGCTCCGTCTGCGCAACCACGTCATCAGTGATCGGCGCCGGTCTCAATCCGAGTGCCTTACCGCCCGGTGTGAGCGCGCCTGCGGGCAAGCGGAGTGCTCCTTGAGGAGATTGCAATACGCGCAACCGGTCTTGTTCGGCCAATCGCACATAATCACGGAGCCCGGACAGGTAACGTCTCAGTTCCCGCCCCAACGGCGTGAACCGCAGTAACGGAGGCGGAGCAATCATGAGCACACCGAATAACGCAACCGCGACGAGTACGATTACGATCGCTCCGCTCCACTCTCCTTGGACGATCGCACCGATGACGAGCAAAAAGCCAATTATGCAGACGGCGAGGAATAACAGGGAGAGCAGGTAGAGATGAACGCTCACCGGCCGTTTGTGAGTTAGACCACCGCTGACGAGTTCTCTTCGAACCGCATCGAAATAATTCGACAGCCCGGTTCGCTGTTGTAGACGAAAAGCGCCCCTACCTTTGAGGAAGTAGATGTCGGGAGCTTTTTCCGGAACCTGGACATGAATACCGATTTCCTTAAGCGCTTCGAGATAACGGCGCCGCCGCCTCCCGATGAGCGCTGGCCGCAAGGCTTGGAGGAAGCGAAGGTCATCGGGAGTGAGCTCCACGTTAGGCCGTACTTCCAGGGCAATTGGCCCGCGAGCGCCCGGCATTGTAAGGAGGCGCACTTTTCTCGTAACGACGAGCTCAATGATAGCGGCAGCGAGGACTCTGCGGTCCGCGCGCACCGCGAGTCCGTGGTGGATTACGCTCCCAGCGGGCGGCACATAATGCACAACTTGGGACCGCGGCAGATGCTTCACGAACGGGCCGGTCATCACGACAATGAGGAGCGCGATCAGCACAAGCACTACGCCTATCGCGACAAAACCAAATAACCGGGATAATTCCATCATGAGCGAGATCACATGGTATCGCCCAGTCCGATGGCAGCCCCGAAGGCCCCTCCATCGGACTGTGTGGCGAGGTATTCCCCGTTCGCAGGAAGCACCGTGGCGGCAGATTCGTCACCGACTGTGACATTCTCGAACACCATCGGGACCCCTTGGCCGGTCCAGAACGACGCGCGATCCATAAGCTGCGCATGCACGTGTGGTTCGCTGCTGTTGCCCGAGTTACCGCAATAGCCCACGAGGACACCCGCGGCGATGCGATCACCTACCGACACCGCCAGAGATCCCTGCTTCAGGTGAGCGACCACTGCATAGACTCCCTCGTCACCACGAATGACGACATGGTTACCGACCACACACCCTGGACCGCCCAACTCCCGAAAGGCGCCTTCAATCATCATGTAGGCAACGCCCCAGGCGTTCGATCGGGCGCGGTGGTCCCGCCGCCAACCGGAAGCACGCACCACCGTCCCCTCGATCATGGAGTACACGGGTTGCCCGAACGCTGGGTACTCGTTCGGTTCCCTCATCATCGCCCGACCAAACTCGGGACGAGGCGCATGGACGTCGTCATACACGAGGTCTATCGCGTAAGCCTGACCGTAAGCGCGAACACCATGGCTCGGTACGGCAGACGCCGGGCTGTTCAACGCCTGCCATCTTCCCATCACTGGGACGCGCACCGAGCGTGACAGGACCTGGGGCAGAACACGAGGCCCCGAATACGTCAGCACCACACAGAGCGCGGCCAGTGCCATTGCAGCCCATACCAGCGCATTCCGATACGTTGCCACCGTTTCCAGTGTGAGGAACCGGCCAAACAATGCGTTACCGATGAGAATCCCGGCCGCCAAAAAATACAACGGTCCCCGCACGCGGTAAATCGCGAGTACTGCGCGTTTCACCGCTCCGCTCCCGTCAGGCAAGCAAGCAGTGGGACTACGCGGGCCGCAGGAACCTCATAGCTGCCACGGCCACTCTGCCGCACCCATCCAGCTGCCACAAGCTGCCGTAGGTGGTGGTGGAGTTTTCCCGTGGTTCCAAGCGACGTAATTTCAGCGAGCTCCGCAGTGCCATGTACTCCAGAAAGAATGTGACGGATAAGTTCCAGGCGGCCCGGGTGCCCGAGCGCACTAAGTGTCCCGGCCAAGTCTGACCAGTCTGTTTCGAGAAGACCGTCACTCCCAGCGCTTGGCTGCCAGGCAACTGGCGTCCCGTCTGGCAAGATGGCGCTGCCAACAATCATGACCGCACCACCGGCCGTGCGTGGATGGTCAGCAAGCCGGGCCTGCAACCCGTGCAATGCCCAGAACTGCTCTTCTTCAGATACGGGAACGGATGCTGAGGCCGGATGCTTGCCACCCTGTTCAGATTCAAGCTGTTCTACCCTCTTTGTCAGCTCAGAGAGCTTTAGTTCGAGGTCCCGCAGATTAGTAGCCACTCTCCAATATTACGATACTCCAAACAATCAGACTACTAGCCGGGTGATCGTGGATTGCGCGGATCGAGCGGGACGACGGACGGGGTATGAGTGACCGGATCAGGTATGACCAGGCAGCGTAGTCCGAAGACTCTTTCCATCAGATCTGGAGTAATGACATCAGCGGGTTCCCCAGAGGTAACGACCTCTCCCTCACGCATCACGATCAGCTGATCGGCATAGCGGGCGGCTTGGTTCAGATCATGCAGAACCGCAACGATCGTTTTCCCACGGTCATGGAAGTCACGGAACAACTCCATCAGCTCATACTGATGCGCGATGTCGAGAAACGTAGTGGGTTCGTCCAGGAGCATGATGGGCGTGTCTTGCGCAAGGAGCATGGCGACCCACACGCGCTGACGCTGCCCGCCGGATAGCTCATCGACAAGACGGTCTGAAAGGCTCTTGAGACCGGTGGCCTCTAATGCAACAGACACAGCGTCCTCATCACTCTTTCGCCATTGCTGAAAGAGAGATTGGTACGGAGCCCGGCCACGCGCCACGAGATCTGCGACACGAATCCCGTCGGGTGCCAGCGAGCTCTGAGGGAGCAACCCGAGCCGACGAGCGACCTCTTTGGACCGGTAGGAAGAAATATCCTTCCCGTCAAGCACCACTTCTCCGACGGACGGCCTGAGCACTCGTGCGAGCGAACGCAGCAACGTGGACTTCCCGCAGCCGTTCGGCCCGATGATCGCGGTGAAAGTACCATCGCGGATCTCGACGCTCAGGGCCTCCGAGATCGTGCGTTTCTCGTAACAGATCGTCGCATTCTCGACCCGAAGGCGTGCCTGCCCGCCCGCTTTAACGCCGTCGAATCCATTTAGGTCATGGACCATTCCGTTGCCTTCCTGACTACAATGGTCTGCCGAAAGACTCACCTGTCGCCTCCGTAGCGTTTGTGGGTCTCACGCATCAGCAGCCAGATGAGGTAGGTTCCACCGACGCAGACGGTGATGAGACCCACGGGTACTGGGCGATACACCTGGGCGATGAAGAGCGACACAAGGTGTGCGCTCGCCAGCAGAAAAGCTCCCATGGCGGCGGACGCTAGCAGCGAGACCCCGGGGGTGCGGGCGATCCGACGAACGAGTTGTGGGGCCGCGAGAGCGATGAAGCCGATAGGTCCGGCCGCTGCTGTGACGAGTGCCGTGGTGGCCACGCCGACGATGATCAGCGCCAGCCTGACCGGGGTCGGTCGAGTACCCAGGGTGACGGCTGCATCCTCACCCAGTTCAAGTCGCTTCAAGGCCGGCGCAAGGAGCGCAGCGGCGGATAATCGAGCACTCGTAGTTCGCGAGGCGTTGAGCCAGCCGAACCCTTCCTTCAGTGTCCTGGGCAACGACACGGACACCTGCCTCTGGACGTGGTTGGTGCAAGCTCCACAGGCCAGAGCAGTTCTGCTGTGGCTCAATCCCGTTTTCGACCACAACGCGATCGAAACCGCTGAGCTAACCCCGCTGACCGATTCCGGGTTCTGGACCATCTGTCTCCGATTCCCGGCATCGTTGCGAGCTTCCTACCGCATCGCCATCTGGGAACACGATGAGCGCCCACCGTGGCGGATTGCGGAGGGCCGGCGCGAGGTGATCGTGGCGGCGCGAGAGGCAGGTTCACCAGACCCCCGAGCAACAGAAAACACGGTCGACCCGAATGGCAGGCCCGTCTCAATCGCGCACGGACCTAAGGCTTCACAGGAGCTTTGGGATCCAACTCCCAGGCAGAAGCCGTTGTCCGAAGAAACTTCACCGAGTTCTCGCTTGGATCATCTTCCGCTGAGTGGTGGCGCAGGTGCGTGGGTGCAGGCACCTGCGGTTCACTGTCCTGCGACGCCCTTCATTATTTTGTTCGATGGCAGACGGTGGAAAGAGATGGGTTTGCCGCGGATACTGGACCAGGCGGTCGAGGTAGGTGTGCTGCCGCCAGTGCACCTCGCTCTCCTTGACGTGGGCGATCCGCGCGATCGGGGCGAACAGCTCGGGGTTCCAGGCGGGCAGGTGGATGTACTCCTTGATGAGCTCCTTCCCCAAATACGTGCACAGTGGAACGTCACACGCGAGGGAAGCGACACGATCGTTGCTGGCCAGAGCCTCGGCGGAATCGCCGCTCTGTGGACCCTGGCGCTCAGCGATGGCGAGGTCGGCCGTGCGATTGCACAATCCCCCTCTCTTTGGCGGTTCGATGTCGCAGAGCCTCTGCTTTCCGCAGCAGGCTGGACCTCGATCCAACTTCAAGCGGGTGTGCATGAGGGACACATGATCGACGCGACTCATAATCTGGAGCAAACGCTGGACTCAGACCTTCGGCTCCAGGGCCGGAAGGTTCGGCGCACTGTGTTTACCGGTGGGCATGACTGGCCAGCGTGGCGCGCTGAACTGGTCACGGCCCTGGCCGAGGTGCTTCCGGTCTCCGCTTAGTGCGTCATCTTCATCTTCCACGCGCATGCCACCGCCGCCCTTACCGGGACTCAGGAATGGCAGATTGTCGTGGGAGCTCAGTTGGCCGCGGAGCGCCCGTACCGCCAGTAGCCGACGAAGTCCACGTTGCGCTTCGGCACCTCTCGCTCCTGGACGAGGTGCCGCCTTGCTCCGGTAACCAGCGCGGACTCGCCGATGACGTGCGCATGCACCGCCCCTTCTGGCAGCGTGGCAGCTCTGAGCGCATGAAGGGCGAGTTCTCCCGGCCGATCAGGAGCCTGTGGCGACTCGTCGCGATGGACCCAGGTGATGTCCATCCCAGTGGGCGCCGAGAGCTCCTGGCGATCACCGGCGGTGGGAACTTCGATGATCGAGACGCCTCGTGCGTCGCGTGGCAGCGCGCGGCAGATGCCGGCGATCGCGGGCAGCGCCGTCTCTTCACCGACCAACAGCGTCCAGTCGTGAGGGTGGTCGGGAGTGAAGGCCAGCCCCTGGTCGAGAAATCCGGCCCGGTCGCCGACTCTGGCATCGAGCGCGAATCGTGCGGCGGGCCCGATGCTCCCATCGTGTTCGCCGTGGATGACGAAGTCGATGTCCACCTCCCCCACATCAGGCCGTGCATTCCGCACTGTGTACGCACGCACCCACGGTCGTCGTGTCTTCGGGGTCGCGAGGTACTGCAGGTACCAGCCAATCTCCGTAGTGCTGGTGGGAAGTTCCAGCACGTCCTGCCCGTCCCGCGCGAAGAAGAGCCTGCACCAGTGGTCAGCTCCGCGGACTTCGAGTCCCTCGAGACCAGCGAGCGTCAACCGCACGATACTGGGACTGATGCGTTCCTTTCGAACGACATTCGTCATCAAGAATCGGCGGTCGGACGGTGTATTCTTTTTCCTACCCACGAAGGTAAGGCTACCCTAATTTCACTTGACTCGAACGAGTGACAGGGATTCCCGCCAGTCAGCCAGTTATCGCAGCGAACCTCGACCACGTCATCGCGGTTCTTACCATCGTCCTTGGGAAGCATGTCCAATCGAAAAAGATGCAGAGCTAACCCGCCCCGCGCAGCCATTCTTGGAGTCGAACAGCAAGTCTTTCGGGCTGCTGAAATGGGATGCCATGCCCACAGGATTCAACAACGACAATCTCGCTTCTGCTGTGAGCCTCCGCTAAGAGCTGTGCGGACTTCCTCATCAGCACACGCTCACGCTCC
This sequence comes from Gulosibacter chungangensis, assembly GCF_008831155.1. Lineage (GTDB taxonomy): Bacteria > Actinomycetota > Actinomycetes > Actinomycetales > Microbacteriaceae > Gulosibacter > Gulosibacter chungangensis. The sequence goes on along the minus strand of NZ_WBKB01000003.1, from coordinate 9,828 downwards.
CCCACCATGACGAGTGAACGACCGGGGAATGCTGACCACCCCGGGGGGACCGTGAACTTCAGGTTCTCCCCCACGGCCGCCACTAACGTATGTGCGTTAATACTCCTAGAGGTGCGCAAGTAGTCGTCCATGAGCTCGTTAGGCACAAATAGCTCTTTAGCTTGCAGCCGCGCGAATTTCTCATTTCTCGCCAGCGGAGCAGCCATGCGAAGTAAAGCGAGCGTCGCGCCCGGACACGGAGTTGGCTTTGCCTGGGCGCTAATAATTACGACATCTTGGACCAAGCGCGGATAGCGTGCCGCCAGAAGCACGGCGAGCTGCGCTCCGAGCGAGAAACCCACAACAGTTACTGGTGTCGAAGCATCTTTCTCGATCACTGTAGCGAGGATCTCGATTGTCGCGTCATGGGAACGGTAGGCCGCACCTTGACTGCGATCATGACCGGGAAGGTCTGGAATAACCAACCGATACGACGACTCAATGCGCGAAGCAAGTGGCTCCCACATCCACCCCGCGACACCGCCACCGTGGAGCAGGAGAATCGTCGACGAACCCTCTCCTCGAGTTTCAACGAGTAGATCCGATCCGTTCTCTGCCACAGACTTCAGCCTACCGATGCACGATTCCCCAGCCGCACCGTGACGCCTTCTCCGTACCTCCTGAGATCCCGCACTGCACGAGCCTCACACTTGATCAGACTTTCCAAAGCAGCCACGCCCGGTCTCTCGAAGACGAAGATACAGCGTGACCAACGAGAGCCGCCCACATATGACGACCCAGCTCACCGGAGCTGAACGCGACTACACTTGGAAGTGGAACTCGACCGCGTTACGTTGCCGAATAACCTCTGGCGAACAGCAGGAACCATACCGCGAGATCCTCGAAGTCACTTCATTCGTGCTTTACGTATGCGAGGGAGCCTCTCGACCGTGATGATCAGAACAGCACAGGCAACCCCCATGCTGAGCACGGACCAGCCCACCCATAGAGCGTCGTCCTCATCCTCTATGCGCATGCCACCGCTGCCACCTTTAGTCGGGAATCTCCACCCGACTGTGTATTCGGGGTAGAGCAGTGCGACCAGCCCCCATCCGATGAGCATGAACCAGAGCGCACAAGATGCCACTTGCATGACCAACATTCGCGTCACCGCAGACCGCGGCAGAAGCAGCAGCGCCGAAGCGATTGAGCCCACCAGCGTCACAGCACTACAGGTTGCGAACACACCCCACGCACCCCACGACAGGTACATCGCGCACCCACCGACCACCAGCATCGCCGCGGCAGCAATTATCGCCCAATGCTTCCTAGCAAGTGGGAGCTGAATACGCCCCGACCGATTCGAAACCACTCGATTACCGCCATTCACTACTGTTGACCGCCAGACAACGAGTCTAAATTCGACCACCTAGCCGCAGATACCACCTTGATATGAGGACTCTATTTTTCTCGCTTCCAGAAGCGGTGCCGCACTACCGTCCGCAGTAGTCTCAGAACGGGCTAGACCAGCTCTGCCGCTCGATCGACGAGCGCAGGGAGATCCTCAGGCAAAACGGTTATGGCATTGGACCTCAGGTCGGCACCGGACCACCACCGCCACTGAGTCATCGCCGCGCGTTCACATGCGGGCACGCACAGGCCCGGAGAAGCTCCGTAAAATAGATCATTCATCGAACCGACCGAAGGTATGCAGTGCAAAGCTTCACCAGTATGCGCGAATTCCATCGACCGAGAATCCGGCGGAGCACAATCCTCCTGCTCGTCAGCGTGCTGCTGCTCGCGCACCCGAATGCCAAGCACACCGTTCAGACCAAACTGCAGCGCTACCCCGCCGCCGAGTACCAGAAGCCGTTTGCCGAGGTCATTGCGACCCTCAGGTCCCGGCGGATCCAGGTGGTGGAGAGCAGGAAACACAAGCAGACCTGATAACTCCCGCGCGAGTGATGCACTGAGCCGCGAGCAGATCACAATGTTGACCCGGCAGAGACAAACACAGAGCAACGCGTGACCGACTGGAACGCCCCAGCAGGCTTACCCGGTCGGAGCGAGGCCAAAACCCCAGTTCAGATTTGCTTACTAGACGTTAAAGCGGAACTCGACGGCATTCCGGCACAGAGCAACCTCTGATGAAGTTCGGCCCGAACGCACCATGTCAGCGATGGATATCACGAGGGCCAGTCATGAACTGATGTCGCGCGTCTCGCTCCACCCCGCATCCGCGAGGACCTGCTGCAGAGCGTCAGCGGCGCTCACCGTGGCATCGAATACTGACTCATCCCGGTCTTTGCTGCGGTACCAGGACGCGACATCGGCCTCCGACACCTCCGCAGCCAATGCCTTCGTTCGATGCCGTTCGAGCGTCTCGTCGAGGTCGAGTTCATAGCAGTAGCAGCAAGTCAGACCAGCATGATCTTTTCGCAGCTGAGCGAGCATCTCGCCATAGATCTCGGAATGCAGAATGCCCTCGATCACGACGTCGAGACCGTTGTCGAGCGCGAACCGCGCCGACAGATCGATATACGGCACGCTCAACGCACCCGGATGGTCGCGAACGTGGAGGATCTCTCGCCGCAGCACGTCATGGCCGATAATCGCCACGCCGCGAGGTCGCGCAGCTCGGATCGCCTGCGCCAAATGCGACTTCCCGCTGCCCGAGTTCCCGCGAATGATGATCAGACGAGAGCTCACGGAGCCGGTCTCCCCAGAGGTCATGCGACCTTCAACGGCGTGATCGCAACGACCTTGTCGCGCAGCACTCGACGCTCGAGCCGCAGTTCATAGTTCGACTGCAGGTTCATCCAGAACTCCTCAGACGTCCCGAAGTACCGCGCCAGGCGGATCGCCGTGTCGGCGGTGATCCCCCGCTTACCGTGCACGATCTCGTTGATCCGGCGCGGCGGCACACCGATGGACACAGCAAGCTTGTTCTGCGTGATCCCGAACCCCTCGATGAAATCCTCCATCAGGATCTCTCCCGGGTGGATCGGCTCGATCAGGTCGGCCTCAGTGATAGTCGACGAGTTCGACATTATCCGCACCTCCATCTCTCCAGACGAAGCAGATCCGCCACTGGGCATTCACCCGGATGCTGTGCTGACCCCGCCGATCTCCGGCCAACTTCTCCAACCGATTCCCGGGCGGGATCCGCAGGTCGTCGACGTCCTTTGCCGCGTGAATCAGCTCGAGCTTGCGCAGCGTCGCCCGCTGCACGGTCCGATCAACACCCTTGACGTACTGCTCGTGCCAGATTCGTTCGGTGTCTTTGTTCCCGAATGATCTGATCACGAGAGCATTCTATAGCGGGAGCCGTCAATAACGCTATACGTTAAACCGGAACTCGACCACGTTCCGTAGCCGAATAACGTGTGTTGGCCAAGAGGAAAGCTGTCCTGAGCAAGCTTCGAGAGGCCCTCACGGGTCCGCAGAAGCCCGCCACGAAGGTCCGCCGCCCTTGGTCGCACACGACCGACCTCAGTCCCGGTGACGTGCTCGCCTACACCTTGCCTGACGGCCAACGCACTCTCTTCCGGGTCGCGAATCTCGACGCGCGGCGTGTGGGCACTGCTCCGATTTTGCGGCGACTGGACTGGGGCAAACCGTCGATGCCGAGCAGTCGAAAGCTGGCCAAACTGAAGCCGCTTCCGGAGACGCCGCCGAAGCCGATGGACGACAGGCGCAGCGTTTCCTTTCTTGTCGCCCGGCACCGCAAGAAGGATGAAGACTGGCGTGATGTTGGCTTCACGTGGGTTGAGCGAGTGACGCCGTCACCGAGGATGGGAACTTTGCGGCACGGTCGCACGCGACGTGGCGAGGGCTCCAGACCATTCTGGACAAGGGATTGCGAGTGTGGCGGTGGCCGGAGGAGTAAGTGCCGGGTATCGACCTCCCCGTCCAGACAGTCAAGAGCACCGCGCTGTTTGATAACCGAGCAGGTCGTCCCTGGTCAGACGTTAAATCTAAAGTCAACCGCGTTCCGAAGCCGAATAACGTCTACTTCGCGCTAGCAACGGAATGGCCTGCCTCCTCCAGAGCACAATAGGCGTCGGCTTCAGCTCGCCCATCCTGGTGACCGGCGGCCTCGATCACCGGTCGTACACGTCGCGACGATGACCGAGCGTGACAACCACGACGAGTAGCCGATCGTCTTCGACGGTGTAGAGGATGCGGTAGTTGCCGACGCGGATGCGGAAACCATCGCGACCACGGAGGACCTTCGTGCCGGGCGGTCTGGGATCAGCTGCTAAGAGCGCGATTGCGCCACGAATGCGCGCCTGATCCTGTCGATGGATGCGCTTCAGTGCGCGCACAGCGGCCGGTCGTACCTGGATCTCGTACGCCACGGATCCAGGTCACCATCCGAGGTCTGTCTTGACTTGATCCCATGGGATGTTCGGCCCCTCTTCGGCCATGGCAGTGTCGAATGCGGCAACATCCTCAGCTTCTTCGGCCGCATCTATCAGACGCTTGTACTCCGCAGTGCTGATCACCACAGCCTCGGCTTCGCCGCGACGCTCGATGAAGACAGCCTCGCGCTGAGCGGTCTCGATAACGGCAGCGAAGCCCTTGCGCGCCTCAGAGGCGGCGATAGTGAACATGATCCGATTGTACAAGACTGACACCGAGATGTACATGCCCTTAGCATCCGTGCCCCACCAAGCGTGCATAAAATAGGCCGCGCAGGGCATCGCTCACGGATCTTCTCGGCACATTCTGCAAGACGACTGCCATGGGGCGACCGAGGAAGTAAAGGTCGACTCTTAGGATCAACCAGGCGGTTGAAGCTCCGGCGGTGAGATATTTTGAGGTGCACCTTCCGTAGCGTTCTGTGGTCCGATGGGCTCACGTCCCGCCCCGCTAAGGAAGAATCCGCTCATGCATCCGTCCCTTATTCCGCCGCGTCAGGTCACGATCGGTGACGCGGCATCGTTCGTCGGCACCACACCGGGGGCGATCCGTCACTACCACGAGACTGGCCTGCTCCCCGATCCCGAGCGAGGCAGTGACGACCGCCGCCGCTACGGTTACGACCAGGTGATCCGGCTGCTGTGGATTCGCACGATGACCGACGCCGGGATCGGCCTAGACGATATCCGTGACATCTTTGCTGACACGACTCCTGCTGGTGCTGTCAGCCACCGCGATGTGGCTGTCTTGCTGCGAATGCGCACCCCAGCTGGCAGGATGGATCTGCTCTCTGACTTCGTCACCAGCCGCCTCAAGAACCTGTCGGAGGGCTCCCTGCGCCAGACGGACCTGGACAACCTGCTGGTCATGGAGCGGATCTTCAGCCCGCTCGGTGCGGCCATCAACGCCGCCCGTTACATCGCCTTGGCCACCCACCCGGGTCTGCGGGAGGAATCCGACCGCGTTGAGGCCGCCGAGGAGGCACTCGATGACACGATCGCTGTCGACGACGCCCGCGTGGCACAGGTGGCTGCCGAGCGGCATGCCTTCGAACAGGCTTTGAATGCCGTCATCGAGGATTCCGGTTTGGCGGAAGACGATGATGCGATTTTCGACTCCTGGGACGCTCTGCACCCCGCTCCCGCCGATGAAGGCGAAAACGAGGCCGGCCAAGGCTCTGGCACGGGGCAAGAGTCCATGAGCGTCATCCAAGCCATCGGGAAGATGCCCTACGACTACTCCCCGGCCCGCGTGCGTTGCGTGGAATTGGCCGAAGAACTCGCCGCCTCAGTTGCCGTCAGCCGACCGACCTGCGTTGAACATTGAAGCGAAAGGCGACAACGTTCCGTTACTGAATAACCTTTGGCCCGTCTGCTGGTTGATCTATTCGGTAAGCTCCGGAAGACTCGAGATGTGACCACCACTCGCGCCGCTTTCACTTACGCAAGCGCACTCAACCGCAACGAGCTGTTCGAGAGCCCTGGACTGCGCCGCGACGTTCCCTCCCTGCTCCATCCCGAGGAGGAAGTGCTGCTGGTGCTTCCCGGCGTCGCGGGTGACTTCCCCAACGTTATGATCGCGACCGCCACCCGGTTCCTCCTCGTCTCAGTGGCCGGACCCCTCAAGCGTGCCAAGATCCAGCGGGAAGTCCCCAGCTCGGAGGTGGAGAGCGTCCGCTACCGTCCGGGAATCCTTTCCAAGGTGAGGGCGGCTCGGACCTCGGGGCGCGACATCACTATGGTGCCGAACCGCAAGGTCGTTGCCGAGCGCTTCTCCCACGAGTTCGGCCACCTGATCCGTACCGGATCGCTGCCCTCCTGACTCCCGGCAGCGAGGGCGACGGACCCGCCAGCGCCTTGCAACGACATCACACGTTAAATCGAAAGCCGACCGAGTTGCGGCACGTACGGCCATCACGCGGTCCCGTCTCCACCGTCGACGCGCTCGCCACGACCGAGCCACTCACGAAGGCCAAGACGGGCGAGTCACCGTCCGCGCCCCGGCGGACGCACACAGAGGAACCTCTGCCTCTATTCGTCGGAGAGCCTAGTGTCCCGGTTCTAGATTCCCGGCTCTAGCTGACCAGATTCTTACCGAGCGCGGACTACCTCGAGGGCGGGAAGCCGTACTTCGACGGGTCGCCCAGTGTCGCGTCGACTGTGGGTGATGCTCGAGTCTCGTCCATGTCGACCCGACCCAGCACGTCGATCGCCCTCTGCCGGTCACCCGCCGCGATCGCCGCGTCCCACTGAGGAAGCAATCCGGCAGCACTGAGCCGCTCGTTCACAGTCATTCCGGAGTAGTCGGGGCGAGGTCTGCTCATACGAGCAAGGCTACAGTTCCACCTGTCATTGGACTTGACCACCTCGTTCGGGATCCATGTACCGCCCGTAGATGAAGCGCAGGTCGCCGTCGATGGCTGCGCTGGCGACATCGTCCGAGTCTTCACCCTTGAACGGAGCTCGACGAGCCTCGCCCAGTGGAACTGCGACACAGGAAATCAACCGTGACCTGGTACTTCTATACGTTGAACCGGAACTCCACCACGTCGCCGCACATACCAACGTATGCAACCGATGCTGCCCGTAGAGATCTCGTAAAATGATCCGTTGCTCGAACCGACCAGAAGGTATTGATCGCATGAGGGAAGCCACCTCGCGTGGGACGCAGGCGCAAAGCTCGCTCTCACCGATCATCACGGCACCGCCACCGCATCCAAGCGCTACGACCAAAGCGTTCAACTCGCCACAACGGTGCGCGGCAGCGTGCGGCCTCACTTTTGCGACGCCGGGCGTCTTCAGCCTCCGCGGCGAACTCCGCCGCATATTTGCTCTGTCCATCAAAAGCGCTAAGCAATTCACTGAGTCCGCCGATAATCACCAGGTCGATATGGATTCCGGTGATCGCACCCTGCGCATCTCTCGTCTCCAGCCCCGGAAACAACCGTTCGGGGCGAGCAATCAGGATTGCAATGTTCTCACCGTTAGTCGCCTCCGGCCGCTCCGTGAAGATAGAGCCGAGTGGCCCGTCACGTTCCGTGTCCATCCGGCCCACCCTCCTCGAATACTCCAGGGTGCACCGAGGTGGTTGGCCGGTCAGAGATGACAAGGCTCAGATAGCCCGGTCGGCTCATAAGGTCGTAGCTTTCTGGAACCCGAGCGATTGTCGTCAGCACCCGATGATCACCTGGCGGAATCGATAGCACAACGGGGGCCTGAAGCCAGATCGGGTCGCAGATGCCGAGGCTACCCGGCGGCACACGAAGCCGCCCGAGCTCTTGCATCTCAAGCGTTGCGGGCTGGCCGTCCGGAAGCCGGACCCCACCCGATCGGAGGGCGAACAGGCTGTCAATACGCACAGCGGTTTTCCTCTCGGCCCCGACGAGCGAGGCACTGGCTGAGATCGACTCAGTAGTTCCGTTGTTGGGTAGCTTCCTCGGCCACTCCGACGTACCCGCCGCTCGCCTCAACTGTTTCCACGATCTCGACGACGCGCCGAGAATCTTCCACGTCTCACTCATGCTTTCGCGTCAACTGTCACCTAGCCCACCGCTGCACGCTCGAGCAGCCCTATCCGCTATCAGTGCACCGCACTCCAGAGCGCCCAAACGGTGACGATCACAGAAATGACGATTGCCGCCCAGACCAGCGGGCCGCCAATCAGCTCTCCGAAACTGACGGACCTCCGGTAGCGTCGCGACGCCTGGATCGGCGTCAGCGGCTCACTGATGACCGTCGACGGCAACCCGCGCGATGCCAGTATCTCCACTACTCCGTGCCCTCGAGGAGTGAAGGCGAGCAAAGTGCGATCACCGTGACGGAGAAGCACTCGTGGAGTCGACGACGACCCACTCCTTGCGGGCAGGATCAGTCGCTGTAGCAGCACAACCTCATCGATCTCAGACAGCGGCACAGACCGACCCGCCCCCACGACATGCCGGACTGTGACGTGGCCTTCACCGACAGACACTTCAACGAATCGCGAGAACATCAGAGCGCCGACGATGAAGAAAACGAGGGCGACGAGACCGATCACCGAGGGCGCGACGAAAGCGCTCGGCAGTGGATCCGCCGCGGACCAGACGACCCCGATCCACGCCAGGGAAGCCACGAGTAGCACACCTGTGAATGCGAGGAACACTCGACCCGCTCGTATTGACACCCGCTAGTTCTCTTCCCGTTCGCCGAGCTTCGTTCCCTGCGCTCTCTGTGGAGACGGAACTCGACTATACGTTGAAGAGGACCTCTCCCATGTCACCGCACATGCCAGGCGATCTTCATCCGCCGCCTCGCTCAGTCAAACAAGTGCCAAGCGCAAGTAGTTCATCGAGGGATTCAGCGCCGAGCTTCATACTCTCCTCATCCATGACCCCCATGTCCACCTCATAGATGCGGCGATCACCGAGGTTCAGCAGGATCGCGTGCCCGCCGCCGTCGTCACCAATCATGAAACAGTCCGGTAAGTAGACCTGCACCTCGTAGTCCACGTTGCGCTGCACGACACCCTCAGCACCGAGAATGCTCAGATTCCCGTTGGTGTACATCCCATCCGAAATCTGGAGCAACTCCACGTATTCCCGGGGCAACGAGCCGCCATACTCGATCTCTTCCCGCTCGATGGCAGCGCGGGGTGCGGGAGGATGCAGGGTGAACGTCACACTCAGTACGCTTCTCGACAGCATCGACCAACAATCTCACACGATGAACGCATCGCGGGCAAAATGGTGCGTGAAGGCGAGGGAGAAATTGGTGACTATAACGCAGAAGGTCGCGCGAGCAAGACGATACTCTGGCGCATCCGACCCTAACCTTGCATGTCGCTCTTTACTGAGCGCGTTCACGCACGTAACACATGCGCTCTCCCGTACTACCGCGCGACTCCGCAAGCAGACTCAAGCACTCTGACCAGTACGTGTTTCCGCGAAGTACTCTGACATCGTGAGGCCCAGTGGTTCCGCGTCTTCGGGGAAGCCTATCTACGAGACCGCGAGAGGGAAGCCACTTTCGCGACGGTTCAGGTCGAAGGACAGCATCAGGAGCGGTGAACTCGAAGCCGGGCACCGACTCCCCTCCATCCGGCAGTTCGTCGGTGACCTGCGGATCGCTCCGGGCACCGTCGCACGCGCATACCGAGAGCTCGAGACCATGGGGTTGATCACGTCGAACAGAGCAGGAGGAACCCGAGTGTTACCGGGGATCTCCGTGCGGTCGCCGAGGCTTATATCCTCAGCGCGCGACGCAGCGCTGCAAGCTTGAGCGATGCGTTGAGCGCCGTTCGCACCGCGTGGGAACACGGCGCCCGTTACTTTATTGAGAGTCCTTCATCGGTGATGATTGGACTGTCGGCCAGCTAGTCCTGGCATGGTGTCTTGCCCCTGTCTAACCAATGATCCGGGGGGTGTTGCCACCAGGGCTAGTCGGCAGT
>NZ_WBKB01000021.1 GCF_008831155.1 Gulosibacter chungangensis | reverse complement strand
CACCGAGGCGGGTGTGTCGCCAGACGTGCTCGTCGACGCCGATCGTGGTGACCCCGTCGAATCTCGTGGGATCGTCGATGAGTCGCCGCTTGCCTTCCGCGAGCACCGCAGTGTTCGCGGCGCTCCAGGAAACCCCGAGACCCGCGGCGACACGGGTCACGGTGAGGTGGTCGATGACGATGCCCCGAAGCGCCCACTCCACGCCGAGGCGGGAGATCTTCGCTCGTGGCGCGGCGGCGCGAGTCATGTCCTGCCGCCACGTCCGTCGGCAGTGCGCGCACCGGTAGCGTCGGACCCGGACCAGAAGCGTTGTCGGCCTATGCCCGAACGGCTCATGCGCGAGCCGGCGCGTCACCGTGTCCCTTGACACGCCCTCGGCGCCGCACCCACGGCACCAAGGATCAGCCTCAACCGGCCGGCATTCGATCATGGCCAAGTCCGGCTCGATCAGCTGGCCAACGGCGACGAGCCCGAGCTCGTCGAGGCGGCAGAACGTCGTCAGGTCAGGGGTCGCGAAAGTAGAGTGGAGCACGTCGAGGTCTTTCGGGATGGCAAGCGTGAAGAACTTCCATCATCCGGGAGACCTCGACCCCTACCCGGCCACCGACGCGCTCAACCGACTACACCCTCGTTCGTGAAGAGCC
>NZ_WBKB01000020.1 GCF_008831155.1 Gulosibacter chungangensis | reverse complement strand
GGCTCTTCACGAACGAGGGTGTAGTGACGGTCTGAACCCGCCGGTTTCGAGCAGGCTGCGCGCGATGTAGTGGGTGAGGTTCCGGAAGCCGAGCGCCGAGCCGCGGAGGTGCTCGAGCCTGCCGTTGATTGCCTCGGTCGGTCCGTTGCTGGTGCCGGGCCTGTCGAAGAATGCGAGGATGTCCGCGGCGCGTTGCTTCAACGTGCGCCCGAGCCGGCGAATCTCGACGAGCGCGGCGGGGACCCCGGTGGTGATCGCGCTGATCACGGACTGCATCATCTCCTTGGCCTTCTTCCTGTCGGGTTCGCGGTAGGCGGCGACGATTCGCTGGTAGATGCCCCAGGTCGCTTCGACCTCGACGTGTTCCTCGCTGCCGAACACCGCGTCCAGCCGAACGCGCTGCTTCTCGGTGAGCAGGTCCGCACCGGTGTGCAGGGTGCGACGGGCTTTGTAGAGCGGGTCGTTCTTCATCCCGCGGCGCCCGAACAGGTCCTGCTGGACGCGTCGTCGACACTGGTCCAACGCGTCGCCGGCGAGACGGACAACATGGAAGGGATCCATGACCGGGACAGCGTCGGGGAGTTCCTCGGCGGCGGCGGTCTTGAACCCGGAGAATCCATCCATCGCAACGACTTCGATCCGCTTGCTCCACGCGGCCGGCCGTGCCGCGAGCCATTGCTTGAACACGGCCTTCGAGCGGCCCTCGACCATGTCCAGCAGTCGTGCGGGCCCA
>NZ_WBKB01000002.1 GCF_008831155.1 Gulosibacter chungangensis | reverse complement strand
GATCGGATTGGGCATGGAGCACGAGCTCTACGGCTCTGGATTTCAACTCTTTCGAGTACTTCGCTGGCATGAGTAGGAATCTCCCTTTGATTTGGTTCCTACCCTCTATCAAACACGGGACATCACAGTAAGCCAATTACTCAGGCGCGTCACGACGTAAACCGCACAATTGCAAACTTCGAGTTCTTCGCCGATCACGCGCGCGTCTCCGAATCACATGCGTACCCTTCGGATACCGGTCACCATCAGTATGTGCGCTACGACTCCGTGGGTGTTGTGGTTGCCATCGCGCCTTGGAACTTCCCGCTCATGCTTGAGTCGTGGAAGGTCGCGCCTGCCCTCGCTTGGGGAAACACCGTCGTGCTCAAACCGAGTGAGGACAGCCCCGCCACCGCAACCATGCTCGGTCGGCTCGCGATTGAGGCGGGCTTCCCGGAAGGTGTGCTCAATGTCGTCCAGGGTGCGGGGGCAACCGGTGGTTACCTGACCGCCGATACTCGGGTGGATCGGATTACCTTCACCGGCTCCTCAGCCACGGGCAAGATCATCGGCAAGATCGCGATGGACAACCTCACGCCCGTGAGCCTGGAGCTCGGTGGTAAGGGTGCAAACATCGTGTTCGATGACGCCGACCTCGACAATGCCGTGCACTGGAGCATCCAGGCGATCTATCGCAATGCGGGTCAAGTCTGTCTCGCGGGTTCTCGACTGTTTGTGCAGCGTGGCATCTATGACGAGTTCATCAAGCGATTTGTCGCAGCGGCCGAGGATCTCAAACAAGGCGACCCGAGTAAAGATGACACCGAGTACGGTCCGCTCGCTTCTCGCAAGCACTTCGAAAAGGTCACGAGTTATCTCGCCACCGTCGAGGAAAACGGTGGCACGGTGCTCACGGGCGGCAAAGCGGGCGAGGGCCTCTTCGTCGAGCCCACGGCGCTGACCGACCTCGGCACTGACAGCCCGCACTACCGTGAGGAAATCTTCGGGCCGGTGGTTGTGGTCACGCAGTTTGATACCGAAGCAGAAGCATTGGCGCTGGCGAACGGTACGCCCTATGGCCTTAATGCGATTGCGTTCACCGAAAACCTTTCGCGGGCGCATCGGGTTGCGGCAAAGCTCAAAGCGGGTACGGTTTGGATCAACACGTTCTTCATCCGCGATCTGCGCGCGCCGTTTGGTGGTGTCGGCGACTCCGGTGTGGGCCGTGAGGGTGGCCAATACAGCCGCGAGTTCTTCACCGAACCCAAGGCGGTTGTGATGCAGATCCACATGGAGGGCTAGCTGCAACGGTCATGACCGAAAGCACTCGCAATCGCAGCGGGTCGACGACGAGCACTGAACGTGAGTCGACGTCGGCCCGCACGGGCATGCTCGAACGGGCGATGACGCTCTTGAGCGCGTTTCGCCCGAATGAGGTGACGGTGTCACCGACCACACTCGCAAAGCGCGCTGGGCTTTCAAAGGCGACCGGACATCGGATTGTGGCCGAGATGGTGAACCTCGGAATGTTGGAACGCACCGTAGGCGGTGTGCGCATTGGTCTGCGGATGTTTGAGATTGGACAACTTGTGCCGAGGCAGCGCAGCCTGCGTCGTTGCGCGATGCCGGTGATGCAGGAGCTGCGCGACAACACAAAGCTCTCGGTTCATCTGGCGGTACTTGATCACGGTGACACGCTCTACGTCGATATTGTTTCGAAGCGGCAGGACCTGCCTTCAGCCGTAGGCGGGCGAATTCCCGCCTATGCGACCGGTGTCGGCAAGGCAATGCTGGCGTTTTCACCCAGCGATGTCGTGTCAGAGGTCATGAGCAAACGACTCAAACGGTACGGGCCGAACACGATCACCGATACGGAAGCGCTCCGTGCCGAACTTGCCGAGATTCGGGCCGAAGGAGTGTCCTACGACCGCGAGGAGAGTTCCCGCGGGGTAGCCTGCGTTGCGGCGCCGATTCGTGGCGGCGACGGGATGCTGCACGGAGGCATCTCCCTGACCGGACACGTTGCAGAGATTGATTACCGTCGCCTGACCCCGATCGTGCAGACCGCGGCTCGCATCGTAGGCCGCAGGATTGAGCAAGACGTCGTGGCACAACAGGAAATTGCCGAAGCCATGCTGCAGGCAACGGGGCCGAAACCTCACCTCCCGAATCCCTAAACGCGGCATGAATCCGATCCCCGAAGGGAACGAACTGATGGAACTTTCGAAAGCTCGCGAATTGCTCGCGCGACCCAGCTGGGGCGTGTGGTCGGTATCGGGTCGATTCACAGCGGTGGATTCGGTCGCCGAGCTCGGTTTTGACTGGGTGTGTTTGGATGCGCAACACGGTCGCTGGGACGACCGCTCGATTGTGGGCAGCATTGCTGGCCACGCGGGCGGCAAGATTCCAATTTTCGTGCGGGTGCTCTCGAGTAATGTCGCGCTCATCGGCCGCGCATTGGATGCCGGAGCCGCCGGCATCATCGTGCCAATGGTCGAAAACGCCGAGCAAGCGGCCGCGACCGTGGATGCATCCCGTTACCCACCGGTTGGTAAGCGAAGCTGGGGGCCGATTAAGGCCTATGGGGAAGCTTCGCAGGCCGTGGGGGAACGTGTGGAACCGTTCCTGGCGGTGATGATCGAGACAGCAACAGCGCTCAACGCTGCCGAGTCGATTGCAGCGGTCCCCGGCGTCGACATGCTGTTTGTGGGGCCTTTCGATCTTTCGCTGAGCCTAGGACTGGAACTCGACGACATGCTGCACAGCGATGCCGGTCCGCTGCACGACATTGTTGCGGCGGCGAGGGCAGCTGGCCGCGCTACGGGGGCCTACGCGGGTGATCCGGCTCGGGCACGCCGACTGCGCGAGATCGGGTTCGATCTCGTGGCAGCGACCACCGAGCCGGACCTGATGCAGCGAGGCGGCCGCGAAGTGCTCGGAATTCTGGGCTGACCCCCGGCACGTTGCGCGTCACCGAGACGAATCAACTGTGGCTTTCCCACAGCTGATTCGTCTCGATGAAGCAGCGTGAGCATAATCGGCTGGGTGAATATGTGGTTGCAATGGATTCTTGCCGTATTTTTTCGAAGCCGAGGGAAACCCCGCCTCGATCTGACCGCGGTTTCGCGCATCCGGTATCGGGTACTGCCCACGGATATCGACTTCTTGATGCACATGAACAACGGTCGCTATCTGTCCTATATGGACCTCGGACGGGTCGACCTGACTAACCGCACCGGCCTCACCGAGGTGCTCACCAAACGCGATATTTATGCGGTGGTGGCGTCCAATACGATGACGTACCGGAAGTCGCTCAACCTGTTTCAAGCCTTCACCATTGAGTCTCGGCTGATTGGCACTGACGAGCGCAGTTTCTACATCGAGCAGCGATTCGTGGTCGACGAGGAGATCTATGCCCGCGGGATTGTCCGCGGGCGGCTCATCCGCAAAGGCAAAGGCGCCATTAAAGTGGCCGAGTTGGATGAATTGACCGGCCTGGACTGGTCGGCGTGGCAGGTCTCCCCGGACTTGTCCGCTTGGGCTGACGAATTCAGGCTGCCGCCCACCAAGGCGCCGGCACCGAGTAGCTGGGATGCGCCTGCCGCGCATTCCCCGAGGGCGGTGCCCGAACGGTAAGTTCGGAAAAGTTTTGGGTGGCGGGAATAGTCTCCAGCTATGCGCGTTGCATATTCATGTAAACGCATAGAAATCCCAAAAGGAGCGTCCCATGCAATTTGGCATCATGTCGGTCAGCGACGTCACCCGTAACCCGATCACCGGCGAGACCCCGAGTGAGGCGGAGCGCATCCAAGCGGCGATTGCCATCGCCAAGAAGACCGAAGAAGTCGGTCTCGACGTCTACGCGATCGGGGAACACCACAACCCACCGTTCTTCTCGTCCTCGCCGACAACGCTGCTTGCAGCGATCGCGGCGCAGACCGAACGGATCGTGCTGAGCACCTCCACCACCTTGATCACGACCAATGACCCCGTTCGCATCGCTGAGGAATACTCGATGCTGCAGCACGTCTCCAACGGTCGGATGGACCTCATGCTCGGGCGCGGCAACACGGCTCCCGTGTACCCCTGGTTTGGCAAAGACATTCGTCAGGGACTGCCGTTGGCGCTGGAGAACTACAACCTACTGCACCGACTGTGGCGTGAGGATGTGGTCGATTGGGAAGGGAAGTTCCGCACCGCACTGCAGGGCTTTACCTCGACGCCGCGGCCGCTCGACGACGTGCCCCCGTTTGTCTGGCACGGTTCGATCCGCACCCCGGAGATCGCCGAACAGGCCGCATACTACGGCAACGGTTTCTTCCACAATCACATCTTCTGGCCGACTGAGCACGCGGTGCGGCTGGTGAGTTTCTACCGCGAGCGCTTCGAGCACTACGGTCACGGCACGAAGAAGCAAGCCATTGTGGGGCTTGGTGGTCAGGTGCACATCGGGAAGACCACGCAGGCAGCCTTTGAAGAGTTCCGCCCGTACTTCAACGAGGCTCCCGTCTACGGTCACGGACCAACGCTCGAGCAGTTCTCCTCCGGCACGCCACTGGCGGTCGGGAGCGTCCAAGAAGTAATCGACAAGATTCTTAGCTTCCATGATTCCTTTGGGGACTACCAGCGTCAGCTTTTCCTGCAGGACCACGCCGGGCTCCCGCTCAAGATGGTGCTGGAGCAAATTGAGCTGCTCGGTACCGAAGTGATTCCGGTGGTACGAAAGGAGATTGAATCGCGTAAGGATCCCGAGTCGGCGGAAGCTCCGACTCACGCGAGTCTCGTACGGGCTAAGTATGGGGATGCGAAACCTCGACAGCCGCGTCCCGCCGCCAACCGCGGAGACAATGTCACCGGTGGCTCACCCTATGTCGACGTCCAGGCCGGGGATGAATAAACGATTTCCCTCGAGAAGAATCGAGAACTTGACATGACTGAATCGCTCCAACCCACTTCCGCCGACAGTAACGTCTACAACCTCGTTGTCGTCAACGCCGGTACCTCGAATCCGTCCTCGACGGCCATGCTCGCTGAGAAGACTCGCGACTGCCTCGCGCAGACCGCCCTTGAAGCAGGCGCAGAACTGCGTGTCTCGGTGATCGAGTTGCGCGACCTGCAGGCCGAGATTGGCAATGGGCTCGTCAGTGGCCTATCCGGTCCCGGTATCGAACAGGCCAATGCCACAATTGCGAAGGGTGACGGCCTAATCGCTGCCACCCCGGTATTCAAGGCTGAGTCCTCGGCGCTCTTCAACGGGTTCTTCCAACTGCTCGACCGTGACGTACTGATCGGCACCCCGGTGATCTTGGAAGCCACCGCCGGCACCACTCGACACGCGCTAGTGGTGGACGGTCAGATGCGATCGCAATTCGCCTATCTGCGTGCCCTCGTGGTGCCGACCTCGCTGTTTGCCGCGAGTGAGGATTGGAACGACCCTGCGCTTGGCAGACGGATCCGCCGCGCGTCGCGCGAGCTGTGGATGCTGATGAAATCGCGATTCTCCTCGCAGCTTCGGGAAACGAACTGGGAAGGCTATCAGCACGACTATGGCAGCGCGAATAGTGGAGACGATATCGATCTCAACACGGATCTGATGAAGCTCGCCACCGGTGGTAGCGCCCTGTAGCGATCCCGCGCAGCGGGCCGAGCTAGCTCGGGATCACCGCCACACCGTTGGCGATTCGACGGCGTACTAACCAAGATTCGACCACCAGTGTGGCGGTGACCACCAGCGCGCCAATCACGAACCACAGCAGCGTGAGCCAAGCATCCGAACCGGGTGGCTGGGCAAGACCTGACTCGGACTGCCATGGCCACAGAGCCCGCAGCGAACCCGCCATGAGCCCGGTCATGATTGCCAGCGAAACCCGGCGGTGATGCTTCAAGAGCCACTGCAGGGTGCGCACAAAGAGCGCGAACCCGACCGCCATCCCGGCAAGCAGCACTCCCAAGTATCCGAAATCCCGATCATTCACCGCGGCGAGTGTGGGCTCATATAACCCCATCACGAGCAGAATGAATGATCCGGACATGCCCGGGATCGCCAACGCGCAGACCGCGAAAGCTCCCGCGACTGCCACGAGGAAGAGGCTGGGGTCCGACATATTGCCCGTCGGTAGCCCGGTAAACCAGAACGCCAGCGCTGCGCTGGGGATAGCGAGTGCCCATTCGCGCCAGGTCCATCGACCACCCACCATGCGCGCGGGTACCCACAGAGCAATCAGAATCAGACCGGCAAAGAACGCCCGCGACTGCACCGGATGATTTTCGACAATGGGTGCCACGATTGCGGCGGCGGTGAGCAGCCCCAAGATCATGCCGATCGCCAGCGGCACCAGTAGTGGCCAGGCGACCTGTCGGAAGTGATGTTTCACCGTTGCAAGCCCGCGGCCGCGGGGCGGATCAAGTACGAGGTGGACAATGCCCCGCACAAATTCTCCCGCCGAGTCGATGATCCGCTCATAGACGCCAATGATCAGCGCGACGGTGCCGCCACTTACTCCCGGAATAATTTCAACGATGCCAATGAGCGCACCGCGGATGAAATCGATAAGCGTACGGAGCACTTTGAGGGGGAGCGGGGCCATGGGCACCTTTCGCGATTGCGAGTGAATACGAATGTTTAGGCTATCGCGATCCGTGGGTGAAGTGAGAAACCCTGGTAAACGCTGAGAAAGGTCAGCCTTATCTTGCTAGCGCAGGTTTGTCAAGGTCGCTACTCTCGTAATTAACAAAGACGGGATCGCGTGATTCCGCGAAGAAAGGCCGAATCATGAATGACAACCTGACCCGAATCACCTCTTGCACCGCCACGGCATGCTCCTTTAACCACGACAGCGGTTGCTCTGCCCCGGCAATCACCATGGGGCGCCGGGAGGACACCGCAAGCTGCACCACCTTTGTCGCACTCGATGCCGACGGTGGTCTGCCGGTCGTCGGTGGCCACGTCGCCGCGTGCCAGATGACAGAGTGCGTGCACAACCGCAACCTCATGTGCACCTCGAATGCGATCACCGTCAACGGCAGCACCGCGCAGTGCTCCATGTTTGAGGTCGCCTCGGCCGCAGCAGCCTAAGCAATACCGCACGATCACTGCCCGGCACTTCGGTGTCGGGCAGTGAATGTTTTCCAGCGAGTTCAGCTCTCAACTAAGGTTCTAAGGGTTCCCCTTCAGTTTCAAAGAAAGAGCGGCTTTGGCTGTCCCACTGAGCATTCTTGACCTCGTTCCCATCTCGGAGGGCTCCACGCCCAGGGCAGCGATCGATGCATCCGTGTCGGCTGCACGGCTGGCCGACAAACTCGGATATGAGCGGCTGTGGTTCGCAGAACATCACAACACCGAGGGCGTTGCTTCGAACGCCACCGCATTGCTGATTAGCGAGGCTGCAGCGGCGACCGAACGCATTCGCGTCGGTTCCGGCGGGGTGATGCTCCCCAATCACTCGCCACTGATGGTGGCGGAACAGTACGGCACCCTCGCGAGCCGATTCGGCGATCGAATCGACCTCGGGCTCGGGCGAGCACCGGGCACTGACCCCATGACCGCGCGTGCCCTTGCGCGGTCATCCGGCGAACCCTTGGAATTTGCGCGCAATATTTTCGACTTGCACGGTTGGTTCGGGGAGGATGGGGTCGCGCGCAGCGCACCCATCCTGTCGCCGGTCTCCGCCGGCACAAATGTGCCCATGTGGGTGCTGGGTTCTTCGGTTAATGGCGCGTCAATTGCTGGGCAGCTCGGGCTGCCGTTTGCGCTGGCCTCACATTTCCTCAGCGAAGGCATCGGCCAGATCATTGATGAGTATCGTCGGTCCTTTGCCACCGAGGCTCCCACCGCGCGCCTGCAGGCGCCGTACCTCATGGCAGGTATTAACGTGCTCGTCGCGCCAACAGATGAGGAAGCCGAGTTCCAATACACCACCGCAATGCGTCGAGTCATGGATAACAGCCGCGGAGAGCGCCGGCGCCTGCAGCCACCGGTTACTCCCGCCACATTGAAGGCCGAAGACGGTGCGGACCTTGCCTACGCACGCGTGCGCGCGGTGGGCTCTCCTGAAACCGTCAAGGCGGAACTCGAGACGTTCGTCGCGGCCACCGGCGCAGACGAACTCATCATCGCCACCTACGCCTTTGAGCCGAGCGTTCGTGAGCGTTCACTACAGCTGCTGGCAGATTTGTGGTTCTAGAGGGCCGCTCCGAGCGAGCACTCTCAGATTGGCGTCGATAGCATGGATCGGCAGGTCCTTATATCTAGCGAAAGAAGTGCACTCAACATGTCGGTTGTAGTTATCAACGCAATTTCCGTTCCTGAAGGTGCTGGCACCGAGCTGGAGGCGCGATTCGCAGCCCGAAAGCACGCGGTAGACCAGGAGCCCGGTTTCGAGGGCTTCCAATTGCTCCGTCCGACGGCCGGGGAGTCACGCTACTTCGTCGTGACCACCTGGGCCACGCGTGAGGACTTTGAGCGTTGGCGCGACGGTCGCGCAGCGGCCGCACACGGGGATGCACAGGGGCGGAAGCCCGTGGCGACCGGGGCAGAGTTGCTCGAGTTTGAGGTTGTTGAACTCTAACCCGGCCGATCGCGCGCTGCGTTAGTGCAGCAACCGCATCCGATTCCGCCGCGCTAGCGGCTCCACAGCGGCATGAAACTCACCACGAGTCCGCCGAGGAAACCAATGATGAGCGCGGCGGAAATCGATGCCACAGTGAGTCGTACCCGGGTGCGCCCCTGATCGGTAATGAGAAACCTCGGCGCAACCCATTCAAAGAAGAAGAACACGAGCGAACCGATCACCAATCCCAAACCGAGGTAGTAGGCGATCGCACTGTGGACGACTTCGGGCAACCAGCTGGCTGTGACCGGGATCACGATGATCAGCATGAGCAGCGTCACAATGAGTCGCAGCAGGATGCCGGTTGGCCCCGAGAGCCAGCGCCAACCCGGCTGCGAGACACGCATCCGCTTTTCGAGCGCCGCAAAGGCGCGGTTGCGCCAATCGCGGTCGCCGGAAGTGACCTGTAGCGAGCAGCCGCTGATTTCATCAAACTCGATCTGGATGCGTTTGGTCACGTCGAGTCGACCACGCAGGTCCACCGTGAGGGGGAGCGCCCCCGAGTCCCGCAGCGAGCGCGCAACCTCTGCTGCCGTGCCGCTGAGGCCGAGTTCCGTATCGCGACTTTCACGCGCCTGAACTTGCACCTTGTCCTGCGGGCCTTCCAAGGCCCACCGCAAGCGGGCCCAGTTTTTGGCGTCCTCGCGATTGAGCGCGTTGGAGTATTGGCGACTCTCGTCCATTTCACCGGGCACAATCGGGTACTGCGAAAGTTCTTCCGCGAGTCGCTCTTCGTGAATCGTGCGGGCGGAATCCCAGTCCTGCTGCATCCACAGTTCAGCCTCCGTCACGAGCTCCCCGAAATTCTCGTAACTGCCGCGCCACACGAGTCCACGTGCGCTGAGGGTACGGACAGTCGTCGCATTGGGAGAAGGCTGCTGATTCACGCCTCCAGATTCCCACAGTTCGCTCGGATGCCGATATGCGGCTCGCGGGGGATTCGCTAGCCTTCGAGATTATCCACGCCTGGCAACCAACTGTTCCCGGGGGCGTTCCAGCCCTTTTTCCGCATGACCTTGAACGCTTGCTTCCAGAAGGTCAGGCCCAGCCGATCCACGTAGAGCACGCCGTTCAAGTGATCAAACTCGTGTTGGAGGATGCGGGCAAACCACCCCGATGCCTCGATCTCATAGGGATTGCCATCGATATCGCGGGCGCGCAACAGCGCATCTTCGGCGCGACGGAGCGGGAAGCGTTCACCCGGAACCGAGAGGCAGCCTTCTTCTTCATCCTCATCGAGGTCTTCGAGCGATTCCGGCTCCGCGGATGAGATCCACAGTTCCGGATCGATGGCCACGCCCCGGTACTTGGTGCCCTCCTCGTCTTCCCAGGAGTAGGTGAAGATGCGCTTATTAACACCGACTTGGGGCGCTGCCAAGCCCACACCGGGTGCGAGGTCCATCGTCTCGTACATGTCGGCGACAAGCTGTCGGATCTCGTCGGTGATCTCACCAACCGGCTCGGCAACTTCGTGAAGAACGGGTTCGCCATAGATGCGAATGGGCAAAATTGTCATGGCGCAAGGGTATCGGTAGGAGAGTCAGCAGTTTTCTCCGTAGACTCCGCTGTGTGTCTTTCCCGAACATCCTGCCCCTCGAGGTCCCACTGGAGGTAGGGCTTACGCCCTACCAAATGATCGGTATTCCGATTGCGATCATCGGTGCCGTGCTGATGTCGATTTCCGCAATGTTGCAGCATCGTGGCGTTGCGAAAGTTGAGGAGGGAAGCGGGACCCACGGATCGGAAGGCCTCGGGGCGCAGCAGTTCTGGAAGCTGCTGCAACGGCCCAGCTGGCTCTTTGGGACCCTGCTGATCGGTGTGGCGATCCTGTGCCAGCTCGGGGCATTGCACTTTGCGCCACTGGTCGTCGTGCAGCCGCTGGGGGTCGTCTCGCTGATCGTGACGACGCTGGTCACCGCCAGACAGACGAGGCGGCGATTGCAGCGGGGAAAGATCATCGCGGTCATGACCAGTGTCATTGGTATCGCCGGATTCGTGAGCGTGGCCGCGACCGTGGCGACCGACAGTAGGGTCACCGACAGGCAAGTCATCACGGTGATGGTTGTGGCATTGGCCGTGGCGCTCACCACCACCGTCGCATTCTTATTCCTCAGGCATACCCGAGCGCGCAATCTCTTCTACATCATTGCCGGTGGTGTCCTGTACGGCTTCGTCGCAACGTTTGCCAAGGTGATTTTGGCGCGTCTGCAAACGGACGGTATCGATGTCTATACCCTGCTGTGTGCCACTGGATTGCTGTTGACACTCTTGGTCGGCGGCTATTTTGTGCAGACGGCATACGCCACCGGCACCACTGAAATGGTGATTGCCGGTCTCACCGTGGTGGACCCAATTGTTGCGGTCACCATCGGTATCGTCGTGCTCGGAGAGGTTGCTGGCGCCACGGTTGTGACCTACGTGCTGTTCGGGATTCTTGGCGCCATCGCGGTGCTCGGAGTGTTCCTGCTCGAACTTGCCCAATCCGAGGATGAAATCCACGCGGCCAGACGACACGCACTCGGGATCGCAACCGGCGAAATCGACACACTAGCGACCGATACCGCGACCGGTGAGGATGAGGCCGGTCGCTAAGCCGAAGCATCCTTGCCCCGGGTCGCGGACTGTGTTTAGATCGCGAACCACGCGAGATTGCGGGATGTTCCGCCGAAAGTTGTCCGCAAGCCATCTAGGCTAGGGATGTCGACGAGTCCAGTCACGTGCCGACAACGCCCCACACCAAGGAAAACGAGATTTTGCCTGACCAACCTCTCCCGCACTCGAAAGACCGTCCGCTGCGAATTCTCATTGCCGCCGACACGTTCCCACCGAATGTCAACGGAGCGGCAAAGTTTACGGTGAATCTCGCCAGCGAAATGGCCGGACGCGGGCATGATGTGCACGTGGTCGTTCCCGCCGCCTCCCGCCGACACGGCACTTGGCGGGAGGAATACGAGGGGCAGTCGATTACGGTTCACCGGCTGCCTTCGGACCGGTGGTGGCCGCATGATTGGCTTCGATACGTGAAGCCCTGGCGCGCCCGACCCCACATGCGTCGGGTATTGGACGAGGTCAAACCGGATGTCATTCACTATCAATCGGCCGTGGTGCTCGGGCGTGCAGCCGTCCGCGAAGGAGCACCGCGCGGCATACGGATCATTGGCACAAATCACCTGATGCTCGAGAACATTCTCGAACACACGATGCTGCCTAAGCCCCTGCAAGCGGTGGGCTCAAAGATCTGGTGGCGGGATGCGCACAAGACGTTCGATGCGACCGCCTCGCTCACAACCCCGACCCGACGAGCGGCAGACTTCCTCGAACGCAATGGCAATCTCGAGCGCGTGCTGGCGATTTCCTGCGGCATTAGGGCGAGTGACTACACGCCTAAGTTCGGCGCGAAAAAGCCGCCACGCATCCTCTTCGTGGGCCGAGTCACTGGTGAGAAACAAATCGACGTGCTCTTGCGGGCGTTCGCAAACCTCCCGGAATCGCTCGGCGCCGAACTCGAGATCGTCGGCGGGGGAGACCAAAAGCCGGCGCTCGAGAAGCTCAGCCGGGAGCTGGGTGTGGACTCGCGAACCACTTTCCACGGGTATGTCACCGATGAGGAACTCCGCAACCTCTATTCGAACGCGACCGTATTCGCGATCGCCTCAATCGCTGAGCTGCAATCCATCGCAACGATGGAGGCGATGGCCTCCGGGCTACCGGTGGTGGCGGCCAACGCGATGGCGCTGCCGCACCTCGTGCATCACGGTGAGAACGGGTACCTCTTCCAGCCTGGGGATGTGCAGGACGCTCGCAAGCAGCTCGAACGAGTCCTCGAGATGACCACCGAGGAGCGCGACGAACTCGGCCGCACCGGACTGCAGATGGTGCAGGCCCACGACATCGACACGACCATGGACCTTTTCGAACGCCTCTATTACGGCGAATCCACCGAGGAAGTCGCCCGTGATTCGTGGAACGAACAGGACAACTCCCTCGATGACGTGGTCGAAGCGGTGACCGGATCAATCCCCACCGTGCATCGGGAACGAAAAGGATTCGGGCACCGGTAGCACCTTGACCGGTCCTACCCCGGTCGAGACTTGGCTAGCGCGCATCCTGTCGGCGCTGAAGCTCCGCCTCAACTCGCTCGACCTTGCCCTGGATTTCACCACTGTGCCCCGGACGAATATCTGCTTTCAGTACCAGCGACACGCGAGAGCCATAGCGACCAATCTCTTCCGTGGCGCGCTTGATTACGGCCATGACCTCATCCCACTCGCCTTCAATCGAGGTGAACATCGCATCGGTTTGATTCGGCAGGCCCGATTCCCGCACCACTTCGAGCGCCGCGGCAACCGCGCGGTGGTAGGAACCCGGTTCGTCCAAGGTTACGGTGGGGTCGGAAGCCGGGCCAGACGGGGCAATAGAAAACGCAGCAATCATGTCTCTAGTGTGCCGCGTTGAAGATGCAACTTCGCGACACAACACCGAGGCACGGCAGAATGGAACCTATGACGCCCACGATCTCCAGCCGAGCACAGATTTCCAAGGCACGCCGAGTCGTTGTAAAGATCGGTTCTTCCTCGCTTACCCGACCAGATGGCAGGCTCAACGTTCCGGCGCTACGCAAGCTCGTGGATGTATTGGCCGAGGAAGTCTTGCGCGGCAAGCAGATCGTCCTGGTCACGTCCGGTTCGATCGCCGCCGGCTTCATGCCGCTCGGTTTTGAAAGTCGCCCGAGCGATATCAGTTCGGCCCAGGCTGCAGCGGCGGTGGGACAGTCCGCGCTGATGTCGACCTACACGGATGCGTTTGGCGCCTATGACATCCAGGTTGGTCAGATACTGATGACCGCGGGGGACACGGTGCGCCGTTCTCGGTACCGCCACGCCGTACAGGTCTTCGAGAAGCTGCTGGAACTCGGCGCCGTACCGGTCGTGAACGAGAACGATGCTTTGGCGACCAGTGAGCTGCGCTTTGGCGACAATGACCGCCTCGCGGCGCTTGTCGCCCAGCTGGTCGGGGCGGATGCGCTAGTGCTCCTGACCGATGTCGATGGGCTCTATGATGCACCCCCCAAGCAGCCCGGAGCCCAGCGCATCCCGGTCGTCAATGACATGAGCGAGGTTGCCGGCGTTGAGGTGACCGGCCGAGGATCTTCTTTCGGTACCGGCGGGATGATCACAAAGCTGCAGTCAGCCGAGATGGCCACCGTCACCGGCATCCCGGTAGTGCTCACCCGCGCGCAAGACGTCGCGGGAGCCCTGCGTGGCGAAGATGTCGGCACCTGGTTTAGCGCGACGAACGAGCGCCGTACCCGCCGTAAGGTGTGGCTCGAACACGCCGCCCAGATGACCGGTCGGCTGGTGATCGACCCGGGCGCGGTGCGTGCGCTGCGTGACCGGGGCGCATCCCTATTGGCAGCCGGTATTCGCGATGTGCGCGGCGACTTCGCCGCGGGTGATCCCGTGGAGATCGTCTCGGAAGACGGCGAACTGATCGCGCACGGGCTGATCGGCTATGACTCCGTGGAACTCCCGCAAATGCTGGGCCGTTCCACGCACGACATGGTCGAAGAACTCGGTGACGACTACGGGCGATCGATCGTGCACCGCGACGACCTCATTTTGGTGCGGAACACGGTGACTGATGTGGTCACCGGCGGCGGGATGCCGGTGGCGGACTAAGCGTTCAGCGGAACTCGCTCCGGGCCGCCGAATTCTTTTCGGTGGCTGGCTAGAATCGGGGGCATGACGAACCAGACTGCTTCCGAAGCTACGCTCGATCCCGCTGTCGAAACCCAAGTGCGCGACATCGCCAAGCGTGCAAAGGTCGCTTCACGCTCGTTGCAGAACGCGACTTCGGGGATCAAGAATGCGCTCCTGGAAGCGATTGCGGATGCGCTCATTGCTGCGACGGAAGAAATCGTCGCCGCAAATCAGCTGGACATGGAGCGGGGTCGTGAGCGGGGGCTTGCTCCGGGACTTCTCGACCGGCTGGAGCTCACCCCGGATCGGGTGGCGGGTATTGCATCCGCGCTTCGCGAGGTCGCCGGTCTTCCCGACCCAGTGGGTGAAATTGTGCGCGGCTCCACGCTCGAGAACGGCCTGAAGCTCAAGCAGGTGCGCGTGCCGATGGGCGTGGTTGGCATGATTTACGAGGCTCGCCCCAACGTGACGGTGGATGCCGCGTCCCTGGCCCTGAAGTCGGGTAACGCCGTGATCCTTCGTGGCGGTTCCGCGGCGCTGGAATCGAATCGCCAGCTGCTGCAGATTATCGGTGACACCCTGGAAGCCAAGGCGCTACCGCGCGATCTCGTACAAACGGTGGATGAGTTTGGTCGCGCTGGCGGCGTCGCGCTGATGCGGGCTCGTGGCCTGGTGGATGTGCTGGTGCCGCGTGGAGGTGCGGCACTGATTCAGACCGTGGTGCTGGAATCGCTGGTGCCGGTCATCGAAACCGGGACCGGCAATGTGCATATCTATGTGGATGCCTCGGCCGACCTCGACAAGGCTCTGCCCATTGTCATGAACGCGAAGACGCAACGAGTCGGCGTCTGCAATGCGGCAGAGACGCTGCTGGTGCACGAGGACGTTGCGGAAGCCTTCATTCCAAGGGCCTACGCCGCGCTCACGGAAGCGAACGTGAATCTCCACGCGGATGACCGCACCCGCAATCTCGTGCCGGGTGGGGCATCCCTCACCGAAGCCACCGAAACGGACTGGGAAACCGAGTACGGGTCACTCGATCTGGCCGTTAAGGTGGTTGGCTCAATCGACGAGGCGATCGAACACATCCGCACCTATTCCTCGGGCCACACCGAGGTCATCCTCACCGAGTCACTCGCGGCCAGCGAGCAGTTCGTTGATGAGATCGATGCGGCCGCGATCATGGTGAACGCTTCTTCACGATTTACCGATGGCGGGATGTTCGGCCTCGGTGCCGAGCTCGGGATCTCCACCCAGAAACTGCACGCTCGTGGCCCCATGGGGCTTGCCGAGCTTACGACCTCCAAGTGGATCGTGAACGGGCAGGGGCAGGTGCGCCCGTAGACTCCTGGCTATTCCTTGGCATTGCCGGTGTGGGAAACCACACCGGCAATTGCTTTCCCAACACGCCTCGTAAACCATATTTAACTGTGGTTTCAGGGCGAGAAAAACCGTTTGCGTGCGGGAATGGTTCGACGCATCCTTAACTCAAATGGAGTAACAAGGGAGTGCTCATGACGATGCCTAATGACACCGCAACTAATCCGGCGGTGAGCGACGACCGCGGCCTGTGCTGGGAAATCAAATCCACCTTCACGACCTATGTCGAGTCGATGAGCGACGGCAACATCGCGGTCTTCGACGGCGCCGAGCGGATGCCCGATGGCGCGTTCTTCTTCCCGCTAGTAGATGAATACGAGGTTGACGGGGCCCAGATCAAGGCTTTCCACGGCGGCGTGCAGTTCACCGGACATCACGGAATGCTCGTGGTTACGCTGACCGGAATCCAACTGATCACCGAGGGCGAGCACGCGAGCCTCACGATCGAGGATGCGTTGAGCCCCACAGGGCGACTCACACTCGTGGAGATGTCGGGCCGTCATTCCGAAGGTAACGCCGAACGCTACGCCAGCCCGAAACTCACCGAGGATGGCGCCGATCTGTTCTTCGATAACTACCCAGTTGGGACCGAGCTCGAGCCGATTTGGCTACTCGCGCGTTCCTAACTAGCCCCGAACCCCAGGCGCAGTGACGCGCCAATTGAACGACGAAGGAATCAACGATGATGAACGAAGGCCGTCCCGCACCCGTAGCCGACTGGGTAACCATCCCGGAACTCTATGCAGATCCGTTCCCGACGTTTGAGCGGCTGCGTGCCGAGGGCGGGGTCCACTGGGTTCCCGCCATCGGTCGCTACCTGATCACCTCGTATGCGGCGGTGCACGACACCGAACTTGACCAGGAGACCTTTTCTGCCAATGAAGAAGGCTCGCTGATGATCCGCGCGATGGGCCACTCCATGCTCCGCAAAGATGACCCTGAGCACTATGTCGAGCGTCGTGCCTGGCAGCCGGTATTGCGTCCCGGAATCGTCAAGCGCACCTGGACGCCAATTTTCGAGCGCAATACGGACCGCTACCTGGACGAGTTCATCGCCAAGGGGCCAGGTGCCGACCTCGTGTGGGACTTTGCCTCACCGCTAGTGGCGGAAAACCTTCGAGCGGTCATCGGGCTCCATAACGCCACACCGGAGGACCTGCAGCGCTGGTCCACCACCATGATCGCTGCGACCGGCAACTACGCGGACGACCCGGTGGTGTGGGCGAAGGGCGAGGCCTCCTATAACGAGGTCGATGAGGCGCTCGACGAGATGATTCAGTGGCACCGCAAGCACCCGGATGACAGCCTCCTTTCGGCACTGTTGCGCCTACCCGACTATCAGATGTCGGTCGAGTCAATTCGCGCCAATGTGAAGATGACCATCGGCGGCGGGCTTAATGAACCGCGGGATGCCATTGGTGTTGCGGCCTGGGGTTTGCTGCAGAACCCGAACCAACTGGCGCTGATCCGCGAAGGCAAGGCCACCTGGGACAATGCCTTCGACGAAGCCATCCGCTGGGTGGCCCCGATTGGGATGTATTCGCGACAGACCAAACGCGATGTCGTCCTTCAGGGGGTGCACCTGCCCGCGGGGGCCAAGCTTGGCATCTCGCTGCTCTCGGCAAACCGTGACGAAACCCAGTGGCAGGAACCCGCCCGTTTCGACATCACCCGTGCCGATGAAGGCACGCACCTCGCCTTCGGTAAAGGCGTGCACGTGTGCCTGGGCGCATGGGTTGCCCGCGCCGAGGTGGCGGCTACCGCGTTGCCGAGGCTCTTTGACCGGTTGCCCGATCTGCGCCTGGACCCGCAGAACCCTGCCGAAGCAAGCGGTTGGGTGTTCCGCGGTATGTCCAAGCTGCCGGTGCAGTGGACTCCGAGCGAGCATGATCAGCGGAAGGATGCTCCGGCTCGTATCGCGATCGTCGGCTCCGGCCCGTCGGGTTGCTACACCGCGCAGGCGCTTCGACGTCAGCTGCCGGATGCGGAGATCAACATCATCGACAAGCTTGCGACCCCCTATGGCCTGGTTCGTCACGGGGTTGCGGCCGATCACCAAGGCACCAAGGATGTGGCACGCCAATTCTCGCGACTCTTCGAAAAAGAACGGGTGAACTTCATTGGCAATATCGAGATCGGTGAAGATCTTTCACTCGAATCGCTGCGCTCAGCCTTTGATGCCGTGGTGCTCGCAAATGGCCTGCACGAAGACGCCACACTGACCATCCCGGGTGCGCAGCTTGATGGTGTTGTTGGGGCAGGGCGCGTGACGCGCCTATTGAACTCGCATGTCCACGAGGATCGTGAGATCAAGAGCCTGGGCGAGCAGTTCGCGCTCATCGGTCACGGAAACGTGGCGATGGATGTGATCCGCCTCGCTGCGGCCGATGATGCAACGCTGGCAGGGTCAGACATCGACGACGAAGCCCGCGAGGCTCTCTTCTCGCAGACACGCGTCATCCACGCGATTGGCCGTTCGTTGCCGAGCGCAGCCAAATTTGATCCAGTTATGGTGCGCGAGATTGCTGACCTTGAAGGCGTCGCACACAGAGTGCACGGCGTGGATGCGCAGTCACTGTCCGCGATGGGGGATGTCCGTTCGGAACTGATCCTCGAATTACTCCAGCGTGAGGCTCCGACACAGCCACGGGTGACCATCGAGTGGTGGTTCGGCTATGCACCCAAACAGGTGCTCGGCGATGAAGAAGTGTCGAGCCTCGAGATCAGCCGCTGCGATGGCCTTGAGCTTGAGACCCTGGAGGTTTCGGCGGTCGTCACCGCAATCGGCTTCCGCGCTGGCCAACACCAGGAGCTCGTGGAAATGACTGAGTCGGCCAGGCAGACCGGCCGCATTGACCGGGGATTGTATGCCGCCGGCTGGGCACGCCGCGGCCCGCGCGGGACTATTCCCTCGCAGCGCACCGACGCGCGCGAACTCGCCAACACGATCATCGAAGACCTCGGGGACAGCAGTAAACCGGGTCGAAAAGCGATCAGCCGCGCACTTGCGAAGGCGACCACATACGACGGGTGGTTGCTCATCGACGCACATGAGGCGCGGAAGGCAGCCCCCGGGCGCATCCGCGGCAAGATCACCGATGCCTACGAGATGCGATTGCTCGCGGGATCCGCCTTGAGCCTGCCCCAGGGCGATGACTCGACGATCACCAATGACACTCCCGGTGAGGTTGCGGGTGAGCCGATCACGATCGCGTTTGGCACCGAATCGGGCAATGCCGAACTCGTCGCGGAAGAACTTGCCAACCAGCTAGGTCGACGTGGTGAAGTGCAGGTAGTGGACCTTGCCACTGTCACCCCGCACGAATTAGCACGCGATCGCCTGCTGATGGTGGTCTGCTCGACCTATGGTGACGGGGAGCTGCCGACCACCGTCCGTGAATTCCACGAGCAACTGTAGTCCTCGGACCTCGACCTCAATGGTCTGGAATATGCGGTGTTCGGTCTCGGCGACCGCAGCTATCACAGCACCTACTCACGCGGCGGTGAGATTTTGGCAGAGGCACTCAGCGCACGCGGTGCTGCGCGGGTGGGAGAGTTCGGGCGTCACGACGCCGGTGGCGGTGAGCTCGCCCCAGACCTGGCCTTGACCTGGGCGAAGGGTGTCCTTGCCGAGCGCACCGCGGTAGCGGTCGCGAACTAGCTAGGGCGAGGTGGTGCCGGTCAGTGCTGTTGGGTTCTGTGCCTGCGGGCGAGTACGAATCCCATCAGCAGAATCACGACCGGCACCGCCGTTGCGTACCAGTAGGCAGCGTTCGCGCCGTGGGCCTGTGCGAGTGCACCGCCGATTGCGGAGCCGATGGACACGCCCACCGTCATCGCGGCCTGCAGCGAAGTCATTGCGACTGACATCCCGCCCCGCGGCGCGAGACGCTCAGCCGCGGTAAATGCCGTAACGAGTGTGGGGCCGAGGAAAAGGCCCGTGATGAGCAGCATCACGCCGGTGAGCACCAAATTGCCCTGCAAGACGGTCAAGAACGTGAAAATCACCATACCGGCACCACCGAGAATCACCCGCAGTTGCAGCCCAACAGACTCGGGAATCGCAACGGCCAAAAGTGCCATCGCCGCGGAGCCGACGCCCATTAGCGCATACACGAGTCCTGCGGCATCAGGATTCCCCAGTTCGGTGGCACGCTCAGTGATGCCTGCCTGGCTGGAGCCGAAAAACATCCCGATACTCGCCATGATGATCAGCGCGGGCGACACCTTGAGCAGCGTGGTGCGGATGCTCGGCTGCTCCTTGGGCACAGGCGGGGTGATTTCGATGCTGGCGGTGGGATGTACCTGTTTCGGTGAGGTCAGTGCGAATGGCACGGTGGCCAAGATCACCAATCCGGCAGCAACCGCAAGTGGTGCTGCCGACATCGCAGCAGCTGAAGCTACACCCACAAAGGCTGGGCCCAAGACAAAGACCAGTTCATCCACGGTCGACTCATACGAAAACGCCGTCCCAAGATCACGCGGATTATTCGCGATCGTGCTCCAGCGAGCCCTCGTGAAAGAACCAATCGGAATCATCGAAGCACCGGTCACCGCGCAGATTGCGAACAGGAGGGGACCGTCAAGGCGGATGCAGGCGGCTAAGTAGAGTGCGACCAGGGCAATGGCGTTGACGGGTGCCACGAGGGACAAGACCCTGCGCTGCCCATAATGATCCACCCAGCGGCCGATGAGCGGAGAGAATATCGCGGTGGCGATGGATACGAACCCGGTAGCGAGCCCACCGGTGGCGATGGAACCGGTTGATTCGGTGAACGCGACCATGGCACCAAGCGGGACCATAGCCGCCGGAATCCGAGCGAAGATCGCCAGGATGAGTTGCGGTAGTCCCGCGATTTTCGGCAGCTCCCTATAGCCAGCCATCGCGTCAAAGATTGCGGAACGCATGCCTGCTCCTGATCGGATTTCTGTCCCGAAAGGGTCCCGTAAGGAATCCGGGAGCAATCGGGGGCCCGTCGGAACGTGCCGACGAACCCCCTCATCCTAGTCCTGCGCTGAGCATCCGACTTTTACCGAGTGGACGCTGTGACCTCAGCGGTCTCCTCCGGCGGCAGGATCTGTCCAATCGGGGTGCGTTTCTCTGCCTGGAATTCGTCTTCGACGCGACCGTAGGCCCAGTAGCCCGAGATCGAGACCTGCTTGCGCTCGAGTTCGTGCTGCTTGAAGAAAACATCGCGCAGTTTCTTGATGGCTTCGCGCTCGCCGTGCGCAAATACCTGCACACGGCCCGCGCGCCACTCCAGATTCCGGACAGCCTCAACGAGGACGTTCGAGGTGCCAGCTTCTTCATCGCCACGGTGCACCCAGCGAATCTCGATTCCTGCGGGCGCGGTAATGGACTGCTCATCCTCCTCGCCGCCAACCTCGATCAGCGCGATACCCTGAGCTTCCGGCGTCATCGCCTCAATCGACGAAGCGATTGCTGGTAGGGCCGATTCGTCACCGACAAGCAGGTGCCAGTCCGCACTGGCATCGGGAGCGTAGCCACCGCCGGGCCCCGCAAACACCACGCGTTCACCGGGCTCGGCAGTTGCTGCCCACGGTGCTGCCAGGCCGGCTTCGCCGTGGACAACGAAGTCCACCGAGATCCACTCCTCTTCGGCGTTCACTTCGCGAACCGTGTAGGTACGGGTCACCGGCAGGTCCTCGGGGGCCAGGGTTTCGCGCAACTCCTGCACGTTATAAGGCGGCTCAAGACCGAGCTCGGGCTTTACGAAAAAAATCTTGATGTAGGGATCGGTGAAGGCGTTGGCGTTAAACGCCGCAAAGTTCTCGCCACCGATATAGAGGCGCACCATGTGCGGGGTGAGTTGCTCACGACGGATCACTTCAAGAACAGTCTGAACCTTGGGCTTACGTGCTTTTCGTTCGATCACGAGTCTCCTTGTTGGTATGGGCCTTCGCAGGATCACACCTGTGCATAGGTATCCTCCCCAGCCTACTTAGGTTTACCTCATTAACCCACACCAGCCACTAGCCGTTGACATGACGCCACTAACAGTGGACACTTAATGCTTGTGCGCATCACAGTTGCGCAAGTTAAATGGAGTTAGCACTTGATCAATCAGCATTATGGAAAAATCCCACCGGCTTACCTTTTCTCCGAGGTCGCCACGCGCGTCAAGCAATACCAGGACGAGCATCCCAGTGCGGAAATCTTGCGCCTCGGGATTGGCGATGTCACAAGGCCCCTGGCAGCGGCGGTGGCCGATACACTTCAACGTGCCGCGTCCGAACAGGCCACGACAATAGGCTTCCGCGGGTACGGTCCGGAACAGGGGTATCTATTCTTGCGAGAGGCCATCGTCGCGGGGGAGTACGCCCCACTCGGCGCCCCGATCAGCCCTGATGAGATCTTCGTCGGTGACGGTTCAAAAACAGATACCGCAGGCATTCAGGAACTCTTTGCCGCGGACGCAACCGTCGCCGTGAGCGATCCGGTGTATCCAGTCTATGTCGACTCGAATGCTCTCAGCGGGCGACTCGGGGAATGTACTAACGGTCGCTGGGACAACCTGACGTATCTCGAGTGCACGGAAGAAAACGACTACCGACCGAGCATCCCAGAAACGCCGGTCGACCTCGTCTATCTCTGCTCGCCAAATAACCCCACCGGCACGACGCTCTCGCGAGAGAACCTTGAACGCTGGGTGGATTGGGCACGGGCTACCGGTGCCGTGATTCTCTTCGACGTCGCCTACCGCGCCTTCATCAAGGACGACTCGGTACCGCGCTCGATCTACGAGATCCCGGGCGCAGAAGAAGTCGCCATCGAATTTGGCTCGTTTTCAAAGACCGCCGGCTTCACCGGCCTGCGCTGCTCTTGGACGGTCGTGCCGCGCGCGCTTCACCGTGATGGGGCCTCGCTCCACACCATGTGGAGCCGTCGACACGCGACGAAATTCAATGGAACTCCGTACATCGTGCAGCGCGCCGCCGAAGCAATCTACAGCGAAGCAGGCAGTCGCCAGGTACAGACCGACCTCGATTACTACCTCCGCAATGCCGGACTTATTCGGGATGCGTTGCTTAATAACGGCGTGCCCGCAGTTGGCGGCCTGAACTCACCGTACGTCTGGTTCCGCTGCCCCGGTGGACTCGATTCCTGGACGTTCTTTGACGCGCTGCTCCAGGAAGCGCAAATTGTCGGAACCCCCGGCGTTGGTTTTGGTCCTGCGGGAGCAGACCACTTCCGACTGAGCGCCTTCGGCAGCTATGAAGACACCCGCGAGGCGGTAACGCGATTGGCCGCGATCATCCCAACCTATTCACCCTCCCTGATTCGATCGGAAAACTAACCGATGCCACGTCAAGCCCCCTCACTTGAAACGCTTCGCGCCATCACCGAACAGGTGCCGACGCCATTTCATCTCTACGATGCGAAAGGCATCCGCGACAATGTCCGCGAACTCCAGGCCGCATTCGCCTGGAACCCCGGCTTTACCGAATACTTTGCGGTCAAAGCCACTCCCAATCCGAGCATCCTGCGACTGCTCAAAGAACTTGGTTGCGGGGTCGACTGCGCCTCATACACGGAGCTGCTGCTCGCGCACGAAGTTGGCTTTCGCGGGGACGAGATCATGTTCTCTTCGAATGTGACCCCGGCCGAAGACTTTGAACTTGCCCGTGAACTCGACGTCATCATCAACCTCGATGACGTCTCCCACATCGATTTCCTCGCCGAACACGGTGGCATTCCCGAGCGGATTTCACTGCGCTATAACCCTGGAGGTGACTTCTCCATTGGCACCAAGGTGATGGGGAATCCCGCCGAGGCCAAGTTCGGTATGACGCCCGAGCAGATCCCGGTGGCCGTTCGTCGGTTGCAGGAACTGGGCGTGAAACAGTTTGGCTTGCACACCTTCCTCTCCTCAAACACCACGGATAGTGACTACTACCCGACAATTGCGCGAATGCTATTCGAACTTGCGGTAGAGCTTCATGAGACCTGCGGCGCGGAGTTCTTCCTGGTGAACCTCTCCGGCGGGATCGGCATCGGCTACGAGCCCGGGGGACCCCGCGCGGACCTCGCTCGCATCGGCCGCGAAGTTGAGCGGGCATATCAGGAGACCATCCTGCCGTCCGGACTCGGGGAAGTGGCCGTAGTGACCGAACTCGGCCGCTTCATCACCGGGCCGAACGGTTGGCTCGTCGCGACTGCGATCCATGAGAAAAACATCCACAAGCACTACATCGGGCTTGACGCTTCGGCGTCGAATCTCATGCGCCCTTCCATGTACGGCGCGTATCACCACATCACCGTGGCCGGGCGAGAGGATGCGCCGCTCAGCGAGGTCTACGACGTCACAGGGGCGCTCTGCGAGAACAACGATAAATTCGCGATTGATCGGAAACTGCCGCAGATCCAACTTGGCGACCTCGTGGTGATTCACGATGCCGGGGCCCACGGTCATTCCATGGGACACAACTACAACGGCAAGCTGCGCTCCGCCGAGGTGCTGCTCGAGGAAGACGGTAGCGCCCGACTCATCCGCCGCGCGGAGACCCCACGGGACTATTTTGCGACCGTGGCAGGACTCGGGGTCAGTGAGGACATTGGCTCGGTCCAGCACGATCCGCTGCTCGCCCGCTAGAACCAAGCAGTCAGCCCCTGGTGCGCGCTTAGACGTGCGCACCAGGGGCTGTTGCTATCCGGTGGGGCGTGCGGGGCTTGAACCCGCGACCGACGGATTATGAGTCCGCTGCTCTAACCGGCTGAGCTAACGCCCCGGACCGAAGAAAGTCTAGCGTGCCGCGAACGATTCTGCGGCCACTCATAATGAATGTCGGTTCGAAACTAGCCAGACAAAAATTTGTCACGACAAAGCCACCGTTCGTTCACTTCCTTGAGTAGTCTGGCCGAGTGAAAGCATATGACTCGCTTAATGTGACCCCTCTCCTCCCCGAGGCACTGCAGCCATTGCAAACCCTCGCGATGAATCTTCGGTGGTCATGGCGTAATGAGACGCACGAGCTGTTCCGCAGCATTGACCCAGCCCTATGGACCAAGACCGGCCACAACCCCATCACCCTGTTGAAATCACTGCGCGCGAGCAAGGTGCAGGAACTTGCACAGGACGAAACCTTCCTGCACCGAATGCAGCAGGAACTCGAAGATTTCGAGTCTTACTGCGAACTTGATCGGTGGTTCAAAAAGAACACCGCCGGCGCCGAAGACGCCGACACCACGATTGCGTATTTCTCGATGGAATTCGGTGTTCACCAATCGCTGCCAATCTATTCGGGCGGACTCGGTGTGCTCGCTGGCGACCACATGAAGTCAGCTTCGGACCTCGGCGTGCCGATCATCGGTGTGGGGCTGCTCTACACCTACGGATACTTCAAGCAGACCCTCTCACGCGAGGGCTGGCAACAGGAGCACTACACCGAGCACGATCCGCAGGATCTCGCTGTCTTGCCCGTGCTGGACGAGCAGGGCGAGCAGCTCCACGTCAGCGTGACCTACCCAGAACAGCGCGAGGTACTCGCGGCCGTATGGAAGGCCGACATTGGCCGGGTGCCACTGCTGCTGCTTGACACGAATATTGAAGCGAACCCGGAAGACTTCCGAGTCATCACCGACCGGCTTTACGGTGGCGATGCGGAGCACCGGATCAAGCAGGAGCTCGTGCTCGGTGTTGCAGGGCTGCGAGCCGTGCAGCGGTTCTGCGAAATCACTGGCCGCAAACAGCCCGATGTCATCCACATGAACGAGGGTCACGCGGGCTTCGCGGGTGTCGAACGGATGGGACAGCTCATCCGTACGGGGGAGACCTTTGAAACCGCGCTTGCTGTGGTACGCGCATCCACACTCTTTACTACCCACACCCCGGTCCCTGCAGGTATCGACCGATTCGACATGCTGCTCGCAGAACGCTACCTGCAGGGTGATGAGTCGGGAATCTCCCGGCTTGCGCCTGGCGTACCGGTATCCCGAGCCCTGGAACTCGGCAAGGAAGAGGACCCAAACCGCTTCAACATGGCACACCTCGGTCTGCGCCTGGCTCAGTACGCGAACGGTGTAGCGAAGCTGCACGGTGCCGTGTCACGGTCGATGTTCAAGGATCTCTACCCCAATTTTGATGAGCGCGAAGTGCCGATCACGTCGGTAACCAATGGCGTGCACATCCCCACCTGGATCCGCAAGCCGATGAAATCGATTGCCTCTGCTATGAGTGGCAATCGGGACCTCACGACCGCCAATCACTGGAACGCACCCGACGCTATCGGTGCATCTGAACTCTGGCGAGTGCGCAATGAACTGCGCAAGGAACTCGTCGAGCACTCCCGCGCGCTTTCGCTGCAGTCCTGGGAAGACCGCGGGGCGCAGGAAGCCGAACTCGGCTGGACGAAGAACATCTTCAACCCAAATGCGCTCACGATTGGCTTCGCTCGGCGCGTGTCCACGTACAAGCGCCTCACGCTGATGCTGCAAAACCCCGAGCGACTGCGCCGCATCCTGATGAATCCTGAGCGTCCCGTCCAGTTCGTGATTGCCGGTAAAGCACACCCGGCGGACATGGGCGGCAAAGAGCTGCTTCAGGAACTGATCCGCTATGCCGACGATGCCGGGGTTCGCGATCGCATCATCTTCATTCCGGATTACAACATCTCCATGGCAAAATTCCTCGTTGCGGGATCGGATGTATGGCTCAATAACCCGATTCGTCCGCAGGAAGCCTCGGGAACCTCCGGCATGAAGGCCGTGATGAACGGATGTCTCACCCTGTCGATCTCAGACGGATGGTGGGATGAGTTCCGGGATGATGAAGCCGGCTGGACGATTCCGAGCGCCGTGCACGCAGACCCACACATGCGTGATAAATGGGAATCACAGGCACTGTACGACATCCTCGAACATGAAATTGTGCCGATGTTCTACGACCGTGACGAACAGGGAGTGCCGCAGGCCTGGGTGGAGAAGATTCGCTACTCGATGTCGCAGGTTGGTCCGCAGGTTGCGGCCGAGCGAATGGTGCGCGACTACTGCAAGGACCTCTACCTGCCCGCCGGTCGCACCTCCCGGATCGCCAACCAGCTCGAGAATGCTCGCGCATTCGCGCAGTGGCAAAGCAAAGTGAAGGATGCTTGGCCACAAGTTGCGATTACCGAAATTCGAAATGTGACCGGTTCCGCTCAAGCCGGAAGCCACGCACAATTTGAAGCAACCGTCCAATTAGGTTCACTCACACCGGAAGATATTCGGGTGGAAGCGGTTATCGGCATCACCGATGAATACGGTGAACTTGTGAATCCGCGGACCGTGACAATGGATGCCACAGCAGACGGTTCGCAGTTTGTGATGGATATCCCGGTGGACCTGCCTGGCACCTTCGGGTATACCGTTCGAGTGGTCCCACACCACCGCTTGCTGCGCTCTCCCGCGGAGCTGGGACTGGTACGGTTCCCGAACTAGTTACGACCCGTTGAATCGCGGCCCGAATCCAAGCGTGCTGGATTCGGGCCGCGATCAATTAACCAGCAATAGCCACACAAAGAGAAACACGCCGTATCGATAAATCACATGCTTGTGATTTGAGGCTAATGTCAGGCATAATTCCTGTGACAACGAGATATCGTCGAATTGAATAACCGACGGTGACGCCGTATGGCCTCAGTCACACGTATGGACGTAGGGGAAGACGTACCACCCGTGAAACTGGAGGAGAAAATGGCTGCACCACAAACCCAGGGTGTCCTTTATGTTCACTCTGCACCTCGCGCACTGTGCCAGCATGTCGAATGGGGCCTAGGGCGCGCACTCGGCGAGCCTGCGTCCCTACCGTGGATACCCCAGCCGGTAATCCCGGGTTCGGTGCGTGCTGAATACACCTGGCACGGGCCGGCGGGTACCGGAGCGGCGATTGCCTCACAGCTGCGCGGGTGGGAGCACCTGCGATTCGAGGTCAGCGAAGACCCGAGCGCCGGTGTCGACGGGGGCCGATGGCTGCACACACCGGGCCTAGGGATCTTCTATGCGCAAACGGACATGGCCGGCAACGTGGTAATTCCAGAGGAACGCATCCGGTATGCCATGGAGGTCAGCGGTGGGAACGCCACCGAACTCCACCGCGAACTTGCACTGGCGCTCGGGCACGCCTGGGACGAAGAGCTCGAACCGTTCCGCACCGCGGGTGATCACAGCCCAGTGGTGTGGATGCACCGAGTCGGCTAGCGAGGCTGCCAGACTTCGATTTGTCTCCCAGATACCGAAGAAGCGGCGTACGCATCCATGGATGCGTACGCCGCTTCTTCGTTTTCGCTGACTCGTTACTGGTGACTAGTAGGCACGAATGCCGAGTACTGCGTTGTGGCCACCAAACCCGAAGGACGTCGAGATGGCCATGTCACCCGACTTCACGTCGACCTTGCGCGGCTCGGTGACGACATCGAGACCGATTTCCGGGTCTTGTTGCTCGAGGTTGATTGTCGGGGGGAGCATTCCCTCGTGCAATGCGAGCACGGTGAACATCGCCTCAATCGCCCCGGCACCACCGAGGAGGTGGCCGACAGATGCCTTGGTTGCCGAGACGGGAATGGAATCGACCCGGTCACCAAACACACGCTTAAAGGCGTTGTATTCGGCAATGTCACCGACCGGAGTCGATGTGGCGTGCGCGTTAATGTGCACAACATCATCCGGGGTCGCATCAGCCTGCTCGAGGCAAGCCTGCACGGCACGCGAGGCGCCTGCACCTTCGGGCTCCGGTGCGGTGATGTGATAAGCATCGGCGGTGACGCCACCGCCGGCGATTTCCGCGTAAATGCGGGCGCCGCGAGCGAGGGCGTGCTCTTCGGTTTCGAGTACGAGCGCTGCCGCACCCTCACCGAGGACAAAGCCATCGCGGTCGACGTCATAGGGTCGCGAAGCTACCTGCGGATCGTCATTGCGCTTGGACAGCGCCTGCATGGCCGCAAACGAAGCAATCGGTAGCGGGTGCACCGCTGCTTCAGAACCACCGGCGATGACGACGTCGGCGTTGCCTGCCTGCAGGTGCTGATAGGCGTTGAAGATAGATTCCGTGCTGGAAGCACAGGCTGAAACTGCCGTGTGGATTCCGGCGCGTGCGCCGAGTTCCATACCGATGGCAGCCC
Source organism: Gulosibacter chungangensis (assembly GCF_008831155.1). Taxonomy (GTDB): domain Bacteria; phylum Actinomycetota; class Actinomycetes; order Actinomycetales; family Microbacteriaceae; genus Gulosibacter; species Gulosibacter chungangensis. Next base: position 427,162 of record NZ_WBKB01000002.1, on the reverse strand, counting down.
CGGGACCGTTCGGCATCAGCATGGGTACGGTCAGTGGCATGACGCGTCGAGGACCGCGCTCCCGTAGGGTGTCCCAGGCGTCCAGGAGTGTCCAGACACCACCGATGCCGGTGGCCCAATCAACGAGTAGACGCTCGGGATCGATAGCGTCAGTGGTGAGGCCCGCATCCGCGAATGCCTCGCGGGCGCAGATCAGCGCATACTGGCTCGAAGGGTCAAGGCGCTTGGCTGTGACGCGTTCGAGGTGTTCCGCGGGGTCTTCTTTCACCGTGGCCGCGAAGGTGACGGGAAGGTCGATGTTGTACTTCTCGGCCTGGTTAGTGAGCGAACGCGCACCGGATTCACCGCGAAGTAGCGCTTCCCAGGTTCCTCGCGCATTCGGCGCCAGCGGAGAGAACGCTCCGAGGCCCGTTACTACGATCTTCTTGGTCATTAACAGATCTTTTTCCTTAGGGATGGTGGCAAGAACAGGTGTCGGACAGCGCGATTGTGGCTGTCCGACACCTCGCGAAAGCTAGGCTTCCTGCGCGTTCGCGATGTAGTCCACCGCGTCCTGAACGGTCTTGAGGTTCTCGACCTCGGCGTCCGGAATCTGAACGTCGAACTTCTCTTCAGCGTTCACAACGATGGTCATCATCGAGATCGAGTCGATGTCGAGGTCATCCGTGAAGGACTTGTCGCCGGTCACCGTGTCGCTGGCGATACCGGTCTCCTCGTTCACGAGCTCGGCGAGGCCTGCGAGAATCTCGTCCTTTGAAAGTGCCATTTTGGGGTTTCTCCTTTTGGTTGAGTCAATGACCGAATGTAATTGTATTGCCGGTCAAAGGTTCTTCGGGCGAGACTTACGAATAAGCCGCGAGAATATACCGCCCAGCCGAAATTGTTTAGGGCAGACGCACGATCTGAGCGGCGTAGGCCAGGCCCGCACCGAATCCGATTTGCAGCGCAAGGCCGCCCGAAAGCTCAGGGTGTTCCTTGAGTAGTCGATGGGTTGCCAGGGGGATGGATGCGGCAGAAGTATTGCCGGTCTCGGCGATATCGCGAGCGATTACCACACTGTCTGGAAGACCCAGCTGGTTCGCAAACTCGTCGATGATGCGCATATTCGCCTGGTGGGGGATGAACGCTGCCAAGTCGGAAGCTTCGATCCCGGCACGCTCAAGCACCTCGCGGGCTGCCTTGGCCATTTCCCACACCGCCCAGCGGAACACGGCACGACCATCCTGGCGCAGCGTGGGCCACTCGGTCTCTCCGCGGCGGTATTCCTGGAGCTCGTGGTTCATGGCCACTGCGTTCCATTTGGAGCCATCAGAGCCGATCACCGATTCTGAAATACCGGGTTCCTCGGCCGGGCCGATTACCGCGGCACCGGCACCGTCCCCGAGAAGGAAAGAAATCGAGCGATCAGTGGGATCAATAATGTCCGATAGCTTTTCTGCACCGACAACGAGTACATAGTCGGCGACACCCGACCGAACCAGCGCATCCGCCTGGGTGATGCCATAGCAATAGCCCGCGCATCCGGCCGAAATGTCATAGGCAGCGGCAGGGCTTGCCCCAATCGCCTCACAAACACGGGTTGCAGCCGCGGGGGTCTGTACGACGTTGGTGATCGTCGCGAGAATCACGGCACCGATCTGGGAGGGCTCAATACCGGCGGCTTCGATTGCTTCCTTCGCCGCCGTGACCGCCATGTCAATGACATCCGTGTCCGCATCTGCCCGGGCACGCGTGATGATGCCGGTGCGCTGGCGGATCCACTCATCCGAGGAATCAATCGGGCCAGCAATCTCATCATTCGTGACGAGGTTTTGACCGCGGAATGCGCCCATGCCGTGAATGCGCGTGAACTGGTGGCCCTTGGCCTGACGCAGCACTGCAGTTTCGCTCATTGTAGTTGGGAGTCCTTTCAACAAACTCGCGCGCTTAGGCGCCGGGGAAAAGTTCTGCGGCCGTGTCGATATCGGCGGGGACATTGATTGCTGCGGCGGGGACGCCCTTCATGCCTCGCTTCGCGAGCCCCACGAGAGTACCCGCGGGTGCCGCTTCCACGAGCCCGGAATACCCTGCCTCGAGGAAGGCATTCATGCACAGATCCCAATGCACCGGCCGATTTACCTGTTCGATGAGGTAGCGGCGATAGGTCACACCGTCCGTAACGACACTGCCGTCGCGGTTGGTGTGGATGGGGCGCGTGGGCTTTGCGACCGAGAACTCTTCTTCGAGTCCGGCAAGCGCGGCCTGCGCATCCGCCATCCACCGAGTGTGAAACGCGCCGGCCACCTTCAACGGGATCACCCGCGCGCCGGCGGGTGGGTTCTTCCGCAGTGCTTCGAGCTGCTCGGGCTCACCGGCCGCCACGATCTGCCCCGCACCGTTAAAGTTCGCGGGGGAGAGGTCCAGATTGTTGAGGTGCTCAATCACGTCCCCCTCGCTACCGCCGATAATCGCGGACATGCCCGTGGTGACCGCAGCGGCGTCTTGCGCCATGAGCTGTGAGCGCTTCACGACGAAGCGGATCGCCGTGGCCGCGTCAAAGATTCCTGCTGCATAAGCGGCAGCAATTTCCCCGACGGAGTGACCAGCCACGGCTGCTCCATCAACCCGATCGCCCAGTCGTCCTACGAGCGCATCCCAGGTGAGGATGCCCGCCGCCACGATCAGCGGCTGAGCGACTGCGGTGTCGCGAATGGTTTCAGCGTCAGACTCCGTCCCGTGACGGATGAGGTCGATGCCACTGGCAGTGGACAAGTCTTCGAGCGTGGACCTGCTGGCCGAGTCCTCGAGCCAAGGGCTCAGAAAGCCCGGCTTCTGGGACCCCTGGCCGGGGAATGTCACGACAGTCATAATCTCCATCTTCTCAGGCTCGAAGGCCATCACTTAGGGGGAAACAGAAATAAAAGAGCGAAATCCTTGTGCGGACTGGCTAAACACGTCGACGAGGTGACTTTACCTGTCGTCGCGGATCTTGTGTTTGGCCGTCCGCGATGCGGCCAAGAATCAGGGCACATTGAAGTACGAGCCATTCGCGGGCACCCGTCGCATCCCACCCGATAATCTCGGTGATTCGCTTCAAGCGATAGCGAACGGTGTTCGGGTGTACATAGAGTTCACGCGCGGTCGCTTCAAGAGAGCGGCCGTTGTCGAGATAGCACCACAGCGTGGTCAAAAGATCCGATTGGTGGTCGGCAAGCGGCGAGTACACGCGCTGCACGAGCGTCTTGCGTGCGAGTGGATCGCCCGCAAGCGCGCGCTCCGGCAGTAAGTCATCGGCCAGGATTGGCCGCTCGAGACGTCGATAGGCATTGGCTACTGAGAATCCGACCAGCGCGGCACGGGCACTTCGGGATGCTTCCACGACAGAGGAGACCTCCGGGCCAAGCACGAGGCTACCCTGACCAAAACCGGGCTCGAGCGCGGTTGCGATCTCAAGGAATGCCGGTGGTTCGCCCTCGGAGTCTTCGTTCTGCTTGGCGCGGCCAATAACGAGCACCAAACGATTTCCCTGGACACCGACCAGCAGATCGGCTTGATTGTGGCGCGCGGTACGGCGCAGTTGATCAACTTCAACGAACTTCGGGGTGAGGCCGACCAGCACGGCAACTTCACCGTGACCGCTCCAGCCCAGAGCTGCGATGCGGCTCGGAAGTTCGGTGTCATTTTCCCCGGTCAAGATCGAGTCCACGACCAACGCTTCAAGGCGTGCATCCCACAGTCCGCGTTGTTCCGCGGCTCGGGCGTAGACGTCGGCTGCGGCAAAAGCGATGTCTCGGGAGTAGCGCAGGACGCCCTCGCGGATTTCCGCGGGCGCGGAAGCCGTGCGCTCTTCGAACACATCGACCACCACGTGGATCAACTGCAGCGTCTGCTGCAGGCTGACCGACCGCAGCAGCTCCCTGGGGGCGGAATCAAAAACATCCTTTGCCGTCCAGGGAGCTGCGGTCGGGTCTTCAAACCACGACACGAATGAGGCAATTCCAGACTGAGCAACTAATGCAACTGCGGAGCGACGGCCCGGTGGCATGTCGGCGAACCAGGGGAGCGTTTGCTCCATTCGCTTTAGCACTGACGTAGAGAGGTCTCCAGTCAGGCTCCGAAGCCAGGCCACTGCGCGTTGACGATCGGTTATCTCAGTCATAGATGGGAACGGCTGGGCCGCACCTTTCTCAGTATCGAAATCGTGGGGCAGTGGGTCTTAGGCGTCGCCGCCCGCGTTACCCGATACACCCGCATTGGGGTTGTGCAGGTCGTACTTGTCAATGGCCTGCTGCACGACCGAACGGTCGACTTCGCCACGCTGTGCGAGCTCTGCCAGAGCGCGAACCACGATCGAGTGCGCATCGATCTTATAGTGACGACGAGCGGCAGCGCGGGTGTCCGAAATACCGAAGTCATCAGCACCGAGCGTGACGTAGTCCCCGGGAACCCACTTGCGGATCATGTCCGGCAGCGAGTGGTTGTAGTCACTCACACCGAGGAAGACGCCCTTGGAGTTCGAGAGCTTGTCGGCCAGGTACGGCGTGCGTGCTGGCTCGCTCGGAGCCGTCCAGTTGTGCTCTTCAGCCTCGAGCGCTTCGCGGCGCAGTTCCGCCCAGCTGGTGACCGACCACACGTGTGCCGAAACGCCCCAGTCTTCGCGCAGGATCTCCTGTGCGTGCATGGCCCACGGCACTGCAACACCGGATGCGAGCAACTGAACCTCGGGGCCGGAAGTCAGTTCCGGAGCGTTGAGGTAGTAGATGCCCTTGACGATGCCCTCGGCGTCAACGTTTTCCGGTTCAGCCGGCTGTACGTACGGCTCGTTGTACATCGTGATGTAGTACATGACGTTCGGATCGGGGTGATTGCCGCCGTACATCCGCTCAATACCGGCCTTGACGATGTGCGCAATTTCGTAAGCAAAGGCTGGATCGTAGGCGCGGATGGCCGGGTTCGTCCACGCAATCAGGTGCGAGTGGCCGTCCATGTGCTGTAGGCCCTCGCCGGTGAGCGTGGTGCGACCGGCGGTGGCACCAATGATGAAGCCACGCGTGAGCTGGTCGGCTGCAGCCCAGAACCCGTCACCCGTGCGCTGGAAACCGAACATCGAGTAGAACATGTAGAACGGCACGGTGAGTTCACCGTGCGTCGAATAGGTCGTGCCGAGGCCGGTGAAGGCCGAAACGGCGCCACCCTCGTTGATACCCACGTGCATGAGTTGACCCTGCGGTGACTCGCGATAGGCGAGTAGAAGCTCGCGGTCCACAGCCATGTAGTGCTGCCCGTGCGGGTTGTAGATCTTTGCCGTTGGGAAGAACGCATCGAGACCGAAGGTGCGTGCCTCATCCGGAATTACCGGAACAATGCGACGGCCGAATTCGCCACTGCGCATCAGGTCCTTCAGCAGGCGCACGAAGCCCATCGTGGTCGCGATTTCCTGAGTGCCTGAACCCTTCTTGACCTGCGCGTAGGCCTTGTCCTCAGGAAGGTCAATCTGCGTGTACTTCGAACGACGCTCCGGGACGAAACCACCGAGGGCGCGACGACGTTCGCGAAGGTACTCGAGGGCCTCGTCGTTTTCCTCGGGGCGGTAGTAAGGGATGTTGTAGAGGTCTGCCTCGAGATCCTTGTCCGCGATCGGAATCTGCAGGTTGTCGCGGAAGGTCTTGAGGTCTTCCAGCGTCAGCTTCTTCATCTGGTGCGTCGCGTTGCGACCCTCGAAGTGAGTGCCGAGACCGTAGCCCTTCACCGTGTGAGCAAGGATGACCGTGGGCTGACCCTTGTGCTCAACCGCTGCCTTGTAGGCGGCGTACATCTTGCGGTAATCGTGGCCACCACGCTTGAGACCCCAAATCTGGTCGTCGGTGTAGTTCTCGACGAGCTTGAGCGTCTCCGGGTTACGGCCAAAGAAGTGTTCGCGGACGAATGCGCCGGACTCAGCCTTGTAGGTCTGGTAGTCACCGTCCGGGGTTTCATTCATGAGCTTGACAAGTTCGTTGTGCTCATCACGGGCGAGGAGTTCATCCCACTCGCGGCCCCAAACCACCTTGATGACATGCCAACCGGCACCGCGGAAGAAGGATTCGAGTTCCTGGATGATCTTGCCGTTACCGCGAACCGGACCGTCAAGACGCTGCAGGTTGCAATTCACGACGAAGGTCAGGTTGTCGAGGTTGTTGTTCGCAGCAAATTGCAGCTGACCACGCGACTCCGGCTCATCCATTTCGCCGTCACCGAGGAAGGCCCACACGTGGGACTTCGAAGCATCCTTGATGCCGCGGTTCGTGAGGTACTTGTTGGTCTGCGCCTGCCAGATGGCATTCATCGGCCCCAGACCCATCGAAACCGTCGGGAACTGCCAGAAATCAGGCATGAGGCGCGGATGCGGGTAGGACGACAGTCCAAGAGGTGCCTTCGAAGCTTCCTGACGGAAGGCGTTGAGGTTCTCTTCCGTGAGACGACCCTCGAGGTATCCGCGAGCGTAGTTACCGGGGGAGGCGTGCCCCTGGAAGAAGACCTGATCGGGTCCGTCCGGGTGGTCGTAGCCCTTGAAGAAGTGGTTCAGGCCAACTTCGTACAGCGTCGACTGAGCTGCGTACGAAGAAATGTGCCCACCAACGCCGATGTCGGCGCTCTGCGAGTTCTGTACCGTGATCGCCGCGTTCCAGCGAATCCAACGACGGTAGGTGCGTTCGATGCGTTCGTCACCGGGGAATTCAGGTTCCTCGTCGGCCGCGATCGAGTTGACAAAGTCTGTGACGGGAATCATCGGCACACCGAGGTGCTTTTCACGCGAACGCTGCAGCAACGAAAGCATCAGCTCCCGTGCGCGGGTACTCCCACGCTCGGCGACTACGGCGTCGAGCGATTCTTTCCATTCCGCAGTTTCCTGCGGGTCGGTGTCGACATGGTCCTCCGAATAGGGATCCTGGATGTTGACAGCCATGTTGACCTCTTTCATGTTCTAGAGCGCAGGTGCGAGTGCCGCGCACGGGTTTCGAACGCGGGCACAACTTGCAGCCTACCGATTCCTGACCGGGAGATGGCGGATTCTGGCCGCGACAAGTGGATTTTGCAGCCCATCCCTGCCAGTTATGAGCAAGACTAGTCCTGTGACGTCTCAGCTTCCATTGCCCGCAGATATGCCGCTCGACGCCCCCACTCACCGTGGTGACCGAATTCGTGTACTCGGTCCCGGATCACCGCGGTTGCTCGCCTTCATCCCTGCAGCGTTTACCCCCGTGTGCGGCAACGAAGTGAAGGAACTTGTCCAACTTTCTCAGCGCGCTGATCAACTTGGCGTGCAACTGCTTGTTGCGTCCTGCGACGCTCCGCCGACCTTGGCGGCGTGGCTCCATGAAGTGGACCCGGAGGCGGTGCTGCTCGGTGTCTCGGACCACTGGCCCCACGGTCAAATTGCGCGGGCATGTGCTGCATTCGACGGACAATCAGGCACGGCGTGTCGCCACACCTGGGCCATCCGTGCCGACGGCACCCGCGTCCTCGCAGCCGCCTGCGACGCGGGGGAGCAGCGGTCAATGGAGCACCACGAGTACGGCTTGGAATGGGCGGCGACGAGCTGATCTCGGGTTCGCCACACCCGGGCGGAATCGCAGGTTTGGAATTCGCGCAAATCCGGTGCTAAGGTATCCGAGTTGCACATCGCGGCAAGCAAGTCGCGAAGCACAACAGATGGGCTCCTAGCTCAGTTGGTTAGAGCATCTGGTTTACACCCAGAGGGTCGGGGGTTCGAGTCCCTCGGGGCCCACGTTAAAAAACCCGGTCAAGTTATTCTTGACCGGGTTTTTTTGTACGAGGCTCCTGCTCGGAGCGCTGTCTGCGTCAGGAATGCCATCCATTATCAACGACTTGGACGCTGGCAGCCCAGGAACCGAGCAGCCGTATCGCCTCTGCTGATTTTGAGCCCGGTTCGGGCGTATAGGTGGTGAATGTCAGACCGTGATGAGCTTCCATGTCCATACCCTCGTATGCGAGTGTCAGCTCACCTACGACCGGGTGACGGAAAGTCTTGAATCCGCTCCCGTGATGGCGCACGTTGTGTTTGCCCCAGCGTCTACGGATTTCATCGCTGCGGGTCGACAGCTCGCCGATGAGATCGTGGAGTTCTCTGTTGTGAGGGTCACGTGCTGCCTCGGTTCTGAGGATCGCCACGGTGATCTCGGCAAAGGCATCCCAGTCAGGATAAAATCGCCAGCGCGACGGTCGAGGAATGTATGGCGCGCGATGTTTGGCGGCTGCCCCGGCATTTCGTAGAGCTCGCAATAGAAGGCCCGCGCAAGGGGGTTCACTGCGAGTAGGTCCATGCGGCCGTTCCGAACGAACGCGGGACCAGCAGTGAAGCCGTTAAGGGCCCACTGCAAGCCAGGATTCGGCTTCCAGCCCTTTCCGCTGCACTGCTTCCGAGGCCTTGCAACGGGGCTCGCGGCATGTGCCAGGGCGAACAAGTGCGCCCGTTCTGCGTCGTCCAATTGCAACGCCCGTGCGAGGCTGTCCAGCACTTCTTCGGATGCACCGCTAATATTCCCTCGTTCGAGCTTGGTGTAATACTCGACGCTCATGCCCGCGATTGTCGCAACTTCACTTCGGCGAAGCCCCGGAACCCTGCGATTGCCACCAGCTGGCAGACCCACCTGTTCGGGAACGATACGGTCTCGATGTGAGGTTAGAAAATCCCGGACCTCAGCCTGGTTATCCATGTATCCACGTTACGTCTACTCAGTGGTGTTCTGGGAGTCTCTGCCAGTACCACCATTGAGAGAGGCTCTCATCCGCGACGGCTCCGTGATGTTCTTGGTATGTAAGCACGATCTGAGACAAAACGATCAACTGGTCGTTACTGCAACAAGGCTTTGTCGACGAAGTGAGCGTGGTGTGGCTCCGCTACACACCGAAAAAGACGTACTGGAAAGGCAGCATCGTGAGCAATAACCTCGTAGATTTTACCGGCAAGGTCGCATTCATCACCGGCGCGGGTGTCGGTATCGGACGCGCGACCGCCCTCGCCTTTGCGGATGCTGGTGCTGACCTCGCACTCGTCTCGATCGGCGAGAAAGACCTGAAAGAGACCGCGCGCCTGGTCGAGGAGAAGGGACGACGTGCGCATGCCGTCGTCGCTGACATCTCGGATAGCGACGCGATCGCGGCGGCCATATCCTCGACGGTGGATACCCTCGGTCGTCTCGACTTCGCGGTGAATAACGCCGGTATCGAACAACCCAATACTCCAATCGAGGAAACCACCGAAGAGGACTGGAACCGTCTCATTGCCGTGAATCTCACCGGGGTTTTCCTGTCGATGAAGCATGAGATTCCTGTTATGCGAGGCAGCGGCGGTGGTTCGATAGTGAATATCTCCTCGGGTGCCGGGGTGATGGGCATACGTAATCAGGCCGCATACGCGGCGACCAAACACGGTGTCATCGGCCTGACGAAGTCGGCTGCACTCGAAGTCGCTTCCGAGAACATTCAGATCAACGCGATCTGCCCCGGCATCATCGAGACACCGATGATGGGACGCTTCTCCGGCGGCACCCCCGAAGGTCGTGCCCGCGTCATCGGGCAGGAACCCATTGGCCGCATGGGCAAACCCGAGGAGATTGCCTCCGCGATCCTCTGGCTCTGCTCGCCCCTCGGCGGGTTCACCATCGGTCACGCGTTCGTTATCGACGGGGGACAAACGGTCGGCATCTGAACTGATCGAAGAGCAGGCCAATCACCTTGTTTCAATCTCGACTCGCTTGAGCCCGAAATATCAACACGAGGCCTACCCTGGACGGGTGTCTCAGATAATCAGTGCAGCAAGCGCCGTAGCTATCGATGGTCAAGGTCGGCTGCTGCTGGTGAAAAGAGGTCGAGAGCCTCAGCGTGGCCGATGGTCTCTGCCCGGTGGGAAAATCAATCCTGGTGAATCATTTGAAGACGCTGCGATTCGGGAATTCGCCGAAGAAACTGGCCTGGTTATTGAGATCATCCGTAAGCTCGGCATTACAAGGATGCCGACCCTCGATGGCCGAGAGTATGAGATCCACAATTTCTACACGCGTGTAATCCGTGGCGAACTCGCAGCTGCCGACGACGCGGCAGGTGCGCGTTGGTTTCCGCTCAATGAGCTCTACGACCTCGAACTCACGACCGGGCTATTGGCTTATCTCCGTGAGGTCAAAGTGATCCCTGAGTAGGGCTAAATGACTTCTGATTTAGCCCTTAATGCCCTTCTGCGTGGCGAGCTTGCCGAGCACAGACACAATGGTGGGCGCGAATTGTTCCCACGCCCCATCGATCTGCGACACATCGATCTTGCCGATATGCACCTGCTCGCAGAAACGAACCCACGCTTCTCCCGTCGCCGCAGTGATTGCCGAAGCGACACTGGCGTTGATAACGTTGCCCGCCACCGGAATGAGTTTCACAAGACTCGTGGCAAGGGCTCGTCCAGCCATCTGCGCACCCAATTGCGCAATCGCAGACGTGGACATCATCGTCTTCATATTGAGGTCATAGATGGCAGCAATGCGCCCCATCATCGTCATCTGGATCGGCGCCAGGGTAGTCGCATCCGCAATCGGGATGGGGACGGCCGCTGCGGCCGCTGACGCAGCCACCGCGGCAAGAATGACCGGGCGCGCCATCTCGCGCTTCCACGGGAGGTTGAGTCGCTGCGCAACGCGAAAGGCGTCTTTCTCGCTATCCGGCGACAGGGCAAGGGTCTGTGCCACGAGATCACCGAGCCCATGTCCCGTGCCCTTTCCATTCTTACCCTGCGAGGAAGTCAAGATCACACGACGCACAGGAAGGTGAATGGGCTCGCCATCGCCGTCCACCGGGTCTTCAAGCCAATCGCGAAACGCCTCCGTGTCTTTCGAAGCCCGATACTTCCCGGTAACCGGATTCTTCGTCCAGTGCACTTTGGTCAACACGAGGATCACAGGCAGCCCCGCCGCATCCAATTCGCGAATCATCTCAATATCCGGAACTGTAAGGCGATCGGCGTTCGCCGCCACGCAGTACCAGACGACGGCGATCTGTTCACTCGATGGTCGCTTCGCCACGATTTTCAGTCCATCGCGAAGTGACTCCGCGGGTGTCTTACCAGACCCAATTTCGAAGCCCTCGAAGTCCCATATGCCCAGGGTCTCGTCGTCGTAGTAGTTCACTCCCTGGGTAACAGGAAGGCCCTTACCGACCTTTGCGAGTTCTCGACCGAACACCGCGTTGACGAGTGAAGATTTCCCTACACCCGTGTTTCCGACGACGGCGAGGTTGAAGCGGCCGTAGCGTTTTCTTGCTTCCGAATTCGCGGCAATAAACTCCTGATCGTCGATCTTCGGTCGATCAAGCGGATCTTTGGCCATGTGGATGGAGCCTTTCTCATCATCGTTCAGGCCAGCCCGGCCCGCGGAGATACAAGGGCGCTTGCAGCTGCAGAAGGCCTAACATCCTTCCACAACTGCAAGCGCCCATTACTCGTGGCTTATAGCCCCTCAAACTCCTTGCGGTTGGCGATCACTCGCAAGTCACTCACGATCAGGTCCAGCTTCTTACGTACGTCCGCAAGCTCCTTAAGACTGTGCGGAGCCTCTTCGTATTTGGGCCGCGTGATCCGATCGAGTACTCGATTAATGTGCGCCGCGGTTGCGGGCTCCAGGAGTTCGCCGGTCACGAGGGCGATCTTGTCGCGAATCGCGATGAGGTCGTGGCTCAGCCGGGTCGTGGTCGTCGGAGTACCGGTTTCTTCAGCCATTGAATGACGCTTGACACGCTCTTCAATGCTCTCCGAGATTTGCGCCAGCAATTCAATAGCTGCTTTGCGTTCTTGAATTCCCATCAGGCGATTCCTTTCAATCTATCGTGTCGAAAGTGTATGCCGCTTCATCGGGAAGCTTGTCACAACTCCCGGGGAATGTCCCCGCTCCCACCGGTTAGCCGTGAAAAAGCGTGTGCAGGGGGAGCCCGTCGCCAAGCGCCTCCCGGCCACCGAGCCCATCAAGTTCCATCAGGACGGCGATACCCGTGGGCAGCGCGTCAATTTTTCGAACCAGCTCGATGGCGGCGGCGATCGTGCCGCCCGTCGCGAGCACGTCATCCATCACAAGCACCCGAGTTCCCGGAGCAATATCACGTTGAATTTCGACTTCTTCGGTCCCGTACTCGAGCTGATATGGGACGGATGCGGCCGGTCGCGGTAACTTGCCAGCCTTGCGGATGGGCACAAGACCAACATTTGCGACCGTTGCGGCTGCGCCCGCGAGAAGAAAACCTCGGGCTTCTATGCCGGCAACCACATCGAATTGACCGGCAAACGGTGCGAGCAGCGCCTTAGCAACTGTTCGGAGTGCTTCACCGTCACTCAGCACTGGCATCACATCTCGAAAGATCACCCCGGGCTGCGGGTAGTCGGGAATTTCCACGATCTGTGCTTCGACGTGGGCAAGTTCGGTAGTCACAGTGAAGGTTCTTTCCTGGGGAGCTATTCGGGGTTCCGAGTGGAAGCAAAGAGTATTTCTGTCATCCGCACGTGCACTTTTTCCACCTGTGGGATGTCATCGAGATGGAGCGGTTCATCGGCGGAGGTCTCGAGGATCAATGTGCCGCAGCCAAAGATCCGGTCGATGAAGGAATGGTCATATGCAACATTTGCGATCCGGTTGAGCGGAATATCGTGGCCCTTTTTGTTGAGGATGCCCGTGCGAGTAATGATCCGTCGGTCGGTAATCGTAAATGTCGATGACAGCCACTTCAGTACCGGCGAAATCGTGGCGGGAAACAGCGCGATTACGGCGATTCCCCAGACAATGTAAGACCCGATTGGCTGCGCCGAGACAGGCATTAAGAGCGTTCCAAGCGTTGCCAGACTGAGGATGAGCAAGCCCAGGACGACGTGGCCAAAAATGCGCTTCCAGTGGGTACGCAAATGAAATACGACGTGTTCGTTGTCACCGAGCAGTCGACGAGGCAGTCCCATGGGTTCAAGCCTAGTGCCGTCAATAGGGAATTCTCGCTGCCGGGTAATGTGGCTGCATGACCACGCTGCGTGAAGTGCAATCGACCATTGAGTCTCTCTACCCGAGGCGAGGTGCGGAAGCCTGGGATGCTATCGGCACCTCCACCGGTGATCCAGACGCTGAAATCGGCAAGATTTTGTTTGCGGTAGACCCGGTCGCCGCCACGGTTGAGGAAGCACTTGAATGGGGGGCGCAGCTGCTCTTCACTCACCACCCACTGCTACTTCGAGGGGTCACTTCGATTGCGGAGGACCGTTATAAGGGTGCGCTGCTCGCACGGCTGATACGCGGCGGCTGTGCGTTGCATTCGGCTCATACCAATGCTGATGTGGTGGAAAGCGGTCCGACGGGCACCATTTTCGATCTGCTGGGCATCCCGACGGGAGCCGAACACCGCATCCCGTTTCAACCGCTGGAAGACCAACCCGAACGGGGGATTGGACTCGTTGGCAATCTGCCAGAGCCCGTGAGTCTGCGTGATTTCGCGGCACGAGTTGCCGAGATCTTCCCCGCTACGGCCGGGGGAGTCAGGGTCGCCGGCAACCCTGAGATGATGGTTCAGCGTGTTGCCTGTTGCTCGGGTGCGGGAGATTCATTCCTGAGCCACCCGTCAGTAACCGGGGCGGATGTGTATCTCACGAGTGACTTGCGGCACCACCCGGCCTCAGAGGCGCGCGAACAGGCGTCCCTCAATGGCGGTAAGCCCGCGCTGGTTGATACCGCTCACTACGCCAGTGAACAGCTCTGGCTGGAAGGCGCCGCAGAACGCATCCGAGCCGCGCATCCAGACGTCGAGGCGCGGGTCTCGACCCAAAACACCGATCCGTGGACCTGGCACATTTCGCAGCAGCGCTAGCAAGGAGAAAATAGGACTATGAAGGCACATCCCAAGGAACAGCTTCGCCTGCTCGAATTGGCCCAGGTCGATGCCCGCCACGCGCGGCTGCAACATCTCGCCAAGAATATGCCCGAGCAGCTGCACCTCGTTGAGATCGAACAAGACCGTCGTGACCGTCGAGCGGCCGCCGCGCAGTCACTCGGCGAGCTTGAAGATGCACAATCCGAATTGAAGACGATCCAAGACGATTCGAAGCTGGTTGCGGCGCGGCGAACCCAGGATGAGCAGCGGCTACAGCAGGCGACATCCACGAAGGACATTGCAGCCTTGCAGGCTGAGCTGCAAACCATTGCGCGCCGTCAAGACACACTCGACGATCAGGAACTGGCGCAGCTCGAGCTGGTTGAGAAACTGACTGCGGCGCACGACGAGCGTGTCGCCGCGATGCGTGAGATTGAGGACCTAGCTGCGGATCTGCTGCGACGGCGCGACCTCGCGCGTGAAAATCTCCGCACCGAGGCCAAAGAGCTCGCCACCGATCGGAGAACGCTCGTCGACGGTCTGCCGGAGCAGCTCGTCGCGCTCTATGAGGAACGGCGAAAGCGCAGTGGGATCGGTGCCGCCGAACTGATCGGCAAGGTATCTTCCGCATCGCAGGAAACGATCGAGGTTGCGGACTTAGCACGCATCGCTAAGGCACCGGCCGATGAGATCGTCTTCTGCCCGGACACCGACGCGATCCTCGTGCGTACTGAGCGTTCCGCAATTTAAGGAGTGGGTCGGCCCGCAGGAAGTGGCGATGAGTGGGCCGACCGATACGCCGGGTTCTGTCCGACCAGAGTCGTGACGGCCATCTATCTCGGCGACGCGTTACCGCGCCGCTCTAGCAGCACACCCGGGAACTCGGCGAGCAGCGTCGACGTTCCCTGTTGGCCTTGCTCCGGATGAGGTTTACCTTGCAACGTCCGTCACCGGACGCCCGGTGGGCTCTTACCCCACCCTTTCACCCTTACCCTTGCGGGCGGTTTGCTTTCTGTTGCACTAGCTCGCGGGTTACCCCGGGTGGACGTTATCCACCATCCTGCTCTATGGAGCCCGGACGTTCCTCGGACCGCTTACGCGGCGCGCGACCGTCTGGCCGACCCATTCATCCCGGTAATTCTACGTGATCTTGGCCGGGCTTAGTCCCAGCCTTCGGCGCCGAGCAGTGCCGCACCAATGATCCCCGCGTTGTTCTTGAGCTTTGCGACTTTCACGGGTGTCTTGATGTCGATGAGATACAAAAACTCGTCGGCCTGCTTCGAGATACCGCCGGAAACAATGAATTCATCGGGCTGGATTACCGCTTCGAGATGGCGGAAATATGGGGTGAGGCGCTCGCCCCAAGCTTCGAAACTGAGGTTCTCTCGCTCGCGCGCCTTGGCCGACGCATACCGTTCGTAGTCCGGTTTTCCGTTGAGTTCCAGGTGCCCAAGTTCGGTATTCGGGAAGAGGCGCCCGCCGTGGATGAGCGCCGAACCGATCCCGGTGCCGAGGGTCAGCACGAGCACCGAGCCCAGGTCATCCGCCGCTTCCCCGTAGCGCACCTCGCCATAGCCCGCTGCATCAGCATCATTCACGAGCGAAACCGGCTTACCGATGGCCTTCGTGAACGCATCCCGAGCATTGAAACCAATCCACGCCTCGTCAATATTGGCGGCGGTATACGACACTCCGTGTCTCATCACCGAGGGCATACAGAGTCCAACTGCCGGATCGAGACCCGCCGCCTCGTCCTGGGCCAGAATCTCTTCATACACCTTCACCACGGCCGCGATAACCGCATCGATCGGGGCACCCGGGGGAGTCTTCCGCTTCTTTCGTTCCCCAACGAGACGTCCCTTTTTGAGATCGACGAGCCCGCCCTTGATGCCGGTGCCACCAATATCGATACCTACCGCGTAACGGTCCTGCTTCTTCGCCATGGCACCAGCCTAGGATGCCTTGGCGAAAGAAATGCCGGAACTTATAGCTGCGAGGGTGGCAGCGTCAGGATCTCGTAACCGTCTTCGGTAATCAGGATGGTGTGCTCATATTGGGCGCAGCGCGAACCGTCCTTGGTGACCACGGTCCAATTGTCGTCCCACTGGTCCCATGCTTGGGAGCCCGTGACCAGCATTGGTTCGACCGTGAAGACCATTCCCGGTTGGATGACGTCCTTGAAATGAGGTGCGTCGTAGTGGGGAATGATCAGCCCAGAGTGGAAGGTTCGTCCGACGCCGTGTCCCGTGTAGTCGTGCACAGACTCGTAGCCAAAACGGCCGGCGTACTTTTCGATCACACGACCGATCACGTTGACCTCACGGCCCGGTTTGGCGGCCTTGATGCCGCGCATCATCGCCTCGTGGGCCCGTTCTACGAGCAAACGCGACTCTTCATCGACTTCACCGACCAGGTACATGCGGTTCGTGTCGCCGTGCATGCCCTGTGCGAAGGCGGTGACGTCAATATTGATGATGTCCCCATCTTCGAGCACGGTGGAATCAGGAATGCCGTGGCAGATCACCTCGTTCAGCGAGGTACAGGAAGCCTTGGGGAAGCCCCGGTAGCCGAGGCAGGACGGGTATGCCTCGTGCTCAATGAGAAAATTGTGGGCAATCACGTCGAGTTCCTCGGTCGTGACACCGGGCTTCACGAACTGTTCAAGGTGTTCAAGCGTCGCCGCTGCGATTCGACTGGCGTGACGAACCCGTTCGATTTCTTCGGCCGTGTACAGGTCACCGCTGCCATCGGGCTCATTGGGATTTACCTTGCCGACATACTCCGGTCGCGGGATGTGCGCGGGTACCGGACGCATGGGAGTAACGGTTCCGGGGATGAGCAGACCAGTTTCAGGGTTTTTCGGCATACGCTCAAGTCTATGACTGACACACGCGAAGACGAATTCTGGTTTAACACCCGCACCGGGGAAGTTGAAAAGGGTAAGCAATCCATCGCTTCCGAGCGGCTTGGTCCGTTCGCCACGGAAGCTGAGGCAGCACGTGCCAATGAAAAACTCGCCGAGAATGCGCGCAAATGGGCGGAAGAGGAGGCGGCGGCTGAAGCGGAAGACGGTTATTGAAACGGTGTAGCTTCCACCAGCTCGCGAGCGGTGGCCGTATCGCCACCTGGCGATACGGCCACCGCTTAGCGTTTAGTGCTCTGGCGGCACATTCTCGTAGGACTCGGCCGCGCTCGGGTAGGCACTAGCCTGAATATCACTGATGTACTGTTCGGTAGCTTCGCGCAGGATATCGGCGAGATTCGCGTATTTCCTAACGAACTTGGGCACTCGGCCCTGGCTATAACCGAAAGTGTCGGTCCATACCGTGAGTTGCCCGTCGCAGTGCGGCCCCGCCCCGACGCTGATGGTTGGGATAGACAGCTCCGCCGTCACCTGTGCCGCAACATCCGTCGGCACCATCTCGAGGACCACTAAGAATGCCCCGGCGCGCTCGATTGCGCGAGCATCCTCGAGGAGCTGCTCGGCCGCATCCCCTCGCCCCTGAATGACGTGCCCGCCGAGGTTGTGTTCTGACTGCGGGGTGAAACCAATGTGCGCACAAACCGGGATGCCCGACTCGGTAATCCGACGAATATGACCTTCCACCGCGACCCCACCCTCGAGCTTCACGGCGTGCACCTCGGCTTCTTTCATGAAGCGCACTGCGGTCTCGAGGGCTTGTTCCGGCGAGATCTCGTAACTGCCGAAGGGCAGATCCGCGATCACGAAAGCACGCTTGGCCGCTCGCGCCACCGACCGCGACATCGTAATCATCTCGTTTACGCTGATTGGGAGCGTTGTGTCGTAACCCAGCATCACGTTCGCGGCAGAGTCGCCCACCAGCAAGAAATCAATCCCAGCTTGGTCAAATATCTGTGCGCTGGCGGCATCGTAGGCAGTGAGACCGGAGATTTTGTGGCCATCACGCTTCGCGCGAGAAAAATGGCGGGTGCGGACTCGTTTTACTGCAGCGTTGTCAGTCATAGGGACATTCTAGGGAAGCTCGCCGGTAGCCTGGACACACGTCAATAAAGAGGAGCGCATCCATGAGCAAGCAACAGGACTACGTGTTGCAAACCATCAGTGACCGTGGGATCAAATTTATCCGCCTCTGGTTTACCGATGTGCTCGGCACCTTGAAGTCCATTGCCTTGGCGCCCGCCGAGGTTGAGGGCGCGTTCAACGAAGGCGTCGGCTTCGACGGATCCGCAATCGAGGGGCTCACGCGACGCACCGAGGCCGACATGCTCTTGCATCCGGATCCCTCGACGTTCCAGGTGCTGCCGTGGCACGGTGACGATGAAACCGCACGCATGTTCTGCGATATCACTACGCCCGATGGTCAACCGGCGTCGGCAGACCCGCGCCAGGTGCTGCGTCGAGCCCTCGACCGGGCGCGTGACCTTGGCTTCACCTTCTACATCCACCCGGAAATCGAGTTTTATCTCCTCAAATCCGCCTCGCCCGGGCCCGACGGTCTTGAGCCCGTTGATCAGGCCGGCTATTTCGATCACGTGCCCGGAAATGTTGTGGACCTCTTCCGGCGACGGTCCGTGAGGCTGCTGGAAGAACTCGGCATCTCGGTGGAATTCAGCCACCACGAGGCGGGCCCCGGCCAGAACGAAATTGATCTGCGCTATGCAGATGCCTTGGCCATGGCCGATAACGTCATCACGTTCCGTACGGTGATTCAGGAAGCAGCTGCAGAGCAGGGCATTCACGCAACCTTCATGCCCAAACCCCATTCGAAATGGCCGGGCTCGGGGATGCATACCCACATGTCGCTCTTTGAAGGTGCCACAAATGTCTTCCACGAAGCGGGTGCCAAGCATCAGCTTTCGCGCACTGGCCGCCAATTCATCGCGGGCCTGCTACACCACGCTCGGGAGATCACGGCGGTGACCAATCAGCACGTCAATTCCTACCGACGGCTTTGGGGCGGTGACGAAGCACCGAGTTACGTCTGCTGGGGGCACAACAACTCTTCAGCGCTGGTGCGAGTACCAACCTATAAGCCCGAAAAATCACGATCCGCTCGCGTTGAGTATCGGGCTATTGATTCCGCAGCAAACCCATACCTCACCTACGCCCTTTTGCTGGAAGCGGGGCTGCGAGGGATCGAAGAAGGGTATGAAATTCCCGACGAAATTGACGGCGATTTGCGAGATCTCTCCGAACGAGAACGGCAGGTGCTCGGCTACAAGAACCTGCCGATGAACCTCGATGAGGCGCTTGCGCTCACCCAGGAATCCGAACTCGTCGCGGAAACCCTGGGGGAGCAGCTCTTCGACTACTTCTTGACGAATAAGCAGGATGAATGGCTCGGCTTCCGGCGCCAGGTCACCAACTTCGAGCTGCAGCGCAACCTATAGCGACGCGACTGAACCAGGGGAGTGAACCGTATTGCGTGAAGGTATCCGCACTCGATTGATTCGGGTGGGCTTTTCGAAACCCCTCGAAGCGGCGGAGCGCTTTTCGGAGCTTGCCGATATTCTCGGGATGGATCCGGTCCTGCTCACGAGCTTTTTCGAACCCATTGACCCTGATCCCGACGGTGCGCTCGCCTCGCTGCTTCGCCTCGTGCAGCGGCAACCAGGATGCGGTCCCGATCTGAAATCCGATCATGGGCTGCTTCGCAGCGTGATCACACTCTTTGCGCTCTCGACCGCTTCCGAGGATTTCTTCATCCGGCACCCGCAGCGATTGCGGGAAATCCACGAAGACTCGAACCTCTTGGCCTCCCCACAGACCCTTCGCGAACGGATGCTCGCCTCGGTACACGCCGTAATCGAACCGGAATCCAATCAGCTCGTCGCACAGCGCACGGGGGACGAGGCAGCCAACGCGCTGCGCGTGGAGTATCGCACCCAGCTCGGCAAAATCGCGCTGTATGACGCACGCCTCGAGGATGCGGCGGTCTCGCTCCACCGGGTCGCAGCGGCGCTCTCAGACCTCGCCGCTGCGGCAATGGACGCTGCCCTTGCGGTCGCGCGGGCAGAGATCACCGCACCGCCTGCGGGCTTCGGTCGATTCCCGGCGGAACAGGTGCGGGATGTCCGCTTGGCCGTCATCGGCATGGGCAAGGGCGGCGCCCGTGAACTCAACTACATTTCAGATGTCGATGTCATGTACGTTGCCGAGGCTCGTGAGGGTTCGGAGCTATCCACGGCCCGCATGATTGAGATCGCGACGCGCTTGGCTCGCAAGGCCATGAACGTGCTCTCCGACTATCAGATTGAGCCGGGACTGTGGGAAGTTGACGCGAATCTGCGCCCGGAGGGCAAGGACGGTGCCCTCGTTCGCACGGTGGATAGCTACATCACGTACTACAAGCGCTGGGCTGAGAACTGGGAATTCATGGCACTGCTGAAGGCCCGCGCAATCGCGGGTGACGCTGAGCTTGGCGAGTCCTTCATCAGCCAGATCACGCCGATGGTCTGGGAGGCGGCCGGGCGAGATAACTTCGTGCTGCAAGTGCAGAAAATGCGCGCCCGAGTAATTAGTCACATTCCCAAGGAAGAAGTGGATCGCGAGCTCAAGCTCGGACCCGGAGGCCTGCGCGATATTGAGTTCACGGTGCAGCTCTTGCAGCTCGTGCACGGTCAGGCCGATGAATCGGTTCGAGTGCACACGACGCTGGATGCGCTCACGGCGCTGGCTGCCGAAGGACACATTGGCCGCGATGACGGTGCGGAGTTCACCAATGACTACCGTTTTCTCCGGCTACTGGAACACCGCGTGCAACTTCGGCACATGCAACGCACACATCTGTTTCCGGACGATCCGGAGGAGCAGCGCATCCTCGGGCGGGCCATTGGGCTCACACCAAAGCAGTTGCTTGAACAGTTGGCGACCGTACGACGTCGAGTGCGTGGCATTCACGAAAAGGTCTTCTACCGTCCGCTGCTGACCGCAGTAGCCACCCTGCCGAGCGAGAGCTATCAGCTCACGAGCGATCAAGCCATCGCCCGGATGCGTGCGATTGGCTATCGAGATCCGCGCGGCGCGCTCAACCACATCAAGGCGCTCATTAGCGGGGTGTCCCGACGCTCGACCATGATGACGCATCTGCTGCCAGTATTGCTCGAGTGGTTCACCGAGGGCGCCAACCCCGATCAGGGGCTACTGGCCTTCCGGAAACTCTCGGAACAACTCGGCGACGCATCGTGGTACGTACGACTGCTGCGCGACTCGAAATTTGCTGCGCGGAGGCTATGCGACATTCTCTCGAGCAGCGAGTTCTGTGCCACCTTCCTGGAACTCTTCCCCGAAGCCGTAATTTGGCTCGATGGCGAGGATCAGCTGCGGCCAGCCACCGAGGCAGCGCTCGAGCGCGAAATCAACGGTGCACTGTCGCGCTACAGCGATGAGGTCTCACTCGGACGGGTAATCCGCGGGGTGCGGCGCCGTGAAGTCCTCCGCCTGGCGATCGGCTTTGTCCTCGGTGTCACCGATATGCGCAGCATCGCGACGGGGCTAACTGATATTTCTGTGGTCACAATCCGTTCTGCAGAAAAGGCGATCCGTCAGATTGATGCCGAGGTGAACTACCCCGCCTTCGCGGTTATCGGGATGGGCCGGTTTGGAGGTGCCGAGCTTGGCTTCGGCTCCGATCTCGACGTGCTCTATGTCTACGATCCTGAAGAACGGCAAAGCGAAGAAGCCAGCAAGTTGGCTCGGCAGCTCGTGAGGCGAATCGGTGAGCTCCTGGATGACAACCGGATGCCCATCGATCTGGATGCGGGGCTCCGGCCGGAGGGGAAATCTGGCCCGCTTGCCCGGTCGTTAGCTGCCTATGAGGCCTATTACTCGAAATGGTCGCTCAGTTGGGAGGCTCAGGCTCTCCTGCGAGCGAGTCGGGTCGCTGGAGATGCAGAGCTTCTCGACCGTTTCATGGAGATCTGTGATCGCACCCGCTATCGCAAGCGAGGTCTCGACAAGTCCGAACTCACCGAGATTCGACGCATCAAAGCTCGGATGGAAAGCGAGCGGCTCCCGCGTGGCGCTGACCCAAAGCGGCATCTCAAGCTCGGGCGTGGATCTCTGTCCGATGTTGAATGGCTTGTGCAGATTCTGCAGCTCGACCACGCACATGAGATGACCGAATTGCGTACGCCGGGCACGCTTGCCGCACTTGAGGCTGCCCGATCTCGCGGTCTGATTTCTGATGAAGACACCGCAATTCTGCGCCACGCTTGGACCCTTGCCACACGCATCCGTTCTGCGGTGTATCTGTTCTCGAACGCCCAGACTGATGTGCTGCCAGGGGCCCCAGAGGAACTCGATGGGGTCGCTCGACTCCTCGGATATGAGCCCGGGCACGGCGTCGACCTCGAAAACGACTATCTCACCGCCACGCGTCGTTCCCGCGCGGTGTTCGAGACGCTGTTTTATGGGGATTGAAGGTAGCGGGGGATAGAAGCTGTTCCGTTCCCATGCACATAAAAGATCCCGGTTCTCCGCAGTTGAATTTGCGGAGAGCCGGGATCTTTAGCGCGATCTACTAGACGCCGAAGTAGAGCTCGTACTCGTAGGGGTGCGGGCGCTCGGCCATGGGCACGATTTCTGCGTTCGTCTTGTACTCGATCCAGGTTTGGATCAGGTCCTCGTCGAATACGCCGCCCTTGAGCAGGTAGTCGTGGTCTTCCTCGAGCGCGTGCAGTGCTTCACTGAGCGAGACCGGCATCTGCGGAATGTTCTTGGCTTCTTCCGGTGGCAGCTCGTAAAGGTCCTTGTCGATCGGCTCGAGGGGCTCGATACGGTTCTGGATGCCGTCGAGGCCCGCCATCAGGAGCGCGGCGAATGCGAGATAGGGGTTCGCAGTCGCATCCGGGGTACGGAACTCGATGCGCTTCGCCTTGGGGTTCGACCCGGTGATCGGGATGCGTACCGCGGCTGACCGGTTGCCGGCCGAGTAAGCAAGGTTAA
The DNA here is from genome assembly GCF_008831155.1 of Gulosibacter chungangensis. Lineage (GTDB taxonomy): Bacteria > Actinomycetota > Actinomycetes > Actinomycetales > Microbacteriaceae > Gulosibacter > Gulosibacter chungangensis. Next base: position 404,373 of record NZ_WBKB01000002.1, on the reverse strand, counting down.
TGGGTGCCTCGTAGCCCTTGACGAGTCGGTGGTACGAGTTCGTACTGGGGTTCGTAAACGCAGCAAGTGACTTACCGTGGGCGAGGATGCCGCCAATGTACCAGCGAGCGGTGTCCGAGAGCGAGGCGTAGCCCGCCTCGTCGTAGAAGAGCGGGTCACCGTTCAACCAGAGCGACATGTGGGTGTGCATACCCGACCCGTTCTCGCCGAACATGGGCTTCGGCATGAAGGTCACGGTCTTACCCCAGTCATTGGCAACACCCTTGATGAGGTACTTGAACTTCAACACGTCATCCGCCGAGTGCACGAGCGTGTTGAAGCGGTAGTTAATTTCGGCCTGACCACCGGAACCCACTTCGTGGTGAGCACGTTCCAGCTGGAAACCGCTCTCAATCAGCGTCATGCTCATGGCATCGCGCAGGTCAGCCTGCTTGTCGACTGGCGGAACCGGGAAGTAGCCACCCTTCTTGGGCGTCTTGTTGCCGAGGTTGCCACCAACTTCCTCACGACCGGTGTTCCAGAAGCCCTCATCCGAGTCGACCTGGTAGTAGGTGCGGTGCGGGTGGTTCTCAAACCGAACGTCCTCGAAAACGTAGAACTCTGCTTCCGGAGCGAAGATTGCGGTGTCGGCAACACCGGTCGAAGCCAAGAACTTTTCCGCTTTCTTGGCGACCTGTCGCGGGTCGCGGTGGTAAATCTCGCCCGTGCGCGGGTTGAAGATGTCGCAGAGGATGATCACGGTGGGCTCTGCCCGGAAGGGGTCGACATAGGCGGTCGTAACGTCGGGGATGAGCTGCAGGTCCGACTCGTTGATGGATGCAAAACCACGGATTGAGGAACCGTCGAAGAGCTGGCCGCTGCTGAAGAAATCATCATCAATCGTCGAAGCTGGGACGTTGAAGTGCTGCTGAGTTCCGGGCAGGTCGGTGAAGCGGATGTCGATAAACGAGATCCCCTTTTCCTTAATAAAAGAGAGTAGTTCGGCGGGCTCGGTGAACATATTCGGAGTTCCTCCTCGGTTTGGTGGTCCGGGCATTTACCCAGTGCCGGGTTCACGTGCGACACACGCGATGACGACGCTATGAAGCAGTATACGCATCATTGTCTGTTGGTGGTGGCATAGCGCGCCTGTCAGTGGATTTTTTATTGGGTGGGATTCTTCGATGACTAGACTGAGGGAATGACCAAATCCTCCTCGGCCGGTTCTGCGGTCCCTGAAAGCAATTATCCGGGCGAGCGATTGGGCCTCCCTGAAGAGGGCCCAGGATCGGTTGCTCGGTTTGGCATGCGAATCTTTGCTCTGGTCATTGACTGGGGTCTTGCGGCAGTGCTGGCCTGGTGGATATTCGACTACGCAGCCTTCGCAGTTTCGGCGATTTTCATCGTGCTGACAAGCGTCTGCATCGCACTCCTCGGCAGCACGATTGGTCATCTCATCTTTGGGATGCGAGTGAACACCATTCGCGGCGAAGCACCGGGATGGTGGCGCCCTTGGGTTCGGCAAGTGCTCCTCTCACTGGTAATTCCAGCCATCATCATGGACTCCGATCAGCGTGGCGCGCATGAGGTTCTCACCGGTCTCGTGCTTCGTCGCTTCCGCTAGCTCGGCCCGATGTGACGCTCGCTGCAGGAAACGAAAGCGGCGACTGCGCTCCAAAGTGGGGCGCAGTCGCCGTTTGCGTTTCTAACGAAGTTTCGAGCGGGAAGGACGAATCTTATTCGGATCGATTCCCTTGGGGATCGGGAGCTGGTTTTGCTGCAACGAAGCGAGACGGCTTTCCACTGCGAGGATTTCCTCGCGACGCAGCTGCTTGGGGAGTTTCTTGAGCGACCGCTTGAGATCCGCCAGTTTCACGCCACCGGCCTGTTCACCGACAAGCACGTGGTGCACCGTCACGGTGGGGACCAGTCGCTCGGTCTTGCGGCGTTCATCATTGAGCAACCGCTTCGTCGCGGCACTGTTGGACTCAGTAATCAACACCACGCCCGGCTTACCAATGGCTCTAAACACGAAGTCTTGAGTCTTCGCGTTGAACGCTACGGGCTGGTCACTGGTGCGCCAGGTTCCGCGCATGGCCGAACTCAGCACCGCTCCTGATGCACCCTGTCGGCCTTCAAGTTGATTGAAGGCAACTCGTTCTGCTCGCCAGTTCAGTAGCAGCATCGCGATGAGCAGTCCGAAGACAAAGCCCAGCACGACGTAGAGGATCCACATGATCCAGTTTGCGCCCGTCACCAGACAGAGTACGACCGCGAGAAGGATCGGCAGGACGAGTCCCGCAGTGATCAGGACGACACCCGCCTTGTCGTACTTCGCGGTCATCTTGAAGACGTCAATGAGTTGCCGGATGCGGCCCGGCTCCTTGGGAGCTGCGTCGGAAGTTTTCGCCATAGTACTTCTAGAATACCCGGCCAAAACCATCCACAGGATTCCCGAAAGCAAGAGTTATCAACAGGTGGCCCTGGCACGAGCGTCTATGGCCACTGACCTAGGGCAATATGCTCACATGTTCCTTGATCGCAATCCGAAAGACGAGATCAGCACCTCCCTGAGCCCTGGTGACACGGTCGCCGGTTGGCGTCTGGTGCGCCCGCTGACTCAGGATCATCGAGAGTTTGTTGGGGTGGCGGAATTCCCGAATACTGTCGCCACCAGCGGCAGCGACCACTGGTTTGGGTTTGGCGCATCCGCACGTCCGCGGCTGCAACACCGACGCATTGTGATTGCTAGTGAGCCCAGTGCCTGCGCGAAGCTCGCGGAGGAATGTTCATTGCGGGATGAAATTGGCTCTGAGTTCGTGGAACTTGCCGAGGAGACACTCGTTGACGGCCCCCACCGGATTGCGATATTTCCGATCCGACGAGTCCGAACTTGGTCCGAGGTTGTGGCCACAGAAACCGACTTTCCCGCTGGCGCAATAGTCACGGCATTGGTCCCGGTAGTAGAAGCACTCCAACTCGCGCACGAAAATGACATTGCTCACGGAACGGTCTCACTGCATTCCTGCCTCATCGACGAGCAGGGAAGACCGGGACTCGATGATTGGGGGAGAGCAGTACGACTTGCTGACCTTGCGACAATCAAAGCGGACCTCGCGCGCAGCAACGACTTACGCGCATTAGGCAAGATTGCTGATGCGCTATTCGCCATTTGCACCGAGGAGCCAACCGAGCAGCTCCGTCTACTGGTTGATGCCCTCTGCGATGGCGTGACTCCGAAGGATGCCGCAGGAAGGCTCATAGACGCCCTCTTTCAATGGTGTGAACCCGAACCACTCCCGGTCGCGGCATTGCCGGGCGGGCACCCGTCACCCACGAACTCTCCGAACCGCACGAGCGGCAATCGCGAACCCGGAGTGGGGGACCTCCATTTACTTACCACAAATGAAGACGAGGTACACGAACCACTCATTGCGCCGCCGACACCCTTGAGCGGTCGCCGATTTTTGCTCACCAGTGTTCAATCAGCGAAAAGTGGCCTTGCCAGACTCTCGGGCTGGGTCGGTAACGTCCGTCCGGCTATCTGGGCGGGACTGGGAATCGTTGGTCTGCTCGTACTCTTAGGAGGTGCGCTGCTCATGAGCACGCAGAGTGTTGGCACTGCCAATCCCGAGCCATCCACGCACGTCGCCGCCGAGGCCGCTGAGACTGCTGAGGCCGCTGAGAGTCTCACGAGTCCAGAAACCGGTTTCGACACGAATCTTGCTACCGACTCGCCGCCCGAACCACCCAAGACTGCCATCGCGGCAGCACCAGAATTAGTCGCCGCAAGAAATGCCTGTGTAACGGCCCGGGATCCCCAGTGCCTAACGGAGCTCTATGCCCCAGATGCTCCGGGGCTCGCGGCAGATTTGGATACACTCGAGGCGATGGAGGCACCGAACAGTAACTCGCATGACGAACTGCAGCTCAGTGAACAGCAGGAGTGGCTACTCGCTGCTGACCTGGGGGACATCGAGCTCATTAGCGGCAGTGAAGCGGGCTCGCTCTCGCTAGAACGAACGCCTGATGGATGGCTGCTTCGAGAGATCTGGCTGCCCGATATGTCCCGCTAATCCGGCGAAAGGCTGTTGCGATCCAACCTTTCGCGGAATTAGCGAATTAGTTCAATGGGCTTCCCGTAGAAGCGCTAATCTTCTCGGGAAGCCACGCAATACGCCTCTGAGCTTGCGTGCGGGATCGAGGAGGATTTTCACAATGCAGAGTTCAACCATTCAGTTTCACCATCACGGATACGTGTCGCAGGAGCCACGCGTGCAGAACGCCGCCGGATACGGCATGAGCCGCCCGAGTGATCTGCCCGATGAACTCGATGTCTTGATTGTGGGCACCGGTCCGGCAGGGGTGATTGCGGCTGCGCAGCTCTCACAGTACCCAGATATTCGCACTCACATTATTGAGCGTCGTGATAGCCGCCTGAAGTTGGGCCAGGCCGATGGTGTCCAGGCACGGACTGTGGAGACATTCCACTGCTTTGGATTCGAAGAGCGCATCGTGTCTGAGGCGTACCGCATCACGGAGACGGCGTTTTGGAATCCAGACCCCAAGAATCCGGGAAACATCATCCGCACCGGCCGCACGCCCGACGATAGCCAAGACATCAGCGAGTTTCAGCACATCGTGGTGAATCAGGCTCGCGTGCTGGACTACTTCATTGAATTCGCCGAGCGCTCACCCGGTCGCATCAGTCCAAACTACGGTTACGAGTTTGTGGCCCTTGAAATTGACGATGGGGCCGAGTATCCGGTAACTGTCACCGTGCGCAGCACAGCCGGCGAGCACGAAGGCCAAGAGCGCACGGTACGCGCGAAGTACGTCATCGGTTGTGATGGCGCAGCGAGTAAGGTGCGTAAAGCAATCGGCCGCCGCCTGGTCGGGGACGTGTCCAACCATGCCTGGGGTGTGATGGATGTGCTTGCACAGACCACTTTCCCTGACGTACGAATCAAGTCGGTCATCCACGCATCCGCAGGGAGCATCCTGCACATCCCACGTGAAGGAGGCCACCTTTCACGGATCTACGTCGACCTCGGCGAGGTGCCGGAAAACGACAACCACGCTATTCGCCAGACCCCACTCGAGGACGTCATTAAGAAGGCGAATGGAATCCTTCACCCTTACACACTCGATGTGAAGGACGTACCGTGGCACAGCGTCTACGAAGTCGGCCACCGCGTCACTGACAAGTTCGACAATGTGCCCGAAGAAGAGGTAGGGCAGCGCAGCCCCCGGGTCTTCATCACCGGTGACGCCTGCCACACGCACAGTGCGAAGGCCGGTCAAGGTATGAATGTCTCGATGCAGGACGGCTGGAATATCTCGTGGAAACTTGGCCAGGTACTGAGCGGTCTTGCACCGGAATCGTTGCTGGACACCTACTCGGCTGAACGTCAGTCGGTTGCCGTCGATCTGATCAACTTTGACAAGCAGTGGTCAGGTCTCATGGCCAAGAAACCTGAGGACTTTGAGAACCCGGGTGAAGTTGAAGAGTTCTACGTCAAAACCGCTGAGTTCCCGGCTGGCTTCATGACCGAATATGGCCCTTCGATCATTACCGGTGATACGAAGTATCAGGACCTCGCTAAGGGATACCCAATTGGTAAGCGATTCAAAGCGGCGCCGGTGATTCGTATCGCCGATGTGAACCCGATCTATCTCGGGCACCAAGCTTTCGCAGACGGTCGATACCGCATCTACGTCTTTGCAGACCAAGCTAAGGTCGGCACCGACTCGGCCACTGAACGTTTGGCAGACTGGTTGCAAACCTCGGCCGACTCGCCGCTGCTTCGATTTACCCCGGAGGGTGCAGACCTCAACTCGCGCTTCGAGGTTAATGTCGTCTACCAGCAGCGCTATACGGAATTTGATTTCACCGACATACCCAAAGCGTTCCGTCCCGACCACGGGCCGTATCAGCTCCAGGACTACTTCCGTGTTCACTCTGTGGGGACGATTAGCGACGTCAATGACATGGAAGCTGCCCAGCAGGAACCAGACATCTATGACCTGCGCGAAATCAGTCGAGATGGTGCGATCGTAATCGTTCGTCCCGACCAGTACGTCGCCCACATCCTCCCGCTGGATGCACGTGAAGAACTCACCGAGTTCTTTGCCCAGTCGATGACTGCACAGCGCTAGTCACATCACGAATATGGCGGTGGGCACCGATATACCTCGGTGCCCACCGCCATATTGATTGTGCACGTTGGGGGAGCGTGCGTTCAACGAAGGCGGGGTGCGACAACATCGGTTGTCGCACCCCGCCTTCGTGACGTGGACTTAGATGCCGAGGTTGCCCTCGAAAGCACCCGCCTCCAGACGCTGCTTTACCTGTCCAAGGTAACGAGCCGCGTCGGCACCATCAATGATGCGGTGGTCATAGCTCAGGGCGAGGTACACCATCGAACGGATTGCGATGCTTTCATCGCCATCCGCGGACTTGACTACTACCGGACGCTTGGTCACGATACCGAGGCCAAGGATCGCTTCCTGCGGGAGGAACACCACCGGGGTGTCGAAGAGTGCACCGCGTGAACCGGTGTTCGTGACGGTGAACGTGCCACCGGCAAGGTCATCGGGGGTGAGCTTGTTGTCACGGCTGCGGGTCGCGAGGTCGTCGATCTCAGACGCGAGCTCGGCAATCGTCTTACCGCCAGCGTTCTTGATCACCGGAGTGAGCAGGCCCCGTTCGGTGTCCACTGCCATCGAGATGTTCTCGGTGGCGGGGTAGACGATCGAGTCGCCCTCTACGCGCGAGTTGATAATCGGGTAGGTCTGCAGCGCTTCAATCGCGGCAAGCGTGAAGAAGGGCAGGAAGGAGAGCTTCGAGCCGGTCTTCTGCAGGAACTCTTCCTTCTTGGCTTGGCGCAGGTTGGCGATCTTCGTGACGTCAACCTCAACCACGGTGGTCAGCTGCGCGGTGCCGGTCATCGACTCAACCGCGCGCGTGGCAACGACCTTACGCAGGCGCGACATCTTCTGGGTAGTGCCCCGGAGTTCGGATACCTGCACGGGGGCAGCCTCAGCTGCTGCGGACGCGGGTGCTGCCGGTGCAGCGGCGCTCTGCGCCTTCGCTGCGGCGAGTACATCCTCCTTGCGGATGCGGCCACCTACACCGGTGCCCGAAACCTTCGTGAGGTCTACGCCGTGCTCGTTCGCAAGCTTGCGCACGATCGGGGTGACGTAGCGAGGGTCGCTCTTCGACGCCGGAGCCGTGGGTGCCGCAGGTGCCGTGGGAGTGGCCGGAGCTGCGGGTGCAGCAGGTGCTTTGGGAGCGGCCGGTGCTGCAGGCGCGGCCGGTGCAGCAGGGGCAGGTGCAGCAGGGGTGGGAGCCGGAGCAGGCGCTGCTTCGGGGGCAGGTGCAGCTGCCGGTGCAGGAGCTGCTGCGGCGGGTGCGCCCGAACCGATGCGAGCAAGCACAGTCCCAACCTCGGCAGTCTCATCTTCCTTCACGAGGATTTCCTGCACTACACCCGCGACCGGCGAAGGAACTTCGGTGTCAACCTTGTCCGTCGACACCTCTAGGAGTGCTTCATCCACCTCAACGCTGTCACCAACGTTCTTCAGCCAACGGGTCACGGTACCTTCGGTGACACTCTCGCCGAGTGCCGGGAGCGTCACGTCAGAAGCATCACCCGCGGGGGCAGCTGCTTCTGCTGCCGGCGCCGGAGCTTCTTCGGCTGCAGGGGCGGGAGTCTCTTCTACCGCTGCTTCTTGCGCTGGAGCTTCTTGGGCAGCTGGTGCTGCGGCGCCACTACCGTCGCCAATACGCACCAAGACAGCGCCGACATCCACGGTCTCGTCCTCTTGGACGAGAATCTCTTCGATTACACCGGCAACGGGCGAAGGGACTTCGGTGTCAACCTTGTCGGTCGACACTTCCAGCAGTGCCTCATCAACAGCGACAGTGTCACCGACGGCCTTTAGCCAACGGGTAACGGTTCCTTCGGTGACGCTTTCACCGAGTGCCGGGAGTGTTACTTCCTGACTCATAAGAATTTCTCCTAGTTCTGAAAAATCGCGTACGCGGCTTAGAGCGCGTGAAGGGGCTTGCCAGCGAGCTTGAGCATCGCCTCGCCCAGGGACTCGTTCTGTGTCGGGTGTGCGTGCACGAGCTGTGCGACGTCCTCGGGATATGCGTCCCAATTCACAATCAGCTGCGCTTCACCGATGAGCTCGCCGATGCGACCACCGATCATGTGAATACCAATGACGGGGCCGTCCTTGACTCGGACTACCTTGACTGAGCCGCTGGTCCCGAGAATCGAGCTCTTGCCGTTGCCAGCGAGGTTGTACTCATACGCCTCAATTGCATCGGCGCCGTGCTCTTCCTTCGCCTTGGCTTCCGAAAGGCCGATTGAACCAATCTGCGGCTCCGAGTAGGTCACCTTGGGGATGTTCACGTCGGAAATGAGCACGGGGTTCTGACCCGCGATCTGCTCGGCAACGAAGATGCCGTGCTGGTACGAGCGGTGTGCCAGCTGCAGCCCTGGAACAATGTCGCCGATTGCGTAAACGCCGGGGACGGTGGTTTGCAGGGTTTTGTCAACGGTCACAAAACCGCGGTCGAGCTGCACTCCAACTTCTTCGAGGCCGATATTCGCGGTTACCGGACCGCGGCCGATTGCGACGAGGAGAACGTCGCCATCGATAACCTCACCCTTTTCAGTCTTGACGTGAACGCCATATTCATCCTGGGTGACGGAATCGAACTTCGTGTTGGTCTGGAAGTTGATGCCGCGCTTGCGGTATGCACGCTCGAGCTGCTTCGAGATCGCTTCATCTTCTGCGGGCGCAAGGTGCGGCAGACCCTCAATGATCGTTACCTCAGCACCGAAAGAGCGCCACAAGCTAGCGAACTCGAGGCCGATCACGCCACCGCCGAGCACGACCGCGCGCTTCGGGATCCAGTTCATCTGGAGTGCCTGATCCGAGGTGATGACGTTGCCGGTGATTTCGAGACCGGGAATGGTCTTCGAGTAGGAACCGGTGGCAAGCACGATGTTCTTCGCCGTGATGGTGTCGGTACCGACCTGCACGGTGGTCGAGGAGGTCAGTCGGCCTTCACCGTTGATGACCGAAACCTTCTTCGCCTTGAGTAGGCCCTGCAGCCCCTTAAATTTACCGGTGACAATATCGTCACGGAATGCCGCTACCTTTTCCGCATCCACACCGTCAAGGGTGAGGTTGACACCAACGCGAGCACCCTCGGCAACCGACTCGGCGAGTTCGGCACTGTGCACCATCGCCTTGGTTGGGATGCACCCTCGGTGTAAGCAGGTACCACCCAGCTTGTCCTTCTCGATCACAGCGGCGGTCATGCCCAACTGTGTAGCGCGGATGGCGGCAGCGTAGCCTGCGCTACCACCGCCGAGGACAACAAGGTCAAAGTTTTGATCTGACACCCGGAAAGCTCCCCTATAAGAGTCGAACAGTTCGCATGCACCAGGGGTTACCTGCTGCAAAAGCGCGGCGAAAGCCACAGGCAAGCCTACACCTCAGTTATGAAGAATCTTGGGTTCGCCATAAGTGAGGCGAGGCCTGCTAATGATGGATCTAGTCCATTAACTACCTACGTGCGCTGAGTCGATTTAGGCAATCGCCGCAATCGCTTCGATGAGCGTTCGCACCGGGACACCCGAGGCGCCCTTAGGCACATAGCCGTACGCGGACTTCGTGTCAGCCGGCCCCGCAATGTCAAGGTGGACCCACGGGATCGACTGCTCCTCAGCATCCTTGCCAATGAACTTTTCGAGGAAAGCCGCGGCAAAGAGCATCCCGCCAGCACGATCGCCCGGCTTGGCATTCACAATGTCGGCAACATTCGAATCGAGCTTTTCGGCGATCTCTTCCGGAATTGGCATGGACCACGTCGGCTCACCCGCAGTGCGTGCCGCATTCAGGATGCGCTCGCGCCACTGTTCCTCGTTACCCATGAGGCCAGTGGTGCGATCTCCGAGCGCGATTACCTGCGCACCGGTCAGCGTGGCAATGTCGATGATCACATCGGGTTGCTGTTCTGAAGCCAAGGCGAGCGCATCAGCCAAGACCAGTCTTCCCTCGGCGTCGGTGTTCGTAACTTCCACGGTAGTCTTCGAGCGCATCGTGATGACGTCGTCCGGTTTCAGTGCCGTAGCAGACGGCATGTTTTCGGCGAGTGCGCACCAACCACTCACTCGGACAGGGAGCTCCAGAGCAGCCACCGCACGGATGACACCGACAACCGAGGCAGCGCCCGACATGTCAAATTTCATGCCCACCATGGATGCCGCCGGCTTGAGCGAAAGCCCTCCTGAGTCGAACGTAATGCCCTTACCGACAAGCGCAACATAGGCTTTCGGGTTCTCCGGCGTGTACTCCAGGTGAACCAATCGCGGAGCATTTGCCGAGCCCTGACCGACCCCAGTGATGCCGCCGCAACCTTCTTCGATAAGTCGCGGTTCGTCCCACACCTCGACCGAGACCGCCGAATCGGCGAATTCAGCCGCCACCCGGTCCGCAAATTCTTCTGGCACGAGGGCATTCGGGGGAGTATTGACGAGGTTACGAGTCAGCGCGACTGATTCGCTCACGACTCGTGCCTTTGCCAGCGCAGCCTGGCCCTCAGCAGGAGCTGCATTAATCGCCACGCGCTGCCCGCTGGTTGAATCAGCTTCATCGGACGGCGCCGACTTAAACCGGTCGAAGACATATCCACCGAGTGCATGACCGGTGGCGATCGCTTCCACTTCTTCGGCGGTAACGTCAGCCAAGTCGTAGGTCACGTCACTGACATTGCTCAGCGCACGCGCGGCAACGCCCGCCGCACGGCGAAGTGACTCGCGGGTTCGCTCGTCGCCAATTCCGAGCAGGAGTACCGGCGCTTCTCCCTCGCCATGCTCGGCAGCGACAAGGATGCGCTGGGTTGCGCCGGCTTTTGCGCTCACGTTAAGCGCCGCAAGGCGCTCCGCGTCGAGACCGAGGTCGGAAGAGCCGAGTAGCTCCAACTCTTCACCCTGCAGCACGGGTACCACGGTGAGCGTGTCGGCAGCATATGGTTTCGCGTCTAGAACAAAATCTACATTGGTCATGATTTCGACCTTATATATAGTTCGCTGAGTTCATCGGGACTTGTGCCACGCCGCGAGCGAAACACTCACTGCAATCAAGGCCGTGACCCGTACGATGGGGACCATGGGTGCTCAGGGAGCGATTTTTCGACCGGATAGTGCGTGGGCAGATGTCCCCGCAGGGCTCCCGCTTGTCGTATTGCTCACTGGCTATCGAGATTCCGGCGCCACAGTTCGGCAGACGATGGAGACCATGATTGAGCACGGTCAGGCCGAAGTCGTAGCCACCTTCAGCCCGGATGCGCTGCTTGACTACCGCGCTCGTCGTCCCATCGTCACGATCGACGGTTCAGAAGTCCGCGGGTATCGCATCCCGAGGCTCGATTTGCGGATGCTACGCGACTCAATAGGCCAAAAATACCTACTGCTCAGCGGCTACGAGCCAGACTTCCGCTGGGAGGAATTCACCAAGATCGTGATGGCACTAGTCAGTCACTTCGCCGTGAGTACCACCACCTGGGCGCACGCCATTCCGATGCCGGTCCCGCACACCCGGCCGCTGCGGCTTACCGCCACCGGAAACCGACAGGACATCGTCGAACAACTCTCAGTATGGAAGGCGCGAGTGGAAGCACCCGCGCACGCTTTGCACTTACTCGAACATGAGTTGATGGAAGCCGACGACCCGGTGGCGAGCCTCGTCGTGTTAGTCCCGCATTACTTAGCGGATGGGGTTGTTCCCGCGGGGCCACTGAAGCTTCTTGAAGCGCTCGGCACCGCAACCGGACTGCTCATCCCCACGGAAGACCTGCGCGAACGCGACCGGGTGTTCCGCGCCGAAGTGGATGAACAGATTGCCGGCAACGAGGAAGTGCAGCGGTTGATATCGCTCTTAGAGAACCAGCATGACGGTTTCCTCAAAGGTACCCCGCAAGAGAACCCCTTCGCCGATGCGGACGGTGAACTCCCCACCGCAGACGATATTGCCGCCGAACTCGAGCGATACCTCTCGGCACGACGCGATCGGGATCACGACCAGGACCAGGACTCATAGCTCTGGCACCCTCGAGACAAACCGCGCACAACACATTTTGGGTGTAAGACTGTTGGTGTGACCGCAGCCATTCCAACGACCCAGTCCCTCAGCCAAATCCCCAGGCGCCTGCCCGGCATCATTTTTACCGTCGTGCTCGTGGCCTACCTCGTTGCGGTCGCGCAGCGGTCTTCCCTCGCGGTGGCAGGTGTCGCGGCTGCAGAACGTTTTGATGCAAGCGCTACGGCACTATCCACGCTCGCGATCACCCAGGTCGCCGTGTACGCGCTCATGCAGATCCCGGTGGGCATGCTATTGGACCGTTTCGGTGCCGCGCGTCTCATTTTGGTGGGCGCAATCCTGATGACCGTGGCCCAGGTCATGCTCGCCTACGCGCCGACGTTGGAATTGGCGGTTATTGCTCGCGTACTCGTGGGGATCGGGGATGCGACAACCTTCGTATCCGGATTGCGCATCATTGGCGCCTGGTTCAAGCCTCGCAAGGTGCCGATCATGCAGCAGATCTTTGCCTCAGGCGGCCAGATTGGCCAGTTCCTCTCGTCAATACCCTTCGCCATCTTGCTCGGAATTAGCGGCTGGACGGTCTCCTTTCTCTCGGCAGCTTCCTTGGCAGTGATTGTGGTGATCGTCGCCTCACTCGTATTGCGTGACTCTCCGAACCGACGCTTCGAATCGCGCCCGGTGTCGCTTCGCGGTGCCTTCGTGAAACTGGGGGAGGCCTTCGCGCGTCCCGGAACAAGGCTCGGGTTTTGGGCGCACTTCACCACGCAGTTTCCCGCGACAATCTTTGCGCTGTTGTGGGGGTATCCGCTCATGGTTGAAGGGCTCGGTCTAAGCACTCCGCTGGCGTCCTCACTCCTGCTGATACCCGTAGTGGCGGGCATAGCCTGTGGGCCGCTGCTCGGGATTTTGACGGCACGGTTCCCACTGCGTCGATCCAATATTGTGATGGCCGCAGCGCTGGCGGTCACCGCCGGGTGGATCATCCTGGTGCTGTGGCCTGGGCAACCGCCGCTGTGGTTCTTCATTGTGGTGTTGGCGGTCATGGGCGTGGGGTCGACCGGATCCACGATTGGCTTTGATTTTGCGCGGACCTTCAACCCCGTATCCAGCTACGGTTCGGCTTCGGGAATTGTAAATGTGGGCGGTTTTACGGCGAGCGCGGTCACCTTCCTCCTGGTTGGGTTGGGGGTTGACCTCGGTACCCACCTCAACGGCGGCGTTCGCGATTGGAGCGCATTTCAGATTGCCATGTGGGCGATCCCCATCGTCACCGGACTTGGGCTGATTGGCTTGTTGTTAGAGCGGCACCGAGCACGTAATCGAATCGCCGCAGAAGAGGGCGTTGTCGTTGGTCCATTGTGGACGGCCGTCGTGCGCCGCTGGCGTCGAAAGCGCTAGCGAATCGGTCCGGTCAGAGCGAATTGGCGGGCCGCGGGAATAAAACCCGCCGCCCACGTGTAATACTTGTTGTCTGTCCCAACAGGTGCTGCCGCGTGCAGAACTTGACTTGGGCATTCCTTTTGCCCAAAACCACGCGAAGGGGTTGATCATGGCAACAACGAAGAAGGGCGCTGCTAACGATTCGGCAGCACAATCTATGACGCACTCTAAATCCGAGCTGAACGCGATGAAGGTTGTTGACCTGCGAACGCTTGCAAAGGAAATTGGTCTCGCCGGAACGACCGGACTCAAGAAGGCCGAACTTGTCGACGCCGTACTGGCGTTCCAGTCCGGTGAAGGCGGCACCGCCAAGGCCTCGAAGCCTGGTGCTCAGAAGAGCGGTGCCAAGGGTACAGCCGCTAAGAAGGCTGACGTGGGCCTCGGTGAAGACGATGTCGAGGACGACGAGAACGTCGTGATCGACCTCGACGAGGATCACGAAGTCGACCAGGATGACCTGGAGACCTCTGAGGACGACGAAAAGCACGCTGAGGAAGACGATGATGACGACCTCGGCAAGCGCGACGAGAAGTCAGAGGACCCGGAAGAGGATGCCGTAAAGGCAGAATCTGCAGTGAAGGCTGCCGGCGCACTCGTCTTGAAGAACACCGATGACGACGACACGCCGGTGTATTCCGCACAGATCACCGGTGCCACCGCTGACCCGGTGAAGGACTACCTCAAGCAGATCGGTAAGGTGCCGCTGCTGAACGCTGCGGAAGAGGTCGACCTCGCGATGCGTATCGAGGCCGGTCTATACGCCGAAGACAAGCTCTTACGGAATCCAGATCTCGAGCCAAAGCTCAAGCGTGAATACAAGTGGATCATGCGCGACGGCAAGCGCGCGAAGAGCCACCTGCTCGGCGCTAACCTTCGTCTGGTGGTCTCTCTCGCGAAGCGCTATACGGGCCGTGGGATGCAGTTCCTCGACCTGATTCAGGAAGGTAACCTCGGTCTCATCCGTGCGGTCGAGAAGTTCGACTACACCAAGGGCTTCAAGTTCTCGACCTATGCCACCTGGTGGATCCGTCAGGCGATCACCCGAGCCATGGCCGACCAGGCACGTACCATCCGTATCCCGGTGCACATGGTGGAAGTCATCAATAAGCTCGCCCGCGTACAGCGGCAGATGCTGCAGGACCTCGGCCGCGAACCGACCCCGGAAGAGCTGGCTCACGAACTCGACATGACCCCCGAAAAGGTCGTCGAGGTGCAGAAGTACGGCCGCGAACCAATTTCGCTGCACACCCCGCTCGGTGAAGATGGCGATTCGGAATTCGGTGACCTCATCGAAGACACCGAAGCGGTCGTACCGGCCGACGCGGTGAGCTTCACCATGCTGCAGCGCCAGTTGGAGTCGCTGCTCGATTCGCTCTCTGAACGCGAAGCCGGCGTAATCCGGATGCGCTTCGGCCTTGGCGATGGCATGCCGAAGACCCTCGACCAGATCGGTGAAACGTTTGGGGTAACTCGAGAGCGAATCCGTCAGATCGAGTCGAAGACGATGGCAAAGCTGCGCCACCCGTCGCGTTCTCAATCTCTGCGCGATTACCTCGAGTAATCTCTAGGGCAGCTCGCATTCGAACGACCTCGAAGGAAAAGTAGGACTATGCAGCCGAACGACGGCAAAACCCTTGAATCGACCGTTGACGGAAAGACCTATCAGCGCATCCCCATCAAGACCCATGTCGTGATGCCCGATGACGACCTTCGCCAGGTTATTCGGAAGTACGCCGAACCGGTCGTACAGGAAGGTGATGTGCTGTTCGTGACGGAAAAGATCGTCGCGATCACGCAGGGCCGTTCGATGTTGCTTGAGGAGATTGAGCCGCGACCGCTTGCGAACTTCCTCGCGAAGTACGTCACCAAGACTCCGCACGGGATTGGTCTCGGCATGCCAGAGACCATGGAAATGGCGCTGCAGGAGTGCGGCACTCCACGCATCCTCTTCGCCGCTGCCGCGGCAGCGGTCACGAAGCCCATGGGCCGCAAGGGTGACTTCTATCGCATCGCCGGCGAAAAGGCACGCGCGATTGACGGCCCCACCTCGGGAACGATTCCGCCGTACAACAAGTCGGTGGTGCTCGGTCCCGCGACGCCGCAGCTTGTTGCACAGGACCTGAAAATTCTGCTGGGGAACAAGGTTGAGGTGCTCATTGTCGACATTAACGACATTGGCGGCAACATCCTCGGCTCCACCCTCGATGCGGATCTCAATGACCACTGGGTACGCGTCCTCAAGGACAATCCGCTCGGTCAGGGCCACCAGTCGACTCCGATGGGTGTACTCCGACAGCCCGAATCCACCCACTAATCACCTAGCTACCCTCCCAGCCGATCGGCGGGAGGGTAGCTAGGGTAGAGACTTGAATTCGCTTGGCGGGGAACAGCTCTCCGCCAAAGCTAATGATGAAAGGAGTGGTTGTGGATCTCTCTGTCTTCGCCACTATGGAATCTGAAGTACGCAGCTATGTTCGCGCATTCCCGACGGTGTTCGACACCGCACAGGGCTCCATCCTCACCGATGAAGCAGGCCGCGAATACATTGACTTCTTCTGCGGCGCGGGCACCCTAAACTACGGTCACAATCACCCGGTCCTGCAGAAGTCGATCGTTGAGTACCTCAGCGGGAACAAAATCCAGCACGCGCTGGACATGGCAACCTCGATCAAGAAGCGTTTCCTCGAACTGTTCCGGGACAACATCCTGGCTCCCCGTGGGCTCGAGTACAAACTGCAGTTTTCCGGCCCCACCGGCGCGAACGCCGTTGAATCCGCGATGAAGGTGGCGCGCCTGGCAACCGGCCGGAGTACCATCGTCGCTTTCACACACGGATATCACGGACTTTCACTGGGGGCTCTCGCCGCAACCGCGAACAGCTGGTATCGGGATGCTGCGGGCGTTCCGCTGAGCGATGTCGTCTTCCACCCCTATGACGGCTACTACGGTGAGGAAATTAACACCGTCGCCCTACTCCGCAAGCACATCGAAGACCCCTCGAGCGGGCTTGATCTCCCAGCGGCAGTTATCGTGGAGACCGTCCAGGGTGAAGGCGGCATCAATGTTGCCAGCAACCAATGGCTGCAGGAGCTTCGTGAGCTGTGCACCGAAAAGGGAATCGTGCTTATCGTTGACGATATCCAGATCGGTGTGGGTCGCTCCGGTAAATTCTTTAGCTTCGAACACGCCGGGATCGTGCCCGACATTGTGACGCTCTCAAAGTCGATTTCCGGCTATGGGTTCCCGATGTCGCTGGTACTGATTCGTCCCGAGTTCGACGTCTGGAAGCCCGGGATGCACACCGGCACCTTCCGCGGCAACTCGATTGCCTTCGTCGGTGCGGCTCGTTCACTCGAAGAGTTCTGGTCCGATGACACCACCGAGAAGCTCATTGCGCACCGCTCGGAGATCGTGGTTGACCGACTCAACGCGATCGCTGCTCGCCACGAAGGAAAATTCTCCGTGCGCGGCTTAGGCCTGCTGCGAGGTCTGGTGTCTGAGCAGAACAACGACCTCGGTTCGGCGATCTCCCGCGAGGCGTTCAAGCTCGGCCTCGTCATCGAGGTCAGCGGTGCCCACGATGAGGTCGTCAAGGTGATGCCCGCACTCATCGGTGACGATGAAACCCTCAATAGGGGGCTGGATCTCCTCGACCAGGCTGTTGATAACGCAGTAGCGGCCGCCTAACCCATCGAACAAGCGAGGGGCCCGGTTCAATTGAACCGGGCCCCTCGCTTGTTGCAGCTTGGCAAACGCGTGTGCGGGAAGTTTAGATGTCGATGAACTCGCGCACGCGGGGGAGTGAGCCCGTCCACACGCCGGTGGCCGTGGGCTTGTTTTCGTAGGCGCCGGGGGTGCGGTTACCCTCAACGATCACCGGGCCCTTAGGTGTCACGACAACATCCCATGCAATATAGGGAATCTCGGGAATCTGCCTTGCGACTTCCTCACAGAGGGCCAGCACGTCTTCCACCTGCGGGAGCTGGAAGTCCGGAATTGACGCTCCGGTCTCCGGGTGGTTGGCGTAAATGTGCTGGTGCGAACCGTAACCGGGGCTCACCGCGTGTCCCTTTTCATCCAGCAACACGAAGAAGCCGCCAAAGGACTGTTGGTCACTCGCACCGTTACCAACGCCGAACTTCTGCGCGAAGGAGACGACGTTGAACTCCCCATCCTTGAAGAAGCTGGTCACGCGAGTGGTGTTCACCACTCCCGGTGCAACCGCAGCGAGGGCATCGTGCTGGATGATGTATTCCTCGAGCAGGATCTGATCGCGCTTGATCAGAAACTCGCGGAACTCTTCCCAGTTCTCAACATCCTTCGCAAAGTACAGGTCAACGCCGTAGCCGGAGTTGCTCACCGGAACCTTCGCGATGACCTTTTCCTGTCGGGTTAAGAATTCCCGCAGTTCTTCGGCCGTGTGCTCGGTTACCAGGAACCATTCCCGGTGGAGATACTCGCCGAAGCGCTTGTTGAACTCCACCTTGTCTTCGAGGTATTTGAAGTACTCGGGATCGTTGTATTTCTCGACGATGTAGGCGCTGATGCCGTTCGTGAGGTAGGTGCGTCGTTCCTTGTTCTTGAGCCGCGCGAAGTCCCAGTCGACATAATCCTGGAAGTTGGTGCCGTGGACCGCGGATTCGATCAGCATGTCGCCAAGCACGATGGGCCAGCGCTTCGAATGCTGCTGCGCGGTCTGCTTGGCGCGTTCCACGACGCTCCCGAAATTCAATACGCGGGCACGCTCAATGAGATACCCCACGCGGGTAGAAAGATTGCTCAACTATCTGCTCTCTATATTTTCGTTGCTGTGTGGTCTGGTGGCCGAATTTCGAGCGGTGGAGGTTCTCATCACTCTTGCAGTGACACCCGTGACGATCTCATCGGGCACCGTCCCAAACGCTTCGGCCCACTGCTCGGCGGTTGCCTCACCGTGGTCGCCATTTCCAAAGCAATACGCTACCGAACTGGCAGCAATCTCGATACCGGGAATCCTCCGGACGGTGGTCTCGTCAACGCCGACCGCGAGGATCGGATGCCGCTGGCCATTAATTGCGAGCCACATTTCGACACCACTGGCACTTTGCAAGCCATCGCCATAGCCAATCGCAACGGTCGCGGTATCGGCGTCAACCGCACGTACCGGAGCGGTGAGGGTGAGGGCAGGAAAGAGTCCAAGGTCAAGGCCACTGCGATCATCAAAGGGGGAGATTCCATATCCGCCAAGACCGAGTCGAACAAAATCTAACCGTGACTCGGGGAAGTCAATCCCCGCGCCGCTCGCCGCGGCATGCAGCACCGAGAAATTTGCGCCCTGCTGCTGCGCACGGCGCACCATCCGGTGAAATAGCGCCAGGGACGCCTCGTCCTCAGCCATCGTATTGTCCGAGAAGTGCGTCCAAGCGCCGATAATTTCGACGGCACCGGCTCGCTCCAACTCAACGGCGCGGGCCACGATCGCATCCCATTCTTCAGGGTTCGCGCCGCCGCGGTGGAGCCCAGTATCAAGCTTGAGGTGGATGCGCGCGGGCACGTCCAGTGGCGCTGAGGCAGCAATCAATTCAAGCTGATCGAGGCTCTGCACACCGAGGTCAATTTTCTCGCGCTTTGCGAGCGCAAGATCGCTCGTGGGCGTGAGTCGCCAGGCGAAGATGGTGCCTTCCGCACCGGCCCGACGTGCCTCAGCACCGGCTTCGATATCGAGCACCGCAAAGTCTGTGACGCCCTCGGCAATCGCGGTCTTCGTAACCTCAACGAGGCCGTGACCGTATGCATCCGCCTTGACCACGAGCATCGTGCGGGCGGGTGCGAAATCAGCCCGCAGTTTCCGCAGGTTCTTGGCAATCGCTTCGAGATCGGTGGTCAGCACCGCGCGAGACTGTGCCTGTTCAACAGCGGTCATGCACGCACCTCGATTCTTGGAACAGACTGTTGGATTCGGCTACTGAGCGCCAGGGGAGCGATCCCAGTGGCGGCCGACCACTCGGTCAGGCGCACCTGGTTGCCGAAAAGTTCTACGTAGTCACCGGGATCGACCGGTAATGCGCCAACATCGACGCTGAGTAGATCCATTGAGATGGATCCCGCCACGGGGCAGCGAGACCCCGCCACAGCGGCATAGCAGCGATTCGACGCTCGGCGGGCAATGCCCTGAGAATAACCAATCGCGACCAGTGCCATGGACGTATCGGTTTCACACCGGTAGGAACCTCCGTAGGAGACGCCCTCGCCCGCTTTCAAGGGCTTCCGCAGCACCACCTGTGCTCGTACGGCCATCACCGGCACAGTGTCCGCGTTAGGGTCCAGGCCATACACTGCCGCGGACGCGACGCGGGGATCAGCGGCATGGCTGACCTCGAGTCCGTGCAAGAGCTCACGATCGATGCTGGCGAGCTCCACCTCACTCACAATGGCACCGCGCAACCCCGGAAGGCTTTCGCGGGCGGTCGCGAGGACCCTATTCAAGCCATGGCCATAGGCATCGGCACGCACATCAATGACCTCGGGAGCGAGCCGCTGGAGATTCTGTTCGAGCGCCGTCATATCTATACGGACTACTCGAGGGGGTGCTGTCACGCTCATCCTGTTCCTTCCGAAGTGCCGATCCTATCGCTTCAGTTGCGACATGGCGCTAATTTCGGTGTGGGTGCGGCAACACCCGTAATGGATGGAATAGCCTGAGAGCTTGACACAAGGGGGCATCGTGACGGAATCGTATTCGGCAACACAGCTGCAGGTTCTCGAGGGACTTGAAGCTGTCCGGAAGCGTCCCGGTATGTACATCGGGTCTACGGACTCACGCGGCATCATGCACTGCCTATGGGAAATCATCGACAACTCGGTCGATGAGGCGCTCGCCGGTTACGGCAAGCGAATCGACATCATCCTGCACTCCGATTCCTCGGTGGAGGTTCGTGACCAGGGTCGCGGAATCCCGACCGATGTTGAACCTCGCACCGGTTGGAGCGGGGTTCAGGTGGTGTACACAAAGCTGCACGCCGGTGGCAAATTCGGTTCCGCCAACTACGGTGCCGCCGGTGGTCTCCACGGCGTCGGTGCCTCGGTGGTCAACGCGCTGTCCTCACGATTGGACGTGGAGGTCGACCGCAACGGCAAGACGCACGCGATGAGCTTCCAGCGCGGTCACGCCGGGGTCTTTCAGGATGCGGGGGACCCGAGCCCTGACGCAGCCTTCACCGAGCAGCCGGGGAAAGCCGAGCTGCGTATCCTCGGCAAGACCAAAAAGGGCGTCACCGGCACCCGGGTTCGTTACTGGGCAGATCCGCAAATTTTCGTGCGGGATGCAGACTTCCAAATTGAGCAGCTGCGTGACCGGGCTCGGCAGACTGCGTTCCTCGTGCCCGGCCTCGAAATTGAACTCGAAGACCTCCGCGACCCGGAGGCACCAAGTGTAGAGAATTTCAAATACGAGGGAGGTATCTCCGAGTACGTGGAGTTTCTCGCTCCGGACGGACCGCTCACTGACACGTGGCGCATCCAGGGAAGCGGCAGCTACACCGAGACCGTGCCGGTGTTGGACCCGAAGTCGGGCCACATGGTGTCCCGCGAGGTTGAACGTGAGATGCAAGTGGATCTCGCACTGCGCTGGGGGATCGGTTACGAGACGGTACAGAAGAGCTACGTCAACATTATTGCCACGCCAAAGGGCGGTACTCACGTGGCAGGTTTCGAAGCTGGGATGCTGCGCACGGTTCGCGACGAGGTGCAGAAAAACGCCCGGCGTCTGAAAGTCGGTAACGACAAGATTGAAAAGGATGATGTCCTCGCCGGCCTCACGGCCGTGGTGACCGTCCGCATCCCTGAGCCGCAGTTTGAGGGTCAGACCAAGGAAGTCCTCGGGACCCCGCAGGCGCGCAATATTGTCCAGAAGACCCTCGCGGATGGGCTCAAGGAACGCTTCTCTTCCACCAAGCGGCAGGATAAGACCGAGGTCTCGATGCTGCTCGAAAAGGTGGTCACGGAGATGAAGAGCCGCATCGCGGCTCGGGCACACAAAGAAACCCAGCGCCGCAAGACCGCGCTCGAGAATTCATCCTTACCTGCGAAACTCGTCGACTGCCGTTCCAATGACGTCGAACGCTCGGAGCTCTTCATTGTTGAGGGTGACTCTGCACTCGGCACCGCAAAGCCGGCCCGTAATTCTGAGTTTCAGGCGCTCTTCCCGATTCGCGGCAAGATCCTCAACGTGCAAAAGGCGTCGCTCGCCGACATGCTCAAGAACGCGGAATGCGCGAATATTATTCAGGTGCTCGGTGGGGGATCGGGCCGCACTTTCGATGTCTCGCAGATCCGCTACGGCAAGGTGATCATCATGTCGGATGCGGATGTTGACGGGGCCCACATCCGCACGCTGCTGCTGACCCTGTTCTTCCGCTATATGCGGCCAATGCTTGATGAGGGCCGCGTCTTTGCCGCGGTACCGCCCCTGCACCGCGTCGTGGTCCAAAACCCAGGGAAGAAGCCCAACGACACGGTCTACACGTACTCTGAGGCGGAGCTACAGCAGCTGTTGAAGAAGCTCGAGCGTTCCGGAAAGAAGTACGTCGAGCCGATTCAACGCTATAAGGGCCTCGGTGAGATGGATGAGGACCAGCTCTGGGACACCACCATGAACCCCGAGCATCGGTTATTGCGTCGCATGACAATGCATGATGCTGCCGAGGCCGAAGCGGTGTTCGAGATGCTGATGGGCAGCGAGGTCGCACCCCGCCGCGAGTTCATCGTGGAAGGCGCCGAAGAGATCGACGCGCAGCTGATCGATACCTAAGACTCGACACCTAAGACTAGATACCTAAGACTCGACACCTAAGACTCGACACCTAAGACTCGACACCTAAGACTAGGGCCGCAAATAGTGGTGCAGGTCGATGAGGGAGCCGATGGTCGGCACCCCGACGGGCACCCGCGCGCCGGGACTACCAACGAACTGCACCGTCTGCATCCCGGCGGCCTGCGCGGCAATCGTGTCGATGTCCCGGTCGCCGACCCCGAGACACTCAGCCGGGTCAAGATTGTGACGCTTTAGCAGCTCCAAGTGCATGGTCGGGTCAGGCTTGCGGGGCATGGTCTCGGATGCACAGATCATGTCGTCCACGCGCAGTTTCGTCACGCGCACCAGTAGTTTTGCACTGCGTTCATCGCGATTGGTGACGACCAAGTTCAGTCCGCGCATGCGCTTAATTTCCGTCATGACACTGACCGCTCCGGGCATCAACGGTGCCGCACCCTGTGCCCATTTTTCTTTCAGCGCCGTGTAGGCCTGGTCGAACCGCTCGGGCGCGATGTCGAATCGGGAGGAGAGTGTCTCGATGGTGTTCTGAATCGAAACGTTCAACATCTGCTGGAGTTCCGACTCGGAAATGCGAGTTCCGGTCCCATTCAATACCGAGAGGAACGCTTTGCGGATTGACGGATAGGAATTCACCAGTGTGCCGCCGAGATCCCAAAACACGTGTCGAACAGTCATGTTCCTAATTGTTGCCGAATTATCCGGCGATCAGGTCACACTTTCGGCAAAAGGTTAGTCGTGCTGGTGACTCGGTGCGCAGGCATCTTCGACGTCGACCATCCCCAGCGGTTCGAGCTGGAAGGTGGAGTGCTTGACTGACACGGGGAAGTGGCTCGCCACACACTCCTGAAGATCATGCAGAATTTCGGTCGCGTGCCCATCGTGGAAGCACTGGTCTTCCAGCACCACATGGGCGGTGAGCACCGGCAGATCCGTAGAGATTCTGGAGGCATGCAAGTCGTGCACATCAATCACGTGGGCAACCTCGAGGATGTGCTGACGCACCTGCTCGAGGTCGAGTTCCGGGGGAGTCTCTTCCAACAGCACCCCACCCGATTCCCGCAAGAGCTTGAGTGCCCGGGGGATGATCAGTGCGGCGATCAGCAAACCGACGATTGCATCGATGCCGGTCCATCCCGTTGTGGCGATCACAATCGCCGAAATGATCACCGCGACGGAGCCCAAGGCATCCGTGAACACTTCTAGGAAGGCTGCGCGCATATTGAGCGAGCTGCTCCGACCACCTGAGAGCACCAGCATCGCAATAATGTTGCCCATCAAACCAACAACGCCGAAGATCAACAGTGCTCCGGAGTGAATTTCGACGTCTTCGCTGAATAGCCTGCGGATGCCTTCGTACACGGCATAGAGGCCGACCACGAGCAGCACGGCGGCTTGCATTGCAGCGGCAATTACCTCAGCGCGGCGAAAACCCCAAGTATGACGGTCAGTTGGTGGCTTCAGCATGAGCGAGGCGGCAGTCAGCGCCATCAGCAAACCGCCCGCATCCACCACCATGTGACCCGCATCCACCAAGAGCGCAAGTGAGCCGGTCAGCACCGCCCCGACCACTTCCGCGATCAGAATCGCGGTGGTGATGCCGAAGGCAATCGCCAGTCGAGTGCGGTTGGTGGCGTGGTGCGAATGATCGTGGCTCATGGTCTTGCCAGGGTAGCCCGTCTGCTGCACGAAGCGGCTAGAGCCCTATCTGACGCAGCAAAGCCACCTACATCGGCCAGGTGTGGCCTAGCCACCCAAATCGGGGGAGACACCCATGGTGACCTCGACCGTCTGCTCCTTACCGTTGCGAATCACCGTGAAGGAGGCGGTTTCACCCACCTTCAGTGCGCGAACGGTTCCGACCAGATGCTCGGAACTCGTGATCTGTTTGTCGTTGATTGCCACAATCAAATCGCCGACTTCGATTCCCGCAGCCTCTGCCGGGCCGTCCTCCACGACATCCTTCACATCCGCACCAACGACGGCCGAACCGTCGCTCAGATCGGCTTGGCCGGTTGTGGTTGAGGTGCCGAGATAGGCGTGTTCCACTTTGCCGGTATCGATCAGTTGACTGGCAATATTCTCTGCCAACTGCACCGGAATCGCGAAGCCAATGCCGATGCTTCCGGAGGTGCTCTCGGAGCTTCCCAGCGTGGCAATGGATGAGTTAATACCGATCAGTTGCCCCGCGGCATCAACGAGGGCGCCTCCGGAATTCCCGGGGTTGAGCGGAGCCGAGGTCTGGATCGCGTTCGTCACGATGAGGCTATTTTCAATTTGACCGGTCGAAACCGGTCGATCAAGCGCCGAGACGATACCCGTGGTGACCGAACCGGAGAGCCCCAGTGGGCTACCGACTGCCATCACCTCGGCGCCGACCTCAAGGCTGGTCGAGTCTCCGCGAGCGAGTGCTGCGAGACCAGCCGGGATTTCTTCGAGTTGGATGACCGCAAGATCCGTGGCGGCGTCCGATCCCACCAGCGTTGCTGGATAGGCGTGGTTACCGACCATTACAACGATCTGACCACCATCGGCAGCGGTCTCGACAACGTGATGGTTCGTCACCACGTGGCCCTGATCGTCCCAAACCACACCTGAGCCTTGACCGGTTCCAGCGGAGCTCGAGACCTGAATTGAAACCACCGAATTCGACACCGCTTCGGCCACAGCAGTCCAATCGATATCCGCGCCCTCGACCTGCACCACAGCGGGAGAGGACCCGGCAATATACGGCTGCGAAAGATTAATCGCGTAGGCACTTGCGCCACCGGCAATCAGGCCAACGACGGCGGCAGTGACAATGATTGGCGTCCATCCCGGTGCGCGGCGTGGTTTCTTCGCGCGTGTCGAACCCGATCCAGCAAAATACGGTTGCGGTCCGGCCAAGGGGGAGTGCTGTTGGCCGAATTGCGGCGGCTCGCCATAGCCGCCGTTGTCATGGCGCGGGGCCGGCTGCCCGTAGACAGTCTGCTGCTGACCCACCTGGCCGTACGGGGTCTGTGGCACGCCGTATTGCGGATCCAAAGGAGGCAAGGGCGGCATCCCGTGGTCTGGGGCACCGCATTGCGAGTCGTCAGCAGTCATGACTCAAAAACTTAGTCGCCGAACGATTAAGGAACCCTGGAGCCAACTTAAGAATTTGCTATGTCCGGGTCTGGCGCGGCAGCGAGTTTTTCCCCAAACCGCTGCTGCGCGCCCTGCTTGGTGAGCCCGTACACGGTACCGATTTTCGCCCAAGACACCCGCGCATCCCGCGCGGAGCGAATGGCTTCGAACTCCATGGCATCGGCAAGTTCACGCGCCTGACGTGCGGCCGCGAGCTCTTCGAGTTCCGTTTCCGCGCGCTCATAGGCCAGCAACGCCTCAATGAGCTTGCGTCGCAGTTCGCCGGGGGAGTCGAGATCACGTTCAACCACACTCCAAGAGTACCAAGTGATGGCAACGAAGGGTTGACACTTTCGTCAAGAGTTGGTTGACTCTAGCCATCCACGAAAATCACCGAAAGGCGTGAAACATGGCGAAGAAGACCAAAAAGGACGACAAGGTCGCCAAGCTGACGAAGAAGCAGGCGGCGAAGGCCGAGAAGCTCGCAGCAAAGGCAGAGAAGAAGGCCGAAAAGAAGGCCAAGGCCGCGAAGAAGGACGCCAAGAAGACCGCGAAGAAGGCTGAAAAGGCCGTTTCGAAGAAGGTCAAGGCCGTCAAGAAGGGCGCCAAGTCGAAGGCCGCTAAGAAGTCGAAGGCCAAGAAGAAGAACAAGAAGAAGTAACTCCAAGAGGCTTCCTTGCCGGATCCGCAATTCCTTGCGGTCAGGCAAGACGTCGAGGTGGGGTCGCACATCTTGCGGTCGCCACCTCGACGTCTTTAAGCACTGTGGATCCAGTTAGTTCGCAGAAAGCTTTTGCACCTCAGCGTTGAGGTTATGTCGCGCGCGGGCTTCCCAGATCGTGTTTGCAGATTCGAGGCGGTAGATCCTCGGGCGCGCTAAGTATCGGCGCAGAATTTGCGCACGTCCCCGTCGAAAATCTGGCTCGCTGACATGCGCGTATTCGACACGAACCGCTTCGGCGTATTCTGCGTAGCGTCGTTCACCAGCGGCAAAGATTGCCAGATCAGCGTCGAGCATCTGCGCGAATGGCCGCGACACCTCGGCGAATGGTGTTTCCGGAGTCGTTGCCAAAATACAATCGTGGACTTCCTCGATAAGTCGCACGGGCACGCCCAGCGAGACAAGTTGCGACTGGGCAAGTTCGGCGGAGGCGCGCTCATCTTCTCCGAGCGCACCCGCGTAGACCGCATCATGAAACCACGCCGCGAGCAGCGTTACCGGTTGGATTTGCTCGCCCGCAATCGCAAGCTGGTCGAGCGCTAAGAGTACGTCTTCGAGATGGCGTTGGTCGTGGTAGCTGCGATGCGGCTCGTTCCAGCGGCCAAGGAGCTCCCACCCAAGCGCAGTCCAACGCGTATCCTCACCAAGCTGGAGGCGCTCCCCAAGCCGTGACCATTCACGCAGCAAGAATTCTTCCCGGCGCACGGACTTGATCTTCCCGCGGTCTACCTGTCGCACTCTTAAGCCGGAAGCGCGTAGGGCGCGTACCAGTGCGTGGCCGGAAACCGGCACAGCGCCAGCTGATATCGCCCGGTCATAGTTAAATTCAGCAACGTCATAGTGGTCGAGATCGAAACTACGTCGGGGGAGTCCGAGGCTCCGAGCGAAGGCGTGCAATTCGTCAAGACTCACATCCGACACGAGGTGGCTCCAGCGGTAACCGTGTGCCGGCCACCTGGGCGGGTCAATCAATATCGCCATCGCCCCAGGGTAGTTGGCTAGCCTCGTGCCTCGTGAATTTCTTTGAGAGTGCGTGGTTTCAGGAGCTGTGGGAGCGAGTGATTCCGGCGGCGTCGCCCGCGGCCCTGTCGGTGCAGACACTGATCATTGTGCTCGTTGTCGCCGCGATTGCCGTCGGGGTTCCTTTCGTCTGGCTGCGTTTCCGACTGCTGGTGACACTCGTACACGAACTCGGGCACGCAATTATTGGGATGCTGGTAGGACGAAAGTTCACCGGTTTCGTATTGCGAGGGGATATGTCCGGCGCGGCGGTAACCGTTGGCCCGGTTCGCGGGTTTGGACGAGTCATCACGACTTGGGCCGGTTATCCCGCACCGGCAGTTATCGGGGCGGCCTTCGCTTGGCTGAGCGGTGAGGGATGGGCTGCACCGGTGATCAGCATGGTGCTGCTGATTCTTTTGATTGCGCTGTTCAGAATCAGATCGCTGCTGACCGGATTGGTGATGGTCATTGCGATCGCGGCTTTTGCTGCCCTGTGGTGGTGGCGTGTGGATGCGATTCAGGCGCCAGTGCTGTTGGGTCTGGGCGCTGTGCTCGTCGTAGGAGCGTGGCGACACCTCGGGGCGGTCCTGCTTGGTGGCGGCTCGCAAAGCGACCCCGGTGTTTTGGCACAGCTCACCGGCGTGCCAAAACTGGTGTGGAATCTGAGTTTTGCGGTGATCTGTGGCCTAGCAACTTGGGTCGTTGCGGCGGAATTCGCGATACTCATTCGGTAGTTGTGCTGCTTCGACTCGGGTGATCAGGCCTGTTGGACGCCTCAGTCGAGGGGGAGCGTCGAATCTTCTCGCAGGGCAGCTTCGAGGGGCTCGGTGAGGGTCGTCACATAGGTAGCCGTGAGGTGATGCTGATCGCGGAAGGTAAGTACGTCACCGATGATCGGCGAGCACTCGTCTTCCGGGCACACCAGTTCACTCATGTCGACCGTCGAAACGTCTACCTCGGTTGCTGCCTCGAGTTGTGCATCCGCACCGCCTGAATTTCCCTGGCCTTGGGGGAGCGTGCAGCTGTTGAGCGAGTCCAGATGCGTGGCAACGCACTCGGGCACATCAATTCCTGCAGCCGGCGGATCGACAAGCACCGTGAGCTCGATCTCGGCGTCCAAGACTGTTTGCCATGCCTGCGCGAGCCCGTCGGCATAGGACTCATCATTCACGGTTCGATATCCGTAGGAACTTACGATCACGTGGTTGGGTTTGCGCTCACCCGTGAGGGCTTCGGTGACCTGATCATTCCAGTCATCACAGCCGCTATTTCGCTGATCGTGGCCGTCTAATACCGACACGGTTGCGAAGGGGCAGGATGATTTTGTATAGATTTCAAGGCGCCATCCCTGCTGCTTCGCAATCGGTTCCAGCGCCGGGAACCACTGCGCCGCGTGCGAATCACCGACCAGGGCAACCGTGGTGTCACCATCCGGATCGCCATAGATGCAGGGCTTTGCCACAGCCGCCGGCGAGGATTCCCCACAACCGTCCGCATAGAGCGCGGGCAGATCATCCGCAACCTCGCCGAAGGATGGGGCAAAGGCACTCGCATGTTGAATCGGTTCCCCGGCATTCGGGTCCGAGACAAGCGCCTCCGCACCCGCAACATCCTGGGCTGATACCGCGTACTGGGCAGGGATCGCGTTGAGGCTCGCACCAACCATCGCGGATCCGAGCATCATCGCAGCGCCGAGCTGCAGGGCCGAGCTGATCCGCGTTTTGAGCAACCGCCAGTTTCGAAATGGTGTCTCTACGAAGTGGTAACTCAACCAGGCGGGAAGGAAGGAGATCGTCACGACTACGAGGCCAGCCCACGGATTCAGTTCGCCACCGAGCCAGAAGGTAGCGAGCACAATGAGCGGCCAGTGCCACAGATAGAGGGAATATGACAGGTCACCCACCCACCGCATCGGGCCAAGGGAGAGCCAATAGCCGATTCCGGTGCTTGCTCGGCCTGCCATTCCGCCAACAATCACCGCAGCTGCTCCCAGAGTTGGCAACATTGCCGCAGCACCGGGGAAGGCCGGAGCCTGCGCACTGAACCACACTGCCGAAGTGAGGATGGCGCCCATGCCGAGGGCACCGAGCAGATAGCCAAATCGATCACTGATTCGTGCCAGCCGGGTCGCGTAAATCGCCACCGCGGCACCGATGCCGAGCTCCCAGAGTCGCGCGGTGGTGTGAAAATACGCGGGGGAGGGATTCACCGCAGTTTCATACACCGACCAAGCCAGTGACGGCAGAATAATCAGCCAAACACCCCACTGGAAGTAGCGCCGGATGCGTTCGGGGTCAGCAACCGGCTCTGCACGGCGCTGGGATTGTCGCTTCGCAGACCACAGGCCAATGATCATGATCACCGGCCACACCAGATAGAACTGTTCCTCAACCGAGAGTGTCCAGAAGTGTTGCAGGGGACTGGCTGCACGATCTGCGTTGAGGTAGTCGGTGCCGGCGGCAAAGTTCCAATTCGCAACGTATAGGGCGCTACCGATGAGATCTTGCCCGATGGACTGCCATCGTGTCATCGGAAGTACCGTGAGGGTCATCACGCCGACGAAGAGGAGTACCAACGTCGCGGCAGGCAGGATGCGCCGGACGCGCTTGGCATAGAAATCGGCCAGGTGGATGCGCCCCTCGCGAAGGCTTGAGCGCAGCAGTCCAGTCGTGATCAGATATCCCGAAATCACGAAAAACACGTCCACGCCGATGAATCCGCCGGAAAACAGTGGAATTCCCGCGTGGTAGAGAAGCACCACGCCAACGGCGATGGCACGCAATCCCTGCAAGTCCGGCCGGAACGCGGCAGCCTTGGACGCCGCAGCCGCCGCCTCGCTATCGGCTCCATGCTGTTGTGCATCGCGAAGGGTTTCGCGGGTGGCGGTCATCTTGTCTCTCTCTTGACGGAAAAGCGAAAGCCGCAAGTGAACCAAGAAAGACTGAACGTCGCGTTGGAGCGGGGTAGGCGTCGAGGCGCCGCGATGAGTCGTGCAGGTTGGTCGGGAGTGCGACGCAAGATTGCTGAATTGTCATAATGTGCATTATCGGATATTGCTCAGGTGCTCAGAAGCGGTCGGCGCGCGGCCTGCCGATGCGATCGGTTCCTGTGAAATCGCGTAGTATGTCCAGTAGCGCCAGTGACTGGCGAAGAAGTGTCTAATCATCACGTTGGGAGAATCTCTGTGAGCGCCCTCATCGCCATTGTCTGCATGATCGTCTTTGCAGCCGGTATTGCCTGCTATCCGCTCGCATTCCACCTGGACAACGACATGCTTTCGCTGCTTGTGTTCACCGCGGGTGTGCTGCTCAACAGCCTCGCGTTCTACATCCCATGGCAGATCGTCGGTCACAGCCGTAAGTAGCCTTCCGGGCCAATCCCCAATAATGCGTCACTAGCTCTCGCCGGTGGCGCATTACTCATACCCCAGACCCTGCGACCGCTCCACCCCGATGGCATGCCCTTTGATCCCTCACTGGATATTTCTATTCGCTTCAAAGCGCCCGCAACCGAAGTCTGGTCAGCGCTGACCGACGAACAGGCCGTTGCCAAATGGTGGCCCGCCTTTCGGATGCGCATCAAGAGGCCCGGTGGCGATAAGTTCACCGTCAACGCCGGGCCGGGCGCACCGCCGAAATCACGTCAACGAGTCAAGATTAAGATCCTCAAAATCGTGCCGCACGAGGAAATTCGACTGAAGTTACATTCAGAGCCCGGCGCGTTCGACTCGGTAGTCCACATCTACCTTTCCCAGCTCAAGCACAAGTCTCGATTGCGCGTGGTGGAATCCGGGCTGCCCGACAATGGCAGCAGCCATCAAATCGTCACGGAATGTCGAGAAGCGTGGCGAACGGCGCTGTCTGCAATCAGCGAGTACGTGGACGGTGCCACACCTTAGGCATGCCGGATAGGAAGACCGGTGCCCGGTTGCGCACTAGGACACAACCGGGCACTCACTGTCATAATGACTAGATTGTGGATTATCCGGCCGGGCAGAAATGATTCTGCGGCGCAGACCTACGCGACGTTGAAGCTCGAAACGTCACCGACGAGCCGAATATTGTCCGCCGGAATCGGCTCAACCGTCGCCTTGGCAACCTCAGCCGCAAATTCAGCCACGTTGTAGAGCTTCCCGGCCTGTTCCCGACGCTGCTCGATAGCCCCCGGGCTCAATCGGTTCAGGAGCGTTGCGGTAATCGTCCCCTCGATCATGTCCCCTGAGACCACAACGAAATCAATCGCGTTCGCCTTGAGCTCCGGCACCAACTCAAGTAGTGCATCCTCACCGGCTCGCTTGGAACGTGCCACCGGTTCGTATTCCGGCATCGTTGGGGTGGTCTTAATAAAGTGAGCCTGGTGGCTCGTAACGAACACCACGCGGGAATTCTCACTGAGGATCTCGCGAGCCGCCTGCAACATACCCACCTGGGCATCGCGATTGAGGCGCAGCGCGTAGTCCTCCCCCATGTTCGACTCCATGCCGCCCGAGGCATTCAGCACAAGAATGTCGAGGCCACCGAATTCATCTCGAATGGTGTCGATCATTGCCTTCACAGAATCGGCATCGGTCAAGTCTGCGCCAACCGCAATTGCCGTACCGCCAGCATCCTTAATCTCATTTACGAGCTTGAGCGCACGGGCTTCTTTATTCCGATAATTCACCACGACACTGGCCCCGGCCTTGGCGAAATAGCGAATCGTGTCGGCACCAACGCCACGGGATGAGCCGGTCACGAGCACGCGCTTACCCGTCAAGGATGCGGGTGCGAGCGGATTTTCAATTGCTTCAGACATGAATGCGATTCTACTTGGCCACGGACTGCGCCTCGGGAGGCGCGTCGAGACCGGTTCTGCGAGGAATCAGGGCAGACTAAGCCCATGGGTTATTTTGAGCCGGCTCCCCCGCGCATCCTGGCGCATCGCGGGCTGGCGATTGACGTTCCAGAGAACACCCTGGCCGCGTTCCGGGCTGCCTTCGATGTCGGGGTCACCCACATGGAAACTGATGCGCAGGTCACGAAGGACGATGTGGCCGTGCTGTGGCACGACGAGTCGCTCGAACGTTGGGACGGCACGAAGACGCGCATCCGCGATCTCACACTCGGCGAATTGCAGCGACGCACTCGCCAGGGTCAGCAGATTTCTACCGTGGCGGAAGCGCTCGAGACGCTCCCGGAAGCGAAATTCAATATCGATGTGAAAGATCCGGATGCCGCTGCAGCAGTGTGTGACGGCATCAAATGGGTCGAGGCGGAACAGCGCGTGCTCTTGACGGCGTTCAGCGAACGCACCTGCCGCGAGTTGCGCAAACTCCTGCCGCTGTCCTATCACGGGGCATCCTGGCAACGCATAGCCAAGGCCCTCTTTGCCATTGCCCGTCGAGATGAGCGTCATTTGGCTAAGCTCCTCAGCGACTGCGATGCCATCCAGGTGCCTCCCAAAATGGCGCGCATTGAATTACTCACCCCGCGCCGGTTGGCCGCATATAAGCGACACGTGAAAGAAGTGCACGTGTGGACGATCAATGATCCGGCCGAGATGCAGCAGTGGCTAGACGCCGGGGTCGACGGTGTCGTCACCGACCGAGCGGATCGCGGTATCCCGTTGGTGAGCCGATTTCCCTCAAACTCTCCATGATGCACCCGATGCGGCGTCCCATTCTGGTGGACTGCGGAATACGCCGCGGCGCGAAACCGTTTAGACTTAGTGGATGTGTGTGCGGTCACCGTCTCGGCCGCACATTTTGATTTGAAAGGAGTTCCGCAATGGCAGATCGCAGCTTGCGCGGCATGCGACTCGGATCGCAGAGCCTGCAGAGCGACGAGGGCGTGGTTCTCGTTGACCACCAGCTCCGTACATATGTTAGTGAGGACGGCCAGCGTTTCGTCGTGACGTTCGCCGCCGATGCCGAGGCCCCCGAGGTGTGGGTTTCGCCGAAGACCGGTGTCGAAGGTCGTCTCCTCGACGAAGAGGGAGACCTCGTTCCCTACGAAGCTCCCGAGCAGAAGGCACAGCGCACCCACTGGGACATGCTGCTCGAGCGCCGCACCGCGGAAGAACTCGAGGAAGTCCTGCAGGTTCGACTCGACTATCTGCGCGAGCGTCGCGGTACTCAGCGTGACGACCGCCGTGAGCCCACCGCAGGTGCGCCGCAGACCTCCGGTCGGGCTACCGACCTCACCAAGGTTCCGGACATCGCGAACCGCGCCCGCGCGCTGACCGCAGCCGAAAAGGAAGCCGAAGAAAAGGCCGCCAAGGCAGCCAAGCGTAAGAAGGCCGCCGCAGCCAAGAAGAAGTAACCTTAGGCCACAACGCCCCGCTCCCCTACCAATCGGTAAACGAGCGGGGCGTTTTGCGTGCCTACCAGACGTACCGTCGGACGCGTGTTGGCTTCGGAGTAGCGCGCGGGGCGGTGAGCAGCAGTGCGATGCCGATGCCAGCGAGCAAGATCTCCAGGTCCCGTCCCCAGATAAGGGCCAGGGTCGAGGCGGATGCGGTGGGTAATTCCACCGTGAAGGAACCGGGTTCGTACCAGTCCAGGGCCGCCACTTCGGTGCCGTCCGGCAGGTAAGCAGCAGACCAGCCCACGGTGGAAGCTTGCACGACCGAACGCCCGGTCTCCACCGCCCGTAGCCTTGCCGTCGCAATCTGTTGTCCAGACTCCTCCGTCCGACCAAAATCAGCATTATTGGTGGGGGTAAGGAGCACTTCGGCACCATCCGCAATTGCCGCGCGGATCAGCGAGTCGTCAACAATGTCATAGCAAATAAATACGCCGAACTTGCTGCCGTTCACCGCGATCACGTTGCTGCGCGTGCCCGGAGTGTATTCCCGCTGGATCAGACCGATCAGATCCGGCGCCAATGCCATAAAGAACTCCCGGTCTGGCACATATTCGCCGAACGGAATCGGGTGTGCCTTATCGTAGCCGGAGACTGCCCCTGCGCCGGGCACCCACAGAAACTGAGTGTTGTAGTAGTGCGTGTCCGGTGCGTCAAATTCGCCGTCCATCGTCACGGTATTAGCGAGGATCGGCGCACCGACATACTCCGACACCTCGTCAAGAATTGCCGCGGCCGAGTCCGAATACCAGGGGCTCACATCCACTGACCCTTCGGGCCACAGCACCAGGTCGATGTCATCCAGGTCTTCGGCAGCGAGGGTCTGATCGGCGTGCGCCAGCAGGATTTCGCCCCGCTCGGAGGGAATGAAATAGCTGGCACCCGGGGTATCGCCCTGTACTGCGAGGATGCGCACTGTGCCGGTCTGCGGCGTCGGCCACGGCGGCCAGACGGCCAGCAACATAAGGATTAGGATGAGCGTGCCGACGCGATATGACGCTTCGCCCAACCGAGCCATTCGAGTGATCCGATCTGGTGACGAGCGCGCAATGAGCTCAATCGCAAAGGCACAAAACCACACGATCACAAAGCTGAGCCCGCTCAGGCCAAACCAGGAGACCAACTCCACAAACGGTGAGTTGGACTGTGACTGTGCGAGCCGTCCCCACGCGAATCCACCGTAGGGAAAATTCGCCGAGAGCACCTCGCGCAGAGTCCAGAGGGACGCCACGGCAAGCGGTAGGGCACCGAATGCCCGAAGAACTCCGCTACGACTCGGCAGGCGACGATAGGCGAGCGCAATCAGGGGAAACACGGCGGCCCACCACAGCCCCATCAGCACGCACAGCGCAATCCAGGGCAGTGGCCCAAGGAAGAGTGAGGTCCACAGCACGTGCTGCAGATAGAACGCAAGCCCGGCCAAGAACCCCAGGCCCGCGGCAAAGCCTGGTTTTTGGCCGCGGACGCTCCAGAGAATGAGCGCTACCCCGATAAAGGCGCAGGGCCACCAACCTCGATCCGGGAAGGCCAAGGGCAACATGAGTGCCCCGGCAAGTGCGGTGACAAGTGCCGCGGGGCGAGAAAGCGCTTGCGACTGCGCCCGGTTGTTCTTCGGGAGTACCGTGCGGGTTGAACGATGCAGTTTGGTGAGCATTACGCTCAATTCTCGGCTCCCGAATATGCCACGATGCCATGGCGCAGCAGATTACTGGCCTCCTGGGCGGCCTTTGCGAGCTTGCCGGTTTCAACCTGCGAGATTTGGTCAAGCAGATCGATGGCCTGTTTGCACCAGCGTACGAAGTCACCGGCGGCAAGATCCGCCCGCTCAAGCACCCGCTCGAGCGGTGAGCCACTCGCCCAGCGGAACATGGCCGGCACCAAACCGGTCGCAAGTGGGTTCGTGCGCGGCACCCGATGTTCGCGTTCGAGGCCGTCCAGTCGTTCCCAAATCGCCTCGGTCTGTTCGAGTGACTCTCGGAAGCCACCTTTGGGAAGATGGCCTACGGGCGGATTCTCTTCATCGCGACGCGGCTCATAGGTGAGCGCGCAGGCCATTGCCGCAAGGGCTGCCGGTTCGAGTCCCAGCCAAACCTGACGACGGATGCATTCTGCAACCAGCAGATCCCGCTCACCGAAGATTCGTTTGAGCCGCTGCCCGTGCGCGGTGGTGTGCACTTCGTCTTCCACGTCACCGTGCTTGAGATAGCCAAGTTCTAAGAGCATGTCCGTGAGCCGGTCGAAGGTGCGCGCCACGGCACCTGTACGACGCGAAATCTCAGTGGTGAGCTTCTCGGTGTCCCGCTGCAGCTTCCAGTATCGCTCCGCCCAGCGCGCGTGATCTTCCCGCTTGGGGCAGTCGTGGCAGCCGTGGCGCTTCAACTGGTCCCGAAGGGCCTGGAGCTCCTTGCTGCGGGTCTCGCGGAGCTCGTGGAAACGCGGATCATCCTTCAGAATGCGTTGCTTCTCGAGTTCGCTGAGCTTGCGGCGGATTTCGGAGTACTCATGGAAGTCACCGTGATCACAGTGCATCGATTCTGTATATCCCGCCAAGGCTTCACGCTGCTGCTTCACCCGACGAGCAATATCCACCACGGCACGATCAGCTTGGAACTGCGCGAAGGAAGACTCCAACAGCGCCCGGGTCCGCTCACGGCCAAACCTGTCCACCAGATTCACCGTCATGTTGTACGTGGGGCGGAAGGAGGAGTTCATCGGATACGAACGCTTCGAGGCGAGCGAAGCGATGTATTCCGGCTGCACACCATCGCGCCATTGCACAATCGCGTGGCCCTCAATATCGATGCCGCGACGCCCGGCACGCCCCGTGAGTTGGGTGTACTCCCCAGGGGTGATTGGTACCCGTGACAAGCCGTTGAATTTCTCAAGGTTTTCGAGCACGACCGTGCGTGCTGGCATGTTAATACCGAGCGCGAGGGTTTCGGTCGCGAAGACGACCTTCACGAGCTTGCCTTGGAACAGTTCTTCGACAATCTCCTTAAACGCGGGCAGCAGGCCCGCGTGGTGCGCAGCCACGCCGCGTTCGAGCGCATCCCGCCATTCCCAAAAGCCGAGCGCGGTGAGGTCTTCCTCCAGGATGTTCCGCGTGCGCTCCTCCACGATCCACCGAATTTCGTCGGCTTCCTGCCTGGTCGTGAGCCGTACCCCCCAGTTGACGACTTGCTGCACCGCAGCATCGCAACCGGCGCGCGAGAAAATAAAGAAGATTGCCGGCAAGAGGTCGTAGTCATCGAGCATCTCGACGAATGGCCCCCGATCGAGCCTTGGGGTGTACCGTGCGACTTGCCCGGCCCTGCCACCGCGACGCGATCGCCCGTGACCCCCGGTGCCGCGAAACTGTTGGACCGCCCGTACGAGGTCGGGATTCACCTGATCGGTGAGCTGATCCCGTTTTGTGCGAAAAAGATCGTGTAGTTGCGACCCCACGAGCACGTGTTGATACAGCGGAGTCGGTCGAATTTCGGAAACGATGACCTGCGTATCGCCGCGGACCGCCTGCAGCCAGTCGCCGAATTCCTCGGCGTTGGACACCGTCGCCGACAGGGACACCAACCGCACCTCACTCGGCAGGTGGATGATGATCTCTTCCCACACCGCGCCGCGAAAACGATCGGCCAGATAGTGGACCTCGTCCATCACCACATAGGCGAGGTCGTGCATCAGATCGCTGCCCGCGTAGATCATGTTGCGCAGCACTTCGGTCGTCATCACCACAATGCGCGCTTGCGAGTTGATATTCACGTCGCCAGTAAGCAGACCCACTTCGCTGGCCCCGTAGTCGGCAACGAATTCGCGATACTTCTGATTCGAGAGTGCCTTGATGGGCGCGGTATAGAAGATCTTTGCGTTCGGATCGCGCATCGCCAGAAAAACCGCGAACTCGGCGACGATCGTTTTTCCAGCTCCGGTGGGCGCGGCGACCAGCACCGAATTGCCTTCCTCGAGGGATTCGCAGGCGTGCGCCTGAAATTCGTCGAGATCGAAGCGCTGCAGGCTCTTGAACAGCTCGAACTCCGGAAATCGACTGCGTTTTTTCGCTCGCGCGAATCGTTCCGCGGCGCTGAGCTCCGTCAAGCTAGTCTCCCCTGCTCATCTCACTGGACCCCAGTAGGTTTTCCCTCAGTTTCGCATCCCGTTTGGCCTGTCGCTTGTCATGCAGCAGCGCGATTCCGACCGCAGCGAAATACAGCGCGATCATAGGCAACATGAGCAGCACCATGCTGAGAACATCGGCGGCAGGGGTTGAAATCCCGCCGAAGAGTGCCGCGATCAAGATTGCCCAACGCCAGCCACCAAGGATCGTCTTGCCGGCGAGTATCCCCGCGAAGTTCAGCATCACCAGGATGACGGGGACCACGAAGGCTACGCCCACGGCTAGGCAGAGTGTCAGTACAAAGGAGTAATAGGTCTTGGCGTCGTAGAAGACCGTGTCTTTCTCAGGAACGAACATCGCCATCACCTCGATCATCCGTGGCATCAGGATGAAGCCGAGCGCAACGCCACCAAGGAATAGCGGAATGGCAGCTCCGAGGAAGCCGATGATGTAGCGCCGCTCCCCCTTCTTGAGGCCGGGCATGAGGAACATCCAGGTCTGATAGAGCCAGACCGGTGAAGACACCACGATGCCGAGCGTGAGCGCGATCTGCAGCCGCAGATCGAACCCGGTGGTGACGTTGCCGAAGTTAATTGAAA
Source organism: Gulosibacter chungangensis (assembly GCF_008831155.1). Lineage (GTDB taxonomy): Bacteria > Actinomycetota > Actinomycetes > Actinomycetales > Microbacteriaceae > Gulosibacter > Gulosibacter chungangensis. The sequence continues at coordinate 366,140 of NZ_WBKB01000002.1, read as the reverse complement.
CGCGGCCCTCGCGAGTCTCCTGCAGTGTCTCAATGGGTCGACGAATGAGGTCAAGAACGATATCCGTGAGGAAGAACCCTGCGACCATGCCTATGGCGATGGCAATCGCAGAAATGATCAGCCGGTTGCGGAACTCAATCAGGTGCTCAACAAGCCGCATCCGGCCTTCGGGATTGCGCTTCCGCGACGTAGCTGACCGGTTCCGCGGCGTAGCCGCCATGGCGACTACCTCGTGGAGTTGTCGTTACCGTCGGCCTGGGTGTTCGACGGTGGTGTATCGGATAGTGGGGTATTTGCTGGTGGCGTGCTTGCTGGCGGTGTGCTGGTTGCGCCTCGATCTGCACCGGACACATTCGAACCGTCTTGCTCCGAATCCCCCGCAGCGCGATCATTCGATTCCTTTTTCATGGTGCTCATTTCACCCTTGAAGATTCGCATTGACTCACCGAGGCTCTTGGCGAGCTTCGGCAACTTCGGTGCGCCAAAAAGGAGCAGCACGATAATCAGGATGATGACGAAGGTCCATCCACTGAGGTTGCCAAAAGGCATGAGTTATCCCTTCTTAGGGTGCGTGGCCAGATGCTTAAACTGCATCGGGTTGGCGTGGATCAGTGCATTGGCACGTTCGAGTTTTTCTTCTCGGCGCGCTTCGCGGCGGTCGTCTCTTGCTTCGACGAAGGCTTCCCGTTCATCCAGAACCTGTCGCGTTGGGCGCAGTATCGCGGATTTCCGGGGTTCATACGGAACCGTCGCTTGTTCAGCGACTTCGGCAAGTTCCTGCTGGATGAGATCAAGTCGCTCGATCTCAGGCAGGACGGCATTGAGCTTTCGCCACAACCAGATTGCGCCGACGACGAGTACGGCAAGGAGCAGGACCACGAGTCCCACCCAAATCAGTACCCAAGACCACCACGGCATAATGCTCAAGTCTACGCCTTCGGGCTCGAAAGCGTGCTGCCACCGCTGAGCGCCTCTTGCGCCCAGCGAACCATGAAGCTTCTTGCCTCGGCGGGCCCTTCAATCATGAACGCTCCCGCATTTTCGGCGGCCAAGCGGGCAGCCACGTGCAGGGATCGAAACACAATCGAGCAGCGAGAGAAACCATCGCTGTCCAACGGTGGAAAATCCCGTGCATCCAGATAGGGGCGCAGCGCGGCAAACACGCACGGAGCGATGGCGGCGTCGACTCGCTGCAGCCCCTGGCCACGCACCTGCAGCGGTTGATTGCGATCCTGCTCCGAATACTGTCCGATCGGCTCATCGAGTTCGGTGAAGGTGAGGATGCGATCGTGCCGGAACCAGCGCATCCCCTCGCGCAAGTGGCAATACGCCAGTAAGTACACCATGGCACCGCGCACCTCGATGCGTAGTGGGTCGACGGTACGGGTCTCGGGAGCATCCGCAAACTCCCGGAAGTAGCTGAATTGCAGTTGCGTGCTCCGGTCAAGCGCTCGACGCATCGCCGCGACTACCGGTGCCTCAATTTTCTCGGCCACACTATCGGAAGCTTCTTGGCCGAGGAGCTTCGCGGTAAGCCGGTCGAGGATTTCGGTCTCCTCGGGGTTCCGAAAGTCTCGAAGTGTCGACAGCCCGGTGAGCACCGTGGCAAGCTCTTGCGGCTGAAACCTCCGGGTTACTTTCGCCGCGGGATCGTGCGTCAGTTTTACCCACGGGTCCTCTGCTGCCAGGCCGTCCGCGTCGAAGTCGAACATGTGCTCATGCCCGTTGAGCGAGGAATCGGGGAACTCCAGCGTCCAGAGAAAGTCAATAATCCCGATCATCCGCGTGGCGGGGAGACCAAAATGTTCCGCCATCTCGTCGAGGTCGTAACCGTGCTCGCTACGACGAAGATAGTCGAGCACCGAGGTCACCAGAACCGGGTCGACCTTGGTTGATTCAGCCATCCGCGTCCTCCACGCCGTCCTGTTTCGCAGCTGCCTGATTTCCCGTGGCGGTCGCATCTCGATGCTCACCCAGCATCCGGGTTAGCCGCTCACGCACACCTTCGACCACCTCATCGGGCGAGAGGACGCGCACTGCGGTCCCCATCCCGGCGAGTTCATCCGCAAGGAGCCCGAGATCCCAATCGTGAATAACCAGTTCATGCCAGGTGGTGGCGCGGTCCTGCGGCTGCGTGCCCTGGGCGGGATCGGGAGCTGCAGTCGTTGACTGTGCGCGGGCTCGCAGTCTCACCTCAGCTTCGCTATTCGCCTTGACTTGCACGGTGACCGCCTGCCGGGCCGCGATCTCTTCAAGGCTTGCGATGAGGGCGCCGGTGTCAACCTGCTGGCGATTGTGGCTGCCCACTTCTACAACGTCCGAGAGGATGCGCTTGAGCAGGAAGTTACGAGGTGCCTCGCGAAGGTGATCATAACCGTGCAGGAGCCAGCGCCCGCGGTGGCTGAAGAGCGCTAGTGCGTCGACCTGCCGGGTTTCGGGCTGGCTCGCCCGATGTTTGAGGTAGTCAAAGCGAATCTGCTGTGACCGCGCGACCGCATCCCGGAGCGCCCCGAATACCGGCGGCGTCGAGATAACAGTTCGAGGCACCGAGCCCGCCGGCGTCGCCCCGGAATCGGCCTGCCCAAGTAACTTGACATAGGTCAATCGCGCATCGCTGTGCAGGCTCGGGTCAAGCCAGGCTGCCGTGGCCTCATCCACCAGCAGTACCTCTTCGGCCGTGAGGTCAACGCTGGCGCCACCGGCAGCATCCTGCACCACGGCATAGCGCCACTGGGCCCGATCGCCAGGAGTCTTAGGGTCAGGTACCGTACCAATCTCAATCCCCGTTTGGGCGAGCGCTTCCCGATCCCGCTCAAACATCTTCTCGAGACTCGAGTTATCCCCTTGCGGGTTGAACCGCTCGCGGTACTCATCCACCGAGGTATAGATCTCCCGCGCCGAAAGCGGCCGCGGTGACTCCAATAGCCGAATCAGTAGCCGCACCTGTCGCGCGTGATTGGGCGACAGAGCTCGTCTTACCGGGGAAGATGCTGCCATGGGTGACGTTGTGGTTCCTCGCTAGAGCGTCTCGATAATGTCGACTACGAACACGAGTGTGGATCCGGCCGGGATCGACGCAGATTCGCTGTCACCATAGCCAAGCTCCGCTGGGAACACCGTCGTGATGCGCGAGCCGACCGTCTGACCGACCAGCGCGTTCGCAAAGCCTTCGACGACGCCCGTGGTCGAGAAGGAAATCGGGGTGCCGCCCCTGGTCCAACTCGAGTCGAACTCGGTCCCGTCGCTAAAGAGGAGCCCCGTGTACTGCACGGTGACGTAGTCGCCGGCTTCCACCGTGGCGCCGTCTCCCTTGATGGTCACGTCAATGACCTGTTCGGTGGGTTCTGGCTGGTCTGAGTGCACTTCAATCGTGGGTGCTTCGCCCGGATTCGCCGAGGTGGTCACGAGTGACTGGGTGGCTTCCTGTGGTGTGCCATTGGCGGCGGCACCGTCTTCGATGCTTTGCACGTCGAGGATGAGGAGCATCGGGTCCACGTTTTCGGAGCCGGTCGTCGTGCCGAGCATGACTGCGGCAGGGATAACCAGACCGATTCGAGAATTCGAGGGCACACCATCCAAAGCCGCGACCACGTATTCGGGTAGCTCCGGATTGCTGAGATCAATCGGGCCTTGACTCGAGAACTCGGTGGCGGCTTCGCCGGTTCCGAGGTCGTAGATCTGTTCCTTCCAGACCACGGTCGACTCGCTCGTGATCGCCTCGCCGCCCCCGTCCACGACGATGGTTCGCTCCATGAGTTCCCCCACAAGATCCGCACCCGGAGCAGTTACCTCTGGCGTATCACCGAAGTTCTCGGAAATCGTGGCGGCAGCGATTGCATCGCCTCCGTCGACGACCTCATAACTCGGTGCGACTCCGGTGTCTTCGACGGCGGGAGCGGAGGCTTCCGGATTGGAGCTGCCTGAGCAGCCGCTCAGAAGCAACGCGAGGCTGAGAGCGCTAGCCAGCAGCAGAGAAGAGCGTGAACGCATAGGTAGCAATTTCTATTCTCTAAGGAGTCAAAAAGTGTGGGAGATTATTCCGCGCCGAGAATGTCGATGACGAAGACGACCGCGTCGCCGGAGCCGAGGTCGCTCCCAAAGTCGCTTTCCGTGTCGGCAGCGATCGTGCTGGCTGGCAGCACGATTACCACTTGCGAACCCACGCTCTTGCCGATCAATTCCGTGCTGATGTCGTAGAACCCGTCACCGGCACCCGCCAGCAGCTGCAGTGCCGGACCGGCATTACCCCAGGTGGTCAAAATCTGCGTGCTGTCGGTCCAGGTAAAGGCGCTCAAATGCAGGGTGAGTTTTTGGCCTTCGGTCACCGGTGCGCCGAATCCGTTAATCGTTACGCCCACGCGCTGCTCAGTCGGCGCGGATTCCTGCGGCATCGTTACGCCCGGGGTACCGTCCGGGGCGCTCACCACGGCGGGAATACCGTTCTGCTGCGGATTGATTCGCCCGGTGGCCGCCGAATGGTAGACCGAGTCGATATTTGCCGTCACGATGACGTTCTGGCTGTTCAGATCATCACCCATGGATGCGGAAAGCTCTTCCGGGAAGAATTGGTCCACTCGCATAGTGGCATTGACCTGCTGGCCGGCTTGAGCACAGCGCAGGGCTTCGCCCACCGAGGACAAGTCCACGCTCATACCGCCGAAGGCTGCCAGAGGGAAGGCCGAGAGGTAGTTGAGATTCGCGGGGCTCGCAGTGCCGTCACCCATATCCACGACTGCCGTCTGCGGAATGATTTCGGTGCCGTCTTCGAAGGCCACAGTGAGGTCAAACGCAGTGATTGCCCCTTCGGTAATCACCTGTCCGTCACCCTCACCGCTGCGCTCAACCTGGAAGTTTGTCGTCGGTTCGCAGGCGGACACCTGATCGCTCGCGGGAACCTGAGCACACGCGCTCAGGGCGAGGATCGAAACGATGCCGAGCCCGGCGAGGGCGGACTTACGGATTGCTGTGGCGGTCACTCGGTCGCCTTTCCTTCTTGAATTTCGGCACCGTCTTCCGGTGAATTGCCGCTGTCCATTATGTCCTCCGCAGGTGAAGCAGCCGCTGATTGCGCGGCAACTGCTGCCGCCGCGCCCTGTTGTGCCTCGCGTCCACGCTTGCGGAGGATGCGATCACTCGCCTGTCGCTCCCCGACCGCTTCCGGGTTCCAGGCTGCGTCATCACTGGGCGTCCAGGCCTCGGTGTCTTCGAGCGAGGCTGGCGTCTTTGACCCACGCACCTGCTTCGCTGGCAGCACGGTACCCGGCGCGAGCCTTCGTGCCGTGATCAAGAAGCCAGTGTGGGCCACCATACGGTGGTCAGGCCGTACGGCTAATCCCTGCACGTGCCAACCACGCACCATCGTTTCGTCAGCTTCCGGTTCGGTAAACATCCCGGTGGCACGAATCTCTTCGGCCACGCGCGAGAGCTGGGTGGCGGTGGCCACGTAGCACAGCAGCACCCCACCGGCGACGAGCGCCTCCGAAACCGCAGGCAGACATTCCCACGGCGCCAACATGTCGAGCACCACGCGATCCACCGTGCCGGGAGCGTAGGTCTCCGGCAGCGCATCCGCAAGGTCACCCAGCACAATTTCCCAGTTCTGCGGTTCCTCGCCAATGACGCTGACGACATTGCCGTGGGCTACTTCGGCAAATTCCGGGCGCCGTTCAAAGCTCTTGAGTTCACCCGTGCCGGCAAGCGCCCGCAGAATCCACATCGATAGCCCGCCCGAGCCCACACCCGCTTCGACCACCCGAACGCCGGGACGAATATCGGCCTTCGCGAGGATCATTGCGGCATCCTTGGGATAGATGATTGCCGCGCCGCGCGGCATCGACATCACCACATCCCAGAGCAAGGGTCGCAAAGCGAGAAACGGCACCCCCTCACTCGTTTCAACCACGGAGCCGTCCGAAAGCCCAATGAGCTGTTCGTGGCGGATTGTGCCCTGGTGCGAGTGCATTGCCGAACCGGGTTCGAGCCACACAGTGGTCGGGCGACCCTTGGGGTCGGTGAGCTGTACCCGTTCGCCTGCGCGGAAGGGGCCGGATGCTGGCGCAGCGTGCATTAATCTCGTTTCTTAAGCGGCGATTTGAGAATCGTGGTGGTGGATGCGCGGCTAGCGTCGAGCCGTCGCGTTGCGGAACTCGGCAAAGAGCGACTGCAGGTCGCGCCAGCCGATGCCCGCGAGCGTTTCGAGGCGGATGAAGCTTTCGTTGGGCTGCAGATCGAGTTCGAAGGGGATCCCGATCGGCACTGAGCCTGCCGCGATCGCTCCCCCGAGGCCGTTTACCGAGTCTTCCAGCACGATGCAGTGCTCGCTCGCGACTCCGAGTTTCTCGGCTGCGAGGAGGTAGCCCTCGGGGTGGGGTTTGCCATGTTCAACATCTTCGAATGTCACGATCTGCGAAAATTCGTGGCCACCCAGGTGCGGAAGCACCGCATCCACCAGGTCCCGGCCGGAGTTGGTGACGATTGCCGTGGGAATCTCGTGCTTGTGCAGGTCATTCAAGAGCTCCAGCGCACCCGGTCGCAGACTCACCCCGTTTCCCACGAGCTCAATCACTTCGTTGGAGACAGTGTCCATGATTTCTGGAATGCTCAGTGGCACACCAAGATCGCGGAACATTGCCGCCGCACTCTGCAGCGATGAACCCACGAGGGCTTCGTCTTGTTCAGGGGTCAGGGGCGGTAAGCCGTGACGCACCATCAAGCCGGACTGGGCCATGATCCAATAGCGTTCGGTTTCGACAAGCGTGCCGTCCATATCCCAAAGAACGGCCGCGGGAGTGTTCGCGGTCATATCCTTCTAGTCTACGTGGCTTGGTTCGCATCGTAGGCTTGATAGAAGCGTTCCCAATTTTCAGGAGTACACATCGTGACGGATTCCTCGCGCCCTACCCCATTTCGTGCTGGCCGGACCCTGGTGCTGGCGATGCTCGGATGGAGCGATGCCGGTGAGGCTGCAAGCGAGGCGGTAAATGAGCTGCAACGCCACATTGGCGTGAACCGAGTGGTCCGAAGAATCGATGATGAGGACTACTACGACTTCTCGGCAATGCGGCCGCGGTCCGAGTTCGACGTGAATGGGGACCGCGTCATCCGCTGGCCGGCATCGACGATTACCGGCCCAATCATTCCTCAGCCAATTGATGAAGCCGAAACGAACCCCGATGTGCACCGGATTTACACCCTCACCGGCAGTGAACCCTCACTGCGGTGGCGCAGCTATGCGCAAGAAATCATCGAGGTCATCGAGCGCGAGTCCATCACGCGCGTGGTGATTGTCGGGGCACTGCTGGCCGACACTCCACACACGCGGGACATTCAGGTGTTCCTCACGAGCGATGACGCCCAGGTGCGCAATAGCCTCCACATCGAGGCCTCCAAATATGAAGGCCCGACTGGAATTCCCGGAGTCCTTGCGCACGCCGCGCGCGAAGCTGGCGTACAGGTGGTCTCGATGTGGGCATCCGTCCCCCATTACACGAGCAATGCCGACCATTCTTCGCCGAAGGCGCAGCTCGCGATCATGGACAAGCTCACCGAGCTACTCGGGTTCGACTATGACCGCAGCGAACTGCTCGCGGAAGCGATCACCTGGGAACAGCAGATTACCGATGCGGTGGATGCGGATGAGGATCTGAAAACCTATGTCCGGTACCTAGAAGAGGCCCGTGATGTGGTCGATTCTGAGGCCGCCACCGGCGAGGCCATTGCGGCGGAGTTTGAGCGTTTCCTGGCGAAAGATCAGGACTCTGACGAGGATGGCGACCGCGACAACCGACCCCGCAGTTAGCGGTTCGGCGGACAGCGATTCGCCAGACAGCGATCTGGTAGACAGCAAAGCGGCGCAACCCGACCCCGATTCCTCGGGACAGGATGCGCCGCTTCAAGCTCCCTACGCTGTAAGCGAAATACCCAAAAGCGCGTCGACTACGTCAAGAACTGCCGAGTCAGGCTGCGTTTCGAGTGCCCAAGCATCCACAAGCTCGATTGCCTTTGGGGTGTTGAGATCGGAGGCAACTGCCTCGCGAATTTGCTGCGGGTAGTCCGAGGCGGGATGCGATGCCTCCGCTCGGTCGGCTGCCTCACGCCACGTGCGCAGTCGCTCCGTGGCCGCGTCGAGTTCGGCGTCAAACCACTCCCAATTTTCCCGGTAGTGGTGAGCCAGCACAGTGAGGCGCACCGCAGCGGGGTCGTGACCGGCTTCGATGAGCTTCGACACGAGTACGAGGTTCCCCAACGATTTGGACATCTTGGTGCCCTCGTAGGCAACAAGCCCAGCATGGGCATAGTGCTCGGTGAAGGGCTCATTGGTGATGGCCGAAGCGTGCGCCGCCGTCATTTCATGGTGCGGAAAACGCAGGTCACGCCCTCCGGCCTGCACGCTGACGGTGTTGCCCAGCGTGCCGGTCGCGATGACCGCACATTCGACGTGCCAGCCGGGTCGACCCTCGCCCGCGGGGGAAGGCCAACTCGGCTCACCATCACGGCGTGCCCGCCACAGCAGCGGGTCTAGCGGTGAGCGCTTGCCGGGGCGGTTCGGGTCTCCGCCGAACTCAACAAAGGCTTCATCAAGTTGCTGTGGTGAGAAATGGCTCATGCCACCAAGCGTGTACAGATCGCTATTTTGGCTCGCGCTGAGGTCGAAGTACACGTCTTCACCCTCGGCATCCTCGGTGGGGACGGTATACCCGATACCGCTCTCGAGGAGTACCCCCACGCCCGCCGCGATCTCGGCGATGACATCCTGCACCCGCACATAGGAGTTCGGGGCGATCACCCGAAGCGCAGCCATGTCACTTCGGAAAAGGTCGGTCTGGTCAGCCGCGAGCTGTCGCCAGTCCACGTTCGTGGCGTCAGCGCGCTCGAACAGCGGGTCATCCACATCCGTGATGTTCTGCGAGTACTCCACCGGTACGCCTGCCTGCTTCAAGGCACGGACCAGCGTGTCGAACGCCAGGTAGGTGGCGGCGTGGCCCAAGTGCGTGGCGTCATAGGGCGTGATGCCACAAACATAGAGCCGCGCAACTCCATCCTGAGTCTTCACCACCTCAACTTGTTCGGTTGCGGTGTTGAACAGTGTCACTGGGATGGGGGTGCCGGTAAGCGTCGGCACTTCGGGCGAAGTCCATGTTTTTGCGAGAATCACGCGCCCAGTTTACGCAGTTGTTAGGCGGCTCCTGAAAGCGGGTCAATTGCCCCGAACGCGAGCAGCACGAACAGCAGCGTTCCCAGCGCGATTCGATAGATCACAAACGGCATGAAGCTTCTGGTTTCCACCCACTTCATGAGGAACTTAATGACCACCCAGCCCACTATGAACGCGATGATCGTGGCCAGGATCGTGGGACCCCACGCGATTGCGGTGGCATCCGATGACTCCGTCAAGGCGTTGTAGAGCTCGTAACCTCCGGAGCCGAGGACGGCTGGAATCGCCAGCAGGAAGGAATATCGTGCCGCTGAGGGACGGTCGTAGCCCATGAGTCGGCCCGCGGTAATCGTGCCGCCAGAACGAGATACCCCGGGGATCAGCGAGAGTGCTTGAGCGAACCCGTAAATGATGCCGTCTTTCACATCGAGCTTGTCGAGTTGCTTCTCTCGTTTGCCGAGCACATCCGCGATTCCCAAGATGATCCCGAAGACGATCAGCGTGGTCGCCACGATCCACAGCGAGCGGAACTGTGAGCGGATGAAGTCCTGCAGCAGCACTCCGAGCAGCACGATCGGGATCGAACCGATGATGATGAGCCACCCCATCCGTGCATCCGGATCGTTTTTCGGCACCTTGCCGCGCAGCGAACCCCACCAATGGCGAATCACCCGCACGATGTCTTGCCAGAAGAACACGAGCACCGCGAGTTCGGTACCGATCTGGATGATGGCCGTAAACGTCGCGCCGGGATCAGCATTACCGATCCACTCACCAACAATGCGCACGTGGGCGCTGGATGAGATCGGAAGGAACTCCGTGAGTCCCTGGACGATCGCCAACACGATTGCATCAAACCAGCTCATGCACCCGACCTTTTCGATTGCTTCAACACCAGCGGGTAAGTGTACGCCCCTAGTAGCTCAGCAAAAAGTCTGCCAGCACCTCACGACCGAAGACGAGCGATTCGAGCGGCACACGTTCGTCGACACCGTGGAACATCGCTGGGAAGTCCAAGTCGAGCGGGAGCTTCAGCGGCGCAAAGCCGTAGCCGTTGATCCCCAGCCGCGCCAGGGACTTATTGTCGGTGCCGGCTGGCAGCAGATACGGAATGATGATCGCTCCCGGATCGTGACGGTCCAGCGCGCCGAGCGCGGCATCCACCAGCGGCCCCGAGGACGGTGCCTCGGTACCGAGGAACTCCCAATCGATTTCCACCTCGATGTCCGGACCGACGATCTCGCGTACCTGCTCGAGAAACGCGCCTTCCTCCCCTGGCAGGGGTCGCGCGTCAATCGCCACCATCGCCTCAGCGGGAATCACGTTGACCTTGTAGCCGGCATCGAGCATGGTCGGGTTCACGGTGGTTCGCAGGGATGCGGTCAGCCAACTGGATGCGGAACCCGTGCGCAGCACAATTTCATCCGGGGAAATTTGCGTAGGGTCCTCACCGGTGAGCACACACAACGCTTCGATGGTGCCCCGGGTGGTCTCCGTAAGACGCATGGACCAGTCATGCTTGGTGAGTCGCACCAGCGCCTCAGCGAGAGCGGTGACGGCATTGTCCTCGCGGGCGATAAACCGCGAGCCGTGTCCGGCGAGCCGCTTCGATCGCAGCCGGAACCACAGCATCCCCTTTTCGCCGGTCTGCAGGAGATATGCGCGCTTGCCATCCACCGCGACGGAATAACCGCCCACCTCGCTAATCGCTTCGGTGGCTCCGGCAAAGAGCTCGGGGAATTCGGTTACCGCATAGTGAGCCCCAAGCTTGCCGCCGTCTTCTTCATCGGCGAAGAACGCGATGATGAGATCCCGCTCGGGCTGCTGGCCCTGCGCCTGAATCTGCTCGAGAGCCGTGACGATCATGGCATCCATATTTTTCATGTCCACGGCGCCGCGGCCCCAGATGCAACCGTCCTTTACCTCGGCACGGAAGGGATCAACGCTCCAGTCGGCCGCGTTACTCGGCACCACATCCGTGTGCCCGTGCACGACCAAGGCGGGCTTGTCTGGATTCCGCCCTGCAACCCGCGCAACCACGGAGGTGCGTCGCGGCTCGGACTCGAAGACCGTGGTCTCGAGCCCCATGCCCTTCAGTCGGGCTTCCAAATACTCGGCGGCTTCCCGCTCCCCCTCGCTCTTGCCACCACCCCAGTTGGTGGTGTTGATACGAATCAGGTCGCGGGTAGCGACCACTGTTGGGTCCTGAAGAAGTGCGTTTTCCGAGGTCATGGCCCTAGCCTAATGAATCGGCGTGTTTCCCATATTTACAACGCAACACGCCGACACGGAAACTTCGATTTGCGTGCTCCCGAAAAGTATTGCTAATGTATTCCTTCGTGCCCAGGAGTTGAAAAGCAAATGGAAACACACTTCGCGCGGGTGGCGGAATTGGTAGACGCGCTAGCTTGAGGTGCTAGTGACCGTATTAGGTCGTGGGGGTTCAAGTCCCCCTTCGCGCACGCGGAGCAGTTGGCCCCGGAGAGATGAGAATCTCTCCGGGGCCAATTCCATTTCCTCCGTGGACGGCATTGCCAGTGCGGCGAGATTCGGTTGCGCTAGCCTCGCGACATGAGTGAGACCTCAAGCGCACACCCTGAGAATAGTCAGTCGTCAGCAACAATGACCATTGCCGACCTTGACTTTGGGCCGATTCGTGAGAAATACGACCTCGCCACAGAGTTCCCGGAGGCAGTGGAGACTGCCGCTGCGCGGGCTCAGGATGCGTTCGCCGATGCCCGCGTGGATGCACGCGATCTGCCCTTTGTCACCATTGATCCACCGGGTTCCAAGGACCTCGACCAGGCGGTGCTGATTCGCCGCGGTACCGAAGTAGCGTCCGAGGGGTTCACGCTCTACTACGCTATCGCTGATGTGGGCGCGTTTGTCCGCCCCGGTGATCCGGTTGATGTTGAGGCTCGTCGGCGCGGTGAAACCGTCTATCTTCCCGATGGCAACGTGCCACTGCATCCGCGCATCCTGAGCGAATCAATCGCCAGCCTGGTTGCCAGTGAAGATCGGCCCGCCGTACTGTGGCAACTCGAGTTTGACAGCACCGCGGCGCTCACACGTGCTCGCGTACGCCGCGCGCTCATCCACGTGCGCGAACGTCTCGACTACCCCACGCTGCAGGGGCAGTATGACCTCGGTGAGCGTCTTCCCGAGCCGATAGCTCTGCTTCCCGAATTTGGTGCCCTGCGCGAGGAACGGGGCCGTGCCCGCGGCGCAATTGAATTGCAATTGCCCGAGCAGGATCTGGAATTCGATGGCACCGCGTGGCAGTTGCGGCTCGAGCCACGCACACGGATGGATGCGTGGAATGCCGAGTGCTCGCTCGCAACGGGATTCGCTGCCGCGCGCATCATGCTCGCCGGTGGCGTAGGCCTGTTGCGGACGCTACCGGCCCCCGATGACGAAACCGTGGCGCGATTCTTTCGCGCTGCTCGGGCTCTCGGCATCCGCGTAAATTCAGCCGACTCCCCCGGCATGCTTTTGGCAAGCCTTGACCCGACGGATCCGGCTACCCTCGCGCTCAATTCGGCGGCGACAAGACTATTGCGTGGATCAGGATACCTAGCCTTCACTGAACGTCCAACGGCCGAATCCACCTGGCATGCCGGGGTCGCAAGTGAATACGCGCATGCCACTGCACCCATCCGCAGGCTTGGCGACCGCTTTGTCAGCGAAGCGTGCCTTAGCTACGGCGAGCACTGGGTAGATCTGCGCGAGAAAGATCTCTCAATCACCGGTAGTGTGCCGCCGGAGATACTCGAAGCGTTACCGGAGCTACCCGGTCTGCTGCAGTCCTCCGGACAGCGCTCCGCTGCAGTGGAGAATGAAGCCATCAATCTCGCCGAGGCAGTGGCCCTACGAGACTCCGTGAACGAAGTGTTTGACGCGGGTCTACTCCGCGGCGGCGATGGTGATCACCATGCTGAAATCTTCGTCTATCAGCCGCCGGTAATTGCACAGTGCCGCGGCGATGTTCCACACGGCAAGCGCATCCGCGTTCGGCTCGTCGAAGCCAATGTGGCCGAAAGACGGGTTCGATTTGCTTATCCCGCGGACACTCCCCCGGCAACAACGACGGAAGCAAAGGTTCCGGAAAACCCCCGGGTGCAAGACACTCCCCGTGGCTAGGCTTGCCGAGTGACTTCCCTAACCACCGTGCTCAGCCAATCCGCCACCGAGCCCTCAGCGTTTGGAGCCATCGGCGATTGGGCGGTGTCCCTGATGAACTTCCTCGGGGCACCCGGTGTCGCATTACTGGTGTTTCTCGAGAATCTGTTCCCGCCCATCCCCTCGGAAATAATCTTGCCGCTCGCAGGTTTTACCGCTGGCAGTGCCGCCGGGCAGTTCACCTGGGTGGCTGCGCTCATCTGGGCAACTGCGGGCTCGGTATTAGGCGCTTACGCGCTGTACGGGCTCGGTGCCTGGTTGGGCCACGACCGTACGGTAAAGCTCCTCAGTATGTTGCCGCTGGTCGATCGGGATGACATTGATAAGACCATCGGCTGGTTCAATAAGCATGGCTATTGGACCGTCTTCTTCGGACGCATGGTGCCCATCTTTCGCTCGCTGATCTCGATTCCAGCCGGTGTGGAGCGAATGTCCTGGTGGAAGTTTGGGCTCCTCACCCTCTGTGGCTCGGCAATCTGGAACACCATTTTCGTGTACGGCGGATTCGCACTCGGATCGAATTGGGAGGTCCTCGAGCAAGCCGCGGGCTGGTTCCAATACATCGTGATCGCCGTCGTGGCGTCGGTCATCCTCTGGTACATCGTGCATAAGATCCGCAAGGCTCGACGGGAACATCAAGCTGAACGGTAGCCCGAAGCACTGCGGTCAAGCACCGGGCGTATTGCAGCCTCTCGGCGCAACTTCTCGGCACCGCTTCCCGTTCGCTACTACTCAGTGCAGCTTCTTGCGCAGCAGATCGATGCGCTGTTGAATCTGGTGCGAGGTGGCCTGCGCCACCGCCGGCCCTCCGCAGGTGGCTCGCAACCAACCGTGCACCTTCCCGTGCGGCAGTTCTTTTTGCCGGGCATAGAGACCCACCAGTGAATTCAGCAGCGTGCGCTGTTCCTTGAGGGTGCGGTGCAGCGGCTGCACCGTCTGGTGCCCATCGTGAAGCTTCCGATTGGCACGGGCGTCTTGGATGCTCTCCTGCTTTTTCGCCCTCGCCTCGAGAACCGCAGAGACTTCTTCTGCCTCCAGGATGCCCGGCAGGCCCAGGTACTCGAGCTCTTCAAGCGAGCCGACTTCGGCCGCGTAGCCAAAATCACCGCCGTCATAGAGCACCCGTTCAAACTGCGCTTCTGAAGAGAGCGCCTCGAACTTATAAGTCGTCAATTCACTCGAAGCCTGATCTTCCTTTTGGGCTTCGGCGAGTTCCCTCTCCTCTTCGGTCATCCCCGCGCCGAGGTTTTCTTCCTCTTTGGTGCGCCGGTCAAGCGCGTGATCCCGTTCGAGTTCGAGCTCGTGAGCGAGCGCCGCAAGCTTGGGGACCGAAGGGATGAACACTGTTGCGGTTTCACCCTTGCGCCGGGCCCGCACGAATCGACCAATTGCCTGCGCAAAGAACAGCGGCGTGGATGAGCTCGTGGCATAGACGCCCACGCACAAGCGTGGCACGTCAACACCCTCGGAAACCATCCGCACCGCGACCATCCAGCGTTCGTTCGAGGCGGCAAAACTCGAAATACGATCCGAGGCGCCGGGATCATCACTCAAAATAAGCGCGGGTTTGGTACCGGTGAGGTGTTCGATCAGCGCCGCATAACCACGCGCCGCTTCGTGATCGGTGGCAATCACGAGCCCACCGGCATCCGGCACGTCCTGGCGAATTTCGGTTAACCGTTGATCAGCTGCCTGAATGACCTGCTGGATCCAGTCACCATTCGGGTCAAGCGCCGTGCGCCAGGCCTGCGAAACGATGTCTTTGGTGTTGTCGTCGGCGAGCCCCGCCGCCATCTCTTCACCGTAGGTATCCCGCCAGCGCACGTTCCCGGAATACGCCATGAACATGACCGGACGCACGACACCGTCCGCAAGAGCATTTCCATACCCGTATGTGTAATCCGCCTGCGAGACGCGGATACCTTCACCGTCTCGTTCGTAGCGCACGAAAGGAATCGGTGCCGTGTCCGAACGAAACGGAGTTCCGGTCAGAGACAGCCGCCGATCGGCGTGCTCATAGGCATCGTGCAGCGCATCACCCCAGGTGAGGCTGTCACCGCCGTGGTGAATCTCATCCATGATCACCAGCGTCCGGGCGGAACCGCACAGGTGTTCGTGCAGATAGGGCTTCATCGCAACTTGGGCGTAGGTCACGGCCACCCCGTGGTACTCACGTGAGACACCACCCTGGTTATTGCTGAACTTCGGATCGAGCCGAATACCGACGCGGGCGGCCGCCTCCGCCCACTGCGTCTTGAGGTGGTCGGTCGGCGCTACCACAATCACCCGATTGACCGTCGCGTCGGCAAGTAGTTCTGTCGCGATGCGAAGCGCGAAGGTCGTCTTACCGGCGCCGGGCGTCGCGGTTGCGAGAAAGTCGCGCGGCTTCTTCTGCAGGTAGAGGTCCAGCGCCTCCTGTTGCCAGGCACGCAGGCTTCCGGCGGTGCCACGGGGTGCGCGGTTTGGAAACGCCGGCGAGAGGTGTTCGGCGGCGTAGGTACCAACCTGATGAGCTGTACGATTCGATGCCATCGGAACGCTACTCATGCAGAAACTCGGCCTCGCTTTCGTGAACTAAGAACTTACTTTTCAACCGTATCCATACCCACCGACAGGTCCGTTTCGGTCTTGAATGCCGTGGGATCATCGTCAAGCAGCGCATAGAGGGCAACGGCGGAGGTAGCCGCGACATTGAGCGAGTCCACCTCGTGGTGCATGGGAATGACAATCTTATGCCCGGATTCGGCGAGCGCGGCACGGCTGAGCCCGTGGCCTTCTGTTCCCAATAGCAGCGCGACTTTTTCCGGGCGTTTCGCCGCAAAATTCCGCAGCGTCACCGCATCCTCATCCAGCGCCAATGCTGCGATCTCAAAACCGTACTCGCGAAACAGCGGCCCCGCCTCGGACCACTTGGGGAGCCTGGTCCAGGGCACCTGCAGCACCGTACCCATAGACACCCGCACGCTGCGACGATAGAGCGGATCAGCGCATTCCGGCGTCACGAACACCGCATCCGCACCGATCCCGGCAGCATTGCGAAACGCGGCCCCTACGTTGGTGTGATCGACAATATCTTCAAGTACGAGCACCGTCTTCGCGCTGCGGAGGATAGCTGCGGGATCGGGCATTGCCGGGCGGTGCATGGCCGCCATCACACCCCGATGCATCCGATAGCCAGTGAGCTGTTCAAGCAGCTCCGCACTACCAAGGAACACCGGCACTTCCGGAAACTCCGCGAAGAGCGACTCCGCTTGCGGCAGAAACTTCTCCTGAATGAGCAGTGACCGAGGCTGATGCCCCGCCTCGAGTGCGCGTCGAATGACCTTCTCCGACTCGGCCATATACAGACCACCCGCCGGCTCGAGTTTGCGACGCAGCGCAACATCGGTGAGGCTCGCGTAATCTTCAAGTCCGGGATGCTCGAGCGAGCTAATCGGGATAATGCGCATCCGAGCATCTTCTCACGAGGCTCGTCTCAGGGTCACACGTATGTTTGTAGACAGATGGTGCCGATACGCCGAAAGGAGTCCAGCGTGGATCACAGCGGATATGTACGCGCAGGCGCCGAAGAGCTGGCTGATTTTCTTGCAGCCCGCACTGCCGCGGTCATCACCGGCGCCGGGCTTTCGACCGATTCGGGCATCCCTGACTATCGCTCCCCCGGTGCACCGATACGCACCCCGATGACCTGGGACGCGTTTCAGGCATCCGCTGAGCGCCGCCGCCGGTACTGGTCCGGAGCCGCACTCGGCTGGCCGAGATTTGATCGGTTCGCCCCGAATCCCGGCCACTTCGCGCTTGCCGACTTGGAATCCGTCGGCAGAATTTCGGGGATCGCCACGCAGAACGTGGATGGGCTGCACCAGAGGGCCGGCTCCCAGCGAGTAATCGAGCTCCACGGTCATCTGCGCACTGTGCGCTGCCTCGACTGCGGCACGGAAGTGTCGCGGCAAGACATTGTGACCCGCATCCTTGCCGACAACCCCGATCTCGCTTCCCTTGCGCAGACTGCCACAGAGAACCCCGACGGCGACGCACAGGTCGACGAGGCGGTAGTGGCGAACTTCGTGATCCCGACCTGCGCGGTCTGCGGTGGGATGCTCGCCCCGAATGTGGTGATGTTCGGTCAGTTCGTTCGCCCCGAGGATTCCCGAGCCGCAGAGCACCTCGTGAACGAATCCGATTCGATACTGGTGGTTGGCTCATCCCTAGCGGTAAACACCGCCGTGAGATTGCTGCATCGAGCGCATCGACAGGGCAAACCGATTGCGATGGTCAACCGCGGCGCGACCCCGCTGGATCACCTCGCAGCCTTTCGGGTGGATGCAGGGATCAGCGAAGTCCTCGCCGGTGCGGCCAAGCTCTTGGCCGCCTAAGGGTTGCTCGCGCAGGCGTCCCGCCGCGCTAGTGCGACTGCGGCGCTGCCTGCACAGCCGCGGTAATGGCTTCGTCAAGCGGAGTGTCCCCTTCGGCGACGCTCAAGTCCCGCCACACCGTGCGCTGATCCGCGAGCGTAAGGCGGATGAGTTCGGCTACGTCAGCCCGTCGCGTCTTCACGCCACGGTCCATCTCCGCAAAGGTCACCTCGCCACGACCGGTTGCCGGATCATCGGTCAACCCGCCCGGCTTCACAATGGTCCAGTCCAGGGCAACGCTGCGAAGATACTCATCGGCTTCCCGCTTTGCGTCCCAATAGGCCGCGAACACCGCATCCTCGATCTCGGGGGTCGGCTCCTGCGCACCAATAAAGCTGATCTGCACGAAGCGCATGGCACCGGAAAGGAGCGCCGCATCCGCCGATTTCTTGGACCCTTCGAGGTCAACCGTCAGCTTGCGCGCGGCCCCCGAGCCCGGCCCCGCACCGGCAGCAAAGACCACGGCCTCAGCATCCCCGAAGGCATTCGCGAGTTCATCGGCGTGCGTCGCCTCAATGTCACAGAGCACGGGTGTGGCGCCGAGTGCCCGCAGTCCTTCTGCGTGCTTTTCGCTGCGCACGATCGAGCGCACGTCGACCCCGTCGGCGACCAGTAATTCGGTGAGGATCCTGGCGATCTTGCCGCTACCGCCGACAATTGCGACTTCGGCAGGAAGCTTTCCTGCCAGGGAGAGTGAGAGTTCAGTCATGAGACGCTCCTTCGATAGCTTGTTCATTGAGATGCTGGCGAACCAGACGGGCGAGAGGTTTCGGTGTTTCGTAGTGGATCAGGTGCCCGACGCCCTGAATCACATGCAGTTTTGCTCCGGGCATTGCCGCGTGCAGGCGCTTGGTCGCATCCAGCGGCGCGATGAGGTCCCGCTCACCCGCAATTAACGTTGTGTCGGACGGTAAGGCATTGGCGAATGCGCGCACATCCGTGGAAACGGATGCGCGAAAAGCTTCCAAGAGGACGTCGCGATCGGCGAATTCCGAAAAGTGTTCATCGTGTTCTTCATGAATCCACTGCCGCAATGCGCGGTCTTTCGTCACGGCCATCACTTCGCTCATCACCCTGGTGATCACCGGCGAAGAAAGTATTGTTTTACCGATCGGCTTCGGGAGCACCGCGCCCGCCCAGTAGTAGAACACACCGAGATTCGTCAGCAGACGTTCCGGCCCGTGGAGGGCGTTTTCGGCGATGGGATTCACCAAGATGACATCCCGGCCGTCCAAACACGAGGCGGCGCTCGCGACGAGCATAGAACCAAATGAGTGACCGAGCACGGTGCTCGTCGCCGCGGGATCCTCGATTGCGAGAAACTCCAGCAGCCAGTTCGCGTACTCGGATACCGAGTGTTCCGCGTTTAGGGGTGTGGATTCGCCAAATCCTGGCAGGTCCGGCGCCAAGAAGCGGACTTCCGGAAGCAGGGCAATGAGATTAGCAAGCCCGTGATGCGTACCCCGAAAACCGTGAACGAGCACCACCGTGTGTGGCGCTGTGGCAGGACCGTACTCCCAAACTTTCGTGGCGCTACCGCGAATGGAATGCACTCGAGTCGTGACGGGTATTTCGGCAAGCCGCGCTTGCAGTGGGTTCAAAGCACGCATCGTGGAAGAGTGTATGCGACGAACCGTATGAGACCTGCTCATTGCGTGAACGTCACCACTGTAGAAGGACCCGAGGAGGCCCCGTGAGCTGGACCGAGAGAATCGCCGTATTCGATACTGAAACCACTGGCGTTGACCCCGCGGAGGCGAGGCTTGTGACCGCCTTTGTTGGGATGCTGGATGCAAATGGCGATTTGGAGCGCGGCACCGACTGGCTCGCGGACCCCGGCGTCGACATCCCGGAGCAAGCATCCGCTGTGCATGGCATCACCACGGAAATTGCGCGTGCCGAGGGTGAACCCATTAAGGATGTGCTGGAAAAGGTCGTCGCATCCCTAAATTGGATCGCGCGAAACAACCTCGCACTCGTGGTGTACAACGCGCCATTTGACCTCACCCTGATTGCCTCGGAGTGTCGTCGACACGGGATCACTCCCCCACAGCTTGGGCCGCAGGTGGTGGATCCACTCGTTATTGATCGAGCCGTTGACCGCTATCGGAAGGGCAAGCGCACCCTCGGAGACTCAGCCGCCGTGTACGCCGTCGAGCTCTTGGACGCACACGATGCGGCAGCCGATGCCATTGCCGCCGGGCACCTGGCACAGGCTATTGCCCGCAAGTATCCCGCGGAAGTAGATATTGACCTCGCCGAGTTGCACACGAAGCAAGTGGCCTGGGCGAAGGCCTCGGCGGAAGATTTCGAGGCATATATGCGGCGCACTAAGGACCCGAACTTCACCGCGGACGGGCGCTGGCCGGTACGAGGCTAGAACCGGCCGCGCCAGAAATAATCCTGGAAAGCAAGGATGGCCCAGTGCTGAGCACCGGGCCATCGTTGCTGAAAAGAACTAGTTCTTCTTGCCGAACTTTGCGTAGCGGTTCTTGAACTTCTCGACACGACCGGCCGAGTCCATGATGCGCTGCTTACCGGTGTAGAACGGGTGCGAGGCGCTCGAGATTTCAACGTCAAGCACCGGGTAGGTGTTGCCGTCTTCCCACTCGATGGTCTTCTCGGACTTCACCGTCGAACGGGTGAGGAACTTCTCACCCGAAGCGAGGTCATTGAACACCACGTAGTCATAGTTGGGGTGGATGTCTGCCTTCATCGGGTTTCCTTCTGCGAAAAGTCGGGTTACAAATACAAGTGCCAGGGCAAATACTGCGCTAAAGCGCTAGTCATTACCCAGGGCAAACCAAGGAGAGAGTCTAGCACGCAAGAACTTCATTGCGAAGTAGCTGTCTGCCTAGCCAGCCCGGCGTGTCGCGATTAGCGCGCCGCCCGAGCCGCATAACGGCCATTGTGGAAGTCCAGTTCCAGCGGAATGCCAAAGGTAGCGGTCAAGCTCGCTGCGGTGAGCGTGTCATCGAGCGGTCCGGCAGCAACAATTCTGCCATCGCGAATCAGCAGTGCGTGGGTGATTCCCAGTGGGATTTCTTCCACGTGGTGCGTGACCATCACAATCGCGGGTGCAAATTCGCTCGCGGCATAGGTGGTCAGCGAGGCCAAGAGGTTTTCGCGCGCCCCGAGGTCGAGGGATGCGCTGGGCTCGTCCAGGAGGAGCATTTCCGGATCAGTCATCACCGCGCGAGCGATCAGCGTGCGCTTACGCTCACCATCCGAAAGCGTCCCAAATGTGCGGTCGGCAAGGCCCTCGAGCTGCCATTCAGCCAGCACCCTATTGGTCTGCTCAAGATCAATTTCGTCATAGCGCTCGTTCCACCGACCGGCCACCGCGTAGCTGGCCGTAAGCACTGCGTTTCGCACCGTCTCATCGGCAGGAATCAACCGAGCCATGGCACTTGAAGCGAAACCAATCCGCGGGCGGAGTTCTCGAAGGTCGGTGCGGCCAAACGTTTCATCAAGAACGGACACGGTGCCCGTAGTTGGGTGCAGCTGCGCGGATGCAATCGACAGTAGCGTGGACTTGCCTGCGCCGTTGGGCCCCAGGATCACCCACCGATCGGTCTCTTCCACGCTCCAGTTAATGCCATCAAGAATCGGACGTCCGGAGCGAACTACTCGGACGTCCTCGAATTTCACGACTTCAGCCATATCGCAAGGTTAGCGGCGAGGAGCAACTTTTCTCCGCGAACGCGCAGGCGTTTGGAGTGTCGAGTTCCCCACCGCGATCAAAATCTACGTGTTGCAGGAGCGGCTATCGCTGGATGAGCGAGCGGTAAAGTTCCTGCGTTTGTTTGGAAATCTGTTTCCACGTGAATTCGCGCTCCACCCGCTCGCGTCCGGCCCGACCGTATTCGGCAGCCTTGGCCGGGTCTGAGAGCACCTCATTGAGCGTGGCAGCGAGGTCGCGGACATACTTGTCCGGATCGATCGGGGTACCGGTGCCGTCTTGGACCTGCTCGATGGGGACAATCCGCCCCGTCACACCGTCCTGCACGACCTCTGGAATACCCCCGGTACCCGAACCCACCACGGCGGTCCCGCAGCTCATAGCTTCCAGGTTCACGATGCCGAGCGGTTCGTAGATCGACGGACACACGAAGACGTCTGCTGCCGTCAACAGCGCCATGATTTTTGGTCGCGGCAAGTGCTCGGAGATCCAATGGACGCCGGCGCGTTCCTTTTGCAGCTCGGCAACGAGTCCGCGGACCTCCTCCGCGATCTCTTCCGTGTCGGGTGCCCCCGCACACAGCACAATCTGTACGTCAGTCGGTAACCCACGAAGCGCCCGAAGCAAATACGGCAGGCCCTTTTGGCGGGTAATTCGGCCGACAAAAATTACCGTCGGCGCATCCGGATCGATCCCGAGCGCACGCACCGACTCGGGGTCATGCGTGGGCTGCCACTGGTCAATATCGATGCCGTTGTAGATCGTGACGACTTTATCCGGGTCAAGGTCCGGATAGCTGCGCAGGATATCGTCGCGCATCCCGTTCGATACGGCAATGATGCGATCCGCGTTGGCATAAGCGTCACGTTCCATCCAGCTTGACAGTCGGTAGCCACCTCCAAGCTGTTCCGCCTTCCACGGGCGAAGTGGCTCAAGCGAGTGAGCGGAAATTACGTGTGGGATTCCGTGCAGAAATTTAGCAATGTTTCCCGCTTGATTTGCGTACCAGGTGTGGGAATGCACGAGATCGGCGCCTTCAACATCACCTGCAATCTGTACGTCTGCACCGAGGAATCCAAGCGCTGCATTGGCGTCCTCGAGTGCTTCTGGAACCTCGTATGCATAGGTATCTTTCTCGTCGCGAGGCTCGCCAAAGCAACGAACACGGACGTCGATGTCCTCGCGCATTGCCCTCACGAGTTCGGTGACGTGCACCCCCGCTCCTCCATAAATATGCGGCGGATACTCTCGCGTAATCACGTCGATTTTCATGCCCACAGAGTACGACAGCATTCCTACCAGCAGCGTTCACTTTCACGTCTACGATGGCCGTATGGCACAGGCGCAGAAAAAAGTCTTCGGAATTGTATTGGCTGGCGGCGAGGGAAAACGCCTCATGCCGCTCACAACGGACCGAGCTAAACCTGCTGTCCCTTTCGCAGGGCAGTACCGACTCATCGACTTCGCGCTCGCGAATCTGATGAACTCGGGGCTCAATCAAATCGTTGTGCTCACGCAATACAAGTCCCATTCATTGGATCGCCATATTTCGCAAACCTGGCGTATGCCAGCCATTCTCGGCGCCTATGTTTCGAGCGTGCCAGCGCAGCAGCGTCGCGGCAAGCACTGGTTCTCGGGTTCTGCGGATGCGATCTTCCAGTCCCTGAACCTCATTCACGATGAGAAGCCCGACATTGTCGTCGTGGTTGGCGCAGACCACGTCTACCGGATGGACTTCGCGCAGATGGTGCAGCAGCACATCGATTCGGGTCTCGGAGCCACCGTGGCAGCCATTCGCCAGCCGATTGAGATGTCGACCGCGTTCGGTGTGATCGACACCGACCCCAACAATCCCGGCCGCATTCGTGAATTCCTTGAAAAGCCTGAGCAGGTTGAAGGCCTCCCTGACAGCCCCAAGGAGATTTTGGCCTCGATGGGCAACTACGTGTTTGACGCGGACAAGCTCATCGAATACGTCACCCGCGACGCCGAGAATGAGGATTCCAAGCACGACATGGGCGGCGATATCATTCCTGCTTTTGTCGCAAATGGTGATGCTGGAGTGTACGACTTCATCCACAATGATGTCCCCGGCTCAACCCCCCGAGACCGCGACTATTGGCGTGACGTGGGTACGATTGATTCCTTCTATGAGGCGCACATGGACCTCATCGCCACACTGCCGGTATTCAATCTCTACAACGAGCAGTGGCCGATCATGTCGCAGCAGCTCAACTCACCACCGGCCAAGTTCGTCCGTGATGGCCGCGGCACTACGGGCACGATGATCGACTCGATTATCTCCCTCGGTTCGGTCATTAGCGGTTCGCATATTGAACGCTCCGTGCTCGGCCCTTGGACCCGGGTGATGTCGGGTGCCATCGTGGTGGACTCGATCACCTTTGATCGCGTGCAAGTTGAACCGGGTGCCATCGTCCGCAGGGCCATTCTGGATAAGAACGTCGTCGTCCGCGAGGGTGCCTCCGTTGGTGAAAACCCCGATCTCGACCGCGCCCGCGGCTACACCGTCACCGAGTCCGGCCTTACCGTCGTTCCCAAGAACGCGGTGGTCGAACGGTGAGCGCAGCAAACATCACGTTGAAACCAAAATACGGTGAAGGCACGGTCACAAGCGGTGCCCGCTTCCTAGTCGTGCTCGATGTCGACTCGACCCTGATCGAGGATGAGGTCATCGAGCTCGTCGCTGACTATGCGGGTGTGCGCGACAAGGTTGCCGAGGTCACTGAACGCGCGATGCGCGGGGAACTCGATTTCGAGGGAAGCCTTCGAGAACGCGTGGCGCTGCTCCAGGGCGTATCCCTCAAGCAGGTTGCAGAGGTTCGCCAGCAAATTACCGTCACGCACGGCGTACCCGAGATGATTGCCGCGGTACACGAAGCTGGTGGCAGGGTCGGAGCAGTCTCTGGCGGTTTTCACGAGATCCTGGACTCCCTAGCCGAAGACCTGCGTCTTGATCTGTGGCGAGCAAACCGCTTTGCGGTTGATGAGGCTGGTCTCCTGACCGGCGAAGTCAGTGGGCCAATCATTGGCCGCCAGGCGAAGGCACACACTCTGCGCAGCTGGGCACAGTCCCTTGGGGTGCCCATGGATCGCACTGTGGCGGTGGGCGATGGCGCCAATGACCTCGGGATGATGGAAATCGCCGGGTTGTCGGTCGCCTTTGATGCCAAACCAGTGGTCCGCGAACAGGCCTCGGTGGTCCTGCGTGATCGGGATATGACGCAGCTATTGCCGCTTTTGGGGTTGCGCGGCTAACGCGACTCTAGCCCACACTCGACAGCGGCCCTGTCGGAAGTTACGTACTTCCGACAGGGCCGCGAGTTCTTTCCGACTGCAGACTATTAGTGTCCCATCCCCAGACCGCCGTCAACTGGGATAACCGCGCCTGAGATGTAGCCGGCGTCCTCGGAAGCGAGCCAGCGCACGGTCTTGGCGATCTCGTCCACCTGACCAAAGCGGCCAGCCGGAATCTGCGAGAGGTATTCCTGCTGGGTTTCTTCCGGCAGGACTGCGGTCATTTCGGTCTCAATGAACCCGGGCGCAACGACATTCGCGGTAATGCCGCGGCTACCCAGTTCACGAGTCAGCGAACGGGCAATGCCCACGAGACCAGCCTTTGACGCCGCATAGTTAATCTGCCCCGGCGATCCGAACAGCCCAACCACCGAAGAAATCAGCACGACGCGCCCGAACTTCGCCCGCAGCATCCCCTTTGAGGCGCGCTTAATGATGCGGAATGCACCCGTGAGGTTGGTGTCGACCACGCTCGTGAAATCGTCCTCGCTCATGCGCAATAACAGGCCGTCCTTGGTGATCCCGGCATTCGCCACCACTACTTCGACCGGTCCGTACTTTTCCTCCACGGTCTTAAACGCGGCATCAATTGATCCTGCGTCGTTGACATCGGCCGCAACGGTGAGGGCACCTTCAGGGCCGCCGTCACCCGATCGGGATGTCACCGCAACGCGGTGGCCGGCGGCCAAGAATTCTTCGGCAATGGCACGGCCAATGCCGCGATTTCCTCCGGTGATCAGCACGGTGCGCTGCGTGGTCATAAGGCTCCTTGGTTCAATGCAGGTTTCGACGCGAGATATCTGGCCCATCGTACTTGCACGAGGAGTACCCTTGAGGTGTAGAACGGAGCGAGTTACCACTTATGAGCAGGCAGGTGCCAAATATCACCTCCATGGCGGAGTCCGCGGAGGAAGAGCGTCGCCACCGGACTCGCCAATATCTCATCACCATGGCGATCCGCAGTGCGTGCGTGCTGAGCATGGTGTTCGTTCGCGGACCCTGGCTCTTTGTGGTTGCCGCTGGTGCGATCTTTTTGCCGTGGATTGCCGTGGTTATCGCGAACCACGTGCGACAACGCAGAATCCAACCGGTGCTTCGTCCCGAGTCGAGTGCGGTCGAGCAATACCGCGACACCATTTCTTCCGATCAGTGGTACATGCCGAATGACACCGACAGTCATGACTCGGCGCAAGATTCCGACTCCTCGCAGAACAATAAGGAGAATCCGCGATGAGCTCTGGTGAGTTCGACCTTCGGAGTCGCCTTGCGGGCGCTTTTCCCCGCGAGACAGAAGTGCCGCAGTGTTCCCGCGCTGCGTGTGACCATGATGCCTTGTACCGCATCGAATGGCGCAACCCGCGGATCCATGGACCGGAACGTATTAAGATTTGGTTAGCGTGTTCTGAGCACCGGGACTATCTGCTTGGCTTTCTGCAAAGCCGCGAATTTCCGGTTCGAGTGCACGATGTGCGTGATCCAGTAAATGAGGCCCCGATTCAGTGACTAGTTCCAGTTCGCAGACTTCCAGATCGAAAAAGGGCTGGCGGTTTCTGCTCAGCCGTCGGTGGATTGGCTACTTTGCTCTGCTGGTTGTGTTCGCGATCGCCTGCGGTTTCTTATCGCACTGGCAATTCGATCGACGGGATCAGCGAGTGGACGCCAATATCCTGGTTGAAACGAACTTTGACGCTACACCGGTGCCCATTGACGAGGCGCTGCCCGAACTGGATTCTTTTGCGACCGACCAGGAATGGCTGCCGGTGGCATTTGAGGGCGAATACCTCGTCGACGAGCAGCTGCTGGTTCGCGGTCGGCCGCGGGATGGCTTGCCCGGATTCGAGATTCTGACACCGTTTCTGACCACCGATGGCAACGTATTTATTGTCGACCGGGGTTGGATTCCGACCGGACACGATCAGGACTATCCCGACGCTGTCCCCGCGCCTCCGGAAGGCAACGTCTCCGTCACCGCGCGTCTCAAACCGGGCGAGCCGGAGATTCCCGGACGCGGTGCACCGGAGGGTCAGATTGCGACAATTCAGTTGGATGCCCTGGCCGCATCCCTCGGGGAAGAACGTACGTACAGCGCCGCTTACGGACTGCTCCGCACTGAAACTCCGAGTGCCGAGACCGGCAAACTTACGCCAAAGCCCGAGCTCACCGAGGGCAACCACCTCAGCTACGCATTCCAGTGGATTATCTTCGCAATCATTGCCGCGGTAGGCCTGATCTACGGTGTCCGTGAAGAGTTCCGCGAACGAAATGCCGACGACCCGCGAGTCATTGCCGCCAAACGACGCGAGGCCGAGCGCAAGGCTCTGGCGAAGAAGAGCGACGCGGACTACGAAGACGAACTCCTCGACTCACAGCTATAAGGTCGAGTGGAGGTAACAGCCTCAACCGCCAAAGGCCGCTGCGCCACTAGTTCATTTCGATGAGCTCGAAATACTCCGGGTTCCAGTGGTCCTCGATCGCCTCGGGCATGATCAGCACACGTTCGGGGTTCAGCGCCGCCACCGCGCCTTCGTCGTGTGAAACCAGGATGACCGCGCCCTCATAGTGCGCCAAGGCATCCAGGATTTGTTCTCGAGAGACCGGATCGAGGTTGTTCGTGGGTTCGTCAAGCAGCAACACATTCGCGCTGGAAACCACCAGCATGGCGAGCGCCAGCCGTGTCTTTTCGCCGCCCGAAAGGACGCCCGCGGGCTTATTCACGTCATCACCGGTGAAGAGGAAGGAGCCCAAAATCTTTCGGGCCTCCGTCTCATTGAGATGATGCGACACCCGCATCATGTTGTCTTTCACCGAGGCATCCACGTCGAGGGTTTCGTGCTCCTGCGCGTAATAGCCGACGCGGAGGCCGTGTCCAGCATTGATCACCCCGGTGTCCGGCTCAGACTGCCCGGCGAGGATGCGCAAGAGCGTGGTCTTCCCGGCACCGTTCAGCCCGAGGATCACGACGCGAGAAGCCCGATCGATGGCGAGGTCTACCCCGGTGAAGATCTCGAGCGAACCGTAGGACTTCGAGAGCCCTTCCGCTTGGATCGGAGTTTTACCCACTGGCGCAGGCGTGGGAAAACGAAGCTTGGCCACGCGATCTTGCTGCCGAACCTCTTCGAGCGAGCCGAGCATCCGTTCCGCTCGCCGCTGCATCTGATGAGCGGCCGCGGCCTTCGTCGCCTTCGCACCAAACTTCGCCGCTTGCTGTTGCAACACCGAGGCCTTCTTCTCGACGTTCGCGCGCTCTTTCTTGCGCCGCTCCTCGTCCGCCTCGCGCTGGCGCAAATACTGCTTCCAGCCCATGTTGTAGATGTCGATCACCTGTCGATTCGCATCGAGGTAGAAGACTCGGTTCACGGTCTCGCCCACCAACTCGACATCGTGGGAGATCACAATCAGGCCACCCTTGTAGCCCTTGAGGAAGTCGCGCAACCACACGATGGAGTCAAGGTCGAGGTGGTTGGTCGGCTCATCGAGAATCATCGTCGACGCATCCGAGAAGAGGATGCGTGCCAGTTCGATTCGACGACGCTGGCCGCCTGAGAGGGTCTCGAGCTTTTGGTCCAGGATGCGGTCCGGAAGATTCAGGTTGGATGCGATCGCCGCCGCTTCGGATTCGGCCGCATACCCGCCGAGCATGAGGAACTCGTCATCAAGTCGAGAATACCGACGCATCGCCTTGTCACGTTCTGCATCAGTTGCTGCGTCCGCCATGTCGCTCGAGGCCTTGAAGAGCCGCTGGCGCACTGAACCGAGACCGCGCGCATCCAAAATACGATTGCGTGCGGTCTGCGTCGGATCACCGCTGCGGGGATCCTGCGGGAGGTAGCCAATCTCGCCAACCCGTTCGATCTTGCCGTCACTGGGCAGCGTCCACCCCGCGAGGACTTTCGTGAGCGTGGTCTTGCCGGCACCGTTTCGGCCCACCAACCCGATCTTGTCACCGTCCTGCACCCGGAAGTTCACATCACTCATGAGGGTGCGAGCTCCCACCGTGATCTCGAGATCGTGGACAGCTAGCACGTGAGTGACTCCTAGGGTTAGGGGAATGGATGCGATTGGTGGCCGGAGCTGGCAGCTACCGAGCTACCACTTGGTCAACTGATCGATGCTACCAACTCCGGCCCCTAGGGTCTATCCCACGGCCCTCCTCGCTCGCTTGTGAGCCCTAGCTCTCATCCTTGCTTGTCAGCGAGATCACATTGGATCTCATTCTCTGAGATCGTTTTGATGAGTGCGGTGTCGATCTTGGTTATCCGTCGCAGGAGG
This sequence comes from Gulosibacter chungangensis, assembly GCF_008831155.1. GTDB lineage: Bacteria > Actinomycetota > Actinomycetes > Actinomycetales > Microbacteriaceae > Gulosibacter > Gulosibacter chungangensis. Next base: position 337,126 of record NZ_WBKB01000002.1, on the reverse strand, counting down.
GCGTAGAGCGTTGCGGCGAGTATTGCGGTCACGATTGGGCCCCAAGTAGCGCCGAAGCCACCGAGGAACTGAATCATGAGAATTCCAATAATGGTCGGGACAAACCACGCGATCAATCCGGGAATATTGAATCGTCGGTAGCGAGAGTCTGAAATGGAGCCCGCTTCCTGCCCGGTACCTTTATTGATGAGGATATGCGTCACTGCGATGGCAACCCATGCTGTCACCAGAACGCCTTGCCACGCCAGTGCCAGCAATATGTACTCCACAATGGGGAGCAACATCATCAAGAAGATGATGATTGACGACAGGATTACCCAGATCACATTGGGAAGATTAACCCTAAATACCTTTTCACCAAATGTGCGCAAATTTGCCGCGCCCAAGAAGTAGTTTGCGGTGTTAATCCGAGTCTGTGACGCAAAGACGACGAGAAGACCGAATAGTCCCATCAGCTCTACTAGTCCCGCGGCTATACCAGTCTCCGACGCTTCCATTCCTGGGATAGCGAAGGTGAGAAACACGCCGAAGAACCCATTGACACCGAATGCCAGCACGTAGAACACGGGCCCGAAGGTGATCCGCTGGTGGTGCTTCAGATCTTTGCGACGCCCAAGCGAAGCAAAGTCCATAGTGAACATCATGAGAATCCAGACACCCATATATCCGGCATACGTGGCCAACCAACCGGGCCCACCGAGCGCGAAAGCGACCTCTGCCCCTTCGTGTGTGCGCCAGGAATCGTTATACCCGTATTTCAGCACTGCCCATACGATTGCGACAACAAAGCCACCCCAATACAGCGGCATGAGAATCCCGTTAATCTTATCGAGAAAGCGCCTCGCTCCCCCAATAATAAGCGGCGTGGAATAGGCAACCACGATGACGTACCACATCCATGTTGGGCCACCAAACGCTGTTTGGAACGCATAGGCAACGATTGACCCTTCAAATACGGCATAGTAAATCGCAACAAGCGCGAATATTAGCGCAGCAATTGCTGCACCCGATTTCCCCAAAATTGCGCGAGAAAACTCCGCGACAGTCGTCCGGTTGTTGATGCTGTACTTCGACAGCAGCATATTAATGATGCCGTAGGTAAGAATCGTGAGTGCTATTCCAATAAATGCATCCAAAGTTCCGTAAGCCATAGCCATGGCGGCACCGATATACACGAAGAACATCGCACTAATCACGCCGTAATAGGCCATCGTTAACGGCCCACGTTTCATTTGCTCACTATCGTCGACCTCTCGTGCAAGAACGTCTGTTGCCTCTACCGAGTCATTCGAACCGGTTAAATTGATACCCATAATTGCTCCCCATTGAGTCAATTGATTTGAAGATTAGAGACGCAAAGGGCACGCCAAATCCTTGTTTGACGTGCCCTTCGTCAGGAGACCCGTTATTAACTCCAGTATTGCGCCGAGCGCCGAATCATGGATTCGCGATGCTGTCGGGTGGTTTCTTCGAACAGTTCACCAGTTCCCCAGTCGAGAATGACTCCATAGCGACGGATGACATCAAGCTGGTCGAGTTCGCCCCGTTTGAATTGGCTTGCGACGACGTGTGGGTCTTCCTTGAGCCAAGCGTTTCGGTTAGCGGCAATTTCTGCACGCGCCTGTACGGTGGCTGCCTCGTTAACCGTGTATTCGTCGAGTTCCGGGTCACCGACGTCGATTACGACGCCGTAATCGCGTTCAGCCCTACGAACGGACACGTAGCCGTCGATGACATCCTCGAGGACATCCTCTGGATTGCGCTCGAGTGCATCCCCGAGTCCCCCACCACCTGCCGATGGACGGGTGAACTCATCCCCTGGCTCAATCGGCACCGAAGAAAACACTGAGCCGAGATAGCGCTCATCTGGAGTTCCCTTGTTGAGCCAGACACCGTGTGGAATTGACGGCAGACCGCCCTCAATTCCCCAAGTAATCGAACGTGCACGGTCACAGCAGTAACTCATCACTGTTGACTCGGCGTCAGTGAGGATGCCACCCTTCTGGATACCGCATCCACCACGGAACTTTCCCGGTCCACCGGAATCGATGGCGATCGAGTGTTCCGTCGTGATTACTGGCGATAGTCGCTCTTGACCCTCGAGCGGTTGAACTGCGAGACCTGCCCCGAAAACAGGAGCTGTCGCATTCGAACCGTCCTTGTTCGATCGCCCGCCCCAACCACCGGCCATCCAGTCGTACCACATGAAATATGGTTTGGAGTCGTCTCGCGCGTCACGACCACCCACAAGCAGGTACTCGAGGTTGAAAGCACACGCCATGGCGCGTTCGGGCATGATTCTTGACCACAGCTCAAACACCGCGTTCATAATTTTTTCGTGCGGTCCAGAGCAGAATCCGGTGACTGCGTTGGGCCAACCAGCGTTGACTACCGTTCCTTCAGGTCCGATGTCCGCAGTCACTGCCTTGTAGAAGCCGGAGTTGAGCGGGACTTCCGGGAAGAACGTCTTGGTACCCGAATAGAGGGAGGAGTGCGTAGTCCCATATCCGGAATTTAAGAAGCTCGCGACCGCTGGCGCAGAACCGTTCAAATCGTAGTGAATACCGTCTTGGTCCAGGGTCAAACGGATGCGAATCGGTACAAGACCTTCCGGCATCCCCGGATCGGAATCCAAGTAGTCCACGGTTTCCCATGTCCCGAAGGGAAGATCCTGGATCTTTGCGAGCACGGTCCGCTCGACATAATCCTGCGTCTCCTGCATCGCATCGAGGACTGTTTCTTTTCCATACCTATCGACGAGTCGAAGAATTTCACGCTCGCAAACTGCTGTGGCCTCAGATTGTGCGTGGAGGTCTCCCATGGCGACTTCGGGCGCGCGGGTATTCGACACGATCAATTGGGCAACATCGTGCAGGAACTCTCCCTGCCGCCAAACTCGCACCGGGGGGATGCGCACGCCCTCACCAAAGTGGTCCTTGGCGTTGACGTAGAACGAACCCGGAACAACTCCACCGATATCTGCCCAGTGCCCCTTATTCTGCGAGAAGGCGATGATCTCACCCTCCGAGAATATTGGTCGGACAAACGAAACATCATTGAAGTGGGTGCCACCTCGGTAGGGGTCATTGATCATGAACACGTCACCAGGATTGATGTCGTCTCCAAATTCCTCCATGACGGCCTTGGCTTGGAAATGCAGCGTACCGACGTGCACAGCGATATCTGCAGAGCCCTGCATCACGGTATTCCCATGGGCATCACATAGCGCTGAGGAAAAGTCACGCGAGTAGATCACAAATGAATAGCAGGTGCGAAGAATCTGCTCACTCATGAGATCAACAGAGGTTGCGAACGCGTTCTTCAGTACTTCGAACGTGACCGGATCCAGTGAACTGATTTTTTGTTGCTGACGAGTTTCTAGAGTGGTCATGACTTACTCCCATCAAGGTGGATGCGAATATTCAGCCATTCGTCAATCTCTGCCCGAGTGTTCGGCGGGACAACGGTGGTTGAATCAAGTTGGTCGATAATGGCGGGGCCTTCGAAGGATGCTCCTGGGGCTATGTCTTCGCGGTTATAGACCGGAGTCTCATGCCATGCCCTGTCGAAATAGACGGGACGAGTGGCGACAGGTTCTCCAGGCCCGCCCTCAGCAAGATCGAGTGGCAGGAAGTTTGGTTTGGGGGTTTTGCCGATGGCCTTGAGCTGCAGTTGATACAACTCAACGGGGGTCTCATCGTTTCGGAACGCAAATTCGCGTTCGTGTTGCTCATGGAACGAATTAATTGCACGATCGAGCGCATCATCACCAGAACCAATGGGCACCACCAGAGAACGCCATTGACCGGCGTAACGCATCGAGACAAGTCGCTGAAGAATCGCTTGCTCGTCAGTTACGCCCTCGTGCCGAAGTCGCGCGGTCGCTTCGCTCTCGAGTCGTTGAAACGCATCCTCGATCTCCATGGCTTGTACATCGGAAGCCAGGCCCGTGTACATCTGCGATAGATCGTGCTGAATATCAACGAGCAGGCATCCGAGTGCCGACGTCACGCCAGGATTCGGTGGCACAACGACGGTAGGAATACTCAGCTCCCGAGCAACATCGACACCGTGAAGCGCGCCCGCCCCACCGAACGCGAGCAGCGCGAAATCACGCGGATCGTGACCTCGACGGATTGAAATGATTCGAACAGCGTCCGCCATATTCGCATTCGCGACCTTGATGATAGATTCGGCGGCCTCTTCCAGTGTCAAGCCCAAAGGTTCCGCGATCACACGTTGGATGGCTTCCTTTGAGCGAGCCTTATCGAGCGTCTTAGCCCCACCCGCCAAGGACGTTCCCAACCGACCGAGGACGAGATTTGCATCCGTGTTCGTCGGTTGGTCGCCGCCGGCACCGTAGCAAGCTGGTCCGGGAACTGCCCCGGCCGACTGTGGTCCGTTTCGAAGCGAGCCCGCAATGTCAATATGTGCCAAGGAGCCGCCACCGGCACCAATAGTCAAAACCTCAATCGAAGGAAAGATAATTGGATGGCCGTACTCAACCGACCATTCCTTAGTCACACGGAGTTCACCGTCTGCGACCAACGCGATATCGGTCGATGTGCCTCCCATATCAAGGCTCACCGCGTTCGGGTAACCGCATTGTCCAGCGATATGTTGCGCTGAAATCGCTCCCGCGGCAATGCCCGATGCCGCCAGCCGGACCGGATACTTGTCCACCATCCTTGGCGTCATTGATCCACCGCCAGAGTGCAGCAGTAACAGGTCTCCCTCATAGCCGCCATCTTTGAGCGCCGCGTCCAACCGATTCACGTAACCAGACACAAGCGGCGCAAGGACGGCATTGGACACCGCGGTGTTGAAGCGTCCGTACTCGAAGATCTCGGGAAGAATTTCGGCGGAGCTCGTAACCGTCGCTTCCGGAATTTCCTCTTCTAGGATTTCTCGCATCCGCAGCTCGTGATCGGCGTTCGCGAATGAATTGATGAAACACACCGCGATGGTTTTCACACCGCGCTTACGCAGAAGTGCCGCAACACGCCGTGCTTCATCTTCATCTAGAGGCGTAACCACGCGGCCTTGATGATCGATGCGCTCCGTAACTTCAAAGCGATCGCGGCGCCGAATGTGCGGCCCTGGGACGTCGTTGTATGCATCCCAGAGGTCATCTTTAGTACCGTCTCGAATTTCGATGACGTCACGGAATCCGGTTGTCGTGACCAGCGCTGCTTTTGGGTAGTTTCGGGTAATCAGCGCATTGGTGGCAACAGTCGTGCCATGTGAAAACTGGGTAACATCAGCGAGATTGATCTCCCCTCGCTCAACACCGTTCATGACGGCGATCATGGGGTCGTCCGGTGTGGACGGGACTTTCGTGACCCTCATTGTCTTTGCATCGTCATCGAAAATACAGACATCCGTGAATGTGCCACCGACATCTACTGCAACTCGGAGTTGCGTCATTGCCTTACCTCCATCGTGGTGTTCATCGTTGAACGTGAACTCCATCCTGGCCGTATCCTCGCCGTCAACACCACTGTCAGGAGCGAAAACCTAAATCTGGAGTTTTGTGGAAACTCCAACCGCTGCTTCAGTACTCAGCTGCAACTCCACAGAGCGACATGATTTACTACCTAAATGCGCTTTGCTATTTCGATTCAGCGGTGATTTTTTTAGTTCCAGGGGGTTCGATCGTGGCTGAACAATTTCACGCATTGAGTTTTCTCCAAGTCACGATGCGGAACCTTCCGGAGTCTGATCAGCTCGAATACGTGCTTGCACGGGTCTCTCGAATTACGAACTGTGCACTCCTCGTATACGACTCCCAGGGTGATGTCATTGCCGCCATTGGCGATGTGCCAGCCAAGCTGATCTGGGAATTCGCCGCGGACGCCACGCCTGACGCTCAAGGCCGAGTCGGCCGATGGAGTCTCCGAATTCGTCGCTCCGGCCCAAGCGGCGGAATCTTCACACTCGTTTTCGCATCGCGAGAGTCCAGAGACACCAATCTCCTGGATGAGGTTGTCGACGCCACGGACGTCGCGATTACCGCGGTTCTCGGTGCCATGCGGGGAACCGACGTGCGCCGAATTCGCGATATCGCGCAGTTACTCGAAACCCTGGAATCAGGCATTCAAGCGGCGCGCGAGCATCGTTATTGGCCGCGTTTGGTGGAATTTGGGTTTTCGGCTCACAGCCCACTTCTCGTTGCAGTTTGTGAGCCCCTCACCGGCCTTTCGCCACCGCAGGAATTCATTGCGGGTCTCCTTGATGACGCGGCCGCGGCCGGAGTGCCATTCCTTGTCGCAGCTCGGCTCGTCGCAGCTACTAGCGATTCAAGCGTCCATGGGATTCTCCCTGATGATGCACTTGCGCGATCTTGGCTTAGTGCCCTTGCCTCACAGTTCTCAATTGGAGTGTCATCACCCCACTCGGGCCTTCCCGAAATACCAACCGCTGTTCGCGAAGCCGAGCACGCACAGCAGGTCGCGCACGAGCGAAATCAAGCAAGATTGCGTCTGGCACTGGATGCCACTGCGTCCGAGGCAGTTGATTACCGGACGCTACGGCTCACCAATTGGACGAAAGTCGAAGCACCGGGCAGAGAATTTCGCGCCCGCCGCCGCGCTCTCCTCACACCTTTCGACGAACATGAAACCATCTTGGAAACAGTGGTCACCTATCTGGCCACAAACCTAAGCGCACCAAAGACTGCAGAGATACTCTTCTTGCACACCAATACCGTGCGTTACCGGTTGAGCAGAGCCGAAGAGTTGCTGGGTGAAAGCCTAAGCTCGCCGTTCACCCTCGCAGATCTTGTACTCGCGTTATCCCCCGAAATCGCCGCGCGCAAGGACTTACTCGAGGAAAACCATTAGCCCGCCCTCAGGATGCGACGCACACCAGCAGTGAACGATCTCGTATTTGCTGCGATCGGACTGTCTTCAAGGTCGATGCCCAGTCGCAATGCCTGCGCCCGTTGTTGCTCGTGGGAGGCGTGCCCCAAGCAATAATGCAAGAGTGTAGTAGCGAGGTCCACTGCCGCATTGCGTTCGTACCCCATGCCCTCAAGCGATAATCGCAGCCGCTCGTAAGCACGGTCAGCGCCTAACCCGAGCGCCACGGTACTCACCACCACTTCCGCCCCGTCGGTTACCGACAGCATGGAATCCCGAAACTCGGCAGCCACCTTTGCTGCATCCGCCTCATCGGGGAGTTCGTTCACAGGCGCAAGAATCTCGTCGGCAACACCGGCGAGAAGTTCCTGCTTGTTTTTGAAATGCCAGTAGAGCGCGCTCGGCTGCACGTCGAGTTCCCGTGCCAATGCACGCATGGACAGGTCTGGCAGCCCTCGCTCATCGAGCAGTCGAAGCGCAGTGGCAAGCACATCCGCACGAGTGTGTCGAGCTCGAACATCACGTGTCGACGCCATGTTGCCCTTTCCACTGAACCTGTATTACTGTCCCAGCATACAACCTGAACACCGTTCAGGAGATTGTTTCCAACCACATCGTCTTGACGAGGAGTCCACATGTACGCAGCCGCCCCCGAAAAAGTGCGAGGGTTTGAAGCCGCCGACATTGCCCGCATTGCGGTCTTTGCCGCCATCATCGCGGTGCTCGGATTGCCCGGCGCCATCAACGTGGGTGCCGTCCCAATTACCGCGCAAACACTCGGTGTCATGCTCGCCGGCGCAGTGCTCGGTGCTCGCCGTGGTGCGATTTCGGTGCTGGTGGTCCTCGCACTCGTAGCGATCGGACTGCCTCTTCTTTCGGGTGGCCGCGGTGGTCTTGGTGTATTCGTGGCACCGTCTGCGGGTTACCTCGTTGGTTGGTTAGTGGGCGCTTTTGTTGTCGGTCTCATCGTGCGCCTGGGCGCTACCCGCCCCGCCTGGTGGCGAGTGGCATTCGGCTCCGTAGTCGGCGGGATTATCGTGATCTATCTCTTTGGAATCCCGGTGCAATCGATCGTCACGGGACTTCCCCTCGGTGAAACCATCATCGCCAGCATGATTTTCCTTCCCGGTGACCTCATCAAGGCGGCTCTTACCGTCATCATCACGATGGCGCTGTGGCGGGCATACCCGCGGGCCTTTGCGTGGTCATCCGCAAGCATTTCCACCACCGAAGCCGCGAAATAGGTCGGCTCCTCGCGCGTGATGACTTCCTCAGTGAACCCCGCTCCGCAAGACCTCAGCGCTCAGCGCCCGACTAGGCTGAATGGGATGCCGGAACAGCAACTGATCACCCTCGATAACGTCTCCGTTGTGAGAGAGGGACGCACCGTGTTGCGTGACCTCACCTTCTCGCTGACGGCAACAAAGATTGCTGTAATCGGCGCGAACGGTTCCGGGAAGTCTTCCTTCGCACGCACTTTAAACGGGCTCGTGCCGATCGCTGCGGGCAAGCTGCGGGTCCACGGCATGGACCCGAATCGAGAAGGCAAACGCGTCCGCCAACAAGTGGGAATGGTATTTAGCAATCCCGCCACGCAGGTTGTAATGCCCACAGTGCGGGAAGACCTCGCATTCACGCTGCGCGGTCGCAAGCTCGATCGCGACGAGATTGCGACCCGGGTGGATGCGGTGCTCGCTCGGGTGGGTATGACCGAGTTTGCCGATGCATCTGTATACCTGCTCTCGGGAGGCCAACAGCAGCTGATTGCGCTTGCCTCAGTACTCATCGCAAATCCGTCGCTCATTATTGCCGATGAACCGACCGCCCTCCTCGACCTCGGCAATGCGAACGCGATATCACGCATCCTGCTCGAAGAGACCGACTCCCAAGTGCTGCTCGTCACTCACGACCTTGATCTTGCCGCAAGATGCGAGTACGCGCTCTGCTTCGACAATGGCCGACTCGTGAGCCAGGGCGAGCCAGCCGAGGTCATCGAACAGTATCGACGCAGCTATGACTAAAGGCCCAGCTATGCCGAACCAACCCAGCCGTTACTGATCGGACCGCGACCTTGATCACCCTGTTCCGTCCCGGTCACAGCATCCTCCACCGTTGCCCGGCCGGGCTGAAGCTTGCACTCCTGGCCATTCTCGCGCTCGTCATATCACTGTTGGGATACCACTGGTGGCTACTGGCCGCAGCTGCCGTCGTCACCACATTGGGATACCTGGCAACCGGCTTTGGACTCGGCGAGTTCTGGCGACAAATCGTACTGCTCCGCTGGCTGGTCGTGATCATGATTCTGCCGCAGCTAATATTTCTCGGCGTGGAACCGGCACTCATCAACACACTGCGCGTGTGCATTGTGGTGCTCCTTGCTGCGCTGATTACGCTCACGACCCCGATGGCGCAGCTGCTGGATGTGATCGAGACCCTGCTCACTCCCCTGCAGCGATTCGGGGGCTCTCCCACGAAGGTGAGTCTGCTGCTCTCGCTGACGATTACGACCATTCCCGTCATCGCGAGTATTTTCGGGCAGATTCGCGAGGCTTCGGTTGCACGCGGTGGCCCGCGCATGAGCTATCGGATGGTGTTGCCGCTGCTGGTGTCAGCACTGCAACACGGAGATCAGCTCGCGGATGCGCTGCGTGCCCGCGGCGTAGATTGACCGTCCCACACCGCGGCGTAGTGGCCCGCATGCGAGTGCTTTTCACGCTCGCAAAGAGTATTGCCCGGTTCCAATTGGAACCGGGCAATACTCTTTGCTGTCTTGCGAGCCGGGCTCGAGCCGATAAGGGCCCGAGCGGCAGTAACCGGGGTTAGATGTTGAACCCGAGGGCACGCATCATTTCGCGGCCGTCATCGGTGATCTTCTCCGGACCCCAAGGCGGCATCCAAACCCAGTTGATCTTGAAGCGTTCAACTTCGCCGTCGAGAGCCTTTGCCATTTCATCTTCGATGACATCGGTCAGCGGACAGCCGGCCGAGGTCAATGTCATCGACACCACGAGGGCATCGAGTTCATCCTCCCAATTGAGGTCGTAAATGAGCCCAAGGTCAACGATATTGACGCCGAGTTCCGGGTCAACGACGTCTTTGAGCGCCTCTTCGACTGCGTCATATCGCTCTGGAGCGAGTGAGACGAGTGCCATTTGGGATCTCCCTATACTTATGCAGCCGCAGCCGCGAGGTAGCTGTCGTAACCTTCGTTTTCCAGCTTGTCCGCGAGCTCGGGGCCGCCCTGGTCGGCCATCTTCCCGTTCACGAATACGTGAACGAAGTCAGGCTTAATGTAGCGCAGGATACGCGTGTAGTGGGTGATGAGCATGATGCCCAGACCGTTTTCCTGATGTGCGTTGTTCACGCCCTCTGAGACGATGCGCAGTGCGTCAACGTCGAGGCCCGAGTCGGTCTCGTCGAGGAGCGCAAACTTCGGCTTCAGCAGCTCAAGCTGCATGATCTCTGCGCGCTTCTTCTCACCACCGGAGAAGCCCTCGTTCACGTTGCGCTGCAGGAACTCTTCGCCGATGCGAAGGTGCTCGAGGGCGCCCTTGACTTCCTTCAGCCAGGGACGAAGCGCCGGGGCCTCGCCGTCAATTGCGGTCTTGGCCGTGCGTAGGAAGTTCGACATGCTCACACCCGGGATCTCTACCGGGTATTGCATGGCGAGGAAGAGGCCTGCCTTCGCGCGTTCGTCGACCGACATCTCAAGGACATCTTCGCCGTCGAGGGTAACCGAGCCTTCGGTGACCTCGTATGCGGGGTGGCCGGCGATCGTCGACGCGAGCGTTGACTTTCCTGAGCCGTTCGGGCCCATGATGGCGTGAATTTCACCGGAGTTGATGGTCAGGTCAACGCCACGAAGAATCTCCTTGGCGCCCTGCTCGGTCTCAACCTCAACGTGGAGGTTCTTAATTTCAAGCGTGCTCATAGTTAGTTGTTCTCCTTGTAGATCGGAGTCGGATCAATAAGAATGTCGTCGCCCTCGACCTTGACGTCGAAGACTGGTACCGGCTCAAATGCCGGGAGGGACTGCGGCCAACCGTTGCGCAATGAGAATTGCGAACCGTGCGCCCAGCATTCGAGGGTGCCGTCTTCCACGAACCCCTCGGAAAGCGAGATGTCGCCGTGTGTGCAACGGTCACCGATTGCGAACACCTCCCCCGCGGAATCACGAACCACGGCAATCGCTTGATCACCGAGTTCGATGCGCACAGGAGTGTCTACCTGCACGTCTGAAACCGCGCAGGCGCGTTCAAAAGCCACTACGCATTCACCTCGGCGGCGGCTGCAGCGGCGAACGCCTTATCGGCGATCTCCAGTTCTTGCTCCAGACGTTCGTTGAGTTCGGTGGTGATTTCTTCGTTGTCGATCTGCTGAATGATTTCGTTGAGGAAGCCGTGCACGACCAGGTGCCGGGCTGCCCGCTCATCGATTCCACGAGCCATGAGGTAGAACAGCTGGTCTTCTTCGAAGCGCCCGGTGGCGGATGCGTGCCCGGCGCCCTCGATGTTGCCGCACTTGATTTCCAGGTTCGGCACCGAGTCGGCCTTCGGGCCGCGCGAGAGCAACAGGTTGCGGTTCTCTTCGTAGGTGTCAGTTCCCACGGCATTCGCATCGATGAGCACGTCACCGATCCAAACCGAGTGTGCGGTCTTCCCCTGCAGTGCACCCTTATAGGTGACGCGCGAACGGGTCTTCTCAGCGATGTGGTGCACCCAGACCTGGTGTTCGAGGTGCTGGCCGGCATCAGCGAAGTACAGACCGTACAGTTCCGCGTCCGCACCATTTTCTGCCAGGGCGATCGAGGGGTTCAGACGAACGAGCTTGCCGTTGAGCGAAACCACGATGTGCTTCAGGAATGCATCGCGACCGACGTACGCGTGGTGAGCCGAAACATTCACTGCTTCGTCGTCCCACTCGCCCACGGTCACCAGCGTGACATTTGCGCCGTCCCCGACACGAATCTCTACCGTCTCAGCAACGCGACCGGCACCCTCTTGAACGAGCACTACCAAGCCACGTGCGTGGGGAGCAATGTCGATGAAGGTGTGTGCGGCCTGCGCTTGACCGGTGTATCCGTTCAGGCGAACAACGGCCTGCTTGTCTTCTTCACCGGTGATTGAGATCAGCAGCGCCTTGTCGAAGGCTTCCCAGGCGTTCGCGGCAACCCGGTCTTCCGGGGCGTGAACAGAGCCGAGACGTTCGTCATCGCGTCCGATGAACGAGGTCGAGATGCCGTCAACCTGTGGGTCAACAACGTTTGGCAGGTCCGCTGCGAGCTTGTCGTCGAGAAGGTCCTTGATGTCACGGACCGGAGTGTATTTCCATTCGGCTTCCCGGCCCGTAACGGGCTGGAAGTCCGCGTGCTTGAACGACGTGAGTCGTTCGGAGCGAGTCTGTACCGGAACAGTCTTGCCTGCCGGTGCCGCCGGAGTTTGAGTCGCGGTCATGTGGTTAGCCCACCGATCCTTCCATGCTCAGGTCAATGAGCTTGTTGAGTTCGAGCGCATATTCCATGGGCAGCTCACGAGCGATGGGCTCGATGAAGCCGCGCACAATCATCGCCATTGCTTCGGTTTCTTCCAGACCGCGGCTCATCAAGTAGAACAGCTGGTCAGCCGAAACCTTGGACACGGTTGCTTCGTGTGCGAGTTCGACGTCATCAACGCGAATGTCAATCGCCGGATACGTGTCGGAACGTGATTCGGTGTCGATCAACAGCGCATCACAGATCACCGAGTTCTTAGAGTTGTGCGCCTTCTCGTCGATACGCACCTCACCTCGATAGCCGGCACGACCGCCGCCACGGGCAATGGACTTCGAAGTGATCGAGGACTGCGTGTGCGGGGCCAGGTGAATCATCTTGGCGCCAGCATCCTGGTGCTGACCGGGACCAGCGAACGCGACCGAAAGAGTCTCACCCTTGGCGTGCTCACCCGTCAAGAAGATCGCCGGGTACTTCATGGTCACCTTCGAACCGATGTTGCCATCGACCCATTCCATGGTCGCGCCCTCTTCGGCAACCGCACGCTTGGTGACGAGGTTGTAGACGTTGTTCGACCAGTTCTGAATGGTCGTATAACGCACCCGAGCGTCCTTCTTCGCGATGATCTCCACCACAGCGGAGTGCAGCGAGTCAGTCTTATAGATGGGGGCCGTGCAACCCTCGATGTAGTGCACGTAGCTACCCTCATCAGCGATGATCAGCGTGCGCTCGAACTGACCCATGTTTTCCGTGTTGATACGGAAGTAGGCCTGCAGCGGAATCTCTACGTGCACGCCCTTGGGGACATACACGAAAGAGCCGCCCGACCAGACAGCGGTGTTCAGGGCGCCAAATTTGTTGTCTCCGGCAGGGATCACCGTGCCGAAGTACTCTTCGAAGAACTCCGGGTGCTCGCGCAGGGCAGTGTCAGTGTCCAAGAAGATGACACCCTGCTTTTCGAGTTCTTCGTTGATCTGGTGGTAGACCACTTCGGACTCGTACTGTGCCGCCACACCGGCCACGAGGCGCTGACGCTCAGCTTCGGGGATACCGAGCTTTTCGTAGGTGTTGCGGATGTCTTCGGGAAGGTCTTCCCAAGTTTGCGCCTGCTTTTCAGAAGCACGCACGAAGTATTTGATGTTGTCGAAGTCGATGCCAGAAAGGTCTGCTCCCCAGGTCGGCATCGGCTTGCGGTCGAACATTTGCAGGCCTTTGAGACGGCGCTCGAGCATCCACTCGGGCTCGCCCTTGATTCGCGAAATATCACGAACCACTGCTTCACTTAGGCCGCGTTTCGCAGCGGCTCCTGCTGCATCAGGATCTGACCAACCAAACTCGTAATGACCAATGTCATTGAGTTCTGGGCGGTCGATGAGCACGTCTGACATCGCTACCTCTTCTCTCGTCATGTTTGTTCGTCGCCACCATCCGGCGGAAAGCGCACATAGAATGGAACGACCGCGAGCCAGAGTTTGTTCCCGAACCGCTCTCGGTCACGTCGATGGCCCGCTGGCAATGAACAGCACCTTCTAGTCTAAGCCACTGAAGAAGAATCTGGCCGCGCTCAAATTAAAGTCTGTAAAGAGGTACCCGTGTCCTTCGTCAAAGCCTTGATGCCCGACCATGTCACCCCCTGGACGCGGGTGATCGCATGGGTGAACCTCGCGGTGAACATCATCATCGTGGGCACCGGCGGACTGGTGCGCTTGACCGGTTCCGGACTCGGTTGCCCAACATGGCCCATGTGCACTGATGATTCTCTCGTGCCCACCGCGGAGATGGGAATTCACGGGATTATTGAATTCGGCAACCGAACCCTCACGGGTGTCGTGGTGGTCGCTGCGCTATTGACCTTCTTGGCTGTGTTCAACACCGCGCGAACCGGCTTGGGTCTTGTCATTCCCTCACTTTGGGTCGGCAGCTTGATCATCGTGCAGGCAATCGTGGGTGGGATCACGGTGTTGTTCCACCTTGATCCTCGCATCGTGGGTGTTCACTTCCTGTTCTCGGCCCTCATCGTGGGGATCGCCGCGCTATTGCTGCAACGCGTACGGCTAGCCGAACAGCTCCCTCGCCGTGGCGCCACCAAGGGTGCACCTGGCATGTGGGCAATGGCAATTGTGGTCGCCGTACTCACCTGGATCACCGAGGTGGTCGGTGTGCTCACCACCGGTGCTGGCCCACACGCTGGTGATTCGATTGCGGCTCGTAACGGCCTGGATGCAGCCATCATGCAGCACGTACACGCCTGGCCCGGTTACGCACTCGTCGTCGCGTTGGCGATCTTCCTGGTCGTCGTTTTCCGCGGACAATACCCACGCACCCGTCGCAGTTCGATCGCCCTTAGCGCCATTGTGGTCGTGCAGATCGGCGTCGGCGTCTTCCAGGCTCGTACCGGACTGCCGATTTGGTCGGTCGCACTCCACATGGTGCTCGCTGTCGTCACGATTGCGGTGCTCGCAGTGGTGCTCGTGAATGCCCGCCGCGATGCTGCCGCCGCGTTGGCCGCGGACGGAGACCAAGGATCTAAAGGCGACGTTCACCTTCCCGTCGCTTCTGCCTGAGAACCTCCGCCATTATGACTCCCGGCGCAGACCCCATCATGAATTTGCCCGAGCTCGCAGATGCCCTGCGGGTACTGCTGCACGATATTGAGCGGGCAGAACATGAAGCTGCCGAGCTCATCGAGGCGGTACTTCCGGAACATCGCGAATCCGCCCGGAATCTCGTGCACTACGTTGCGGTCAGACAGCGGGACTTGCGGCCCTTGCAACGATCGCTGTCCACCTACGGGCTCTCGAGCCTGGGGCGGATGGAGGCCATCGTTCGTTCCTGGCTACTCACCGTTCTCGAAACCGTCGCGGCCCTGGCCGAAGGCCGCCACCGCCAGGAGATTTGGGGGCCATTGGAGGATGGCCGGAATGTGCTGCTCCGCAATCGGGATGACCTGCTCGGCTTCGTCCATGGTGATCAACGAACCACCCGGGTCATGGTGACACTGCCGACTGAGGCCGCGCACTCCACGACGCTGGTGCAGCGCATGGGACGTGCTGGGATGGATATCGCCCGCATTAATTGCGCGCATGATTCGGAATCCGAATGGTCATCAATGATCAACTCAGTCCGCGCGCTACCCGATAGTGTCCGAGTGGCGATGGACCTCGGTGGTCCAAAACTTCGGACTGGACCACTCATGCCCGGCCCGCAGGTGCTCAAGGTGAAGCCCTTGCGCGATGACTACGGTCGGGTCAGTGAGGCCGCTCGGGTGCTCCTCGTGGAATCCAGCAAGCTTCCCGGGCAAGCAGACTTCGCTTCCCCACCGCTTGCGATCCCCGTCAAGGGGTTGCAGAAACTCACGTTCAAGATTGGGGACAAGCTCAAGACAGAGGATGCCCGGGGCAGGTCCCGAACTCTCCGTGTCACTGATCTCGGGCCAGGTTTTATTGAGGTGAGTTTTACCCGAACAACGTATTTCCTGACCGACATGGAATTGGACACCAAATCCGGCGCCGTGATCACTGTCGCCGAACTGCCCGAGGTACCGCAGCATCTCTATGTCCGCGCCGGCGACCGTATCCACCTGCTACGCGATATGTCACCCCAGCCAGCGACACACGCTGGCCCGCACCGCATCGGATGCTCGCTAGAAGCCGCGTTTAGCGACGCTGAGGCGGGGCAGCGCATCCTTTTCGATGACGGAAAGATTGCTGGCGTCATTGAGACCGTAACCACCGAAGAAATCATCGTTGAGGTTGTTCGTGCTGGTATCGATGGCGTGAAGCTGCGTGCCGAGAAGGGTATCAATCTGCCCGATACCACCCTCCGGATTCCCGCGATTACCGAAGAGGATCGCTTTCACCTGCCCTTCGTAGCCAGGCATGCCGATACCGTGAACCTTTCCTTCGTACGCTCCTATCAGGATGTGTCCGATTTGATCAATGAACTCGAGCGACTGGATGCCCAGAGAATCGGTATCACTCTCAAGATCGAGACGAAGCAAGCGTTCCAATCGCTCCCGCGAATGCTCTTGGAAGCCATGCGGTGGGGCGGCGTCGGCGTGATGATCGCTCGCGGTGACCTCGCGGTCGAGCTCGGTTTTGATCGCCTTGCCGAAGTCCAAGAAGAGATCCTTTGGCTCTGCGAAGCTGCTCACGTGCCGGTGATTTGGGCAACCCAGGTGCTTGACACACTCGCCCGCACCGGACTGCCCTCACGCGCCGAAGTTACCGATGCCGCGATGGGGAGGCGAGCCGAAGCGGTGATGCTCAATAAGGGCCCCTTCATTGTCGAAGCTATCGAATCACTCACCTCCATCCTCGAGCGAATGGGTGGGCACCTATCGAAGAAGCGTTCCCTGCTGCGGCCACTCGAATCGTTCGACCTCGACGATCTCATTGCGCGCGTGGAATAGCTTCCCCCGGCTCAACGAAGAAGGACCTGCCGATTGACAGGTCCTTTTCCGTTGTCCCGTGAGGCTTCGGGAGCCCGCGCTAGTACAGCGGGAAGAAGAAAATCGGGTCGAGCCCCACACCCAAAAATACGAGTGTGAGGTAAGTGATCGAGAGGTGGAATACTCGCATAGGCTTCGCCTCGCCGTTGTCTTTGACCACGTCGTAGTAGAGACGGTGTGCTTCGCCGATAAACCAAAGTCCGGATCCGACTGCGGCAATGGTGTAGATCCACCCCATCGGAGCGATCGGGATGAGCAGCAGGCTCGCGATAACCGTTGCCCAGGCGTAGATCACGGACTGCAGGGCGACGGCGCCCTCGCCCATCGTCACCGAAAGCATCGGCACATCGGCTTTTTCATAGTCTTCGACGTATTTGACCGACAGCGGCCAGTAGTGGGCTGGGGTCCAGAGGAAGATCACCAGGAACAGAATGAGCGGTTCCCAGGACAGGCTGTTCGTGACCGACGCCCAACCGATCAGTACCGGCATACAACCGGCGACACCGCCCCAGACAATGTTCTGGTCGGTACGACGCTTAAGGATCAGTGTGTAGAGAACCACATACAGCAGGATCGCGCCGACGCTGAGCGCTGCGGTCAGTGGATTGGCAACGGCCCACAACAGCGCAGTGGATGCGATACCAAGCACCCAGGCGAGAATGAGTGACTCGCGCGGGGTCACTTCCCCGGTGACGAGCGGCCGGTTCTTCGTCCGGCGCATTACCTTGTCAATATCGCGGTCGATATAGCAGTTGAACACGTTCGCGCTTGCGGCCGAGAGCGAACCACCCACTAATACCCCGAGTGCAAGCCAAGGGGAAAACAACCCCTTCGCCGCAAGAAACATCGTGGGTAGAGTCGTCACCAAAAGCAGCTCAATGATGCGCGGCTTGGTCAGCGAAACATACGCTGCGAGCTTGCGTTTGAGGATCGAGCGTTCGGGTGCAACCGAATCACTGCTCACTTCGACTCCCGCTTGCTGTGAGGTACCCGTCATTTCGTGGATTGACAATGTCACCATTCCTTAAGACCGAATCCCTCCCACTCTACCGTGATGCACGGGAAGTAATAAGTAACTTGTATGGCCTGGCGTCGTTTCACCGTTGTAGGCTGGCCGATGGTGCCAATTGGCAATGACCACGCATAAAGGAGTCTCGATAGTGACCAACATTGAATGGACCGAACTCGACAAGCGCGCAGCCGACACGGCTCGCTTGCTTGCTGCTGATGCCGTTGAAAAGGCCAAGGGTGGTCACCCTGGTACCGCAATGAGTTTGGCTCCTGTCGCTACGCTGCTGTACCAGCACGTTATGAATGTCGACCCGACGGACAAGGATTGGATCGGCCGTGACCGTTTCATTCTCTCGAACGGCCACACTTCACTGACGCAATACACGCAGCTGTTCCTTGGCGGCTTCGGTCTCGAGCTAGACGACATCAAGAACATTCGCTCTTGGGGTTCGCCGACTGCGGGCCACCCGGAGTACGGTCACGTCGACCACGTCGAAATGACGACGGGCCCCCTCGGACAGGGACTTGCCACCGCCGTAGGCTTCGCATATTCACAGCGCTTCGAGCGCGGTCTCTTTGACCCGGAAGCTCCCGAAGGCACCAGCCCCTTTGACCACTACGTTTACGTGCTCGCTGGTGACGGTTGCATCCAGGAAGGTGTCACCTCCGAGGCTTCTTCCCTTGCGGGCCACCAGCAGCTCGGGAACCTGATCGTCATCTACGACGCCAACCAGATTTCGATCGAAGATGACACGGACATCTCCTTTACCGAGGACGTTGCCAAGCGTTACGAAGCATATGGCTGGGATGTCCGCACCGTGGACTGGATCGCCGACAACGTTGTCAACGAAGATGTGCCCGCACTTGCCGAGGCGATTGCAGGCGCGAAGGCAGTGAAGGACAAGCCTTCGATCATCGTGCTGAAGAACTTCATCGGTTACCCCGCTCCGAATGCACAAAACACCGGTGCTTCGCACGGTGCTGCTCTCGGCGCCGAAGAAATTCGCGCGACCAAAGAAATCCTCGGGTTCAATCCCGACGAAGACTTCGCGGTTCCCGCCGACGTGTTCGAGTACACGCGCGGGCTCGCCGACCGAGTTCGCCCCAAGCGTGAACAGTGGCAGGCATCCTTCGACGACTGGGCAGCCCGAGAGCCCGAGCGCAAGGCACTGTTTGACCGCCTCGAAGCCGGCGAACTGCCCGAAAACATTGAAGCTGCGCTGCCCAGCTTTGAGGGGGTAGCTAAGGTCTCGACCCGTAAGGCTTCGGGAAAGACCATCAACGCTCTCGCCGAGAAGCTCCCCGAACTTTGGGGTGGCTCGGCAGACCTCGCGGGCTCAAACAACACCACGATCGAAGGCGCGAAGTCCTTCATTCCGGCTGAGCACTCGACTTCAAGCTACCAGGGTGACAAGTACGGCCGTGTGCTCCACTTCGGTATTCGCGAACACGCAATGGCAGCGATCCTCAACGGCATTACCCTCGGCGGCCGCACGCGTGCTTTCGGCGGCACCTTCCTTATCTTCAGCGACTACATGCGCCCAGCACTGCGTCTGGCTGCGCTGATGAATATCCCCACCACCTTCGTGTGGACGCACGACTCGATCGCCCTCGGTGGTGACGGCCCGACCCACCAGCCTGTCGAGACCCTCACCACGCTGCGTGCAATTCCCAACTTCACCATTGTTCGGCCGGCCGATGGAGCCGAAACCGCGCAGGCCTGGCTCGAAACGCTTCGTCGCAACGGTGGCCCGATCGGTCTCGTTCTCTCGCGCCAGGATCTCCCGGTCTTCGAGCGCGGTACGGGCGCCGCAGCGGGTGACGAGCTCGCCAGCGCATCGTTCACCTCGCGTGGCGGTTACATCCTTGCCGAGGCTCGTAACGGTGCTCCCGAGGTCGTTCTGATCGCAACCGGGTCTGAAGTGCAACTTGCAGTCGCCGCGCGCGAAATTCTTGAGGCCGAAGGTGTGGCCACTCGCGTCGTTTCGATGCCCAGCCAGGAATGGTTCGCGGAGCAGTCTGCGGAGTACCAGGAAGAAGTCCTCCCTGCTGCAGTAACCGCTCGAGTATCCGTTGAGGCCGGCCTGGCGCTCACCTGGGCACCGTACCTCGGCACCCGCGGTCGTTCGGTATCGGTAGAAGAGTTCGGTGCCTCCGCTGACGGCGATGAACTGCTTGAGCGCTACGGCATCACCACCGACGCCGTCGTAGCGGCTGCTCGCGAATCACTCGCCGCAAACTAGGCGGCCTCGCGCAATCACTGCTCGACCAAGCCGAGCAACCAATAACTTCTGAGGAGAAATAATGACCAATCAGAACACCGAAGCACTCGCCAAGGCTGGCGTAAGCATCTGGCTCGACGACCTTTCCCGCGAACGCCTTGACGGTGACTCGCTCACCAACCTGATCGCAGAACGCAATGTGGTTGGTGTCACCACCAACCCCTCGATCTTCTCGAACGCCCTCTCCAAGGGCGAGGCGTACGCCGCTCAGGTCAAGGACCTCGCGGCAGCCGGTACGAATGTCGACGAGGCGATCATCGAGATCACCACCGAAGACGTACGTCGTGCTTGCGACGTGCTGCGCCCGCAGTACGACGCCACGGATGGCGTCGATGGCCGGGTTTCGATCGAGGTATCGCCGCTGCTTGCGAACGACACTGAGGCAACGATCGCCGAAGCCAAACTTCTCTACGAGAAGGTCGGCCGCGAGAACGTCATGATTAAGATTCCTGCAACCGAAGCTGGGCTGCCGGCAATCACCGAGGTAACGGCATCCGGTATCTCCGTCAACGTGACGCTCATCTTCTCGCTGCCCCGCTACCGCGAGGTCATCAACGCCTACTTCACCGGCCTCGAGCAGGCCGTCGAGCGCGGCGTTGATATCTCGAAGGTGCACTCGGTCGCCTCCTTCTTCGTGTCCCGAGTGGACGTTGAAATCGACAAGCGTCTCGACGCCATCGGCAGCGAGGAAGCCGTCGCACTCAAGGGTCAGGCCGGCGTTGCGAATGCACGTCTGGCGTATCAGGTATTCGAAGAGGCAAACGCCTCGGAACGCGCAAAGACGCTGAGGACCGCTGGTGCCCGTCTGCAGCGCCCACTGTGGGCATCCACCGGTGTCAAGGACCCTTCGCTCCCCGACACGCTCTACGTGGTCGAACTCGTCGTCGACAACACCGTCAACACCGTGCCTGAGAAGACCCTTGAAGCGGTTGCCGACCACGGTGAGATCCGCGGCGACGTCGTGCGCGACTCGTACCACGACGCCAATAAGCTCCTCGACGCGATTGACAAGCTGGGTATTTCCTACACTGAAGTTACTCAGCAGCTCGAAGATGAGGGAGTTGAAAAGTTCGTTACCGCTTGGGATGAACTCAAGCAAGCGGTTTCGAGCCAGCTCGAACAGGCGCGCTAGGTAGTCCCGATTTCCACGTAAGCCCTTCTAAGAAAGAAGAGTGTATGGCCATCAAAGTCTCCACATCCGGTTCTGCTTCCGCAGCCGCCAAGCGGCATCTTGATCGACTCGTCGACGATAAGTTTGCGAGCCGACTGTTCGCTGAGGACGCGACCCTCTGGGGTCCCGCGGCTGAGGAAGAATCCTCGAAGCGCCTGGGCTGGACCAAGGCCGCGGCGGTCTCGGAGCCTTTGGTGGCCGAGATCCTCGCTCTCAAGGAATCCCTTGCCGAAAAGGGTGTTGACCGCATTGTGCTGTGCGGCATGGGCGGTTCTTCGCTCGCGCCCGAGGTCATGACTCGCACCGCGGGTATTGACCTCGACGTGCTTGATTCCACCAACCCCGCACAGGTGCGCCGTGCGCTCGCTCAGGACATTGAGCGCACCGCAATCGTGGTTTCCTCAAAGTCGGGTTCAACCGTTGAGACGGACTCGCAGCGTCGGGCATTCGTAACTGCGTTCGAGGCCGCCGGCATTAACCCTGCCGAACGCATCGTGGTTGTTACAGACCCCGGCTCACCCCTTGAGCAGGCATCGCGGGAGGCTGGCTACTCAGTCTTCCTCGCTGACCCGAGTGTCGGTGGGCGTTTTTCGGCGCTGACCGCATTTGGCTTGGTGCCCGCCGGGCTCGCTGGTCTCGACATTGCCGCGTTCCTTGCCGAAGCACAGTCCGTATCCGAAGAACTCGCGCAGGATTCGACTCAGAACCCGGGACTGCTCTTGGGTGCGGCCATTGCTGGTGGCGAACCAATTAAGACCTTCCTCGGTGTCGTCGCGGACGGTACCGATATCGTCGGTTTTGGTGACTGGGCGGAACAGCTCATCGCGGAGTCGACAGGTAAGGAAGGCAAGGGACTGCTCCCCGTCGTGCTCGACACCGATGCACCGGAGATCGGTTTACCGATCCCCGACCTGCAGATCGTGCGCCTTGTTGCCAACGCGGCGGATACTCCCGCCGTCGGCGACGAGATCAACGTATCGGGTGGACTCGCCGAACAGATGCTTCTGTGGGAAGTCGCCGTCTCGGTTGCCGGTGAAGTGATCGGCATCAACCCCTTCGACCAACCTGATGTGGAATCGGCAAAGGCTGCGGCGCGCGAGCTTCTCGACGCCACGCCGGAACCAGAAGCACCGGTTTTCGAAGAGGGAAACATCGCGGTTCGGGGCACAAGCAGCGTGGTCAGCGGGCAGTCTGATGTGCTTGGAGCAATCGAAGCGCTACTCGCGCAACTCCCTGAGCACGGCTACGTGGCGGTGCAGGCCTATGCCGACCGCATCGGTCAGCCTGAACTCGCCGAGGTCCGCGAAGCCATCGCACACCGCGCGCGCCGGCCAGTCACCTTCGGTTGGGCGCCACGTTTCCTGCACTCGACCGGCCAATTCCACAAGGGTGGTCCGCGTGTAGGAGCCTTCCTGCAGATCACCACGAACGAGTCCTCGGATTTGGCGATTTCCGAGCGTCCCTTCACCTTCGGCCAGCTCATTCAGGCTCAGGCTGCCGGAGACGCTACCGTGCTGGAAGGCCACGGGATGCCCGTGCTTCGACTCGAGCTCACGGACCCTGAAGCGGGTGCGCAGCAGCTATTGGAAGCGCTGCGCAACGTCTAGCACGACATTCAATTGACCCATGGCGGGGCGGTAGCGAGCTACCGCCCCGCCTGCAATGAAAGTGAACCCTTGCCACAGACAATTGCACCGGGAATGAACCCCCTTCGCCCGGAGGGCGAGCGCCGACTGGACCGCATTGCCGGGCCTTCAAGCGTCGTCCTCTTTGGCGTCACCGGCGACCTTAGCCGGAAGAAGCTTCTTCCCGCGATTTACGACTTAGGAAACCGTGGACTGCTCTCGCCGTCATTCGGTCTCGTTGGCTTCGGTCGACGCGCCTGGACCGACGACCAGTTCCGCGCGTTTGTCCGTGAGAATGCTCGCAAACACGCTCGTACACCCTGGAATGAAGAGGTCTGGCGACAACTTTCGGCGGGTATGCGTTTTGTCAGCGGTGAGTTCGATGATGACGCCGCGTTCGACACGCTCCGCGAAACGCTTGACGAACTTAAAGAGACTCACGGTACCCGCGGTAATCACGCGTTCTACCTGTCGATACCGCCTCGGGACTTCCCCATCGTTACCGCCCAGTTACGACGCTCCGGCCTCGCAAACGACAACGAGGCATCTTGGCGACGGGTGATTATCGAGAAGCCTTTCGGGCATGATTTGCAATCCGCCCGCGAACTCAACGACATCGTTGAGTCTGTATTCCCGAGCGATGCTATTTTCCGCATCGATCACTACCTCGGTAAAGAGACCGTCCAGAACATCCTCGCCCTGCGCTTTGCAAACACGATGTTTGAACCGCTCTGGAACGCGAATTGGGTAGACCACGTCCAGATCACCATGGCCGAGGATATCGGGGTATCCGGTCGTGCCGGATACTATGACGGCGTCGGTGCCGCTCGTGATGTGATTCAAAACCACCTCCTCCAGCTGCTCGCGCTCACCGCAATGGAAGAACCGCTGACCTTTGGCGCACGGGACCTGCGCGCTGAGAAGGAAAAGGTTCTCGCTGCAGTCCGGCTTGGTGATGACCTCGCAGCCACGACAGCCCGCGGTCAGTACAGTTCGGGTTGGCAAGGCGGTCAGCAGGTTCGCGGCTTCCTCGATGAAGACGGCATGAATCCGCAATCCAAAACTGAAACCTACGCGGCACTGCGCCTAGAAATCGACAATCGCCGCTGGATGGGTGTGCCCTTCTACCTGCGCGCCGGTAAGCGCCTGGGCCGACGGGTGACCGAAATTGCGGTGACGTTCAAGGGCGCTCCGGAGTATCTCTTCGCGCCTTCCGAGCGTGCTTCGCTAGGCCCCAATGCATTGGTTATTCGTGTGCAGCCTGATGAGGGAGTTACCCTGCGCTTCGGCTCAAAGGTACCCGGAGCCGGAATGCAAGTTCGCGATGTCACGATGGACATGGGTTACGGGCACGCCTTTACTGAATCCAGCCCAGAGGCCTATGAGCGGCTGATCCTCGACGTGCTGCTCGGTGACCCGCCGCTCTTCCCCCGCCATGAAGAAGTAGAACAGTCCTGGCGCATCCTTGACCCCGTAGAGGAATTCTGGGCCGCCAACGGTGTGCCCGAGGCATACAAGCCTGGCTCTTGGGGGCCGGCTTCCGCAGATCAGTTGCTCCGCCGTGACGGCCGGACTTGGAGGCGCCCGTGATCACAAAACTGTATAACACCACCACGAACGAGGTCGCTCGCGAACTTCTTCGGCTCCGCGAAGACGGCGGTGCTGTGGCTCTCGGTCGCGTATTGACCCTGGTCGTCATCTCAGATGACCAACTGAATGAAGAAGCCATCCTGGCGGCCAACCACGCGTCCGGTGAACACCCCATGCGCGTCATCGTGATCCACGCCTACCCGAATGGTGGTGGCGCTCGCCTCGACGCAGAAATTCGCATTGGCTCAGACGCAGGCGCCAGTGAAGTCATCGTGCTTCATGCCACCGGTGAGACCGCAGACGACCCGGAGACCCTCATCCAGGCGCTCTTGCTCCCGGACGCACCCGTGGTTGCTTGGTGGCCCGGCTCCGACTGCGATGCGCCGTCAGAGTCCCCCATCGGTATGCTCGCGCAACTCCGGATCGTCGACACCCACGACCACCCGGATGGGTTCGAGTCGATTCGCCAGCTCCGCGATGGCTATGTCCCAGGGGACGCGAACCTCGCGTGGACTCGACTTACGCGCTGGCGCGCCCAAATCGCGGCAGTGCTCGACCAACCGCCCTATGAACAAGTGCAGTCGGTGGAGATTGTCGGTGGGCGAGTGTCCTCGGGAATTCTTCTCTTGGCAGGATGGTTCCGGCACTACTTGAAGGTACCGGTCGAGATCTTGGTGCAGGAAGATAATTTGCCCGGCAACCTGCGCTCGATTCGCCTGTTTCGTGATTCCGGCGCCATTGAACTTGAACGGCTCGCTCACGACACTGCACGCCTGCGGCAGACCGGATATCCTGATCAAATCGTCCCGCTCATGTTGCGTGATCGGTTTGATGTCCTTTCGGAAGAGTTGCGCTCACTGGCGCAGGATCCGGTCTATGAAGCAGCACTCCTCCAGGGCACGGACGAACTGCAACTTGATGAGTTGAAGTAGTTCCAGGAGGGAATATGGATCTCAGCACCGCCCGAATTGTTCGCGGCGAAGACATTGTGGCAGTTGACCAGGCACTGGCCGAAGAAACGGCCGCCTATCTACTCGATCGTGTACACGAAGCGAAAGTGGTACACGTTGCACTGTCTGGCGGATCGTTCGCAGACCGCGCGCTCCCCCGGATTATTGACGTTGCCAATGACTACGGTCTTGACTGGTCCAAGGTGCATGTTTGGTTTGCCGACGAGCGCTTCGTCCCTCGCGGTACTCCGGAACGAAACGCCGGCCAGATTGTCACCGCGATGCGGGCTGCAACTGGTTTTCAAGCCGAGAACCTGCACATCCCTGCCGGCAGTGACTCAGGTCTATCGCTCGATGAGGCGGCGAATGACTATGCGGACCGGTTGAATCGCATCATCGGTATTTCGAATCGGAACCGATTCCCTTCGCTCGATCTCGTGCTGCTTGGTATGGGACCTGACGGTCACACCGCATCCCTCTTTCCAGGTGCGGCCGAAACCGAGGTGGAGGACCGTCTCGTTGTGCCGGTGAGGAATTCACCCAAGCCACCAGCAGAGCGTATTTCACTGACCTTCCCGGTGCTCTCGGAAGCGATGTGCTGTTGGGTGTATGCCACCGGCGCGAGCAAACAAGAGGCGCTCAAATTGGCGCTTTCCGGTCAAGCAAGTCGGAGCGAATCTCCGGTCGGACACGTGAGTGCGGCAGAAGAAGTTGTGGTGTTTGCCGACGCCGCGGCACTCGGTGAATAACTCCTAAGTCGACTTCGGGCTCCGAACCATGCTGGTTCGGAGCCCGAAGTCGTTTTGTGCGAGACCTAGTACAGGCCCGGGGTCGTGAACTTAGAAAGTACACCCATGAGGACGATCGCCACGATCCAGATCACTAGGGTCCAGGTGGTCATCCGGTTCAAATTCTTTTCGGCCACGCCCGAAGAGGAAGCACTCGAGGTGATGCCACCGCCAAACATGTCGCTGAGGCCCCCGCCCTTACCGCGGTGCAGCAAGATAAACAGAATGAGCAGCACGCTGGTAATTGCGAGAATCACCTGCAGGATGACGAGGAGAATATCCACGAGGGCCTTTCAGCGGGAAATCAAACGGACGGGGCCAATTGGCCCCGTCCGAGTATAGGCGATAGATCTGAATCTACGCGCCGACGTGCGAACGGTATCGAATGATCGAGGAGAAATCTTCGATGCTCAAGCTCGCGCCGCCAATGAGTGCACCATCAATATCAGGTTCACGCATGATGCTCGCCACATTCCCCGGCTTGACCGAACCGCCATAGAGGATGCGCGTGGCCGCTGCGGTCTCTTCGCCGAGTTGCTCGGCGAGCGCGCCACGCAGGGCGGCGCAGACTTCCTGCGCTTGTTCGGCAGTGGCGACTTGACCGGTACCGATCGCCCAAACGGGTTCATAGGCGATCACGATTTCGGTTCCCGGCGTTACGTCTGCCAGCCCCGCTTTGAGCTGCTTGATCGAGACATCAGCTGGGTTAGCGGATGCCTCGCGCTCCTCGAGGCTTTCCCCTACGCACAGCACGGGCACGAGTTCGTGTCGAAGTGCGGCGTTCACTTTTGCCCGACAGATCTCATCATCCTCACCGTGAATCGTGCGTCGTTCAGAGTGGCCGACGAGTGCGTACCGGGCACCCAGCGTCCGAATAAACTCTCCCGAAATATCTCCGGTATAGGCACCCGAATCGTGCTGAGAAAGATCCTGCGCGCCGTATTCGAGTTCAAGCTTGTCCGCCTGAATAATCGTCTGCACGCTGCGGATATCGGTAAACGGCGGGAACACTGCAA
Organism: Gulosibacter chungangensis; assembly: GCF_008831155.1. Classification (GTDB taxonomy): domain Bacteria; phylum Actinomycetota; class Actinomycetes; order Actinomycetales; family Microbacteriaceae; genus Gulosibacter; species Gulosibacter chungangensis. The sequence goes on along the minus strand of NZ_WBKB01000002.1, from coordinate 309,895 downwards.
CCTCGACCTGTTCAAAGTCGTGTTGAACATCCTTGAGCGTCCAAGCGAGCTTCTGCACAAAAGCTATGGACTGGAGATGATTAAAATTCATCTTCCAGTTGCCCGCCATCAGCGGCGTACGAGCGGTTACCATCCAAGTACCTCCAAACCCGGTAGGCGCTTACCCTCGATGAGTTCGAGGCTCGCACCACCACCAGTAGAAACATGTCCAAATTCATCGTCCGCAAAACCGAGCGTACGAATGGCTGCGGCCGAATCGCCACCGCCTACGACTGAGAGACCGTCCACCGCAGTCAGCGCCTGGGCTACCGCCGAAGTTCCCGAGGCAAACTCGGGGAACTCAAACACGCCCATCGGGCCATTCCAGAACACCGTCTTCGAATCGCGAATCGCCTCAGCGTATGCCTTCTCGGATTCCGGACCGATGTCGAGACCGATGCCCTCGGCGCCAAACGAAGATGACTCAATCGCATCCGCGGGCACGATCTCGTGTGCCGCATCCGCAGCGAATTTCTCCGCGACGTTAATGTCCGTGGGCAGCAGCAACTCGACGCCGCGCTCAGCCGCCTCGGCAAGGTATCCCTTTACCGTTTCGAGCTGGTCAGCTTCCAATAGCGATGTACCGATCGCGTGACCCTGCGCAGCCAAGAATGTGAAAAGCATCCCGCCGCCAATGACCAAGCGGTCAACCCGAGGCAGCAGGTTCTGAATTACCCCGAGCTTGTCCGATACTTTCGAACCGCCGAGTACCACGGTGAATGGCTGCTCCGGATCGTTGACCACGCGGCCGAGTTTCTCGACTTCATTCGCTACCAGCAGGCCCGCTGCCGAAGGCAAGAGCTTAGCCAGTTCGTATACCGAAGCCTGCTTGCGGTGAACGACACCAAAGCCGTCGGATACATACGCGTCACCCAGCTGCGCGAGCTCCTGTGCGAAGGCCTCGCGCTCGGCTTCATCCTTGCTCGTCTCCCCGGAGTTGAACCGAAGGTTCTCGAGCACCACTACCTCGCCGTCGGCGAGTTCGGATACGAGTGAACGCGCGCTTTCCCCCACCGTGTCGACAGCGAGTTTGACGTCCTTATCGAGCAGCTGCGCCAGGCGTTCCGCGGCGGGTGCCAGTGAGAACTCCGGGTTTGGCTCACCCTTGGGTCGACCCAGGTGCGAGATCACAATGACCTTCGCGTTCTGCTCGAGGAGGGCCTGAAGGGTCGGCAACGAAGCACGCGCACGCCCGTCGTCGGTGATTTCGCCGCCTTGCAGCGGCATATTGAGATCGCAGCGGACAATCACCCGCTTACCAGAAAGATCGCCGAGTGATTCGAGCGTACGCAATGCCATACGTGATTACCTACCTTGTGTTGTTGCCACTTGCGGATGAGAACTAGCGTCGAAAAGCCGGTACCGAACTCAGAGACGGTCGGCGACGTAGGCCGAGAAGTCCATGAGTCGTTCGGTGTAACCCCACTCGTTGTCGTACCAAGAGGAGAGCTTCACCAGGTTTCCTTGCACTCGGGTCAATGGTGCGTCGAAGATTGACGAGTGGTGTTCACCGATGATGTCGCGCGAGACAATCGGATCCTCGTTGTACTTCAGAATCCCCTGGAACTCGCCCTCAGCCGCTTCCCGATATGCCTCGTTGATTTCTTCCACGGTCAGTTCGCGCTCGGTCTGTACCGTCAGGTCAGTAATCGACCCGGTCTCTACCGGCACGCGTAGGGCGAATCCATCCAGCTTGCCAGCAAGTTCTGGCAGTACAAGTGAGACTGCCTTGGCGGCGCCAGTAGTGGTCGGCACAATGCTGAGCGCAGCGGCTCGGGCACGACGCAAGTCCTTGTGCGGTGAGTCTTGGAGTCGCTGGTCCGCGGTGTATGCGTGCACCGTGGTCATGAGCCCTGACACGATGCCGAATCGATCATTGAACACCTTTGCCAATGGCGCGAGGCAGTTTGTGGTGCACGAGGCATTCGAAAGTATGTGGTCGGTTTCCGGATTGTAGTCAGTGTGGTTCACGCCGTACACGAATGTCGGCGCCGGGCCCTTTGCGGGTGCCGAAAGAAGGACCTTCTTTGCGCCGGCATGCAGATGAGCCTGCGCCTTGGCAGGGTCGTTGAAGCGCCCGGTGCATTCGAGTACCAATTCGACGCCCAGCTCCGCCCAGGGCAGTTTCGCGGGGTCAGGTTCGGCGAGAGCGTGCACTTGGTGCTCGTCGACATAGATATTTTCATCGTCGTGTGAAACGCGATTCTGCAGCACACCGGAGGTCGAGTCGTACTTCAGCAGGTGGGCCAGCGTGAGATTGTCAGTGAGGTCGTTAATCGCGACGAGCTCCAAGTTCGGGTGGCTGCCATCAAGCAGTGCCCGAGCGTAGCTGCGCCCGATACGACCAAAGCCGTTAATAGCGATCTTCGTCAAGGTGTGCTCCTTTTGTGAAGTGCGACGGTGACATGGTTCGGGATGGACCAATCACGGGAGATAGCTCCGAGACTTACGCTACCCACATTCGGTTAAGGGAATCCTGCAGATTTGGTCTCCGTGCAGGATTATTCGAGATCCTCACCCTCAGGAACAGATTCCATCGTCCCAGGAATGCCGCGATCGCTTGCGCTTCGGTCCGCTAGGGACAGCAGTCGACGCACCCGACCAGCCACCGCATCCTTCGTCATCGGCGGTTCAGCCCGCTGCCCGAGCTCATCCAAGGATGCTTCGCGGAACTTGAGGCGCAACTCCCCCGCGTACTTCAGGTGCTCAGGGATGTCCTCACCGAGGATTTCAAAGGCACGCTCGACACGGGCGCAGGCGGTCACAGCGGCGCGGGCGGAGCGGCGCAGATTGGCGTCATCAAAGTTCACGAGTCGGTTGGCGGTGGCTCGAGTTTCGCGACGCTGGCGAAGCTTTTCCCACTCGGCAAGAACCTGCTTGGCACCGATGGTGGCGAGCATTGCATTGATCGCTTCGACTTCACGCAGGACCACCCGATTGACGCCTCGCACCTCACGTGCTTTTGCGCTAATGCCTAATCGGCCCGCCGAACCCACGAGTGCCATGGCAGTCTCGCGGTTGGGGCACGATATTTCGAGGGATGCGGAGCGACCCGGGTCCGAGAGGGTTCCAGCGGCGATGAACGCACCCCGCCAGATCGCCGCGAGGAGGTCTGCGGTACCGAGTGTGAGTCGGTTCGGCAGGCCCCGAACGATGCGGTTCCGCCCGTCCATGAGCCCCGTCTGTCGTGCCAGAGTGTCGCCCTGGTCAATGATGCGCACGAAGTAGCTCGTCTGCCCCTGCTTCCCTGCCGATGATCGCCCCAGACGTGCGCGAATCCCGTAGAGGGCGCCAATCTCTCGGCCAAGCCGCAGGGCAAGTTCTTCGGCATCCAGTTCAGCCTCGATGATGTAGCGGTGCGAAATCATCTGCAGAGCACCGGTAAATCGCAGGATGCTCGTGACTTGCGCTGCACGAGCCTGATTCGTGCCCGGGCTTACGCCAGCGATTTCCTGCTTTACCTGCGCCGTAAGCGACAATTTTCCTCCATCTCGGCGGCATCCTCACCAGGACGCCAAAACGTCTGCGCCCACGTTGCGTGGGCGAAACTAGAATCTTACTCCCGACCGAGGTCTCGGTGGCGCACGGAGACCGTTACGTCGTCACGCTGCCGAAGTTCACCCGCGAGCCGCTCGGTCATCGCCACGGAGCGATGCTTACCTCCCGTGCAGCCGATCGCGATCAACGCGTGGCGCTTATTTTCACGCAGGTAACCCTCGATGATCGGGGCAATCATTCCGTCGAAGTGCTCAAGAAATTGGTCCACGCCCGGCTGTTCAAGAACATAGTCACTCACCCGCTTATCGCGCCCGTTGAAGGGGCGCAGCTCTGGAACCCAAAAAGGGTTGGGCAGGAAGCGCATGTCGAGCACAATATCGGCGTCCGTCGGCGTGCCGTACTTGAACCCAAAGCTCATGACCGTCAACTGCACACGGTGGTGATCGGGTTCCCCGAATCTGTCGGTCACCCGCTGATTGAGCTGATGCACGTTCAACTCGGAGGTATCGAACACGACGTCCGCCTGACTGCGCAGTTCCCGAACCCGGTTACGTTCGGTGGCGATCGCATCCACAATCGTGCCGTCCTGCTGCAGCGGGTGAGGGCGACGCGACTGTTCGTAACGGCGCACCAGCGCCTCATCACTCGCGTCCAGGAAGAGCACCTGCACGTCGTAGGTTTGGCGCAGTTCTTCGCTGAGATCGTGGAAATGCTCAAGCAATCGACCACCGCGAATATCGATAGCCACCGCGAGCTTCGGTAGTGAGTCGCGGGCCTTGCTGGCCACCTCGATAAGCGGACGAATCATTTGCGGGGGCAGGTTGTCGACCACGAACCAGTCGAGGTCCTCAAAAGCCTTACACGCGGTTGAGCGGCCAGCTCCAGACATCCCCGTCACAATGACGAGTTGTTGACGCTCACCTTCCTCCATCTTCGGAGTCATTTCATCTGGTGTGTACATGCTCGCCCCCTGTTTCGCTCACCCTGACAAGACTAGTCACTCTTCTTGCCGATGGTACGCACAATGAGTTTCGCGGTTTCCAGGCCAATTCCAGGAACCGCGGTGAGTTCCTGGGCGCTGGCTTCTCGGAGTCGTTTGACCGACCCAAAATGCCGGATGAGCGCCTTCGTCCTTGCGGGACCGATTCCGGGCACCTCGGAGAGTTGCGTGTGGATATCAGTTTTCCGAGATCGACGCTGCGCAGTAATCGCAAACCGGTGGGCTTCATCACGCAAACGCTGCACCAGGAATAGTGCTTCGGATGAACGAGGCAAAATCACTGGGAAGGGGTCATCCGGGAGCCAAAGTTCCTCTAGCCGTTTAGCAATTCCAGCAATAGCGATTTCGCCTTCCTTGCCGCTATCACGAAGTGCTCTTGCCGCGGCCGCCACCTGTGGCTGGCCACCGTCAATGAGGAGCAGTTGCGGTCGATAGGCAAATTTCTGCTGCTGTACGACTGGCGCAACCACCGTACCTTCCGCCTCGGGATCGTCACTGACGGTGACTTCGGCGGTGGGGTCGACCGGTTCCGCAGCTTCATCCTCATCGAGCCGAGCCAGTCGACGCATCAGAGTTTGGTAAATGGAATCAGTGTCGTCGGTGGAATCAGCGATATTGAACCGTCGATAATCGCGCTTCTTCGGAAGGCCGTCTTCAAAGACGACCATGGATGCGACGATACCGGTGCCCTGGAGGTGCGATACATCATAGGCTTCGATCCGGAGCGGCGCCTCGCTCATGCCAAGCGCATCCCGAAGGTCATTGAGCGCATCCGTTCGGGCAACGAAGTCGGCCGTACGCTTGAGCTTGTACTGCTTGAGTGCTTCCATCGCGTTAATGCCCGCGGTTCGCAAGACGTCCACTTTCGCCCCGCGCTGCGCGGTCTTCAGTTGCACCCGACTGCCGCGAATTTCGGTGAGCACCTCGGCAAGGGCCTCCGCGTCATCAGGAAGGGTGGGCACAATCACTTCCCGTGCCGGTCGCTGTGCCTGCTCGCCATACACGTCTTGCAGAATCTGCTGCACGAGTGTGCCGCGTGCCACATCGAGTTCCTTATCGAGCACCCAACCACGAACCCCGCGCACTCGACCGTTGCGAACGGCAAAGAGCTGCACCGCGGCAGAGAGTTCGTCCTCGATAATTCCGTACACATCAGCGTCTGCCGAGTCGGGCAGCACTACCGCAGATTTTTCTAGCAGCGTCTCCAGCGCCTGGATGCGGTCACGCAACTTTGCCGCATCCTCGTAGCGGAATTCTTGCGCGGCTTCATTCATTTCGCGCTTCAGCTCATCGGCCACGGAGCGGTCATAAGTCTCCATGAAATGCACAAACTTGTCGACCACTGCCCGATGCTCGGCAATCGTCACCTTCTGTGAACATGGCCCACCGCATTTGCCGATTTGCCCGGCAAAGCAGGGCTTACCGGTTTGCATCGCACGACGGTAGTTCGTGTCATTGCAGGTACGAATCGGAAACACCTGCAGCATCAGGCTCATTGCTTCGGTGACCGCAAACACCTTCGGGAACGGCCCGAAATAGCGCGCACCGCGAATCTTGTGATTCCGGGTCATCATGACGCGAGGTGACTCATCAGCCAGTGTCACCACCATGTACGGATAGGACTTATCGTCCTTCAACCGCACGTTATAGGGCGGCGAATACTCCTGAATCCAGGTGTATTCCAGCTGCAGTGCCTCCCGCTCCGTGTTCACCACGGTCCAGGTAACCTCCGCCGCGCTTGTCACCATGCGGCGGGTTCGCTCGTGCAGTGTCTCAAGCGGCGCGAAATAGTTCGCTAACCGAGCACGTAGGTTCTTGGCCTTGCCAACGTAGAGCAGTCGCCCATCCGAGTCCAGCCACCGATAGACGCCGGGGCCGGTTGGAATGTCGCTCGATTTTGGTCGCCATTCCAGATAGCTAGTCACTTCGCTCCCGCAAGCTCCCGCGCGCCAAAAATCTCGGCCAGGAATTCACCCGTGGCGCTTTCCGGAACCTTGGCAACGCTTTCCGGCGTGCCAGTTGCCACCACCGTGCCGCCACCCGAACCGCCTTCGGGTCCCATATCGATCACCCAATCGGCGGACTTAATCACGTCCAAGTTGTGCTCGATCACGATCACGGTGTTGCCTTTTTCTACCAGGCCGTCCAAAACGAGCAGAAGCTTGCGAACGTCTTCAAAGTGCAGCCCGGTAGTCGGTTCGTCGAGCACGTAGATCGTCCGACCATTCGAACGGCGCTGCAACTCGGTGGCAAGCTTCACGCGCTGCGCTTCACCACCCGAGAGCGTGGTTGCGGACTGCCCCAGACGCACATAGCCGAGCCCAACATCCACAAGGGTTGCGAGGAAGCGATGGATCGACGTGATCGGCTCAAAGAACTCGGCTGCCTCAGAGATCGGCATTTCCAGGACATCCGCAATCGTCTTGCCCTTGTAATGCACCTGCAAAGTTTCGCGGTTATAGCGCTTGCCGTCACAGGTCTCGCACTTCACGTAGACATCCGGCAGGAAGTTCATCTCGATCTTGATCGTGCCGTCACCGCGGCATTCCTCGCAGCGCCCGCCCTTGACGTTGAAGGAGAAGCGGCCAGCCTGATAGCCGCGGACTTTCGCCTCCGGAGTTTCGGCAAAGAGATTGCGGATGCGATCAAACACGCCCGTGTAGGTAGCCGGATTAGAGCGCGGGGTGCGACCAATCGGCGCTTGATCAACGTGCACGACCTTGTCGAGGTGTTCAATACCGGTGATTCGCGTGTGCTTACCCGCCACCCCACGGGCTCCGTTGAGCTTATTGGCCAGAGTCCGCTCCAACACGTCATTGACCAGCGAAGATTTCCCGGAACCCGAAATACCGGTAACCGCGGTCATAATGCCGAGCGGGAAATCCACCGTGACGTTCTTGAGGTTGTTTTCACGCGCACCGACCACCGTGAGCTTGCGTTGCTTATCAAACTTGCGGCGTTTGCTCGGCACCGGGATGCTGCGTCGACCTGCGAGGTAGTCCCCCGTGATCGATCGTTCGTTGTTGAGCAACTCTTCGTAGCTGCCGGAGTGCACCACCTCCCCGCCGTGCTCACCCGCGCCGGGGCCAATGTCGACGAGCCAGTCAGCGGTGCGAATGGTGTCTTCATCGTGTTCGACCACGATGAGTGTATTGCCAAGATCACGCAGGTTCTCGAGCGTGGCGATTAGTCGGCGGTTGTCACGTTGGTGAAGGCCGATCGATGGCTCGTCGAGTACGTAGAGCACGCCGGTCAGGCCGGCACCAATTTGGGTAGCCAGGCGGATGCGCTGTGCTTCCCCACCCGAGAGACTCCCGGCTGAACGAGCAAGCGTGAGGTAGTTCAAACCAACCTGCGTGAGAAAGTTCAGTCGAGCCCGCAATTCGCGCAGCACCTGCGCTCCCACCTTCGCTTCGCGCGGAGTGAGTTCGAGGCCCTCAAAGAAGGCCTTGCTGTCGTCCAGGGACATTAAGGTGACGTCGGCAATCGACTTGTCGTTCACCGTCACCGCCAGCACTTCGGGGCGAAGTCGTGCCCCGGCGCAACTCTTGCATGGCACCTCGCGTAGGTACTGCACCCAGCGCTCCCGCTTGGCATCACTTTCGGCCTCGGCGTGCTGGCGTTCGATGTACGGCACCACACCTTCAAAGCCGGATGCGTAGGTCACCTGGCGACCGAACCGGTTCCGGTAGCGCACCTTCACCTGATAGTCCTTACCGTGCAGCAGTGCCTGCTGGACAGCTTTCGGAAGCTTGCGCCACGGCGTGTTGAGATCAAAGCCGAGTTCCTCAGACAGCGCCACGAGAAGCCGCTCGTAATACTGATAGAGCGACTTCCCCTGCGTAGACCACGGCAAGATGGCGCCCTCATTGATGGAGGCCTCGGGGTCGCCAATCATCAGATCTTCGTCGACGGCCATTCGGATGCCAAGACCGTCGCAGGTCGGACAGGCACCGAACGGTGCGTTGAAGGAGAACGTGCGCGGTTCGATCTCGTTCAGTTCCAACTGGTGACCATTCGGGCAAGAAAGCTGCTCCGAGAAGGACTGGAATTCATCCACACCGTCGCGGTCGACGAATTGCGCGATCACTCGACCGTTCGCGAGACCAAGTGCAGTCTCCAGCGAGTCAGTCAACCGGTCAAGCAGATCCTCGCTCGCAACCAAGCGGTCGACGATGACCGAAATATCGTGCTTATAGGACTTCTTCAGCTTTGGTGGATTGCTGAGCTGGATGCGCTCCCCATCGACCATGGCCCGGGCAAAGCCCTGCTGGGAGAGTGAGGAAAAGAGGTCGACGAACTCGCCCTTTTTCTGTTGCACCACTGGCGCGAGCAGTTGATACCGGGTCCCCGCCGGTAGCTCCATGAGCTCGTCAGCGATCTGTTGCACCGTGGAGGAGGTGATCCGCTCACCGCACGTGGGGCAATGCGCGATCCCGACGCGTGCCCACAACAACCGCATGTAGTCGTAGATTTCGGTGATCGTGCCCACGGTCGAGCGAGGGTTACGGTTCGTCGATTTCTGATCGATCGAGACGGCCGGGCTGAGGCCTTCGATGAAATCTACGTCAGGTCGGTCTACCTGTCCGAGGAACTGGCGAGCATAGGCAGAGAGCGACTCGACGTAGCGGCGTTGCCCTTCGGCAAAGATAGTGTCGAAGGCGAGTGACGACTTACCCGAACCCGAGAGACCGGTAAACACCACCATCTTGTCACGCGGAATCTCCAGGTCGACATTCTTGAGATTGTGCACGCGCGCGTGCTGCACGCGCAGCGTTGATTGGCCGGAAACCGACCCAAATGTATCTTGCGGTTGCGCGAACGCGTCAGAATGGCTCAAGGCTTGGGAACTCACCTCGCTAGCGTACTCCGGGCACCCGACACGCGCGCCCAATCTCTCAAGCAGCGAACAGCGCTCCATCGCTTTCCCCACCGGCTCTGCAGACCCCGAACGTTGATGATCATGACGTTGTGCAGCGGTGAAACGTCCACGGGTTCAAACACGGGAGCTTATCCCTTGACGTGGCCCGCGGTCTTGAACTGGCGCAGGTCGCGTTTGAGGTCGGCCAGTTCATCTCGCAGGCGAGCCGCCAACTCAAACTTGAGTTCCGAGGCTGCCGCAAGCATTTGCTCGTTGAGATCGGCAATCATTGCTTCCAGTGTCTCGGCGCCTTCGGCACCAATCCCCTCGCGTTTGAGCTTCGGCGTGGGTTGGCGTCGCTTATCGGTGTCCGAACCCTTGAGTAGCTCTTCGGTGTCTCGGCCCTCACGAATAAGCACCTCCGTGATGTCATTGATTTTCTTCCGCAGCGGCTGCGGATCAATTCCGTGTTCCTCGTTGTAGGCGATTTGCTTCTCGCGACGACGTTCAGTCTCATCAATTGCTTGCCTCATGGCCGCGGTGATCTTGTCCGCGTACATGTGCACCTCGCCCGAAACATTTCGGGCGGCACGACCGATGGTCTGGATCAGCGAGGTTGCCGAGCGCAAGAAGCCTTCCTTGTCCGCATCCAGAATTGCCACCAACGAAACCTCGGGCAGGTCGAGCCCCTCTCGCAGCAGGTTGATGCCGACGAGAACATCGAAAACACCGGCCCGGAGTTCGCTGAGCAGTTCCACGCGCTTGAGCGTGTCCACGTCCGAGTGCAGATAACGCACCTTCACACCGTGCTCCCCAAGGAAGTCCGTGAGGTCCTCAGCCATGCGCTTCGTCAAGGTGGTAACCAGGATGCGCTCGTTCTTCTCCACTCGCGTCTGTACTTCTTCAAGAAGATCGTCGATCTGCCCCTTGGAAGGCTTAACCACGATCTTCGGGTCAACCAAGCCTGTGGGGCGGATGATCTGCTCCACCACACCGTCCGCCTGCGAAAGTTCGTACTTGCCGGGCGTCGCCGAGAGGTATACCGCTTGGCCAATGCGCTCTTTGAACTCATCCCAGGTCAGTGGTCGGTTGTCGAGCGCCGAGGGCAACCGAAATCCGTAATCCACGAGCGTGCGTTTACGGGAGGCGTCGCCCTCGTACATGGCGCCGATCTGTGGCACCGTCACGTGCGACTCGTCGATCACCAGGAGGAAATCATCCGGGAAATAATCCAGGAGGCAGTGCGGTGGCTCGCCCTGCGAGCGACCGTCAAGGTGACGCGAATAGTTCTCGATTCCCGAACAGAAACCGAGCTGCTCCATCATTTCGAGGTCAAAGGTGGTGCGCATCTCCAGGCGTTGGGCTTCCAACAGCTTATTTTCGTCGCGCAATTGTTCGAGTCGCCAGCGAAGCTCTTCGCGTATCTCATCCATCGCCCGTTGCATCACGTCTTGACTGGTGACGTAGTGCGAGGCCGGGAACACACTCACCGAATCGGCTTCGCGCACCACTTCGCCCGTGAGCGGGTTCAGCATCGAGATTGCATCTACTTCGTCACCAAAGAGTTCAATGCGAACCGCAAGTTCCTCGTACACCGGAATGATCTCAATCGTGTCGCCCTTGACTCGAAAGGTGCCGCGCTCAAATGCAACGTCATTGCGGCTGTATTGCATGGCAACAAATTTGCGGATCATGTCCTGCCGCGAAATGATGTCGCCCACGTGCAGCGCGAGCATTGAATCGTAGTATTCCTCGGGCTTACCCAAACCGTAAATGCAGGAGACCGTGGAGACCACGACCACATCCCGGCGTGAGAGCAAGGAGTTGGTCGTTGAATACCGCAATCGTTCAACTTCATCGTTAATCGAAGAGTCCTTCTCAATGAAGGTGTCCGTCTGCGGCACATATGCCTCGGGTTGGTAATAGTCATAGTACGAAACGAAATACTCAACTGCGTTGTTCGGCATCAGTTGCCGGAACTCATTCGCCAACTGCGCTGCGAGCGTCTTGTTGTGCGCCATGATCAGTGTCGGCCGCTGCACCTGTTCAATCAACCACGCCGTCGTCGCCGATTTACCGGTACCGGTTGCCCCGAGCAGCACGACATCGGTTTCGCCCGCATTAATACGCTTCGCAAGTTCGGCAATGGCCTGAGGCTGATCGCCGGCTGGCTGGTACTCGCTGATCACTTCGAAGGGACGGACGATTCTGGTGGGTTCCATCCCTCTACCCTATGCAGGGATGCTGACGACTGGCTTTCGAAGGCTTCAGGAAAACCAAACGGCGGCGAATGCACTGACATTCGCCGCCGTGAGATTGTTCAGTCGAACATTAGCGCTGCAGGTGAGCGCGCATGAACCACTGGAACTTTTCGAGTTCGCGTGCCTGACCGATGAGGAGGTCCTCGGTCAGTGGCTCTTCACCAGCAACCGCGATCGACGCTCGGTAGTTTTCGATCACGCGAGTGTAGACCTCGTCCAAAGCGGCAAGGTGGTCAATCGTGGACGCGAATCCTAGCGAGTAGTCCTCGTGGTCACGGTTCTTCACGAGCGCACCCGGTACACCGTTCGCAGCAACACCCAGTGCCACGATTCGTTCGGCGACCTCGTCCGCATAGGCACGAACAAGCTCAATTTGAGGGTCGAGCATTTCGTGCACACCGATGAAGTTTGGGCCCTCTACATTCCAGTGAGCGTGCTTCAGGGTGAGGTGCAATTCATTGAGGTCGAAAAGCTGCTGCTGGATCTGCTTCGCAAGCTTGTGTCCAGTTGCAACATCAATGCCAGGAACGGTGTAGTCCTTCGCATCCTGACCAGCTCGGAAGTTCACGTTATGAGTAACGCTCATTGCGATAGTCCTTTCGTCGGTGTTCTCTCTCATCTCTCACTGTGACGGCGGTCGATGTGGGTCCCCTGACTGAGAGGAAAACCGTCTACCTGCTTCGTCACCAGGGATAACGCCTCTGACGGCCGATTTATGCCCGAAACTGAAAAGTCGGTGAAATTGCTTAGACTCTTCTGCATGTCTGATCTCACCCGTGCCACCCGCTATGGGGTTCTCCGCGGAGATATCGAACATGAAATTGAAATTAAGCGATCCCGGTTCATTTGCTACTTGAGTCGCGTGGAGTCGCAGACCGAGGCCCGCGAGTTTGTCGAACTAATTCGCGCCGAGCACCGCCTGGCGCGTCATCACTGCACCGCTTTTGTGATCGGCGCCGATCGCATGATTCAGCGCTCAAATGACGACGGTGAGCCTTCCGGCACCGCGGGCTTGCCAATGCTCGAGGCGCTCACGTTGTTTACCCGACCCCAAGAACCGACACCTGATCTCTCCGACACCATTGCGGTGGTCGTCCGCTATTTCGGCGGAGTGCTCTTGGGCGCGGGTGGACTCGTGCGCGCCTATTCTGATTCAGTCTCCCAGGCTCTCGCGCTCGCGAAATTCTACACACGGCAGCGCATGCGTTTGTTCTCCCTCGCAGCACCGCATGCCGAGGCTGGTCGCTGGGAAAATGAACTTCGATCGAGTGGCATTGAGGTGCTTGGCACCGACTACGAGACCCATAATGCGAGCATCCGGCTCGCGGTGACCGATGCCGAAGAAACCATTTCGCTGCTCGAGCAGCGGATCGCTTCCCTGACCCAGGGCACCGCGGCTTTGACGGATTCCGGAGTGTCCTGGGTTGATGTCTCGCGTTAGCTATCGGTGCTTCTCTCTTCGACCGGTACCGTGATCGGTGCCGTGTCGTAACGGATCTCATCTTCGTTGCTGCTGTGAGTTAGGTCGAGCCGCGCAAACAACTCATCGACCTGATCGAGCGTTTCGGGAATGGTGCGGGTCGTATCAATGACGATGTCAGCAATCATTCGTCGTTCTTCATCGCTGACCTGCGCATCAATTCTGGCCTGTGCTTCTTCTTCTGTCATGCCCCGGTCTTCTATCAGTCGTTCCTTACGAACGTCTGCCGGTGAATCTGCCACCCAAATGAAGTCGTAGTCGTAGTTGGAACGATTTTCGGCAAGCAGTGGAATGTCATGCACGAAGATCGTGTTCGGCTCTTCCGCGCTCACCTCTGTGATGATGCGCTCGGTAACTTTGCGAATTTCCGGATGCGTAATGTCGTTGAGTGCCTTCAGCGCTTCGTCATCATTGAACACGATGTCCGCGAGGGCCTTGCGGTCGAGAGTGCCGTCTGCGGCAATCACCTGCTGGCCGAAATGCTTGGCAATTTTCGCGAGGGCCGGTTGGTCTGGTTTTACGACCTGGCGAGCAATGTCATCCGCATCGATAATCACCGCACCAAGTTCGCGAAGGCGATTCGAAATGGTCGTCTTGCCCGAGGCGATACCTCCGGTCAGTGCAATGGTAATCACTTCGGTACCTCCAATCCGAGACTCCCGCGTCTGCGCGAAAGTACATTTGCATCTTCTGTCAGAGTACTCAGTTTGCACGCACGGTTGCCTGGAAGACGTGCAGCATCGTCATGGAAAATGCGAAAGGTGGTTGTGACACCGAATTTGCTCGGTGCCACAACCACCTATTTGCTTGCGTTGACTAGCGAACTAGTCGAAGCAGCCGGACCTTAGTTGCCCGACAGCTTCTCGCGCAGTGCAGCGAGTGCCTCGTCGTCGGCAAGGGTACCGCTGGAGTCACGCGAGTCGCTCGAGAAGCTCGAGGAGCCCGATGCGGCCGAAGCCTCTTCGACGGGAGCGTTTGCTTCCGCTTCAAGGATGGTGCGGACCTGCTCCTTGTGGGCTTCCCAACGAGTCTGAGCCTGAGCGTATTCCTGCTCCCAAGCTTCGCGCTGTGCTTCGAAGCCTTCCATCCACTCGTTGGTGTCCGGGTTGAAGCCTTCGGGGTACTTGTAGTTGCCCTGCTCGTCGTACTCGGCGAGCATGCCGTAGGTAGCCGGGTCGAAGTCGGTACCGTCGGGGTCGACACCCTCGTTGCCCTGCTTGAGCGAGAGAGAGATGCGACGACGTTCGAGGTCGATGTCGATGATCTTGACGAAGAGTTCCTGACCAACCGAGACAACCTGGTCTGCGGTCTCGATGTGCTGGTGCGAAAGCTCCGAAATGTGCACGAGGCCCTCGATGCCGTCGACGACGCGAACGAACGCACCGAACGGAACGAGCTTGGTGACCTTGCCCAGGACGATCTGACCGATCGCGTGGGTACGTGCCAGTACCTGCCAGGGGTCTTCCTGGGTTGCCTTGAGCGAGAGCGAAACGCGCTCACGGTCGAGGTCTACCTCGAGTACCTCAACGGTAACTTCCTGACCAACCTCGACAACCTCAGAGGCGTGGTCAATGTGCTTCCAGCTGAGCTCAGAAACGTGAACGAGACCGTCAACACCGCCGAGATCAACGAACGCACCGAAGTTAACGATCGAGGAAACGACACCCTTGCGGACCTGACCCTTCTGCAGATCAGCGAGGAAGTTGGCGCGAGTCTCAGACTGCGTCTGCTCGAGGAGTGCACGGCGCGAGAGAACTACGTTGTTGCGGTTCTTGTCGAGCTCGAGGATCTTCGCCTCGATTTCCTGGCCCAGGTACGGGGTCAGGTCGCGAACGCGACGCAGCTCGATGAGCGATGCGGGGAGGAAGCCACGAAGACCGATGTCAACGATGAGACCACCCTTGACGACCTCGATGACGGTACCGGTAACGACGCCGTCCTCTTCCTTGATCTTCTCGACATCGCCCCAGGCGCGCTCGTACTGCGCACGCTTCTTCGAAAGAAGCAGGCGGCCTTCCTTGTCTTCCTTCTGGATGACAAGTGCTTCAACCTCGTCGCCGAGCTCAACAACTTCGTTGGGGTCAACGTCGTGCTTGATGGAAAGTTCGCGTGAGGGAACAACACCCTCAGTCTTGTAACCGACGTCGAGGAGCACCTCGTCGCGGTCAATGCGAACGACGGTACCGGTGATGAGGTCACCGTCGTTGAAATACTTCATCGTCTCTTCGACCGCGGCGAGGAAGTCCTCTGCAGTGCCGATGTCGTTGACGGCGATCTGCTTTGCTGCCGAATCGGTCGTGATGTTCGTCATGTAGGTAGTGCTCCAGCTGGATGGATAATCGGCCCGGGCAATGGCTCGAAGCGATTAACGACGGAGCACACATTCCGGGAATACGGATAGGTAAAACGCACAAAAGTGCTGTCCCAGCGTACCCGAGCTGTTATCAAAACGCCACCGGGCCTGGTCATTTATGAGCTCTTTAATTGTGATCAGGCGCACTCAACGCTAAAGGCTCTCACTATCGGTCATGAGCGTGGAACGGATGAGGAATCTCTTCCCGGTGGGACCTTCCAAGGAAAACCCAGAACCCCTTCCCTTTACGACATCCACGAGCAGTCGCGTGTGCCGCCAGTATTCGAATTGTTCCTTCGACATCCAAAATTCAAGTTCACTCGCGGGAGTCTCACCGCTTCCTGGCAAGTCAAATGTGCCCAGCAGCACATCCGCACCACCGGTCAGGAACTCCCCCGCCGGATAGCACATCGGTGAAGAGCCATCGCAGCATCCACCCGACTGGTGAAACATTAGTGGACCATTGCGTTCGGCAAGTTCCTGCAGAAGTTCAATTGCCGCGGCTGTCAATGACACCCGAGATTTTGTTTCGCCTTCGATTGCTGGACGGGACTCAAGAGCAGCGCCCGGAAGCGCCTCATCTACATCGGTCATGATCCATATCCTTCGTAATTGCGGTAGTGGGTGCGCTGGGCCGAGCGAAGTTTTCGCACGACCCAGCGCACCCCCAGCTGCAGCGTTTGCTACAGATAGAACCCGGCAGGGTTCTCGTCGTAGCTCACCAGCAGGTTCTTGGTCTGCTGATAGTGCTCGAGCATCATGAGGTGGTTTTCACGTCCGATACCCGATGATTTGTACCCGCCAAACGCGGAGTGGGCCGGATATACGTGGTATTGGTTTACCCACACACGGCCCGCTTGAATGGCTCGACCCGCACGGTAGGCGGTATTCTGTAGTCGCGACCAGACACCGGCACCGAGACCATAGAGTGTGTCGTTGGCCTGGCTGATGGCGTCATCAAAGTCGGTGAACTTGGCAACCGAGACCACCGGTCCGAAAATCTCCTCCTGGAAGATGCGCATCTTATTCTGCCCCTCAAAAATCGTGGGGTTAACGTAGTAGCCACCTTCCAGTTCGCCACCGAGCTCCGCTCGACTGCCACCCAGGCGCACCTTCGCGCCCTCCTGCTTACCGATATCGATATAGCTGAGAATTTTCTCGAGCTGATCGTTCGAAGCTTGCGCACCAATCATGGTGTCGGTGTCTAGCGGATTGCCCTGCGTCACTCGCTTGGTGCGCTCGGTGACCGCATCAAGGAAGTCGTCATAAATCGATTCCTGAATGAGCGCGCGAGAAGGACAGGTGCAGACCTCACCCTGGTTGAGCGCAAACATCGCGAAGCCCTCTTGGGTCTTATTCCAATAGGCGTCATCGTGCTGCATGACGTCCTCAAAGAAGAGATTCGGTGATTTGCCGCCGAGTTCAAGGGTGACCGGAATGATGTTCTGCGAGGCATACTGCATGATGAGTCTGCCGGTAGTGGTCTCACCTGTAAACGCGACTTTCGCGATACGAGGGTTCGATGCCAACGGTTTGCCGCATTCGACGCCGAAGCCGTTCACGATATTGACCACCCCCGGTGGCAGCAAATCGCCGATCAGTTCAAAGAGGTACAGAATCGACGCGGGCGTCTGCTCGGCAGGCTTGAGCACAACGCAGTTTCCTGCAGCCAGCGCCGGCGCCAGCTTCCAGGTCGCCATCAATATCGGAAAGTTCCAGGGAATGATCTGCCCAACCACACCCAGGGGCTCGTGGAAGTGATATGCGGTCGTATTGTCGTCCAGTTGTGAGAGCGTGCCCTCTTGGGCACGAATCACACCGGCAAAGTAGCGAAAATGGTCGACCGCGAGCGGAATGTCAGCTGCAAGTGTTTCGCGGACAGCCTTTCCGTTATCCCAAGTCTCAGCGACCGCAATTTTTTCGAGATTTTCCTCGATCCGGTCAGCGATCCGATTGAGAATCACGGAGCGCTCAGCGACCGAAGTCTTCCCCCACGCATCCTTCGCAGCGTGGGCCGCGTCGAGTGCGACCTCAATATCCTCGGCCGTACCGCGGCCCACCTCACAAAAGACCTGGCCGGTGATCGGCGTCACATTTTCGAAATACTGGCCCTTAACCGGCGCAACCCACTCGCCACCAATGTAGTGGTCGTAGCGGCTGCGATAGTTCATGACGGCACCTTCGGTACCGGGGTTGGCGTACACAGTCATTGTGCTCCCTTGACTTCGTTGTCTTGGCTACCGCCTGGGCTCGTAGTTCTGAGCCAGCGAAGCGGTCACGCGAACAATCGCGTAGCCACATTCAACGTCATCGAGCTTGCAAATTTCCTGCGATCTCAGTCCCGCCTCGGCCATCACTGTTCCCTGCAGCGCGCATACGGAAGGGCACTGCCATCAACCTGGCAGTGCCCTTCCGTATCCAACAGGCCGTAGTTCGCCTACTACCCGGCCCTACTAATGTCCGGCAGTCTGCCAGTTCTTACCTCGGCCCACTGAGACATCAAGCGGTACCGAGAGTTCTGCAGCATTCGCCATGGCGTCTCGCACAAGCTGCTCGAGCGCATCGAATTCACCGTCGACAACTTCAAACACGAGTTCGTCGTGGACCTGCAGGAGCATCCGAGAGCGCAAGCCCTCCGCACGCATCCGTTCGTCGACTTTGATCATCGCAAGCTTGATGATGTCGGCAGCTGACCCTTGGATGGGCGCGTTGAGCGCGGCACGTTCGGCGTTCTGCCTCGCCACTCGGTTATTCGAGTTGAGGTCCGGGAAGGGGCGGCGACGACCGAAAATTGTTTCCGTGTAGCCGTCTTCCTTAGCCTTGGCAACGGAATCGCGCAGGTAGTCACGCACCTTGCCAAATCGACCGAAGTACTCGGTCATCAAATCTTTGGCCTCGCCCTGCGAGATGCCCAGCTGTTTCGAGAGGCCAAAGGCAGACAGGCCGTATACCAATCCATACGACATTGCCTTCACCTTGGTGCGCATTTCCGGAGTGACCGCGTCCGGAGCGACCCCGAACACCTGCGAACCGACGTAGCGGTGCGTGTCCTCATGTCGATTAAACGCGTCGATAAGCGACTCATCGCCGGAGAGATGCGCCATGATGCGCATTTCAATCTGCGAATAGTCAGCGGTCAGCAGCTCGACGTAGTCACCACTCGTAACGAAGGCCTCGCGGATACGCTGCCCTTCGAGCGAACGAATCGGAATGTTCTGCAGGTTCGGATCGGTGGAGGCCAGTCGTCCGGTGGCTGCTGCGGTCTGCTGATATGTGGTGTGGATGCGCCCGTCATCGGCCACCGCTTTGATCAGCGAGTCCATAATCTGCTTGAGCTTCGTGGCATCACGGTGATGCCGCAGAGCACCGAGGAAGGGGTGTGGGTTTTTCTGCTCGAGTTCTTCCAAGGCCTGTGCATCAGTGGAGTAGCCAGTCTTCGTGCGACGAGTCTTCGGCATGTTCAACTGCTCAAACAGCACCGTTTGGAGTTGCTTCGGCGAACCAAGGTTGAACCGTTCCCCGCCAACAGCCGAAAACGCTTCTGCCTCGTATTTCGCGATTTGCTCTCCCTGTGCGGCGGAGAGTTCGCTCAGCAGTTCGCTATCGATCGCAATTCCCGTGTGTTCCATGTCACCGAGAATCGTCACCAGTGGCGACTCAATATCGAAGAATACGGGCTTGGTAACCTCGGGGAGTCGGTCGATCGCGGCTTGGGTTGCTCGCTTGGTGAACCAGGCATCGGATGCGGTGAAGTTAGTTGCTTCTTCCTCGAGCGAAATGAGCTGGTTCGGGTCGGTTTCTGGCAGCGTCTCCCCCAGGTACTGCTGCACGAGTTCCGCAAGCCGCTTGGGGACCCCGGTGGGATTCACCAAGAACGCAGCAACCTTGCCATCGATGATGGCGCCACCGATGTCGATCCCCGCGGTCAGCGCCTGCTTATAAAGGTCCTTCCCCTCGAACGTGAGCTTCGGCGCATCCGACTTTAGCCAATCGAAGAACGCAGTATTGTCCGCCCCGGCAACGATGCGCGCCGCTTCCGTGGCACTCGCGATACCGGCTTCCGTGAACTGGCCGTCCACGAAATCAATCGTGATGCCGAGACCCTCTGGTGCAGACTTTTCAGCCTGTTCGAGCCAGGCCGCCAGTGCATCCCCCTCGAGCGCATCCAGCAACGTCACTTCATCGAGCACGCTCGAGGTATCCGCAGTGACAACCGCACCATCGCGCTCGGTGGCGAGCTTCAGCACACGATCTTGCAGCGTGCGGAACTGCAGGCGGGTGAAGATATCCCGAACGGCATCCACGTCGATCGGTCGAATCGTGAGGTCGTTCGGGCCGTGTGGGAGTTCCACATCCGTGAGCAACCGGTTGAGCTTGCGATTGCGGACCGCATTCTCGCGGTGTTCACGGAAGGACTCTCCCACCTTGCCGGTGAGCTCGTCTTGCCGCGCCAAGATCTCATCGAGGGAACCGAACTGGGCGATCCACTTCGCGGCGGTCTTCGGACCGACTTTCGGGATGCCGGGCAGGTTATCGGCTTTTTCTCCCACCATTGCCGCAAGTTCTGGATACTGCTGTGGGTAAACACCGTATTTCTCAAAGACCGCTTCGGGCGTGTAGCGAGTGAGCTTTGATACGCCTTGCACCGAAGGATAGAGGAGCGTGGTCTCTTCGTTCACGAGCTGAATCGCATCCCGGTCCCCCGAAACCACCAGCACATCGTAACCAGCGTGTTCGCCCTGCGAAGCGAGGGTGGCAAGAATGTCGTCGGCCTCGAAGTCGTCCTTCTGCATCCAGGTAATGCCCATCGCCGAGAGGGATTCCTGCAGGAGTTCGATCTGACCCTTAAATTCGGGAGGCGTCTCGTCACGCCCACCCTTGTAGTCTTCGAACTCCCGATTTCGGAAGGACTTCGATCCCGCATCAAACGCCACCGCGATGTGGCTGGGATTGTGGTCACGCAGCAGGCTCAGCAGCATGGAAATGAATCCGTGGATCGCATTCGTGTGCTGACCTTCTGAGTTCACGAAACTGTCCGTGGGCAGTGCGAAAAAAGCTCGAAACGCAAGCGAGTGGCCATCAATGACCATGAGGGTAGGCTTTGGCTGATTCTCAGTCACCCCGACAGCCTACGCCGGGTGACTCATCGATGCGTGAAGCCACTCAACACGCCCGCGATTCAACTCGGAGGAAGAAATTGACGAAGACGTCCATCCCAACTGAGGTCAACGGCCTGAGCATTCCAGACCAAGAAACCATCACCCACGGCATCGGTCCCGGAAATCTCGGTGCGAAGATGGGCATTCTCTTTGTTGAGGTGTCGGCTGAACGGTCCGTCGCCGTGATGCCGGTCGCCGACAATGAACAGCCGTACGGGCTGCTCCACGGCGGTGCCTATTGCGTACTTGGCGAAAGCCTCGGCTCCGTATCAGCCGCAATTCACGCGGGGGAAAACAACTATGCCGTGGGGATCGATATCAACGCGACCCACACGGCGTCAGCCACAAGCGGCTGGGTAACGGCCGAATGCCGAGCAATTCACCTCGGCGGGAGCCTCACAGTACACGAAATCGTGATCACCAATGAGGCCGGACGTCGATGCTCGACGGTGCGGATCACCAATATGATCCGCACCCGTCGTTAGCAACGAATCAACTTAGTCTTCCGACTTGGCTGGCTTCTTCTTGGGAGGAGCCAGCTGGTCAATAACTGCCTGGGCCACCTCGTGCATGGTAAGACGACGGTTCATCGATGCTTTCTGAATCCACCGGAAAGCCTCCGGCTCGCTCAGCCCCATCTTGTCAGTCAAAAGACCCTTGGCCCGGTCCACCAACTTCCGCGTCTCGAACCGCTGGCTCAGGTCGGCAACTTCATTTTCGAGGGCGATGATCTGCTGGTGACGAGCGAGCGCGATCTCGATCGCCGGCAGGAGATCATTCTGCGTGAACGGCTTCACGACGTAGGCAAGCGCACCGGCCTCCGTCGCTCGCTCCACGAGCTCCTTCTGACTAAAGGCAGTAAGCAGCACGACCGGAGCAATGTTCTCCTCGGTGAGCTGCGCGGCAGCGGAGATGCCGTCAAGCTTCGGCATCTTGACGTCCATCACCACGAGGTCCGGCCGCAGTTCTCGAGCCAAGGCGACAGCAGTCTCGCCGTCGCCGGCCTCGCCGACAACTTCGAATCCGTTGTCACGGAGTGTCTCGACAATGTCGATGCGGATGAGGGATTCGTCTTCAGCAACGACGACCCTACGGGGTGCAGTAGATGATTCGTTTTCAGTCACGATAGAAGATTACTGTACTGTAATCTTCATATGTTGGCCGGCTTGGCGGAATGGTAGACGCGACGCACTCAAAATGCGTTGTCCGTGAGGGCGTGTGGGTTCGAGTCCCACAGCCGGCACCATTGCAAAGCGCCCCGCTGAACTCTCAGCGGGGCGCTCACTTTTCTCTAGTTCTCGGAGGCGTCCGAAGTTGCTGGCTCGATAACTTTCACCGGTTCGGCCGCGGCTTCGGGGGCAGCTGGAGCTTTGGGCTGCGGTTCTTGGTGCACCTGCACCTCGGTTGAATAGGTGTCGGGGAGCGGCACAGCCGTGGGGAGCGCTGGCGACCAGTAGTAAATTCCCACCCGCTCACCCTCAACTTCTTGAATCGGAATGTAGAGGTCATAGATCTCCGCGAGCTTGCGCGGATCCATCACGTCTCGGGGGCTCCCCTGCACGATGACACGCCCGTCACGCATGGCGATCATGTGATCCGAGTAGACGGATGCGAAGTTGATGTCGTGCACGACGAAGACAATGGTCTTCCCGAGTTCGTTCGCAATTCGACGCAGGTGCTGCATCATGTGCACCGAATGCTTCATATCAAGGTTGTTCAGTGGCTCGTCAAGCAACACGTAGTCGGTGTCCTGACAGATCACCATCGCAACATAGGCGCGCTGCCGCTGGCCACCCGAGAGTTGATCGATATAGCGATCTTGCAGGTCCGTAAGCCCCATGTAGTCGAGAGCCTTGTCTACATGCTCCACGTCCGTTTTGGTTAGCCTGCCCTGACTGTGCGGGAAACGGCCGAACGCCACGAGATCTCTGACCGACAATCGCACCGTGAGGTGGTTTTCCTGGCGCAAGATCGCCATTCGCTTCGCAAGCACAGGCGATTTTGTCGTCGAAACGTCCAGACCGTCCACCGTCACGACGCCAGCGCTCATCGGTTCCAGACGACTCACGAGCGAGAGCAAGGTTGATTTACCCGCACCGTTCGGCCCAATAATTGACGTGATACCGCCAGCGGGGATAGTCAGTGACACGTCATCCACCACGACCGTGTCGCCGTAGCGTTTCGCCACTGATTGAACTGTGATCACGAAATTTGCCTCCAAAACCTGGCTACTTTTGCCAGCAAAACACCTAATCGAGCAACGACCACTTGCGAGTCCGCGACGGAAACCCCGAAGTCCAGTCAAATCCGTCGAGTCTGACACTCGAAAGTATAAAGAATTCCAAGAATGCTCTAAGGTAAGGATACCCTTAACGAATCCGGGGGCCACAACTGTGTCCCCTCCACCAACCAAGAAAGGCGTCATGAAGTCTCCCAAGTTCCGGCTTCTCGCAATTGCCGCAATTTCCGCATTCGCCCTCGCAGGATGCGCGACCTCCGGTGACACGGCCCCAACCGATGCAGCCTCGACCGAAGCTGCTGCCGCTGCTGGCACCGTCACTATTGAGGACAACACCGGCACACACGAAATCCAGACTCCAGTTGAGACCGTTGTCGCCTTGGACAACCGCACCTTTGAAACCCTCAGCGACTGGGGCATTGAGCTCGCGGCCGCTCCGGTCGACCTCATGCCGGAAACCATCCCCTACGCGTCGGACGAAAGCATCGTCAACATCGGTAACCACCGCGAGCCGAACCTCGAGCTCATCGTTGCCGCACAGCCAGACGTAATCATCAGCGGACAGCGCTTCTCGCAGTACGACGAGGAGATCGCAAAGCTCGTGCCGGACGCAGTCATCATCAACCTTGACCCGCGCGACGGCGAAGACTTCGGCGCTGAGCTTGAGCGCCAGACGCTCGCCCTCGGCGAGCTCTTCGGCAAGCAGACCGAAGCTGAGCAGCTGGTTACCGATTTCCAGACCGCACGTGACCGCGTCACCGCCGCGTACAACCCTGAGCAGACCGTAATGTCCGTCATCGTTTCGGGTGGCGAAATCGGATACTCGGCACCGGGTGAAGGACGCACCTTCGGGCCTCTCTACAACATCTTTAACTTCACTCCCTCACTCGAAGTTGATGACGCATCGACCGACCACCAGGGTGATGACATCTCGGTAGAGGCGATCGCCGACTCCAACCCCGACTGGATCCTCGTCATGGACCGTGACGCCGGTACCAGCTCCTCAGAGGAAGAGGGCTACCAGCCCGCCGAAGAGATCATCGCGGGCGCTGAGGCCCTCCAGAACGTGACCGCCGTTCAGGAAGGCAACATCTACTACGTTCCCGCCGACACGTACACCAACGAGTCGATCCAGACGTACACCGAGATCTACAACGGCATGGCCGACGCATTCGAGGGCGCAAACTAATCGCTCCGACACAAAATCACTGAGTGGTGGGTGCCAAACTTTATTTTGGCACCCACCACTCAGTGTGTCCCACCCACTATTGCAACGGTGTTATGACCTCAGTCAAAACAAAACAACCCAGTCGAGAAGCTCGTTCGCTGCAGTTACTCGACTGGAAGCTCCCGCTCGCTGTGCTCGCGGTCTTCGGATTGCTAGTGCTGTCACTCTTTGTCGGCGTCTATGACGTTGTGGGCAAAGACGACGGTGCTGAAATGTTTGCGATCACGCGCATCCCCCGTACCCTTGGGCTCGTCCTATCGGGCGCCGCAATGGCGATGTGTGGCCTAGTAATGCAGCTACTCACGCAAAATAAGTTTGTCGAACCCACCACCACCGGCACCACCGAATGGGCCGGATTGGGATTGCTCTTGGTAATGATCGTGATGCCGCAACCTACATTGCTGGCACGCACGCTCGGCGCAATCATCTTCGCGTTCGTCGGCACGATGATCTTCTTCGCGTTCCTTCGACGGGTTTCCCTTCGTTCCTCGCTCATTGTGCCAATCGTCGGCATCATGCTCGGTGCTGTCGTGAGTTCCGTATCGACCTTCATCGCGCTGCAAACTGAGCTCCTACAAAACTTGGGCATCTGGTTCGCGGGCAGCTTCACCTCGGTACTCCGAGGCCAGTACGAGGCGCTCTGGATCGTGGCCCTCGTCGTGCTCGCGGTCTTCATCCTGGCCGACCGCCTCACCGTGGCCGGACTCGGCGAGGACGTTGCCACCAACGTGGGAATCAACTACAACCGCATTATCCTTATCGGCACCGGCCTCGTTGCCATCGCAACCGGCGTCGTCACCGTGATCGTCGGAAACCTTCCTTTCCTTGGCCTCATCGTGCCGAATATCGTGTCCATGTTCCGCGGCGACAACCTGCGCAGCAACTTGCCCTGGGTTTGCCTCCTCGGCATCGCCATCGTAACGATCTGCGACATCATCGGCCGCGTCATCATCATGCCGTTTGAGATTCCGGTGTCGCTGATTCTTGGCGTCGTCGGAGCCGCGGTATTCGTCTTCTTGCTCCTTAGGCAGCGCCGTTATGGCTAGCACTACAACACTCACCACAACCGATCCCATCCGAGAATCCCCAGTACTGGGGCCGTTCAAGGACGCCAAAGCAAAGCGCCGCTATTGGATCACGCTGCTCATCATCTACGGAGTGGCACTCGCCTTCGCGTTCTTGCTGCTTGCGTGGAACAACCCAATGCCAGTGGGTACACGTGAATTTTGGCTCATCGCCGAACGCCGGTTCAACAGCGTCATCACCATGATCATCGTGGCCTGCTGCCACGCCCTCGCGACGGTCGCGTTCCAGACAATCACCAATAACCGCATCATCACGCCCTCGCTCCTCGGGTTTGAGTCGCTCTACACCGCGATCAATACCGGAGTCATCTACCTTTTCGGTGCCGCGGGTCTCCTCGCGTTTGATGGCATCCCCCGCTTCCTGCTGCTGATGGTGCTCATGATCTTGCTGGCGAGCATCCTCTACGGATGGCTGCTTTCGGGGCGGTTCGGGAATATGCAGATCATGCTGCTTGTCGGCATCATTATTGGTGGTGGGCTCGGTTCACTCTCAACCTTCATGCAGCGCCTACTCACGCCGAGTGAATTTGATCTGCTCACCGCACGCCTATTCGGTTCGGTAAACAATGCCGATCCGGACTATTTCCCAATCGCAATCCCGCTCGTAGTGGTCGCGGGAGGCCTCCTCTACCTGAACTCGCGACGCCTCAATATCCTCGCGCTCGGGCATGACATTTCCGTTGGGTTGGGCTTGAATCACAAGCGTCAGGTGATGGCGAACCTGGTACTGATCACCATACTCATGGCTACTTCGACAGCACTCGTCGGCCCGATTACCTTCCTTGGCTTCCTGACTGCGACACTCGCTTATCAGTTCTCGAACACCTACGACCACCGGTATGTGCTCCCAATGGCAGTCGGCATCGGTTTGCTCGTACTTACTGGCGCCTACTTCATCATGAACCACATCTTCTACGCCCAGGGCGTGGTATCGATCATTATCGAGTTGGTTGGCGGTTCGGTATTCCTCGCGGTGATCCTCAAACGAGGTCGTCTCTAGTACCCGGCTCGCGCCCTGCAATACAATTCTGGCCCGAACAGCGAATGCTGTTCGGGCCAGAATTGTATTGCGACGGTGATGGTTACTTGCGCATGTGTCGTCCCTCGTAGGCCGGTGCCAGCGCATCCACAGCATCGCCCACACGGTGCACACGAAGGTCGTTCGTGGAGCCCGGAACCCCTGGTGGCGTCCCGGCCACAATCACGACCTTGTCGCCGCGCTTGGCGCGACCGGTGGAAAGCAGATACTCATCGACCTGCAAGAACATTTCATCGGTGTGCGTTACTCGCTCCACGAGAATAGACCGGACTCCCCAATACAGGTTCATCCGACGACGGATTGACTCGCGCGGGGTAAAACCGAGCATCGGAATCTTCGGGCGCAGGCGTGACATTCGCCGCACTGAGTCACCGGACTCGGTGAAGACGCAGAAGTACTTCGCACCGAGAAAGTCTCCGACCTCGGTGGCAGCCAGCGTAATCACGCCGCCCTGAGTGAAAGGCTTCGTACCGAGCGGTGGAATCCGCTCCAGTCCGTGTTCTTCGGTCGCTTCAACGATGCGCGCCATGGTTTCCACGGTCACGATCGGGTACTGACCAACGCTCGTCTCGCCGGACAGCATCACTGCGTCCGCGCCGTCAAGAACCGCGTTAGCGCAGTCAGACGCTTCCGCTCGAGTGGGTCGCGGGTTCGAGATCATCGATTCCAACATCTGGGTCGCCACGATCACCGGCTTTGCCCGTCGACGCGCGAGCTCAATGGCACGCTTCTGCACGATCGGCACCGCCTCAAGCGGCAGCTCCACGCCAAGGTCGCCACGAGCCACCATAATGCCATCAAAAGCATCAACGATTTCCGCCAGATTGTCCACCGCCTGCGGCTTCTCAATCTTTGCGATTACCGGTAGGCGCACACCCTCTTCGTCCATGATCTGGTGGACCCGGTGGATGTCTTCCGCATTCCGCACAAAGGACAGCGCGATGCTGTCGGCGCCAATGCGAATCGCCCAGCGCAAATCCTCTTCGTCCTTCTCACTGAGCGCCGGCACGTTCACTGCCACTCCGGGAAGGTTGATGCCCTTATTATTCGACACCGGGCCGCCGACTTCAACGCGCGTCGTGACCGTGTTATCGGTCACCTCAATGGCACGAAGCGCGACGCGCCCGTCGTCCACCAGCAACGGGTCGCCCGGGCGGACATCCGCAGGCAGGCCTTTGAACGTGGTACCGACGATCTCCCGGTTACCAATGATGTCCTCGGTGGTGATCTTGAAAATATCACCCTCGGCAAGTTCATACGGGCCGTCTTCAAATCGGCCCAGCCGGATTTTTGGTCCCTGCAGATCGCAGAGCACCGCAACTGGCAGGCCGAGATCTTCGGAGACCTGGCGAACGAGTTGGTAGTTAGACGAGTGCACCTCGTGGTCACCGTGGCTCATATTGAAGCGGGTGACGTTTACCCCCGCTTGAATAATTCCGCGAATGCCTTCGAGGCTCGAGACTGCTGGGCCAAGTGTGGCCACAATTTTTGCGCGTCGCGACAAGTTCAGTTCTCCGTTCTCTGCAAGTCCTCGTTCGACGAGACCTGCGGTCCTCGGGTCCATTCCTGACCCACAACGGTATTCTGCCGATTGCGGGTTACCGGAAGCTAGACGAGACTAGTTTTTTGATTGAGCGGATGACTCTTCCGCATCAGAGTCTTCAGCATCCGAATCTTCGACATCAGGGTCGTCGGCGTCCGAGTCATCAGTGTCAGCCTTCTCGGCATCAGACTCGTCGGCTTCAGATTCTTCGGAATCCGGCTCTGCAGCATCCTTTTCAGAGTCCGACTCTGCAGCATTGGAAGCTTCATCCGCGGCAGCTTCCTTGGATGCCACGTCAGGCTCCTCTTCCGTCCAAATATGCCCGTCTACGTATACGGAAGTCTCTGGATCCTTGTGTTTCCGAGTTTGCACTGCAAACACAACGACGCCGAGGATCACCATCAGCAGCGCGCCAAACACATTCGAACGCATCCCGAAAATGACTTCGGAATAGTCGAGGCGAATCGACTCGATGACCATTCGACCAAGGCCGTACCAGATCAGGTAGACAGCCAGGGCCTTGCCCCAACGAAGTCGGAACACCCGTTCCAGTAGCAGGATGACTGCAACGCCAATGAGGTTCCAGAGCAGTTCGTAGAGGAAGGTTGGGTGGAACAGCGTACCTGCCGGAAGGCCTTCTGGAATTGCGCTATTAGTCGACAGAACCTCGAGACCCCATGGCAGATCGGTGGGCCAGCCAAAGAGTTCTTGATTGAACCAGTTGCCCAACCGACCAATGGCCTGGGCGAGCAGGAGTCCGGGAACCAAAGCATCAGCGAAACTCAGGAATCGAATACCTTTGATCCGACACGCAATATACGCGCCGATGGCACCGCCGATCAGGGCACCGATGATGGCGTTCCCGCCCTCCCAGATCGCGAATACTCGCCACCATTCGGCGCCCTCGTAGAAGTAATCCGCCGGGTGCGTGGCGACGTGGTAGAGCCGGGCACCCAAGAGTCCGAGAATTACTGCGGGGATTGCAATGTCAATCAACACCCAGGGCTCGGCACCCCGCGCCACCATCCGTCGATTGGTCCAGAACATCGCGACGATCATGCCCACCACGATGATGAGCGCGTATACGTGGAACGTAAACGGTCCGACGGTAAATGAAGACCATTCGATCGGTGGCGACGGGATGGACGCGGGGGCGAGAGTCACGACTTAGTTCCTGGTTCCTTCTGCGAGTGAACGGGTTACTTCTGCGAGTGATTCGAGGCCACCTTCGGCAAGTGCTCGAACCAGCGCCGAACCCACGATCGCACCTTCTGCGTATTCCAACACCGCGGCGACCTGCTCGCCTGTGGAAATGCCAATCCCCACGCAGGCGTGCTCGCACCCCAGATTGTGGAGTCGGTCGGTAAGTACGCGCGCTGCACGGTCGAGGTCTCGCCGGGCACCGGTAACACCCATGGTCGATACCGTGTACACAAAACCGCGTGACGACTTGATAATCGACTCGAGTCGTTCATCACTGGAAGTTGGCGCAGCGAGGAACACCCGGTCGAGATTGTGCTTTTCGGCAGCCGCGATCCATTCCCCAGCTTCATCGGGGATGAGATCGGGAGTAATACACCCTGCTCCCCCAGCGGCCGCGAGATCAGCGGCAAACTGCTCGACACCGTGCTGCAGAATGAGGTTGTAGTACCCCATAATCAAGATCGGAACATCGACTTCCGCGCGAACCCGGCGAACTGCGTCGAAGATCTGTGCGGTGTGGAAACCTGCCGATAGGGCCTGCTGACAGGCAGCCTGAATAACTGGCCCATCCATAACCGGGTCGGAATACGGCACACCGAACTCGATGATGTCGACCCCATTGCGAGCCAGCGTGATGGCAGCTTCAACAGAAGTGTCGAGATCCGGGAAGCCAACCGGCAAGTAGCCGATCAACGCGCCGCGGCGCTCGCTACGAATTCGGTCGAGTGTGCTCTCGACCTGCGAAGCGGAGTTCGTCACAGTTCACCGCCTACGACGCGCGAGGCGTCTCCGAGCTTGAAATAGTTCATCGCAGTCTCCATGTCCTTGTCACCGCGACCAGAAAGCGACACGATGATCGTCGCATCGGGGCCGAGCTCGCGGCCGAGTTCAATTGCTCCGGCAAGCGCATGAGCGGATTCGATCGCCGGGATAATGCCTTCCGACTGCGAAAGAAGTCGCATCGCTGTCATCGTTTCAGCGTCCGTCGCACCGCGGTATTCGACTCGACCAATCGACTGCAGCCATGAATGCGCCGGGCCGATGCCCGAGTAGTCCAGTCCGGCCGAAATCGAGTGCGATTCGATGGTCTGGCCATCGGCATCCTGAAGCAGTTTCGTCTTGGCACCGTGGAGTACACCGAGACGCCCGCGGTTCATTGTCGCCGCGTGCTTATCGGTCTGTAGGCCTTCGCCATAGGCTTCAATTCCGTAGAGCGCAACGGACTCGTCGTCGAGAAAGGCTTCGAACATACCGATCGCGTTCGACCCACCGCCGACACAGGCAACCACCGCATCCGGCAGTTTGCCGGTCTGCTCGAAGATTTGTTCCCGGGATTCCTCACCGATCACCTGCTGCAAGTCGCGCACCATCCCAGGGAACGGATGCGGGCCCGCGGCGGTCCCGAAGATGTAGTTCGTTTCGCTCACGTTGGCGACCCAGTCACGGAATGCTTCGTTAATGGCGTCCTTGAGCGTGCGGGAGCCCGCGGCAACCGAAATCACCTCGGCACCGAGCAGTCGCATCCGGGCCACGTTCAATGCCTGCCGCTCGATGTCAACCGCACCCATATAGATGGTGCACTCAAGACCGAACATGGCGGCAGCCGTCGCGGTGGCGACACCGTGCTGCCCCGCACCCGTTTCGGCGATCACGCGGCTTTTGCCCAGCCGCTTAGTGAGCAGCGCCTGACCAAGCACATTATTGATCTTGTGCGAACCGGTGTGGTTCAAGTCCTCGCGCTTCAGATAGATCTTCGCGCCACCCGCGTATTGCGAGAACCTCGGTGCTTCGGTCAGTAGCGAAGGACGACCGGCGTAGTTCTTGAGCAGGTCATCAAGTTCCGCGATGAATGCAGGGTCCTTTTTCGCGGCTTCCCACTCGGTGTCGAGTTCATCGAGTGCGGCAATGAGGCTCTCGGGAACGAATCGTCCCCCGAATTCCCCAAAGTAAGGGCCCTGTGCGTTGCGTAAATGGGTCACGTTATGCCTGTAAAAATTCTTTGATCGTTGCTTCGGGGTCGTTACCAGTTACCAATGCCTCGCCAACCAGAACCGCGTCCGCCCCGGCATCCCGGTAGCGACGCACGTGTTCGGGCTTGAGGACGGCAGATTCAGCAACCTTTACCACACCCGCTGGGTATTCCGGCGCAAGTTCACTAAACAGTTCAGGATGCATTTCAAAGGTCTTCAGATCCCGGGCATTCACACCGAGGACCTTTGCACCGGCGTCAAGCCCCCGCTGGAATTCCTCGCGAGTGTGCGCCTCGATGAGGGCCGTCATCCCGAGCTCTTCCGCGAAGCCCTTCAATCGCTCCAGGAGCGGTTGCTCCAGGCTCGCCACGATGAGCAGGATCATGTCTGCACCGGCAGCACGTGCCTCGAGGATCTGGTATTCCTCACCGATAAATTCCTTGCGGAGCACCGGAATCGAGACGCTATTGCGCACTGCACGCAAGTCATCCAGGGAGCCGAGGAACTTTCGCTCTTCCGTAAGCACGCTGATCGCCGCGGCTCCACCGCGCTCATAGAGCTTCGCGAGGGCAGCGGGATCGGGGATGTTCGCAAGGCGACCGCGCGAAGGGCTCGCGCGCTTCACCTCCGCGATGATGTGAATTTGCTCGCCGCGAGACAATGCTGCAACAGCGTCCAACGCTGGCGCTTGTGACAGTGCCTGCCGCTCAACCTCAGCGGTCGGCACCTCAGCGCGACGACGCGCAGCATCCTCCAGCGACCCCTTAAGAAGGTCGTCGAGCATCCCTAGTGACCGTGACCCTTCGGACCGAGACCGGCCGCCTTAAGAATTGGCCAGGCGATGGCTCCGAGTGCGACAAGCCCGACACCCACGTAGGTCACGACGTCCATTTCGATGAACATACCAACGGTGCCGACGATGGTACCGAGGATCATGATCGTCACACCGATCCAACCGGCAACGGAGTTGCCCTCATCCTCGACGTGGTAACGCGACAGAGCAACCTGCTTGTCTGACATGTCATGACTCCTTATTCGACGAATGTACCGCTCTAGTCTACCGGCGGATTGTGTTCTCGTTGTCGCTATCAGTCGGGTCGTCGCCCGCGGAGAGCGCGTCCCACTGAGAGATGCGATCGTTTTCTTCGATTTCGGGATGTTCGGACACGGACTCGAAGCGAGTCCGGTTGAACTTCCGGCTGCCTTGCGGCCATCGATGCGCGGTGATAATTGTCCAGACCGCAGCAAGTGAGAGCAGAATTCCTGCGATCAGTGCGACCAGCGGCCAAGCGCTCGTGCTAATCGCACCCTGCGCGATAATCTCCCGGACTCCGGCATCATCCGTAATCCCGCTGAACTGACGCACTTCAGCACCGAATCCAGCTGCCGGATCGCCGATACCAATGCTTGCCGCAACCGTTATCCCCACACCGAGCACGAACGTCAGGGTGCCGATCACATAGCGGAAGAACCTCCCTGCAATC
The DNA here is from genome assembly GCF_008831155.1 of Gulosibacter chungangensis. Lineage (GTDB taxonomy): Bacteria > Actinomycetota > Actinomycetes > Actinomycetales > Microbacteriaceae > Gulosibacter > Gulosibacter chungangensis. Next base: position 277,453 of record NZ_WBKB01000002.1, on the reverse strand, counting down.
GCCAGTGCACCCGCCGCCGCGAGGGCCGCTATACCGAACCCCATGATCGCGGTACCGGCATCCCCACCCGAGTGGGTGAAGTCGCGTTCAAACTCTTGGGTGTGAAGCCCGAGTGCGGCCCAGGGTTGCGTGAGCGTCAGCATCGCGAGCCCAGCGGCAAGCAGAATCGCAAGAATGGCAAGCTGTTTGAGACGCTTTGGACTCACGGCTAGCTTTCGTCTTGGTTCAACTCGTCGCTGGGCGATTCGGTATCTGAGTTTTCGCCGATGGCAAATGTGACACCGAGCGGATCAGCATCCCAGCAGGTGCGCGTATTGAGATGGCATGCGGCACCGACCTGGTCGACGCCCAAGAGGATCGTATCGGCATCGCAGTCCACTTGGAAGCTCATCACCCGCTGGGAGTGTCCCGAAGTGTCCCCCTTGCGCCACAGCTCACCGCGGGAACGCGACCAGTACACGGCACGGCGTGACTCCAGAGTCTGTCGGATCGATTCCGCATTCATCCACGCCATCATGAGCACCTCGCCGGTGTCCCACTGTTTTGCAATCGCTGGAATCAGTCCCTGCTCATCAAACGTGAGGGCCGCGACAATGGCTTCGATTTCGCTTCCCGTCAGTGCGGTCGCATTACGCATTCTTGGCGCCCAATCGAACTGGTAGGCCAGCCTCGTGAAGCGCCTGCTTCACATCCGAAACCGTCATTTCGCCGTAGTGGAAAACACTCGCCGCGAGCACGGCATCCGCTCCGGCTCGAATCGCGGGCGCAAAGTCGGCAACCTTCCCGGCACCACCGGATGCAATCACCGGAACGCTCGCCACCTCACGTACGAGCGAGATCAATTCGAGGTCGTAACCGTCCTTAGTGCCATCGGCGTCCATCGAGTTCACGAGTAGCTCACCGGCACCCCGTTCGCCCACTTCACGAGCCCAAACAATCGCATCAAGATCAGATTCCTTGCGGCCACCGTGGGTGGTCACCACAAACCCGGAGGGCATCCGCTCCGAACGCTTAACGTCGAGCGACAAGACAAGTACCTGGGCACCGAACTTCTGGGCAATTTCATCGATTAGCTCGGGTCTGGCAATCGCCGCCGAGTTCACCCCGACCTTGTCGGCCCCCGAGGCGAGGAGTTTGGTGACGTTCTCTACGGAACGCACTCCCCCGCCGACCGTGAGCGGCACGAAGACCTGTTCGGCGGTTCGGGTAACGAGGTCGTAGGTCGTTGCACGGTTGTCGCTGGTCGCCGTTACGTCAAGAAAGGTAATTTCATCGGCACCGTCGGCCGCGTATTTCGCAGCGAGCTCGACCGGGTCACCGGCGTCGCGAAGGTTGAGGAAGTTCACGCCCTTGACAACGCGGCCATCGGCCACGTCGAGGCAGGGAATAACGCGAACTGCAAGAGAAGTCGTATCGTTCACGTCAATCACATCCGAGCTGCCTGTAGCGCGGTCACGAGGATCGCCCGGGCACCGATTGCTGAGAGCTTGTCCATCGTGCCGTTGAGGTCGCTCTGTGGGACAAGTGAACGCACCGCTACCCATTCCTCGTCGTGCAGCGGCGACACCGTGGGCGACTGGAAACCGGGCGTGATGGCCATGGCGTCTTCGAGTCGGGAAGATGGAATGTCGTAGTCCATGATGCTGTAGCGACGAGCCACCAAGACACCCTCGAGACGCTTAATCAGGGTCTCGGCTGCACCGACCTTTTCCGGTGTGGAAATCAGGATCGCAGTGGAATCAAGAATCACCGGGCCGAAAATCTCTAGGCCGGCTTGTCGCAGCGTATTCCCGGTGGACACCACATCGGCCACCGCATCCGCCACACCGAGCTGGATGGAGGACTCAACTGCCCCATCGAGCTTGACCAGTTCAGCATCGATGCCGCGTTCGCGGAAGTACTGCTCGAGCAGCCCCGTGTAGCTTGTTGCTACCCGCTTCCCCGCGAGGTCCTCGACGGTGTTGAAGTCGCCCGGAGGGCCCGCAAAGCGGAAGGTTGAGTCGCCGAACTCAAGCGCGCGGATTTCCTGCGCCTTCGACTCAGAGTCGAGCAGCATGTCGCGGCCGGTGATACCAATATCCAGCACACCCTCACCAACGTAGGTGGCGATATCGCGTGGACGGATGTAGAAGAACTCGACGCCGTTCTCGGGGTCGAGAGCAACGAGTTCTCGGTCATTGCGGCGGCCACGGTAGCCCGCCTCGACCAACATTTCATTGGCCGTCGAAGAAAGCATGCCTTTATTCGGCACTGCGATGCGAAGCATTGATCCCCTTAGTGATGTACTGGGATGGAAGATTGATTAGAGAAACTTGTAGACGTCTTCGAGCTGATAGCCCTTGGCGATCATCATGACCTGCAGATGGTAGAGCAGCTGTGCCATCTCTTCCTGGCACTCGGCATCCGACTCATATTCGGCGGCCATCCAGGTTTCAGCGGCCTCTTCGACGAGCTTTTTGCCGATGAAATGGACGCCGCGATCGAGTTCCTCGACGGTGCCGGAGCCAGCGGGACGGGTGGCTGCCTTTTCGGAGAGTTCTGCAAAAAGTGATTCGAAGGTCTTCACCCTGCCAGCCTAGTGCGTGTTCAGTGTGCGTGTTGCGCGGCAATTGCACGCAGCTTCGCAATTTCCTCGGCTGGCTCACCCTTGAATACCGCGGAACCCGCCACGAACGTGTCTGCTCCGGCCTCGAGAGCCATGCCAATTGTGTCTTCGGAGACCCCGCCATCCACCTGAAGCCAGATTTCGGAGTCGTGCTTGCGAGCCCACTCGCGCGCTTGTCGCAGTTTTGGCATCGTCTCGGGCATGAATTTTTGCCCGCCAAAGCCCGGCTCAACGGTCATGATCAGCAATTGATCAAAGTGTTCGAGCAGTTCCTCGATCTGGTTGAACGGCGTGCCCGGGCGCAGTGCCACACCGGCTCGCGCGCCTCGCGCGCGGATGCTGCGCGCGAGTGTGGCGGGTGCCGTCGCCGCCTCGAGGTGGAAGGTGACCGAAAAAACGCCCAGTTCGGCGAATTCCGGTGCCCACCGGTCAGGGTCTTGAATCATCAGGTGCAGGTCTAGCGGAATTGGTGAGACTTCCTGCAGCCGCTCAACCATGGGCTGGCCGAACGTGAGGTTCGGCACAAAATGGTTGTCCATGATGTCCACGTGGGCGGCATCCGCCGTCTTGATGCGATCGAGTTCGCGTTCAAAGTTTGCGAAGTCGGCGGCGAGAATCGAGGGATTAATGCGGGCGGCGGTCATTCGGGTTCCTTCTTATCGGTCTTTCGTAGCAGGGCGAGGAACATGGCGTCAGTCCCGTGACGGTGGGGCCAGAGCTGCAGTGCGTGGCCATCCCCAACGGCAATCCCGCTCAATTCGAGTTCGGGTGCGAGCTGGCGGCAGATGGCGGGCGCGTCAACCACCTCAAGGCCACCGTGACGATATGCGCGACGCACAATGCCAACTGTTTCGGCGGGATGCGGGGAACAGGTCACATAGGCCACCAGGCCGCCCGGGACGACAGCGTTGACGGCTGCCGCGAGGAGTTCTTCCTGCAGCGCGCTGAGTTCGGCGACATCGCTCGGTTGTTTACGCCAGCGCGCTTCCGGTCGACGGCGAAGGGCGCCAAGCCCGGTGCAGGGTGCATCCACCAAAATCCGGTCAAACTGCTCTCTGCCCTTGCCGTATTCACGGCCATCCAGCTCGGTCACCGGCAGCGACTGCTCGTCCCCCAGCACCGCGAGGGCTTGGCGCACCAGCTTTGCCCTTGCCGGTACAACTTCATTCGCGCTGAAGTCTCCGCCCGCGGCGAGCACTTCCGCCGCCAACAGGGCAGATTTACCACCTGGACCGGCACACAAGTCCAGCACTCGTTCACCGGCTTTGAGCGGCTCCGCGCGAGTAAGCGCGAGCGCCACTAATTGCGAACCGGCGTCTTGCACGCGCACGACACCCTCGCGCACTTCTTCGAGGTCGCTCGGGTCACCGCCAGCGAGTTTCATCGCAACCGGTGACGCCGGATCGTCTGTCAACAGTGACGGATGCGCGGCCAGGACCGCTTCGCGCGCGGTTTTCCCAGGCAACGCGGCCAACTGGATTTGCGGCGAGGCATTATTTGCGGCGAGCGCTGCCGTCAGTTCGTCTTCGCGGTGTTCCAAGCTGAGTGCCTCGCGAAGCGCTCGGGCAATCCACAATGGATGCGATTCCAGCACCGCAAGTCGCGCCAGCTCGTCTGGAATGCTTTCGGCCACCCGTGCCTGCCAAGTGCCGGCATCGGCTTCGGAGATCCGTCGGAGGTTCGCATTCACAAAACCGCTGGGACCAACCCCGCCGCGTCGCCGAACCGCGTTGACCGTTTCGTTGACCGCCGCGTGGCTGGCCACCCGGGTCGCGAGCAACTGGTGTGCGCCAAGCTGCAGCGCTGTCCGTGCCAATGCATCCACTTCTGCGATGGGGCGCTTTGCGACTAATTCAACAATCGCGTCGTAATAGCCCGAGCTGCGCAGGGTGCCGTATGTCAGTTCGGTGGCAAGTCCCGCGTCTTCCCGACTGAGATTGGCCTCGCGGAGGCGATGCGGCAGTAGCAGGTTCGCATAGGCATCATCGACGGCGACTGCTATGAGCACATCGAGCGCAACATCGCGGGCTCCGGGCTGTGCGTTCCGACCCTTTGCGCCGCCAGTTTTGTTGCCACCGGAGCGATTAGCTCCCGACCGATTAGCTCCGGAACGATTGCTGCCGGATTTGACTTGCGCAGGCCGTCGGCGACCTCGTTGGCCATTCCCAGCGCTTCCATGCCGCTGTTCCCGATCGCTCATCCCAGGGTCACTTTCTCGTCCTGCACCCCGCGCAGCCAGTCGACTGCCGCCATGGCCCGCTTTCCGGCGGGTTGTACCTCGATGAGTTGCAAAGAACCGCTGCCGCATCCGACGAGCACGGCGCGCTCACGCAGTGCCACTTCACCGGGTGCCAGGTCGTTCGCTTCGGCGAGGGTGACGCGGTGAATCTTAAACCGTTCTCCGTTCCAAGTGGTGGCGGCTCCGGGATCGGGCGTGACCCCGCGGATTTGTGCGTGCAATGCTGCGGCCGTATCCTGCCAGCTAATTTTCCCGTCAGCAGTTTCGAGCTTTGCCGCGTGCGTCGGTTCGCCAGTCTGCGGGGTCGCTGTGGCGCTCCCATCGGCAATCGCTGTCACGGTATTGAGGACATCCTTGACCCCCGCTTCGGCAAGCCGCGCGAGCAATTCGCCGGCCGTTTCGTCCGCTTCGATCGCTACCGCGCGGTTGACGAAGGTGGGGCCGGTGTCGAGCCCAGCTTCGAGCTGAAATACCGCAATGCCACTGTCCGGTTCGCCCGACATGATTGCTCGCTGCACGGGCGCAGCCCCACGCCACTTGGGCAGTTGAGAAAAGTGCAGATTAATCCAGCCGTGCGTCGGGCCGGTCAGTAGCGGCTCGCGAATCAGTCCGCCATAGGCCACGACGACGCCCAGTTCCGGCTCGAGTGCGAGGATTTGCGCGCTCGCCTCGGCATCGATTCGGTTTGCCTTGATAATCGGCAGTTCGAGAGCCGCCGCTCGTGCCGCAACGGGTGACGGGGTGAGACGACGCTTGCGGCCCGTGGGCGCATCCTCCCGGGTAATCACCGCCACAATCTCGTGGCCCGCTGCCACCAGCCCATCGAGCGTGGGCACTGCCGCGTCCGGAGTACCGGCAAAGGCAATTCGCATGAAACCTCCTGGGTTGATTTGATCGTACGCGGCGTCTAGAAGACATCGGTCGCGTCGAGTTTGACGCGCAAGGTGGATGCGGGACTGGGCCGCCCCGCACTCTTCCGTCTCGACGCCGCGGCTCGAGCCACAAGTTCACTCTTGAGGCTAGCGGCGATGTCAGCACCGGCCTTATAAGGGAATCGGATCACCGCGCGCTGCAGGTTGGCGTCTTCTTCGTCCGGCACCGGCCCGAGCACGTGCAGTCCGTTCACTGCGAGATCCCGCAGCCGCCGCAGGGCACTGTCCACTTCCTCCTCGGTGCCACGTATCGTGCCGATACGCACGGCCGGTGGGAACTCCAGCGCGAGCCGTTCGTCGAGCTCATAATCTACAAATCGCTGTTGCTGCCAGTCCCGCAGGGCTTCCAAGGGTGCCGAGGCCGCGCCGGTGACAATTACCGGTGCTCCGTCCGCCGCCAGCGCCGCCGCATTCGACCACGATTGTAAGGCAGCCAGCACGGCATCAAGAGATTCGCGCGCAAGGGCGCCTTCGGTGTCCAGTAGCAGCACCGCACGGTAGCCGTGTTCTGTCACGGGCTCCGCTCCCCTGGTCGAAATCACGAGCGCCGGTTCATCGGGTACTTCGACCAGTCGCTTTTCCCCGTCGGCGGTGAGCACCTTAATTCCCGGAAACGCTCGGCCGAGTTCTTCCGCTGTGCGCTCGTGCCCGACGCTTGCACCCCGCAGTTGTTCGGAGCCGCATTCCGGGCAGTGCCAAGCCGCGTGCAGTTGCCCGCACACGGTACAGTTCGGCACCGCATTGGCGCTGCGTTGACCGAGTGGCCCTTGGCAGTTGGCACAACGAGCCAAAGTGCGACAGCGCGCGCAAGCAAGACCCGGTCGATACCCGGCCCGCCCGACTTGAATCAGCACGGGGCCGGTTTCAGTCCCTGCACGTGCGGCTCGCCAGGCTGCCTCCGGGATACGCGCAGCCTGAGCGTGCGGGTCGTCAGTCATTGTCGCGACCGCGGGGATGATCTTTGGCCGATGCGGAATACGCAGTTGAACTTCTCGCAGCCAGCCGGTTCTCACCAGTCGTCTGGCCTCGAGCGACGGCGAATGACTCGCGAGAATCACTCCGGTGCCTTCAAGTTGGCTGCGCATCAACGCAACCTCACGCGCATGCGCGTACGGCGCGTGTGGTTCCCGGTACGACTCATCCCCGTCGTCCCACATGACAATCAGGCCGAGATCATACGCCGGTGCATAAACCGCCGCTCGGTTGCCGATGATGATCTGCGGAATGGGTTCGAGTGCCCGCAAGAACTCTTCATAACGAGGTTTTGGTTTCAGGCGCCCGTCGAAGAGTCGGATGCGTGACTCCGGCACCCGTTCGCGCAGGGGTCGAAGCGCGAGGTCAAGATCTCGAAAGTCTGGTAGCAGCACCAAGACTGATTTTCCGGATGCGAGGCAACCGGCCGCAATGTCGGCGATCGTCACCAACTGACGCGGTACGCCGTGGGTCATCCCAGTTGCGACGCGAATGGCGACCCGGTTTTCGGGTGTTCCTGCGCACAGCTGCTCGGCGGCGTCCCCGTAGGCGGCGGTCAAGGTTTCGAGATTTGGTGCGACGGGCTCGGGATTCGCAATGCGCTCGGCGCGGACACCATCTTCGTCAAGCAGCCACTCACCCTCGAGCTTTACCGAGCGAGCGGGGATCGCGAGCCGCAACACATCGGACACCGTTCCCGCTTGTCGGTCTGCCACCGCGCGCGCCAGCTGTGCGATTGCCGGGGTGAGTACCCGCGCCGTGGATTCCAGCGAATCGAGCACCGCGAGGCGACCGGAATATTCCGGCGTATGACTGGTTCCAAGCACGAAACCCCGCACTATGCGGCCACCGCTTCGAAGCGGCGCTTTGACACGCATCCCCGGAGCGATCTCGCTGCGGAGTGCGGGTGGGATCTCGTACTCAAAAATCCGGTCGAGCTGCGGCAGCGGTGAGTCCAGCACCACCTTAGCGATGCGCGGCTCGTCTCCGTGCTCGCGCTCAGCCGCTGCCGACTCGCTCGACATTTAGCTCACGGCCGCGCGCAGTGCAGAGACCCGGTCAGTGCGCTCCCAGGTGAACTCGGGCAGTTCCCGGCCGAAATGACCGTATGCGGAGGTCAAGGAATAGATCGGTCGGTTGAGGTCCAAATCGCGGATAATCGCGCCAGGACGCAGGTCAAAGACCTCCTTCACGGCCGCCACAATCTTCTCGGGCTCAATGCTGTGCGTACCAAAGGTTTCGCAGTACAGGCCGACGGGCTCCGCAGACCCAATTGCATACGCAACTTGGAACTCGACACGCTTGGCAAACCCGGCAGCCACGACATTTTTCGCTACCCAGCGCATTGCATAGGCAGCCGAGCGGTCAACCTTGGACGGGTCCTTACCGGAGAATGCACCGCCACCGTGGCGTGCCATACCGCCGTAAGTGTCCACAATGATTTTCCGGCCCGTCAGGCCGGCGTCTGCCGCGGGGCCACCGAGGACAAAGGGGCCGGCAGGATTAATGAAGATCTTGAGCCCGCTCGCATCCAGCGAAATTCGTTCGAGAACCACGTCAATTACCTCACGCTTGATCTCGGTTTCAAGCTGTTCCCGGGACACTTCGGGACCGTGCTGTGTGGACACCACAATGGTCTCCACCGTGCGCGGCACATCACCTTCGTACCCGATCGTGACCTGGGTCTTCCCGTCGGGGCGAAGGTAGCCAAGGATGCCCTGCTTGCGGACCTCTGTGAGTCGTTCCGAAAGGCGGTGGGCCAGCCAAATTGGCAGCGGCATAAGCTCTGCGGTTTCGTCGCTCGCGTACCCGAACATGATGCCCTGGTCGCCGGCGCCGAGCTTGGCAATTTCGTCGGAGTCGAGTTCGTCACGGTGCTGCAGCGAAGTTTCGACACCCGAAGCGATTTCGGCCGACTGTTCCCCAACCGAGACAGAAACCCCGCAAAGGTTACCGTCAAACCCAAAGTCGCTGGAGATGTACCCAATATCGGTAATCACCTTGCGGACAATGCCCGGAATGTCGGCGTAGCCTTCGGTGCGGATTTCACCCGCCACGTGAACCTGTCCGGTCGTCACGAGCGTTTCAACTGCGACGCGGGCATTGGGGTCCTGCTCGAGGAGATTATCGAGAATGCCATCGGAAATCTGATCGCAGATCTTATCCGGGTGGCCTTCGGTCACTGACTCGGAAGTAAAGAGTCGTAGTTCGGTCATTGCGTTTCACTTTCCCTAGGAGTGCGCCGCATCGGCCGAAGCCGACGAGGCGTGGGAGGACTGTTGTGATAATCGGTGTCCGGTTCGGCGGATTTGCTTCCACCGGGTCGAACTACGCGCGTTCGCGCGCGACATCAAGGATTGCATCGGCCACCGACATTTTGTCGCCGACCGCTTCCTTGACAACTTCACCGGAAAGTTTGAGGACCTGTACTTCGGTCTCTTCCCGGCCAAATCCGTGGTTCCACCCGACCCGGTTGAGCACAAGAAAATCGCATCCCTTGCGCTTGACCTTCGCGCGGGCGAGCTCCAAGCGAGCCTGATCGTCTTCTTCGGTCTCGGCCGCAAACCCAATAATGGTTTGCCCGTCAACCCTCGCCGCAACCATATTGCGGAGGATGTCCGGATTCTTCTTGAAGGTCAGGGTGAGCTCTTCCCCCGTGGCTTCCTTCTTGATTTTGCCGGTCTGCACATGCTCGGGCCGAAAGTCTGCGACAGCCGCCGCCATGATAATGGTGTCGTGCCGCGGTGCCAGCTCGGCACAGGCAGCAGCCAGCTGTTCCGCGCTCGACACACGCACCACGTTGACGTTCGCGGGGGCGGGCACCTCAATATTCGCGGCAAGCAAGGTGACATCCGCACCGCGCTCGGCCGCACGCGCCGCCAGCGCGACACCCTGACGCCCAGAAGAACGATTTCCAAGGAAGCGAACCGGGTCAATGGGTTCGCGGGTGCCACCGGCCGTCACGAGAATGTCGCGCCCCACCAAGTCACGCTCGAGTTCCGCATCCTGTCGCTCTCGCGCGCCGCGGCGGGCCGCAGCAAGAATGGCGTTCACGATTTCATCGGTCTCCGCCAATCGTCCGGGCCCCTCATCGGTGCCGGTCAACCGACCCGAATCGGGCCCCACCACTGTCACGCCGCGCTCATCGAGCCGACGGACATTGGTCTGTGTGGCGGGGTGCTGCCACATTTCTGTGTGCATGGCGGGCGCCACGACCACTGGCGCGAGCGACGCAAGAATCGTGTTCGTCAGCAGGTCATCGGCCATACCGATGGAAAGCTTCGCGAGGGTGTTCGCGGTGGCCGGCACCACGGCGATCACGTCCGCGGCCTGGCCGAAAGCGACATGCTGCACCTTCGAAACGTTCTCGAAGAGATCGGTACGAATCGGATTGCGGCTAATCGCCTCAAATGTGGGCGCACCGACAAAGCGCAGGGCCTCTTGCGTGGCGATCACGTCCACGTGGTGACCGAGTAGCACCAAGGAACGGATAACCGAGACAGCCTTGTAGGCCGCGATTCCTCCGGTGACACCAACAACAATGCGCCATGCGGGCGCCTGCGCTGTTTCCGTCATTTCCTGCTATTCAGCTTCTGCAGGGCTGACGGTGTCCTCACCAAAGTCGAGCAAGTCTTCAGCGTCATCGTCTTCAAGGATGATCGCCTCTTCGCGCGGTTCGTGCATCGAGAGCTTGCCTTCGTTGATCTCACGCAGCGCGATGGAAAGCGGCTTGTCGTCAACGTTCGAATCCACGAGCGGACCGACGTTATTGTAAATCGCACCGTCCTGGAGGTCGGTGTAGTAGTCATTGATCTGACGTGCCCGCTTGGACGCAAAAATGACGAGCTGGTATTTATTGTCAACCCGCTCGAGAAGGTCGTCCAAAGGTGGGTCAATAATGCCCTTGGGCTTGTCAATCATGTGGATTCCTCTCACTATCTCAAGTCTTCTCTAAAGCCCATCAGGCGCACAATCTGTTGCGCGGCCTGCGGAACGGAATCGTTCACAACACGAGCGTCAAACTCATCCTGTGCGGCAAGTTCCACCTTGGCGGTTTGGAGCCGTCGTTCCTGTTCTTCGGGAGATTCGGTACCCCGGCCGACGAGTCTATTTACTAGCTCTTCCCAGCTCGGAGGCAATAGAAACACCATTCTAGCCTCTGGCATTTGTTCCTTCACCTGTCGCGCACCCTGGAGATCGATTTCCAGCAGCACAGGTTGCTGCTCAGAAAGCCTTTCCAAGATTGGCCCGCGGGGCGTGCCGTAGCGATAGGAGTTGTGAACGGTGGCGTGTTCGAGCAACTCGTCTTCGGCAATCAGGCGATCAAACTCGCTGTCATCGACGAAGTAGTAATCCTTGCCTTCCACCTCGCCGGGGCGGGGCTTGCGGGTGGTTGCGGAAACCGAAATATGAACCTGCGGGTAGTTATCGCGAATGTACTGCGAGACGGTACCTTTACCCACGGCAGTAGGCCCGGCGAGCACCACCACTCGTGGCGAATCGGGTGAGGATTTCTCCCACTGGTCGAGAAACTCCGCAAGTTTGGTGCGCTGATTTCGGCCCAGTCCGCCGAGGCGTTTGACCGGTGCGATGCCCAGATCGTTCAGGATGCGATCGGTTTTGGTAACCCCGATATGCGGAATCGATCGCAAAAACTGAGTTACGCGCAATGAGGACGCCGCGCTATCACGGTCCTCTGAGGCGGCGAGAACATCGAGAGGCCTAGCGGCGCCGCTCGCGATTCTCGCTTTCACTGCGGCCCGCGCTCGCCGAGCCGCGACCGCCGCACGGGATGCGGCGACGCGGTCGACGGGAGGCGGTTTCTGGTTCATGCAAATGCTGTCTCTAGGGTGGCTAATTGGGTATCGATTGCTCGATCAAGACCATCGTGTCCATCTTCGACCATGGCACGTGAAGAAGTCACAATGACATTGTCTGCTGACTTGCCGAAAATACGCCTAACATCAGCAAAATTTGCTCCCTGGTGACCAAAGCCCGGAGCCAAAATTGGCGTATCCGGCTCGGTCGCGAGGTCATCCACATCGATATCGAGCATTTCCAGGTCGACCGTGGCACCGATCACGACACCGACGGAGCCCTTCGTGCGCCCGTCCGAGTGTTCCCGGTTCCAGCGCGCGGCGCGGGCGGCAATTCCGCCCGCCACCGTACGACCTTCCTGCGAACCGCGAACCCGGCGTGCGGTTTGCACCGACGCCGATTCAGGGTTCGAGGTGGCAGCCAGCACGAAAAGGCCCTTGTGGTACTTTTCGGTCATTTCCAACGGCGGCCGGAAGGTATCGAAACCCTGGTACGGGTTGATCGTCATCGCATCAGCTTCTAGCGGCATGCCCGGGGTCAACCAAGCCTCTGAATACGCTTCCAGCGTGGACCCGACGTCTCCGCGCTTAACATCTGCGATGACGATCAGGCCCGCCGCACGAGCGGCTTCAAAGACGTCTTCCAATACCTTGAACCCCGAGGCCCCAAAGCGCTCATAGAACGCCACCTGAGGCTTCACGATGCCGACACGGTTCTCGAGCTTTTCGATGATCCGCAGCCCGAATTCGTGGGCGCCGACGGCCGATACCGGCAGATTCCATTTTTCGAGCAAGTAGGTGTGCGGGTCAATCCCTACGCAGAGGTGACCGTATCGATCCATGGTGTCCGAGAGTCGCTCACCGAATGAGCGCTCGCCGATGGGAGCTTCTGCAGTAGTCACGCGCTTGCCTTTCGTTGGGCGTGGTAGTCCTGGAGCGAAGTAACTGTGAAGCCATTCTGCATTACCTCGAAGGAGGCCACCGCTGCCTGCAGTTCCGACATCGTCGTAAAGATCGGCAGGTCGGCAGACACTGCCGCGGTACGAATCTCGTAACCGTCACCGCGTGAGGAGCCGCCGGACGACGGGGTGTTAATCACCATGTCGATCTCGCCAGTGTGGATCATGTCAACGATATTGCGCTGACCAGCCGCGTCGGTAGCAGGCTCCCCCTCCTGGGTGAACTTACCCACGAGTTCAGCCTGCACGCCGTGGCGGCCAAGCACCAGCGCGGTGCCTTCGGTTGCGAAAATCTTGAAGCCCAGCTCCACCAAGCGCATCACCGGCGCCACAATGACGCGCTTGTCGCGGTCGTTGACCGAGACGAACACGTTGCCGGACGTCGGCAAGCCCCCGTATGCGGCAAGCTGGCTCTTCGCGAACGCCCGCGGGAAGTCACTGTCGATACCCATAACTTCACCGGTGGAACGCATCTCCGGGGAGAGCAGCGTGTCCACAATCGAACCTTCGAGGGTGCGGAAGCGCTTGAAGGGAAGCACTGCTTCCTTCACCGCGACGGGGGTGTCCAGCGGCTGGAAGGTGCCGTCACCGGTGGTTGGCAGGATCCCCTCGCTCCGCAGATCGGCAATGCTCGCACCGGCCATGACCCGGCTGGCAGCCTTCGCGAGTTGCACACCAAGGGCCTTCGAGACGAACGGGACGGTACGCGAGGCTCGGGGGTTCGCCTCGAGCACGTAGAGTCGACCAGCACCAATCGCGAACTGTACGTTGAGCAGCCCCTTGACGCCGATTCCCTGCGCAATCTTGCGGGTAGCCTCGCGGACCTCACCGAGCACCTTATTCGACAGGGTGATGGCGGGAAGCGTACATGCCGAGTCACCGGAGTGAATACCGGCTTCCTCGATGTGCTCCATGATGCCGCCGATGTAGAGATCGGTGCCGTCGTAGAGCGCGTCCACGTCGATTTCGGTCGCGTCGTCGAGGAAACGGTCCACCAGCAGCGGGTGCGAGGCGCTAATGATCACTTCGCCCTCACTGCGAACGAAGTAATCGTCGAGCTGCGCCGAGTCATAGACAATCTCCATGCCGCGTCCCCCGAGCACGAAACTGGGGCGCACGAGTACTGGGAAGCCGATACGCTCGGCTACCTCGTGTGCACTCGCACGATCGGTGGCGGTGCCATTGGCAGGCGCGGCGAGTCCAGCGTCATCAAGAATCTTTGAGAACAGGCCACGCTCTTCGGCAAGATCGATGGCGCTGGGGCTGGTGCCGAGAATCGGCACGCCCGCAGCCTCTAGCCCCTTCGCGAGACCGAGTGCGGTCTGGCCACCGAGCTGCACGATTACACCGAGCAGCTCACCGTTCGCGCGCTCGACATCCACGATTTCCAGCACGTCTTCGAGCGTCAGCGGTTCGAAGTAGAGACGATCCGAGGTGTCATAGTCGGTCGAGACCGTCTCGGGGTTGCAGTTGACCATGATGGTCTCGAAGCCTGCTTCCGAAAGGGCAAAGGATGCGTGCACACACGAGTAGTCGAATTCAATACCCTGTCCGATGCGGTTGGGGCCGGCACCGAGGATGATGATCTTCTGACGGTCCGAGGCTTCCACCTCGGTCTCCTGGTCATAGCTCGAGTAGTGGTACGGCGTAAAGGCCGGGAATTCGCCCGCGCAGGTGTCCACCGTCTTGTAGACGGGACGCACGCCGGCGTTGCGACGAATCGCACGCACTTCGCCTTCCTCGAGCCCACGCAGTTCCGCGATCTGCGCATCCGAGAAACCGTGGCCCTTCGCGATCCGCAGGGTCGGCGCATCCAGCCCCTCGGCGGCCTTGATCAACTCGGCGACCTCGTTGATCAGCACGATCTGGTCAAGGAACCAGGGATCGATCTTCGTCGATTCGAAGACCTGCTCAACCGTGGCGCCCTTGGCGAGTGCCTTCTGGACATCCACGATGCGACCATCGGTCGGGATCTTCATCGACTCGAGGAGCTCCTCCACGGAGCGCGAGTCTTCCACCCAGGTGAAGGAGGAGCCACGCTTTTCGAGCGAACGCAGCGCCTTCTGCAGCGCCGTGGTGAAGTTACGACCCAGCGACATTGCCTCACCCACCGACTTCATGGTGGTGGTGAGGACGGGGTCTGCAGCCGGGAACTTCTCGAAGTTGAAGCGCGGCACCTTCACGACGGTGTAGTCGATCGAGGGTTCAAAGCTTGCCGGGGTGACCTTGGTGATGTCGTTCGCGATTTCATCGAGGCGGTAGCCCAGTGCGAGCTTGGCCGCCATCTTGGCAATCGGGAAGCCGGTGGCCTTCGAAGCAAGCGCAGAGGAGCGGGATACACGCGGGTTCATTTCGATCACGATCACACGACCGTCGACCGGGTTCACAGCAAACTGAATATTGCAGCCACCGGTGTCTACACCCACTTCGCGAATGATCGCGATTCCCACGTCACGCAGGTGCTGGTATTCAACATCGGTGAGCGTCAGTGCCGGGGCAACCGTGATCGAGTCACCGGTGTGAACGCCCACGGGGTCGACATTCTCAATCGAGCAGATTACGACCGTGTTGTCCGAGTTATCGCGCATGAGCTCGAGCTCATACTCTTTCCAACCCAGGATGGATTCTTCCAGCAGCACCTCGGAGGTCGGCGAAGACAGCAGACCATCCTCGACGATGCGCATGAGTTCTGCCTCGGTGTAGGCGAAGCCCGAGCCGAGCCCACCCATAGTGAACGAGGGGCGCACAACCAAGGGATAGCCGAGTTCGGCGGCGTACTGCTTGGCCTCTTCCGGAGTCTTCGCGATGAAAGAGCGAGCCGATTCGGCACCGCACTTTTCGACAACTTCCTTGAATTCCTGACGGTCTTCGCCTCGGCGAATCGCATCCACCTTCGCACCGATGAGCTCGACATCGTATTTCGCGAGGATGCCGAGTTCATCGAGTTTCATCGCCGCGTTGAGCGCGGTCTGGCCACCAAGGGTAGGCAGAATTGCATCCGGCTTTTCCTTGATGATGATCGCTTCGATCGCTTCGGGAGTGATCGGTTCCACGTAGGTGGCATCCGCGAAGTCTGGGTCGGTCATGATGGTGGCCGGGTTGGAGTTCACCAGGATGACCCGGACGCCGTCTTCGCGGAGCACGCGGCAGGCTTGGGTTCCGGAGTAGTCAAACTCGGCGGCCTGGCCGATCACGATCGGACCGGAGCCGATCACGAGAACACTGTTGATATCTGAGCGCTTAGGCATAAGTGTGTGGGCTCCTACTACTTCTCGGACTTCTTTGCGGACGCTTCGAGCACCATGTCGCGGAAGCGATCGAATAGCGGTGCGGCGTCGTGCGGGCCGGATGCGGCCTCGGGGTGGAACTGCACGGAGAATGCGGGGATGTCGAGGCAGCGGATGCCTTCAACAACCTGGTCGTTCAGACCGATGTGGCTGACCTCTACGCGGCCGAAGCCCGTGGGTGAGTCCACGGTTTCGTCAAGTGGTACATCCACCGCGAAACCGTGGTTCTGCGAGGTGATCTCTACGCGGTTCGTGGCGGTGTCACGTACCGGCTGGTTGACCCCGCGGTGGCCGAAGGGCAGCTTGTAGGTTCCGAAACCAAGGGCACGACCAAGCAGCTGATTGCCGAAGCAGATGCCCATGAACGGGTAGCCCTCGCGCAGCAGCTCCTGCAATAGCGTCACCTGGGCGTCATTCGCCTGAGGGTCGCCCGGACCATTCGAGTAGAAGACGGCGTCGACGTCGAGTGCGCGCACTTGCTCTGCGGTGACATCAGCCGGCAGTACGTGAACATCAAAGCCGCGGGTGGTGAGGTTCCACGGGGTGGCACGCTTCACGCCGAGGTCGATCAACGCGACCGAACCGATCGCCTCGCCCTCGGTGGTGTGTTCGAGGAGGTACGCCTCTTTCGTGGTCACGACATCCGAGAGGTATTGGCCCGCCATCGAGGGCTGTGCCTTGACCTTCTCGAGTTGCGCATCCGCGTCCTGCCCGTATGCCTCGCCCGAGAAAACGCCACCGCGCATCGCACCAGCGTTACGAATTCGACGGGTCAGCGCACGCGTGTCCACATCGCAGATACCGACGATACCTTCGGCCTGTAGGGCGCTTTCGAGGTCTCCCTCGGCGCGGAAGTTCGACACCACTCGGCTGGCGTCACGGACGACATAACCGGCAACCCAGAACTTGTCGGATTCCATGTCTTGCTGGTTTACACCGGTGTTGCCGATGTGCGGCGCAGTCTGGACGACGATCTGGCCCGCGTAGCTGGGGTCAGAAAGTGTCTCTTGGTAGCCGGTCATGCCGGTGGTGAACACGACTTCGCCAAGACGCTCACCGGTGGCACCGTAGGCGAAGCCTTCGTAACGGGTACCGTCTTCAAGAACGAGTACGGCGGGTTCGGTGCGGATCATTTGTGCTCCTCACGGGTTGCGTTGGAAAGATCAGAAATATTGGTGATGGCTTCGAGGAGTTCTGCTCGAGCACTGGGGTTCACGACTCGGATGAAGGTCTCGACTGAGTGTTCCGGGCCGATATTCCATTGCACTGCGATGAGTCCATTCGGCTCAACAGCACGGTCGATTGTTGCCTGGGTGCGCGCAACGAGTGTGATGGCATCGCTGGGGATGAAGAATGGGCGCTCGCCGGTCACCCCAATCGCAACACCACTGGGGTGAACTTCGATCACGGCACGGCCTCGGTATGCCAGTGGTCGCACGGCGATGCGGTTGAGTGCATTGCCCGTTACGGAAGTGGCGACGTAGTGTGCGTCGTCCACGGCGAAGCTCGGCTCGCTAAGGTGCTCTGGAAGCTCGGGGGCTGGTGGGATGCTCACCTGACGGCGGCGTCGTCGGTTCCATCCCAGCCACATTGCGCCAACGATGATGGCGATGCCAAGGATGATGCCAACGGTCCACACAATGGGTCCCATGTATTAGAGCTCTCTTTCAGCGAGGCGGTTGCGGTTCGCGCGCGCCACTTCTTCTTCGGATACCGGGGTGCCGGCTCGAAGGGTTGGGGTTCCCCGGTACACGGTGTATTCCACCGATCCGGGAAGTTCCAGGCCAAGGTAGGGCGAATTAATCGATTTCCCGGCAAGATCCTGTTCGGTAAACACACTCGAGGTTTCGGCGTCGTAGAGCACGATATTGGCGAGTTCCCCTTCGGCAAGCGGACGACCGGCTTCCGGGGCAACACCAATTCTCGCAGGTGTTTCGCTCATCACCCGCGCAACACCGCGCCAATCCAACAGACCCGTGTTCACCATCGTCGCGTGCACGATGCGCAGCGCTGATTCGAGGCCAACCATGCCCATCGCGGCGTGGTCCCACTCTTTTTGTTTGCTGTCAATTGGGTGGGGTGCGTGGTCGGTGCCCACCACGTCAATCGTGCCGTCGGCGAGTGCTTCTCGCAGCGAGATGACGTCGGCTTCGGTCCGCAGGGGTGGGTTTACCTTGAAGCGCGCGTCGAAGCCGCGCACCTTTTCTTCGGTGAGCAGCAGGTGGTGCGGCGTGACCTCGGCGGTGATTTTGATCCCGCGAGCCTTGGCGAAGCGCACGATGTCCACTGCCGTTGCGGTCGAGAGGTGGCACACGTGCACCCGCGAATCGACCTGCTCCGCGAGCAGCGCATCCCGCGCGATGATTGAAGTCTCGGCAACCTCGGGCCAGCCGCCCAGGCCAAGTTCGGCAGACAACGAACCCTCGTTCATTTGCGCACCGACGGTGAGCTTTGGGTCCTGTGCGTGTTGGGCTACGACGCCGCCGAAGGCTTTGACGTATTCGAGTGCCCGGCGCATGATGAGCGGGTCGAATACGCAGTGGCCGTCATCGGAGAACACGCGCACCTGTGCGCGCGAGTCTGCCATCGAGCCGAGTTCGGCAAGGTGCTCCCCCGCTTGTCCGACGGTGACCGCACCGATCGGCTGGACATCCGCATAACCGGCTTCCCGGCCGAGGGCCCACACCGTTTCTACAACCCCAGCGGTGTCCTGTACCGGGCTCGTGTTCGGCATCGCGAAGATGGTCGTGAAGCCACCCTTGGCGGCGGCACGGCTACCGCTGAGGACGGTCTCGGAGGACTCAAAGCCGGGTTCGCGCAGGTGCACGTGCAGGTCGACGAGACCGGGCAGTGCGATAAGCCCCTGCCCTTCGATCACCTCGGCACCCTCCGGCGCCTCGATCGTGCCAGTCGCAGCGATCTTCGCGATGCGCTCGCCCTCGATCAGAATGTCGCGCGGTTCTTCGCCATAGGGCTGGGCACCACGAATCAGAATCGTGCTCATGCTCGTCCTTCGTTCTCGTTCGAACAGAGCAGGTAGAGCGCTGCCATACGCACACTCACACCGTTTGCGACCTGTTCTAACACAGTGGATTGGGGGGAATCAGCCGCCGCACTCGAAATCTCGAGGCCTCGGTTCATGGGTCCTGGGTGCATTACCACCGAGTTCTCCGGGAGTCGACGCAGTCGCGCTTCGCTCAGGCCCCAACGGCGGGCATACTCCCGGGTGTGAGGGAAGAAGGCGTCTTGCATTCTTTCGGCCTGGATGCGCAATAGCATGACCGCGTCGGGCTGCTCGCGCAGCACCGCATCGAGGTCATAGCTCGTTTCGGCGGGCCAGTGTGCGGTCGTCGAAGGGATGAGCGTCGGTGGGCCGACCAGGGTCACTTTCGCACCGAGGGTATTGAGCAGCCAGACGTTCGATCGCGCGACCCGCGAGTGAAGGATGTCGCCGACAATCACCACGTGCGCGCCGTTCAGGTCTTTCCCACGGGATGCGTTGCCGTGCAGTCGTCGACGCAGGGTGAAGGCATCGAGGAGCGCCTGGGTGGGATGCTCGTGCTGGCCGTCACCGGCATTGAGAATCGGCGTGTTAATCCAGCCGCGCTCCGCGAGCATTTGCGGTGCACCCGAAGAAGGATGCCGAATCACGACGGCATCGGCACCAATTGCGTGCAGTGTCTGAGCCGTGTCTTTCAGGGATTCACCCTTGGAGACCGAGGAACCCTTCGCGGCGAAGTTAATCACGTCCGCGCTCAGCCGCTTTTCGGCGGCTTCGAACGAGATCCGCGTGCGAGTTGAATCCTCATAGAAGAGGTTGACCACGGTGATGCCGCGCAGCGCGGGAAGCTTCTTGACCGCACGTTCCTGGGTGGCGGCCATATCCTCGGCCGTGTCCAACAGCAGGAGTGCCTCTTCGCGAGTGAGTTCAGCGGTCGAAATCAGGTGTTTCATTGTGCCCCTCGCGGTGTCGAATCGTCACTCTCACCCTGCTGGTCACGGATGATGACGCGGTCCTCTCCGCCATCAACTTCGACAAGTTCCACGGCGATGCGTTCGCTGCGTGCCGAAGGCAGATTCTTCCCCACGAAATCAGCTCGGATTGGGAGCTCTCGGTGACCACGGTCGACGAGAACCGCGAGCTGAACCTTCCGGGGTCGGCCAATGTCGCTGATCGCGTCGAGCGCCGCACGAATGGTTCGCCCCGAGTAGAGCACGTCGTCGACGAGCACCACCGTCTTGTCGTCAATACCATCCGTGGGGATCGACGTGGGGTGAGATTCGGTGAGCGGTCGACGACGCAGGTCGTCCCGGTACATCGTGATGTCAAGCATCCCGACCGAGCCCTGCGTGTCGAAGCCGCTGCCTTCAAGCGAGCCAATGGCGCGAAGGTTTTCGCCGAGTCGCTTCGCGAGTGGCACACCGCGAGTCGGGATTCCGAGCAATACGACGTTCTCGGTACCCTGGTTCGCTTCGATGATTTGGTGGGCAATGCGCATGAGTGCGCGCGAAATGTCGCCGGGTTGGAGCACGATACGCTCAACCACAGTGACCCCCTTCCCCGCCTCTCTGGACGGCATTAAAGGATGAGTCTGTACGGGTTTTAGCCTAGCACTGCGCCGGAGATCTCCGGCTCAGCCAACGTGTCGGTCCGCAATGCGGCCGAGCACGCCGTTAATGAATCGACTGGAATCCTCCGTGGAATATTCCGTGGCGCTGGAGACCGCCTCCGCGATGGCAACGGCATTCGGAACATCCGCGTTATATCGGATCTCCCACACGCCGATGCGCAGAATTGCACGATCGACTCGCGGCATGCGTTCGAGGCGCCAGTCGCGGGAAGTGGATTCGAGCTCGGCGTCAATGTCATCGAGGTGCTCTGCCACCCCGGCAACGATTTGCCGGGCGTAGCGCCAGGACGCTTCTCGTTCGGGTTCATTGGCTGCGCGAACCTGTTCGTCCGCAAGCACCTCGGCGAGTTCTCGCTCGACGAGGTCCGCCTGAAACAGCATATCCAGCGCGCGCTTGCGCGCCTTAGTACGTGCGCTCACTAGTCGTTCACACGACCGAGGTAGTCACCGGTACGAGTGTCGACCTTCACTCGGGTGCCCTGGTTCACGAACAACGGCACCTGAATCTCAGCACCGGTCTCGAGGGTCGCGGGCTTCGTGCCGGCGTTCGAACGGTCGCCCTGCAGGCCCGGCTCCGTGTAGGTGATTTCGAGTACGACCGAGGGCGGCATTTCTACATAGAGGGGGTTGCCCTCGTACATTGCAATCTGCACTTGCTGCTGCTCGAGCATGTAGTTCGCGGCGTCACCGACCGTGGCAGCGGGGACCGTGAGCTGGTCATAGTCCTTCACGTCCATGAACACGAAGTCTTCGCCGTCCTGGTACAGGTACTGGAAGTCGCGGCGATCAACGGTGGCCGTCTCAATCTTCGCGCCCGCGTTGAAGGTACGGTCCACGGTCTTGCCCTGCACGACGTTCTTCAGCTTCGTGCGGACGAATGCGCCACCCTTGCCGGGCTTGACGTGCTGGAACTCAACTACCTGCCAGAGCTGGCCGTCGATGATCATGACGATGCCGTTTTTGATGTCGGCGGTGGTTGCCATGTGATATGTCCTTTCGATTTAAGACGTTTTAGCTTAGCGCGGCGCGGTCGGCCGTCGCTTAGGAAGCGATTTCTTGGTAGGCAGCAAACAGTAGCGACTCGTCGGGGGCCTGCATGATGGCGGGCTTACCGATAGCATCGAGCACCACAAATCGCAGCATGGCTCCGCGGGCCTTCTTGTCACGCTTCATGGTCGACAGGAGCGTCGGCCAGCGTCCGGCGGGGTACTGCGTCGGCAATCCGAGGAGCTCAAGGATGCGAGTGTGTCGGTCCGCTTCCTCATCCGTCAGCCTGCCCGACAGCCGCGCGAGTTCGGCGACGAACCGCATCCCGACCGCGACGGCCGCCCCGTGGCGCCACTGGTATCGCTCGGAATGTTCGATGGCATGGCCCAGCGTGTGCCCATAGTTGAGCATTTCACGCCCGCCCTGCTCGGTAAGGTCGTCGCTGGTCACCTGCAGTTTGTAGCGAATGGCAATCTCGAGGATGCGGCGAAACTCTTCCGAGTTCGGGTCGGTGGCCTTCTGCGGGTCGGCTTCAATGAGGTCGAGAATCTCGTGATCGTGAATGAAGCCAACCTTGAGCGCCTCGGTGAAGCCGGTGACGAGCTCATTGCGTGGCAATGCCGCGAGCGAGTCGAGGTCCACCACCACACCGGCAGGCGGGTAGAAGGCGCCGACGAGGTTCTTACCCTCGTTGGTGTTTACCCCGGTCTTGCCACCAATCGAGGCGTCCACCATGGCGAGCACCGTGGTGGGCACGTGGACGACTTTCACGCCGCGCAGCCAGGATGCGGCAGTCCAGCCCGCAAGGTCGGTGACCGCTCCCCCGCCAATCGCGAGAATGGCATCCGACCGCGTGAAATCCGACTGGCCCATGATCTGCCAGAGGAATTCGGCGACCTGCACCCGCTTCGCGCTTTCGGCATCCGGAACCTCGGCCATCAGCACGCGACGGTACTTCGGGGCGAGCAACGCCCGAACGTCCTCAGAAATGGCGCCGAGCGTCGGTTGGTGGACGATCAGGAGCTGTTCAACCTTGTCCCCGAGCAGTTCCGGAAGGATTTCGTCGAGCTTGGTGATGAGCCCGCGACCGACGAGCACCGGCCCGTGGTCTCCTTCGGTTTCCAGCGTTAGGTAGTCAGTCAACAAACTCTCCCGGTTCCGTATCTTCTGCGGTCATTTCTTCGTCAGTGGCCTTGGCAATCAATGGCGAGTCGATCTCTTTGAGGAAGCGACGGACATCGTTGACCACTTGCCACATCGGGCGGAAACTTGTGTCGATCGTGATGTCTGCAAGTCGCTCGTAGATTTCCTTGCGCGAGTTATAGGTCGCAACCCAGGAATCGATCCCGTTCAACAACGGACGATTGGTCTTTCCGCTGATGCGTTCCTCAATGGCTTTCGGATTGGCCACCAGCAGAACTACGTCGTGCTCGGAGGAAGACAGTTCAGCCTGCGTGTCCTCGTTCAGGATCGCCCCACCGCCGAGTGAGACCACTTCAAACTCGCGCAGTGCGGACGCGACAACTTCCCGTTCCAGGCGTCGGAATTCCGCTTCCCCTTCACGCGGCATGAATTCGTGAATGGCACCGTGCTCGCGTGAAAACAGTTTGTCGGTGTCAGCGAAGGTTGCGTCAAGCCGACGGGCAATCCGTTTCCCGGCGCGGGATTTCCCGGCCGCGGGCGGCCCGATGAAGACGAGACTCATACCTTCCACTCACTTCGCGAGTCACCCATGCTGGTGTCCTCGATCGTGTCCAACTCGAGGCTGCTCGGGTCGACGAGCTCTTCGCTCGTTTGCAGCGTCGAGGGGATGGCTGCGAGGAAGCTGTCGATATTGCGCTGCACTTCAGCGAGTGAGTCACCGCCGAATTTTTCCAGGAGTGAGTTGGCGAGCACGAGTGCGACCATGGCCTCTGCCACCACCCCGGATGCCGGTACGGCGCAGACGTCGGAGCGCTGGTGGAAAGCGGTAGCATTCTCCCCGGTGGCGACGTCCACGGTGTGTAGGGCATGCGGAACGGTCGCGATGGGCTTCATTCCCACTCGCGCGCGCAGCACGGTGCCGGTGGTCATGCCGCCTTCGATTCCGCCAGCGCGGTCGGCGGAGCGGTGAATTTTGCCGTCCACGGCGTAGAGCGGGTCGTGTGCCTGCGAACCGGGTCGGCGGGTGGTCTCGAGACCGTCGCCGATCTCAACGGACTTGATCGCCTGGATGCTCATGAGCGCGCCGGCCAACCGGGAGTCGAGTCGGCGGTCCCAGTGCACATAGGAGCCGATTCCGGGAGGAAGTCCGTAGACGAGTACTTCCGTGACACCGCCGATGGTGTCGCCGCTGTGGCGGGTTTCGTCGATTTTGGTCACCATGGCAGCCGAGGTTTCCGCATCGAGGCAGCGAACCGGATCTTTGTCCAAGTAGTCCACGTCATCAGGCACCGGCCAGGCGGCGTCTTCGGGTGCGCGCACGTCACCAATTGCCAGAGTGTGGCTCACGGTGCGGATGCCGAGTTCAGCCAAGAATTTCTTCGCCACCGCACCGAGTGCGACGCGGGCTGCGGTCTCGCGGGCGCTGGCCCGTTCGAGAGCTGGACGAGCCTCATCAAAGCCGTACTTCTGCATGCCGACAAGGTCGGCGTGACCGGGACGAGGACGCGTGAGTCGACGACCGCGGCCGGTTTCGAAGACCTCCTCGCCAACCGGTTCGGGGCTCATCACTTCGGTCCACTTGGGCCACTCGGTGTTCTGGATGCGGATACCGACGGGCGAACCGATCGTATACCCGTGCCGGATACCGCTCGAGAGCGTGATTTCGTCCTGTTCAAACTTCATTCGACCGCCTCGGCCATAGCCGAGCTTGCGTCGAGCGAGGTCTGCCTGGATATCCGAAATTGAGATCGGAACACCGGCGGGAACGCCTTCTAGGAGCGCGAGTAGTTCGGGGCCATGTGATTCCCCCGCAGTAAGCCAACGAAGCATTCGCTCATTCTCTCATGAACCCTGCGACAGGGAGGCCCGCATCGCGGCGATCACCGCGGCTTCATCTGGCAAGGGCTGATCCACCCCAAGACCGGTAAACAATCGCACCTGCCGGACAGCCTGATGGAGTAAGAGGTCCAGCCCCGTGACAATCCGACCTTCTACCGCCAGCCAGTGACTCGCGAGCGGTGTCGGCCACGGTGAATACGCTGCGGAAAAGAGTGCCACGCCTGGGATGCGACCGGGTTCGATTTCAATACCTTCGGCAGCAAAGCCGCCCGGTACGGTGTCGATCACGGCGCTCACTCCGGCAGTCAATTCCCATTGCGCCAGATCGCCAGAAGTGGCCCCATCCCCCAGTTGCCCGGCAAGCGCCGCGGCCGCCTCGGGACGCCGACCCCAGATACGCACTTCCTCGGCCCCGAGCCGCTGTGCGGCTATCCCGAGTGAAGATGCGGTCCCACCGCTCCCGAGGACATCCACCCGACCGCGTAGCGATGTGATGCCACGCTCCGCAAAGGCATCGAGGGCGCCGGGAATATCGGTGTTCTCACCAATTGCACCGCTTTGCGCGTCGAGGGAATCGAACACGATGGTGTTGACAGCACCGGACTTGATCGCATCCGGACTTGCTTCGCGAACAAATTCGAGTGCTTCGGCCTTGTGCGGTGCGGTGACCGAGAACCCGCCCCAGCCCTGCCCGCGCGAGCGAAGAGCATCCCGCAGCCCGCCCTTAGGAATCTCCCAGCGCGAATACTCCCAGTCCAGCCCCAACTGTTGATAGGCCGCAAGGTGCAGTTGCGGTGACCGGGAGTGCTCAATCGGGCTGCCGAGGACAGCCAGCCTTCGCTCGGCGGCACCTTGAGGCGGCTGGGCGGTGTGAAAACCGGTCGGGACCTCGTATGGACTATTGCGGTGCGGACTACTCATAGTCGGGGTTCTCCTCCAGCCACTTGAGCCACTCGTCCACCGCGGCAAGGTGCTGATCGTAGGTTTCTGAGAAGACCGTTTCACCGGTCTCGAGGTTTACCGTGACGAAGTACAACCAGGGCCCATCCGCGGGATGCATGGCCGCGTCAATCGCCAGGTCACCCGGGTTTGAGATCGGGCGAATCACCATCCCCGAGTGTGCATAGGTGTTGTACTCATTCGAGGCATCGCCGCGTTCGGTGTCGGTGGTTGACGCCCGATCGTATGCCCCCGTGCCATAGGTGACGGTCGCATCCGACTGCAGCGGCATGTTCTCGTCGATACGGTTGAGAAATACGCGCGAGACCTTATAGAAGTCCTCTTCAAAGCGGGCTTCCTTTTCGATCAAGGAGGCGAGGCGGATGACGTCCCACACTTGATCTTCCGGTACGCCGTGTGCGTTGAGTGACTCGTAGGTCCGATCCACCATCGTGGTGAGGATCGATTCCGCGGTGTCATCCGGCGAGAAGGCGTAGGTTGCGGGGAAGAGGAAGCCCTCGAGTGTCTGCGCTTCTTCAGGGAGACCAAAGCTCTGCGGATCGGCGGCCGCCGATTCCAGCTCCGCAACGGTAATCCCGGTGGCACCTTCCACGAGCGTAAACACATCTCGCATGATCGTGCCTTCCGGAATGGTCACCGCGTTTTCCACGCGGTTCTCTTCATCCGTCAGTGCCACAAGCGCTGCAGCCGCACTCATTTCTTCCTGGAGTTTGTAGGTTCCGGGCATGAACACCGGTTCCTCAGGCATCGCCAAAATCGACTTCACGAAGGCCTCACTCGTGAGCACGACGCCTTCGTCCGCGAGACGTTGACCAATCGTGGTACCGGTGTCACCGGGCAGGATCGTGAAGTTCACTTCCACCCCGTTCCCCGTGCCCTCATAATCAGTTTCTTCAACGCTAAAGAAATCGCTGATTCGGTCGCCGTATTGGTTCCACAGCACAACGCCACCGGCGACCATGGCCGCGACCAGTACAAAGACCAGGATGAGGCAGCCCCATTTTCGCTTCCGCCGGGGTTTCTCGGGCTCGGGAAGGAGGGTGCCGTTCGTCACCGGTTCATTTGCGGGCGCGGCATCTCCCAAAATGGCCGCAAATGTGTCTTCGACCGTCGCATGGTCAGACTGCTCTTGGCGCGGGGCTTCGCGGCGCGCGTTATCTTCACGCGCAGCCGTTTCACGCTCTGCCTCGAGGCGCTGCGCCTGCGCTTGTTCGCGTTCACGCTGACGTTCGAGTTCGCGGCGCTCTCGACGCGTCAGCGGACGTTCGGGACTATTTCCGTTGGATGTGGAATCCATTGGCTAAGGGGGCTCCTAGAGTTTCGGAAGTTCGATGCCGGGAGGCTGATCATGCTGTCGCTCACGGTCCAGTGCATCCTGCAAGAGCACCACCGCTGCCGCCTGATCAATCACCTGACGCGAGCGAGATGCCTGTTTGCCCGCAGCGCGAAATTGCTTGGCGGCGCTCACCGTCGTAAGTCGCTCGTCCAAGAGCCGCACGGGCGCCTCGACAATAGCCGCCAAAGCTTGGGCAACTCCCACCGCATCCTCAGTTGATGGCGTGGATTCACCGCGCATATTCAATGGATGGCCCACAACCAACTCGATAACTTCATATTCAGCAACGAGTTCCGCGATGCGTTTGAGATGGCTATCTCCCTCGAGATCGCGTTTGACGGTCTCGAGGGGAACCGCAAGCATGCCGTCCGGATCCGAGCGCGCGATTCCAATTCGAGCTTTGCCGACATCCACGCCAAATCGAACCCCGCGACGCATTAGACGCTCTGAAGTTCGCGACGAACTGCGGTAACCGCCTCGGGCAGCTTGGCTGCATCCTGGCCGCCACCCTGGGCAACATCAGGCTTCCCGCCACCGCCACCGCCGAGGACACCCGCGGCGAGCTTGACAAGGGCCCCTGCCTTAACGCCGAGATCACGCGAAGCTTCGTTCGTAGCAATCACGATGATTGGCTTACCGTTCGACTCGCCACCGATGGCAACAACGGATGCTTCACTGCCGAGTCGCTCACGAATGTCCAACACGACGTGACGAATATCGTCAGCCGAACCAACTGTGCCGAGCGAGCCGCCGACAAAGTTGATTGAGCCAACCTGTTCTGCGCCGGCGAGCAGTTCGGGGACCCGTCCGAGCAGAGCTGCTGCTTCGAGATCGGCAATCTTCTTTTCGGCGCGCTTGAGGCTCGCGAGGAGATCCTCGACCCGCTCGGTAACCTGCTCGCGCGGAACCTTGAGCCCGCTCGAGAGTTCACGAACGATGGCGCGCTCGGTCGCGAAGTCAGCAAAGGCGTTGCGGCCCACGAGTGCCTCCACACGACGGTTTTGCGAACCAACGCTCGACTCGCCAATGAGGTTCACGAGCCCAACTTCCGAGGTACCCGAAACATGCGTGCCACCGCACAGTTCACGAGACCAGGGGCCTCCGATTTCGACCATCCGAACGACGGAACCGTACTTCTCCCCAAAGAGTGCCCGCGCTCCCAGCGCCTTGGCATCGTCGAGCGACATCTCCTTGGTGATGACCTCGTAGTCGGCGCGGACCGCGGCGTTCGAGATTTCCTCGAGTTCGATACGCGTTTCCTTGCTCAACGGCTGGTTCCAAGAGAAGTCCAGGCGCATGTAGCCAGCCTTATTGTACGAACCCGACTGGTGGGCATCCGGGCCGAGGGCATCCCGCAGCGCAGCGTGGATGAGGTGGGTTGCGGTGTGTGCCTCGCTCGCCTGTCGACGGTAGACCTCATCAACCACCGACTCCACGCGCTCACCGACAGCGATTTCGCCTTCAGTCACGGTGACCGTGTGCGCGATCAAACCCGCCACGGGCTTCTGGACGTCATCAACGCGGGCCTCAAAACCACCGGAAGGCGCAATCAACCAACCCTGGTCGGCATCCTGACCACCGGACTCGGCGTAGAGCGTCGTCTCAGCGAGGATAATCTCGGCAACCTGGCCGCTGCGAGCCACCGGCACGCTCGAGCCTTCAACAATGATGCCGAGCACTTCCGACTCGGCGCGCAGGTCCTCGTAGCCGATGAACTGCGTCTCGCCCTTGGCACGAAAATCACTGTAGATCGAGAGGTCTGCCAGGGCTGAACGGCGCGACTTGGCATCTGCCTTGGCACGCTCGCGCTGCTCGGTCATGAGCTCATTGAACTTATCCCGGTTGACTCTGAGCCCCGCCTCCTCGGCCATTTCCATGGTGAGATCGATCGGGAAGCCATAGGTGTCGTGAAGCTTGAACGCGATATCACCCGACAGCTGTGCGAGCCCCGAGCCCTTTGCGCCTGAGACCGCCTCTTCAAAGATGGTCGTACCCTGCGCGAGCGTGCGCAGGAACGCCTCTTCTTCCGCGTAGGCGGTGCGTGCGATGCGATCAAAGTCGCGCTCCACTTCGGGGTACGCATCCTTCATTGCCCGCATCGAGGCGGGGAAAAGCTGCGGGAAAGTGGCAGTCTCGACCCCGAGGAGGCGCATATTGCGCACCACGCGACGCAATAGACGGCGGAGGATATAGCCGCGGCCTTCGTTGCCGGGCTGCACTCCGTCGGAAATGAGCATCAGCGCCGAACGAACGTGGTCGGCGATCACGCGCATCCGCACGTCATCGTCGTCCTTGTCACCGTATTTCTTCCCGGAGAGGCTGGCTGCCAGATCAAGCACGGGGCGGACCTGGTCGGTCTCATACATGTTTTCGACGCCCTGCAGCAAGAATGCGATGCGCTCGAGTCCCATGCCGGTATCGATGTTCTTCTTCGGCAGTTCGCCAAGGATCTCGAAGGTGCCATCGCCGTTATCGACGCCGCGTTCGTACTGCATGAACACGAGGTTCCAGATTTCGACATAGCGGTCGTCATCGGTGGCCGGTCCCCCGTCAATGCCGTACTCGGGACCCCGGTCAAAGAAGATCTCCGAGTCGGGACCGGCGGGGCCTCCGGGTTTCCCTGCCGACCAGTAGTTTGTGTCTTCGCCCAGCCGCTGGATGCGTTCCTCGGGAATGTTCGCAATCTCACGCCAGAAGCGGTAGGCCTCGTCATCGTGGCGGTACACGGTAACCCAAAGGTCCTTCGGGTTGAACCCGAGGCCACCTTCATCTTGAGCGCTGGTGAGGAAGGTCCACGCAAACTCGATAGCTTCCCGCTTGAAGTAGTCCCCGAAGGAGAAGTTGCCGCACATTTGGAAGAAGGTGCCGTGTCGCGGCGTGCGACCAACCTCTTCGATGTCATTGGTCCGGATGCACTTTTGCACGCTCGTGGCACGCGGGTACGGAGCGGGCACAACGCCGGTCATATATGGGATGAATGGCACCATCCCCGCGATCGTAAACATCACGGTTGGGTCATCCGACACGAGTGAAGCGGAGGGCACAACCGTGTGATTGCGCTCTTCAAAGAACTTCAGGAAACGACGCTTGATTTCTGCGGTCTGCATGGCGAGGTGATACCGGTTTCGTTGTACTGGAAGGTGGAAGTGTCTGGTGATGCCAGAGGTGAATCGCGACTAGTTGCGCTCGGCCTCGAGTGCCGCGTAGATCGCGTCGGTGCGTGCGCGGTAACCCTGCTGCACAGCGCCCTTGACCTCATCAATGCGGTCGTTGACCTGAGCGAAGAACGCTTGGCCCTTCTGCGTGGAGTTGATGAAGTGAGCGAGCACGAAGCCCGCAACGATTCCGCCGCCAATGAGCGCGGCCGAACGGATGAAAGTACGCATAGATTCCTTCAAGAAAGATGAGGTCAAAAACAAACGCGGAGCAAGGCCTGCGCTTAGCGACGCTTGCCCCGAGTGGGGCGTAGCGCTCGAAAACCGGCCACCGCCGCAGCCGAAAAACCCGCCAGTTTGATGAGAGGCCCGCCCACTGTCGCAGCGGTGAGTGCGACGAGGGAATTCACGTTCTCAGTTACTTCATGCACGTTTGTGGTGATGGAGTCAACCTTGGCGAGTTGCCTGTTGGTTTCTTGCAGGGTGACCTGGGTCTCCGCGAGGGTCGGGGTAATTTCGTCGACGGACTCGCGAATACCGCGACGCAATTCATCGAAGACTCCGCCGAGTTTGATGATCGGTACCGCAAGCAGGGCAACGAGAACGAGGAACACACCCGCCGCGATGAGGCCGGCGATGTCACCACCTGACATATAAGACTCCTGGAATTGCGTCGGTGACCCCGAATAGGTTTGGGGCATTAATGCGTTTGGGGGCGGATCGCCTGCTGGCAACCCGCCCCCAATGCTAGCGGTCTGTCGACCTAGCGTGCAGCGTAGTACTCGACCACGAGCTGTACCTCACACTGGATGGGTACCTCTTCGCGCTTCGGACGACGGTCAAGCGTCGCCTGCAGCTTGTCGAGTTCAACGTTGAGGTAGCCGGGAACCGTCGGCAGAACCTCGGCGTGGCCACCAGCAGCAGCAACCTGGAAGATCTCGAGCTCTTCCGAGCGCGGCTTCACGTGGATGAGCTGACCCGGCTTTACGCGGAAGGACGGGCGGTCAACGATCTTGCCGTCAACGAGGATGTGACGGTGCACGACGAGCTGACGAGCCTGTGCGGTGGTGCGGGCGAAACCGGCACGCAGCACGAGCGAGTCGAGGCGCATCTCGAGCAGCTCAACGAGGTTCTCACCGGTCAGACCCGGGGTCTTGCGAGCCTCTTCGAACGCAATACGGAGCTGCTTCTCGCGCAGACCGTACTGTGCCCGCAGACGCTGCTTCTCCCGCAGACGAACGGCGTAGTCACTCTCAGTGCGACGACGGGTACGGCCGTGCTGACCGGGTGCGTAGGGGCGCTTTTCGAGGGCGCGAGCCGCCTTCGGGGTCAGTGCAACGCCGAGGGCACGCGACAGGCGCACCTTCGAGCGGGTACGAGTCTTCTTAGACAAGAGAAGACATCCTTTCAGTAGTATTCGCAATTGGCGCGCGTGAGCGCGCAGATGAGTTGTGCTCTCCGCCCCTGTCTTGGATTCAGGGCGTCAAACGCGATGTACGTCCGATGCGTCCGGCTAAAGGAGTGGCATCTTCTGCTTCCAGGCGGCAGCCGCACACGACTGGTCACAGGACCGGGTCAGTTTAGCACGTATCTCATTACCGGTCGCGGGTGATCCGACGGAGCTTCTCAAGCCGCGGGCTGATTTCCCGTTCCCAACCGAGCTCGGTCGGCTGGTAGTACTCCCGCCCAATGAGCGGGTCAGGAAGATACTGTTGCCCGACGACTCCACTGGGGTAGTCGTGTGGATATCGGTATCCCTTGCCGTGACCCAGCTGCTTGGCGCCGGCGTAGTGCGCATCCCGAAGCGGCGGTGGCACCCGACCGATCCCGCCTGCCTTCACCTCGGCAATCGCCGTATCGATGGCGGCAATCGTCGAGTTCGACTTCGGTGCCGTCGCGAGATAGATAGTGGCTTCGGCCAAAGGGATTCGCCCCTCCGGCATCCCAATAAATTGCACAGCGCTGGCCGCCGCTTCCGCAATTAGCAGTGCCTGCGGATCGGCCATGCCGATATCTTCTGCAGCGTGCACCACCAATCGCCGGGCGATGAACCTCGGGTCCTCCCCCGCCACAATCATCCGCGCCAGATAGTGAATCGCCGCATCCGGGTCAGAACCGCGAATTGACTTAATAAACGCCGAGACAACATCGTAGTGTTCGTCACCGTTTTGGTCGTAGCGAAGCAATGCCTGGTCACTTGCGCCTTCGACGTCCTCTGCCGTGATGACCTCGCGACTATCCGCTTGCGCTCCCGAAGCGGATGCTTCGAGCGTCGTGAGTGCGCGGCGCGCGTCACCGCTTGCCAGGCGAATAATCGCCGCGCGCGCTTCCGGTTCGATCCGCACGGCACCGTCGAGCCCCTGCGACGCGGTGATGGAGCGGTCGATGAGCTCGCCAAGATCCTGATCCTCGAGTGGCCTGAGCGTCAGCAGCAGGGAACGGCTCAGCAACGGCGAGATCACCGAAAATGATGGATTCTCGGTGGTCGCAGCCACCAGCGTCACCCAGCCTTGCTCGACCCCCGGCAGCAGCGCATCCTGCTGGGCCTTCGTGAAGCGGTGAATTTCATCAAGAAAGAGCACCGTTTGCTCTTCGTAAAAGTCGCGCTCCCGCAAGGCATCATCCATGACCTTGCGAACGTCCTTCACCCCAGCGGAGATTGCCGAGAGCTGCACAAAGCGACGCTTTCCAGAGCCCGCCAGCGCCTGAGCGATCGTAGTCTTTCCGCATCCGGGTGGCCCCCAGAGGATCACCGAGGTGCCCGCGGTGTTCTTTGCATTCGCATCCGCTAGCCGTCTTAGGGGTGAACCCGGCCGCAGCAGATGCTGCTGCCCCACGACCTCGTCAAGATTCCGCGGTCGCATTCGCGCGGCAAGTGGGGCCGTGCCTCCCCCGCCGAGTGTCGCCTGATCAGTCATCAGACAGATGTTAGTAAACTGCCCTGGTTGATCGCCCCGCATCGTTTGGGGCAAAGGGGAATCTCCGAGAGGAACGATGTGGCCGATTCAGCCAAGACGCGAGAAGAGCGCCGTCGCGCGCGCCAGTACGAGGCGCGCATGGTGGTGCACGACGTCCAGCAGGATCGCCGCCGCAGCGACAATCGCACGGCCATCATCGTCATCGTGTTGGTCGCGGTCCTGGCGCTCGGCGCCCAATTGACGTTCTACTTCACCGGCGGTCAGACCACAATTGCAGACCCCACGCCCACCGGCACCGAAGCGACCACTGACGGTGGGGCGACTGACGACCCGGCGGCAATGGAAGAAACTGGCACCGTGCCCGACGCTGCCATCGCTGAGGATCGCGAATGGACGGGACTCATGACCCTCAATGAGGTCAACCTCGGCATCACCATCGACGGGGTGAACGCCCCGCAGGCCGCCGCGAACTTCATCAGCCTCGCGCAAGAGGGCTTCTACTCGGATGTGCCCTGCCACCGCCTGACCACCGAGGGACTCTACGTGCTGCAGTGCGGCGACCCCACCGCCACCGGCACCGGCGGTCCCGGTTACCAGTTCGGTCCGTTGGAAAACACTCCGGAAGACGGTGTCTACCCAGCCGGCACCATCGCCATGGCTCGCGCCAGTGCGGAAGACTCGCAGGGCTCACAGTTCTTCATCGTCTATGAGGACACCGAGCTCCCCGCCCCCGGGTATACCGTCTTTGGCCAAGTCACCAGCGGCCTCGACCAATTGCAGGCGGCAATTATTGATGGTGGTGTCGCCGATGGCTCGAGTGATGGGGAACCGCTCGTGCCCGTAAACATCACCGGAATTACGTTGGAATAGCCGCCCCAACCAATCCCGCGCGTCATGATTTGACGCGCGGGATTGGTTTCTGGCGGGCAGCGTCTTCGCAATGCAATAGCATGATGGTACGTCTGCCAGTGTGGGCTCGCCCACGCTTCACCCCTTGATGAGCACTGAGGAACACGCATGTCTGGTCTCCCCGTACATCCTTTTGGCCGCGTCGACGAAGACGGGACCGTCTACGTCACGGAGGGCGATAAGGAACGATCCGTTGGTCAGTACCCCGACGGCACTCCGGAAGAGGCGCTTGCCTACTTCGTTCGCAAATTCGATGATCTCGCCGGTCAGGTAACCCTGCTGGAGCAGCGCGCCCGCGCTGGCGCGAATGCCGCGGACGTTGCGAAGTCGGTTCGTCATCTGCGCGAGCAGCTTTCGGATGCGAACGCTGTCGGTGACCTCGAAGCTCTGCGCACGAGACTGTCGGCCCTTGACACGGAGGTTGAGGAGCTCAGCGATCAGCAGAAAGAAGCCCAACAGGCAGCTCTGGCTGACGCCATGGCCTACCGCGAATCGATTGTGATCGAGGCGGAGAAGCTGGCCGCCCAGAACTCCGCCTCCATCCAGTGGAAGAAAACCTCCGCCCAGGTGGAAGAGCTCTTTAGCAAGTGGCAGCAGCACCAGAAAGATGGCCCGCGGTTGCCGAAGAACGACGCCAATGCCCTGTGGAAGCGATTCCGCACCGCGCGCACGCACCTCGACACCGAGCGCCGCAAGTTCTTTGCTGATCTCGACTCGAGGCACAAGGTTGCCCGGGACGCGAAGCAGCGCATCATCGAGCGCGCCGAGGCACTCTCCTCGCAGGGGGCTGACGGCGTGCCGGAATACCGCGCCCTCCTTGACGAGTGGAAGTCGGTAGGTCGCGCCGGTCGCAAACACGATGACGCTCTCTGGGAGAAGTTCAAGGCAGCCGGAGACGTGCTCTTCCAGGCAAAGGCCGAGATTGATGCGAAGGATAACGAGGAGTTCGCCGAGAACCTCGTGGCAAAGCAGGCTCTTCTCGAGGAAGCTGAGCCACTGCTCAAGGTAACCGATCGTCAGTCGGCGCGTGAAAAGCTTCGGAGCATCCAGGAACGCTGGGATGAAATCGGCAAGGTTCCCCGCGATAACTTCCGTCAGATCGAGGATCGTCTCCGCAAGGTCGAGCAACACGTTCGCCAGCTCGACGAGGACCACTGGCAAAAGACGGACCCGGAGAAGCAGGCGCGGCAGGACGGCATGGCTTCGCAGCTCGAGGATGCCATTTCGAAGCTTGAGGAAGAACTGAACGCCGCCAAGGCCGGCGGCAATGAGAAGCAAATTAAGGACGCACAGGAGGCGCTCGACGCGCGCCGTGCGTGGCTCAAGGTGATCGGCGGCTAACAGGCCGCTTCACGCCGACTGCAAGCGTGGGGGTTGGGGATAACTGAGTTATCCCCAACCCCCACGCTTTTTCCGTCCGCGCGAGGAGTCGATGGGTGAGGATGCGGATATGACTCTGCACTCTCTTGCCTTCGAGCTCGAACCGTTCCGTGAGCCCGAACTCCACGCGATGCATCTTGCCGGTGAGGTGTCTCGGTTCGGAATTCCCGGCTTTGAGTTCTATCTGCCACTGGGGTGTGTGCCCACCCGGAACCAGCGGGCCCAGAGCCTGCTTCCGTTGATGCGGCCGGGAAGAACCATCACTGGCCGAACTGCCCGCTGGGTACACGTCGGTGGCGCAGCACCGAAGCGAGCAGAACTCTCCCGTCGCAGCGGTAGGCCGCTATTGATCGATGATCTCGTAGATTGCCGTTTTCGGCGCCTGAAATCCCTTGACCTCACGGAGATCGCGGGACTCGTGCTCACCACGCCCGAGCGTACGCTGCGTGACCTGCGACGCGAAGGGCATGACACGGAGGCTGAGGCACTACGGGCGCTCGTCGAGGCACCGATCTAGGCCCGAGATCACGAGCTGCCCGATGCTAGGTGTTGTGCACCCGGTAGACATCGTAAATTCCGTCGATGTGCCGAACCGCAGCGAGCAATCGGTCCAGGTGCACAGTGTCGCCCATTTGGAATGAGAACTTCGAAATCGCGACTCTTGCCTTCGAGGTGTGTACGGAGGCCGACAGAATGTTGACGTGGTACTCGGAGAGCACCCGAGTGATATCGCTCAGCAGCCCGGCACGGTCGAGCGCTTCGACCTGAATATTCACGAGGAAAAGAGCTTTGGAACGTTCCGCCCACTCCACGTCAATCATGCGTTCGGGCTGTCGCTCGAGCTCGGTGACATTTCGGCAGTCACTGCGGTGTACCGAGACGCCCTGACCACGAGTGATAAATCCCACAATCTCGTCGCCGGGCACCGGTGTACAGCACTTGGCAATCTTCACGAGGATGTCGGGCGCGCCACGCACCAGGACACCCGAATCGCTGACCGCTGGTTGTTCTACCTCGGTACCAGTGAAGTGCTGCGAGTCGGTAAATTCTTCAACGCTGTCGATGTCCACGGTGAGCTCATCGCTGAGCTTCTCCATAACCGATTGCACCGACACATTGCCATCGCCAACCGCTGCGTACAATCCGGAGACATCCACGTAACGCAAGCGTGAGGCGACCGTCGAGAATGCCTCCTGGATCGCATCCGCTGAATATCGCCACTGCTGCTTCCGCATGGCCTTCGCGATCTGATCCTTGCCGATCTCGATCGCTTCATCGCGACGTTCCTTGGTGAACCACTGACGAATCTTATTTCGCGCGCGCGGCGAGGAGACAAAGGAGAGCCAGTCTTGCTTGGGACCGGCATCCGGGTTCTTCGAGGTAAAGATTTCTACGGTGTCGCCGGTATTGAGCTTCGTGTCAAGGGAGACCAGGCGCTGATTCACCTTCGCGCCCATCGTTCGGTGGCCCACATCCGTGTGGATGGCGTACGCGAAGTCGACCGGCGTAGCCGACTGCGGGAGACCAATCACCTTGCCTTGAGGCGTGAATACGTAGACCTCTTTGGCACCGATTTCAAAGCGCAGCGAGTCGAGGAACTCGTCCGAGTCACTCGTTTCCTGCTGCCAGTCATTGATACGTTTGAGCCAGGCCATCTCGCTCGTACCGTTGCGAGCCACATCCTGTCGGCCAGAACTCATGTTCTGCTTGTACATCCAGTGCGCCGCCACACCGTATTCGGCCCGCTGATGCATGTCATAGGTACGAATCTGAATTTCGACCGCTTTACCGTCCGGTCCAATCACCGTGGTGTGCAGGGATTGGTAGAGGTTGAACTTCGGGGTCGCGATGTAGTCCTTGAAGCGTCCCGGCATAGGCGTCCATCGAGCGTGAATTGCACCGAGCACCGCATAGCAATCGCGAACCGTGTCGACGATTACCCGGATCGCAATCAGGTCATAGATCTCGTCAAATTCGCGACCGCGGACGACCATCTTCTGATAGATCGAATAGAGCTCCTTGGGGCGTCCCACCACCTCGCCCTTGACCCGCATATCGCGCAGGTCCTCGCGGATCTCCCCCATTACCCGGTTGAGGTAGCGTTCGCGCTGCGGCTGGCGCTCGCTCACGAGGTGCTCAATTTCCGAGTAGATCTTTGGCTGCAGCACGGCGAAGGATAACTCTTCGAGCTCATTCTTCATCGCCTGGATACCCATGCGGTGTGCCAAGGGGGCGTAGATCTCGAGCGTCTCGCGCGCCTTCTTCTTGGCTTTCGCCGGCGGCATGAAGCCCCAGGTACGGGCATTGTGGAGACGGTCGGCAAGCTTGATCACAAGCACCCGGATGTCTTTCGACATCGCGACGATCATCTTGCGAACGGTTTCTGCCTGGGCCGCATCCCCGTAGGTAACTTTGTCGAGCTTCGTGACCCCGTCAACCAGCATGGCGATTTCATCGCCAAAATCGCTGCGTAAATCAGCGAGCGAATAATCCGTGTCTTCAACGGTGTCGTGCAGGAGCGCAGCCGCGATTGTAATCGGACCGATGCCAAGCTCCGCGAGGATCGTCGCCACCGCAACCGGGTGGGTGATGTATTCCTCACCGGACTTGCGATATTGGCCCTTGTGCCATTTTCTCGCCGTCGCGTAGGCACGCTGAACCAGATCCGTATCGGCCTTTGGATCCTGCCGCCGAATGATTCGAATCAGTGGCGAAATCTCGGGGTTTGCGGGCGACTTCGTGAAAATACGCGGCACCAGGCTGCGCATGGAGATGAAACTCTGATCGCTCATTCCGGCATCACCTCCTCGCAAGCCGACAACGGCCTCAGAAATACCCTTCTAGGCCTCAGGTTGCGGCCTAGAAAAAGGAGTCTATACCGCGGATGCCGCGGTCGCGGAATCCTGCTGCTCGGCACTTTCTCGTGCCTCGATAATTTCTTCGTCGATGTCCTTAATGCCGATCTCCGTGACCCGCAATTGCGCGTACAGCGGCCCCGCAATAAACACCGTAGACAAGGCACCGACGATGATACCGATGAACAGTGCAAGGGAGATATCACGCAGGGTTCCAGCGCCCATTACAAAGGCACCGATGAACAAGATCGCAGCCACCGGCAGCAATGCCACCACGGATGTGTTGATCGAACGCACCAGCGTCTGGTTGATCGCGAGGTTGACCTGCTCACCAAAAGTGCGGCTTGAAGTGGGCGAGTATTCCGCAGTGTTCTCGCGAATCTTGTCGAAGACCACCACCGTGTCATAGAGCGAGTAGCCGAGGATCGTCAGGAAGCCGATCACCGCAGCGGGGGTAACCTCCACCCCGGTGAGCGCATAGATGCCTGCGGTGACGATGAGGTCGTGGAAGAGCGTCAAGATTGCTGCCAGCGCCATCTTCCAAGTACGGAAATAGAACGCCATAAATGCCGACGCAAGGACCAAGAACACGCC
This sequence comes from Gulosibacter chungangensis, assembly GCF_008831155.1. Lineage (GTDB taxonomy): Bacteria > Actinomycetota > Actinomycetes > Actinomycetales > Microbacteriaceae > Gulosibacter > Gulosibacter chungangensis. The sequence continues at coordinate 238,935 of NZ_WBKB01000002.1, read as the reverse complement.
CAGACCAATCAGCATCTGCCGGGTGATATCCGCGCCCCAGGAAGGACCAATCGTCGAGACCGTGACGTCTTCGAGGCTCGTGCCATAGGCCTCGGCCAGATCAGCACGCAATGCAACATTGTCTTCCGAAGACAGCGCATCAGTCTGCACCCGAATCGAGCCGTCGCCGAGCTGTTGCACGCGCGGAGCCGCATCGGTGTAGGCCGCGACTGCCTCGGTAGCCAGGGGCTGTTCAGTGCTCTGCGGGTCGGAGATTTGGAACTCTGAGCCACCGGTAAATTCGATACCGAGGTTGAAGCCGCCACGAATCACCGGCACCAGGACGGACGCGATGATCAATACAATCGCGATCGAGAACCAGACTTTCCGCTTCTTGACGAACCCAATGGAGCGTTCACCGGTGTAGAGGTCATTGCCGAGTTGAGTAAAGCTTTTCACGATTCGTCATTCTTTCCGGCGGCCGACAGTTCGGCAGCCTTGCGTTCGGCAATCGTCTGTCGTCGCTGCGCCTCATGCGAGGCTCCCGACTTGCGTTTCGTTGTCGAAGTCCGGAATTCGCCACGGCCTCGATAGACCGCACCGAGCGATTCGGGGTTGAGCCCGGATGCGGGGTGACCGCCGCCGAAGAATTTGGTCGTGGCAAGCAGCCGCATGAGCGGATGCGTAAACATCACGACCACGAAGAGGTCGATCAGGGTGGTAATTCCGAGCGTAATCGCGAAACCGCGGACGTTACCCACAGCAACCATCGCGAGTACGATCGCGACCAGCAGGTTGACCGTGTCCGAAGCGAGGATTGTGCGAATAGCTCGGGACCAGCCGTGCTCGACGGCGGTGGCCAGGCTCTTACCTTCGCGAAGTTCATCCTTAATGCGTTCGAAGTACACGATGAAGGAGTCGGCGGTAATACCAATCGCCACAATCAGACCCGCTACACCGGCGAGCGAAAGCCGGTAACCCTCTTGGTTTGAGAGGAAGGTCACGACGAGGTACGTCACACCTCCCAGAATGCCGAGGGATGTCATGGTGACCAAGCCCAGAGTTCGGTACTGGAAGAGCGAATAGATGAGCACGAGCCCCATACCGATGGCTCCGGCGATGAGACCGGCCTGCAGCTGCCAGGTACCGAGAGTGGCGGAGATGGTCTGAGTGGACTGCGTTTCGAAGCTGAACGGCAGCGCACCGAACTTCAGCTGGTCGGCAAGGGCCTTCGTGGATGCCTCGGTGAAGGTCCCGGAAGAGTTGGTGATTTGTGCCTTACCGTCCGTGATCACCGCATTCGCAGTCGGCGCCACGATCACGATGTCGTCCATGGTCACCGCAAAGCGTGAGCGGTTGGTATCCACTGTTCCGGTGTTCTGGTCGACAGTGTTGCCAATGGCATAGAGACGTTCGGTGACGGCACGGAACTGCTCGGTGCCGGTTGCGTCGAATTCGAGGTTAACAGCCCACTGGCCGGTCGTGGCACCTTGCGAGGTGGTGACCACACCGTTGGTGGCGTCCTTAATGTTGCTTCCGGTGATTTCCACCGGGCCGAGGATGAACTTCTCGGTCCCCGTCGAGTCGCAGGTAATCATCGGCTGGTCAGAAGCGGACGGCTCGGTGCGGTTACCGAGATCCGCGCAATTGAACGCATAGAAATCGGCCATCATCTGCTCCGACACCTGCACGGTATCCGAGGCATCCGCGGCCTCACCGGACGGTTCCGAACTAAATGTCTCGGTCGGCTCCATGCCCATCATCTCGGGAGTGATCTCCTGGATGACCTCAGATCCCTCCGCGAACAGCACCGGACGGAATTCGAGCATGGCGCTCGATTCGATGCGTGCGCGCGTCTCTTCGTCCATCTCGCCCGGGACTGAAACGACAACGTTCTTGCCGCCCTGGGTGGTAATTTCGGCCTCAGAAACACCCGAAGCATCCACGCGTTGGCGAATGATCTGCACTGCCTGGCTCATCTGGTCACCGCTTGGTGTGGCGCCTTCTTCCAGCTGTGCTTCAAGCACGACCTGCGTGCCACCCTCAAGGTCGAGGGCAAGCTTCGGGGTCCAGACCCCGCCTTGGAAGGCCACTGCTACCCAGTTCAGCCCAGCCAGCGCGGCCACGATGATGACCAACCAAATGAGGGTATTGCGCGCCGATTTCACGGCCGCGGAGACGCGAGATGATTTCGCCAAAACTTGTACTGCCTTTCGCCCCGACGGGAGCTTAAGTACACCCCTACGGGCAATTAGGCCTTGGGACGGTCTTCGTTCGAGTTGTCGTCGTCGGCGTTGGACTCATGTGCGTCAGTCGCGTTCGTGTCAACGTCCTTCGAATCAGCAATTGTGCTGTCCTCGACAGCGTCACCCGTGAGCGCCGATGCGTCATTCGGAACCTCGACTGCGGGCTCGACCACGTTCGCGATGGTGGCCTTGTGCACGCGCAGCACCACGCCGGGCGAAGTCTCGACCGTGGCGACGTTCGAGTCCTCATCGACCGAAATGAGCGTGCCAAAGATGCCGGACTGAGTCATCACTTCCACTCCCGGCTGAATCTTGGCACGCAGCTCCTGCTGCTGTGCGGTGCGCTTCTTATTGCTGCGCCACATGAACACCATCATGAGCACAAGCAGAGCGAGAGGAAGGAGAAGAGTGAGGTCCAAAAGTGGCTCCAAAACTTAGGTGAGGGTCACCAAACGGTAACAAAGGCTTGATTATAGGGGAGGAAGTGGAATGGAAAGGTGCTCATAAGCCTCTGGGGTCGCGATGCGACCCTGCTGGGTACGAGCCATCATGCCGATGCGCACGAGGAATGGTTCCACAACAGCCTCTACAGTATCGGGTTCCTCCCCCACGGTCACTGCGAGTGTCCGAACACCCACCGGCCCGCCGCGGAAGCGGCGAATCAACGTGTCCAAAACGGCGCGGTCGAGGCGATCGAGTCCCCGTTCGTCCACGTCGTAGAGCTGCAGTGCCGCCGCAACCGCCTCGTGGCTAATGTCAGTGCCGTGAACTAACGCGTAGTCACGAACCCGTCGAAGCAAACGGTTGGCAATTCGCGGAGTACCGCGTGAGCGACTGGCAATCTCGGCAAGCGAGCCGGGTTCGGAAACCAATTCCAGCAGCGTCGCCGTGCGCGTGAGGACGCGTTCGAGTTCTTCATCCTGATAGAACTCCAGGTGCGCGGTGAACCCGAAGCGGTCGCGCAGCGGCGCCGGTAACAGGCCCGACCGGGTCGTTGCACCCACGACGGTGAAGGGGGAAAGTTCCAGCGGCACCGATTGAGCACCGGCACCTTTTCCGACCATGATGTCGATCCGAAAATCCTCCATCGCAAGATAGAGCATTTCTTCCGCGGTGCGCGCCATCCGGTGGATCTCATCGATGAACAGCACTTCGCCCGGCACCATGCTGGAAAGCACGGCAGCTAAGTCAGCCGCATTTTGCAAGGCGGGGCCGGAGGTCAGACGCAGCGCCTGACCGGTCTCTTCGGCGACAATCATCGCCAGCGTCGTCTTGCCAAGGCCTGGGGGCCCGGCAAGCAGGATGTGATCCGGTGTGCGGTTCTGAATCTCGGCCGCGCGAAGGAGCAGATCGAGCTGCTTGCGAACCTTTTCTTGGCCGATGAAGTCATCGAGCCGATTCGGTCGCAGTGTTGATTCGAATTCGAGCTCCGACTCGCTCTCGGCCATCTCCGGCAGGCGTGGCTGATCGGTCATCGACGAACGCCTCCACGGCCGAGCTCACGCAGTGCGGTGCGCAGTAGCGTCGGCACATCTGCATCCTCGCCTAGTTCGGCCGCGGCTGCCTCCACCGCTGCCTGCGCCTGGACCTGTTTTGTGCCGAGTTCGACGAGCGCTTCCACAACCTGGTCGACGGTCTTGACCACGGATGCGGGGAGCTGCGGCGACGAGGCTTCCGCGGCAGTAACGTCTACTGCCGCAAGCAATTTGCCCTTGAGCTGCAGAATGATGAGTTTCGCAGTTTTTGGTCCGACGCCAGAGACCGGTTTGAAAGCGTTTACGTCTTCGCTCTCCACCGCTCGGGCAAGTTCACTCGGTGAAAGGTGCGTGATCACGGCAAGCGCTGATTTGGGCCCGACACCACTCACGCTGGTGAGCTGATCGAAAATCTCTCGCTCGTCAAAGGAACGGAAGCCGAATAGCGTCAGCGCATCCTCACGAACAATCAATGCGGTGACCAGGGTGATCTCGCTACCCTGTCGAAGTTCCAGAGCGTGCGTGGGGGTGAGCTGCACCCGATAGCCAACGCCACCAACATCGACAATGGCGTAGTTCGCGCCGAGGTGCGTCAGTTTTCCAGTTAACGAGGCAATCACTCGACTAGCCTAGGCGCCGGCCGCGGGTCTTGGCCGCACGCTCGGCGGCGAGCCATGCTTCCTGGGCCCGGGTGGGGGCCGCGACCTTTTCGGCCCGAGCTGAGCCGTGCATCCGATTGGTCACTTTGACGCTCGGAACTGTGTTGTGCCAGGCGGCACAGATCGCAAGCGCGAGGGCGTCGGCGGCGTCGGCAGGTTTGGGTGCCGCCTTGAGTCCGAGCAGCTTGCGAACCATCTCCCCCACTTGCGCCTTTTCGGCACGACCGTAACCGGTGACTGCCGCTTTTACCTCGGAAGGTGTGTGCAGCTGCGTCGGGATATCGCGCAGTGCCGCCTCGCGCAGTGCGATCCCAGAGATCTGTGCGACACCCATCACCGTGTTGAGGTTGCGCTGCTCGGCGAAGACTCGCTCGAGCGAGAGTGCATCTGGCTGGTAGGTGTTCAGGAGTGCTTCGATGCCGTCACCGATAACGCGAAGACGTTGGTCGAGTTCCTGGTCGGCATGGGTTTGAATCACTGACACGTGCACAAAAGAGAGTTTGCGGCCGGGAGCCACGTCAATGATCCCGACCCCACATCGAGTGAGGCCGGGATCAATTCCGATGATTCGGCGGGACAAGCAGTCGACCTATTCGGCGTCGAGCTTGGCTTGCACGTCGTCGGGAATCTCCATGTTGGTGTAGATCTCCTGCACGTCGTCGAGATCTTCGAGATTGTCGATCATCGAGAGAACCTTCTTTGCGGTCTCCAGATCAACCGGGACAAGCACGTTGGCGACGAATTCTGCTTCGGCCGAGTCGTAGTCGATTTCGGCTTCCTGCAGCGCGGTGCGAACCGCGACCATGTCGCTCGCCTCAGTGCGCAACTCAAAGACTTCGTCGTGCTCGAGTACTTCCTGCAGACCCGCGTCAAGACCCGCGAGGAGGACGTCGTCCTCGGAGGTGTTCGCCTTGGGTACCGCAATGACACCCTTGCGCTCGAAGTTGAACGCCACCGAACCGGGGTCGGCCATGTTGCCACCCGAGCGGCTGATTGCCAGACGGGTTTCGGCAGCAGCGCGGTTCTTGTTGTCGGTAAGGCACTCGATGAGCATTGCGACCCCACCCGGTGCGTATGCCTCGTACATAATCTGGTCGTAGCTGACTGCGTCGCCGCCAATACCGGCACCGCGCTTTACGGCGCGATCAATATTGTCGTTCGGTACGGAGGTCTTCTTCGCCTTCTGAATCGCGTCCGCGAGAGCCGGGTTGCCGTCTGGGTCAGGGCCTCCTGCACGCGCTGCCACCTCGATGACCTTGATGAGCTTGGCGAACGACTTAGCACGCTTGGCGTCGATGACAGCCTTCTTGTGCTTGGTAGTCGCCCATTTGGAGTGTCCGGCCATGAGTCCCTTTCACCCTTTCGTGTCGAACTATTGATTCGCGAAGATACCGCGGCGTTCCATCTTAGTGCGCGCGACTGTAGAACTCGGTAAGGACCTGCTGCAGACCGCTGATATCGCTGAGCGCCGCAAGCTCGCGGGCCGAGTGCATGGAGAGCATCGGGATGCCCACATCCACAGTGCGCATCCCCAGTCGGGTCGCCATAATCGGCCCCACCGTCGAGCCACAGGGCATCGTGTTCTTCGACACGAAAACCTGTGCCGGCACCTCGGCGTCTTCCGAGAGCCCCCGCCAAAGCGCTTCGCCCGCACCGTCGGTGACGTACCGCTGGTCCGCGTTAATTTTAATGATCGGCCCTTGCCCTGCGATCGGCCGCACGTCATCATCGTGTCGCTCCGGATAGTTCGGATGCACGGCGTGGCCAACATCGCTGGAAATCACCCAGCTCTGGCTCGCGGCTCGTCGGGCTTCACTGCCGCTGGCCGTAAGTGATTCTCGGATGCGTGCAAGCACGTCCTCGAGGAACGGCCCACCCGCCCCTGTACGGGTATTCGAGCCGACCTCCTCGTGATCAAAGCCCGCGAGGACCGGAATCACGCCGAGGGGTTCCGCCGCGATGAGCGCACGAAGACCCGCGTGGATGCTCACCAGGTTGTCGAGGCGCCCCGAGGCGATGAGTTCGTTATTCGCACCGAGTCGGCTCGGCGCTTGGGCGTCGGTGAAGAACGCGTCAAAGGCGAGCACCTCTTCGGCAGCCACTGCCGCGTCCTGTGCGAGCAGGTCGATGATGCTTGGCCCGTCGGCGAGGCCAAGCACGGCGTGGGTGTGCTGCTGGGCATCCAGCTTGAGGCCTTCGGCGTTGACCTTGCGGTCCAGGTGCACCGCCAGCTGCGGAATCCGCGCGACTCCCCCGGTGACAGCGAGCGCTTCGCTGCCGTCCTTGAGCAGGAGTCGGGCCCCGATACGGAGGTCTCGGTCAAGCCAAGAGTTGAGGAGCGGCCCGCCGTACACTTCAGCGTTCAGGCTTTGCCAGCCAGAACGAGCGGTACTCGGCATCGGCTTGAGCCGGAACCCCGGTGAGTCGGTGTGGCCAGCAACCACCCCAAAGGGCGTCAGTGCATCCACCTGCTCGGGGACACGCCAGGCGATTACTGCGCCGTCACGCACCACGACATAGGAACCCGGTCCGCTCGGCCAGGCCTGTGCCTCATCAAGTTCTACGAAACCCGCTTCAGTGAGCTGATACGCGACCTCTCGTACCGCGTGGTACGAGGTCGGCGAGGCGGTTACCAGCGCCGAGATCTGCGCGAACGTGGTGTCGATCGAACTCATTGAGGTCACTACTCCTGCGTCGTGTTTTCCGTGTTGGTTCCCGAAACCTCTGTCGCCACCGGTGCATCCCAGTTCTTGGCGAGCAGCGCCCGCAAATCACCGAGGAGCTGCGGCACAGGTTTCGTCTTCCCGATAATCGGCATGAAGTTCGCGTCTCCGAACCATCGCGGCACGATGTGCTGGTGGAAGTGTTCGGCAATGCCCGCACCTGCGACCGAGCCCTGGTTCATCCCGATATTGAAGCCACCGGCGTTGGTCGAGCGGCGCAGCACACCCATTGCGTGCTGCGTGAGCTTCCCAATCTCGAAGAGCTCCTCATCAGTGAGCTCGTCGTACATCGCAACGTGACGATAAGGGCAGACCAGCAGATGTCCGGAGTTATAGGGGTACAGGTTCATCACCACGTAGGCGAGTTCGCCCCGGTAGACCACGAGCCCATCTTCATCCGTCTTCTTCGGGACCTCGCAGAAGGCGCAGGCGGCTTCAGGCTTGGCCCGTTCCCCACCGTCATTGATGTAAGTCATCCGATGCGGGACCCAGGTGCGTTGGATCTCGTCGGGGACCCCCGCGAATTCCTCCGCGGGGGTCACCTCAACGCCGTCAAGTTCTCCCTCTGGAAACCCGAGGAAGCCTGTCATTACAGGTCCTCAGCGGTGTTAATGTTCTTGCGCTCAGCGATGGCGTTCATGATCAGGGTGAGCGCCTCATCCACCGGAACGCCGTTTCGCTGCGAGCCGTCCCGGAAGCGGAAGGAGACGGCGTTCTGCGAACGGTCCTCTTCCCCGGCAATGAGCTGGAATGGGATCTTCGCCTTGGTGTGAGTGCGGATCTTCTTCGGCATCCGATCGTCGGAGTCGTCGAGCTTCGCGCGCACGCCCTTGCTCTTCAACTGCTTGATCACGCCGCCGAGGTACTCAGCGTATTCCTCGGCCACGGGGATGCCGACAACCTGCTCTGGCGAGAGCCACACCGGGAAGGCGCCAGCGTAGTGCTCGAGCAGAATCGCGAAGAAGCGTTCGATCGAACCGAGCAGTGCTCGGTGAATCATGATCGGCTGCTTGCGAGTGCCGTCAGCCGCGGCGTATTCGAGTTCGAAGAGTTCAGGCTGGTTGAAGTCGAGCTGCACGGTGGAAAGCTGCCAGGTGCGGCCGATCGCGTCGCGTGCCTGTACCGAGATCTTCGGTCCATAGAAGGCGGCACCGGCCGGGTCATCAACGAGTTCGAGCCCTGACTCTTCGCCAACCTCACGGAGGGTGTCCTCGGCGACCTGCCACTGCGCATCCGTACCCACCGACTTTTCCGGGTCGCGGGTTGACAGCTCGAGATAGAAGTCATTCAGGCCGTAGGCGCGCAGGGTGTCGAAGACGAAGTCGAGTTGTCGCTTGATCTCGTCTTTGACCTGCTCGTCCGTCACGTAGATGTGGGCGTCATCCTGCGTCAGGCCGCGCACTCGGGTCAGGCCTGAGAGCGTACCGCTCTTTTCATAGCGGTAGACCGTTCCGAACTCCGCCAGGCGCAGTGGCAGCTCGCGGTAGCTGCGGGCGCGGGCGCGGAAGATGAGGTTGTGGAACGGGCAGTTCATCGGCTTCAGGTAGTAGTCCTGGCCGGGCTTAGTGACATTGCCCTCGTCGTCGGTGACCTCGTCAAGGTGCATGGCCGGGAACATGCCGTCCTTGTACCAATTGAGGTGCTGACTGGTCTCGAAGAGAGTGCCCTTGGTGATGTGCGGGGTGTTCACGAGTTCGTAGTCGTGTGCGAGCAGCTGCTCGCGCATGTACGACTCGATCTCATGCCGGATGATCCCGCCCTTGGGGTGGAATACCGCGAGGCCCGAGCCAATTTCGTCGGGGAAGGAGAACAGGTCGAGTTCCACACCGAGCTTGCGGTGGTCGCGCTTCGCGGCTTCCTCGAGGCGAGTCTTGTAGGCCACGAGTTCATCCTTCGTGGGCCACGCGGTGCCGTAGATGCGCTGCAGCATTGGGTTCTTTTCGCTACCGCGCCAGTAGGCACCGGAGCTGCGCAGCAACGACCAACCGTTGCCAAGCAGTCGAGTAGATGGCAGGTGCGGGCCGCGGCAGAGGTCTGACCAGCAAGTCTCGCCCGATTTAGCGTCGACATTGTCGTAGATCGTCAATTCGCCTTCGCCAACTTCGACGTTTTCGTTGTCCGCAGAACCGGCACCGCCCTTGAGCGACACGAGCTCGAGTTTGTACGGCTCGTTTGCGAGTTCTTCTCGCGCGTCATCGTCACTCACCGACCGACGCGAGAACCGCTGGCCCTGCTTGACGATGTTCTTCATTTCCTTTTCGATCGCCTTGAGATCTTCCGGAGTGAAGGGGTTGTCGACGTCGAAGTCGTAGTAGAAGCCGTCCTTAATGAACGGACCAATGCCGAGGGTGGTGCCCGGGAAGAGCTTCTGCACCGCCTGAGCGGTCACGTGTGCGGCCGAGTGCCGCAGGATGTTCATGCCGTCTTCGCTGTCGATGGTGACGGCTTCGGCGACCTGACCCGCCTCGACCTCGCGGAAGAGGTCGAGGAGTTCCCCGTTTACACGCATCGCAACCACGGCGGGGTTCTTCGGTGCATCTTGGAAGAGCGTGAAACCGTCAGTCGTCGTCGTCGCTTCCACTCGCAGCGGTGCGGTTTCTTGCTTGACGTCGAATTGACTCACGTCGGCTCCTTGATTGCTTGTCTTGTGACGGTGATTTTGTGCCCCGGCTGCAATAGATTTCGCGCACCGGCACAGAGTTTCATTCTAGGCCGGACTAACCGGTGATGACCGCGCCGCCGAGTGCGTCAACGTAGTTCTCGGGGTTCGCGGTGTTAATGATCCAGTTCTCCCCCACCAGCAGGTGGGTTTCCACGATGAGATCGAGGGAGCTCTGCACCACTTCGTCGATTTGCGAAGTGTCGTTAAAGACGGTGATCACGACCGAGTCGCTGCAGCGACCCGCGACCGCATCCCAATCGCCCGGGTCGAGTTCTTCCCACTCGGGACATTCGCCGCCAGCTTCCACGTAAAGATCGCGCAGCTCCTCGAGCGAGTCGTATGTGGTTGCTTCACCCGTGATGGTGGGTTCCGAGGATGAATCGCCGCCGGAGCAGCCAACCAAGGCGATGGATGCGACACCGAGAGTCACGAGGAACGGAATGGATTTGCGAGGCTGCGGCGTATTCACGCCCTTGACCTTACCTGGAGACGGGCATTGTCATGTGAAGTCTCTGCTCCCGAGCCGTCTACTTTCGGGCAACTACGACCAAGTAGGTGCAGGTCACGCCCGACGCGTTAGCAAACGTGCAGTCCGCTGAGCTCCCGAGCTCAAGGCTGTCGCCTGCCCCAAGCCGGTGCACCGTGTCGCCTTCGGTGAAAGCCAGTTGCCCGTCCAGCACGAACACGAGCTGTTGCAAAAATGCGAAGGCCGAGGCCGGATACGAGGTTGACTCCCCCGCGGGTAATTCGACGTGTGTGATCTCGAAGGTCAGGGATGAGCCGGCGTGTGGGGCTATTTGCCGCCGCACATAACCTGTTGCTGGGTCCATCCACTGCGGATGTTCGGCAAATCGAGTCAGGCGGACAGCTTCCTCCCCTTCGACTCCCCCAAGCAGAGTAGAAATCGTGAGGCCAAATGCTGCCGAGAGCTTCCCCAGCACTGCGGCCGTGGGACTGCTCGCGCCGCGCTCCACCTTATTGATCTGAGCTCGCGATACCTGTGACCGCTCGGCCAGCTCGGTCAGCGACCAGCCGCGCGCTTCACGCTCTCGAAGGATGCGCGCACCAAGCCGAACGTCGAAGTCACCGCCCTCATATTCGTTGATCGGCGGAGTGCTCACGACAGTTCCTGGAGCGTGGCGGCGAAGTCCTGCCACAGCACTTCGGTCGGCTCGCAACCCACGGACAAGCGCACAAATCCCGCGGCGACCTCATCGCCCCAGCGTGCGCGCCGCTCGGCAGTGGTGTGGGTACCGCCGAAGCTCGTTGCGGGTATGACATACTCCGCCCTCGTAATGAACTGTTCTGCCGCATCCGCATGCGCGAACGTGACGCCCACCAAGCTGCCACCGCTCGACATTTGCCGAGCCACGATCTCCCGCGCGGGATGTGTCGGAAGCCCCGGATAGACCACGTCAACAATCGCCGGATGCTCCAAGAAGCGTTCCGCAATAAGACCTGCGCTGGTGCACATCCGTTCGTATCGGAGCTCGAAACTCTCGAGCCCTCGATGCACCAACCAAGCCTCCAGCTGTCCGGGAATTCCACCGGCCAAGGTTCGCCACTCTCGCACCGCATCGAGTACCGAAGCATCACGCGAAGCAACGTGGCCGAGCAATGCGTCCGAGTGCCCGTTGAGAGCCTTTGTATCGGATGCCACGACGATATCGGCGCCGAGGTTGAGCGGTTGTTGCCCCAGGACCGTCATGGTCGTGTTGTCCACCACGACTAGCGCTCCGGCCCGGTGAGCTCGGCGCGCGACGTCCGCGATCTCGCACACGTCCAATCGTGGATTCGACGGTGTCTCTACGAAGACCAATTTGAAACCGGTGAAGTCTTTGTCCCCGTAGTCAGGGGTCGCGCAAAGTTCGATCTGGACGCCTTGCGGGGTGAGGTATTTCTCGGCCATGCTTCGGGTGTTGTAGTAACCATCTGAGGGCAAGAGAACGCGGTCTCCGTGCTCGAGCTGAGTCATCAGTACGGCGGCAATCGCGGCCATCCCCGAAGGGAAGATGACAGTGTCGGCGTCTTCCAGGATGCTCAAAGAAGTTTCGAGGGCCGCCCAGGTCGGGGTGTTCCATCGGCCATACCCGAATGGAGCGTTTGGCTCTCCGGGCAAGAGAAATGCGCTCGCAGCCACCAGCGGCGGTACCAGCGGGTCACCTGGGCGCAGCGTGCCTGCTCGGCGGTGCAGCATCTTGGCTACGTGGCTGCTGTTCTCGGCATTGGGCATTAAACGAACTCCTTAACGAGACATCTGTCTCATAAAGGAAACGCTAGGACCGCTCGAGTTTGTCGTCAAGGAAGACATGAATGCCGAGACATACGCTGTCTCGGCATGATTTCGTATTTAAATCTGTGCGCGATACTGGGATCGAACCAGCGCGAAAACTTCAGGGGAGGAAGCATCGCTTCCGACCTGTTTTTGCGAGGTCACTGCGGGCGACCGATGCTAAGTAAACCTGTGCGCGATACTGGGATCGAACCAGTGACCTCTTCCGTGTCAGGGAAGCGCGCTACCGCTGCGCCAATCGCGCGTTTCTCTTGTGAGATTCGCTATTTTGAGGTGACGACGGGATTCGAACCCGTGTAAACGGCTTTGCAGGCCGCTGCCTCGCCTCTCGGCCACGTCACCGTGTGGGATTCGCCTCCCGTGCAAGAAGGCCAGCTCGAAAGCTAGCCTCCTCAACACTCGAGCGGATGACGAGACTCGAACTCGCGACCCTAACCTTGGCAAGGTTATGCGCTACCAACTGCGCTACATCCGCATCGTGCTTAGGACTCTCTCGAGCGCCTCAGCACTCGAACTACATTAGTGCAATTCATCGGGATTGCCAAATCGACCTTTGGCCCTACTGTTGTCGCAGGATTTCCGTGACTCGTTTGCGGTCCCAGACCGAGAACTCCGTGCCAGATTTCATCTTTCGGTGACGCGCAAGGCCGTCGGCAACCGCAGCATCCGTCGCGAGTGAACCATCACGAAGCCCGGCATTCGTCAAAATCTTCCCAACCTGCACCGCGGACAGCCCGAGAGGCTTGCCGAGTTCAGTCATCGTTGCCCACTTCCCTGTGGAGCGCTTTGCAGCGCCGTTATCGCCAGAACCATCCCCGCCACTCGTGCGACTCGTGCCACTCGAAGAAGGCTGCCTCGCGGCCGCTGCGGCCGAACGTTCGGCGATATTCTCAATCACACCAGTCTGCGCCCCGAAGTCACGCTTGGATGCCGCGTTTGCGTACTCATCCGCCAAGCTGTTTAGCGGCGTGGAGTTTGACCGGTCGTGTGCCCGCACCCATTCGAAGGTCACCGGAACGGTTGCGCGGCGCGCTTCGACGAGGTCGATAATCTCGAAGATCAGCTCCATATTCTTCTTACCGGTTACACCCTTACGCCGCCACGCCGGCCCCCATGTGGTGACGGAGTTGATGGCGTATTGAGAGTCCGCCAGCACATGCAGCGGTTGGTTCGGATTTGCTTGGATGGCCCGAAGGATTGCCGTGAGCTCGCCGATGTTGTTAGTTCCCTGCCCAAGATGCTCAGCTCCCCAGCGGCCATCTTCAGCCACCCAGGCACAACCACACGGGCCGGGGTTGGGTACTGCAGAGCCGTCGGTTCCAACTACGAGTGGTGAGGTCATTTTGCTCCTCATCTGGGCAATTGCCCGACACTTTCCAAGGACGAGAAAACCCCTGCCGAAGCAGGGGTTTCAGAGTTTGTTCGTTCGCGATACTGGGATCGAACCAGCGCGAAAACTTCGAGGGAGGAAGCATCGCTTCTGACCTGTTTTCGCGAGGTCACTGCCGGTAACCCGTGCTACGTAGACTCGTGCGCGATACTGGGATCGAACCAGTGACCTCTTCCGTGTCAGGGAAGCGCGCTACCGCTGCGCCAATCGCGCGTTTCTCTTGTGAGATTCGCTGTGTTACGAGGTGACGACGGGATTCGAACCCGTGTAAACGGCTTTGCAGGCCGCTGCCTCGCCTCTCGGCCACGTCACCGTGTTGGGATTCTATTTCCCGTGCAACAAGGTGGGCCTTGATCACACTCGAGCGGATGACGAGACTCGAACTCGCGACCCTAACCTTGGCAAGGTTATGCGCTACCAACTGCGCTACATCCGCATCGTGCCTTACGACTCTCTCGAGCGCCTCAGCACTTGAAATACATTAGACCACTCCCCCGAGGAATGCCAACTTGAAGCGAAAATTCCCGCAGTTTTCCTTCGCTATTCCCCCAACCATGCGGATCGCGACCCTCACATACGGCGTGTCAGACACGAGCGGACGCCATTGCAGACACCCGCAACACATCCACAGACACGCCGAACCCTCTGATTAGCCAAGACCGGAAACTATGTGGCAAGATAAATCTTCGTTATGGGCCATTAGCGCAGTGGTAGCGCGCTTCCTTCACACGGAAGAGGTCACTGGTTCGAACCCAGTATGGCCCACCCAAGTGTCGCTGCTCAAACATGCGACTTCCTCGGGTTTGACCTCGCTCGAACCGCGAGCATACCGATCTCACAGACCAGCGTGCCCACGGTTCAAGAATCGTGTCGGATGGTTCACCCGACTCCACTTCCAGTCACAGGATGACTTCACCTTCCGTTGCGACGACCCTACCTCCAGCAATCACCAGCGATCGAGGTGCGACACGCGTCAGGGCGTCGGCAACGTTCTGCGCGTCCAGGAGCACGATGTCAGCCCGGCAACCCGGCTTCAGCTCGTGCTGGTCACGGTCCACGAACCTTGCGGCATGACTGCTGGCCAGCTCGACAGCGTAAGTCAGGTCTGCGTCGGTGTGAAGACCGTGCAGCCGGGCAAATCCGAGTGCAATGGCGAGCATGTCACCGTCACCAAAGGGCGACCACAGGTCTCGAATGCCATCAGTGCCCAACCCCAGAAGAATTCCGAGGTTCCGCATCCCTTGCCAGGGCAACGGTGCGCTGCGGACAGGGGCGACGGTGGTCCAGCTGATCCCTGACTCGGCCAGCGCGTTCAGCATCTTCTCGGACACATCACCAGAAAGCTCACCCAGAGCAAAACCGTGCGAAACGTTCACCCGACCGGCCAGGCCGAGCGCACGAGTGCGTTCGATCAGTAGCTCGTATTGAAACGCACCAAGATCGCCATGGTCGTGGAGGTGGATGTCGATTCCGACCTGACGCCGGTCAGCGATCTCGAACAGCGCATCCAACTGACCGACGGGGTCGCGATCGATGGTTGCAGGGTCGAGCCCTCCGATAGCTGAGATCCGACCTTCGGCTGCCGCCTGGTCGAGCAGGTCGAGCACCCCGGGGCGACGCAGCACTCCGTCTTGCGGGAATGCGACCAACTCCACATCTATCGCGCCATCGAGGCTTGCGGCAGCCTCCTGCACCATGTGCAGTCCGCGCAACCCCGTCCCGAGATCCACATCGACGTGACTGCGCGTCGCTGTAGTGCCGTGCCGGAGGAACTCCCGGAGTATCCGCGTAGCGCCGTCCGCGCTAGGAATACCGTACTTGTCTCGCTCGGCGCGTTCGTGGGCGATCCGGCCCTCCGTCGTATCCTCGCCTCCGTACGAGACCCAGGGTTGCCCCCACCAGCTCTTGTCCACGTGTGCGTGCGCGTTCACGAATCCGGGAAGGGCGAGCAGGCCGCGCCCGTCAATGACCTCGACCCTGGATGCTTCTTCTGCACGGTCGACGGTGCGGTGGGGCCGAGCCTCGGTAATCACCCCGGCTTCGATGAGCAGATCCACGGGTGCTTTGCCCCACGGTCGCACATTGCTTACGATTAGCATGACGGTCAAGGGTTCCTTTCGTTTAGGTTTACAATCCGGTCGCAGCTCAGGGAACCGACGAAAAGGAACGTCGAATCCTCGATGTTGTCCTTGGCATTCGGGCCCTCTGGTGCTGGTCCCATGTCTCGCTCATCACTCCTTGGCGAAGCGCGAGCGCGGCCTGCCGTCATGAACTCCGCCTCAGCTCATGCACTTCATCGCTGCTCGTATCCGTATGGGCTCGGAGCAGGCGTGTTACCAAGTCGGCGTCGTGCGACGCGATCGCGTCGACTAGCGCGACATGCTCGGCGTGAATCACCACGGTATCGCTATGCTGACGGTGCAGCCAGGCCAAGCGGGGTCGGATCAGGCTGAGCAGTTCGTGCGTGATCGTACCCAGGCACTGCTCAAGGAGAGCGTCGTGGAATCGTGCGTTCAACTCGACGGCATTCTCGCCGTCACCCACCTCTATGGCGAGGCCAGCTCGTGATACCGAGTCTCTCAGCGCGTCGACCTGTTCGGGGTTCGCCGTGCGCGCCAACCTAGCAGCCAGCACTTCTTCCAACATTGCATTGAGCAGGATGAGCTCATCGATCTCGGCATCCGAATAGGACCGCACCTCCATGCCGCCACCAGGGCGTTCACTGGTGTATCCCTCGGCTTGAAGGTCACGCAGCGCCTCCCGCACAGGTACCCGTGAGACCCCGAGTTCTTCTGCGATTCGATGCTCCACCAGCCGAGAGGAGGGCGGATACGCACCTGCTGCAATCCGTGCGCGGATCGTGTCACGGACTTCATTCGTCTTCTGGTTCGGCCGAGGCATAATTTTAGTATACTACCTGCTATCGCGACTGCAGCCATTCAGCTAGGTTCGGTAGATTAAGACGGGCTTGGCTCCGCTGGTCGGTGCCGCCATCGCAGGCCTGACCTACGCGGTCATCACCGGTGTGAACCGCGAAGCGATCGATGTCTCGGGTGAGGTCGAGTAGCCAATCGCACCCCACGCATCCACCCACCAAAAACGTCCGGCCGGGAAAGGTTCCCGGCCGGACGTTTTGACATTCAGCGGCTCATACGAGCGACGGTGTCGCGGCTCCCGTGGATGCAATGAGTCGCGAGACCGAGCGCAGGTACTTTTTGCGGTACCCGCCTTCGAGCATCCCACCACCGAAGATCTGGTCAAGCGAATGCCCTGAGGCAATGATCGGAATCTGCGCGTCATAGACGCGGTCGATAAACGCCACGAATCGCAAGGCTTCGGCTTGGTTCGTAAGTTCCCGAACGTCATCGATCACGATCGTGTCGATCCCGTCGAGCATCCGGACATACTTCGAGGGGTGCACCTTCGCGAGGTGCTCAATCACACTCGAGAACTCGTCGCGACTGACGGTCTCCCCTGACGCGATCCGTGCATCCACCTGACCATCAATTTCGGCCGCGGGCGTCACGACTGCCTTGCCCTCAACCGCGCGGCGGCGATAGTCAACACCGTCAATGCGTACCGTCTCGAAGACAGCGGCCAGCTTTGTGATCTCGCGAAGGAAGTCTTGCGCGGCAAAGCGCCCCTCGCCGAGCGCATTCGGCGGTGTGTTCGAGGTGGCCATTACGCAGGTGCCCGTGGCGACAAGTTCGCCCAGCAGCTTCGACATCACCATCGTGTCACCCGGATCGTCGAGCTCAAATTCGTCGATTGCGATCAGCGATGCGCCGGTGAAGGCCTTCACCGCGTTCTGATACCCGAGGGCGCCAACGAGCGCGGTGTATTCGATGAAGGTGCCGAAATACTTCCGACCAGGGTAGGCATGCCAGGTAGCAGCAAGCAGGTGAGTCTTACCAACGCCGAAGCCACCGTCGAGATAGATCCCTGGCTTCGTGCTGCTCGACTTTTTGCTGAAGAGAATGCGGGACAAGAACCCGCGGCCGCCGCTGGTCGAACCCTTGACGTCGCATGCAAAGGCGCGGCAAAGCTCCACAGATTCGGCCTGTGAGGGGTGGTTCTCGTCCGGAATATAGTTGTCGAAGCTCGCGTTCTTGAACTGCGGTGGCGGTACGAGTGCCTGCACCATGTCGTGGGCGCTCATCTGAGGGACCCGATCGGTTAGCTGGACGATGCCACCTGATACCACTTAACGCTCCTGCGTCGAAAAATACTCGGACACTCAACAGTACGCGGATTTGCTTCCATTATTAAGCTTTCAGATGACCGGGACGACATATTCTTCACCACCGCACAGCCCTCGTCTAGCCTTGGATGCGCGACCCGTTTCGTAATCAGATCAGGAGAGTTTCGTGAGCATTGACTTTGATCAGCAGCCAAAATTCGCCGAGTACGCCCACCCGGAGCGTCTCGTGTCCACCCAGTGGCTTGCTGAGAATCTCGACCGAGACGGACTCGTTGTAGTTGAGTCCGACGAGGACGTCCTGCTCTACGACACCGGGCACATCCCGGGCGCAGTGAAAATCGACTGGCACACGGACCTCAATGACGAAGTCGTTCGCGACTACGTCGACGGTGAAGGGTTCGCGAAACTGCTCGGCAGCCTTGGCATCTCCCGCGACGACACCGTCGTGATCTACGGCGACCGTTCCAACTGGTGGGCTGCCTACGCGCTGTGGGTCTTCACGCTCTTCGGCCACGAAGACGTGCGGCTGCTTGATGGGGGTCGCGACAAGTGGATTGCCGAGGGGCGCGAACTCACCCGCGAAATACCGGCCCGTACCCCGGTGGAATATCCGGTCGTCGCGCGCAATGACGTCAAGATTCGTGCCACCCGCGACCAGGTGCAAGAGCACCTCCTAGTGGGCGGCCCGCTGCTGGACGTGCGCAGTCCGCTCGAATATTCGGGTGAGCGCACCACGATGCCTGATTACCCCGATGAGGGCGCCCTGCGTGGCGGCCACATCCCCACGGCAAAGAACGTGCCCTGGGCACGAGCCGCAAACGAAGACAGCACGTTCAAGACTCGCGCCGAGCTTGAAGCGGTCTACCAAGACGAGTTGGGGTATCAGCCGGCTAAGAGCCTTGTCGCGTACTGCCGTATCGGTGAGCGCTCAAGCCACACCTGGTTCGTGCTGCAGTATTTGCTTGGTTTCGACCACGTCCGTAACTACGACGGCTCATGGACCGAATGGGGTTCACTTGTCGGCGTCCCGATCGTAAAGGGTGAAGAACCCGGAGAGTTGCAGCAGCGATGAGCAATATTCCCGCACAGCTTGCGGAGATCCGCGAGGATTTCCACGCCGTTCCCGACGCTGAAAAGCTCACGCTATTGCTGGAATTTTCGGACGAGCTCCCAGAGGTTCCTGAACAGTACGCGGATGTTGAGTTCGAACAGGTCATTGAATGCCAGTCCCCCGTGTTCATCACGACCGAAGTCGTGGATGACCGCGTGAAGATGTTCGCAAAAGCTCCGCCAGAAGCCCCCACCACGCGCGGCTTTGCCTCCATCCTGGTGCAGGGCCTCAGTGGCCTCACCACTCAAGAGGTTCTCGATATCCCGGCAGACTTCCCGTTCGACCTCGGGATCACCAAGCAGGTCTCCCCCCTGCGACTTCGCGGTATGGTCGGGATGCTGGGTCGCGTCAAGCGCCAGGTGCAGGAGCACCTCAGCCACACCACGGCTGCCGCGAGCTAGCCACCGGCAAAGTCACGGCAAACCCAGCCAATCGCATCCATCACCAGCCTGCAGCAAGGAAGAACATTGTCCCACGTGATCGAGGCCATGCCCGACCCCGATTTCCTGCACGTGCTGGTGACAAGAAGCGCAGTGGCTCCGGACATGCTCGACCTGCGCAACCCTGCTGTCGAGGAACAGCTCCGCGCGCTCTACACACCCCCTCGGCAGGCCTGGGTGCGGATGAACATGATCGGGTCGCTCAATGGCCGTGTCACGGGGTCGGATGGCACCTCCGACACGCTCTCAAACCGGGCGGACCGTCGCATCCTCACCATCATCCGCAAGATGAGTGACGCAATCGTGGTTGGGGCTGAGACGCTTCGCAATGAGCGACACCTCTCGACTCGGCCTACCTGGCTGTGCGTGGTCACCTCGTCCGGGAACCTCGCGGGCCACCGAATCTCAACCGAGGATGCGGCAGCTTCGGTCTTGGTCTGTTGCCCTCCGGCTGCACGAGCGGAGGTCGAACGGACCCTGCCTGGCGCGCATATCCATCACCTGGAGTCGCAGGACGGCAAGCTCCCGCTCGACGGCGTGCTCACGGCCCTACGAGACCGTGGACTGCACCAAATCGTGGTCGAAGGTGGCAATCGGCTCATTAGCCAGTTCCTTGATCAGGGCAAGCTCGACGAGATTTGTCTCACTCAGGCCCCCGTGTTCGCACCGAATGAGGCTACTTCCTTACCCGGTTCCATCGCGGGTACAAAATTTGAGCGCGAGTTGCTGTTGGAAGACTCCGCGCAGTTCTTGTACCAACGCCTCGTGACGAACTCACCCCGGCAGTCGGCCACCGCTTAGACGCGTTCATCCAGCCACTGACCAACGACCCGTTCCCAGCGCTGCGGCTCTCGGTTCCACAGCCGCACGTGCCGAGCACCCGCAAACTCTTCGTATTGCACGAGTTCGGGGATAGCGGCAGCGAGCTTCCGGCTCGGACCAACTGGGACGACAGTGTCACCCGTGGAATGCAAGAGCAGTACTGGGACATCCAGTTCGTGCGCTCGGGCCACGAGATCGACTTCTTCCAGATTGATTGGCTCTTTGAGACGCATAATTGCGCGGCCCAGTCGTGAGTGCAGCAACCAATTTGCGAACCGCTTGGAGCGATCTGGCAGGTGCTTCACGCTCGGTTGAAATTCGATCGTGGCCCGCCAATCGACGCCCGGCGATTCCAACATGATCCCTTCGACGAGCGGGCTGTACCGCGAGCGAAAGTACGCCTGCGCGGCGATGGTGCCCCCCATAGACCATCCGGCAAGCAGGATGCGTCGAGCCCCCTTCGAGACAGCCCACTCAATTGCGGCGTCTACATCTCGCCATTCGGTGAGGCCCAGCCCATAGCGACCACCCGGCGCTGACGGGGCGCCCCGATCGTTGCGGTACGTGATCACCAGTGAATTCCAACCGCGTTCCGCTGCCAGCGGCACGGTCCGCAGTGGCTCTACGCGCGTCGCACCGCGCCCGTGGACATGAATCATCCAGTGTCCGGGCTTCGGTTCTGTTGCGGGCACGAGCCACGCCGGTGCCCGGCCCAGCTCCGTTGGAATCATCACCGTTTCCCAAGGCAGTCCCAGGTCTTTAATTCCACGTTGCGGTGCGGACATCACCCGCACGGTCTTCGCTGCCTGAATTGGTACGCCCTCCACACCGTGATAGCGCCGCGTTACGGTAAATGCGGTGGCGTCGATGGTCTCATCAAGTATCGCTCGCCCCAGCCCGTGGCCCCAGGACAGCGTGTACTGTCCGGCCTGTTCGGATTCCGTCGTGCGTTGCAACTCAATCTGACCCGATCCGGGCGTACCGGGGTTTTCGGTCACCGCGTACACGTGCACGTTTTCCGGCGCAACCGGCCGACTGGCCACGAGCGTTTTTGCCAGTAGAACGCCGAGACCCGCAATCGTCACTCCGGTAAAGCCACTCGCTCCGAGCACAAATGCACCCAAGCGGAGGGTCCAGTTCGTCGATCGAACCATACTTTCCCCGTCGTCCCCTTACTCATCGGCGCGCCTGCGAAGTCGCTGCGTGACGCGTGCTTACTCTCGGTCTCGTGGTGGTCAGTTTGCATCCAGTTCCAGCGGAATTCGATCGCGCCGCAGAATCAATTCGGGCGGTCGAGTTCCGAAGCGATCTGCGCGTTCAAGAAATCCGTCCGCCAGAGGACTTGGCACCAAATTCTTTGGCACTCGCCGCCGATGTTAGCCCCGGTCAGCTTGAAGGGGACTCACATTTTGGCACCGGCCGCTTCATTATGCTGCACGATCTGTCTGAGCCTGAAGCCTGGCGGGGCCCCTTCCGCGTGGTCTGTTTTGCGCAGGCCCCCCTTGAAACCGATATCGGTGCGGATGCAATGCTCCCCGATGTTGCGTGGTCCTGGCTCATTGACGCACTCGAGAACGACCAAGCTGACTACGACTTTGCTTCCGGAACCGTTACCGTCGTCAATTCCAAAGGGTTTGGCGAACTCACTGAGCAGGGTGAAGGCTCGCAGATCGAGATGCGCGCATCCTGGTCACCGCAGTCGGATGATCTAGCGCCGCACGTTTCGGCGTGGAGCACGCTGCTTTGTATGCTGAGTGGACTGCCACCCGTAGATTCAAGTGAGGTCCCCGCCATCCGACATCAAGCAAGGAACCATGGCCGCCGCTGACGCACGTCGCGAAGCGCGTGGCGGTCTCGATGTAATCGATACCCCCGCGCAGTTGACTTCTGCCGTTGAACGACTCCGCGCCGGTCACGGTCCGGTTGCCATCGATACCGAGCGCGCGTCGGGGTTTCGCTACTCCGACCGCGCCTATTTGGTACAAATTTTTCGGCGGGGCTCCGGCACCTTGTTGATCGACCCAATCCCCTTCGGCTCCTTGGCCGAGGTGGCCGAGGCAATCCAAGAAGAGCAGTGGATTCTGCACGCCGCCACGCAGGATCTGCCCTGCATGCGCGAAATCGATCTAATTCCTTCTAGCCTTTTTGACACCGAGCTCGCCTCTCGACTGCTCGGTAAAGAACGCGTTGGCCTCGGAGCGGTGGTCGAAGAGCTGCTCGGCATCGAACTCGCCAAGGCACACTCTGCGGACGATTGGTCCACCAGGCCCCTCCCAACATCGTGGCTCGCGTATGCCGCGCTTGACGTTGAGCTCCTCGTGGATCTCCGGGATCGGCTGGCAGGGCAGCTTGTTGAGTCGGGAAAGGCGGAATGGGCACGGCAGGAGTTTGAATTCCTGCTTGATTTTCGCCCAAAACCGCAGGATCCAGAACGCTGGCGAAGGCTCTCGAGGATTCACTCGCTGCGGTTTCCTCGCCAGCTCGCGATTGCCCGCGAGCTGTGGCTGGCCCGGGACGAATACGCCAGGGAGACTGACACTGCTCCGGGCCGAATTGTCCCGGACCGCGCACTGACGGCGGCTGCCGCTGCGTTGCCGCGCACCCGCGGCCAGCTTGCGGCGCTCAAGGAGTTCACCGGCAAGCAGTCCCGTTCGCAGCTTGACCGCTGGTGGAGCGCGGTGGAACGGGGGTTGCAGACCCGCGACCTCCCGAAGCGCACAAGCGGCAATCGCAATGGCGTGCCGCATCCAAAATCCTGGCAACACAAGCGGCCGGAAGCGGATGCTCGATTCAAGATCACCCGACCGGCTATCGCGGCCATGGCCGAAGAGCTGCAGCTTCCGACCGATAACCTGCTCACGCCGGCCTTCCTGCGCCAGGTTTGCTGGGAGCCAACCGGCGCGGATGCTGAATCGATTTCGCAACAACTCGCTAGGCTGGGAGCACGCGAGTGGCAAATCGACATCACAGCCCCAATCATCGCCGAGGCTTTTGTCGCTGCTACACAAGATGATATTGTCTGATTAGTACGGCATGGATAAACTTGTGAGCTGAGTTGCCCGCGAAGTGGCGGACACAAAGTGGCTAGGAGGATACGTGACCGGATCCGAGGTCTATTTCATCGATGGTGCTCGCACACCGTTCGGCCGTGCCGGAGAGAAAGGGATGTACTGGCAAACGCGTGCGGATGACCTCGTAGTCAAGAGCATGCGTGCGCTCATTGAACGCAACCCCGAAATCCCCGGCGATCGATATGACGATGTGGCCATTGCCGCCACGACCCAACAGGGTGACCAGGGCCTCACGCTCGGCCGCACCTCGGCGCTCCTCGCGGGTCTGCCGAATTCCGTTCCGGGACTGGCCATTGACCGCATGTGCGCGGGCGCGATGACCGCTGCTTCGCTCATGGGTGGCGCAATCGGCTTCGGTCAGTACGATGTCGCAATCGCCGGCGGCGTCGAACACATGGGGCGCCACCCGATGGGCTTCAACGCCGATCCCAACCCACGCTTTCTTTCCGAGCGGCTCGTCGATGCTGAAGCACTCAACATGGGCAACACCGCCGAACGGCTGCACGATCGATTCCCCGAACTCACCAAGGAACGAGCCGACCACTACGCGATGCGTTCACAGCAGAAGACTGCCGCTGCGTATGAGGCGGGCAAGTTCGACCGTGACCTCGTGCCCGTAGCCATCGAATCGGAAGCCGGCTGGGGCCTCGCGATCCGCGACGAGCATCCACGCCCCGATACCAGTATGGAAGGTCTGAGCGGTCTGAAGCCCCCCTTCCGCCCGCACGGCAAGGTCACTGCGGGAAACGCTTCCCCGCTCACCGACGGCGCCACAGCCTCGATTCTCGCGTCAAAGGACGCCGTCAAGGAACTCGGTCTCAAACCGCGGATGCGCCTGGTGTCATTCGGATTTGCCGGTGTTCAGCCCGAGGTCATGGGCCTCGGGCCCGTGCCATCGACCGAACGCGCGCTCAAACGCGCGGGACTCAAGATCGACGACATTGGACTGTTCGAACTGAATGAAGCATTTGCCGTGCAGGTACTCTCTTTCCTCGACCACTTCGGGATTGCCGACGATGACCCCTCGGTAAACCCCTACGGGGGCGCAATTGCCATCGGTCACCCGCTGGCCGCGAGCGGTGTTCGCCTCATGATGCAGCTGGCTAATCAATTCGAAGAGCACCCGGAGGTGCGATACGGCGTTACCGCCATGTGTGTCGGCCTCGGTCAGGGCGGCACCATGATTTGGGAGAACCCAAACTGGAACCGTAAGAAGCACGCGCGAGCAGGAAAGTAGAAGCGGAATTGAAGATCCAACCATTCGACCCCAGTTACTACGATTCCCTCGCCAATGCGGTTGAGGGCGAGGTTATTACCGAAGCGAAGGTCCGCGATATCACCCTGCCCTCGGGCAAGGTGCTGGTGCTGATTACGCTCGACAATAATCAGGACTACAAACGTCCCAATACGCTCGGTCCCAACACCCTCGTCGCGCTTGGGCAGACACTCGAGAACCTTCGATCACGGGCCAAGGCAAAAGAGATCGACGCCATCGCGATCACCGGCAAACGATTCAGCTTCGCCGCCGGCGCCGACCTCTCCCTCGTGGACCAAATTCCGAGCCCTCGAGAAGGCCGTCTCCTCGCAGAACTCGGACACAACACTCTCGGCATGCTCAGCGATATGGGAGTACCGAGCTTCGCCTTCGTCAACGGCCTTGCCCTCGGTGGTGGGCTCGAAATTGCCCTCAACTCCGATTACCGGACCATCGACGCATCCTGCCCGGCGGTGGCGCTCCCCGAGGCCTATCTGGGCCTCGTTCCCGGCTGGGGTGGCGCGACCCTGCTGCCAAACCTCATCGGCATTGAGAATGCGCTTAAGGTCATTATCGAGAACCCGCTGAAGATGAATCGGATGTTGCAGCCGCAGCAGGCATTCGAACTCGGGATTTTCGACCGGCTCATCGAGCCCGTGAACTTCCTCGAGGACTCGCTGAAGTTTGCCGATGCGGTGCTCTCCGGCAATGAGAAGGTTTCGCGACCCAACCAACCGGGCAAGGTCGAGCGTGCGGTGAAATGGGATGTCGCGATCAAGATTGCCCGCAAAGCCGTCGAAGCGCGCCTCGGCACCGTGCCGGTAGCGCCTTTCCGCGCACTCGACATTCTCGCGATCGCGAAACACAATGACCGAGCCAAGGGTTTTGAGGCCGAAAACGAAGCTCTCGGCGAGCTCATCGTTGGCGACCAGTTTGTGGCCTCGATGTATGCCTTCAACCTCGTACAGAAGCGCGCGAAGCGTCCCGCAGGTGCTCCCGATAAATCACTCGCGCGAAAGATTTCGAAGGTCGGAATCGTCGGTGCTGGTCTGATGGCCACGCAGTTTGCCACGCTCTTTGTGCGACGACTCAAAGTCCCAGTCATCATGACTGATATTGATCAAGATCGCGTGGACCGCGGAGTTGCGGGGGTGCACGCCGAACTCGACAAGCTTGCCGCCAAGGGAAGACTCGACGCGGACAACCACAACCGGCTCAAGGCTCTCGTAACCGGCACCACCGACCGCTCGCAGTTCGCCGACTGCGACTGGGCGATCGAAGCGGTCTTTGAGGAGGTCAAGGTGAAGCAGGATGTCTTCACTGACCTCGAGAAGATTGTCTCCGAGGACGCCATTCTTGCAACCAACACTTCATCGCTCTCAGTGGATGAGATCGCGAGCGTCCTGCAGCGGCCCGAGCGCTTTGTCGGTTTCCACTTCTTCAACCCCGTCGCGGTAATGCCGCTAATCGAAGTGGTCAACGCCACGAAGACCGACGAGGAAACGCTTGCCACGGCCATGGCCGTTGCCAAGAACCTCAAGAAGTCGGCTGTCATTACCCGTGACCGCCCGGGATTCGTGGTCAACCGTGTGCTCGCAAAGATCCTCGGGGAGGCGATGCACGCGGTGGATACCGGCACGCCAATTGACGTGGTCGACACCGCCCTAGAGCCCCTGGGCCTCCCCATGACCCCCTTCGAGCTCCTCGAGCTCGTTGGCTTGAAGGTTGGCGCGCATGTGTTGGAGTCACACCATGCACCCTTCCCCGAGCGCTTCTTCGAATCGAAGAACCTTGATCAGCTCGCCGATGCCGGAGCAAAGCTGATCGAACGTGATGGGAAGGGGCAGAAGAAGGGCTACACGAAGGAATTCAAGAAGATTGTCGGCACCGAGGCGAATACCCCGATGACCGGCCCTGAATTCCGTGATCGAGTCGAGACGGGACTCGCCGATGAGATCCACATCATGCTTGAGGAACAGGTGGTCCAAGCAGTCAAGGACATTGACCTGTGCCTGATTCTAGGCGCTGGTTTCCCGCTGTACTCAGGTGGCATCACTCCCTACCTCGACCGTGTTGGGGCCAGCGAAAAGGCCTTTGGGACGACATTCCATTCGCCAGTGATCCGAGGCGTGGCACACCTCTAGTCGCCACAGCTTCGCTTCCGGAAGCCCTTTTGGGACTGCGCCCAGCAGTCCCAAAAGGGCTTCTTCCTATCCGCGCAGGGAACCTTCAACCGCATTTCCACAGGGTGAACACCTACCAAAGGGTCGCCCGCGAGATCACTGATTCGCTTCGAGCTCCTGGATGATTTCTGCGAGCGAGAGTGCTGCGGTGACGTCCGCTGCGGGGCGGCTTCTAGGTACCTCAGATCCAAGAATCTGGGCCACGAGGTCCCGGCCGATTTTTCGCGAGGTGAGTCCCACATCCTCCAAAATCTGGGATCGAGAAGCGTGATCGAGGAATTCGTCTGGCAGCCCCAGTTCCGTGACTGCCACCTCGACGTCCGCGGCACGTAGATCCTGCCGGATGCGGGTACCGATGCCGCCGATTCGGACGCCATCTTCCAAAGAAACCACGAATCGGTGATGTCGTGCGAGTTCGATGACGGACTCCGGAACCGGCACCACCCAGCGCGGGTCAACAACCGTGGCGCCGATGCCCTGCGCCTCGAGAAAATCCGCGACCTCAAGCGCAACCCTCGCCATTGACCCGACGGCGACGATGAGGACATCGCTCACCGAACCGAGCTTGAGTACATCCACGCCGTCATCGAGTCGCGATACCGCCTCGATATCTTCGCCTACGAGTCCTTTCGAATAACGCAGAACAGTAGGCGCATCGTCCACGGCGACAGCCTCCCGGAGCTCTTCGCGCAGCCGGGTCGCATCGCGCGGTGCGGCCATTCGAATTCCTGGGACCACTTGCAGTAGCGCGAGGTCCCACATGCCGTGGTGGCTCGGCCCGTCCGGCCCCGTGATGCCAGCCCGATCCAGCACAAAGGTAACCGGCGCACGATGAAGCCCCACGTCCATCAGCACCTGATCGAATGCGCGATTCATGAACGTCGCATAGATCGCCACGACCGGATGCAAGCCTCCGAACGCCATGCCGGCGGCCGAAGTGACGGCGTGCTGTTCAGCGATACCCACGTCAATCACCCGTTCGGGATATGCCGCCTTCATTGGGGCTAGGCCAACCGGTCGGAGCATTGCCGCCGTCACGGCAACAACGTCTTCCCGCTCGCCAGCAAGCTTCAGCATCTCTTCACCAAAGACTCCGGTCCACGACTGCCCCTCGTCCACAGCAAGCGGTTCACCCGTGCTTGGATCGATTTGTCCAACCGCGTGGAACTGGTCGTTGCGGTCCTCGGTGGCGAGGCGATAGCCGTGCCCCTTTTCGGTAATCGCGTGCACGATCACCGGTCCGCAATAGCGCTCCGCCTGTCGCAGCGCCTCCTCGAGCGCCGCGATATCGTGACCGTCGATTGGTCCGAGATACTTGATGTCGAGATTGGAATACAGCCGATCCACATTCGAAAAGCGCGAAAGGAAGCCGTGCATCCCGCCACGAACCGCGCGAAACACGCTGCGACCGAGCTTGCCACCGACCTTCGAAAAAGCTTCACCGGAACGGCGCTGCCAAGTCGTGTAAGTGCGGTCGGTGCGGACTCGATTGAGGAACCGGCCGACGCCACCGATTGTTGGCGCATAGGAACGACCGTTGTCGTTGATGACAATAACCATCCGACGACTGTTGTCGTCACTGATATTATTCAACGCTTCCCAGGTCATACCCCCGGTGAGTGCGCCGTCGCCGACGACGGCGACCACCGACCGGTCGTCCTCCCCCGCAAGGTGCCATGCGCGGGAGATCCCATCCGCCCAACTCAGCGAGCTGGATGCGTGCGAGGACTCCACAATGTCGTGCACCGATTCGGCGCGTTGCGGGTAGCCAGCGAGACCACCTCGCTCTCGAAGGCGATCAAAATCCTGCCTACCGGTAAGGAGTTTGTGGACGTAGGACTGATGGCCAGTATCGAACACGATCGCATCGCGTGGTGAATCAAACACACGATGTATCGCCAGGGTGAGCTCGACCACGCCAAGGTTGGGACCCAGATGGCCACCGGTGCGTGAGACATGTTCGATGAGGAAAGCACGAATCTCCGCGGCAAGTTGTTTCATCGCGCGCGAACTCAGGCCGCGCAAATCGCTCGGCTGAGAAATGGTGGGAAGAATTGCTTTGCCCAAGTGCTCCCCCTGCATTCGATCCCGAACGAGCTTCCTTTGCTGCCCGAATATCGCCCAATCCTAACCCTGGCACACCTGGAAGCCTGCCATTCGGTTAATGTGATTGGCGGGCCAGCGCGGTCGAAAGAATGCTCTTCCGCTCCGCCCTGGCCCGCCAAAGGCAAGGAGTCAGACTCGCGGTGAGTGACTACTTCTGCTTCTCAACGAGCGAACGCAGCACGTACTGCAGAATGCCACCGTTGCGGTAGTAGTCCGCTTCACCCGGTGTGTCGATCCGCA
Organism: Gulosibacter chungangensis; assembly: GCF_008831155.1. GTDB lineage: Bacteria > Actinomycetota > Actinomycetes > Actinomycetales > Microbacteriaceae > Gulosibacter > Gulosibacter chungangensis. The sequence goes on along the minus strand of NZ_WBKB01000002.1, from coordinate 210,079 downwards.
CGACAGCGTCGAAGACAACCGGTTCGCGGCCCTCGGCCGAGAAGTCGGTGGGCGTTGCGGTAACCTTCACGGTCTTCGGGGTGCGGCCCTCATTGAGTTCCGTCAGACCCTCAATCGAGAAGCTTTCGGTACCGTCAAGGCCCAGCGAATCGGCCGACTCACCCTCGGGGAACTGCAGCGGCACAACGCCCATACCGATGAGGTTCGAACGGTGAATACGCTCGAAGCTTTCGGTGATCACGGCCTTGACGCCGAGGAGGCTCGTACCCTTGGCAGCCCAGTCACGCGAAGAACCGGTGCCGTATTCCTTGCCCGCGATGACCACGAGCGGGGTGTCTTGAGCGGCGTAGTTCTGCGCGGCATCGTAGATGTACGACTGCGGGCCACCGTCCTGGGTGAAGTCGCGAGTGTGACCACCCTCAACGCCATCCAAAAGCAGGTTCTTCAGACGAATGTTCGCGAAGGTACCGCGGATCATGATCTCGTGGTTACCACGGCGCGAACCGTAGGAGTTGAAGTCGCGACGCTCAACGCCGTGGCTAGCAAGGTACTGACCCGCGGGGCTCGCGGCAGCGATCGAACCGGCCGGCGAAATGTGGTCGGTGGTGGTCGAGTCGCCGAGCTTCACGAGCACACGAGCGTCCTTGATGTCCTCAACCGGGGTGAGCTCAAGGGTCATGCCGTCGAAGTACGAAGGCTTGCGGACGTAGGTCGAGTTCTCGTCCCACTCGAAGGTTGCACCGGTCGGGGTGGGCAGCGAACGCCAGCGCTCGTCACCCTCAAAGACCGAGGCGTACTCGTTGGTGTACATGTCGGTGTCGATGGACTCATCGATAACCTTCTGTACCTCGTCAGCCGAGGGCCAGATGTCCTTGAGGAAGACCTCGCCCCCGTCCTTGTCCTTACCGAGGGGCTCCTTGTCGAAATCGAAGTCCATCGAGCCCGCCAGCGCATACGCCACAACTAGCGGGGGCGACGCGAGGTAGTTCATCTTGACATCGGGGTTGATGCGTCCCTCGAAGTTACGGTTACCCGAAAGCACTGCCGTGACCGCGAGGTCATTCTCGTTGATGGCTTCCGAAATCGGCTCGTCGAGCGGACCCGAGTTACCGATGCAGGTGGTGCAGCCGTAACCGACCAGGTAAAAGCCAAGCTTGTCGAGGTACTCGGTCAGGCCCGACTTGTCGTAGTAGTTGGTGACAACCTTCGAACCCGGAGCCAGAGTGGTCTTGACCCAGGGCTTGGTCTGCAGGCCCTTCTCCACTGCGTTGCGCGCGAGCATACCGGCAGCCATCATGACCGAGGGGTTCGAGGTGTTGGTGCACGAGGTGATCGCGGCAATCGCGACCGAACCGTGGTCAATCTCGAATTCCTTCTCGCCGTCCTTGACGGTCACCGGCTTCGTGGCACGGTTGAACTCGTGGCCTGCCCGCTCGTAGTGGAGCGAGTCGACGTCTTCGCCCATGAGCTTGCCGGCGTCGGATGCGGGGAAGCTCGCCTCGCTGAGGACATCAACGAAGTCCATCTCGGTGCCGGCGTAGTCGCCGAGGTCGCTCGCGAACTGCTTCTTGGCATCGGTGAGCTCGATGCGGTCCTGCGGACGGCGGGGACCCGCGATCGAGGGAACCACGGTTGCCAGGTCGAGCTCGAGGTACTCGGAGAATTCGGGCTCGATCGAAGGGTCGTGCCACAGGTGCTGTTCCTTCGAGTAAGCCTCGACGAGACGGACCTGCTCCTCCGAACGACCGGTGAAACGCAGGTAGTTAAGCGTCTCCTCATCGATCGGGAACATCGCGGCCGTCGAACCGAACTCGGGCGACATGTTACCGATGGTGGCGCGGTTTGCCAGCGGCACGGCGCCGACACCGTCGCCGTAGAATTCCACAAACTTGCCGACAACTCCGTGCTGGCGAAGCATGTCGGTGATGGTGAGCACGACGTCAGTCGCGGTCACACCCATCGGGATCGAGCCCTTGAGCTTGAAGCCGACAACCTTTGGAATCAGCATCGATACGGGCTGGCCGAGCATTGCGGCCTCTGCCTCGATACCGCCAACACCCCAGCCGAGGACACCGAGACCGTTCACCATCGTGGTGTGCGAGTCGGTTCCCACGAGAGTGTCGGGGTACGCCTGCTTGACGCCATTTGCTTCGCGCACGAAGGTCACGCGGGCAAGGTACTCAATGTTGACCTGGTGGACGATACCGGTCCCAGGAGGCACAACCTTGAAGTCTTCGAAGGCACCCTGGCCCCAACGCAAGAACTGGTAGCGCTCACCGTTGCGCTGGTATTCGATCTCGACGTTGCGCTCGAAGGCATCCGAGTCACCGAAGAACTCAGCAATCACGGAGTGGTCGATAACCAGCTCGGCCGGAGCCTGCGGATTGATCTGCTCGGGGTTACCGCCGAGTTCTTTCACTGCCTCGCGCATGGTGGCGAGGTCCACAACACACGGCACACCGGTGAAGTCCTGCATCACCACGCGCGCGGGGGTGAACTGAATCTCGGTGTTGGGCTCTGCCTTCGGGTCCCAGTTACCGATGCCACTGATCTGGTCGGCCGTGACGTTCGCACCGTCCTCGGTACGAAGCTGGTTCTCAAGCAGAACCTTAAGGCTGAATGGCAACTTTTCGTAGCCTTCAACCTTGTCAATTCGATAAATCTCGTAATCGGTGCCGTCGACGTTAAGAACGTCTTTGGCCCCGAAGCTGTTCACTGCGCTCACGGTGCTCCTTACGATCGGGAAAAGTCTCTCGATATCAAGATACCTTACCCCATTGCTCTATCTCTCAATTACGCCCGACCCGAGTCGGGCGCTGTGGTTGCGGATTGTTCCGCATCTTCTACTTCGACCAGTGGCTTGAACACCGCGCGCACAAACAGCACAGTGATAACAACCAACACGCCGAACAGTGGTGCGCCCATCAGCAGGCGCGCAACGCCGAGTGCCTCTACCGCACCCGCGAAGTACATGGGCAGCTGAACTACCAGCCGCGCGGCGAAGAGCCCCACCCACACTCCGGTGATCAATTGCATCCAAGCGAGGATGCGAGGCTGCTTCCGCCAATCCCGCCACGAACCGTACATGGCACCAGAAATGATCCCGAGCAAGGGCCAACCCACGAGCATCGACACCAGCAGGGCGAGCCCATAGGCCGTATTTGTCCAAAACCCGACTAAGAAATAGTCCGTACCCTCGCCGCTGCGCAGGGCGAAAAAGCCGCTCACGAGGAGCCCAATCAACCCGCCAAGTGCCGATGCGGTGGGTTCCTTTCGAAGGCATCGAATCAGCAGGAAGATCGCACCGGCAAGTGCGGGTACCCCGACCGAAATCCACAGCGGTTCCAGCCCGAAAGGCAGCATTCCGCTATCCGCGACGACTCTCGTGGTCACCACATAGAGCACCAGGAAGAGCAGGCCCGGCAGCAGTGCCTCCACGATGCCTCGCCACCCGCCCATAGATACCAGCAGTGCCTCACCAGTTGAGGAAGAGTCCGCAACTTTCCCGAGGGCAGAGTTTTGCGCGGCAGCACGAATCTTCTGCTGCAGCTGCGCGTCCTCAGCGCTCATCGATTCGGGCGTTACTTCCTCGGCCATTGGCTATTTACCCGCCTGCTGTTCGCGCTGCTTCGCAGCCAACTGGTTTCGCTGCTCACGTTGCTTGGCCGCCGCGGCAGCCATCTGCTGCGCCATGGCTTCGGGAACCGTAAGTGGCAACAAATCGCGAGGCGGAATCGGGTTATTTCCTCGATCAACCACCACCCCGCGGAAAATCTCAATCATTGTTTTGAGCTTTGAGTCATCAGCTGTAGCTTGCCCAGAGACGACGCCGCGCAAGAACCAGCGCGGCCCATCCACTCCGAAAAATTGAACGACGCGAAGTTTGTCACCGCCCTGCACAATCGGAACCGAGGTGCGTAGGGAAATACCAAGCGCGGTGCTCTTCTCTTCCGAACGCCCACCCTGCTTCGCAACCTGCGCCGCCAGCTTGGTGCGCACATCCCGCCACAGCCCGCTGGAACGCGGCGAGGCGAACGCCTGCACCTGTAGCGTCGAGCCTTCGAAATCAAGCCCCACAGCAATCACGCGCTTCGTTTTGTCTTCAAATTCCAACCGCAAGGCCAAACCGCTGCGGGCCGGGATACGAAGCGGCCCGAGGTCGATATACGAGCCCTCACCGTCGTATTCGGAAATATCCAGGGGACCGTGCTCCGCACGGTCCTTCGGCGCTTCTTTCTCGTACTCCGCAGGCTCGTCCTCAGCGGCGTCATTCTCGAGCGCAGCGGCATCGGCTTCTTCGTCCTCAATAACGAGCCGATCAGCCTTGATGACCTCTTCTTTGCGCTTGAAAATGTCAAACAGTCCCATGTTTTCCTCGCCTAGACCTTTCTCACCTGGACGCCGTTCGATTCTTACAACCGGTGCGTACGGTTATTTACCTATCCGTTGTACCCGGTCGACCCAAACCCGGCATCCCCGCGCTCGCCATCCGGAAGCGTCGCCACGGGCACGAATTCAACTGCTGGAATCGGCAGCACTAAGAGTTGGGCAATCCGGTCACCGGCGCTCACAATATACGGCTCTCGCGGATCGGTGTTCAGCAGCGTGACCTTAAGCTCGCCGCGGTAACCAGAGTCGATCACTCCCGGTGCATTCACGATCGTGATGCCGTGCTTCGCGGCAAGCCCCGATCGAGGCGCCACCAGGCCAACGGTTCGCTCCGGCAACGCGATCGACGTACCGGTGCCAATGAGCGCGCGCTCCCCCGGCGCGAGCGTTACGGTCTCGGCCGCGTAGAGGTCCGCGCCAGCGTCGCCGGGATTAGCGTGGGTCGGAGTTTGGCCAGTGAACGGAATCTGAATCGGAGCAGTCACGATCAAAGGCTAGCCGACTTGGCTTGAAGACTCATTGCGCGAAAAATCTCAGGATCCTCATTAATCAAGATGGTGAAATGAGGAAGTGATTTACCGCGAACGAGTCTCTCCATCGATCTGGGTCTACATTATCGGCGCCATGATTGTCCCGGCAGTCTTCGTGGTCTTCATGCCCATCAATAAGCTGGTTGGCGGCATCCTCGCGATCGCGCTCTACGCGGGCTATTTGATTACGCTGTACACGGGATCCCCAATGATCGAAGTCGACAAGACCACGCTGCGCGTGGGCTCCGCCAAGGTACCCCTACAACATGTAGGCACGGCCACCGCACACCCCACGGCAGACGACGCCCGTTTACAGGCTGGCCCCAACTTGGATGCACGCGCCTGGACCTGCCTGCGCGGTTGGGTGTCGACATCCGCTCAAGTGGAAATCGTGGATGAACACGATCCCATCCCGTATTGGCTGTTTTCCACGCGGGAACCGGAGAAGGTCGTTGCCGCTATCCGCGAGGCCACTTCACAATTACCCGAGACGAAATAGTCGCCGAACTGCATCCGCAGCAACCGCAAATGAAGCCCGGGCCATGGCAGCTACTCCCCACGGAGTCGCGAATGTGACGCAACTGGAAAACACGCGACCGGAAAACAACTGTGACGCGATCAGACTCGGCTGAGTCCGATCGCGCCACAGTATTGTGTGAACGGCGTCGTACAGGCGAACTTACGCTGCGCAGTCGTTGCAGATCGGATTGTCTTCTGTCGAGTCCGGGGAGAGCTGCGAACGGTTCTTGATCAGGAAGCATTCCATGCAGGTGAACTCGTCATCCTGACGAGGAATCACGACGGTTTCAATCTCGACGTCGCTCAGGTCCGATGCCTCAAGTTCGAACCCGTGAACACCATCACCCTGGTCAATATCCACATTGGGTGAACCGGATGCGGGGACTCGTTCCTTGAGCGCCTCAATTGAGTCGGTGTCTTCGTCTGTCTTACGCGGGGCGTCGTAGTCGGTGGCCATAACCGTCCAATAAAGTCGAGATCTGTAAGGGGGTTCGTTTACCCCGTCGGCGCGCTATTCTGCACCAACTTTTGTCAGTTCGCAACTTAAGCCTCTGAATCCTATTGATTCCGCGGCGCGCGGGCGCGTTTCCAGAGTCTTTGCCTTCTGTCTGTGATCCTTAGCTGGATCCGAATTGGAGGAGGCACTCATGCAGGAACTTCGCTTCGTCGGCCTCGAAGACGATTGGCTCATTGCCACCAATGAAAATGGCGATCGCTTCCGGCTGCGCGCGGACGAGTCCCTTCGTGAGGCGCTGCGCCCGCGTCCGGCCGCCCGACCTGAAGGCCCGCGCGTGCCGCCTCGGCAAATTCAGCAGCTCATCCGTGCCGGTCGAACGGTCGAGGAAGTCGTCGAGCAGACCGGCGCCGATGCCGAAACCGTCGCGCGGTTTGAAGGTCCAATCCTTGCCGAACGCGGCTATATCGTCGAGCAGGCTCGCGCCGTTGGTGTGCGGCTGCAGCCACAAATCGACCCGCTTTCCCGCGATGGCGCCACTTTCGGTTCGACCATCGACGACCGTCTCGAGCAACTGGGTGCGAGTGAAATTCACTGGGATGCGTGGAAGGACCCCGAGACCGGGTGGCACGTGGGGCTCGACTTCATCACCGAAGACGTGGCGCGCAATGCCCTGTGGAACTTTGATCCGCGCTCACACACTCTGCAGCCCGCTTCACCCGCCGCAATCACGCTCTCACAGCAAGGCGAGCCCACCGCCCTCATGGGTCCGCACTTGCGGGCGGTAAAACGAGAACCCACCGATCGCGTCATCCCCGTCGACAATCTGGATGACCTGGGCGACGCCATGTCCCCTCAGGATCACACCGACCTCACGACGCATGAGACCGAAGACTTGCTGGAGGCGCTCCGTCGCCGACGCGGTGAGCGCCAGCACGCCACGTACGACGAAGAGGCAGAATTTGCGTTCGACGACAACGACGCCTCTGTTGCCGTCGAAGACCAAGAGGAAGCCTCATCCTCGCGGGTGACCCCCTTCGCTCGTCCTGTGCAGCAGGACGCCGCGAGCGAGCCCGCGGAAGCATCCTCCGAGCCCCTGGCACCGGCCAGCGCTGATTCAGCTGACCTTCGGCCCCACCAGGTTCCACTCGGGAACCTCGAGCCGGAACCCGCAGGACGCGGGCAGCGAGGCAAAATGAGCCGTAAGCGCGGTGGTCGACCCTCGATGCCCAGCTGGGATGAAATTGTCTTCGGCACCAAGGGCGACGACGACTAACGTTATCGCCCGGGATTTAGCGGAAGGCTCCGTGCCTGATAAGCGGCACGATCGTTTCCTCATTGGTGAGTGAACCGTGCTGCCCCACCATAAGACGCATGCTCGCGGGCATCTCCGGACCGAAATAGGTAACACAATCACGCGCGGCAACCACAATATCGCCGAGACGTTCAAAGGCCGGCGCCGCAACTTCCGCACCGTACAGACCGGTGGCGACCAGTTCATCCCGCGTGAAAATCCAGGCGCGTTCGCCCTCCGCATCCCGATATCGCTGCGCCAGCGCATTGGCTTCCACACCGTCCTCGAGGTAGATGTGCCGTAAGCGAGGCTCCCCCGCGATCGCCACCACACCGTCGAGTAGAGGCGGCGTAAAATCAATCTGGTCCGCGTGTGGAATATCGATCATGCCGTGATCCGCGGTGATCAGGACACCGATATCCTCGGGGAGCTGATCCAGCAGCTGAGCCACCGAGTAGTCCAATTCTTCAAGTTTCTCGAGCCAGGTGCCCGACTCAGAACCGTGCTTGTGCCCCGCCTGGTCGAGTTCCGCGTGATAGAGATATACGAGCGGGCGCTTCAGTTTTCGGCAGAGCTGGGCGGCGAGCTCCGCACGCTCAACCATCGTCTCGGCACCGTGGTAGGCGCCGCCCCGGAGCGCTGCCTGCGTGAGTCCCGAGTTGCGGTAGTCCTCAGTGGACACCACGACCGGGGATATTGGGGCGCGCTCGGCAACCAGCGATTCAAACACCGTGCTGCGAAGCTGCCAAGTGGCCGGGTCCATGCCGTCGCCCCAGCCCGAAAGCTGATTGCGATATTCACCGTTCCTGCGATCCCAAATCGAGTAGCCGACCAAACCGTGCGCCCCTGCAGCGGCGCCGGTCATCAGCGAGGTGATGCCAGCCACCGTGGTAGACGGGAAGCTCACGGCGATCTCCTCCGGCTGCCACCCGCGGACCGTGAACCGTGCGTGGCCGCCGCGCGTGCGCAACAGCGACTCACCGAGCCCGTCGACCAGCACAACCACTACCCCGCGAACCGCCGGGAGTCCAAGACTTCCCGACTCACCCTGCATCGCCGCGACACAGTTCGGCAACACGTCGGCGAGAGTTGGCGTGTTTTCGGGGCGGTTGAATACGATTGGCTCCATCCGCTTATCCTCCCACAGGCGGAATATCCCAGAACGAACGCCCGTGGTCACGGGCCGACAGGTACGAAGTGAGACGCATGGCGAAGACAGATTCTTCACAATCCGATTTCGAACGGATTGAGGACGTCGACGTCTCAGCCGAGATGCGTGGTTCCTTCCTCGAGTACGCATACTCCGTGATTTATTCGCGTGCCCTCCCGGATGCGCGCGACGGCCTGAAACCGGTGCAGCGACGCATCCTCTTCCAAATGACCGAGATGGGGCTGCGCCCCGACAAGGGCCACGTGAAATCCGCCCGCGTGGTGGGCGATGTGATGGGTAAGCTTCACCCCCACGGTGACAGCGCCATCTATGACGCGATGGTGCGCCTCGCGCAGCCATTCACCCAGCGTGTACCACTCATCGATGGCCACGGCAATTTCGGCTCCCTCGATGATGGCCCCGCAGCGCCGCGCTATACCGAGGCGCGCCTGACAGCGGCGGCACTGGCGCTCACCGAATCGCTCGACGAAGACGTGGTCGACTTCGTTCCGAACTATGACAATTCCATTCAGCAACCGGAGGTGCTCCCTGCTGCCTGGCCGAATCTCCTAGTCAACGGCGCTTCCGGCATCGCCGTGGGTATGGCCACGAATATGGCTCCGCATAATCTCGGCGAGGTGATTTCGGCGGCCCAGCACCTGCTCGAGCACCCGGACGCCACGCTCGTCGATCTCATGCAGCACGTGCCCGGCCCGGACCTACCCGGCGGTGCCCGGATCATCGGTCTCGATGGCGTGCGTGATGCTTATGAGACCGGCCGCGGCTCATTCCGGATGCGGGCCACCGCTGCAATTGAGAACGTCACCGCCCGGCGCAAAGGCATTGTCGTCACTGAGCTGCCCTACCTTGTCGGGCCTGAAAAGGTCATTGAGCGCATCAAGCAGGGTGTGCAGTCGAAGAAGCTCACTGGCATCTCCTCGGTCACCGATCTCACCGACCGCAAACACGGCATGAAGCTCGTCATCGAGCTCAAGACCGGATTCGTGCCCGAGGCGGTACTGGAACAGCTCTACCGGCACACGCCCTTGGAAGAGTCCTTCCACATCAATAACGTTGCCCTCGTCGACGGGGCTCCGCAGACACTCGGGCTGCGGGATCTCCTCGATGTCTACCTGCGACACCGTGTCTCGGTAGTCCGTCGCCGCAGCGAATTCCGACTCGGTAAGCGCCGTGACCGGCTCCATCTGGTTGAAGGCTTGCTGATCGCAATCCTCGATATTGACGAAGTCATTCAGATCATTCGTTCTTCGGATGACGCTGAGGCTGCCCGCGGACGTTTGCAGATCGTGTTTGATCTGTCCGAACGTCAGGCCGAGTACATCCTCGAGTTGCGTTTGCGTCGACTCACGAAGTTTTCCCGCATCGAGCTTGAGGCAGAAGCCGACCAGCTGCGAAAGGAAATCGAAGAACTCGAGGCGCTCCTCGCATCCGAAGCCCTGCTGCGCAGTCAGGTCAGCCGCGAGCTCAGTGAGGCAGCAGATGCCTTCGCAACCCCGCGTCGCACCGTGCTCATCGAAGGTGATGCCCAGATTCAGGCTTCGGCCAAGTCCGCAAAGTCCGCGACCCCAGAGTCCCTGCAGATGCCGGATGTGCCTACTCGCGTGCTGCTATCGACCACCGGCAAGATCTTGCGCATCGAGCTTGGCGAAGACGATACCTTCCCACAGCCACGACGTCGTTCGAAACACGATGCGATTCTCGCGGAGGTGAAAACCTCAACGCTCTCGCATATTGGCGCCGTCACGAATACCGGTGTGGTGTATCGAGCAACACCGGTTTCCCTTCCCGCATCCCCCGCGGCATCGGCGCTCATGAGCGCCGGAGTTTCAGCCCGCGAGTACTTCGGCATTACCGATCGCAAGGAGCAGATCGTCGGGCTCGTGCCGCTCGGTGTGGACACTCCGCTGGCGCTGGCAACGAAGCAGGGCGTCGTGAAGCGCGTGAATCCGGCAGAGTGGAAGGCACAGCACGAATTGAGCGCCATCACATTGAAGCCGGGCGACGAAGTGGTGGGAGCCGCCCACGCCGACGACAGTGCGCAGCTCGTGTTCGTCACGAGCGATGCCCAGCTGCTGCACTACTCGGCGTCGCTAGTGCGCCCACAGGGTTTAGCCGCCGGAGGCATGGCGGGCATCCGGGTGGGTGATGACGCACGCGTCATCAGCTTCTCGGTACTTACCCCGGATGAGTCCGAACGTGCTGTGGTCGTCACCATCGCGGAGCCCCCAGCCGACGAGGCACTCTTTGGGAATGTGCTCGGAAGCGCGAAGGTGAGCGAGTTTTCCGAGTTCCCCGGAAAGGGCCGCGCCACCGGTGGTGTGCGTGCGCAGCGCTTTGTTCGCTCGGAGTCGCAGCTTGCTCTGGCCTGGGTTGGGCCCGGTCCGGTGCGAGCTACCGCGAAAGACGGTGCGGTGCGCGGGCTCCCGCAGGGCTTCGCCAAGCGGGATGCTTCCGGCACACAGCTCGAGGCCCAGGTGGATGCACTGGGCCGCGCCATGGGCGACCCCGAGGCAGCGAGCGAATAACAAACGTTCCTTGAGTAGCGCAACACGCTACTCAAGGAGCTGAAGTTACTTACCTCGAAACTCAGGCTTACGCTTTTCTTGGAAGGCTTTGAAGCCTTCCGCGTAGTCCTCGCTCAGGCAGAGTTGACCCTGCGCTTTGTTCTCATCAGCAATCGATTCCCACATACCAATCCGCTGATCGCGGATCTGCTGCACGAGGGCTTTCGAGGTGGCGAAGGCAAGTTGCGCTCCCCCGGCAACGCGATGCACGCGTTCTCGAGTGAATTCGAGGAGGTCCTCATCTGGCACCCAGCGGCTGAACAGCCCCTGCTCTACCGCCTCGCGACCCGTCATGAATTCCGCAGTGTAGATGAGGTCCAGGGTGCGGTGGGTCCCGAGCCGTTCGGTGAACAACCAGTGGCCGCCCGAATCGAGCGTGGCCCCGAGGTTCGCGAAGGGCGACCCAATCTTCGCCGATTCGGCAACGTAGACCACGTCCGTTGCGATCGCGAGTCCCAATCCCACACCGAGGCAGGCGCCTTGCACCGCGGCAAATGTGGGAGCCGGGAAGCTACTGATCTTTTGCAAGACCCCGGTGACTCGATTTCCCAGAAAGTCGGCGACGTCATCCGTTTGCGGGTCGACTCCAGCAATGTCGCGTCCGGCGCAGAATGCGCGACCTTCGCCGCGAAGAAGCAGTGCCTTTACCTCCGCGGCTGCCGCCTCATCGAGTCTTGCGCTCAATTCCACCAGGTCCGCTTGGCCCAGCGAGTTCAGTTTCTTTGGCGCATTCAATACGATCTCGGCGACATCCTCAGCGATGTGCAGTTCGATCATTCCCATGCAGGTGGTCCCTCTCTGTTCGTCACGGCTGAGCATTTGTCACGGCTGAGCATTTTGACAGTCGAGCCGTGATGCGGGTGCAATTAGGCGTCGAAGTCGACGGTGACCTTGTCACTTGTGGGCCGGGCCTGGCAGGTGAGTACGTAGCCGTTATCGACATCATCCTTTTCGAGCGCGTAGTTCTCCGCCATGTCGACGCTGCCGCAGGTGACCTTTGCCCGGCAGGTGCCACAGACGCCGCCCGCACAAGCGAAGGGGACGTCTGGGCGCACACGAAGTGCCGCGTTCAGGACCGTCTCGCGCGCATCCTTGGGGGACTTCACGTCGCCACTGAGACCATCGAGGACAAAGCTAATCTCGAAATTATCGCCCTCCGGATCGACTTCCACCGGACGCCCCGCACTGGACTGAGCGCCCTCCCCCGGCTGACCGGTCGAGAACAGTTCAAAGCGAACCCTCTCTTCGGCCACTTCCCGTTCGCTGAGCTCATCCCGAATCATCTGCACCAGCTCGAATGGTCCGCACAGGAACCACTCGTCCACATTCGGCACGTCGATGATGTACTCAAAGATCTGCGCGAGTTTTTCAGCATCGAGACGACCGGAATAGATTGGTGCCTGTCGCTGCTCCCTCGAGAGCACGTGGTGCACCGCAAGCCGTGTGGGATAGCGGTCCTTCAGATCGGCAAGGTCCTCCAGAAACATCACGTCCGAAGCCGCGCGGTTTGCATAAATTAGGTCGACTTGCGTCCCCGGATGCTCGAGCAGCGATTTTGCAATCGCAATCACGGGGGTAATTCCCGATCCGGCCGCCGCGGCCACGAAGTGATCCGCACCGGTGGCGATTACTTCGGCGCTAACCTTTTCCGGGTCATTCATCCCCGTGAGCTGGTGCTTCGAGACGAATACGCCCTGCGGGCTCATCACGTCCATTTCGAAACCGGCTGCGAGGTTGTCGTTCGCCCAGTTCGAAAAGAGCCCACCCAGGTCACGCTTGATACCGACCTTAATGGTGCCCGGAGTGGGTGCCTCACAAATCGAATAACTACGACGGACATCTTGGCCCTCGATGTTCGCGCGCAGGGCGACATACTGGCCGGCCACGTAGTCATACTCGTCTTGCAAGGCTTCCGGCACCGCGAAAGAAACCTCAATCGCGTTGTCGGTGAGCTTGCGCACCTGGCTCACTGCGAGGGTGTGAAAGACAGCTCGGCGACGCGCCTGGCCCGCCTCATTTCCGCCGCCAGCGTTCTCGGCGCCAAGGTTCTCGGCGCCGGATTCAACAGTTGCTTCAGTCACTAGTGCACCTTGAAATAGTCAAACGGTTCCTTGCAGTTGGCGCACTGGTACAGCGCCTTGCAGGCCGTCGAGCCAAATCGGCTCAATTCGTTCGTCTTAATGGAGCCACAGCGAGGGCAACGGATCGCGAGCGTAAGTCGCTTCGGCCCCCGCTGCATCCCCACGGCAGCTTTCCCGCTGGGGGCCGCGATGCCGTACTCTTCGAGCTTCTTGCGTCCCGCCGGGGTCATCCAGTCGGTTGTCCACGCGGGGGCGAGGGCCATGGTTACCTCGAATCGCTCATAACCGGCTTCGCGCAACGCCTGCTCCACATCAGCCTTGATGGTGTCCATGGCTGGGCAACCCGAGTAGGTCGGGGTGAGGATTACCTGCGGGGTGCCATCGGATGCGATGAGCACCTCGCGGAGGATCCCGATGTCGATCAGCGTCAACACTGGAATCTCTGGATCACACACGGTGCCCACGACATCCCACACCCGCGCTGCCTCCGGATCGGTGGGTCGCTGCGCCACGTTCTTGTCGAGCTGGTCATTTTTGTCGAGTTGATCGATCATCATTCCCTACCAGGTCACGCCGGGGTGCTTGCGGGCAAGCACCTGCATTTCCGCCAGCAAGGGCCCGAGCGCTTCGCGGTGCTCGCCTCGACGACCGCCGGTAACGGCTTGCTTGACGTCTGGGACCTTGAGGCCGGCCTGCTCAATCGCCTCGGTAATTCGAGGCATTACCGCTTCACGCAGTTCCGATGGGCGCACTGCGATCGGGCCGAGCGTTTCGATGAGTTCATCATTTTGGAAGAGCTCATCCACATAGGGCCAGAAATACTCGAGCGCTGCCTGCAGGCGACGGTTCGATTCTTCTGTGCCGAGGCCGAGTCGCTGGGTCCATTCCTCCGCGTGATCGACGTGATAGTCAAGCTCTTTGGATGCTTTGGCCGCGATGGCAGCGATCGTCTCGTCCGCAGACTGTTCCAGCCGCTTCCACTGCTCAAAGGCATAGTGGGAATAGATCAGCTGACGAGCGACCATCTCGCCGAAGTCGTGTCCCGGGAACTGCACCAGGTGCAGGCAACGGAATTCCTCTTCCTCGCGGAAGTAGGCCAGATCATCCTCGGTCTTATCCCAGGCCGAACCAGCAAAGGTGAGCAGTACGCGCGCGTGCCCAATCAGGTCCAGCGCGATATTTCCAAGCGCAATGTCCTCTTCGAGCTCGGGGGCTCGCGATACCCACCACAGCATGTTCTGCGCCAAAATCAGCGCATCATCGCCCAAGCGCAATGCGTACTGGGCGACGTCATCGCTCGCCTGCACGCCGGCTTGTTGCAGTTCCTCGCTCGTGAGCGCATAGCCCGCCGAGATGAGGGTGGCCGAATCGAAGCCTGCTCCCCCGCTCATAGGTGCTTCACCCCTTCGGATTTCGTGTAGTACGTCGCGTGACGGTAGTTCTTCCCCTGCGAGGACTCGAAATACGCGTCCTTGTAGTCGGGGTCGGACGCGACGATGTCCTCGCTGCGCACCACCCACAGCGACACACCCTCATTGCGGCGGGTGTACAGGTCGCGCGCATTGCGCAGCGCCATCTTGGCATCGGGCGCGTGAAGGGAACCCGCGTGCACGTGGCTAAGACCACGCGAGGAGCGGACGAACACCTCCCACAGCGGCCATTGGTTTCGCTGAATCGGCGCAGCGACATTGCTCTTTTCGCTCATTGCGTTTCTCTCCGTTGAGTGGGTGGGTTGCTCTCGCACAACCCACCCGAACAGTTGATGTCGGAATGTAGTTAGGCCACCGCGGCGGTCTGTGCCTCGGCTTCGGCCTGCTTGCGGGCGTATTCTGCAGCGGCTTCACGAACCCAGGCGCCGTTTTCATGCGCGGCCCGGCGGTGTGCGAGGCGCTGTGCGTTGGCCGGACCGTGGCCCTTGATCACACCGAAGAACTCGTCCCAGTCGAGCTCGCCATAGTCGTAGTGGCCGCGCTCCTCGTTCCATTTCAAGTCCGGGTCCGGGAGCGTCAGCCCGAGCGCCTCCGCCTGGGGGACGATCATGTCGACGAAACGCTGACGCAGCTCGTCATTCGAGAAGCGCTTAATGTTCCAGGCCATTGACTGCTGGGAGTTCGGGGACTGGTCATCGGGCGGACCAAACATCTGCAGCGCAGGCCCATACGTGCGGTTCACCGCATCCTGCGCCATCTGCTTCTGCGCTGGAGTGCCGTTGGAAAGCGTGTAGAGAATTTCCCAACCCTGGCGCTGGTGGAAGGACTCTTCCTTGCAAATGCGAACCATGGCTCGGCCGTAGGGGCCGTAGGAGCAGCGGCACAGCGGAACCTGGTTGCAGATCGCGGCACCGTCAACCAGCCAGCCGATTGCACCCATATCTGCCCAGGTGCGCGCGGGGTAGTTAAAGATCGAGGAATACTTTGCCTTGCCATCGAGCAGCTGCTGGACAAGTTCGTCACGCGGTGTGCCAAGCGTCTCGGCGGCCGAGTAGAGATAGAGTCCGTGGCCCGCTTCGTCCTGCACCTTCGCGGTGAGGATCGCCTTGCGCTTTAGCGAAGGCGCACGCGTAATCCAGTTGCCCTCGGGTTGCATGCCGATGATCTCGGAGTGAGCGTGCTGGGCGATCTGCCGAGTGAGTGTCTTGCGGTATGCCTCGGGCATCCAGTCAGCGGGTTCGATGCGGGAGTCCCGCGCGATGATGTCGTCGAAATACGCCTGGGCGCGCTCGAGGTCAGCGTCGTCGCGGTGTGGGATCTCGGTTACGTTGTTCGTCATGCGGAGGTCTCCTTCGACGTAACTAGCGATGTGGTCAGGGTCGTGATGCGGGTGAAATCACCCAAAGCTGCACTGCTTCAACATTACAGACCGTGCGTTCAGTTTATGCGTTATTTCTGCCAGGTCAAGTCACCCCATGGCGGATGTTCAGGACTTCGTAATCAGTTCGTTTCAATATGACATTCGCCAAAATTCAAACTTTTCTGTAAGACTGTTCAGGAATTCACGACGAAGTGGATGGAGACAATGAATTCAACGAAGAACACCATCGCGGAACGCGACCTCGCACAGCACCATCCTGTATTGAAAGATGACTTTGCGAGCCAGTGGATGGGCATCCGCGTCAACAAGGCCCAGTACGGCGACGTCGAAATCCAGATGGAGCTTCGTCAGGAGATGCTCAACGGCTTCGCCATGGCGCACGGTGGCATGGTATTTGCCTTCGCGGACAGTGCATTTGCAATGGCATGCAATGACCCGACAGACACCGAGCACATCACCGTGGCTTCCGGTGTAGATGTAAATTTCCTACGTTCTGCGCGTGCCGGACAAACCCTCACAGCCCGTGCGCGCGCCGTCCACCAGGGCCGCAGCGGCCTCTACGACATCGAGGTAACTGCGCAGGATTCGAAGGGTTCGCAACCCGAACTCATCCTCGTTTTCCGCGGCCGCAGCCGCACGATTCCGCGACCCAAAACCGACTAGCCGCAAACCCACCAACCGGTTCCGGCGCAGCCTCGATACATCACCCTTCCCCACATCGATTTCTTCACATCACGCTTAATGCCGTCAATGACGACACCGAGAGAAAAGGCAACCGCAGTGACTATCCCATTCGATCTCGACACCCTCGATCCAGAAGAGCAAATGAGCCGGCAGGAGCTCGAAGCGCTACAACTGGAGCGGCTTCAGTGGACCGTTCGACATGCGTACGAGAACGTGCCGATGTACCGCAAGAAGTTCGACGAACACGGCGTCTCCCCCGATGACCTCCAGAGCCTCGAGGACTTGGCAAAGTTCCCGTTCACAACCAAGGAAGACCTCCGCGAAAACTACCCGTTCAAAACCTTCGCGGTGCCGATGGATCAGATTCGCCGCATCCATGCCTCATCCGGAACGACCGGTCGCCCCACTGTGGTGGGGTACACCGAGCACGACCTGGACGTCTGGGCACAGGTGGTTGCTCGAGTGCTGCGGCTCGCCGGGGCACGCAAGGGCGATCGCGTGCACAACGCCTACGGATATGGGCTGTTCACGGGTGGGCTCGGCGCGCACGACGGAATTGAGCGTGCCGGCCTGACAGTGATCCCGATGTCCGGTGGCCAAACCGCGCGCCAGGTACAGATGATGGCCGATTTCGAACCCCGCATCATCATGTGCACCCCCTCGTACCTCCTCACGATCCTCGATTACATGCGCCAGAACGGCCTGGATGCACGCAACACCTCGATTGAGATTGCAATCCTCGGCGCCGAACCGTGGAGCGAGGAAATGCGTCGCGAAATTGAATCGGGCTTTGATCTCAAGGCGGTCGACATCTACGGCCTGTCGGAACTGATGGGACCGGGTGTCGCTGGCGAATCCGCCGAATTCCAAAACGGGTCCACAATCTGGGAAGACCTGTTCATCCCGGAAATTCTCGACAAGGACGACCTGACTAAAGTCCTTCCTGATGGCGAAGAGGGCGAGCTCGTGTTCACCTCACTCACCAAGGAAGCGATGCCGATTATTCGCTATCGCACCAAGGACCTCTCCGTGCTCATGCCGGGTGACGCGCGCCCGAATATGCGAAGGATGCGGAAGGTACGTTCCCGTACCGACGACATGATTATTCTGCGCGGCGTGAATATGTTTCCCTCGCAGATTGAGGAACTCGCGCTCAACCAACGGGCGCTCAGCCCCTACTACCACCTTGAACTCACGAATCCCAAGCGCATGGACGAACTCACCGTGGTAATCGAGCGTCGTCCCGAATTCACCATGGAGGAAGCCGAGGCCTGTGCCCGGGCACTCCAGAGTGACATTAAGGTGCGCATTGGTTCCTCGGTGCGCATCCACGTCGTGGACCCAAACACCGTTGCGCGTTCGGAAGGCAAAGCCAAACGGATCTACGACTACCGCGATCGTGACCACAGCGAATACCCGGCACACCACCTGCCGGTTCACCGCTAACTTGCCTTGGCGAACTAAGCTCAATGACCACTATGACGCAGCATTCCACTACCGCCCCTCGCCGTGGTCGCCCCGGTAATGACCGCGGCGACGTGATCACTGCCGCCGTGAGCCTCTTCAACCAACACGGGTACGAGGCCACCACGGTGGGCATGATCGCCGAGCAACTCGGGGTATCCAAATCAGCGATCTACCATCACGTGGCCAGCAAGGAAGAACTCCTGGCAAGCGCCCTCGACCGAGCACTGTCTTCCCTGGAAGGAATGCTTGAGACGGCAAATTCCTCGGGCCGCTCGCCGCTCGAACGCCTTGAGTACGTATTACGGGGCACCGTACAGGTGCTGATCGATGATTTGGAATCGGTGACGCTGTTACTGCGGCTGCGTGGCAATACCGATCTTGAGCGACAAGCCCTCCAGCGGCGCCGGAACTTCAACGTCGCGGTGGCCGAACTCGTCACCGAGGCAGACGATACCGGGGCACTTCGCGCCGACATCGATCCGAGCGTAGCGACCCGCTACGTGTTCGGCATGGTCAACTCCATTACCGAGTGGTATCGCCCTGGCGGGGCGCTCAGCGCCGAGCAAATCGGGGATCAAATCGTCAACCTCGTGTTTAACGGGTTGCGTCCACGCAGCCACTAACGCACTCATGAATGGGGCCGGAGCAATGATTTGCTCCGGCCCACTCGCATTTTCCGCTCCCGCCCGCATGGCTGCAGACAGACGCTCCTATTGCGCGGTGTTCTCCCCGCCGAGCGCCTGCTCCTCCCGCTTCGCCACGAGCGTCAAGACGTCATACGTTGCGACAATCTCTTCGTTCTGGTTCAGCAGCAGAGCATCCCAGACGACCTCTCCGTAGTCCTCGGTCTCGCGCGGAGTAATGCGCTTCGCCGTGAGCTCCACGCGAATCGAGTCGTCGATTCCCACCGGAGTGATGAACCGCAGGTTCTCCATGCCATAGTTCGCGTAGACGGCACTGCGTCCAGGTGCGACGAACAGGCCCGCGGCCCAGCTCACCAGCAGGTAGCCGTGCGCCACAATGCCGGGAAAGAAGGGGTTTACCGCGGCCGCCACCGGATCAGTGTGGGCGTAGAAGACATCCCCAGTGGTGTTTGCGAAGTCAGTGATCTCCTGCTCGGTGGCCTGCCGCAACCCGGACACGAATGCGTCACCGATTTGGAGTGTCTCGAGCGACTTCCGGAAGGGATGAATCGCCCCATTCTCGCCCTCCGGAGTCCCACCAAACGCGGGGTCGCCGACACGATTCTGTGCCGCGCCGCGGTGCCACTGCCCCGTCACCGCAGTCAGCAGATCAGGTGTGCCTTGGATTGCCGTGCGCTGCATGTAGTGCTTGATACCCCGAACACCACCGAGTTCCTCACCGCCCCCGGCGCGCCCCGGCCCGCCGTGAACGAGGGTGGGAAGCGGCGCCCCGTGGCCGGTCGAGGTACGAGCGTTATCGCGGTTGAGCATGTGGATGCGTCCGTGGTACCCGGCAATTCCGCGCGCAAGCTCTCCGGCCTCGCCCATGTCATAGCTGCAGACGGTGGCGACAAGCGAACCATCACCCATTGCCGCTAATTCCACTGCCTCAGCGACGGTGTCATAGCCCAGCACCGAAGTGACCGGCCCGAACGCTTCGGTACTGTGGAGCGCCTCCACGCGATTGTCATCCCACTTCAGCACCACCGGCGACAAGAATGCACCGCGCTGCTCGGCATCCCAGGCATTGCTGCCATAGGCAATCTGACCGCCGGCGGCGACCAGCGAATCCACGGCGGCACGCACGTCACGAAGCTGCTCGAAGGAAGCAAGCGCACCCATCGTCGTGCCCTCTACTCGCGGATCACCCACGGTGACCTTTTCAGCCAGCCGCGCGGCCAACGCATCCACCACCGGTTCTACGAGCGCATGCGGCACGATCACCCGGCGAATCGCGGTACATTTCTGTCCCGCCTTGACTTGCATTTCGTTCGCAACCGCGCGAATGAAGGTCGGGAATTCTGGCGCCTCGGGAGTCACATCGGAGCCGAGGATTGCCGCGTTCAGCGAGTCGGCCTCGGCGGTGAACCGCACCCCACCTTCCTGCACATTCGGATGCTGGCGAAGCCGGTCTGCGGTTGCCTTTGACCCCGTGAACGTGACCATATCGCGGTAATCGAGGTGATCGAGGAGGTCCCGTGCGGAACCCGCAATGAGCTGCAGCGAACCTTCCGGGAGGATGCCCGAGTCAATAATGAGCTTCACGCAGGCGGCGGTGATGTTACTCGTTGGTGTGGCCGGTTTGACGATGCTGGGGACGCCCGCCACGAACGCTGGAGCAAACTTTTCAAGCATGCCCCAGACGGGGAAGTTAAAGGCGTTGATCTCCACGGTGACACCGGGAATACGGCTGTAGATGTGCTCACCGATGAACGAGCCATCCTTTGACATCGGCTCCACGGCGCCGTCGATAATGACATTCGAATTCGGCAGCTCACGCCGCCCCTTCGAACTCATCGTAAAGAGCACACCGATACCGCCATCGACGTCGAAGAAGCAGTCGCCCTTGGTGGCGCCGTTCGCCATTGACAGGTCGTATAGCGATTGCTTGTGTTCGTTGAGGTAGAGGGCAAGTTCCTTGAGTTTGAGAGCACGCTGGTGAATCGTCAGAGCCCCCAGCCCATCTCGCCCGACGGTGCGGGCATATTCAATAACCCTGGCGGTATCGAGCCCCTCACTCGAAACTCGCGCGATTTCTGCGCCGGTTGAGGTGTCGCGAATCGATGTCCCGGTTGTCCCCTGCGGTGGTGTCCACCACGCACCGCATACATAGCTCGGAACAATATCTGCTGCCAGCGATTGAGGCATCGTGTCGGTCATCCTTGTCCGTTTCTGTCTCCCGTGCCACTTCGCACGGATTGAGGTTCTCCTGTTTCCTGACCGAATGGTCGGGAATCCTCACCAGACTACAAGAAGCGGATGGGTGGTGCGAGTTTTCGCAGCACCCATCCGTTTCGTTTTGGTCACTCCCAGTCGTAAAATCCCTTGCCGCTCTTGCGGCCCAATTCCCCGCGCGCAACTTTGTCCCGGAGAATCTGCGGCGGCTCGAACCGTTCGTCGAGGTGCTCGGCAAGGTATTCAGCGATGCCGAGTCGCACATCCAGGCCAACAATGTCGGTGGTCTTCAGCGGTCCAGCTGGATGCTTATAGCCGAGTTCCATAGCTGCGTCAATGTCTTGCGCGCTGGCCACTCCTTCTTCGACCATGCGCATGGCCTCGAGCGCGATCGCAACTCCCAATCGTGAGGAGGCAAAGCCCGGTGAGTCCTTCACCACCACCGGAGTCTTCCCAAGCTGCTCCACCCAACTCGGCGCGCAGCTGGCAACATCCGGTCGAGTCTGCGGAGCGATCACCACTTCGATCAGCGTGGAGGCGGGTACCGGGTTGAAAAAATGCAAGCCCAGGAACTGTGCCGGTCGCGAAAGATTTTCCGCCAAGGTTGCGAGGGAGATCGAGGAGGTGTTGGACGCAAGCACGGCATCGGCGGCAATAACTTGTTCGGCGCTCCGTAACGCCTCGACCTTGGCATCAAAGTCTTCGAACACCGCCTCCACGACAAGATTCGATTTGGTGAGCGCGCCGTAGTCAATCTCAACCTCGAGTCGCTGCACGACCTCATCGAGATTCGCGTCCGTGGCCCCCCGTTCGATCGACTTCGCGACCGAAGCTTCAATCCGCTCGCGCGCCGCAGCTGCTGCAATCGGTTCTCGTTCAATAACGGTGACCCGCGATCCCGCCATCAAGAAGGCGTGCGCGATGCCGCCACCCATGCGGCCACCACCAATCACACCAACATGGCTCGGAAATGGAATGGCTGTGCTCATCATTTACTCCTGTCCCTCAGTGTCCGGCGCCGAGGCCTCGCTCTTGGTCGCTTCCTGTGCCGCACGTCGAGCGCGACGCTCCGCTTTCGCGTCAAGAAATCCCTGCATCCGAGCGAATTTCGCGTCAGACTCAAAGAGCATTCCCTGGGCGAGGTTGTCGATCAGCGGATGCACCTCGCGTGGCGTATGGAATACCGATTTAGTGATCCGCACGGCAAGTGCATCCTGCTGCGCGATGCGGTCGGCCAGCGCGTGGGCTGCCGTGAGCAGGTCATCCGGCTCATGGATCTCCGTAATGAGATGGCAGGCCAAAGCCTCTTGTGCGGTAAGTTGCCGCCCCGCAAGCAAAATCTCTTTTGCAAGGGGTTCACCAACGAGTTCCTTAAGTCGCCATGTGGCCCCGGCCGCAGCCATGATTCCGAGCGCCGTTTCGGGGTTCCCGATCTTCAGGTTGGGTGTCGCAATCCGAAAATCTGCCGCATACGCCAACTCTGCACCACCGCCAAGCGCATAGCCTTCGAGAGCAGCAATAACCGGCATCGGCAGTCTGGCAATGCGATCAAAAATGCCGGAATTGATGCCCAGCAGCGCGTCATCGCGACGCCGCTCTTTGAGCTGCGCGATATCCGCACCCGAAACAAACAGCCCATTCGCTCCGGTGAGGATCAGGATGCGCGGCTGCCGCTCGAGCTCCGCGCAAATCGCGTGCAGTTCATCGACCATCTGTTGATCGATCGCGTTGCGAGTCGGGGCATGGTCAAGGGTCACAGTCACACGATCTTCGGCCTCGGTAAGACGTAGCCGTGCAAATTCTCGGTCGAGTCCGCTCACTACACACGCTCCAGCAGAATCGCGGTGCCCTGTCCGACACCCACACACATTGTGGCCAGCCCCTTATCGACACCCTCTTGTTCCATCCGGTTGAGCAGGGTGATGGCGATCCGTGAACCGGAGGAACCCAACGGGTGCCCGAGGGCGATCGCGCCACCGTTGCGGTTTACGATCTCGTGGTCGAGACCAAGCTGGCGGATGGTTGCCAGTGACTGGGTTGCGAATGCTTCGTTGAGCTCCACCGCACCCAGATCGGAAATCGACCACCCTGCGCGGTCAAGAACTTTCTGCGTAGCCGGTACCGGACCAATGCCCATGATTTCGGGATCAACACCGGCGGATGCGCCACGCACCACTCGAGCGCGAGGCACCAGGTTGTATTTGCTGATCGCCGCCTCGGATGCCAACACAACCGCCGAGGCGCCATCGTTAAGCGAAGAGGAATTACCCGCCGTAACCACACCGCCCTGTTTCACCACCGGACGAAGCTTTGCCAGCACCTCCATCGTGGTGCCCTCGCGTGGCCCCTCATCGGTGTCCACTACCGTGATCGCGCCCTTGCGACCAACAACATCTACGGGAACAATTTCCCGATCGAAACGCCCGGCTGCTATCGCGGCGAAGGCCTTCTTGTGAGATTCCACCGCAAAGGCGTCTGCATCCTCCCGAGAAATCTCAAACCGCTCAGCAACCTCTTCGGCGGTCTCGGGCATCGAGTAGGTCATTTTTCCTTCTCGAGACAATTCACCCGACTCGAAGCGCGGATTTGGGAAGCGCCAACCAATCGAGGTGTCATAGGACTCCCCCGGTTTCGCCCAAGCTTTCCCGGGCTTTTCGACCACCCAGGGAGCTCGGGTCATTGACTCGACACCGCCAACGACAACAATGTCCGCGTCACCGGAGCGGATCATTTGGGATGCGCTGATAATCGCGGTCATCCCGGATGCGCAAAGCCGGTTCACGGTATAACCCGGAACCTCGCGTGGCAAATCAGCAAGGAGCCAGGCCATCCTCGCCACATTGCGATTTTCCTCGCCCGCACCGTTGGCGTTGCCAAAGATGACCTCTTCCACAGCTGCAGGATTGATCTTGGAACGCTTTACCACCTCGCCGATGACAAGTGCGGCCAGATCGTCGGGTCGGATGGATGCCAGTGCGCCGCCATAGCGCCCCACTGGCGTGCGAACTCCATCGATAATGAATGCCTCTGACATGTGACAACTCCTTTGTCGGCCAACTCTCGACGCCTACATTACTGTGGACTCGGTCAGTTTTGTTAACGCTTTGAGCAAGCCACAACACATTGCCACGCTTCAAGAGCCTTCAGGAAAAGAAATCGGCCGGACCAACACGGTCCGACCGACTAGCTGAAGCGGGCAAGCCGCCTCGATCAACGCGATGATTTGGATCGACCCCGGGTGATTGCCTCGAAAATCGCGGTGACGATGACGGCGCCCACCAGCGCAAAGAGCCACACCCAGATATTGAAGAAGCCTTCAAGCGCTTCTGGCCCAACAATGAAGCCGCCTATCCAGCCACCAACAATCCCGCCGACGATGCCAAGAATTACTGTCAACCACAGCGGGTGCTTTCGCTTATCCTTCGTAATCGCCTGCGCTATCAGCCCGACGATCAGACCAATGATTATCCAACTTATCCAGCTCAGTTGCATGATGTCCTCCCCCTTACGGTGAAACTCAGCGTTGCAATGCGAAGACCGCATTGACGCCAGGCTAGCCGCTGTTCATGGTTTATTGGCCCAAAAACGAAATGCGGGAGCTAATTTAAAGCTGCCGACTCACCCAGAGTATTGACGGCCTTCGGCCACAGCTCGCTTCCACGCGGCGGCATAACGCGGCATCAGAATTGCGAAGGTAAAGAGAAAGCCGATTGCGAACGACCACACGAGCATCGCAAACATATTCTCCATCAGTGTCATCGGCAAGAATCCAACGGCATAACCGCCGCAGGTGGTCGCCAAGGATTCGGCGAGCACCAGACGAATAACGTCGCGCTCTTGATATGCACGCTGTCCTTGTGCGAGCTTACGAAGCAGCAAATAGCCCAGCCCGTAACCCGCACAAACGAGCACCGCAATCAGCAGCCAACTGAAGAATACGTCGCCTAGGCCGCTAACCTGGATTTGGGTGCGGCCCAAGTCGGTTCCATATCCAAACAGGAAGAAGGAAACGACCCAGGCCACAAACGTAATGCCAATGATCGAGAGACTTGTCTGGCGTAACGGAGTACGAAATTCCAATGCCAGGACGCGGGTTTCGGATTCATCCGAATCTCGAGATTTGGCCATTGCAGCAGTGTATGCCTATTCGGAGAAGCCAGACTCCACGAGAGCAACCAGGCCATCAATTGCTTCCTGTGCCTGTGCGCCCGTGGCGACGAGTTCCAGCTCGGTACCCTTTTTGGCTCCCATTGCCATAATTCCGAGCAGGCTCTTTGCATCCACACCGTTCACTTTGATTTGCGCGTCAAAGGAACTCGCGGTCTTCACAAAGTCGGCTGCGGGGCGCGCGTGCAGGCCGGTCTCATTCACCAACGTCACGGTGCTGCGGATTTCCTCGGACATAGTGGTTCCCCTCTCGTTTTTTACGTCTGAGCAGTGTTGATTATTCGGCTGACTTCAAGCGATTCGTCGTCGCGACAAAACAATCAATTTGTTTCAGGGCTGCGCCCGATTCGATCGTCTCACGAGCCACCGAAATCTTCTCCACGAGGCGGTCGCGGATGGGCCGTTCGACCGAATCAGGGTCCTTGGCGAGGTCAAAGGCAACCATGCCAGCCGCAGAGTTGAGGAGCACAATGTCACGCACCGCGTTCCTTCCTCGCCCGGCAAGCGTCTCGCGGGCGATCTCAGCGTTCTCCTCCGGAGTGCCACCCAAGAGCTCCTCCAGATCATAGGTCCCCAAACCCAGATCTCGCGGGTGGATGTCATGCTCCGCAATGTCACCTCGAGCGACTTCCCAAATGTGGGAGTACCCGGTCACTGTCAACTCATCCAGCCCGTCATCCCCGCGGAAGACGAGCGCCGCCGCACCACGTGTGCGGAACACACCGGTAATAAGCGGGATCGCTTCATGCTTAGCGACGCCGACTGCAGAGGCCTCCGCGCGCGCCGGGTTCGTGAGCGGCCCAAGGTAATTGAATACCGTCGAGACGCCGAGCTCCTTGCGGACGACACCAGCATGAGCAAAACCGGGATGGAACAAAGAGGCATAGAGGAAGGTCATGCCGGTCTCTTCAAACACCTGCTTCAGGGCCGCTGGTGCCGAGCTGTGATGGGCGCCCAGGGCTGTGAGGACGTCTGAGGCACCGGACTTCGCAGAGGCGGCCCGTCCGCCGTGCTTAATCACTGGCACGCCCGCGGCCGCGATCACAAACGACGACATCGTTGAGACGTTCACCGTACCGATCATGTCACCACCGGTGCCGACAATATCTAGGCCCCACGGAGTGATATCGATCGGTAGCGCGTGGGCGAGCACGGCATCCCGAAACCCGACCAGTTCCTCCACCGTTTCTCCCTTGGCGCGCAACGCTATTAACCACGCCGCAAGTTTGGCCTCGGATACTTTGCCCTGCATGACTTGTTCCATCGCCCAGGTAGCCTGTCGAACCGAGAGATTCAGGCCGTCAAGCAGGGATTCGAGCATTTGGGGCCACGTCTGGAGATCCGTCATGGGAAGAAGTGTATATCCACCTATTAACTCCCCGTGGAACGAGACTTCTCGGATGCGGGCGCGATAATTTCTCGATAGCGAGACTCGCCAGGGTGCGCAAACTTTGCGAACCTGAGAAATCGGTCATAATGGGAACTGTGACTTCCCTAAATCCTGCATCATCGGCACCTCGTGTGCACCGTCCAAACACCGTAGCCATTGGCACCATCGTGTGGCTTGGCTCGGAAGTGATGTTCTTCGCGGGCCTGTTCGCGATCTTCTTCACGCTCCGCGCGATGGCGCCAGAGCAGTTCGCTGCTGGCCACGATGTCTTGAACATCCCCTTCGCCGTCATTAACACGCTCATCCTGGTCTCGAGTTCGGTGACCTGCCAGCTTGGCGTTATGGCTGCCGAACGCGGCCAGCGTTTCCGCATCAAGGGCAAGGGCTGGGGCACGGTTGAGTGGTACTACCTCTCGGCAGTGCTCGGCTCGATCTTCATGGGCGGTCAGGTCTGGGAGTACGCAACCCTCGTGAGCGAGGGCTATGTCCTCAACCTGAACGCCTACACCAGCGTGTTCTTCATGTCGACTGGCTTCCACGGCCTCCACGTGCTCGGCGGCATCCTTGCCTTCTTCGTGGTGATTGCTCGTCTGTACGCGGTAAAGAAGATGGGGCAGCGCGAAATGCAGAGCGCGATGGCCATCTCCTACTACTGGCACTTCGTTGACGTGGTCTGGGTAGGCCTGTTCTTCGTCATCTACCTCCTTCCGTTCATCGCCTAACGGCGCATTAGCCCCAGTCGAGAGAGTTTTTTCAATGTCACTTGCCACGAAGTCCCCGTCGTCTGCGAAGAAGTCACGCAAACGCTCACGTCGGACACCGCTCGCAACGGCCGCACTACTCGGCGTCGGACTCCTGCTTTCAGGTGGTGCTTACGGAGCAGTAGACACGCTGGTTGCGAATGCTGCTGAAGACACCGTGGAGGTCGACATGACCGCCACCGAGACCATCGCCGAAGGTGAGGCGCTGTTCAGCGCAAACTGCGCCACCTGTCACGGTATGGACGCCGTCGGTACCGACAACGGTCCGAGCTTGATCGGTGTCGGTTCCGCCTCGGTCCACTTCCAGGTTGGCACCGGTCGTATGCCCATGCAGAAGAACGCACCGCAAGCGCCGTCCAAGCAGAACCAGTTCACCGAAGAACAGACGCTGCAGATGGCTGCCTACGTGGCATCACTCGCCCCTGGCCCCGCGATTCCCGACTCCAAGTACACGCAGGCTGATGGCAATGCCGCGCACGGTGCCGAGCTCTTCCGTATCAACTGCGCCATGTGCCACAACGTTGCTGCCGCCGGTGGTGCGCTGACCGAAGGTAAGTACGCTCCCGAGCTGCAGACTGTGGATCCGGTCCACATCTACGAAGCCATGCAGACCGGCCCACAGAACATGCCTGTGTTCAGTGACACGAACCTCACTGCACAGGACAAGGCAGACATCATCACAGCAATCGTGTGGATGACTGACAACACCAACATGGTCGGTGGCTACAACCTCGGTGGTGTTGGCCCCGTCGCTGAAGGTCTCTTTATCTGGGTATTCGGCATCGGTGGTTCAGTCGCATTTGCGATTTGGCTCACCAACCGCCCGAACTAACTCTTCCTAAGCACAAGATTTTAACTCCGAATTTCAACCCAGAAAGGGACAACCATGGCTGAAGACGAACACGGCGGGGAGCTCCGTACCGCCAATTCGTCCGATCGCTCGGGGAACTCCGGAACGGCGCTTATCGCCGCAGAAAGTTTCGAAGACCCGGGTCATCCGGAACACGGACACCGAGTGACCGACAGCGACCCGAATAAGGAAAAGAACGCACAGCGCTGGATCGTCGCGCTGTTCTGGGTCTCATTGGTCGCCTCGATCTTCGCGATTGTCGCGTACTTCGTTTGGCCGATCTCGCGTGAGGACATCACTTCCGTACGTGGGAATAACTTCTTCATCGGTATCGGTATCGCACTGGCAATGCTGGCCGTGGGTGTCGGCACGGTTGCCTGGGCGAAGTACCTCATGAAGGACGAGGAGATGTCCGAGGCGCGCCACAAGACCGGCGCGAGCCCCGCGACCGCGAAGCGCGTCGGGGAAATCTTTGCTCAGGCGGACGCAGAATCAGGGTTCAGCCGTCGCAAGCTGCTCCGCAACTCGCTGATTACTGCAGTCCTAGCGCTCCCCCTGCCTGGCATTGTGCTGCTGCGTGACCTCTACAACGGAAATAACGAGCATCCGGTCAAGCTCCTCAGCGAGACCATGTGGGATGAGGGTGTGCGCCTCGTTCGCGATCCATCGGGCACCCCCATCAAGGCTTCCGACGTCACCGTTGGTTCTGCGTTCCACGTCATCCCCGAAGGACTTAATGACCTCGGTCACGACGAGCTGCTGAACGCCAAGGCAAAGGCCGTCGTATTGCTCATGCGTCTGCCGGAAGACCGCCTCAACGAGCGTCCGGAGCGCGAGGGTTGGTCCTATCACGGCATCGTGGCCTACTCGAAGGTCTGCACGCACGTGGGTTGCCCCGTGGCACTCTACGAGCAGCAGACTCACCACCTCCTTTGCCCCTGCCACCAGTCGCAGTTCGACGTGACCAACCACTGTGAGGTCATCTTCGGACCGGCCGGTCGCCCGCTGCCGCAGCTGCCGATCACCGTCGACAATGACGGTTATCTTGTTGCGCAGAGCGACTTCCACGAACCTGTTGGCCCGACCTTCTGGGAGCGTCGTAATGACTACAACGTATAAGTCGCCTGTCGCAGAAGACAGCGCCATTGCCAAGGCCTCGGTCTGGATCGATGAGCGCACGAGCATCTCGGGGGCCGTCAAGGAATTCGGCCGTAAGATCTTCCCCGACCACTGGTCATTCATGTTGGGTGAGGTGGCGCTATATAGCTTCATCGCTATCTTGCTCTCGGGCACGTTCCTGACGTTCTTCTTTGACCCGACCATGACCCACACCACCTACAACGGCCAGTACGTGCCGTTGAAGGGTATTGGCATGTCCGGCGCCATGGCCTCAACCCTCGATATCTCCTTTGATATTCGAGGGGGCCTGCTCATGCGTCAGGTCCACCACTGGGCAGCGCTGCTGTTCGTGGCATCGATCATGCTCCACATGGCCCGCGTGTTCTTCACCGGCGCCTTCCGCAAGCCTCGCGAGCTGAACTGGATTATCGGTCTGGTGCTTTGGATCATCGCGATGCTAGAGGGCTTCTCCGGCTACTCGCTCCCCGATGACCTGCTCTCGGGTAACGGTCTTCGCATTGTTGACGGCATGATCCTGGCAATTCCGCTCGTGGGTACCTGGATCTCCTTCCTCATGTTCGGCGGCGAATTCCCTGGCACCGACATTGTTGGCCGCCTGTACTCGCTGCACATCATGATCCTGCCGGCGCTGCTGATCGTGTTCCTCGCGATGCACTTGCTGCTGATGGTCGTCCACAAGCACACGCAGTGGCCTGGGCCCGGTAAGACCGAGAACAATGTTGTCGGAAACCCTGTGCTGCCTGTCTTCGCAGGTAAGGCAGTCGGCTTCATGTTCATCATCATGGGTCTGATCTTCACGATCGCTTCGTTCTTCCAAATCAACCCGGTCTGGAACTACGGCCCCTTCGACCCCTCCCCTGTTTCGGCTGGTACGCAGCCTGACTGGTACATCGGGTTCGGTGACGGCGCCCTGCGTCTTATCCCGCCAGGGTGGGAGGTACCGCTGGGTAACTTCACGCTCTCACTCGCGATCCTTGTGCCGTTCGCACTCATGGGTGTCTTCGTTATCGGCCTGTTTGTATACCCGTTCCTCGAATCGTGGATCACCGGTGATAAGCGCGAGCACCACCTGCTCGATCGTCCGCGCAATGCCCCGTTCCGCACGGCACTCGGTGCTGCTTGGATCAGCTTCTACGCAACTATGTGGGCAGCGGCTTCCTCGGACCTTATTGCGACGCACTTCCAGCTCGCGATGGAGCACGTGATTCACTTCCTGCAGTTCTGGCTCATCCCGGGTACGTTCATCGTCTTCTTCGTGGTGCACCGCGCGTGCATTGCGTTGCAGAAGCAGGACCGCGCGGTTGCGCTCCACGGTCACGAATCTGGTCGCGTTATTCGCCTGCCGCACGGTGAATTCCAGGAGATCCACGTGCCGCTTACCGAGACCGAGCAGTTCGAGCTCAGCAACTACGACACGTTTGCACCGGTCAAGCCATACATCGACCCTGAAACGGGGAAGACCAAGGGCAAGCTGCGCTCACGTCTGTCGCGCTGGTTCTTCGCTGACCGCGTCGAGGGTGCTACCCCGGCCGAAGTGGAGGCTGCAAAGCACCACGGCCACGGTGAACTGCACTAGCGGTCTACCGACAACCTAAGTATCGAATGAGGGCTCCGATTTATCGGAGCCCTCATTCTTTTCCCTTTTACGTCAACTCGTTCACTGCGCGTGCTAGCGACGAGCGAACTAGCGACGTTCCGGATAGTTGAGAAAGGCGCGTTCCAGCGTCCGCATGGCAGCTTTGGACAGGGGTTTCTCAAATGGCCGAACCACGAGTCGCCGGTTTTTTCCAGATCCTTCGCTCCCCCAGGTAGCCACGATCCTGCCGTTGGCATACACCACGGGTTTAAAAACACCGTTGCGAGCCGTATCGATTTTGCGGTGGTGGTCGTCCGAGACTATGGCGCTGCGGTCCTGATATCCCAGCAGCAGCTCATCAAACGGCGGCAGGAGCCTCGCAGCGGCGATTGCAGCGTGGTTCTGTTCTACATACGGAGTCAATCCGCCAGCGCCCCACAGCGGCTCGCCTGCGGCGTTCAGTCCATAATGCTCCAGCTCCGCACCACCCAGGAAAGTATTCATTGCCTTTCGAACCTGCCCCAGCGGCAGCTTCGTCCACCACGCAAAATCTCGCAGTGTGGCAGGCCCGTGGCCGACGAGATAGCGACGCAGCCATTCAGCAGTGGCAGCTAGCTCATCGCCGTTAAACCGAGCTTCGAGGGTTCCTGACGCCGGCAACCAATCGGCAGCGCTCACCACAAGATGCTCGCGCCCCCGCAGCGGGCCATAGACCAACGTTCCGGAGGCGATCAGCGTGAACAGCACGTGATATCGCTGTGCCGCGTTGAGTAGGGTTCCGCTCTGTTCGAGGCCGTCACTCAATTCGCCGCGGGAAAGCGCGCCCTCGGGCGCTTCCGCCAGTAACCGGAGGATCGCTTCTTTGATCCTGCCGAGATACTCATCAGTGAGTCCGAGTTCGATGCGCCTGCGGGTGGCCGCGCGGACCGACCGGGTACCGGCTATTGCACTCATCCACTGCACATCGGCTGCGGGAACGGCGAACACGGTGCCACGCATCGGATACGCGCGGACGATATGGGCAGAGTCAAAGGCGGCGACCACATCTGTGGGGTTGCCGCCACTTCGTAGGGCCAGGGCAGCAATGACTCCGCCCAGGTGTTGTCCCTGCGTGCAAGCGAGCCGTTCGGCGGCCTGCAGCGGGGTTTGCGACGCAGTGGGCGATACGAGTCCCTGGGATAGGAGCCGATGGCTCACGAGGTCTTGGAACGCCAAAGGAGCCTGTTCGGACATGTCGCAGAGTATATGCGACGAGTCCCAACAGGCTCCTCTTTGGCAGTGGCTAAACCCTAGTGGCCGAACTTGCCTCGGTAGGTTTCAAACATCCAACCGAGCAGGCCCACAACCGCGAACGGAATGAACCAGAAGATCGGCCACCAGCCAACAGCGATGCTCCAAAAGACTCCAGCAACCGCTGCAGCCGTGATGAACGGCCACATGGTGTGCGGCATGAAGAATCCGAGGTCTTCATCGGCGTCGGCAATTTCAGCATCCTCACGGTCTTCCGGAAGTTGCTTCTTCGCGAAGGGCTTGTTCTCAAAGCCCATGTAGAACGCGATGAAGGCGCTGAACAGCGTCATCAGGAAGAAGGCGACAATACCAACCCATTCCGGGTTTCCATCAATCGAAGTCCATACCGCATAGGCGACGGTCATGATCAGATAGAAGGCGGTAAGCGCCCAGAGCATATTGCGAATTGTACGCATGGTAAGTCGTTATGCCTTTCCGCCAACAGCTACCGGCTCATCGTGTGCGCCAGGTGCCGAGTACTCCGGGTGGTTGAGGTCGAATGCCGGACGCTCCGAGCGGATGCGCGGGATCGACGTGAAGTTGTGACGCGGCGGCGGGCAGCTGGTCGCCCATTCGAGCGAGCCACCGTAGCCCCACGGGTCATTCACGGTCACCTTCTTGCCACGGGTGTGCGTCAGGAAGACGTTCAAGAAGAACGGAATCATCGATACCGCGAGGATGATTGCACCGATGGTCGACACCTGGTTCATCCACGTGAAGTTATCTTCCGGCTGGTACGTGTAGTAACGACGCGGCATACCCATGACACCCAGCCAGTGCTGGACGAGGAACGTCAGGTGGAAGCCGATGAACAGCAACCAGAAGTGCCACTTACCGAGGCTTTCGTTGAGCATCTTGCCGGTCCACTTTGGCCACCAGAAATAGAAGCCAGCGAACATGGCGAATACCACGGTACCGAAGATCACGTAGTGGAAGTGCGCAACTACGAAGTAGGTGTCAGAGACTTGGAAGTCGAGCATCGGCGAAGCCAGGATGACACCGGTCAGACCACCGAAGAGGAAGCTCACGATGAAGCCCAGCGACCACAGCATCGGTGTCTCGAAGGTGATCGAACCGCGCCACATCGTACCGAGCCAGTTGAAGATCTTCACACCGGTTGGCACGGCGATGAGCATGGTCATCAAAGCGAAGAAGGGCAGCAGCACCGAACCGGTCACGTACATGTGGTGAGCCCAGACCGAAGCAGACAACGCGGCAATCGAAATCGTGGCCAGAACCAGCGTCTTGTACCCAAAGATCGGCTTCCGGCTAAACACCGGGAAGATCTCGGACACGATACCGAAGAACGGTAGCGCGATCACATACACCTCTGGGTGGCCGAAGAACCAGAACAGGTGCTGGTAGAGGATCGCACCGCCAGCATCCACGTCATAAATATGGGTCAACAGCACGCGGTCCATCAGCAGCGCGAACCAGGCCACGGTGAGCACCGGGAATGCGAACAGGACGAGGATCGAGGTGATCAGAATGTTCCAGGTGAAGACCGGCATACGCCACATGGTCATACCCGGAGCACGCATCGTGATCGTGGTCGTGATGAAGTTCACCGCACCGAAGATGGTGGCGTAACCGGTCATCGCCAGTCCGGCGATCCACAGGTCACCGCCGACGCCCGGTGAGTAGGTCGATAGCGACAGGGGCGTGTATGCGGTCCAACCGAAGGACGCCGCACCTGCCGGAGTCAGGAAGCCCATCACCGCGATGACGGCACCGAAGGAGTACAGCCAGTATGCGAATGCGTTCAGTCGCGGGAACGCGACATCGGCGGTACCGATCTGCAGCGGAACCATGACGTTCGCAAAGCCCGAGAACAGCGGAGTCGCGAACATCAGCAGCATGATCGTGCCGTGCATCGTGAACAGCTGGTTGTACTGCTCCTTGTTGGCGATGAGCTCCATGCCCGGCTCAAAGAGCTGCGCACGGATAAGCAGTGCCATCACACCACCGATGCAGAACCACACGACCGAGGATACGAAGTACATGTACCCGATCATCTTGTGGTCGGTGGTGGTGAGCATCTTCAAAATCAGATTGCCCTTCCTACCGGTCTTGTTGACCGATAGGTCCTGCTCTGCGACTGGCTCGGAGCCAGCGGCAGCAGGTCTATTCAATGTAGAAGTCATTTCACCCTGCCCTAGTGCTCTTCTTCTTCATGCTGGATGACCGGGACGCTGGTGCCCGGGTTGTCAAGTTCGCGGTTGTATTCGTCACCGCGTGCGCCCGTGTTGCCCTGGTCACGGAGCGACTGGATGTAGTCGTTGTACTCGGCTTCCGAGACAACCTCGACCTGGAAGAGCATCATCGAGTGGTATTCACCACAGAGCTCGGCGCACTTGCCGATGTACACGCCCTCGCGCTCGGCGACGAAAGAGAATTCGTTCGTCTTGCCCGGGATGGTGTCTTCCTTGTAGTTGAATTCAGGAACCCAGAAGGAGTGAGCAACGTCGCGCGACTTGAGGTCGAGCGTCACGTTCGCGCCCACGGGTACATAGAGAGTGGGGAGCTGACCGTAGTCAACTTCACCGGTCGTCTTACCCTCTGCGTCACGAAGTTCGACTGCCTGAACACCCTGGTAGTAGACGTCGCCGTCGTACTGCGAGCCTTCAACCTCGAGGTAGTTGAAGTCCCAAGCCCACTGCTTGCCGTACACCTCAATGCGCACGTCAAGCTCGTCAGCAGCCCAGTTGTCCTCCACGATGGCCTGGTCGCGTGCGGTGAAGGCGAAGAAGCCACCCACCAGCACAACCGGGATAACCGTGAAGAGGATTTCAATCGGCATGTGGTAGCGCATCTGGACGGGAAGACCCACCTCATTCTTCCGGCGGCGGTACACAACCGTCGCCCAAATGATGAGGCCCCAGACAAAGAAACCGATTGCCAACAGGACTACCCAGGAGTTCACCCAGAAGGTAGCAGTCATGTCACCGACGTCGGTCGTACCCGGAAGGCCAGGCATGTAGCCATTGAGTTCCTGAGCCGTGCATCCAGAGAGCACGAGCGCTAGGACACCGCTCAACGAGAGCGCTGTCCACTTTTTACGGTGGTTCTTCCGCACGTTGGACCTTTCGAGAAGACGCATACAGACGATTCCCAGTGTAGCCCTATTCCGACACTCGCTTGTCAATCGGCAAAGCCCGCGTGGCGTGTTTCACCAAATAGTTCACTGACTGCAAGGGGTCTTTCGGAAAGCAGTGCGGCGCCCACACCCAGCAGGATGTGAGCGCCGCACTGACGCCACTGTCGTCCGCGAAGGGACGGGGATCGATAGCTTTAGTGGAACGAATCACCGCAGGCACAGCTCCCGCCGGCATTGGGATTGTCAATGTTGAAGCCCTGCTTTTCGATCGTGTCGGAAAAATCGATCGACGCACCGTCCAGATACGGGATGCTCATCTCGTCAATGATGAGTTCGACGCCGTCGAAGTCGACGCTCGCGTCGTTTTCCAACTCGCGCTCGTCGAAATAGAGCTGGTAAATCAGACCGGAACAGCCACCGGGCTGCACTGCTACGCGCAGGCGCAGATCATAGCGGCCCTCCTGGTTCAGCAGTGCCTTCACCTTGTCCACCGCAGCCTGGGTAAGCGTCACATTGTGGCTGTTTTCAGTGACGGTAATGCCGTTCAGCGCAGTCGTCATGGTTCCTCCTCATCAACAGTCCTCGACACGTTCGTGCGTCGTCTTCGCCTCAACGCCGACTCGCAGGAAATTATTCCACCAATTGCCGAATTCTTCCGCAGCGGACTGCTGCAATCGGGCGATCCTCACTACTTGAGGTGGCTCGCAAGAAATCTCGCTTCTGCCTCGATTGCACGCCGGAGCACCCCAAGATGCTGTGATTCGTTTGGTGAATGCGCCTTGGTTCCCGGATCTTCTACGCCGGTGACGAGTACCTGTGCGGCGGGAAACCGTGCCATCAATTCGGAGATCATCGGAATGGATCCGCCGATGCCGGCTTCGACCGGAGTCGTGTCCCACGCTTCCCCAAGCGCCGTGAGCATCCGGGCAACACCTTCACCCTGCGCATCCACGAGGAAAGGTTCGCCGATATCAAGCGAGTCGATTTCAAGTTCGGCACCAAACGGTGCGTGTGCGCGAAGGTGTGCCAAGAGTGCATCCGCAAATTCCCGCGCGGGCTGCCCGGGTGCTACTCGAGCAGAGATACGCACACGCACTTCCGGTAAGAGGGTGTTGGATGCATTAGCCACGTTGGGTGCGTCAATGCCCGTCACGGTAATCGCTGGTTGGTACCACATCCGGGAGTTCAGCGGTCCCTGACCGACCAGTTGCCCACCAATCACCCCGGCCTCCGCAAGCAATTGCGCTTCATCCGCATCCGGCACGGTTGCCTCATGGCTCTCGAGCCCGGCCACGGCAGTGGCGCCTTGCTCGTCCCACAGCGTGTTCAGAAGTTGGATCGTCGCAAGCATGGCGTCCGGTGCGAGTCCGCCATACATACCCGAATGCGAGGCATGGCGAAGTGTTCGGACCGTGAGGTTAAACGTAACGTTGCCCCGCAATGCCACGGTCAGTGAGGGTGTCTCGGGGCTCGCATTGTCGCTATCGGCGACGATGATGTAGTCGGCTTCAAGTTCCCGGCGGTGCTCCTCAAGGAAACGCGAGAAACTGCGGGATCCGTTTTCTTCTTCGCCTTCAATCAGAATGGATACGCCAATGCCGAAGGGTTCCTGTCGCGCTTCAAGGACATCTCGCAACGATTCCAGGGCGCCGACGTGCACCAAAATGCCCGCTTTATCATCGCTCGCACCGCGACCGTAGAGGCGATCGCCAATCACGGTGGGTTCGAAGATCGGTGTCTGCCATTTCTCCGCATCCCCCGGAGGCTGGACGTCGTGATGCGCGTACAGCAACACTGTTGGATACCCCGGCAGCGGATCGCGGTGCGCGAGGACGGCCGGCTGGCCGAGTCGACCGTCTGCATCCTCATACTGGTGGATTGTCACTTCGTCGAAAAGCTCGGTGGCGGCAAAGAGCTCTCGCACGGCTTCGGCACTGCGCTGCACCTCGGCCCGGTCAAAGTCATCCCAACTCACCGAGGGGATGCGCACAAGCTCACTCAATCGGCGGACCACACCGGGCATACCGAGTTGGACACGGTCGCGGAGCTGGTCACCAATCGAGACGTTCTCAGATTCACTCATGCGCCTTAGCCTACGGCTGGCATCCTGCAAGACCGAACCCGGTCCTTCCTCACAGGATGCTCCCGCCGTTCAGGCACGGGTCAGCGAGGAATGAGGTCCTCTACATCACCTTCGGGACTGTAGTATGCCGCGGAATCAAACGCTGATTCGAGATCGTTGGTGTCCGTACTCCCCTCGGACGTACGTTCCTGCCCTCCCGGTGTGGTCTCCGGAGTACCAGCAGCGTCGCGAATACTTCGCAGTTCCGTAAGTATTGCTCTCGCTAGGGCGTCCCATTCTCTGAATGCCAATGCGTTGATATTCGGACGCGAGAAGGCACCCGCGTTCGGCCGACTCGTGCCGGGGCCGACCGCGAAACGACGAGGATGCACTCCCCCGCCTTTGCGGATCACGCGCGAGTCTGAGATGCGAACTTCGACAAGACCGTTGCCGATCGAAGCAACTCTTTGTTCACGCCCCGCACCGGATTCCAATAGGTCACGCAGCACTCGCGAGTCGGTGTGTTCGACACTCGCTTCCGGCAGCCACGCATCCACGAGCGCGCGGGTGCGTCGCTCGCCGGGAATTGTCGCGCTCTTCGCGACAAATTCACCGGTCTCATTATCCGCCGAGACCAGCACCCCGGCGCCAAGGAACTCGACGACACCCGCTTCGGAAAGCGCATGCAGCTGTTCTAGCCGTTCGGGTGGCGGGCCGGAGGCAATATAGCTGAAGAACTTGTACCAGCGTCGCTGGTATTCGCGCGCGAATGAAGTGGGATCCCAGTTCGGCGATGTCGCGATCTCGGATGCAGCCATGTATGCGTAGAGCAGCCCATTAAAGAGTGCTTGCATCTCGGAATACCGCGGATTCGTGCTGCGCTCGAGATTGTGCAGGATGTATTCCCGCATCCACTGTTGCAGCGCATCCGCCGATCCCAGGCGGACACCCGCGAGCGGACGGTCGAAGT
This sequence comes from Gulosibacter chungangensis, assembly GCF_008831155.1. Lineage (GTDB taxonomy): Bacteria > Actinomycetota > Actinomycetes > Actinomycetales > Microbacteriaceae > Gulosibacter > Gulosibacter chungangensis. The sequence continues at coordinate 171,954 of NZ_WBKB01000002.1, read as the reverse complement.
GACCGAGGTCCATACGGTCCGCCGGGTCCGGAATAGCCCGCTCGGTCAACGCCGCATATTCATCACCGTCGAGGTCGAGGCTATCGAGTCCCACCAGGAATTCCGCCCACTCGATGGCGACTCGATCCGGTGACCCGGTGAACAGTTCGAGGTAGTACGCGTGCAGCACTTCGCGTCGGATGAGTGGATAAATATGGTCGCTGAAGTCCAGTCCCGGAGTTGATTCGGCGACTTGCCTCGCGACATCCGCATCAAAATAGCGTGGGGTGTATTTCGCACCCCGTGGGCTGGATGACACCTTGGAGCGATAGGGAACCCCCCGTCGTGACCCGAACAGCAGCTTCGGTTCGTGTCCCGAGGGCCGGTATTCGAGTACCCCGTCGTCATTGCGCACGAATTTCCCACCCCGACCGAGGGTGAGGAGCACCATCAGGTCAATCCCGACGAGTCCGAGGCCGCGGACGATCACCTCGGAGCCCGGTTCAAAGCCACCCAGGTCAATATCGGCGGTGTAGGAAGGTGGCAGATATAGCGAACCTTTCAGGGCAGCAAAGTCGCTGAAGTAGCGTGCTTCACCCGTGACTTCACTCCCGAGGTGACCGAAGGAGTAGATCACCAGATCGGTGGTGAGCTGGTCACCATTCGAGAGCGTGACAACCTGTGCACCAGAAGCGTCATCGGCAACTTGGACGACCTCTTCCCGGTGCCACATCACCTTCGACCCCTCGCTGAGCCTGTCTACGGCCTGCTCGAGGAACCAGGTCATATAACGCTCATGCAAGCGTCGAGTGGGAAAGCTGGTCGGGGTGAGCGATTGCAGTTCTTCCGCGAGTTCCGGATCGGCAATCGGGTCAATGTCGATATTACGGATGCGCCCCTCGCGCACTTCTTTTGCCCACGTCGCCAGGTCGGGTCCGTTCACGACGGGACCATCAATCGTGCAGGACTCGTCCGTGAACATCGTGACGTCGCAGGCCATCGAGTTCAGCGTCAACAGACCCGACTGGTCATCCCGCCAAATCCGACCGGCGCCCGGCGGATAGGGGTCAATCAGGTGCAAAATCAGCGGTCGTTGATCAATCTCTGCCTGACTGGCGACAAGCCGCTCAACAACGCCCGCTGTCCGCGGTCCCGCGCCCACGAAGGTGATGCAGCGGGTCGCGAGATGCCCGTCGTGGTCGACGAGTCGGGCAGCACGGCGCGTTGAACCCGTCATGCTGACGTTCCGGCCGGTTCGAGTTGTTCCAGGGGTGCCGCCGTGGTGTCCATGAGCTCGCGCAAATTGGCGTTCTGCGGGTATTCGGTGCGGTAGGCGCCGCGTTCCTGCAGGATTGGGATGACGCGCTCCACGATGTCTTTGAGTCCTTCGGGGACCAGGTGTCCGACAAGCGTGAATCCGTCAGCAGCGCGGCCGTCGACCGCCTGGATGAGTGTGTCCGCGACCTGTTCGGGCGTTCCCACAAACTCGTCGCGGGTGTACTCACGAACGGCGATATCGCGAATCGAGAGGTTCTCTCGTTCGGCAAGCTCGCGCCACTTCGCGACGCGCTCGAAGCGGTCGTCGTAGGTGTTTACCCAGCCCTCGGCGGCCTTTGCCTCGATGGGTTCGACGGTGGGTAGCGGTCCGTCCGGGTCGTAGTCGGACAGATCTCGTCCCCACACCTGCTCAACGTAAGAAATGGCGGTCTGCGGACTCACCTGCGCGCGACGAATCTCGAGTGCGCGTTCTTTTGCCTCGACCTCGGTGTCACCCAGCACGATTGTCATCGCTGGCATCACCTTGAGGTCATCGGCGGCGCGGCCCTTCGCTGCCAGGCGCTCAGAAATATCCGCGCGGAAGGCGCGTGCCGCTTCGAAGCCACCGTAGTGCGAGAAAATAATGTCCGAGTTCGTGACAGCGAAGTCACGGCCCTGCGGGGACATCCCGGCCTGGACGAAGACCGGATATTCACCCGGCGCGCTCGGGACAGTGCCGGTGGTTTCAAAGTCGAGGAGGCCCCCGTGTTCTGCGACGAGGTGCTCGCGATCGCCGGGTTTGGTGCCCCAAATTCGGCGCGCCGCATCAACCATGGCCTGTGCCCGCGGGTAGCGCTCTTCGAGGGGGAGGTAGAAGCCCCGTCGGAAGTTCGCCCCGGTGAACTCATTCGAGGTGGTCACCACATTCCATCCGGCGCGACCATTCGAAAGCACGTTGAGGGTTTGCAGCTGTCGAGCAATGTCAGCGGGCTCGTTGAACGTGGCGGACAGCGTACCGACCAAGCCGATGTGTTCGGTCACCGCGGCGAGTGCGGAGAGCACGCCCACGGTGTTGGGGCGTCCGGCAACATCGAGCTCGTGCAGCTTCCCTTTCTGTTCACGCAGTCGCAGGCCTTCCGCGAGGAAGACATAGTCCATGAAACCGGCCTCCGCGATTTGCGCAAACCGGCGGAAGGATTCGAATTCGATTTGGCTACCGGCTTCTGGATGTGACCAGACGGTCTGTTGGTTGACGCCTGGGAAGTGCGCAGCAAAGTGAATTTGACGGTGCTGAGTCATGCGAGGGTCTCCTTGGCGGCGTGGAAATCTGCGGTGAATGGTGCGGTGCCGACGAAGCGGTTCTCGGCGATCGGAAGTCCAAGTCGTGCTCGGAGGGTAGCTGCGGTGGCGTCCGCAGGTGCAATGCCCGCGCTGTGCAGCTTCGGGAGTACCTCATCGGCGAGCACTGCGAGGTCGGCGCTGGTGCTAAGTGGGCGCAGTCGCGCGCCGTGAAGCCCCTGTTCATGCCAGGAGACGATGAGTTCAACCAGCTCTCCAGCGGTGCCAGCGAAGATTCCGGTGTCGGTTACGAATTCTTCGCCGAGGACCTCGTTGAGTTCATCGAGTCGGTTCTGGCCTTCTTCACCGACGGAGACAGCGATATCTGGCCATATTTGCAGTGGCGTCCCCTCGCGGCCCACTCGCTTGGCGGCTGCTTCCGCGCCTTCCCGGCGACGGATCAGGTCAGCTTCATCGAAGGGTGTGATGAATGCGACGTCAGCGGCTGCGGATGCGAATTCATATGGGACTTCTTGGTGCGCAAGTGCGAAGACTGGCGGCTGCCCCTGTGGCGACCGCGGGGTGATGGAGGCACCAAATACCGAGAAGTAGTCCCCTTGGAAGTCAGGGTTATGGATGCGCTCGGCGTCGAGGAAGCGCCCGGTTGCGACATCGCGGATCTCAGCATCGTCCTGCCAAGAGTCCCACAGCAGTCGCACGATCTGCGCGAATTCCCACCCTTCTTCGAAGCCCTCGTAATAGTTCCGCTGTTGCTCGGCAGGCTCAAGTTGCAGGAACTCTTCGGTGCTCTTGAACAGGGGTTTACGTCCGGCTGCCCGAAGCTCTTCCGGGTAGAGACCGATTCGCAGTCGCAGCCCGGCCCGGCCCGAGGAAGTAAAATCCAGGGTCTGCGTGGCGGTCGCGATGTGGAAAGGCTCCTGGGTCGCGGTTGTTGCGGCAGGTACGAGACCGATCCGGCTCGTCTGCGGTGCCAGCCAACTCGCCAGGGAGAAGGAGTCGAAGCGTGCACTGTGGCCGCTGCCGGCAGGAAGCTCCAACTGGTCTTCGAACGTGGCCAGGTCGAACCCCGCGTTTTCCGCTTGCCCGATGATGCGGCTCCAGAACTTGGGATCAGCGGGGCGGGATGCGGCATCCGTGCGCTCGGCGGCGGGGTGCCAACCGACTCCGTCGATGCCCAGTGCCAGTCCAAATGCGGTCTTAGTCATGAGTAATTCTCCTGAGGTCGAAGTCGACCACCCGGGATCGCCTCAATGAGGGCCTGGGTGTAGGGATGTTCGGGACGGGCGAGTACCGAGTCGGTGGGTCCGGTCTCAACCAGTTCACCGCGGCGAAGCACGCCAACGCGATGCGAGATCTCGCGAACTACGCCGAGATCATGGCTAATGAAGAGGTACGCCACCCCGGTTTCTCGCTGCAGCCGCGCGAGGAGTTCCAGTACCTGTGCCTGCACGGAGACGTCGAGCGCTGAGACCGCCTCGTCGAGCACAATGCACTCGGGTCCGGTGGCGAGTGCCCGTGCGATGGCCACGCGCTGGCGCTGACCGCCGGAGAGTTCATCCGGACGCCGGTCGGCATAGTGTTTGGGAAGAGCCACCGCGTCGAGGAGCTCCGTCACCCGCGCGAGTTGTTCGCTTCGGGAACCGATCTTGAATGAGCGCAGGGGTTCACGAATAATCTCGCCGATGCGCATGCGCGGGTCGAGGGATGCGTAGGGGCTCTGGTGCACGAGTTGGAAGCGACGCCGGAGTTGCCGCAGCGCTTCGCCACGGATCTCGGTCACATCCTCACCAGCAAACTCGATGGTGCCCGCAGTTGCGCGCTCGAGGTGCAGGGCCACACGCGCGGTGGTCGATTTGCCCGAACCGGATTCACCGACAAGTCCAAAAGTTTCGCCTTGACGAATCGTCAGGGAAACACCGTCTACGGCGACCACGCTTTCCGTGGAGCCGCGAATCGAGAACTCCTTGCGAAGGTCCGTCAGACGCAATACGGTCTTCGCTTCTGCCTGCGGCTCGGGGGTGCGCTGCGTGACCGCGGTGTTTCCCAGCCCGGGAGCGGCCGCAAGCAGTCGGCGGGTGTAGTCGTGTTCGGGGTTCGCGAGCACGGTGGCCGCGACGCCCGATTCCACGACTTCTCCGTGCTGCATCACAACGACACGGTCTGCTCGGTCTGCTGCCACGCCGAGATCGTGGGTGATCAGCAGCACGGCGATGCCCAGCTCATCGCGAAGCTGTTCGAGACGATCGAGGATTTGTCGCTGCACGGTGACGTCCAGAGCCGAAGTCGGTTCATCTGCCACAAGCAGTTTGGGGCCACCGGCGAGGGCTGAGGCGATCAGTGCGCGTTGGCGCATCCCACCGGAGAACTCGGATGGCAGTTGTTTGGCACGGTGCTCGGCATCGGGGATTCCAGCATTGGCAAGCAATTCAATTGCTCGGGCTTGGGCTTCTTGCTTCGTTCCCTGCTTGTGGATGCGTATGGTCTCCGCAACCTGCGTGCCCACCGCCATGAGTGGGTCCAGCGAGAGGGTCGGGTCCTGCGGGACGAGCGCGATCTCGGCGCCGCGGATCTTCCGCCATTCCCGGCGGCTCAGGGTGCGTAGATCCTGGCCGGCGTAGCTCATGCGTTCGGCACGCACGCGTCCGTTCTCGGCGAGCAGGTGCAATATCGCCTTCGCCACAGTGGATTTACCCGAACCGGACTCCCCCACAATGGCGACGATTTCACCGGCGTTCAGGGTCAAGTCGACACCACGAACGGCGGGTACTTCTTGGCCACGCACCAGATAGTTCACGTGGAGATCCGTGACTTCGAGCAGCGGCAGTGCAGTGTCTTCACTCATTTGCGGCGCACTCCTCGGTTCAGTCGGTTCGAAATAACATTGGCGGCGAGCACCACGGCAACGATCACGAGCCCGGGGAATGTGGTCAGCCAGCCTGCGGTGGCAATGTAGTCACGGCCCAGCGAGACCTGTGACCCCCATTCGGGGACGTCGGCCGGTGCACCGAAGCCCAGATAACTCAGCGCTGAGATCGCCAGCAGCGCGGTACCGAACTCCAGGGCTGCCATGGCGAGCACCGGGGTAATGGAGTTCGGAAGCACGTGGCGGCCGATCACTGCTGGCCAGCGGGCACCGCTCATCCGTGCGGCTTCCACATAGACCGCTTCCGCTTCTCGAAGCACCGAGGATCGCATCACCCGGGCAAAGGCCGCGGTGGAGGTAATTCCAACGGCAATAGCGAGATTCACGATACCGAAGCCGAGCGAAGCCACGATGGCGAGCGAAAGCAGGATGGAAGGGATCGACAGCAACACATCCACAATCCGCATGAGTACCTCATCCACCCAACCGCGCAGATAACCGGCGAGGAGGCCAATCAGGCTTCCCGCGAGAAATCCACCGAGTACTGCGAGAGCCGCTGCGGTGACCGAGGTGTAGGTTCCGAACACCATGCGCGAATAGACATCTTGGCTGAGATTATCGGTACCGAAGGGATGCTCCGCAGACGGCGGCAACAGGCGGCCACCAGGAATCGGTTCGGTCGGACCGTATTTGGTAAAGAACTCCGGCCAGATTGCCCAGGCAATGACAACCGCGATGATCAGACAGGCAATGCCAAAAGCGATATTGCTGCCGATGGCGCGCCAACGATTCGGACCGCGAAAGCCCTTCGCGCTGGGTGGTTTCACCGGCGAGGTGTTCGGCGTCTCGGTCTGAGCGTTGACAACAATTGCTTCGGTCATAATCGCTCCTTCCTAGGCGCTCGCGCGCTGCGCGCGGACTACAATTCGTCGGTCGATGAGGGGGGTTAAAAAGTCCACGATGAGTGTGATCACGACAAAGGCAATTGCGGCGAGGACAACGACTGCCAGCACGATTGAGATTTCCTGAGCCGATACGGCGTCGAGGAGCACTCTGCCAAGCCCGTCTCGGGAGAAGACTTTTTCGGTCACCACGGTGCCACCAAGCAGCCCACCGATGAGTACGCCCGCGATGTTCAGTCCGGGAAGAGATGCATTGCGGAAGGCGTGACGGAATACAAGGTAGTTACGGCTAGCACCTTTCGCGCGAACCTGTTCAACGTAGGCCGAACTCATTTCCGAGCGCAGGCTCGAAGTCAGTACCTGGGCGAGGTAGGAGCCGGTGAAAATTCCGAGGGTCAACGCCGGGAGCACCAGCGAGGCAAAGTCGTGGTTGTCAAAGGCAGGAAACCAGCCCAGTCCGAAGGAGAACACCTGCAGCAGCACGATACCGAGCCAGAAGGACGGCACGGCAACGGCGATTGGCGGAAGCCCGCCGATGAACTGTCGAACCCAGTTCGCGCGCGGAAGCGTGGCAAGAAGTGCCATACCGATGCCGATGATGATGGTGAATACGAATCCAAGGCCAGCAAGGCGCAGGGTGCTGGGCAGAGCCGCGAGTACGCGGTCTATGGCGGGCTCGCCGGTTGCAAATGTTGCCCCGAAGTCGCCCACGATCAAGCCGAACAGCGCCGAAAAGTACTGTTCATACCAGGGCCGGTTAAACCCGAGTTCTTCGCGTTTTTGTTCAATGAGCTCCGTAGAGCCCACTCCCCCTGCACCCACTGCCGCGGCGACCGGGTCGCCGGGCAGCAGGTAGAGGATGAAGTAGACGATCGTAAATGCGGCCCAGATTACGAAGATTCCGAAGCCGATTCGACGCAGTAGGTATAAGCCCAAGCGTTACTCCGTCCAGGCATTCTGGAAGTCGATGCGGGTGGAGCCGTCGAAGGCGACGCCGTGGGTGTTCGGAGCCGACACGATTGTGGTCGAAAGCTGGAATACCGGGATTACGTCGGCGCTTTCTAGGATCGAGCGAACTGTTGCGTCAACCTCAACCTGGCGCTCTTCCGGGTCGAGCAGCGTTGCCTGTGCAGCGAGGTGCTCATCCGTGGCCGGGTTGTTTCGATGGGCGTTGAACAGCGCGTTCGGGCCGAAGGTCGAGGTGAGGACGTCCGCGTCGGCACGGGTCAGGTTTGACCACTGGCCGGTGTTGCCCTCATCGTTCATGGTCGCGAACATGTCGGCAACTGTGGTCTGCTCGATCTGCATGTCGATGCCCACCTCGCGCAGCTGCTGCTGCATCAGCTGCAGCTGGTCGGTGGTCGGCTGCCAATAGCGGATCGTGAAGGAGAGCTTTTCGCCATCGCGTTCCCGAATGCCGTCGCTACCTTCAACCCAACCGGCGTCATCGAGGATCTGTTTTGCTTCCTCGGGGTTGTACGCAAGCAAGTCGGACTGGTCGCTGTAGTTCGGTGTGGAGTCCGAGAGCAGCGAGGTTGCGGGACGATCGAACTCGGTGAGGAGGTCGGCGATTGCCTGCCGGTCAATTGCTCGCAGCATCGCTTGCCGCACGGCCTCGTCACCCGACACCGGGTGCTCTATATTCGGCTGCCAGGTGTAGACCATGCCGGGATTCGCACGATTGTCGAGCGAGTAACCGGCGTCCGATAGGACGGTCTGATCGAGCGGGGCAATGTTTGCCGAAGACTGAATCTGGTTCGACTGCAGTGCGCCGGTCAGCGTGGAGGATTCCGGGATGACCGTGAAACTCAGTGTGTCCAGGTAGGGAGCACCCTGGTTCTCCGAGAATGCCGGTGCCCAGGCGTAATCTTCCCGACTGGAGAGTTCAGCCCCGGTATTCGGGGTGTAGCTTTCCAGGATGAACGGGCCCGAGCCGATGTAGTCACCCGCGCATCGTTCTTCCTGGCTGAGTTCTACCGAGTCGACCGAAATCAGACCCAGTGCGTGGGTTGAGGTTGCCTGCAAAAACTGGGCCGAGGGCTGCGCGAACTTAATTGTGACGGTGCTCGGGTCCACCACCGTGATCGAGTCGAGCCCGAGCAGGTAGCTTGAGCCGAGCGGGGCTACCGTGCCGAGTTCCACGATCTTCTCGAAGTTCGCTTTGACTGCCTCGGCGTCAATCGGGGAACCGTCCGAGAAGGTGGCGTCATCACGCAGGGTGAAGGTGAACTCGGTCGCGTCATCGCTGACCGTCCAGTCACTCGCGAGCCAGGGCTCGATTTCTCCGGTTTCTGGGTTTTGTGCCGTCAGGCTGGCGACCGTTTGCTTGGCGATATTGATGTTGTCGTTATTGCTGACCTGTTGCGGGTCAACGCAGCCGTTGTCGTCGGGGATTCCGAAGGCGAGGCTGCCTCCGTGCACCGGCTCGCCACTCGTGCCCGTCGGGGATCCGCCACCGCCGGCGCACCCGGCAAGAGCAAGGGCGGCTACGGATGCAGTCGCCAGGGTGGCGAGAAAGCGCGAGCGTGAAGTCATCAGGTTCCTTCGGTCGAATGGTGCAGCACCAATTCAGGCGGTCATAAATCGTTTAGGCCTTAGAATCCTAGGAATCTCAAGGGAATTCTGCTGGATTGTTACGTCATACTCGACGCCTTCGGACATGAAACGTCACACGAAGAATTTCGCGTCACAGAATTGGTGTTTCAGGGAGTTCTTTGTTAGTGATGTGCCGTGTGAGACCTCGGATTATGACGAGGCAGGGCCGTGCCCCTTAAGATGGAGGAGTACGCGTTTAACGCAGCTAAGACCGCGAAACGCACCATCTTCAGTTCAAAGGACAACATGGCCAAGCAGCAACCGGCAAGCGAGGAAACCCCGACGGAGTCGTCGAAGGCGTCACCCTCCAAAGCCCAGGGCAAAAAGGGCCCAACCCCCAAACGCAGCGAAGCGCAGGCGGCAAACTTCCGCCCGCTCGTTCCCGAAGACCGTAAGGAAGCAAAGCGGCAGGCACAGGAACGTCTGCGTGCAAATCAAGCCGAAGCGCGCGCGGGTATGGCCCGTGGCGATGATCGATACCTTCGGGAGTCCGATCGCGGACCGCAGAAGCGCTTCATGCGTGACTACATCGACTCGCACTTCACGCTCGGGGAGGCGCTCGTTCCGATGATGTTCCTCGTCATCATTGCGACGTTCTTCCCGTCAACCAACGCGGCGCTTTGGGCGATGGGCTTCATCTGGGTTTATCTCGCGGTGTGCATTATCGAAGGCATCATTTATGGGCGCCTCGTGCGCAAGAAGATCGCGGAGGTCCTGGGCGCGGAAAAGCTTCAGAAGGGCTTCTATTTTGCGTCGGTTGGCCGCTCAATGCAGATGCGCTTTCTGCGGATGCCGAAGCCACAGGTTAAGCGTTTCACCAAGGTCGAGTTCACCGGACGCTAGCAACTACGTCAACGCCAAGGACGGGTACCGAAGGTCTACTTCGGTACCCGTCCTTGGCGTTACGGCTCTAGCTTGTTATTTCTTCGCGGCAGCCTTGGCGACTTTCGCGTCGAGTCTTGTTTTCCCGTTGTACTTCGGTGCGGTGAGCCCGCGGTTGATGCTCGCCGCCCAGAGCGGTCCCTCATACAGAAATGCCGTGTAGCCCTGGACCAAGGTGGCTCCCGCAGCCAATCGGTCTTGGACATCGTGGTGGCTCGTTACCCCACCAACCGAAATGACACACATGTGTTCGGGAAGCACATCCCGTACCACCTTGAGCACGGCCAAGGAGCGATCGGCGACGGGCTTTCCCGAAAGTCCACCCGCACCGTAGGCTTCAACCACGCGCTTACTCGTTGACAGCGGCGAGCGCGCGATCGTGGTGTTGGTTGCGACCACCCCGGCGAGTCCAACCTGCTCGGCCAGACCGCAAATCTTCCGTATCGCGTCCTCTTCAAGGTCCGGCGCAATTTTCACGAGCAAGGGCGTGTCACCGGTCACCGCTTTGGTCTCCCGGAGAATGGGTTCCAGCGCATCAAGTTCTTGTAGGCCACGAAGGCCCGGCGTATTCGGCGACGATACGTTGATTACGAGATAGTCCGCGTAGTCAAGCACCGTCTGCGCGGCCGTCACATAGTCATTGACCGCATTTTCCGCGGCGGTGTCTTTGTTCTTGCCGATGTTGACACCCACGATGGCATCGCGCGTCTTGCGAGCGGCAATGTTTTCCGCGGCGGCAGTCGCGCCCCCGTTATTGAAGCCCATCCGGTTAATGAGCCCCCGGTCAGCAGGGAGCCGATACATTCGCGGTTTGGGATTGCCGGGTTGTGCCCGCGGAGTCACCGTACCGACTTCAACGTGCCCGAAACCGAGTGCGGTGAGCCCGTCGATCAGCTCGGCATCCTTATCAAAACCCGCTGCTAAACCGAAGGGTGAGGGAAATTCCAGTCCCATAGCGTGCACCCGCAGCGACCGCTCCGGCTGACAGTAGCGGTACGCAAGCCGTTGCACAACACCGAGTTCGCCGATGGTTGAGATCACTTTGGCACCGATCCCGTGCGCCTTTTCCGCATCCATTCGACGAAAGACGGTGTTGAAAACAGCACCATAGGCGCACCGCGCGAGACTGGTAAGCAAGTGAGAAGTCCTTTTCCTAATGGGTAAATCCACGTAATTATGTGTCAGGCGCCAGCCCTATTGCCCGGATGGTTCGACGACAGACTCCCCGTCAGCATCCTCATTCGCATACTTTGGCGTGACGCCGTCAGTTTTCAGCTGTTGGATCGCCGCTTCAAAGTCATCCGCCGAGGCGAAGCCCTGATAGACGCTCGCGAAACGCAGATAGGCGACGTCGTCGAGCTTGCGCAAGAACGGTAGGATAGCGAGGCCGATGTCATTCGCCTCCACCTGTGAGGAACCACCCGCACGGATCGTTTCCTCGACCTTTTGCGCCAATTGCGCCAGGTCCGTGTCGGTGACGGGACGACCCTGGCAGGCCTTGCGAACGCCCGAGACAATCTTGTCCCGCGAGAACGGCTCGGCCACGCCAGCGCGCTTAATGACGCTCAGGCTCGCGGTTTCAAGCGTCGAAAAACGCTTCGAGCAGTTGGGACACTGGCGGCGACGGCGAATCGCGAAACCATCATCCGTGGTTCGAGAGTCGACCACGCGCGAGTCATCATGACGACAAAATGGACAGTGCATTCGTTCCCCTACGCGTCGCGGCCTGCGCCGAACCGCGCATCCACGGACTCACCGTGCGCGGGCAAGTCTTCATCCGTTGCGATCACGCGCAACCGATCGCGCACCTCATCGAGTGCTTCCCGGTCATAGCGGATGATCTGCTGTGCCCGCAGGAAGGTGTGCGCGCCGAGTCCCGAAGCGTGAATTGCTTGGCCCCCGGTCGGCAGCACGTGGTTGGAACCGGCGATGTAATCGCCCAGCGGAACGGGAGCATACGGCCCCACGAAAATGGCCCCGGCGCTCGTAATCAGCTCGAGTACCCCGTTGTCATCAGCGGTCTGGATCTGCAGGTGTTCCGGTCCGTACGCGTTCGACACCCGAGCCGCTTCGGTGAGGTTGTCGACCAGCACGATTGCTGACTGCTGTCCCCGGAGCGAGGTGCTCGCGCGTTCCGAGTGCTTGGTGGCATTCGTGCGCCGTGCCAGGATGGGCTCTACCGCAGCTGCGAGTTCGGCACTGTCGGTGACCAACACGGCTGCGGCCAGTTCATCGTGTTCTGCCTGGCCCAGCAGGTCGGCGGCGATCAGTTCCGGATCGGCATTGTCATCGGCGATGATCAATACCTCGGTTGGGCCAGCTTCAGCGTCAATGCCAACGACCGAGGTCACAGCCCGCTTCGCCGCCGCAACCCAGACATTTCCCGGACCGGTGATGACGTTGACCGGTTCCAGGCCGAGCGTTTCGACACCATAGGCGAACGCACCGATGGCACCGGCACCGCCCATCGCATACACCTCGGTCACACCAAGTAGTCCCGCCGCGGCAAGAATCGTCGGGTGAATCGCACCGCCATAGTCGGCCTGCGGTGGGGATGCGATGGCGATTGATTTCACCCCGGCGACCTGGGCCGAAACGACATTCATCACCACACTTGACGGGTACACGGCCTTGCCGCCCGGGACATACAGCCCAACGCGTTCCACCGGTTCCCAGCGCTGCTCAATGATCGCGCCGTTCGCAACTTCAGTTATCGCGGGGGCGGGTACCTGCCCCGCGGATGCGAGGCGGACTCGACGGATCATCTCCTCGAGCGCACTGCGGACGGCCGGATCGAGTCCCTCTACCGCAGCATCGATGGCTTCACCCGTGGCGGGAATCGCGTTCGGTCGAACCCGATCGAATCGCTCGGCCTGTTCAAGCAGCGCCTCCTCGCCATGCTCGCGAACCTCTTGGATGAGCTGGGTTGCCCCGGCGAGGGCTTCCGTAACGTCGAGTTCTGGTCGCGGGATAACGGTGCGCAGCTGGCTCGTGGAGAGCGTCTGACCGCGCAGATCAATAGTCTGCATCATGATGCATCCAGTCTACGGCGGATCGAGTTAGTCAACACTTCCAGGTCCAAGTAGGGCCGCAAGTTCCGAATAGAGTGCCGATCCCGGTTCGACCCGGTGGGGCAGTTCAAACTTCCGAATCGACGTCGCGGTTTCTAACCGCAGGCGAACCTCCGATTCCCCCGAATTTCGCCGTAGCAACTCATCTAATTGCTCGATCAACGACTCGGTGGCGAGGGTATCCGCGAGCGTCAACGTCACCGGCTTGTCTTCCCCAACCGTCAGGTGCGGGATAGTAATGCTCTTCGCAGTGATACTGAGCCCGTCATCTCGCTGCTGCGCCCGTCCGCGAATTACCGCGATAGTGTCGCTGACGAGCTCCGTGGAGTATTCCGTGTAGGTCTTGCCGAGGAACATCACCGAAATCTCGCCGCCGAAGTCCTCGATGGACACCATGGCGTAGGGGTTCCCGGAGTTTCGCGCAATGCGGTGCTGCACTGTGGTCAAAAGGCCCGCGATCTGGACTTCTTCGCCATCCTTGACATGCGTATCGCCGAGCAGGTTCAGAATCGGCATGGCACCGAGTTTCGAGAGTTCTACCTCGAGACCCTTGAGCGGGTGGTCCGAGACATACAGGCCCAGCATGTCGCGCTCGAAGGCGAGTTTGTCACGGCGGGTGAACTCGGGCCGTTCGGGGACGACCGACTCTTCCTCTTCAAAGTCCATGAGTCCGGCAAACAAGTCGACCTGACCGTGGGCCTCATTACGTTTCCGTGAGACTGCCGCGTCGATCGCATCCTCGTGGATTTCTACCAGCGCGCGGCGCGTGTAGCCCATCGAGTCGAACGCGCCGGCCTTAATGAGCGACTCGATCGTGCGTCGGTTCAGTACGTTCAGCGAGCAGCGCTTGAGGAAGTCGTGGAAGGAGCTGAACGGCCCATTTTCTTCACGCTCCGCGACAATGTCGGCGACGACCTGCGCGCCTACGTTCCTCACGGCCCCGAGGCCGAAACGAATGTCTTTCCCCACCGCGCGGAAGCGCAGCGTAGATTCATTGACGTCGGGCTGGAGCACCGCGATGCGCATGTGACGGCACTCATTGAGGTATTCCGCGAGCTTGTCACGCGAGTCACCCACCGAGGTAAGCAGTGCCGACATGTACTCCGGCGCATAGTGGCACTTGAGGTAGGCCGTCCAGTAGGACACCACACCGTATGCGGCCGAGTGGGCCTTGTTGAATGCGTAGTCCGAGAACGGCAGCAGGATATCCCAGAGTGCTTGCACCGCGGCGTCCGAGAAGCCATTGGTGTTCATCCCGGATTTGAATGCGTCGAACTGTTTGTCCAGTTCGGCCTTCTTTTTCTTGCCCATCGCCCGACGCAGCAGGTCGGCTTGACCAAGCGTGTACCCGGCGACCTTCTGCGCGATCGCCATCACCTGCTCCTGGTAGATGATCAGCCCGTAGGATTCCGCAAGAATCTCGTCCAGCGACTCTTCCAGTTCCGGATGAATCGGCGTGATCGGCTGCTGGCCGTTCTTGCGCATCGCATAGTTCGTGTGCGAGTTAGCGCCCATCGGGCCAGGGCGGTAAAGCGCAATGGTTGCCGAGACGTCATTGAAGTTGTCCGGCTTCATTAGCCGCAGCAGACTCCGCAGACCATCACCATCGAGCTGGAACACGCCCAGGGTGTCGCCACGGCTCAAGAGCTGATAGGTCTCCGGGTCGTTGAGTTCCATGCGCTCGAGATCGATTTCGATCCCCTGGTTGGACTCGATGTTCTCGAGCGCATCCGAAAGGATCGTGAGGTTTCGCAACCCCAGGAAGTCCATTTTGATCAGGCCGAGCGATTCGCAGGCCGGATAGTCGAACTGAGTGACGATCTGACCGTCCTGCTCGCGCTTCATGAGCGGGATCACGTCGATGATCGGGTCCGAAGACATGATCACACCGGCGGCGTGCACACCCCACTGGCGTTTCAGCCCTTCAATACCGCGCGCTGTCTCAAACACCTTTTGAAAATCGGGGTTCGAGTCAATGACCGTACGCATTTCCCCGGCTTCTTTATAGCGCGGGTGGTCGGGGTCATACACGCCTGCGAGCGGGATGTCCTTGCCCATGACTGCGGCGGGCATCGCTTTGGTGAGCTGGTCACCGACCGAGAATGGGTAGCCAAGCACCCGGGATGCATCCTTCAGCGCCTGCTTAGACTTGATCGTGCCGTAGGTCACGATCTGGGCGACTCGTTCCGAACCGTATTTCTCGGTGACGTACTTCACGACTTCGAGGCGGCGACGGTCGTCAAAGTCGATGTCGAAGTCCGGCATCGAAACGCGGTCGGGGTTCAGGAAGCGCTCGAAGATCAGGCCGTGTTCGATCGGGTCGAGATCGGTGATGCGAAGTGCATAGGCGATCATCGATCCCGCACCGGAACCGCGACCGGGCCCCACTCGAATGCCGTTGTTCTTTGCCCATTCGATGTAGTCGGCGACTACGAGGAAGTAGCCGGGGAATCCCATCTGGGTGATGATCCCGAGTTCGTAGTCGGCACGTTCACGCACATCGTCCGGAATTGAATCGCCGTAGCGGTAGTGGAGGCCCCGCTCGATTTCCTTCTTGAACCAGGTGGCCTCGGTCTCCCCCTCGGGTACGGGAAACACGGGCATGTAGTTCGCGTTCTCATCGAACTCGGCCGAACAGCGTTCGGCAATTAGCAGCGTGTTATCGCAGCCCTCCTTGAAGTCACGGAACTCGTGCCGCATCTGCTCTGCCGATTTGAGGTAGTACCCCTCACCGTCAAATTTAAAGCGGTTCGGGTCGTTCAGCGTCGAGCCCGATTGCACACACAACAGGGCTTCCTGGTGGACCGCATCCTCTTTGTGGGTGTAGTGCAGGTCGTTGGTCACCAGGTGCGGGATATTTAGCTCTTTACCGAGCTTGAGCAGATCATCTCGGACTCGACGTTCAATCGAGATACCGTGGTCCATCAGTTCGAGATAGAAATTTTCTTTCCCGAAAATGTCTTGAAACTCGGATGCCGCTTGGATAGCAAGGTCGTATTGGCCAAGCCGCAGCCGGGTCTGGATTTCCCCCGACGGGCAGCCGGTCGTGGCAATGACGCCTTTGCCATAGTTCTGCAGGAGTTCGCGGTCCATTCGCGGTTTGAAATACTGCCCCTCAATCGAGGCGTAGCTCGAAAGCCGAAAGAGGTTGTGCATCCCCTCGGTGGTCTCGGCAAGCATGGTCATGTGCGTGTATGCACCACCACCGGAGACATCGTCGCCGCCGCCGTTTCCCCATTTCACTCGAGTCTTGTCGCTGCGGTGTGTGCCGGGAGCAAGATATGCTTCGGTGCCGATGATCGGCTTGATGTCGTATTTCTTCGCCGTCTTATAGAACTCGTAGGCGGAGAACATATTGCCGTGGTCGGTCGTGGCAACCGCCGGCATACCCATTTCCGCAGCCGTCTTGATGAGTTCTTCGATCTTGGCCGCACCATCGAGCATTGAGTACTCGGTGTGATTGTGCAGATGTACGAATGAGTCCGACGAGCCCAAGATGTTCCTCCATAGCGAAATGAACTACCCAGCCTAGTAGCCGAGTCCATCGTAGTGAGCGGCAATCCGCACCGACCCACCACGACGCCGCCAATCGGCGCGATATCGGCTACAGTGTGCCGGTACGGAGCGTGTCGAGGGCGTGTTGCAGATCGGCCGGATACTCCGACTCAAACTGCACCCATTCGCCAGAATATGGATGCGCAAAGCCGAGTCCGACCGCGTGCAGCCACTGGCGCTCGAGGCCGAGAGCGGCAGCAAGCTTGGGGTCAGCGCCATAGAGCGGATCGCCCATGCAGGGGTGATGCTGCGCCGACATGTGCACGCGAATCTGATGCGTACGCCCCGTCTCGAGGTGAATCTCGACCAGGGAACCGCGCCGGAAAGCTTCCAGCGTCTCATAGTGCGTGATCGACGGCTTGCCGTCAGCAACCACCCCGAACTTCCACGTTGCCCCGGGGGCGCGGCCGATGGGCGCATCAATAGTGCCCTCCAAGGGGTCAAGCAGCCCCTGCACCACCGCGTGATACACCTTCTCCACGGTCCGATCACGAAACGCCTGTTTGAGCACCGAATACGAGCGCTCCATTTTGGCCACGACCATGAGCCCCGAGGTGCCCACATCGAGACGATGCACAATGCCGTGGCGTTCCGGCGGACCCGAGGTGGTGATTCGAAACCCCGCTGCCGCAAGTGCGCCGAGGACCGTGGGTCCGGTCCACCCCACGGATGGATGCGCCGCCACGCCGACCGGCTTCATCACCACGACGAACGCCGGCTCATCGTGCACGATTTCCAATTCGGGAACTTCAATCGGCTCGATGGCGAGCGGTCGATCGGCTTCCCACGAAACTTCAAGCATGGCCCCGGCCACCAGCTGATCAGATTTTCCGACGGCTCGGCCGTCGAGCAGGATATTGCCGGACTCGGCGATCTGGGCGACTTTTGATCGGCTCAACCCGAGCAGTTTGGAGACTCCGGAATCCACCCGCTGACCATCGAGCCCATCCGGGACGGGCACCATTCGAGACTCGGTCATGCGGACTCCGTCCGGTCAGTCGGATCCTCTGCCGCACTCGACTCTGCCTCACTCGACTCCACTGCGCCCTCGGAATCAGCGTCGCCCGCGGTCTCCTTCACTCGTTTTGGCCGCGTACCGTCGAGGCGCACATCGAGGATCGTCAACAGCACGAAGAAGATCATGCCCACCACGATCGCAATATCGGCAATGTTATAGATCGCCGGTATCAGCCATGGCGTGGAAATGTAATCAACGACGTGACCGCGAAAAAAGCCCGGTTCACGGAAGAGTCGATCGAAGAGGTTACCGAGCGCTCCCCCGAGTACGAGCCCGAATACCGCCGCCCAGCGTGCCGAATGAATCCTGCGCGAGAGTACGATCACCGCCACAATGACCGCGAGGGCGACAATCGTGAGCAGCCAGGTTTGGCCGGAGGCCATTGAGAATGCGGCGCCGGAGTTACGGACGAAATACCACTGCAACACGCCATCAATGACATCAATGACCTCGCCCTCGCGCATATTGCTGACGACGAGTTGCTTGACCAGCTGATCAGCGGCAAACACCGCGACCGCGATCGTTGTCAACATTGCCACGGTGGGCAAGTGGACAGACGATCGCGGTCGGGAAGGGTTACTTGAAGTGCTCACTCGTGACTATTGAGCACCCGCGGCGCTGTCGAACTCATTGTTTGCGGCGTTGAGGTCGTTCAGCTGGCTCTCAATGTAGCTGCGCAGGTTGGTGCGGTAGTCACGCTCAAAGAGTCGAAGCTCTTCAATTCGCTCCTCAAGCTTCGACTTTGCAGTCTCGAGCGAAGTGGTGATCTCGCGCTCGCGAGTTTCTGCATCGCCGACAACCTTTTGCGCGTGCTGCTCCGCCTCGGTGACGATCTGCTGTGCACGGGCTTCGGACTCTTCCTGCAGGCGACGAGACTCATTCTCGGCATCCTGGATGAGCTTCGAGGAGCGCGACTCGGCCTCTGCAACGAGCTGGTCCCGCTTGCGAGTACCTTCTGCGACGTGCTCGTCGTGCAAACGACGGGCAAGCACCAGGAGCGACTGCGAGCTTTCCGTTTCGTCGCCACCTTCCGGCACAGCAGCCGGAGCAGGAGCAATAGCAACAGGTTCGACTGGAGCGGCTTCCTGAACCACTGGGGTCGGTTCAGCGACGGGAGCGGGAGCAGCGCCTGCGCCAGCACCGGCACGGAGTTCCTCGTTCTCAGCGCGGAGCTGCTCATTCTCGGAGGTCAGGCGGCGAAGTTCTTCTACGACCTCGTCAAGGAAGTCGTCTACCTCGTCCTGGTCATAGCCTTCCCGGAACTTGGTCTGTTGAAAGCGCTTGTTGACAACGTCTTCCGGAGTCAGTGCCATGGCGGCCCTTTCTTTGCGGCTTGCGGTCAGTGATCAAACCCTATCGCGAGAAATCCGTGTAGGGCGTAGTAATTAGGCGGTGCCTAGAAACAACGTACCGTTCACATTACGGCACAATTGCCCCGCACGTCACATTGTTGCCGCAGTTAAGCGGTCTCTTAGATGGAAAAGAACATAATTCTTACGATCCAAGACAGCACCGTGAGGCTAATGAGTAGCACGATCCACGCTAGGTCGAGGGCAATCTGCCCGATTCGCAGCGGCTTGATCCATCGGCGAATAAATTTCAGCGGTGGGTCAGTCAGGGTGTAGACAACCTCCGCCAGCAACAGAATTGGCCCCTTGGGTCGGAAGCTCGGCACGAGCACCATTGCCCAGTCGAGAATGAGTCGACCCCACATTACGAGTGTGTACAGGTTAATCAGGAAAAGCAGCGCGTGTCCGATAATCGCCAACGTGAGTGGTCTTTCTGGGTCGTGGCCCTCATCTCCGAACTCGAAGAGAAGACGGGTGTAGCTCTATTCTTCCAGCCAGAGTCTGATCTTGTGAAATCAAAATCACGCCATGCGCGTATCGGTCGATACGCGCATGGCGTGAGCACGCAGTGAAAACTCGCGCGTTAGCGGCAGCTACCAGCGGCTATGCGAAGAAGGTCGGATCCTCGTTCGACGGGTTTGCTTCATCGCCCTGAACATTGACGTGTTCGGGCGTGAGCAGGAATACGCGGTTGGTGACTCGCTCAATTTTTCCGAGCAGACCCTGGGTCAGGCCCGACGCGAAGTCAATGATGCGACGGGCATCTGCATCAGTCATCTGCGACAGGTTCATAATCACCGGTACGCCATCACGGAAAGACTCAGCGATGAGCTGTGCGTCCTTGTCATAGGCCTTCGGGTGGACGGTCAGGATTTCGTTCATCGCTCCAACTGCGCTGGGGGTAGGTACTGGTTTTGGCTTGTTCACGAGCGTCGACTCGGGACGTTCTGCCGCAGCTCGATTAATCGGGGTCACCGGTGCTGGGCGTTCCTCGCGTGGAGTCGGTTCGACACTCTCCGTTGGAATCACTTGTTGCCGTTCGCGCTCGCGTGACTCCGACGGGACGTGGGTTTCCTCTTGCTCTTCGGCGAGCCCCAGGTAAACCATGGCGTTGCGAAGTGGATTGGCCATTCTGCTGCCTCCTGTTGGTGTGCGTGCTGTGAACCTACGTTACGGCTGATCCGGGCGTTTTCCGGTGATTGCCGTGCCAATTCGAAGGTGTGTCGCACCCTGTGAAATTGCTGAACGAAAGTCGTGGCTCATGCCCATCGACAGCATGGTGGCTTCGGGCACAATCTTCCGGATTCGCTCAGAGGCTTCTCGAGTGGACGCGAATGCTTCCTCGGCATTGGCCTCAAGCGGTGCCACCGCCATCACCCCGCACAGGCGCAGCGTGGGTGTCGCAGCAATCGCCTCCGCCAGGGCCTCTGCCTGGGCCACCGGCACACCGCCACGCGCGGTATCGCCGTCCAGTGACAGCTGCATGGCAACCTCGAGTGGCGCATTCGGTTCGCGCTCCAATTTGGCGAGTGCCTCGACCAATTCGATGCGATCGATGGATTGGATGCAGTCCGCATACCTGCCGACCTGGCGTGCCTTATTGCGCTGCAGTTGTCCAATGAAATGCAGTCGCGCATCCGGATATCGCTCGTGCAGGTGCTCGGCTTTGTTCCGCGACTCCGGGTGACGATTCTCGCCGAAGTCACGCACGCCAAGCGCATACAGGGCATCCAGCAACGCCACCGGGTGGTACTTCGTCACCGTAATCAGGGTGATCTCATCAGGGTGCCGGTTCGCCGCGCGGACGGCGTCGTCAATCTCTTGCCGAACCGCAGCCAGGCGCATTGCGAGGTCCCCCCCGGAATACGCCTGGCTCATGTTGTCCTCACTCAAGAACATCCCGCCGATCTATCGCAAGAACTCAGGAATGTCGAGATCTGCATCTTCATCGGTGTAGCGGGGTTCACCGTTGCGCGGGGTGATCGTCGGCGCTTCCGCCGTCGACCAGGCTGGGCTTTGTCCCAAACGTGGAGGGGCCTCCTCTGCGGGAGATGCCTTCTTTTCGGCTTCCTGCGCAACGGGCGCAGCGACCTCTTCTGGCGCGGATGCGGGTTCCGCCTGGTTGCGCGAGGTTGCCTCTTCTACCGTCGGCAGTTCGTTGTTTCGCGGCAGCATGGCACCGAGGGTGTCCTGCAGGGTGACGCTGGCATCAGCCTCATCGGTGCGAGCCTTCGGCGATCCACCGTCGAAGCCCGCAGCGATCACCGTGACGCGGACTTCGTCCCCGAGTGTGTCATCGACTGCGGTACCGAGGATAATGTTCGCGCCCTCGTGGACCGCATCCCGAACCAGCTGTGCCGCTTCGGCAACCTCAAACATGCCGAGGTTCGAGCCACCCTGCACCGACATCAGCACGCCGTGCGCTCCCTCAATGGAGGATTCCAGCAGCGGTGAGGCAACGGCGAGCTCGGCGGCCTTCACGGAACGATCCGCGCCGCGCGAGGTACCGATCCCCATGAGTGCCGAACCCGCAGACTGCATGACCGACTTCACATCGGCGAAGTCCACGTTAATCACGCCGGGGTTGGTAATGAGGTCCGTAATGCCCTGGACACCGGCGAGGAGTACCTGGTCGGCGGTCGCAAATGCTTCGAGCATGGAAATGCCGCGGTCACTAATGGCCAGCAACCGGTCGTTGGGGACAACGATGAGTGCGTCGACCTGTTCCTTGAGTGCAGCAACGCCCTGCTCAGCTTGGTCCATACGGCGACGGCCCTCAAAGCTAAACGGTTTGGTCACGACACCGATAGTGAGCGCACCGATGGATTTTGCAATTCTCGCCACCACGGGCGCACCACCCGTACCGGTACCGCCACCTTCACCGGCGGTCACAAAGACCATGTCGGCCCCCGCAAGTGCCTCTTCGATCTCCTCTACGTGATCCTCGGCAGCGCGACGACCAATCTCGGGGTCAGCGCCGGCCCCAAGGCCCTTCGTGAGCTCGCGACCGACGTCGAGTTTGACGTCAGCATCCGACATCAATAGTGCCTGGGCGTCGGTGTTGATCGCGATGAATTCGACGCCACGCAGGCCAATTTCGATCATTCGATTGACGGCGTTGACACCGCCACCGCCGACACCGACAACTTTGATGACGGCGAGGTAGTTGTTGGTTTGTGAGCTGTTATTCGACACGTGACAGTCCCCTTGTCGTGGTCGGTACTCTCCCGATTCCCCGCTTGTGGGTTTTGCAAACCTTTAAGCTGCGGTTTAAGGTTAGAGTCTTCGGTCGGGTGGTGTTCTGTTGGCAACGTTATGGCGGAATGCCGCCAACAGGCTTGTGACCCTGCGCGTGTTGCCCGAGTCAGAAAGATCGCTTCAACCTGGGGTTGAAACTTTCCGGCCCATTGCTCCGCGTCCGAACTCCATTCCGAGTCGCCCTATCGCGTTACCGGATGCTCTGGGCTCGAGACGTCATACACGCTCACGCCCTCATCTTCAGTGGCGGCTTTTAACGCCGCAAAGATCTCCGCCTTCCGGGGAGTATCGGAAACGCTTCCCCACAGAACTTGTGTGCCGTCTCGCATCGTCAGCTGCACGTCTTCTGCCGAACTCGCGGTAATGGTTGCCACTTGCATCCGCAGGTCGACCGGCAGCGCCAAGGACACCATTGCAGCACCCGAAAAAGCTTCAGAGTCGGGGCCTGCAGCCACCGTGATAGTTGGCAGCGAATCAACTGCCGCCGCATCCATCCAGAGCGAGACACCGGCGGCATCCACCACGGTGACCTCATCATCTGTCACGGTAACACCCACGGGAATTCGCTCAACGATCTGCACCACCAGTTCCGAAGGCGGTTGTCGCTGCACGGAATAGCTCTGCACCAGCACAAACTGCTCCAGTTGCGCTCCCACGTCCGCGGCGGTCAGCTGTGCCAGAGGCTTGCCTTCCAATGAGGCAAGAGCTTCGGCGACCGCTTCTGCATCCAGGTTCTCTGTGCCCTCCACCCGAATTTCTCTCACCGACATGATCGGTGAAAATACTGCCACTGCCACAAACACAGCGAGGAAAAAAACCGTGCCGCCCGTGATCAGCCACGCGGTGAGCGCGCGTCTGCGACCACGGGTGAAACGTCGAACTTCCTTCCGCTCAAGCTGGCGGCGCGTCAAGCTCGCCCGCCAAACAGCGAAGAGTCCGACGCGCTCTTCCGCTTCCGGTTCTTCCTTGCCCACGATTTAGGCGTCCTCGTTTGGACCCGTCTTGGTGGCCTCCTCGAGCGCCTCGAGCAGCTGCGGCACAATCCGATAGACATTGCCGCAACCGAGCGTGATGATGAAGTCACCCGGTTTCGCCCAAGCCGCTGCCGCTGCCGCCGCATTTGGCCATTCTGGCTGGTATTCCACGAGGTCGGGATTCTTGAATTCACGGGTGACATATTCCCCGGTGACACCTGGAACCGGGTCCTCTCGGGCCCCATCCACGTCGAGCACGATGGTGTGATCAGCCAGCCGTTCATACACTTCCGCGAACACATCGCTCATCGCTTGGGTGCGGGAATACAGGTGCGGCTGGTGCACCGCGATGAGGCGACCCTCCCCCACAACAGTCCGTGCCGCACTCAGTGCAGCTTCAACTTCGGCGGGGTGATGAGCGTAATCGTCGTAGACGGAGATCCCGGCGATCACGCCCTGGAGATCAAAGCGTCGCTTGGTGCCACCGAACGCGCGCAGCGCCGAAACCGACGCTGCCAGCGAGTACCCGAGCTCCAACAGCACCGCCACCGCACCAGCTGCGTTGAGAGCATTGTGGTGACCGGGAACACTGAGCTCACCGCTGGCGCTTTCTTCACCAGCGCTCACGGTGAAGCGCACACCGGTACCGGTCGGCTCGATACCGCTGACTCGTACATCGGCATTTGCTGCCTCACCGAATGTGGTGACTCTGCGGTGTGTCAGTGTTGGGGTGAGCTCGACCGCTTGCGGGTCATCGGCCGAAATAATGACCGCCTCGGATGCCCGATCGGCGAAGGCCCGGAAGGCGGCGTCGAAGGCTTCCGCGGTCCCATAGTGGTCGAGGTGGTCATTGTCGATGTTGGTGATCAGCGCGATTGCGGTGTCATAGAACAGGAATGAACCATCCGACTCGTCCGCTTCGACGAGAAATTCGCGGTCTTTACCGAGGTGTTCATTTGTGCCGAGTGACTGGATCACTCCCCCGTTAACAAAGCTAGGGTCCGCTCCGAGTTCCAGCAGCGCACTTGCAATCATGCCGGTTGACGTGGTCTTACCGTGCGCCCCGGCAACCGAGATCACTCGTGCGCCTCGGGACAACCACACCAGGGCCTGCGACCGGTGCAGGATATTCAGACCTCGTTCTTTTGCGAGGACGAGTTCCGGGTTGTCCGGCCAAAGTGCAGAAGTGACCACAACCGTGTCTACATCGTCAGCGAGGTTTTCGGCAGCATGGCCAATTTTGATATCGGCACCCTGTTCAGCGAGCTGTTCGGTGGCGGCGTTACCCGAGCGATCAGAGCCACTCACACGAAGTCCGTGGCCGAGGAACATGCGTGCGATGCCGCTCATCCCCGAACCACCGATCCCGATGAAATGAGCTTTCGAGATCGTGTCGGGGATCTGGGCGTTCGCGTCAGGACTAATCAACTGGATGCTCCTCGTTCTGTATGCGATTTCTCGCTCGACCGCTCCGGTCGGGGTTGTTGGTGCGCGTGACGCCTGGGTATTGCGCCGCCGTGTTGTGATGTCGCCGTGTGTGGCGTTGTCGCGTTACCGCTTTGCAGGGTGATTCTGCAGCGTCTCAGCTTAGTAGGTGCACCTATTTCAAGGCGCCGTCAATGAGCGTGACAATACGCTCCGCAGCATCACGGATGCCGAGCTTTGCCGCACGCTCACCAATCTGCCGACGACGCTCATCGTCGGCAAGCAGCGAGAGTATTGTGGCCCCAGCGTGCTCGGCGGTGAAGTCACGGTCGTGAACCATCAGCGCCGCGTCGGCGTCCAATAGGGATGCGATGTTCTTCGCCTGCTCACCATTACCAACCGCATACGGGACATAGATTGCGGGTAGCCCGAGCGCAGCGAGCTCCGAAACCGTGGACGAACCGGCGCGCGACACGATGCAGTCTGACACTGCGAGAGCGAGATCCATCCGATCGCAATATTCAATCACTTGGTAGTGCGGGATGCCCGGATCCTCGAACGGTGAAAGTCGACCGACGATGTGCAAAATCTGCCAGCTACTCTCACCGTGTGGCTCCCCCACAATTTGTGGCGCAAGCTCGCGGATGGTTTCATTAATGCGCTTGGCGCCCTGCGAGCCGCCGGTGACCACGAGCGTTTTTCGCGCCGGATCGAGCCCGAAGTAGTCGTAAGCCTCCCTGCGGGCCTGCGGTATATCAAGTTTGGCGATTTCCTTGCGCAGTGGCATTCCGACCACCTGGCCGCCTGCGAGCGGCGTATTTGCAAACACGATCGCGCTCGCCGCCGCCCAACGCGCTCCGAGCTTATTGGCCAGTCCCGGCACCGAGTTCGCCTCGTGGACAATGACCGGTACGCGCTTTCGGGCCGCGACATAGGCGGGTGTCGACGCGAATCCGCCGTACCCGATCACCACATCCACACCCCGAGCCGCAATCAAGCGACGCACCTGTCTGACGGCACGCTGAAACTTAACCGGGAATTTCACTGCCGCTGCGTTGATGCTGCGCGGAAAAGCGACTTTGTCGATCGTGACGAGCTCATAGCCGCGCTCGGGAACGAGTCGTGTTTCGAGGCCCTCATGCGTGCCCAGCACGATGATTTCCGCGTCCGGATGCTCGGCCACAATCGCATCCGCGGTCGCCAGCAGCGGATTGACGTGTCCGGCAGTTCCGCCGCCTGCGAGGAGGTAGGTCGTCATGCTTTTGCCCGCTTTCTCGAAGACGATGATGCACGTGGTGGGTTGGTGACGTCTGCCGCAGCATTCTTTGCCGATTTTTTATTCTTCGGCCACTTCGTACCCGTCTGATTGCGACGCGCTTCGGCTCGCTCACTCTCGCGCGCGGCGTTATCGCGAGCCACAGCGAGCACAAGTCCCACGGCCGCGAGCGTGGTCACAAGGGCTGATCCACCCGACGAGAGAAACGGTAATGGCACACCGAGTACGGGCAATAGGCCAATCACCACGGCAATGTTGACAAACGCTTGGAAAATGAACCAGCTGAACACCCCACCGACGATCACTCGCCCAGCCCGAGTCTCAGTCTGCCGCCAAATGCGCAGCAGGATGACCCCGAGCACGGCGAACATCAAGATCACCGCGGCGCCACCAACGAGGCCGAATTCTTCCCCGATGATCGCAAAAATGTAGTCGTTGTCGGCTTCGGGAAGCCAGGACCACTTTGCCGTTGAGTTGCCCAAGCCCACACCAAGAATGCCACCTCGCGCCAGCGCGAAGAATCCGTGAGAGGTCTGCCAGCACAAGCCCTCGTAGTCACAGTCGCCCGTAAAGAAGCTCGTGATGCGCGCGACACGGTTAGGCGAAATGATCGCCATCAGGATGGCCCCACCGACGGCGAACAGGGTTCCGACGGTGAGGTACCTGCCCTTGAGCCCGCCGAACCACAGCGCACCGAGGACCAGCGCACCGAGGACCATCACGGTACCGAGGTCCTTTCCCAAAAGCGCGAGTCCGACCACTACAGCGACCGGTACCACCAGCGGGATGATGAACTTGCGCCAATCCTCAAGGCGATTGCCGAGTCTTGTCACCATCATGGCCAGCCACATGCACAGGGCCAGCTTTGCAAATTCTGCCGGCTGTACGGTCGTGAAGCCAAAGTCCAGCCAGGAACGGTTTCCGTTGATTTCTACGCCGAGCGGTGTAAATACCAACACCTGCAGTAAAAAAACCACGGCCAGTGCGACCCAGGCTAAATTGCCAATGAGCCAGCGAAGCGGCATGCGCGAAATGATCAACATGACCGGCACACCGATGACTGCGAACAATAATTGCTTCAGGAACTTGCTGGAAAAGGACCGTCCCGCGGCAAATTCCTCCACGGCCGAGCTCGAGAGCACCATGATCAGCCCGAAGCCCACAAGCAACGCCACTACCGCGAGGAGCAGCGTCGAATTCAGGCTCGCGGGGGTATTGGTTTTCGGCAGCGAGATCCGAAACGCCCGCCCGGAGGTGGTTGAGGTTTGCTTCGACTCAGGCGTTGTTGGACGGCTGGTCTGGGAGTTCTGAATCTGCATCCTCTCCCTCCTGTGCCGCATCACGGACCGCTTGCTGGAATTTATCGCCGCGATCCGAGTAGCTCTCGAATTGATCCATTGACGCTGCTGCCGGAGCAAGCAAAACTGTGTCGCCCGAGGACGCAAACTTCTTCGCCGCCCGAACCACGAACGGCATTACCGCATCATTGTCCTCGACATCAATCTCAATGACGGGGACCTCGGGCGCGTGTTGTGCGAACGCCTCTCGCAGTTCCAGTCGCTCGACGCCGATGAGGATAGCCGCCTTGATCCGCTCCGAATGCGAAGCAATCAGCGGGGCGATATTGACGCCCTTCAGCAGGCCCCCGAGGACCCACACGACCGAGCGATAGGCCCGCAGCGAAGCATCCGCCGCATGAGCATTGGTGGCTTTGGAGTCGTCAACCCAAAGCACTTCATTTGCGTCCAGTACCAGCTGGTTACGGTGATTGTCGGGCGTAAAGCTCAGAATTGCACGGTTAATGTCAGCGGGCGAGACATCCAAAGACCTCGCTAGTGCCGCCGCTGCGAGGACGTCTTCGACGAGGTGCTTCGAGGCGAGTTGCCGCTTTCGCAGGTCATCCAGGGTGGCAAGCTCCAGGGCACTATTGGCACGATCTTCGTGGAACGCACGGTCCACGAGCACACCATCGACCACACCAAAATTGCTGCGGGCTGGCACATCCGTACCGAATCCAATCGCTCGTGCGCCTTCCTGAACATCGGCGTTTTCCACGAGCCGCTCGGTCTCCGGATCACCGAGGTTATAAATGCAAGCAACCTGGGTTCGCTCATACGCTCGCCCTTTCGCCTCGCGATAAGCCTGAAATGAGCCGTGCCAATCGAGGTGATCCCGGGCGATATTGAGCACCACAGAGGCCCACGGTGCGACGGTGTGGGTGTAGTGGAGCTGATAGCTCGAGATCTCCACCACGAGGACGTCAAAGCCTTCTGGGTCACGCACCGCATCGAGCACCGGAATTCCGATATTTCCTGCCGGGGCCACCTTAATTCCACCGGCGGCGATCATGTGCGCGGCAAGCTGCGTTGTCGTCGTCTTGCCGTTAGTTCCCGTTACGAGCAGCCACTTCGATGGTGCCCCGACCTTGTCGCGCAACCGCCACGCGAGCTCAATGTCGCCCCACACGGGTATGCCCTGCGCATCCGCCCACTGCAGCAACGCATGGTGCGGCGGGTAGCCGGGTGAGGTGACCACAAGATCGGCCCCGAATTCACGCAGCTGTTCGGGTACGTCATCCTTCGAGGCTGCAATGACGACCGGCACTCCGAGTACCTGAAGGATTCGTTCCCGGTCCTCATCCGGGGCTCCGGCAATCAGCAATACCTCGGCACCAAGTTCGGCGAGGGTATCGGCCACAGAGAATCCGGTCATGCCGAGGCCAAAAACAGCGACGCGCAGGCCCTGCCAGTCGCTGTGCCAACTCGTCAGTGCATCCAAACGATTCGACATTAGGTCAACACCCCACTCATAAACGACCACTCGGCGTAAAACATCGCAATACCGATCACGGCGAAGATCCCGCCAACGGTCCAGAAACGAACCACGACGGTTTGTTCAGCCCAGCCCTTGAGCTCATAGTGGTGGTGAATTGGACTCATCAGGAAGATGCGCTTGCCGCCGGTGATCTTGAAGTATGCGCGCTGGACAATCACCGAACCGGTGTCGATCACGAACAGCCCAGCGATAACGAGCAGCAGCAGTTCCGTACGCGAGAGGATCGCGAACGCGGCGAGTGCGCCACCGAGTGCCAATGATCCGGTGTCTCCCATGAAAATCTGTGCGGGTGAGGTGTTCCACCAGAGGAAGCCAACGAGGGCACCCACAATCGCAGCGGCCACGATCGCCATATCGAGCGGAGCGTACACCTCATAGCAGGCTTGCACCACGGAAGAATTCAGTCGGTCCGTGCCACAGGCCTGGTTGAACTGCCAGTAGCCGATAATGCCAAACGAACCGATCGCGAAAATGGATGCACCGGTGGCGAGCCCATCGAGACCGTCGGTCACGTTGACCGCGTTCGAGGTGGCCGTGGTGATCAGCACAATCCAGATCACGACCAGGATGGTGCCGGCCAGGGCACCAAACATCATGAAGTTGAAGTCGGTGTCACGGATGAAGGACACGGCACTCGACACGAGTGGGATGTCCTGCTCGTTCGTGAACTGCAGGCCAACGAGCGCAAAGATCGAGGAGACGATTACCTGGCCAAGGATTTTCTGCCACCCACCGAGACCGAGCGATTGGTGCTTACGCACCTTCAGGAAGTCGTCAATGAAGCCGATCACGGCGTGGCCAAGCATCATGAAGAGCACGATCAAGCCAACCGCTGTTGGTCCTTCACCGGAGAGCCACACTGCCAAGAAATAGGCAATGGTGGCGCCGAGCACGAAGACGATACCGCCCATCGTGGGCGTACCCCGCTTGGCGTAGTGCTCCTTCGGCCCATCCTCGCGAATGTACTGGCCCCAGCGGAGCCTGTTGAACATCTTGATGAAGACGGGGGTGAGTAGAAGCGTAAACAACATGCCGATCGCGCCGGCAATCAGAATTGCGATCAAGCGAGGGTTCCCTTCACATAGTCGCCGAGTCGGTCACCAAGCATACGCAAGCCAGCCGAATTGGAAGACTTGACGAGTACGAGGTCACCGGGCTGCAAATATCCGCGCAGAAAATCGAACGCTTCATCTGCGTCCTCGGCAAAGGTCGCCTCATTATCCCAGCTGCCCTGCGCCACGGCGGCGAGGTACAGCGGCCGGGCGTCACGGCCGATTACAACGGTTTGAGAAACTCCCAGGCGCACCGCCAATTCGCCAAGTTTGTCGTGTTCAAACACAGATTGATCGCCAAGTTCCGACATCTGCCCGAGCACCGCGACCGTGCGCTGACCGGGGTTGGCGATCTGTGCCAGCGTGCGCAACGCAGCCGCCATCGAGTTTGGGTTGGCGTTGTACGCGTCATTAATCACCGTGATTGGCTCGCGCGTAAGCACCTCCATGCGCCAGCGCTCGGCGCGAGTGACCGTGGTCAGCACCTCCACCACATCGGTGATTGGGATGCCCGCAGCGTGTGCGGCGGCAGTGGCGGCCAATGCGTTCATCACGTGGTGTTCCCCGATCACCGAGAATTCCACCGACACTGGATCGTGATTTGGTGAGTGCAACACGAAGCGGGTCCCCTGCTGCGAGACTTCAACGTCGGTGGCTCTGATCTGCGCGCTTTCGCCACGTCCGAACCAGACCACTTCGCCTGGAGCCTTCTGCGCCATCTTCACAACACGTGGGTCATCCGCGTTGAGCACCGCAACGCCACCCTCGCCGAGAGCTTCGACCATTTCGGCTTTGGCTTTCTCGATCATCTCGATGCCACCGAATTCGCCCGCATGAGCGAGTCCGACCATCAGCACAATGCCAATGTCCGGACGTGCCATATTCGTGAGGTAGCGAATTTCACCGACTTTGCTGGCGCCCATTTCGGCAATCAGCGTGTCGGTCTCTTCAGTGACCTGCAGGAAAGTGGTCGGAGCACCAACTTCGTTATTGAAGGATGCGATGGGAGCTACGACATTGCCGTGCCGCTCAAATATTGCTTTCAGAAGGTTCTTTGTGGTCGTCTTGCCGTTTGATCCTGTGACCGCCACTACCCGCATCCGGCCGTGTTGCCGGACTCGTTCCACGACTTCGGTCGCGAGCTGGCCCAAGGCAGCGACGACATCGTCAACCACGATTTGTGGGATGCCCAACTCAAGTTCTCGCTCTACCACGGCGAGCGCGGCGCCGTTTTCGACGGCTTTGGGCGCATAGAGATGGCCGTCGGTCACTTCCCCCGGCTTGGCAAAGAAAATATCGCCCGTCCCGATCTTGCGGGAGTCGGTGTCGCTGAGACCACGAATAATGTCGCCCTCGCCGGTGCCTTCAGCCAGGAGGAGTCTGCCGTCAATCCGCTCGGCGATCTCGCGTAGCGTCATCGGAATCATAAGTTGTCGTCCTGTCTCATTCTGCCCCGTGCTTCTGCGTCTAATGTTTCGCGGCTTCGCGGCTCCAGCTGGATCCCGTCCACGCGACCAAGCGCATCCTGCATCTGTTCCACATCCCACCCGGCACCATCGATCATCAGAATTGCCATTGCGGCGTTGATGGCGCTGTGGGGGTCCTCTTGCGATGTCCACGTGTGGAGTTCTCGGTCATCGGGACCGTACATTGAAAACTGTGTGCCGGTTTCGGTCGGTTCTGCGCAGACCCACCAGTCTGCCCCAGCATCTTCTCGAATAGAAATTGTGCTGACTGGCACGCGAGTCTCTTCCAGCAATCGCTGACCGTCTTCGGTGTCGATGTTGATCACACCGCGACGGGTCTGTTCCGGCGAAAATAACTCCACGAGGGCTTCGAAGCTGGAATCAGGGCTTCCCGGCCGTTCCGCTGTCGCTTCAAAATTCAAAAAGCCGGCGACGTCAAAATAAAGGCCAGCAAAGTTATGCCTAATGACAGCCTGAGTCGAAAGCTCCGCGCTGGCTACATGCACACCGACTTCATGCATCCGCGCGAGCATCGCGTGGAGCTCATCAGCATCCGCAGCTACGCCCCGGGCATCGAGACGTTCGTCACCAACATGACGTTCCTGGTTGGTGGACATTCCGGTTTTGACCCCCAGCGTCTGCAGGAGGTAGTCGATGAGATACACCACGGAGGTTTTCCCTCGGGAACCGGTCACGCCCAAGAGTTTTGGCGAGTCAGGATCAGTTCGATACACCCAACGCGCAATGTGGCCGAGTGCGAGTCGCGGATCTTCAACAACCAGCACGGGGACTGTGTCTCCTTGCACGTGCTCGGCGCCAAGCGCATTAGTCATGATGCTCGAGGCGCCGCGTTCGACCGCCAACTCAAACTGCGAGGTGGGATTGTGTCCGGCGGCAATGTCCGCCACGAACATGTCACCGGATTCAACCCGATCCGCGTCGCTCACCACTCCCGTGACTTCGATCTGTTCGGTATCAAAGTCATCGGTGTGTGGCTCTAAGCCAAACTCGGCGCACATCTCGGAGAGGATGCGCGCCCTGGGATGGTGTGGGCGAAGACTGGGTTCGGGCATGATTTCCTGCGTGAGTTACGGTTCTATCGTGATCTGCGGCCATGGTGTTGGCGAGGGCGCAATATCATTCGAGGTCAGCATGTACGACATCGCCTGTTGCCAGGCTGAGGCCGTTGCAGCACTAGTAGTGATCTTAACCGGGTTGGCGAGCGTGACGATCACGACGTACTTCGGATCGTCGATGGGTGCGACCCCCGCCATCGAGGTGATGTAGCTGTTTTCTTCATATAAACCGGTCTCCGGATTGACCACCTGAGCGGTACCCGTTTTCATCCCCACGCGATACCCGGGAATCGCCACCTCGTCGGCGAGCCAGCTGTCTTGGGCGGTCGCCTCGAGGGCCTGCAGGGTGAGCGCTGCGGCATCCGCAGAGATGACCTGGTTAGAAGAACTCTCGGGAACATCGGTGAGTTCTCCGTCTTCCTGCAGGCACCCCTTGACGAGCTTGAGTGACTCCGAAGTGCCACCGTTGGCAATCGTTTGATAGGCACTGGCCATCTGCGCCGCCGTGACCGAAATACCCTGGCCAAACATGATGCTCAGCGCGGTGTGTGAGTCCCACTGCTCAGGCTCGTAGAGGATGCCGGACTCTTCACCGATGAATCCCACATCGGTTTGATTCGCAAAACCGAAGTCGAGCAGATATTGGTATCGGCTGGCCGCATCAACCCGCTGTCCGTACAGCACGATTCCGACGTTGGATGATTGCGCCATGACCCCGTTGAGGTTCATTTCTTCGGGATCATGAGGCGAGTCGTCACTGAAGTTCGCTTCGCTTCCCGGCCAGGTATCCGGAACCGTGATGGTCTCGAATGGGTCGATGGCACCTTTGTCATACGTGTACGCCGCCGTGATTGGCTTCATAATCGAGCCTGGCTCATAGGGCGCCGTGAAGGTGAGCGAGCCGCGATACTCCGCATCCACCGACGAGGGATCGTTGGGGTCTACCGCTGGGTACTCGGCTGCCGAGAGAATTTCGCCTGTCTCAACCTCGACCACGGTGATGGTGCCGTATTTCGCTTCCATCGCCTCGACGTTCTCCGCGAGGATTTGCCGCATCATGTAATCGGTATCGAGATCGAGCGTGGTCTGCAGAGTACCGCCGTTGGTCGGTTCCGTGAGCGTCACGATCGACCCTGGAATTGCCACGTTGTCTCGCGAGCGAATATAGGTTTCCTGACCATTCGCGCCCGCCAAGCATTGGTCATATTGGAGCTCCAAGCCCGCCAGCGGCGTTCCATCGCTCCCAAGAAACCCCGTGATGCTTCCACCAACGGCCCCGTTGGGATACACCCGCTCGGGGTGCCGTTCGTCGTACACCCACGGGATGCGGAGCTCGCGAACCTGCTGAAATTCCTCCAGCGTCACCATTCTGGCCAAATAGCCGAACTGTGACTCCGGGTCGCCGGCGATAATCGCATCCACACTGGTCTGCAGCTCGGCCGGATCTTGATCGGTGATTTCCGCAATTTTTTGCAGTGACTCTTCCACCGTGACGGTGACTTCCTGGTCGGTTTCGGGATCGATCACCGGGTAGTCGCTCATGTTCACTGGCGCAAAGGTGATGTCAAAGCGATCCACTGAGGAGGCCAGGACCGCACCGTTGGTGTCAACGATGGACCCGCGAGTCCCCCAGAGCGTCTGCACCACGCCCCGGCGGCCGTCAGCTTCCGAGTTGATCGCGGCCGCGTCGAGGACCTGCAGGCTCACCAACCGACCGATAAACACGACAACCACAATGGCCACCGCAAACATAGGAAGGATGGCCCGCACGTTGGCTTTGCGAGGCTTGGCCAAGTCTGATCCCTTCCGGCGAACGGATGCACATCCCGCTCACGATTACTGCTTCACCGAGGAAAATTTACCGGGTGCTCGGCGAGTGCATTTCGAACTCTGAAGGTACGGCAGATTCGGTCTTTTTCTCACCTGACTCACCGTTCTCCTCCGTCTGCTCATCTTCGTCAGCCGGGTTCAACACTGCATTCGGCACGAGACTGGCGTCGACTTCTGCGCGGGGCGCTACCTGAGTATCGCCTTCCACTACTGTCTGGCTTTCCAGGTCGAGAAACACGCTACTTCCGGCCGGAACCATCCCGAGCTCCGTAGCCTGCTCCGCCAGATATTGCGGCGAATCCTGAGCATCTGATTTCTCCAGCGCTGCCGTGTGCTCGCGCTCGAGTTCAAGATGCTGCTGTTCCAGTTCACTCGTTCGGTACGCATCCTCCACGATGATCGTGGAGAGGAATAACTGCACGGCAAAGGCCACGATCACGATCGCGACGGCAATCCAAATACCGCGAGAAGAAACCTTCGTCGCATTCCGCAGCCCCTCGACAAGCCTGAGCCGCGGCCCGCCGCTGCCATCGGAGCGTAGCGGCCGCTGAGGTACTGACTGTGGTGCTGCGCTCATGACTTGCGGCTCCGGATTCGCTCAACCGCACGCAAACGCACGGGCTTGGCACGAGGGTTGAGCTCGGCTTCAGCATCCGTGGCACGTTCTGCGCCTCTTGTCAGGAGTCGGAATTCGGGCTGCATGTCATCCGGGATAAACGGCAGGTCTCGCGGCGCCGAAGATTCCGTAACTTCGCTGAACGTCCGCTTCACAAATCGGTCTTCGAGCGACTGATACGCCTCCACCACGACTCGACCACCGAGCCGAGTGCGGTCTAAGGCCTGGGGCAACGCGGACTCGAGTGCGTCAAGCTCACCGTTGACGCGGATGCGCAACGCTTGGAAAACACGTTTAGCCGGATGCCCCGCATTTCGCTTGGCCGCTGGAGTCGCTTTCTGCAGGATGTCGACGAGTTGACCGGTAGTCTCGATCGCCGAGATCTCGCGGGCCGCCACGATGGCACGGGCGTAGCGCGGCGCAAGCTTCTCATCACCGTAGCGATAGAACAGTTCCCGCAGTTCTGCTTCCGAGAGTTCAGCGATGAGATCGGCCGCCGTGATCCCCTCGCTTCGGTTCATTCGCATATCGAGCGGGGCATCCTGCATATAAGAGAAGCCTCGCTCGGCCTCGTCTAACTGCAGGGATGAGACCCCGAGGTCGAAGAAGACCGCATCAATTTCAGCTACGCCGAGGTCGTCAAGTCGGTCCGCAAATTCGTCGTAGACGGCGTGCACCGTCTGCACTCGGTCAGCAAAACCTGCCAAGCGTTCACGCGCAATGGCGATCGCTTCAGCATCCCGATCAAATCCGATCAGTTTTGCGTTGGGGCAGGCGCGCAGCACCGCTTCGGCATGACCGCCCATGCCCAACGTGCCATCCACATAGAGCGCGTTTTCACCTTGCAGCGCTGGCGCCACGAGCTCAACCACACGGTCGACCAGCACCGGGGTGTGAATCTCATTGAAGTTCTGTGCGTCATTCATAATGTTCGGGAATTTCTCTTCCCACTTCCTGTTCCCAGAGCCCGAGCCATTCCGACCTGCTGTCGAAATTGCCGCAGGATGTTCGATCTGCTGCCGGGGAAGGTGCCTCAGAGCGAGAAACGGCTTGGGGTCTCAGAACAGGAGCTAGAGCAATCCCGGAATCACCTCCTCAGCGGTCTCAGAGAAGGCCGCCTCATTGGCCTCCACGTATGCATCCCATGCGGTTGCATCCCAAATTTCTGCGCGAGTCCCCGCACCAATGACCGCGAGTTCGCGATCAAGACCCGCATATTTCCGCAGTTGTGGCGGAATCGTGATCCGCCCCTGCTTGTCAGGCGTCTCAGCGTGAGCGGCGCTGAGCAACAGTCGGAGATAGTCACGGGCCTGTTTGCTCGTGACCGGCGCCTGGCGAATCTGCGCGTGGAAACCCTCAAATTCACTGCTGGAGAACACGTAGACGCATCGGTCCTGCCCTCGCGTGAGCACAACGCCTTCCGCGAGATCTTCACGAAATTTCGCCGGCAAGATCAGTCGCCCCTTGTCGTCGAGTTTGGGCGAATACGTGCCGAGAAACATCGCGATCGCCCTCCTCTCGTCTCCCAGGGCTCCCACATGCCCCCACTTTACTCCACATCACCCCACACGCTACCGAAAAAGGACATCCTGACCGGGTAACTTCCTGACAATTCCATTGAGAATGCTGGGCAGTACGCACGGGGAGGGATGTGGAGGGAAACTTCACGACTGCGCTCACCTGGGCCGTTCCTTGGGCTCATCAGTCGATAAACGGCACAAAAAACGCCTTGGGGCCGATCGATTGATCGACCCCAAGGCGAACGGGAGGGATGCGGGGAGGGTTGTGGAGGTGCGTCTACGTGACGAGTTGTTGCACCCTCACCTGCTAACCGTTAGAGGTCGCCATCTTGACGACGCTCCCAGCGGTCCTCGACGCGGTCCATAAAGGAACCGCCAGTCTTTCGTGGCTTCGCGCTCGAACCGGGGTTGCGTCCACTGCCCGAGGACGGGAATTCTGCGGCTTCACCTAGCTCTGAGTTATTCGCACCGCGAAGTGCCCAGACGATACCAGCGATCATGACAACAAAACCGATTAGGCCAATCCACCAGTACGAGGATGCGATCCCGGCGACGACAATGCCGAGACCAACTACGACCGAGAGCACGATGATCGTGATTGCCTTCGCTGACGCCATTTGACCGCCCTTGGGCGTAGTTGACATCACGTCCGCGTCGTTTTGATAGAGGCTGCGCTCCATCTCCTCCAACAGACGTTGCTCTTGCTCCGACAGTGCCATGATTCCCTCGCACTCTGCGGTAAAAATCCCGCGGTTATAACCCTGACTCTCTATTGTAGGCCTCACACCCTTATAAGGTTAGGGAGTGCCTGAAAGTCTGCCCCTCGTAGAGTCTGTGTCCGCTCGGCTTGATGCGCTGTTCGCCGAGCGCCGCCCCGTCCTCGAATCACTCAGCCCTGAGCTCGGCCCGGTGATGGACCAACTGATCACATTTACCGCGGGGGGAAAACGCACCCGCGCACGATTCCTCGCGGCCGGCGCACGGATGTCGCCGAGCGCCCCCGATCCGGAGCTCGGCCGTGCGGTTGTCGATGCCGCTACGGCACTCGAACTCTTTCACGCGGCTGCCCTCGTGCATGACGACATTCTCGATCGGTCCGATACCCGCCGCGGTCAGCTGTCAACACACCGAGCCTTCGAAGCGCTGCACCAAAAGCAGGGCTGGGTGGGGGATGCCGACCACTTCGGACTATCTGCAGCGATCCTGGCGGGCGACCTGCTCCTCATGTGGAGCGATGATCTTCGTTTGGAGGCGGCCTCACGCGTCCGCACCAGCCGCGGGCAGAGGGCGATCGCTGAATTCTCGCGGATGCGCACCGAAGTTACTGCCGGACAGTACCTTGACGTTGCGGCGGAACTCTCCTGGCAACAGATCGCGCCGCAAGATCGCGCCGATCGAGCAATTGCGATTGCGACGTCAAAATCCGCCCGCTATTCCGTCGAAGCACCTCTGGTCATCGGCGCCCGGCTCGCTGGCGCCGATGACGACCTGGTCGAAAAAATCCGCGCCATGGGCCTTCCTCTCGGGCTAGCCTTTCAGCTTCGTGACGACGTAATCAGCGTCTTTGGCGATGAGCGTGTGACCGGGAAGCCTTCCGGTGATGATCTGCGCGAGGGAAAGCGCACGCTCATCATCGCCGAAGTCGATCAGCGTGCGGATGCTACAACTGCGGCATTCTTCGAGCAGCGACTCGGCGCACAGGACCTGCATGCGGATGAAATTATTCGTATGCAGCAGGCCATCCGCGACTGCGGAGCACTCGACGCCGTCGAAACGCAGATTCAGCAGTGGCTGGATGAGGCGCTCACCGCAATGGCTGCCATCGACCTCGACGACACCACGCGGGAACACTTCCGAAAGCTAGCCACTGAGGCTGCCCGCCGAGAGCAGTAGCACTCCGGCAAGCGGCCCCAGTAGAATCGGACTTCGTGACTACAGCGCGAGACCTAAATCGCGAGGAGTTGTACTGAGCGGCGGACCGACGACTTGCGGCCTTCATGCAGGGCTTGAGTCGGGGTCACCCCGAGTACTTCGTCTTCACTCAACAACCATTCCATGGCCTCGTGGTCGACGACCCCGTGGTCAGAGAGCAGGGTGAGTGTGCCGCGAAGTCCGGCCAAGGGTTCGCCATTCTTGATGAATAGCTTCGGAACACGAAGGGCTCCTTCATGCTTCACTGCGAGAAGGTATCGGTCTTCCAGGAGCCGGTGGAGACGACCCGAAGAAACACCAAGCTCCTTCGCCGCTTCGGGTAGTGAGAACCATTCAGTGGTTGAGTATTGCGTTGACACCTTTCAATGTTCTCAGATCCCAGCGCTTCCTGCGTACCGGCTCGGAGTTTCAATCGAATATTCAACGACGTTAGGACTAACCTGCAATCCGTGAGCCCTGCCAACCCGGACACATTGATCGGACGTCTCATCGACGGCCGCTATCAAGTGCGCTCTCTTATCGCGCGCGGTGGGATGGCCACGGTCTACGTCGCCACTGACCTGCGTCTCGAGCGTCGGGTTGCCATCAAGATCATGCACGATCACCTCGCCGCGGATGACGCCTTCCGCGAGCGATTCATCCGGGAGGCCAGAGCCGCTGCCCGCCTCGCGCATCCCAATCTTGTGAATGTCTATGACCAGGGCGAGGATGAAGGTCTTGCCTATATCGTCATGGAATATGTGCCCGGCATCACGCTGCGGGACCTGCTCCACGATCACCATCGATTAACTGTGGAGCAAACCATCGACATTATGGATGCGCTGCTGGCGGGCCTTCAGGTTGCGCACCGGCAGGGCATCATCCACCGCGACATTAAGCCGGAGAACGTTCTCCTCGCGGACGATGGCCGAATCAAGCTCTCCGACTTCGGTCTTGCCCGCGCTGCGACTTCGAATACCGCATCCGGCTCCGTGCTCCTCGGTACCATCGCCTACCTCGCGCCCGAACTCGTCACTAAAGGCACCGCGGATGTGCGCAGTGATATCTATTCCGCTGGGATCATGATGTACGAGATGCTCGTTGGCGAGCAGCCGTACCGCGGTGATGAGCCCGTCAATATTGCCTATCGCCACGCGAACGACAATGTGCCTCCACCGAGTGAAAAGCAGCCTGATCTCCCCCGCGAACTCGATGACCTCGTCGTATGGTCCACCGAACGTGATCCAGAAGATCGCCCCGCGGATGCCGGTGCCATGTTGGCCGCGCTGCGGCAGGCCGAACGCGACATCGTCGCCTCGGATACCGCAACCGCTCCCCCGGCGACGCGCATCGTTCCGGTAGCCACCGACCCGAACACTCAACTCTTCGCACAAACCCATAGCGAAACTGCCGACCCAGATTGGGAAAACCTCACGACCCCGACCGATCCCTCGCGGATTGCGGATGCGCTCGGCCCAGAGGTACTCACGGCGATGCGGCACGAGGAATCCACCTCCGCCACGAGCACGCACGCTGCGGTGCGGTTAGAGAAAATCAACCGGCAGAAGCGTCGATCCGGGCTGATTGCGGCCGCGGTGGTCACGGTACTCGTCGTGTTCGCTGCCTTTATTGGCTGGTGGCAAGGCTTCGGGCCGGGCTCATATCTCGCGGCACCCGCGGTGATTGGCGAATCCCAGCAGGAAGCCATGGCGCAAATTACCGCCCGCGGGTTCTTTGTCGGCGACGTTACTGAAGAAAGCTCGCTTGAGGCCCCCGTGGGCACCGTAATTTCCATGAGCCCCGGTCCTGATACCCGGCTCGCGCCCGAGTCGGTGATCGACTTGGTGATTTCTTCTGGCCCCGAGGTGCTTACCGTTCCTGCGCTCAGCGGACTCTCGGTCGAGGATGCGGCGGCGGCCATCGAAACTGCGGGCTTCACCTACGACGCGGACACCAATATTTTGCAGTTCGACGAGGATGCTGAGGAAGGTACCGTCCTCTACGGCACGAACGAAGTCGGAGAAGCGCTGCCGGTCACGATGGCGGAGCAAGAACCGATTCGTTTGGTGGTCTCGGCGGGTGCACTACCGCAGGTTGCTGGCTATGGCCAAACCGTGGCGATCGATATGCTCGAGGATGCTGGCCTCGTGGCAAATCTTGCCTGGTCGGCATATTCGTCGACTGTCCCTCAGGGCGTCATTATCAGCGCAACTGCCACGTCCGATCCGGTACGTCCCGGCGACACAATTGACCTTGTCACGTCTCTCGGGCCAGAGATGGCTGAAGTTCCAGATGTTAAGGGCAGTACTGGTGCCGCTGCGGTGTCAGCCCTCGAAGGTGCCGGCTTTAGCGTGGTGCACGGGGTTACTGAAGACCAGCTCGCTACCTGCAAGGTGACCACGCAGTCACCAGCGGCGGGTGAAGAGGCTGAGCTTGGCTCCGCCGTGAACATTAACTGTGATGTGCCGCCGACCTCCACGACTAAGCCATAGGCCAGATTGGCACTAGGCCGATTAGCGGGATTCACCTAAGCAATATTCGCGCCGCAACAGCGCGGCACGAAACTGCCCCCGGCTACCAGATTGCGGTAGCCGGGGGCAGTTTCGTGTTGGACGTGTGACTACCAGTTATCCTGGCCGTCCACGATGGTGGCCTTCGGGAACTCTTGGAGAAGTTCGGCAACCAGGAACGCGAGCTCCAGCGACTGCATGTGATTCAGGCGCGGGTCACAGAGCGACTCGTAGCGGGTCTCGAGTCCCGCCTCGTCAATCTCTTCCGAGCCGCCGAGGCACTCGGTGACGTCGTCACCGGTCAGCTCAATGTGGATGCCGCCCGGATGCGTACCCGCCTCCTTGTGTGCGGCGAAGAAGCCCTTGACCTCATCCATCACATCGTCGAATCGACGAGTCTTGAAGCCGCGCTCGGTGGTAAAACCATTGCCGTGCATCGGGTCGGTGATCCACAGCGGGGTGGCGTCCTCCGACTTGATTGCCTCAAGCAGACCCGGCAGCACATCGCCGATCTTCTGGGCCCCCATGCGGGTGATGAACGTGAGTCGACCCGGCTCGCGCTCAGGGTCGAGCTTGTCGATGATGCGCTTCATGGTGTCAACGTCGGTCGTCGGCCCGAGCTTGACCCCAATGGGGTTGCGCACCCGCGAGAAGAAGTCCATGTGAGCTTCGTCGAGGTCCCGCGTCCGCTCCCCAATCCAGATGAAGTGTGCCGAGGTGTCGTACGGCAGCTGGGTACGCGAGTCAATTCGCGTCAGAGCACGTTCGTATTCGAGCAGCAGACCTTCGTGGGCGATGTAGAACTCGACTTCCTTAAGCGCTTCGAAGTCAGCCCCCGTTGCAGCCATGAACTTGAGAGCGCGATCGATCTCTCGCGCCATCATGTCGTACCGAGCGTTCGCTGGGTTCGAAGCAAAGCCTTGGTTCCAAGAGTGCACCTCGCGCATGTCCGCGAAGCCGCCGGTCGTGAAGGCCCGAATGAGGTTCAGTGTGGATGCCGATACGTGGTAGCCGTCAAGCATCCGTTGGGGATTCGGCGTGCGGGCTTCCTCGGTGAACGCGAAGTCGTTAACGATGTCGCCGCGGTATGCGGGCAGCGTTACGCCGTCGCGAGTCTCGGTGTCCTTCGAGCGCGGTTTGGCGAACTGACCCGCCATGCGGCCCATCTTGATGACGGGCATCGAGGCACCGTAGGTAAGCACCAGCGCCATTTGCAGGAGCGTGGATACCCGTCCGCGAATCTTGTCCGCCGTTGCAGCCGAGAACGTTTCGGCACAGTCGCCGCCTTGGAGTACGAAGGCGTTCCCCGCGGCAGCCTGGGCGAGACGGTCACGAAGGCGATCAACTTCGCCGGCAAATACGAGCGGCGGGCGCTTACCCAACTCACTGACCACATAGTTCGCAGCCTCAGGGTCGGGCCAGGTCGGCTGCTGGCGAATTGGAAGTTCGCGCCAGTTGTCGAGACCTGCTGCCGCACTCACCTGTTGCTGGAGCTGCTGGGTAATAGTCATATTTCTCGTATTTCTCTACGGGTTGGTTTTGTTGTGTTGTTGCTACGCCAAAATGCTCTGGCGGTCTTCGCAGTAACGCCAGAGCGGAATTGTGTATTCCTCGCCTGTTTGCTAGGGAACCTAGCTACTGGGAATGGCCTTACGAAGCTTGGATGCGTACACATCGGCATAGACCTGTTCCGACATGTTGGCGATCTCAGACATGATTTCGTCCGTGACTGAACGGAGGATGAACCGATTCGTGTGCATCCCACGATATCGCGAGAAGTCAATCGGTTCACCAATCTTGATCCCGATCTGCGTGCCAATCTTCGGCCGCTTGGCACCAATCGGCATAATTTTCTCGGTGTCGACCATGACCACCGGGACGACGAGCACGTTCGTTTCCGCTTCCAGGACCATCCGGGCAATGCCGGTGCGGCCTCGGTAGAGCCGAGCATCCGGGCTGCGCGTACCCTCGGGATAAATTCCCAAGCATCCCTTGCGTTCCAGAACCTCAAGTCCGGTGCGAAGCGAGCTTTCCGAGGCCTTGCCGCCCGAGCGATCCATCGGGATCATTCCCGTGGAGGTGAAAAACAACCGCGTCAACGCACCCTTAATGCCCTTACCGGTGAAGTATTCCGACTTCGCCAGAAAGTTGACGCGCCGTTTGATTACCAACGGCAGTAGGAACGAATCGATCACCGAAAGGTGGTTGGATGCGAGGATTACGGCACCCTTATCCGGAATATTCTTTTCGCCCTCAACGACGGTCGGGAAGAGGCGCCGGGCTATCGGGCCAGCAACGAGGTGCTTAAGCAGCCAATAAAACATGCGGTGATCCTCCAGTCGAGCGACTCACATCATACCCACCGATTGCCGCTGACCCCTATTCCGCCCCAGTGTGGCGTGCTCCAAGGAAATGTGACACGTTGACCACAATTGTGCGCTTGACCGCTTGTTTCGAGGCTAGACCAGTACGATGTAGCTATACAGAGCGGCAAGGCCGCCGCGAATCGTATTTCCGATTGGCAAGGACGCCGCGAATCGTATTTCCGATTGGCAAGGACGCCGCGTGAATACACGCCGATGATGGAAGGCCAAGCACCGATGACTGAATCGCCAGCCACCGCGTTCTCCCCGGGAGCAGTTCGTGAGTGGATCACCCCCGCTGTCGCCGAGCCCGCACCTGAGCTCAATGTCACCGACCTTCTCGAATCTCGAGTGACCCGCACACCGCAGCGGGCGCTGTTTTCCGTTCCGGAAGGTGACAGTTGGCGCGACATCACCGCCTACGAATTCGCCACCGATGTGCGCGACATTGCCAAGGGCCTGATCAACGCGGGTATTACCCCGGGCACCAAGATCGCCTTTATCTGCACCACCAGCTATGAGTGGACACTCGTCGATTTCGCGCTCTGGTACGCGGGTGCCGTGATGGTGCCCGTGTACGAAACAAATTCCTCTTCACAATTGCAGTGGATCCTGCAGGATTCCGGCGCTGAGGGTCTGATCACACAGACTCCGGAATTGGCTGCGCGTTACGAAAATATTGAGGGCGAGAAACCGCCATTGCGATGGCAGTGGCTGCTCGATGACGGTGCTCTTGATCACCTTCGTGAGGAAGGCAAAGCCGTTACTGACGAGCAACTCGAAGCGGCTCGCTCCAGCGCAAACGGCGATGATATTGCCACGCTCATCTATACCGCGGGCACCACGGGACGCCCCA
This sequence comes from Gulosibacter chungangensis, assembly GCF_008831155.1. Taxonomy (GTDB): domain Bacteria; phylum Actinomycetota; class Actinomycetes; order Actinomycetales; family Microbacteriaceae; genus Gulosibacter; species Gulosibacter chungangensis. The sequence goes on along the minus strand of NZ_WBKB01000002.1, from coordinate 128,216 downwards.
AAGGAACCGTCCTTACCCACGCCAATTTTGTGGAACTCTCGCGGAACATTGAGCCACCGCTAGCGGAGGTTGTCTCGCGTGAGGGCGCTTCCACGCTCCTCTTCGTCACCCTCGCCCACGTATTCGCCAGGTTAATTTCGGTGATTGGGGTCGCCTCCGGGATTCGAATCGGACACCAGAATGACACCACCCAGTTGGTCCCTTCCTTGGGTTCGTTCAAACCGACTTTCTTACTCGCAGTGCCGCGCGTATTCGAAAAGGTCTATAACTCGGCGCTCCAGAAGGCAAGTGCCGGAGGCAAAGAGAAAATTTTCCGCCGTGCGGTGAAGGTCGGCGTGACCTGGTCCAAAGCGAGTGACACGGGCAAAATCCCCCTCGGTATCAAGCTCCAGTACAAGCTCTTCGACAAACTTGTCTTCTCGAAGCTCCGCGAAACGCTCGGCGGGAACGTGGCGCATGCTATCTCCGGTTCCGCTCCACTGGGTCTCTTCCTCGGTCATTTCTACCGCGCTCTTGGCGTGCAGGTACTCGAGGGCTACGGGCTGACCGAGACTACGGCACCGATTTCGGTGAATTTGCCGGGCGCGTTCAAGATTGGCACCGTCGGTCCACCGCTGCCCGGGTGCGCCGTACGCATCGACGATGACGGTGAAATCCTCACCAAGGGTGTCAATATCTTCCGCGAGTATTGGAAAAACGAAGAGGCGACACGGGAGGCCTTCACCGAAGACGGCTGGTTCCACACCGGCGATATCGGACAGCTCGATAGCGAGGGTTACATCACCATCACGGGTCGCAAGAAGGACATCATTGTGACCGCCGGTGGCAAGAACGTGGCGCCCGGAATATTCGAGGATCAGATCCGGGCGGACGCGATTGTAGGTGAGTGCATGGTGGTGGGTGACGGGCGTCCTTTCGTTGCGGCGCTAATAACCCTTGACCCGGAAATGCTGCCGAAATGGCTTGAGTTGCAGGGTCTGAGTGCGTCGATGCCGCTCTCCGAGGCAGCCAAGCACCCACGGGTTCGTGACCGTCTCCAGAACCTCATCGATCGAGCAAATCGGTCGGTATCTCGTGCCGAGTCGATTCGTAAGTTCGAAATTCTCGACACGGTCTTCTCGGTCGAAGATGGCACGCTCACCCCCAAGCTGTCGCTGAAGCGACACGTGGCGCTCGAACGCTACGCCGATGTCATTGACGGCATGTACGCGGGGACCAGTAGCTCGCCGAAGGAATAGCCAACGCTGGCATACTGCAAGGCAATAAGCGGGGCGGGTCGAGAGGTATTCCTCTCAACCCGCCCCGCTTGATTCTTGCCTGTGGTTCGTGCCGTCTTGGGCATTGAGGCGATTACTCCGCCGTTAGAACCAGTCCGATTCCCGGATCTGCCGCATCGCAGCACGGCGTTCATCTTTGGCGAGGGTGTCCACGTAGACGGTGCCCTTGAGGTGGTCGGTTTCGTGTTGCAGCATCTGTGCCATCAGCCCTTCGCCTTCCAGCACCACTTCCTTACCTTCCAGGTCAATGCCCCGTACCCGTGCGAAGGGATAGCGCTGAGTCTTGAACCACAATCCGGGTACCGATAGGCATCCCTCGTCGATCTCTTCGGGTTCTCCGGAGACTTCTTCCAGGACCGGGTTCAGAATGTACCCGGTCCTGCCATCGATGTGCCAGCTGAATGCTTGCAGGCCGACACCGATTTGCGGTGCCGCGACTCCGGCTCGCCCTTCCATGTCGGTAGTCTCGAGCAGATCTCGCACCAGCGTGCGGATGTTGTCATCGATCTTCGTAATCGGGTCGGCGGGTGTGCGCAGCACAGGATCACCGTAGTAGCGGATCTCGCGAACGGTCACTTCTGTATTTCCTCCTCGGCCTGCAGCAGGGCGTTTTCAATAATTTCGGTGGCGGCCGGATGCGGCCAGTACTGTCCCCGAGCAAGTCCGCGTATGGATTGTCCAAAGCTCGCGGCCTGCAGCAGGGGTTGCAATAGGATCGGCGAGTCGGGCCCAATGATGTGTGCCCCGAGGATTACGCCGCTGCCGCGTTCCACGACCAGTTTGCAGAAGCTGTCTTCGTCTTCCAGCGCCCATCCCCAAGCCGTGCCGCCGTAGTCCTGGCGTACTTCGATGGCCTTATACCCGGCGGCCTGCGCTTCCGGAAGACTCATTCCGAACACAGCGATCTCGGGTGCGCTAAATACCGTGTATGGGACTGGGCCGAGCGTATTCTCGGTGAGCTGTGCATCCTCACCGCGGGCAATGCGTGCCTCGGCGAGGAGGTTTCTCGCCACCACCCGGGCATCGTGGTTCGCGACATGTTTGAGCTGGTGGGGCGATGAGATATCCCCGAGCGCGAATACTCCCCCGACCGGCTTGCCATTCTTGAGGACCTGCTGATAAGCATCCACCGACAGCCGACCGTCTTCTTCGTGGTCGAAGCCAACCTCCGGGGTCGCAAGGCGGTCACTATTGGGGACACGGCCCACGGCCACGAGGACCGCATCCACCTCGAGTGTGCTCGAATCGGACAGCGTTAGCGTCCATCCCGCGGCTGTCTGCTTTGCCTCGGTGATTTCTATGCCGGCGCGGATCTGCCAGTTCCGCGACCCCACCTCGGTGAACGTCTCGGCAATATCGTGGTCGAGGCCACGGAAGAGTTCGGATCGGTTGAGCTGCGTGACGTGCGCTCCGAACCCCGAATAGATTGCGGAAAATTCTGCGGCAACAACGCCACCGCCAACGACGGCAATCCGCTCCGGCAGGTGCTCGAGGCGCATCGCATCATCGCTCGAGAATACGGTTTCACCGAAGGGCAGTACCTCGAGTTCGCGGGGCCGCGAGCCACCACCGATGACAATCTGCGTGGCGCGCAGTACGCGACCGGATGCGGTGGTCAGCTCATGCATGCCGGTAAAGCGCACAGTCTCCCGAACGAGCGAGATATTCGCTTCGCCCGAGGCACGATACTGTTCACCGCTTTGCGAGATCGGGTCAATTCGGCCAAAGACCCGGTCTCGCACCGCCGCCCAGTCGAGGCTGACTTCAGCCGTGGAAACGCCGAGCCGGCCGGCCTCGCGCACATTGCGCACGAGGTCGGCCGGACGGACAAACATTTTGGTTGGGATGCACCCAGCGTTGAGGCAGGTTCCGCCAAACCAGCGGCCATCATCGACGATCGCAATCTTCAGGTGCTTCAATTCCGGAGCTGGAATGGAGTTTCCAGATCCGGCCCCGATGATGATGAGGTCGAATTCCTCAATCGGCGCGGTACTGCTGGTCATGGCCCTCACTCTCGTGGACGAGGACCATGACCAGCGAGCACATTACTCGCTAACGACAGCCCCGCCCGCTTCTTCCGGACGGATCACCACGAGCAGATCCCCGTGGTCGACTTCCTCAGGTGCGTTGAGCACCACTCGCTCGATGATACCCGCGGTCGGAGCGGTGATGGATGCCTCCATCTTCATCGCCTCGATCGTGGCGACCTGATCACCCTGCGAGACCTTGGCTCCCGGTTCAATGCGTACCGTCACCACGCCCGAGAAAGGTGCTGCGACGTGTCCGAGGTTGCTCGAATCGGCCTTCTCACGGCTGACCGAGTCCACTTGCACATTGCGGTCACGCACCAGGACCGGACGCAGCTGACCATTGAGCGTGGTCATCACCGTGCGCTTACCCTCTTCGTCGGGCTTGCCGATCGCTTCGAGTGTCACGAAGATATCCACGCCCTTGGCGACCCGAACTCGCTTCTCTTCACCCTGTTCAAGACCGTAGAGGTATTCGATGGAATCGAGCACCGAAAGGTCTCCGAAGAGTTCCTTGATGTCCTCGTAGATTGCACTCGGCTGCGGGAAGAGGAAGCGGTTCAGCGTCTGCCGACGTGCCGCGGAGTCTCCGGCGAGGCCTTCCTGCTCCACAGATGTCAGTGGCTTGACTTCAATGTTCACCTGCTTACCAGCGAGTGCCTTCGTGCGGAACGGTTCCGGCCAGCCGCCCGGGAGATTTCCGAGTTCGCCACCGAGGAAGCCGATCACGGAGTCCGGAACGTCGAATCGCTCCGGATTTTCCTCGAATTCCTTCGGGTCGGCGTCGACGGCCACCAGGTGCAGCGCCAAGTCGCCAACCACCTTGGAGGACGGAGTCACCTTCGGGATCCGGCCAAGGATGCGGTCGGCCGCCTCATACATGTCTTCGATCTTCTCGAAGTGGTCCGCGAGGCCGAGTGCGATAGCCTGCTGACGCAGGTTCGAAAGCTGACCGCCTGGGATTTCGTGACGGTACACGCGCCCCGTGGGGCCCGGCAGGCCCGACTCGAATGGCCCGTAAATGTGACGCACTGCTTCCCAGTACGGCTCAAGGTCGGTCACCGCGTCAAGGTTGAGTCCCGTGTCGCGGTCGGTGCCTTCAAGAGCCGCAACCAGGGCGCTCATCGAAACCTGGCTGGTGGTGCCACTCATCGGCGCAGATGCCACGTCGACTGCGTCCACGCCAGCGCGACTTGCCTCAAGGAGCGTCGCGAGTTGACCACCCGCAGTGTCGTGCGTGTGCAGGTGCACCGGCACATCGAACCGCTCACGCAGTGCCGTAACGAGTTTGCTCGCAGCGGCGGGACGCAGCAGGCCTGCCATGTCCTTGATCGCAAGCACGTGGGCCCCCGCGTCAACGATCTGCTCGGCGAGGCGTAGGTAGTAATCGAGGGTGTACAGGTCCTCATTCGGATCGAGCAGGTTTCCGGTGTAGCACATGGCTGTTTCTGCCACGGCGGTACCGGTCTCCAGCACCGCTTCAATGGCGGGGCGCATTTGCTCAACGTCGTTGAGCGCATCGAAGATGCGGAAGATGTCTACCCCGGTTGCGGTGGCTTCCTCAACGAAGGCCTTAGTGATCTCAGTCGGCGATGGGGTGTATCCGACGGTATTGCGACCACGCAGCAGCATCTGAATCGGGACGTTGGGCAGCGTCTTCCGGAGTTTCTCGAGACGCTCCCACGGGTCTTCACCTAGGAAGCGAAGGGCTACGTCATAGGTCGCACCGCCCCAGGCTTCGACCGAGACAAGCTCTGGCAGCTTCTTCGAAACGTACGGCGCTGCCAGCACCAGGTCCTTCGTACGCACACGCGTGGCAAGGAGCGACTGGTGGGCGTCCCGGAAGGTCGTGTCGGTTACACGCAGTCGCTGATCTGCCCGAAGCGCCTTAGCCCATTCGGTGGGACCCAATTCCAACAGGGCGTCGCGTTCACCACGCGGGGTTGGCAACGACTCGACCTCTGGCAGCTTCGTCCGCGCGCGGGTGGAAGTCGGTCGCTCGCCGTTGGGCTGGTTGACGGTTACATCGGCGAGCCAGTTGAGCATCTTGGTCGCGCGGTCGCCGGGCTTGCGGTAGTGGAAGAGTTCCGGTCGTTCCTCGATGAATCCGGTCGACAGGTCACCCTTGAGGAAGTCTTCGTCATCCAGCACCGCGGTAAGGAACGGGATATTTGTGGCGATGCCCCGGACGCGGAATTCTGCCAGTGCGCGACGACCACGCTGGACGGCGGTGGCAAAGTCACGACCGTGTGCGATCAGTTTGAGCAGCAGTGAATCGAAGTACGGCAGCACCTCGGCACCGGTCGAAATCGTCCCACCGTCGATGCGGATGCCCGAGCCACCGGCCGAACGGTAGGTCGTGATCGTGCCGGAGTCGGGACGGAAATCGTGGGCCGGGTCTTCCGTGGTGATACGGCATTGGATCGCCGAACCGCGCATGGAGATTTGGTCCTGCGTAAGGTCAAGCTCGGCAAGCGATTCACCGGCAGCGACACGCATTTGCGATTGCACCAAGTCCACAGAGGTGATTTCCTCGGTGATGGTGTGCTCCACCTGGATACGCGGGTTCATTTCGATGAACACGTGCTCGCCCGCACGCTCACCAGCCGTGTCCACGAGGAATTCAACCGTGCCCGCGTTGACGTAGTCAATCGACTTGGCAAAGGCCACAGCGTCGCGGTAAAGCGCCTGAGCGAGCTCCGGGTCAAGGTTTGGCGCCGGAGCGATCTCCACGACCTTCTGGTGGCGACGCTGCACGGAGCAGTCGCGCTCGAAGAGGTGCACCACGTCGCCGTGGCTATCGGCGAGGACCTGCACCTCAATGTGTCGAGGACGAAGCACGCACTGTTCGATAAACATCGTGTCATCACCGAAGGCTGCTTTCGCTTCCTTCATGGCCGATTCGAGGGCACCGCGGAGGTCTTCCCGCGACTCGACCCGGCGCATCCCTCGACCGCCACCGCCGGCAACTGCCTTGGCGAAGACCGGGAAACCGATTTCGTCGGCCGCGGCAATGAGCTCTTCAACATCAGTCGAAGGTGCCGAGGACTTCAGTACCGGCACGCCGGCCTTGATCGCCTGTTCTTTCGCGTGGACCTTGTTTCCTGCGTTCGCAAGGACTTCGGCCGAGGGCCCAATAAAGGTGATCCCATTGTCGGCACAGGCTCGTGCCAGTTCGGCGTTCTCCGAGAGGAAGCCGTATCCAGGGTAGATCGCGTCGGCGCCGCTCTCGAGCGCTACGCGAATAATTTCATCGATATTGAGGTACGCCTGGACAGGCGAGCCCTCTGACCCAATTTCATAGGCCTCATCAGCCTTGAGGCGGTGAAGCGAGTTTCTATCTTCGAACGGGTAGACCGCAACGGTACGGGCTCCCAGTTCGACTGCGGCACGAAATCCACGGATCGCGATTTCGCCGCGGTTTGCTACAAGGATCTTCTTGAACAAACGATGCCCCCTTTGGCTGATTCACAACGGTTGCCATGAATATATCCGAAGAGGGCACAAAACCTCGCATTGAGATTTGGTGGTTAGCTACAAATGAGCTTCTTTGTTTGCTAGCTGGCGCGGTTCTTTCGGCGCGCAGCGAGCTCATCCAGCGGGTCGACCTCGTCGGTTTCGATGTCCACGAGGTTATCTTCGACTTCGCGTAGTACCTGTCCAACAAAAATGCCAAACACACCTTGTCCGCGTTGTACGAGGTCAATCACCTCATCATTTGAGGTGCACAGATACACACTCGCACCATCCGACATGAGGGTCGTCTGGGCGAGGTCGGTGATGCCGGCATCATGCAACTGCTCTACGGCGATGCGAATTTGCTGCAGCGAGATTCCTGTCTCAAGCAGTCGCTTCACGAGCTTGAGCACCAAGACGTCCCGGAAGGAATACAGCCGCTTCGAGCCCGAACCGGTCGCATCCTGGATGCTCGGCTCGACCAAGTGCGTACGTGCCCAATAGTCAAGCTGACGGTAGGTGATCCCAGCGACACGTGCAGCGACTGCGCCGCGGTACCCGAGGGTTGGATCGAGGTCGGGAAGCCCGTCGGTAAACAGCAGCTCCTGCTGAAGCCCTTCCGAGCCTCCATCGTTCTGCGCACTCATGACGTCACCTTTCTTGCCCGTCGCATTGCCTGTCATTCACGGTAGCTTCCACCGGCGACACCGCATCTAAGGCGCGCCCGCTGAATCTTCCGCCTCTCGGCGAACTAATAGGCCACACTCAGTCTAGGTGAGGCCGTGTCATACCTCGAGGGTCGAAATACAACGATGTGATGCTTTCATCAGCGCGTCCAGATTCTGGGAGCCACGCCGAAAGATTAACGTTCAAGTTGAGGTTGAGATCAAACCGTAACCTTGCGCTGCACTGCGCACGGAAAAGGCAGGCCCCGTATCTTCACTGTGACGACACGGGGCTGCTCATTATTCTTCGCTAGCGACCGTGCGCTCGCCCACGTAGGGATTGCCGCACGAGCCCCCGACGGACACGCTCGAGCGCGTCGGCGAGTTCGTCCGCTTTCGCTTCTGAGCGGGATCGATGCGTGGATTCAGGCTTGCGAGCCACGCCGCTGAGTGCCTGCTCGATGAGACCAATCTCGTGTTGCGAAGCCGTGCGGAACGGTCGCAGATGGCGCGGGCCAATGCCGCTACGTTCAAGTTCGGCCAGCGCCACGAGCAAATTCAAGTCATCTGCGTGGAAGCTATTCGTGCGCTGAATCAGGCTCGCTGCCTGCGCTTGTTCGAGCAATTCCTTTGAAGCGCCTGAGCGACGTAGGAGCTCATCGCGGCTGAGTTCCGCATCATTCGCGAGGATACTGCCGTTCGTCTTCGGTCGCGAGGCTACCGGGGTCGGCAACTCCGGACGCTCCCCACGGTCGAGCGATGCCAGGTGCTCGGCGATGACCTTGAGCGGTAAGTAATGGTCACGCTGCAGCGCCAAGATCGTGCGGATTCGTTCCACATCGGCATCCGAAAACTTGCGATACCCGGAAGTGGTTCGAGCCGGGTGAACGAGCCCCTGCTCCTCCAAGAATCGAATCTTTGAGGGAGTCAGATCAGGATGTTCGTTGGCCAGCCGCTGTAGTACTTGGCCGATGGATAGCTTTGGCAGCGCCCCGGAAGACCGCGACGCCGCAGAACCGAAACCCATTGGGCTTACTCAGTTGCCATCGGGGTTACGTTGGCGTCAAGCGGCGAAGCGTAGAACGTGAGTCGGTATTTACCGATCTGCACTTCCCCACCGTTTGCCAACTGTACCTGGTCGATGCGCTCGCCGTTGTAATAGGTACCGTTCAGCGAACCGAGATCGCGGACCTGGAAGTTACGCCCCTGACGCGTGAACTCGGCGTGGCGGCGCGAAACCGTGACGTCATCGAGGAAGATTTCCGCGTTCGGGTGTCGACCCGCAATTTGCAGGTCCGTGTCAAGCAAGAACCGGGCACCGACGTTATTCCCGCGACGCACGATGAGCAGGGCGGAGCCTGACGGCAGCGCGCCAATCGAATCCATCTCTTCTTTGGACACTCCACCGGCAATAAGCGCGGCAAGTTGCGCGCTAAAGTCCCCGGTGAACGACATCGTCGAAGATGTGTCCGGTTCCGGGGTGGCGCCGGCGTTGGAGCCCTGTTCGGAATCTCGCTCGTCGAACTGCGCCATGTAATCCTCCTGCTTGGTCAAGACTGTCAACCCTACCGCACCCGCGGCGATGGCAATCTCCCCAATTCTGCCCGGGCTTCCTGGGACAACTCTAAATCATCCGACCTCGGGCTACACTGCACGGCGTGAGTTTCGATGACCGCTATGACCGCGATCCACTAGCCAAGTTCCGTGCAAACAAGCGGCCCAGCAAGCCGCGCGAGGTGACAGCACGAAAGGGCATGTGGCTTGAGGATGCACCGACACAGTTCTATGGCCAGTTAGTTGCAGCCACCCGCGAGACGGTCACGCTACGTGATGCTGACGGTTCGACAAGGGCCTTTCCGCGCCACGGCACGTTTATGGATGACGAAGGTGCAGTGACGCTGGTTTTCCGCTCGTCCGCTCCGGCTGCGCGTGCGCGCAGCGCCTCCGGGTCCTTCCTCGTTAAGGATGCACCGGCTCGAGTCGCGCGCGCCGGTCGCATCTTTGTTGAGGGTAGGCACGACGCAGAGCTCGTCGAAAAGGTGTGGGGGCACGACCTGCGGGTCGAGGGTGTCGTCGTTGAGTACCTGGAAGGTGCTGATCACCTGGATGCGGTGCTGAGTGAGTTTGGCCCCACATCCACGCGTCGTGTCGGAGTGCTGCTCGACCACCTCGTGGCGGGATCCAAGGAAACCCGAATCGCACAGGGTATTACCCAACAGTTCGGTGCCGATGCGGTGCTCGTCGTTGGGCACCCCTATGTCGATGTGTGGCAAGCGGTGCGCCCGCAACGACTCGGTCGCGAGGCGTGGCCGGTCATCCCCAGAGGGCAGTCGTGGAAACACGGAATCTGTGCTGCGCTCGGTCTCCCCCACGAAGACCAAGCTGATATCGCCCGTGCCTGGCGACTCATTCTTGATCGTGTCCGCGATTGGAAGGATCTAGAGCCCTCGGTAATTGGTCGCGTGGAGGAACTCATTGACTTCGTTACGGCCCCGGGATCCTGACGTACGCATCCAGTCGATTGAATAAACCCGGCCATTAGCGGGGAGGCTGGCACACCGCTCACCGTAGGCTTGCTGACATGTCTGTTCGTGTCTCCTATGCGCTTCGAATCATCCTCCCGGCAATCTGGATTGGCATGATTATTGCGATCGATCTCATTGAAGCCCCGCTGAAGTTCCAGGCCCCCGGCATCACAATTCCGCTCGGTTTGGGTATCGGCCGACTCGTGTTTCTCGCCATGAACATCGTGGAACTTGTACTCGCGGTCCTCATGGCGATATCCCTCTGGAAACCGCGGGCGGATCGGCGAACCTGGTCGCTCTACGGTGCGCTGGTCGTGATGTTTGCGGTCAAGATGACCATCATTCGACCGCTGTTGGCTCAGCACACCAACGCCGTGCTCGCCGGCACCTCCGAAGGTGGGTCGACCACCCACTATTTCTACATTGCGGCGGATGCGGTCATCGCGTTCTTGCTTGTCTGGATGCTGGTATCGCAGGTCAAACGAATCATTCCAAAAGTTGCGGTGGCAGCGACCGCCGAGCCGATTTCCTAGGGCCCCTCACTCGCCACAGCGATCGATGTCGCCGGGTACGGATACCCTGCGAACATGAAGATTTTGCACACTTCGGACTGGCATATCGGTCGCACCTTCTTCGGTGAACAGGTGAACGAGCACCTCCGTGAGGTACTCGACACGCTCGTCGAGATCGTGCGTGACAACGAGGTGGATGTGGTTGTCGTCGCTGGCGACGTATTCGACTCCACCATGCCAGCGGCAAGTGCCTATGATCTGCTCACTGATGTGCTGATCGAACTGCACGGTACCGGCGCCCAGGTCATTTTGACCAGTGGAAATCATGATTCCGCCGCACGCTTGCGCTTTCAATCTCGCTGGGCGCAGGCTTCAGGTATTCATGTGATCGCGAGGCCCGAACTCGCGTTTGAGTCAGTTGCGCTCAGTGATGAGTTCGGGCCGGTCACCTTCTACGGTGTGCCCTATCTCGAACCCGTCCTAGTCCGGCATCTGGACGGTGCTCCGCAGTCACGGGCACAGGCCGCAGTGATGCGTTGGGCAACCGACCTTGCGCGAGAGCATCTTGCTGCAAACCCAACCCGTTCAGTGTTGATTGGGCACTGCTTTGCTGCGGGCGTACCCGAAGAAGCCAACGCCAAAGACATCGAACGAGACTTGACCGCGGGTGGGCTCGACGTGGTGCCGCTCGACACCCTTGAGGGCTTCGACTATGTGGCGCTCGGTCACATTCACACTCGTGCGCAGCTACGGCCACAGATTCGCTATTCCGGCGCGCCGCTGCACTATTCCTTCTCAGAGGCCGGGGCCGTGCGCGGCGCGTGGCTGATTGAGCTGGATGCACAGGGCTTCGCGGGCGCACAGTGGCTTGATCTCCCGGTCCCCCGGCCACTATCTCGACTGCACGGCACGCTGTCGGAGCTCTTGCACGATGAGTCGTTCTCGCCATATCGCGACAATTGGGTTGCGGCCGCCCTCACTGACCAAGCCCGCCCGCTCGATGCGATGGCACGGCTTCGGACTCGGTTCCCGCACGCGGTCCATGTCGAGCACACACCCGAGGTACGGGTGGACCGCGATGAACAGACGTATCAAGCCAAACTCGCGGCCGCGATTACCGATGAACAGCGGGTTGAACGTTTTCTGGAACACACCCGCAACGGAGTAGGAGCCTCGGATATCGAACGGGACATCTTGGCGGAAGTGTTCGCCCAATTCAATGCACAGGAGGCGAATCGATGAAAATCCTCAAGGTGGACCTCCAGGGTTTCGGTCCCTTCCGGCGTCCGCAGAGTATTGATTTCACTCGTTTTGCCGAAGAAGGACTGTTCCTGATCGGTGGGAAAACCGGTGCGGGAAAGTCCAGCATCCTTGATGCCATCACCTTTGCGCTCTACGGGCAGACACCGAGATTTGAGGGAGCTGCGCGAGGAGTGCGCAGCAATTTCGCCGACCTTACCGAAGAGTCGAGTGTGTCCTTGGAGTTCGAACACGGCGGCAAGCGGTATCGGGTCACTCGCTCACCCGAATATGAGGCGGCAAAAAAGCGCGGCACTGGGACAACCACCCGCAAATCGGAAGCGTTTCTCGAGCAGTGGCAAGCTGACCAATGGCGTGGCACAGCCGATTCACCCAGGGTGGTTGACGAGAAGCTGCGGGAAATCTTCCCGTTGAGCGCCACGGAGTTCTTGCAAGTGGTCATGCTCGCGCAAAACCAGTTTCAAAAATTCTTGCAAGCGGAGTCTAAAGACCGACAGCATCTTCTGCGAAAGCTCTTCCGTACGGAGCGCTACAAAACAGTCTCAGATCTACTCGCCGAGCGCGCCAAAGAATCCGGGCAAAAACTAGCGCGACTCCAAGACAAGCTCGCGGAAGACGCAGAGCGTCTCGAGCGCCGTCGTCACGATCTCGCCCCCGATCAGGTCGAGATCGCAGAAACAGAACCACAGCAGGTCTCCGAAGCGTGGCTCCAGGCTTGTGTCCAATTAGCCAAGGAACACCACCATCGGTCTGAAGCTGCACGCCATCAAGCTGCGGCAACACGCACCGAAGCTGCAGCCCACCTCCAACGCGCCTCGGAGTTACGCAACCGCCAAGAGCGACGCGATAAGGCACAAGCAAGTCGGCGGACTCTGCTTGCGGACCAAGACCGGATGCAGCAAGAGGTAATCAACCGACTGGAGATTGATGCCCAGGCGGCCCCGCTGGTCCCAGTGATTAAGGCAACGCAGCGTGCCGTGGAACAGCTGACGGCGGCAACCGAGTCCTACGACAAGGCGCGCCAACGGCTTACGGAAGAACTCCAGGTCGAGGCCAATGCCGATCGGCCCGCAATGCTCGATGCTGCGGCAAACGTTTCCGATATTCGCCGAGTCGCTCGCACACTGACCGAAGAAATGGGTTCGCTGCGAGAAAATGAGGCCATCGAAACCTTGATCTCGAAGAAAGCCAAGGACGTAGCGGAAGCACGCGAGGCGACAACGCGTGCCCAAGGAGATCTTGACGCCTTACAGCAACAAATTGCTGTACGACCGGCAATCCGTGAAGAGCGAGTCGCCGCGCTTTCCACCGCTACGGAGGCGGCAGCCGGTATAGCTGCGGCGACAGAAGCCCTCGCGAAGGCCACCGAACAGTTACAGGCGGTGAAGGCGCTCCCTGCAGCTGAACAAAACGTTACCGACGCAGCCCAGGAGCTCGAACGCGCCTTGGCGGCAGCTACTGCCGCCACCGATGCCGAACGGGAACTCATTAATCGCCGCTGGCTCGGCGCAGCAAGCTACCTCGCTGGAGAACTCGTCGATGGTGAACCCTGCTCGGTCTGCGGAGCAACAGAGCACCCCGATCCCGCCCGGAGCGAAGTGGCAGAAGTCTCGGACGAAGAGCTGCAAGCTGCTGAACGGGCGGTCAAACAAGCCCAAGTCACCGCCGAAACCCATCGGAACAAGCGTGGGGCCGCGTCCCAAGAGGCAGAACGCATCCGGACCCTGGCGGCAGGCCTCGACCTCGAGAACGCCGAAGCAAGACATACCGCAGCAAAGGAAACGCTTGCGGCAGCGCAGGCTGCCGAAAAGCGCATAGCAACGCTGCAGTCGGAATTGTCCACACTCGACGCAGCAGCCGCTTCCGACGATGCACGCCTGGTGTCGCTCAATTCCACCCGTGACGAAGCTCGCTCGCAGCTTGCGACCTTGGAAGCGCAATTGCGTGACTTGCGCACGCGGGCAGAGGCTCTACGCGGCAAATTTGCCTCCGTGAAAGAACGATTAGCTCGGACTCGCGCCATGGAGACTGCCTGCCAATACGTCGTTAGCGCCGCGGAGATCCTCGAACGGGCTGAGCAGCAATTGGCGCAGGAGCGTGCCCAACTGGCGACCGCACTTGCGGACAGCCCATTCGAAACTTCGGAAGCGGCCGCGAAGGCCCGCCTCACCGAGGCAACTCGCAAACTCCTCGAGACAGAACGCGAAACGCACGCGAAGAATCTGCACGTCGCCGAGCAAACGCTCGCCGAACCGGAGTTGAAAGATCTCCCCGAAGAAGCGATCGAACTCGAGTCGCCGACACGTTCTGATCGGGAAGCGCAAGTGCAACTCGATGCTGCAAACCAAGCGCTGGGCGCTGCCGAAACCCTGCTCCAGGAAATACGAACCACGGTGAAATCAGCTACTGCCACGCTCAACGAAATTGCCGCGATGGGGGCCCGTGCCGCCGCGGAGCGTGAACTCGCCAACGCCCTCAACGGACAAAACGAACGAAAGCAGAACCTGGAAGCGTTTATCCTAGCTGCCTATCTCGAAGAAGTTCTCGCTGCCGCGAACGCCCGGCTCGGCAGCATTACCGCGAATCGCTATGAGCTGGAGCTCGACGATGATCTGGCAAGCCGGGGCCGGCAGTCAGGCCTCGGTCTCAAAATCTTCGACGTCTACAACGGGAAGACACGCGCGCCGAATTCACTCTCAGGCGGTGAAACCTTCCTCGTATCGCTTGCGCTCGCGCTCGGCCTCGCAGACGTGGTCTCCGCACAGGCTGGCGGCATTGCCCTCGACACGCTCTTCGTTGATGAGGGCTTCGGCTCACTTGACAGCGACACCCTCGAAGTCGCGATGCGCACCCTCGACCAGCTTCGCGAAGGAGGGCGAATGATCGGCGTGATCAGTCACGTCACTTCAATGCAGGAGCGCATCCCGGCACACCTCAATGTGCTCGTGAGCGCCGATGGTTCCAGCGACATCAGTACTGATGTATTGGCAGAACCGATCTTGCGCCGTTAACCCGATTACACGAGTCCGAGATCATCGAGGAACTCGCGCACGTCGAGGATTTCTTCGTGAGATACCGCGTGCGCGAGCCCCTGGTAAACCTTCACGGTGGCATCCGTGTATTCCCTCACCCAGCGCTCGGTGGTATCGAAACGCTCCTCATCAATCAGCGGATCGGCAGTGCCTCTGCCAAAAAATACCTTGGGGCGCTTCTCGCGCAGCCGCGCATCGCTCTCGCGCGGTTCCGGGTCAACAAACCCCGAAAGAATCACTCCAGCATTGATGGCAATGCGCCCCGAACGCAAGAGCTCCGTGACCATCAGCCCACCCTGTGAAAAGCCGATCGGAACGATAGGTTGACCACTGGTGTGCGCCTCAATGAACTCCTCCAGCCCAGCGAGGGACGCGTCAATGGCACCGCGATCATAGGGACCACCTTCGGACAGCGGGAACCAAGCCGCGCCACCGCTTACCAGCGGATAAGGAGCACGAACCGAAATCCAGTCCCAGCCCTCCCCCAGATTTTCGGCGAGCGAGGGCAAGTCGCGCTCATTGGAGCCAAAGCCGTGGATGAACAGCAAGAGCGGTCGCCCATCCGGACCGGATTCTCGGGGCCCGACAGCAGCTGGGATGGGTGCAGGGGTAATCGCGCTAGTCATGATGCAAAGTCTGCCGGATCCGCGCTGAAGGCACCCGGCATGTCGCTAGCCTTGCCCGAAACACATCCGCCAACACGAAAAAGGCATCGGCCGTGGGACCCTTGCATGGTTCCCACGGCCGATGCCTACTCTTGAGGAGTTAGCGCGTAGTGGTTAGTGCCTACTCGCCGTTTTCAGTCTTCCCGCGCAGCGCGTCTCCGAGCGCCGAGCCGGTGCGTTCGCCCTGGATGCTCGACTGGATGATCGCACCCAAGTCGATACCGGTGGCGGACTGGACAGCGTCGAAGGGCGCCTTGAGGGTTGCGGCGGACTGAGCAGCCTGGTGCTCTGCCGCGCCCTCGGTGGAGATCACCGTGTAGCCACCGATCGCCGTCTGTGCCTTCGAGAATTCGGCAACCATCGGGACCAACTGGTCGATGAGTTTCTGCGTGATGAGCACCTGCTCGTGCTTCTCGATCGCCTCACCAATCGCGAGCTGCGACGCTGCTTCAGCCTCACCGGCCTGGCGAATCGCCAGTGCCTCGGCCTCAGCCTGAACGCGACGTGCGTGCGCTTCCGCATCGGCTTCGGCGCGGCGAGCGGCTGCCTCAGCTTCCGCGGCGGTCGTGCGTGCGCTTGCGTCCGCACGTGCGGAGGTGGTGCGAGCGTGTGCATCCGCTTCCGCAACCTGCTTACGGGTGTCTGCTTCCTTGGCCTGCTCGTAGGCGCGCGCGTCAGCCTTTCGCTGCTGCTCGTAGAGGTTCGCGTCCGCGACCTTCTTCACTTCCGCATCCAGCTGCGATTGCTTGTTGTTCGCTTCCTGTTCGAGCACTGCCTGCTGCAGTTCGGCGCGACGAAGCGCCTCTGCCTGCTCTGCTTCGGCGTTCGCGCGACCAACGCGTGCCTTGGAGTCCGCCTCGGATTCCTGGAACTGCGTGCGCTCGACGAGAGTCTCAGCGTTGGTTTCAATCTGGCGCTTGGCCACGGCACGCTCGGCATCGATACGGGCGGTGTCGGCCTCGCGATGCACGCGCTGCAGTTCCTGCGCACCAAGGGCCTCAATGTAGCCGCCCTGGTCAGTAATGCCCAGAATCTGGAAGGAGTCAAGCACGAGCCCCTGGCGCTCGAGGTCTCCTTCGATGCCCTCGGCGATCTGCTCGGCAAGCGCCTTGCGGTCCTTCATCAGCGTCTCAACGGTCAGCGTTGCAACCACACCACGCAGCGCACCCTCGAGTACCTCGGTCGTGAATGCCTCGATCGCGCGGTCCTGTGAGAGGAATCGCTCGGCAGCCCGACGGATATAGTCCGGGTTGGACCCGATCTTCACGAGCGCAATGCCCTCGACGTCGACGGTCACACCATTAGCCGCCTGTGCGGTTGGCTTGATTTCGATCGACCGCGAGCGCAGCGAGAGCTTGGAGGAGCGCTGGGTGAAGGGGTTGACGAAGAGACCACCACCCGAAACGACATCGATCTTGGACGACTCGGCACCGCGTTTTGCTTTCCCGGTAATGACCAGCGCCTCATCGGCTGCGGCGGTGCGGTACCAGGTGCGGGTGATGATCGCGAAAATAATGGCGAGCACCACCAGAATGACAAGGACTACGACTACGCCCACTATGAGCAGTGGCGTGGCGAAGAAATCCATAGGGCTTGGGCCTTTCGGTAAGTGTCGGCGGGTCCGACGCTTTTCGTTCTTTAGTATTCCTTGCCGCACTGCCCTCGGGCATCCAACACTGGTTGCATCCGCAATGAACCGTTCGGGTGCCAAGGACGCCTGCCGGTAACCTGTGGCAGACATGTTCAATCTGGATTCGATCTCGCAGGGTTTGCCCGCGGCCTCGCTCATTACGCCACTTGAAGTGGCGCTCTCGCAGCGGGGTCGTGCCGTGGTGGAAGCTCCGCCTGGCTCCGGCAAGACGACAGTGGTACCGCCGGTGGTTGCCAATGCCTGCGGGCGCGTGATTGTCACGCAGCCCCGTCGTATTGCGGCGCGGGCGGCCGCAGCACGGGTCGCTTCGCTCACTGGCACGCCCCTTGGGCAGACTGTCGGGTATTCGGTTCGTGGGGATAGTCGCACCAGTGCCGCGACCAAGATTGAGTTTGTTACGGCCGGTTTACTGTTGCGGCGGTTGCTTGCGTCCCCGGAGCTTCCCGGTGTGGCTGCGGTGGTGCTCGATGAGGTGCACGAGCGGGATCTGGACGCGGACCTCACCTTCGCGATGCTCTGTGAACTGGCCGAGTTGCGGGAGGACCTACGATTGGTGGCAATGTCGGCCACGTTGGATGCGCAGCGGTGGGCGGAGTTGCTCGGCGATAGCGTTCCGATTGTGCGCACCGGTGCCGAGCCCCATCCGCTGGAGATCCGGTATCAGCCCGCACAGGGGCCGCGGCTTGATCAGCGCGGGGTGAGCCGGGATTTTCTTGGGCACATTGTGCAGACCACTGCTTCGGCGCTGCGGGAGATGGAGTCCGGCTCGGCGCTGGCTTTTCTGCCGGGAAGTTGGGAGGTCGAGCAAGTGGTGCGGGGCCTGCGGGATCTCGGGATCTCGGCGCTGCCGTTGACCGGTTCCCTATCTCCTGCCGAACAGGATGCGGCGCTCACCCCGGGTGCGCAGCGTGTGATTGTGGCTACCTCGGTGGCGGAATCTTCGCTGACAGTGCCGGATGTCCGGGTGGTGGTGGATTCCGGGCTCGCCCGAGTACCGCGCTTGGATGTGGAGCGAAACATTTCGGGGCTTGTCACGGTGCCGGTTGCTCGCGCTTCTGGTGATCAGCGGGCAGGGCGTGCGGCTCGCATGGGGCCGGGCATCGCGATTCGCTGTGTGGCGGAACACGAATGGGCAATGTTTCCGGCGCACACCAGGCCCGAGATTCTCAGTGCCGATCTCACGAGTGCCGCGCTCACCCTCGCGGTCTGGGGTGCTCCCGGCGGTGTCGGTATGGCCTTACCGGATGCGCCCGATCCGCTCGCACTCCAGCGTGCGCACGAGACGTTGGCGGCGATCGGTGCCCTTGAGTGCGAGGCAGACCGGGTCACTGTCACGGCGCGTGGGAAGCAGATTGCACGCATCCCCACCCATCCTCGAATGGCACGGGCGCTGATCGATGCGAGTGAGATACTCGGCGGTGAGCGGGCAGCCCAGCTCGTTGCCGCGGTCGAATCGGACCAGCGTGCTCCGGGTGGGGATCTAGCGGCACTCTTGCGTGACCTTCGCCGTGGCGGCTCCCCCGCGTCACGTCGCTGGCGGCAGGATGCGAAACGCCTGGATCAACTTGCGCCCTCCGCAGCCCGACCGGATTCGGAAGAGCGGCTGTCTGATGATGAGGCGCTTGCGCTCGTAGTGGGCTTGGCCTATCCGGAGCGGCTCGCGCGCCGACGCGGGGACGAGTATCTGCTCGCGAGTGGGACCGGCGCGAGGTTACTTCGCCACAGCGCGTTGTCGGACCAGGAGTGGTTGGCGGTCGCGGACCTGGGACGCACTTCGCAGGGCACCGTGATCCGCGCGGCTGTGCCGGTGTCCATGGACACGGCAATACTCGCCGCTGGCAGCCTCTTGCGTGAAGAAGTGGAAACCCGCTGGCAGCAGGATCGACTCGTGGGCCGCAGGGTTCGGGCACTCGGTGCGATTGAACTCTCCGCGGTTGCGGTGGCACCGGATGCGGCGCAGGCACGTACCGCCGTGGTCGCGATGCTCCACGAACGCGGTCTTGGTGCCTTTAAGTGGTCACCCGAAGCGGTCCAATTGCGTGCCCGGCTGGGACTGCTACACCGCACGCTCGGCGCGCCGTGGCCGGACGTCTCAGAAGCGGCACTCCTCGCTCTGCTGGACGAGTGGCTGGGCCCCGAGCTGGATGCGCTGGCGACAGGCGCTCGGTTTGATCGCATCCACCTTGTGGAACCCTTGCGGCGCCTGATGCCGTGGCCCGAAGCCAGCAAATTCGATGAGCTCGCGCCGGAACGGCTGGAAGTACCGAGCGGGTCAAGTATCCGCGTCGATTACCCGGCAGTCGATGATCCGGACGCACCACCGGTGTTGGCCGTGAAACTGCAGGAGTGCTTTGGTTGGCTGGCCACTCCGAGACTCGTGGCTGGCCGAGTACCGGTGCTGCTGCATTTGCTCTCACCGGCGCAGCGGCCGCTCGCCGTCACCGATGATCTGGCGTCCTTCTGGGCGAATGCGTACACGCAGGTTCGTGCCGAAATGCGCGGTCGCTACCCGAAGCATCCGTGGCCCGAAGACCCCCTTACCGCAGCGCCGAAACGAGGCACGAAGAAGTCTGCAAGATAGCAGGCAGTTGCTCGCGTTCATCAGCGTTTTCTTACAATGGCGCGCATTGATTGAGTTCCAATGATCGATATGTAATATGCGGGAATGAGCATCGATATTCCTACCGCAGAAGAATTCGCCAGCCTCACGAAGCACCGCAATGTTGCGAGCGTTTCGATTTACGTCAGCGCTGCCGCGAGCGGCGATGGTTCCGCCGTTGTCCACGACACCGAAGCCGTGCGCCTCTCCCTTCGATCGGCCACCGGTGAGGCACTGAACGATCTTGCCAAGATTGACGTACCAAAAGCGGACCGTGATGCGATCGCCGAACACGTGCGTGGGCTGGAAGCCGACCGCGACTTCTGGGCCTCGCAGGCAAGAACGGTGGCCGTGTTTGTGTCACCGGAGGGGCTCAGCGCCTTCCGGCTGATGAATCAACTCGCGCCATTGACCGCGGTCGGTGACCGCTACGACGTGGGTCCACTGGTTCGCTCCGCAAGTTTCCGCCACACCGGCTATGTGCTGGCGGTCACGGTGGGCGAAGTACGGCTCCACTTCCTCGACTCGCAAGCGAACAGTCGACCGATTGAGCTCACCACACTTCCGGCGGACGCCGCCGATGTCCTCGGTCGGGACGAAAATGGTGGTCGTGCCGACCGGCACAAGGCCGATGGCACGCTTGGCCCCAAGGTCGAGTTGCGTCGCTACTGCTCAATCGTGCAGGATGCGGTGCTCCACGAAATCGGGAATGACACCGCTCCGCTGATCCTCGCCGCCTCAGCCGAACTGGCGCCGGCATATCGACAAATCAACACGTACGGGGCGCTTGTTGAAGAGGGTATCGACGCGAACCCGGCTTCGCTGTCGAATGCGGAGCTCGAAGCGCGAGGACGCGTAATTCTTGACCGTCGCTATGCCTCACAACTCGAGACCTGGTGCGAAACCTTCGGTAATCGCAAACCGCAGCAGCGCGCCAGCGCAAACCTTGAAACCGTGGCGCAGGCCGCCACCGGTGGCCAGGTTGAGTCATTGCTCTTTGACATTGAAACTAACGACGAGGGCATCATCAATGACTTCGGTGAGGTCATCCCGGTTCCTGAGCCCGGGCCTACGACGTACCGCCTCGTTGATGAAATCGCGGCGCGAGTGCTACGCACGGGTGGCCGAGTGGTGGCGGTTCGTCGCGGCGACCTGCCGGAGGACTCCCCCGTTGCGGCAACCTTCCGTGCCACGATTAACGCATAGCGGTCCAGGAACCCGTTTCGACCGAGTAGCCTTAAGCCTATGACGCCTCAATCGAATGGCCCAGAATCAGAGGCGCACGACGCCACCCCCACGTTCGACGATCTCGGGCTAAGCGCCCCGGTCCTCGACGCAATTAAAGCGATCGGCTACGAACGGCCCTCGCCCATTCAGGCAGCGACCATCCCGACCCTCCTTGAGGGACGGGATGTTGTCGGCCTGGCCCAGACCGGTACCGGTAAGACGGCGGCGTTTGCGCTCCCGATCCTCTCCCGGATGGACCCCGGCGCCAGCGTTCCGCAAGCGCTGGTGCTCTCCCCCACTCGCGAGCTTGCCTTGCAGGTGGCCGAAGCCTTTGAAAGCTTTGCCGCCAAGATGCCTGAGGTGAGACTCCTGCCGATCTACGGCGGGCAGGCCTACGGTGGGCAGCTACACGCCCTTCGGCGCGGTGTGGATGTCGTGGTCGGTACTCCGGGCCGAATCATGGACCACCTCAAGCGCGGCACGCTCGATCTCTCGCAGTTGAAGTACCTCGTGCTCGACGAAGCCGATGAGATGCTCAAAATGGGTTTCGCGGAGGACGTTGAAACCATCCTCGCGGACACCCCGGAAAACAAGCAGGTGGCGCTCTTCTCGGCCACCATGCCGCCGCAGATTCGTCGCATCTCGCAGAAGTATCTCAATGATGCGGCCGAGATCACGGTGAAGTCGAAGACCACCACCTCTGCGAATATTTCGCAGCGCTATCTCGTGGTCGCCTACCCGCAGAAGGTGGATGCGCTCACCCGCATCTTCGAGGTCGAAGAGTTTGAAGGCATGATTGTCTTCGTTCGCACGAAGAGCGAGACCGAGCAGCTCGCGGAGAAGCTTCGCGCGCGCGGCTTCTCGGCCGGTTCTTTGAACGGTGACGTGCCACAGGCGCAGCGTGAACGTCTCGTGGACAATCTGAAGTCTGGCAAACTCGACATCCTGGTGGCCACCGACGTGGCCGCTCGAGGTCTCGATGTGGACCGCATCACCCACGTCGTGAACTTCGATATTCCTACTGACCCCGAATCCTACGTGCATCGCATCGGCCGTACCGGTCGCGCGGGCCGTACGGGTGCGGCAATCAGCTTTGTCACGCCGCGCGAGCGCCGTTTGCTCAATCACATTGAGCGCACCACCCGGCAGCCGATGGAAGAAATGCAACTTCCCTCCGCCGCGGATGTCAATGAGACCCGCCTCGCGCGCTTCGATGACGACATCACCAAAGCGCTCCAGCAAACCCAGCGCATCACCGCGTTCCGCGACATCATCGACCACTATGTGCGTCACCACGATGTCCCGGAATCAGATGTTGCCGCGGCGCTTGCCGTGGTCGCCCAGGGCGAGACGCCACTGCTCCTTGACCCGAATGAAGACGATCTCTTGAAGCGTCCGCGCTTTGATCGGGATCGCGACCGTGACCGCGGTCGCGATCGGGATGATCGCGGCCCGCGCCGACGGTCCTCCGAGGGCAAGACCGCCTACCGCATCGAAGTGGGCAAGCGCGATGGCGCCCTTCCGGGCCGCATCGTCGGCGCCATTGCGAACGAGGGTGGTTTCTCCCGCGACGACATCGGCGCGATCAACATTTACCCGAGCTTCTCGATCGTCGAACTACCCGAGAACATCGACCAGTCGGTGCTCGACAAGCTGCAGAACACCCGAGTGGGCGGTCGCCCAATCGAGATCAAGCCGGACCGCGGTGGAAAGCGCGGCGGCGGTGGCGGTGGCGGCTACCGAGGTGACCGCGGCGGTCGCGGCCACGGTGGCGGCTGGAATAACGACCGCGGCTCCCGCAAGCCCTTCAAGCGCTACTAGAGCACCCTCCACGGCATAGCGGCACACCCGCGTATCGCAAAAGGCCTCCGATCATTCGGAGGCCTTTTACGTTGCCACTCGCGATTTCATGCCCAGCGCGAGACCAACGCTATCCGCGCGTAAGGAGGCTTTCGGCAGTGGTGTTCGGCAGCGAAACGGTTACCTGGGTACCCCACGGGTCGTTGACCACGATCTCGTTGCCTTTGTCAGCGAACTGGATGCGCTGACTGCGCAGGCGTGCGGCCAGCGCATCCAGGTCTTCACGCCCGGGAACGACGATGGCCACATCGCCGAGGCCGAGTGATGCGGCACGGGGGCCGGAACCGGCGCTATTCCAAATATTCATCGCAACGTGGTGGTGGTAGCCACCAGCCGACGCAAAGAGGGCACCCGAGTAGCTCGCGAGCGTCGCTTCGAAACCGAGAGCATCCACATAGAACTGGCGGGCCGTGGCAATGTCACCAACCTGCAGGTGGACATGACCGATGATGCTCTCCTGCTTCGCAGAATTCTTCAACACATCCTCGGTCAGGTGCTCGCGGAGGTAGGCGTTCGGGTCAAGGAAAGTGGTATCCATTTTGATTTCACCCGCCGCGTTTTTCACCCACTGATCCCGCGGACGGTCCAGGTATAGCTCAATGCCATTGTTCTCTGGATCCTGGAAATAGAAGGCTTCGCTCACCAGGTGGTCGCTCGAGCCCGCAAAGCGGCTGCGCTGATCGGCGGCCGCACTGTAGACGGTTGCCGCGAGCGCGGCCGGGGTCTCGAACAAGAAGGCCGTGTGGAACAGACCCGCCGAACGCGGATTCACGCCCGGTAGCCCCTTGGTCTCCACCAGCCGCATGAGTGGGATCCCACCCCGCCCTAGGACTCGCTGCACGCCACCGCGGTTCGCCTTTTCTTCGATGGGCTCGAGTGCGAGTGCATTCTCGTAGTAGCTCGACATATTCGCGAGATCACCTACGTGGAGCGTCACCGCGGCCATCCCGGTCGCCGGGTTAATGACTCGTTCAGTGACTTGGCTTGCTTCTTCGGACTGGTTGCTCTGTGCGATGGTGGTGTCTGCCACGATGCCTCCCAAAGTTACCGCGCAACCAATTTAGTTGCTGCTACAAGTAATATCGTAGGCGCATTTACTTGCAATGACAAGTATTTATATCGGTTTCTTCACCGACTCCGTCACCTGCTGCACCGGGCGCGCATCCGCGACCATCGCATCCGAGGCCACTTTGACGATTCCCTCGAGCGGACCTCGCCCGAACAGCATCATCCAGACCGTGCACCCAAGCACGAGACCCAATACGGTCCACGCCCAGGCTGCACTGCTGTGCGGAAGGTTCCAGGGCCCCCACACCAGCACAATGATCACGAGGTGTCCCGTATAGGACGTCAGCGGCATCGAGCCAAGTGCAGCGACGGGAATCAACGGCCACCGCAGCGGCCTGGCGAGCAGCAAGCAGACTCCAATGACTGCAATGACGAGTCCGCCGGAACCAAAAATCTCCAGCGTCCCACCGGAGTGCGGATAGCTCGCAATCAGACTGTGCACAACCACTTCCCCGGGCGTTCGAAGTTCAACAGCATCCGAGTTGAACGGTCCCTCGACCGCGGCACCCTCCGCACCGTTTAAAGCAGCCGAGACTCCGTAGGCGAGGACTGAAATGCCCGCGCCGACGGACGCCAATCCGGCCGCGACGCGCCAGGAAGAAAGTGGCAGGCGACCGATTGCCAGACCCACCAACATGAGTGGCAACCACACCGCCAATGGATAAAACCCGGCAATGAGAAAATCAAAGCCCCCGCCGCCCAGGCCCGCAGCTACCAAGACCGCAGTGATCGTCGGCCCGAATACGGCGATGACGACCGCAATCGTCAACAGCGCACCGACGGAGAGCCGCAAAAAGGGCATCACCACGATGTAGAGCACGCCATAGAACGTCAGGATGACCGCCACCGGCACCGCCAACAGTTCACAGAAGATGCCGAAGAGGAAAATCATCACGCCCCGACCAAAGAGCTTTCCGCGCAGTCGCGGCATTTGCTCCCGCTCCGGAATGTTCGTGCGCCCGGTCATGATTGCCACAGAGATTCCCGCCAACACGGCAAACAGAATCGAAGAGCGCCCGTGCACAACACCCAAATACGTCTCGGGCTGCCAAATATTGACCTCGCCGAATGAAGCCATGTGCGCCCCCGCCATGCCAATGATGGCGATCGCCCGAGCGAGGTCGAGTCCCATAAAGCGCGGTGGCCGACCGAAGTCTCGAAGCCGACTCCACGGGGTCGGGCGAAGCGCCCCGGTTGGGGCGTTCGCCGCGGTTACCGCTGCCGGGTTACTCATGAGGCCAACTGTCAATCATTCTTTGGGTGCCGTGGCGGTTGCTCGCGGGGCTTCATCCGGGTAATCGGGAGTTCTGGTGCCGGGAGCGGCGCCGGCTGCCGCGGCGGAAAGCTGCCGAAGCGTCGCATCCCCCGCTCGGATGCGGTGGCATCCCCCGCCTCAAAACCCATTTCGTTCTGATATTCGCTTCGGTATTTCACAATTTCATCGTGGTCCCTCCCCACGAAGTTCCACCACATGACAATGGATTCGTTGAGCGGTTCACCACCGATCAGCAGCGCGAGGACCGGTTCTTCGCCAGCCTCGAGGCATAAGCGGGCGGTACCAGTTTCAATGACCGTGAGGTGATCGCCCGGCACATCCTGTCCGTTCAATCGCAGCTGCCCTTCCACCGGCAACAGTGCATGCTCATGGCCCACCGGAACGTCGATATCCAGCACCGTGCCCGGATCAAGCCGGAGCTCCGCACCCGATAGCGGCGCGTAGGTCTTCAGCGGTGAGACCACGCCCAGGAGCTCGCCTGCAAATACCTTGGCGCTCCAACCAGCACCAACTACGGGTTCCGGCCGGTGCTTATCGAGCGATGGTTCGACAAACCGATGCTCTTGCGGAAAGGCGTACCACAGTTGCGCGCCATGGAGCACGGTTGTTTCCTCGGTCGAAAATTCCGAGTGAGTAATGCCGTACCCGGCGTTCATAAACACCGCATCACCTGGGGTAACGGTTGCCCAATTCTCCGCCGAGTCAATGTGGTCTATGGCCCCCTCGAAGAGCCAAGAGACAGTGGCAAGCCCGGTGTGTGGATGTCTCGGCACCGCCATGCCACCGGTGCACGACACGTCGTCAGGGCCATAAAAGTCGAGAAAGCACCAGGGCCCGACCAGCGACCTCGCACGCTGCGGGAGGAGCCGCTTCACGGTCATTGCGCGCGACCCACCCAAGGGAACAAGCCGAGGCTCCAGGAAGGACACCTCCGAATCGGTCTCGATTACGCCACTGCTGAGACCTGCGGTGGTGTACGACCTGCTCTCGCACACCTGCTCAGTCGGATGACGCTCAGTGTTACTCATCGCTCACTCCTCAATACCTGCGCTGCTACCCGACAGCCCAGTGATTTGCCTCATGATCGCACCCGGAAATGATGACTCACCTGGAACGCGCCGCGGCGACGGTGAGTGCCGCAAACCCTACGGATAAACAATCCGCAACGCACTGGGCGACCCCGAAACCTCTACACTGTGAAGGCTGCACAACGCGAGGAGACCCCGTGAACGAACACGTCGCCGATAGCCATAACGTCATTCGAGTCCAGGGGGCAAGAGAAAACAATCTCAAGAATGTCTCGCTCGAGATCCCCAAGCGACGACTAACCGTATTTACCGGGGTTTCGGGTTCAGGGAAGAGCTCGCTCGTCTTCGGCACAATCGCGGCCGAGTCTCAGCGCATGATTAACGAGACCTATAGCGCCTTCCTGCAAGGGTTCATGCCTTCGCTGTCACGGCCAGAAGTTGACCGACTCGAGGGGCTCACGACCGCGATCATCGTGGACCAGGAGCGGCTCGGCGCGAACCCACGCTCCACGCTGGGAACTGCAACGGACGCGAATGCCCTCTTGCGCATCCTGTTTAGCAGCCTGGGAACGCCGCATATCGGCGGACCGCAGGCCTATGCGTTCAATGTTCCTTCGGCCAGCGGCAGCGGTGCCGTGACCGTACAAAAGGGCAACAAGATTGCCGAGAAAGCGACCTTTCACGTTACCGGCGGGATGTGCCCGCGATGTGAAGGCATGGGCGTTGTCAACGACATCGACCTCACCGAGATTTTCGATGAGAACCTTGCCATCACCGAAGGCGCCATCAAGGTTCCCGGCTACACCGCCGACGGCTGGTACGTGAAACTGTTCGCGAACGCTGGCTTCTTTGATGCCAGCAAACCCATCAAAACCTTCAACAAGCGCCAACTCCACGACTTCCTCTACAAGGAACCGGTCAAGGTCAAAATGGAGGGCGCCAATATGACCTATGAAGGGCTCATCCCAAAGATCCAAAAGTCGATGCTGTCCAAGGACAAGGATGCGATGCAGCCGCATATTCGCCGGTTCGTCGAACGCGCGGTCACCTTCCAAACCTGCCCCGACTGTGCGGGTACGCGTCTGGCCGAAGGCGCGCGGAATTCAACGATCAATGGCGTGAGCATTGCCGATGCCTGCGCGATGCAGCTCACCGACCTTGCGGAATGGATCCGCGGCCTGGATGAACCCGCCTACGCGCCGCTACTGGAATCGCTCTCGGCCTCACTGGATGCTTTCGTAAATATCGGACTCGGTTATCTCTCACTCGATCGCCCCGCAGGGACACTCTCGGGTGGCGAGGCACAGCGCACCAAGCTCATTCGCCATCTTGGCTCCGCCCTCACCGACGTCACCTACGTATTTGATGAACCCACGATTGGGTTGCATCCTCACGATATTCAGCGAATGAATGAGCTCTTGTTGCAGCTGCGCGACAAAGGCAACACGGTACTCGTGGTGGAACACAAGCCCGAGACCATCGCGATTGCCGATCATGTCGTCGATCTTGGTCCCCTTGCGGGAACCAAGGGTGGCGAAATCACCTTTACGGGGACGGTCGCCGAGCTTCGCGAGAGCGACACCCTCACCGGGAAGCATTTCAGCTACCGTGCAATGCTGAAAGACACGGTTCGCAAACCTTCCGGGAATATCGAGATCCGCGGTGCGAACACGCACAATCTGCAGGACGTCGACGTCGATATCCCCCTGGGAGTGTTGTGTGTGGTCACTGGTGTGGCAGGCTCCGGGAAGAGTTCACTCGTGGCCGGATCAATGCCCAAAGACGAGGTCATCTACATCGATCAAAGCGCTATCCGCGGGTCTCGGCGCAGCAATCCAGCCACGTACACGGGAGTCCTCGACCCGATCCGCAAGGCTTTCGCGAAAGCAAACGGCGTGAAACCTGCGCTGTTTAGTTCCAACTCGGAGGGCGCCTGCCCAACGTGTAAGGGAATCGGCATGATCTTTACCGAGCTTGGTTTCATGGCCACCGTCTCGAGCGTTTGCGATGAGTGTGGCGGCAAGCGATTCCAGGCATCGGTGCTCGAATACAAACTCGGTGGTCTCGACATCAGCGAGGTGCTGAGCCTCTCGGTATCCGAGGCCCGCGCACTCTTCAGCCAAGGTGAGGCCAAAACTCCTGCCGCGGCGAAAGTGCTCGGCCAGCTCGAAGATGTCGGCCTCGGCTACCTCTCGCTCGGGCAACCGCTTTCGACGCTTTCGGGTGGTGAACGGCAACGCATTAAGCTCGCCACGCACCTCGGTGAGAAGGGTGGTGTGTATGTGCTCGACGAGCCCACCACGGGTCTGCACCTCGCCGACGTGGAGAATCTTCTCGCGCTGCTGGATCGACTCGTGGACGCCGGGAAGTCTGTGATCGTGATTGAGCATCACCAAGCGGTGATGGCCCATGCGGACTGGATCATCGACCTCGGTCCCGGTGCCGGCTCCGCCGGTGGCCGCGTCGTCTACGAGGGAACCCCGCGGGCGCTCGTGAGCAATCTCAGCACGCTCACGGGCACACACTTGGCGCAATATGTGTCGAGCGCTGGCTGAGTCGCGTCGCTAAGAAGCGTCAGGAAGTATCGCCACCAGGTCCACTTGGATGAGCGCACCGCGGTCAAGCTGCGCGGCCATGACTTGGCGAGCCGGTCGACTTTCCGCATCCGGGAACATCGCCAACCATTCGGCGTTGAGCGCCTCGCGATCGCGGTAGTCCACCAGCCACACGTTCAGCTTTGCGATGTCGTCAGTGGACCCGCCCGCCGCCGCCATCACATTGCGCACGTGAGTGAAGACGTGGCGGCACTGCGCTGCGAGGTCATCCCCTAGCTGCCCCGTTTGCGGGTCGCGACCGGTAAGCACTCCCGAGAACACGTACGGGCCGATTTTGCTCGCCGCCGGGATAGGGTTTTCGTGGCTAAAGCCGGGCGAATAAATGCTCCGTCGCCGGTGATTTCTGTTTGATTGTGCTGGCATTAGTGTGCCTCCCTCATGGTTGCTTTTGGTGCTGCAGGTGGCGCCAACGTTGGATGCTCACCCTCCGTCGGCAGCGTTTCTTGGATTTCTTGGATAAGCCGCTTCACCGCAGAATTATCTGACGCATCCTTCCTAGCCAGCACCAGCGCTTGTAGCGGGCTTGGGGCGGGGTCGAGTTCATAAATATCGACATCGTATTTATGCAAGCTTTGCCGATCGGGGTCGGGCAAGATTGCGGCGGCAATTCCCGCTTCGATCAACGGCAGGCTGGTTTGGATTGTCTCCGCGGTGCGAAGGCTCTTCGGTGTGATGCCGTGGTGACGAAGCGCAGCTTCCACCGCCTCCGGCAGGCTCGGGACCGCAGCGGTGCGTTGCGGTAAGAGCAGCGGCTGCCCCGCGAACCAGGACAGTGCCAGACGTTCCGACTCCCCCACACCACTGATCGATGGCAACACCGCCCCTTCCCGGAGCTGTTTGGGGAGGGCAGCGACGAGCGGGATCTCGCCCCAGTCGAGGATGTCGTACTTATTCTCGTGCCGTCGCATGAACCGATCGGGTTCGGCAACCATGATCGCTGCGAGGTCCACTGTCCCTCGTTCGAGCATTTCCAGTGCAGTCCACGGCGGCGGATCCACAATCGAGACCTCGACATCCGGAGCTGACGTACTGAACGAGCGCAGCAGCTTCGGTAATCGATGCCACATCAGTACCGGCACGGCCGCAAGCCTGATGGACCCTGCCATGCCCGAACCGAATCGCCCCAGGGTCTCGAGGATCTCATCCACTTCGCCGAGCACTCGAGACGCCGCGTCGAGTAAATAGCGGCCAGCCCTGGTGGGCTCCACGCCGCGGTGCGAACGCTCGAGTAGTCGGACACCCGCCTGTGCTTCGAGCTTTGCGATGGCAACACTCAGTGGTGGCTGCGAAATGTGCAGCGCGGCGGCCGCGGCGGTGAACGAACCCGATTCAACGACGGTGGTGAAGTATCGGAGGTGACGCAACTCCATAACTTCAACAATAGATCACACTGCGATCTATAGCTTCAAAATATGACCCACCCAAGGAGTTAATAGTTCCCAGTGATGCATTTCCTTGTGAAGCTTTCGGTATTACCGAGAGCCACCAACCTATTTGGGAGTCACCAATGTTGCCGACCACCAACCACAATCCGGCGTTCACGATCACCAGAGCGAGCCACGTCGCACTCGCCGTGACCGATCTCGAGAAGAGTCGCGACTTCTACCGCGATGTTTGCGGTCTCGTCGTCACGGATGAAACCGACAAGCACGTGTACTTCCGCGGGCTCGAAGAGGCGTCACACCACTCGCTGGTGCTCGAACTGGCTGAGCAGCCGAATGCGCTGCACGTCGGTTTCCGAGTGCGCACCGATGACGATATTGTTGCCGCCGAAAAATTCTGCCGTGACAATAATCTCGAGTATCAGCGGGTCGAGAAAGATCACCAGGGCCCCACCATCCAGTTCCGCGACCCCGTTGGCACCCACATGGAGTTCACCTCCTCTATGGAGGTGGTGGACCGAAAGATGCAGAACTTCAATGAGTTCGTGGCTGGCGCGCCACAGCGCCTGGACCACTACCAGTGCGTCACCTACGACGTCCAAAAGGCAACGGACTTTTGGACGAGCCTTGGGATGCGCATGTCGGAGTACACCGCGAAAGACGGTACCGACGAGCTTTGGGGAAGCTGGATGGAGGTGAAGGGAAATACGCACGACCTGGTGTTCACGAACGGCCGCGGCCCACGGCTACACCACTTCGCGTTTGCCGTACCCGATGGTTCCTCGCTGATCCATGCCGCGGATGTTGCCGGTGCGCTCGGCGCCGGTGACGAAATTGATCGTGGCCCCGGGCGTCACGGAATCAGCAACGCACTTTTCCTCTACCTTCGTGACCCGGATCAGCACCGCATCGAATTGTTCAACACGCACTACCAGTTCATCGACCTTGAGACCCCACCAATTCGTTGGGACATCTCTAACCCCCGCCGGGCACAGCTTTGGGGTATGCCTGCATCCCGTCGTTGGTTCTTCGAAGCCAGCGAATTTCCTGGCGAGCAGGTGCGCGAACCGCTGCTACAAGCAAGCCCCGACACCCTCGAGGACTATCTCGGCATCCACTAGCTAGGGCATCACGGCCGGGTGACTCCATCATGTTGTGGTATCGCCCGGCCAGCGCCGTAACTACCGTGCCTCAGACCCGGCCATTCGGGATTCTCCCCACATACACGGCGAGGCCGGAGAAGACCGGGTCCAGTTGCTCGTCGAAATCGGGTAAGAGGTTGGTGACATCGGTGTTTCCGCTGAGGCCCCAGTTCCGCAAGAACGCCCTCATCGCACCTCTGAGGGCGCCCGCCACTGTGAAGGGGATGAGGTTTCGGTCCGGGGCATGCGATCGTTCCCGCACAAACTCAAGAACCACACCTTCCCAGCGACCCCAATTAACCAGCGATAGCGGCCGCTGCTCCTCGGTGTTCTGGAATTTGAAACGTCGAATCCATGCTTCAGCACGTTGGGCTTCAATTTCCACCTGGTCTCGGATTACTTCCCGGAGCGCTTCCATGATTGGCCGGTCCTCCGGCATCGTCCGGAGTGTTTCGTCCATCCGCTGCACCATGGTTTCGAACGGGCCCCAGAGGATCTCGTTCTTCGATGAAAAATAGCGGAAGAAGCTTGTCTTGCTCATCTCGCAAGCTTCCGCGATGTCTACCACGGTCGTGTTCTCGATGCCCCGCTGTTCGAATAGCGTCATCGCCACGTCTTCAACTGCTTCGCGGGTTGTCACCGGCGGGCGGCCGCGACCTCTCGTCTTAGTCATGAGTTAACAGTCTCATTACATTCCTGACCGAATCCCAAAAATGAGTGCGCTCCACACAATCTCTCAGGTTGCTCGCTTCCGGCATCCATCCCGTATTTCTACACTGGTCTCAGCAAACCAAACCACACGACCTTGGGAGCAGATCATGCAATTAATCACGCCCCATCTATGGTTTGACGGCAACGCCGACGAGGCTGTGCGTTTCTACCTTGATGCCTTCCCAGAGTCGATACGAATCGCGACGCATTACTACCCGACCGAAGGGTTACTGGATTTCCAGAGCCACATGGCAGGGAAAATCTTGGCTGTTGATTTCAAGCTTGGCGAGCTGAACTTCGTCGGCATTAATGCTGGAAACGAATTCCGCCCTAACCCCGCAATTTCATTTATGGTCAACTTTGATCCGCTCGTGATGTCAAATGCCGCCGAACGGCTGAACGCGCTGTGGAATCAGTTGATTATCGACGGTAAAATTCTCATGCCGCTCGATCAATATCCCTTCAGCGAGTTATACGGTTGGGTTGAAGATCAATATGGCGTCAGCTGGCAACTCATTCTCACCGATCCGGCCGGTGAACCCCGACCACACATTATTCCAAGCTTCATGTTCGCGGGGAAGCACGTAAATCGTGCCAGAGAAGCGGTCGAACGTTGGCTTTCTGTGTTCCCGCAATCTGATTTCGGCACGATCGCTGAATACCCCGAACAGACCGGCCCAGCCGCCGCCGGTTCGCTCATGTTTAGCGATTTCCATCTGACTGGGCAGTGGTTCGCCGCTATGGACAGTGGCGTGGAACAAGACCTCAGCTTCACCGAAGGTGTCTCGCTTGCCATCGCCTGCAAGAATCAGCAGGAAATCGATCACTACTGGGCGGCACTTTCGCGCGTTCCGGAGTCGGAAGTCTGCGGTTGGTGTAAGGATGATTTTGGTGTGAGCTGGCAGGTCATTCCCGAAACCATGACCGAACTGCTTGCACGCCCGCATGGCTACCAGACCCTCATGACAATGAAAAAGATCGATATTGATCAGTTCGCAGAGTAAGGCATTGCTGCGTTGACATCATCCGAAAAGATACGGTGTGCCTGGGCAGCCGGAAGCACAATATATTCCACTTACCACGACGAAGAGTGGGGTGTGCCACTCCACGGAGATCAGGAACTCTTCGAACGCGTCTCGCTAGAAGGGTTCCAGGCGGGGCTCTCGTGGATCACTATCCTGAACAAGCGGCCGCGCTTTCGCGAAGTATTTGCCGAGTTTGACCCGAGCATTGTCGCGAACTTTGGCGAATCGAAAGTCGCTGAGCTGATGAATGACGCGGGGATAGTTCGCAACCGCCAAAAGATCCACGCGATCATTCACAATGCCCAATTGGTGCAAGCCATGCCAGCTGGTGAATTTGATGCGCTGCTGTGGTCCTTCGCACCCGCAATGCATACTCGCCCGAACACAGCATCAGAGATTCCGGCCACCACCCCAGAATCCATCGCGTTGAGCAAAGAGTTGCGTGGCCGCGGCTTCAAATTCGTCGGCCCGACCACCATGTACGCGCTCATGCAAGCCACCGGCATGGTCGATGACCACGTCGCTGGATGCTGGCGCGCGATACCGTGACTCTTGAGGCCCGAACCGTTCGGCCCGAACCGCTAAGCCCGGGCCGATTAGTGCTACTTCCGCTTTCGCCTGGGTCGAGTGCGGAAGGCGTCGATCAAATACTGCGTGCCGCTAACGACATGCATCCCGACCCCGACTAGCGTCGTGGCACGGCCAAACCGGCCGAGCTTGGGATAACCGCTTCGCTCGGCCACAAGCGCGGTCATCCCGACGAACATCACGAGGCTTCGAAGTTTGCCAAACAGACTGACGTGGATGCGCCCCTCGATAGCCGCTTTGCCCGCACCCAAGGCGACCACCGCATCCGTTGCGGAAATTGCCGCTGGCGCGAGTGCAGGAAGGGAACCCGAATAGGTCAGTGCTGTGGCGACCGACACAATGCCGGTGCGGTCGGCAATCGGATCAAGAATCTCACCGAGCCGAGACTGCTGCTGAAAGCGGCGCGCGAACCAGCCGTCGACCCAGTCAGTGGAGGCCCACAGTGCCGTGAGCAGGAAGGTCCGATGCTGCGGAACCGGAGCCAGGATCCCGCGAACCACCGGGACCAGCAGCGCCATCCGAGAAACCGTAATCGCATTGGGAATGGTCAGGATTCGGTTCTCGTTCGGCATGCGATATCTCCCGGTCAGGTTCGTATCCGCTTAGATTACTCGACCGATATCTCTCGTTCGAGGCGCGCGTAAGTTGCTTCCATCCCGTCGAGCATGCCGGTACCGAGGACAATTTCCCGGACCTCCGCGGAAGGGTATGTAATCACGAGCGTAAGCAGGGTGCCGTCCGGAACCGAGGTGAGTGTGAGTTCATTTCGTGCCGGTGGCCCTTCCATCCCAATCATCGCTTCGGTGGTAACTTCGCGGAACGGGGCGTGTGACTCAAGCAGAATCCCGGTAAACCCGAACTGTTCGCCGACTGCGGTGGTGGGCGCCCACTCATAGCGGTAGTGGTCATCAATCTCTCGCGCGATCCGCACGACCACGAGTTCCCAACCGTCCGGGCCTAGGAACCACCGCTTCATAAGTTCCGGATCATGGTGGGCAGCCCACACTTGGTCAACCGATCCACGAATGATTCGTGAAATCCGCACCTGGGTGTCACCAATCAATTTCGCTCCGGTGGGTACTTCCGCCGCATAGGCACGAAGATCGGTGATCACCGCATCCATTTGGCTCATCGCCGAAAGGGTGCCCTCTTCCATACCCATTTCTAGGAGCGATTCGAACTCTTCAAGACTATTGAAGTAGGTGGTCATCTCAGCGCGGGAGCCCTCGGCGGTCTCCGTGAACCGAAACACCATCCGCATCGTGGGCAGCTCAAGGTTTCGTGTGCCGTCTTCGTGGGCGAAGCCATCGAGCACTTCAAAGGAGTGGCCCGCGTCGACGCTGAGGAATTCCCAGAAGCCGCTTGACTTCTCGCCTTCCGGTCCCGTCATGTAATAGCTCGAGATTCCACCCGGGTACATGTCGTGACGAATGAAAGTCGCGGGCCACTGCACTGGGCCCCAAAATTGTTCGAGTTGCCGGGGATCCGCGTAGGCCTCCCACAATCGGTGCACGGGTACCGCAAATTCGGCCTCGATGTGCATTGTGAGAGCCTCGGTGTCTTTGACGACAGATGTGACAGGCATGATTTTCCAATCGGAATCGGACGTCAGTCTTTGCCGAGCAACGCATCCAGTCGCGTGATGCGATGTCGCCAGAGCTCCTCGTATCGGTAAAGCAGCGACCGCGCCTTGTTTATCGTGTCAGGGTTCGCTGAAAGCTCAGCGCACGGTCAGACTTCCGCAGCTGGAACTTCCCGCCGTTCGCTTCGGAGCAAATTACCCGGTGAAAAGCTTTACGCTCGCTCCGTGACTGAAATACCCGAACTCACACTCAACGATGGCAATCGCATCCCTCAGCTCGGCTACGGCGTATTCAAAGTACCGCCCGAAGAAACCGAGCACGCGGTCGCCCAGGCACTAGAAATCGGCTATCGCCACATCGATACCGCGACGATCTACCAAAATGAAGCCGCGGTGGGCAAAGCCATTGCCGCAAGCGGAATCCCCCGCGATGAGCTCTTCATCACCACCAAGCTCTGGAACGATCGCCACCACGGTGACGAGCCGCGCATCGCGTTCCAGGAGAGCCTCGAGCGACTCGGCCTTGACTACGTGGATCTGTACCTCATCCACTGGCCGGTCGAAGAAACCGGCGATTTCCTAAATGCCTGGCAGCACCTGCTGCGGTTCAAAGACGAAGGTCTGTCTCGTAGCGTCGGCGTCTCCAATTTCCTGGTCCGTCATCTGGAGCGTGTCGTCGCTGAAACAGATGTCGTGCCGGCGGTGAACCAGATTCAAATCCACCCGAGGTATCAACAGCGTGAGGTGAGCGACTGGTGCATCAAACACGGCATCGCCGTCGAGGCCTGGGGACCGCTGGGCCAGGGCAAGTACGACCTCAGTGAACTGGCCCCGATCCGCATTGCCGCCGAGCGTCACGAAGTCAGCCCCGCACAGGTCGTGCTGCGCTGGCACCTGCAACAGGGAAGGATTGTGTTCCCGAAATCGGTGCAACCGCAGCGGCTGCGAGAAAACCTCGACGTGTTTGGATTCACGCTCACGGATGCCGAACTCGCCGACATTGACGCGCTGGATCCGGGTGATGGTAGCGGCCGGACCGGTTCACACCCGGACGACTTTCGCTAAGCTTCCGGCGCCGGGAAGACCCTACTTCGCGAACCACTCAACGGGGGCGCACGACTATTGCTGGTCGAGCGCCTCCGTGAGGGAATTTCGCGCGGCCGCGAGGGCGTGATCCCGCTTGGCCAGCAGCTGTCCGCGAAGCAGTTCATAGGTTTCGAGCGGCTCCTTGGCATTCCGTGCTGCGGACTCAAAGGCGGCCAACTGCTCTTCAAGGATCACCGAGTCCTGCACCTGACCAAAGAGCCCGGCCACGTTCTTCCACTTCACTCGCTGCCGCTCAGCACTCTTCCCACCGAGTTCGGCAAGCACCTCGTGACTGTAACGAGCAGCCTTGACGCTCTTTCGTACGCCGTGCCAGCGTTCCAAATCTTCCGGATGGCGCCGAGCTGCCTTGTTTCGCTTCGCAGTTTTCTTTACCGATTCTGCGGCGAGACGCTCCAGGGTCGCTTTTGCGGGTCGACGTCCCCGGCTGGATGCGGGTGCCTCGGCGATAAATTCGGTCACCTGAGCGAAGACCGCGTCCCAGCGTGGCGAAGCCATCGCGAGCTGCAGTTTGCCGAGTTCGTGATCGTGTCGCAGGTTAAGCGCAGCTGCAATCCGCTCCCGTACCGGCCCAACCAGCTGCTTCGAAGGCAAGGAATCCACCAACTCAAGCAGCTCATCCCGGATTACCTCGGCGTCACGGGGACCGCCGAGCTTCTCCCCCGCCCAGCGAAGCTCGTCCCGCAATCGAGCCGCATCCCCGCGGTCGAATACCTTGCGGTACACCTGCAGGATGCTTCGCATCCGCCGTAACGAGACCCTTGCCTGGTGCACGGCATCCGGCGCATCCATCGCGACCGCACCTTCGAGCGACTGGAAGCGGCCAAAGTGCACCGCGAGCGCTGCGATCGCCACCTCGATTGCCGGTGCGTTTTGGTCGGGCTTCGTCCGTGGTGGCACATCTCGCAGAATGTGCCCGAGTTTCGACGCGGATTTCGAGCGCTCTATCCCCGCGGCGCGGAGCACCACTTCGATGTCCTCAAACGTCGAGTCGGGCTCATTGGGGGCCAGTTCGACCTCCACCTCGGACCAGGACTCGTGTACCGACACGTCGTCCCGAAGCACTGTTGCATCCACCGCATCCGAGACAATTTCGGCCCGTGCCGAGCCATCTTCACCGTAGAGATCCGTGGTGGTGCGTTCGGTTCGAATGCGCACCACCGGCAACAGCGGTCGGTCGCCGACGATTGTGGCGATCTCTTCGCGCAGGGCGATGGGGATGCGGCGCCCGCGTTTGAGGGGCATCCGAACTTCTACTCGCTGGTCACCGACCCCGGGGGTCTTCAGGTGCCAGCCGGCGTCCTCGCCACCGGTGCGACGTCGCAGCGTGATCCGCGCATCCAAGAGGGTCAGTTCCGGGGTGTCGTAGTAGTCCGCCACGAGGATGTCGAGGCGCTCCGGGGAGGTCGGTCCCAGGGCACTGAAGTCAGGCACCGTAACGCCGTTGGGTACGGAATATTTTCGTTCGATTTCGAGCTGACGATCGATGTCCTCAGCAGGACGATGGCCGCGGTGCGGGGCGAGGGAATCCGGCATAGCTCGAGGGTACGCAAACAACCTCGACAACCTCGCTATGGCAACGCCGCACAATGCCGAGCTCGCTATTCCTCTCCGTCGCGGAAGTGCTCCAGGCCCGGCCAGTCCTCGCCCCCGTCCCGCGCGGAACGGCCGAGCAGGCTATCAATTTCGCGGCGATCACGTTTCGTTGGCCGCCCCAACCCGCGTTCGCGGCGCGAGCTGGGTGCGACAAACTCCCGTGCGGGGCGCGGCGGGGATTTATCTTCATAAGCCTGCGCCGCGACGGGCGCCCCGACGCGTTTGCGCAGGAGCTGCTTGACCAGCAGCACCCGGTCAAAACCTTCGATGCGTACGCGCACCTCATCACCGACCTTCACACCGTAGGAGGCCTTGTGGTGCTGGCCATTGACACGCACCTTCCCGCCGCGGATTGCCGTGGTCGATATTGATCGGGTTTTGAACACCCGCACCGACCACAACCAGACATCAAGGCGCACAGAGTCACTCATAGTGCCTCCCATGGTAAGGGGGCTGCCGCGCCATCTTGAGCACTTTCGCCTTCGCTGCGTCCACTTGCAAGCTACATGTTCTCATTACAGTTGACACACTTATCCCCTGTCAGATAACTTTGTCGCACACCAGGGGACATGAGTGGAAAACCGCTCAGCCCCTCGGTGACACGATTAGGAGGATGAAATGACCGCAGCAGACGTGTCAGCCGGCGATACCGCGTGGGTGCTCATAAGCGCCGCGCTCGTGCTGATGATGACCCCCGGCCTGGCCTTTTTCTATGGCGGCATGGTTCGCGCAAAGAGTGTGCTCAATATGGTGATGATGTCGATCGTCACGATGGGAGTGGTCGGAGTCCTCTGGGTTCTTATTGGTTTCTCGCTCGTCTTCGGTGACTCCTTTGGCGGCGTTATCGGTAACCCCTTCGATTTCGCCGGACTCACGGCCATCCTGAGTGAGGATGCAGTGGTCGGCGGCATCCCAGTGCTCGTCTTTGCGGGGTTCCAGGCCGCCTTCGCCATCATTGCGGTGGCACTCGTGAGCGGCGCCGTGGCCGACCGAATGAAGTTCTCTTCGTGGGTCGTGTTCTCGGTACTGTGGGCGCTCCTGGTGTACTTCCCCGCCGCCCACTGGGTCTTCGCCTTTGATGACTCGATCTCAGCCCACGGCGGATTCATTGCGAACGTCTTCGAAGCAATCGACTTTGCCGGCGGTACCGCGATTCACATCAACGCCGGTGCCGGTGCGCTCGCACTGTGTTTGGTGCTCGGCCCTCGCCTGGGCTTCGGCAAGACTCCAATGCGACCGCACAACCTGCCGCTCGTGATGCTCGGCGCCGCCCTGCTGTGGATCGGCTGGTTCGGTTTCAACGCCGGCTCGGCGCTCGCCGCAGACGGCACCGCAGCACTCGCCTGGGTGAACACTCTCGCAGCCCCTGCCGCAGCCTTACTCGCCTGGATCCTCGTAGAACGGATTCGCGACGGCAAGCCCACTTCCCTTGGCGCCGCGTCCGGAATCGTTGCCGGTCTCGTGGGCATTACCCCGGCAGCAGCCTCGGTCAGCCCACTCGGCGCGATTGCCATCGGCATCCTGGCGGGTGTCGGCTCAGCCCTCGCTATCGGCCTCAAGACAAAGCTTGGCTACGATGACTCGCTTGATGTTGTCGGCGTCCACCTGGTCTCCGGCCTGATCGGCACCCTGGCGATTGGTTTCCTGGCAGATCCGGCCACCCCCACTGGCGCGGCGGGGCTCTTCTACGGCGGTGGGCTCGAGTTGCTCGGCACGCAGGCAATCAGCGCTCTCGTAGTCATGGTGTACAGCTTCGTTGTGACGTTGCTCATCGCCCTCGTACTCAAGCAGGTCATGGGTCTGCGGGTCAGCGCGCAGGCGGAATCCGCCGGGATCGATGTCAGCGAGCACGCGGAGACGGGCTACGACTTCTCGCAGGTCCCGTACTCCGCCCAAAACGTCAAGAGCACCATCATCATTCCTGAGGTGAAGAAGGAAGAGGCAAGCAAATGAAACTCATCACCGCAATTCTGCAGCCCACAGTCCTCACCGACGTGCAAGTCGCGCTCGCCCAGCACGGCATCACCGGAATGACGGTGAGTGAATGCGCAGGGTACGGTCGCCAGAATGGCCACCGCGAGGTCTACCGCGGCGCCGAGTACACGATCGATTTCATCGCCAAGGCGAAGCTCGAGCTGCTCGTAGAAGACACCGAAGTGGATGCGATCATCGATGTAATCACTGAAGTCGCCCGAACTGGCAATGTCGGTGACGGCAAGATCTGGTCGACACCTGCCGAGGACGTGGTTCGGATCCGCACCGGCGAACGGGGCGTGGCCGCAATTTAGCGCGACGGACCCGAGCGCAATCCCTCAAGGAACTGGCCAAGGCGGCGAATGCCTTCGGCCAGTTCCTCGCGTTCGGCGGCATAGGACAAGCGAACGTGGGTCTGCGCGGTGGCCGTGCCGAAGTCCCTGCCCGGAGTCAATGCGACGTGCGCTTGCTCGAGCGCCTGCTCACAAAAGGTCCACGAATCAAGACCCGTGGCACTCACATCCATATACACGTAGAAGGCGCCATCCGGTGCGACTGGTACCGGGAGACCGAGTTCGGCCAAGCCCTCGAGCACCAGCTCGCGGCGGGCGACGAGTTCCACACGCCGCCGTTCATATTCCGCGAGCGACTCTGGGGTGAAGCACGCGATCGCCGCCTGCTGTACCGGCGCCGAAGCAGATAAGAAGAAGTTCATCGCGAGCCGCTCAAGGGCTGGCAAGAGCGCTTCCGGGAGCACCGCCCAGCCGAGCCGCCAACCGGTCATCCCGAAATACTTCGAGAAGCTATTGATGACGATCGCATCCGGATCCGCTTCCAGGACGGTGCGGGCCGGAGTACCGTCTGGCTGCGGGTCCGCAAGATTGAGGTAGATCTCATCAACGATTCGCCAAGCCCCGCGCTTACGAGCGAACTCGCAAATCGCCGCGAGCTCATCGAACGGCACCGAGGTACCCGCCGGGTTCGAGGGCGAGGCAATCATGACCGCACTCGTGCGATCCGTCCAGGCCTTCGCGACCGAGGCCGCATCCAGCTGGAAGCGCGTCGCGGCGCTCGTCGGTACCGTGACGACCTTCCCGCCGAATGACCCCACCAGTTCCCGATTACTCGGGTATGAAGGGTCAGCCATGATGACTTCATCGCCCGGGTCGATCGTCGCGGCAGCCACCACAAGGAGGGCCGAAGAAGCACCCGCAGTAATTACGATTCGGGCGGGATCAACGGCAACGCCGTGAATATCGCGATAAAACTTCGCAATCGCCTCGCGCAGGGCGGGAAGCCCAAGGGCCGAGGTATACGGCATCGGGCGGCCGTCCATGATCTCCCGCATGGCCACGCGTGCCGCCGCTGGGGCCCCGAAGGACGGTTCACCGATCGATAATTTCACGACCCGGTGTCCCTGCGCCTGCAGCTCAGTGGCACGCTGCCCAAACGCCAGGGCGTGAAAAACTTCGGTCTGCTCCGCGCGCTGCGAAATCTTCATGGTGTCCCGGTCCTATTTACCGTGTCTGAGTGTGCGGATGCGGCTCATTGAATGAGTCAAGCTGCTTGTCCTGGTGGGCAAAGACCGAGAGGAACCGCACCGGCGTCTCGATCAGGTTTGCCGGGCCGTGCACTCCTTCCCCATCGAACAGAATGCTGTCCCCAGCCTCCAACCGATAGGTGCGATCTTGGTGCTGATATTCCATGACGCCCTCGAGGATGTACACAAATTCGGTACCGGTGTGCTGGAACAGCGGGAACACCTGACTGTCTTCGGTCAAGGTGACCAGCAACGGCTCCAAATTGCTATTGCGGCCGGTGAGCGCACCGAGCAGCTGATAGGTGTGCCCGAGATTACTGCCTCGCCGAATCGTCTCCGGCGCTTGGCCCGCTTTCACGAATACCGCCTGGGTCTCGTTATCGGCTGCCCGGAAGAGACTCGTGACCGGTACTTCCAACCCCTTTGCGAGCGCGTCAATGGTGGCGAGGCTGGATGAGGTCTGCGCGTTCTCAATCTTCGAGAGCATTTGTCGGCTGATCCCGACCTTCGCCGCGAGTTCCGCGAGCGTCATCCCCCGAGCCAAACGCATCTGACGCGCACTCTGTGCGATTGACTGCTCCAGCGTGAGACGGTGTACCGTCGCAGGCCGACCACCTTCTACCGGCGGGCTAATCTCGCCACCGGGTACGCCATCAACCGACGTCATTCGAGCACCTCATCTCACGTGCGCGCAGTATCAATTCTGCGGATCGCAGCACAATAATTCATCAGCCAGAACTTCTCACTGTAGTCGTATCCGACCAAAAAACACCGGAAATATCTACTGTGAGTGGCGGGATGCGCATCAAATTAGCTGACATCTTTACCTGCGGTACTTGCATCCTCGCTCGATAAGATGGCTTTCCACACAATCGTCACTGGAGGGTGCCATGATTCGAGTGACAGTTCTCGGGCTCGCGATCGACGTACAGCAGCGACCGGTCATCCTGCTCGGGCCTGTCGACGATGCCCTTCGTGCTGACAAGGCGATGCCGGTGTGGATCGGCGCCCAAGAAACCGCGTCTATCGTCGCTGCTATTCAGGGCACGAGCATCGGTCGCCCGCTCACACACGACCTCATGGCGACGCTCCTGGAG
Source organism: Gulosibacter chungangensis (assembly GCF_008831155.1). GTDB lineage: Bacteria > Actinomycetota > Actinomycetes > Actinomycetales > Microbacteriaceae > Gulosibacter > Gulosibacter chungangensis. The sequence goes on along the minus strand of NZ_WBKB01000002.1, from coordinate 85,732 downwards.
GCGACCGGCAGCCACATCGACCGCGTCACCATCCCCCAATTGGTCGACGGCACGTTCTATGCCGAGGTCGAGTTGAGTACGCCCAATGGGAAGCACGTGTTGGATGCCCGACCTTCTGACTCGATCGCGCTCGCGGTCCGAGTGGGCGCCGAAGTCTGGGTCGCTGACGATGTGTTTGACGAGGTGGCGGTTGAGACAGAGGGCACCCCGCAGCCCACGGAGGAAGAAGAAATCGCCGAGTTCAAGGATTTCGTGGATCACGTCGATCCCGATGACTTCAATATTGAAGGTGATAAGTCCGAGGATTGAGTCGGCCAGCGGCTCCTCTAAGCCTGTAGCTTCGCGGCGACATCCTCGGCGTACTCAAAGTCGTTTCGGTCGGGTCGTTCGTAGTGGGACTCGGAGACCTTGGGGCGCGGCGGAATCTCAACCTCGCGCGGTTGCACGCGTTTCCAGGGGATGCGCTTGAGGATGTCGCTGATCACGTTAATACGTGAGCGTTTCTTGTCTTCGCTTTCCACCGTGACCCAGCGAATTCCGGGCAGATCCGTGGCGGCGAACATGCTGTCCTTGGCCTTGGAATAGTCTTCCCAACGGTTGATGGATTCCACGTCCATCGGCGAAAGCTTCCAGCGACGCATCGGGTCTTCCGCACGAGAACGGAACCGAAGTTCCTGTTCCTCGTCAGAGACGGAGAACCAGTACTTGATGAGATGGATGCCGTCCTCGACAAGCATCCGCTCAAAGATTGGTGCCTGCCGAAGGAAGCGCAAGTACTCGCGTTCGGTGCAGTACCCCATCACGCGTTCCACGCCCGCACGGTTGTACCAGGAGCGGTCAAAAATGACGATCTCCCCCGCGGCCGGAAGCTGCTCGACATACCGCTGGAAGTACCACTGCGAACGCTCACGCTCGGTGGGTTTGGGAAGCGCCACAATGCGCGCGTGCCTGGGGTTCAGGTATTGCATGATGCGCTTAATCGCCGAACCTTTACCGGCAGCATCGCGGCCTTCAAAAATCAAGATCACACGCTGGTCGTTCTCGATCACCCACTGCTGCATTTCCACGAGCTTCGCTTGCAGGCGCTTGAACTCGGCCTCGTATGCGGCCTTCTTGAGCTTTGGCGGCTTCGCTGCCGAGGCTACGTGATCGAATTTCGACATAAGCCCCACCCTAGGTCAGCGGCGGCGCCTTCGACCACCGAGTTGCACCGAATTAGTGCTCGGCCCAGACACCGAGTTCGTTCCCGCTCGGGTCACGGAAGTGCAGTCGTCGACCACCCGGAAACGCATGCGGCCCCTTCGTGACGCTGCCGCCGTTGGCGACGGTCTCGGTCTCGGTCTTGTCGAGATCCTGAGAGAACAGCAGGACGAGTGGCCCGCCGTGCTTTGGTGTTACTCCGCCAGCGATGCCGCCGACCTCACCATCACCGTTCGGCGCTTTAATGCCGAGATACGTCGGCCCGTATTCGTTAAAGGTCCACCCAAAGACGGTCTCGTAGAACGTCCGCGCGGTCTCGATATCGTTCGCGCCGAGCTCGATGTAGTCGAAAGCGTGATGAATATGTCTCATGCCACGACGCTATGCCCGCAACCTTGTTGCCGTCTCCGCCTCAGCAGGTGGTTTCCTCCACTCCCGGATCCGCAACCGGGCCAAGGTCGAGACCAGCCAAAGTCGAGGCGATGAGCGCATCCTCAGCCTCATTTCCAGGACATTCGAGCGCAAACTGATAGGCCTCAGCAGCTTGTTCACGCCGCCCGAGCTCGTCGAGGGTGATCCCGCGCGCGACGTGAAACGCACGAAGCCTCGCGAGCACCGGGTCGCCCGCGAGCGCATCCAATCGCCGCAATCCCTCTTCCAGACCCAGATATCGGCCGAGGGCCACCGCCCGACCGAGACTCACGATCGGCCCTGGCTCGCGTTCCTTAAGCAGCCGATAGAGCACCGCGATCTGCGCCCAGTCGGTCGATTCGAAGGACTGCCCCTCGGCGTGCACCGCTGCGATCGCAGCTTGAATCGCGAAACCGCTCGCCTCGGGGCTTCCCGCAGCCCGCTCTGCAAGCCGCAGTCCTTCCGTAATGAGTTCCCGGTCCCACCGACCACGATCTTGCTCGACGAGGGGCACCGGCTGGCCGGATGCATCCTCTCTCGCCGGACGCCGCGCCTCCGTAAGCAGGCACAGGGCAAGCAGCCCCGTCACCTCTGCGGCGTCAGGCGCGAGCGAGTGCAATATCCGCACGAGCCGAACCGCCTCGGCGGTGAGGTCATCGCGCACGTGCCGATCCCCGGCCGAGCGAGCGAACCCCTCGGCATAGAGAAGGTAGAGGACGCGCAGCACGCCCCCGAGGCGCGCTGGCAGCTCCGCGAGTTTGGGTGTTTCGAACGGGATGCCAAGCGTACGAATCCGCTTCTTCGCCCGCGCGATGCGCTGTTGCATCGTCGGCACGGACACGAGCAGCGCGTTGCCCACTTCGGCAGCCGACAACCCCGCGACGAATCGCAGGGTCAACGCCACGCGATCTTCGAGGTTCAGCGCGGGGTGCGCGCACGCGAAGAACAGCTCGAGCCGGTCGTCGGGCAACTGCGCGATCTCGGGGTCACGGATGCTCTGGGCCGGGTCTCGCAGTGACGTTGGCACGGGCGCGACATCGGCCTCGATGCGCAGGTGCGCGAGTTTCTGCGCGAGGTTCGCCTCCCGCCGGACAATGTCGAGGGCTTTGCGCTTCGCGGTCGTCTTCAGCCAGGCCTCCGGCGAATCCGGGACACCCGTGCGCGGCCACGTGACGAGCGCCTGCGCGTATGCCTCCTGCGTGACGTCTTCGGCGAGATCGAGATCGCCAAAGCGCCGGGCTAGCGTCGCCAGGATGCGCCCCCACGTTTCGCGATCGAGGTTCGCGATCGCGAGTTTCGCATCCTGCGCCGAGCCCGGCGCTTGCTGGTCGGTCATGATCGTGACTGTCGTGACTGGTTTTAGTTAGTACGGTGCGGACTAGTAGGGAGCCACGGGCCGCACTTCGACGTGACCGCCGGGCGCGGAGCCGGGGCTCTTGCGCGCCCACTCGATCGCGTCGTCGAGGCTCGGCACTTCGATGATGTAGGTACCGCCAACGAACTCCTGTACTTCGGCGAAGGGGCGGTTCGAGACGATGCGCTCACCGTCCGTGTTGCTCCCTACCCGAACAGACTGTTCGGGATCCTCCAGCGCGAACGAACTAACCACCACACCAGCGGCGGTGATCTCTTGGTCGAAGGCGAAGAACTCTTCGAGGTCGGCGCCGCCGTCTTCGCCGCAGTCTGGATCGTCGATGTGGCCCATGAGCAGTAGTGTGTACTTCATGATTACTCCTTCGTTCAACGTCGAACAGGGTGGTCCGGCATCATGATGACGTACGGGAGTGACGGAGATCGACAGGTTGACGCAAAGAATCTTCCAACCGACCAAATCGGCAACCGGGGAATAACTTGCACCTACAAGTAGTTCTTCTCCTGCATGCCCTCTAGAACTGCTATCGACCAACGCAACCGAATCCGCGCGGTATGGATTGCTTCGGCAATCGCGATCATCCTCGCTATCGCGGGAATCTGGTGGGGAGTCTCGGCTTCCTCAGCGAAAACCGGCTCGACCGAGTCGATGCTTCCCGAAGACACGAGCATGGGGGTCGTTGAACTCATCACCGATGACCTCGAGCCGATGCGCGCCTACTACGTGGACGCCGTCGGGCTCGAGGTCATCTCCGAGGATGCCGAGCAGATCTCCCTCGGACACAACGGCGAGCAGGTGTTGAGTATCCGCGTCGAGGACCGGCCGCAAGACTCCTACGCGAACGCTGGCCTGTACCACTCGGCAATTCTTTACCCCGATGAGCAGGCGCTGGCACAGGTGATCGCGAATATTGCGACGGTCGCACCCCAGAGCTTCGGCGGCAGCGCGGACCACGCCGTGAGCCTCGCGTTCTACTTCGCCGACCCGGACGGCAACGGTCTCGAGCTTTACGTCGACACTCCTCCCGAGACGTGGGTGTGGGAGGACGGTCTGGAGAAGATGGGCTCGGCACCGCTCGACCCGAACCTGTTCATCGAGCAGCATCTGGGAACGGCACCGTCGAGTGAACAGGTCACGATGGGCCACGTGCACCTGCGCGTCGGCAACCTGCAGGATGCTCGCGCGTTCTACGCAGACACGCTCGGCTTCGCAGTGACCGCAGAGGCGGACGGTGCCCTCTTCTATGCCGCGGGCGGTTACCACCATCACGTCGCGACCAACACCTGGATGAGCCAGGGAGCCGACGAACGTCCTGAGTCGCAGGGACTCGGCAGCATCACAGTGAACCTCGGCAGTCCCGAGGCACTCGCCGAGGTTGCCGACCGACTCACCGCAGCCGAGATTGCGTTCGAGCAAGGCGACGGCATCATCACAGTCAACGACCCCTGGGGCAATACGGTCATGCTGCTTGCATAGGGCCACCCGCGCGCCCATGCTCCGCCGGATATGCTGAGCGCTGCTGTCCCGCGACCCGAAACGGATTCTGTTAGGTGCCACCACGCTCTCCCCTCCCGCAACGCGGAGGACTCGACGCTGCCTGGGTACGCACACCTGACCGAGACGGAGCGCAGCCAGCACCTTGGCCAACCATGGGCGCGTGGTTGCGCGACAAGCTACCCACCGAAGCTAAACCGGCAGAAATGCTCGCCAGCGAGCGATTCGTGTACTCCGATGCGACGCCGGTACACGACACTGACCTGTACCGCCCAAACACGTTCATGTGGTTCTACCGCGATCTCCGCGAGGAACCCGCCGTGCCGGGTGAGATCAGCGTCGTGCACCGCGACGCGCGCATCGTCGTGATCGACAAGCCCCCGTTCCTCGCGACAACGCCCAGAGGTCGTCACGTCGCGCAGACTGTTCTCGTGCGGATGCGCGACCGATTAGGCCTTCCGGAGCTGTCCCCCGCGCACCGGCTTGACCGGGTCACCTCGGGATTGCTCGTGTTGACGACCGAGCAGAAATGGCGCGGTGCGTACCAGGCCCTATTTCAAGAGCAGCTCGTCGAAAAGGTCTATCGGGCCGTCGCACCGTTGGATCCCGCGCTCGAGCTACCCGCCTTCGTGGAAAACCGAATCGAGAAGACTAGGGGCGTCTTGCAAGCGGCGATCGTCCCTGGCGAACCTAATGCCCGTACCCGCATCGAGCTCGAAACACCGCTCGATAATCAGCGGGCCATCTACCGCCTCTCCCCCGCCACGGGTAAAACACACCAGCTACGGATACATCTCAACTCGCTTGGCATCCCGATCGAAAACGACCCGCTCTATCCGGTCGTTTGCGACGACGACCCCGAAGATTTCGCGAACCCCCTCCAACTCCTTGCGGCAGAGCTCTCGTTCGCTGATCCCGTCGACGGTACGCCACGCCAATTCTTCAGCAAGCGATCGCTTCCACTCACGCTTTGATCGAGTGATCATGCCTTAGGAGTATCGAGCCTTCGCAGATTCACCACTGCCTTTGTTCGGAAGGGCGATTGTGGGTGCGCGCGAGCATTGCAGCCTGCGTCCGCGTCGACGCACCCAATTTCTGCATGATGCGCGAGACGTGAGTCTTCGCTGTCGCGGGCGAGATCGTAAGGCGACCTGCGATTTGCTTGTTGGTGAGGCCTTCCGCGATGAGTTCCAGCACCTCTTGTTCACGTTCCGTGAGCTCGGGAAGGCCACCGCTCGCCTTCGCAGAGGAGATCGACTTGCCGGTGACCTGCGCGATGACCTGCTGCGTGACTGACGGTGTCAGGTACGCCTGGCCATTTGCGACCGCGCGGACCGCGTCGATCATCTGATTCGGCTCCGCGGTCTTTGCCAAAAAGCCGGATGCGCCCGCATCAAGCGCAGCGCTGATGTTCTCGGGAATCTCGTAGGCAGTGAGGATCAGTACGCGGGAACGCAGCGTGCTCGTGATCTCGCGGCAGATGTCGATGCCATTGCCGTCCGGCAGCTGCACGTCAAGAATGACGACGTCGGGCCTGTGGCTAGTCACCTGCTCGATTGCTTCCCGGACGGACCCGGCCTCGCCGACAATGACGATCTCAGGATCCGCGGCAAGAATTGCGGCGACCCCGGCGCGGACGGCCGAATGATCGTCGACGATAACGACGCTAGGCATGTCGCTCAACTCCTTGCGTGGTTAGCGGTAGCAACGCGCGCACGGTCCACGTCGCGTTCTCGCGGTCAATCTCGAGATCGCCGCCTGAGAGGCGGACTCTCTCCGAGAGCCCAAGCAAACCGTATCCCGATGACGCAGCCCGGTCATGCTGCTCGGCATAGGGGTTCGTGACGGTGATGCTGGCCTGCTCATCCCCCACGCGCACGTCGACGGTGACCGGTGAACCCGGCGCATGCTTGGTTGCGTTCAACAGTGCTTCTCGCACCACGTTGAACGCGGCCACCGACGCAAGCGGGTCGAGCCGCACGATGTCTAGGTCATCACCCGCGAGCGTGACCGGGACTCCCGCTGCGCGTGTGAGTTCAATGAGTTCCGCCACTGCAGACCAGTTCTGCGACAGTGCGCTCGGAGTGGCTGTGTCCGACCGCAGCACATCGATCATCTTCCGCATGTCGGCCATCGCCGCCAAGCTGAGACCACGAACACGCGACAGGCGCTCGGTCAGGTCCCGTGCATCCAGTGGATCGGGCGAGGCCGTGGCCGCCGCCGACTGCATCGCGATCGCCGACAGGTGACCCGAAATCGTGTCATGGAGCTCGCGACTGATCTGCATCCGCTCCGTCGCGAGCGCCTCGCGCTGCTTCGCTTCCGCGGCCTCGGCGATGAGCGCCGCTCGCTCACGCTCACGCTCAGCTTCAATGGTGGGAGTGCGCACGGTGATTCCCCACCAGAGCGTCACCGCAGCAGCCAACAGCAACACGTTCATCTGCATGAGCGGCACTGGCAACACGCTCTCCAACAACATGCCAAGCCCTGCGAGCGCGAGACACACTGAAGCAATGATCGACAGGATCCGTTGGCTTCGTGCCGACGACCGCAACAGCACCAGGTTATAGAGGGCGTCACATTCGATCAGAATCGTGCCTACCGAGGTCGTACCGGTCAGCGCGACCTCTGCCACCATCACGCCAATGCCAAGGATCGCAACTGAGGCGGGCCAGCGCATCCGGAAGAGGTGCACCCCGCCCATCACAATGACCGCAAGGATTCCACCGGCTAACACGCGCGTGCTCGATGCCGGGAACCATTCAATACCGACCCGCGGCACGAGGCATAAGCCGATCGCGACGATCACGTAGGCGACGGTGATCCAGACGACGCGTGAGGTCAATCGAGCTGGACTCATCAAGTTGGCGCCACCACCGTTCAAGGGAATCAAGGATCAAACGTCTGCTCGCCAATCTATCGCAGGGGTTCCCAGGGCTCGACCCGCAAATGGTGTAGGCCACATGGCCGATGTCGATACGTTGCAGATGCGTGTGTTTGGGCGATGTGGATGAGGTTGCCGACCTGAGACGTTTGAGGCATGGATACAGGAACGTTTGTTGTTGGGGCGATCGTTGCCGCGGAGATCGGCTTCTGGGTACTACTCTTTGTCGGGCTGGCAGCCCGCTACCTGCTCAAGCTGCGGCGACTCAGCAACGTATTGCTCGTGTGTGTTCCATTGATTGACCTCGTGCTGATCGGTCTCGTCGCGTTCGACCTCTCGCGGGGTACGGAACCGACGGGGGTTCACGGGTTCGCGGCGCTCTACTTGGGTTTCAGCGTTGGCTTCGGGCACCGACTCATCAGCAGCGTCGATGCTTGGTTCGCGCACCGCTTCGCGGGTGGGCCGAAGCCACCAAGAGTGCCGAAGTCCGGGCCTAAGCGCATCAGGTACGAGTGGCGCGAGTGGCTGCGGATACTCGTCGCGTGGGCGATCGCGGTGGCCGCGCTCATACTCATGAAAGCGTTCTCGGGCTGGTGGGTGCCTGAGTCAATGGAAGAACTCTGGAACGATCCGCTGTGGGCGTGGGTAGGCCGCGTCACCCTGGTGAATGTCATTTGGCTCTTGACCGGGCCCGTGTATTCGATGCTGTTTCAGTTCGCCCCGAACGAGGATGCTCGAGCCGAGACGAGGCAGGAACGGGAGCTCGCGTAAAGCGTTCGGTTGATTACTAGCCCGAGGTGCATCTCAGAAGAATCGACCCTGGCCGCGGTATTTACCAGTTCTTCGAGACCTCGGCTCTTGCAATACAAAGCTCGGGTTGAATCTCCGCATCTCGACTGAGGTCTTGTTGAGTTGTTCGTACCTTCGAGCTTCAGCGGTGTGGAGGAATTGCTGCCACACAATTCGCACACCAGCTTTTTCATCGCCCGTAGGTTCTCTTTCTTTCAAACGCATTCACCACGAAGCTGGCCCTCGGCAAGAGATATCTTGCCAAGGGCCAGCTTCAGCCAAGGATGCTGTGGCTTAGTCGGTGCCAGCCTCGAACGCTGCGAGGTTGGAGACTGCGTTCAGGTCCTCGAGGTCCTGCTCGCCACCGGCAACGATTGCCTGCGCGCCGCCCTCTTCCATCTTGCCCACGAGCGCTGCGGTTTCGCCCGCAACGATGCCTTGGGCTGCGTACTGCTCGAGACGCGAACGTGAGTCCGCGATGTCGAGGTTGCGCATGGTGAGCTGGCCGATACGCTCGTCGGGGCCGAAGGCGGCATCGCCAACGCGCTCCATCGAAAGCTTCTCGGGGTGGTACGAGAGGTTCGGGCCCTCGGTGTTCATGATCGAGTAGTCGTCACCGCGGCGCAGGCGCAGCGTCACCGAACCGGTCACGGCCGACGCAACCCAGCGCACGATTGCCTCGCGCTGCATGAGCGACTGCGGGTCGAGCCAGCGGCCTTCGTACATGAGGCGACCGAGCTTGCGCCCCTCGTTGTGGTAGGTCGCCACCGTGTCTTCGTTGTGAATCGCGTTGACGAGGCGCTCGTAGGCGGCGTGCAGCAGGGCCATGCCCGGAGCTTCGTAGATACCGCGCGACTTCGCTTCGATAATGCGGTTTTCAATTTGGTCCGAAATACCGAGGCCGTGGCGGCCACCGATGATGTTCGCTTCACGTACCAGCGCAACGGTGTCGGTGTACTCGACGCCGTTGATCGCAACCGGGTGCCCGGCTTCGAAAGTGACCGTGACGTCTTCGGTCTTGATGTCGATCGACTCGTCCCACGGGGCAACGCCCATGATCGGCTCGACGATGGTGACACCGTTGTTGAGGAATTCGAGGTCCTTCGCTTCGTGCGTGGCACCCCAGATGTTCGCGTCAGTCGAGTAGGCCTTCTCGGTCGAGTCACGGTACGGGTAACCGCGCTCCACGAGCCATTCAGACATCTCCTTGCGGCCACCGAGCTCTTCCACGAACTGTGCATCCAACCAAGGCTTGTAGATGCGCAGGTTCGGGTTCGCCATCAGGCCGTAGCGGTAGAAACGCTCAATATCGTTGCCCTTATAGGTCGACCCGTCGCCCCAAATGTCGACGCCGTCTTCCTTCATGGCACGCACGAGCATGGTGCCGGTAACGGCACGACCGATCGGGGTGGTGTTGAAGTAGGTCTTACCGCCGGAACGGATGTGGAAAGCGCCGGTCTGCAGCGCGACAATCCCTTCCTGCACGAGCAGTTCCTGCACGTCAATAAGGCGTGCGATTTCGGCGCCATATTCCTTGGCGCGACCGGGAACGGCATCGATGTCTGGCTCATCGGGCTGACCGATGTTCGCCGTGTAGGTGCATGGAATCGCGCCCTTTTCGCGCATCCATGCGACGGCGACCGAGGTGTCGAGGCCACCGGAGAAGGCAATGCCGACGCGCTCGCCGACGGGAAGATTAGAAAGAACCTTGGACATAGGGGTAAGCCTATCGCGAGCGGGCGACTCAAATTGCCGGTTTTAGGCTCCTAACCATCGCATTTCGCCTTCCTGCGGAATTCGAAGGCATCCGAGTAGCGTGGCTTCCATGTCCGATGAGACCACGAGCCTGCTGCAAGCCCTGATCCGCAATGCCGCGGTGAACCACGGCACCCCGGATTCCGGCAATGAGATCCTCAACGTCCGCACTCTGGAAGCGTATTTTGGCGAGGCACTCGAGTCCCCGCGGGTGACCACCGACGTGGTCGAACCGCATCCCGGCCGCGCCTCGCTGATTGTTCGGGTCGCCGGGCGGGATGCATCGGCTCGCTCGATCCTCTTACTTGGCCATATCGACGTGGTCCCGGTTGAGAAGGCCGGTTGGATGCACGGGCCATTTAGCGGCGAAATTGTCGATGGCGAGGTCTGGGGTCGCGGCGCGGTGGATATGCTCACGCTCACCGCGGCGATGGCGGTCATCACCAAGCGCGCCATCGAATCGGAACAGCCACCCCTCGGTGACCTCATCTTCGCGGCTGTTGCCGATGAGGAAGCTGGCGGTGACTTTGGCACCGGCTGGATCGTCGAGCATCACCCCGAGCTCCTGCGTGCCGATGATGTCCTCACCGAGCAGGGCGGCGTGCTCCTCGACCCGTCCCGCGCCGACTCGGGGATCACCATCGGTATTGGTGAGAAAGGTCGTGCGCCCCGCCGCATCCATGTCACCGGGGTACCCGCCCACGCTGCCGTGCCGTGGGGTTCCCGCAGTGCCGCGGAAGCCGCATCCGAGATTGTGCTGGCGCTCCTGCGCAACCCGGCACCGCCGATGGTGCTCCCCTACTGGCCGGAGTTTGTCTCAGCCCTGCATCTGGATTCGGACACCGCCGAGGCACTCGTCGATCCGGAACGATTGGATGCGGTGCTTCCGGAACTCGGGTCGCTCGCGGGGCTCGGCCACGCACTCACGCACATGACGGTGTCACCCAATGTGGTTCGCGCGGGAGAAAAGCTGAACGTGATCCCCGGCGAGGCAACCGTTGATCTCGATATTCGGGTGCTGCCGGGGCAAACCGAGGCGGATGTTGATGCCTGGCTGCGGCAGGTGCTCGAACCGTGGCAAGACGTGATCCGGATCAGCGGCTCGGAATTCACGCCCGGCAACACCTCGCCCACCGGCACGGAACTGTATAACCGCATCCTCGAGGTGTTCGCGAGGCACTATCCGGATGCGATCCCCGCGGTTGGAATTGGCCCGGGTGGCAGTGATGGCCGGTTCCTGCGGGCCCTCGGGGCGAATGTGTATGGTTTTGGGCTCATCTCGAAACGCTTACCGCTCGTGGAGTTTCGGAACAGGCTGCATGCACACAATGAACGCATCGACCTGGAATCGATTGATCTGACCACGCGAGCACTCGCCGAGGTCGTGCTCGGTGACGCAGGGCATGCTCGCTAGTTCCGGCTGCCGAAAACCTGCTCCGCGGGGATGCTGCTGTCTTGCCAGGGCGTGAGCGCCCAGACCACGAGATACATGCCGAGGCCGAAGACCGGCAGCAGAAAGGACAACAGCACAAGGAGCCGGACCAGCCAGACGTTGAGGCCGGTCGTGGTCGCGAGTCCACCGGCGATACCGCCGAGAAGGCGGCTCGGGCCGCGGCGGAAGCGACTCTTTCGGATTCCATCAAAGATATTGCTCATGGCCCCGACGATACGCACCGACTCCGAGGATCACCGTGGAGCTGACCCGCAATTTCCTTCCGGAAAACCCGGTCTTGGTGGGTCGCGTGGCAGCGCTGAACGCTTAAGCGTGGTGGGGCCCGACATAGCTTCCTAGGCCGGGCCCCACCGCCAAGGACTCACGAGCTTCGTGGAGTCTTGGCTAGCACTGCATTAGTCACTCATCGGTTGCAGTGATTCGATTTCGTTTGGTGACGAGATACGCACCGGCCGCAACGAGTGCTGCGGCGAGCAGCACTCCGCCGGTAATCGAAGCACCGGTCTGTGCCAGGCCGTTGTCGACCTTGTTCCCTGCATCGGTCGAGTCACCTCCCGTACCGCCGGTCTGTGTGGGCGCGGTCGTGTCACCCGGTTCGGTTGGTGTGACGGTCTCAGTTGGCCCGGACGTCTCCGTAGGTGCCGGGGTGTCCGTCGGCTCTTCTGTGTCCGTCGGCGGGATTACTGCCGCTTCAAGAGCGATGCTCACTGCGGTGTCGCCCGAGATCTGCTCGTCAAGCGAACCGCCGCGAGTGCCATCCTCCGCGAGTGCCGCGAAGTCACACTCCACATGCGGGGCGAGCGTCGCGATCGATCCGGACTCATCCGTTTCACCAACCTCGCGCCAGCCGTCATCCTCACCACACTGCATGGCGACGGGCACACCGGCGGCCGCCGAACCGTCTTCGGCCAGCACCGACACGGTCACCTCGTTCAGCGAGGCCAGGAAGACCGAACCGCCAATGTACTGCGCGGCAATACCGAGGCGCTCTTCCGAGATGTTGTCGATGGTGTCCGAAGGTCGGTGATAGGTCGGTTCGAGCACGATGGAGGTGTCCTCCGACCAGAACATCCAGCTGAACACCGCGGCATTAATGCCAACATCGTGGAAAGACTGGTGGTCGCTGCGACCGACATAGCCGCGGTTGAGCTCACCTTCACCCTGGTGCTGCGTCACTTCGCTCGCGAAGTTCAGCACGTCGTTGTCGGCGTTGTCCGGGTTCACCGACAGGCCCCAGAACCCGGTGGGCTGCTCTTCGGTCCCTAAGTATGAGGTCCCGGCCATGTCCATATTCCAGGCACCGATCGTACGGTCGATCTCATCCTGTGTGAGCTGGTTCGCGTGGTACGCCGAACCAATAATGCCGCGTTCTTCGGCACCCCAGGCACCGATTCGGATTTCCACATCCCAGTCATAGAGCGCCAGGATGCGAGCCGACTCGAGCATGATTGCAACGCCGGAGGCATTGTCGCTCGCGCCGGGGCTACCAACGACCGAGTCAATGTGCGAGCCGATGTACACGATCGGCGCGGTGCCCTCGCTGTCACCGACAGCGGGGAGGACGCCGATCACGTTCGAGCTCTCGGTGGTGCTCTGGTCGGTCACGATACTCAGCGAGAGTGCCTCGGTTTCAAGGAGTGCCCGGATGCGTTCCCCCTGAATCGTCCCCACCGAGGTCACGATCGTGCCCTGCACCGATTCGGGTACCGAACCGGGGTTCGGAATCGCGCCGTTCGGTGTGGTTTGGGTCTGGATGATGCCGGCAGGATTTTGTGCGGCGATATCGCTGAGCAGTGCGTTGCGGTTCGTGGCATTTTGCATCCAGTTCACGAGCACAAATTTGCCTGCGATATCGGCAGCGGCAAGATCGCTCCCGTCGTCAATGTCGATGACCTCACCAGACACCGGGGCATCCGGGCCGGTAAACAGCGCATTGGCTGCCGGACGGAACTGCCAACTGCCGGTTCCTTCGACGTCATCGCGGCTCGGCGTGACATCGGCGAAGTCCGATACCGGAGTGGCGAATGTTTCGATCTCGGTTTCGTAGCCATACGAGTCGAGGAGCGACTGGACGTAGGCGATGCCCGCATCCTCTGCCTCGGTTCCGGCGACTCGCGGGCCGATATCTACCGAGAGATGCTCGACGTGACCGAACACATCGGCGGCCACCGGTTGGCTCAGATACTCATCGAGGTAGCCGGGGATGTAGGTGCCCGATTCAATGGCCTCGATGCCACCTTCGGGCGCTGGTGCCGCGTTCGCGATGCCGGTCGATATTACTAGCGGCACTACCGCTGCGGCTGCGCTCAAGCCCAGCAATGTTCTGCGCTTTATTCTCGTTCTCGGGTGAATGGTTTGCTGTCGGTTCACTAACGATGTCCTCTCTGACAACAGTGCACGACCCTTTTCAGTACGCAGATCCTTCGCCGCGGGTGGTCACCGCCATCCGTCGTTGGATTGCGGTTGTCGATCGGCCCGAGGCACTCGCCACCGAAAAAGGTATTTGTTCAGAGCGCCCGCTATCGGGCAACTCCTTGTCGAGGGTATCGCATTCCCAACACTTGTGATTTTTCGTGTTTCCGCCGTCAGCGGCAACTTTCCCGGCTGACAGTGGAACAGAACGGAATCGATCATCTAGGATGATTGATCGTGACACGGGGTGCCGCAATCAGCGGCTGAGATCACACCCGTCGAACCTGATCCAGTTAGTACTGGCGAAGGGAATGTCTTGATGACTGATGTGCAATCGAAGCGCCGTCCGCAGGTGCTGCCCACCGTGCACCCTCGAACGGCGCCATCCGCAATCGCGACCGCAACGCCGCGTAACCGCCATTCCGGTCGCGAGCTCAGCGGTGTGTTCCGGACGTTCCTTCGCATGCTCCGACCTTGGCTGTCGGTCCTCGTGGTGCTCGCCATTTGGCAGTTCGCGGACGTCCTCGGATGGCTCAACGAACGGGTATTGCCGGGGCCGGGCGCGATCTGGTCGGCGTTCTTCGACCTCGCAGTCGGTGGGCAACTGGGCCAGGCGATTCTCGCTTCGCTCCCCCGGGTGCTCATTGGCATGACGGTCGGGATATTGAGCGGGACTCTGCTCGGGCTGGTCTCGGGTTTCTGGCGACTCGGCGAAGATCTCGTCGACAAACCGATGCAGATGGTCCGCGCTATCCCGTTCACGGCACTCGTGCCACTATTCATTCTCTGGTTCGGCATCGATGAGGCGCCGAAGATTGCCTTGGTCATCGTAGGCACCGCAGTACCGCTCTACATCAACACCTCCTCGGGCATAAAAAGCGTCGACCGACGGCTACTTGAACTCGCCCAGTTGTACCGACTGTCGAGCTTCCAAACCGCGCTGCAAGTGCTCATCCCCGCCGCACTGCCGCAAATCCTTGCCGGGCTGCGGCACGGACTCGGCCTCGCCTGGGTCGCACTCATCGTCGCGGAAACCATCGGCGCGAATGCCGGCGTCGGCTTCCTCCTCACCACGGCCCGTCAGTACGGCCAAACGGATGTGGTGATTGTTTGCATCCTCCTCTATGCGGCGCTCGGTGTGCTCACCGACCTCATCGTGCGCGGTCTCGAAACCTATCTCTTGCGCTGGCGACCGAACGCGCAACGCAGCTAACGCGACCGCTGCATCCTCACCTCCACCCTCCACTGGAAGGAATAACAACCATGACCAAAAGCCAGCCACGATTGCGGCGCTCCCTCGGCGGCGCGCTCCTCACCGGCCTCGCGCTGCTCGCTTCCGGATGCGCTGCTTCCGACGCAGCCTCGGGCGAGAGTTCCGGCGCTGATGTCACCACAGTCAGTATTGGCCCGACCAATAGTTACCAGTCACTGTCGGTGGCGCAGACCACCGGACTGCTCGAGGATGTCCTTGCCGAGCGGGATGCTCAGGTCGAGTGGAAGGGGCCCTTCCCAGCATTTGCACCGGCACTCGAGGCGGCAAACGCCGGCGACATTGAGGTCGGTACCGGTGGCCTCACGAACTACATCACGGCCATCACGAGCGGCACCCCCGTCGTGGTGATCGGGATTGAGGACATTTCCGCCTCGGTCGGCATCGTCGCAACCAAGGAATCCGCGGTCACTGAAGTTGCGGACCTGCGCGGCAAGAAGGTCGCGGTGAACAAGGGCGGCACCGGCGAATACCTCCTGTTGCGGGCGCTCGAGCAATCCGAGATTGCGCCTTCGGAAGTCGAATTCGTATACCTCGCGCCCGAGGATGCCGCTTCCGCCTTCAATAGCGGCAGCGTCGATGCCTGGGCAACCTGGGACCAGTATTTCGCGAGCGCGCAGCTGGTGCCGGGAGCGACCGTGGTGGTCACCGGAACCGATATCGACAACCTGAACTGGACCTTCCAGTGGGTCACCCAGGAGTTCGCCGAAGCGCATCCGGAGCTTGTGCAGACGATCACCGCCACGCTTGCGGAATCCAGCCAGGCTGCCGCCACAGACCCTGAGATCATCGCCGAGCTCTACCGGACCAATGGTGCCTCCGAGGAGGTCATCGATCTGATCCTCAGCTGGCCGCCCTACACCTTCTACCCGATCGGTGACGCCGAGATCGCGATGCTCGAGCAGCATGCCGCCGACCTCGCCGACTACGGTCTGATCGATCAGGCGCCCGACCTTAACGGCACGTACTTCAAGTTCGAGGAATAACCGTTGCGGGACGACTCTCGGCCGGAAAACCTCACTACCCGAATCCGAGCGCACGCACTCACCCGCAGGTTCGCGGATCGTGCGGTGCTTGACGCCTTGGATTTCGCGGCGGATGCAGGAGAGTTCATCGTGCTGCTCGGACGCAGCGGCACCGGGAAATCCACGCTGCTGCGGCTCATCGGCGGCTTAGACGAACCCAGCTCGGGCGAACTGACCGTGCAGGGAGAGCTCGCCATGGCGTTTCAGGATGCGCGGCTACTGCCCTGGCAGAAGGTCTGGCAAAACGTCACCTTCGGCCTGAAACTCCCACGTCGAGCCGCCCGCGAGCGCGCACGGGAAATGCTGCAGGAAGTCGGGCTCGCCGAGAAAATGGATGCCTGGCCACTCACCCTGTCGGGTGGCGAGGCCCAGCGGGTTTCCCTGGCCCGGGCCCTCGCACGCAACCCCGGTATTCTGCTGCTCGACGAACCCTTTGGTGCGCTGGATGCGCTGACTCGGTTGACCATGCAGGAGCTCGTGGTGAACCTTTGGCAGCGACACCGGCCGACCGCGGTCATGGTGACCCACGATGTTGCCGAGGCCGTCCAGCTTGGCCAGCGCATCCTCGTGCTCGATTCGGGACGAATCATCGTGGACACCACCATCGACGCACCCTATCCGCGCTCCGCCAAGGACCCTGCGCTCCTCGATCTTCGCGACCAACTCTTGACCACGTTGGGGGTGAACACCGAGTCACTCACAAGCTAAAGCCGTAGTAGTTCCAACCACAAATAAACCCATATGACACGGGGTGCCGCGAGCCGCGGCTGAGACCACACCCGTCGAACCTGATCCAGTTCGTACTGGCGAAGGGAATGTCGAGATGACCGATGCACGTCATCGCACCGCTCCGCCTTCCTTCGCCACGAAAGAAAGTGAGAGCCCATGTTTTCAACATCAAAGCGCCGCTGGCTACCCGCCGCGGCCGCATTGCTGACCATCACCGCCCTATCGGGATGCGCAAATTCCGCAGCCGAAGGTGCCTCAGATAACGACGACGCCCACACCACGATTCGCTTCGCGCTTGATTGGACGCCCAACACCAATCACACCGGCCTCTACGTCGCGCTCAACAAGGGCTACTTCGAGGAGGCGGGCATCGACGTGGAAATCGTGCCCTTCAACAACAGCAATCCCGAGGTGCTCGTCAATGCCGGCCAGGCAGAGTTCGGCATTAGTTTCCAGGACACCGCGAGCATGTCGATTGCCTCCGGAGCCGACCTGCAATCGGTGCTCGCCGTAGAACAGACCTGGGCGACGGAAGTTGCGGTGCTCGCCGACCGTGATGACATCCAGAGCCCGGCCGATCTCGACGGCATGGTCTTTGGTGGCTTCGACAACCCGGCAGAAACCATCACGATGCAGTCCGTCGTGCAGGCAGCCGGCGGCGAAGGTGAGTTTGAGACCGTCGTGCTCGGAACGAGCGCCTACGAGGCGCTGTATTCCGGAGACGTGGACTTCACCGTCCCCTATGTCGCGTGGGAGGGCATTGAGGCGCAGGAGCGGGGGGTCGAGCTGAAGACCTTCGCGTACACCGACTACGGGTTCCCGGATGCCTATCAGGTCGTGGTTGTCGGCAACGGCAGCTGGCTGGATGCTCACCCCGAGGCAGCTCGCGATTTCGTGCAGGCACTCGCGCACGGCTATGAGGATGCGATCGCCGACCCGGCGGGCGCAGCGCAGATCCTGCAGGAAGAAAACGCTGGGCTCCTCACCGATCTCGACATGCTCGTCGCGAGCCAAACGATGCTCTCGGAGGGGTACATGCTCGATGAACACGGAGAGTTTGGGGTGCAGACGGAAGCGCACTGGAGTGAGCTCGGAGAATTCCTCTTTGAGGCGGGCCTCCTGACCGGCCCCGATGGCGCGCCGCTTACGGAGCAGCCCAATTGGAGCGAGTTCTTCACGAACGAGTACCTGCAGGACTAAGCGTGCGGACTCGTCCCTGGCTCAATCTCTGGGTTCCGGTCGCCTTCCTCACCGCGCTCATCGCGGCGTGGGAGGCGGCCGCGCGCCTCACCGGGGTGCAGCCCCAAGTGCTCCCGGCACCGTCCCTGGTTGCAACCTCGGGTTGGCAACAGCGAGCAACGATCACCGATCACGCCCTGGCCACGCTGGGGGTGACCGCCGTCGGCTTCGGTGTCTCGCTGATCGCCGCCTGGCTGATCGCAATCGCAATCGATTTCTCACCGCTGATGCGTCGCGGGCTGATACCGCTTCTCGTCGCATCCCAAACCATCCCGATCATCGCCATCGCGCCGCTGATGATCATCTGGTTCGGTTTTGGGCTACTGCCCAAGGTGCTGGTGGTTGCCCTCGTGACGTTTTTCCCGATCGCGATCGGGCTCGTGGAAGGCTTTGCGGGCACCGACCGGGAAGCCTCCGCACTGCTGCGAAGCATGGGCGCGGGTCGGGTGCGCGAGTTTGTGCTCGTGCGCCTTCCCTCTGCGCTGCCGTTGTTTTTTACCTCGCTGCGGATCGGCATCACCTACGCGGTGATCGGCGCGATCTTCGCCGAGTACGTGGGCGCGAAAGAAGGGCTCGGGATCTACATGAGCGTGCAAAAGAACGCCTTCCGTACCGATCTCGTGCTGGCCGCGGTCGCGGTGACCGCGGCCGTGAGCATCCTCCTCTACCTCTCCACTTACCTGCTCGAGCGCCTGGTGATCCCCTGGCACGGTAAAGAAAGAAGCGCAGCCCTTGAACGCTAATGTGACGCCGAGACTGGCAGTGAACGGCATCGTTCGCGAATTCCCACGCCGAGGCGGCGAGCCGCTGCGCGTGCTCGACGAGGTGTCGTTTTCAGTTGATCCGGGCGAGTTCGTCTCGATCATAGGTCCGTCTGGATGCGGTAAGAGCACGCTGTTTAACATCCTCGCGGGCCTCGACCAACCCACCTCCGGCAGCGTGAGTTTCGATGGGGAGGATGCACTCGGCCGGCGAGATTTCACGGCGTATATGCCGCAGAAAGATCTCCTCTTCCCGTGGCGGAGTATCCTCGCGAATGCCGCGCTCGGGTTGGAAGTCCAAGGCGTCCCGCGTCGTGAGGCTCGCGAACAGGTGCGGCCGTGGTTCTCCCACTTCGGCTTGGCGGGGTTTGAAGATGCCCTGCCGTTTGAACTCTCGGGCGGGATGCGTCAGCGTGCGGCGCTGTTGCGGACGGTGGTGCAACAGCGCCGCACGCTCCTGCTTGACGAACCCTTCGGGGCGCTGGATGCACTGACCAAGCGAGAGCTGCAAACCTGGCTGCAGGAGGTTTGGGCAGAGCACGACTGGACGGCCCTGCTCATCACCCACGATGTGCGCGAGGCGATACTGCTTTCCGACCGCGTGGTCGTGCTCAGTGAGCGCCCCGCGTCCGTGCGCCGAGTGATCGAGATCGACCTACCGAGGCCACGAGATCTCAACACGCTCGTCGACCCGCAGTTCGCCAGGCTTGAGCGGACCCTGCTGGAGGCCCTTGGCGACCGTTGAGTCTGCCGTCGACCGCCATCGTACGAAGTGGTCGACGGGGCCGCTGCCGTGCCCGATCTCAAGCGCATCCGCAGCCGCTAGTGCCTCACCGAGGTAGGCTTTCGCTTTCCGAATGGTGGTGAGCCAGTCCCCTGCCCGCGGGCTCAGGGCCGCTATGGCGCTTGAGAGCGTGCAGCCGGTGCCGTGCGTATTACGCGTGTTCACGCGCGGTGAGCTGAGGAGCGTCACGTCACCGAGATCATCCACGAAGACATCGGTGGCACGGCCGTCTGCGGTCTCCATGTGACCACCCTTGGCAAGTACGCGGCTGACGCCGTGTTCAAACAGCTCCAACGCTTGGTCGATCAGCTCATCGAGGCAGCGGGCCGGGTTCGTGTCGAGAAGCACCGCGGTTTCATAGCGGTTTGGCGTAATCAGATCCACCCGAGTGCAAAGATCACGGACCGCGACGATCGCCGATTCTTCCAGAAGTCGATCACCGGAGGTCGCAACCATCACCGGGTCGAGAATGAGGTTCGGCACTTTCGACGCGTATTCGCTCACTACTCGTGTGAGCTCGGCGCTCCCCAACATGCCGATTTTGGCGGCTTTCGGCTGGATGTCCTCCAGCAGCGTGTCGAACTGCTCCCGCACGAACGACACCGGTACCGGGTGAATGGCCGTGACGCCGCGGGTGGACTGCGCGGTCAGCGCGGTGATGATGGTCATCCCGTACGCGCCGAGCGCCGAAAAGGTCTTGAGGTCAGCTTGGATTCCCGCGCCGCCGCTCGGATCGGATCCGGCGATTGACAGCACCTCGGGTGCTACACCGGTCACGAGACACGCTCCGACAGTGCGGATGCCAACGTCGGTTCAGGGGCCGGGGCCGGTGCCGGTGCCGGATGCGCAGCCCAGCGTTCCGCGAGCGCCCGTGCGGCAGCTTCTGGGTCGGTTGCGGAACAGATTGCGGAGACGACGGCGGCTCCCGCGAATCCAGCAGCTTTGAGCGCCTCAAGGTCGGCTGCGCGAAGCCCGCCGATCGCGACGGCCGGGACCGGTGCCTCGGTCACGATTCCAGCCGCCCACTCGAGCCCTCGCCCGGTCGGAGCATCCGGTTTCGTGGCGGTGCTGTGCACCGGCCCGATGCCCACGTAGTCGACGGTGCCTGGAGTTATGTTCGCGAGCTGCTGCGGGGTTGCTGCCGAGAGCCCCAAGATGGCGTCCGGGCCGATCACGGCCCGCGTGAGCTCCACAGGAAGATCCGACTGCCCGATGTGCACGCCCGCGACCGCGGCGCCCGCTTCGCGAGCGGTGAGGTAGACGTCCACGCGGTCATTGACGAGCACCGGTACCCGGTCCCCCACGGCTGCAGCCACCTCGAGGGTTTGCTGCAGCAATTCGCGTGCTGAGAGTGTCTTCCCGCGCAGTTGCACGCAGGTTACGCCACCGTCGACGGCCGCACGCACGGTGTCCACCACGGTGCGCCCCTCGGCCGCGCAGAGCCCATCGTCGGTCACCAAATACACCGGCAGAGCATCCACCACTCGCTGTCTCATCGTGCCAGCTCCTCCGTTCGGGTATTCACATAATCCACCGAGATCGACTCGATCTGTTCGGGCCCGACTGCCGAGAGGGCATCGAGGAAGGCAACGGCGAAGCTCCCCGGCCCCTGCGAGCGCGATTCGGCAAGTTCTGCCGCGGCCGAATACGTGGCGTGCGCCGCCACCGTTGCCTCGAAGGGATCGGCCAGCGAACCGCAGAATGCCGCGATTACCGCCCCGAGCGCGCATCCACCACCGGTCACCTTCGTGAGGAGGGCCGATCCCCCGCCAACGGAAGCGCGCCGATCGGGTGCGATAATCACGTCCATCGGTCCTGAAACCGCGACAGTGCTGCCGAAGCGCTCCGCGAGCGATTCTGCTGCGGCCATCGCAGACCCGACCGAGTCGGCGGTATCGACCCCGCGACCGCCAACGCCGAAGCCGGCGAGCGCAATGATTTCCGAGGGGTTCCCGCGAATCACAGTCGGCCGCAGTTCCAGCAACTGGTGGGCGAGCGCGGTGCGATGCTTGAGGCTACCGACCGCCACCGGGTCAAGCACCCAGGGAGTGCCCGCCTCTTGTGCCGCGGTCACCGCTTCGAGGATGGCCGCACGCTGCTCCGGGGTCGGCGTGCCGAGGTTTGTGAGCAGGCCGTCGGCGACGCGGGCGAAGTCCCCGGCTTCCCCCACGATGTCAACCATCGCGGGGGAAGCTCCGAGAGCGAGCGTGACATTTGCGGTAAAGCCGGTGACAACGCTATTGGTGATGCAGTGCGTGAGCGCAGCCCGCTCCCGCACTGCCTGGACGGCAGTACAGATCGTCATTCGACATTCCTTCGCTAGTGCTAACTAGACAGGTTCGACGGGTTTCATCTCAGCAGCCGATTGCGGCGGCACCCCGTGTCAGTGGCCGCAACGCTATCACACGGTGAGGAGCCCACTCCAACGCTGACGGAGCATGTCGCTGTGGAAGGTGTTGCCATTCCGAGCGTCGAGTTCGGCCACGATGCGCAGCGCATCCTCACGCAGCTGCGGGCCGCGTGGGTCTTCCGGGGCATGCTCGAGCAGGATCGTGGCCAGGCTGGCGATATTCTCCAGGTCGTAGCCGGCTCCGGGCACGAGATTCTCGACCACGCTATCGATCAGCCAAGGCAGCTCATCCGGCCGCTCGGTACCGAGTTCGAGCAGAATCGCTTCCGGCACCGAGCCAAATTCGTCGGCGTCACGGTCCACCGATTCGAGCATCTGCAGCACAGTGTCCACACCACTGTCACCACCGCGTCGACGGGCGAACCAGCCCGCCCATGCCGTGGCCGCACGCCGGTGCGCCTCATCGCTGGTGGTCGAACGCACCCACTCGACGAGCGACTCGGCGTAGTCCGGCGCATAGGGCCAAATGACGCGCACCGTTTCGAGACAGATCTCGAAACGGTCGAGTGCGTCCTGTTCGGCCTCGCTGACCCTGGCGATCTCGCCCACAAGGTGTTGCAGTGCGGCACCGTCGCCGAAGTGTGCGGCGACTTCGGCCTCAGCCTGCAGAAGCGGAGCTCTCGGCGCTCCGGTGATTTCCCGCACGGCCGCCTCGGTGTCAATCACCTCACGAATCTTTTCGAGCGGGATGCGCGGCTCCGCGATGGCCGCTTTGATCACGACCGCAAATGCCTGTTCGGCAGCGGCGCGAAGCCCCGGCTGGATGACATCTTTGTGGTCGCGCAGCACCTGCTGCGACTGCGCGTAGCGTCCGATCAACGACGCGGCATCACCGTCTTTCGCGGCACGCCCGACACGCATGACGAGGGCTGCAAAATACGGGTCGGGAAGCCGGAACCGTTCGGCGTCTTCCCGGATGTTTTCGAGCTGCGTATCCGCTTCCTCCGCGGTTTCCGCATCCAAGATTTCAAACGGGCGCTGCGAGAGTTCGACGTAGCGGTCCCGCATTGCGATCGGCGCCTCGACAAGGGCGATCTGCGAGCCGCGGCGGGGCAGCCAGCCCGCAAGCAGGATGTGCTCGGCGCGGGTTGGCACATCGTTCCAGATGCTCGGGTCATCAACGATGGCTGGGCGCGGGCCTTCCGGCAAGCCCGCGAACCAGTACTCCTCGAGTTCGCGAGCATGCCAGTCGGTGCCGCTGCGCTCATCGTGCGCGCGGGCATTGTCTTCGGCAAGCTGCTGCAGCAATCGTCCTTCCTCACCCTGCGGATCGGCCAGGATGCGGTTGCGCGCCACTGCGGCAATCAGCTGCCAGTCGGTGGCACCGAGTTCGGTTTCCCCGAGGGCATAGTCGGTGATCTCCAGCGCATCCTCGGGCCGGTGCTCGAGCACCGCGAGTGCTTCCTCGATGATCACATTGCGGGCGAGCCACTCGGCCGAGAACTGCTGGCGAAGCTCATCCCCGATAATCGCCGCAATATCCCGTCGACCAATCCGGGTGTAGAGCGCACCGAGTCGGGCACGCAACATCGCAAACATGTGGAACTCCGGATGCTGCGGGTCAAGCAGTCCCGGCTGCACACCCATCGCCCCGAAGCGCTGCTCCAACACCGAAATCGCTTCATTCGGGTTGAGCGGCTGGATTATTGCAATCTCGCGGCTCACGGTATCGGGGTCAAACTGCGGCCATTCCTCGCTCCCCTCGGCTTGCCACCGGTGGCGCCACTCGTGCATGGCCGCAGCATCCCCAAACTCGGTCGCAATCTCGGCACGCGCGAGGTAGACGTTCGACATGTCCATGCCGCGAGCGCGCAGCTGTTCTTCAACCAGCCCAATGACCTGCTGAATCTGGTCGCGCGGGATGCTCGGATCAGAGATCATATTGACCGCAATGCTCGAGACCGAGCCGAGGAATCGCGCCACGTTTTCCGGTGCAATGTAGTCGCCATAGCGAGCGATCACCTGCATGAGTCGGGCATAGGCGCCGAGCGCCTCGCCGATGAGCCCGCCCTGGCTGTACACCGTGTACTGGCCGAACCGGGCGCTGGCGACATAGTGCGGGAGCCCTTCGGCCTCACAGTCGGCAGCCTGTCGCTCCCACGCTTCGACCTGCGAGAGATCTTCGGGCATATCCCAAATTTCACTGCCGCGGTCGATCAGTGCGCGGACTCGCTCCGCTTGCTCGCCCTCAAGGTTCGGAATTTCGTCAAAGCGGATCATGGTTGGGATGGTTCCTTCGTGTTCGGAGGCGGTTCGATGGCGGTTCGGGACGGTTGAGTTGCGGTTCGGAGTCGAGTCGAGGTCAGTTGGTGGCTGGCTGATTGGCGCTATCGCGCGGCGCTGGATGCGGCGAGCAGCAGGGTGTGCAGGGAATCGGACAGCCCCGCTTGCTCTTCCGCATTGAGTCGCTGGCCCGCTTGGAGGAGACTCAAGAAATACAGCGCTCGGATCGAGTCAGTGCGGGTTTGCGCCTCGAGGTGTTGGCCGAGGGCCTGCACCGCGGTGGCGCGAATATTCAGCACGAGTTTCGGGCGCAGATCGACCGTGCTTGAGCGTGCCGAGGTCGCAGTGTCGCCTAGCATTGCCGCCCACGGATCGTCGGCGTCCTCCGCGAAATCAAATTTGGCGGTGCCAGCGGGCATGTGCAGCACCATCAGTGACGTCGGTGAGAACGAACGAACCTCGATCGCCACCCCGTGGTCTACAAGGATCGGCTCTGCGATGCGTGCGATGTACTCAGCGAATTCCTGCTCGTGTTCGGCCGGTGTCGGAAGCTTGTTCAGCACCTCATTGAGGTCGAATCGACGCAGCTGCAGGCGCGTTTGTACCCGGTCATATTCGGTGAGGACCTTGATCCCGTTCGCGTAGGAGCCGTTCACGAGCACACCACTTTGGGCCGCGACCAGGGGCGCGTAGGTGTTGAAGTCACCGCGAGTTTCGGCGTAGGTGACCCAGGTCGGCATATCTGTGAGCCGCATCCGGCCGCTGCTGGTTTCCCAATCAAGATGGCGGGCGACGAAGTCGAGCATTTGCCGGTCACCGGTCGCCATCGCGAGCAGGCTTTCGCCGTGTGCCCACAGGAAGGTCTCAAAGGCTTCCGGGGATTGTGCCTCGAGCCCTTCGATCCCCGCGCGGATCTGCCGCCCGATCTCCGCTTGCACGTCACTGACCGCGGCTGATTCCTGGAGCGCCTCTCGGGAGGCAGTGAGGCCGAGCGATCCTGCTTCCAGCACCACGCGCGCGAAGGTTGCCCATTCGGGCACCAGCTGTGTGTTGTCATTGGCGACGAACATGCCGCGCGAATAGACGAGGTCGCCGCCGCGGTTGCGCGAACCGCTCGCGACGCCGGAGATAAACGCAGTTCCCCGCACACCGTGCGAATCGACACGCAGCGGCAGTATCGCCAGCGGCATGAACCCGAGTTCAGCTTCGCACCAGGCCGCAGCCTCGACTTCGGCGAGTTGCCACGGGGCTTGCTGCATGCTGACAAGCTCTGGTTTACCCTCCTGCGGCCGCGACTCTACGGTGATTGGGAACGAGAGGAATCGGGCGAACTGACTGGCAAGGATGCGCACCCGAGTGAAACTTGCCCATTCGGCTTCGTCCGCTCGGGCGTGGAGGCGGATTTCGGTGCCGGGCTCGTCGAGTGGCTCTTCAGCCTGCGAGACGGCGAAGGTGCCGTCGCCATAACCAACCCAGCGCATAGTTGGGCTCTCGGGCGACTTCGCGCTCCGCGAGCGCACTTCGATCTGGTCCGAGATGAGGAAGCAGGACAGCAGGCCGATCCCGAATTGGCCGAGGAAGTCTCGGCGGGCCGCAGCAAACTCCTGTCGTTTACTCGAGGCACCGATGGTCGCAAGGAGGTTACGTGCATCCGCTTCCGTAAGGCCAATACCGTAGTCACGAACCGACACGAGTCGCTGCGACTCATCCACCGTGATTGCGATCGGTGACCGGCCCCCGAGCCGGGCGGGGAGGTCCGGGTCAATCTGGAGCCTGGCGACCACCGCATCCCGCGCATTCTGGATGAGCTCGCGGACGTACACGCGTGGGCTGGAGTAGAGGTGGTGCGACAGGATCTGCACGATGCCGCGCAGATCGACCTGGAAGTTCTCCTTATTCACCAGGTCAGCTTAGAGACACTCGGGCCGCAACTTCGCGGGATCCCCGCAAGAATCCCGCTGTGGATGTAGGGAATTCATGCGCCCGCTACAGCTTGGTGAGTGGAATATCCGGGTTCTCGAGTCCCGAGCGGTCGATCTTGCGGCCGATCAGCGCCCGGAGGTCGTCGTTAACATCCCAAATGTTGACATTCATGGCGGCCTTCACGATCCCCTCGCTGAGCCAGAACACGATGAACTCCCCCGCAGCCATGTCACCACGGACAACAACCTCAGCCGAGGCATCCGCGTGGCCGACATATTCCATACCGAGGTCGAACTGGTCGGTGAAGAAATAGGGCTGCCAATCGTACTGTTCGCCGGTGCCCATGATGGTCTGCGCGGCAAGCTTCCCCTGGCGGATTGCGTTATCCCAGTGCTCGACTCGCAGACGTCCGAGCGTTAGGTGTTCGGCATTGGCGACATCGCCCGCGGCGAGAATATCCGGGTCGCTCGTGCGCAGGGATGCATCGGTCACGACGCCGTTGTCTACCTCGAGCCCGGCAGCCTCGGCGAGTTCGGTATTGGGAACGGCGCCAATTGCGATGAGGATGCGATCCGCTTGCACATCGCCGGCCGAGGTCGCAAGACCAGTGATCTGGCCAGCCTTTTCGAGAACGCCGGTGACCTTCGTCTCCATTTTGAGTTCGACGCCGTGCTTGCGGTGGAGTTCGGCAAAATGCTCGCCGATGCGCTCCCCCATGATCTTGCCGAGCGGGACCTTCCCCGGGGCGATCACGGTCACCTCCATCCCCTGCTGCCGGGCGCTCGACG
Organism: Gulosibacter chungangensis; assembly: GCF_008831155.1. Classification (GTDB taxonomy): domain Bacteria; phylum Actinomycetota; class Actinomycetes; order Actinomycetales; family Microbacteriaceae; genus Gulosibacter; species Gulosibacter chungangensis. The sequence goes on along the minus strand of NZ_WBKB01000002.1, from coordinate 58,810 downwards.
CGACTTCGAGCCCGATCCAGCCAGCGCCGACAATGACGGCCTGGCCACCGTGCGGGATCTGCTCGCGAATGTACTGCGCATCCTCAACCCGGCGCAGCGTGAGCTGCTGCGCCTCGGTGTCTGGCAGGGTCCGCGACCGTGCGCCGGTGGCAAGCACGAGCGTGTCGTAGGGCAAGACCGTACCGAGGGCGAGCGTCACGGTGTGAGCTGACCGATCGATTTCGGTGACGCGCTCGCCAAGCACCACGGTGACGTTGTGGTGCTGATACCAGGCGGCGTCATGCGCGATGGCGTCGTCGATCTCTTTCTTGCCGAGCAGAAATTCCTTGGATAGCGGCGGCCGCTCATACGGGAGAGTGGGTTCCTCGCTGATGATCGTGATCGGAAGCTCATACCCGAGGGACCGTAGAGTCTCGGCGGTATTCGCGGCGGCGAGCCCGCCACCAACAATGACGACTCCGGACTTCGCGACCTGCTGGCTCGACATGATTACCTCCTGTAAAACGCAACGCTGCGCCCGTACTTTGGCGGGTGTTCCCAGCCTCCCACCGGGGTCTGGCAGGCGCCTGCGCGTTTCTACGCATCCCTTGTCGGAAAATTAGTCAAGCTACTTGATCAAGTAGCTATACTATTTCTCATGCCCGCAGATTCTCCGAATGACCCATCGACCGCAACCGCATTTCTCGACGCACTGCGCCCAATGATGGATCGCCTGCGGGCAGAGCGAACGCTGTCGCAGGGCAAAGTCGGCATTCTCCGACACCTCAAGGAGCGCGGCCCAGCAACGATTTCGGAACTTGCCGTCGCCATCCAGGTCAGCAATCAAGGCGCCTCTCTCGGCGTCCGAGATCTGGAAGCGATCGGCGCCGTGGCACGCAAGACCGACGCCACCGATCGCCGGCGAGTGTGGATCACCATCACCGAAACCGGCGAAGCAACACTCGAGAAAGAGACTCTCGCTGCCCGGCGGCTCCTGCACGATGCCGCCGAACGAAGCCTCAGCGAGGAAGACAAGGCCGTGCTCTTTGCCGCGATCCCCGTGATCGAGAAACTCGGGAAGAGTCTGCTCGATGACTAACGCGAAATCCCGCCTCATCCCGGCGCTGATCTACGCGGCGCTCTCCACCGCGATCGTCAGCTCGCTCGGCATGCTGCTCGTGCCCACGATCGCGCAGGAAATGAAGGTGTCGGTCGCCACCGCGCAGTGGATGCTCACCGTGAACCTCTTGGTGGGTGCTGTCGCGACCCCCGTGATGGGACGCCTCAGTGACGGGCCACATAAGAAACGAACACTGCTGATCGCGCTGGCGGTCATTCTGGTTGGCTCGATCATGGCGGCACTCGCGACCAACTTCACCGTGTTCCTCATCGGCCGCGCCCTGCAAGGCCTCACTTACGGCATTGTGCCGGTGACCATCGCGCTCGCGCGGCGATACGTACCGACCCCACACGTCCAGCCGACAATTTCTTCACTCTCGGTGACGGTCGCCACGGGACTCGGCCTCGGCTACCCATTGACGGGCCTACTGGCAGAATTCCTTGGCTTTCGGTTCGCGTTCTGGTTCGCCGCGCTCTTCATTGTCTCGGCGACCGTGGTGGTGTCGACCGTCGTCCCCAATGGCCCCGATCCGACTGCACCCTCGCGGGCCTTTGATTTCCCCGGTGCTGCTCTCTTGGGCGTCGGACTCGGGAGCCTCCTCCTCGCGATCAGCGAGGGACCGAACTGGGGCTGGGCATCCGGCTGGACGCTCGGCGTGCTCGCACTTTCGGTGGTGAGCTTTACCGCTTGGGCCCTCGTGGAGCTGCGCTCCGACCATCCCCTGATCAATCTGCGGACGCTGCGAAACGGGGATGTGTTGCTCGCCAATTTCGCCGCAATCGGGCTCGGCGCTGCCTCGTATATTGGGCTCTCAGTGGCGAGCCTCGTCGCACAGGCCCCGCTCAACACGGATTACGGGATGGCACTCCCGCTCGCGTGGGCTGGATTCGTGATTGCACCACTCTCGGTCGGTAGCTTTCTCGCGAACCGGGTCGTACACAAGCTTTCGAATCGGGTTTCGATGGATGCGCTGCTCCCAATTGGCTCCGGGATCATGGCCGCGGCCGGGGTGGTGCTGTGGTTCGCGCACGCGCACCTATGGGGCCTCCTCGTCGGGATCTTCATGTTTGGTGTCGGCATCGGCGCAGGCTACGCCGCGATGCCGGCGCTCATCGCCCGGAGCGTTGCTGTCGCGGAACTCGGCAGCTCGGTGAGCTTCAACCAGGTATTGCGCACCGTCGGGAGCTCCTTCGGCACCGCGATTGCGGCCGCAGTCATGGCCACTCACCCGGGTATCGGCGAAAATACGACGGATGCGGGAATCACCACGGTCTTCGAGGTCGGCGCGATCGTCTGCCTCGTGGTGTTCGCGACGCTGATCGTGCGGACCATCCTGGCCCGCCCTCGCAACGAGCCACCTACCGGCCAGGCGCCGGCTTAGCTTCCTTCGTGATCTCTCCGGCGAGCACTTGGCCGCCACTGGTCAGAAGTGCCCGCTTCCATGGGAGGACTCCCTCGATCTCAATTTGAATTGAAATACTCAGCACGGTTCGAATGAGCACGATCAGACCAAGAGTGAGGGCTTCTTCGATGGTCGGTGCCGAGATGGTGCGGATCAGGTCCGCTGCCACCAAGATTTCAAGCCCGAGCAAGATCGACGAGCCAATCATTCGACGAAGAATTTGGAAGGCCTGCACTCCCCCTCGTCGCTGCACAAGCGCGCGAATCGCGAAAACCGTGGCGGTAGCAAAGCCGATCGCCATCGCTGCCACCCCGAGCGCTTCGAAGAGCACCACAATGCCTTCAACTATCTCAAGGATTACTTCACTCGGCATGGGGTTAGCGTAACTGGTCAATATCGGCCCCGGACAGTCACCATCAGATCGCGTTAGGGCGTGACGGGCGCAATACGACAAAGCCCCTCTTTCGGCACGGTGATAGTCGGATCGCTTTGGGAAATCCTGTCCAGCGAAGCTCGACAGCGAAAAGGCTCATGTCGCTAAACGCACGGTTCCCTCAGTGCCGTTAACGGAGATCCAAGAACCGTCGAGGATGCGAGTGGTTGACTGGGGAATACCGAGGACTGCGGGAATGCCGTGCTCGCGAGCAACGCCTGAGCTGCTCAGGCGGTGGTCCCCCATCGTCCCGGACCATCCATTCGACGCGCTCGGCCCGTCAATGAGCCGCGAGTACCCCGACAGCGACCCGTTCGACACCGAAGTGCTCGTCGTCGACGGCCCGCGGAAGCTCGCCCACCGCTGGGGCGACGAAACGATCCAATGGACGATCATCGAGAACCCCACCGGAGCATCCTTGGAAATGCGGCAGACACTCCTCGACCGATCGTTTGCGAGTCTCGCTGCAAGCGGGTGGCGAGTCTGCCTCGGAAGACTTGCCGCCGAAGAAGAGGGTGTCGACCGCGAACGCGTCGTCGGCAAGCGGGCGTTCGACTACGGTTTTGACGAACTGCGCGAGCATTTCGCTTCGCAGTTCAATGAGAGCCTCGGGTAGGTTCAGGTAGCTGCGATGACCGAAACGCGAAATTGCGGGACATCGAGGCAACGATGTCCCGCAAATTCACTTTGTCGCCCTTATTGACCTCTGTTCCAGTAAATACCCAACAGGGGTGGAAACCGAGAACCTGCGCCGGATCAGGGGTTCTCTCGCCGCCGCTGGGACAACTGGCACTGACACCTTGCCGGACGGCGCTCAAACCTCTCGCGCTGTCACGGCTCCTCGCCGCAAGTGGAAGCGCCTGAGCGACGAAGCCCGCGCGCAAGTGGTCGCACGGTACTCGGCAGGTGACACGACGACAGTCTTGGCGAAAGACTACGACGTCGCCAAGTCCACGATCATTGGCATCCTCCGCGCCAACAACGTTGTCGTCCGTCGCCAGCCGATGACGGCAGACCAGGTCAGTCAAGCAGCCCGCCTCTATGAGTCCGGTCTCTCCTTGTCACAGGTCGCGGCAACGCTCGACGTGAACCAGGAAACCATGCGAGTAGCGATCATCAAGGCAGGGGTCGTCCTTCGCGAGCCGACCAGGGCGAAGACACCGCAGCCAGACTGAAGGTATGGATCTCACGCTCAACGACGCACAGCTTCTCGTTCTCCAGTGGGTCGCTGACGGCGCCGACCTCGACAACCCGCCCAGCGAGACGTTCAAGACGAGCGCCGTCGCCCTCCGAAGCCGCGGCGTCGTCACTCTGGACAAACGGCGCGGGCACTGGAGCATCGCGATCACCGAAGCCGGGAGGTTCTATCTCGAGCACGGCCGTCATCCCGATGCGGAAGAACCGACGCCCAAGAAGCCCCCGAAGCCGAAGCTCGAGCCGAAGAAGGCACAGCCAGCAACGGCCGAGTCCGATCACAGCTCGGACAACGAGCCTTCCAGCGATCCCGAGCCACCGGCGCGGCCGGAGCGCATCGTCAAGGACGAGACGATCCCAATGCCGGTCCAGATCAGACGCCCTCATCAGGCCGTACGGGAGATCGTCGATCACAAAGCCCGCCTCGACGTGCCAACGGAGCAACGCCAACGAGCCCTCCTCATCCTGCACGCACTCGCACAGGAGGCGAATCGTCGAGGCTGGGCAGTGGCTGCCAACCCCTCAACCTTCCGTAAGGATCCTTGGAATGGCCGTCGGACGCGTGTGTCGCCGGGCCCCGATCTCTTCTCGATCGACGCGGGTGACGCCGCAACGGTGATCCGGCTGCGCATGCAGCAGAAGCGCGTCGATCACGTACCCACTGAAAAGGAGATCGCGGACGAAGCGCGCTACAACTGGCGGAGCTACCCCAAGTACGACCACGTACCGACCGAACGTATGCGCCTCGAAATCAGGTCGAGCTCCCACGATGTGCTGACCCTTGACGACACCGTCACGACGCGCATTGTGGACAAGCTCCTGCGCGCGATCGAGAAGATCGAGCAGATGTCCGTCGACGCTCGCGAAGCCGCCGAACGCCATCGTCAGTGGGAGATCCAGCGAGCCGAGGAGCAACGCCGCGCCGAAGAACTTCGACAACGAGCTACCCGGTACAGCAGCTGGGCAGAGACGCTTGAGCAGCTCCGTACCGATTTCGTCCGCCACCGCGAGCTGGTCGATGCTGTTGCCGGTCTCCGTGAAGCCGTCGAGCGCAAAGGCCCCGAGCACGAGTACGCCGACGTCCTCGCGGAGTACCTCGCCTGGTCAGAGGCGCACCTCGAGGAATCCGACCCGCTCCGCCGCATCTGGCTTCCTCAGGGCGATCGCCCTGATCTGAGCTACGAGGAATGGCAGGAATGGAAGCGGCGGAACCCGCAGCGCAACTGGTGAAGCCAGCTGCGACCACTTACCGGTTGCCGCGCAAAGAACACGACATAGAACGCACCTCTCCGCGATTCCGATATCGGCGAAACTAAGAATCCTTCAGGAGCGCTCCAAACTTCCGGGTCTCACTCTCCGGGTCGTCAAGCTCATGGTCGAGATCTGCCTTGAGCGCGGTTCGAAGGTCAGGCAGATTTGGTGCACCGTATGACGGGCTACCGAGGTACTCCTCAAGCGTCTTGATCGTCGCCCGCCACCACTTCTGCGTGGCGCGCTGCCGAGGCTGTGCCATGCGAACCTCGAGCACGTCCTCCCACAACCCGATCTCCCAGCTGCTAGAGGCCGCGTCGAGCGAGATCTCTCTGCTAAGAAGCGCGCGGAGCCTCTGCTCCAGCTGATCGGCCAGGGCCGAGGTGTGCTGCCACGTGTCGACGGTGAAGTTCCACCACGCTTTGCGACGAATCTTGGTGAGCTGGAAGGCAAGGCTCTCTGGCGTCTGGTCGCGCATGTCTTCGACGGCGTCGTGGAGATTCTTGACCAGCTGCTGGACGTTGCTCACTTCGTATTCGGCGTTCATCGCGGATGCGCTGGCCGAGTCGGCCGAGTCCTCCGCTGACCTGGCAGCCTCGGCAGCCGACTCGGCCGTCCGCGTCAAACTGCGGATAGGCTCCGCGATGTTCTCCTCGATCGCCGCAGCGACGTCGTCCACCTGGCCGCTAATCGCCCCAACCGCCGAACGAAGCTCGTCGCTGGTCTGCCGGAATCTGGCAGCGAAACTTCCAGCCTCCCGATCAAGGTAGACGCGTAACAGCTCGTCGTCTGTGAGCGCCCGAGTAGAACGGCCTTGGCGGGTCTGACGTCGACCTTCGTCATCGAAGTGCGGCGGCATCGTTGGCCGGACTTCCACTCGCACGAAAGGCTTCTCGCCAGAGACGTTCTCCTCGATGATGAAGGCGTCTATCGGCACTGGGCGAGTCTTGCCCGCCAGGTCTTGAATGCGTGCCACGGCCTTGTCGAGCCCCTTCGCCAGACCGCATGGCTCTCCGGCGACAAGGCCCGTAGCTGGATCCTCGATCTCATCGACACCCACCAGCAGATGAGCAACCTCTCGATCGGGATCCAGAGCGACCCAGTTCGCCAGCGTGGCAAGCAGCCTCACTGAAACTGCGTCAACGTCCCGCTTGAACTCGAAACGCCCCGATTCGCCCAGCACCAGCATCTGCTGAGCTTCCTCGCTGATCTCTTGATGCCTCGACGGCTTCTGCTCGCTTGCCATCACAGGCCCTAGTTCCGGTTCAGCCCATGCCGACGCGTATCGAGCGCGACCTTGAAGTGGCTCTCAGCCGCGTCGATCTCCTGAGTAGGTGTCGACGGGTCGAAGACACGCAGCAGCGAGTATCGGAAGGAGCTCGGATCGAGTCCGCGCAGCTCGACGTTGCCACCATGCCCGTTGGTTGCATATGTATTCCATCGCTGCCGGATGCTCTCTGCACCGTCTGCCTTGCCAACGTACTGCCGGCCGTCGCGCGTGTCAGTGATGAGGTAGATCCCGACCACCGAAGCGAGCGCCGTTCCCCATGAGGCGTAACGATGCTCACGCATCACCGCCTGAAGCTGCACGTACTCCAAGACCAGTCGATCGAAGCCCGGGAATGGCACCGGCTCGGCATCCGCGATACCGACCACCCGGTAGCTCGCCGCTGTGCTGGCCCGCATCCACCAAGTGCGTGGAGATCGCCAGCCGATCACCAACCGGTTGCGAAGGTCGGCCATGTGCTCTGACTCGACAACATCGAAGACCCGGCGCACTCCATCATTGGAGACCTCACCTCGGTTCTCGACGACAGCCCAGAGGCGAGCCTGGTCACCGCCCTCGCGGATGAAGACGACCCAGAGCCGTGGCGGCACTGCCGGGAAACGCTGCGTGTTCGCGGACTGGTTGCGCGTGTACTCGAGGATCTCCGCGTCGGTCGAGTCAGCGTGAATACCTCGCAGCCCGATGTCCTCGTGCTCGCGCACATAGGCGTGGCGGATCACTAGAGTCTCAGCGAGATCGATGCCCGCATCGAGCAGGAGCGGGGCCAGGGTTAGCGCCATTCGTGGTTCTCTATCTTCTTGTCCGGGTCAGGCTTTCGGAGCACCAGCTCGACGCCAAGGTGCAGCGGGATCGCCGTAGGTGTCGAGGACGATCTCGCACCAGGTGCGCCCGGCGTTCACGGCAAGGCGTGCGTGTCTGGTGGCTAGATTCGAGGCGCGCGTACGACCGTGTCCACTTCCTTCGGCGTTGCGCAGCTCGGTGATCCCGATGGCAACCCCCTTGAGCCCACCGAGCACCTTCTTGATCGCACCCGAGCTGTCAACGGTGCCGCTCACACCTGAGGCTGACAACCCAAGCACGTCCTGCGTCCGGCTGAGTAGCGAGGGCAGATCGGCATCCTTGGCGACGGTCTCTCCGAGATGTTCGAGGATGGTCTTGGCCGTTGCCTCAATCAGCTCCTTGACCGCGCCGACCACCCCAGCCGGGTCGGAGTCGAGTAGCAGTTCGATGCGGCGGAAGGTATCGCGGATTCCTGAGGCATCACGCAGGCCATCCAAGCCCGAGAGGCTCGAGAGCGCACCGCCGACCATCGTGATCTTGCGGCTCGAGTCAACTGAGAAGCCGTCGACTTCGAGCACGCGAGTGAACGGAGTGATGTCGTCACCGCCAAACTCGATGAGGAAACTCTCGTAGACGCGGAGGACACGACGGATGTGTTCAAGGCTTGCCCAATCAACAGATGCCTCGTACTCGGCCCAGAGTGTGACACGCTGGCCGCCAAGAAATGTAGTTGTCCCCGGAGCGAAGCCTTCGGCTTGCCATATGCGATCGATCTCCCGGAGCACCATGCGCTGCGAGACGGCGTCGCGGAACACAGCGCGCACACGGCCAGTGATGAAGTCAGTCATGGCGCTCTACTTATGCTTCCTGTTCACCTTGATCGGCGAGACATCCGCGTCATACGAGCTGACGGTTCCGTGTCGCTTCAACCGCTCAAGGAGAGCTCGGTCTGCAGGGGTATTCCTGACATGCAGGGCGGTGCGTCCCACTGTGGTCAGTTTCGAATAGTCGCCTCCCAGCTCCTGCAAGATCGCGAAGAGGTCTGCGCGGGCAAGGTCGCCAAGGTGCGGTTCGAGAAGGGGTACTACGTACTGCGCAGAAGCGCCACCCTGCGCCATCTTCTGCACGACGACGGACGGGATGGTGTGCCCGTACTTCACAGCAAGGCGCGCCAGTTCATTCAGCCCTCGCTGCCCAGCGACCTCGGCGTACGCTTCAGACTGCTCGACGATCACCCGCTTGATCGCGTCCTTGATCTCATTGTCGGCGAGAAGCGCCGCCAGATCCGGCTGCACCAGCTCCGGCGTCATGTAGCGCGCGAACTTCTCCGACTCGCGGATGAACGCCCTTCGCGTTGGCCAATCAGTCGCCGCAAGGTGCGCATATGACTCCGCGGTGTCCGAGATGATGTCGTGCTTGAGGAGTAGCGCGAGCAAGTCGCCCGACTCGGCAGCAATCTCCCCAACATCGAGGTGGCTACTCAGCTCCAAGCTCGCAACAAGGCCCGCACGCAGCGTTGCGGCTGGCAGTTGATCCCGCGCCGCAAGAATCGTGGTCGCCAATCTGGTCTTCTCATCCTCTTCGGCCGACTCAGCCTCGGTGAGCGTGCCTGCCGCGGCCAGCAGTAGAGCGATGTGGACATCGACTCCAAGCGCAGCAACGTATCGGCTGACGTTGTTGAACGTTGCAGGGAACCGCTGATGCATAGCCAACGCCGGCCACGCTCCCTCGGAAATGGCACCAAGATCGACAACCTGGCACGCTGGCGCAGCGCGCTCAACCACGTCGGCCACACGAGGCGTCCCTTGCTCAAGTAGTTCCTCGAGCACTGCGATGAACTGCTCACCTGTATCGACCGTCGCGGAAGAGCCTTCGATCGCGCCCAGATAGGCATCGATATGTTCGAGGACGTAGTCATAGACCGTCTTGTTCGCCGCTCGGATGACGTCGAGGGCAACCGTCTCGTCATTGCCAATAGCGAGAGTCAGGTTCTCATGCGTGATGTCGTACAAACTGCGCGAGACGAACGACGGACGGGCGCTTGCCGAGAGCGGCGTCAGGCTAGGCAGCGTGATGCTCGCCTCGGCGAAGAGCGATCCAACTCGCTCTGCCTGGACGGACGTCCCGTCGTTCGTGAGGACGGAGAACTCCGCGTAGTGCGTTCGCAGATAGTCAACGACCCGTGCTTCCGTGCGCTGCGCTGACGATGACAGATTCGCCAGTGCAACGTCCACTAGTTCCAGCTGCGAAGCTTCGTCCAGCTCCGCTTGGTTCACGAGGTAGATAAGCGTTCTTGGCGACATCGTCACAAACCGCTGGACGAGTTGTGCGCGCTGCTCACCGGCGGTCAGGTATGCCGGCAGGAACTGCGTCTGACTCTCTCCCAGGCCAACCAGCGAGCGAATCATGATGTCGGCTGCATCAACGTCGGTTGAAAGGAGCCGGTCGAGGATCGCGATGTTGTAGAGCGCAGGCTCTTTCAGTGCGCTCTTGCCACGCTCCCGCACGACGGCATCGACGTCCTTCGGGCCGAGTTCAAAGTGCGCATCCATCAGGTCTCGCTCGACGTGGTGGATGATGAAGTTCGTCGCCGCCGGGCTCACTCGGTCACCGTGGAAGGTGGACGTGTATAGCGTGAAGTTGCGGTTGATGTGTCCGGCCCGAACAAGCTGGTAGGCCAAGCCAGGCTTGAGCAGTGCCTTGGCGATGTACTCAAGCGACTGCTCCGTCTCCTTGTAGGTCGCAGGCGTACCTTCGCTCGCAGGCGTGTCGAGTTCCTTGAACATGACTAGAAACTCTGGGCGCTTGATCAGATCACCCATGTCCGCACCGCGCAGGAACTTGATGTCCTCGATCTTCTCGTCGAGCTGTGCATTCAGAGCATCCCGATCCGCATCGCTCCAGCTGTCAGCATCCAATGGATCACCAAGCGCGCCGACAAGGCTGGATCGCGAGAACGTCAGTGCGTGGCCAGACGACATCTGCTGGCGGAGCTCTGGGTCACCATCCGCCGCAACGAAAGCGGCCCAGAACTCCACACTTCGTAGGTCCGCGTCCGACTTCGGAGAGCCATCAACCGAGGACGTCAAACCGTTCCGACGTCGACTTCCTAACGATGTTGCCGAGGCTGCCGTCCGTCCGATGTGCGCTGCCAGCAAGTCCCCAAGGTGAGAGCTGCGCGACTCTGCGCCGCTCTTGCGTGCAAGCCTCTGGCTAAGCCCACGACGTTCGCGCTCGATGTGCTTGATGTTCTCGGTTACCAGCTCGCGACTGAGCTTGTAGAGGGTGTCCAGATTGCTCTTGCCGAGTCGGATCGTCTCGAAGTCCGTGAGGTGCGTGCTCTTGTAGAGCATCATCGCGAACAGGTCAGTCTCGCTCAGGTCGAGTTGCTCACCGTCGCCTGAGAAGATTCGATCGCGGAAGACGATGAACTCGTTGCGGACGTTCTTCAGCAGCCGCATATCAGGGACGTACTGCGCAGCTAGATCGAGCAGTTCCGGCTTCACCTTGTGCTCGATCTCGCCCAGCAACCGAGTCGCCAGGTTCCGTGCACTGCGATGCGTGATGAACGGCACCACCGGAATCACGAGATCAAAGAACTTGGTGCGGTTAGCACGCACCGCCTCAGCCTGCGCCGGATCCTCGATTGCCAGTACGCCCGTCTCGAGCTTGCGGCCTTCCGCCTCCAACCCGATTCGGTCGAAGATGCTGTCCTTGATCGCGTAAATGAAGCGGATCGGTTTCTCGATCTGAGGCGAGGCGTTGAGCAATGTATTGAGCGCGCGCAGCGTCTCGAAGATGTGTGAGTCGTTAAAGCGGTCGATGTCCTCGAAGATCACGACGTCACGATCCGACACGTCGAAGAAGTAGACGATCTCGTCGAGGTACTGGTCGAAGTACGACACAGAGTTGTCATCGAGGGTGACAGTCGCTGCGCCGGCGGACAGCTGCTTGATGCGGATCTTCCCGTAGAACAGCCAGCGCACCAGAAGCACCGCAGTCGTTGCCACGACCCAAACGATCAGATGCGTCCAGACGCCGAGGTCGTTCAGCGCCGTGAAGGTCGCTGAAATCTGCGCACTCCAGCCAGTCAGCAAGAAAATGACGGCAACGGCCAGACCGATCAGTGCAGCCGTGCCGAACTCTCTCCACCACCGGAAGCGCTCGATTCGACGAAATCTGGACGCAGGAGTCTTGCTCGGATCCTCCCGGTAAAGCAGCTGCTTGACGATCTCCTGCTGGATACGGTTCGTCGGAGTCGTGGCCTGCAGCGGCACCGACTCGTCTAACTTGGACGCTTCGATCGGGGCAAGGGTCGACAGCGAAAGCTCGACAACGCGGTCGTCGAGTCGCTTCCCGAGCTCACGCAGAATGCTGCTCTTGCCGACTCCGTAGTTGCCGGACAGCGCGATGTTACGGATCTCATCGTCTTCAAGCGCAGCCTCAAGCGCCGAGACGTAGCCACTGTGCTCAACCTCGAGATACTCAGGGGTGAGTGGGATGAGGCTCCATGGACTTCCAGCGTCCGAAGGTTGGGCGCCGCGGCTCATGCCGTGTCCTCCGCACCCCACTCCTCGTCAGCAAGCGGGGCCCCGTTCAACTCGTCGCGGCGTGCGCGCCAGTCCGGCAAGAACTGATCCATCAGCTCGGTGAAGCGCCGGTTGTGGCTGCGTTCGTGCAGGTGTGTCAGCTCGTGTACGACGATGTACTCGAGGCAACGCGGGTTTTTCTTGGCCAGCTCGGGATTAATCCAGATCGTGCGGGAGTGCGGCATGCAGGTGCCCCACTTGGTCTTCATTCGTCGCACTACGATCTTGTCGACTTCGACTCCCACGATCGGTTGCCACTTGGCGAGCAGGGTAGGCAGGGTGGCCTTGATCTCTCGGCGGTACCAGCGATCCAGAGCGGAGAGCTTGGCCTCACTGTCAGCACCGGCGGGCGTCACTACCCAGAGTGTCTGCCCCTTGGTCTCGACGTGGAAGTTACCCGAGGTGCGCGAAACATCGAGCCGGTATCGCTGACCCCAGACGTAGTGAGTTTCACCGGATTGCATCTCACGCTTGGTCTGGCGATCTGCCTTCTGTAACTGCTCACGCTGACGCTTGATCCATGGCAAACGTTGGACGATCGCTAGCCGGATGGTGTCCTCGTCGGTGGTATCTGGAGCGGCAACGCGAACTCGCCCGACCGGCGGGTAGACCGAGATGTGCAGGTTCTTGATATCCTTATAGACGACGTCAATCCCGAGGCCGGCGACAGTGAGGTAAGCGTTAGCGGTACTCATCGTGCTCCTTCAGAAGCTTGACGAGTGCCTCCAGACGTTCCGCTTCGAAGCCGTCCGGTAGCTCGCGGCGAAGCGTGCGGACCAGGGCACGCTCCTTGATCGGGTTGCCTGCCCAGCCGTGTTCTTTGTTGTTCTGGATGACGTTGCCCAGGTACTCGACATCGATGACGATGTCGCTTGGCCAGCTGAAGTCGACCAGTGCCCGACGAGCTGGAGTTGATGCCCAAGCAGGGTAGGCAGTGTCCGACTCCTTCTTTCCGACCTGAGAGGTCAGGGAGAGGAGGTCGTTGAGGAAGTCGGCGTAGGCCTCGGCTTCCTCGCGACGGCGTTCGATGATGGCGTCTAGCAGTAAAGACATCCGGTCGTAGTACTTCGGGTTCAGCGCCCGCTCGTCGACGATGGTCTTGCGGACGTTGTTGATGATGGTCTCAGCCACCGCCTCGGGATTCTTTCGGATACCTTCCGGCAGGGTGTCGATGGCCCCGGCACCGCGTTCAACGATCAGCTGCACCAAGCCCTGGTCCAGGGTCGCAACCGTCTCTGATGGCTCGGCCAGGATGTAGGTATCGAGTAGCGAACGCATGCCTGCTTCGAACTGCTTCATGTCTATGTTCTCGCCAGCGCCACGTTCGACTTCATTGCGTACGGCAACGTAGTGGGCGACCTCGCTCTTGATGGAGGCCGCTTCAGCAGCCGTGTAGCCAGCCGAATCCATGTCGTTTGCCAAGGTGCCGTAGGCGCGAACCAGCGAAGCGACCGACTTGTACAGCTCGACACGCTTTGGTTCGTTGATCTTGATCTGCTCCGCATCGCCCGGCTCAAGCGAGACGAAGTAGTGCTGGTACTCCAACGTTCCCTTCGGCGGAGCCACTGGTTCGCAGAGGGCACGAACTCGCTCGAGGGCCTCATCCAGATCCTGTCGATCCTGCTCGGTGCGGTCCTTGAGCAGTCCTTCGATGTCTTCTTTGGCGTAGCCGTCGAGGGCACCCGAGGTGTAGTCGGAGATGGCTTGATCGAGCGACTTGAACAGGTCGCGGTAGTCGATGACGTAGCCGTAGGTCTTGTCGTCACCGTCGAGGCGGTTGACGCGGCAGATGGCCTGGAACAGGCCGTGATCTCGCATCTTCTTGTCGATGTAGAGGTAGGTGGCGCTCGGGGCGTCGAAGCCGGTCAGGAGCTTGTCGACTACGATCAGCAGCCGCATCTGGCCCGGCTCTTCGATGAAGCGACGCTTGACGTCCTTCTCGAACTCCTCGATTCGCTGCACCGCCTGGTCTGCCGGCTCGTGGAAGTAGTCCGCCAGCATCTGGCGGTAGATGTCGTACTTGATCAGCTCTTCGTTGTCGCCCGCGCCTGCGTCTTCTTTCGAGATCGAGGTGGCGGTTGGGACGTAGCTCGACACGATGGCGACCTTGTCCTTGAAGCCCGCTTGGACGAACATCTCATAGAACTTGCAGGCCTGGTAGACGCTCTCGCTCACCAGCATCGCGTTGCCGCGTCCAGACAGCAGGCGAGGCTCACGTTCGAAGTCCATCAGGATGTCTTGCACGATCATGGCGGCGCGCGAACGAGCCGAGACGACCTTCTGCATAGTGCCCCACTTCTTCTTGAGGCGTGCCTTGCTGAGGTCAGTCAGTCCCTTGGTCTTGATATCGAACCACTTGTCAACTTGCTCCGGGCCGATCAGGTCCTGGTCGATGTTGCGAGCCGTGTAGCGCAGGTCGAGCACCACGCCGTCGCGCACTGCTTCATCGAACTTGTAGGTGTGGATGAACGAGCCAAAGGTCTCGATGCTCGTCATTTTGTCGGCTTTGAGCAGCGGCGTGCCGGTGAAGCCAATGAACATCGCGTCCGGTAGCAGGGCAGTCATCGCCTTGTGCAGCTTGCCGCTCTGAGTACGGTGCGCCTCGTCGACGAATACGAACAGATTGCCCTTGGCCTTGAAGTCAGCCGGGATGCGAGAGCCCAGCTCCTTGATGAACTCGTCGCTGTCGGTCTCGTCCGCGTCGTCGGTCTGGTCGCCGGAGCGGAACTTGTGGACGAGCGAGCAGAGTAACCAAGGCTGGCTCTGGTTGAGCTTCCCGATCAAGTCAGCGCCCGAAGTCGACCGATAGATCGACTCGTTGACGCCGCCGAAGACCTTCTCGATCTGCTCATCGAGTTCGGTGCGATCCGTGATAATCAGGACGCGGGCATCGGTCTGATGTTCGCGAATCCACTTCGCCAGCCACACCATCGTCAGGCTCTTGCCCGAACCCTGCGTGTGCCAGATGATGCCGCCCTCGCGGCTGCGGACTCGCTCTTGAGCGGCCTTGACCCCGAAGAACTGGTTGTGCCGGGCGGTCTTCTTGACCCCCGAGTCAAAGACGATGAAGTCGTGAATGATCTCCAGGAGCCGATCCTTGGAGCACATCTGGAGCAGGGAACGGTCGAGCGGGTTCGGCTCTTCGCCGGACTCCTTCCACTCGAGCCAGTACTTTTCGGGTGTATCGATCACGCCGTAGCGCAACCCCTCGACGTCGTTGCCAGCGAACAGCAACTGGACAGTCGTGAAGAACGGCCGCACGAAGTGCTGCTTCTGGTTGCCGATGTTTTGGCGGATGCCCTCGCTGACGCTGACCAACGAGCGCTTCAGTTCGATCACGCCCAGCGCGATGCCATTGACGTAGAGCACGATATCCGGACGCTTGGTGTGTTCGCCCTTGATGGTGACTTCCTCAGCCACGACGAAATGATTGGCCTGCGGGTTGTCCCAGTTGATCGGCCATACCGTCTCGGTGGTCTCGCCGATGTCTCGCTTCACCTTGACGCCGTAGCGAAGAAGCTCATAGAACTTACGGTTCGAGTCGTAGAGCTTCTGGCCATCCGCCAGAGAGGCGGCGGTCAGGAGCTGAGAGACCGCACGGCGAATCAACTCGTCGTCGTAGCCACGCGCCTTCAGTTTCTGGATCAGCAGAGCCTCGTCAATGTTGCGGTTATCGAGATCCTCCCGGTTTCCGCCATAGTCGTAGTCGAGCCGATCACGGAAGAGAGCCACGACACGGTTCTGCGTCTTGCGTTCGATCTGACCTACGGTGCTCATGCTGCGGCCCCCTCGGTGAGACGCGTGCCCCCAGTCAGCAGTTCCTGCATCATGCCCTGCTTGATAGCCCGAGCAGACTCGAGGCGACGCGCCAGAGCGGCGATCTCGTCGTCGATGCTCTGAAGAACCGCACCGATCGCACGTTGCTCGTCCAGTGGCGGAAGATCGAGCCAGGGGTCCGTGTAAAATCCGCGCCCGAGGTTCGGCATGGCGCTCAGGCCGAGGTGAGCATCCATGGCGGCCCGTGCGGAACGGGTTTGCAGAGCAAAGTAGAGGTAGACGCCCGTGATGAGCTGCGGCCTCGGCCGAAGTGCTCGGATAAAATTTGAAGAGTAGAAGCCTGGATCGCTGATAAGCGCCACGTTGCCGATCGTTCCACTGGCTGTTATAACAACATCGCCGGGGAGCAGGGCAGCGCGAGCGGCCTCTGATGTGGTTAATCCACGCAATGCGTACCCCTTTATGACGTGGTCCGCCGTCACGTCTCCCGCACGAATGACACGGCCTTCCACGGCTGCGCCTCCGGGCGCGCTCCCCCAATAGCCGGAGAATTTTGTTGCAACCGCCAGTAGTGACTCTTTGCGGCGCCATGGTCCGGCGAACCCCGGCAGGCGTGTACGGCCAGTCAACAGCTCCTGGATCAGGCCCCGCCTGATCCCGCGAGCCTTTGCGATACGGCGTTTCATATTCGTAATTAGTCGATCCGCACAGGATAGCGAATCAGCGATTCTCCGCTGTGCTTCTATGGGCGGCAACGGGAACTTCAACGACTTGAGCCGGGCAAGATTGAATCCTGGAACTCCAGTGCCTACGGCTCCGCCAAGTATCGATTGCTGCATCTCAGATCCTGAGAACAGATAGTAGAGATACTCTGGTAGGACGATCCTGGGATCAGGAGTCAACTTCATCTGCTTGTTTGAGATGACATACTCGCGGTATGCCGAAGTCCCGTCGAGCAGCCCAACTTGGTTGATCGTCCCCCAGCAGCTGAATATCAGATCCCCCTCCCGGACAACAGATCGCGAGAACTCCGCCGCTTTGGTCGGATCCAGAAAGACCAATCCTTCGTCCCTGAAGCGGATCTCAGAGTCGGCGCTAAGGTTGCTTCCCCTAACAATTGGGATCCCCGATGGACGGAAGAACCGCGAACCGATCGACGACCCGAAAGGGCCAGTAGACATAGCGTTTGCGGAACGGGCCGCGATATCCTCGACGGAGACGATGGGCCAGTTTGTCATGAGTACATCCCCATCGACGCAAGATGTTGTACAACCTTCGCGCTCGACGCCTCGATCTCGGCGTCGAGATGCCCGACCGTGGTCTCGTATCGTTCGGCGAGCACACGTAGGCGAGCCGTGAACTTCTGCACTGCTGTCACAAGCTCGCTCTCTATGCCCGTCGCGATGGTGGCGCCCCATTTGTCGTCAATGACGAGCTGCTTGATGTCGTCGGTGGTGAGCTTGCCGTACTGAGCCAGAGCCTGCTCCTCGAGCTTGGTCGTCGCTTCCTTGACCGCCTTCTTGGCGGCTGCCCCAGCGGCGAACAGGCTGGCGACGTGGTTCAGCGCCTTGATCTCATCGGGATCGGCTCTCTCGGCCTTGGCTGCACGGAGCCGGTTCTTGACTGTGGTCGCGGTGATCTTGTCGTCCTCGACGGCCTCCCAGAGCAGGCCTTCCTCGACGGCGTGCTCTTCGGTGTATTCCTCGACCGCCTGCGTCGCAGCTTCGAAATCGGCGGCCAGCTGGTCGAGCTGGGCCTGTTCATCGGCGAAGAACCGTTCGATGATGTAGTTCGGCGGAATAAGGTCCATGACCCAGCGCTTGGCCTTGGCGCCGGTACCGAAGGTCAGATGAGCGTCTTCATACTTGGTCTTGTTGCTCTTGTCTTTCCAGGTGCGGGCAGTACGAGGCTTGGCCGCGGCGTCCCAGCCTTCGCCGACGATCAAGGCGACATCGTCATGCATCGATGCGTTCCAGTAGCTCATCAGCTGCTCGTAGACGGCGTACTCGTCGAGCAGTCGATGCGCGCGGAAGCTCTCCAGGAGCGACTCGCCAAGATCGGATGACAGATCGTTCGGCCGGGTCGATCCATCAATCCCTTCGAGTGCCGCGCGGTTCGCGTGCCACCACGACTTGACGAGATCCGTTGTTTCAGAGCTGATCACTGCGTACTGGCCGAAGCCAAGCACTGTCGACTCGATGTAGGCCTTGCTGATCTTCAGTTCCGAGTAGCCATCGCGTAGGGGCGAGAACAGCTCTTCGCGCAGGCCGGGGAAGGCGTCCCAGTAGAGCTGCAGATCGTCGAGGTCGCGGTTCGGGATGCCGCCCTGCAGGTGGGCGCGGAGATCCTGGATGTCCTCCGGCTCGGACGAGTCGATGTAGCGAGGGATGTTGAGGTTGTAGTCGTTTTTCGCGTCCTCGATCTCGCTATTCGGTACAAAGCGAGAGAAGCGATCAATGTCCGCCTGAGACAGATAGGCATCGATGATCTTTCGCATATCGCGCGGGCGCAGACGGTTCTTCGGGCCGTCTTTCTCGAAGCCCTTGGAAGCGTCGATCATGAAGATGCCCGTGCGGTTAGCGGCGCTCTTCTTGTCGAGAACCAGAACGCAGGCCGGGATTCCGGTGCCGTAGAAGAGGTTCGCCGGCAGTCCGATGATGGCCTTGATGTAGCCGCGCTTGATCAGTTCTTTGCGGATCTGTGCCTCGGAGTTCCCGCGAAAGAGCACGCCGTGCGGCAAAATGACCGCGCCACGTCCGGTCGACTTGAGCGACTTGACCATGTGGAGCAGGAAGGCGTAGTCACCGTTCTTATCCGGCGGCGTTGCGAAGCCGTCGAAGCGGCCGTAGTCCTTCTCGAACCCGTTCTTCCAAGTCTTGTGCGAGAAGGGCGGGTTGGCTACCAGATAGTCGAAGGTGGTGAGCCTGTCGCCCTCACGGAACTTCGGATCGGCCAGCGTGTTGCCCTGCACGATCTCGTGGGTCTCGTTGCCGTGAAGGATCATGTTCATCCGAGCCAGGGCCCACGTGGCGTTGTCGTTCTCTTGGCCGTAGATGGTCAGGCCGTTCGGCGCCGCATCGGCCACTTTGATGAGCAGCGAGCCCGAGCCACAGGTCGGGTCGTAGACCGTCGTCGACTTCGGCGTTCCAGCCGGGATCTGCAGCAGCTGAGACATCACGCGCGAGACCTCGGCAGGCGTGTAGAACTGGCCCTTGCTCTTGCCGGACTGCGTGGCGAAGTGCCGCATCAGGTACTCATAGGCATCCCCGAGCAGGTCGTCGCCCTCGGCCCGAGAGCCGGTGAAGTCGATGTCCTGGAAAATGCCGATCAGGTTCGAGACGCGATCCTGGAGATCCTTGCCAGACCCGAGCTTGGTCGGGTCATCGAAGTCGGCGTTGTTGATGACGCCCTGCAGGTTGTTCGCCTCCGCCAACTTACGGATAGCGACGTTGACCTTCTCGCCAACGTCCGGCTTGCCCTTGAGGGTGATCAGGTAGTCGAAGGAGCCATCCTGGGGCACCTCGATCAGGGCGTAGGGGTCAGCCTTGGCCTTGTCCGAGACGTACTTCACGAAGAGCAACGTCAGGACGTAGTCCTTGTACTGGCTGGCATCCATCGAGCCGCGAAGCTCGTCAGCACTGCTCCAGAGGGAGCTGTACAGGTCAGACTTCTTGAGGGCCACTACCACCTCACCGTCCTCGATGGCACATTGTGTGCCGGGCGCGTTGGCTCTCTGTGTTGCTTCATCGGGTTGTGCTCCTCCGCGCCGAGGGCGCGTCTTAAGTTGTGCTCATAGTGCCGTGTCCCACGGTACCCGCAACCTCCGACGCTGCTACAGTGCCGCGCCGCTCGGGCGGGTGTCGTGCTGTCGCAGGCGGGAGCCGGACGGCTCGACCGGGATGCTGCGATCTACCGTCTATTCTCTCATAATCCGCAATTTACCGGAATAGGAATATCGCGGAGCAACGGATAAATGCCTGACGAGAGGCACTTTTAGTATTGTCGCGGCGATAGATTCGTGTTATATTCCAGAGCAGTAATGCGTCTGGCTTTCCACCACACCATCTCAGATATTTCTTGCACCCTCGCTTTTCGAGGGGGTGATTTCGGAGCCGTCGCGTAGTGCCTCTGGTTCCGGATCTCTCACCAGTCGGCTGGTTCCTGTTCGGGGCGATGGTGCTCCTGATCCTGACCTACCTCTACTTCTGGTGGATGGTGATCAAGGCCAGCGCTCACAAGCATGTCTCTCGTGAGAAGGTCACCAACCGGACGCTCACCGCGTCCCTCGCTCACGCGAAGCGCAAGGGGAACACGCATCGCTTCCTGATCCAGATCACCACCAAGGGCGGTGCGCTCTCCGTCGTCCAGCGTGGCATCGACAACGTTCTCGCTGGCGTCGCCCGCTATCCGGTGCTGCAGAAGGTCGTTTGGGTGGAGATCATCACCGAGGACGCCGACGAGGTCGCCGCACTCCAGACCCGCTACCGCAACGCCGTCATCCCAGTGACGCCGTACCTACTGCCGACGGACTACCGCACACCGAAGGACACCCGTCTCAAGGCTCGCGCGCTGGAGTACATGGTCGAGCAGCACCGCGCCCACCCGACCGATTCCTACGTCGTCCACTATGACGAGGAGTCCGTCTTCACGCCCGACAACCTCGCGCGTCTCGTGCATCGGCTGAGTCGTCATCCGGTCGGGATATCGGAGGGCATGATCTCCTATGGTCTGGACTGGAACGAGACGACGCTGCTGAACAAGGCGATGGAGTCGAATCGCCCCTTCGGCTGCCACGAGTGCTACTCCGTGATGACCAGCCCACCGCCGATGCACCTGCACGGCTCGAATCTCGTCGTTCGTCAGGATCTGGAGAACCAGATCGGCTGGGACATCGGCAACCTCGACGGTTCCGCCCTCATCGCGGAAGACCTCGTCTTCGGTCTCGCTGCCTATCTCAAGTTCGGGAAGGACGTGTTCGGGTGGCATCACACCGAGATGATCGAGCAGCCACCGTTCACGCTGAAGGCCGCCTACAAGCAGCGTGAACGCTGGGTGTTCGGCGCCATGCAGGCCCTCGCGCACATCCGCCAGCAGCCGGACTGGATGCGTCTGTCCCGCAAGGATCGCTGGCACATCAACGTGATCATCCGCCTGCGCGTGCTGACCTACGCCCTCGGCTTCCCAGTCTCGCTTCTCGCGCTGGGCTCCAACGTCGTCATCCTGCTCATCCTCGCCGCCGAGGCTATCCGGGAGGGCACCATCACCGTCGTCGCGCCCGAGCTGACCGTCTACGGCATCATCACGACGATTGGGCTCGCTCTCTGGATGGCGGGCACGCAGCTGGGCCTGTTCTACAACCTCCGCTACACCGGCATGACCCGTCTGCAGAAGCTCCGCGACCACGCCCTGGTGCTCCTTGTCACGCCGTTCGCCGGTGTCATCGACACCGCCGGCCCACTCGTGGCCGTCCTGAAATGGCTCGCCGGTATCCGTGAAGTGGCGTGGAAGCCGACCCCGAAGCTCGCCGTGGAGCCGAAACAGCAACCTAAGCGCGTCGCTGCCGCCGAAGTAGCAGCAGGAGAAAAAGCAGCATGAGCAGTTACCACCAGCAACGAGAAACCCGCAGCCGGATCATCTTCACCGTCCTGATCATCGCCGTCACCGTCGGCATCACCTACGGCCTCATCCGCCTCACCCTGCCAAGCCTCACCGGTCAGACCACGACCACGAAGAACGACTCCACCTCCCAGACCGCCGAAAAGCAGGAAGAGGAGAAGGATCTGCCTCGCGGCGACGCCAAGCGCGTTGCCGACCTCGACCGCCTCGCCGCAGCACTCAAGACCTACAAAGAACAGCACGGCGGGTATCCGATCAGCACCGGTACCTGCGCGGGCGGCAGCTTCGACAGCGACGCCGACCTCGGCTTCCTCGCCGACCTCGAACGCGAAGCCGTCATCGACGCCATCCCACGCGACCCGGCAGGCGTTGCCAAGATCACCAAAGCAGGGCAGGACAACGAGGCGACCAGCACTGAGGACTGCGACACCATGTACGGCGCGAAGCACTACCTCTACTACTCCAACGGCACCAAGTTCGCCCTCATCGCCAGCGTCGACGACGCCGACGCCATCCCCGACAACGCCGCAGGCGTCTACCTCGCAGAAGGCGACCGCGAATGGTTCGACGGCTCAGCCCTCATCGCCGACTGGCACTGGAGCCGCAACGTCTACATAGTCAGCAACCAGAAACTCGCAGAAGTAACGAAGAAGTAGTCCGCGCACGCGATAGAGACTGCATTCCGGGAGTATTCGGCGGATTGGAGCCAACGCGTCAGATTGCTTCAGTTGGGAACGTCAGGACGGAGCCGCTATTGCCACACCCGGTCTCAACGATCACCTCGTCTTCGCCTTCCAACTAACCCCGGTCTCCCTGTTGCACGATGCAACGTGGCATATCTGGATGCTTCGCGGCCAGCAGCCTGTCGCACCCGCTTCGGCCACGGTGCCAGCGTTGCCATCCGGTAGCGCAGCCACAGGTCGACGAGCACTGCCTGGTCGGTCACGATCTGCACAGCCTGTCGAGTCGCCTGACCCCACGTATGGCGCGGTCGGAGCCCGGCGCCGTCGAGGTAGTCAGCAATCGTCGCTCCGCCGTAGGGGCGGAGGGCGATCCCTTCGAACAGCTCCCCTCGAACGTCGATCAGGTGCTCACGCAGCGTATGCGCCATCCAGTGCGGCCACCGATGCGCTGTGGAGTCGTCTTCGAGCTGGGCGATGACGATGTAGGGATCACGTTGGCAGTCTTCACACGCACGGTCATCGGCGAACATCGGACGGCGAGCCTGATGGGCTGCACTGTCACGCCACGATTGCAGCGCCCGGTCCAGCTTCTCGTCCCAGGACGGGTATGGCTCGGCGTTCATCAGCAGGCAGACATCGCGATGCAGTTCGGTTCCAGCGCCACCGTCTTCGGCAGCGTGCCCGGGTCGAAGCGCCGACTCAGCTCGATCCGCTCCTCCAGCTCCGGAGTCAGCCAGGAGTGCAGCTCCAGCGGGTAACCCATCCAGAACAGCCGCTTCACGACGGGCCTGTACCAGCAGGCCACCCGCGTCTGTCCCTCGAAGATGGTGAACTCGGCGTGCAGCGACCGGGCATGCGACGTCGACCCGATGACCCGGATCGGATACGCCAGGTCGATGCAGAAGCCCGAGATGAAGGTGCACGACGAGGTGTGCCCACCAACAGAAACGACCCGAGTGGAGATACTCGTGTCGTTATCGAAGATGGCGGTACTCGCCGCAATAGAGCTCTTGCCATAGTCGGCAAGGCGGAGGTAGTGGAGGCGTTTCGGCATAACGGAGGGCTCCTTTCCGGGAGGGCAGGGACGAGGAACATACCGTCCTCCCCCGGGCCAAGCCCAGTCCGGCAGTAGCCGCCCTAAAACGCCCCTAGGAGCCCAATCCAGCCGCCTCAGCCGGAGTACCCCCGATGCGTGTTCTCCTTGATGAACGCCATCAGAGACTCGCGTGAGATGTACTTCCGACTGCCGATCTTCGTGTGCTCAATGTCCCCACGGTTCGTCAACTCGTAGACAGCCGAGTAGGGAATCCCCAGCGCCTTGCCCGCGTCCTTGAGCGACAGCAGCATCGGCCCGGACCCTGAAAGCAGGTTCGGTCGGATCACCGTCGTCTGCTCAGCTTCGACCACCTCGACTTCCGATGCCACGTCCTTCCAGGAGCCGAAGTAGCCGTACGGGCGGTTGAACTCTTCCTGCACCTTCTTCGCCGCGTCCTCTTCGTCCGTGGCACGCACCCACCGCTCGGCGACCTGCCGCTCCTGTTGCCCATCCGTGGCCGTTTCCTCGCCTTGCGTGACGAACGGCAACCGGAGCCGAATGACCTCGTTTTCCTCAGCACAGCGGGGACGCCAGTCGATCCGAAGAACTTCGTGCGCACCTTCCACGAGATTCGCGACCAGGCTGGGCTGCCACGCATCACCGTGCACCACACGCGCCACACCGCCGCGACACTCCTGAAAAACCTCGGCGTCCCGGTCCGCGACGTCCAGCTCATCCTCGGGCACTCGAACATCACGACAACGCAGGAGCTCTACCAGCACGGCGACGTCACCGGCCAGCGGGAAGCGCTCGAACGAGTCGCCGCGTCCCTCACGCCACCCGTCGCAACTCTGGCAGTGAATGGCACGCGTGAGCAGGCGAGTGCAGGCCGTTGCCGTCAACTACTGCCGTCAAACGGCTACTACGCCATGGAAAGCGAAGAAACGCAAGCAAAGAAAAACCGCCGATGAACGGGGGTCGATACGGCGGAATTTCTTGGAGGGCCCAGTGGGGCTCGAACCCACGACACCCTGCTTAAAAGCCAGATTTGTACCACTTTGGCGAACTTGCCGCCCCCTGTTATCACAGCGCTTCGCACACGTTCACGTTGCCTCACATTGGGTTCCGTTGCCGTCAATTACTGCCGTCAAACCGTCCTGCCGGATATCCACCAAAGCGAGCGCATTTTCGCGTCAGCGAATCGGCAGGGAGTCATACGTCAAGCCTGCAACGCTGCTCTTATGAACAAGCTCCTCAAGGCATCGTTCCCGCTGTCTCTGCTGCCCGCCACACCGCTCATGCCCGAGAAGAAGGAGCCGCGTCCATGACGCTCTACGACGAGACCCCACCCATCCCGCATCCCGACCAGCTCAGCTTCGAGACCATCGACGTCGGCATCGGGCAGCCCGTGGACGACATCCCGACTGGCAAGCGGGCGGTGATCTACCTCCGCGTCTCCACACCGAGCCAGGTCAACACCGACTACGACCCGGAAGGTATCTCCCTCCCAGCGCAGCGCAAGGCCTGCTACCGCAAGGCCGACCAGCTCGGGATCACGATCATCGACGAGTACATCGAGCCTGGCCGCTCCGCTCGGGAAATGAGTAAGCGGCTGGCGTTCCAGCAGATGCTGGAGCGCATCCGCACCGAGCGGGACGTCGACTACGTCATCATCTACAAGCTCTCGCGCATGGCCAGGAACCGCTTCGACGATGCCATCGTCGGTGCGGAGCTGAAGAAGCGCGGCGTCACCCTCATCTCCGCCACCGAGTCGATCGACGAGACTCCGGTCGGGCAGCTCATGCACGGCATCCTCGCCGCGTTCAACGAGTTCCGCTCCGCCGAGGAAGGTGCCGACATCGCCTACAAGATGGGTGAGAAGGCCAAAAAGGGCGGAACGCTCGGCAAAGCGCCCATCGGCTACATCAACACCATCGATCGCATCGACGGCCGCGAGATCCGCGCTGTCGCCATCGACGAAGAGCGTGCGCCCCTCGTTCGGCTCGCTTTCGAGATGTACGCCGCCGGCGAGGCGACTCTGGAGGACATCCAGAACGAGCTCACCGACCGAGGCCTGCGCACCCGCCCCACCCAGCGCCGCCCTGCAGGCCCCATCTCCGTCTCGAAGATCCACCAGATGCTCCAAGACCCGTACTACGTCGGCATCGTCACGTACAAGGGCGAGGAATACCTCGGCCGGCACGAACCGCTCATCGATCGGGAGCTGTTCGACCAGGTGCAAGACCTCCTGGCCTCACGCGGCAGGGCAGGCGAGCGCCGCCGCGTCGTGCACCACTACCTCAAGGGCACCCTGTGGTGCGGCGCCTGCTGGCGGCGCGACAGATCCATCCGCCGCATGATCGTGCGCCGCACCATCTCCCGCAGCGGCGAGGAGTACCTGTACTTCTTCTGCCGTGGCACCCAGGACGGCTTCTGCGACGCCAAGTACTCCAACGTCCACCGCATCGAACGCGCCGTCGAAGAGCACTACCGCACCGTCCAGTTCAGCCCTGACTTCCTCCAGGCCATGCGTCAGACCCTCGACGACGCTCTCGCCGAGCAGGAAGCCTCACAACGCGCCCTGAAGGAACAGCTCGAAGGGCAGCTCGACCGCCTGGACGCACAGGAGAGCAACCTCCTGGAGCTCGCCGTTCACGACACGATCCCCAAGGAGAAGATCCGCGCCAAGCTGCGCGAGATCGGCACCAAGCGCGAACGCCTCACCGCCCAGCTCCAGACCACCGTCGACACCCTCAAGGACGCCGTCGAGTTCATCGAGGTGAACCTGCGCCTGCTCGAAGACCCCTACGAGCTGTACATGAACGCCAGCGACGAAGTCCGCCGACGCCTCAACCAGGCCATCTTCAAGCACATCTTCATCGACCACGACGAGATCATCGACCACGACCTCGAAGACCCGCTCGGAGACCTCTTCACCGTCCAGACGATCTACCACGCCAGCACCATCGGAGCACCGCCTGGCCGCCTGCATGACCTCGCCCAGGCCTCCTGGGCCAAGCACTACCAAACGAAGAAGAAGGGAGCCGCCCACATGGGCGACTCCCTTACTTCGTTGACCCTCGCGGCTCCTCCAAACCCGGCCCATAGGGTCGGTGTTTGCAGTAAGCCTCACCTGGTCGGGCTGACAGGATTTGAACCTGCGACCCCTACACCCCCAGTGTAGTGCGCTACCAAACTGCGCCACAGCCCGATGCCGGTAAACCGGCGTGCTGCCGAAGCAACCTGACTATCCTAACCCAAAAATTCCCCAGTCAAAATCCGCTTCGTCCGGCGCGTCTTTACGCTTGCGACTCGTACGCTGGCAGGTATGAGCCGAACTCTGCACATCATGCGACACGCGAAGTCCGACTGGTCCACAGGCGAACCTGATCATGAACGACCACTCAACGGGCGCGGGCGAAAGGATGCGCTGGCCGCTGGCCGGTACTTGGCATCATTCGGACGCTCGATAGATCGAGTACTGAGTTCCTCCTCGACCAGAACGCGAGAAACCTGGGCCCGCGTAGAGCAGGAGGGCGTGAGCGCGAACAGCATCGAATTTCTCGATGCCATCTACGAAGCCTCAACCGCGAGCGCGCTCCGCCTGTTGCGCGAGGTGCCGAACGACGCACAGTCCGTCCTGTGGCTTGGCCACTTCCCCACCGTCGAAGATCTCGTGTTTACCCTGGGTCAGCCGGACGATAATCCGGCTTGGCAGCGCATTTCCGAGAAATATCCCACGAGCGCGATCGCAACCCTCGAGTTCGATGGCGAGTGGAGCATCCTCGCGCGGGAGTCCTGCCAGTTGATTGATTTTGTGATTCCTCGCGGCTAGACCCGCCTGGCGACTGACAGGGATTCGACCACGGTGTCGCTGGCTCAGGTTACGATCCACTAGGAGAAAAACGGGCCGCCGTCGGTGCTGCCTGTTGCGAATGAGGAGAACCATCTATGAGCGATCCGCTGCTCAATAGTCTGGCTACGGCCGTCAATGCGAGCCCGAATGACGTCGAATTGCGCACGCTCTACGCCGCGCGGCTCGCAGACGCGGGCGAACGGGACTCCGCCGTTGGGCAGGTGCTCGTGGTCCTCAACCAACAGCCACAGCACGGTGCCGCGAACGAACTCTTCGCAAAGCTCACCGGTGCGCCGCAGCAGAACTCGCAGCAAGCATCCCCCACCTCGCAAGACGGCTCGCGCCCCCAGCCGACCGGACCGGCACAGCACCAAGCAGGCGGCCCGAGTCAGCCCGGCTCTGCAGACCAGTCAAGCTCAGTAGACCAGTCAGACTCAGCCGGCCGGTCAGATTCGACAAGTCAGCCAGACTCGACAGGTCACCCAGACTCGACAACTCAGTCAGGGAACGACTCCAATCCCGCCGACGACGTCGACTGGCGAAAGCTCGAGTACGAGATCAACAATCCGACTCTGCCGCCGTTCATCATCAACCCCGACCCGAACTCGCGCGCACAGGACTTCGGGATGCTCAACGACAACCAGATCGAGCAGCTCAATGAACAGGTTGCGGAATGGAAAGAAGAATCCGTCGCGCCCACCGAAGTGACCAAGGAATCAATCACCCTCAAGGACGTCGGTGGCCTCGCCCAGGTGAAGCAGCGCATCCACGAAAGCTTCCTCGACCCGATGGCGAACCCCGAAATCGCCAAAGCCTTCAAGAAGTCACTCCGCGGTGGCCTGCTGCTCTACGGCCCTCCGGGATGTGGAAAGACCTTCATCGCGCGCGCCATCGCGGGTGAGCTCGGCGCGAGCTTCATCTCGGTCACCCTTGCCGATGTCCTCAGCAAGTGGCTCGGTGAGAGTGAAGGGAACATCCACAAGACCTTCATGGAAGCGCGACAGAAGGCACCGGCGGTGCTCTTTCTCGACGAGATTGATGCAGTCGGTGGCAAACGCAGCAGCCAGCAAAGCCAACACCTGCGTTCGGTGGTGAATCAGCTGCTGATGGAGATGGACGGCGTCGACAACCAAAACGAGGGCGTCTACGTGCTCGCGGCCACGAACATGCCGTGGGATGTTGACTCGGCGCTCCTTCGCCCCGGTCGCTTCGACCGCATGGTGCTCGTACTGCCACCGGATGAACCGGCCCGAGAAGCAATCCTGCAGCTGCACCTGCGAGACCGGCCCATCGAAGGAATCGACCTCGAAAAGCTCGTGCGCCTCACCGACGGGTTCTCGGGTGCCGACCTCCAGCACCTCACCGACACCGCCGCAGAGAAGGCAATGGCTGACTCGCTTAAAACCGGCCAGGTACGACCGATCAATATGAAGGACATGCAGCGCGCGCTGAAAGAGGTCAAGCCCTCAATCGGCCCGTGGATGGATAGCGCCCGCAACGTCGCCACCTACGCCAACAATGACGGCCGGTATGACGACCTCGTCGACTACGTGCGCAAGTCGAAGCGACTCTAACCACATCCCCCATCCGCAAGGTTCTGCGTTGACCGACACCAGCGAAATCACCGCCCAGCAGTATGTCGACCGGGCCAATGCGCTCTACGACTTCGGCCGAAAACCCGACTCAATTCTCGAGCTGCGAAAGGGCCTCAGCACCTATCCTGACGACCCGGAACTCCTCAGCTTGCTCTCTTCGAGGGAGTTCTTTGACGGCCATGCCGACGAGGGCGTCACTGCCGCGAAAGCTACCCTCACCGTTCGGCCGGCCGATTACCGAGCCACCACGGTCTTGCTGGAACACGCGGTACGAGAACAACGCTTCGATGAGGCAAAACAATTCGCCAAACTGCAGGTAGCCACGTACCCCGAGTGGGGCCCCTCCTATCTCAACCTCGCGCACGTCCAGCTCAACACCGCGTGGGCCGCCAACCGGGACGGGAAACCCACCCCCGAACAGCAACAGGCTTGGGGCGAAGAGGTCGCCGCAAACACCCGCAAAGGGCTCGAGCTCGACCCAGAAGGCGAAGAAACACTCCGCCGCGCCACCCATCTGCTTAAAGACATCAACCTCAAAGCCGAAGCCGTCCAAACGCTCGAGCGTGGCCTCGCGCTCTACCCCACGAGCGAGGCGCTGCAGCTGCTCGCTTCCAGTCTCCAAGCCAAAGACGACATCGAAGAATCGAAGATTCTCCTCGGCGTGCTCGCGGACAACCCGCAACAGCTCGGAGCCGCGCGGAAGCTCAACGACAATATTTGGGCACGCGTGCAATACCTCGCGGCCGTGGTGCCGTGGATGCTCGCAGTCCTCTTGATCGTCGCCGCGTTCGTGCCCGAATCGACTTCCGGCCCCACCACCCGGACCGAACGCCAATTCATTGAAGTGTTCATCGTGGTCCCCTTCGCGGCGTTGTTCGCCGTCACGAGGTTCAAGCGCAAGGCACTGCCCAAAGGCTATCTGCGCAGAATGTTCAGCCGGGTCTGGTGGGTGTGGCTCAGCTTCATCCTGATCGCTATCTCCTCGGCGCTCATGCTGCTGGTTTCGCTCATCCTCGTGTTGCGGCTCCAGCCAGGGACCATGGAACACAGCGGCCCCTACATGGGCGGCATCGCGGGAATCATCGGATTCGTGGCCGTCGTGACGATCACTGCCGAACTCCTCCTGCTGTGGGCACGGTTCCGCTCAGAAGCAAAGAACCGGCTCTACCCGGTTGGTGAACAGAGCCTCACCGCCACCAAGTACGAGCTCAAGCACTCCACCTGGCTACTGGTTCGAGTGGGGGTCGGCCTCCTCTTCGCGCTCTTCCCACTCTTTGGCGCTGGCCTCGCGAACCGGCCTGAAACGCTCTCGGCATTTGCTGCGGTTGCCATCGCAATTATGGCGCCACCGCTCGTCCGAATGACCTGGCTACTCGCCCGGTTCGTGAACGTACCTGGGCAATCCGCGCGGGCGAACATCATCGGCGTGATTGCGGGCCTCGCCTCGCTAATCGCCATCGTGCTGACCAGCTGGTTCACCTACCAACACATCCTGCACGACGATCCACCGCCGACGCCGTGGGAGCTCGAGATGCGTGAGCAGCAAGAAAAGTGGAATGACGTCGGCAAAGTCGATATTCCCGAGTTCGACAGCAATAACTACACCGTCCCTGAGATCACCGTCGAACCCTACGATTTCGGTACGCCCTAAGCGTCGCAGCCTTCCACAAGCTTTCGAAGCACGAACTGAATCTGATTCAGCCGCCGGTGCCATGGCCCGGTGAACGACACTCCGCGCGGTTGTTCGAGGACGGCACCGAGCTCGACCCAGCGGTACGCATCCACCTCGCCAGGTTGCGGAACGACCTGCGCGATTTCCGGAATCCGCACCGCATAAATGTCGAAGAGCGAGGTCGGCTCAATAAGTCGACCCACCGTGCGAAATTCCTCAGCAGGGAACTCGAGGCCCGTCTCTTCCGCAAGTTCCCGACGTGCCGCCATCACGCTCGACTCCCCCGCGAGCGCGCTGCCCGCGGAGAACTCCCATTCCCCAGGATGCGACTTATTCGGTGACCGCCGCGTTACGAGGACCTCGCGACGCGGGGTGAACACGCAGGTGCCCACGACGACGTGGAACTCCCCCGGTGCAAAATCCGGGGCACCGCGCTTCGTAGTTCTGCCCACGGACCGGCCATCAATATCAACGACGTCCCAATCTTCATTGGCTTCGCCGTCCTTTTGCCAGTTCTGTGGTGTCGCTATCACGCATCCCAGCATGGTTCGATCCGGCCGCGCTCGCAAATCCGTCGGCCCCGCACGACGCAATAGACTACTCGGATCATGTCCGACGCAGTCTCGATTCCTGCCCCGCCAATAGCCCCTTCAAACAGCCCGGCATCGCCTGAGCAGTTGCAGCGCACCGACTGGCAAGATCTTCAGCAGCAGCATGAGCTGCGGGCGGATGCGCTCACGCACACCTATCGCGAGTACCGGGCAGCAGGCCGCAAGCACGCCATCGACGACTTCCTCTTTACCTACTACTCCTATAAACCGGCAGTCCTGCGTCGCTGGCACCCGGGCATCGATCGCTCGCTGGTGGAGGCTGCCAGTTGGCAGGACAAGCGCTGGTACCGGGCGGATGCATCCGGCAACGTCTCGGTGGATGCTGCTGCTTACCTGAGCGAGAAGACCGAACTTGTGCGCAGCATCGAGGAGCTCTCGGAAGCGGTCCTCGAGCGGCCGGCGCGGTTTGGCTGCTTTGGCCTCCACGAATGGGCAATGGTCTACCGACAGGATGAGCACCGCCACCCGGTGCCGCTGCGGCTCGGGCAGCGCGGTACGGATGCGGTGGTCGAGTCGCATCAGATCAGCTGCAGCCACTACGACGCGTTCCGGTTCTTCACGCCCGAGGCCCGGCCTCGAAATGCGCTGCAACCGACTCGACAAACGCAGTGCGCGCTCGACCAAGCGGGCTGCCTGCACGCGAATATGGACCTCTATAAGTGGTGCATCAAGCTAGGACCGCTCGTACCGGGCGAATTGCTCTTGGACGCCTTCGAGCTCGCGCGGGAGATCCGATGGGTGGACATGCAGGCATCCCCTTACGACGTCAGCGACTACGCGGTCCCCGCAATCGCGATTGAGACGCCCGAAGGGAAGGCCGAGTACGTGCGGCTGCAGCGGGAGTTTGCGGCCCGCGGTCAGGTTATCCGTACGCGAATGCTTGACGTCATCCGCGCTGCCCGCCAAGTCGCCGCCATATCGTCGTGAGCGGGCGGTACCCGCGGCGGTGCCAGAACGGGGCCGACTCGGCATTCATCACGGCGAAGTTCACCGTAATCGCGTCGACCCCGGCCGCCGCGGCATCACGGTGCAGCGCATCCACGAGGGCGTGACCAATGCCGCCGCCGCGCATGCGTCGGGTCACCGAGGCAAACTGTAGGTAGCGCTCGCTCGCGTAGCCTGAATACTGTCTGGCGGTGTCCACGGCGAAACTCGCAAAGCCAGTCAGCATCCCGAAATAGTGCGCAACCCAGACCTGTGAAGGGTCGGCGAGTATGCGATCCACGTACACCAACAGGTGCTCGTCGAGTTCCTCGTGGTCGGCAGCACTACCCGCTTCCCAATCGGCGCGATGGAGCTCCCGCAGCAAATCGAGGAGCGCATCCCGGTCCCCGGGTTCGGGGCGACGCAGTTTGACCCCGTGGCGCCCCGCCGCAGCAGCGTCAGTCGCCTGAATCTTCCGTACCGCGAGTGCCGAGACAGGTTGAAAGCCGCGGAGCGCAAACACCCGCGCGGCACCGCGAATCGCAACCGGCAGCTCAACCGAGGGCACCGCCTCGGGCCCCACCCGCTCGAGCCAGTTATCGAGCAGCGCTTCCAGGTCCGCAAGGTTCGGACTATCAGGATCCTCCCCCGATGCATCCGCACCGCGAAGTGCAAGGAGGCTGAGGTGTCGTGGACCCCAGATCGAATACTCGCTGGCGGGCGAGACCTCCACCAAACGCACCGCGCCGACGAGGTCGCCTGCGCTCAGGATCGCTCCGGTCGGTACCTCGAACTCTCGCAGCTCTCGAAAGGCGTGCGAACGCCACTCATTGCTGATCGCGGTTGCGTGTTGCAGGGCTGCCGTACCGGCGTCCATATTCAGTCCTCTCCCGCCCGGTGGATGGCGGCAAAATGCCAGTGCCCGATCACCATACGGGTAACCGGGCACTGGCCATATTCGATGCGCTAAGGCCTAGACCTCAGTGACGTCGCGACGAACGGGAACCACCAGCGGGTGCACCCCACCGATGTGCTCGATCGTGCGCACAACCTGCTTCGAGTAGCCGTACTCGTTGTCGTACCAAACGTAGAGGACGACACGGTTACCGTTGGCGATGGTCGCAAGACCGTCGACCACACCGGCGCGGTCGTTCCCCACGAAGTCAGTCGACACGATGTCGGGCGACTCAACGTAGTCGATCTGCTGGCGCAGGTTCGAGTGCAGCGAGACGTTGCGAAGGTAGTCGTTGAGGTCTTCGCGGGTCACATCCTGCTCGAGTTCGAGGTTGAGCACGGCCATCGAGACATCCGGGGTCGGAACACGGATCGCGTTGCCGGTGAGCTTGCCCTCAAACTGCGGCAGTGCCTTCGAGACGGCCTTTGCGGCACCGGTTTCGGTGAGCACCATGTTGAGCGTGGCGGCACGACCGCGGCGAGCACCCTTGTGGAAGTTGTCGATGAGGTTCTGGTCGTTCGTGAACGAGTGAACCGTCTCGACGTGACCGTGCTTGACCCCGTACTTGCGGTCCAGCGCCGCGAGCACCGGGGTGATGCCGTTCGTGGTGCAGGATGCTGCCGAGAGCACCTTGTGCTCATCGGTGATGTCTTCGTGGTTGATACCGAACACGATGTTCGGAATCGCGCCCTTGCCCGGTGCGGTCAGGAGCACGCGGCTCGTTCCCTTGGCCTGCAGGTGCTGGCCGAGACCTGCTTCATCACGCCAGCGACCGGTGTTGTCAACAACAATCGCGTTGTCGATGCCGTAGGCGGTGTAGTCGACGGTGGCCGGGTCGTTCGAGTAGATGACCTGGATCAGCGTGCCATTGGCAAGGATCGTGTTGTTTTCCTTGTCCACCTTGATCGTGCCGTTAAAGGGCCCGTGTACCGAGTCGCGGCGCAGCAGCGAGGCACGCTTCTCAATGTCGTCTTCACCGTTCTTACGGACGACGATCGCACGGAGGCGAAGACCGGGGCCGGTCGAAGCCTGCTCGATGAGGATGCGGGCAAGGAGTCGACCGATGCGGCCGAAACCGTACAGGACAACATCCGCCGAGTTGTTCGATGCCTCTACCGGACCAACTTCCTTCAGCTGTTCCTTGATGAACTCGGTGAGGTCGGTCCCCTCGGCCTCTTGCGAGTACAGGTAAGCGAGGGTTGCCACGTCAACTGAGGCGGTCTCAATGCTGAGGTCGCTCAGGACCTTGAGGATGGCCGTGGTCAGCTCGAGCTCGAGCTCCTGACCGTGATTACGACGAGCGGCACGGTGAGCCTTAATCACTTCAATGGCAGAACGATTGATCAGTCGGCGGCCGTGAATCGAAGTCACGACGTTCCGCTCGCGATAGAGCTTCGAGATGAGCGGAATCATCTGCTCCGCCGTCTCGACGCGATCGAACCATTCCGCCTGCGACTGAACGTGCAAATCGGTCATATGGGGTTTCCCTCCAGTGGGTAAGGCTGGCTAAAGCACACGCAAACACGCGTCTTCCCAGCTTACCCATACTGGGTTTACATATTTCGCGTCATGACAGCTCGCAAGCGCAATTGGCTATTTCTTTTTGGACCTGCGCTCACGCACACGCATGTTTACTCGAATCGGGCTGCCCTCGAACCCAAAGGTCTCGCGCAGTCGACGGGTAATGAAGCGACGGTAACCGGGCTCGAGGAAGCCGCTGGTGAAGAGCACGAACGTCGGCGGACGGGTCTGTGCTTGGGTCGCGAACAGTACGCGCGGCTGTTTGCCGCCTCGCAGCGGGTGCGGGAAGCCCTGCGCCAGTTCGGTGAGGAAGGCGTTGAGCTTACCGGTCGGGATACGCGTATCCCAGGATGCAAGTGCGGCGTTCAGCCGCGGCACCAGTTTGTCGATGTGGCGGCCGGTCTTCGCGGACATATTGACCCGCGGTGCCCAGTCCACATGCGCGAGATCCTGCTCGATTTCACGTTCGAGCATCCATCGCCGTTCGTCGTCGATTTCGTCCCACTTATTGAACGCCAGCACCAACGCCCGACCAGCTTCGAGCACCATCTCGACGATGCGCACATCCTGCACACCAATGGGTTCGGTTGCGTCAAACACCACGACCGCAACCTCGGCACGGTCGATTGCCGTGGCCGTCCGCAGCGAAGCGTAGAAGTCCGCGCCCTGCTGGAGGTGCACGCGTCGGCGAATACCGGCCGTGTCAATGAACCGCCAGGTCTGACCGCCGAGATCGACAAGTTCATCTACCGGGTCACGGGTAGTGCCCGCGAGCTCGTTTACGACCACGCGGGTCTCCCCCGCAGCCTTATTCAACAGGCTGGACTTCCCCACGTTGGGGCGACCAACAATCGCGACTCGGCGAGGTCCACCCACTTCTTCCTTAGCGACTTTCGACTCGGTCGGCAGGATGCGCATGGCTTCGTCGAGCATGTCCGCCACGCCTCGGCCGTGCAGTGCGGACACCGGATACGGCTCGCCAAGGCCGAGGCTCCACAGCGAGGCGGCGTGCGGTTCTTGCACCGGGTCGTCAATCTTATTCGCGACCAGCAGCACCGGCCGGTCGCTGCGACGCAGCAACTTCACGACCGCTTCATCGGTCGAGGTGGGGCCGACCATCGCATCCACCACGAACAGCACCGCGTCAGCGAGTTCGATTGCGATCTCGGCCTGCTGGGCGACCGAGCGGTCAATCCCCTTGGCATCCGGCTCCCAGCCGCCAGTGTCGACGAGGGTGAAGTGCCGTTCGCCCCACTGGGCGCGGTACGACACTCGGTCGCGGGTCACCCCGGGAACATCCTCAACCACGGCTTCGCGTCGACCGAGGATGCGGTTGACGAGCGCCGATTTACCGACATTCGGACGGCCCACAATCGCGAGCACTGGCAGCGCTGGCATAAGGAAGGTGCCGTCATCGGCAAAGTGCCCTTCGAGCACCTCGCGGTCATCGGCGTCAAGGTCGTATTCGAGGAGCGACCTGCGCAACATATCCGCGCGCAACTCGGCGGTTTCGTCATCAATACCGTCGAGCGTGTCTTGGAAGGATTCGGCCTTCGTCTCAAAGGCGTCTTCATAGGATTCGTCACCGGCAACGAATTCGGGTTCGTATCCGGGGGTGTTCGTTGCGTCTGTCATTGGGCGCTCCTGGAGGTGATCAGGTCAAGGGCGGCCTGGATGGTCGCCTCGAGCCCGAGATCGGTTGAGTCGATCACGGCAACCCCTTCGGCTGCCGCAGTGAAGTTTGTCACGCGAGAATCTCGTTTATCCCGTTCGCTGACGGTCGCGGCCACGCTCTTGGCGTCCTCACCGGTTTTTTCGGCCTGGCGGCGCGCGATGCGCACCGCTTCGTCGGCGGTGAGCAGGATGCGCACGGGCGCATCCGGGGCAACCACCGTGGTGATATCGCGGCCTTCGGCAATGATTCCCTCGGCCGGGGATTCCGCAAGAATCTCGCGAAATCGGGTATTGACCGCATCCCGCACGGACTGAATTCCGGCGACTTTCGAGACCACCTCGGAAATCGCCGTCTCGCGGATGCGTTCTGTGACGTCAGTCTCTGCCACTCGCACCCAGCGTTCCCCAGGGGTGAGCGAGAGGGTCCACACGTTGAGGAACCCTGGCACCGCAGCGATCACCGCATCCGCATCATCGAGGTCGACGCCCTCTTGGAGCGCGTACCAGGTGAGGGCACGGTAGACCGAACCGGTGTCAAGCAGCTGCCAGTCCAGCCGCTGCGCGAGCGCCTTCGAGACCGAGGACTTTCCGGACCCCGAGGGCCCATCAATTGCGACCACAAATGCGTTCACTGTGCCACCTTCCAGCCGCGCGCGTCGAGCTCGTCGAGCAGCTTCTGTCGGACCTCCGGCAGTACCGCAATGGTCGCCAGGCCAATATTGGCCCCCGGCGAGTGCTCAAGGTCGAGCTCTTCAACGTTGATGCCTGCCTCGCCGATCTCAACAAAGAGCCGCGCGAGCTGGCCGGGACGGTCATCGATCATGACAGTCACGTTGGTGAAGGTGCGTCGCGAACCGTGCTTGCCGGGAATCCGCGCGACGCCTTCGTTACCGGCGAGCATGTGCTCGGCGACCTTGCGTCGAGCCCCCGGCTTTTCCATGTCTTCCAGGGCACCAGCCAGGTCGACGACGTCTTCGGCTAACCGTCGCAGGATGCGCGCAACCCGCGGACCGTTCGCGGCCAGAATCTGGCTCCACAGCGTCGGATCGGATGCGGCGATGCGCGTGACATCGCGCAGGCCACCACCCGCGAGCGCCGAAGCATCCTTCACATCGTCGAGGAGGCGTTCGGCCATTGCGGTGGACAGCAGCTGCGGCACGTGTGAGATCAGCGCCACAGCGTCATCGTGATCCTCCGCGGTCATGCTCACCACATTCGAGCCCAGGTCGAGGGCGAGCCCTTCAACTTCCTGCAGCCCAAACACCGTGGTTTCCTCGTGCGAGGCCACCACCCAGGGGCGCCCGGTGAAGAGGTCAGCGCGACCCGCGAGAGGACCACCGGTCTCACGTCCAGCCATCGGGTGCGAGCCGACATAGCGACTGAGATCCGCCCCGGTTTCACGAACGTGCTCGAGGGGCGCTGATTTCACACTCGTCACATCGGTGACGATCGCATCCGGCCAGTTTTCGAGCTGCGCAACGACCACTTCGCCGGCAACATCCGGCGGAACACAGACCACGACAATCCGCGGCGTGTCTTCTGGCGCCGCAGTCTTGTGCGAAGCTGCCGGCGCGATACGGCCAGCACCGTAGTCGGCGGCAAGCCCCAACGCTACCGGCGAGGCATCGGCGAGCAGCACATCCACACCGAGGCGGCGCAGCCCCAGGCCCACCGAGCTACCGAGCAGGCCCGTGCCGACCACGAGTACTGGCGAATTGGTCCGAGTTGGGGTCATCGACGGGGCTTTCCTTGTCGGTGTGATTTAGCTGGCGACTTCGGTGAAGGCTTGCGGCCGGTGCGCTTTTCTTCGCGCATTGCTTCTGCCTTCGGCTCGGCTTTGGGCCGCTCTTTGCGCTTCCCGGTCTTGTATTCGTGCGCGGCCTCAGCCTTACGGGCGAGACGCAGGAGTTTGCCGAGTTCGGTCGCATCGAGTTCACGCATTTCCCCAGCGCGAAGCGTCCCGAGTCGAAGCGGACCGAAGCTGCGCCGCACGAGTTCTTCCACGGGAAAACCGATGTGGTCAAACATCCGTCGCACAATGCGGTTTTTCCCGGAGTGCAGCGTGACTTCGGCCAGCGTGGCCCGGCTCGTGGAGCCCTTCGCAATCACGTGGCCGGCATCGGCCTGAATAAAGCCGTCTTCGAGCTTCACACCTTCGAGCAGCATGTTGAGGTCGCGCTCGGCGAGCTTGCCTTTGACCTTCACCACGTAGGTCTTCGAAATCTCGTAGGAGGGGTGCGAAAGGATATGTGCCAGTTCGCCATCGTTGGTCATGATGAGCAGCCCCGAGCTGTCGTTGTCGAGTCGACCGACGTTGTAGATGCGCTCATCGAATTCTTGGGTGAACTGTCGCAGGTCGGGGCGACCCTGTTCGTCGTGCATGGACGACACCACGCCCACGGGCTTATTCAGCAGCACGTATCGCTTGGTCTGGTCGAATTGCACCGGTGTGCCATCGACGGTCACCCGGTCGGTTTCGGGCTGGATGCGGCTGCCGAGTTCCGTAATCACCGCACCGTTGACCTCGACCCGGCCCTGGGTGATCAGCTGCTCACACACGCGGCGCGAGGCAACGCCGGCATTCGCGAGCGCCTTCTGTAGGCGGACGCCCTCGGTGCTGCGCTCAGGTGCAGGGGCGGCACCTTCGGGGCGGTGGTCCGGGTTGAAAGGGATGTCGTCAAAGTCAGCGAGCGAGTAACCGCCTTCGGGCCGCTGTTGGGCAGCTTTTTTGAGTGCCTCCCGACCCTGCTGTGCTTCTTCGCGAGCTTGGAGCGCCTCTTGGCGTGCCTGCTGGCGCTCTTCGTAACTCCGGGTGTCCTTCCAGCTGTCCCCGACCGGCTCCACACGGCGACGAACGTAGCCGGATCGACCGGTTGTCTGGCGTTCTGCGCCACCGCGCTCATTTCGGTCACGACGTTCGAACCCACCGCGCTCGTTCCGATCGCGACGTTCAAAGCCACCACGCTCGTTCCGGTCGCGGCGCTCGTAACCACCACGATCATCCCGCTCACGACGTTCGAACCCACGACGCTCGTTCCGATCGCGCCGTTCAAAGCCACTGTGCTCATCCCGGTCGCGACGTTGGTAACCACCACGCTCGCCCTGGCCGCGTCGTTCGTACCCACCACGGTCATCCCGATCGCGACGCTGAGAGTCACCACGACCCGCCGCGCCTCGGCTGCCACCGTTCACACCGCTGCGAGCCCCACGGCCGCCGCGGTCGTCTCGAGATTCCGAACGGTCACGCTGGTCATCCCAGCGAGTGTTTCGCGAGCGCGACGCACCCTGCGAATTGCGTCGCGAAGGACCTCCGCGCCGCGATTTCGGCTGCTCGTTACTCATCAAATCCATCCCGTCCGTCCTCGAGAAGTGGCGAAATCTTCGGCAGTTCTTCGAGAGAGTTAATCCCTAAATGCTGCAACAGCAGCTCAGTCGTCACATAGAGTGTGGCGCCCGTTAATTCTTCTTGCCCGGCTTCGGTGATCAGCCCGCGAGCGAGGAGCGTTCTTACCACGGAGTCCACGTTCACGGCTCGCACCTGCGCGACCTGTGATCGCGAGACCGGTTGACGGTACGCGATCACCGTGAGGGTCTCGAGTGCCGCCTGCGAAAGTCTTGAAGGCTGCCGGACCGAGACATAGTCCCCCACGATCTCGTCGAAGCTCTCGCGCACATACATGCGCCAGCCACCGCCGACCTCGCGAAGCTCAAAGCCCCGAACCGGTCCGTCAAGCTTTCCATCATAGTCCTCTACCAGACTGGCCACAGCATCCCGAACCTGACGCACCGGTGCGGATACTGCCGTCGCGAGTGAGACAAGCGGGACGGGCTCGTCACTCACGAACAAGATCGCCTCGAGCGCACGCTTCAGATCGACAGATTCAGCGGTCATAGTCGGCTCCCAGCGTGGTGAGTTCTTCATCATTCCAATCCTCGGCATCCCAGGTGACGGTGAGCTCACCCAGCGGGGATTCTTGCGCCAGCTCCACGGCCGCGCGTCGGTACAACTCGAGAATCGCAAGGAAGCGCGCGACGAGGACACCCTTCCCCTCGGCATCCGCAACGAGCTCGCGAAACGTCATCGGCCCACCCGCACGGAGCCTTGCTACCAGGATGCTCGCCTGCTCGCGAATCGACACCAGCGGTGCATGCAGGTGGTCCAGTCCAACCGCAGGGATCGCCTTTGGGGTGAGCGCCAGGGTGGCCAGCGCGGCGAAATCTTCAAGGGAGGTTGTCCAGACCAGTTCCGGGATGCGTTCGCGATACTTCGGCTCCAGCGGCACGGCGCGAGGATGGCGGGTGTCCTCAAGAGCGAACCGTTCAGTTAACCAAAGCCCTGCCTCTTTATAGGCCCGGTATTGCAGCAG
Source organism: Gulosibacter chungangensis (assembly GCF_008831155.1). Classification (GTDB taxonomy): domain Bacteria; phylum Actinomycetota; class Actinomycetes; order Actinomycetales; family Microbacteriaceae; genus Gulosibacter; species Gulosibacter chungangensis. The sequence goes on along the minus strand of NZ_WBKB01000002.1, from coordinate 18,487 downwards.
CCGCGCGAAGAGCAGGTCGCGAGCTTCGAGAATGGCCACGTCTTCGGCATCCACATAGTCACCCTGCGGCAGGAGGCTCACGAGTTTCATATCGAGCAGGGTCGCGGCCACCACGATGAATTCGGTGGCGCGGTTCAGGTCCTCCCCCGAGTCGATTTGCGCGACGTAGGAGATGAATTCGTCCGTGATCTCCGAAAGCGCGACCTCGGTGATGTCGAGTTCGCGCCGGGTGATGAGTTGCAGCAGTAAGTCGAATGGTCCCTGGAAGATGTCGAGGTCGACGCGAAAGTCATCGCCATCCTCGGGATCAAGGTCGCCGGAGACTCGCTGGTCTGCTTCCTCGGCGGGTTCCGCTTCCCTAGGCGGCTGCACCGCGGGCCACCAGCTCACGCGCCAGTTGCTTATAGGCCTGTGCTGCGGGGTGACCCGGGGCGAACTCGACAATGGGCACCCCGGCGACCGAAGCATCCGGGAACTTCACGGTGCGACCGATGACCGTGTCGAAGACCTTGTCGCCAAAGACTTCAAAGACCCGATCCAGCACCTCGCGAGCGTGCAGGGTGCGGCCGTCGAACATGGTCGGCAAAATACCGTCGAGTTCGAGCGCCGGGTTGAGCCGCGACCGAACCTTTTCAATCGTCTCAATCAGCAGAGCAACGCCACGCAGCGCGAAGTATTCGCACTCCAGCGGAATCATCACTCCGTGGCTGGCGGTGAGCGCGTTCACCGTCAACAGGCCCAGCGAGGGCTGGCAGTCGATGATGATCACGTCATAGTCATCGCTGACCTTGCGCAGGATCGATGCGAGAATCTGCTCCCGGGCAACTTCGGTAACGAGATGCACTTCCGCCGCGGACAGGTCGATATTGGCCGGGATGAGATCCAGCCCCTCGAAATCCGTTTCTTGAATTGCCTCGCGCGGATCGTTGAGCTGCCCGATCAACAGGTCATAGATCGTCGCTACATTGTGCGTAGAGACGCCAAGGCCTGCCGAGAGAGCACCCTGCGGGTCAAAGTCAACGCACAGCACGCGACGCCCATAAGCAGCGAGTGACGCGGCAAGGTTAATCGAAGTCGTGGTTTTCCCCACACCACCTTTTTGATTGCACATGGCGATGACTCGTGCGGGGCCGTGCCCGGGAAGCGACTGCGGCACGGGGAACTTATTATAGAGCCGGGTGGACACTGCCTCAGCAGAGCGTTGCGCCCCCGGTTCAGCCCCCTTCGCCGGCTCAGGCACAAAGTTTGGGTCCTGTACCGGCATTGGTTTCTTGGTGGGTTTGAGCAGATCTCTTGGGACTTCGAGGCCCGGCAGTTCGGGCAGGTCGGCTTCCGTAATGGCCATTGGTAACCGCCTCTCTCTTTCCTAGCTATACGCGCGTGCCCTGATCGTATCCCCGTGGACCAGCCATTCTTGGAGCGTTCGCGCGGGTGTCGAGAAGGCACTTCAACCCTTACTTGAGGGTTTAATCGGAGTCCAAAAATACGACGAATTGCGGGATTGAGTGTCCAATTCCTTCTCCCCCAAGTAGTCTGGGCGATATGTCTTTCGCGGAACTCTCATTGGGGCGCCGCCTGCGCCTCGGCGGAGCGATCGCGATCGCAGTCGTAGTGGTACTGGTGGTCGCGCTGCTTATCGTGCATTTTTCGACCGCGAACAACAAAGCAAGCGCGCAGGAAGAACTGATTCGCCAGACCGTCAGCGACTCGGGTGTGGCCACGGATTACAACATCCTCAAGGTCTCGGATGGCGACAGCGGCTACACGCTCAGTATTTCGCTGAAGCAGGATGCACCACCAGCCGCAACCGGTGAGTTGCTGCATACGCTCTACGGAGATATCGAGGCTGTGTCGCGAGTGAACCTGAGTTTCACCGAGACGCAGTCGCTCAGCACCAGCAAACTCGAACGGTCAACACAGCAGTGGACGGATCTCGTCGGGCACGTTGAAAGCGCAGGTGCGGTAACCGCCACGTTCAGCCAGGTCGGCCCCACCGGTGCCGCCACCTACTGGCTCGATCTGACCACCTACGCAACTGACCCCGCCGCCGAATACGAGCGCATCCAGGAGATTCACCGGCCAGCCTGGCTGACCTACGGGAATCTCCAGCTCACCACCTCCCCAGATTCCTGGCCGGCACTGCTGATTAGTGCCGGTCGCGACATCACGCCGGATGAGCTGAACACCTTCCGTTCCTTGAACCGTGAGCTTGCCGCCACGGTCAAAGAGGGCGAGCACTACGAACTGAAAATGCACGTGGAACTCGGCGCCGAATCCGCCGAATTTGAAATGCGGATCATCACCGAACCGCTCAACCACGCCTCGGAGACTCCCGCTCCTGACGGCGGCGACGCCGCCAACGGTCCGGGGCAGGCACCCGAAGAACTCCAGCAGCAACCGGATTCATCCACCGAACAAGCCCCGGAAGCTACGACGCCGCAGAACGATGGCAACGGTGGCACCACCACGCCGGATAAGGCACCGGGTGGCTCGAGTAATACTGATTCCCCTTCCACCAAGGACCCTTCCACTAAGGAACCGAACCCCACCTCGGGCAGTGAACCCTCGCCGGAGCCCACTGAGGAGCCGCTGCCGGACGGTCCGAACAGCACGGTTCCGGATGTCGAACCCGATCAGAATTCAGTCCCACCGCTGTCGGTCCGGCCGAAGGAAACGCCTCAAGGGATCAACCCCGCGGATCCAAGCGCGCGAATAGAGACAATCTCGACCACGCTCAGCACCCGCTCAGAGCTCATTCTCCTCGAGAATGGGCTCTTCGCCTATACGGTGAAAATTCAGATCGATGACCAGGAGCCGCTCCTCTTTGAGCGGTAGTGGATCTGAACGGTAGTGGATCGACCGTCTCAGCGGGCACGGGGATGCGCGGTGGCGTACATTTCTCGCAGTGCATCTTGGGTCACCTTGGTATAGATCTGGGTGGTCGAAACCGAGGCGTGGCCCAGCAGTTCCTGCACCACCCGCACGTCGGCGCCACCTTGCATGAGGTGCGTGGCAAAGGAATGGCGCAGCGTGTGTGGGGACACCGATTTCCCGAGCTCCGCACGATCCGCAATCTCTTGCAGTATGAGTCCCGCCGATTGGCGAGATAACGGCCCTCCACGCACGCCGAGGAAGAGTCTGGGACTCCCGGTCCCCTGTGCCGCGAAACGTGGCCGTACGCGCACGAGATAGGCGTCCAAGGCTTCCTGGGCATAGGAACCGAGCGGCACAATCCGCTGCTTGCCACCTTTACCCAGCACTCGGACGAAATCACGATCAATCACGTCGTCCACGTTGAGGGACACCGCCTCGCTGATGCGGGCACCGGTGGCGTACAGCAATTCAAGTAGCGCCCGATTGCGTAGCTGTTGCGGATCGTCACCACTGGCGGCATCTAACAAACGCTGAACTTCGTCAACCGTCAGCGCCTTCGGCAGTCGGCTCGGCAGCTTTGGAGAGCGAAGGTCCCGGGTGGCATCTTCCGAAACCTCTCCCTCATCCTCCATGAAGCGATGCAGGCTTCGGATGCTGGATGCCGCGCGTCCGGTGGAGGAAGCGGCCAGTTCCAGGCCGCCTTCGAGTTTCGGTGCGCGCAACCAAGCAATGAACGCTCTTGAATGCTCAGGCGTAATACCGCCGGGCTCGGTTATCCCCTGCTGGGTAAGGAACTCGGTGTACCGATCGAGGTCGCGCCGATAGGCCTGTAAAGAGTTCGCCGACAGGCCGCGTTCGATGGTGAGATACCGGAGGTAGCGTTCAACGACCCGTTGAAGTGCTGTGCGCCCGCTCGTCTTCTCGCGACTCACGGATGCGTCATCAGGCGCGTTTGCCACCGTCAAGTGCCCTTGGAGTTACGGCTGGGAAATCCGGGCGGGTCGACCACTCTGCTTCAGCATCCCGCAGGGTCTGCCAGTTCTGCCGACGTGATTCGTTGGCCGCGAGAATACCGACGCACACCGCGGGGTTGTGCAGGTCACCGCGGAGGATCGCCGCTACGGCGTCGTCGAGAGTCACCCAGGCGATCTCAATATCGGCCTCTTCGTGCTCTCGGACAAAGGCTTCGCTGGTCGGTGTGAGCCCGGTCGCAAGATACACCCGGATGGATTCACTTGAGCCGCCGGGGGTGGTCCAGAAATCGACCAGCACCGACCAGTTGGCGGCGGCATAATCGGCTTCTTCCGCGAGCTCCCGCTTCGCGGCCGCGAGCGCCGATTCTCCCGGTGCATCCAAGAGTCCCCCGGGAATTTCCCAAGTGCGTGCGCGAACCGGGTGGCGGTATTGACGGATGAACAGCACCCGGTCGTTTTCGTCGAGCGCGATGATCTGCACGGCACCGGTGTGGTCTACGAATTCGCGTTGGATATCGTTGTCGCCATAGCGGAGCGTCTCCGAGCGCAGGTTCCACACCCAGCCGCGATACGGCGTGGTGCTTTCCAGAATTTCATGCGTTTCCGGAACATCCCGGAATTCTGGCGCGCTGGAAGACTCGGAGACGCTCATCGCTTAGCCTTCGTTATTTTCTTCGTCGACTTCGACCAGGCGGCTCGCAGCCTGGCGCTCAAGTGCCGCACCGAGCAGGCCACTGAACAGCGGATGAGCTCGGTTCGGACGTGACTTGAGTTCGGGATGCGCCTGGGTGCCAACGTAGAAGGGATGCGCGTCGGCGGGCAGTTCAACGAACTCCACGAGGGAGCCATCCGGTGAGGTGCCCGAGAAGCTGAGGCCGGCATCCGCAATCTGCTCGCGGTAGGCGTTATTCACTTCGTAGCGGTGACGGTGTCGCTCGGTGACGTCCTCCTCGCCATAGGAGGTTGCGACAACCGAGCCAGCCGCGAGTTTCGCGGGGTAGGAACCGAGGCGCATGGTGCCACCGAGTTGCCCACTTTGCACGATATCGACCTGTTCGGCCATGGTTGCGATCACCGGGTGCTCGATGTTCTCGTCAAACTCTGAAGACGAGGCGCCCTCAATACCGGCGAGGTTCCGCGCGGCTTCAATCACCATGCACTGCATCCCGAGGCAGATACCGAGGGTTGGAATGCGGTTCTCACGAGCAAAGCGCAACGCGCCGAGTTTGCCCTCGATTCCGCGGATCCCGAAGCCACCGGGTACGACGATGCCATCAACATCCGACAGCTTGGCGGCGGCACCCTCCGGGGTTTCGCATTCGTCCGAAGGAATCCAGCAGATCTGCGCGCGCGAACCGTGCGCGAATGCTCCTGCGCGGATCGCTTCGGTCACCGAAAGATACGCGTCGGGCAGGTCCACGTACTTGCCAACGAGCGCGATGGTGACAGTCTCTTTCGGGTCATGGACCACGTTCAGTAGGCGTTCCCAGTCGGCGAAGTCGAATTCGCCAACATTCAGCCGCAACTGCTCGATGATGTACTCATCGAGGCCCTGTTCGTGCAGTGTGCGCGGGATTTCGTAGATCGAAGAAAGGTCCGGGGTGTTGACGACGGCTTCTGCCTCAACGTCACACATGAGCGCAATCTTCGCTTTGTTCGAGTCCGTGACGGGACGATCACTTCGCAGCACCAGCGCATCCGGCTGGATACCCGCGGAGCGAAGCGCAGCAACGGAATGCTGCGTGGGCTTTGTCTTCTGCTCCCCCGAAGCTCCCATGAATGGCACAAGCGAGACGTGCACGAAGAACACGTTATTGCGGCCAAGCTCGTGACGAATCTGCCGTGCGGATTCAATGAACGGCTGCGATTCGATGTCACCGATCGTGCCACCGACCTCGGTGATGATCACATCGGGGCGCGGTTCTTCGGTGGCCTGGAGGCGCATCCGGCGCTTGATCTCATCGGTGATGTGCGGGATGACCTGTACCGTTTCACCGAGGTATTCTCCCGCACGTTCCTTTTCGATGACGCGCGAGTAGATCTGCCCGGTGGTTACGTTGGCCGCTTCGGTGAGGTTCACATCAAGGAACCGCTCGTAGTGCCCGATGTCAAGGTCGGTTTCAGCGCCGTCTTCAGTCACGAATACTTCACCGTGCTGGAACGGGTTCATCGTGCCGGGATCCACGTTGAGGTAGGGGTCGAGCTTCTGCATAACAACACGCAGACCGCGTGCGGTAAGCAGGTTGCCGAGGCTGGCCGCAGTCAGACCCTTGCCGAGCGAGGAGACCACACCGCCCGTCACGAAGATTTGCTTGACCGGAGTTTCGGTTGGCGCGGATGGGGCTGGTGCAGTTGCGTCATTCACGGATTTCGATCCTATATCACCTAGCGACGGTTGCGTTCGATTGCGCGGCTCGCCGCAGTAATTCCTGTGCGTGTGCCTGTCCGGATTCTGAGTCGGTGAGGCCGCTAAGTAGCCGCGTCATTTCTTCCACCCGCTCGGATTCGCCCAGTTCGCGGATCGAGGAACTCGTCACCCCGGCCTCGGTGAGCTTTTCAATCCGCACATGGTGGTCGGCAAACGCCGCCACTTGAGCGAGGTGGGTAACCACAATGACCTGGCTCGATCGGGCAAGTCGTTGCAGCCGGGCACCGATTTCGAGGGCTGCCGCCCCGCCAACACCCGCATCCACTTCGTCGAACACGAGTGTGGGCACCGGGTTGGCACCGGCCAGCACCACCTCGAGCGCAAGCATGACACGGCTGAGTTCACCACCGGATGCCCCCGTCCGCAGCGGTGTCGGGTCGCTCCCCGGATGCGGGGTCAAGAGGAATTCAATCCGGTCACGCCCGTGCCTGCGGATTTTCTCTTCCGAGGTGACGCTCACCACTAGGGTTGCGTTCGGCATAGCCAGTGCGCGAAGCTCTTCGGTGGCTTCCTGTTGCAAGCGCTCGGCTGCGGCCTGACGGACACTCGTAAGCTTCGAAGCGGCGTCTTCCAGAGCTTGCTCTGCCTCAGTCACTTCTTCGCGTAGCTGCGGTAGGCGGGTATCGTCTCCGGCGAGTTCGAGAAGCCGGATACCGGCCTGCTCGTAGTCCTTGAGAATCTCTTCGAGGTCTTTGCCGTAATCCCGTTTGAGCTGCTCAATCGCCGCCAGTCGATCATTGAGCGAGTCGAGTTCGCCCACACCGTCAGTGTCGAGGTCAGCGAGGTAGCTCGCGAGGTTTTCAGCGAGTTCATCGATCGCGTATTCCAAGTCCGCGGCGTTTTCTGCGGCGAGGTCGAGGGATGCATCCGACCGGAAGCCCCGGTCAATACTCGCGCGCACATCCCGCACACGCTCACCGAGTGACCCGCCGGGCACTTCCCCAGCCAGCAGGGTGTGTGCGCCGCCAATGTCGGCGCGCAGCTGCTCGCGGTTGCTAAGCCGTTCAATCCGACGCAGCAGCAACTCGTCCTCACCGAGTTCCGGCTTGACCGCTTCAACCACATCAATCAGGGCCCGGAGGCGCTCCCGCTCGGCTTCGCGGTCGGCAGCGGATGCGCCGAGTTCCGAAAGTTCCGCACGCAGCGTTGCGAGTGCTTCGAAGCGTGAGCTGAACTCCGCCAGCGCAGTTGCAGTTTCTTCACCGCCGTACTGGTCAAGCGCAGAACGCTGGGCGCCTTCTTGGGTCAAGCGAAGTTGTTCAGATTGACCGTGGATCGCGACAAGGAGCTCCCCACCCTCCACGAGCGTGCTGGCCGGCACCGACTGACCACCGAGCCACGCTCGCGAACGACCGTTCTTGGCGATCTGTCGCGAGATCACCACGGCCCCTCGCTCGCGGCCATCATCATCCGTGAACGTTTCGACTTCTCCGCCAGCCGCATCCACGAACTGGGCATATTCCCCGTCCGCTTCGACGAGCAAGTGACCATCAACTTTTGCTCGTTCGGCATCCTTTCGGACCGCATTTGCCGAGGACCGTCCTCCAAGTAGGAGGCCTAGCGCCGTGACCACCATGGTCTTACCGGCACCGGTTTCACCGGTGATCGCGGTAAATCCTCGTCCAAGTGGGAGTCGAGCCTGGTCAATTACTCCGAGCCCGCGGATCTCGATGTCTTCGAGCATTAGTGCGCCTTACCCCGCCAGCCAACGACGGGAAGTTGGAATTTGTTGACGAGTCGAGTCGTGAAGGGCGACTGGTGCAGTCGAGCCAGCTTCACGGATTGTGGGGAGCGCTTCGCTTTCACGAGTGCCCCTGCCGTCAGTTCGATGGAGCGACGGCCATCCAGCCAGAGCACCGCAGAACCTCCGTCCCGCGGCTGCACTTCCACGGAAAGCTCAGAATCTGGCCCGACGACGAGCGGTTTCGCAAAGAGCGCGTGTGCCGAAACGGGCACAAGCACGATGGCTTCCACCTGTGGCCACACGACCGGCCCACCGGCAGAGAACGAGTAGGCGGTGGACCCCGTGGGGGTCGAAAACAGCACACCGTCGCAGCCAAAACTTGAGAGCGGCTCACCGTCGATCCAGATCATGATGTCCAGCATCCGCTCACGATTACCTTTTTCGATTGCGGCATCGTTGAGTGCCCAGTCGCGCTGCACATTGCCGGCCGGATCCTCGACTTCAATGTGGAGGGCCAGGCGTTCTTCAACGTCATATTTTCGCGAGATGATGCCTCGCACGACATCGGGCAGGGCTTCTTTCTCGCTTTCGGCGAGAAAACCAACGTGGCCTAGGTTCACACCGAGCACGGGCACATCCGCCGGGCGGGCAACTTCAACGCCACGCAGGATGGTGCCGTCGCCACCGAGCACAACCACAAGTTCACAGTCGCTGACGTCACAATCTCGCCCGAGTCGCTCGACGGACGAGGGGAGGTTGACCCCGGATCGCGCGTCAAGGTCGGAGGCAGTTTGCGCTTCCAGGACAGCGACAATTCCGGCATTATCGAGACGCCGAATGACGTTCACACTGGTGTCGATTGCCTCTTGCCGGGCAAAGTGGCTGACCACCAGGATGCGACGGGGTGGTGCTTTCTCCAAAGATTTCATTCCGCCCCTTTCATCATGATCCCTCGAACGCGATCTTCCCATTGTGACGCAGTTGTCCCTGAACGAGACAGCCACAAGAGATATTCGTGGTTGCCGTGGGTGCCGGTAATCGGGGATGACGCGAACCCTCTGGCCTGCCAGCCGAGATCAATCGCTTCTCGAACGATATCAATCACCGCCTCGGTCGCGACGGCCGAGTCGGTCACGATTCCGCCCCGCACGTACTTTCTACCAACCTCAAACTGCGGCTTAACAAGCAGGGCTGCATGCCGCAGATTCGGTGCTGCTTCGAGGAGGACCGGAAGGATGTACCGCAAGGAAATGAACGAGAGGTCTCCCACCACGAGTGAGATCGCCGCGGTGGGTATCGGGGCCCGGTTGATGCGGCTGGCACGAATCGAAGCGTCTAGTCGACTTTCGGTCAGATAGCGCGCGTTTTCACCCTCAATGACGGTCACTCGCGGGTCGCTTCGCAGCATCGGATCAAGCTGATCGTGACCGACATCGAGGGCGATCACCTCGCTGGCACCGCGTTCGAGTAGTACCTGGGTGAACCCACCGGTGGATGCGCCTAAATCGAGCGCCACTGCCCCGCTCGGGTCAATGTCGAATTCCCCGAGCGCTCGAATGAGCTTGTACGCCGCACGAGATACATAGGGCTCCGGCTCGACGACTTCGAGCCGGTCGTCGGCCTGGACTGACTGTGAGGGTTTCGTGACGGATACGCCGTTCAGCGTTACAGTTCCAGATTCGATCAAACGCGCTGCGGCCGTGCGACTGCGGGCGAGGCCACGCTTGGTCAGTTCACGATCAAGTCGCTCCGCCATAGTCAGGCCCCGAAGTCCAGCTCGGAATCTGTACCGTCGAGCACGCCACGGAGCTGCTCAAGTTCATGCTCATAGGCCGCCGCGCGCTCTTGCAGTGGCAGTTCCTCGATCGGATGCGGTACCGGCTCCATCCGCTCCGGTGCTACCGCATGTTCCTCGTCGTTCACGATTGCGCGTCCCACTGCTGATAGAGCTGCTCGGGAATCTGCAACGCATAAATCAGCTTGTCGGAGTTCCAGATCGCGGCGCACGCCGCGCGCAGGAGATTGAGTTTGTCTTTCCCCTTGGACTTGATCTGCAGATCAATGCCGTTCAGCACACAGCGCTCAGCGCCGACGCGGGCGTCCACCACTTCTGCCGCAGGATGTTCAATAACCACATTGGGATACGGTTCGGCGAGGCCGCGCATATCCGCGAGAATGTAGTCCGGTCGTTCGAGCGGACTCGCGGCAATGAGCTGCTTTGGTCCGTCGATGCCGGTGAGTACGAGGGCAGAACGGATTCCCGCGGCGCGAGCACCCTTAATGTCGGTGTCCAAACGATCACCGACCATGATCGCGGCCTTCGCGCCGAACCGGGCCTGAGCCGCTTCAAATAGTGGGGTTTCTGGCTTCCCGGCGACCAACGGCAGTTTGGCAACCGCCGTGTGAACCGCCGAGACGAGCGTGCCGTTGCCCGGTGCAATGCCCCGCTCCAACGGGATAGTCCAGTCCTGGTTCGTGGCAACCCAAGGAATATCGCGCGCAAGCGCGAAGGATGCCTCCGCCAGGTGCTGCCACCCCACATTCGGGGCGAAGCCCTGCACTACTGCATCCGGACGGTCATCCGCCGATCGAGTAATCCGGAAACCGGCCTTCTGCAGCTCATCGACCAGTCCATCCCCACCGACAACCAGCACGAGTGCCCCGGGAGCGACGAGGTCGCGCAGCATCTGGACGGCAGCTTGCGGGCTCGTCACCACATCCTCTGGCTGCGTTCCGAGCCCGAAGCCACGCAATTGCTCGGCCACAGAGGCATCTGTCCTCGATGCATTGTTCGTAATGTAGGCGACACGAATTCCCCGGCTTGCATATCCGTTGAGCGACTCAACGGCATAGGGAACCGCGTCCTTACCCTTGTAGACGACGCCATCAAGGTCGGCAAGAATTACATCCGCGCCGTCGAGCGGCGCAGGCGCATTCCCCGTTCCCGAACGAAACAGTGCCACAGGTTCTCCTTAGAATTCGAAGAGCGAAGGATGCGAGTCCTCATCCGAGTCAGAATCAGAGTCTTTTTCGTCTTCGCTGTCTGACTTATCTTCGACGGTACCCTTCGCCTCCGACACTGCTGTCTCTGGCGCGCCAGGTTCCGCCGCGGGGCTGGCAGCGTCGTCCGAGGAGCCTGCAGGAGCGACCTCGTCGATGGGCTCAAGGGTGTCTTCGGCAAGAACTCGAAGCTCGAATGGTTCTTCGGGCTCCGCTTGGGCTACATTTTCCGACTGGTCCGCCGCAGCCGCGTCGGCAGCAGCTTCAACTTCCGCGAGAATCTCTTCGTACTCAGTCTGAATCTGCTTCTCGATTGACTCGGTGACAGCAGGCAAGTCGATTTCGGAGTTCTCGAGCTCGAAGCTCGGAGCTTCTTCCGTGGATTCGTCAGATTCTGCGAGTGGCGCTTCATCCGTGCGGTGAGCTTCTTCTTCGCGGAAAGCTTCTGTCGACTCCGTTTCAAGGGTCGCCGCTACAGCTTCTTCCGCGTCGGCGTCAGTCGAAACTGCATCCTCGAGTTCTGACTGCGGTTCCTCCCCCGACTCTTCTGCCAGTTCGACGTCTTCGGAATAGATCTCGATGGTCTCGAATTCATTGTGCGAGACGGCCTCGAGCGCAGCTACTGCTCGCTTCGCTGCCTTGTGCCATAGCTTCGCTTCTTCGCCCTGGTCGAGGTCTTCAAGGACCGTGGCATATGCACTGAAGAGTCCCGGGCTGTAGTCGAAGGCACGAGTGCGGTCCAGCTGCGGGATCTCTAGCTCTGCAAGCGCAAGTTCCGGCTGGCCCTGGTCCAGACGTGCGCCGGACATCGCGATGGCCAGTTGCACTTGCTGCTCCACCGGGAGCGTCTTCTTGTCGATTGATCGACCAAGTTCGAGTGCCCGGTCGGGACGGCCCAGGCCGCGTTCGCAGTCCACCATGAGTGGTACCTGATCGTCGTTGCCAGAGATTCGGCGGTAGGTACGAAGTTCGCGAAGCGCCAATGCGAAGTCACCGACGGAATATGCCGTGATGGCGAGAGCTTCGCGAACCATAGCAATACGCCCGCCCCGACGGGATGCGCTCAGCGCATGCTGGTGCGCAAGCTCCGGGTCATTATCGATAAGGATGGATGCCATGGCCAAGTGCTTGGCAACGAACTCTGCGTTCTCCTTGGAAAGCGTCTTGAGTTCCATCCGCGCTTTGCCATCAAGATCCCGCTCTGTGATCCCCTCGGGAATGATCGGGTCCTCATGCTCTGCGCGGACTGCCCGCAGCTCCTGCGGACGGGCTGGAACGAGGCGGGCGCTATTTTCTTCCCGCTGTTCACGACCACCGCGGGAATCCCGACGGTCGTTACCGCCGCGGAATTCGCGTCGGCCGCCGTCCCTGCCGTAGGAGTTGCGACGTTCGTCATCTCGACCGTAGGACCTCCGGCGATCATCATCACGGCCGTAGGATCCACGACGATCATCGTTGCTGCGGTATGGGCGACGTTCCCCATCTCGCTTGAAGTCCTTGCGATCGCCGCCCTTGGCATAAGGTCGACGCTCGCCGTCTCGGCCATATGACTTCCGGCGATCGTCATCACGACCGTATGACTTACGTTCACCGTCACGACCATACGACTTACGTTCGCCATCACGACCATAAGAGCTACGTCGATCATTGTCACGACCGTAGGACTTGCGCTCGCCATCGCGGCCGTACGACTTACGTTCACCGTCACGACCGTAGGACTTGCGTTCACCGTCGCGGCCGTACGACGACTTACGTTCGCCATCACGGCCATAGGAACTACGTCGATCATTGTCACGACCGTAGGACTTGCGTTCACCGTCGCGGCCGTAAGAACTACGTCGATCATTGTCACGACCGTAGGACTTGCGTTCACCATCACGACCGTATTGCTTGCGCTCGCCACCGCGATCAGACGATGTGCGTCGGTCGTCGCTACTGCGGTAAGAATCGTTGCGTTTGCGGTAGCCGCCATCGCGTGGCGAGCTACCGCCGCGCGCACCGTCGCGGGAATCGTGGCTGCCAGACCGTCCTCGGTTCTGGTGATTTGGTTGGCCGTCACCTGCTCGGTTTCGGTCTCCGCGTCCTTCACCGCGTTCTTCAGCCATTTTCTCTTCCCTTCGTCGGTGCGCTGTGGAGTTATTGGCCCCTAGTCTACGTGTTCACAAGACAAGAGGGCAGTTTTGTGTTTGGAAAAGAGGGGATACCCCAAACAGGATATCCCCTCTATAAAAGAAGTCCGGCAGTGACCTACTCTCCCACACAGTCCCCCATGCAGTACCATCGGCGCAAAGACGCTTAGCTTCCGGGTTCGGAATGTAACCGGGCGTTTCCATCTCGCTATAACCACCGAAACACTATCGAATTATCAACCACCACACCCAACACCCCGTGAAACGAACCCACCAAATAGTGGACACACTTCACAGTGCTAGGAATGGTGCTCGACTATATATCGAGAACCACACAACGGACGCGAACACCCCCAGACCACAACAGTCTGGAATACATGTAATCAAATCTTCGGTCTATTAGTACCGGTCAGCTCCACACGTTACCGCGCTTCCACATCCGGCCTATCAACCCAGTCATCTACTGGGAACCTCACCCCCACAAAAGGGTAGGAAGTCTCATCTCGAAGCCGGCTTCCCGCTTAGATGCTTTCAGCGGTTATCCATCCCGAACGTAGCAAATCAGCCATGCCCTTGGCAGAACAACTGACACACCAGAGGTTCGTCCTTCTCGGTCCTCTCGTACTAAAGAAAGATCTCCTCAAACTTCCAACGCGCGCAGCGGATAGAGACCGAACTGTCTCACGACGTTCTGAACCCAGCTCGCGTACCGCTTTAATGGGCGAACAGCCCAACCCTTGGGACCTACTCCAGCCCCAGGATGCGACGAGCCGACATCGAGGTGCCAAACCATGCCGTCGATATGGACTCTTGGGCAAGATCAGCCTGTTATCCCCGAGGTACCTTTTATCCGTTGAGCGACAGCGCTTCCACAAGCCACTGCCGGATCACTAGTCCCGACTTTCGTCCCTGCTCCACCTGTCAGTGTCACAGTCAAGCTCCCTTGTGCACTTACACTCAAAACCTGATTACCAACCAGGCTGAGGGAACCTTTGGGCGCCTCCGTTACTCTTTAGGAGGCAACCGCCCCAGTTAAACTACCCACCAGGCACTGTCCCTGAACCGGATCACGGTCCGAAGTTAGATAACTAGAATGACCAGAGTGGTATTTCAACAACGACTCCACACGAACTAGCGTCCATGCTTCACAGTCTCCCACCTATCCTACACAAGCCACACCAGTCACCAATACCAAGCTATAGTAAAGGTCACGGGGTCTTTTCGTCCTGCTGCGCGTAACGAGCATCTTTACTCGTACTGCAATTTCGCCGAGTTCGCGGTGGAGACAGCTGGGAATTCGTTACGCCATTCGTGCAGGTCGGAACTTACCCGACAAGGAATTTCGCTACCTTAGGATGGTTATAGTTACCACCGCCGTTTACTGGGGCTTAAATTCAAGGCTTCGCCAAAGCTAACCCTTCCTCTTAACCTTCCAGCACCGGGCAGGCGTCAGTCCGTATACATCGTCTTGCGACTTCGCACGGACCTGTGTTTTTGATAAACAGTCGAGTCCCACTGGTCTCTGCGGCCACCACACCCCTTCACGCGTAAAGCGCTATAAGCGGATGGCCCCCCTTCTCCCGAAGTTACGGGGGCATTTTGCCGAGTTCCTTCACCACGATTCTCTCGATCTCCTTAGTATTCTCTACCTGACCACCTGTGTCGGTTATGGGTACGGGCAACACTGCAACCTCACGTCGATGCTTTTCTCGGCAGCATAGGATCACCAACTACGTCCAAAAGGACTTCCGCATCAGATCTCAGGCTTAATAAGTGACGGATTTGCCTATCACTTGCCCTACATCCTTGCCCGGATACAACCATTCACCCGGCTCGGCTACCTTCCTGCGTCACACCTGTTAATACGCTACACTCACCAACTCGGTTCACACCCTCCACACTGAAGCCACCCGAAGGCAGCAACAACGCTTCACGTGCTTAGCATTATCGGCTCGCATTGGGCGGTCACAACATCGGTACGGGAATATCAACCCGTTATCCATCGACTACGCCTGTCGGCCTCGCCTTAGGACCCGACTAACCCAGGGAAGATTAGCTTGACCCTGGAACCCTTAGTCATTCGGAGGACGGGTTTCTCACCCGTCTTTCGCTACTCATGCCTGCATTCTCACTCGTGCACCGTCCACGATCGGCTCCCGCCACCGCTTCACCCAGTACACGACGCTCTCCTACCAACCCCAAACTAAATTGGAGTTCCACAATTTCGGTGGTGTGCTTGAGCCCCGCTACATTGTCGGCGCGGAATCACTTGACCAGTGAGCTATTACGCACTCTTTCAAGGATGGCTGCTTCTAAGCCAACCTCCTGGTTGTCTATGCAACTCCACATCCTTTTCCACTTAGCACACGCTTAGGGACCTTAATTGGTGGTCTGGGTTGTTTCCCTCTCGACGATGAAGCTTATCCCCCACCGTCTCACTGCTACGCTCTCACTTACCGGCATTCGGAGTTTGGCTGACGTCAGTAACCTTGTCGGGCCCATCGGCCATCCAGTAGCTCTACCTCCAGCAAGAAACACGCAACGCTGCACCTAAATGCATTTCGGAGAGAACCAGCTATCACGAAGTTTGATTGGCCTTTCACCCCTAACCACAGCTCATCCCCCCAGTTTTCAACCTAGGTGGGTTCGGTCCTCCACAAGGCTTTACCCTCGCTTCAACCTGGCCATGGATAGATCACTTCGCTTCGGGTCTAGAACATACGACTCAACGCCCTCTTCAGACTCGCTTTCGCTACGGCTACCCCACACGGGTTAACCTCGCCACACATCACTAACTCGCAGGCTCATTCTTCAAAAGGCACGCCGTCACCCCAAAAGGCTCCGACGGATTGTAAGCAAATGGTTTCAGGTACTATTTCACTCCCCTCCCGGGGTACTTTTCACCTTTCCCTCACGGTACTTGTCCGCTATCGGTCATCCAGAAGTATTTAGGCTTATCGGGTGGTCCCGACAGATTCACACAGAGTTTCACGGGCTCCGCGCTACTTGGGATACTCCACAACGCGCATGCCATGTTTCAGCTACGGGACTCGCACCCCCTACGGTCAGGCATTCAAACCTGTTCACCTACACAACACGCTCACGCCGGCCGTCGGATAGAACGACCCTAGAAGTCCCACAACCCCGAACATGCAACCCCTACCCGGTATCACACACACTCGGTTTAGCCTCATCCACTTTCGCTCGCCACTACTCACGGAATCACTATTGTTTTCTCTTCCTGTGGGTACTGAGATGTTTCACTTCCCCACGTTCCCCCTCACCACCCTATATATTCAGGTGGGAGTGACCACACACAATGCGGCCGGGTTCCCCCATTCGGAAATCCTCGAATCAACGCCCGTTTATCGACTCCCCGAGGCTTATCGCAGATTACTACGTCCTTCATCGGCTCCAGATGCCAAGGCATCCACCATTTGCTCTTAGAAATTTGCTTACATGAATAGAAATCAAGAAAAACCCAATCAAGAAATTGAACTTTTCAGAAACTACAAGAAACACCAACCACCACAACCAGACACGCTGGCTGTAATGACGGGCATTTCTAAGATGCTCGCGTCCACTATGTAGTTCTCAACATACAGTCGAACCCAACCCGCCCCACAAAACAATGTCCATGGTTTGGAACTGGCCCGAAAGAAAACCGTCACCCAAAAGAACCACGCTTACGCGCTCCGTTCCTTCGCGTGTCCGGTCCTCCAGGACCCAACAGCGTACACACAATGTCTAATGTTCCACCCACACCCAACAACGACATTCGCGCTGTACTGGATGTTCAAAAATACTCCTTAGAAAGGAGGTGATCCAGCCGCACCTTCCGGTACGGCTACCTTGTTACGACTTAGTCCTAATCACCGATCCCACCTTCGACAGCTCCCCCCACAAAAAGTGGTTAGGCCACCGGCTTCGGGTGTTACCGACTTTCATGACTTGACGGGCGGTGTGTACAAGGCCCGGGAACGTATTCACCGCAGCGTTGCTGATCTGCGATTACTAGCGACTCCGACTTCATGGGGTCGAGTTGCAGACCCCAATCCGAACTGAGACCGGCTTTTTGGGATTCGCTCCACCTCACGGTATCGCAACCCACTGTACCGGCCATTGTAGCATGCGTGAAGCCCAAGACATAAGGGGCATGATGATTTGACGTCATCCCCACCTTCCTCCGTGTTGACCACGGCAGTATCCCATGAGTCCCCGGCATAACCCGCTGGCAACATAGGACGAGGGTTGCGCTCGTTGCCGGACTTAACCGAACATCTCACGACACGAGCTGACGACAACCATGCACCACCTGTATACCGACTCCAAAGGAGGGCACTGATCTCTCAGTGTTTCCGGTATATGTCAAGCCTTGGTAAGGTTCTTCGCGTTGCATCGAATTAATCCGCATGCTCCGCCGCTTGTGCGGGCCCCCGTCAATTCCTTTGAGTTTTAGCCTTGCGGCCGTACTCCCCAGGCGGGGCGCTTAATGCGTTAGCTACGACACAGAAACCGTGGAATGGTCCCCACATCTAGCGCCCAACGTTTACGGCATGGACTACCAGGGTATCTAATCCTGTTCGCTCCCCATGCTTTCGCTCCTCAGCGTCAGTAACGGCCCAGAGATCTGCCTTCGCCATCGGTGTTCCTCCTGATATCTGCGCATTCCACCGCTACACCAGGAATTCCAATCTCCCCTACCGCACTCAAGTCTGCCCGTACCCACTGCAGACCCGGGGTTGAGCCCCGGGCTTTCACAGCAGACGCGACAAACCGCCTACGAGCTCTTTACGCCCAATAATTCCGGACAACGCTTGCACCCTACGTATTACCGCGGCTGCTGGCACGTAGTTAGCCGGTGCTTTTTCTGCAGGTACCGTCACTTGCGCTTCTTCCCTACTAAAAGAGGTTTACAACCCGAAGGCCGTCATCCCTCACGCGGCGTTGCTGCATCAGGCTTGCGCCCATTGTGCAATATTCCCCACTGCTGCCTCCCGTAGGAGTCTGGGCCGTATCTCAGTCCCAGTGTGGCCGGTCACCCTCTCAGGCCGGCTACCCGTCGTCGCCTTGGTAGGCCATTACCCCACCAACAAGCTGATAGGCCGTGAGCCGATCCAGAACCGATAAATCTTTCCAACCAAAGACCATGCGGCCTCGGCACCTATCCAGTATTAGCTCCGGTTTCCTGAAGTTATTCCAGAGTTCTGGGCACGTTGCTCACGTGTTACTCACCCGTTCGCCACTAATCCACCAAAGCAAGCTAAGGCTTCATCGTTCGACTTGCATGTGTTAAGCACGCCGCCAGCGTTCGTCCTGAGCCAGGATCAAACTCTCCGTAAATGAACAACACTGACATGAACACAAAACGCATCCACACCAGCAAAATTCGAAATAC
>NZ_WBKB01000019.1 GCF_008831155.1 Gulosibacter chungangensis | reverse complement strand
CTCGTCCAGGAGACGAGTTCGTCGTGATCACCATCGTAAAGAGCAAGGGCCGGGGCTGGAGAATTCGCCATGCATTATTCTCTCAACCCACTAACCATTTAGGAACTAACGACACGCGACACTAGTCGGCCAGTGCCGCCTTGAGCGTCGCCGCCGCCTCGCGAACACCATCCGCACCGCTCACCTGGGCGTCCTCATGCTCAATCGAAAGCGCATCGTCGTAACCGGCCTTTTGGAGCTCGCTAATGAGTTCACGCCAAAATGCAACGGCATTACCGCGACCGACAGTGACGTAGTTCCATGACCGCTCGAGCGGGTGGTCAACCGTCAAATATTCAAGTCGGCTCCGCACCGCGGCTGCTTGCTCAATCCGAGTGTCTTTGGCGTGCACGTGATAGATAGCGCCACTGAGCGCAGCGACCGCCTCGAGCGGGTCCGCTCCCATCCACATGAGGTGACTCGGGTCAAAATTCGCGCCGACAATGTCACCGATTTCACGGCGTAGGTGCAACAGTGAGGGCACGTTGTACACAAGCTGGTTCGCGTGCATCTCAACCGCGAGTTTGCTAACTCCCTGCGCGGTCGAGAATTTCGCGAAGCCTTCCCAATAGGGCAGTGCCACCTCGTTCCACTGATACTGCAACATCTGGGTGGTTTCAGGCGGCCACGAGGTAGTAATCCAGTTCGGCATCTGATCTCCCGGGACGCCAGCTGGAAGCCCAGACATCAACACGACGGTCTCCACCCCAAGCTCACCAGCAACTCGCACAACGTCCCTGGTCAGCTCATCGTTCCCTGGCTCCGCAGGGTGCAGCTGATTCCCGCTGGCATTGAGCGCTGATATCTCCAGACCCGCATCCGCGAGTTTCTTCTGGAATTCATCGCGAGCATTTTTCGATGACAGCAAATGCTCAACGTCGAGGTGTGGTTTTGGGGACCAAGACCCGCCACCAAACTGGCTCTTCACGAACGAGGGTGTAGTGACGGTCTGAACCCGCCGGTTTCGAGCAGGCTGCGCGCGATGTAGTGGGTGAGGTTCCGGAAGCCGAGCGCCGAGCCGCGGAGGTGCTCGAGCCTGCCGTT
>NZ_WBKB01000018.1 GCF_008831155.1 Gulosibacter chungangensis | reverse complement strand
CTAGTGTCGCGTGTCGTTAGTTCCTAAATGGTTAGTGGGTTGAGAGAATAATGCATGGCGAATTCTCCAGCCCCGGCCCTTGCTCTTTACGATGGTGATCACGACGAACTCGTCTCCTGGACGAGAGCAACCTCGATGCGTGCAGGCCTCGTGCTTCGCGCGCGGATTGTGTTGATGGCCGCGGAAGGGGTCGCGAACGCGCACATCGCCGAAGCACTGGGCACGACAACGACCTCGGTGTGGAAGTGGCGCAACCGGTATGAACAAGCGGGACTGGCAGGGCTGGTCGACGCGCCACGGTCGGGGCGACCAAAACACCTCGATCACACCGCGATCATCACCGCGACACTGAAGCCGCCACCGAAAAAGCTCGGCGTCACGCATTGGTCTTCCCGGTTGTTAGCGGATCGGCTTGGGATTGGGAACGCGACCGTCGCGCGGGCCTGGCGAGAATACGGAGTCCAGCCATGGAAGTCGGAGACGTTCAAGTTCTCCACCGACCCAGAACTGGTCGGCAAAGTCACGGATGTGGTCGGCTTGTATCTGGCGCCGCCGGAGAACGCGATCGTGCTGTGTGTGGACGAGAAATCCCAGATCCAAGCGTTGGATCGCACCGCACCAATGTTGCCGATGCGGATCGGGGATGCTGAGAAGCGGACCCATGACTATAAGCGTCACGGTACGTCGACGTTGTTCGCTGCGCTCGAGGTCGCGACCGGGCAGGTCACCGCGGCGCTGAAGCCGAAACATCGCCGGCAGGAGTTCCTCAGCTTTCTTCGGCAGATCGAACGCGCGTACCCGGAGCAGGAACTGCATTTGGTGATGGATAACTACGCGACCCATAAGACGCCGGAAGTGAGGGCCTGGCTTGCGAAGCATTCCCGGTTTCATGTCCACTTCACGCCTACGTCGGGGTCGTGGTTGAACTTGGTCGAGGTGTGGTTCGGGATCATTGACCGGCAAGCGATCCGACGGGGCGTGTTCACGTCGGTGAAAGACCTGAATGCAAAGATCCGTCAATTCATTACTGGCTGGAACGATCGCAAGCACCCATTCGTGTGGACGAAAACTCCGGAACAGGTACTCGCGAAAGCCAACCCTCAACGAACTTCAGAAACGCGACACTAG
>NZ_WBKB01000017.1 GCF_008831155.1 Gulosibacter chungangensis | reverse complement strand
CCTGACTTAGGTCAATTTAGTGCCCTCTTGCTTTAGCACTTCGAGGGCCTGGGCAAGATCGTCAGGGATCGGGTCGGCCGCGGTCACGGTGTGCCCACCAACAGTGATCTCGACCTCGCGATACCGACGAGCGGTTGTGATGAATTTCTTCAATGACCAGCCCGTGACCGCTTCAATCTGTCGGGCAACGGCCAACGCAGCGAACACCACCGTGAGGTGCGCATCGATCGATTCTTTGAGTCGATGAAATATCGGCCTTGCCGCGAGATCGTGCTTTGACATTCGGAAGGATTTCTCCACGTGCCATAACTGGTGATACGCATCGATCACGAACTGGTTCGACGCGGTCTGCTCATCAAGGTTGGTGATGTACGCCTTCCACCCCGCCAACGATCGGGCTTTGGCTTCCAGTTCCCGGTTCACAGCCCGCGACTCGTCAGTCACGGTGATGAACCGGTTGCGTTTGAGTTGTGCGCGGCCAGCGACCGCGCGTTCGGCTTTCGCGATCTGCGCGTCGATCCCGCGCAAAGTTCGACGGGCCCGCGCGGCCCGATACTGGTAAATGATTCGATGTTGTCGCCGCGCACCGGCAGTGCCGGTGTAGGTGCGTTCGGTGAGGACCATGCCTTCTTCGAGCGGGGCATCAGGGTGGTCCTTGCGCCATTGTTCGAGGACCCAGGGCATATCGGCCAGGCGTTGCCCGATGATGTAGCCCAAGCCAGCGGTGTCCAGATCGACCCGGTTCTGGCGCGAGAGCATCCCGGCGTCGGCGACGACCGTGACGTGCTCCAGCTCGTATTGGCGGCGGAACGCGTTGATCACCGGGAGCATGGTTTTGGTTTCGGCGGTGTTTCCTTCGAACGCGTCTAGTTGCAGCGGGAATCCTGCCGCGTTTGTGAGGAGTCCGATGGTGATTTGTGGTTCCAGTCGTCGTTCTTTGGAGAACCCGGGTTCCCGGAAACCATCACCTTCTTGGGTTTCAAAATATAACGTTGATACATCGAAAAGTACGAGCGCGTTTGGCCCGAGGCCTGCTCGTGCCGCGCAGGCGCGGGATAGTGCGCCCCGGAACTTTTCGGTCGCGTACGTCGGTAGGGCCCGCGTGACGGTGCGGTAGGAGGGGGCGTCGAGGCCGACTTCGCTCATGACCCGTAAGGAATCGAGCTTGCTGGTGGGTTCGATCAATCGGGCGAACACGAGTTTGCGGAAGATCTCGTCGTGATCGGCAGCAGCATCGAGTCCGAGTGCTTGGTAGGCGTGGTCCAGGCCGTCCAGCAGCGGCCCCATCCTGGTCGAGGAAATCGGTAACGGTGCGTTTTTCGGGGCCGGATCACCACCGTCGAGGTCGAGGTCGAGTTCGGGCTGGTCCGCGGTGAGGCGTTGTTGGGCGGTGGCTTTGAGCAGTTCAAGTTCCGCGTCGGTGTGCGCGGAGCCGATGTGTTCGAGGTCGCGTTTACCGCCCTTGCGGGAGTACACGATTTGGACAGCGCGAGCCCCGGACGCGGTGGTCACGACCCGGATGTGCGGCGACATTCCCTCATGATACGCACCGATTTAGTGCGCAAATCCACGCGAAACGAAACCCAAAACCCCAGGTCAGCAACGAGTGAAAACTGAAAACCCAAAACCATGACCTAAGTCAGGT
>NZ_WBKB01000016.1 GCF_008831155.1 Gulosibacter chungangensis | reverse complement strand
CAACGGCAGGCTCGAGCACCTCCGCGGCTCGGCGCTCGGCTTCCGGAACCTCACCCACTACATCGCGCGCAGCCTGCTCGAAACCGGCGGGTTCAGACCGTCACTACACCCTCGTTCGTGAAGAGCCACCAATCTTCCGGATCGAACTGCGAAGTCACGACTGTTGATCCATGGCCTTCGCGGGAGGCGAGGATGTTGAGCAGATCCGCTGCCGTGTTACTCGCGATCGGTGTGGTGAGGAAGTCGTCCAATACCAGCAGGTCTGCCGCGCGCAGACTATCGAGGAATGGTTTTCGTTCCGGATCTCTGGGCTGCAGGATAGCGAGTTCGTTCGCGAGGTCATCCAGCCGGTAGTAGAGCGCGGTGTAGTCCAACCTGCAGGCGGCATTCACCAGCGCCTGCGCGAGGAATGACTTGCCGACACTGGAAGTGCCGAGGATGACGATGTTCGTCCCGTTCTCCAGCCAACGGCACGCCGCGAGCCGTGAGATCACATCCGGGTTCAGCGACCGGCCGGGCAGGTAGTGGACGTCCTCGACGCACGCGGCTGGGTTCGGGGTGCGCGAGAACGTCAGGAGTTTCGCGAGGCGTCGGTCACGCCTTGCGGTGGTCTCTTTCGCTAACGCGTGCCGGATCTTGTCGGAGAAGGTCCAGTCATCAAACGCCGCATCGTTGGCGATTTCGATGACTGCTTCCCCGAACGCTGTCATTCGCAATGCGGTGAACATGGGCATGTCATCGATGGTGAGGTGGCGGTTATTCATCCTTGCCGCCGTCCTTCGGGGCGCGGGTGAGCGCGTCGAGGCGGAACGCGGCCGCGCCCGCGAGGTGCGCGCCACTGGTATCACGAAGCCCGAATCCCTCACTGCCGACAACCGGTGGCCTGGTATCGGCGGCAGTCGTGGTGCGGGGACGGGCATCGAGTTCCGTGCGGACGAGCGCGAGCTGGTGTTTCACGGCCGTATACGACACCGATCGGGGCGGATCCGAATCGATCAATGCTTGGCAGGCGCGTTCCAGCAGCAGCCGGTTGCCGCGTTTGCCGAGGTCGAGGATGTTCATGCAGGCGCGGAAGCCTTGCGCTTCGATGCGTCGCGCGTCCAGCAGTCGTTCGAGCGCGGTCACGGTCGCGGGTCCGATCTTCGCAGCGTGCCGCATGAAGTAGCCGCGCGTCCACAGTCCTTCCGAGTCTGCCGTGAACGCCGGGGCATGTGCGGGGTCGGTGACATACGCGTTTCTTGTGGTCCCAACCTGGTGCGAGGCGATGACCTGTCCGTCGGCGAGCACATCGAGGTGACTGCCGATCATGCGAATCTCGACGTCGCGTCCGGCATAGGTGTAGGGGACGGAGTATTTGATGGTGTCGATCTGGATGTGCCAGTCGCGGTGGACGCGCGCTTTGCGCCAGACGACGGGTTCCCAACGCTGCGTGGGCAGGGCGCTGAGTTCGGCGCGTTCTTGCTCGATGAACCAGTCCCAGCGGGAGCGAGATTCGCCGCGGAACGGGGTGCGGTGATTGATGACGTCGATTTGCTCGGTGATGGCCGTGTTGAGGTCATCGAGGGAGGTGAATACGCGGTCGGCGAGGAAGTGGATGACCCAGTTCGTGACGACTTTCACGCCTGCTTCGACATGGCCTTTATCGCGCGGCCGGTACGTTCTGGTGGGGACGGCAGCGGTGCCGTAGTGTTCGAGGAATTCTGCGTAGACGGGGTTGACGTCCCGGACTCGTTCGCTGTGGCTGAGCTGGTTCGAGGCGGTGGACGCGTTATCCGGGATGATGACCATCGGCACACCACCGAAGAATTCCAGTGCCCGACGATGCGCGTCGAGCCACGCGGCCTGTTTCTCATCGAGTGATCCCCAGGCGAACACCATTCCGGAATATGGCAGCGTTGCGACGAATACCGAGACGCGGGTGTGCTGCCGACTGATCGGGTCAGTCAGCTGCATTGGGGTGCCAGCCCAGTCGACCTGCATCGAATGTCCTGGCAAGTGCGCGATTGGCGCGGTCAGATCATGGGTCCGGGCATGTTCAGTGATGATTTCGCAGAACCGGTCGTAGCCGTAAAACCGTGCCCCAGCCGATGCTGGCGTCTTCACGTACTGTGACCACAACACTTTTAATGGTGGTTTCTTCCTGCCGACGCGAGCCGCGATCACCGCGTCGATATCGATCGGCACGAACTCGCTCGTAATAGCCCTACGTCCATCGGTGAAGAGGCGGTCGAGGTCCTCTGCGGAGAAGGCTGCGATCTGTTCTTCGGTGGTGATGTGCTCTTCGTCGAGTACGCGCTTCGCGCGGGCGATCGTGCGGTGTGAACACGACGCAAGATCTTCGATTTGTCGGTAGGGACGCTGCTGTACGAGCAACGTCATGATGAGCCGGTAGTCGGTCATGAAGTTTCCTCCTGTCGACCAGAACCCTCGTTGGCACTGGTCGACAACCAGCCTGACCCGCGAACAGGGCAAGCGCTACCAGATACACCCACGATCTCTACCGGATCGACCCACTGTCCTGTCTCATCACTTCGTGGACACACGATCTCATGACATCGTGGACAGCATCTCTCACGACATCGTGGACACTCCAGCCTGCCGGATTCTGGCACCGTCGGGGAATGTCGAACGCACTTTCGCCCCGGATCCGGGCCATGATCATCAACTACGACCCCACCCAGCCCAACGCGCTGTCCGTGTCAGAGTTCTGTACATCGCTGAAAATCTCTCGGAGTGTGTTCTACAAGATCAGGACCCGTGCCAGCCACGAATCCACCGCAGCCCTCCACCCGCGATCACGCGCCCCGAAACAGCCCGCGCGCCGATACGGGCCCGACGTCGTCAACGAACTCGTGCGGATCCGTAAACAGCTCAAAGCCGACGGCTGGGACTATGGGCCCCTGTCGATTCATTACGAAGCCGCCCTGCTCGACAACTTCCCCGGCGGCAGGGTTCCCTCTGTCGCAACGATCGCCCGGCTGCTTGCCAGCGTCGGACAGGTCGACGCCTCACCCCGGAAACGCCCAAAATCGTCATTCATACCATTCGTGCGTGCGACCGCAATGGCCTTATGGCAACTCGACGCGTTCGAATACACGCTCACCACCGGAATCGTGGTCACGATCTACCAGCTCCTGGACGATGCCAGCCGGTTCGATGTCGGCACCGACGCCTACCTGCGGAACGAGAACAGCGCCGACGCGAGGGGCGTACTGGAGCGAGCGATCACCGAATATGGGGCACCCCAAGAGTTACTCTCCGACAACTCCTCCGCGTTCAACCAGCTGCGGCAAGGCCGAATCGGCACAGTCGAGGTGTTCCTCGCGTCGAAAGGGACGATGCCCATCACCGGGCTGCCAGGCAAGCCCACCACCCAGGGCAAGAATGAGCGTTCGCATCAGACGCTCATCCGGTTCCTCGACGCGAACCAACCAGCCACGCTCGACCAAGTCCGCCAGCGCATCAAGAAGTTCCGTCAGCATTACAACTTCCGACGGCCACATCAATCACTCGACCAAGCCACACCCGCATCAGCCTGGACACTATTAGCGCATACCCCAGCGACCGAACCAATCCCGCTGGTCGACCTCGAGGCCAAAGCCGCGCAGTATCGCCAGCGGCGCAGGATTGACCCCGGCACGGTGTATCAGTTGGACGCGGCTGTCGGCAAAGACGGGAACCAGCTGCCAGAGGAACCAGGCACGCCGCAGTCGACCCAGGCCCTGGACGCGGCGATCGTGACCGTCACCAAAGACAACCACCAGGTCTACTATCAAGGCCTGCAGATCAAGTTGCCGACCACGTATGGCGAGCGTGACTACTATCGGTCGATCACCGACGACGAGTTCGTGCTCGCGGATCCTCGGTCGGGTGAGGTGGTGTTCTCGTTTCCACTGCCGTTGACCGCGTTACGAGCCCATGGCCGGTTCATCCTGTCCCACTCAATTCGTGGCGTGTTTCTGGCGTATCCCACAGCGCACTGGCTACGAAAATTCGAAGAGCATCAAGCACTCTTCGCTCAGCGTGAAACGGAAACTCCAGCAGTGTTTACCCGGGGTTAGCGAAACGCTGTGGGCCGGTTATGTAGTTGTGTACGAAGTCGTGAGATTCGGCGTCCACGAACTGGTGAGATTCAGTGTCCACGATGTAGCGAGGTTACACACCGGATAGACCCACGTGCGCTACCGAATACGACTGCTAAACAATACTGCGCGGCTTTGGCCTCGAGGTCGACCAGCGGGATTGGTTCGGTCGCTGGGGTATGCGCTAATAGTGTCCAGGCTGATGCTGGTGTGGCTTGGTCGAGTGATTGATGTGGCCGTCGGAAGTTGTAATGCTGACGGAACTTCTTGATGCGCTGGCGGACTTGGGCGAGCGTGGCTGGTTGGTTAGTGAGTATTCGTAGGTTTGGGAGCCACCCAATATTGCGGTTGGGAGCCACCCTTATTCCCATTGAGAGCCAGTAGATCGCGTCGATCAGAGCCACTGGCTCTCAACAGCGGGATTATTGCTCGTTCATGGCCGTGTGTTCGCGCATGTTGTAGCTCCCCGTCTCCACCCAGATCGTGTTGTGCACAATCCGGTCCATGATCGCGTCAGCATGCACACCAGACCCAAGCCGTTGATGCCAGTCCTTTTGCGCATATTGCGTACAGAACACTGTGGAACCATTCCCGTATCGACGCTCTAAGAGCTCTAGCAGCATGCTGCGCATCGCTTCATCCGGATGATCCAGCAGCCATTCATCGATCACTAAGAGCGTGAACGCCGCATATTTCTTCAAGAACGTGGTCGTCCCGTGGGATTTGTCTTTCGCTAACGCCCAGGCCTCGGCAAGATCGGGCATCCGAATGTAGTGCGCCCGAATCCGATGCTGGCAGGCTTGTTTCGCTAGCGCGCACCCCAGATACGACTTCCCCGACCCGGTGAATCCTTGGAACACCACATTCTGTTTGCGCTCGATGAACCCGCAGCCAGATAACTGCGCGATCAATTCCTGGTCCAGACCCCGCTCACACACAAGATCCAGCCGGCGAAGATCAGCGTTTGGGTAGCGCAGCCCGGCCCGGCGAATCAGCCCATCAACCTTCTGATGCGTGAACGCTGGAACGTAGGGTTACTCGGTAGCGATGTTCCAGCGACACGGTCGCAGCATTCTGACGACCGGGTAGCGTTCGCGACGCGGTATTGTCCACGTCACGAACGCTCGCTATTGCGCGTGCTTATTCCCAGTAGCCCGGTTGGGCTTTCTTTTGCGCGGTGCTGACTTGTCGCATATCGACCTGGCCAAGATCGATCCGTTTCGCGTTATTCGCGATCCGGTTCACGATCGAGTCCGCCGCAACCCGATCAGGAAGCGCTTCCAGCCAATACGCTGGTGAGGTTTGCGAAGCAATCACCGTGGGTCGATGATGCTCCCTGTTCGCGAACACGGTGAACAGGTCCGATGCCGCGTCGGAATCAATCCCGACCGTGAGGAAATCATCGATAATGAGGACTTCTACCTCGGAGAGCTCGTTCAAGAGCTTCTGGTGCGCGATACCGTCTGCGCGTGCCATCACGAGCCGTCGGGCAAGAACGTCCATGCGCCAATACCGCACCACGTACTCGTTCTGACAGGCCGCGATCCCCAACGCGCACGCGAGATAGGTCTTGCCACCACCGGTGGGAGAGACGATCACGAGGTTCATCGGGTCGTTCCGCCAGTCCTGCGCCGCGTAGCGACGGATCCGGTTCTTGGTGATCCCACGACCTTCGCGGTAATCAAGTTCCGCGACCGAGGCCATAGGCAACGGGAACAGGGCGCTGCGAATGAGTTTCTCCACCCGCACAGCCTTTCTGCTGTCGAGAGCGTCATCGACTGCGGTGAGGAACAGCTGTTCCGGGGTGAGGTTGTCGTTGGCTTCGTCCGCGGCAAGGGCTTGGAACGCGAGAGCAACACTGGTGACTTTCAGGGCCCGGAATTTCTCGAGATCGGTATCGGTGAACGTCATCACAGGCCGCCTTCGGTCGCGTAGTGGGAGGCATCGCGCACGAACACGCCAGGGTCGGTCGCCTTCACCGTCGCCGCGTTTTTCTTTGTCGATGCGGCTGGGCGTAGCGGGGTCGGGGCCTGTTGGTCGCTGGTGATGCTGGCCATGATGCGTTTGAGCATCGTGTAGGTGACGTGCCCATCGCGTTGTTGCAATCGTTCGCTGGCGGCTTCGAGCAGGGCCCGGTTTTTCTTCCCGAGCCCGTCGAGAATGTTGTAGCAGTCGAGGTAGCCGTGGGCTTCGATGTCATGCCGGTCAAGGACCTGGCTGATGGCCCAGATGGTGGCTGGCCCGAAGCGCTCTGCCCGGTCCAGGAACCAGACTCTGGTCCACAGCCCGTCAAGATCACGATGTTGTGGTGGCACGTGCGCGGGATCGGTCGAGTATTGGCCCTTGCGGCCGGTGAGCCGTGCATGTTCGGCAATGATCGAGTCACTGTGATCGAAGATCGTGATCTGGCTGGTGGTCAGCCGTGCCCGCACAAGTTGGCCCGCGTATTTGAACGGCACCGAATATTTCTGTGTGTCGATAGACACGTGATAGTTCCGCCCCACTTTGGGAGATTTCCAGACCACGTCCGTGAACGGGTGCTCTGGCAACGGCGAGAGCAGTGCTTGTTCTTCACCGGTGAAGCGTTCCCATCGGCTGGTGCCATCAGCTTGGAGCATGTCATGGTTGATTTCCTGGAGTCGTTGCGCGATCGCGTCATTGAGCTCTGCCAGAGTGTGGAACGTCTCCTGATCGAGATAGCCGATCACTCGAGTGTTGATCGTTTTCACGGCCCGTTCCACGGCGGCCTTGTCACGAGGCTTTTTGACTCTGGCTGGCACGACCGTGGTGCCGTAATGATCCGCGAGCTGCTGGTAGCGGGCGTTGATCACGCGTTCGGGATCCTGTCGCTGCCGACGGTGAGTCGAGGTCGTTGGATTATCCGGAATCAACAGTTGCGGGACGCCCCCGAAATAGGCGAACGCGTTGACATGCGCGTCCAGCCACGCGGGAGATTTCATCGACACACTCGCGGACACGAATATTACCCCGGAAAACGGCAACACCGCAGTGAACAGGTAGGCAGTGGTCAGGGCCCCGCTGGCCGCGTCGACCAGGCTGAGGGTATCGCCGGCCCAATCGATGAACATGACTTTGCCGGGATCGTGATGCAATGTCGCGACGAGGTCATGAGTGTCCACGTAGGTCGCGAACAAGGCGCAGAATTGCGAGTACCCGTATTTGGGTCTGCTGTTGGTTTGGTTGAGTCCAAGTCTGCATAATCTTTCGGGGTTGTGCTGGAAGGATGGCAATCGTGCCAAGAATCTTTTCCGACGAGTTCAAGCGCGACGCGGTCGCACTGGTGGAGTCAGGGATGTCGCAACGACAGGTCTGCAAAGACCTCGGTATCTCGAAATCCGCATTAATGGTGTGGGTGCGAGATAGCCGGTTCCAGTCCCACGGAATGACACCGTCCAAGGATCCTGACGAACGTCGAGAAATGACGGCAGCGTTGAAACGGATCCGGGAACTCGAAATGGAAAACGAGGTCCTGCGCCGCGCGGCCGCCTATTTGTCGCAGGCACACATTACGCCCCCAAAATGATGTACCCGCTCGTCCACGAACTGGCCGCGGCCGATGTCCCTGTGCGGGTGCCGGTCGCGGTGACGTGCCGGGTGCTGGGGTTCAGCGAACAGGGCTACTACCAATGGTTACGTCGCCCGGTCAGTGATGGCGACCGTTCGGACGCGCAGCTGATCAACGTGTTGCGTGACCTGCACGAGGATGATCCTGAAGGTGGCTACCGGGTGCTCAGTGACGATCTGGCTGACCTGGGCTATACCGTGTCCGAACGGCGCGTGTGGCGACTGTGCAACATGGCCGGGATCCAGTCCGTCATTGTCACGCGGAAGGGCCGGTATCGGCAGGCTGGCCCGCCGATGCATGATGACCTCGTGCAGCGCCAGTTCACCGCGGATGGCCCGAACCAGTTGTGGCTGACCGATATCACCGAGCATCACACCAGTGAGGGCAAGCTGTATCTCTGCGCGATCAAGGACGTGTTCGGGAACAAGATCGTGGGGTATTCGATCGCGTCACGGATGAAGGCACGGCTTGCGGTCGAAGCGCTCGAGATGGCGGTCGCGCACCGCGGCAACCCGGTCGGAGTGATCGTGCATTCCGACCGTGGCAGTCAATTCCGGTCCCGAAAATTCCTCGCCGCGCTCGAGCGTCATGGCCTGATCGGGTCGATGGGACGAGTGGGCGCGTGTGGGGATAACGCGGCGATGGAATCGTTTTTCAGTCTGCTGCAGAAAAACGTGCTTGACCGTAAGCCTTGGGCGACACGACGGGAGTTGCGGCTGGCGATCGTGCACTGGATCGAGGGCATCTATCACCGCAAACGCCGACAACGGGGCTTGGGGCGATTGACGCCGGTTGAGTTCGAGACCATTATGAAAGACGCCGTCACTCTGGCGGCATAAACCCTCGACTCAACTAAACCCTCAGCAGACCCACGTTCCATTTTGCTCAAGAGCCTCTGCGTAGCGAACAGTGCGATACTGCACGCCGCGGTCCGAATGATGCACGAGGCCTGCGACGGACTCTCCAGCACGCAATCGGGACGCTAGCGCCATGTTCAACGCGTCGCTCGCGAGGGACGCTCGCAGATGGTTCGTCACTTGCCAGCCCACGATCTCTCGCGTGCAGGTATCCAGAATAAACGCGGCGTACACCCAGCCGACGACGGTCCGAATATAGGTGATATCCGCGACCCACAGCTGGTTCGGCGCTTCGGTCTGAAAGTCGCGATCGACCAAGTCAGTAGGGCACTCATCAGCAGTGGCAGACTTCGTCGCTGGCCGTTTCCCTTTGCCGCGAACCCCGTGAATCCCGAGTTCGCGCATCAAGCGTTCCACCGTGCAACGCGCGACGTGCCCGGCCCCGGGTTCCCGGTTCACGGCCCGCCACAGCTTGCGTACTCCGTAGCAGGAATAGTTCTCTTCCCACACCCGTAGCAGCAGCACTTTCAATTTGGCGTCGCGCTGTTTCCGTGCGCTATCGGGTCGTTTCTTGAACGCGTAATACGAGCTGACAGCAATGCGTGCGGGCGTGCCATGTAACGCGCGCACGATTGGCTCGACGCCATACTCGTCACGGTAATCGTCGATGAACTGGACGACTACCTCGATGGGCGGTCGAGCTCCGCGATGCTCCTATGTCAAGCTGCGATCACGAGATCGTGGTCGGGCTGATTCTGCAGCGGTATTGGTTCGGCGGCACGTGGCGTACATGTGGTGGCGTGGTCCTGGCGCATGGCTTTGTACACTCGATCGGAGAGTCGTCGGCGAAGTAGGCGGAGGGCTTCTTTCTTGGTTTTGCCGCGCTCGAGTTGTTTGGCGAGGTAGTTGGCGCCTTCGCCGTGGAGGCGGAGCTGGGTGACCGCGGCCATGTGGAGTGCGGCGTTGATAGTGCGGTTCCCGCCGCGGGAAAGCCGCACTCGGACGTGGTTGCTGGACCAGACTGGGCTCGGCGCGGTGCCGTTGAAACGGGCGTACGCGTCGTTACTGGTGAATCGAGTGATGTTGGCGGTCTCGCCCACGATGGTTGCGGCGCCGAGTGTACCTAGGCCAGGGATTGTGAGCAATGTCGGGTACTCGATCTTGACGATTGCCGCGAGTTGCTTTTCCAAGGAGTTGATGCGGCTGGTGAGTTGGATGATGTCGTCGAGGAGGTCTCTGGCAATTTCGGCGACTGCGCCTGGAATGGTGCTGATCGCGTCGCTGACGAGGGCGAACACGGTTGCGCGTTTGATGCCGCGAGAGGGTACTGCGAGGTCTGGAACGAGCTCGTGGAGGAACCAGCGAAGCTTTGACTGCAGGGCGGTTCGGTGCTCGACCAGACGTTTGCGGTGGTCCGAGTAGAGTTTCAGGTCACGTTCAGGCCCGGCAAGCGTGGCGGTCGGGAGTCCTTCTTCCCGCAGCGCGACGCGGGCGACTGCCTCGGCGTCGATGGGGTCTGATTTACCGCGTTCGCATGCGGAGCGGCGTGCGTCGGCCATGAGTCGAGTGTGGACGCGCACGACGCGGTGCCCGGCGATGAGCAGTGCGGCCTCCAGGGAACGGGTGAGGTGGCGGCAGTCTTCGACGGCGATCTCGACGGTGCCGTATTCGGTTAGCCAGTCGAGCAGTCGTTCGTGACCGGTTTGTCGGGCTTGGACTGTGAGACATCCGATTCGTTTGCCGACGTCGTCGACGGCGACGAGGGTGTAGCTGTCTTCGTGTGCATCGATACCAACTGTGATCACGGTGACCTCCTGGGTTATTCGTGTGGCTGGGCCCGGCATCAGGAGTTATCGATGAGCACGCCTCAATTGAGCAGAAACGGTGTCTGCAAGCTCCATATCAAGCCACATCGAGGTCTGATGACCGGGGCGTTGGTGGGGTGGCACATCGCGGAAAAGCCACTGCAGCGATGCAGGGCAGCAAAGAAATGAGCCAACCCCATCAACATATCGATCACGACATTGACGCAAAGAAAGCCGATGCCTTTTTCAGGATCTCGTTCGCGCGCTTGGTCTCGGCTAGCTCTGCCCGTAGCCGTCGGTTCTCGGCCGCGAGGTCCACGGGTTCGGCAGGGGTGTTCGCGGCTTGAGATCGTTTATGCGCCGCGACCCAGGCTCGCAGGGTTTCGCTGTTCAGGCCGAGTTCTTCCGCGATGCGTTGGTTCGCGCCATGCGCGGTTTCAGGGTCGGATTGGGCGTGGAGCACGAGCTCTACGGCTCTGGATTTCAACTCTTTCGAGTACTTCGCTGGCATGAGTAGGAATCTCCTTCGCTGTGGTTCCTACCCTCTCTCAAACACGGGACATCCCACGTATTGACATCTATAGGACCATCCCGGGGCTTGACAATTCACCTACTCGATCGTTTCCATGAGTCTACGGTCTGGGGCGTATCGCGATGCGTGAGGTACGCGCCTTATTCGAGTTGTGGTGGAACTGCTCTTGCCTGTTGCGCTGCATTCGGCTCCCGTAGGCATAGAACACGACCAGTAGCAGCCACCCTGCGCTCCCAGTCAACCGTGTTTCGACCATGTCGAAACTGGCGATGGCGAGCAAGACTATCAATCCCAGCGCAGCGGGCTTCGACCCGTCGCTGAACGCACCGCGATGGAGCATAGCGATGGCGACGATCAGTGCAAGTAGGAGGATTCCTAGCCCGATCCAGCCTACCTGTAATGCGGTGTTCAAGTATCCGTTGTGTGCGTGGAAAGCTCTGAAGCCGATTGCGCTGCTGATGGCTTGTCCAGCTGGATCGTCCGGACCCCACACCGATGCCCAGCCTTCCCCGATCAGTGGATTGCTTTGGACGTATGTGATCGCGGCGTCCCAGATTCGGGTGCGCCCCGTGAGCGTGGGGTCACGACCGAGCTGCATAGCGATATCCGTGAAGTTAAGCATTGCGATGATGCCTGCTGTCGTCGCTGCGAGAATCAACGATGACACTTTAATCCCTTGCCACTTCGACGGTGCACGCAGGATGCGCAGTGTCAGCCACAGAACCACGGACCAGAGAATAGTCATGACAGCGGAGGTCACAGATTGCGTCCACAGCACCATACCGAAGCTAACGATGAACCAAAGTGCGCTACGGAATCTGGACGTTGTTCTGGTCGCGGCTTGGTAGGCGAAGAATAGGGCTGCTAGACAAAGCAAATACCCCATGAAGTTGCGGTGCGTGGCGATGCCCTCGAATGCACCGCCCTGGTACGCGTCGTTGACGAACGCCGCGGATGGGGACAGAACTGCGGTCGCGAGGCTTGCAGTGATGATGCATTTGAAACCGGTGCTGATACCTAGGACGGCACGTTCGATATCGATGGACGCGACAATATGGACGGCTAACACCGTGTAGAGGATGAGTGAGAACGCACCTGACACAGACGCCGTCTGATTCGATGCCCAAAGCACGGAGGTGGTAGCGAAGAGTGCGAGAGCTAGGGGTAGGCCGATTCTGAAGTCGTACCTGCGCCCCTTGGATAGCATTCTCAGGACGAACCACAAGAGGACAATAATGGTCAGGGTTGACTGCGAAACGATGGTTGGGTTGGACGAAGTGAAGAGCACAAAGGCCATGAAAGGAATGTCATCGCGGCGTGTAGCCAACC
Organism: Gulosibacter chungangensis; assembly: GCF_008831155.1. GTDB lineage: Bacteria > Actinomycetota > Actinomycetes > Actinomycetales > Microbacteriaceae > Gulosibacter > Gulosibacter chungangensis. The sequence goes on along the minus strand of NZ_WBKB01000016.1, from coordinate 787 downwards.
CGCCTGCGGGGACCCCGAAGGACTCTTTTTTTCGCATGGGTTAGACCCTATCAACCTCGATGTGCCGAGGTCGTTGTTCGCCGTAGCAGCGAATTGTAGTTCTCCCTCGGTTTTGCACGCTGGCCTAACACCAGCAGCATTATCCATCGATTCCTGCAAAACAGGAGTTCGAATGCTACTGGGAGCGCTATCCCAACTGCGAGCGAGATGAAGAACTGCATGAAGTCATTGCCAATGCCGAGCCGGTCGAGCAGTAGCCGTGTCCCGGCCGTCCCAAATACGTGCAAGAGATACACACCGTATGAGAACTGTCCGAGCCAAGCCAACGGCTTCCACGTCAGGGAATTCTTGAATCGCAAAAGTGCAGCCAAGACGAACGTAGCGAGGAGCACTGCGAGGAGACGGGACACGACAGTGTTGGCTTCGTTGAGGACGATGGTTTTGATAGCAGTGAGGCCTGTCCCTGCTAGGACAAGGGCAAAAGGTGCGAGGGGTCCCCGCGCGATGCTTTGGAATCTGTAGAGACCGATTCCGAGTAGGAAGAACGGTAGGAGTCGGATTGCGCCATTGATGGAATACAGTGACCAGTCAGATGGGATCGGGTCTAACACGAAGATGGTTGCGGTCACAGCGAAGATGATTGCCCATCGGGCCTTTGTCGGCTCTTCACGAACGAGGGTGTAGTGACGGTCTGAACCCGCCGGTTTCGAGCAGGCTGCGCGCGATGTAGTGGGTGAGGTTCCGGAAGCCGAGCGCCGAGCCGCGGAGGTGCTCGAGCCTGCCGTTG
>NZ_WBKB01000015.1 GCF_008831155.1 Gulosibacter chungangensis | reverse complement strand
TACATTCCGAACCCGGAAGCTAAGCGTCTTTGCGCCGATGGTACTGCATGGGGGACTGTGTGGGAGAGTAGGTCACTGCCGGACTTCTTTTATAGAGGGGATATCCTGTTTGGGGTATCCCCTCTTTATTTATTTCCAAACACAAAATAGGCCGTTACTTGAATTGCAAGCAGCGGCCTATTTTGTTTTCCCGAACCGGAATTTGCCTTGGCTTAGAAAGCTAATGCTGACGCAAATTACGGCGAGCAAATTCAACCGTCTGCGTCAAAACTCGCAAACGATCGGTCTCACTCTTCGCAGAACGAGTATTCACCTCGGCAACCACGTGACCCTTGAACTGAATGTCATCGAGGTACTGCAGCGTCTCCGCAACCGGCTGGCCACCCAGTCCAGGCGGTAGGTGCTCATCCCAGAGCTTCTTGCCGTTCTGACCCGGAGCCTGGCCATCACAGAGGTGAATGTGCGCGAGTCGCTTGCCGGCTGTACGAGCCATGTCAAGTGCGTTCTCCCCGGACAAGGCCGCGTGCGAAAAGTCGAGCGTGATCGAATCGCAGTCCATCTCCGTCGGATCAATACCCGGCAAATACGCCTGCCGACCGTTACCGCCACCGATGTTCCACGGGAACATATTCTCCACGGCGACCTTCACTCCGGTGGTCTGCTCGAGACGACGTACCAGCTCCAAGAAGTTACGCGCATAGCTACCCTGCCAGCGAAACGGGGGATGGACGACCACGGTGGAAGCGCCACAGTCATAGGCAAGCTCCACCGAGCGCTCGAGCTTCACCGCCGGGTTCGTTCCCCACACAAACTGGGTAAAGAACAGCACCGGGGCATGAATCGCCAGCACCGGCAAATCATGCTTGCGCGTCAAAGCGCGCAGAGCCGCCGCGGAACGCGTCGCGTCCTCGGTGGAAACCATGACTTCCATGCCGTCAAAACCAGCCCGCTTCGCAATCTTGAAGGAGGCATCCAACGACTTAGGGAAGGTGCACGAGGTGCTCATACCGATCTGTATCATCCCTTCCACAGTAGACCCCGTAGGTGACGAGGCGCCGAACCCCCGTGACCTACTAAGATGTTCAAGTCGCAAGTTTTAACGTGGAGGAAGGGGAGCTGGGATGGTTGTACTTCTCGCACTCTTCGGAGTCGCGAGTTGCGCAATGCCAGCCCTCAAACGTCTGCCGCGGAACTCAATGTTCTACATCGCGGCGGCCGTCTCTGCCGCAGCTGCGGTGTGGACTGCTCTGCTCGCCCCGACGGTATTCAGTGGTGGTGCGTGGGAGTACTCGATCGAGTGGCTTCCCATGCTGGGCCTCAATCTCGACTTTCGGATAGACGCACTCAGCTGGGTGCTCGCAATGATCGTCACCGTGATCGGCGCACTCGTACTGATCTACTGCGCGAGCTATTTCGATAAAGACGAGCCGGGGATCGGTCGCTTCGCGGGAATTCTGCTTGGCTTTGCTGGCGTCATGTTTGGCCTCGTCACCGCCGACAATATGTACCTCATGTTCGTGTTCTGGGAAGGCACGAGCATCCTGTCCTATCTGCTGATCGGTCACTACACGGGCCGACGTGCCTCCCGCGCCTCGGCGATGCAGGCTCTACTGGTCACCACCTTCGGTGGGCTCGCCATGCTCGTGGGTCTCGTGATGCTGCACGCAATCACCGGGGTTGCGAACTTTTCACAAATCATCGGCAGCGACGTCCCTACAAGCGGCGCGCTCATCACTGCCCTCATGCTCATCCTGCTCGGAGCCGGCACAAAGTCAGCCCTCGTCCCCTTCCACTACTGGCTTCCGGGCGCCATGGCTGCACCGACTCCAGTGTCGGCATATCTGCACGCCGCATCCATGGTGAAAGCCGGCATCTACCTGGTACTCCGACTCGTACCAGAATTCGGCGACGTCGCTGGCTTCCGCGAGGTGCTCATCATCATTGGTGCCTGGACCATGATCGTCGGTGGCTGGCGGTCCCTGCGCCAGTTCGACCTCAAACTCATCCTCGCCTACGGCACAGTTTCGCAGCTCGGCTTCATGACCGTAATCGCCGGGTTCGGCGGGCGGGATGCGGGGCTTGCCGCGGTGGCAATGGTGATCGGCCACGCACTATTCAAAGCCGCACTGTTTCTCTCGGTCGGCATTATCGACCACCGCACCGGTACCCGCGATATTCGTAAGCTCTCTGGCCTGGGCCGCAACGCCCCAATGCTCGCCACGGTCGCGACGATCGCCGCGGCCTCGATGGCGGGTCTACCGCCGCTGTGGGGTTTCATCGCCAAAGAAAGCATTTTCTCGACCTTCATTGCCGCGATTGAGCACGGGGATGCGTGGGGCTGGGTTGCGCTGATCGGCACTGCCATCGGATCGATCCTTACCTTCGCGTACACGCTGCGCTTTGTCTACGGAGCCTTCGCAAAGAAGCCGAAGGTTGAGATGGTGGAGCAAGCCAAGGAACACCTGGACGAACTTCTTGCCCCGGTGCTGCTGGTGGTCGCGACGATCGTCTTCCCGTTCATGGCGGGCACGATTGACACACTCATTGCTGTCTACGCCGACACCATGGCGCCGCTCGACCCCGAGCATCCGTATCACCTGGCACTGTGGCACGGTCTGGAACCGGCGCTTGGCGTTTCACTGGTCACGATCCTGGTTGGCTGCGCTCTGTTCTATTTCCGTCGACAGATTGCCGCCTTCCAAGCGAAGATTCCCGACATCATCGAATCCTCGCGAGGGTACTGGTTGGCGTTGCGCGTCACCGACACGGTCGCGGCCCGGATCACCTCCTCCACCCAGAGCGGTTCGCTCCCGATGTACCTCGGCACGACCTTCGTTGTGCTGATTGCGGTAGTGATTGGAGCGTTCAGTTTCCAAGGCCTCTCTCGCCCCGACCTCACTATCGCTTGGTCATGGACCCACGTAGCAATCGTCGCTGTGATCGCGATCGCGGCCTTCGCGACGATTCGTTCGGAAAAACGATTCCAGGGCGTCATCCTGGTGGGGATCACCGGGTACGCACAGGCCGCGATCTTTGCGGTTTCAGGAGCGCCGGACCTCGCAACCACGCAGGCACTCATCGAGACACTCTCGCTGATTGTGTTCGTGCTGGTGCTGCGTCGACTGCCAGCACGTCACGCAAAACTCGACGACAACTTGAGGCCATGGATTCGCTGGGTAATTGCCTTTGGCGTGGCCATCGCCATCGCCGTGGTCCTTGTGGTTTCGATGGGCGCGCGCATCGTGACACCCGACGGGTCGTCATTCCCGGCACTGGCCATCGAAGGTGGTCACGGGCAAAACATCGTCAATGTCACCCTCGTGGATATTCGCGGGTGGGACACGATGGGCGAGCTCTCTGTCCTCATCGCCGCGGCCACCGGTGTGGCAAGCCTCGTCTACCTCAGTGCGCGCGGTTCGAAGCACCAGCCCGCCAAATCACTGGCACCACGTGGCGGTCTCTTCCGCCGTCCCGATCGCCAGACCATGCGGGAATCGATTCTTGCTTCGGCTAAGCGCCGTCAGCGCACGCTCCCGAAGGAACTGCGCGAACAGACCGGGACGAAGACACTCAAGACTCGCTCAGACCACAACGTGTGGCTCCTGGCCGGGCACTCCCTCGCGCCCGAGCACCGCTCGATCGTGATCGAGGTCGTCGTGCGATTGGTGTTCCACGCACTGATGGTGGTCTCGCTCTTCTTGCTCTTCTCCGGCCATAACGCGCCGGGTGGTGGCTTTGCCGGTGGTGTGGTTGCTGCCCTCGCACTTGCCGCCCGCTATATGGCAGGCGGTCGCCACGAACTCAACGAAGCAGTGCGGGTGGACGCGGGCATGCTGCTCGGCATCGGTATGGTGTTTGCCGCAGGCTCTGCCCTCGCCCCGATGTTCTTCGGCTACCCGCCGCTGACCTCGTTCTGGGTGGACCAGGAAATCGACTGGGTCGGGCACCTCATCTTTGTCACATCAACTATTTTCGATATCGGGGTCTATCTCATCGTGATCGGTCTCGGGATCGACGTTCTCCGCTCGCTCGGAAGCGAGCTCGACATCCAGGCGGAAGAGGACCGCTCCGCCCTGCGCGTCAGCGAACAGGTTCTCGACGAAGCGGAGGTTCGCGGTCACACAGAAACCGCAAAACCCGTCACCAAGCAGATGCCCATCATCGGCCGCAATGGAGGTGTTGGCGGCGCATGACCATTAACATCGTCCTGCTCGCGGGCATGGTCATCCTTTATGCCTGTGGCATCTACTTATTGCTCGAGCGGAGCTTCACCCGCATCATCCTCGGCGTCTTGCTTGCCGGCAACGCCACCAACCTGCTGATTTTCATCACCTCGGGCAAGTACGGGGAGGCGCCAATCATCGGCGAGGACGGAGTGGTGAAAGACACCTACTCTGATCCGCTGCCACAGGCGTTCATCCTCACGGCAATTGTGATTAGCTTCGCGACGCTCGCGTTCATGCTCGCGCTGCTGTACCGGTCCTGGCGACTCGTGCGGGTGGACACCGTGGAAGACGACGAAGATTCAGTCTCACTGCGCCACACGGATCCGGAAGCGGATGACGAAGTGTTCGAAGAAGGTGAAGGGCCGGATACAGAATTCGGTACCGCCGCGGAAGCCGCCGTCCCGGATGCGCTCACCATCGATGAGCTCGAGGAAGACCCCCAGCCACGCACTGGCGAAACCCGCCAAGTGAAACACGAAGACGAGAACCGAAAGGGGCAGACCCAATGAGCTGGCTAGTACCACTCATGGTGCTCGTACCCCTCCTCGGTGCGGCGATCACACTGACCGCCGCGCGCAAGCAGCGGCTACAGATCACGCTGGCGAGCATCACCATGGTGATCGCGCTGACGATCTCGATCGTATTGCTGACGGTGGTGCACCAGACCGGTGCGCCGCTAGTGATGCAGGTCGGTGGTTGGGCGGCCCCGTTCGGAATTTCACTCGTGGTGGACCGACTCTCAGCGCTCCTCGTGCTCGTGACGAGCATCGTGCTGATCGCGGTTATGGCCTTCTCGATCGGTCAGGGAGCTGCCGACGGTGACGATGAGACCCCGGTTTCGATTTTCTATCCGACCTATCTCGTCCTTGCCGCCGGCGTCTACAACGCGTTCATCGCAGGCGACCTCTTTAACCTCTACGTCGGTTTCGAGATCCTGCTGGTCGCGAGCTTCGTGCTGATCACCCTCGGCGGCACCGCCTCACGCATCCGCGCCGGTGTGACCTACGTCGTCGTGTCGCTGGTGTCCTCGCTGATCTTCCTCGCATCCATCGGGATGGTTTATGCGGCGGTGGGCACCGTCAATATGGCCGAGATCTCCCTGCGGATGCCCGAGGTCGCTGAGCCGGTGCAGCTGGCGATTCACCTCATGCTGTTAGTTGGCTTCGGCATCAAGGCGGCACTCTTCCCGCTGTCATTCTGGTTGCCCGACTCGTATCCCTCGGCGCCGGCCCCGGTCACCGCCGTCTTCGCGGGTTTGCTGACCAAGGTGGGTGTGTACGCGATCTTGCGCACCGAGTCGCTCATCTTTGCCTCGAATGACATCTCCACACTGCTGATTATTGTGGCGATGTTCACCATGGTGATCGGGATCCTCGGTGCGGTTGCGCAGGCGGGTATTCGAAGGATGCTCTCCTTCACCCTCGTTAGCCACATCGGTTACATGATCTTCGGCATTGCGCTCGGGACCGAAGCAGGCTGGGCGGCGACCGTTTACTACATCCTGCACCACATTCTCGTGCAGACCGCGCTCTTCCTCGTGACGGGTCTGATTGAGCGCGTAGCCGGTACATCGACCCTCACCCACCTCGGCGGGATGCTCAAACGGGCTCCCTTTGTTGCGGTGCTGTTCTTTATTCCGCTGCTCAACCTCGGTGGCATTCCACCGTTCTCTGGCTTCCTTGGAAAGCTCGCGCTGTTCGTCGCCGGTGCCGAGGGGACGACTCTGCAGCTGCCGCAATATCTCGTGTGGCTCGGTATCGGTATTGGCGCGCTTACCAGCCTGCTGACGCTCTACGCGCTCATCCGCGTGTGGAACCTCGGCTTCTGGCGTGGTCAGAACGAGGTCGAAGAGCACGAGTCACCGATGACCGAACACCTCGAAGAAGCCCCAGGCGGGGATGTCATCGTGGAACAAAAGACAAACTCGACACTGATGAATGTCGCGACCGCGACCATGGTGCTGATCACCGTCCTCATGACGGTCTTTGCCGGACCGATCTTCGAAATCGCGGAAGCCGCATCCGAAAACCTGATGGACCCGCTGCACTACATCGTGAACGTTGACGAGGTGGAGGGGATCAAACCGTGAGTCCCGATAAACAGCAACGCCCCGGCGTGAGCCTCCTCACGCAGCTGCCACTGCTGATCTTCCTCATCGTGCTCTGGCTCGTGCTGTGGGGTCAGCTCGATCTCATTAGCGGGAGCACCGGCATTATCTTCTCGCTCGTGGTGGTGCGATTCTTCTACCTGCCGCCGGTGGAGCTCTCCGGCCGCTTCAACCTCTGGTACATGATCGTGCTGCTCTTCCGCTTCCTCTGGTGGCTGATTTCGGCATCCTTCCAAATGGCATGGCTCGCGGTGCGGCCGCAAAAGGTGCCGACCGCCTCGATCATCGCCATCCGGATGCATACGCACTCGGACTGGCTGATCACGGTCGCCGCCGAGATCAACATGCTCGTGCCGGGCTCGGTCGTGGTGGAAGTCGATCGCCTTCGCGGGATCCTCTACCTGCACGTACTCGACGCCGATACGCAAGAGAAAGTCGATGAAGCCAGGCGTGCATCCTTCCGCATCGAAGAGGCGATTGCGCTGGCGCTCGGGAGCCGCGAAGACATTTGGCGGATCAATCGGGATCGCGTCGAACACGGCCGAAAGCCGCTGTTGGCCACGAAGAAGCAACGTGAATTCGAGGAGCGGGCGGAACGCATCCGCAAGGAACTCGAGCGCGAGTGGGAGGCCGAACTCTGATGGATCTCTTCTTAAATATCGTCTATTGGATAGTGGGGATTTGCTTCGCTGCCGCAGCCGTGATGTCGACGATTCGCATTGTGCGCGGCCCCTCGATTGTGGACCGCATGGTCGGCTCCGACACCTTTGCCACCGTGCTGATCTGTCTGTTTTGTGCGGATATGGCGATCCGCGGCCACACCACCACGCTGCCACTCGTGCTCGGGTTGGCAATGACCGCTTCGGTGGGCACGATGGCGGTCGCTCGGTTTGTCTCCCGCGATCGGCCTCGTAATAACTACGAAGAGGAACAGGTCGCGACGACCGTGCCCGCTGGAAACACAGAGGCATCGGCTGAAGTGGATGCTGGGCCCGGTGCGGATGCCGCGCCAGCGGAGCACACAGGAAAGGAGTCGCAATGACGGTAGCGGAATGGCTCGACCTCGCCACCGCCGTGCTCATCCTGCTCGGCGCCTTACTGTCGCTGTCCGCCGGTATTGGGCTGTTGCGCTTTCCGGACATGATCGCTCGACTGCACGCTCAGTCGAAGCCGCAGGCAGCCGGACTGATGTTCATCCTGATTGGACTGGCACTGCAGCAGACGAACTGGCAGGTGGTGCTGTTCATCTTCCCGGTGCTGCTGTTTCAATTCCTCACCACTCCCGCCGCAGGTATCGTGCTGGCGCGGGGCGGCTACCGCTCGAAGCACTACGAGAACGTCCCACTGTTTGTGGATGACCTCGAGTCTGAGGTGGCTCGCGCGCAGCGTGCCGAAGATGCCGCTGCCCGACGCGAACGGCTCTTACCAGCAGAGCCGGTGGCGGAAGACTCGGATCTCGACCCGAAGGCCCCGAACCCGCTGTCCTTATAGCAAGCAGGCGCGTTCTTAGGCTGAGAAATCGCGCGTAGGATGGATTCATGCCAGAGCAAGAAATCGATATCAAACCCAAGTCCCGGGTAGTCACAGACGGACTCGAAGCCACTGCCTCGCGAGGAATGCTCCGCGCGGTCGGCATGGGCGACGATGACTGGGCCAAGCCGATTATTGGTATTGCCAGCTCGTGGAACGAAATTACCCCCTGCAACCTGAGCCTCGATCGCCTCGCTCAGGGCTGCAAGGAAGGCGTCCACGCGGGCGGCGGGTACCCCCTGCAGTTCGGCACCGTGTCGGTGTCGGACGGTATCTCGATGGGTCACGAGGGGATGCACTTCTCCCTCGTATCGCGCGAGGTCATCGCCGACTCGGTCGAGGTCGTCATGCAAGCCGAAGCGCTGGACGGGTCGGTCCTGCTTGCTGGCTGTGACAAGTCCCTGCCTGGAATGCTCATGGCCGCAGCACGCCTCAAGCTGCCGAGCGTCTTCCTCTACGCCGGTTCGATCGCACCGGGCTACGTCAAGCTCACCGACGGTACCGTGAAGGACAACGTCACCGTGATCGACGCCTTCGAGGCGGTCGGCGCTTGCAAGGCCGGCACCATGTCGGAAGAAGACCGCAAGCGCATCGAAGAAGCAATCTGCCCCGGTGAGGGTGCCTGCGGTGGTTTCTACACCGCGAACACGATGGCTTCGGTTGCCGAAGCGCTCGGTCTGTCGGTTCCCGGTTCGGCGGCGCCACCCTCGGCAGACCGTCGCCGCGACTACTACGCCCACAAGTCGGGCGAGGCCGTCGTAAACATGCTGCGTCTCGGGATCACCACCGAACACATCCTCACCAAGAAGGCATTCGAGAACGCCATCGCCGTGGTGATGTGCATGGGTGGCTCGACCAACGCCGTGCTGCACCTGCTCGCCATTGCGCGCGAGGCTGAAGTCGACCTCACACTGGATGACTTCAACCGCATCGCGGACAAGGTTCCGCACCTGGCCGACATGAAGCCCTTCGGTAAGTACGTCATGAACGACATCGACCACGTTGGTGGCATGCCGGTGGTAATGAAGGCACTGCTCGATGCTGGCCTCATCCACGGTGACGCGCTGACCTGCACCGGCAAGACCGTGGCAGAGAACCTTGCAGAGATTACCGAGCCGCTTGACGGCGAGGTCATCCACACCCTCGACAACCCGATCCACGAAAAGGGTGGCATCACGATCCTCAACGGTTCGCTTGCCCCAGAGGGTGCGGTCGTGAAGTCGGCTGGCTTCGACCTCGAGTCCTTCGAGGGCCCGGCTCGCGTCTTCGAGCGCGAACGCGAGGCTATGGATGCACTGACCCGCGGCGATATTAAGCACGGCGATGTCGTGGTGATTCGCTACGAAGGGCCCAAGGGTGGCCCGGGTATGCGCGAGATGCTTGCGATCACCGGTGCAATCAAGGGAGCCGGCCTCGGCAAGGATGTACTATTGTTGACTGACGGTCGATTCTCAGGCGGCACAACCGGCCTGTGCATCGGCCACGTCGCGCCAGAAGCTGTGGACGCTGGTCCCATTGCCTTCGTGCGTGACGGAGATCTCATTCGGGTCGATATTGCTGCGCGGACTCTTGACTTACTCGTCGACGAATCCGAGCTTGCTGCCCGCCGTGAAGGCTGGGCACCGCTTCCTCCTAAGTACACGCGCGGCGTGCTCGCAAAATATGCGAAGCTCGTCAAGTCAGCGTCCGAGGGAGCCATCACGGGTTAAGCGCCTCTTCGCGCTTGCCCACCACGACTTCGTCTATGAGGAATATCTAGTTAATGTCTCGTGAAGCAACTCAGGCGGCAGACGCGTCGACGGCTGCCGCAACGCCCAAAGCGGTACCTAAACCAGAGCGCATGACGGGAGCCGCGGCCGTGGTTCGCACGCTCGAGCTGCTCGGCGTGACCGATGTCTTCGGTCTGCCGGGCGGTGCGATCCTGCCTGCCTATGACGCAATCCTTGACGCCACCGACCTCAACCACATTCTTGTTCGTCACGAACAGGGTGCCGGGCACGCGGCCGAAGGGTATGCGGCGGCAAGCGGCAAGGTCGGTGTGTGCATCGCAACCTCCGGTCCGGGGGCAACGAACCTCGTAACCGCGATTGCGGATGCGCACATGGACTCGGTGCCGATGCTGGCGATCACCGGTCAGGTCTTTTCGACACTGATGGGAACCGACGCCTTCCAGGAAGCGGACATCGTCGGCATCACCATGCCGATCTCGAAGCACTCGATCCTGGTGCGCCGTGCAGAAGACATCCCGCAAGCGCTGGCAAGCGCGTACCACCTCGCATCCACCGGGCGTCCAGGCCCGGTGCTGGTGGACATCACCAAAGATGCGCAGCAGGACGAGTTCGATTTCGTCTGGCCCGTGGAACTGGACCTTCCCGGCTACCGCCCGATCACCAAGGCACACGGTAAGCAGATTCTCGCCGCGGTGGACATGCTCCGCTCCGCGAAGAAGCCGGTCATCTACGCCGGTGGCGGCATTATTCGTGCCGGTGCCGCGGAAGAGCTCCGTGAACTGGCAGAACTTTCTGGCGCACCGGTGGTGACCACGCTGATGGCTCGCGGTGCTTTCCCGGACTCGCACCCGCAGATGCTGGGGATGCCCGGCATGCACGGTACCGTTCCGGCAGTGCTCGCGCTGCAGGAAGCCGACCTCCTCTTTACCGTGGGAGCGCGCTTTGACGATCGCGTTACCGGTAAGGCGGCGCTGTTCGCCACCAAGGCGAAGGTTGTGCACATCGACATTGACCCCGCGGAAATCTCAAAGATCCGTACCGCCGATGTGCCGATCGTGGGCGACGCGAAGGAAGTGATCGCGGACGTAAACCGTGCCCTCAAGGAACGAACCGACACTGAGGCCGAAGACCTCGCACCGTGGTGGGAGTTCCTCGACGGGCTGAAGGCTGAGTTCCCGCGCGGTTACACGCCGACCACGGACGGCCTGCTCGCCCCGCAGCAAATCATCGAGCGCATTAGCGCGCTGTCGGGCCCGGATGCAATCTTTGCGACCGGTGTCGGACAGCACCAGATGTGGGCAGCGCAGTTCCTCGAACTGAACAAGCCGAACACGTTCTTGAACTCGGGCGGCGCCGGCACCATGGGCTACTCGGTTCCGGCTGCGATGGGCGCCCAGGTGGCGTTCCCCGACCGTACCGTGTGGGCGATCGATGGCGACGGTTGCTTCCAGATGACGAACCAGGAAATTGCGACCTGTGTGATCAACAACATCCCGATCAAGATCGCGGTGATCAACAACTCCTCGCTCGGCATGGTGCGCCAGTGGCAGACGCTCTTCTACGACGGCCGCTACTCGAACACCGATCTCAACACCGGTCACAACACCGAACGAGTCCCCGACTTCGTGAAGCTTGCTGACGCGTATGGTGCCCTCGGCATCCGTGTTGAGCGTGAAGATGAAATCGACGCCGCAATCGAACAGGCGCTCGCGGTCAACGACCGTCCGGTCGTGATCGACTTCGTCGTTTCGGCGGATGCAATGGTCTGGCCGATGGTGCCGCAGGGCGTCTCGAACAGCTTCATCAACTACGCCCGCGATAACAGCCCGGCATACGAGGGGGAGTAAGGAAATATGTCAAAGCACATCCTGTCGCTTCTCGTAGAAGACAAACCGGGCTTGCTTGCCCGCGTGGCTGGGCTCTTCTCGCGCCGCGGCTTCAACATCACCTCGCTCGCGGTGGGTGCCTCGGAGGTTGAGGGGCTGTCCCGGATGACCGTGGTGGTGGACGTGGAGAACTTCCCACTAGAGCAGGTCACCAAGCAGCTGAACAAGCTCGTGAACGTGATCAAGATCGTGGAGCTCACCCCTTCGTCGGCGGTGGAGCGCGAACACGTGCTGATCAAGGTGCGAGTCGACAAGCAGACTCGTTCCGAAGTGATTGAGGCGGTGAACCTCTTCCGCGCCCGCGTGGTGGACGTGGCACAGGACTCCCTCATCATCGAGGTCACCGGAGACTCAGGCAAAGTTGGGGCACTGCTCCGTATGCTCGAGCCGTATGGGATTCGTGAAATGGTGCAGTCAGGTCTCATCGCCGTGGGCCGTGGACCAAAATCCATCACCGAGCGGGTTTTCCGCTAACCACACCTGGGCTTTCGCCCAAATCACGTGACAAACCTACGTCCAAAGTGTGCAAGCACGACGTTATAACAAGGAGTACACACCGAACATGGCTGAAATCTACTACGACGACGACGCTGACCTCTCGATCATCCAGGGCAAGAAGGTAGCCATTGTGGGCTACGGCTCGCAGGGTCACGCGCACGCACAGAACCTGCGCGACTCGGGCGTCGAGGTCGTAATTGCTCTCCGTGAAGGCTCGAAGTCGATCGCGAAGGCCCAGGAAGAGGGCTTCGAGGTCAAGAGCAACGCAGACGCTGCGGAGTGGGCAGACCTCATCATGATCCTCGCGCCGGACCAGCACCAGCGCGGCCTCTATAACGAGGACATCAAGCCGCACCTGACCGAGGGCAAGACCCTCGCCTTCGCGCACGGCTTCAACATTCGCTTCGGTTACATCGAGGCTCCCGAGGGCGTTGACGTCATCCTCGTTGCTCCGAAGGCTCCGGGCCACACCGTTCGTCGCGAGTACGTCGCCGGCCGCGGTATCCCCGACATCATCGCAGTGGAGAAGGATGCCTCGGGTACCGCTTGGGAGACCGCAAAGTCCTACGCCAAGGCGATTGGTGGCACCCGCGCCGGTGTCATCAAGACCACCTTCACCGAAGAGACCGAAACCGACCTGTTCGGTGAGCAGGCAGTGCTCTGCGGTGGTACCTCGCGCCTGATCCAATACGGTTTCGAGACCCTCACCGAGGCTGGCTACCAGCCCGAGATCGCCTACTTCGAGGTGCTGCATGAGCTCAAGCTCATCGTTGACCTCATCTGGGAGGGTGGCATCACCAAGCAGCGTTGGAGCGTTTCGGACACCGCAGAGTACGGTGACTACGTTTCCGGTCCGCGCGTGATTGACGAGAACGTGAAGAAGAACATGAAGGCTGTGCTCGACGACATCCAGTCGGGTGCCTTCGCAACCCGCTTCATCGAGGACCAGGACGCTGGTGCGCCCGAGTTCAAGAAGCTCCGCGCCGAAGGTGAAGCACACCCGATCGAGAAGACCGGTGTTGAGCTGCGCAAGCTCTTCTCCTGGCAGCAGACCGACTCGGACTACGTCGACGGTTCGGCCGCTCGCTAGTCTTAGAACTCGTAAGCTCACATAGCTGACGCACACGGGGCCGATCGCATCTTTGGATGCGGTCGGCCCCGTGGCTTTTGTCACGCGCGCTCGCTCGCTGCGCGACAGCGCGGCGAACCATTGCCGTTAGCTGCATGTATTGCCGGTGGAATGGCCATGGTTGCGGATAGTGGCAATGGCTGCAGCCGAACCCATTGCCGGTAACTGCCTGTATTGCCGGTGGAGTGGCCATGGTTGCGGATAGTGGCAATGGCATCGCGACGTCGCGCACGCTGCCCAGCGGGGACTAGGCTGGTGAGGGTTTATTCTGTGGAAAGGATGCGGCAGCGTGCGAGACAAGATCGATCTGGGAATCATCGGTGGCGACGGTATTGGTCCCGAGGTTGTAGCCGAGGCGAGAAAAGTGCTGCGGGCAGCGTTGCCCGAGAACGTGGAACTCGTTGAAACGGTCTACCCCTTCGGCGCCAAGCACTTCCAGGAGACCGATGAAATCCTCGACGACGAGTCGCTCGAGAAACTTGCCCAGCATGACGCGCTACTCCTCGGTGCGGTTGGGGGCGACCCGGCCGACCCGCGTCTGGCTGGTGGCATCATTGAGCGAGGGCTGCTGCTGAAGATTCGCTTCGCCTTCGACCACTACATCAACCTGCGCCCGGTACGGCTGTGGCCAAACACGACGAGCCCGCTGAGCGATCCCGGCGAGATCGACTTCATCGTGGTGCGTGAGGGCACCGAGGGCGCCTACACCGGCACCGGCGGCACCATGCGCGCGGGGACGATCCACGAGGTTGCCAACGAAGTATCGGTAAACACCGCGTTCGGTGTCGAGCGTACTGTGCGTTACGCCTTCGAGCTCGCGCAACAGCGTGACCGCAAGAAGCTGACCCTCGTGCACAAGAAGAATGTGCTCGTCAACGCCGGCGTGATGTGGAACCGCATCGTCAACGAAGTGGCTACCGAGTACCCCGATGTGAGCGTCGACTACCTGCACATTGACGCCGCGACGATCTTCTTCGTCACCGACCCGTCGCGCTTTGACGTCATTGTGACTGATAACCTATTCGGAGACATCATCACCGACCTCGCAGGTGCCGTTACCGGTGGCATCGGCCTGGCGGCCTCGGGAAATATTAATCCCGATGGAACCTTCCCGAGCATGTTCGAACCCGTACACGGCTCGGCTCCTGATATCGCAGGCACTGGCAAAGCTAATCCGACCGCTGCCATCCTGTCGACCGCGCTGCTGCTGCGCCACTTCGGCTATGACGAGGCAGCCAAGCGCGTCGAAGCTGCGTGCGAAGCAGACGTCGTCGAAGCGGGCGATGCCGCTCGCACCACCAACGAAATTGGCGAGGCGATTCTCGCGCGACTGGCGTAGTCGAGCGCCTCGAGCATCCCAATTTTCAATACTCCAGAATTTCCCTGACCATTTGTGAAGGACCAACTATGACCGACCGTCCCTCGCTCGAATTCACCATCGAGCGCACCTCGAATCCCACTTCCGACGCCGAACGTGCGAAGGTACTCGAAAACCCCGGATTTGGGACGCGGTTCACGGATCACATGGTCATGATTGACTGGACCCGTGAGGGCGGTTGGCGCAATGCCCGTGTCGTACCATACGGTCCGTTGCAGATAAACCCGGGTAATGCGGTCTTCCACTATGCGCAGGAAATCTTCGAGGGGCTCAAGGCCTATCGGCACGCGGACGGTTCGGTGCACACTTTCCGTCCGGAAATGAACGCCAAGCGGATGCAGGGCTCGGCGCATCGACTCGCGCTGCCGGAGTTGCCGGTGGATGTGTTCGTCGAGTCGCTGCGACAGCTCGTGCAGGTTGATGAGGCCTGGGTGCCGGCGTATGGCGAGAACAAATCGCTGTACCTGCGGCCCTTCATGATCGCGAACGAGGACTTCCTCGGCGTGCGCCCGGCGGAGACTGTCACCTACTTTGTGATTGCCTCGCCAGCCGGCTCGTACTTTAGCGACCCGACCCGTCCCGTGGATATCTGGCTGGAGACTGAGCTCTCGCGTGCTGGCCGCGGCGGTACCGGTGCCGCGAAGTGCGGTGGCAACTATGCCGCCTCGCTGCTGCCGCAGCAGACCGCGTACGAGAACGGTTGTGAGCAGGTGCTCTTCCTGGATGCGGCAAACGAGAAATACATCGAGGAGCTCGGTGGCATGAACCTCGTGCTGATCTACGCGGACGGTACCGTGGTCACACCCGAATCGGACTCGATTCTGGCGAGCGTCACGAATGATTCGATCCTCACCCTCTTCAAGGACGGTGGGCACAAGGTTGAGCGCCGCCCGGTCACGATTGATGAGTGGCGTGAGGGTGCAGCTGAAGGCAAGATCACCGAGGCCTTCGCGGTGGGTACCGCGGCGGTTATCTCTCCGATCGGCACCCTCAAGCACCCCGAGTTCCAGATCGAGAACCCGCGGGTGAGCGAAGATTCGCTTTCGATGCGGCTGCGCGCGAAGCTCACCGGTATCCAAAACGGTGACGTCGCGGATGAGTACGGCTGGCTCGAGCGGCTGGTATAGCTAGCGCTCGGTGAGACGGCGGGCGGTGCGGGCTAGCGATAGCTGCACCGCATCCGCCGTGATCCGCGGGTCGAGCCCCGTGATCTTCGCGATCTGGTCGATGCGGTAGCGCACCGTATTGCGGTGCGTGCCGAGCGCCGTGGCGACATCATTCGAAGCACCTGAGTTCGCAAGAAACGCATCCAACGTTTCGACGAGGCTCGTGCCGTGTTCTTTATCGTGCACCTCGAGCGGGCCGAGGAGCTCTTCCGCAAGCTCGGCGATGGGAGCGTTCGAAGCGCCCAGGATGAGCGAGGCGATTGAGAGCCGGGGAGCCTCGCCAATGACGCGATCGCGCTCGAGTCGATTCAATGCATCCAGCGCTTCGAACCAGCTCCAGCGCAACGCCGCGGTCCCGGGGTAGGGACCGCCGATGCCCACTTTCGCGGGGATGCCAGCGGCGCGCGTGGCAGCAACGAGCGCTTCCGCGGCACGCTGCGGGGTGACATCGTGAATGTCCAGCAACACTGTGAGCCGGTCATCCAGCACCGTCGCCACCGACCCGTGGAGCGAGGACGGCAGCGGCATCGCCGCAAGATCGGTGCGGCGCGGGCCGGTGCCGGTGACCACAAGCATCCGATACGTGCCGGAAGACTGCAGGCCGATCGACTCGAGCCGGGGCACGACCACGTCGGCTTCGAGGCGACCAGCAATGAGGTCGTCGAGCACCTGCCCGGCCTGGACCCGCTCATCCCGACGACGGCGTGCGTCCTGGGCGAGGTGCAGGCCAACGAGCGTGCGACTGGTGTTGATCAACTCGTCATCGGTGCGAGGACGGGATGCGTGCAGCGTTGCTTGCCCTGCGGGGCCAAGGGCGATGGGCAGTGCATCCCAGGATTCGATCTTTGGGTCTTCAATCTCGAGCGAGCCCGAAATCAGTTCCCCGTTAACGGAGACTGCGACGTGGGCCCCGGTTTCGCGCCCGAGCGCGGCGAGCATGGCCTCGAGGCCGCCATCGCTTAGCAGCAGCTCGACGAAGCGCTCGCGGCGGCGGTACTGCGCCTCAACCTGCTCGACTTTTTCGGCAGCGTTCGCGTTCGCGACCTTCTTGGCGATCAGTGCGAAGGGGATTCGCACGGGCACCTCGATCACCGGGAGCTCTGCCCGACGCGCCTCATCGAGGAGTGCCTCGGGGATGTGCTCGTGGGTGAACCCGGAGCCGAAGCCGATGCCGTGGGATCCCGCTTCGGCGACGGAACGCACAAAGTTCCGGCAAGCGCGGACCGATCGCAGCCGCATCCCGGTGGTGAGTACGAGTTCGCCACCGGTGAGAAACGGCTTCGGGACCGCCATCTCGGTGGCCGCGGCCCATTCAATCCGGGCGTTGAGCGACTGCCCGTGACCCGCGCGCAGACGCAAACTGAGTTCGGGGTCGCGGATGAGTTCGGCGATCGAGATGGGCATGCCTACCAGCGTACGGCTAATGCGTCTGCACAACAATTCATTAGGTGTTCGTGCGTAGTAACATCCTGTGGCGTGGTGCCTCATCGTACGCTTTCTGACGAGGCAGCTATGGTGCTGCCGCAGCCACGATCGCGAGTTAATAGGAAGGCACGCACTATGGAGTTTCGCCTCGAGCAGCAGCGAAAGATTGTCACCGAGATTCCCGGTCCGAAGTCGGAAGCACTGAAGGAGCGTCGCCAGCAGTATGTGAGCGCTTCGGTTGGTTCGGCATTGCCGGTCTACGTCGAGCAGGCCGACGGCGCGATCCTGCGTGATGTCGATGGCAACCAGTTCATTGACTTTGGTTCCGGTATCGGTGTGACCACCGTGGGTAACTCGAACCCGAAGGTCGTCAAGGCGATTCAGGATGCGGCTGCCGCGAGCACCCACCTGCAGATCAACACCGCGCCCTATGAGAGCTACATTGACCTCTGCCAGAAGCTCACTGAACTCACCCCGGGTGAATTCCCGAAGAAGGCAGTGCTCTTCAACTCGGGCGCCGAAGCGCTCGAGAACGCCGTCAAGATCGCCCGTAAGCACACCGGTCGTGACGCGATCATCGTCTTCGACCACGCCTTCCACGGCCGCACGAACCTCACCATGGCAATGACCTCGAAGTCGATGCCCTACAAGGATGGCTTCGGTCCCTTCGCACCTGAGGTGTACCGCGCGCCGCTCAGCTACCCCTACCGCGACGGCCTCACCGGCCCCGAGGCTGCCGCCCGCACCATCGACATGATCGACAAGCAGGTTGGCGCGAAGAACGTTGCCGCGATCGTGATCGAACCACTCGTCGGTGAAGGCGGCTTCATTGTCCCGGCCGAAGGATTCTTGCCGGCTCTGGTCGAGTTCGCGAACGAAAACGGCATCGTGTTCGTCGCCGACGAGGTGCAGGCTGGCATGAGCCGTACCGGCAAGTGGTTCTGCTCGGAGTGGGAAGGCATTGTCCCGGACCTCGTCACGAGCGCCAAGGGGATCGCCGGCGGTATGCCGCTGTCGGCAGTCATCGGCCGCGCCGAGATTATGGATGCATCGCACGCCGGTGGCATCGGCGGCACCTACTCGGGTAACCCGGTTGCAAACGCCGCGGCGCTCGCAACCATCGCCGCCTATGAGGAAGACGGCCTGCAGGAGGCCGCGCTGCGTATCGAAAAGACGGTCCGCAGCATCCTCGAGCCACTGATCACGGAACTCGACGTTGTGGGGGAAGTACGTGGCCGCGGTGCGATGCTCGCGATTGAGCTCGTCAAGGGTGCCGATAAGACCCCGAACCCTGAACTCGTGAAGACGGTAGTCGCCGAGGCACAGGCGCAGGGTGTGCTGTTCCTGACCTGTGGCACTTACGGCAACGTTATTCGCTTCCTGCCGCCGCTGGTGATGAGCGATGAGCTGCTTGCTGACGGCCTGGGGGTCCTCGTGGAATCGATCCGCAAGAACGCCTGACGCTAGCCCAGCGGGCAGTCCGCGCGGAGCGGCTCCGAGTCGATCGTGACTCCGAGCTGCTCCGCGTTCCACGTTAAGATGGCACGTACGCCCACTCGGAAGAATTCTTCTTTTTTCGCCTCACAATCGACCTGGGCGCGGCGCTCGAGCGCATCCTGATAGGTCGGTGCGATTGCCGAAATGTCATGTTCTTCGATATTTCGTTGGTGGAAGAACTCTTTGACGGTGGCGCCGAAGATGAAAGCCTCAATGGACTCAATGAGCAGGACGCAGGACTCGAGTGGCCAGCCGTTATCGGTCAGTGCTGTCGTGACTCGCTCATACATTTCGAGCGACTTTTCCGGGCCGCTGGTGCGGGAGATTGCCAATAGTTGCAGCAGCTGTCGGTGGGTGACAACCGCCTCGAGGTAGTTCACCGCCCAGTCTTCGAGGGCTTCGGGGAGTGGTTTTGTGTCGAATGCTGACACGTCAATGCCGTCGTAGATGGATTCGCGAATCCAGTCGAGGATCTCGAACTTTGACTCGGCATGGTTGTACAGGGCCGAAGGCGTCACCCCGAGGGCGGAAGCAAGCGAGGCCATCGTCAGGGCGTTTACACCGTTTGACGTGACAATGTTCTTGGCGGCTAGAGTGATGCCATCGCGGTCGAGTAAACGAGTGCGGGGGCGTCCCACGGAGCGACGGGAGCCAGTCATAGCCGGACCTCGGACTTTCTCTCACGTACCGCGCAAATAGTGAATAGAATTCGTTTAGCGCCAGTGTGACCATAAAGATTAAATTCTTATCAGTCTAGTGTCGCGTTTCTGAAGTTCGTTGAGGGTTGGCTTTCGCGAGTACCTGTTCCGGAGTTTTCGTCCACACGAATGGGTGCTTGCGATCGTTCCAGCCAGTAATGAATTGACGGATCTTTGCATT
>NZ_WBKB01000014.1 GCF_008831155.1 Gulosibacter chungangensis | reverse complement strand
GGTACGGCGGATGGTTGATGCTGTTGCGTTTGCTGAACTCGCGGCGAAGATAGACGAAGCTCGATTGACGTTGGAGTCGCCGTCCTCATCACCCACTCCTCACAATTCATGCACATAAATATTGACTTCTGCATGGCCACCACGTGAGGATGGATCGAGTCGCACATCCGAACAACGAAGTTCACCACAAACCCGCGCGACCACCGTGACTCAAGGGAGGCACCACCCATGCAGGTTGGAGAGAAAGATCTCGAAGATCTCAGCCAGGCGCGGCTCGACACCGCATCCCAGCAGGAACTCCTCGACGCGCAAACCGAATGCACCCTCATTTTCTCGGGTGACGACGGCGAACCATCCGGCACAGTGCTGAGCTTCGCGGTGAACGAGGGCACCTTCTTGTTCACCAGTGTCCGGGGTCGCGCTCAAGTGCGTGGCATCGAGCGGAACCCCGAAGTCAGCATCGTGATCTCCAATGCCGGCACCGACCTCCCCGGCCGCCGCATGCTTTCGCTCCGCGGCACCGCGCGCATCCACAACGACCCCGACTCGATTGAACCGATGCTGCAGATCCTCGCCGAGCGTCTCGCGCCCGATGGGCAGGATGCGTTCCTCACGCTCCTGCGCAGCCCCAAGCGCGTGGTCATCGAGGTCACACCGAGTCGCGTGGTCGCGAGCCACAATTCACTGCGGATGGCTGGCGACGGGCGCGGGAAAGTGTCCGAAAGTTAGCTTGCTACGTGCAATTGCGTATCGTCAATGAGAGCAACCCAGCCGCGCATTACTTCAAGACCGTCGACAAACATTGTCAACCCTTCCCTCAAAGTTCGCATTGGTTTCCGCAGGTCGCGGGACAACTTTTCAATTGGCTCAATTTGCTCAATCATATTTTGCACTGACCCTAAACCTTGTTCAGCCTCCGGCAACATAGAGCGAATGCTCTCAAAGAAGTCTTCAAATTGGGTGGCGGAAGCCGGATTTCTCTCTATTTCCTCGGGTGCTCGAGCAATCATCAACCTGACACCTTGGTCGACTTCATTCAGAGAACTCGCAAAGTCATTCCCAAGATTCCTAATATTATCCGTCGGCATTTTCAAACTTTGAGACAATTCACGAGCCACTCGTAGTCGATTAGCCATGGCAGTCCTCGGATTTTGCTGGCCTCCAATTTCTATGGTCGCACCCTGCATCGACTCACCGATACTCTGAATAGCCTCGCCGACCTCAACTAAAATATTGGTCATTTCCGGCAAGGATGATTCCATAGACGCTAAAGTTTCTAACTCACCCGGCCCCTCCTCCTCTTCAAGATCGGCGGCCTCTTCAAGTAAGGCTTGGCTCACAGTTGCTGATTCATTCGCTCGGACTAGTCTCGTAGCTAATTCGTCAACAGCACGCCGATATTCTCCGGTTCCAACCTCCGCATATTTCAGGTGCGTCCAATCTGACCATTGAAAGGTACGAACCAGCGTAATCAAATCATCGGTCGGGTTGTCAGCTCGGAGCGAAGAGAAATCGACCCAAAGCACGGGCAGAACCAATTCATCAATCCCCAGGCGCGCCGCACGACGAGCAAAATAATTGAGCTCTCTACGGCACTCTTCACTCATAAAATAACGCGGCGTAATAACGGGGACAAAGAAAGCAATTGAAGCTAGGCTTGAGTCAATTTTGGAACGCCAATCATCACCCCAATCTAACTCATCACGGTCAAGAAATAGTTGAATTGGCTCACCAGTGAGCATTGTGAACTTACTACTAACGTCGCGCGCTAACTGCGAGATTCTTCCACTCTCATCTTCATCGTCAGTGTGCACATAGGACCAAAACCCAGTAATGTTCGCCATGGATTTAGCATAACAAGAAAACAACTACTGGGAACTACGCGCCAAACCACGCCGATGCGAACCCAAGTACCGACAATTTTTCCCGGCATGGAGCGGCTCGGATTTATTCACGCACGAGAACTATTACTCGAAGGTACCGATCAACTTGGATAAGTGCCGTCGAACGGTAAGCGGGAGTATGAGATGACAGCCAACGGACCTTCGATCTCCCAAGGTCGATTCAAAGACGAAAACGTGCAAGCTTCGCGGTCCCCACTATGTCAGGCTGGTTGCCAGTCACACACCACACCAGCAAAAGGATCATGGCTCGTGGACGGGGCACCCGCATACACTCGCGAAGAGATCTGCGACATAGTCGCACGAATACCATCGGCTACCCCCATGGGACCAGAACGGAATTCCTCGACGCGCAAACCGAATGCACCCTCATATTCTCCGGCGACGACGGCGAACCATCTGGCACGGTGCTGAGCTTCGCAGTGAACGAGGGCACGTTCTTATTCACCAGCGTCCGGGGTCGCGCCCAAGTCCGCGGCATTGAACGCAACCCCGAAGTCAGCATCGTCATCTCAAACGCCGGAACCGACCTCCCCGGTCGCCGCATGCTTTCACTGCGAGGCACCGCGCGCATCCACAACGACCCCACCGCGATCGAGCCGATACTCGAAATTCTCGCCGAGCGTCTCGCACCCGACGGGCAGGACGCGTTCCTCACCCTCCTGCGCAGCCCCAAACGAGTCGTCATCGAAGTGACGCCGAGCCGCGTGGTTGCGAGCCACAATTCACTGCGGATGGCTGGCGACGGGCGCGGAAAGCACTGACCTACCGGGCGGCAGAGCCGGGATGCGCCACGTTACAAGAGCTCAGCTTCCTTCTACTCGAACCAGTTCGTGCCGAGCGTGTAGCGAATGCTCTCGAGATCAGCATCATCAACCGCGATGTGGTCACGGGTGATCGATTTCAGCGCGAGCTCACGGTCGGCAATGCGCCATCCGTTTTCGCCCTTCACGAGCTTGTCGCGGTAAATACCAGTTCCCCGAATGAGCAGGAATTTTTCTGGATCAGTGGTGGTCTGCAGCGTCGTCCAGAACACCTCGGTGACCGCATCCGCCCGAACCCCATCAATTCGAGTGTGCGATTTACCGACCAGGTGCTGACCGCCAAGACGTGTGGCGTCGTTCTTCGACAGCGCAGCGACGAGGCTTTGCGGGTCGTAAAGCACGTTGCGGTCGAGCAGCACGATGCGCGCGTCTGGTGTGAACAACTCATCAAGCAGTGCCCATTCACGCTGGTCGAGCGCCTGTGAATAGGCGTTAATCGCGTCGTCGATACCGACACGATCAAGTAGGTATTGCAGTGAGGTTTCCGTCATCAGTTCTGTCTCCTCATAATCCGTACGGACGCAGCTGTCAGCCCCATTTGACGGTGGAGCCGGCATCGATGGTCAGGTGGGCTCCCGTGATGTACCGAGCCTCGTCGGAGGCAAGGAAGAGCACCGCGTTCGCGACATCCTCCGTGTCGATCCAGGGAATATCGAGCAGTTTGCCGCGTTTGAAGGCCTCGATGACGTCATCGGGGGTCGGGTCATCGAGGTCGGGCCGGAACCGACGCAGATTCTCGCGATTCAACACCAGGTCGGTACCCACCGCTGTGGGGTGGGTTGTATTGACTCTGCCACCAAACGGACCGAGCTCGTGCGACCACGTTTCGGCCAGTCCCACGAGCGCGGTTTTCGTGGCAGTGTAGGCCGAAGATTTGGCCCCGCCGCGGATGCCCGCCGTCGAGGATGCAAGGATCACGCTTGACCCATTGCGATTTCGTTTCAAGATGGGGAACGTCGCCTGCGCGGTGTGGAATACGCCCGTGAGGTTCACCGAGAGAACCGTGTCCCAGGTCGACCCCGGGATGTTCTCGACGGAATCTTCGGGCAGCAACACCCCTGCATTGGCGAAGACCACGTCCAAAGTCCCGAATGCATCCACCCCAGCAGCAACCGCATCCTTCAGCGAATCAAGGTCGCTGACGTCTGCCGAGACCGGCAGGAGCGCCGAAGGGTCAGCGAGCGACTCACGCAATGCAGCCAAGTCACCCTGCTTGCTGGCCAAGTCCGTCGCGACAACCCGCGCACCCTCTGCAATCAATCGCTTGGCAGTGGTGGAGCCGATACCCCCAGCGGCACCGGTAATGAACGCGACTTTGCCAGCAACTCGGCCCTCACCTGCCGTCATTATTCGTTGCCCTCACGCTTGTACAGGTCGGTCGAAAGGTATTTGAAGCCGTTGTCCGGGTAGATGACCACGATGTTCTTGCCCTCTGCCTCGGGGCGACGCGCGATCTGCAAGGCAGCAGTCAAGCCCGCTGCCGCGGAAGTACCGAGAAACAGTCCGTCGCTCGTCGCCGTGTCCTGAGCAGTTTTGTAGGCTTCCTCGGCCTTCACATCAATGATCTCGTCAAAGGCGAATCCATTGTCGAGGTTACTGCGGATGAGCGTGGGGACGAACTCTTCGGGAACGTTCCCGACCGGAAGGGTTCCGTCAATAATGTTGCCCGTGAAGTCTTCGCTGTCTGGCCGCGAGGACGGAGCACCCTGCACACCGATGATCTTGACGTCGGGGTTCTTCTCGCGCAGGTAACGCCCCACACCCACGAGCGTGCCACCGGTGCCTGCGGCTGAGACGAAGTAATCGACCTGACCGTCCGTGTCCTCCCAGATCTCGCGGCCCGTGGTCTGGTAGTGGTATTCCTGGTTCACCTCGTTCACCGTCTGACCCGCGTAGTGGTAGCCACTTTCTTCAGCGATGCGCGTGATCCCGCGAATTACGTCATCGAGCACAAGGCCGGTCTCTTCAAAGTTGGCGACCTCCTCAATATCAGTCAGTGAACGGACGTCGAGTCCATACCCCTTGTAGATGTCCACACGCTCCTTCGTGGTGCCCGGCTCAAGATATGGGATGAATTTCAGGCCCTGCGCGTGACCAATCGCAGCCATCGAGATACCCGTGTTGCCACTCGTGACGTCGGTCAGCGTGCTGCCCTCAGAGATCAGGCCTTTCGCCTTTGCATCCTCAATAAGTGCCACGGCAAGGCGATCTTTCACACTGCCGGACGGGTTGAGGTATTCAAGCTTGCCAATCACGTGCGCCTTGATGCCGTGCTGGGCTTGATAGTTCGTCAGTTCAACAAGTGGGGTATTACCTACAAGAGAGACGATTGAACTGTGAATCTTGGCCATGGTCGCGAATTGCCCTAACTCCTCGGCGGGTAGATGTTGCCGTGACGCTAACGCAACCGAATAAAACCCAAAGGGGCTGCTGCAATCAATCGTCTTAAGCTGCAATGAAGCGTCTTAATTGGCAACTCGGCCCGACTGGCGGCGCATCCCGGCCGTTCGCATAGCCTGGGATGCGCCGACAACTGGGGCGCGCCGGCTAGAAGCGAAGATCAGGGGACGGCTTAGAGCCGAGTGCTTCCTTATGTTCTCGATACGTGCGCGGGGTCAGGCCTAATGCTTCAAGCTCGCGGGCTCGCTTCGGGTAGCCGAGTACCTCGGGGAGCCCGCCATTCTTGAATTGCGTTATCGCACGCGCACGCACCTCTGAGGCAGGATGCGCGAACCCTCGCGGTTCGTACTGGTACAGGTTCCAGCACCATGCCGTCGCGGCTGCTCGGGTGAACCCTTCCCAACGGCCGACGGTGATGATCTCCTCGGCATCGGGCGCAGCGTAGGCCGCTTCAATTCGATCCCAGCCAAGCTGCCGGTGTTCGCGAGCCTGAACTGCTTTTGCGGCTTCGATCTCCCGCTTCTGACGATCATCTTCCTCGAGGATTCGTTCCCGGAGCTCGTCGATCGTGATCTGCTCGGCACCACCGACTTTGCGTTTGAACGCCGTCGGCTCGTAGCTGCGCAGGAGGTCGACTAATGCCCTGTGGTCGATAAACCGACCGGGGACGATGCCGATCCCGTCTGGACTAAGCCCTAGCTTTTGCCACCACTGAGGGTCGTTGCTGCGCGAGTAAATAGAAGTGGACATTCTCGTGTCCCTCTCCGGGGCAGAACCCCATCGATACTTGCATCACGATTCTTCGTGAGCCCGTTCTTCCCCTGGGACACCCGGGAATCGATGGATTCGGGTTGTCGCGTGATCAGCCAGGTACCTACAATCACGACTCTTGAACGTGGGAGCCACTGTAGCAGAGGGCTGAGCACTTAGAGCCTGTCTGTCTACTGTCGCCGCAGTGCCTTGCGCCAGCCGTCGACGATGTCCCAGATTGCGATGCCGGCGATCGTCACACCGAGCAGGATGGCGAGAATGCGCCCGACGTCGTCCGCAGTATCCGTTGACCGGAGGATGAACTCGAAGAACGTGTCGTTAATGAGCTGGCCCGTGACCAAAAGGTAGAGCGCTCCTCCGGCAAACACGATTGCGAGAACCGTGTTGAGCACCGCAAAGCTCCGGCGCCACCCACGGTTTGCGTAAACCATGATCGCGAGCGCCGCCTCAATGGCAATCAGGATGAGCGCGATGCCAAGCACCCACGGCCAGAGTTCTGGGTTGAGGACAGGTATCGCATCCGTCTGGATTCCGAAACCCTCGCTAATGTCGACGCTGCCATTAGCTGCAAAGACAAAGCCAACGAAACGATCCCACAGCAAGGCACCGGCAGCGACACCAAGGAACACCAGCGAAGCGATCAGGTCGCCGCGACCCGCGCCGGTCTCTTGCGGCTCGGGAAGCGCATCCACCGACCACTTCACACCGGTGTCAGCGCCGGAACGTTCGAGAATAAAGAAGACGAGCGTGGTCCAGAACCCAACGTGCACGAACGCACCAATGCCAGCTGAGATCGCACTGCCAATGATCTCCCCGACGGGTTGATCGGCAAGAGCCATGCCGATCGCGACGCCGGCAAGAGCGGTGATCGGCACGATCATCCACAGCAGTTTCAGCAGGCGCCACCACGTCAGGTAGTACTTGGGGCCGATCAGGTGCAGCGGGCGGTCGACGTACCCGGCCGCGAGCGCATCCGGGTCGCCGAGGGCGGTGAGCACTTCGCGTTCCGCCTCGTCTTGAGACTGGCCCTGTTCACGACGCGCGTCGATATCGTCGGCAATGGATGCTGCCAGTTCAGCTTGGACGTCAGTTTGTGTATCGGTCGGCAGGCTCCGCACGACGGCGGAGATGTACCGGTCTGTAAGTGTCGAGGTCATGTCAGTCCCCTTGAGTAAGTGAGGTTATAGCCGACGTGAGGTCTGCCCATTCGTCGGTGAGGGCTTCGGCGAGCGCGATGCCCGCGGTGGATGTGCGATAGAACTTTCGCGGACGGGTGTCGTCGGTATTCCATTCGCTGGTGAGGTAACCCTGCTTCTCTAGGCGCCGAAGCAGCGGATAGAGCGTGTTCGAGTCGGTAGGAAAGCCATGCCGCGCCAAATCTTCGAGAAGCCCATAGCCGTACCCGGCCTCGCGCAGCAACTGCAGACAGGCCAGCATGATCGTGCCGCGCCGCAGTTCCTGCAGATGGATGTCGAACTCGCCTGTTTCGCTCATGCCACCCACAATACTGTGCTCCACACACTATTGCCACAAAGTCAATAATTATCCCAGGCAGATTTCAGCCACGGAAGTGCGTCAGTCAGCGAGCAGGTCGCGGATGTCGTCGGCGGAGAGAACGCCGGTGCCGGCCCCGTTGCCGCCGGGTTCCACCACGGATCAAGCAATACAACGTAGTCGGCCTCGACGAGGTTGAGGCCGAAACCGCCAGCCTTCAGCGAAACGAAGAATACCGGCGCGGTGCCGTTACGGAAATCATCGATGACCTCACATCGGTTCGTGGTCGACCCATCGAGGTAGTTGCTTACGAGACCCGCCGGTTCTGCCCGATCTCGCGCGGCCCCGAGAAATAGCGTGAAGTGGCTGAGCACAAGCACTCGGTGCCCTTCTTCCGCAGCCTCGGTGAGCAGCTCGATCAGCGCATCAAGCTTCGCCGATGGTGCGCTGCCGGCGCCAACAAGTTCCGGGTCCAGCGCGAGTTGACGAAGCATGGTGAGCGACTTGAAGATCTGGAATCGATTACCCGCGACGTCGCCGACAAGCCCGAGAATCTTCTGCCGCTCGCGCTGGAACCGCACATCGTAGAGTTTGCGATGTTTCGGATGCAGACTAATTTCAAGCACTTGTTCCTGCTTCGGTGGCAGATCGGCCGCGACGAGGTCTTTGGTGCGCCGCAATAGAAACGGCCGCAACCGACGTTGCAGCAATGCGAGCTTCTCGGCATCCTGTTCTTTCTCGATTGGCGTGCGATAGAACTCGGTAAATCGTGCTTTGTTGCCGAGCAGCCCCGGTGCCGCGAGGGACGTCAACGACCACAGTTTGAGCAGATTGTTTTCGAGTGGCGTGCCGGTCACAACGAGGGTGAAGGGCGCGCCAAGCATGCGCGCGGCCCGGTGGCCGTGGGATGCAGGGTTCTTGATCTGTTGCGCCTCGTCGAGTACCAGCCCCGACCAGTCGAGCGCCCGATATTCCTCCGCTTCACCGCGGAGGAGGGCATAGCTCGAAAGCACCACGTGTGCGCTCCGCACGCTGTCGGCAAGGGGCTTACCCCGCCGCCCGGCCATTGCCGAGATCACCGATACTTTGAGCCCCGGCGCGAACTTCGCGCACTCGCTCGCCCAGTTGCTCACGACACTCGTCGGCGCCACCACCAAGAACGGCGCCTGTTCCGGGTTCTCTTCCCGCGCAATCTCCATCATCGCGATCACTTGCAGCGTCTTTCCGAGTCCCATGTCATCGGCGAGGATGCCGCCAAGCCGGTGAGTGCGTAGGAAATGCAACCACGCGAGGCCGTCGCGCTGATAGTCGCGCAAGGTCGCTCGAAGCCCGGTCGGCGCATCCACCCGGGGCAGGCCGCCAAGTTCTCCCGAACCATCGTCGGGATCTTCTGTGCCGTCGGCAAGCTGACGTATGGCTTGCCACCACTCACTGGTCTGCGTCGTAACGATGCTGAGGTCCGCCAACTCCGTCCACAAGTCAACGTTGTGTCGGTTGACGCGAATCCTCTCATCGAACGTCGTCGCTCCGGCGTCCACGAGAGCGCGCGCTTCCGTAAGGATGGCGCGGAGCCGATCAAAGTCGGGGCGAACCAATGGGAAGTACTTGCCGCTCGGCAAGACAAACGCATCATCCCCGAGGCTCAGGGCGGTGAAGAGCGCGGCGAACTCCATCTGCTCGCCCTCGATCTCCACAGTCACCTGCAGGTCGAACCAGTCCCCGGTCTCCACCGTCCGCACTTGAATCGTGGGGTTGAGTGCCGCGCGGTACTCCCGCACGTCGCCCTGATGTTCAATTTCGAAGCCATCGACACCCTGCAACTGCGACAGCACTTCAGCGACGAATATCGCACCGCTTCCTTGCCTCAGCGTCTGGTCGCGCGGCAGGGTGCGATTCACGCGCTGGGTCGGCCGCTCGGTGACATCGGCAGCGGCGCTCGGTAACGCTCGCGACGCGGGGACAAACTCAGGCCAAACGAAGTGCGCGAGGTCGCCTGCTGCATCCTGGACGTCGGCGAGGATCCGCTGCTGTTCGCCCTTGTCTTGCGAATGCTTCGCAGCACCCGGCGCAGCTTCTTCAATGCGTCGAGCTGCTTCCGCGATGCGTTCAGAGTTTGCAGTGACTGCCACTTCACATCCCGCGGATCCATTTACCCCGAGCACCCCGAACACCCGGACGCATGGACAGCAACGACTGATTATCAATGAAGAGGAATCGCGCCGGAGACTCCAACACGGTAAGAAAGAGGCAAAGCACTTTCTGTTCCTCCGGCTCGATTGGCGGGAGCGCTGCCCCAAGCTCGGTCTGCCAACGCGCTTTCGCCGCGGTTTCACCTTCTTCTTGCGCACTCAAGATGACGTATAGCGCCGCCGCAGCATGCTCACACATCTCGCCCTCACCTCGTGAGCACGAATATTCAATGTGATTACTGTCGTGAATAACCATGTCGACGTTGATCACTTCACCGCCACCCGCCCGCCGGTGAGGCCGAACCTCGACAGCAGCCGTGAGCGTACCCGGCCCCGGTTGCAGCGCCATGATCGTGACGGCACGCACCGCGAGTAGCTGCATCGCGGCACCAACGATCGCCCGAGGCGCAACCTGGTGCAAAACGTCGAATGCTCGCGATGAAATATTCACGCGACCAATGTGCAACACACCACCGACATCACCGACATCACCGACATCACCGACATCACCGACATCACCGACATCACCGACATCACCGACATCACCGACGCACTCTCCACAGCCCTAGCAGTATGTGCAGAAACGATGAAGCTCCTCACGACTCACAAGGAATCGGAGGAGCTAATTCGCTGGGCTACCTGGACTCGAACCAAGAATGACGGTACCAGAAACCGTTGTGTTGCCAATTACACCATAGCCCAGTGCTTTACGGCACCAGATGAGCTTAACCCATCCATTTTTGCTTTGCAAATCAGGATGGTGGCGCGCAAGCCGCCGGAAGCGGCTTTACCGAGTGCGCCTAGGCTGCATCGAGGTTCTCTCGCTGAAAGTAGCGAGAATGGGTCTTTCGAACCGTCTCTTCTGAGTCACTATTCAGCGCCACGACCTCAACATCCGGATCCTCGATACTCTTCTCAAGTCGGAATCGTTCCAGCAGAGCCTCACGTGCAGCACTTTTGCCGTCAAACCGTCGCATTTTGACGTGACCACTCCGCCGGTTGTAGACGATCAAAAAGCTCGACATCGAAGTACCTCCTACTCTTGGGCGTCTCCACGACGCGACCCTGTCGCCTGCTTAAGGACATCGGTCATGTTCTCGATCGAGACCCGAAGCCTGTCCTTTCGATGTCCTACATTCTCTCGAATCGCTTGAAGGCGATCAACCACCCACCCGACCTGCTCTTGAATCTCAAGGGGAAGGATCGAAATGTCACCCATATTTACGTAACTGCGTTCGAGTTGCACGGTCCTGTCAAGTAACTCCTCAATTGTCGCAATTCGATCCCTGGATAACTCTTTGAGCATTTCAACAATGTCACGGCCGCCCAAGAGATCCCCCGCTTCCGCGTAACGAATCTCGCGGCCAAACAAGTCAGCTGCAGTCTCATACAAGTTCGCCCATTTTCCTTGCAGCAAGGTTCGTACCTGCAACTCAACTCTGGCGTGAGTTGGCGGCCCGAATCGAAACTCCACGTGAACCGCTCTATAGCCGTGTTGATCATTTTCTCGCAAGTCGATTACCCGACCCTCCGAGGAGTCGTGGAACAATCCAAGCATTGCGAGCACAATTGCGTTCTGTTGAGAAAGCGTCATATCAGCTTCAAATCGGACACCAGCAATATCCCTGATTGTCTGCAGTTTTTGCGAGGGATAGCGGTTCAGCTTGTCCCGCAAAGTCGATTGCGTCTTGACGCGTGAAGTAAGTTCAAATCCCTGAACATTCCCCAAGCCCAACGCTGACCAATCCGTGTTCTGAATGCGCTGCTGAACGGGCGTAAGTAACTCGCTATACCAGAGCATGACTTCCTCATATTCAGGAACGCCCTTCGGTGCTTCCCGCCCAGCTCTAATCGCCTTACCGAGTTCGGCAAGTTGCCTATTTGACCACGGTCTCTCCAACACAGTCGTCAACTTACGACGATCATCCAAAGTGAGAACGACTTATCCACAGGCCAATACAGCTCGATACCGAGACATGGTGGCCCCCAGAACATCAGTAATCTTCCGTATCGGCGACCAAAACTGTACGGCCGGCTTGATCTGGTTCAACGGCAAAGGGCGGGCGACGCTGGAGTTTGAAAGAATGGCGGAATTATCCGGGGAGCGTAACGGCTAAGGAGGCCACCTGTGGTGAAAGAACGACACGCGCGATTTGGATTTCGGCTTCCCGAACGCGGAGGTGCCTCAGCGCATCCGTCACAGGTCGCTGGCGCAAACGGTCCCACAATCCGGTTCGTAACCGACGGGCATCCGGCCGCGGCTCCTGACCGCACCACAATTGGTGAGGCACTCGAGTTTGGTCAATCTGCCCCGGATCACATGTCGATGCTTTTCTACCCGAACCCCACCCCCGAATCACTTGCCGAACTCGGCACCGAGTGGGATCTGCACCCGGTACTTGTGGAAGACCTCATCCTCGGCAAGCAGCGACCGAAGCTCGAGCGCTACGGTGACGTGCTGTTCCTCGTCGTCCGCGCGGCACACTACGTGGACGAGATCGAAGAAATCGACTTCTCCGAGTTCCACATTCTGATGCGCCCAGGCGCCGTCGCGATCATCTGTCAGGATGCACGGTGGATCGACGGGCAGTCGAGCGAAGTTCTCGACAAGGATCATCCCTTCGCATCCACCCTGCGGGATGCATCCCTCCTCGGCGGCATCAACCTGCTCGGACTCGGGCCAGAAGCAGTCATCTACCGGCTGATTGATGCAGTGGTCGATGGCTACGGGCCGGTACTGCAAGGCCTTGAAATCGATAAAGAGCAGATCGAACGTCAGGTGTTTAGCGGCGAAAAGACTGTCACCGAACGCATCTACCGCCTCACCCAAGAGGTCATTGACCTGCAGCAGACCATCTCATCGATGACCGTGATCCTCGACCGGTTGAAGGCTGGCTTCGATAAATACGAAATCCCGGAAGAACTGCAAAAGTACCTCGATGACGTGTCCGACCACCTCATGCACGCGACCACGCACGTCCGGGACCTCCGCGAATCGCTCACGCAGATCCTGAACGTGAACGCGACGCTCGTCGCGCAGCAGCAGAACGAAGACATGAAGAAGATCTCTGGCTGGGCCGCGATCCTATTCGCACCAACGCTGATCGGTGCGATCTATGGCATGAACTTCGACGACATGCCGGAGCTGCACTGGGCACTGGGGTACCCAATGGCGCTCGGGATGATGGTGCTGCTGGCGGTCGTGCTGTATGTGGTGTTCAAGAAATCGAAGTGGATGTAGGCGCCTCGATACACGGACTTCGTCCGCTACTCGGCGAACGAGACTCGCTGCATCCGCTGCTCGGCGAACGAGCCTGGCTGAATCCGCTACTTGGCGAACGAGACTCGCTGCGTCTGCTACTCGGTGGACGCAGCGTCCTTCAAGACCTTCAGCACGCGGTCGTTGCTGGCCGCGTCCGCGAGGGTGATCCGGATGCCGTCGTCGGGAAATACGCGGGTGAGGATGTCGGCGTCGTCAAACGCTTTGGCAAGCTTTGCCCCGCGCTCCCCATCGGCACGAACCCAAATGAAGTTCGCCTGGCTCGGCAGCACTCGCCAGTCGGTTCCCTGCAGCGCCGCGACCACGCGCTCCCGCTCCCCCACGACTTCCGCCGCCCGGGCAGCCAACTCGTCATCAGCATCCAGCGAGGCGATCGCCGCGCGCTGCGCGAGCGAATTCACGCTAAAGGGCAGCGCGGCCTTGCGCAGGCTGCCGATAATCTCACCGGTCGAAATCGCATAACCGACCCGCAGCCCCGCGAGCCCGTACGCCTTCGAAAAGGTGCGAAGCGTGAGCACATTGGGACGCTCGGCGATAAGCGCCAGCGAGTCCACCGCATCCTCGGCCGTCTCGTATTCGATATACGCCTCGTCGATCACCACGAGGATGTGTTCGGGCACCTTGTCGAGGAACTCGACTACCTCGCCGTGGCTGAGGCTGACCCCCGTCGGGTTGTTTGGGGTACACAGCAGTACGACTCGGGTGCGATCAGTGATTGCCGCGGCGATCCCGTCAAGATCGTGTCGCTCGTCAGCAAGCAGCGGCACCATGATCGGCTTCGCGCCCGCAATATCAACCAGCAGCGGATAGGCCTCAAAAGAACGCCACGCGAACACGACCTCGTCGCCCGGTGCGCAATAGGTCGCAATGATCTGCTGCAGGACACCGATGCTCCCAGGGCCCGTGGCGACCTGGTCATCATTGACGCCATATCTTTCAGCGATGCGAGCATGCAGGTCTACCACCGCGGCGTCGGGATAGCGATTGATTCGCTGCGCTTCGTTGGCAATGACCTCACGTACCGAGGGCAGCGGCTCGTGGTGGCTTTCGTTGGATGCAAGTGGTGCAATCTCAGGTCGATCCGCCTTCCGCCCGGGTTTGTATCCAGGGATGCGATTGAAGACCTCACGAGGCTGCGGGCCGAGGTGCGTGTTCGTAGTCGTCGTCATTGTGCTCCTACCTCAGGGACTGTGCGTGGGTGTGCGCCGTTATCGAGTGATCTGCGTGGTGACGGCATTGACACCACGTATGACATTGATACGAGGATCTTTACACTTAGGCAACCAATTTCTGCCTTCCTGGACTGATTGCAACAGAAATCACGACCTTATGTGCAATATGTCCAATCCAACTGAGGCAATGAACGTGCACGTCTCGAGGCACAGGCTCAAGCCCAAGAACGGACTCGCACTGCAGTTCAGATCCTCGCGTTCCCTCTGCCAACTACCATCGGTGGAAATCAACGGATCGGATTTCGATGCATCCCTTTACCGAGAGTGATCTCTTTCACGCCGCTGGCCCCCTGTCATTTGACCGTGGGTCCGACTACCTCAACAACATCACTCGGCTCCAAGTACAGGGCAACCGAGCGAACGCCACGATCCTCGGTAGCACCGAGTATTACTGCACCCTGTCTTGGGAACGGGCGCTTTCAGGCCACTGCTCTTGTCCGCACAGTGCAAGTGGAAACTTCTGCAAGCACCTCGTGGCGGTCGGAATTTCGGTTTTGACACGGGGAACAAATGACTCGGCGCCAGGCACCCAGCTCGATGTCACCGAGTGGCTCGAGACCCGCTCACATGAGGAGTTGATTGCACTCGTACATGAACTCGCATCGCTGAGTGAAATCGGGTCAAATATCCTCACGACTCGAGCGTCAATCAGTGAAACTGACGTGCCCGAAGCCCAGCACAGCATCCTCAAGCAAGCCAAGGCACAACTGAATTTTGGTGACTACGTCGACTACCGCACTGCATCCCACATCGCGGATGCAGCGAATGCACTTCTCTACGAATACGAGTCAGCCATGAGTGAGGGACCGGATGCTGCTGACGCGATTCGGCCCGCGCTTGAGTTTGTGCTCCGGCGGGTTCGCGATTTCACGGAGTACGTTGATGACTCCAACGGCGAGCTCGGCGATGTGCTCGACTTTGCTGTCACCCTCCACGTGCTGAGTTGCGACACAGGAAACCCAGACCCCGCACAAGTCGCTGCATGGCTCGTCGATTACCGTGCCACCTCCCCCGGTTGGCCGGAAACCCCGCTTTCGCTCTACGAGAAAGTGTTGTCTGCTGAAGCCTTTGATCTCTATCGGCAGGGAATTCTGAAGGTTATGGAGCGCCCCGAAACTTCTGACTATGAGCGGCAACAGTGGCTCCTCGAGCTTGCCGATCATGACCAAGACCTCGATGCCGCGATTGCAGCCCTCAGCCAGTACGAGTATGTCTACTACCGCGAAATTGTGGTTCGACTGCGTGATGCAGGTCGGATTCAGGAGTCGCTCGAATGGATTGATCGCGCGATCGCAAACGACAGGTTAACTGTGCGGGACCCCAATGCCCATTGGCTCGGTATTGATGAAACTGCTGACTGGCTGACTGCAGACGGGCAGCAAGATCGCGCGATGGAACTTCTACGTCACTGGTTCTCCAAGAGCCCAACCCCAGCAATGTTCACATCGCTGACGCGTAATGCGGAAGCACTTAGCATCGCTGATGAGGAAGTGGCCTGGGCTCGCGAAGAAGTGGAGCGTCTTGCCGAGCAGTCCTCGCGCGGGGATATCGTGATCGAGATCGCGCTGCTCATTCAGGATCTCGACTGGGCGTGGTCCGCCTATGACCGTTGGGGTTCTCAAACTGCGTGGCGAAAGCTCGCGCAGGCCAGCGCATCCACCCAGCCAAAAGCAGCAGCCGACCTGTTCCGTCCGTACCTTGCCCAGCAACTGCTGCACGCCAACACGTCGTACTACCCCGAAATTGCCCATTGCCTTGCGACCATGCGCACTTGGTATGCGACGGCGAATGCCGTGGGTGAGTTCGAGGAGTATCTTGCTGGCATTCGTGCGCAGTACAAGAATCGACCCGCACTGATGCGGGAGTTGAAGGCCGCCGGGCTCTGACCGGCGACGTCGACGCTTCAAGCGCTAATGGGGTGTCGGGAGGGTAATTAATCCGAGCTCCCCGGCACTTTTCGGCCCTTCGAAGCCAGATAGGCGCCGAGGAGCACCAGCACCATGCCGCCGATCGACACCGGATGCAGGTGCTCGGCAACCACAATCACGCCCAGCAGCATGGCCACCACCGGGGTCAGATACGTAGCAATGGATGCTCGCGATGACCCGACCCGGCCAACCAGGAGCTGGAAGGTGATGAACGCGGCTCCGGTGGACAGCACTCCGAGGCCCGTGACGGCGCCGATGCCACCCCAGGTAAGCGAGGAATTCCCGAGCCCGAGAATCCCCAGCGGCGTCGTGACTGCGGTCGCAACAAGCAGCGCTCGCCACACCACCGCGAGCGCCCCATTCCCACGCTGCTGCAGCACACCGGTGACGTTGAACGCGATCCCGTAGAAGGTCGAAGCCAACAGCATCATCAGGATTCCGCCCACGCTCGCGCTGCCGTTCAGGGAAGGCAGCAGCACGATGATGATGCCGAGGAAACCAATCGTGAGTCCAGCGGCGAGCGTTTTCGAAGGGCGGATGCGGAACACCAGTGCCGCGACCAAGGCGGTCACAAGGGGCGCGATTCCGTTAATCATTCCCGCGAGCGCCGAGTCAATCGTGAGCTGCGCGAAGGCAATCAGCATGAACGGTAAGGCCATCCACACCAGCGCGAGCAGAACCACCAGCCACCAGTCACGCCGGTGCTTGAGCGTCTGCCAGGCTCGCGGCATCAGCGTGACGATGATTGCGCCGAGCAGGAGCCTCCCCCAAACAATCGTGCGCGGGTCGAGATCGACCAACCCGAGCCGCACGAAGAGGAACCCGGCACCCCACATCGAACCGGTACCGATCAGGAGCACCCAATCGAGCAGCCCAAAGGAACGGTTCTGATTCGATGCGGGCGCGGTACTCATAGACCTCAAGTCTGCCTCAGGTTCAAGAATCTCTACTTTTCTTACTCAGTGGACAGATTGACCAGTGAGTAGTATGTTTTAACCATGGCTTCAACGACGCATCCGGAAACCCCGACGACACCCGCACCATCCCAACCGGACTACGAGACCCAAGACCTCGCCGCAATCGAGGCCCACCTCAAGGACCGGGCCCAATTCATCCGCACCGAAACCGTGCGACTCATCGAAATCGCCAAAACCGGCCACTACAGCTCAGTCTTTTCGGCAGCCGAAATCTTCGCGGCGCTCTATTACGACGTCATGAACCTCTACCCCGAAGAGCCCAACCACCCCGACCGTGACCGGTTCACGATCGGTAAGGGCCACGCCGCCGTCGGCATGTACCCGATCCTCGCCGATCTCGGCTATTTCCCGATGAGCGACCTCGACAACTACGCTCACCTCGGCAGCGCCTTCGGCGACCACCCCGACATGACCAAGATTCCGGGCATCGACTTCAGCTCCGGCTCAATCGGGCACGCGCTCTCCAATGGCATCGGCATGGCACTCGCCGGCCGCATGGCGGGACGCAACTTCACCGTGTTCACCATGATCGGCGACGGTGAGCTCCAAGAGGGCCAGGTGTGGGAGGCCGCGCTCTTCGCCGCACACCACAAGCTCGACCGGATCGTCACGATCATCGACCGCAACGGCTACCAGCTCGACGGCAATGTTGACGAGGTCATGGGCGTCGAGCCCATCGCCGAAAAGTGGCGCTCCTTCGGCTGGCGCGTCCTCGAAGTGGACGGTCACGACGTAATGGCCGTGCGCGAAATGCTCATCGAATGCCACGACCGCGAGCCCGACGGCATCCCCACCTGCATCATCGCAAAGACCCTCAAGGGTAAAGGCGTCCAGCACATGGAAGAAGAACCCGGCTGGCACCTCGGCTACCTCACCCCCGCCGACGCCGAACGCGCCGTCCGCGAGATCCTCAACGACAACGGAGACAACAAGTGACTCACGCAATTGCACCCGACGCCCACACACCACTGACTTCGGCGACGCTCGACGAAGGCTCGTGGCAGTATCGCGCATTGAACGCGCTCAACCCCGGCCTCGACTACCTCTCCCTCGGGCTCAGCGATCTCGTCGCCGAGGGCCACAATGTCATCGCCGGCACCGCAGACCTGCAGTACTCGAACGGCCTGAACCGCTTCGCCGAGGAGCACCCCGACCGCTTCGTGCAGTTCGGGATCTCCGAGCAGCACATGGTTTCGGCCGCCGCTGGCATGGCCACCGCCGGCGCGATGCCGTTCGTCGCGACCTTCGCATCCTTCCTGGGCCTGCTGTGCTGCGAGCAAATCCGCATGGACGTCGCCTACACGAAACTTCCGGTGCGCCTGATCGGCCACCACACCGGCATCTCACTCGGCTTCTACGGCACCAGCCACCACGCAACCGAAGACATTTCCACCATGCGCGCCCTCGCCGGACTGACAGTGGTCTCCCCCTCGGATGGCCCGCAGCTGCGCGCCGCGATCCGCGCATCCGCCGACTGGCCCGAGCCGATCTACTTCCGCATCGGCCGCGGCCGCGATGAGCAAATCTACGCCGAGGACACGAGTTTCGAGTTCGGCAAGGGCATCGTGCACCGCGAGGGTGCCGACGTCACCTTCATCGCCTGCGGTTCGCTCGTCAAACCGGCGCTGGATGCGGCGGTCGAGTTGGCAGCGAAGGGTGTCTCGGTCGGCGTGATCGACATGCCCACGATCAAGCCGCTCGACGAGGATCTCGTACGCCAGACCGCCGCGAACACCGGCATCATCATCACCGCCGAGGAACACAACATCCTCGGTGGGCTCGGTGCCGCCGTTGCCGAAATCATGGCCGAGCGTCCCAGCCGCGCCCGCCTCGTGCGCCACGGCATCAAGGACGAATACAGCCTGATCGCCGGCCCCAAGCGTCTCTACGCGCACTATCAGTTGGATGCGCCGGGCCTCGTGAGTGTGGCCGAGGCCGCCTTGGCGGACGAGTAGCGTCTCGTCGCGCAGTAGTGACCGTGCCCAGTGCCGGTGTCTGCCTTTGCGTTGGCAGGCACCGGCACTGTGTCATTAACCGAGCAGTCGCGGCAGCACGCCGCTGAAGAACCAGATCACGAAGGCGGCCGCCGTCACGCCCAGCCAAAAGAGCCAGCCGCGGCGTCGCATACGATCATTGCGTGAGGCGATCCCTGCCGTGCCCGCAAGCACCAGCACCGGAATCACCGCGAGCGCCGCGATCGAAATGAAATTGATCGCGCTGAGCGCAGCCATCGTCAGCAGCGTGAGCGCCACCACCGGCAGCATGATGAGCACTTCGATAAGCATCGCGAGATACTTGCCGCGCCCGCGCCGTTCAACCAGCAACCACAGCGGTGCGTGGATCGCGAGCGCCCACGCACCCATCGTGAGTTGCAGTGCGAACACGGTATACGCGAGGTAGTCGAGCGACCAGCGGTCATCCGGATAGGCAATGAAGAACATGAACGCGAGCGTCGCGAATGCGGTGGCTGTCGCCCCGGCCAGCGAGGCGGAGGCGATATCGCGCAGGCTCTTCCCGGCACGCGGCTCAATCGGCTCGACGAGCGGTTCGTCGGTGGCCAACTAGAACCCCGTCGCGTCGCGGTGCGCGGCAATCGCGGTGCGCGCACCCTTCCCCGCCGAAATAATCAGCACTTCCGGGCCCGGCGCCGTGAGCTCTCCCGTGGCATACAGATTCGGGATGCCCGTGCGGCCGTGATTATCGGCTTCAACCAAGCCTTCATCCGTCAGCTGCGGCATCAGATCGGCATCGAGGAAGCTCAACTGTGCCTCGTAGCCGGGCAGCACGAAGGCCGCATCCACCGGAACGATATCGCCGCCGACCACCCGCATCCCAGTGAGGGTCGCTTTCTCCCCCACCGCATCCTCGAGCTCACGACGGTCAATCTCGACGCCGAGTTCGCGAAGCCGCTGAGCATCCGCCTCGGGCACCTGCTGCTCATCGGCGAAGAGTGTCACCTGCGAACCGATCCGCGAAAGTTGCGCCGCACGGTATGCGAGGGTTTTCGCCTCCGGCACCCCGAACACGGCGATGCGAGCATCACGCTTGCCCCAGGCGTCACACACCACGCAAGAGTGGATGTGCGTGCCGTAAAACGCCCGCAGCATCGGCAGGTGCGGGAAGTGTTCTTTCAGGCCCGTCGCGAGGATGATCCGCTCACCGTACACGCGCCGCGCTCGACTACCGCGCACTCCGCGCGCTTCGACGATGAACCCCGTACCTTCGCGCTGCACTCGCGTGACCTGCGCAAACTGGATCTCTGCAGTCTCGTAGTGCTCCACCGACTCGCGGCCGGCGGCGCGCAGTTCATTCGGCGGAATATTGTCGCGGCTGAGGAAGCCGTGGGCTTCCAAAGTGGCGGAGTGCCTCGGCCGGTTCCCGTCGAGCACGAGGACTCGACGCAGCTGGCGGGCGAGGATGAGCGCGGCCTGCAGACCGGCAGGGCCACCGCCAATCACCACTACCTCATAGTGGTCTTCGGGTGCTATATCGTTCGCGCCCGAACCGGCCGAAGCATCCGCCGACAATTAGGCCCCCTCGTTCTCAATTCGATCGCGCAAGCGAGCAACGCGCGCGAGGGTCGCATCCTTGCCGAGCAGCTCCATGGATTCGAAGAGCGGCGGCGAAATGCGCTGACCCGAAAGCGCCACGCGAGCCGGACCGAATGCGAGACGCGGCTTGAGGCCGAGCTCGTCGATCAGCTTCGCACGCAGCGCCGCCTCGATTGGCTCAGTTGCCCAGTCTTCGAGCGCCTCGAGCGCCTCGTAGCTCGCGGTAAGCGTCTCGCCAGCTCCGGCCTTGAGCGTCTTCAGTGCGTCTGCGGCGTAGTCGAGAGCTTCGGTTTCGGTGAAGAGGAATCCGAGCAGCCCCGGAGCCTCTCCGAGCAGTTGCATGCGTTCCTGCACGAGCGGCGAAGCGGCGCGGATCGTAGCCAGCTGCTCGTCGGTGACCGGAGTGCTGACCAGCTCTGCCGCCTGCAGGTAGGGCACGAGACGGTTCGGGAACTCTTCGGCGTCGATCTGGCGCATGTGCTCACCGTTGATCGCCTCGGCCTTTTTCACGTCGAAGCGGGCGGGGTTAGGGTTCACGTCTTCGACGTCGAACTTCTCGACCATCTCATCCATCGTGAACACGTCGCGGTCGGGGGCGATCGACCAGCCGAGCAGCGCCAAGTAGTTGAGCAGCCCCTCAGGCAGGAAGCCGCGGTCGCGGTGGTGGAAGAGGTTCGATTCGGGGTCGCGCTTGGAGAGCTTCTTATTGCCCTCACCCATGACATACGGCAGGTGGCCAAAGCGCGGCACGAAGTCGGCGACGCCCACAGCGATCAGCGCGTGGTAGAGCGCAATCTGACGCGGAGTCGAGGAGAGGAGGTCTTCACCACGCAGGACGTGCGTAATGCCCATGAGCGCATCATCGACGGGGTTCACGAGCGTGTACAGCGGCTTGCCGTTCGGGCGAACGACCACGAAGTCCGGGAAAGAACCTGCTTTGAAGGTAATTTCACCGCGGACCAGGTCGTCGAAGGACAGGTCAGCGTCGGGCACGCGCAGGCGCAGGCTCGGCTGGCGACCTTCGGCTTTGAGCGCCTCGCGCTCTTCCTCGGTCAGGTCGCGCTCGAAGTTGTCATAGCCCTGGCGCGGGTCGCGACCGTTCGCGACATTGCGCGCCTCGATCTCTTCCGCAGTCGCGAAGGACTCGTAGAGGTAGCCCGCATCCTTGAGTTTTTGAATGACCTCTTCATAGATCTCGCCGCGCTGCGACTGACGGTACGGACCGTGCTCGCCACCGGCATCCACGCCCTCGTCCCAATGCAGGCCGAGCCAGCGAAGCGCGTCGAGAATCATCTCGTAGCTCTCTTCGGAGTCACGTTCGGCGTCGGTGTCCTCAACACGGAAGATGAGCTTGCCGCCTGTGTGCTTCGCGTACGCCCAGTTAAAGAGTGCGGTACGGATCAACCCGACGTGCGGGGTACCCGTCGGCGAGGGGCAGAAACGAACTCGAATATCGGAACCGGATGCGCTCGTGACGGGCGCTGAATCTACAGAAGTCATGGTGATTCCTATCCTACTGAGCCTTGGCTAAGTTCGCGGGCCGGGATCGGTTCACCACTGCGGCTCACCTCACCGGAATGTCGCTTCGCGGGGTGTCACCTTAGGACGCCTCGAGTTCGGCCCGTTCCCGCGACAGGTTTTCACGAGCCTTCGACTGCCATTGCGATCTGCCGAGCTCCGTATGAAACAGCGGTTCGTGACGCAACAGAGTGCCTACCGTGGCCAGCCTGCGTTCACGCCACGCAGCATCCTCAAGATCCGGCAGTTCGACACGAATCCCCTCGACATTCGCGCAGTACTCAGCCCAATCGGAAGCAAGCCCCACGAGGTCGGCGTCGGCGATCCTCGCGCCGGCTATATCCCTTCGTTCGGGTGCGTGATCGATCGTCACGAGGATGAGTCGACAGACTTCTTCGAATTCGGATGCGGGAAGCGCGTCCCCGAGTACCGCGCGGGCGACCTCTACCGACGCTAATTCGTCCTCCGGGGTGGTGTTCGTGTGCACGGCGTCGTGACACCAGAACGCGATGCGCTCAAGCCGCTTACCGCCGAGCTTTTCGAGTGCCTGAAGGCCTGAGCGAAGGTGGGTGACGCCATGGTAGTTGCGGTGTGGTTCCTGCCAGCGCCGCAGTAGAGATTCGAGAATGGATTGCGGTAGCTCGAGTTCGCGGGCAGTGACGTCGAGAAAGGCCCTATCTTCGGGCGTGAAGCTGACTCCTACCATGTTCGTACTCCCCAATATGCGATTCCGGCGAACGCCGCAGCCCACAACAGACTCGCGAAGGTGCCGATGATGAACAGTTCACCAACCCGAGGATTCGTCTGCGCGCGAAGTTCTGGATAGCGCCCGAGCCCCTTGATCGCGACGATGAAGGCTAGCCCGGCCGGAAACCCGGCCACCAGGCAACCGTATGTGCCTGCACGTTCGAGAAGACCGATCCACCGACCGCCCGGCAGCGTTTTATGTGGATCAAGCACAAGCGTGTCATCCTTCGGTGCCGGCGGCTCGATTTTGCGCAAGAAGTAGCGGATCGGTGGGTTCGCGAGCAGCGCTGCGACTCCGCACACCGCAATGATGAGCGCCTTGAGTAGGTACTCGAGCACTGGATCCATGCCCCCATTCTGATCCGAGCCGGCGACATTTTTCCTGACCGCCGCACCCCGACTCGGGTGCAGTGGAGAACCGAGCGGTGCATTTAGGCACTAGCTTCATTTATGCAGAATTAAGCTATTCCTTTCACTTCTAAAAAATGAAGCTAAACTCTTCATATGAGTAAAATGAAGGAATTAACTTCATGCGCGGCACTCTTGATCGACCAAGTAGCATCCCGCCACACCGATCGCACTCAAAACCACCCGCGCATCCTCGCAGCGATCGAGACGATCAACACGAAGATCCCCGCACTCGACCCGCTTCGCGTCACCGTGGGTGACGAAATCCAAGCCGTCTACGAAACCCTCGGCGATGCCCTCCGCGCGAGTCACCACATCCGCGCCAATCTCTTCGGCGAAGTTGAACTTCGCTTCGGGATTGGCCTCGGAGACGTCGAAGTCATCGACGCCGAGCGCGGAATTCAAGATGGCAGTGCCTGGTGGCGGGCACGGGCGGCAATCGAGGAAATCGAGCAGCTAGCCGCCGAACCTGGCACCGCCGGCCTTCGCACCGGCATTCGCGACGAGCGATCGGAGGCGAATCCCCTCACCGTGGCAACCGCTCGGCTGGTCGACACGCAGCTTTTCCGCCTCCGACCGGGCGCGCGCGAGGCACTCCGGTCGCTACTTGCCGGGCTCGATAATCAGACTGCCGCCAAACTCGCAGGCATCACGCCCTCTGCCAATTCGCAACGAATCATCAACAACGACCTTCGCACCCTGGCCGAAGCAATCGAAACGCTCGGGCAGCTCCCTTAGGCCGCCAGCTACGCTTCGCGGCGGCGAACTGTGATCACCACAGCCAGGCCGGTCAACACGAGGGCCGATCCGACGGTGATCAAGACGTACGGCAGCGTCACCCCGGTGGTCACCAGATAGGGCGATGGATCACGCTCAGCTTGCGGTGGGACAGCTTCGCTATCTGAATCGGCAGTCCAGTCATTTTCCGGACGCACTTCCCCACTTGCTTCTGGATCATCAGCGCTGGAATACGCTGACCCCGACTCGCCACTGTCAGAGTTGGCGCCATCGGGTTGATCCGTATCCGCTTGCGCGTCGTCCGATCCTTCACCGCCATCCGCAGCATCGTCTCCGGTGTCCTCGTGGTTATTATCCGACGCAGCGTCATTCGCCGTGGCACCGCTCAAGCCTCGATCTGCGACACCGGCCTCGGGAGTGCCAGAAGTATGCGCACCAGACTCCCCCGGAGAGGATGCATTCGGGGAGTTTGCATTCGGCGATGACACGTCCGGCGAGGATGCTTGGGGAGAATGCACGCTCGAACCGGCATCGTCCGCACCGGCATCTTCCGCTCTGGATTCATTTACCTGGGGACTCTCCGCTTCCGAGGTACTG
Source organism: Gulosibacter chungangensis (assembly GCF_008831155.1). GTDB lineage: Bacteria > Actinomycetota > Actinomycetes > Actinomycetales > Microbacteriaceae > Gulosibacter > Gulosibacter chungangensis. The sequence goes on along the minus strand of NZ_WBKB01000014.1, from coordinate 3,415 downwards.
GGGTCCGCACTTCCCACATCCGAACCGCTCGTGTCCACACCCGCAGAGTCCGATCCGCCCGTGGATGGGTCTACGTCGCCCGAGTCCGAATCCACCCCGTCGTTCCCCGAACCCTCATCGTCTTGTGTGTACACGACTGCCGGCGGCGGCGCACTCTCAGGACACACCACCGACTGCAGCTGATACGACCACGTCACAGTGTTCGTTCCGCTCACGACCCACCCCGCTGCAAGCGATCCCCATATGTAGCCAGAGGAGAGCGTGGCGGTGATCGTTGCCATCTGTCCGCCATCGACCGACACGCTGCTGTAGCTAATCGCGGCGCTGTCCGCCGGGGCGGACACAGTCTCCCAAACCGTCTGCCCGCCGGCCGCATGCACACAAGAAGGTGGGTACACCGTGGGCTCACCCGGGTTCACTGCGACGTCAATGGCATGCACCATGCCTTGACCGCCCACTCCAGACACGGTCTCAAAGGACGCATCGGTCGCGTGGGCCGAGTGTGGTGCAGCGAAGACAAACATCACGATCGCCGTGGCAAAAAACAGCGACACGACAAGCCGGCTGACGTTTCGCCGCATCCTTGCCAAGGGTGTTGGCGCGCGTCGAGCCCCGCTCCGGGAATGGGCGAACTCCATTGATCGCAGCCGGATACCGTTTCTTCGCTGCACCATCGATTGCATGGCAAGCTCCTACTGCTCACCAGCCCCGGCGAGCGAAACGAGATGTGGCTTAAATCCTGGCACATTCACAAAGGACTTCACTGCTATCTCGCGGCTCTTTAACCACATCATGCGTGGAGTTCAACGAGTTCGTTTCGGGAGTCGTCCGGAGCGTCAAAGAAGCGGCGCCAAGGGATCTCCCCTGACGCCGCTTTTAATCCTGACCCGTGTATCGCGAACGCTAGTCGGCAACCACCGGGTTCGTGAGGTTACCGATGCCCTCGATCGCGCAAGTGATCTCGTCACCATCTTCGAGCGGTCCAACTCCTGCGGGCGTACCGGTCAACAGCACATCGCCCGGCAGCAGCGTAAACACACTCGACGCGTACGCAATCAGCGCACCGATCGTGCGCTCGAGCTGGTTCAGGTCACCAACCTGGCGAACCTCGCCATTGACCTTCGCCCCGATGCCGCCGCTGGACGGATCGAACTCGGTCTCGATGTACGGCCCAAGCGGACAGAACGAATCGAAGCCCTTCGCGCGGCTCCACTGGCCGTCCTGCTTCTGCAGGTCCCGAGCAGTGACATCGTTCGCGACCGTATAACCAAAAATAACCTGGTGAGCATCGGCCTCGGGGACATTGCGAGCGACGCTGCCGATCACCACGGCAAGTTCGACCTCGTGCTCGACCCGCTCCGACTGCTTTGGCAGGCGAATCGGGTGGCCCGGGCCAATGATCGAGGTGTTCGGTTTGAGGAACATCAGCGGCTCCTCCGGCACCTCGTTGCCCATCTCACGGGCGTGCTCGAGGTAGTTGCGACCGAACGCAACCACCTTCGAGCGCGGGATGACCGGCGCGAGGAGGCGAGCATCCTCTACCTTGATGCGCTCGTCGAGGGTCTCGAATCCCGCATACAGGGGGTCGCCCATGAGGCGAACAAATTCCTGCTTGTCCTCATCGAGGATGCCGTATGCGAGTTGGTCCTGGTATTCGAAGCGTGCGATCTTCACGCGCCCGAGTTTATCCCGATCAGTCTCGATTTACGCTCAGACAGCGCCAATCACGCAAAGTCGCCCCCGCGCCGCCGCTGAGGGTTAATTGCGGCTGAGGGTTCCGATCTCGGCACCCGAGGCGTCCAGGATGCGCAACACGTCACCTTCCTGGGTGGCGCTCTGCAGGCCGTTCAGCCAGGTGTCGACGTCTTCACAGGCCATCATCGTGGAGGCCACATCACCGAAATCAATGGTGTCCCCGTCCTGAGTCCACTGGCCGGAAAGCTGGTTGCAGCCATCCGTCCCGCTGAGCGCGCCGTCCTCGGCCAGGTCGAGCTGCGCATCCCCGTTCACCCAGGTGCCCGCGGGCGATCCGGCATCGCCACCGGAAGTCGTGGCGCATCCGGCGAGCGCGAAGGTCAAGGATGCGGCCGCAACGACACCGAGCCAGACGCCAACCCCGGCGCGGCGGCGGCTTCGCACCCGGGGAGCAAGCGTGCCGGGTTGGGCTTCATCACCCACGGGCCCCGCGCGCGAGGCTGAAGAATTTTCTGCAACTCTGAAGAAATCGTTGTTCATGCCCTGACCTTAGCCAGCAATCCCCCGATTTCCACGGGAAAACTGCTAACCGACGACCGGAATAATCCGCGTCGGCGCCTCCTCATATTCTGGCCCCTTGAAATCACTCGGAATGATCACGACCGGGACTTTCAACGTGCGCAGGATGCGGTGGGCCCGCGAGCCGAGGAACACGCTCCGTCCGCCGCCAAGGCGGCTCGAGCCGAGGATGGCAAACTCGTTGTCGAGCCAGTCCACCTGGGCGAGCGCATCCTCGAAATCACGGCCCTCGGCGATCTCGATGACCGCGCGACCGGACTCGAGCATCCCCACGGCAGCAGCTTCCAGATGACGACCGCCGAAATCTCGCGCCTCGTCAGAAACCTCACGAATCTCGCTGGGTCGAATGAGGTCTACCTGCACGAGCGAAATCAGCCGCAGCGGAATATCGCGTTCGATCGCGCGCTGCACGGTGCGCCCAATGACCGCCTCCGAACCGGGGCGGGTGCCATAGATACCGGTAATGCGCTCGACCGGCCCCACCGGGGCGCGGAAATCACGCGGGGCAAGCGCCACCGGCACAGGTGAAGAATGCAGCAGCGTATTAGCAGTAGTGCCCACCGAAAAACTGCGCAGGAAGCGGCCCGCCGCCGCACCCACCACGATCGTCGAGGCGTCGTGGTCTTCGGCCGCGTCAAGCAGACCCCGCGCATCATTCGCCCCGTATCGGAACTCGACCTCGGCGGTCAGCTCCTTCGGTACACGCGCGAGCGCATCATCGCGCCACCGTTTGAGTTGCGCCTGATTCAGCGCGGACGCACCAACCTGGCCGCTGGCACCGGTAACGCCGGGCTCGCGCGCGAAGCGAGACTCGGGCAGCACCATCACGATGATGATTTTGGATGCGGTACCTCGGGCAAAAAAACATGCCAGCTCGAGTGCGTCATAGCCGCGACCGTCAGCCACGTAGCCCACGACGATGCTGCCGTCAGCACGAAGGGAGGGAGACAACTGAAAATACCTCCTAGGCATTCAAAACCGCAGTTTGTATTGAGCTTTACCAGCGCGTCACATCTAGTGTCGCGTGTCGTTAGTTCCTAAATGGTTAGTGGGTTGAGAGAATAATGCATGGCGAATTCTCCAGCCCCGGCCCTTGCTCTTTACGATGGTGATCACGACGAACTCGTCTCCTGGACGAGAG
>NZ_WBKB01000013.1 GCF_008831155.1 Gulosibacter chungangensis | reverse complement strand
CTCTCGTCCAGGAGACGAGTTCGTCGTGATCACCATCGTAAAGAGCAAGGGCCGGGGCTGGAGAATTCGCCATGCATTATTCTCTCAACCCACTAACCATTTAGGAACTAACGACACGCGACACTAGGTTGGCCCGAGTTTCACCATTCTGAAGGCGCCGGACGCCTTCTCTCGGGTTTCGTCCGAACACCTTATAAAGGTGTTCGACGGTAATGGCATTGGTCGTCAAAGAAGACTCCTTCGATATCTCGAGACGCTCGAGTAGAGGTGTCACAGATTTAGAGCTAACAACTGTTCAGCACGCGTCATAACACCCGGTCTGGTTGCGGACACGGCAATTCGGTTGGCGCGGATTTCAGCGCGTATTTTGCTTCAACAAATCGGAACTATTCGGCCTTTCCGGCAGCTGCAGCTCGAGCCGCCCACGGGAAGTACCAGAGGTCAAGACTATCGGGCTGAGTCAAGCGTTGTGGTCAAAAAGTGGCGTATTTACGCCATTCCCGAACAAAATCTGCCGCTTCGTAAGCGCCGCGTTCCGCGTGCTTATAGGCGAACTCCGGCATCGGTCACCAACGTTGCACAATCGTTACCGTAAGGTCGCAAGAGCACCCATATTTGCCGCCATCTAGCCCGCAACGCAGCGCACTATCATGGAAGCTTATGTGAGGAACCATAGCGTGAAATCGGGTAATGCAAAGCAGAACTTTTCAGAAATAAACCCCTTCCCGCACCTGTTCACAATTGGTCCGGCCAATCGCGATCATGAAGTCGCTATCCGCTGTGGGATTGCCGTTTTCGTCCCCCTGTTGACGCTGCTGCTGCTCGACCGAATCGACTTGGCCATCTTCGCATCCTTCGGCGCCTTCACCGCCATCTACGGCCGCAACCTCGACCACGGACCACGCCTGCAAATGCAGCTGCGCGTGGGCCTGCTCATGACGGTACTGCTGCTGCTCGCCAACATCGCCGGGCGGAACGGCATTTCCGAACGAGAGAATGCCTGGGCCCTTGTCGGCTGCACCACGGTGGTCGCTGGCGTCGTCGCCGTCATTGCTGCCTACTGGCAGTTACGACCAACCGGTTCACTGTTCCAGATATTTGCTTTTGCCGCGGTGGCATCGGTACCCGCGCAGCCGCCTTTCATCGACGCGGCAATTACCACCGTTGCCACGGTGGTGTTCGCGTTGCTCATTGGCGTGAGCTCGAGAGTACTTTTCCCTAAACGGCGCAAGCCATTTCAATGGCCAAAGCCACAGGTATTTAGCCGCGCCCAGCGCATCCAAATCTGGCGCAATGGTGCCTGGCACTTTGTTGCGGCTGGAGCTGCCGGCGCCATCGCAATATTGCTGAGCCCAGTATTCGAAATGCAACACAATTACTGGGCCATGGTGGCGGCGGTGGTCCCGATCGTGGGACACTCCACGAGCTATCGCATTAGTCGCGGCCTGCAGCGCGTCATCGGAACGCTCTTTGGCCTCATCTTGGTTGCGCTGCTGTTGTTGCTCGACCTCGAACCCTGGCAACTCATCCTCATCATCGCGGTGCTGCAGTTCGGCGCGGAAATGCTCGTGGCCCGCTCGTACATGATCGCGCAGGTTGTGATCACGCCACTAGCACTGATGGCAACGGTGCTGGCATCGAGTGCGGGCCCGGTCGCGCTCGACAACGCACAAATTCTCAAAGACCGTGCCATTGAAACCGCGATCGGCTCGACAGGGGGCGTGATCTGTGTGCTATTGCCATGGGCTTGGCGCAAGTGGGTGCTGTGCAGTGACAATCCCACCCAGTCCATCGACCTTCGAGAGGAAGACTCCTGAAATGAGCATCGACCCCGAACCGCACTCCGTGCCGCGGGTAATTGGCCATACGGATGCGCTCAGCAACGCGAGCGCGGAAGCTCGCGGAGCCGTGTGGAAGCTACAAGAAGTGGATCGGGATCTCGATTCGAATCTGATCCGTCTGCCGGCCGGTGAGAGCATCGGAGATTTCGACGGACCGGAACTGGATTCACTTGTGATCGTGCTCATGGGCAGCGGCACTCTGCGCACTGCCGAGGGAGAGATTCCCCTCGAGCCGGGGCAAATCCTTTGGCTCCCGAAGCGCTCCCGCCGCGGCTACCTGGCCGGGCCGAATGGACTCGGCTACCTGACTGTGCACCAGCGGCGACTCACCGAGCCGCTCATGCCGCGCATCCGGCCCGGCGCCGAGAGCTCGCCGGTCTAGCCGAGGATGTCGCGCCGCGCCGGCTCGATGAGCGAACCCGGTTCTTCCACGTCCCCCAGCAGTCGCCACACGGCGCGGCTGAGCTGCGGATAGTCACGGGCAATGTGTCGGAAAAGCTTCGCGTCAATACCGTTCGCGGTGCGACGAAGCTCCTCGGCACCTTCCTGCTGGGTCTGTTCGGCCAGTCGCGCGAGCGCATACTCGGCGGTGAGCCCGCGATCTTCGAGCGCGTCATCGCGCAGCAGCAGCACGAGGTATTCGTCCGTGTCCGGGATATCGGCGAAGACCTGTGCCGGGTCCTCTCCCCCACGCACGCGACGTTCAATAATCGACTCGCGTTCGTAGTGCGCAAGTTCTCGTAACTCCGCGAGTGATTTTTGCATCGGTACTCCATTCGCGGTTTCACTCGTACTCGGGCCCGTTTGCGGGCGGGAGCGGCCCCTACTTTAGCCGAGAAGCCCCGATGGACAGAAGGTTGATTCTGTCGCGGAATAGTGCTTGGCCCCGCAACCCCTGATGAGCGACCAATGACGGTTCGGTAACAGGGGTCGCACATCCGGTCATGCCACTCTGGGCCAATCACTAGGCGAAGATTCGCTGCCACTGCCGAGCAATGGGGAGGCAACAATGCCCGAAGAAAAGATCGTCGTGGCTGGCGGCTCCGGACTTATCGGCCGGGCGCTGCAACGCTCGCTGCGTGCCGATGGATATCGCGTGGTCCTGTTGGTGCGACGTGAAGCCCGAGGGCCCGATGAAGTCGCGTGGCTACGCGAAGGCGATGGTCCGCTTGATCCAACGGTGCTCGAAGGCGCTCGGGCAGTCGTTGGGCTCAACGGCGCGAGCATCGGCAAGTTTCCCTGGACGAAGGCCTACCGAAAGTTGCTGCGTGATTCTCGGCTCACACCGACAACGGCCATAGCGGATGCGGTCCGCGCGCTGGGTGCCAACGCTCCCCTGTTCGTTTCGGCCTCAGCCGTTGGCTATTACGGCACGCAGCCACCGGCACCTGCCGACGAGGCGAGCGCTCCCGGGGACGGGTTCTTAGCTGAACTGTGCGTCGATTGGGAGGCCGCCGCGCTGTCCGCTGGGCCGGATGCTCGCGTGGCGTTGTTGCGCACCGCACCGGTCGTGCACCGAGACGGTGTGCTCAAACCACTCATTCTGCTCACAAAACTTGGGATCAGCGGACCGATTGCGGGTGGCCATCAGAAATGGCCGTTCATTTCGTTGGCCGATGAAGTTGGCGCGATCCGCCACATTATCGATCAGCAGCTCACCGGAGCTTTCAACCTGGCTGCTCCGGTGCCCGCGAGTGCCAACGGACTCGGTCGCTCGCTCGCCGCGGGGTTGCGACGGCCTTATCTCGTTCCGGTGCCCGGCTTCGCCGTGAAGCTCGTGCTCGGGAAGGATGCTGCCGAAGCGTTGCTGACCTGCGATGCGGTCGCAATTCCCAAGGCCCTGACCGATTCGGGTTATGAATTCGAGCATCCCACGGTGCGCGAGGCCGTGGCTGCGGCACTTCGTGAGTAATCGCCCAGGCCCTCTTGCTCCTATCAGAAGGCACGATCAGGTGCCGACACCGAGCGAAACGGTGGCCTCACCAGGCAGAACCACACGCGGACCCTGGAATACTAGGTCGAATGAAAGCACATGAAATCGTCCTCGAGTGGGTCACCGATGAGCTCAGAAGCGGTCGCCTCCATGTTGGCGATCACCTTCCCAGCGAACGGGCGCTCTCGCAGACGCTTGAGGTCTCCCGCAGTGCGATTCGGGAGGCTTTTCGTGTGCTTGAAGTCCTCGGAACCATTCGTACCTCCACCGGTTCCGGTCCGAGCTCCGGCACGATCATCACCGCAACTCCGGAGCAGGGGCTCAGCCGATCGTTGAATCTACAGATCGCCACCCGTCAGGTGGAGGCCTACGACATGGTGCAATTGCGCATCCTGCTCGAAACCTGGTGCGCGAAGAATGCCGACCCCGCACTCGGCGACTGGGATGCCGCCGAGCAGGTTCTTGACCGAATGGACGATCCGAGCCTCGACATCCCCACTTTCCTCAGGCTCGACACTGAGTTCCACGTGATCTGCTCGGGTGCCGCCAGCAACCCCCTTGTGAGCATCATGATGGATGCGCTGCGACTGTCGATCTCGGACCAAACGCAGGCGCGCGCCCAGGCAGTCGAGGATTGGGAAGACCTCGCCCCGAAGCTACGTGGCGAACATCGAGCCATCTTTGCCGCCCTGAAGAGTGGCGAGAACGAGCACGCTGCGACGCTCCTCGAGCAGCACATCACCGGCTATTACGAGCGAACGGCCTAACTGCGGCAAGCCTCGCGACCCCCGAGCAGCACCGCCCGGGCGATATTCGACGCCACTAAAGGGTTGACGCCGCATGCCGACAGCGTTACATTCATGAGGTCTGACCACATGGTCTTACCTCATGGTCCAACCTCATGAATTGACCTGGTTGGACCGACTTGAATTACCGTATCCATCTCACTCGTTCGGATCACTGGAGGAAATTGTGGTTAAGCGCCAACTCCCGAAGCCCGCCGAGCTCTTCGAGCTCATGCAGTTCAAACGCCCCGAACTCAATGGGAAGAAGCGTCGCCTCAACAGCGCACTGACCATCGAAGACCTGCGCAAGATTGCGAAGCGGCGTACACCCAAAGCTGCGTTCGATTACACCGACGGTGCTGCCGATGGTGAGATTTCGCTCGCACGCGCACGCCGAGCCTTCCAGGACGTCGAGTTCCACCCATCCATCCTCAAGGATGTCTCCGCGGTGGACACCAGCACGACCATCTTCGGTGGCCCTTCGGCTCTGCCATTCGGCATTGCACCTACCGGTTTCACCCGGCTCATGCAGACTGAGGGTGAGATCGCCGGTGCCAGCGCCGCTCGGGCTGCGGGCATCCCCTTCACACTCTCGACGCTCGGCACCACGTCTATCGAGGATGTTCGGGCAGCGAACCCGTCCGGCCGCAACTGGTTCCAGCTGTACGTGATGAAGCAGCGCGAGATCTCCTACGGCCTCGTGGAGCGCGCCGCGCAGGCAGGCTACGACACGCTGTTCTTCACGGTGGACACCCCCGTCGCGGGTGCCCGACTGCGGGATGCCCGAAACGGCTTCTCGATTCCGCCGCAGCTCACGCTCTCCACGGTTCTGGATGCGCTCCCCCGCCCGTGGTGGTGGTTTGACTTTCTCACCACACCCTCGCTGGAGTTCGCTTCGCTCAACTCCACCGGCGGCACCGTCGGGGAACTCCTCGACTCGGCGATGGACCCCAGCATCTCCTTTGATGACCTCGCCATCATCCGTACGCTCTTCCCCGGCAAGATTGTCATCAAGGGTGTGCAGAACGTTGAGGATGCGAAGAAACTCGTCGACCTCGGCGTCGATGGCCTCGTGCTCTCGAACCACGGTGGCCGTCAGCTTGACCGGGCACCGGTGCCCTTCCACCTGTTGCCTGAGGTCGTGCGCGAGGTCGGGCAGGACACCGAAGTTGCCATCGATACCGGCATCATGAACGGTGCCGACATCGTGGCATCGATCGCGATGGGTGCGAAGTTCACGCTGATTGGCCGTGCCTACCTGTACGGTCTGATGGCCGGTGGCCGCGCCGGTGTCGACCGGGCGATCGAGATCCTCCGGACCGAAATCGTCCGCACGATGAAGCTCGTCCAGGTAAAGACGCTGGCAGAGCTGGAGCCGAAACACGTCACGCAGCTCGTGCGCATGGTCCCCCGCGCACAGTCACTACCCGCCGTGCGCAGCTTCACCGAAACGCACTAACCCCGCGGTGTCTTGAGTAAAAGCGACCGGCCCCACACATGATTACTCATGGTGGGGCCGGTCGCTTTTGGCTCGGCAGCGCGCGGGCTAGTCGATCTTGAGCTCGCCCATTTCGTCCCAGCCATCGCCGTCAATGACGCGGCTGATGATCTTAGGGGTGCTCGCGAGCACGGGACGCATCGCGTCGAGACCCTTCTGGAAATGCGGCGCCTTCACGTGCGCCTCACCAGCGTTGTCGTCGAAGGCTTCCACCAGCGTGAACTCGTTCGGGTTCTCTACGCTGCGGCTCCACTCGAACCACTTGTTACCGGGCTCGGCACGGGTGGCCTCGGTGAACTCGCGCGTGATCTCAATGAACTTGTCGGCATACTCGGGTTTTACGTCGTACTTGACCACAATGAAAATCATGCTGTGATCCTTTCATGTTTACCGTGCGCTTGCGCTCGGTTCCTCTTGATCAGCAGGTCGGCGCACAAACCAGGCGAGGACAACCGGTACCAAGCTGATCCCAGCGGCAATCAGGAATGCGAGGCGGGCGCCGGGTGCGCCAGCGGCCGCCGTCGACAGCCCCGCTGCTTCGCCGCCGTGCAGGATGCTCGAATAGACGGCGATGAGGACGGCCACACCCATCGCGCCACCGACCTGCTGCATCGTGTTCAGCGAGGCGGAGCCGTGAGAATACAGCTTCATTGGCAGTGAGCCGAGCGAAGCGGAGAACAGTGGGGTGAAGGACATCGCCAACCCCACCGACATCACCGCCTGCACCACGATCAGCAGCAGTACGGGCGTGCTCTCCCCCACCGTGGAGTACACCGACAGCGCCGCCGCGATCATGATGGTGCCGGGAACGAGCAGTGCTCGAGGGCCCTTCCGGTCGTAGATGACGCCCATGAGCGGTCCGAGCAGGCCCATCAACAAGGAGCCGGGCATGAGCACGAGGCCCGACTGAAGCGCATCCAACCCGGCCACATTTTGCAGGTACAGCGGCAGCAGCGTCAGCGTGCCGAACATGGCGATCGCGATAATCGTCATGGTGATGACTGCAATGGAGAAATTGCGTGATTTGAAGGTGCGCAGGTCCAGCAGCGCCCGATCGGTTCGCTGCAATACCAGCTGTCGCCATACGAATAGGGCGAGGAACACTGCACCGCAGCCGGTGACCACGCTGCCAAGCAGCACCGGTGAGAGTGCCCCGGCCGGCGCATCCGTCGTATCGGCGCCGAACTGACTCAAGCCGAAGACAATGCCGCCGAAGGCAAGCGCCGAAAGCGCCACCGACGGCACATCGAAGGGGGCCGTCGAGGTTTCGCCGAGGTTCGTCATCCACTTCGCACCGATCACGAGCGAGATGAGTGCGATTGGCAAGACGATGCCGAAGAGCCAGCGCCAGTGCAAAGTGTCGAGCACGAGACCCGACAGGCTCGGCCCGAGCGCCGGTGCCAGCGAAATCACCATGCTGACCATACCCATCCAACGGCCGCGCTGGCTGGCGGGAACGACGCTCATGAGCGTGGTCATCAATAGCGGCATCATCACGCCGGTGCCCGCCGCTTGGATCACGCGGCCGGTAAGCAACACGGTGAAGCCGGGCGCGATAAGACACACGAGGGTACCGATCGCGAATGCGATCATCGCCGCGAGGAAGACCTGCCGGGTGGTGAAACGCTGCAGGATGTACCCGGTCGTGGGGATGACTACCGCCATGGTGAGCATGAAGGCGCTCGTGAACCACTGACCGAGCTCGGGTGGGATGCCGAGGTCGGCGTTGAGGTGCGGGATCGCGATCGCCATCGTGGTTTCGTTGAGGATGGCGACGAAGGCGGCAACGATTAGCAACCAAATAACGCGAGCGGCTCCGGCTGGGAGCCCTTCGCTCTTAGGGGTGTTGGCGCCATTCGGGGTACGAATGGAGCCGGTGTCCGTGGACGTCAAAGTGACTCCTGAGAAGACAAGAATGCGGCAAAGCACACGATTGCGCTGAGGGGGTCGCGAATGCGACGGTCCAGTTTACAGTCAATTGATGGTTCCGCAACAGGCACCGCTACGTCCCTCGGAGCGGGCTCGGCTGGCAGCCATATACTTCGTCTGGGTCCAATAACTTTCATTAACACTGCCGAGACAGATAAGAGGAGTCGTTTCATGCCGATTACCCGCACGATTCTTGAGGTAGCGGCGCAGGACCCGCATCGACTTGCCATCGCGGGTGAACATGATCGGCTCAGCTACGGCGATCTCGTGACCGACGGCGCACGCGTCCAGGCGGCGGTCGAGTATCTGCATGCCAGTGGTGCCGCGCACCACGCACCGGTACCCGCCGCCGAGGCCCAGGGCATCCCGATCACTGCGATCAGTCTTACCGACGCTTTCCACACCGCACGAATCATCGCGGGCCTGGCGGGGTTCCGCGCGGTCTCGGCGACAATTGACCCGCGCTGGCCGCTCGAGCACCAGCTCGGAGTAATTCAGAAGGTCGGTGTGGGCTTGCTCATCAGTGATTCGACGTCGCTGCGGGATGCGCTGCAGGATGCGGGCTGGACCGGCACCATTGTGACCCTCGCCGAGTTTCGCGCCTTAGAAGCAGAACTCCCACCAGCGGGGCCCCCGGAGGTACGAGACCCCAATGAGGCATTCCTCTTACTGTTCTCTTCCGGTACGACCAGTGCCCCCAAAGCATTCATGCGGCTGCGACACGAATACCGCTATAACGCCAAAGTCTCCAGCCACTACTTGGAGGCAGAACCGGCCGTGCACACGCTTGCTCCGGGACCGCTCTCGTATAGCCTCACGCTCTTCGCGCTCGTCGAGTGCCTCTATTCCGGCGGCAGCTGCCACGTGGCCGATCAGTTCGATGTGCTGGGAGCCTCCCGCCGGATTGCCGAAGCGAAGATCAGCCGCGTGGTGGCGGTGCCCGCGGTGATTCAGGGCCTGGTGGAAGCCGCAAAGCGAAACCCCGAGCGCTTCGCCACCCTCGAGCTTGCCGTGACCGGTGGTGCGAATCTCTCTGCCGCGATCCGTTCGGCGTTCGCGGCACAACTGCCGAATGTTCGACTCATTAGCTATTACGGTGCCGCGGAAATCGGGTTCATCGGCGATAGCCGTGAGGGTGATGGTACGAAGATTTCCCTCTACGAAGGGGTCGAAGCGGAGATTCGTGATGCCAGCGGCCGTCCCCTTCCTGATGGCGAGATCGGGACCCTGTGGATTCGCGTGGCCTCGACGGCGCTCGGCTACGTGGCGGCGACCACGGACGTGCAATTACGCGGTGCGGACGGTTGGGCGACGGTATCCGACCAGGGCAGCCTCGAGCACGGCAAGCTTTCACTCGTGGGGCGCGCGGGCGACATCGTGGTGACCGGCGGCCACAAGGTCTCACTCCCCGACGTTGAACGTGCCTATGAGACCCTGCCCGGGGTCGAGGCCTACTGTGCAATCGGGCTGCCGCATGCGCGACTCGGCACGGTCGTGGCGGTGGTCTTTGAAGGTGATTCGGTCCCGGACAAGGCTGTCCTTTTGGAACATGCCCGGGCGAGGCTCGCACCCCAATTCGTGCCGCGTCGTTTCTATGGCATTGATCGGCTGCCTCGCACGGTTGGCGGCAAGATCCGCCGCACCGAAACCGCGGAGTTCGTGCAGCGCGATGCCGCGGGGGTGGTACGACTATGACCGCAACCACACAGCATTCGCGCAAGGTCGTCATCACCGGGCTCGGTGCGGTCACCCCCTCGGGGTTGGATGCGCCAAGCACCTGGGATGCGGTCAAGCAGGGTCGAAGCGGGGTGACCCTCCTCGAGGACACGGAGTTCGAAGGCCTCGCGGTACGGATCGGCGGTCAGGTGCGCGGATTTGATCCGGATGCGGTGCTCGAACCGCGCGAGTCCCGTCGCCTCAGCAAGGTGCTCTGGTATGCGATCGCCGCCGCCGATGAGGCCTTAGCGCAGGCCGGTATCCCGAACGCCCGCAGCCGCGAACAGCTCCCCGCAGACGCCTCCCGATTCTCAATTCTGACCGGTTCCGGTTCTGGGCCTATTCAGGCAATGCAGGATGCGACCCGAGTCTATGAGCGGCAGGGCACCCGGCGAGTGACACCGTTCCTGTCGATGCACGGTGCTCCGGATGCGGCGGCTGCGCTGTTGAGTCAACGTTACGGCGCGCTCGGAGCAGCCGCGGGGATTTCCGCGACCTGCGCAAGTGGCACCGTGGCGCTCGGCGAAGCGATGCGACGCATCCGACACGGCTATGCCGATTCGGTGTTAGTGGTTGGTTTCGAGGATTGCGTGAACCCAGTGAACTATTCCTCGAATGCGAATATGCGCGCACTCGCGAGCGGCTTCGAGTCTGACCCGAGCCGGGCATCCAGACCCTTTGACCGTGACCGAGCCGGGTTCGTAATGGCTGCCGGTGCGAGCGCGCTGCTGCTCGAAGCCGCTGACACGGCCCACGCGCGCGGGGCAACCGCACTCGCCGAGGTCGCCGGGTATGGCGCCTCCAGCGACGCGCATCACGCGACGGCCCCGCATCCCGAGGCGCGTGGCGCAATCGCGGCGATCAACGCCTGTCTTCTTGACGCCGGACTTTCGCCAGAGGACGTGGACCACGTCAATGCCCACGGCACCAGCACGAAGCTCAACGATCAGATGGAGCTACGGGCTCTGCGCGGTGCCCTCGGCGACTACGCCCTACAGGTGCCGATTAGCGCGACGAAATCCAGCACCGGGCACCTTCTCGGTGCCGGGGGCGCGTTGGAAGCGTTGATCGCGACGCGAACCCTGCAGGAACAGTTACTGCCGCCAACGATTAACCTCGACAATCCCGAATTCCCCGACTACGACATCGTCCGCGAACCGCGGGCGGCGAGCATCCGGACCGTGCTGTCGAACTCTTTTGGGTTCGGCGGGCACAACGCCGTGGTGCTGCTCCGTGCCGCCCACGATTAGCCGCCAGGCAGTCGAATTGCGGAACCGCCAACCAGACAAATCGAAGGAGTCTTGATGACTGACCGCGAAGCCCGCTTTGCCGAGATCCAGGCGAAGTTTCTTCCCGAAGGCCTGCTCGAGCGCATCCGCGAGCGCGCGTCCACCTATGACCGCGAAAACCGTTTCTTCCAAGAGGATTTCGAAGAGCTCGTCGAACACGGCTACTTGAAACTCTTCGTGCCGGAGCATCTCGGTGGGCCCGGCCTGGGTATGAATGAGGTTTCCCGGCTACAGCAGGTGCTCGCGAAGGCCGCGCCGGCCACCGCGCTCGGCATCAATATGCACCTGGTGTGGACCGGCGTCGCTCGGGCGCTCCTCGAGCGCGGTGACGACTCGCACGAGTTCGTACTTGAGGAGACGGCGGCGGGAGAGGTGTTCGCATTTGGCGTGAGCGAACCCGGCAATGATCTGGTTCTCTACGGTTCCACTACCGAGGCAATCCCGACCGAGGACGGCGGCTACCGCTTCACCGGGAAGAAGATCTTCACCTCACTGTCACCGGTGTGGACTCGCCTCGGCGTGCACGGTTTGGATTCGAGCGACCCCGAAGATAAGCGTGTGGTCTACGGCTTCATCGAGCGATCTGAAGCGGGGATTTCGGTGTCCGAGCACTGGGATCCGATGGGGATGCGTGCCACACAGAGCCGCTCTACAACCCTCGCGGATGTGTCGATGCGCGCCGATCGAGTGACCCGGCGCATCCCCGATGGCATCACCCCCGACACCCTCACCTTCGCAATCAACGCGAATTTCCAGCTGCTGATTGCCTCGGTGTACACGGGCCTCGCCGCTCGTGCCCTCGAGCTTGCCGCCGCGGCACTGCATAACCGCAAATCGCTCAAGCACGGGAAAACCTACGCGGAGCTGCCAGAGTTCCGCGACCGCATTGCCGATGCCGCCATCGACTACGAGTCGGTACCACCGCAGCTGGACAGCTACACCCGCGATTTCGACGACCTCGTCGACTACGGGGCCGCCTGGCCACGCAAGTTCGTGGGTGCGAAACTGCGAGCCACCGAAATGGCTCGCAGGGTTGTCGAGGATGCGTTCCGCTGCGCTGGTGGGGCTGGTTTCGACAATGGTTCCGAGATGAACCGGCTCTACCGGGATGCGCTGGCCGGAATGTTCCACCCCTCAGGTTGGGATGGCGCGCGAGGGCTGTTTGCCGGCGCGTACCTCGAAGAGTAGCGACCCGCGCAGCTCCGATGGCCGCTGTTGTACACGAACGAACCGACAGGCAATAAGCACCGGCAGGTAACACAGCACCGACATACAACCTGCAGAGGACGATAGATTCAAACCATGACTTCGACGAATTCCCACGAGGACACATCCGCCGCAAGCTCCCCCGAACCCCACACCACATGCGAGCTGGTTGACCGTCGCTACGGTACCGAGTTTGCTGGTCCCCTGGCCGAAGGCACCGAAACCATCGACCTGCAGCTGCGCCACCGTTCGGTGCGCAAGTTCCTGCCCGCCGAGGTGACGGATGCGCAGCTCGAGCTCATCATTGCGGCCGCGCAGTCGGGTTCTCAATCTTCCAACCTGCAGGTGTGGAGTGTGGTGGCGGTGCGCGACCAGGCGCGAAAGGAGCGGATCTCGAAGGCCCTTGGCGGGCATCCGTATATCGAAAACTGCTCCGTCTTCCTCGTGTGGACGGCCGACTTCAACCGCAATAGTCGGATCGTCGAGGCGAAGCATGGCACGGATGTGGACTCGGTCGGTTACCTCGAGAACACGCTCGTGTCCTTCGTCGACTCGGGAATCGCCGGGCAGAATGCGCTGCTGGCGGCCGAATCGCTCGGACTCGGTGGCGTGTTCGTCGGTTCGGTGCGCAATAACCCGCTGGAAGTTGCCACCGAACTGAAGCTCCCCGAATACGTGTTCCCCGTGGTCGGACTCGCGATCGGTGTGCCCGACCCGACCGAGCGCGCGTCCACCAAACCCCGTTTGCCGCAGCGCGCGGTGCTGCACCACGAGGAATACGACGCAGAGGCTTGGGAGTCCGCCTCGGCCGAGTACGAAGAGCACCTCGCCGAGTACTACGCGGACTACGGGCGTGAAAACTACAGTTGGGCGTTCACCCTCAACCGCCGTATCGGCTCGGTTGAAGGGATGCACGGCCGCCACCGGATCCGTGAGTGGCTCGCGGCCCAGGGGTTTGATTCGGAGTAGACAGTCGCGGGCGGGCGGCTACTGCGGCTCGCCCGCTCCTGCCTGCTCGCCCGCGCCGCCCGAAAGCCGGTCGTATTTATCCCGCAGGAACAGTAGGTGCGCATCCGAGTTGATCTCGGAGTCTCGCAAGATCTTCTCTTCAAGGTCGTCGACACCGACCTTCATCAGCCCGACCATGTCATCGAGCTCTGCTACGAGCTCCATCGCGGTGCCCTGCGCCTCGAGACTCTGCATCGAGGCGACCGCATTCGCACGGGACGCCAGCCTGCGGTACTCGGTGATGCGGTCGACCTGCAGCACCGCGAACTGTGCGTAATTCGGGTGCCTGGTATCGATGTGCCCTACCTTGCGGATGGTTTCGAGCCGCTCCTCGAGGACCGCCATTTTTTCGTCCGCCGGGGCGGTGACGAGGGTCTTGTCCACCGATTTCGTGGTGAAGGATTGGGCGAGCTTGTTGTACAGCTGGCCTTCCTTTGGCACCTCAACGGGTTGGATGCGCAGGCTCGAGTGCCCGATCGGCTCAATTTTGAATTCGGCATAACCGTTCACCGAGAGTACCTTTGCCCGCTGCGGGCGACCGGTGCGCATAACCTCCGCAATCTTATTGAGGAATGTCTTCGCACCGGCACCGCGATAGTCATTCCCGACTGCGTCGGTAATTGCCTCACTGTATTGATATTCAGTGGCGAGCCGCTCCTGCACCGACTGCTGTTTCTTCCGGCCGGCGAGGAAGCCGCCGATCGCAGCGACTGGGCCGACCACCACACCTCCGACAATCGTCAACAGCGGTGGCACGATGGCGAAGCCGGCAAAGAGCGAAATGACCCCGCCAATCACCGCGAGCGTGGCGTACCCGGCGACACCGAGGATCCCCCAGCCAATGCCCCACAGCCAGGGAATCGCACCGGGCGAAAAAGTATTGCGGCGCCACATTTTGTCGCCGATGGGTTTGCCAAAGTTGAGTTCGAGCGCGGGGCCGCGACGCCGCCATTGCACTGCGGGGCCCGGTTGGGCACGCTCCAGTTCCCGGTCTCCCCCGGTCGAATTCCATCCCAGCGCATCCATTTGCGTCATTGTCGCAGGCGAATCTGAAATGAACTTGGTGCGGCTCCGGTGCCCTGGAGCCGTGCGATGCACCGTGCCCTAGAGACGTTCGATAATGGTGGCGTTCGCCATACCACCGCCCTCGCACATGGTTTGTAGCCCGTAGCGCCCGCCGGTCGCCTCGAGGTGGTTCACCATTGTGGTCAGCAGTCGCGTGCCGGAGGACCCGAGCGCATGTCCCAGTGCGATCGCACCACCACGTGGGTTGAGTTTTTCGAGGTCTGTGTCGAGCGCTTTGGCCCACATCAGCGGTACCGAGGCGAAGGCTTCGTTGACCTCGTAGGTGTCAATCTCATCGAGTGTCAGACCAGATCGCTGCAGCACCTTTTTGGTGGCGGGGATGGGTGCCGAGAGCATTTCGACGGGGTCGTCCGCCGCAATCGCGAAACTGTGGAACCGTGCACGCGCAGTCAGCCCGAGCTTCCTCGCGGCTTCCTCGCTCATGATCAGCGCCGCCGAAGCGCCGTCGGTGAACGGTGAGGAGCTTCCGGCAGTGATTTGCCAATCGATCTGTGGGAACCGCCGGCTGTATTGCTCGCTCCGGAAGGGTGATTCGAGCGTCGCAAGTCGCGCCATGGAAGTCTCGGGTCGCACCGTCTCATCGATTGTGTGCTGCACAGTTTCGCCGGATGCATCGGTCACCTCGATCGGGACGATCTCGCCGGCGAAATAGTCGGCAGCTGCCGCCGCGAGCTGATGCGAACGCACCGCGAACGCATCCAGCTCCTCCCGTGTGAGCTGCCACTTCGCGGCGAGCAATTCGGCAGATATCCCCTGGTGCACAAGTCCCTCGGGATAGCGTTCCGCGATGCGCGGCCCAAGCGGGTCGGCGCCCGCGAAGGCAGACCCCATGGGTACTCGACTCATTGATTCAACTCCCGCTGCAATCGCAATGTCGTAGGCACCGGCAATCACGCCCTGCGCGGCGAGGTGGGCCGCCTGTTGGCTCGATCCGCACTGCCGGTCAACGGTCGTCGCAGGCACCGACTCGGGGAATCCCGCTGCGAGCACCGCATTGCGCGCGATATTGCTGGCTTGCTCGCCAACCTGGCTCACGCATCCAGCGATTACGTCGTCAACGAGTGCCGGATCGAGCTCGTTCCGCTCGACCAGCGCATTCAGGACATGGGCGAGGAGATCCACGGGATGCGTGCCCGAGAGGGCCCCGCCGGGTTTGCCTCTTCCAGACGCAAGACGAACAACATCGACAATTACCGCACTGCTCATGGCTGCCTCTTCATCGAGTTTGCCGTGCCCGGTCGGCACCGGGACATCGGGTCCTTCGACCCTACAGAAATTGGTCGGGAATGCCTCGATCGTGGCCCGCGACCTGAGACAGGCTGCCGCTCGGCTTGACGCCGATCTCGCATCTTAGACTCGAGGCAATCACACCGAGCGATAGACCCAATAACGAGGAGATCCGATTGATCGCACGTGAAAAGATCCCCGAATCTGCTGCTGGTAAGAAAATTCGCAACGGCTCGGGCCTATTCCTCATCGCCATCTTCCTCGCCACCTTCGGCTCGACGATGTCAAGTTTCTCGAGGACTTCGCAGCCCTACGCTCCTGGAATCTCAGCCATCCTGCTTGCAGGCAGCATTCTTCTGGGCGTAGGCGCCATCCTCTTCATCATCGGATGCTTTTACCTGCTGGCTGGAATCGCCACTTACTTTGATCAGCGACTACTGATCGACGCCAAGTTGCTCGAAGCATCCGGAATTACGAACCCGGGAAGCGGCAGATCATTACCAATGAACGCCAAAGACCCCGGGCCAGATGCCGACACCGTCTAGTCCCACTCTCATTTCCTGGGAATCAATTCCCTTCAGGAAGGCAACAAAACCCCGACTTCCCATATAAATATTAGGGAGTCGGGGCTTAATTCGTCGCCCTTATCGACCTCTGTTCCAGTAAATATCCAACAGGGGTAGAGACCGAGAATCTGCGCCTGATCAGGGACTCTCACTCCACCTCTCGAACGACGGGTGCTGACACCTTGCCAGACGACGCTCAAACCTCTCACGCTGTCGCCGCTCCTCGCCGCAAGTGGAAGCGCCTGAACGACGAAGCCCGCGCCCAGGTGGTTGCGCGGTACTCGGCAGGTGACACGACGACAACCTTGGCGAAGGACTACGACGTCGCCAAGTCCACGATCATCGGCATCCTCCGCGCCAATAACGTCGTCGTCCGTCGCCAACCGATGACGTCAGACCAGGTCAGTCAAGCTGCCCGCCTCTACGAGTCCGGCCTCTACTTGTCACAAGTGGCCGAGGCGCTCAGTGTGAACCAGGAAACCATGCGTGTGGCGATCATGAAGGCAGGGGTCGAGATCCGCCCAGCGACGGGAGCGGAGTGAGCTTAGACGGCTCGCCGCTGAAGAACAGTGACGCACCCAACCCGATCACACCACCAACTGCGAAGAGCCGTGAACCTCCGACGCTGTCCGCGTTCGCCCGGCCCTGGCAGACTGGGAGCATGCATCTTCCGATCCGGGCGCAGGGCACCACACTGACCGATGAGCAGGCGAAGATCCTCGACGACGAGTTCTTCCTCTCCAACCCGCTCAGCCACTTCTCATCGCGAGTCTCAATGCTGCTCGAAACCGCTCGATCGAGCTACGAGGCGACCCCCGAGAACGAACCAGAGTTCTTCAACGCCCTTGGCCTCGACAGCGCAGATACGGCGCTCAAGTTCGATGCTCAGCACCGCAGCGTCCAGGTCGCGATCGACGCGTTGTCTCTTCGCCACCAGGCTGCCGAAGCCCTTACCCGTTTCATCTATGCACGAGTCGCCGCGACGCCGCGGAAGGGCGATGCGAAGTCCACCTGGTTGGCCGTCGCCGACAGCCCAACTCCCATGACCAAGGTCATCGAAGCCAACAAGGCAGCACTCGACGCAGATCCCCATCGATTCCTCCAGCTGCTTTTCCCGCCTGGCACTGTCGTTCAGCGTCCGGTCGTGGGGGCTGCAGAGACGGCAGTGGCATGGGCGAATCACGCCGTGTGGCTTCTGACGAATGACGAGCTTTCTATCAACGCGGCACATAACAAACTCAAGCACGGCCTGGCGACGTCAGCGCGTGGAGATGTTCGCATCGAGTTGATCACGACACCCCCGAACGAGGACAGCACGATCCCCGCCAGCGCCTTCGGAGAAGGCAAGTCGATACCGCTCTTTGACCGCCCGATGCTCACGTATCTCAGTCGACCACCCAAGGAGTTGCGGCAAGGCCTGGAAGCGGTCTCCCTTCGCGTTGACCTTCCTGTGGTGCTAGCCGAGACCTGGATGATGGCGAATGTGTACGCCGCGATGTTCCACATTGCTGCCCGCGAACACTATGGCGAGAACCTCCCGGAGGGCGTCGCCCCGTACCCCACGCTCGTCGTTGGACGGCTGCCAGAGCACGTCATCGGTGGCCGTCCCCTGGGGTATCGGTCGGCGGTGACGTTGCCACCCGATGGGACAACCGCGCCGCGCCCGTCCGGGGTCGCCTTCTTCAAGCAGTTCTGGCCGATGATCATTGACTTTGAAAGCAAGACCGAAGGCGTAGTCGTTGACGGGTAGCCGGGCGGCTCAGATCAGTTGAAATGGAACGTACGGTACGAGCTCTGCACGTTGAAGCGCGGCCTTCCTTCCGTCGCTGCAGGAACCCTGCGACGGTGTCAACGTCGTCCGGCCGCATGCCAAGTGCCCGACACTTGGCGCGCACCTGTTCGACGGTGATTGGCACCCAGCGATCCGGCCTGTTCATCATGTCTGCTTTGAGTTTATCTTCTTCATTCCACTTCAGACCCGATGAGTAGCCAGCCGCCATCGCCGCGATGTGCTCGAGAATCCCATCCACCCCGTTCGGCAACGGTTCCTGCCGATCTGCTGGCTCCTCGACAGGCTGAGGCTCTACGGTGCGCCCATGAAACAGTTGGACGGGGTTGGCGCCTTCGATCCACTCCGCCGTCTCGTCCTCATTCCACTCGATGACCGCAAGTGCGTCAGCGTCAACGCCCCACAGGCCATTCAGGTGCTTCCGGTTCGGCCAGGCGTGGAGCACACGGCGGCCCGCGAGCGACCCCGTCGAGAAGCCCCTCCATGAGAGATGAGTGACTCCCGATGTCGCCACCAGCCGCTTCAGGATGTCGCTGTGCACCTGCTTCTGCGGCGTCACGACAACGACAGGACCGCCAGGTTGATGCGCGAGCCACTGAATCGCACGCAGGTTCTGCGGCTCGCGAGAGGTCTCCCCCTCGCTGAGCCGCGAGATCGCGACGGGGAACTGATAGGCGTCGGAAGTCAACGGCAGCACCTCACTTCGGGTTGGGATACTCACGGTAGTGGTGGCCACCGACGTTCCTAGGGTGGAAAGCGCGGTGATTGTGCGGCCCTCAGTTCGACAACGACGAGCCCGCTGGCGTTACGAGATCCGGGGCACCTTGCGGCCGGATGATCGCGACTTGGTGTCGCGCGCGTGTGATGCCCACCCGCAGCAGACGTCGCGCTGCGGCGCGTTGCGCCTCCGTATCGGTGTCGCGGAAGAAGCTGCCCTGGTACTTCCCCTCGACAAGCAGAACGCCATCAAACTCCTTGCCCTTGGCCTTGTGGATGGTCATGAGCACGCAACCGCGTGGGTCGCGCTGGTCGGCCTGAAGCCTGCCTGCCTCGAGCGCACGGCGTACCAGGTCAATGGCGCGACCGTAGCTGCCGCGAAGATCCCAAGCTGAGGCAAGTCGGCTTCCGATCTCATCGGTTGCGCGGAAGAGTCGGACGAACTTGGCGTTCGCCAACAGATCCGACAGGTCGTTCCTGGCATCGAGCAGATCACGTGCCTGTAGCCAATCCCGGGCCGGATCACCTTGGAGCGTCAGGCCGTTGTCATACGAGGCGGCGAGAGCCTTGCTGCTCGCCAGCCGCTGCCCCTCACCTCTGCGTGCCCGGTCCGCAGCTGTCCGGTATCGCTCGCTGCTCTGCCGGGCGGTGTTGCTCGCGCTCGCAGCGTTCTTGGCATCGAAGTAGTCGGCGATGCGATCGAAGGTCTGGCCCAGTGCATCGTCCTTTGAGCGACTCGGCCACTCCAGAATCGAGGCCACCACCAACGCGGCCGCTGCAGTGAGGTCAGCGTCCCAGAGCACGTCGTGCTCGACCGGCCTGACCGTCTTGCCGTTGAAGCTGTGCTCTTGCCCCAGGATCGTCGACAGCTTGCCGACGAGTGAGTTCGTTCGCGCAAGCACGACGACGGAGGGATGGGCGATGCCCGCTTTGCGGAGCGAGCCGAGCATCCAGACGACGCCAGCGTGGACGGTGCCGTCGAAGGCGTTCGCCCAGTACGAGCGCGTGATCACGTCCTTGGTATCAGGCAGGGGACGGTTCGTTAGCACGGCGTTGGCGTACTGCAGGATGCCAGCGTCCGGGCTCCGGTGGTTCTCGCCGCTGAGATCGAACTCCGCGGGGCTGAGGTGGGCGCGCAGGTGATTGAGGCGCTCCGGATCTACGCGCGCGTCATAGTCGAAGATGCGCTGATCGGGGTCGGCCATGAAGACGGTCTTCGAGCGTACGGACAGCGCCTTGACCAGCGCCCACTGCGCATCGTCGGTGTCTTGAAACTCATCCAGGATGACCACGGGGTACTTGTTAGCGAGCAGGGACGCAATCGACGCGCTGCCAGCGACGAGTCGGGCAGCGGCTGCGGCGAACTGCCCGAATGCGTAGCGGCTTTCCTCGCGCGCCAGGCGTTCGGCTTCAGCGCCCCAGTCCCCTTCGAAAGCAGCCTTGGCGAGATTCTCGTCGCCGGGGTAGACGATCCGTGGAGCGCTTCCTGTGAGCAGGCGGCCGTGCGCTCGCAGGATGGCCATTGCGAACGCATGGTAGGTGCGTACGGCGATCTGGCGACGCTCGTCTGAACGCAGGATGTCGCGGCAGCGGATCTCGACCTGCCGGACGGCAGCCCGAGAGAAGCTGAGGAAGAGGATCTCCTGGCCAGGCTGCAGGGCAGGAAGTATCGCTTGGGCTTTCAGCAGCGACAGCGTCGTCTTGCCGGAGCCGGGGCCGCCGAGTACCAAGACGGGGCAGTCGTGATCCAGGGCTCCCTGGGCGGTCTCGGAGAGCTGCACCTCCACCGCGCCTACTCCTCGGGCTCTGCGGCGCCAGGCAGCGTCGACTCGCCGTCGTCGAGCACAAGCTCGGGGTCTTCGTGGAGCTGTTCGTTGATGGTGAGAAGCGCGTCGCGGATGAAGGCGGGCAGTTCGGCATCGGACTGGCACTGCTCGATGAGCGTGCCCGTGTACCCGAAGCCAAACGCATCACCCTTGCGGGCCTTCAATACTTTCGCCGCCAGCGCGGACAGGTCATCGTCAGCAACCTGCTCGGCCACGTAGGGATGGCTTGACGGATAGTCGTCGCGTTGCACGACTTCGTCGAGGAACCTCCGCAGCACTCGCGTCGGAATCTGTTTCACGAGGATCTGCTCGATGCCGGTCTCCGGCGATTCCCAGAACTCGTCGAACGACTTGATGTTCTCTGTCGCGTCCGCTGCATCGGGGGCGTTCAGTTTGTCGCGCATGCCGTAGACGCGCTTGCCGAGAGCTTTGAAGATCGGGGCATACCGCGGGACTTCGCGGTCATTGCCTGCGTTGAAGAGGGTGACTCCGGTGAGGTCGATATGCGAGTAGTCGTTGCGGAAGCGTTCGAGCGCCGAGGAGACGGCGTGCACGGCAACCATCTCCGTTTGGCCTTCGAGTACGAACACGGCGCGGCTCAGGATCGCCTCGGCGAACTGGCGGCGTTGCGTGCGGTAGGTCTTGGGCTTGACGCTCGCGGTATCGATTGGCGCGCCGGAGAAGGCGTTGCCGTCACGTGAGAGGATGACCACGTTTTCCGGGTCGAACTGCTCGATGACGTAGGGCGAGTGAGACGTAACGATCGACTGTCCCATCTGTTGCACCACGTACTTCGTCACGCGCCGCTGGGTGTGTGGAGGAAGTGCGATCTCCGGTTCCTCCATCACGAAGACGACCGACTGGTCTTCCTTGAGATCCGCGATGATCGTTAGCAGTGCGAAGACCAGCAGGTTGATCGAGCCAGTGCCCTGCTTGGCGAATGGCACCGAATGGTTGCTCGGTTGCGTCGCGACGAAAAGTCGGACAACCTCGCGCAGATGCTCACGCGTCAGATCTGAGGCGAAGAACGCGGCAGAGTCCTCACCTGGTGCCAGGTTGACGAACTTGCCGAGCCGCGTGCGGATGTTCTCTCGGATGACCTTGAGCTGTTCGATCTCTCCGATCGCCGGGTCAAGGTCTTGGAGCGCCCCAAGTGCGTCCCGCCACATCTCCGCCGCGCCCTCACCGCTGAGCCGAAGGATGGTGTCGAGCAGCGAACCACGCTGCAGGCTGAGCGCACGAGATCCCGTGCGCAGCGCTCGCAGAAAGATGAAGCCGCAGAGCCGCTTGTGCACGCGGCTGAACTGTGCACGGCCCGCTCCAAGTGATGCCCGCTCATCTTCGTCGAGCTCGTCGAGTTCGGGTAGCGGGTGGTCGAAGAACGTGTCCCCGATGAAGTCGTCCTCTTCACGGTCATAGCGCCCGATGAAGATGACGGGGAGCGCCCACACGATTCCATCGCCGTCGGCAGATTGGAGGCTGTCGGGTTCCTCATCGATGAACGAGAGCGCCTCGTCGTCCCAGCGTCGAACGTGCTGGAAGAACCGGCGCAGCTGCTCGTCCGAGAGGTCAGTGAGCACTGCGCGCACGCGAATCTCACGTAGGCCGCCCTCATCGCCGAAGTAGTCACCGTGGGAGAAGTCGTGCTCGTCGATGACCGGTCTGCGGTAGAGGCGCTCTGGCCCCAGGACCAGTTCCAGCGCCTCGCACACCGTGGACTTGCCGATGTTGTTCCCGCCGACCAGCAGGGTGTGCTGCTGGAAGACCACCCGGCCCTCTGTGATGCCACGGAAGTTCTCGATCTCGAGCTTTCTGACCCTCATGCCGCTGTCTCCTCGTCATCGGGGACGGTTGCGACGGTGGGTTCAGGCCTTTCGTCCAGCATCGCACGGACCAGCAGCAGCGAGATCACCTCATCGACCAGCTTTCCGAGCTTGCGGACGTTGCCAGTGCTGCTCGCGCGAACGTGGAGCAAAGACTTGATCTCGTCGCTGTTGAGCGCTGCTCGCTCATGGGGCGAGAGAGCCTCAAAGCGACCATCTACCAACCGATCGATGACCTGCTTGATCTCATCGAGAGACAGAGGCTCGAAGGGGATTAACGCATCGAAGCGCGAATAGAGGGCATCCCCGAGCGCTTGACGTATCTCGTCTTCCGAGCCGTAGTTTGAGGTGCAGATGATCAGCGCGGGGCCGAGCTTTACCCGGTAGTTCTTATCTTCGAAGACGCCTTCATCGAAGACTTCGTAGAAGGCACTATGGAAGACAGAGTTTGCCTTGTCGAACTCGTCTATCAGGATCACGCCCGAGGAACGGTCAAGCAGATCCCGTGCAAACGAGCTTTCGGAGTGCGTACCGCCGAAGACATAGGAGGCGAACTTGTCGCTGTGGAACATCGAAAACTGCTTGCGTAGCAGCTTCCCTCCCAGAAGCCCATTGATGAACTGGGCAGTCTCGGTCTTGCCCACGCCTGATGGGCCGTAGAACATCAGGACGACGGGCTTAGAGCGGCGATCCGTCGTCAGCGGGTAGAGGGCAGCCAGCATCCGTTCACGGACCTTCTTCTGGCCGACGAGATGATCCGCAAAACCGTCGCGGAACTTGATCAGAGTGTCACGCGTGACGACCGGGTACGTAAACGACTCAACCTTCGTCTTGAACACTCGGTCGAGCTGCGTATGGATGAGCTCGGGTGGGTTGTGCAGGAGCAGCTGCTTCGGATTGATCTCCCGCACGAGACCAACGAAATTTGTGATGGCGTGCTCATGGACGCTCGCGTAGTCACTGGACATCGCGATGAGGCGGTCTGGCCGTGGCGCTGGCGTCTCCTCCTCCGTGCTTTCTTGTCCGTCGACGGTATGCCGGATGCGGCGCCTGGCTTCGTCCCGCTCATTGAGCGCGTCGAGCAGGTATCGTCGCGCCCCCTTGCCAAGCTGCTTCTCGAACCATGAAAGAGGGCCGTAGTAGACGGTGACCTTCGTGTCACTCCCCATACTCAACTCCCGCAAGAATGACGTCGTACACATCGAGAAGCGTGCTTGACTCCGCTGAGGGGCCGTCGACCACGTCCAGCCCAGTCAACGGTGCAGGTTCGGCGCCGGGTGCCATCTCGGCCTGCATCGTCAGGCTGGACTCTGCGGCCTTGCCGACTCGGATACCGTGAAACACGAGTCGCATGCGCCCGAGATCAACCAGCCCATAGTTGTTGCGGAAGGCCTGGATATTGAAGCGCAAGATGCGCTTCGCGCCGTCCGTGCTCTGCCCGAGTAGCTCGTAGTAGCCCTTTGCTGACATCAGCGCGCTATCCAGTTCGGCAAGGTTGACGGGTAGCTCGTCGATCTTGAGCATCGCCAGGTACGGCGTGTACATCTTTATGTACGCCGCTGAGTCGCTACGAGCAGTGACTGTTAGGTCATCAAGGCGCTCGATACCCTTCAGGTCAGCAAGCTTGCTGAGGTAGTCGGTCAGGATGGTGTTCGAAAGCGTCTTGTTCAGGATGCTGCGTCCGACCGCGGACGCACTCGCGGCGGCACTGGCCTCAGCTGATCCTCCGAAGAAGGGGAGCCAGTTGAATTTTGCGGCGGCCTTCGCGCGTGCCTCAGCCTCAACTTCAGCGGCACGTTCCTTGGTCGACTCCTTCGAAGATGTCTCTTTACCGCCGGCCACGATGTCCAGCAAGTCCGATGCCGATTCCTCGTCGAAGTAGACGATCTTGATCAATGACACCTGTGTCGTGCTCTGCTTCGTCATACCCTCCACGCTCCTGGTACTGCTCGTGCGTAGTCCTCGATGCCGATGGCTTCGAAGTGGCGCTTGGCGGACTTGATCTTGGCGAGTTCGGTTGGGCGGAGCTTCGAGTCGTCGAGCGTGCTCTTCGTCTCTCGGATCATGTAGATCCGGTCTTCGCCGTCCTCCTGCTTGATGATCGCCCAGTCGGGGTTGTACGGGCCGACAGGGGTGTCGATCTTGAACTTGGCGGGGAGCTTCATGAACAGCTTGATGTCCTCGCGGGAGTCGAGCAGCTCCGCGAACTGGCGCTCCACGTCCGAGTCAAAGACGACGTAGTCGAAGTCGGTCTTCTGGGTGTGCTGCACCTTGTACATCTGGTCGAGGAAGCGCTCCTTCTCCTCCTCGCCGTCCTTCTGCAGCTCGCGCAGTTCGTAGACCGATCCCGCGATCCGCTCGTACTGGATGCCCTCAACCACGATCTTTGCCAGCTCGCTCTGGAGGGCGCGCTTCGTCATGGCAATAAAGTCGTTCGGGTTGCCGATGAACTCGCCCAGCCGCTCGCTGCCGATCAGGATGTCGACGATGGTCTTGCGAGTGAGGGAGGTTGCCTCCTGCAGCTCCGTGATGATGTCGGGCAGGTCGTAGCTGCCCTTGAGGTCGGCCGAGCGGGTGCCGAGTTCCTCGCCCTTGGCGCCGCCTCGCAGCACCTTGACTCCGGCGCGGGTGACCTGGATACGCAGCGCGTCGATCTTCGGCGCCTCACGGATCGCCCGGATGGCGTTCTCGATCAGCTGGTCACGGCCGACGCTGACGCGGTAGGTGGTCTTCTGGCTGATCGTCTCCCAGAACTCCTCGAACTCCGGCGTCGAGTAGAGCTGTTTATTGAGCACGCGTGGCTGACGCTTACTGACGGGCTTGACGTACTTGCCGATGTTCGCGCGTTCGACCAGCTCGATTATGATCGGCTCAGCCCAGACGAAGTCGACGGGCAGGCCGAGGTCGAAGCCGAGCTGGTTCGGCTGGAACTTCGATGTGACCGCGCCGTCCTTGTCGATGAAGCCCTTGTCCTTGAGGTGCTCCCACACCAGAACGGAGCGCTGGTAGCCGAACTGGTCGTCGGTGAGCGCACCGTTCTCGTCCTGCAGCGGGATCTTCGAGAACTCGGCCCGGCGCACCCGGCCGATCTCGACCCCGGCGTCCTTGTACTCACGCTGGAGCGCGTCCGCGAACTTCGTGTACGACTCGTTCGCCACGACCGTCAGCGTCGCGACGCCACGGTCAGCGACGCGGGTGTAGCCGTCAGCGGTCTTGGCGACGGGGAGGCGCAGTCCACGGCCGAGGGTCTGGCGGCGCTCAGTCTCAGCGCCCATCTCGCGCAGGGTGCAGATCTGGAAGACGTTCGGGTTGTCCCAGCCCTCTCGCAGGGCAGAGTGGCTGAAGATGAACCGGACAGGCTCGTTCTCGTCCAGCAATCGAGCCTTGTCCTGCATGATCAGTTCGTAGGCGTCGTCATCGGCTTTCGTCGTGCCGGACGAGTCCTGGAAGGTCGTCGTCTTGCCGCGTTTGATCTGGGAGAAGTACGCCCGGCGCAGTTCACTCGGCGCCTGCGGCAGCAGCTCCTGGTAGCGGGCGGACTTCGCGCGCTCCTCTACGAAGACCTCGTCGAACCACTGCACGAAGTCGCCGTTCGCGTCGTCGTTGTTCGTGCTGTCACCCAGGTAGCTGGCGACCTTATCGACGAAGAAGAGGCTGAGCACCTTGATGCCCTTGGCGCGCAGCATCGATTCCTTGCGGAGGTGCTCGCGAACGGTCTCGCGGATCATCTCCTTGTAGAGCGCGCCAGCCGAGGCGCCGATGCTCTCGCCCTCGTACAGGAAGCCGTGGGTGGTGAGGTCGACGTAGGCAGGCTCGATGCTCATCTCGTTGATGCGCCAGCCTTCGTAGATCGGGTTGTTCGTCAGGCGTGCATCCGACAGCTCCTGGTGCTGCTTCACGCTCACGATGCGCCGCTCGAGCGAGCCATCGGCTTTGCGGCAGGACAGCTCGAGTCGGGCGGACCACGACGGCTCACGCCGCACCTCAACCAGCTTGATATACGGTGTCGCGTCTGCGCACTGCTGGGCCACCTCAGCGACGACGATCTGCTTCACCAGACCGAGATCGTGGGCGTCGACCGGGTCGAGCCGGTAGACGACGTTGCGCTGCTTCTTGTGCGTCGCGCTGTAACGCAGAGTGAACACGGGGTCGAGTTCACCGACCGCCGACTGCGAGAGCTGCGACTCCATGTTCTGCGGCTCGTCCATGATGACGACCGGGTGGGTCGCCTTCAGATAGTCGATCGGGCGCAGACCGTTCAGCTTGTCACGCGTCTGGTGGATGATGCGGGTGTTCGCATTGCCACGGATCGAGTCAATCGTCATGATCAGGATCTGCACGTTCGTCGAGGTCGCGAACGACTGCACCTCCTCGGCGCTCTTACCGCTGTAGATCGAGGCATCGAAGGTGATGCCCTGCGGCTTGTAGAGGTTCTCGAAGTGCTCTCGCATGAGCCGGATGCTCGTGCTGACACCCTCGCGAATCGCGACGCTCGGCACGAGGATCACGAACTTCGTGAAGTTGTAGCGGACGGCCAGATCGAAGATCGTGCGCAGATAGACGTAGGTCTTACCGGTACCGGTCTCCATCTCGATGTCGAAGTCGAGCGCGTCGCCCGCTAGTGCCGACGCAACTTCAAGGCCGTTGCGATCCTGCACGCGCTGCAGGTTTGCGAGGATCAGGTCGCGGTCGAGCACGAGGCTGTTGCCGACCGCGCCGACTTCCTGCGTGAGGTCGATGTCGAGCGCCGCTTGATCTGAGTTGGGTAATGCCGCCGCACCACGCAGTGTCGTGACCAGCTTCTCCGCATCCTTCGGCTGCCCGTCGAACAGGTCAACCACGGACGCGATTGCATCCAGCTGATACGGCTGACTGGCGTCGAACTGAAATCCTGATCCGCTCGCTGTGCTGTTCTTCATACTCAGGCCGTCCAGAGCTCAATGCCCTTGCTCTTGCAGAGCTGGGCCAGGTTGGTCTTGAGTTCGTCGTCGCCCTGGAATACGTCCTCGAGCACGATGATCCGTGTCGGAGACTCGTCAACGAGTGCACGGAGCTGCTCGAGCGTCGGCTTGACGTGCTCGTTCAGGTACGCCAACACGGCGATGTCACCGTCGCGATCCCGCACGAGACGGACATCGAGGCCACCAACCTCGGCAGGCGAGACAGCCTCGGTCAGCGAGTAACCCTGCTTGAGCAGAATCTCCGTGAGCAGGTCATCAGCACTCGCGTCATCGGTCGCACTGTCACGAAGACTCAGCAGGTGCTGCTGCAGCGCATCCTCCTCGACATCGCTCGACAGCCGCCACTTGGCGAAGTTCGTATCGGAGAGCTTGTAGGAACGGAAGCCAATGTCAAGCATGGCATCTTCGCTTACCTGAAGCTGATTCTTTCGAGTACCGGCGAGAGACTCACCGGCCTTGTCGATCCGCAGTCGCGCGAGATCCGCAATCGTGCTGCTTTCCTCGTCACCCACGGGCTCCGGCAGCTGAACCTGAATATGGCGGCGCCGACCCTGGTCTCGCAAGTTGGCAGACATCACCGCGTGGGCGGTCGTCGCCGAGCCAGAGAAGAAATCAAGAATCAACGCGTCTTCATCCGGGCGCGTGAACACGGTGACGAGATACTCGATTAGGCCAAGTGGCTTCGGGTAGGAGAAGGTCAATCCCCACGACGCAAGGAGTGAGCTGTTCTGCTTGGTCGTGCCCAGGTTTCGAAGGACAGACAGCACATGGCCCTGGTCTTCCGCACGACGCTTAATCATGTAGATCGCACCCGTGTCCCGCAGCTCGAACCACGTTTCACGGCCATCCGCGTCGTCAATAGGTGAGCATCCGTTGCGGATGAAAAGGTCAAGCAAGTTTCGAGAACTCCAGCCACTCCGCACGCGCGCGGGAGCCGCAACTTTTCCCTCCTCGACGAGGATCTCGTCCAACACGTGTGGGAACGAGTCCTCGCGAGGCCCAACTCGACCAGAGGTGAAGTTTGCGGGGAAGCCCACAGGCAGTTCAACTTCGGAAGGCGGGTTCGCCGGACCGTTCTTCGTGATGGAGTTCTCAATCAGCTCGCGGTAGAGCTTGCTGTCTTCGCCAATGTTCGGGTCGATCACTGTCGGACGTGCAAATTTTGCTGCGTTCCGCGCATAGGCGAAAACGTATTCGTGGACGCCCTTGATTTTGCTCTGTTGGTCGACGTTGCCATCATTGAGCCACACGAACTGAGCAACGAGGTTGTTCTCTCCAAACACCTCATCACAGAGCCGACGCAACTGCGCCTGTTCGACGTCATTGATCGAAATCAGGATCACGCCATCGTCCTTGAGCAGGTTACGGGCGAGCTTGAGGCGCGGATACATCATGTTCAGCCACGCCGAGTGGTAGTGAGGGTTGTCGGAGGTGTTGCGCGCGCTGGTGCTCTTGACCCTTCCGTCCTCACCGACCTGCCCGGTGTACTCCAGGTAGGTCTGGAGCCCCTCGCGATAATTGTCCGGGTATACGAAGTCCTTGCCGGTGTTGTACGGAGGGTCGATGTAGATCAGCTTGATCTTCGCGTGGTAGTACTTCTGCAGGATCTTGAGCACTTCGAGGTTGTCGCCCTCGATGAAGACGTTCTTGGTCGTGTCCCAGTCCTTCGAGTTCTCGAAGTCAGGCTTCAGCGTCGCCGTGGTCGGCTCTTGCGCCGCACGGAGGGCGCGCTTCTTGCCGGGCCAGAAGAGTCCGAACCGTTCGTTGCCGTCGGCTGCGTCGCCGTCGAGCAGTTCTTTGAGCTTCTCGATATCCATCTTGCCGTCGGCGATGGCCTCGGGAATCAGATCGGCAAGCTGCGCTGCCAGCTCGGTCTGGAAGTTCGGAGTAGTGGATGGTGTTTCGTAGATCTCGTCAGTCATTCGGGTGATTCTCTTTCATGATTTTAACAATTTGCGTCGGGTTTGTGAATGACCCGTGGTCTATGTGGCGATCCGCCAGCGAATCGTGAACAGGTGCTCGGTCTCCTGGGTTCCCTGGAGTGACTGCTCAATCAGCTCGAGGTACTTGTCGGCCTCGGCGCGGAGCTTCTTGCGTGTGTCCCGGAAGTCCTCGTCGGCCTCCTCGGCGCGCTGCTCCCACTTCCGGGCTTCCTTCTTGAGTCGTAGCTGCTCCATCGGGTCATCGGCCTGCCGGGCAAGCTTGCGTGCTTCCTTCTCCTTCGCCCGGTAGTCGCGGATGGCACCCTCGTGCTCGGCCTTGCGATCCTGCTGGTTGCGGTAGAGCAGTTCCTCCTGCTGGTCGTAGTAGCGGGAGTTGCGCCCCTGGACTTCCTTCTCCAGCTCCACCCGTCGCGTATCAAGGTGCGGCGTGAAGCGTGACTCGTCGATCGCCACGGGCTGCCCTCCGACCGAGATGCAGGCCAGGTCGAGGATGTCCGCAACGTACTCCTCGTCGAGCCACTGGCCGTCATCAGTCAGGGCACCGGCCAACATGTAGGACTCGGAGACGTCCTCATCACGCGCCTTCATGCGGAAGGTCGCGAGGTTCACGGTCAGCTCGCCGCTGGTGCCCTCCAGTGCCCGGATCGCGCTGCTGACGCGATCTGACTGACCAAGCGAGAAGGTCAGCTCCCGCGCTGGGGTCTCATGTCCCTTCGACGTGTCGACGACGTACTGGGCGAGCGGGCTCGCGTAGCGGTACTGGTGGGCGTTGTCGAGTGGCTGCGACTTGAAGAAGTAGCGCCCGGTCGACGCCTCCCTGACCGGCGCCTCCGTCAGCACGAACGTCCGGCCGTCGCCCTCGAAGGTGGCGAATCGATCCAGCTCATGCCGGGTCACCGCGAGCAGCAGGCGCTCGAACTTGTTGAGCACCTCGCCGGACTGCGTGTCATACGCCTTAAGGCGATCCTGGACATGCGGGTCGAGGTTGTCGAAGACCTTCGCCTTGGCGCTGGCCATCTCCCGCGAAATCTCGCTCGCATACTGCCCCTCGAGTTCCCGGAACGCGGCATCCAGCTCGTCGGCGGTTCGGCAGCGTGTGAGGATGTCACTGATCGTCTTCTCGAAGTCCAGCCCGTCCTCGATCGCACCAAGCACCTCGTCGCTCGCGCCGAACACGCTGGAGAACAGCTGGAACTTGTTCGTCAGCAGTTCCAGGATGCGCTGTTCGGCGATGTTGCCCTTGTTCGAGAAGTTCACGACGACGACGTTGTGCTTCTGCCCGAAGCGGTGCACCCGGCCGATGCGCTGCTCGACTCGCTGCGGGTTCCAGGGCAGGTCGTAGTTGACGAGCATCGAGCAGAACTGCAGGTTGATTCCCTCGGCAGCCGCCTCGGTCGCGATCATGATCGTGCCCTCGGTGCGGAAGTAATCCACCAGCGCCTTGCGCCGATCGACGGCGGCAATGCCGGTAATCAGGTCGCCGTCCTGGTTGGCCTTGAGCCATGCCTGGTAGATCGCGGTCTGCTCCGGCCCGTTGTTCGAGCCGTTGAACAAGACGAGTCCCTCGCCACGACCGGCTTCACGCAGCGATCGAGCGATGTACTCCTGCGTCTTGGTCGAGTCCGTGAAGATAATGGCCTTCTCAGGAGCGCCCAGCTCACGCAGCCGCTCGAAGCCCAGGTCGAGCGCCTCACCGAGTTTGACAGCCTTCTGGTTCTCCGTGATCGAACGGGCAAGCGCCGCGTACTCGCGCAGCTCGGTAACCTCGGCACGCATCGCCTCCAGTAGCGACTCGTCAAGGGGCAACGACGACGGGCGGGAACCGTTGGCAGTTCCGTCGATTTCCTCGGCCTCCTCCAGCTCCTCGCTGGTGATCTCATCATCGACGGCGAAGTCGGCTGCCACGAGGCCACCACGACCATCGCGGCGCTGCCCGGCAGCAACTTCGTCCGCCAGGCGGCTCGCGATGTTCTCCAGCGTGCTCGCGACCGCATAGGTCGATGATCCGAGGCGCTTCCGGATGATCAGGGCAGAGAGGTGACGCTGACTGCCCGCGAAGGCGAACAGCTCGTCGCGCTGCAGGTAGTCGTTCACCAAGTCGTAGAGCCGCGCCTCGTCTGGCGACGGGGTGAACTCGACCGTCAGCGGCAGGCGCTTGGTGAAGTGGATGTATTTGTCCGCGTCGCGCCGCAGTGTGCGCTTCGAGACCGACGCGACACGCTCCACCAGGTCGTCGTCACCGCCGAGGTCGCGATTCTTGACATACCGCTCACGGAACGCATCGAGCGAGTAAAAGTAGTCCGGGTCGAAGATCGACACCAGCCCATACAGCTCCTCGAGCTTGTTCTGTAGGGGCGTCGCCGTCAGCAACACCGTCTTGTGCGCGCCTGACACGATGTGCGCCACCGCCTCAGCAGCCTTGGTCTTGCCCGTCCAGAAGTTCCGTAGCCGGTGCGCCTCGTCCGCGACCACGAGATCCCAGGCCTTGAGTAGTGAGGTCTCGTGCCGGAGCGCGAACTCATAGGAGCAGATCAGCACCTGTGCCGAGCGTCCGCCCGTCGCAGCAAGCAGCGCCTCCTTCGACTTCGGGTCGAGGATGGCGGACGGAATCAGGAACTTCTCGTACAGCTCCTGCTGCCACTGCTGCCGCAGACTCGACGGGGCAACGATCAGGATGCTGCGGCGGCGTTCTGCCCAGTACTGCGAGATGACGATGCCCGCCTCGATCGTCTTACCGAGGCCGACCTCGTCGGCGAGGATCACTCCCGGCAGGAACGGTGTTTGCAGCGCGAAGAGCGCCGCGTCGATCTGGTGCGGCTTCGGCTCAACCTGTGCGTCGAACAGCAGGCCGGCGAGCTTGCCGACGTGATCGTTGGCGTAGCTGCGCTGCAACTCGTGCGCGTAGTACTTCGCCTGGTAGTCCGTGAGTGGGGAGGTCATCGGCACCTCCTCCGAGCAGAGCAACGCAAGCGCAAGAAAGCCGCGGCGGCCTGGCGGCCGTCGCGGCGGGGTGATCGTGCCGCTCTTCGTCTCATCGGGTGCTGGCGCTCCTTTGCGCCGACGGCGCGATTAAGTTCTGTTCATGGCTGCCTCTAGGGTACCGGCGACCTCGGACACCGCCCAGGCGACGCGCTTGCGAGACAGCGCGAGGGTGGTCGCAGGCGGGAGCCGGACGGCTCGACCGGGACGCTGCGATCTACCTTCTATTCTCTCATAATCCGCAATTTGCGGGAATAGGAATATCGCTATCTGTCCAAGAATAGCCTGGTGAGAAGCCATTTCGGCATTGTCTCAGTAATCGATTCGTGTTATATCCCAGAGCAGTAATGCGTCTGGCTTTCCATCACACCATCTCAGACTCTTCCTACACCCTCGTCGTTCGAGAGGGTGATTCTGGAGCCGTCGCGTAGTGCGTCTGGTCCCGGATCTCTCACCCGTCGGTTGGTTCCTGCTCGCCGCAGCCCTCAAGACCTACAAAGAGCGCCACGGCGGCTACCCGATCAGCACCGGCACCTGTGCGGGCGTCTACCTCGCAGAAGGCGACCGCGAATGGTTCGACGGCTCCGCCCTCATCGCCGACTGTCACTGGAGCCGCAACGTCTACATCGTCAGCAACCAGACCCTCGCAGAGCCCGCCAAGAAGTAGGCCGCACCCGCGACGGAGCCTGTGCCCGAGGGGATGTCCGGTGGATCAGGTCAACTCACGCTTCGATCGCTTCTGCCGGAAACACCACGACAGAGCCGTCACGGCCCCGCTCGATCTCAATCACCACGTCAGCGTGGCTTCCAACGGCGTCAAGCCCACTGCTGAGGCCCTTTAGCCGGTAGGCGGCGGTAAGCAGCTTGTCGACGTCAGACGGCGCGTAGTGCACCTTCTTCAGCAGACCGCTCGGACGCTTGAGCTCAAGCGAGGACAGACGCAACAGCACACCGTTGATGCTCGATTCGAGGTCGTTCAGTCGCTGTTCGTCACTGCGCAGGTCGCTCAGGAACGACTTGAAGGGGTTGCCGGTGCCGTCGAGTTGCGCATGCTCGACGGCCTGCAGCACCAAGACACGACGCTTCAGAGCGACAGCCAACCTTGCGGTCTCGAGGTGCGCGCTGAAGGCACCGTTCTCATCCGTGATGCCAGGGAACGCCTCCGTCAGAGCAGTCAGCTCCACGGGCCCCTCGGGGAGTTCGTCGAGCGCGTCCTGCCACTTCTTGAGCCTGGTGCGGACAGCGGCGATCGCGGTGCTGATCTCGTGTGACGCGGAGTCCAGTCCCAGCGACTGCCCGATCTTGCCCTGATCGAGCAGCACCGAGGTGGCCTTGTCGATAGCGTCCCTGCAGCCGTCGAGGCGGTTGCGTTCCTGCTCTAGCTTGTCGTCGTGCAGTTGCTCGAGCAGGTCAGTGATCCGCTCGATAGCTTTCTGCCGCTGGTGGTCGGCGTAGGCGCTCGCACCGACCGCGACAGCCATTAGGACGAGCGGCGCTGCGACCGTCAACGCCCCGGCTCCAGCGAGGCCGACTCCCGCAGTTGCCGCAGCGCCGGTGGTCGCGCCCGCACCAGATATAGGGACAAATGTCGCCTTGGAGACAATCCCTGTCGAGTCGCGGAGCGCACTGTAGACACCGCCCAATACAGCCTTGGACGCCATCGGCTTCACGAGACCCTTGCTTACCTGGGAGGCGACCTTCGCGGGCACCACCATGCGGTAGAGCACTTCACCGGTAGCCGCCATATCGACCTTGGTCGGTGCAGATCGCGCGGTCTGAGTCACGAGCTGCGAGAGCTGCTGGGCAAGGGGGCTGCTCGCATGCAGTGCAATGCCTCCAGCCGGGTCACGGCGCCGCTCGATCGGGTGCATCTCCAACGTCGCAATGGGCGCCTGCGCGAACGTCGCGAGCGCAGTACGCAAGTCGGCAAGCCGTTCGGGAGTCATGTCCGCATCACCCACGAGATCGGGCACCGCCACAGCCTCAGTGGCCAGCGTCCACACCGGCACGAGCGCGTTCTCGTCTGCCATGTTGTCTCCCCGCCGCCGTGAGTCCCACGCCCTGGCGACGCGCATCTCAGTACGGCCTATTCTAGGCGGTGGTGCTGCCGCGCCTTCAGTGATCAGCCAGTCGCAGACATGACAGACAAGACCTGGTCGCGGACACGAGGCCCCTCAGCCCGAGTAGCCGCGGTGCGTGTTCTCCTTGATGAACGCCATCAGCGATTCACGCGAGATGTACTTCCGTGACCCGATTCTGGTGTGCTCGATGTCTCCACGGTTGGTCAGTTCGTAGACGGCGGAGTACGGAATCCCGAGTGCTTTGCCTGCGTTCTTGAGCGACAGCAACATCGGTCCCGACTCGGAGAGCAGGTTCGGTTGGATGACTGTCTTCTGCTCGGCTTCGACGACCTCCACCTCCGATGCAACATCCTTCCATGACCCAAAGTAGCCGTATGGTCGGGAGAATTCCTCCTGCACCTTCTTCGCGGCGTCTTCCTCGTCCGTTGCCCGCACCCATCGCTCAGCGACCTGGACGCGCGTGACGACCACTTTGTATCTCATGTACGTCTCCTGCTTCTGCACCTGCCAGGTGCGGGGCTTCTTGGACGGTGTCCCCGTCGCTCCGGTTTTCTTCTTCTGGACACGGCGCATCGCCCGGACGGTCGCACCGACATGCTCATCGTCGACCATGACGGTGATCGGCGGTCTTGTATTCAGCGTCGGCGTCACGGGACTTTCGTCTTCCTCGGTTGCCTCCGGCCAGACGCGGCCGCGCTCCGTCAGCTCTGCTCGCCACGATGCGCTGTGTCCGCTGATACGCACGAGCCCTCGGCTCGCCAGTGCCCGTGCGGTGATCCGGTGCGTGTAGGAGCCGTCGGGATAGATCCCGCCCGGACAGCCCGCCTGAATCCATTCCAGCACCGACATCTGGGCCGCATTGAGCCGGATCGTGCTGCGCGCTGGTCGCCGGCTATCTGCCGTCACGTCATCACCACTCAGGCAGCATCGTCCGCCAGGCATGTCCCTTGGGCAGCCCGACCCGTGTCTCCTGGGCGAACTCGCGGTACTTCCCCGGCAGCAGCACCGGTGCCTCTGCCTCGTCGACCAGCAGCAGATCCCACCGATCCTCGTAGCGCACGAACGTCGGCAGCGAGACGCGTGAGCGCTCAACGGGCGCGTTGCGTTTGCCTGGCTCGATGCCGGGTTCGGTGAGCCAGTTCATGTGCTCGATCCACGCTGCAGCTGCAACGTGCGAACGGGGCACGACGAAGTTCCGCGGTGCCCGCGTGAGGTCGTGTGGCACGGCCACCATGACGAAGTACTCACGCTCGTGCTGGCTCGGACTCTGCGACTTCGGGCCCAGCGGCCAGCTGATCGAATCCCATCTCCCGCCTCGCGCCGTCTTCACCTGGATCTCCACCAGGCGCCGGTTCTCCGGCTCCGTCAGCACTGCGAGGATGTCCGTCCGCTCCAGACCATCGCGTGTCAACGCTGGCGCCCAGCCACGTCGCGCCAACTCCGCCGCAACGTGATGCTCCCCGATGGTCTTTGTCTGCTTCGTATCCACCACGATTCGAGCCTACCGAGCGGCACAGACAGCGCCGACGTCAGTCGGGGAACGGCGGCTCGTCACCCCACATGGCAGACGCCACGCGGTTCACCGAGGCGCTTCCGACCCGGTTGGCAGAGACACTTGGGCTCGAGATCCGCGTCGAGTGCGTAGAGCGGTAGACCACCCGGTCACCCACGATGGTTCCGGCGTAGCTACCGGACGGGTCAAAGACGTACTCGCCGCGGATGCGTCCAACGTACGTTCCCGAGCGCGCAAACAGCCGGTCACCGTCCCGCCTCAGCGGACGGCCATTCTTGGTATAGAGATCTGCCATGCCGAGATTGTCCCTCACACCTCCGACATCCTGACGAGGAGCCCCCGTGCCGCTGACCGATGAGCAGAAGGTGGTCCGAGCTGCCAAGCGACAGATGACGAACGCACTCCAGGAAGAGGCGCGGGCTCATCGGGACGAAGCCCGCCGCAGGGAGTGGGTGGAGAAAGGGATGTATCTCACGCGGGAAGAAGCCGCAGCGGGCAAGCCCTGTCACGGCTGCAGCCTGCCCGTGATCGACAACCTCGGGAGCTGGCCCGGCACCATGCACCTCTCACCAGAAGAGCGCATGGGGTACGACGCGGCCGAGGCGCGGTTCAAGGAGATGCATCCCGACTGCGGCTCGCACCGTTGAAGTATGTCCGGCTCCCGGGCAACCCACTGCGGCTACTGCTGTCCGCCGATCCCGTTCTCCGACGCCCAGATCGAAGCCGTCGCGCGGATCTTCAGGAACTCGAAGATCCGCGAGGAAGACCTCGACGTCTGGGAGCGCACGCTCACCTGCGGGCACATCGTGCAGCAGACCGTGCATCACAGCAACTCAGGACCGAGCTTCTCAACCCAGCACTGCGCTGACTGCGATATGACGCGCGGCGGCGTCTCCTCGGAGAAGATCGTCACCGTAGTGACCCGTAAGCGCGAAGCCCAGAAGGAACGCGACCAACAACTCGCCCGCGCAGAGCGCCAACTCGCCAAGGCCAAGAAGGCAGCAAAGGAGGCCAGACGAAAGCGTGATGAACTTCGGGCAGGCAAGCCCTGACCCTAAGGCTCTACGCACCGCCTTGGAACTGCCACCAGGCGATGACCGTCGCCGCGATGGTTGCCACTCCCACGACGATCGCGCCAATCCGCTTGCCCAACGTCCAGAACGGCCCATCAGGACTCTGGTCGGCCTCCACCGACGCAGATGCACTCTCGCCATCAGCATGAGCAACGTTCACTCGGTTGCCCTTGCCGTGGATCACGATGTTGACGGCGTTCGCAGCCTGGGAAGCCGTCGGCGCATCAGCATTCGCCGGCGTTACCGCACGCAGCTCTCCGAGCAGCTCCGCTAGTCGAGTGCGCACCTGGTCGACGAGCCCTTCAAGCGCGGATGCGCTCACGCTCCAGTAGATCGCGTTGATGCGCTGGTAGGGGTTGCCCGACGCCTTATCCATCCACTGCGCGAGCACGCGCTCACCTGGCAACGAAATGCGCACGGTCTTACCTTCGCCACTGCCATCGATCATGGCTTGGATCTCGCCAATGCCCTGGAAGAACGGCACCTCGTTCTTGATGTGCTCGCGTGCCTGCTCCGGAAGTTCATGCGGTGCAATCGTCTGGTGTGCGACCCCTCCCGCGCCCACGATGGCATCGAGCTGGATGATCGCCGGGATCTTGCGGTAGTCGGGCAGGTCATCAACCAGCACGTCGGCATAGCCGCGTAGCTCCTGAGACGCCCAATCCCGCAGCTCGCTCGACCCGGCACGGCCGCCCAGGACGATGAGCTTCCGAAGGACATCCGCGACCTGCATGCCATCGAGCAGGTCACGCTCGATCTCTGTGAGTAGGGAGGGAACAGGTGTATCCGACATGACTCAAGCTTGGCAGGCGCCACCGACGTTACCCGGAGCAGGAAGTGCGCGTCTCGATGCAGAGCGGTCCCCCTCCTGCGAGCCGGGAAGTAGGTGGCGACGAAGCCGATGGCATCCGCCGAGGGAGAACGCACTGCCCTCAAGCTCGAACGGATGCCGCCAAAGGCACGACGGCAACGCTCCGTTCAACCCACGGGAGGCAACGTATCCATGAGTTTCCGTGTACGCGCGCCGGGGAATCTCCACGGAGGACACCGCACTCGGCACTACCCAGATAAGGGTGTGGGTTATAGGCCAGAAAGTGTGTACAAAACCCTCTTTGTTCCGCACCAGCGCGCCCTAAAACAGGGATTGGCTTACTCCGGCACCTTTAGCTGTGCCAAAGTCTCACAACAGCGCCATGTGATGTCCCGTGTTTGATAGAGGGTAGGAACCAAATCAAAGGGAGATTCCTACTCATGCCAGCGAAGTACTCGAAAGAGTTGAAATCCAGAGCCGTAGAGCTCGTGCTCCATGCCCAATCCGATC
>NZ_WBKB01000012.1 GCF_008831155.1 Gulosibacter chungangensis | reverse complement strand
CTGCCGACTAGCCCTGGTGGCAACACCCCCCGGATCATTGGTTAGACAGGGGCAAGACACCATGCCAGGACTAGCTGGCCGACAGTCCAATCATCACCGATGAAGGACTCTCAATAAAGTAACGGGCATGTCGAGACCTTCGGTAGACGTTTTAGTGGTGGGGGCCGGTTTCGCCGGGCTGATCGCGGCACGAGAGCTGCAACGCGATGGCCTGTCCGTTGAAGTATGGGAAGCGCGCGATCGTGTCGGCGGTCGTGTCTGGACTGACCAGCGCCTCGGCGAGAACATCGAGATCGGTGGAACCTGGGTGCACTGGTCGCAGCCGCACACCTGGGCCGAGATGTCGCGATACGGTATCGCCGCCGTCCCGTCGCCGAAGGCACAGAACGTGCACTGGATTGACGACAGTGGCATCGTCCAGACCACGCCCGCAGCGGAATTTCACGAGTTGCTCGCGCCGGTTCAGGAGCAGATCATCCGCGATTCGCGTGCGGTCTTCCCGCTCCCGGGCCAGGCGGCGGATGCGGCTGACAACCCCGCTGATTCGCTCACGTT
Organism: Gulosibacter chungangensis; assembly: GCF_008831155.1. Lineage (GTDB taxonomy): Bacteria > Actinomycetota > Actinomycetes > Actinomycetales > Microbacteriaceae > Gulosibacter > Gulosibacter chungangensis. Next base: position 72,028 of record NZ_WBKB01000012.1, on the reverse strand, counting down.
GGCAGATCGGTTCGCCGAGATTGAGGATGCGGCGGGAATGCGCTCAGCGAATCAGGCTGCGTGGGTGAGTCACTGCAACGGACCGCTTGAAGACGTCAGCCTCACCGCAGCCCTCCGTTGGTCGGCCGCGACCGGCGGTGGCTGGAAGGTCCTCCACGAAGCATCTTCCTCGTACCGGGTTGCGGGTGGCATGACTCAGTTCACGCAAAAGATTGCCGCAGGCCTCAAGAACCCTGTTCGGGTCAACACCGCCATCGAGCAGCTCAAGCAGGACGAGCGGGGTGGCGTAACTGCCGTTTCGAAGAACGGTGACACCCTGCACGCTCGCGCGGCGATTGTCACAGCCCCATTTGCGACGCTGGATGGCATCGACTTCGTCCCTGAGCGACCCGCCGATATCGTCGCGCTTGGCCAGGATGCGCAAGCCAACCGCGGTTTGAAGGTCTGGATCCGCGTGCGTGGCAAAGTCGAGCCGTTCAGTGCGTATTCGACTCCAGCGCATCCTGTCGTGACGCTCAAGACCGAGTTCATCGGTGAGGACGAAACCATCTTGGTTGGTTTCGGTGGTGACCACGCGAAATTCGATGCCAGCACCCTTGAGGATGCGCAGCGGGCGGTTTCGGTGTGGCGACCAGACCTCGAGGTGACCGGTGTTGAGGTCCACGATTGGATTGAAGATGAATATTCGCGAACGACATGGCAACTGTTGAAGCCCAACAAGCTCAAGCACCTTACTGGCGCGCAGAACGTGGCTGGCCCGATACGGTTCGCGTCGAGTGACAACGCGAATTTGTGGCCAGGGTTCATCGACGGAGCAATCGAGCGGGGTCTTGCGGTATCCCACGAGGTCGCGCAGCTCCTGGCGGAGACAGATCTGTCCGAGCAGCCTGAACGGTCAGCGACAGTCGAAGCCGCGTCGGTCGAAGAGTTGGTGCTTAAGGCCGGATAATGGCTGTCATGACTGCTGAGGGAACACGTCGGGGACGGCCCGCTATCGACCCGCGTGAACTCACTCCGATCCTTGAGGCTGTGCTTCGCCTGGCCGCGAGGCGAAGCTCCCAGCTCATCACGATCCGCGAGATCGCGGCTGAGGCTGGGGTCTCGGTTGGTCGGTTGCAGCACCATTTCGGTTCGCGAGATGACCTGATCACGCAGGCGTTCGAGCACCACCTCTTGCTCGTCGTTGAACGGTTCAACGCGCTGCGTGAGGCTTCGGGGCCGGTGGTCGAGCGGATGGAACGCGTTCTCCGGGAGGTGGCAATTGCTCGCTCGTGGGAGCGTTCAACCATCTGGGTCGACATCATCGCCCGGGCTGTGGTTTCTGAGAAATATCGAGAGATCGCGAACGTCATCAACGAGCATTGGCGAAATCTTTTCGTCGAGCTCGTGCAGGAAGGTGTCGACTCCGGCGAGTTCCGAGTCCGGTCGTCAGTTGAGGATGCGGCGTCCCACCTTATTGCGGTATCGGATGGGCTCTCAATGTTGGTGGTTTCGGGCGGCGAATCGGCGGTCGAAAGCGGCGCCGAGTTCCGTAGACGGCTGGTGTTCACCGCAGCAAACGCCGTCTTAGATGTGGATTTTCCAGGCGCTCAGCGTAGAGAGCGTCTTGGGCAGCTGTGAAGCGGACGACCTCTGTTCGCTTCTTGAGCAATCGATTGGGTCGCGCAGAATGCGACAGCTTGAACAACGTAGTTCGACTAAGAAAGTGAAATACCCATGAGTGAAACAACGAGTGTGAACACTCACGAGCAAGGCGGGGAGGATCTCACCCGCGTCGTTGACGTGAGGATTTCTGCGAAGGATCGCGCGATCATGGAGGATCGTCGCTTCTTCGGGCAGCCCATGCCGCTCCTTTATATTTTTAGCCTCGAGTTCTGGGAGCGATTCTCGTTCTATGGGCTGCAATCGATTCTCGCGATTTACCTGTACTTTTCGGTGACCGAAGGTGGGTTGGGGCTTTCTCCGGGCGTCGCGGTGGGCATCGTTGCCGCGTATGGCGGTACCGTCTACGTCGCGACCTTGCTTGGTGCGTGGGTTTCAGACCGGCTCTTTGGGACTGAGCGCACGGTATTTTATTCGGCTGTGATGGTTGTGATCGGCCATCTCGCGCTCGCGTTCTTCCCTGGAATGGGCGGACTGTTGGTGGCATTGGTCTTCACCGCGTTTGGTGGCGGTGGCGTGAAAGCGAACGCTGCCGCGCTTGTCGGTGCTCTGTACGTTGAAAATAGCCAGCGAAAAGACGCTGGCTTCGTCATTTACTACATGTCGATCACCATCGGTGCCGGGCTGGGGCCGATCCTCACCGGGCTCGCACAATCTGAACTCGGATTCCACTACGGTTTCGGTCTTGCCGCAATCGGTATGACACTCGGCATCATTATCTACATCTTCACCAAAAAGCATCTACCCGACAGCGCCACGCTCGTGCCGAACCCGCTCAGCCCCAAAGCACGGTGGACGCCCCTGTTCGTTGCGGTAATTGTGATCGCTGCGATCGCTATCGCTCTGATCACCGGAATATTGAACTTCGGTAACGTCAGTCAGTGGCTCACGGGGATTTCAATCTTGCTGATCGTGCTCTTCTACGGGGTGTTCCTAACCTCGAAGCAGATCACCAAGGTGGAGCGCAGCCGAACGATCGCGTTCATCCCATCGCTGGTGAGCACCGCAATCCTGTTCGCATTGAATTTCCAGATATTTGGGCTGCTGGCCACCTACACGGACACCAGCGTGAACCGGATGATTGGGAATTGGGAGATGCCGATTTCCTGGGTTATCGGGATCTATGCCGTCTGTATCACTGCCACGGCACCATTCCTCAGTGCGCTGTGGACCAAGCTTCGCAATAGGCAACCCTCTTCGGCGTTCAAGCTTGGCCTGGGCCTACCTGTGATGGGCCTTGCCTTCCTTGTCTATCTGCCGTTCGCGAATGCCACGGAACCGAACGCGACTCCGCTGATTTGGGTCTCCGTCAGCATGTTCCTGATCGGGCTTGGTGAACTGTTGGTGGGGCCGGTCGGTGTCTCCCTCGCGACGACGGTGGCGCCGAAGGCTTTCAAAGCGCAAACCATCGGTGTGTACTATCTCTCGATCGCACTCGGCAGTGCACTTTCGGGTGTCCTTGGCCAGTTCTATGACCCGGCGAACCAGACTCCCTACTGGATCACTATGGGCGCGATCGGATTCGTGGCCGGTGCGGCGCAGATGGCTATCGCGAAGCCAACGACTCGACGGATGCTGCAGTCGGATTAGCACGCCCTGAGCGGACAAACCCGAGCATTCACCCGCGCGAGGCTGTGCCACAGCCTCGCGCGGGTAAGATTTGGCCATCCGTGCTTGAAGCATGTGGCCTCCGATGCATGCCGCCAAATCGAAAGGTAGCGAGCGAGCTCGCCCTCATTCATGAAGACGTTCAAGAAAATCATTAAGAGCCCAATTTTCATTGTGCTGATCGCTTTGATCGCCATCGGTATTGGGTTTAGCTTTTTCACCGCGCAGGGATCGAGCGAGGTCACCACACAAGAGGGCCTCGAACTCCTGCAGGACAAGAAGGCGAAAGAAGTCACCATCACCGACGGCGACAACCGCGTGAACATGGTGCTCACCGAAGCCGATGAGAAGTACGGTGAGAACGTCTACTTCTACTTCGTGGATGCCCGTGCCGACCAGGTCGTCGACGCTGTGGACGCGGCGGATCCCGCGGATGGTTTCAATGATGAGGTGCCGGGGCCGAACTGGCTCTCGACGGCACTGTCGCTGCTGCTGCCGCTGATGCTGATCGGATTCTTCGTCTGGATCATGTTCTCGAGCATGCAAGGCGGTGGCGCGGGCGGCGCCATGAAGTTCGCGAAGTCGAAGGCGAAGCTCGTCAGTAAGGAGGATCCGCAGGTCACCTTTGCCGACGTCGCGGGCTCGAATGAGGCACTCGAGGAACTTGCGGAGATTAAGGAGTTCCTCAAGGAACCGGCGAAGTTCCAGGCGGTCGGGGCGCGCATCCCGAAGGGTGTGTTGCTGTACGGCCCGCCAGGTACCGGTAAGACGCTGCTGGCCCGCGCGGTTGCGGGTGAAGCCGCTGTTCCCTTCTATTCCATTTCGGGTTCGGACTTTGTGGAGATGTTCGTCGGTGTCGGTGCGAGCCGTGTCCGTGATCTCTTCGAGCAGGCCAAGCAGAACGCTCCCGCGATCATCTTCATTGATGAGATCGACGCGGTCGGTCGCCAGCGTGGCGTCGGTATGGGCGGCGGCAATGACGAGCGCGAGCAGACGCTGAACCAGCTGCTGGTTGAGATGGACGGCTTCGACGCCACCACGAACGTGATCCTGATCGCAGCAACCAACCGTCCGGATGTGTTGGACCCAGCTTTGCTGCGCCCGGGTCGTTTCGACCGCCAGATTGGTGTGGATGCGCCAGACCTGCTGGGTCGGGCGGAGATCCTCGCGGTGCACGCGAAGGGTAAGCCGCTGGCGGCGGATGTGAACCTTCAGTCGGTCGCTCGCAAGACTCCGGGCTTCACCGGCGCGGACCTCGCGAACGTCCTCAACGAGGCGGCGCTATTGACCGCCCGCATGAACGCGCAAATCATCGACGCGCGGGCAATCGACGAGGCGATCGACCGTGTGATTGCGGGTCCGCAGCGTCGCAGCCGCGTGATGAACGACCAGGAAAAGCTGATCACCGCCTACCACGAAGGTGGTCACGCGGTGGCTGCCGCGGCGCTCAACCACACAGACCCGGTCACGAAGATCACCATCCTCCCACGTGGACGCGCCCTCGGTTACACGATGGTCGTACCGCTCGAGGACAAGTACTCGGTGACCCGCAACGAGCTACTCGACCAGCTCACTTACGCCATGGGCGGCCGCATCGCCGAAGAAATCGTGTTCCACGACCCGACGACCGGCGCATCCAACGACATTGAAAAGGCGACCAAGACCGCCCGCAAGATGATCACCGAATACGGCATGTCGAACACCGTCGGCGCGATCAAGCTCGGCGACGGCGAAGGGGAATCACCCTACGCGCAGAGCCACGGTGCGCCGTACTCGGACGGCACCGCGAGCGTCATCGACCGCGAGGTCCAGCAGCTGCTTGAAAATGCGCTGCAGGAGGCCTGGATCATCCTCAACCGTAACCGCCACATCCTCGACAGCCTCGCCGCCGAGCTCCTCGAAAAGGAAACCCTCGGGCACGAGCGCCTCGACGAGATCTTCGCGAACATCGAGAAACTGCCGCCGCGCGAGCAGTGGCTCTCGAGCCCGGAGCGTCCGGTGAGCGACAAGCCGCCGGTGCAGCTGAAGCCACACTTGCCGGTGGACGAGCTCGGTCGCGGCAGCGGCCACTTCGGTGGCGGCTCGGCGAACAACACGCGCGCCGAGTAAGCGATTGCGATACTGATGGATGAGCTGGCTGGCCTTGCGGTCAGCCAGCTCATTTCTTTTCGGGGCAGGATGCGTAGTGGGCGAGGCTGGTCAGGTTGAGTGGCAGCCGGTGCGGTTTGTGGCAGTAATTTTCGGCGGCAAAACGCGCCAGAAAGAAGAGGGACAGCAGAATGGCGATTGATCGGACTAAGGCAGAGGTCGCAATTCGCGAATTTCTGAGCGCGGTCGGGGTGGATGCGGATGACCCGCGTCTCGTGCGAACGCCCGCGCGGGTTGCGCTGGCGGCCGAGGAGCTGCTCGGCGGCGAAGGCGTCGACCCGGTGCCGATGCTTCGTGAGGGCCGGATTTCGGTCGGCGGGGATGCGTCTGCCTCTTCTAAAATTGTGCATGCGACTGACGAGACCCGCCGAGACACTGCCGGAAAATCGCCAGAACTGGCCCACAACGCCGCTGAGGATGCACAATTTCGACCACAGCATCCAGCCGAGCAAGAAATCGGCGCGCAACCGGCCGACGGCAACCTCGTGCTGCTGCGCAATATCCGCTTCCGCGCGATGTGCGAGCACCACCTGCTGCCCTTCGACGGCTGGGTTCACCTCGCCTACCTCCCCGGCGACTCGATCATCGGCTTCGGCCGCCTCTACGACCTGGTCGACACGTGCTCGAGCAAGCTGATCCTGCAGGAGCGCCTCGGCGAAGATCTCGTGGATGCGCTGATGGCCGGGCTGGATGCGCAGGGAGCGTTGGCCGTGATCGAGGCTCGGCAGGGATGCGTAGCCGACCGCGGCCCGCGACAAGCCGATTCCGACTCGATCACGCTCGCAGCGCGCGGCTCCCTGACGGATCCGCAAACCCGAGCGGATGCGCTGCGACTGATCGCGCTCGGCGGCAGTACTCGGGACTCCAGCTCCGAGGATTAGTTAGACGGCGCACGCTATCGGCGAACCTCCGGTCAGGGCAGGCATACTCTAAGAGTGAGCCAAGTGACTGATCGCACCGAGAATCGCATTCTTACTGAGCTGCCAAGTGACGTCGAAACGCTCGCGAATGACTTGGTCGAGGCTGCCGCCGATTGCCAGGGTTCGCCGGCCAGGATGCTCGAGTGGCTCCATCGCCGCGCGAAAGCAAGCTGGCCAGTAGTCGGGGAACACACCCTGCAGCTCTGGGAGTTGCTTGCCCGCACCGCCGCCGTGGATCTCGTGGCGGTGCGTGCACTTGAGCCGCACCTGGATGCGCTTAGCATCATCGAGCAGGCCGCTGGCACTGGCACCCGCAGGTGGTCCGACATCGACACCGACACTGACACCTGGGGCGTGTTCGCCGCGGAAGGAAAAGGGCTGCGCCTGGAGGCGAGCGCGACAGCGAGCGTGAGCAGCGCATCCAGCCATACCGAATTCCGGCTCAACGGCATAAAACCGTGGTGTTCGCTCGCCAGCACCCTCGATTACGCCCTAGTGTCGGCGCACGTGCCGGAGGGTCGGCAGTTGTTCGCCGTTGATCTCAGACACGAAGGCGTGCGGGTTGATCCGATCGCGTGGGTGAGCCGCGGCCTTAGTACGGTTCCGAGCGGGCCGGTGAGTTTCACTGATGTACCGGCGACGGCCGTGGGCGAGGTGGGTTGGTATCTGGAGCGTCCGGGCTTCGCGTGGGGCGGCGGGGGAGTAGCTGCCTGCTGGTTCGGCGGAGCGTACGGGCTCTACCGCGACATCCGCGCCGCGGCACAACAGCGCGAGCCCGACCAATTGGCACTGGCGTCCCTCGGCCGCGCTGCCAGGGCCATCCGCGATGGCCGAGCGCTCCTTCGGGAAGCTGCGGAGCGAGTCGATCGTGGCCAGTTCCTGTGGGCGGATGCGCTCGCCCTGCGCGGCAGCATTGTGGCGATCTGCGAAGACCTGCTGGACATTGCCAGCCAAGCCCTGGGCCCCGCTGCGCTCGCGTTCGATGACGCGCATGCCCGCCGCGTGGCCGACCTCGCGATGTACGTGCAGCAGCACCACGGTGCTCGCGACGATGCAGCGCTCGGCGAGGCGATCCTTTCCGACACCAATTGGTCACCAACCGACCCGATGATAGGGGCAACAGAATGACGACGTTCTCGCACCGTGACCTTGGCACCGACCCGAAGGCCTGGGCGCGGGTTCGGAAGCAGCTCCCGATGAGCCTCACCGAAATCCTGCCCGAGGGAGCCGACCTCGTGGTCTTGGCCGCGCATCCGGACGACGAGGTGCTCGGCGCGGGTGGCTTGATTGCCAGCGCCGCCGAGCGGGGGCACGCGACCACCGTGATGCTGTGCAGCGATGGCGAGGCTTCGCATCCGGATTCCCCGACGCACACGCCAAACCAGCTTGCGAGCATCCGCCGGGCCGAGTTTGAGCGGGCGCTCGAGACGCTTCGCGGCGATGAGGATGCGGTGGAGATCCGCGGGGTCGCGCTCGGTTTACCGGATGGTCGCCTCGCGAGTTTTAAGGACACTATCGAAGCCGCGCTGGACCGCGTCATTACTGATCGAACCACGATTGTGGCGCCGTTTCGGGCCGACAACCATCCCGATCACGAAGCGGTCGGCAAGTTCGCGGCGGCTGTCGCGGCACAGCACGAATTGCTGCTGCTCGAGTACCCGATTTGGTACTGGCACTGGGCTACACCCGAGAGCGACACGAAATGGCAGACGATGCTGCCGCTGCCCTTGGACGATCAGGCCATGAGCGCAAAGCAGGCGGCGATTCGGGCCTACCCTTCGCAGTTTGAAGCGCTGTCGCCAGCGATTGAGGATGCGGCGGTATTGTCCGAGCGTTTTCTCGAGCATTTCTCGTTTGATGTCGAGGTGTTTCGGTTGAGTAACCCGGGCCTCGGCAGCGGCGCGCGAGCGGAAGAAACCTTTGATGCGCTCTTCAAAACCGTCCCTGAGCCCTGGGATTTTAACGACGACTATGAGCGGCGCAAGCGTGCAATTCTGCTGGCCTCGCTACCGAAGGCGCGCTACCAAAATGCGCTGGAGCTGGGCAGCGCGACCGGTGCGCTTACCGCCGAGCTCGCCGAACGCTGCGATCGAGTGGTGGGCGTCGACGCCAGCGAGACGGCCGTGCGGGATGCGCGAAAGCGGCTGGCGGGTCTCGAGAACGTCAAGCTCGTGCCGTGCGTGATCCCGCGCGAATCGCCGGATGTGCGCGCCGCCGACCTCGTGGTGATGTCGGAGATCGGCTACTTCCTCACCCGAAACGAGCTCGAGGAGACCTTTGCGCAAATCGAGGCGACCATTGGGCCCGACTCGGATGTCCTGCTGTGCCACTGGCTGCATCCAATTAACGGGTGGTCGCTGATGGGCGAGGACGTCCACGAAGCCGCCCACGCGCGCGGCTGGAAACCCCGGGTGACCCATCGCGAGCCAGATTTCCTGCTGGAAATATTTTCCGTACCGGTTGAAGGCCAGTCGTGAACGAGCCAGCGTCGGACGGGCGATACATGCTTCACGTGTTGAGCGCCGTCGCGGTCGTCATCCCAGCGCGAGACGAGGCCGAACTGATCGGTGAAGCGGTACGTGCCGCGCTGACCTCGATGAGCCGGGCGGAACAGACCCACGGTGTGCGGAGCATCCTGACGGTGGTGTTCGACTCGTGCGTCGACGACTCGGAGCGGGTCGCGATCGAGGCCGCGGCGGGGGATGCTCGTGCCGAGTTCTTGAGCATTGCTGCCGGCAAAGTCGGCCGGGCACGCGCGGTCGGCGTGCGGCACGCACTCGAGCGATTGGGAGAGCCGCTGCCCAACGTGTGGCTCGCCAATACCGACGCCGATTCTGCCGTGCCCGAAGAATGGGTATCGACGCAACTCACGTTCGCCCGGAACGGGGTCGCGGCAGTGCTTGGCACGATCGAACCCGATCGTCATTCGGTGATGAATGCGCACACTCGCGAGTGGGCCACACGGTATCGGCCGATCGATGGTCACGGGCACATCCACGGCGCAAATCTCGGGGTGCGGGCGGATGCGTATGTTGCGACCGGTGGGTTCGCGAACGTTTCGAGCGATGAGGATGTTCGCTTGGCGCGATCGCTAGCTGACCTCGGTTTCAAGCTCGTGTCGACTAAGCAGGCTCCGGTGGCGACCTCGTTCCGCACCGGTGGGCGGGCGCCGCACGGTTTCGCGGAATTCTTGCAGGGCATCCGTTCTTCGGGATGAAGCTTGCCTGCAGGTGCTACCGAGGTAACCGCCATGTTCGGTTGTTAGACCTGTGCACTACCGAGCAAGTTACTCGGTGACACCTAAGGAGGCAGATCATGCCTCATTACCGAACGCCTCGAAGCGACCGTCGGCACGATCCGCGACGTTCACGACCAAATCGATGAAGAGGATCCGACGAGCGCCGACCTGCTGCACGCCGTCATCGAGCGGCTCGAGCAGCTGGCCTGGATGGTGAGCGCGGAGAACCGCACCCCGGAGAAGTAACTCCAGGCCAGATGGCCACTGAACGAAACGCACGAAGTACTACGAAAAGGAGAACACCGATGACCCATCTGACCGGAAAACGCGTAGCGATTCTCGCCACGAACGGATACGAGGACTCCGAACTCACCGAGCCGCTGGCCGCACTTCGCGAACACAGCGCATCCGTCGACATCATTGCACCCACGTCAGGTTCCATCTCGGGTAAGAACGGTCACAAAGAGACGGTGGACCGGACCACTTCAGAGGTAAAGGCCGAGGAATACGATGCACTCGTCTTGCCCGGCGGCGTGGTGAACGGCGACCAGATTCGCCTCGACGAGAACGCGGTGGCGTTTACCCGAGCGTTTTTCGACCAGCACAAGCCCGTCGCCGCAATCTGCCACGGCGGCTGGATTTTGACTGATGCGGATGTTGTCCGCGGGCGGAAGCTGACCTCATACGCGAGCCTCAAGACCGACCTGCGCAACGCGGGCGCCGAATGGGTTGATGAGGAAGTCGTTGTCGACCAGGGGCTCGTCACGAGTCGCACGCCCAAGGACCTGCCCGCGTTCAACGCGAAGCTGGTTGAGGAGATCGCCGAAGGTAAGCACAAGGGGCAGACCGCGTAGCCGTCGAGGCCATTGTGCGAGGCGGGGTGAGCTGGATGTTCGCCCCGCCTTTTCTATGGATTTGACCGACAGTACGTCTCAACGGTGATTAAGTTTGATGTGAGTGCGAAATGATTTCAAGATTGCGGCGATTTTAATGCTGATCCGACGGTAACGGATAGATTACGAACGTTTGTGAATTTCATCCGAACCGAAAAGGACATCAATGAAGAATCGTCGTTTGATCGGCGCTGGTGCGGCAGCCGGTGCGCTGGTGCTCGCTGGCGCGGTGGCCACCCCAGCATTTGCTGCTAGCCAAGAAGTAACCAACATCACCGACCCGTCAGTGCTCAACGCGGAACAGCTTGTCGCCTCGCTGATTGGTGACGACACCGTGGTGAGCAACGTTACCTACACGGGCAACCCTCTCGGTGCTGGCTATGCGACCGGATTCAACGATCCCTTCGGTATCGACACGGGCGTCGTGCTCTCGAGCGGTTCGGTGGCGGACGCCGAGGGGTATCAGAGCTCGATCATTGGCCCGAATGAATTCGAAGACAACAGCGGTAACCTCGACACGGATGGAGATACCGACCTCGACGCAATCGTGGCGCCTCATACCACCAACGATGCTTCGGTTCTTGAGTTTGATTTCGTTCCGACCTCGGACACTGTGACGTTCTCGTATGTGTTTGGGTCTGACGAGTACCAAGAATTCGTTGATACCGAGTTCAATGACGTGTTCGGGTTCTTCGTCAACGACGTCAACTACGCGACCGTCGACACGGAAGACGGCCCGGCTCCGGTGACCATCAACTCGATCAATCACGAGGTGAACTCGGCGTACTACCGCGACAACCACCTCGCGACGACGTTCAACACTGAGCTCGATGGTTTCACCGTCGCACTGAGTTTCGAGGCGCCGGTGAATGCCAACGAAACTAACCACATTAAGCTGGCGATCGCTGACGCGAGCGACAGCCGTTTCGACTCAGCCGTCATCATCGCAGCGGGCAGCTTCAAGTCGAACACCGCTCCGGTCGCAGCGGACGTCACCAAAGAAACCGAGTTCGAAACACCCATCGACGTAACCCTGCAGGGAACTGACGCCGATGGCGATGCGCTGACTTACAGCATCCTTGACGGTCCCACTGCGGAGCAGGGCACCCTCTCGGCGGTTGACGGGAACAAGGTCACCTTTACTCCGGCCGAGGGCTTCACTGGCGACGCAACCTTCACCTACCGCGTCAACGACGGATCGGTGAACTCGGCTCCGGCCACCGTCACGATCACGGTGCTCGAAGAGGGCGTCGTGATTCCGCCGACCACCACGACCCCGCCGACCACGGAAGAACCGACCACGCCGCCGACCACCGAGGAGCCGACCGAGTCGGCGATCCCGACCAAGACGGCAGAGCCCACCACGACCGAAGCGCCCACCACTGACACCGACGACGAGGACCACCTCGCAAGCACCGGTGCCAGCGACATGGGGCTCATCATCGGCCTGAGTGCTGCGCTTCTCGCAGCAGGTGGTGCACTCTTCGCGGCAACGAAGCTTCGCCGTCAGGCCTAGTCACCAACCTGTGAACTAGTCACTCACCTTTAGAAACTTGCCGCCCTCATCCAACAGTTGGATGCGGGCGGCAAGTTTATGAGGTTGGGCCTTCGTGCGGCGGCACCCAGCCAACGAGACTCACATGTCCTCTGCAAGGTGCGAGAGGATAGTCACCATGATTGATTCCTCGAAGACCTCGACCAACACAGAGATCATGGCGGTGCTCAACGTCACCCCAGACTCGTTTTCGGATGGCGGGTCGGTCGAGGCCGCGAGTGCGGATGCTCGCACGGCGCGTGCTGTCGAGAAGGCGCTCCGGATGGTCGACCAGGGCGCGACGATCATCGACGTCGGTGGCGAGTCGACCAGGCCCGGCGCTCAGCGAGTACCGCAAGTGGAAGAGTCGGCACGCGTCGTGCCGGTGGTGCAGGAGCTCGTGCGCGCTGGCATCACCGTGTCGGTTGACACCATGTACGCCGCGACGGCTGCGGCCTGCCTCGAAGCTGGCGACGTCTTTATTAACGATGTCTCCGGTGGTCTCGCGGATGACGCGATGCTCCAAACCGTCGCCGAACGCGAGGGCCGCTTTATCCTCAGCCACTGGCGCGGTCACTCGGTTGTGATGAACGACCTCGCGGTCTACGAGGACGCGGCCGATGAGATCAAGACCGAATTGCTGCAGATGCGCGATCGCGCGGTGGATGCGGGGGTCAAGTCAGAGCGCATCGTGCTCGACCCGGGCCTCGGGTTCGCGAAGGATCGCGACGACAACTGGGCGGTGTTGCAGAAACTCGATGAGTTCCTCGCCCTCGGACATCCGCTGCTCATCGGCGTGAGCCGCAAGCGCTTCATGGGTGCCCTCCTCGAACCCGACGCCCACGTGCACGAACGCGACCTCCCGACCGCGATCGTCTCGGCGCTCTGCGCCGAGCGCGGCGTGTGGGGCGTTCGCGTGCACAATGTCGAGGCCACCAAGGTCGCGCTCGATGTGGTCAGCGCATGGCAGCAGGGGCGTCAGTAGTCTCACCGCGCGCGAACGCCTGGATGCGGCAAGATAGAGGTATGACTTCTAGGCAGACTGCTCCTGTGTTCGGTGGACGTCGATGAGCGAAGCGCGCAAGGCCATCGACATGCACCCCGCCGAGCAGGCCATCCGGCTGATGCCGACGCGGCCAGGCCCGGAAGCGCATCCTGCTTTGCCGGCGCCGGAGCTTGACCGCATCAGCATCGAGCGTCTGCACGTGCACGGTCGCCACGGCGTGTTCGCGCACGAACGGCAGTCTGGTCAGGACTTTTACATCGATGCGGAAGTGTGGATCGACACGCGTGCGGCCGCGCAGACCGACCAAATCGACGACACCCTGCACTACGGCCACCTGATGCGCGCGCTCTACGAAGTCGCGATGAAGGAACCGGTCGACCTCCTCGAAACGCTCGCCGAACGGCTCGCGGCGGTGACCTTCGCGTTCGCTGGCCCGCAGGCGGTGCGGATCACGGTGCACAAGCCGCAGGCGCCGGTGAAGCTGCGCTTCAAGGACGTCACGGTGTCGGTGCTTCGCTACCGTCCCGAGGGCGCCGAGCCGGAGCAGGCTCGCCGTCCGCATTCCCGTGCGGTGATTGCTTTGGGTGCGAATCTCGGTGCCCGCGAGGCGGCAATTCGCGATGCGATGGACGAGATCGAGTCGCTCGATGGCGTCTGGGCGCACCGCCGCTCGAGCCTCTACGAGACCCCGGCGCTGACCACCCACGGCATCGACGAGACGGTGCCCGCTTATCTCAACGCGGTGATCAGCATCCAGACCGATCTTGAGCCGCACCTGCTGCTCGACAAGCTGCAGCAGATTGAGGATGCGCACGGTCGCGTCCGGCAGGAACGCTGGGGGAGTCGCACGCTCGATCTCGATTTGATCGAGCACGGTGGCCTCGAGTTTGCGGATGCAGTGCTCGAGTTGCCGCATCCCCGCGCGTTCGAGCGCGCATTCGTGCTCGCGCCCTGGGTCGAGATTGAGCCGGAGGCTTCGCTTACCGGCCGCGGACCGATTCAGCAGTTGCTTGAGCAAACCAGCGACGAGGTAAAGCGGTATCACGCATGACGCGCACGAACCCGTGGCTGCTGGTGCTGTTGGCCATCGCCGGCGGCGTCGTCACCTGGGCAATCGAAGTCTGGCTGACCTCCACCGGCGGCGGATCGCTCGTGCCCTCGATCGCCTTCGCGATCACGCTGATCGTGATGGCCGTGGTCGTGCTCGCGATCGCCTGGCCGGTGCGCCGCTACACGGCAGCACTCCGCAAGGCGGATGCAGCCCGCGAGGCCTCGCTTCGTTCCACTTCGAACGCAAAGAAGGATGCTTCCTTCGAGGATGCGGACGCCGCGACTCGCGAGGTGGCCAAGTTACGGGTGGATCCGTTCCGCGCGACGTTCGCGGTAGCGCTCGCGAAGGCCGCGAGCCTTGCGGGCAGCGTCTTCTTGGGCGGTTCTGCGGCGGTGATTGTGTGGCTTACGTCGCGGACTGTCATGGGCTCGGGCGTCACCGAAGCTGTGATTGCGGCGGTCGCCTCGGCCCTACTCGTGATCGCCGGCCTCATCGCCGAGTCATGGTGCTCGCTCCCGCCGAGCCGCGGCGAAAGTGACACCGCCTCCGCCGCCAGTTAACTGTCACTTACCGAGGATTTTGCCGGTCACCGAGTAGCCCGTAGGGCGTATCGAGGTGCGAGTAATCCAGTAAATTCAATGCTCGCGCTAGACATACAAATACACATTCAAAATATCGACACTTTGTATGACTGGGGGAAATTTTGAATATTTAAACCCCGCATTCGGGCGCTCCTGCAATCCCTGGCCCCTTCCTTGGTGCCGAGTGAGCAGCGTGTCGCGCAGGTGTGTATCGACCGTGCCGACAAGATCCCCGAGATGTCTGCCGCCGAGCTCGCGACCGCCGCGGACGTGTCACCGGCCACCGTCATCCGCGCTTGCCAGCGGATGAGCTTTGCCGGGTTCCAAGAACTCCGCGAGCTGCTGCGTCGCGACCAGAGTGCCCCGGCCGGGCCCGCGCTCGACGTGGCCCAGCATCCCGTCGAGCAGTTGTTTCTGCGGGCCGTCTCGGGCATCCAAAATGCCCTAGGCGCGCTCGATTTCGAGGCGATGGATGCGGCGGCCGAGAAGATCCGCGATTGCAACCGGTTACTGATCGTCGGGAACGGCTCGTCGCTCCCGGCGGCGCAGTCTGCCGCGATTTACTTCCGTGCCTCGGGGAAGCTGTGCGAAAGCCCGTCCGACATCATGTCGTAGCACATCACCGCACGCGTGCTGCGGCCGGGGGATGTGTGCCTCGCGGTGAGCGACAGCGGTACGAACCAGTTCACGATGCGGTCGGTACGCAACGCGCTGCAAGCGGGCGCGACGGTCATCGGCCTCACGAGCTACGGCCGCTCGGAACTCGTAAACACCGCCGACTACGCGCTGATCGCTGGTGCGGAATTCCACACCTGGAAGGAATACGGCATCACCGCCGACATCGTGCAGATGCTGCTGCTGTCGGCGCTGAACACCGCGGCGCTCGCGGTAGACCCCGCGACCGAGTTGGTGCGTGAGGATGCGCTCGAGGAGGTGCGGGCGGCGATCTTTCCGCAGGGGGAGTGAATGGGTGGACTGCTTGCCGATGTTCGCCCATAGGCTTCCGACCGCAACGATGGCCACTACGGTCAGCATGATCAAAACACCGAAGACGATCATGGGGCCGCGACTTCTTCGTCCTGCGACGACCATCATGCTGCGATCATCCCATTCGATTGCGCAGCAGACGTTGCCGAGGCTGCAGCGGAGGGGAAGAAGTTGAAAGCACTTATAAGCCACCTCGTCGTATGCTTGACCGAGTTTTGCGCCGTTTCTCCACGAAAGGCACCGGTTGCGCGTCCTCTTACTCACTCACTACTTCATGCCGGAGACCGGTGCCCCACAACGGCGTTGGGACTCGTTGATCCGTGAGTTCGTCGCAGCAGGCCACGAGGTTGCTGTGATGTGCCCGCCACCGCATCACCCCACTGGGCAGGTGTCCGACCGGTATAAGCAGTATTACCGTCGCGGTAGCGCCGAACGTGCCGAGAACGGAGCGTTGGTCTTTCGCGTCGGTTACTTGCCGCACCGCGGTGACCTCATCACTCGAACGGTCGATCACCTTGCGTCGTCCCTCACCTCAATTTCGCGCGCGTCAAAGCTGATCCGCCGAAAGAAGTTCGTCCCAGATGTAATCATCGCGACGGCTCCGGCAATCCCGACACTGATCGCGGGCAAGGCTTTATCGAAGCGATTCAAGATTCCGCTCATCGTTGAAATGCGGGATGCTTGGCCTGATTTGGTAACGCATGTGTCCGGCCTCAGCGGGAGCAGCCCGATCGGGTTCGCCAAAAAACTGATCCACCGGTATGTTACGAGCCTGCAGCGGGCAGCGACGAAGGTAGTTACGACCACCGAACGCTTTGGCAGCATCCTCGAGAACCGTGGCATGGGCGAAGTCGCGGTAGTACGAAATGGCGCGAACCTCAGTCGTTTCACGAAGCTTCCACCAATTGATAGCGACCACCAAGAACTCCGCGCCGTATATCTCGGCACGATGGGCCGCAGCCAAGGCCTTGACGTAGTCATCCGCGCAACGAAACAACTGAAGGATGAAGGTGTGCCGGTGCAGGTTCGGATGATCGGCTCGGGTCATGACCGGCCCGCATTAATCGCGCTTAACGAAGAATTGGGTTCGCCCGTAGAGATTCTTCCGGCGGTGTCACCGGATCAGGTCGCTTCTCACTACGCGTGGGCAGATACCACGCTCGTTACGTTGCGTGATTGGAAGCCCTTTGAATGGACGATCCCCTCGAAACTCTACGAGGTGCTTTCGTCTGGACGGCATGTGACCGGTATTCTTGCGGGCGAAGGGGCTGAGATCCTTTCGAACGCACATGGCGGAGCAGTAGTATCGCCCGGTGATGTCGAAGGGCTCGTGGCCTTTTGGCGTGACTTGGCCGCAAACCGCGACCAACTCAACGTTGGCACGTCCGGTCGGGCCTGGGTACAGGCAAACGTCACGTATGACCGGCTTGCTTCGCAATACTTTGAAATTCTCGAAGAAGTCGCGAATACCTCGGCAACGAGGTGACAGACTCGCATCCAATCCGACGGTGTTCGTACACGGTTCAGGATTGAATGCTCTGGGGCTTAGCCCCGGTGGAATCGATGGAAGGTAAAAAAACATGACGACATCCGCACAGCCCAAGGCGGTATTCGAGACGGTCTCCGTCATCGGTCTTGGCTACATCGGATTGCCGACCGCCGCATTCATTGCTGCGCACGGTTCGAAGGTCATTGGTGTCGACCTCAACGAATCTTTCGTCGAGCGCATCAACGCTGGCAAGGTTCCGTTCTACGAACCTGACTTTGGCGAACTACTGTCGGGGGTCGTCGCGAACGGTCAGCTTATTGCGCAGACCGCGACGCCACACGCGGATGCCTACATCGTTGCGGTGCCGACACCGTTTAAAGACAACTACGAGGTCGACACCAAGTACATCCAGGCCGCGGGCTCGAAGATCGCCGAGCAGCTCAAAGGCGGCGAACTCATCGTCCTCGAGTCGACTTCCCCTCCTGGGACGACCGAGAAGCTTGCGGAACTCATCCTCGCCGAGCGGCCTGACCTTACTCTCGACGAGGGCAAGGGAAACACGGTACATTTCGCACATTGCCCTGAGCGGGTACTCCCAGGCCGGATCATGGCCGAAATGTCGGAGAACGACCGAGTTATCGGTGGTGTCACACCTCGCGCTGCGGAACTCGCCCGTGACCTCTACGCAACCTTCTGCAACGGTGAACTCCTGCTGACGGATGCGAAGACCGCCGAAATGGCGAAGCTCACGGAGAACTCCTTCCGCGACGTCAACATCGCATTCGCGAACGAACTCTCGATCATTGCCGAACGCCTCGGCATTGACGTTTGGGAGCTCATTGAGCTGGCGAACCACCACCCACGTGTGAACATCCTGCAGCCGGGCCCCGGCGTGGGTGGTCACTGCATCGCGGTCGACCCGTGGTTCATTGTGAGCGCGGCACCCGACGAGGCGCGACTCATCCGCACTGCCCGCGAGGTCAACGACGGCAAGCCCGTCCACGTCCTCGACAAAGTGGAGGCACTCGCGCAGCGCTTTAAGGCTCCGGTCGTCGCGGCACTCGGTATCGCCTTCAAAGCGAACATTGACGACCTCCGCGAATCACCATCGCTCAACATCGTTGACCAGCTCGCCGATCACGTGAAGGACGTCGACGTGCGCGTCGTCGAACCCAACGTGGAAGCCCTTCCGGAGCAGCTGACTCGTCACGCCAACATCACGAAGCAGGACCTGGAGGGCGCGATTCGCGAGGCCGACATCGTGTTGCTGCTCGTCGACCACGACCAGTTCAAGAACATTGACCGTGATCTGCTGAATGAGAAGGTCATTGTCGACACCAAGGGTGTGTGGCGCTAGCCAGAATCACTCTGTTCTGCCGAGGATCGTGTTCGTGAGGCTCCGAACAACGCGATCCTCGGCATAATTTTCCGCGATGAATTCGCGAGCCGCGACGGCGCGCTGTCGCCAGACGTGGGCATCCGCTGTCGCTTTGAGTATTGCCGCGGCCATGTGCTCAACATTCGGGTGGAGCCATGAGGCGGGGTAGAGGAGGTCTGCGCCGGCCCAGTTGAGCAGCATCGGGAGAGCCCCGTTGACAGCGCCATCGGGAGCAGTGAAGTGGAACGACTCGAACTCACTCGTTGACAGCACGACACCGACCCCGGCATACCACTCGGCCATGTCTGGACCGAACGGTGAGAACTCGACGGCTCCGCGAAGTCGTGGGTCTGTCTCGATTCGCTCGAGCTGTGTGGCGAAGTACTTTGATTCCTCACCACGTTCGGCCATCCATGGGTATTCCTCTGGCCGCTTGCCACGGAGCGATAGCGTATACCGATCGTCGATGCTTCTGAGTGCGACAAGGAGGTCGAGCGCCTCGCGAAGTCCCTTGCGGGCCGGGACCATTCCGACGAGCCCGAGGCGGAAGCGTGCGACGTCGTGTCGCTGGGGCAGCGCATCCGGCACATGCACCATATTGGGGATCACCACCGTGCGGTCCTCGGGCGCATTCGTGTCGCGCAAGAGCTGACGGCGCACGTGGTCGGCGATGGCGATCGTGGCATCCACCTTTTCCCACCGGACCGTCGAAGGGAAGGCCGTCGAGAGCTCCTGCAGGTGCAGGCGCGTCACGAGCCGCGTCAAACTGTCCACGTTGCGCGAGTACCAAGCGACATTGCCAAGCGCCCACTCGCACCAGACGACATCGCCCCAGCGAAGCAACTCCCGGCTACGGGCCTCATCATGGCGCGCGTGCCCCGACCATTCGTCGAACCGGACCTCGTGGCCTTGCGCGCGCAGTTCGGCAACCGCTGGGTGCGCGAATTTCATGTCGTGGCCCGCGACGACGATTTTTTGAGGGCGGTTCGGTTCGGCGAGCGGTTTGCCGATTGTGGCGCGCGGCTCAGTCCACACGGTGGGCTGGTAGGTGTCGACCTCGACGATTGCCGAAAGCGCTTCGTAGCGCGCAGCCTGGCTGGCAACGCGCAGAGATATGAGGCGTTGAGCCGGAGCGCCTGACGGCAGGATGCTGTGCCGTGGGGCCTTCACCGGTGAGGCCGCGTCGAGCGGATCGCGGGGGAGCGGGACATCGGGGCGCCATTCGGCGATCGGCACACCGGATGCGCGCGCCCGGAAGATCGTCGAGGTAACGTCGCTGATCTTGCGGATGGGATCAGCGGTCGTGGAAGCAGGGATGACCATCGCTGCCGCAAGACTAAACAGCGCGTTCAAGCGAGTAGGGCTCGGCATCGCAAACACCGAAACGCCCGAGCGAATCTGCGCTGCCGCGAGCATTCCTTTCGCCGCCATTGCTGCCTCGTCAGAACCAATGATGATCGTGTGCAGCGGCTGTGTCAGGGCCTTACGGCTCTCAAGTAACTGAGGCAGCGTGTTCACCGAAAACGACTCAGCAGTGGTTTCGGTGTCGACGCGTACGAGGAGACAGTTCAGTGTGCGTGCCCCGGCATCGTTCGAGCGGGTCGAACTCCCAAAGAACCACTCCGTAAGCCCGGGGGCTGGGGGGAGTGGGAGGAAGGAACGAAGCGGGTCACTTGGGGGCGCAGCTTCGAACTCGCGCGGCCAATATCGCTCAGGAACACGCGAGTTCAGGTCGCCGCGCTGCATCGCACGATAGATAGCGCGCTGAGTACCGGCTTGTGCTTTTCGCGTGTATCGCTGAACTCTGGTCTTTACCCCGCGAATGAGCCGCGGGAGATAGGGGATCTGCAACTCGCCTCCGAAACTGATTGAGTGTCAGCGCTATTTCGCTGAGCGGGGCACCAACCCAGTATTACCGTCCAGATCGAGGAATGAGGCCTGCCGCACACCGACTAGGTGCCTCGACGCGGCCGCGAGACCCGTGCGTCGTGACGTGAATCGCACGTTCGGCTCTTCTGTCCCGAACTCAAACACCGTGAGGAACTCACCGGTGAGACCGGTTTGCTTGTGCTGGATCAGTCCGTTTCGCGTGAGCTCAATGAGTGTCTCTGTAGCGCCGAGCGGAGCATCCGTCTCGTTGGCGTTGATCACGCCACTGCTCTGTCCTCGGAATGGCACGCGCAGGTGCTGCGTCGCAACGAATGGCGTTGGGCCTATGCCAGTGACGGCATCGCGACGCTGGGTGAGCCGGAACTCGGGGTTGATGATCCAACGCTGTTCGAAGGGCGTACGTGAACGGCTGCGCAGGCGATCCCATACCACCACGATGTCCGGGTCAAATTCGATGTAGATCGAGCGCGTGACGTAGGTGTGCTCGAAAGGGTTCGCATTGATCGTGAATGACTGCCACTGCGGTTCGATGCGTGAGAACGTCAACTCGCTTGGCTTCGTTGTGGACTTCTTGCGGCCGCGGCTCGCAATGATCGTGCTGTGCGCGGCCTGGGAGCGTAGAAAGGCGCGGTTCTCATCGTCGGTGTAGCCGTGGAAGCCGCCGTCCTTGATGATCTCTATGCCTCGCGAAACGAATCGCAGCGAAAGGTTGTCGGCGTGGCCGTGGATGAGCCTGCCCGGCCCAAACCGGATTGAGTAGGCCGACTCTTCGGCAAACTCGCGCGACTCACCCCATCCGGAACGACCGAAAATGTACCCAGCCGAGAAGGTCCTCACCGTCTCGTCGGGGCGTGGTCCGTTCGCCCCCTGTGTAGCTGCGTATTCTGCGATCGTCCCTGGAATCGAACCGGCCGGTTCGATCGGGGTGTCACCGATTTCGAACCACGTGCCGTCCGGTCGGGTTGCGTGGGCGAGGAAGTCGGGCATTTTCTGCATCCGCTCGCGCAATCTTGCAATCGTGTTCTCTGCCCCGGGATGGCCGTCGAGATAGGAAATGCACTTATCGAGCTGCTGGTAGTTGAAATAGTCGTAGTGCACGGCCTGTTCGATCGTGACGCCCTCGTCGTCCACGATGCTGAGCATCGCGCCTTCGAGTCGTGTGAGCCCGATCTGTTGGGCAGATGCATCCTTCAGCCGCTCGGCGACGTTGATGAGTGACTTGGCCTGGTCGACGCCGTGGTTCCAATTGCCTTGGAAGTTGTCTTCGAGTGCGAGGAAGGCCTTGTGCTCTTCGAGTAACTCATCGAGCCACGTGCTGTTCGACACGCGTTCGGCAATATCAATAAGCGAGTCGGTACGGTAGGCAACGGCATGAGCGTCCCAGGCCCGCGAGATTGCGGGCGAGGTCTGCGGGTTATGCGCAAACCAGTCACTGATGATTGCTAGACAGACTTCCTCATCGTCTTCGCTGAGCTGGTCAGCATTCGCAAACACCCGCAGGAACCCGAGACAGGATAGCCACCACTTGAATGATTCTGAACCCTTGTTGAGTTCCTCGTAGTCGAGCCCGTCCCGCCACGCGATAGGCGCAACCTGATACTTCTCGGGAACCGTGATGTGCCCCCGGCGAAGGTTCTTGCGCGTTTCGGATCGGCTCAAGACGAATGCTCCTTGCGAGAATCGAAAGCTGTCTCACCGGACACTACTACGGTGGCTACCTGGAGATTCCAAGGGTCACGGGTGAGGTGAATCGGAATCGCGGGGCGAGTACGCGATAATCAACTGTTGAGCTTGAAACTCGGCGTGCATCTGATGCGCCAAAACTTGAGACGTGCGGCGGCGTGACGACACCGTCGAGAAGGTAGCAATGAAACTCAATCGACCGTGGTGGCAGAATATTTCGCTCACGGGGCAGACCGTCACCGAGCACATCGTTGACGACCCCGTGCAGCTTGCACTGCAGGTGTCGCGCCGGCTTCCGGCGGGGTCGCGCGGAGCGCTCGGGAACACCGTCGCGAAGTTGGCTGGGGAGCGCTTTCCCTCAGTCGCGGCGATTGGATTTGAAGCCGCCGGCGAGCGAGCGAACGCCGAGCGGTCGATTGACAGCGCAGTGGCGGATGCGTCGCTCGCCGACGCAGACTTTTCGACCAAGCGCTCCGCCAACAAACTCGCCCACCTCGCAGACGTCGCGCTCTCACTCGGCGACGCCGACCGTGCGGAAGCACTGATCGAAAGCGTTCCTGCTGAAGCCCGTCGCGCATCCTGGTTCGCAGTGGCCGCTCGAATAGCGCTCTACCGCGGCGACCACGACGGGGCTGTGGAGTTCGCGAGCCGTCACCCCCGAAACGCACACTTGGCGCAACGAATGCTTGGCGAGCAAGCGGTGTTCGCAGGTTACGTGCCGGAACTTCCTGCCAAGGTCGGGTACTCGCCGGTGAAGGGCCGGGTCATGCACGTGCTCACGAACTCGCTGCCCCACACTTCGAGCGGATACGCCCAGCGCAGCCACTCGATCTTGAAGTCGCTCGTTGAGCACGGGTATGAGGTGGAAGCGGTGACTCGTCCGGGGTATCCCGTGCAAGTGGGTGTTGCATGGGCCGCGGGTGAAGACGAGATCGACGGCATCCGCTACGTGCGGCTGCTTCCCGCTCGCCTCGGGCAGGGCCTTCGTGAGCGTGCCGATCAGCAGGCCGCGCTCCTCGCTGAGGAAGTCCGAAAGTTCCGTCCTGCCATCTTGCACACGACGACGCACTTCACGAATGCGCTCGCGGTTGGCGCGGTCGCGCGAGCCTTCGGCATTCCCTGGGTGTATGAGGTGCGCGGGCAGCTGGCCGATACCTGGGCCTCTACGCGCGGCCTCAAGGCCCTTGAGTCGCAGCGCTACCTGGAGTTTTCGGCACGCGAGCTCGACGCAGCCTTGGCAGCGGATGCCGTGGTCACCCTTGGCGAAAACATGAAGCGTCAGCTCGTAGCCGGTGGCGTCGACGAAGCGAAGATCTCGGTGTGCCCGAACGCTGTCGGGTCGCCGTTTATCGACGAGCCGCCGACGAAGAAGGATGCGCGGGCCAAGCTCGGCCTCGACGACGAACTGCAGCTCGTCGGCACCGTCTCGAGCATCGTCGACTACGAGGGACTCGATCTGCTTATCCGTGCGGTCGCGCTCTTGGCTCCGGAATACCCTCAGCTACGGGCCAGGATCGCGGGCGACGGTGTCGCGCTGCCGGGGCTCAAGGTCTTGGCCGAACAGCTCGGCATCGCCGACCGCTGTGACTTCCCGGGGCGCGTGGCGCGTTCCGAAGCGATCTTCAATCACGCGGCTCTCGACGTCTTCGTCGTGCCGCGCAAGGACCTCACGGTGACTCGCTCGGTTACGCCGATGAAGACTGTCGAAGCCTCCGCAGTTGGTCGACCAGTTGTCGCATCACGCCTGCCCGCGCTCGAAGAACTCGTCGTCGACGGCGAGACCGGCGCGCTATTTGCCGCTGAAGACGAGCACGCGCTCGCCCAGACGCTGCGAGGATTGCTTGACGATCCCGAGCGCGCTGCCGAAATGGGCGAGAACGGGCGCGAGTGGGCCCTTTCGACGCGCACGTGGGCGGCGAACGCAGCCACATATGAGAATGTCTATGAACGTCTGGTCGGTTAGGCCGAAGACCATCTGAGCCGAACACCACGACCACACTTTCGATCAACCGCGAGGGCACCCATGCCGAATTTTGTGACCAAGGCGATCAAGCGCGCTGGCAAGCTCGTGCCGAAACCGATGCGTAAGAAGATTAAGACTTCGGGCAAGCGCGTCGTGCAGCAGCTGCCCGCACCCGTGCAACAGGCCATCGGTCGCCCGAAGAAGCGAGTCGCGCAAGCGAAGTATCCGCTCGACCACCTCGGGCTCGCCGAGGGCATCCCGAATCGTCTCGGGAAGGGTGCGGCCAAAAACGTCACAGGTCGTGCTGCCGCCGGGACGGTGATTGATGAGCACGCCGCGGAGCGACTCCACCGCGCGATGTTCGGGCGCACCGTGCCAGAACGCACGGCTGCAGGAGGTCGGCCCATTGCCGGTGTGTTCGCGCCGGACCTCAGAGCAGCGCTCGTAGAAGCCGGTCACAGCGTGCATCCTTTCGTGCCGGGAATCTCTTCGGCCCTCGCGAAGCAGGCTGAAGTCGTCGTCCTCGACATTGCCGGATTCACCGGGGTGTGGGACGGCGCGCTCGACCCGAGTGGGATCGGATTGATCCGCGAAGTGTATGCCGCGCTTGAAACCGCGCGCGCTCGCGGTGTCACCTGCTGGCTCGTTATGCGTGGTGAACAGTTGCACCACCACGGTGCAATTTTGCTCGAGGGATCAGACCTCGTGAATGTGCTCGTTCCAGGCCTGCCCAGCGCAGAACAGCTGCACTTCACTGAAAACCCGGGTGAGGCACCCGCCGGAATCGTGGAGATTATTCGCAACCTGGAGGTGGCGGCATGAGCAGGACCGTGAAAGTACTCGTCTACGGCGACGTCAACCTCAATGTCATCGACGGCTCGGCTATTTGGTTGCCTTCGATGGCGGAGGCCTGGGCTAAAGCGGGTGCTGATGTGCACGTGCAGCTCAAGGCAGTCGAGCAGCGCTCGCTGCTGTCTGGGCCGCTTCGAAGCCTACCTAGCGTTCAAGTCTTTGACGCGCATCCACGAAACCGCGAAACCCTCACTGTGCAGGAAGCCGCCGACGCCATCGAGGCGCTCGACAACGAGCACCACTATGACGTGATTTTGGTTCGCGGCATTCAGGCTGCCACTGCGATCGGGAAGAGACCCGCGCTCGCGGCGAAGCTGTGGGCCTACGTGACCGAATACGCCTACGGTCCGGACCACTTTGACGAGCAGCGGCGAGAGCGCATCGGTGCGATTGCGAACTCGACGCGGTACATGCTCGCACAGACTGAAGAGGCTCGCGCGGTGCTTGAGAACCTCGTGCCGGATGCTGCGGGCAAGACGCTCTTGCTTCGCCCAATGGTGCCCGACGAGATTACGCCCACCGGACAGCACGAGCTTGCCGGGCGTGGGACGCCCGAGAACCCGCTGCGGTTGATTTACACGGGCAAGTTCGCGAAGGCCTGGCGCACCGATCTCATGCCGCAGCTTGTCGCCGAACTCGCGCAGCTTGGCATTTACGCCACGCTCACAATGGTGGGCGACAAGGTACACAACGAGCCGAGCGACCCCGACTGGGCCGACAACATGCGGAGTGTCATGGCGGCCTCAACTCCTGGCGTGACGTGGGCGGGCGCAAAGGACCGCGCGTCGAGTCTCGCGCTCGTCGCCGAGTCGGATCTCCTCCTGAGCTGGCGCTCCTCCGACCTGGACCTGAGCCTCGAGGTTTCGACCAAGGTGCTCGAATCGAGCGCACTCGGCGTGCCGTCGGTCATCAACCGCACGCCGATTCACGAGGCCATTTTTGGCGACGATTATCCCCTCTTCGTGGATGCGCGGACCGACACCCCGGCGGACATCGCGGCGACGATTCGCGTGGCTCTGCAGCGCAACGAAGACCTCTCAGGCCGCCTCGCGGCGTTGATCCAGCCATATCGCATTTCGAGCCGCGCGGATGAACTGCGCGGCTACCTGCGCCGCATCGGCATTGATTCGCACGACGGTGAATTTGTGGACGCCGTGGCGGTTGCGGCCGGGGTTACGAACACGAAGGCACCCGACCAGCCGCTCAAGGTGCTACTCGCCGGACACGACCTCAAGTTTGCTGGCGAACTCGTCGAGCTGCTGCAGCGGATGCCCGGCGTCGAACTGCGGATCGATCAGTGGAAGGCGTTGCATTCGCACGACGAGATCGCCTCGAAGAAGGCGCTCGACTGGGCCGACGTCATCATCTGTGAATGGGCCGGTTCGAACGCTGTCTGGTACTCGAAGCACAAGAAGCCGGGGCAGCGCCTTGTCGTCCGGCTCCACATGTTCGAGTTCCGCGGGCGCTGGCTGCGGAACATCAACACACAGAACGTCGATCAGTTCATCGCGGTTTCGGAATACACGCGCGAACTCATCCAGGAACACCTCGACGTCGACGCCACGAAGGTCTCGGTCATCCCGAATGCTCTGAGCCTCGACGACCTGCAGCGCGAGCCGCTGCCGGGTCGCGAGTATCGCCTTGGCCTTGTCGGTTTCGTGCCGCTCCTCAAACGTCCCGACCGCGCGATAGACCTACTGAGTCGCTTGCGTGAGGTGGATGACCGCTTCACCCTGCACATCCGCGGCCGAATGCCCTGGGAGTTCCCACACCTGTGGCAGAAGCCCGAACAGCGCGAAAGCTATCTCGATCTCTTCTCGCGACTTGGCTCGAGTGACCTCCACGAGGCTGTAGCTTTCGAACCCTTCGGCGCCGACATGGGCAGCTGGTATCGCAAGATCGGGTGGATGCTCTCGCCGTCTACGACCGAAAGCTTCCATCTGGCGCCCGCAGAGGGCATGGCTTCGGGCGCGGTGCCCATCGTGTGGGATCGACCCGGCGCGCGCCACACGTTCGGGAATGAATTTCTCGTGGCCGGTACTGCGGAAGCCGCGTCGCGCATTCTGGGTCTTATTGAAGAACCGGTGCAGCTGGCAGTGCTTCGTAACCAGGCAATTGCCGCCGTCGAACGGTTTGACGAGCACGCGGTTGAGGATGCGTGGCTGGCAGCGATTAGCGGCTAGAACCCTGGTTAGTTGACGGGCCAAGAAGAGCCTGCGTGTTAGCCTGAACCCTTGAGGATGTGCGGTCCGGCCTCACAGTCCCCAGCTCTTTTGTACTCACTCAGAGAAGGATGCGACTGTTTTGAAAATTGTCGTCATTGCGTTGGGCAAAATCGGTCTGCCCCTGGCTGTTCAGTTCGCGTCGAAGGGCCACCAGGTCACTGGTGTTGATGTCAACCAACAGACGGTTGACCTGATCAATCAGGCTAAGGAACCGTTCCCGGGCGAGTACCTGTTGCAGGAAAAGCTTGCAGAGACGGTCGGTGCAGGGAATCTGAAGGCCACGACGAGCTATGCCGAGGCAGTGCCGGGTGCGGACGCGATCGTGCTTGTCGTACCGTTGTTTGTGGACCAGGATGCGAAGCCTGATTTTGGGTGGATGGATGCCGCGACGAAGGAACTCGCGCAGCACCTGACCCCCGGCACGCTCGTGTCCTACGAGACCACGCTTCCGGTGGGCACCACGCGGAACCGTTGGAAGCCGATGATCGAAGAGATCTCGGGACTGGTGGAGGGTAAGGACTTCCACCTGGTGTTCTCGCCAGAGCGGGTGCTCACGGGCCGCGTGTTTGAGGACCTGCGGAAGTACCCGAAGCTCATCGGCGGGCTCTCACCCGAGGGTGCAGAGCGGGCTCGCGAGTTTTACGAGGCCGTGCTTGACTTTGATGAGCGCCCGGACCTGCAGCGTGCGAACGGGGTCTGGGACCTCGGCAGCGCCGAGGCTTCGGAGTTGGCGAAGCTTGCGGAGACGACGTATCGCGATGTGAACATTGGGCTCGCGAACGAGTTCGCCCGCTATGCCGGGGAAAACGGCATCGATGTGTACCAGGTGATCGAGGCATCGAACTCGCAGCCGTATAGCCACATTCACCGTCCGGGGATCGCAGTGGGCGGTCACTGCATCCCGGTGTACCCGCGTCTGTATTTGTGGAACGACCCGAAGGCGGAGATCGTTCGCACGGCGCGTGCATTGAACGCGGATATGCCGGCGTTCACCGTGGGGCTGCTCGCGGGCGCGCATGATGCTGACCTTTCGGGTCAGAAGGTCGTGGTGCTCGGTGCTGCGTACCGTGGTGGCGTGAAGGAGACGGCGTTCTCTGGCGTGTTTGACACGGTGAACTCGCTCGTTGAGCGTGGTGCCGAGGTGCTCGTGCACGACCCGATGTACACCGATGAGGAGCTTGCGAAGTTTGGCTGGACGGCCTACCACTTGGGTGAGTCGGTGGATGCCGCGGTGCTGCAGACCGACCACGCCGAGTACCGGTCGCTGACGCCTGCGGACCTGCCAGGCATCCGTACGCTCGTGGATGGTCGCAACGTGACCGACCCCGCGGTCTGGGCTGGCGTTACCCGTCGCGTGATCGGCGTCCCGGGCGAGGCTACTCGCTAATGGGCGAGCGTTCGAACGTGCGCATCGTCGACAGCGCCGATGTCGCAGATGCCGCACAGATCGGTGCGGGCTCGTCGGTATGGCACCTCGCGCAGGTGCGCGAAGACGCCGTGCTGGGGGAGAACTGCGTGATCGGTCGTGGCGCCTATATCGGTACCGGCGTGAGCCTTGGCGATAACTGCAAGGTGCAGAACTACGCGCTCGTGTACGAGCCCGCAGTGCTCGAAGACGGTGTCTTCATCGGCCCGGCCGTGGTACTCACCAACGACACTTACCCGCGCGCGATCAACCCGGACGGCACCCAGAAGTCGGCTTCGGACTGGGACGCGGTGGGCGTGACAATCAAGCGTGGTGCCGCCATCGGCGCGCGTTCGGTGTGCGTTGCACCCGTGACGATCGGTGCGTGGGCGCTGATCGCGGCGGGTTCGGTCGTGACGAAAGATGTGCCGGACCACGCGCTGATGGTGGGTGTTCCGGCGAAGCAGATCGGGTGGGTCGGGAAGACCGGCCACCGTCTGGTCGAGGTGGACGGGGTGTGGGAGTGCCCCGACACGCAGGAACGTTTTGTAGAGACTGACGGCAGTCTTGCCGCCATTGCATAAGGAAGGTCGTTAGGTGCCTGAATTTATTCCACCGGCCAAACCCATCATCGGTGCCGAGGAGCGCGCTGCGGTTGATCGGGTCATGCAGACCGGCATGATCGCGCAGGGCCCCGAGGTCGCGAAGTTTGAAGAAGAGTTCGCGGCCGCCCTCGTGGACGGTCGTGAGTCGGTCGCGGTGAACTCGGGCACCTCCGGCCTGCACCTGGGGTTGCTGGCTGCGGGGATTGGCCCGGGCGATGAGGTGATTGTGCCGGCGTTCACGTTCGCCGCGACCGGGAACTCGGTCGCGTTGACCGGTGCGACCCCGGTGTTCGTTGACATCGAACTCGACACGTACTGTGTTGACCCGGCCGCGGTGGAGGCGGCGATCACCCCGCGCACGAAGGCGATCATGCCGGTGCACCTGTACGGGCATGCCGCGAACATGACCGCGATCCAGGCGATCGCGGACAAGCACGGGCTGATGGTGTTCGAAGATGCTGCACAAGCCCACGCTGCCACGTGGCAGGGACAGCCGGTGGGGACGTTTGGGACGTTCGCGATGTTCAGTCTGTATCCGACGAAAAACATGACCAGTGGCGAGGGCGGCATGGTGTCCGTCGCCGATTCGGAGGTCGCGCGCCGGTTGCGGTTGCTGCGGAACCAGGGCATGGAAGTGCAGTACCAGAACGAACTGGTCGGGTTTAACAACCGCATGACCGACATTCACGCGGCGATTGGCCGGGTGCAGTTGACCAAGGTCGCAGGGTGGACGAAGCAGCGGCAGGAGAATGCTGCGGTGTTGACTGCTGGGTTGCAGGGTGTGACGACCCCGGTGGTAGTCGAGGGGTGTGCGCATGTGTATCACCAGTACACGGTGCGGCTACCGGAGGCGCTCGCGCCGAAGCGCGCGGAGCTTTTGGCGCGGTTGAAGGACGAGTTCGGGGTCGGGACGGGTGTCTACTATCCGGTGCCGACGAACGAGTTGCCGTCGTTTAATGTGGCGGTGGATTTGCCGAACACGAAGCTTGCGGCGGCGAGTGTGTTCTCGCTGCCGGTGCACCCGTCGCTGACTGCTTCGGATCTTGACCGGATCATTGCTGCGGTGAACACCGTGGTCGAGGAGGCATAGGCCGTGACGATTCGTACTGGTTTGATTGGCCTGGGCATGATGGGTCGCCACCATGCCCGGGTGATGCGGTCCATCGAGGGTATGGAGCTGGTGGCGGTTGCTGACCCGATGGGGGACAAGCACGGCGTCGCGGGCGACCTGCCGCTGTTCGAGACCGTGGATCAGCTGATCGAGCATGGTGTGGACGCCGTGATGTGCGCGGTGCCGACCGGGATGCATGAAGAAGTCGGACTAAAGCTTGCCGAGGCTGGCGTGCACGCGATGGTAGAGAAACCGATCGCCGAAAACGTCCAGGCGGGTGAGCGGCTCGCTGGCGCGTTCGCCGAGGTGGGCTTGATTGGTGCGGTTGGGCATATTGAGCGGTTTAATCCGGCGTTGCAGGAGCTTCGTCGTCGGCTAGATGACGGTCAGCTGGGTCAGGTGTATCAGGTGTCGACGCGGCGTGAGGGTCCGTTTCCGGCGCGGATCGCGGATGTTGGTGTGGTGAAGGATCTGGCCACGCATGATATTGATTTGACCGCTTGGTTGACGCGTTCGTCGTATGCCCGGATTAGTGCGGAGACCGTGAAGGTTGCCGGCCGTGCGTATGAGGATATGGTGCTCGCGGTTGGTCGGTTGGAGAATGGTGTGATTGTGAATCACACCGTGAATTGGTTGTCAGCGGTGAAGGAACGTTCCACGGTGGTGACCGGTGAAAATGGAGTGTTTGTTGCCGACACATTGACGGCAGATTTGCGGTTCTTCGAGAACGGGACGGTTCGGAGTACGTGGCAGCCGGTGGAGAACTTCCGTGGCGTCACGGAAGGTGACGCCTTCCGGTACGCGTTTGAGAAGCAAGAACCGTTGAAGACCGAGCACGAAGCGTGGCGCGACGCGATCCTGGGCAAGCCGAGTGAGTACGTCTCCATGGCGGAAGGCCTGAACACATTACGTGTCGCAGAAGCCATGATCGAATCCGCCTCGGTTGGCCACGAAATCGAGCTCTGACCGCTGAACCCGGGTCAGGATCACCGAGAAGAGAATGTCAATCAAGAACCGGATCAACGCTGGACTCCGCGTCGCAGGGACGAAGACTGCTAAAGCGGCTGCAGCCCTAGGACGACGTCTTCCAGACGGAATGAAGAGCTTCGCCAAAGACAAGGTCAAGGCACTTCCTCAGAACAAGCTGACGAACACTCTTCGTTCCGTCGCAGCGGCACCGCCGCAGAACGCACCACTCATTGGCGAAGCGATCAGTAACGGCCACATGGTCCCGTTGCAGGCAGCCGGTTCTACATACTCGGAAGCGCAAATCTCGACGTTTTTGCAGTATGAGTTGTCGTACCTGAAGCAACTCTACTTCCAAATGTCGGAACAACACGGCTTCGACGCAGAAAGAGATGTTGAAGAAAGCAGCGAGGAATCCCTGATACTCGCGCAGCAGTATCTTGATTCCTTCTCGCCTTCGGCCGGTTCCACGGTTCGGCATCTTGTTGTCGTCGAGGTGTATCCGCGAGAGGGTGCTGAATACGGTAACGGCTTCGTGCACCGCCGTGTGAAGCTATATCAGGAAGGCGGGGCTGAGGTTCACGTCGCGGTGGTCTCCCGAAATGCAACGTCGGAAATATTCGAGTACGACGGCGTGACCGTTATAGCTGGGCAAGGGCAGGAACTCGCCGCTCTGCTCCAGCGTCATGAATACGAGAGTGTGAGCACTCACTTTATGAGTGAGTACTTGTGGCAGAAGATGGCGCCCTATCTTGATGGGCAACGCCTGTACTGCTATATCCACGGGTTTGAAGCCCGTCGGTGGGTGCGGTCACTGCACAACTACCGCAGCAGTGATGCGCTTGAGCGAGAGCTCGCTACGTCGCTGCGACGACAACAATTCTGGCGCCGCGTTCTCGCTCACCCAAACGGACCCGTGAAGTATGTCTTCGTTTCTCAATGGTGGCGAAATGCTGCGCAAGAAGACCTCGAACTAACAATCCCGACGAGCAAAACTGAAGTCATCCACAACCTGGTTGATACGAGTCTGTTCCGGTACATGCCGAAGTCTGCCGACCAGCGCTTTAAGATCCTGTGGGTGCGCACGGCGAATAATTTCAACTACGGCAGCGACATTGCCGTCCGTGTGCTTAAGGCTCTTCGCGAGACTCCATATTGGTCGAAGCTTGACGTCAAGATTGTGGGCGACGGACGATACTTCGGGGAATTCGAATCGACGTTTGCCGAAGATGCGAACGTGCACATCAACCGTGGTTTCATCAACCAAACGGAGATAGCCCGTCTGCATCGCGAGTACGGCATCTTCCTTGTACCTACACGACTGGACACGCAAGGCGTATCTCGCGATGAAGCGATGGCGAGCGGCCTCGTCCCAATCACGAACGCTGTCGCGGCCGTCCCAGAATTTGTCAACGACGAGGTAGCGGTCCTCGCTGGCCCCGAAGACGTCGAAGGAATGGTCGCTGGAATGATTGCGCTGTTCAAGAGCGCGGAACGGTTCCAAAAGATGTCCCGTCTGGCGTCCGAAAGGGTTGCTAGCCAGAGTGGGCCCCGGCAGACAGTAGCGAAAGAAATGGTCATGATGGGTCTGCCGCTGGCAGATACTAACTGAGACTCGAGGAGAGATCTTGAAAGTACTGTTCCTTTCCTCATCGATGGGCCCTGCTGAAGTCCTATGGTGCGAACGACTGCAACGACATGGCCACGAAGTGGACGTCTTAAGCCTGAGCCATTTGGCTTGGCTCACGACCTCGGCACGACGGAAATTTGCGAAACCAGCGAACTGGATCACCTCGGTGACGTTGCAGAAGTTTGGCAATCAGATTGCTTCCTACTTCAATCAGGTCATTGACGTTGGAGGACACGATGTCGTAATGGCGTCTGGTCTTTCCGCCAACGGCATCGCTAAACGGCATATTTCGCTTCCATTTATTCCACTGCTTTGGCGCGAGGACCTGGATTTCAGTCGTTCCCGCGCAATTTTCTCGCGTCGGTTTGGCGACCTCACGAGTGGCGCCGAAGTGCTTTTCCTCGAAGACGATTACGAGTTCGACAAGGCTCTGTCCAAGGGCTCTCAGAGTGCTCACCTGCTGCATCCACAGTTCTCATTTGAGGGATTGCCGAAACTTCTCACTGAAGGTGCGGCCACAGCGCGGATTGCTGTCGTCTATCCCGAAGGTAGCAACGGTGAACGTATCGAGGCTTACGAGCAGATGTTCAATGCAGTGGCCGCGAAACACGGTGCGTCAGTCAATACCATCGCGGCCGATGCGTTGTTCCGTGCACGTGACTTGACACGGAATCGTTCATTCCACGAAACCGCAGTACAGCGACTCGAACACGCGACGCACATGGTGCTGGTTGGCTCTTCAAAGCACGCATCGTCACTGGGCGCCTATTTGGTTGACACAACGCAGGGCGACCGGCTCATTGCTGAAGATACAATTGGACTTTCTCGATGGGGCCGTCAGATCGGGTTCAAACAACTCGGTCGAGGTTCACGCCTAGCCAAGCTATTGGATGACGTATTGACGGGATCCTTGAAGCAGGAACGGTCCGCCCGAATCGTCGAGACAGGGGAACCCATTGCGGTTCTTCGGAACCTCGTAGAACAGCAATACCCAAGTAGCTTTGAGCAGCTCAACGTTACTGAGAATGAAGGTCCGTTCAACGTGTTCTTCTCGACGACAGGTCTAGAAGATCGAACGGACGGGGCTCGACCTCAGCGAATCCGAAACATGGCGGAGGCCCTTGACTCGGATACGCCAACGGTTCGAATTGCCTCGAACGTCAATGGCTTCCGACGTCGGCGTGATTTCGTACTTGACCTGATCTCTGCTGGACGGAAAGCAGAGATCTTCTACGGTGAAAACTCAACCTCGCCGATTCCTTCTGCAGATATCCGTGAGGAACTCGGTGACTTCTTGCGGAAATGGCGTGAGGCAGGCGGACGGAGCGCGTGGTTTGTGCGTGACCTGCATTGGCTCGACCCGAAGGCCGGTATCGCTCAAGCGGCCGACGGCACTGACGGGATCATCGCAAACGGACTGCACGAACTTAACCACGTCGGAGGAGCTGCAGACCTCCTGCTTGCGCCCGATCCAGCGTCAGTCGAAGGCTTCAAGCGATTGCTCGCCGGGCATGATGCACCGTCCACGCCTTGGGTTGCGCTACCGCCGGGCGTGGCGCCGGAGAACGTGCTGGAGTCGGGGACGCTCCGTGACAAGCGAAACGGTCCAACGCTGCTGTATGCCGGTGGAGTCGGCGCCGTGTACGCGATGACTAATTTGCTCACCGCCATGCAGACGCTCGTCGAAAACGAATTCTTCGTAGATTTCGTTGTGCGGCCCGGTGAGACCGAGCAGTTACTCGAAGAATTGGCGTCGTTTGGGCTAGCAGAACACCCTCGAGTCTCTGTATCTACGAACTCACTCGACGTGTACCTACCGTCTTCGGAACTGACAATCGGCGCAGTGCTGCTCGACAGTGAATACGCGCGGTTCTCGTTCCCCTACAAGACGATCAGCATGATCGAAAAGGGGTTCCCGGTCATCACTTACTCAGACATGGCCATTGCGGCGTTCGTTGAACACAACATGGTCGGTGCAGCTACACAGCGTGACACGGATTCGCTCGTAGAGACACTTGAGCGGATGAGTAATACCGATTACCAAGCCGCCATCAGCGCCGCGCGTGAGTCGGAGTCGTGGTCGGCGCGTGTCCAGCAGGTCAAGCAGTTCCTCGACAATATCGTCGAACGCTAATCGCGGGGTAGCGTGGCCACATTGCGTCCACGCCACCCATAAATCCAACAAGAAAGTCGAGAACGCAAAATGGCAGTGTTGCTTGCAATCGTTCCGAAAGAAAAAACAGCTCGCTCGGCGCGGAAACTAACCGTAGCTTCGAAGGCCGTTGAGCGAACATACCCCCAATTTCTTGGAGAACGATATTCCAAGAAACCGCAGGTGTTCGTTGATATCACTACAAATGGTGGGTCACTCCTGCTGTGGCACCCAGCGGGTATCCGAGACGGACTCGTTGTGAAGAAGGGTCGCTGGACAGCTGCCACAGCGCCGAAAACTGCTTCGCGACTTCTCGACGGTGTCTATTCGGCTGGTGGAACGATTCGTTATGGTGACGACACCTACGGCTCGTTCGCTGCGATAAAGGGCGACAAGAGCACCGACCGAATCACGGCGTGGAACACGGCCCCAACCCTAGAAGCAATTCACTACGGCCAGGACGCTGATTTCATCTACGTGTCGAACCGGCCAATCACGATTGCCATCGCAATGGCTGCGGTGAGCCGACGCCAGATTCGGACCTCGCGAGACTATCTCCTCGAGTACATCAATTTTGGATTCTCTGTTTCAGGATGTACTCCCTTCGACGGGGTGCGTGTCTTGCCACCACGGACTGCGCTGTCGATTGGTAGCGGGCGACTGCAGCTCATCGCTGCGCCTGTGGGACACGAAACGACTCTGGAATCCAACGAAGACCCCCGGCGGACTGGCACCGCCGAACTCGTGACTGCACTGAGGGAGTCGACCGCACGATTGCTCGACTCGCAGCCAAAAGACGAGATTCAGCTCCGCCTTAGCGGTGGCGTCGATAGTCGACTGCTCCTCGGCCTACTGAAGGAGCATCCGGTCGAGAATATCACCGCGGTGTGTCAGGGAGGTGCCGATAGCGAAGAGGTGATGGTGGCCGCCCAACTTGCTGCGCTCGCTGGCATCGAACTGATCGTAAAAACTCCCGAACTCATCGATCCCAGTGGCTTCGTCGACTCAATGAGACAGAGCATTGGTGAGGCACAGGGCTTGATACCGTCCGAAGCGCTGGTCTCGCCTTACGCAGTTGCAGACCCAATGAACGTAGGGGAATCTCTCGCAGCTGGTCAATGGCCTCTCTTCAAGGGTGTGCTAGAACGTACTGCCAATAATGCACTTGAAGCGGCTTGGCATCTGCTACTTGACCGAAGCGCATCGGTGCTATCGCCTCGACACAACCGTGACTCGGAGCGCGCGATTCAAGACTGGGCAGCAAGTGTCCCCGCCTTTACGAACCTGGAACTCCTTTATATGTATGGCCGGGATATTCGCTCGAGTCGATATCTTCAGCCGCACGCTACTCAGCTCGACCGCGAGGCTGAAGTCCTTTATCCATACGTTGACTCACAGGTGACCGCTGTCGCGGACGCTTTGCCGATCATGAACCGGATGCGGCAGATCACGGCCTTCCTCGCGATCCAGGAGATTTGGCCGGAGGCACTCCAAGTTCCGCTTGCTAACGACGGTCGGTTCCGGTTCGAAGCGACTGGTCCATTGGAGGGCATCTCTGGCGACCACTACCTTGAGCGCACCGCGAAACCCGAACCGTACACAGGACCCGTCGACGACACGGCATTTGACGCAGCAAAGGATCGTGACTTTTTCGCATCGCCGATCTCGAGCGCATCCAGGTATGTGACAACGAGCCCACGGTGGAGGGAACTGCGCCGCTACCTTGCACCCGAGTTCCGTGGGATCGTTGAACAAGCCGCAAAATACCAAGAGAAGTCGGCACGCGGTCTGGCGCCGTCCGACAAGAGCCCTCGATGGCTTCAACTCATGACTTGGCGACTCGTGCTTGCCGACCTGTGGCTCGAAGGCGATTGGGTTCCCAAGATCCGCCGTTAGAACTGCGCATCCGACGCCGCACCGACCTTGGTGGCCTTACCTTGGTACCGTTGATTCCGTGCGATGTGCGTGCCGGACGCCATACGTCGTGCATGCGCATCCCTAAGTGATAAACCATGCGCGTCGGCACTCAATGGTCTTCATCGGGACCAGACGCGTTCCGTAACGCGTGGATTTTTACAAGGAGTAACTTGAAGAAAGTAATGCCGATCTACGGCACGCGACCCGAGGCCATCAAGATGGCGCCGATCGTTAAGGCGCTGGATGCATCCCCCGATTTTGAATGCGTCGTGACCGTGACGGGTCAGCACCGTGAGATGCTCGACCAAGTAAACGAACTCTTCGGTATCACTCCAGACTTCGACCTCAACATCATTGAACCGCGTCAGACGCTGAACACGGTGATGGCGAAGACTATTGCTGGCCTCGACGCAATTCTCGAGTCAGAAAAGCCCGACGCCGTGATCGTACAGGGAGATACCACGACCTCGACCGCTGGCGGCATCGCGGCGTTCTACCGAGGGATCCCCGTCGTGCACGCCGAAGCGGGTCTACGCAGTTTCGATATTTTCTCGCCGTTCCCCGAAGAGGCGAACCGCAAGATGACGTCGCAAATCAGCTCGCTCCACCTCGCGCCCACCTCGGTGAGCCGCGGCAACCTGCTTCGCGAAGCAATTGCAGAAGACGACGTCTACGTCACTGGTAACACTGTGATCGACGCGCTGTTTGATGTGGTTGAGCTCGCCGTCCCATTCACAGACCCGGCGCTGCAGGAGATCGCGCAGAAGGTCGCTGAGGGAACCCAGCTCGTTGTAATCACCACGCACCGTCGTGAGAACCAAGGTGACGCGATGCACGGTGTTGGGCGTGCGATCAAGCGTCTGGCCGAGACGCACCCGGACGTGCTGTTCCTGTTGCCCGCGCACAGGAACCCGGTCGTGCGTGAAGCAGTGCTGCCCTACCTCGAGGGGTTGGCGAACGTCACTGTCACAGAGCCGATGCCATACGGTGAATTCACTCACGCACTGAGCCTCTCAACCGTCGTCCTCACCGACTCGGGCGGCGTCCAGGAAGAAGCGCCCTCTCTCGGTAAGCCCGTGCTCGTCATGCGCGAAAACACCGAACGTCCGGAAGCAGTCGAAGCGGGCACCGTTCGACTCATCGGGACCGATGAAGAGCGAATCTTCAACGACGTCACCGAACTTCTTACCGACAAAGCTGCATACGACAAAATGGCGAACGCCGTAAACCCGTATGGCGACGGCCGCGCTGCAGAACGAACGGTTGCAGCGATCGCGGAATTACTGGGCGTCGGTAGCCGCCTTGAGGAGTTCGACGACGGGCTTACTCGGCCGTAGTTATTTCTGCAGCGGAAAGCACTGCGGGGCTGATCGAGAAATCGATCAGCCCCGCAGTGCTTTGAGGATTAGTGGTTTGAAGGTAGGAAGTTTCGGGCTTCCAAGGCTTCCCGTTGCTCGCGGCGGACCTTCGCGGCGCCCTCTGGACGGCCCTTAGCGAGGGCCTTCGCGAAGCGCTGGTATTGACGTAGGACTTCGGCGGGGTCACCATCAGCGATGACTTCGCCTTGATCCATCCACACCGCACGCGTGCACATGCTTTGAATTGTGCCAGCGGAGTGGCTCACGAGGAAGCCCGTACCCGAACGGCCCATGAGCCCGCGCATGGCTTGCTGTGAGCGCTCCAGGAACGCCGCGTCACCAGTTGCGAGGGCTTCGTCGATCATGATGATTTCAGGGTCGGCTGCGACGGAGATGGCAAAGCGCAGGCGTGCACCCATACCGGAGGAGTAAGTGCGCATCGGCATCCGAATGGAATCGCCGATGTCGGCGAATTCGACAATGCGGTCGCGACGTTCTTCGGCCTCTTCCGGACTCATCCCCATTGCCAATAGGCCAAGACGGATGTTCTCGAGGCCCGAGAGGTTTGGTAGTAGCGCCGCGCTAACGCCGAGCAGCTGCGGTTTGGCGCTCGCCATAACGGTGCCGGAAGTCGGCGTCTCAAGCCCCGCGAGGACACGTAGGAACGTGCTCTTGCCGGAACCGTTACGCCCAAGGAGACCGATGAATTCCCCTTCGACCGCATAGAGTGAAACTCCACGAAGCGCATGGAACGTCGTTCGGGCTTTGCCGATCTGGAACTTGCCACGCTTCGTGTTCTTATCAGCGTCGAGCGTGACGCGGTAGTCCATGTAGATGTCAGAGGCGAAGACAGTGACTTCCTTGCCCGTGACATCGACGCTGGGGGGTGGCGCGGCGTGTTCTGGGTCGTTTGTCTCGGTGCTTTCGACTTCAGAAGTGTCAGTAGGTTCGTTCACGAGAGTACGACTCCTCTCCCTTCCAGAAGAAC
The DNA here is from genome assembly GCF_008831155.1 of Gulosibacter chungangensis. Taxonomy (GTDB): domain Bacteria; phylum Actinomycetota; class Actinomycetes; order Actinomycetales; family Microbacteriaceae; genus Gulosibacter; species Gulosibacter chungangensis. The sequence continues at coordinate 32,788 of NZ_WBKB01000012.1, read as the reverse complement.
AGGAAACCGAAGATTAGGAGGCCAAACGCCCAGGAGCACAGCACCACCCAGTGGTGCGTTGGCGGGACTGCACCGTCGATCAGAATCACTCGGTACATGTCGAGCACGACGTAGATCGGGTTCAAATTGATGATCTGCATCAGCGTCGGGTGATTCAAGAAGCGATCGATAGGGAAGATAACACCCGAGCCATACATCAGGAGCCGAGTAGCAAACGGGACCGCCTTGGAGAGGTCCGGCAACATTACTCCGAGTCGAGAGAACACGAGCAGTAGTCCGAAGTCCATGCACAGTTGCAGTAGCAAGATGACCGGGAAAAGTAACCACGAGGTGCTCGGCAACTCGTGCGGCGGAATGATCATGATGATCGCGATCATCACGAACATTGCGGGCACGCGCTGCAAGAAATCACGCACAAGCACGGCGAGCGGGAGTGCCGCACGTGGGAATTGGAACGCTCGGATCATCGACTTATTGGACGAGATCACCTTCGTGCCCGCGTTGATCGCTTGGGAGCTGCTCTGGAACATAAAGACACCGATGATGACGAACGCAATGTAGTTCGGTAATCCTCGGCTCATGTTGAGCAGTAAGCCAAAGATGAGCCAGTAGAACGCCGCGTCAAGTAGCGGACGCAATATGAGCCAGAACGACCCGAGGCGATCTTCCACATTCGCGGTCGAAACGCGGCTCTTGGAATCCCACCAGATAAAGTGGCGACGTTCGATGAGCTGCTTTAGATAGCGGCCAAGAGAAGGCCGCCCGCTCACTGTCCGCAGGTGGCTCAGGTCGCCGCGAACTTCTGCAACGGTGTGTGCGAACTTCGAGTCTTTGAGGGAATCAAATTCCTTCTGCTCGTGCTTCGAATACGGACGAGCCGCGAGGACCCGTTTGGTGGCTACATCTGAAGTTGGTGCAGACTGGATTGCGGGCTGATCGCTCACGAGAAGTCACCGTCCTTAGACGCGGCCAACAGTAGTGCGGGCTCAGCGAAGGTCTTCAAAATCTAGGCGTAATCCTTCCATGTTCCACCCGGAAGAGGAGAGTGCACCGCCGAAGCCAGTGCACGATCGCGGGCAGTGAGTTCGGTGGGCATGAGACGTGCCGCTCAAACTCAGTAGCGATTCATCTTAGCAACCGCGAGATCACCTCGATATAAGAGTTAAGGGTGGAGACTGAAAGAAGGGTGGTTTGTAGGGCCTACATCTGGCGTTGGATAACTGAGGCGGCAGCGTCCTCCCTCGCCTACACTTGGGCAGCGTTCACCAACGTAACCGGGGGAAAAATGAGCGGTACTGACCATCCGAATATCCAGTGGCGACGTGTCTCGATGAAGTACGCGACGCTTGGGGTCATCAACTTCGCGATCTCGACGCTGTTCTTCATCGCCGTCGCGATCGGGCTCAGTTTCATCCCGGGAGGCGGCTGGTGGTGGCTCTTCGGCGCGATACCGGCGTTGCTCTTCGCTTCACAGATGATCTTCGTGGTCATTCGCACGAAAGCCATCGGCTACGCGCTCCGCCAGGACGACATCGTCTACCGTCGCGGCATCTGGTGGAGCCGTATGGTTGCTGTCCCGTACGGTCGCCTGCAGCTAGTCGACATCAATCGCGGCCCGGTCGAGCGGATGCTCGGCCTCGCGAGCCTGAAGATGGTCACGGCCGCCGCATCCACCGGCCTGGCGATCCCTGGTCTTCCCCAGGCTGAGGCGGACCAACTTCGTGACCACCTCATCCGCGTCGCCGAAACCCGCCGGGCAGGCCTGTAATGACCCAACAGCACCCGCCACAGGGCTGGCCGCCGCAGGGCCAGCAGCAGAATAATCCGCAGCCCGGACAGCTGCCTCCGCAGCAGGGGCAGCCTCCACAGCAACGACAAGCGCCGTATCCAGGGCAGACCCTGCAGCAGCCCCAATATCAGGGGCAGCCGCAACAGGGTCACCCTGGTCAAGCTCAGCAGGGGCAGTTCCGTCAAAGTCAGCCGCCGCAGTATCAGCCGAGCCCGGCACAGCCGCAGTATCAACAGGGCCAACCGTCCCAGTATCAGCAGCAATTCCAACAACAGCCGCCGACCACGAACCTCGCTGACGGCGAGTGGCACCGGCTGCACAAGCTCACGCCCTGGGCCGGAATCATCGGCGGTATCTTCGCCAGCGCCTTCGCACTGTTCTGGGTAGTGGTCGGACTCTTCGGCGCGATCAGCGACGGCGACATCCACCTTGAGGTCGGTCTGGTCTTCGCGCTTGGAGCGCTCCTCTTCTTTGTCATTTTGGCGTTGACCGTGGTGGGAACGATCCTCGGCTACCGCAACCGACAGTTCCGGCTGACTTCCGAAGTCTTCGAGATGCGCAGCGGTGTGATCGGCAAAGCTAACCGACAGGCCCGCCTCGACCGGCTGCAGTCGGTCAACCTCAACCGGCCCGTCTTCGCCCGCATCTTCGGCCTCACCATCCTCGAGACCAGCGGCGCCGGAAAAGACGCCGACATCAAGCTCATGTACCTCGGCAAGGACGAAGCCGAGCTGCTGCGCGCTGAAATCTTGCGCCGCGCATCCGGAGCGAAACGACAGAAGCAACAGCAAAGCCGCGCCGCCTTCGAAGGTGCCCAAGCGCATCCTGGTGCACCTGGAACCGTCGCGGGTAGCGCCCAAGCCGCTTCCGCGGGCCAGGCTGGAACTGGAATGCCTGCCGCAGCCGCCGAAACGGCTCCGCGACGCCGGGCCCGTACCCTGAGCGACTACATCGATGCCGCGGTCGACGATTTCGCGAGTCCGGAACTCCCGGCCGGCTCGGTTCCCGAACCGGCCGTCGTGCGGGTCTCGGCGGGACGCATCGCGGGCGCGGGATTCCTCAGCACCATCCTCGTCGCCCTCGGGATCATCCTGGGGCTCGCGATTGCGCTCATCCCGTTTTCGATCATTCTGGCGGCAGCGACCCCAGCAGATGGCGGCCTCGTGTTCCTCATCGGGATGCTCTCGCTCCTCGGCTTCTTCGTGTTCATGATCTTTGTAGGCGGGCTCACCGCCGGCGGCACCATGATCTCCTCGCTGAACTACACCATCGCCGGAACGCCCGACGGTATCCGTGTTGGCCGTGGCGCGCTCAGCCAGACCAGCGACACCGTGCCGCCCGGACGCATCCACGCCGTGCAGGTGCGCCAGCCGTGGCTGTGGCGACCGTTCAAGTGGTACGAAGTGAAGGTCGACCGGGCCGACCTTTCGGTCGTTGCCTCGAGCGATAGCAACGAACAAGCGGCGAACCTGCGCCGCCAGGTGATTCTGCCGGTCGGTACCTGGGACGAGGTGCAGCGTGTGCTCGCGCTCGTGTTGCCGATGCACATGAGCGCCGACACTTCGCGCATTCTCGCCACGGCCATGTCGCGCGGCAAACAGGACACCTTCGTGCCTGCACCCGCGCGATCCTGGTGGTTGCACCCGGTGCAGTGGAAGAGCCTCGGCTACGCGATCGACCGCGGCGTCGTGTACCTACGCAAGGGCCGGCTTACGCGCCGGGTCGCGCTCGTGCCGGGGGAGCGGATCCAGTCCGTCACCCTACACTCGAGCCCACTCGAACGCGCCGCCGGTGTGGTCTCGCTGTGGCTCAACACGGTCGGTACCGCGGTTACGACGCGACTTCCCGGGTTGGATGCAAAACGCTCCGTCGCGCTCTTCGACGAACTTGAGGGACTGGCCGTTCGTCAAGCCGCAGCCGATACTTCGCACCGCTGGCATGAGGCGCAGGCGCGCACGGCGCTTGCGACCGCGCGCATGGCAGCGGCGGATGCCGCCCAGCGCGGTGAGCGGGTCGACCCGTACTCGCAGCGCATGCTCGACGCCGAAGCGGCGTGGATGCGCGACCAGGCCGCACAGCGTCAGCCCCAAGCTTCGGGTCGGCCACCGCAAGGTGTTTCGCAGCAGCAGGCAGCGCCGTTTAAGCAGAGCCAGCAACCGGGGCAGCCGCAAGCCCAGCAACCGATGGAGCCGCGTCAGCACCAGCCGCAGCATCCAAATCAGCCGCTGCCAACGCAGCGGCCGCGTCCGAATCAGTCAACCCAGCAGGGTCACCAGTCGGGCCCCGACCAACCCCCGAAGAACCCTGACGGGATGCCACCGCTGCCACCGATGGAGCCTCGCCAGTGAGTCAGAAGGATGGGCGGCTCGGCATCGGGATCGTCGGGAACGAGGCCGCTGCGCCGGTAATCGCCCGCGGTCTCGCGGGAGCAGGACACGCGATCATTGGTGCCTCGATTGCGGAGGAATCGGCGTATGAGCGGGCCGAAGCGCTGCTCCCCGGCCTGCAGCGGCTAAGCGAGGCGCAGGTGATTGAACGCAGCGAACTGGTGATCCTCGCTGAGTCTGCCGAGACTCTGGCCGAGCGTGTGGCCGCACTGACTGAAGCAAGCGTCTGGGTGCCTGGCCAACTCGTCATGCACAACGTCGCCGAATTCGGGACGGGAGTGCTTGCACCCGCGTTGGCGAAGGGCGCAATCCCATTGGCCATCCATCCGGCAATCGACGTCACTGGCACCTCCCTTGACCTCACCAGGCTGCGCGAGGGCTGGTGTGCGGTGACCGCTCCGCGCCCGGTGCTGCCGATCGCGCAGGCACTCGTCGTCGAACTCGGCGCCGAACCTGTCGTGATCGCCGAAGAAGATCGGGGCACCTACGCCGAAGCGATCACCACCGCGACCTCGTTCACCCGGTCGATCGTTAAACAAGCCACCGCACTCCTCGCGGGCATTGGCGTCGACGCTCCCGGCTTCGTGCTCTCGAGCCTGGTGCGCTCCGCCGCCGACAACGCACTCATCGACGCGAGTCCGACGCCCGAGCCGCCGTTCGGGGAAGGGTAGGAGTGAGGCTCCCTCGCGAAAGCGGCGGCCGTTGAGGCGTGTGTCACACCGCAAAACTTTGACCCGACACAGCACGGCTCGCAAAATCGCTAGGCTGCACTGGTGACTCAAATCCTGAAGACTGTCGTCGAAACGAAGGACGCGCTCGCGAAGATCCGCGGCGCGCAGAAAGCCACCGGAAGAATCGTGGCCGGGCGCATCCCCGTCGCCGCGAAGAAGTTGGCGCTCGTACCCACAATGGGAGCCCTCCACGACGGGCACCGGGCACTCATCAAGCTCGCGAAAGAGAACGCCGACTACGTCATCGTCTCGCTCTTCGTGAACCCACTGCAGTTCGGGCCGAACGAAGACTTCGACGAGTACCCGCGACCTCTTGAGCAAGACCTCGCGGTCCTCGAAGAAGAAGGTGTCGACTACGTCTTCGCCCCCGAGATCGAGGACATGTACGGCGACCTTGAGGACGTCACGATCGTCTCTGCGGGAGCCGCCGGGCGCATCCTCGAAGGCGAATTCCGCCCGACCCACTTCGACGGCGTACTGACCGTCGTCGCGAAACTCTTCAACATCATCCGCCCCGACTTCGCCTGCTTCGGCGAAAAGGATGCGCAGCAACTCGCGCTCGTGCGGCGAATGGTGCGCGACCTCAACTTCCCCCTCGACATTCTCGCCGCACCTATTGCGCGCGAAACGGATGGCCTCGCCCGCTCGAGCCGAAATGTCTACCTCGAAAGCGAAGACCGTGAAGCGGCCCTCGCACTCTCGGGGGCCCTCGCAGCCGTCGCAGAAGCTGCATCCGAGGGCGTCGAAGCCGCGCTCGCGGCAGGACGTGAAATCTATGAACGCCAACCATTGGCTAGCATGGACTACTTAGAGCTCGTTGACGCCGCCACATTCGCGCCGCTCAGCGAGGGATTCACCGGCAAAGCGCTCGCGCTCACCGCCGCACGAATCGGTCAGACCCGACTCATCGACAACCGGCGCGTTACCTTCTAGCTGCCGGAACATCCATTTCTTTTCTCACCCGACGACCTCGCAAGGAACCGTAATGGCAAATACGCCCGAGCTGCACGAACCGCTGACCGAGTCCGAAATTTCGGAACAGAAGCAGGTGCGACTCGATAAGCGCGAGCGCATGATCGAGGCGGGCATTGCCCCGTACCCGCTCGAAGTGCCCATTACCACCAAGATCGCCGACGTCGTCGCCTCGCACCAGGGGCTCGAGGCCGACGTAAAGACCGGCGACATCGTCGGCGTCGCCGGACGCATCGTGCACCTGCGCAATACCGGCAAGCTCTGCTTCGCGGCCCTGCAGGATGGGGATGCGCGCATCCAGGCCATGGTGTCGCTCGCTGAAGTAGGTGAGGATGCGCTGGCCCAGTGGAAGGAATTCGTCGACCTGGGCGACCAAATCTTTGTGACCGGTGAAGTGATCACCTCGCGTCGCGGGGAGCTGTCGATCATGGTGACCGAGTGGAAGATGGCGGCGAAGGCGCTGCGGCCGCTACCGAACCTGCACTCGGAACTGAGCGAAGAGACCCGCGTTCGCCAGCGCTACCTCGACCTAATTATTCGCCCGGCCGCGCGCGAGATGGTGCGCACCCGTGCCCTCGCCAATGCCTCGATGCGGCAGACCTTTGCCGAAAATGGCTTCCTCGAGGTAGAAACGCCGATGCTGCAGACGCTGCACGGTGGCGCTGCGGCCCGCCCCTTCGTCACGCACTCGAACGCCTTCGACACCGAACTCTTCCTGCGCATTGCGCCGGAGCTGTACCTCAAGCGGGCACTCGTCGGTGGGCTCGACCGGGTCTTTGAGATCAACCGCAACTTCCGCAACGAAGGCGCTGACTCGACTCACTCGCCCGAATTCGCAATGCTCGAGGCCTACCAGGCCTACGGCGACTACAACTCGATCGCCGACCTCACCCAGCAGCTCGTGCAGAACGCTGCTCGCGCGGTCTCGGGTGACGGCTCGTGCGTGGTGACCTGGGCCGATGGCACCAAGTTTGATCTCGGTGGTGACTGGCCGCGGATGTCGATGTACGAGTCGCTCTCGGAAGCATCCGGGATTGAGGTCACCCCCGACACTTCGGTTGCGGAGCTCGAAGCCCTCGCCGACCGCGAAGGCGTCGAAGTGCACCTGCCGAACCACGGCAAGCTCGTCGAAGAGCTCTGGGAGCACTTCGTGAAGGGGCAGCTCGAGAACCCGGTGTTCGTCGTGGACTTCCCGGTGGAGACCTCGCCGCTGACCGCCGCGCACCGCTCGAAGCCGGGCGTGGTCGAGAAGTGGGACCTCTACGTGCGCGGCTTCGAGCTGGCCACCGGCTATTCCGAGCTCATCGACCCGGTTGACCAGCGCGAGCGCTTCGTCGAGCAGGCGCGCGAGGCGGCCCGCGGCGACGTCGAAGCCATGCAGCTTGACGAAGACTTCCTCACCGCCCTTGAGCACGGCATGCCGCCGGCCGGTGGCATGGGTATGGGTATTGACCGCCTCCTGATGGCCCTGACCGGTCTCGGCATTCGCGAGACGGTGCTCTTCCCCCTCGTGAAGTAGGGCCTTCGGCCGAAGCTGGGAGAACCGTTGCGGAAACGGGTGGGCGGGTAGACTTGGAGGATCATGACGCAAGAATGGTGGCTTAATGCCCTCTGGTCGGTCACCCCGACCATCATCATCGGCATTCTCTTCGGACTCATCATTTACGCGGCCATTAACGCAGACCGTAAGATCCGCAAGGAACGTGCCGACGTAGATGCCGAAGAGCGCGCCCGCTTCGAAGCCGAGCGCCGCAACAGGCCGAAGCCTGCCGACGGCGAATAGCCGAGCATCCTGAACCCCGCGCTGCTGTTTTAGTGCGGGGTTCATTGGCGCGGTCTGGCAAGGGACTGCCTGATTCGGATGCGTTGAGTCGCGTGACCCCGGCAAGTTGCACCACTATCCGAATACCCTGAGAGCGCTCGGCAAAACCTCAGTAATCGTCGGGATTGCCCTCCTACCCTTGTGGAGTTGTTAGTCGCACATCTTGTGCCGGAGTCCTGCTGAGGAGGGAATATCTTGCGTCAGTTGGTCGTCGGGGTTGCCCTCGCGCTGAGCCTCGTATCAGTCCTGGGAACCTCTGGCTGCGCATCCGCCGAGCCGCGAACTGAAGCGCAGGTTGACGAGTTCGCAAACTACGTGGGGAAGTTGCAAAACCTCACGGGCGTTGCAGCGGTCGACCTCAATACCAACGAGCAGACGCTCGCGGCGAGCCTCACCGTTGCGGTGGATCCCGATGTCGCGGCGGAGTCACTTACCGAAATCGGCGCGGCTGTTGCCGATTTTTCTGGGAAGGCGCAAGAGCGCGGTTTTGTGCCATATGAGCCGGTGATCCAGTCGGGTGCCTCCAGCTATTCCTATTTCGACGAGCTGCCGGATGAGACGATTGCCGAGCAGCTGAACTATTGGCTGGAACTGCAACAAGCCAGTGTGGTCGCCGTACAACTGCGCACCTTCACCTCGACGATGAACGTGCCTGCGCTCGGCGGTCCAGACGGTGCCGCCGACCTCGGCGCTGAAGAAGCCGAACAACCGCCGCGATACGTATTGATCGATCTGCCGACTGATATTCCGGAAGCCGATCTGCGCATCCTGATCGAAACACTCGCCGCGGTGCCTGACCCGGGTGCGACCGAGGGGCAATGGGACTTCCTGAACCTCGCGCCGCGCACCAAGGGGGAGTACGCCGGCCCCAACTTCCCGTCAATTGCGGATCTTTCTTATGCCGTGACCGCAGGCAGCCACTTTGCCGAAGTCGATGGGCTCGCAAACGTTGAAGTGCTACGCGACAGTGGTCACGATACGCCGCTGCGCATTCGCATCGCCGTCTTCGACGACGTGATGGATGGTGTGGGAAATGACGATGCCGAAGCCACGTTTGAGCAGACTGAGGCTTGGACGCACCTGCTTGATCTCGTGTCCCTGCTGGAGGGCGCCGGAGCGCTCGACTACGGCGTGCAAGTCCTCGCGAACCCCTTGAATGACGGTGGCAATTTCCAACTCAAGTTTTCGGTGCACGGTTGTGAACTTGAAGCCGACTCGCGCTGGCCGGTGCTGTCGAATCATCTCACCGCGGTGTGGGAGAAAAATGCCTCCGCCGAACGCTTCGAAGCTGACCCGAGCTGTGTAAATCCCAACGGCGGAGATCACTCGCATGACGAAGACTCCGCGGGATCTGATGCTGATTAGCGCGGGCTGCAAAGCCTGCGCAGGCGTTATCTAAACGACTCACGCCGAGGGCGAACAGGGGCGAGATTTCAGGGATGCCCCCAGTACGCTCGAAATCAACCTGGCCACCGGTGTAGCACTGGCGCCGGAACCAGCCCGAAGGAGAGATCCGCATGTTTGAACGCTTTACCGACCGCGCCCGACGCGTGATCGTGCTCGCCCAAGAAGAGGCAAAGCTCCTCAACCACAACTACATCGGTACCGAGCACCTGCTGCTCGGCCTCATCCACGAGGGCGATGGTGTTGCGGCCAAGGCGCTTGAGTCGCTCGGCATTTCGCTGGAGGCAGTGCGCGACCAGGTGCAGGACATTATTGGCAAGGGGCAGCAGAAGCCCAACGGCCACATTCCCTTTACTCCGCGTGCCAAGAAGGTACTTGAGCTGTCGCTGCGCGAAGCGCTGCAGCTCGGCCACAACTACATTGGCACCGAACACATCCTGCTCGGTCTGATCCGCGAGGGTGAGGGCGTCGCTGCCCAGGTCCTCGTGAAACTCGGCGCCGACCTGAACTCGGTCCGGCAGCAGGTCATCCAGCTGCTCGCTGGCTTCCAGGGCAAAGAGCCCGTTGCGGCAGGTCCTGAAGGTACCAGCGGTGCAAGCCCCTCGGGTTCGGCAGTGCTCGACCAATTCGGTGAAAACTTCACGCAGCTCGCGCGCGATAGCAAGCTCGACCCGGTCATCGGCCGCGAGAAGGAAATCGAGCGCGTGATGCAGATCCTCTCGCGTCGCACCAAGAACAACCCCGTGCTGATCGGTGAGCCCGGCGTCGGTAAGACCGCCGTGGTTGAGGGGCTCGCGCAGGCCATCGTCAACGGCGAAGTCCCCGAGACGCTGAAGGACAAGCAGCTCTACAGCCTCGACCTCGGCTCGCTGATCGCAGGTTCCCGCTACCGCGGTGACTTCGAGGAACGCCTCAAGAAGGTCACCAAGGAAATCAAGACCCGCGGCGACATCATCGTCTTCATCGACGAGATCCACACCCTCGTCGGTGCTGGCTCGGCAGAAGGCGCAATCGACGCCGCGAACATCCTCAAGCCGATGCTTTCGCGCGGTGAAATGCAGACCATCGGTGCCACCACGCTCGACGAGTACAAGAAGCACTTCGAGAAGGATGCCGCACTCGAGCGCCGCTTCCAGCCCATCCTGGTGGATGAGCCCTCGGCTGCACACTCGATCAACATCCTCAAGGGTCTGCGCGACAAGTACGAGGCATTCCACAAGGTCACCATCACCGACGACGCCATCGTCGCCGCGGTGAACCTTTCGGACCGCTACGTCTCCGACCGCCACCTGCCGGACAAGGCCATCGACCTCATCGATGAAGCGGGCGCGCGCCTGCGCCTGTCGGTGCTTTCCTCGCCGCCCGAGCTGCGCGAGCTTGACGAGAAAATCGCCAAGGTCCGCAGCGACAAGGAAGAGGCGATCGACCTTCAGGACTTCGAAAAGGCCGCATCCCTGCGCGATGACGAGAAGAAGCTGCTCGGCGAGCGCCTTCGTCTCGAGAAGCAGTGGAAGGCTGGCGACGTCAAGGCAACCGGCACCGTGGATGCGGGGCTCATTGCCGAGGTGCTCGCTCAGGCCACCGGTATCCCGGTGTTCAAGCTCACCGAGGAAGAAACCGCACGCCTGGTCTTCATGGAAGACGCTCTGCACGAGCGCGTGATCGGTCAGGAAGAAGCGGTTGCCGCACTCTCGAAGACCATCCGCCGTACCCGTGCGGGCCTCAAGGACCCGAACCGCCCATCCGGCTCGTTCATCTTCGCCGGTCCCACCGGCGTTGGTAAGACCGAGCTCGCGAAGGCGCTGGCGGAGTTCCTCTTCGATGACGAGTCGGCGCTGATCACCCTCGACATGTCCGAGTTCGGTGAGAAGCACACGGTTTCGCGCCTCTTCGGTGCTCCTCCAGGATTCGTCGGCTTCGAAGACGGTGGCCAGCTCACCGAAAAGGTACGCCGCAAGCCGTTCTCGGTCGTGCTCTTTGACGAGATCGAGAAGGCCCACCCGGACATCTTCAACTCGCTGCTGCAGATTCTTGAAGAGGGCCGTCTGACTGACGGTCAGGGCCGCGTGGTGGACTTCAAGAACACCGTCATCATCATGACGACGAACCTCGGTACCAAGGACATCGCCGGTGGCCCCGTCGGCTTCCAGATCGAGGGTGACACCGAGACCTCGTACGAGCGGATGAAGGCCAAGGTCAACGAAGAGCTCAAGAAGCACTTCAAGCCCGAGTTCCTCAACCGTGTTGACGACACCATCGTGTTCCCGCAGCTCTCGCCGAAGGAACTGCTGCAGATCGTCGACCTGTTCACAAAGCGCCTTGCCGAGCGCATGCTCGACCAGGACATGACCGTGAAGCTCTCGCAGCCCGCGAAGGAACAGCTCATCAAGGTCGGGTACGACCCCGCTCTCGGTGCGCGTCCGCTTCGCCGCGCAATGCAGCACGAGGTCGAAGACCAGCTCTCGGAATTCATCCTTCGCGGTGAACTTCGCGGTGGCGACCACGTTGAAGTCGACTACGACGGCAAGGAGTTCCACTTCGACATCCAGCGCAAAGAGCGCCAGCGCGTCGGAGCCGGCTCCGGCTACGTGAACGCTGAAGGTGTTGTCGACGTGAATCCCGAAGCCGGGGTCGTCGGCATCGCCGAAGCCGGTACCACCACGCAGGACCTCGACAACTAGGTCGGTTCGTAAAAGCGCGGGGCGCCTCCTCATTGCAGGAGGCGCCCCGCGCTTTTGCGTTGCGTGGGTCTCGGCCGTGGAGCTCGGTGCTGTGTGCTCCGCGGCACGGGATTGCTGCTGATTCTTCCGCCGCTCCGCGCCGCTCCGCGCCGCTCCGCACCGCACCGGATGTCTATCGACCTCGCGTGCTTGCCCAATACCACCCAAAATGCAGTTGACCACCCATTGAAGGGTGACACATTCTCCGAATACCACCGAATATTTAGTCGACCACTTTCAGGAAAGTGGTCGACTAAATTTCCGGTGGTAACTGGGTGGCGCAGGCGGAATGCTGACTGTATTGTCGGTGGTATTTGGGCCGCTCAGGCGGGATCTGGACTGCATTTTCGGTGGTACCTGAGGGTGCAGGCCGAATCTTGACTACATCGCTCCAGTCGAAGGCCTACACCTCAGCGACCGAGGGCCGATACCGAACCGACTCAAACTGCTTCGAATAGTCCACCGGAGGCAACGGCGGCACCGGTACCTCGACGTAGTGACCACGGGGCGCGGGCATTTTCGCTGCGGTGCGCATCCCGTTCTCGAGCAACCGTCCAAAGCTCGCCGAACGCATTGTGTCGCCCCAACCCCAGCGGATCACGTGAATCCCAAGTTGTTGGAGCCGTTTTTCGCGTTTCCGTTCATCTTCGATGACCTCGCGTGCCGTTTCGCCTGGACGAAGCAGTGTTGTGTACTTGATCGCCCCATCGGCCTCCCCAGCGAGCCCGAGGTCTGGCCACCAGAAATCGAGACGTGCCACATGATTGCCGGCTTCATCGTGCACTGTTACCTGTTCGCGCGGAATCGGAAGGTTGAGGTCGTGGATCAAAAAGCGGCTGCGGGATTCCAGAGGGCTTTCACTCCGATTGCTCGCGATCGGTAACAGTGTTCGGAGCTTCGCGGCGGAAGGCGACCGCGTATCGAGCTGAGACTTGTCGAGACCAAGCCGAAGTGCCGCATCCACGATCGCGATGGCGTCACGTGGGTCAAGGACCCGGGCGAGATCACGGACCGTCCGCGCGAGACTAGTGACTTTCACGCCGTACATCTCGACGATTTCGTCCGGCTCATGGTGCGTTCGATAGCTGTGGACCCAGGGGCTGCGGTGGCCGCCGCTGCTGCGATGAACGATCACGCGGTCGGGGATCAGCGAGAATGACAGCGGCAAGCCGTGCAATATCGCCGCACTTTGGCGTGCGATAACCGAGCCCCGCAGTTCGCTGACGGTAGCCACGATTTTCGCAAGATGGATGCGCGTTGCCGAGACCGCATCCAAGGGTTCACCTTGCCCGGCGAGAAACGCGCCGGGGCGAAGCCGAAGGATTTCTCCGCGGTCTGCCTTGCGATTGAGCTGCCATTTGCTGTTGGTCGTCTCGTAGCGCTCGTTGCCGTGTCGAATCACTGCTGCCATGTGCCTGTCATACCGAAAGTCGCGCACATCGGCTGAGGTTATCCACCGCTGTGGATAGATCGGCTGCCTCGAAGCGCCGGCGTGGTAATGGGGCCGTAGTGCGTTCGGCATCACGATTCGTGACGGGTTTGGCGGGGTAGACGCGTGCTGATTTGGGCAGCAGTGGCAGCGGATGCCGAAGCGACCCGTCAGGAAATACCACCCGCGATGAGGTCTACTACTTTCAGGAAAGTAGTCGACTGCATTTCGGGTGGTATCCGGGGGATAGGTGAGCGGAGCAGGGAGTGGGGCAGCGCTGCAGCGGGCGTCCACGAGCGCGGGCGTAGTCTGGAGGGTATGGCTGCTGGCAAGGGGGAGGCACCGCTTTCGCGGGTGCTGACAATCGCGTTTCTGCCGACGTTTATCTATTCGATCGGGCAGGGGTCGATTGTCCCCGTCATCCCAGCGGTGGCATCATCACTCGGCGCCGACGTCGCCTTCGCGGGCTTCATCGCCGGGTCGCTGCTGATTGGGCAGGCCGTCGGGAACCTGCCCGCCGCATCCGTCGTGCGAAAACTCGGCGAGCAAAAGGCGATGATGATCGCGGCGCTGGCGACGATTATCGGCGCATCCATCTCCTTTTTCGCGACCTCGACCTGGATGCTCCTCGCTGGAATCACGATCCAAGGCCTGATGACCGCGACCTTCGCGCTCGCGCGGCAGTCGTTCCTGTCGACCTACGTGCCGCTCAAATATCGCGCGCGGGCGATGTCCTCACTCGGTGGTGTGTTCCGCTCGGGCATGTTCGTCGGGCCGTTTCTTGCGGCCTGGCTGATCTCCATGACCGGCGATCCGCAGGTGAACTTCCTGGCGTTTATTACCTGCTCGTTCCTGATATTTCTGGTGCTGCTCGTGCTGCCGGATATCGAAAAGTACGCGAAGCCCAATGCGCGCCTGAGCATGGCGAAGGAAGAGAAGCCAGGCAAAGAGCCGATGTGGCGGACCTTCACGCGACGCCGCAATGTCTTGCTGACGCTCGGCGTTGGCGCGGGATCGATGATGATGGTGCGCTCGGCGCGGCAGGTCGTGCTGCCGCTGTGGGGCTACGCGATTGGGATGGATGCCGGGCTCGTCGCGGTCGTCATCGGTATCGGTGGGGCAATTGATTTTGCGCTGTTCTTCACCAGCGGCTGGATCATGGACAAGTTCGGTCGCGGCGCGAGCGCGGTGCCGGCGATGGCGGGCATGGGCCTCGGCTTTCTCGTGCTGGCGTTCCTATTCGGCGTCCCGCATGTCGACCTATGGTTCATCGTGATTACCTGTTGGCTCGCTCTGTCGAACGGCATCGGTTCAGGGATCGTGATGACGCTCGGTGCCGACCTCGCGGACCAACAGGATCCGGCGCCATTCCTCGGGGTATGGCGAACGATCACCGACTCGTCCGGAGCCTTGGTGCCGTTTATCGTGTCGGGGCTTGCCGCGGTGGCCAGTCTGCCGGTGACCGCTGCCGTCTTCGGTGTCATTGGGTTCGGTGGATGCTTCTTATTCGGTCGGTACATCCCGAAGTACGTCCCGAAGCCGCCGATGACCGGGCCGATTGAGCTGGGTGGGGAATAGCGGCGAGCGGTCGCCGGCTGGCCGCGAAGGGGCGCAGGTTCTCGGCAAGAATCCAACATATGTTGCTAAATCTTGAGCGCTAAGTGCCTTTCAAGATTGAGGAGTATCCATGGCTAGGTTTACTGACAAAGTTGCGCTCATCACCGGTGGTGCGAGCGGCATCGGCCGCGCGACCGCAGAGCGCATTGTGAGCGAAGGTGGCAAGGTCGTCATCGCCGACATCAACACCGAGCTTGGCGAGCAGGTTGCCGCCGAACTCGGTGAGAACGTCCACTTCGTGAAGCTCGACGTCACCAGCGAAGAAGAATGGGACGCGACGGTCGCCGAGACCGTGTCAAAGTTCGGCAAGCTCGACATCCTCGTGAACAACGCCGGTATTGGCGACACTGTTCCGATTCAGGACACGTCACTGGCCAGCTGGGACAAAACCATCGCGGTGACGCAGACCAGCGTGTTCCTTGGCCTCAAGGCTGCTTACGAAGAACTTAAGAAGACCAAGGGCAACTCGGTCACGACCAGCTCGATGTACGGCATCGTCGGCAGCGCGGTTTCGGGGCCGGCCTATCAGGCGGCGAAGGGCGCGGTGCGCCTTCTCTCGAAGAATGCTGCGATGGCGTGGGTGAACGATGGCATCCGCGTGAACTCGGTCCACCCGGGATTCATCGACACGCCGATTCTCGGTGAGGTCGACCGCCAGATGCTCGCCGACATCACCCCGATGAAGCGACTCGGTAAGCCCGAGAACATTGCTTCGCTCATCGCTTACCTCGCGAGCGACGAAGCCGAGTTCATCACCGGCTCTGAGTTCGTCGCGGACGGCGGATTCACCGCCCAGTAGTCGCGTCGCTACTGGCTTCGCTCGCTCGCTCGTTCGCGCACGCACGCACAAGCGAATCGCCACCGGGCACGCCGCTCGCCCAAACGAAATACTACCGAGAACGCAGTTGACCACGATCAGGAAAGGGGTCGACTGCACTCTCGGTGGTATTCGGGTGTTGTGGTAGCAAGGATGCGCCTGGCCAGCCGAGATGTGGCGGTTGACCGGGACGGGCGGTCGGGCCCGGATGCCGCGGTCAGCGGGGTGCGGAGATCAGCGGGACGCGGCGACGGTGCGGAGGATGAACTCTGCGGCTCGCTCCAGCATCAGTTCACCAGTGCGGACCTTCCCTGCCGAAGAGAACAGCCCGTGGGCGTGGTCCGGTAGGTGCACGAGTTCGACCTCGGTGCCGCCGAGGGCGAGTAGGCGTGCATACTCGAGTGCTTCATCCGCCAACGGATCGAGGCCAAGCGACAGGATCCACGCTGGCGGTTGCAGAGCCGCAGATGGTTGCACAGCCGCTGACCGCTGCACAGGCGCAGATGGCTGGGGGCTCGCGTCAGGCTCTTCGCCGCGCACCGCCAACAACGGCGAGACACGGTGATCCAAGCGCAGCGCCGCATCCGGCACATAGTTCTCGACGAACCAGCGGATCGTGTCCGCAGTCAACGGGACACCCTCGGTGATGCGCTCGAAGCCCGGCGACTCATTCGCCACATCGAGCATCGGGTAGAGCAGAACCTGGCCGATGACGCGAGTACCGGGCACCTGCATCCGCGGCTCGAAGGCGAGCGCAGTCGCGATGCCGCCACCGGCGCTGTCGCCGACGGTGAGGATGCGCGAAGCATCCCACGAGCGATCGGTCGCGACCTCGCGAACCCAAGCCACCGCATCCCGACAGTCTTCGTGACCGGCTGGGAACGGCACCTCGGGCCCGAGTCGATAGTCGATCGCGACCACAGGCAGGCCCGTTAATGTCGCAAGTCGGCGACAGACCGAGTCGTGTGTCTCGAGCGAGCCGATCACCCAGCCACCCCCGTGCGCGAACACGATCACAGGGTCAGCCGCGGAAGCGCCCGCGGGGCGCGGGTCATAAACCCGCACCCCGAAGGCGCCCACCGCCACGTCCTCGACGGAAGCAACTGCATCCGGCGCGAGACCGTTCGCGGCACACGATGTCTCGTAGTTCACCCGTGACCGTTCGACCGAGCCCGCGTCCTGGAAGGACTTCCCACCGGCATCCCGAAACGCGGCGATGAGCGGGCGCTGATCAGCGGCGACGCGTGAGAGTGGGATCTGCATTAGGCGTCGACCAGCACTTCCGACTTCACCAGGTAGTCCTCGGTGTTGAAGGTCGCGGCCCAGTCACGGAACTCTTCCACCGTGCCCGACCAGTTGTTGATGACCTTGCCCTTCGAGTTCTTGTACCAGCTCGAGCAGTCACTCGAGAAGGACGAACCTTCCATTTCGGACTGCAGCGCCTCGTTGAACGCATCCAGTCGATCGCGGCGGATCTCCACCGAGACTCCCTCGAGGTGCTGGGTCTTGTTCAGCATGTCGATGATGTGGTCCTGCTGGATTTCGAACATCGCGATGTTGGAGTTGTGGTTGAGGTTCGTGTTCGGCCCGTAGATCAGGAACATGTTGGGGAAGCCGTCCACCGAGGTCCCAACGAATGCCTCGGCGTCCTCGGTACCCCAGCGGTCCGCGAGCGTCACGCCGTCACGGCCGATGATCTCGAGGTCGCCCTGGAAATTCTGCGAGTAGAAACCGGTCGCGTAGATCACCACGTCCGCTTCGTGCTCGACGCCGTCAGCAGTCACGACGCCGTTCTCGGTGAAGTGCGAGATACCGGAGGTAACGAGCGAAACATTGTCGCGCAGGAAAGTCGGGTAGTAGTCCGAGGTGCGCAGGATGCGCTTGCAACCGAACTCGTAGGTCGGGGTCAGCTTTTCGCGCAGCTCGGGGTCTTCGATCACTGAGTTCAGGTAGTCGATTGCCTCTTGTGCGCCCTGGGCCTGACCGCCGGTGTTGAGTCGGGTGCGCTCGAAGCCAGCCTCGCGAATCTCGTGGATCGAGCGGCGCGAAGCTTCAAAAATTGAGGGGTCGGCTTCAAAAGCGTCGAGCTGTTCCTCGGTGAAGGTGATCTGCTCGCGCGGGAGGATGTAGTTCGCCGAGCGCTGGAATACCTCGAGGTGTTCGGCTTCTTGCGCAACGAAGGGCACGTACTGGACGGCCGAGGCGGCCGAACCGATCGAGATGACTTTCTTCCCCTTGAGGTCGATGTCGTGGTTCCAGTGCGCCGAGTGGAACTGTTCGCCCTGGAACTTCTCCTGACCCTCCCAGGTCGGGGTCTTTGGGGCGTTGAGCTGACCCCAAGCTGGGACAAACACGTTCGCGGTGTACTGCTCGCCGCCGCGGAGCGTGATCAGCCAGCGCGCATCCTCTTCAATCCAACGAGCGGACACAACCTCGGCGTTGTACTTGATGTACTTGTCGAGACCGAAAGCATCCTTCATCTGCAGCTGGTAGCCGAGCATTTCATCCTGCCCGGCGAACATCTTCGACACTCGCAGGTGCGGGAAGAAGCTGTAGCAGTACACGTGAGCCTGGGTGTCGCAAGCAGCGCCCGGGTAGGTGTTGTCTCGCCAGACACCGCCAATTTCATTGGCCTTTTCGAATACGACGAAGTCGGTTTCACCGGCGCGAACGAGCTGGGCGGCCATGCCGAGGCCCGAGAATCCGGAGCCGAGAATTGCAACGCGGAAGTGGTTTGAAGTGGTCATGAGAAGTCCTTATGTATCGGTTAGGCGGTGACGGTGACGGAATCGGCGAGGATGGCCGGTTCGGTGGTGGCTTCCCCACCTGGCTGGTCGGAGTCGTGTGGGAAGCGGATGATTTGCCGCAGCACGGTGCCGGCGGCGAGCGCATCCATGCCCTCGTTGATGTCGTCGAGGTCGATGGTGTCGCTGATGAGGCGTTCGAGCGGGAGTTTGCCCTCGCGCCAGAGCTGTTCAAATTTGGGGATGTCGCGGCTGGGGACCGCGGAGCCGAGGTAGGAGCCGATCACGGATTGGGCTCGAGCGGTGAGCTTGAGCGGTTCAATCGCGCTTTCAGCGCCGGGGGCTGGCAGGCCGACGGTGACGAGGGTGCCGCCAAAGCCGATCATGTTGAATGCAGTTTCGAAGGCTCGGGGGTGTCCGACTGCCTCGATCACGACGTCGGCGGTGATGCCCTGTTCGACCGCTTCGGCAGGCGTGTAGGTTGCGTTGGCACCCCACGCGCGGGCGAGTTCGAGCTTTGATTCGTTTGAGTCAACGGCGATCACCTCGCGCGGTTCGATGCCGATAGCGGTCAGGAGTGCGGCCATGCCGACCCCGCCGAGTCCGACGACGGCGACCGAGTGCTGCTTGGAGAGCTTGGCGGCGTTGAGTACCGCGCCGCCGCCGGTGAGCACCGCGCAGCCGAGGACTGCGGCGATATCGGCGGGGACATCCGCACCGACTGGGACGATCGAGCGTCGATCGACCACTGCGTAGTCGGCGAATCCCGAGCAACCGAGGTGGTGCTTGACGCGTTCGGCACCGCGCTGCAGGTGCTCGCTGCCATCGAGCAGGGTGCCGGCCTCATTGGTTTTTGAGCCATTCGAGCAGGGCAGCTTGCCATCGGTGAGACACTCGCGGCACTCGCCGCAGCGGGGGAGGAAGGTAAGGACTACGCGCTGACCGAGTTCGATGTCGGTGACGCCGGAACCGATCTCTTCGACGATGCCGGCTGCCTCGTGACCGAGGAGCATGGGGACCGGGCGCGGTCGCGAACCGTTGACCACCGACAGGTCGGAGTGGCAGATGCTCGCTGCTTCAATCCGAACGAGCACTTCGTGTTCCGCCGGACCTTCGAGCGTGAGCGTGTCGATCGTGATCGGGCGCGTGCTGGCGAAGGGTGCGTCGGCGCCAATTTCGTTGAGGACAGCGCCGCGGATGGTGCGTGTTTCGCGTGAGGTGGTGGTCATGAGATCTCCGTCGATTGGGCTGGCGGGGCGGATGCTGTATCGGCAAACCGGCTGCTTTGTTGACAAGTCCGGATGCTGTATCGATTTAGCGTTGTGCTGTTGAGACGAGTATGCCGAGGGTCAAAACTCATACCCATGGAGAAAACTCCATAATTTTCAGTCCTGCATAGAATTACTTACATGATGGATGAGCGAACTTCGGCCGAGGAGCACGAGCAGCTGCTCGAATGGGCACGGAGACAGCAACAGCTGCTCACCTCGATTAGCGACTTCGCCGCATCCATCACCCGAATTCGCGACCATTCAGAGGCACTCCACGAACTCGTCTCGAAAGCCAGGCTGCTCATCCAGACCGACATGGTCTACCTCAGCCTGAATGGCACCGACGGCTCGGGCTACACGAATATCGTCGCTACCGACGGGGTGTGGAGCGAGGAGTACCGTCGTCTGCGGATGCCGCTCGGCGCCGGGGTGCTCGGGAAGGTTGCAAAATTCGGTGGGGTTGCGCAGACCGCCGACTATCAAAACGACAGCGAACTCGTCCACGATGCCGAGGTGGATCGCATCGTTGCGGGAGAGGGTGTGCGAGCGATTCTCGGTGCGCCGATGCGCAGCGAAGAGGGCGTGATCGGTGCACTCCTTGCGGCCAACCGGTTTCCGGGTAAATTCTCGACGGAGCAGGTGTTCATCGCCCAGACGCTGGCGAACCTTGCCGGTGTGGCGATCGAAAATCAGGCTCGAGTCGACGAGCTTGAAGCCACCATCGACGAACTTCGAGGGCAGACCACCGACGCGGATCGCGAACTGGCCGAAGAACGACGGCTCGCGCGCGTGGACGAAGTCCTGCTTTCGGTAATGGGCCGGGGCGCCGGATTCACCGAACTCGGTGAAGGCATGTCGCGGGTGATGGGCCGGGAAGTGCAGATCGTGGACCTCACCGTGCGCCACGACTTGCGCAATGCCGTCGCGAAAATCGGAGACGCGGAACGGCCGCTCGTGATGCTCTCGGCCCGGGCTGGCGAACCGATGACCTCAATGCGCGAGGATGGCGCACCCTTCGCGGTGATGGCAGCCACACAAGACGAAGCCGCGGTGGGCGCAGTGATGGTCGAAGGTGAACTGCTGGAAAAAGACGCAGCCGTCTTGGAACGTTGCGCGCGCGTGCTCGGGGTGTTCTTGAGTGGCCAGCATCGCGAACGAACCGCAATCGTGCGGCGCCGTCGCGAACTCATCGCACAGCTACTGGCTGCCGGCGCACGCGGGCTCAATATTGCCGTGGTCACGCAGCTACGCGAACTTGGCATCGCGGAATCGGAGCCCTTCCGCATCCTCGTCATCGACGGCTCGGAATCAACGCTCGGCGACTTCCAACACCGGCTGGATCTCGATTTTGGACTCTCGCTGCTCTACGGCGAATTCGATGGTCAGATCGTGAGCCTCATGCCCGAAGAAGCGTTTGAGCGCATCCGGGCAATGTTCGATGCGCGCGGCGCTCGCGGTTGGGGCGGGATGCTGGTGGGCCACTCGCCGAGGCTACACATGCTCGAGATCGTGCCTGAGGAATACGCGCTCGTGCTGCGTGTGTTGAACGCGGCGCGTCAGTCGGGGCACACGAGAACCCTGGTTTCCTTGGATTCCTACGGCGTGATCGGAGCGTTCCTCAGCAAGGTCACGATCGAACCGACGAAACAGGCCATTGTGGCTGCGCTGGGCCCGGTGCTCGACTACGACGCCGAGCACGGCACCGACCTGGCCGACACCGCCTCTGCCTACCTGGATGCGGCGCATTCGGTTGCGAAGACAGCCGAGCGGATGCACGTGCACGCGAATACGGTCCGCCAGCGGCTCGATCGCTTGGCGCAGTTACTCGGTGCTGATTGGGCTGAGGGTCAGCGGGGGCTCGACCACCACATCCTGCTCGCCGCCCACCGCCTGGTCGGCCCGTACCGCCCGCGCTAACTTCAGCTAGCGCGGGTCGCGGGGCAGCCGGTCGAGGTAGTCGAGTAGTACGCCCTCGCGCATCGCCCAGGGCGAGACGTCGAGCTCTTCGATGCCGAATGCATCCATCACCTCGGCCAGGACGATGCCGCCGGCAACGATTTGATACGAGCGATCCTTGGTGACCCCGGGGAGCGCCGAGCGGGAGGCGGCAGGCATTGCCGCCAGGCGCGGCACCCAGTCATCAAGCTGGTGTTTGCGCAGGCGCACGCGGTCGGTCGGGCCGACACCGTCGGTAACGGAACCCGCCAGCCGCGCCCAAGAGCGCACGGTCTTTGAAGAACCGACAAACTGGTCAGCGTTCGGCAGCCCACCGAACTCGCGTACCGCATCCGGCAGTACCCGGCGGATGTGCTGTCGCAACTTCTTGATTTCGGAAGACGTCGGCGGGTTACTTTCGAAAAAGCGCCGCGTCATCCGCCCGGCACCGAGCGGCACTGACATGGCGAGCTCCGGCAGCTCATTCGTCCCGGTGGCAAGCTCCAGCGAACCGCCGCCGATGTCGACGAGCGTGATGCGCCCGGCCGACCAGCCGAACCAGCGGCGAACCGCGAGGAAGGTCACTGAAGCTTCGTCTTCACCGCTCATAACGTGCAGGTCAATACCGGTTTCATTGCGGATCCGGTCGAGCAGCGCCTGCCCGTTCTTCGCCTCTCGCAGAGCCGAGGTCGCCATCGGCATCAGCTCGTCGAGGTTCAGATCCTCGATGAGTGCGGCCGCGGTGTGCAGCTTCGACATGATTCGCTCGACGCCATCCTCGCTAATCGAACCGTCGGGCTCCAGGTATTTCATGAGTCGCATGGTTGATTTTTTGGATGCTTCCGGAACCGGCATCGCCCCCGGTCGTGCATTGACGACAAGCAGGTGGATGGTGTTGGACCCGACATCGAGGACTCCGAGGCGCATAGTGCGCAAGTCTACGCGCGCGATACCCTTGTCCGATGGTTGAGTACACGATTCGCCCGGCGCGTACGCCTGATGTGGTCGGCATTCAGGAGCTGATTCAGCCGATGGTGGATGAAAACATCCTCCTTGGTAAGGGTCTCGTCGTGCTGTATGAAGCAGTGCAGGAATTCGTCGTCGCCGAAACTCCCGACGGCGATTTGGTGGGATGCGGGGCGCTGCACGTGCTCTGGCGTGACCTCGGCGAGGTGCGAACGATCGCATCCTCACCGAAAGTGCGCGGCCAGGGTGTTGGGCACGCGATGCTCGATCGGTTGATGGTGGATGCGCGGGGGCTCGGGTTAGAGCGCCTGTTTTGTCTGACTTTTGAAACGGAATTTTTTGGTCGGCACGGTTTCAAAGCGGTCGAGGAGCAGATCGTGGATTCCGACACCTACCGTGAAATGCTGCACTCGCCGGATGCCGGTACGGCCGAGTTCCTTGATTTGCCGTGGGTGAAGCCGAATACGCTCGGCAATACTCGGATGATCCTGCAGCTTTAATTACTGCTGCACGCAGATCAAAGTAACGCCCGGGTGAATTCCGGATGGCGGATTGGGCTCGTTATCAGCCCGTTACGTTTACCTCACTGATACCTCAGCTTCGTATGGTTCGAACGAAATTCGAGTCCATACCGGGTATTTAAGGAATTCACTCCGTGCGTACTGAACTAAAGAAGCTGGGCTTTGGTGTCCTGGCGGCAACGCTTGCGATTGGAGGCGTCAGTGCTTTCTCCGCTGCGCAGCCAGCCGAGGCCGCCTCAAGCACCATCGTGATCAGCGAAGCTTACGGTGGTGGCGGCAATAGCGGCGCCCCCTATAACCAAGACTTCATCGAGCTGTACAACCTGTCCGACGCCCCCGTGAACCTGCAGGGGCTACAGCTCGAATACTTCTCGGCAAACGGCAACTCGGGTGGCTCGACCACGCTGCCGAATGTGGTGCTCGAACCCGAAACCTACTACCTCGTCGGGGCGGCGTTCGGGAGCAATAAGGCGCTGCCGGCGATCGAAGCTGACCATACCTTTGGCGCCAACATGAGCGGCACCAACGGTGCAGTCGAGCTGCGCGATAGCACCGGAGCCGTGATCGACCTGGTCGGGTTCGGCACCGCGAACAAGTTCGAAGGCGCCGCGACCCCGTCGTTGAGCAACTCCACCTCGGCACAGCGCACGGACCCTGCCGTGGACACGGATAACAACGCGGCAGATTTCAGTGTCGCAGCCCCCACCCCACAGAACTCCGGTGACACCGGCACCGGCGACCCGGACCCGGTCGATCCGGTTGAGCCCGTCGACCCGAGCGAGATCACCCCGATCGCGCAGATCCAGGGGACCGGTGCATCCAGCCCGCTCAGCGGCCAGACCGTGACCACGCAGGGTGTTGTCACCGCGGTCTACACCGGCCAGGGGAGCAAGAATGGCTTCTTTATTCAGGAACCGGGCGAGGTTGACCTCGCGACCCACAACGCATCCACCGGCGTCTTCGTCTACGGCGGTAGCAGTTTCGCCGGCGGCGTCGAGATCGGTGACTCGGTGCAGGTGACCGGTGGCGTAAGCGAATATTCCGAGGTGACTCAGATCACCACGACCGCCACGAGCATCCTCACCGGTGAGGATGCACTGGGTGAAGCAGTCGCTGTGGCACTTCCCGAGTGGCCCACCACCGACGCCGAGCGCGAGGTATTTGAGGGCATGCTCCTTGCTCCGCAGGGTGACTATGTGGTCACCGATAACTACTCGCTCAACCAGTTTGGTGAGATCGGCCTCGGCTTCGAGGGGCTGCTGCTCACCCCGAGCGAGGTCGCAGCCCCCGGTACTGCCGAGGCGGATGCCGTGGCGGCTGACAACGAGGCGCGCGGCGTGCTCCTCGACGACGGCCAGACCTGGAACTACATGACGAATAACTCGGCGAAGAACTCGCCGCTGCCGTACCTCACGCTGGACACCCCGGTGACCATCGGCGCGAGCGTGGACTTCACCGTCGGTGATGGGGTCATCCTCGATTACGGCTTCGACGAGTGGCGCTTCCAGCCGACCGCACCGGTCAAGGGAACCGAAAATTCGCCGGTCGCCTTCGAGGATGTCCGCGAAGCTGCGCCGAACCTCGCCGACCGCGGTGATGTCACCGTGGCAACCTTCAACGTGCTGAACTACTTCACGACTCTCGGCGCGGACTACGGTTGCTCGGCTTACAACGACCGTCAAGGCAACCCGATTGCCACCTCGAACTGTGGCAATGGCCCGCGAGGCGCCTTCAACGAGGAAAACCTCGAGCGCCAGGAAGACAAGATCGTCGCGGCAATTCAGACGTTGGATGCATCCGTCATCTCGCTTGAAGAGATCGAAGACTCTTCGGACTTCGGCGGTCACCGTGACGACGCGCTGAGCACCCTCGTGGATGCGCTGAATGCGGATGCGGGCACCGACAAGTGGGCGTACGTCGAGACTCCGGAAGGCTACGACGTGCCGACCAGCGGTAACGACGTCATCCGCACCGCGTTTATCTACCAGC
The DNA here is from genome assembly GCF_008831155.1 of Gulosibacter chungangensis. Taxonomy (GTDB): domain Bacteria; phylum Actinomycetota; class Actinomycetes; order Actinomycetales; family Microbacteriaceae; genus Gulosibacter; species Gulosibacter chungangensis. The sequence goes on along the minus strand of NZ_WBKB01000012.1, from coordinate 7,674 downwards.
CCGCCGAAGTGAGCTTCGTTGAGGGCACCTACGAGATCCTCGACAGCCCGGCGTTCACCGCCGGTGGGAACTACGCGAATGCGCGTGCGCCGCTGGCGAGCTCCTTCATCCCGGTGGGTGAGGGGATCGACGGCGAAGAGAACCAGTTCATCGTGATCGGCAACCACTTCAAATCGAAGGGTGGCGAGGGTTCGGGCGGCAACGCCAACACCGACGACAACGTTGGTGGCTGGAACCTCGCGCGCACCCTGCAGGCTGAGGCACTCGTTGATTTCGCGGCCGACCTGCAGGAAGACCAGGGAACCGACCTCGTGTTCCTCACCGGCGACATCAACTCCTACTCGGCAGAGACCCCGATCACCACGATCGTCGACGCCGGCTATGAGCACCTCACCGTGGGCGGGCCAGAGTACTCGTACTCCTTCGGTGGCACTGTCGGCTCGCTCGACCACGTGTTCGCCTCGCAGGCCGCGAACGAACTCATCGTCGACCAGGACATCTGGACCATTAACGCCAACGAGGCGATCGCCCTGGAGTACAGCCGCTACAACTACAACGTTGCGGACCTCTACGACGCGAGCCCGTACCGTTCTTCCGACCACAACCCGGCGATCATCGCGCTGCAGTTCTCGGAAGAAGACGACACCGAAACTCCGGGCCCGACTGACGACGAAACACCGGTCGAGGCTTCGGTCACGTTGGATCTCGAAACCCTGACGCAGTCCGAGTCGGTAAACGGCGTTACCTACCAGGGCGAGGGCTTCCCGGGCGACACCGTCCGCATCGAGGTCGTGCAGGAAGACGGCACCGTGTCGCTCATCAACGAGGCTGCCGCGGTTTCGGAAGGCGCCTTCAACGGTGCAATTGTCTACCGTGACGGGGACGAAAACGCGATTCCGATGCCGGTTGGTACGCACACCATCCGCTTCACTCAAGTAGTCGACGGCGAAGAGCTCATTGTCGAGGCACCCTTCGAGGTTGTCGCGGACGAGGATGAGAACCCGACCCCGACCACTCCGGATGAAGGCGACGAGGACGCCGGCCAGGACGGCGACGACCAGGGCGACCAGGACGGCGCTGCGGAGGGCGACGACAACCAAGGCAGCCAGGACGCCGGTGCCAACGAGGACGGCAGCACCAAGGGGAGCGACAACGGTGGCTCGGGCAACGGCGGCAGTAACGCCGGTGACAAGGGCGACTTCGCCGGTGACAACCACGAGGGTGGCCTTGCCAAGACGGGTGCTGAGGACACGCTGCTCATCGCACTCGCGGTAGGAATCGTCTTGCTGCTGGCTGGTGCGGGCATCATGCTCCAGCGCCGACTCCGTGCCTAGTAGCGACCCGGATGCACGACCGATCCGCGCATCCAATCAGTAACTAACTCAATACAGAACATGCCGGGGCAGCCTACGCGGGCTGCCCCGGCATCCTTAACCCCCTGGTCTGACTTAAAAAGTTAATTCCAGCAAACGGTTGATATTTACCTATCTGTTACCTGAGGCTGTGAGTGTGATGAATGTTTCGTCTCAAACCCCTTAAGGAGGCCCACGTGGCTCAGGTTTCAAAGTTTGTGAAGGGAGCGGTGGCGACCAGCGCTGGTTGCGCGCTCGCTTTCACTTCGCTTGTGCTTCCCGCGCAAGCGGAAGCGCTCAATACCGGTGAACCGATCCAACCGACCGCCGACACCACCCAAATCAACCTGCTTGGGTTCAATGACTTCCACGGCCGCATCACCAAGGTCGATTCTTTCGCCTCGAACGTGCTCGACGTTCAGGCACCCTTCGGTGCCGAGAACACCGTGATCATTGGTAACGGCGACCAGGTTGGTGCCTCGGAGTTCGAGTCCTCGGTGGCGCTCGATGCCCCGACGCTTGAGGCGCTGCAGGAACTCGGCGTTGACGCATTCACCGCCGGTAACCACGAATTCGATGCCGGCTATGACACCGGTGCCGCGAACGACACGCTCTCGATCCAGTCAGAGCTCGGTCACCTGCTCGGTGCGAACGTCACCAAGGCTGACGGGTCGCTCGCTCTCGATGCCTACCAAATCTACGAGGTGCAGGGCTTCAAGGTTGCCGTGGTTGGTGCCGTCACGGCGTCGACTCCTTCGGGCGTGAGCCCCGACGGTATTCAGGGGCTGACCTTCGGTAACCCGGTGGATGCGGTCAACGAGTACGCGGCGCAGCTCAAGGACGGAGACGAGTCCAACGGCGAAGCCGACATCGTGGTGGCCTCTTACCACGAGGGTGGCCCGGTCAGCGGCAACCCGATCGACAACAACCTGTCGAACTCGACCTTCGCGGAGATCGCCAACGACACTTCGGATGATGTCGACGCAATCTTCAATGCGCACACGCACAAGTCGTACAACTACGAGTACAACGACCGTCAGATCGTCCAGGCGGGTGAGTACGGTGGCGCAGTCGGCCAGATTGTGCTGACAGTGGATGCGGATGGCCAGGTTGTTTCTTCAGACTCCTCGGTGATCTCCTCCACGGTTCCGGCCCCGACCGAGAACGACGCTAACGCAACCGCACCGCGTGTTGACCGCGAGGACCTCGACGCCGATTCGCAGGCGATCTACGACACGGTTGCCGAGACCAAGCAGGCCGCGCTCGACGAGGCTGAGATTCTCGGCGCGGTTGCCGTGGGTGTCGTCAACGACAACATCTCTCGCGCAAAGGTTTGGCCGATCACGGAGACCTCGAGCCAGGATGCCCGTGACCAGGAATCGACACTCGGTAGCGTCGTTGCCGACTCGATGATGGTTTGGGCCGACGCCAACACTCAGCTCGGTGCTGACCTGTCGATCATGAACCCGGGTGGTCTGCGTGCCGACATTAGCGGTGACGGTGAGCTTACCTACAAGGACTCCCAATCGGTGCTGCCGTTCGTGAACAACCTCTCGATCGTGTCGATCAGCGGTGCGGAGCTCAAGAACGTGCTCGAAGAGCAGTGGCAGCTGGACGACAAGGGCGCGGTACCCAGCCGTCCATACCTGCAGCTCGGTATCTCCTCGAACGTGAACTACACCTTCACCGGTTCGATCACCGACGACCCCGCGACCACGCAGGGTAGCCACATCACCTCGGTCTACATCGACGGCGAACCCCTCGTCGACGACCAGATCTACACCGTGGTAATGCCCTCCTTCCTCGCTGCCGGTGGCGACAACTTCTACTCGCTGAACAACGCGGTTGAGAAGTTCGACACCGGTTCGGTCGACCTCGAAGCATTCATCACCTATGTGGAATCGCTCGAAGGCACCGAACTCAAGGCCGAACAGACCCGTAACGGGTTCAACGTAGTTGGCTACTTCAACGAAGACGGCTCGGCCCCGCAGCTTGCGCAGGGCGCCAGCCACACCTTCACCGTGAACGATGTTGACCTGCACTCGGTTGACCACATCGCGAACACGGAACTGGTCGCATCCATCGACGGTGAGGAAATCGGCACCGCTTCGATTACCGGCGTGACCGCGAACGGCGAGACCACCTCCGCTGAAATCACCATCACGATTCCGGCCGCGCTCGCGGTCGGTGCGTACACGCTCGAACTCACCGCGAACCCTTCGGGCTCGACCGTGCAGGTTCCTCTTGAAGTTGTCGAAGGCGAACAGGCTGAGCCGACCCTCGCTACTGAGCAGGAGCACTACACCGCTGAAGAGACCACCGAGGGTGTGCTTTATGGCGGAGAGAACTGGGCCCAGAACGCAGCGGTCGAGATCGCAGTAACTCTGCCAGATGGCACCGTGACCAACATCGATGGTGTCGAGACTGATGAGGCCGGTACGTTTGTGGACCGTCTCGTGTGGCAGACCACCGACGAGGAGGGCAACGTAGTCGAGGACTTCCTGCCGTTCCCGGAAGGTACCTACACCATCACTGCAACCCAGAGTGTTGACGGTGAAACGCTGACCGCAACGATCAGCTTCACCGTTGGTGACGCCACGGGTGGCGAGGACGCAACCGGCGATGATGACGCCAACGGTGACTCGACCGGTGGGACCACCCCGCCGACCGACGACGCAACTGGCGACGACAACGGTTCGACCAAGGGTGACGACAACGGCTCAGCGAAGGGTGACGACAACCTTGCGCAGACCGGTGCCGACAGCAACCTAATCTTCGGAATCCTCGCGGCCGCTGCTGCTGCACTCGCACTGGGCGGTACATTCCTGGCGATTCGTCGCCAGCGCAACGCCTAGGTTTCGGTAACCGGAGCGGTTGACCGTTCCTAAATCGCGGCTCGCATTCCACTCGGGATGCGAGCCGCGATTTCTTGTCTCGGCAGATTGGCAAAGTTGTTGCGGTGAATCGGGAGGCAGTCGGAATTGTTCTCCGCCGCTTGCGGATGTCCGACACGGTTGGATCGCCACAAGAAACTGAGTCCGCAGGCTTTTGCGGTGTGCCTCCGGTCGCGTTGGTGCGTGCATCCCTACGCTGGGGGTATGAGTACGAGCCCGAGTAGCAAGCCCAGTCCGGCCGTTTATCGCCGCCGTCGACTTGTCGCGCTAGTCGGAGTTGTCGTGGTGATCGCGCTCATCTGGTGGTTGGTGAGCGCGCTCTTTGGTGGTGGTGGGAACCCCGCAGCGACCACCTCACCCACCTCAACCGAAGTCGACACGGCTGAGGCGGCTCCCGCCGAGACCACTGATCCGGAACCCACCCCAACCGAAACCCCAATGTCGACCCCGGAACCGGAGCCGACGCCCACCGTGTGCACGGAAGCTGAGGTCGCGGTCACTGCTGTGGTGGATTCCGAATCCTATGACGCGGATCAGCTGCCGCAGTTCTCGGTGACGCTCGAGAACACATCGGATACGTCTTGCATCATCGATGTGGGTACGGCCTCGCAGGTGTACACGGTGATGTCCGGCAGCGACACGATTTGGGTATCGACCCACTGTCAGGAGAACTCCGACTCCCAGGTCGTTGAACTCGTGGCAGGCAAGGAAGTCTCGGCGCCCGCGATTGAATGGTCGCGTGAGCGATCGAATACGGACACCTGCGATGACGAAAATCGTCCGGATGCGGTGACCGGTGGGGCCTACTACAACCTCACGGTCAAGATCGGCGGCATCACCTCCGACCCCGTCTACTTCGCGCTGTACTAAGCCATCGACTTACTGTGCCGTCGCGTCCCCTTCGTTCTGCCTCCTGATGCTTGCCACAGTTCCCGCTGTCTCGTCATCGGTCTCTTTACTTGCCGCGTAGGTCTTTCGGCAGTAACGCAAGACCTTGTGCCTCGCGCACAGTGCCGGCGCTTGGCCCGATAGGTTCGGTGAATCCCAATCGTGCTGCTTCGGCCACTCGATGACGTTCGGAAGTAACTCCGCGAATTTCGCCCACGAGGCTTACTTCGCCGAAGACGACTGCTTTGGCCTTAATTGGCCGCTCTCGATGGGCACTCGTAATCGCCATAGCAATTGCGAGATCGGCTGCCGGTTCGGTCACCCGAACTCCGCCGCTCGTCGAGACGAATACGTCCAACTTTGCGAGCGGCACCGAAGTGCGTCGCTCGAGTACGGCGAGAATCATGGCGACGCGGTTCCCATCCACGCCGTTCACGACTCGCCGGGGATTTGGGGCAGTTGTCGGAACCACGAGCGCCTGAATCTCAACCGGTAGCGCGCGTCGACCTTCGAGTGACATCGTCACGCAAGAGCCAATCGCAGGGTTGTCCCGTTCACTGATAAACAGGGCGGAGGGATCCGGTACTTCATTCATGCCGTCACCTTCCATTTCGAAGCAGCCCACTTCATCCGTCGGGCCGAAGCGGTTCTTGAGCGTACGGACGAGACGAAGCGCGGTCTGCCGATCGCCTTCGATGTGCGCGACCACGTCGACGAGGTGCTCGAGCAAGCGCGGACCGGCCACATTGCCATCTTTGGTGACGTGCCCAACCAGGATGGTCGGCAGGTCACGTTCTTTCGCGACCCGCACCATCGTGGATGCGACCGTCCGGACCTGACTCGGCTGCCCAGCGAGTGCATCCACCTCACTTGAGGAGACGGTTTGTACCGAGTCGAGAATAAGCAGGGCTGGTTCGACCTCGTCGATATGCCCGAGCACGGTGCCGAGGTCAGTCTCGTTCGCGAGATAGAGCGTGGGTTGCAGCGCCCCGGTACGGGATGCGCGCATCCGCACCTGATTGACCGATTCTTCGGCGCTGATGTAGAGCACCTTGGCACCGGTGGCAGCGACGCGGGATGCAACCTCGATGAGCAGCGTTGATTTACCTACCCCAGGCTCGCCGGAGAGGAGGATTGCAGCGCCTGGCACGATCCCGCCACCGAGCACACGATCGAACTCGCCAATCCCGACGGGGAGGTGCTGTGCATCCGTCCCCGTAGCTTCGGTGATCGGGCGTGCCTTTGTCGATGGTTTCGACGCGGTGGCTTGGAAGTGCACGCCCTTGGTAGTGGCGCCGCGTTCTTCGATGGTGCCCCAGGTTTGACACTCGGGGCAGCGACCCACCCATTTCACTGCTTCGTACCCGCACTCGGTGCAGGTGTACGCAGATTTGACTCGGGCTTTACTCTTTGGAGGCATGTCGTAAGGGTATGTGTAGCCACCGACATCGTGAGTTTCGCCTGGCAGAGACGCCGTTCTTGAACTTTCTTCGGAAATCAATTTGCAATTACAAAGCGTGTGCCCGTATATTTGTCCGCGGTGACGTGTCCGAGCGGCCGAAGGTGCAACACTCGAAATGTTGTGTGGGGGCAACTCCACCGTGGGTTCAAATCCCACCGTCACCGCCAATTGAAAGCCTCGACTTCAGTTCTTGAAGTCGAGGCTTTCGTCGATTTCAGTACGGCTCCGTGGCGGGGTGCCGCATCTGCAGTCATGCAGACAAAGACGCGGCAGGAGATTGCTGCGTCTAACGTCCCTTGATCGGACGGTAATAAAACAGTCGAGGGGCTGGTCGTGACTTCCGGTCAATGTGGACGGTCAGGAGCGGACGATTCTGTACTGGGTGCTCATGTGGAGCGCCCATTGCTTGGTGTCGGCTTCGTGATGGGTATCGGAATAGTGGAATTCTGGCTGTGACACGCCCGGGTTGTCTGGTCGTGTGGCGCGTGTTGGTGCGGATGACAGGGGTTTGGGGTGCCCGGGTTTGCGGTGAAGGATTCGAGTGTCCTATGCTTATGGAGTTGCCGGAAACGACAACAACACAACAAGGCGGGAACGCCTGCCAGTGTCTGAACCAGACTCAAGAATATTGAGTGGTTCGCCGCTTCGAAAGATCGGTTAGATCTCACGGGAGTTGGAGTTGACACGCAGGGAAGCCTGTTGTAAGATTGTGAAGTTGCCTCCACGAGGAAGCCACACAAACTAGCTCGACAGTAGTCGTCTGGCGTGGTAAATGGTGGGGTGCATCCGATCCTTGAGAACTCAACAGTGTGCACTTTTATTGTCTAATGCCATTTTGGACCCTTTGTGGTTCCTTATTTTGGATAAAAGAGAGCCAGTACATGCCCCTTTTTTTGTGGGTGTGTGTGGTTTGTTTTGTCAGTTGATTGAACTCTGATCTTTCGGGGTCAGGTATTTCGAATTTTGCTGGTGTGGATGCGTTTTGTGTTCATGTCAGTGTTGTTCATTTACGGAGAGTTTGATCCTGGCTCAGGACGAACGCTGGCGGCGTGCTTAACACATGCAAGTCGAACGATGA
>NZ_WBKB01000011.1 GCF_008831155.1 Gulosibacter chungangensis | reverse complement strand
GTAGAGTGGAGCACGTCGAGGTCTTTCGGGATGGCAAGCGTGAAGAACTTCCATCATCCGGGAGACCTCGACCCCTACCCGGCCACCGACGCGCTCAACCGACTACACCCTCGTTCGTGAAGAGCCAGATTGGTATCGGTCGTTGCATGACGCGGTGATCGCGGAATCGATCCTGAACCGGATCGTGTCCAACGCTGAACTCGTCCAGCTCAACGGGCCAAACATGCGTCGACACGTCGCTGAACAATCCCCACGGGAGTGATCGTGAGGCGGGCGCGGGACCGCTACCGGATACTCGCGCCCGCTCTACCCGATAGACCCACACGCACTACCGAATACGACGGCTAAACACCCGGCCTGATAAGCCCTCAGTCCGGAGCTGGAGCACGAGTTTTGCCCTGATTTTTCGTACCATTGATGGTCTCCTTCTGCCGTGTGCCTGTTTCACACGGCAGAAGGAGACTAGTGACGACGGCTCAGGGTGGCCCCCAAGCACACCATCGGTGGCCCCGAAGCCCACGATTCCAGAATTAGTGGGCTGGCTCCCGAACCCTCGATCGATGGCCCCTGACGAAGCGAATATTCAACACACCGGATAGACCCACGTGCGCTACCGAATACGACTGCTAAACAATCGATTGCCACGAATGGGGCGGGCTGATCGAAGTCATGGCCGCGACATCAGAATGGGTGGGCTGGTACAACCAGCGCCGCCTGCACTCCGGGATCGATTACCTGACCCCGGCCGAGGCCCACGACCTCCACCAACCAATGGCACTAGCCGCCTAGAGAACCAAGAAAAAAACCCTCTACCAAACCCGGGGCTTGACAGCTACTGGGTACCCGCGCCCGCACTAGAGGATCGACCCACGTGCGTTACCGAATACTGCGGCTAAACGGTCCACACTCACTCAAAGAGCCACGCCGCTTCTGTCACCAATTGTTCCTCAAGGATAGGAGTCAACGTTTCAACGTAGGCATTGGTGAGATGCGATCCGTCATACCAAACAACGACGTTGCCAACGACCGCCGAACAATTTTCTTCTTCCTCACCAAGTACGGCCGGGCACACATAATCGGTCAAATCAACGTAAAACGCTTTGTCCGGCAAAGTGACCAATTCCATAGGATTCCGCTCAGCTATTTGGTTTGAATCTGCACCACACTCGACGGGAGTATTTCCTCCAGCCAGACAATCGTCAACTTGAGTCCCCCCAGGGCGTGGCGTGCCTCTCATCAGGAGAAGATGTGTCCCGGTAGCGGTTATCTCTTCCCACCGATCCTGAGCACCTGGCCAAATTACTTCAGGCTCCCCAGTAAGCATTCGTGTGCCAGGCGTAACTACTAGATCCACGTCGGCCGTTAATAACCACTCCATGTAGTTCGCATTCCACGACTGACACATGTCATTCTGAGTGTCACTAACAGCTTGAAACACACAAGCGTCTTTATTTACTACTAAGAGTTCCCAATTATATTTCTCCGCGAGAACTTCCCAAGCGCGGTACCAATGGCCTGCGTGCGATCCACCTGATAAAACGATAGTGGCGCTCGGGTTCTCTGGCCTATTAGGATCTTCACAAACCTGGATACGATCAGTGCCAGGCTCATTCCCCATCGGTTGATAACAGTTGCGCTCATAAAATGCTGCCTTCTCGTGTCGCAAAGCACCCGTGGATGGTAAGTACTGATCGACCTTTGGCACTGCTTCGCCATTATATAAACTCAAGGCGCCGGGGTAGTTATCGAAATCCCAGCCAATCTGCTTCTCCGCCTCTGAAACACGATTCAATGCAGTTAGTCCGACACTAGATGCAGTGAGCAAGAGTACCGCCGTAACAACCAGCATGCGATTCACAGTTTTACGGTCGCTGCCTGAAGAGTAGGGTCCGAAGGTCTGTGCGACCTTTAACGGCTTCTCGACGAATCGATACATGAGCATTGCAAGCACAAGAGCGACAATCAAAAGACCCACGGCCTCAGAGACGCTTAATTCATGCTTACTTCGTATCTCAAGATAAAAAACAAGGAGCGGCCAATGCCAAAGATAAATCGCATATGCTCTTTGAGCAATCCATGCGAGGGGCTTTGCTGATAGAAAACCATGAGAACTCCACTTGGAGTGTGGACCAGCTACTGATTCCACAGACGGATTCGATGCGACCATAACTAGCGCGAATCCAACCAACGGCCACAGCGCCCATGGCCCAGGGAAAAGCATAGCTCCATCAATGAAGAAACCGCACGATACAACTAGTGCGAGACCAATCCACCCCACAAAGAATCGCCACGCTCTAGGGAGTCGCACTGTCGCTCCAAACAGTGCCAAGACTCCGCCGAAGCCAATCTCCCAAGCACGCGTCACGGTCATCAGATAGGCAGCGTCCTGGTTGTAATCTCCGATACGTATCGCCAGCAAGAACGAGACGATCACGATCACGCCTATTAGCGACGCCATAACTAGGACGGCAGAAGTTCTTAGCCTCTTGGCGAGATAGACAGCGACTACGGTAACAAGTGGCCAGATCAAATAAAATTGCCCTTGCACTGAAAGTGACCAAAAATGCTGGAAAGGAGAACTAGCAGGCCCAGCTGCCCCGTACGCGAGTTGTGAGTTAATTAATTCAAAATTCTCAACATATAGGAGCGATGCACGTGATTCAGCAAAAAGTTGGGGAAATTTTGTTGAAGGCTGAATCAGCAATCCGACAGCTAAAATACTTAGGACCACAATCACTGCAGGAATAATTATCCGTCGAACTAAACGCGCGAAATATTTCCATAAGTCAATCGTCCCACCCGACTGAACCGATTCCCTAAGCAGCATACCGGTAAATAAAAAACCCGAGATGGCTAGGAAGATGTCGATTCCACCCGAAACGCGACCATTACCGAAATAGTGAAATAAAACTACACCGAGAAGCGCGAGACCTCGAAGTCCATCGAGTTCCGGTCTATGGTCACGTGCTGGCAGGCCAGACGCAAGACCGATTCTCCGCGCAGATTCTTTTCGCGACACGCGTTGGACTAGATCCGAAATTGTAACCACTACGGCGAGATCTCCAATACATACAGAACTTTGAAACAGTGACCGATTCGTACCATCACGGAAGGTTTGGATATTTAGAACGAGCTCATCCGTAATTACTCAATTTTCGCATATGAGGCGGCTCTTCGGTTGGCTAGAGAATGAGTCCGACCAGCATAGAATCGAACTATCACTTTGTGAGCACTTCGTAGGTTTGTGTGCGAACTCCTCCCACTTGGATCACACCCTATAGCAAACAAAGACCACTGCACTACTTCGAACGCTTATATTCGACAAAGCCACCCCTAGTGGCCGCCTCAATATATCCAACACCACGGAATAATCGTCGGAATCCCGATGCGTTCAGTTGCCTTTTGAGAACTGCATCAATCGATACTTGGAGAGCCCCGCTAATGATCCTTGCCGCACCACTTGTAATTCCACGAATACGTCTCCCAAATGATCCTGGGCTCAAACGGTAATCAACCCCACCCACACGACGGTATCGCTTTGAAAGCCAACCAAGAGAGACTCGCTGCGGTTCAACATATTCCCAGGCCACAGCATTGCTTGCCCACACAATTCGATTGCCCTCGCGATGAAGTCGACGGGTCAACTCGGCATCGCTACCGCCAGTAAGTCCGAATTCATTAGAAAACCATTCCGATTTAGAGCGCGTTTGAAACACCCGATACGAGCACAACAAGTTACCGCTTCCTGCCTCCATGATCGTGGCTCCATCGGGCCGCTCTGGACGGTCGAATATTCCGGACTCTAGAATAAACTTCGGTGATTTAGCAGGCAATATGGATTTTACAGGCCCAGCAACAAGCTCTGCCTCCGTAACTTTTTGAACTCTAATGAGTTCCGTCAACCATTGCGGCTCAACGAATTCATCATCGTCAACAAAGACTATGAAGTCGACCTCACCTGCTTTCTCGATAGCAAGGTTCCGAGTCGCAGCTATGCCCGGAATTTGCTGCACGTAATACTCTATATTCGAATCGTTAAAGCTTTCTGCTACCTCTCGAGCACTACCCAATTCATCATTGTCAACTACAATAATGTTAACACTGAGGCTGGGTCCACAATCGGCTGCGATCAATATCGATCTAATGAGTCGCTCAAGTTCAGTTGGGCGCTTATAAGTTGCGATAGCAACAACGATGGAATCGGTCATTTAATCTATCTTCCTTGGGTACGTTTCCAGATCAAGCTGCCAAGCGTCACGAGCTGAGTCGCATAACAAGTCAGTGAAGCGCATGCCGCCAACCAGCCAAATCCAAATATCAGCGAAACCGTGGCGATTAGCCCTAGACTCACTACGACAGTGATCAGATTTACTCGAGAAAGTTCGCGTTGAAGACCATGTGCGACACAGACCGAACCAAAAATAATTCCGGTTCCTGCGAATAGATAACTACATGCCACAAGAACGATAACCAAGGAATATTGGGGCGTTATCCATTCAACAAAAGTAGACAATACGGATGTGATTACGGGTAGCAGAAATAGTCCGCATACAGACATGACGACCGCTCCTGCAACTAGTGAAGTTAGATACAACATCAATTTATGTCTAGGCATATCACGGGCCCGTGTAAGAATAATATTAGACATAGATGAAAAAACCAACATAAATGGACTTGACAACCTAGAGCCCAGTCCGTATGCCGCAGCAATTGGTGCTGAAAGGAACATGGTGATAACAGGCACATCCAGATTTCGAAGCTGCCCCGACACTCCACTCAACATATAGGGAATTGATTCCCCAATTAAGCCATAATTTCTCCTTGTAGTTGAAGGAATAGGCGTGAAATAGGCAACTATGACAAAAGCTGCAGCCGAGGCAGTTAAGAGCGCGACGGAGAAGGACCACGCAGTATCTAGGAAGAACAAGCATCCGAAAAAAATAAGAAGAGCCCCAAGTCTCCGTCCAGCGGTAATTAGTGAAACTCGCAGGATTTTTGTCTCGGCTATCAACCGAAGACAACGAGTTTCTGTTGCGCGTTCCGTTGCCGCCCACAACAATAGAGGTGAAGTCGGTAGGAGGGCCGGCAACCAAGCGCTCGCAATTACTAGAAAACTAGTTCCAAGAATACCCATTACTACTGCTAGGCCATTGGCAGTATAAATGGCCTGATTTGCTCGCCCAATGTCCCCATACGATGACTCGCGCATAACAAAAGTACCGAGTCCGAGGTCACCTATTGAAGCAACGATCGAAGCAAGCGAGTATATCGCTAAGACTAATGAAAGTTGTTGCGCAGAGAGGTCAGAAGCGAGGAAGAGAAGCATGACCATTTGCGCGGCCGCGGAACTCGCTTTCCCGAAAATCAGGAATATATAATCAGTCAATGAAGTTCTTCTACTTATTCAATACTAGACCAGCAATAAACCTAAGAAATGCTCCCGAGTGCGGTAAGGCACCGGTAAAGTTTCGGAAGGCAATGCTCACACCTTTTAACGAGTGATTAGCAATTGCGGGTCGCAGAATGTGAAGCAGAATAAAATCTGACCTTGACCGACCAGTTATGAGATGGTTATGTTTCGCCAGCCAAGTCGCTCCTCTTGTCCACTTTGAAGAACGAGAAACAGACCCTGGCGATCCCTGATTTACTGTAACGAGTGGTTCTTCGACAATGACGAAATTGGCCTGCTCTTCCGCAACGAGACGAACAAACAAGTCCCAGTCTTGATGCTTGAGTAACGTCGAGTCCCAAGGATTATCTTTCATGAGTTTACTCGGGCCAAATAGCGAAGGTGTCTGGAAATAAACGCTGCCATGCCTTAGTGATCTCCTGGCCACTAAGTAGTTCGGGAAATCCTCAGGTGAACCTTGATAAATAGATGCGCTGTTTGCAGCAATAGTTCCATCCTCGCGGATAAACTGCGAACCAGTGACCGAAAATGTCCGAAGAGGATTGGTACTTTGGCTAATTGCCGAAATTTGCCTACTTGATTTATTCGGAAGCCAAGTATCGTCGTCGTCTAGATAGGCAATATAGTCACCGCTAGCTGCTGCTAATCCCACATTCCTGGCAGCGGCGCCTCCTTCCCGGTCAGTAAATAGAAGGGTATACGGAAGTCCCTCGAGAATCACTCCTACTCGCGAGCGTTCCTCAGGAGCATCCAACACGACCAGAACCTCGACTGAACAATTCGTTTGGTTCAATGCGGACTCAACAGACTCTCGAAGGGAGTCACGACCGATGGTCGGAATAACCGCAGAGACTAAGAGATTCTTCATTTTGATTAGCCTAGTGACCTTGTCTCGTTAGCATTTTCAGTCGAAGTGAAAGCAGTTTCCATGGCTCAACAAGATAACGGTGAGCTAAACGAGACGGTTGAGTAATGAGGCGCCACAACCATTCTAGCCCCAGGCGCCCCAACCACCTTGGTGAATTTCTTTGCTCGCCAGCAAGTTGATCTATAGCGCCGCCGACTGTGGCAATCGTGCCGCCAGACGGTAGTTCTTGGAGACGCAATGCCACTGATTCTTGAAGGGGCATGCCCAAGCCCAATAATGTTAAATTTGGTTGAAAGTCTTCATAAGCTTGGATAGCTTGACGTTCTTTTTCTGAGTCCCATTGATCACCGGGTATCCCACGAACTATGCAATGAGGTAGTAATTTCTTCATTCTGTCGACGGTACGGCTGTTGGCCTTCGCCCCTGCCCCGATGATGAGCAATCGAGAAAGATGCTCGACTCTGTCAAGGTGGAGGAGCCAGTCTGTGGAACCGATTCTCTCAGATTTTATTCTTCCCCCAGATAGACGGTAATCAATTTGTACCGGCATCCCGTCTGGCAGTACTAGCGATGCAGACTCATAAAAAACGCGCATGCTATGGTTTGAGTGGTAAAGGTAGACGCTGTGAAGATTATGTCCGGCAACAATCGCTCTTGAACTGTTCCGAAATTTATCAGACAGAGTCGACAAAAAATCGTTCATGCGGAATGGAGTTATTTCCACTCCCAGTGCCTTACACTGATATTTGGCACTATTGTCAGATATGTCTCTAGAGTCTTTCAATTCTTTCTCCACCTACGGCGCCGCGCGTATCCAGGAAGGATTTGCTGTCGCTCGAAATCTTCTCGAGGTCTAGCTCATGATGATTTTGAAGCAGCACTACAATATCAGCTTCCTTCACGGCGGCGTTCAAGTCACTCAATCGAGCAATGACTCGGGACGGCTCGAATTCCCACTCTTCGATGAAAGGATCGTAGAACGATACGACAGCCTTGTTTTGTGTCAATTTCTGAGCAATAGGTACAGCGGGGCTTTGCCGCGTGTCTGAAATACCGCTCTTATACGTTACTCCAAGAAGTAATACTTTACTCCCGTTGAGTGCCTTCCGCTGACCATTTAGGACTTCTTGTACGCGCGTTACCACATAGGCCGGCATGGAAGAGTTTATCTCTTCGGCAAGTTCAACGAATCGGAAGGGTCGATCGAGGGAATCCTTGACACGATAGCTAAGGTAATTTGGATCGATTGGAATACAGTGTCCGCCAACTCCTGGTCCAGGGTAGAACGCTTGAAAACCGAAAGGCTTGGTTGCAGCCGCCCGGATTACTTCCCAGATGTCAATATCGAGTTCTTTGCACACCATGGCTAACTCGTTCACTAGAGCAATGTTGACGTGTCTATATGTGTTCTCAAGAAGTTTGGTCAGCTCAGCTTCTGCTGTTCCAGACACGAGCACAACTTCGTCAACGATCTTGGAATAAAATTGTTGTGCCAAGCGTCGAGACTCGGGGTCATCTGCGCCGACAACCTTTGGAGTGTTAGCCAAGCCATAAGTAGTATTACCAGGATCAATACGTTCCGGAGAGAACGCCAGAAAAATATCCTTACCAATCTGAAACCCCGCTGCTTCCAGAATCGGTGCTACAAGTGTTCCGGTCGTTCCTGGGTACGTTGTGGACTCGAGGATAATGAGGGTGCCAGCCTTAACATGCTGACCGATTGACGCAACTGCATCCTTTACGTACTTCAAGTCGGGTGCCTTCGCTTCCCCAAGAGGCGTCGGTACGCAGATAACAATTACGTCAGCATTACCATATACGCTTGAATCACTCGTGGCTTCGTATCCACATTCAATCATTCTCGATATCTCCTCCGAGGAAATATCATCGATGACCGTTTTACCAGAATTCAGGGTAGCGACCTTCTTATCGTTTAGGTCGAGTCCATAAACCTTGAATCCACCCTTAACTGCACCAGCGGCGAGGGGCAGGCCTACATAACCCTGGCCTACTATGACTACATTCTGCACTTGTTTTCCTTTCGTTGACATCGGCAATACTTTTTATAAGAATTGGACAACTAAATCGGGCTGTGAATAGCAGCTCGAATTAACAGCCAACTTCTTGCGGTTGATCACTCTCTAGGCAGCCGTTTCACCGGGCGCAAGAACTGCCTTTGCAGTTTTCAACAAAATTATAAGGTCGCGAGAAAGCGACCAATTCTCGATGTAAGCCAAGTCCAAACGTACTGACTCATCCCAAGACAAGGAAGAACGACCGCTGACTTGCCAAGCTCCCGTGATACCGGGCTTCATTAGGAAACGGCGATGAACGTGAGAATCATATGTTTCGACTTCCCGGGCGAGTGGAGGACGGGGACCCACTAACGACATATTGCCTCTGATAACGTTAAAGAGTTGAGGAAGTTCATCCAGGCTATACCGACGCATGAAACGTCCCACTTTAGTGATTCGAGGGTCGTCCTTCATCTTGAACAGGACTTCATTTCCGCTGTCTCGTTGATCCAGAAGAGAAGGCAACAGATCTTCTGCATTCTCAACCATCGATCTGAACTTCAGCATTTCGAACTCGCGCCCATTACGACCGATTCTTTTCTGCCTAAATAGTATTGGCCCACGACTTGAACATTTTACTATTACTGCGAGAAAAATCAGCAACGGACTTATGGCGACCACTCCAAGAATTGAAGAAATGAGATCTGCCGTTCGCTTTACGAACCTTTGCCCTCTCGAATACCGCGGTGTCTCAACATGTATTAAAGGAAGACCAGAGACTGGTCTTGTATGAATACGAGGACCGGCTATATCTGTAATACTTGGCGCCAATATCAAATGTTGTCGGCCAGCTTCTAAACTCCAAGAAATTTGTTTGACTTTCATTGGAGACAGGTTCCCAGTGCTCGTCACTGCCACAGTGTCAGCATTTGACGATTCCATTGCTTTGGGAATATCGTCAGCAGAACCAAAAACAGGAACACTTCTACCGGCCGCTTCAATCTTGTCACCAATTTTACCGTCTGTAATACACGCGCCAACGACTAGGTATCCGGCACCAGGGTTCTTGGTGAGATCGTACAGTATCTGCTGAACTGAGCTTCGCGAACCTACAAGTAATACTCTCGCCATATAAGCACCCAGCGCCCGCTTCGAGACTAACCATTGGCGCCAGAGCCATCGAGCGAGCAACAGCAGAGTGATGCCCATTGGAAGACCAAGTAAGAGGTAACCACGCGCCACCTCAATCCTGGTAAGGAAGGCAACGATTGCTACAATACCAAAGAGCGCTACACTCGCGTGAACGACGTTAATGTACTCTGAACTCCCGGCACCGACGACTCTATCGCTTCTAGAATCACGTAGGGCTAGCGCAAACATCCATGCAAACACAAGGCCCGTGGAAAAAACCCAATACGGAATGTTAAATCCATAAGCGTCTGTCGTCGTAGCAACTTCCACGTTTCCGAAGCCGAACCATGCGAACTGCGTACCAAAAACTACGCCAATGAGAACGATTAAGTCAGTGGACCATAGGTATCGACTATACCTAACACGCCATCCGCGCCCGCGCCCGGTTTCCCAAGACGAGGTGTTGCTCTGAGTCGGAGACTTCATAGGAACAGAAGATGAATGAGGTTCATCAATTTTCGCACTGTCGTCCTGTGGCGGGAATGCGTGAGTTTGCGGATTTGATTGCATCGAAACTAGTCCTCAAATTCTTGTTTAGCATTCTGCAACTCCTGGAGCAGGCCCTGTTCTCGCATCATTTTGATTCAAGCAATGCAACCAGGGAGGGAGCGTACAAAGTTAATGTGAACAGGCGTGAAGCTAAGAGCTTCGAGGGGAATACTAAGATTTCTTATTTAACTCGGGGTGTGGGTAACTAGATTTTGGCCATCAAAGGCTAGTTTAGAAGGGGATCAGGGTCCGTCAATTTATCCATCTGCAATGAATATTCCCTAATCCATTCACGCACTTGAGAGCCAATCTCTGGGTGAACCATTGCAAACTCTATATTTGCTTTCAAGTAATCCAATTTATTACCGGTGTCGAAGCGTCTCCCCGAAAATACTAATGCAACCACGCCACCGAGGTCAGGCCGTGTTGCCATCGTCTGAAGCGCATCAGTTAGTTGAATTTCGCCACCCCGTCCTGGATCCGTTTCGTGGAGTACCTGGAACACTTCTGAGCGAAGCACGTAGCGCCCAATAATCGCTAAGTTTGAAGGCGCTTCTTTCAATCGAGGTTTTTCGACGAGGCCATTCACCCAAAGCGCCTGCCACGATCCATCATCAGCCAAGGGCACCTTCTGACTACGCTCAGCATCAGGTGAAATCACTCCGTACGACGAGACCTGTTCCTCTGGCACTTTTTGAACGGCGACAACGCTGGCGCCAGTCTCTCGATGCACATCAATCATCGCTTTCATGAGCTCACCGCCATTTTCGATTATGTCGTCACCCAAAAGGACAGCAAATGATTTACCTCCAACATGCTGCTCGGCCCGTAGCACTGCATGCCCGAGACCGAGAGGGCTCCCTTGACGGAGGTAATGAACATCTGCAAGTTCGGACGCTTGGCGAACCGCGCGGAGACGCTTGTCGTCCCCACGATTCTTTAGCGCAGCTTCAAGAGCCGGGACGCGGTCGAAATGGTTTTCGAGGGGTGTCTTGTTTCGCCCAGTAACCATCAGGATGTCATCTAAGCCCGCATGAACAGCCTCTTCGACGACGTATTGAATGGCGGGGCGATCAACTACCGGAAGCATCTCCTTCGGGATCGCTTTGGTGGCTGGGAGAAAGCGGGTCCCAAGACCAGCGGCTGGGATGACTGCCTTGGTCACGTCAAAATTCATCAATCGAACCCTCTCCTCGGATCGAAGTAATTGTGGTGCTCAAACTCGGCAGCCGTCGCCACAGTAGAGGCCGCGTTGGCCACTCCGAGGCAGCATCAATCGTCGATCTATTCGTGAGAGACAATTCGTTTTCCTTCGCACAGCTAGATCACACGGAGAGTTTTGGGCCACCCGGCAGGTGCGATTCACCAACCTGGGAAAGTCCTGTCCGTTTTGCAAGAAACCTATCTCAATTATGTCCCGACATGGATCAGGTTATTTGTTGATTCACGCGCACGATATACAAACTATGACGCAGTTTTGCGAAAGTTTTTGTGCTCCGAGGATTTTGTAATGATTTTGTTATCTGGACAGGGTCCTACATTAGTAGAGACATGATAGTTGGGCCACCGTGAACTGGTGACTATAGTTTCGGTGACGTCTGCCGGGGAATCTGCCGAGGAACCTGCACTCGCTCCCACCGGTCGCCACCATTACGTCGGGCACGAGTTGCGGCATCCGCTGCGGTCTGGACAAGCTCATCCAACTCGTAACCAGCGACGGCCGCCGGTGCCCAGCCGACGCTCGCCGAGACGCGAACGCCCGCAAGGGGGCCTTCCTCTTCGATCACGCTGATGGCTCGTAGGAGCGACCGCAGGTAGCGCTCGACTGCATCCTCATCTCCATGAATCACGACGATGGCGCGGTCATCGGCGACGCGGTGTGCATCCGCCGTCGCGGGAAGCATCCGGCACACGCGTTCTTGAAAGGTCTGTACGATTTGCCGGTAGGTCGTTGCTGTCCATGCCTCGCGAAGGTCTGCCCGGTCATCCAGGCGGATATCGAGCACCGACCAGTTGCGGTCACGCTGGTCCTTTGCGCGAAGCAAACGGCTGCGGGTGCGTTCGAGATCTTCGAGATCTTGCGGCGCGGCCGTCGGTGCCGAACGCACGAGCAACACCAGGGTGAAAGCCCCGCACACCGCGCTAATGAGAATGCCGATGCGGTTGATGTCTCGGAGCACCGTCAGCTGGGATTCGCCACTCACAAGATCGGTGTTGATCAGGCTCACCACGAAACTCACCGCGGCGACCGCTGCCAAGAGACACGACACGATCGCCAGGGGCAGGACCATATCGCGGCCGGTGCGCCGACCCCGCATGAGTTCCACTGCAATCAGGACGGCGAAGATGCCGGCGACCAGGTACACGGCGCGGAAGATCACGGTGTAGGCGTCGGTCAGAGCACCGATGCCGAGCACCACTGGCGCCCCGATCACGAATGCCAATACCGGCCACCAGATCGGCCGCTTTCTCGAAAAGTAGCGCAGCCCCAACCAAATGCACGGCTCAAAGCTCAGGATCAGCCCTGATGCGACTGCCTGCAGCACGCGGTGCTCGAACTGGTTACCGGCGACCCAGAGGAAGGTGCCCACCAAACCAATCCCGAACCCGACACCCCAGGCGATCGTGGCGTAACTCGGGCGCGCGAGCGTCGCGAGGCCAATCACGAGCGCGGTGGACACGGCGACAAGCGCGATGAGGCTCACGGAGTTATCCACCGTAATCGTGACGGCGGTGGCAGTAGCGGTCGCTGTCATAGTCGTAGCGAACATCAGGCGGTCTCCTTGGTAATCGGCTGCCGGGGGAACCGCAGCGTGATGCAGGTGCCCTCGCCGAGATCACTCTTGATCTCGAGTGTGCCCTCATGCGCGGTGACGATTTCGCGAACAATGTTCATCCCGAGACCGGTGCCGGGAATGCCGCTGTCGAGTGCATCCTGACTGCGGTAGTAGCGCTGGAAGATCCGGTCGACATCGGCCGGCGCGATGCCGGTACCGGTGTCGGCAATGGTGACCTCGGCTTCACCCTCGGCGCTCGCGCCGAGGCGCACCGCAATGTGGCCACCTTCGGGCGTGTATTTCACCGCGTTACTGAGCAAGTTGTCGAACACCTGCCGCAGCCGGAAGGCATCCCCGTAAATCGGGAGCGTGTCGGCCCCTTCAATATCGAGCGACAGGCCTTGCTGCTCGGCGGTGGGGAGGAACGAGGCGATGGAGGACTCCGAGAGCTGCCGAAGATCGACCGGCTCGGAAAGCAGCTGCGCCTCCGATCGGGTTTGGTCGAGCGTGGCGGAGACGAGCCGCTGCATCCGCTCGGCCGCGGACGCGATGATCTCGAGCTTCTTCGCGGTCGGCTCGGGCAGATCCTCCTGCTCGAGCAAGAGATCGACGTGCCCCAGGATTGCGGTGAGGGGGTTCCGCAGCTCATGCGTCACGATCGTCGCCACGGTACGGCGCTCCTCCGCCGCCGCGAGCGCCGCGGTGATGTCATTCATGATCAGCAGGGTCGTGTGCGCATCCCCCGTGACGCTCGCCATCGGCTCGGTCGAAACCTCAAGCGCGTGCCACTGGCCCTCGGCGTCAAACAGCCAAATGCGCTCATCCTTGAGCGTTTCGCCGCGGGCCGCACGGGCAAGCGGCCTCTGCTCGGGAGCTAGCGGCTCCCCCTGCCAATCGTCATACTCCACCACCGTGCTGCTCAGACTGGTGCCCTTGTGGTCACGGCCGTAAAGCCTGCGATAGGCATCGTTCATTTCGATGATCGTGCCGCAGTCGGTCACCGCCACGAGCGCAATATCGAGCGAATCGATGATCTGCGTGACCCGCTGCCGATGGGCCTTTGCGCGCTCCGCGGCCGAACCGATCTGCTCGGCCTGCCGCCGCAGCAGCCGCCTGCTCGCGCGGGCACGCCGCGCGCCAATATTCACGGTGGCGCCGAGGAAGCACAGCGTGAGCGAGACGACTAGGGCGCGCAGCAGCATATCGCTCGGGTCCCTGGTTTGGTGACCGAACTGGATCAGGCACGCCGTCACAAGCGCGAGGATCACCAGCACGTGCCGCATCGAGTAGTACATCGCAACCCAGACCACCGGAAAGACCCAGAGCATCCCGAATCGAATATCGGGAACGTTTGTCATCAACCCAATCGCGAGCGCATCCACCAGCGGCACCGCGAACACGAGCCGGGCCGAGAGGTACTCCCACGGCAAGGCCAACACTGTGATCGTCGCCGCGAGAATCGTGACGAGCCCGGCGAGATACGTGGGGGCGGCGAAAACCTCCGGGCGCAGGCCCAGCACCATCACGGTGATCGCGAGAATGCTCCCCGCAAAGATGAGCTGCCAACGCCACACGGACATTGTGCGCACCATGTGCGGCCTCGATTCAGGGTTCGGATGCTTGTGGGGATGCCTGCGGAGCGTTTGCCGGCCTGCTTGTGGGCAGTGCTTGCTCGGGGCGCAATGCCTGATAAAGATAACCCAGAACGGCGCCCCTCAGGATTCCCTCAAGATTCTGCAAAGAACTGCCCGGGTCAGGGGTTTAGTGGCCCTGAACATCCTATGCTTCTTCATGGATCGCCGCACCGGCGATATCGGAATGGCAATCTGAGGAACCGTTCATGACCCACATCGCTCCGCGACGAAAGCGTCGCCAATGGGGCACCGAAAAACCGCGCCCACCCCTCCCCTCGGTCCACGAGCGACCCTCGATGCGGAAGCTCATTCTGGCGCGCGCGGCAATCTGGCTGACCGTGGTGATGTGGGCCTGCTACGTGTTGAGTGTCACGATGACGCTCTTTCTCTCGGGCGTGATTGACACCGCTTGGCGCGTGGTCGAGGGGCTCTCGTATGTGCTCGTGGTGTCGGCGCTGACCTTCTCGGCGCTCATGTACCTCGTCTCCCGGCTCGGGGCGTATCAGCGCTTTCGGGAGCATCAGCGGGCCTCGCGAGCGGATCTCGACCGGCACTTCACGGTGGAACACAAACCGCTGACCGTGCTCGTGCCGAGCTATGCGGAAGAGACCTCTGTGGTGAGGAAGACGCTGTGGTCGGCGGCGCTGCAGGAATACCCGGCAATTCGGGTGGTGCTGCTGATTGACGATAAGCCGGAGCCTGCGGATCCTGTCGTTGCGGCGCGACTGGAGGCGACGCGGGCGGTGCCTGGCGAGATTGAGGCGGCGTTGCGGGGGCCTGCTGAGAGGGTGCGGGGTGCGTTGGGGCGCTTCGATACGGCCGGAGGCCTACTCAGCGGGCGGGGAGAGAGCCGGTCACTGAGTAGGAGCGGAGCGACGTATCGAAGTGACGTCAATCTTGGGCGCTTCGATACGGCCGGGGGCCTACTCAGCGAGCGACTGGTGGAGTTCGTCGCGGAGGAGTACCGGTTTGCGGTGCGGGTGCTGCGCGGGGCTGCGGCGACGGAGCCGCGGGAGGACCATGTTGACGACTTCTTTGTGGAGGAAGTGCTGATTGGGCTGGCGGAGGATCTGGAGACTACGGCGAGTGCGCTTGAAGCCGCGCTGGCGGAGGGGGCATGCATCCCTCAGGAGCGACTCCGGGAGTTGCTGGAGCGGCTGGTACGGATCTTTTCGGCGGAGGTGACCTTCTTTGAGCGGAAGCGCTACGCGTCGCTGTCGCACGAGGCGAATAAGGCGATGAACCTCAACTCGTATATGGGGCTCCTCGGTGGGCGGTTTGTCGAGCAGTGCACCGAAGACGGGCTCATGCTACTGCCCGCCCCAAGCGGCGTCGAGGCCGACCTTGAAGTGCCCTACTCCGACTATGTGCTCACCCTCGATGCCGACTCGGTGCTGCTGCGCGACTATTGCCTGCGACTCGTTCACTTCCTCGAACAGCCCGAACACGCATCCGTCGCCGTCGTCCAAACCCCGTACTCATCCTTCCGCGGAGCCCCGACCCGCATCGAACGTCTTGCCGGGGCAACCACCGACGTCCAGCACATCCTGCACCAGGGAATGACGCAGTACAACGCGACTTTCTGGGTCGGCGCCAACGCGGTCATCCGCATGGAAGCGCTCGACGACATCCTCGAAATCGACACTGATAACGGCTTCGAAGTGCGCCGCTACGTGCAAGACCGCACCGTCATCGAAGACACCGAATCGAGCGTCGACCTCGCAGTCCACGGCTGGAGCCTCGTCAACTACCCCGAACGCCTCAGCTACAGCGCCACCCCACCAGACTGGGGCTCGCTCGTCGTCCAACGACGCCGCTGGGCCAACGGCGGGCTCCTGATCATGCCCAAACTCTGGCGGCGGATGCGCGACGCCCGCCGCGCTCACAAACCCCTCACCCTCGGCGAAATCACGCAGCGAGTGAACTACATGGCCTCGATCGCCTGGGCCAGCTTCGGACTCATCTTCCTCCTCGCCTACCCCTACGACTCGCGCCTCGTCAGCCCGTTCATCCTCATCGGAGCCCTCCCCTACTTCCTGGCCATGGCCAGCGACCTGCGTTATTCGGGCTATAAGCGCAGCGACATCTTCCGCATCTACGGGTTCAACCTGATCCTCTTGCCGGTCAACCTCGCGGGCGTACTCAAATCAATGCAGCAAGGGCTCACCGGGCGCAAGATTCCCTTCGCCCGCACCCCGAAGGTGAAAGACCGCACGAGCTCCCCCATGCTCTACATCATCGCCCCGCTTGTGATCATCATCTACTCGGTGCTCGTCGCCTGGCGCAGCTGGTACGACGGCTCCTGGTGGACCCTCGGGTTCTCGGCCTTCAACGCCGTCTGCGGGACCTGGGCTTTCCTGTCGAATATCGGGGTCCGGCCGGCTGTGGTCGACGTCTGGATCGGCCTTACCGACTGGATGTGGGTGGATATTGCGAAGCCCGAGGCGGACGCTTCGGATGGGGTGGATGCTTCGGATGTGGATGTGCCGGACTGGCGCGTGGCCCTGCGGGAGGGGCACCCAGCGCCCGGCACACCGGAAGCTGCCGCCGTGGCGGAACTCGCCCGAGCCGGGTTCCCGGTACGGCGAGGAGTGTCCGATGACTTTGCGACTGAGACGGTGAAGAACGTATGAGTAAGAACCCGCAGACCCCCGGGCGACACGAGGGCCAGCGACTCTCCCCCTGGCGTGTGAGCGTCGGCGTGCTCGTCTGCCTTGCCGTGATCTTCGGCATCGCCGCCGTGCCCTGGTACATCAGCGAACACGCCCCCACTTCGAGCACGAGCGCGGGACCGCGCTGGTACGGCGGTTATTTCGATGTGACCGCCGCATCCGTCACCGAAAACCCGGTCGTCGACAGCGAGGCTCCCGGCGCCGTAGTGCTGGCGTTCGTGGTCGCAGCCTCCCCGACCACGTGTTCGCCGAGCTGGGGCGCCGCCTACAGCCTCTCGGATGCGGGCAGCCAGCTCGATCTCGACCGTCGCGTGGACACCATGCGCCGCGACGGCGCCCACGTCGCCGTCTCCTTCGGCGGCGCCATCAACACCGAACTCGCCTCCGCCTGTTCATCGGTGGACGACCTCGTGAGCGCCTACCGTGCCGTCCTCGACCGCTACAACGTGACCACCATCGACCTCGACCTCGAAGGCACAAACCTCACCGATGTTGCAGCCGGGGAACGTCGCGCGCAAGCCCTCGCGATCCTCCAGCAAGAACGGCTCGATGCGGGGCAGGAACTCGACGTTTGGGTGACGTTGCCGACCGCTATGGCCGGACTCACCGAGCAGGGTGTTGCGGCCGTCCGGCAACTCCTCGACGGCGGCGTCAACCTCACCGGCGTCAATGCCATGGTGATGAACTACGGAACGGGCCTTGGAGATCTTTCAATGGCCGATGCATCCATCGAGGGACTCGAAGCCGTACACGACCAACTCGCCTCGCTCTACGCCGAACGCCGAATCGCGCTGCCGCCCGGCGGCGCCTGGGCGCTCATGGGCGCGACCCCCATGATCGGGCAGAACGACATTCGCGAAGAGGTCTTCACCCTCGCCGACGCGCAGACGCTGAGCGTCTTCGCGCAGGAACGCGAGCTTGCCCGAATGTCGATGTGGTCAATCAACCGAGACCGCGAATGCGGGCCCAACTACCCCGACCTCACGGTCGTGTCGGATGCGTGCAGTGGCGTTCCGCAGTCGGTGACCTTTGCGAGCGTGCTCGCCGCGGGCTTCGACGAGGCGCCGGCCGATACGGCAACGTTGGCGCCGGTAGCTACGCCGGTGCCGGATGACCCGGCCACGAGCCCCTACCCGATCTGGTCGCCGGACCGCGCGTACTCGGCCGGCGTGAAAGTGGTTTGGCACGGGTACATCTACGTCGCGAAATGGTGGGTCACCGGTGCGCCCGAACCCGACGACCCGACGCTCGCCGCCGAACAAACCGCCTGGACGCTGGTCGGTGCCGTCATGGCGGATGACGAACCCTACGCGCTGCCGACGGTTGCCGCGGGGACGTACCCTTCGTGGGATTCCGCGGTGCTCTACGAGAAGGGCGACCGCGTCGTGGTCGACGGCGTCCCCTTCGAAGCCAAGTGGTGGAACGAGGGCGAAGACCCCGTGGAAGGCATCACCGACCACGACCGCTCGCCGTGGGCTGTGGTGGGTTAGCTGCGCTGGCGGCTGGGCCGGGTGTGCCGGGTGTGCCGGGTGTGCCCCGCGCGCATACCTCCACCCCGCGAAATACCACCGAAAGTGCAGTCGACCACTTTCATCTCTCGCGATATACCACCGAAAGTGCAGTCGACCACTTTCCTGAGAGTGGTCGACTAGATTTTCGGTGGCATGTCGTCAGGGCGCGGGGCACTGCGGCGCGGCTCGGCGCGCTGGAGCTCGGCGCGGGGCTAGTCGTGTGGGGTTTGGCGGGTGAGGCGATAGCCGACACCGCGGACTGTTTCGATGTAGCGCGGCTCGCTCGGGGAATCGCCGAGCTTGCGGCGAAGGTTCGCCATATGCGCCTCGATCGCGCGCTTATCGGACTCACCGACGTAGAAGGATTCGGAACCAAACGCATCCCCACGAACCACCAGCGCGAGGTCCGCCTTGCTGCGCACGCGCCGCTTTGATTCGAGAAGAGTCGCGAGTAGATCGAACTCGGTCGGCGTCAAATCGATTTCCTGCTGCGCGACCAGCACGGTGTGAGTTTCGAGATTCAAACTGACGTCGCGATGCGACTGCCAGTGACCGGCCTGCTGATCGATCACCGGGATCGACAGCGTTGCGGTTGGGTTCCGTGCCGGGATTACGGGGTAAACGTCAGAGTTGATCGCTTCATGACGCGCGACGCGGGCGCGGTTCGCGCGCCGCGTGCCGGTGGGTGTTGCCGGAGCCGAGACTTGTGAGACCGGGGCAGCGCTCGGCGCCTGGGTGGCGGGTGTATCCGGACCGAACCGCTGAGACTGCGCGACTTGTGCGTCCGAGACGAAGCGCGAAGGCTGGGCGGCGGGTGCATCCGAGGCAGAGGACGAAGCGTCCATGGCCCGGGCGCCCGTCGCGAGGTGCGAGGTTTCGGTGGCCGGGGCATCCGGAAGGTGCGTCGAAGCGGAGGTCAGACGTCGGGATTCAGCGGGGTGCGCGCCAGAGGCGACCCGCGAAGCTTGGTCGGGGTATGCATCCGACACGACGCGCAAGGTAGGCGCGGCCGAAACATTTGGCGCGGCGCCGGTGAGCGTGCGGGAACGGCGCATGAGTGCTTCGATGCGGGCGCGCAATTCGCGGGGCCGGAATGGCTTGATGAGGTATTCATCCGCGCCCGAGGTGAGGCCGAGCACGACATCCGTCTCGTCACTCAGCGCCGAGATCATCACGATGAAACTCTCGCTGACCTTGCGGATGCGGCGCGAAACCTCGAAACCGTCGATATCGGGCAGGTTAATATCGACCGTGGTGATGATCGGATCGTACTCGCGAACCGCCGCCACGCCCTCGAGACCGGAGGTCGTGCGGATCGTCTCGAAGCCCGCCGACCGAAAAACATCATCGAGCAAGACCCCAACATCGGGGTCGTCTTCGATGATGACTACGACCATGGTCTCTATCGAGTTGCCGCTAATAGCGTTCCCCTTCGGCTCACCGCAAGAATTAGCTTGGAATTCCTAGAATTCAGTCCCATCTTCGCCTGTTTACCCATAAACGGCAAACGATTGTAGGGCATTCCGCGGCGATTCGGTTGCGGGGGCGGCTCGCGAGTTGTCGAGGTTGTCTAGTGGAGCCCGGGTGACCTGTCGCGCTGTGCACTCAATGCTTCAGCAACAACCGGTTTGACGTGTCCAGGAACACGCATGCATGCATCACCAGGACTTCGAGTTCGGCTTCAGCGCGAGCCGCGTCATGGCACTTCAAGCGGCTCGAAGGTGACCGCCACTCTGTCAATCAATCTCAAGTGACATTGGAAAATACTTCTACTCAGTCGGATCATCGGAGAATTGAAGAAGCACTTTCGACGAACGCGATGAATCTGCAGCAAGAGAAAACGCTTGTTCCGCCTGAGACGCAGGGTAAACGTCGCTCACGATCTCGTCAAAACAATCATTCCGAGCAAGCATTGAAATGGCTTCATCCATCTCTACATCAAATCTCTGGGAACCGCGCAGGGTAACTTCCTTACTCACCAAGGACGCCAGCGGCACCTTCAGATCGCCGGACGGAAGCAGTCCCAATTGCACGATTGTCCCACCACGACGGACCCAGTCAAGAGCCGAGATCAACGAATGGGTACTACCCGAAGACTCAATAATCAGATCAAAGGATTCCGTGGCAGGAGGCCCGTCACTTCCTAACAAAATAATTTTCTTTGCCCCTGCCCGACTCGCAGTTTCAACTGCTCTAGGCACAATATCCGTCACTGTAATGTCTTCAACACCGCGTTCGCGAAGGGCAATCACCACGAGACTACCAATCGGTCCCGCACCAGCAACCAATACCTTGGCATCCGTGATGCCAGACGGCGCTTGATGTATTCCATGTAGCGCCACCGATAAGGGCTCAGCGAGTGCAGCACGACGTAGGGAAAGACCTTCCGGAAGCATACGTATCTGGGAGTGATTCACCGTTACGTAATCCGAAAACCCGCCTGGCGTGTGAGGCGAAGTCGAGGCGCTACCAAAATATGTTCCACACTCAGCAAGGTGGTATCCGCGACCCAATTCCCCGCCCGGAGGCGGTGTTGGAATACCAGGGTGGACTGCTACATGATCACCTACGGAAACATCATCGATATCAGAACCAACAGCTTCTACAATCCCAACAATTTCGTGCCCTAGAACCATTGGTTCAGTTATTTCATATATTCCGTTCTTACCGGACTGAGCATAGTGAAGGTCACTTCCACAAATACCTCCGTAGACAACCTTGATCCTCACTCGTCCGCGCTCAATTGATGATTCCGGAACATCTATAATTCCAATGCCACCGCCAGAATTTGCAACTATTGCTTTCATATCAACCCTCCATAAAGCGAACGCAGGCATCCCTGACCACCAGCGTCCGCTACTCACAAAGGCGCCATAAGGTACGTTCTTGATAACTTATGGCGCCTTCGTTCTAGCTCAATGTATTTATTACATCGCGTCTTCGTCGACAGTCAGGTCGCGGGCCTTCACCTCGGGGCTAATGATTGCCGAGACCAAACCAATTGCGGCGAGCACCGCGATGTACGCTGCAATAACCCACCAGTGACCAACGGCAGCAAGGAGCGCAGCCACAACCAGCGGAGCAATCCCAGCACCCGTGAGACCACCAAGCTCTTTGGATGCCGTGACACCCGTAAGCCTGTGCTTCAAGCCGAACATTTCAACCATATAGGCAGACTCAGTTGCATACATACCCTGCACACAGACTCCGGAAGCAATCAGGAACGCCACAATAATTGCAACAGTGCTACCGCTTTCAATCATCATTACGCCCGGGAACGCGAATAGAAGCTGAATCGCAGCCAGGACAATGAACACTCGTCGACGGCCGACTTTATCGGTCAAAATTCCAATGAGTGGGATCGCAACAATACCAAAGAGAGAAGAGATCAGAAGCGCCGTTGCGCCCATCGACTGCGATTGGTTCGGAAGCGTGGCAATATACCCGACAAGGAACACTTGATAAATTGCGCTCGTTCCACCTTCACCGATACGAAGTCCGAAACATACGAGGAATGATCGCCAACCAGACTTGAAGAAGTTCCTGTAAACCTCGCCCATCGAAACTTTACGCTGGCGCTCTGCCACCGACTCGAAGATGTGGCTTTCCTTCACGCCCTTTCTGATCCAAAGGCCAAGGAAAGTAAGAACGATTGAGCCAAGGAACGGGAGTCTCCACCCCCAACTCATTAGCTGTTCCTCAGGCAGCATGGAAATGAGAAGCCATACTACGGTCGCGAGCAGGTTTCCTGAGTTGGTACCGAAGGAAACGAACGATCCTACAAAACCGCGATGCTTGCGCGGTGCTGTTTCAACCATGAGCGATGAAGCACTCGCGAGTTCAGCTCCGGTCGCGAATCCTTGCGCCATGCGACAAACGATAAGTAGAAGCGGAGCGATAACACCAACTTGTTCATAAGTCGGCAGCAAGCCAATCGCAAACGTAGCGGCTCCCATCAAGACGATGGTGAGAACCATGATTACTTTGCGGCCGATCCGGTCACCGATCGCACCTAGTATCAGTCCTCCCACTGGCCGGATGATGAAGCCGACGGCGTAAGTCGCGAACCCTGCGATGAATCCAATCGCTGGAGGCAGGTCCGAGTAGAAGAGCTGATTGAAAATGAGCGCGGTTGCCAGGCCGTAGATCACGTAGTCGTAGTACTCGAGGGTTGTCCCGAGCGTGCCCGCAACCGTAGCCCGCATGATCTGGGTCCGAGTTGGCTCGGCAACCTTTTCATATTCAGTAGAAACGTTAACCATGAAACCTCTCCTTTGAGGTCGTAGTGGGAGCTCGGCCCCAGAAATTCAGGGCCGAGCATTATGCGAAGTGAGTTATTCGAGGCCTTCAGGAAGTACAGGTGTCGCTTGCTGGGTGTTGCCAATCGACTGCAGGCGCGTAGCGGTAAGAGTGATCTCTGAAACCGTTGTGCGTCCTGGGATCGTGATTGCAGCCAGCGTTGCTTGGGCTACGTCCTCCGGCTGAATGAACCAGCGGCGCATTTCCTGCGGTGGCGGGCTCGGACGACGGTCAAGAATGGGCGTATTCACCACGCCAGGCAGGATGCTTGTGATTCGGACTCCCTGAGCGTGTTCGTCTCGTGCTGCGCCTCGCGCAAGTCCGATCATTCCAGCCTTGGATGCTTGGTAAGCGGCTCCAGAATGGTCGGGCCACAAAGCAGCCACGCTAGAAATTAGTACGGCATCTCCGGCATTTTCCCTCAGCTGCGGCAGGGCACCGCGAAGGAAGTAGAAAGCACCGTTGAGGTTGACGTCGATGAGGTCATCCCATGCGTCGAATTCAACGTCTCCGAAAGTTCGTGGATTGATGTTGCGGCCGGCCGCAATTACTAGCGTGTCAATAGGGTCGTTTTCAGCAAGGTCGTCGAGGAGTGCTTGAACTGCATCGCGGTCGGCGACGTCGACGGAGTGTGGAACAAACTGGCCGCTCTCAACATATTGACCACCAACGACCTTCAATTCTTCTTCCCGACGCGCAACAGCGTGCACGCGAGCGCCTTTACTCACAAGCATTTGCGCGATGGCCGCGCCCATACCGCTTGACGCACCAGTCACGAGAGCGGTGCGCCCTTCGACGTTACCGAGTTCTCTCTGATGTGAATCCAGTTTCATGTCTGCCTCCTTTGGCACCGGCCGTCCCGGCCTGCGTATACCGATTCGAGTTCGCGGCACTCGTCCGCTTGTGGAGATATTGGCACACAATGGACGGCAAGCGCAATAGGTGATAATTTCAAAATCCAATCCGGACCACACAAAGGAGTGCCTGATGGCGAAGATCGCCGAAATGACCACCTGGTGGAGTCGAGTTCCCCTCGACAACCCCATCAAATTCAAATGGAACACGATCACCCACCGTGACTGCGTTGTGGTGCGACTCACAACAGACGAGGGAGTTACAGGCCACGCGATTGGCTTAAATCGAAATGCACCTCTCGACGTAGTTGCGCAAGACATGTTGTCGTGGAACGTGCTGGGATTCGACGCCATGGATGTCGACGGATTTCAGTCCCGTTCCCGTGGAGCACACGCATTCCTCGACCAGACGGGAATGCTTGCACAAGCACGTTCCTTAATCGATCTGGCCATGTGGGACATCCGCGGAAAGGTGCTCGGGGCGCCCCTCTGGCAGCTACTCGGCGGCGGCCCCAAATCAGCCGCAGTGTTGCTTGTCGAAGGTTATGAGTTGCCCAATGAGAGCAATCAGGAGTTCGCAAACCGCCTGCTCGCTCGCGCGAGCGAAGGCTACCGCGCTATCAAACTCGAAGCCGCAGGCTACAAAGATCCATCCCAATTGTTTGAGCGTCTCCGCCTGATCCGAGAAGGGCAGACCGGCAACCTTGATCTTGTTGTGGACGTCAACGGGTCGTGGCACGATCTCCGGAACGCCCAGTGGATGGCAAGACATTTGGCTGAATTTGAGATCGCTTGGCTCGAAGACCCGTTCCCCCACCACCGCCTCGATCTCCTGCGCCCCTTGACGGAGTCGTCTCCCGTTCCGATCGGATCCGGAGATGACGTCACCGACCCTCAGGCCCTCATCGACCTAGTCCAGCAACGAGCGGTCGATGTTCTCCGGGTCGATGCAACAACACTGGGAGGTATTCAGCCGACACAAGATGTCATTGGTTCGGCTCGCCAAATGGGAATCCCCGTTTCTGGTCACGCACACCCATACGTGCACCAACACTTCAGCTACGCGACTGACGCGATGCCTTTTGTCGAAGCATTCCCTGAGGATCGACCCTTTGAGACATCATTCAGACTCACCACTGGGTCAGTTTTCCGGGACGTCAAGGATGGCTTACTCGACCGCCCGACTACACCCGGCCTTTCCTTCGACCTCGATCTCGACCGAGTCGAGGAATGGTCCGCACGAAAAGAGACGAAGTACGCGAAATGACTGTAACAACACTCGCCACCTACGAATGCGCTCCCGGCGACAGGAATGAAGTCCTCGAAATACTCGAGCCTGCCCGAATTGCAACCATTAGTGAACCAGGCTGCGAATATTTCCTCATCCTCCAGCCCCAAGAGAGTCCCGACCAGATTGTCTTAATAGAAGGATGGCGGTCCCCCGAGCACCTCGCGGCGCATCGGGAAACCGCCCACTTCCAAGAGATCATCCTTGGACAAATCGCCAACCGAGTTGCAAAGCGTTCAGTCTCGATTTGTGATGAAGTCGCGATGACTTTCAAACAGGCGGCACTCTAAGCAAGCTGCCGCTCGGTCTGAGGCAGCGGGAACTGGATGGTCATGCCACCATCGACCGTCACAGATTGGCCGGTTACGTAGGAGGAGGCAGGTGAAAGCAGGAATGCAATCACCTGCCCAATCTCCTCCGGATCAGCGAAGCGACCCATCGGGGTACGCGCCTCGACTGGAGCAGGATCCAGGAATCCAGAGTCAATGAGACTTGCGATGGCTGGCGTTTTAACCCACGCCGGGGCAACTGCGTTTACCCGAATGCCGGCAGGTACCCATTCGACTGCGAGGGTACGAACCATTCCCTCCACACCAGTCTTCGCAACGTTGTACCCAAGCCGTTCAGCGACACCGAGTCGCGCGCCCATCGACGAAAGACACACAATCGATCCCCCTCCGGAATCTTTCAGAAGGCTATACGCACCGCGCGCCATACGAATTGCACCCATGAGATGGATATCAATGAGGCGTTGCAAACTCTCGTCAGTGACAGTGGCGGAAGGTGCGGGGTCAACGATCCCCGCCGCGGCAACGACACCATCGAGACGACCAAAGCTTGCTCGGATTAAGTCGAACGCTGCAGTCACCGAATCTGTTGATGTCACGTCGGTTGCTACCCCGATGTGCCCGCTTCCGGGGAGTGAAGCTGCAGCAGCTTCACTTTTCGAAGCGTCCAAGTCCAGGACCGCTATTTTGTGGCCGCTCTGCGCAAGAAGTCCCACCGTTGCAAGACCGATTCCACTAGCACCACCGGAAATCGCGATTATCGCCCTATCTGAAGTACGCATGCATCATCCTCGATTCTCGTCGTACTTGGTTGCCACGCGACCATCGCGAGTCAACACATTCATGCATTGTCACACAGTAGACAGTGTGTCTACTACATGACATTCAAAACGTAACACTCGCCCGAACCGCGTGCAATCATTTGGTATGCAAACTCTTCCCCCGCCACAGCGCCTCGAGATCTTGGACAAAGCCAATGCACTCATTACCGAGCTCGAAGGCGGGGAATTAACCGCTGCGGAACTCGCTGGACGTTTGGATGAACCAGTCAGCTCTATATATCGACTTATTCGCACGCTGCTTCGCCTCGACTGGGTCATGCATGGCAGTGTCCGGGGAACGTATCGGCTTGGGTTGCGGATGCTCGCCGCCGGATCTGCGTTCTTTGACACGCTCGATATGCGAGCCCTGTTCTCGCCGATTCTGATGAACATGCGTGACCGCACTATGCTCACTGTCTATCTTTGCCTCCCCCACGGCCTCATAGCCACTTGCGTTGAACGACTCGCAGGTCGCGGTGTCCGCTCGCTAGACATGACCTTGGGCAGCACAATGCCCCTCACTGATGGGGGCGCTCCCGTTGCTATCCTCGCTGCGATGAAGGAGCGCGAGGCCGCAGAAGTCATCCGGCAATTAGAACCCACTCCAGCACAACTCCATCTGCTCGAAGAGAAGATAGCTGGATTCCGCAAGAGTGGTTTCGTAGTCACGGACGGCGATGTCACCCGAGGAGTGGCAGGAATCGCCACTCCAATTTTTGATCATCACGACAGAGTCGTCGCGGGGCTGAGCGTCGGAGGCCTCCGACATGATGTGATCGGACGTGAAGATCTCGTCCAAATGTTGCTCACTGCGGGACAAGAATGCAGCAAGCTCCTGGGATGGAATTCAAATACAGTGACCATCGAATCTGACGAAGCACCAAAGGAGTCGTAGTGTGGCTAAGCCCATCAAAATACTCGACAACTCAAATCAGATAATTTCGCTGTTATCCGAGATCGGCACCGCGAGCTACTCGTTAATTGCTTCAGAGATTAATACTCCTCGATCCAGCGTTTACCGACTCGTGGACGGGTTGGAAGCGGTCGGTCTCGTACGTATAGACCGGGAGTCAGGCCTTGTTCGCCTCGCTGAGCGCTGGCTCCACCTGGCAGATGCGACGACAAATTCTTTTCCCGAGTGGCAGCATCTGATCGATCGATTACCTCGCATCGTTGAACGCACTGGATACACGACATTCCTTTCCATCCCGACAGATACGGGTGGTGCGTGTATTGCGTGGGTTCCGGCTCCCAATCTTGTCGTACTCGCACTCAGGCCTGGAAGGCACTTTGCGTTCAACATCGGTGCAGCAGGGCGACTCCTATTCGCGCTTTCGCCCAAAGGTACACTCGAGGAACGGCTCGAGCACTGTGAATTTGAGACGCCTACCGACCAAACTATTGCTAGCGCGAAAGAGTTACTCGCCGATGCCAAAGTCACGATAAATCGAGGTTGGGTATTTTCTGATCAGGATGTGAACCGTGGCATATCCGCTGTTGGTGTGGCAGCCACCTCGTCTACAGGTTCAATCGGGTGCCTCTCGCTCGCGGGCCTCTCACAGGATGTGAACCCCCAAGCAGAAATCCTTGCCAAAATACTCATGAACGAAGCCTCAAGTTCTTTGAAAACTCCACGCCTCTAACTCCACCACAGCATGCGGTGAGACATTTGGCTAAAACCATCACGACGCATTATCGACATGAACGAGATCCAGAAACAGTTGGCTAATTAGCTAGGAGCCGTTCCACGTTTCGAGCGACATATTGTGTGAGGACGTTTCGCTGGTCTTCCTCAAGGGGCATCCAAACCTCGTCGTTACTCGCAGCCACTCGCGAAGCAACCTCGCGCACGAGCGACAGCGTTTCATCCACATCGAGACCGACCTTCTGAGCGAACTTTCGCCAATGACTCGGCGAGACTTCTCGAGCAAAACGAGCACCACCGATTTTCATCGCAAGCTTTTGCTCGAACTGCGGATACAACGAAAGCGGAACCACGTCGTAAATGGGCGCCAGTGCAACCGACTCTGGACGGAGCAACAGCGAGTAGTTCTTCGCATGTGCATCCGCGTTGCCGAGGATCACGTTGAACGCCAACTGCTTGAGAAAGGCTCGCCGAATATCACCGGTCGGATCGACCGGTTGCAGCAGCCTCATGGATTGCTCGGCACTGACTTCATATTTTCGAGCGGGCGGCACGCTCAATGCCTGCGCAAAATCTTCCGCGTGAAGACGACTTGCTAGAGGGCCGTCAGTGTCAATACGGTCGAATCGGTCAATGACGAAGGCAGTTTGTTCCGCGAATGACGACACCTCCGCTTGAGGGGCAGGTATCCCCACGCGACTGGCGAGATCAATCGCGGCCGCTTCGGCGACTTCGATTCCCCGAATCGCCGGATCACCGGGCTTAAGAATATGCGTCGAAGGTATCGATGCATTCGGCCAGGACCAGTCCCCCGGACAAATCACCGCCGGCCGCACTCAAGAGATCGAACGCATCCGTACTGGCGGCGCCGTAAATTTCGGCCATGCGGGCACGCACCTGCGCTTGCTCGGGCAGCAGATTCTCGAGGAAACTCTGCGCAGCTCTTCTCGAGGCAGGGCGATCCCGCGGGAGCGATAGGGAGATCGGTGTCGCTGGAGCCTCATCGGCATACTGGAAGGACACCACTCCGTCATCAAAAACGAACTGACCCGCGTAGTGGCCCTCGAGCCAAGCCTCGATGCGTGCGCTCATTTAAGCACCATCTTCGGGAGTGCTCTCGGTTCGATCTCTAGGGCTTTCAGCACACGTCGCAATCCCCCGAGAGAAGTGAGCGGCTTGCCGGTCTCGATGTCTCGTACGAGTGAAATCGGAACGTCGGCGGCCTCGGCGAGTGACTTTCGAGTTGCACCTTGGATGGCTCGTTCGGCAGCGACCACCTGTGCGAGATCTTGACTGTCGCGCAGATACTCGGGTGGACGTTTCACCGAGAGCTTGAGGTAGTCGTCGTGACCGAGCTCAGCGTATGCGACAAGGGAGTCCATATAGAGGTCCCGCGGGGCGTCTTTGGGGCGCCAGTCCAGCAGCAACTGGGATGGATGCTTTGCTTCACGAAGTGCTTTGATTCGCGCTGCCGTGCGGGAGCGCTCCTGACCTACAAGACCCTCGAGCGCTCGAAGCTTGAGCGCTCTCGCAAGTTGCTGCCAAGAACGCGGCGAGAGCGAACGGCGGGTCTTGGGGGCCGTGAGGCTTTCAATGATCCACGCGTTGCCTTCGCGATGCGCGGGAATACGACCCTCGGCGATGAGCGCGCGCACGCGTCGAGACGACACGTTGAGCTCGGCAGCCGCCTCTTCCACGTTCATGACACAACTATACCGTGGGGGCTGGTGGGGGCTGTGGCGCTGGTTGGGGATCGACGCGGTTAGTCGACGAGGCGGAGGTGGGTGGGGCGGATGCGCTTGGCGCGGGTTTGCTCTTGGCGGGCGGCGAGCTCGGCTTCTTGGGGGTAGCCGACCGCGGTGAGAGTGAGGCCCTTGGCCGCGAGGACGGTGAACTCGTTGGAGCGATCTTGCAGGTCGAGAAGTGCGGGGACCCGGGAGAGCTTGAGGCGCCCCTGCCCGACCGCTGCACACATCCCAACCAGGGATCGCACCATCGAGTGACAAAATGCATCTGCCCGGACCTGCGCGATGAATACCCCGGCATCGTCACGCGACCAGTGGAATTCCTGCAGGGTGCGGATCGTCGTCGCGTGCGGGCGCGGCTTGCAGAAGCCCGCGAAATCGTGCAGGCCAATCAGCACCTGCGCGGCCTCGTTCATGAGGTCGAGGTCAAGCTCGCGGCGGATCAGAGTCGTGCGGTGCCGCTCGAGCGGATTCGGGGCGATCGTGCTGTCGGCGATCCGATACTCATAGGAACGCCAAATCGCCGAAAAGCGCGCATCAAACCCCTCCGGCGCCTCGGTCACCCGGGTGACCACCACATCCGACTCGGGGCCGAGCACACCCGCAAGCCGGCGCACCAGCGCATCCGCCGGGGAATCATCGCGATTACCGCGTGCGGTCGCCTGCCACAGTTCCTCCGGCAGATCGAGGTGGGCGACCTGACCGGTTGCGTGCACCCCCGCATCCGTCCGGCCGGCGACGGTCAGCAGCGGACCCGACTCGGGAAGCGTGCGGTAGATGATCCGTAGCGCATCCTCAAGCGTGCCCTGCACGGTCCGCAACTCGGGTTGCGTCGCCCAACCGCTGAAGGCGGTGCCGTCATACGCGATGTCGAGGCGGATACGCACGGAGGCAGTCTGATCCATGACGTCTATCTTGCCTGGTTGCGGGTCGATGCACTGTGGGGCGCGCTTCGATACGCTGCGCTACTCAGCGGGCGACGTTTTTACGGTCCCTGAGTAGGAGCGAAGCGACGTATCGAAGGGGCGCGGGTGGGCGCGCTTCGATACGCTGCGCTACTCAGCGGGCGACGTGTTGGCCAGGCGTTGGAGGGAGGCGGCGAGAGCGGGGGCGACGGCGCGCTCCCAAGTGAATTTCTCGCGAGCCTGCTCGATCTTGGCGTTGAGCCTGGATTCCGTAACCTCAGGATCGTTCGCAAGGGCGAGCATCCGGTCGAGGAAGCCATCGGGGTCGGCCTCGGTACCGACCACGCCCACCGCGTACTCCTCGACGAAGCCGCGCTGCCCGGGACGATCACTCACGACATCCACCAAGCCCAGCATCAGGTGCTCGAAATTCTTGCTCGGCACCGAGTATTCGTTCTGGCCGCCGGGAGAGAGCAGCGAAAGCCCAAACCCACCCGACGCCATGAACGCCGGCATCTCGTGCACCGACCGCGAGGGCACCAGAGCCAGATTATTGGGATTACCCGCCTGCGCGAGCCGCTCGGCGAAATCCGTCTCATCAGCATCCGAATGGAACCGCGCAATTGCCTCAAACTCGAACGGCAGCCCGCGCTCCGTGGCCCGCCGGGCCAGATCAATCAGCAGCTGCGTGCCGTAGCCGGGGTTCAGTGTGCCGATGTGGAGCGTCTTCCAGCGCCGCTCACGAAACGGGATCTTCGGCGCCGTGTCGAAGCTCTCCAGCAGTGGGTAGTTCGGGGAGACCGTGACCGGAATCTCGTTGTCGCGGAAGGGCCCGGCCATTTTCTCAGTGACCACGTTTGCGGCGCCGAGCCGCTTTGCGCTGTGGAACTGGTAGGCGTCGATCAGTTTGGCAGCTTGTGGACGGAGCACCTCGGGATTCAGGAGGCTCGAGGCGTACTCGTCGCCGTAATATTCGTGCACGTCATAGAGGACACGCTTCCCGGTCTTCTTACTCCAGCGGTTCGCCACCGGCAGCATGTAGTAGTCGTGGATATGCCACAGCTGGCCATCGAGCAGATTCGCGATCCGACCTACTTTGCGGGCCATGCGCATCCGCTCCCACCGATCTGCCGGCGACGGCAGCAGCGTCTCCCGCACGAACGGATGCTCGGAACGGCTCCCTTCCCCCAGCCAGATGAAATGCACCCTGAACCCCGCATCCAACGCCACCTGCGCGCAGCGAAGGATGCGCCGATCGCCGCGCGGATGCACCGTCGGGATCACTAACAGGGGGGACTTCTGGGACAGGCCATCGGGCACCCGCAGTTGCCAGGCATCCGTCTCGAGGAGTTGGGAGGGTTTCGTCGCACTCATGGGGGTGTGAGCCTTTGATACTCGTAGCCGGAAGGAGCTGTTGAGCTGGTTTACCGCGGGAGGCTGGGGGTTGTGTGAATTCGACTTGAGGTAATGCTGACGATATGGACGTTTTGCACGAATTGGGCGATAATTAGGACATGAATGCAAGCAATCATCCGACGAGCAACGGCTCCCCCGTAGTGAATCCACCGGCCGACCTCAATGAGCTGCTTGAACTGTCACGTTTTTTAGAAAGTCATTCAGCACCCGCGGTTCTGCTCGGTCCAGACGGTGAACAATTGCCGCTGCCACTTCCTATTTATGAAGTCCTTCGGCAAGTGGCGAGCGCAATGCAACGTGGCGAATCAGTTAGCATCGAACGAGTTGACCGACAACTGACCACGCAACAAGCTGCAAACATTCTCGGGATTAGCCGAAACACACTTATCCGTCTTCTGGACGAACACGAGCTCCCTTACGAGCGCCTCGGTGAATCAAGGCACCGTCGCCTACGCCTTAACGACGTCTTGGCGTACCGCGACCGAAAACGCGCTGAGCGACGACACCGGTTGAACGAACTCACACGACAGGCTCAAGAAGATGGTCTCTACGACGTAGACGCAGAGACCTATCGCGACGCTTTGAAACAGGCCAGAAAGTCGTAAGCAGTGGGGTTGTTTAGCGCGTTTCTAGACGCCAACGTCCTGGTTCCAGTAGTGACTTGCGACACGCTATTGCGACTTGCCGACAATGGCGCGTTCAGACCATTGTGGTCACCCCGCGTAATTGATGAGGCGCAAACCGCGCTAGAGCGCATCCATCCCAATATCGACAAGAGTCGCTTTCAAAGCCGTTTTCGATCAATGAACAATGCCTTCGAAGACGCATCGGTCGAAGGGTGGGAGACGATCCAGCAAAGCGTCACGCTCCCTGACCCAGATGACCGACATGTTGTCGCAGCCGCCATACTCGGCCGAGCAGACGTGATCGTCACCCAGAACACCAAAGACTTCCCAGACGAGACTTTGCGTATGTTCGGCATGACGGCAGTACGGCTTGATGATTTTTTGCTGGACCAGTTCCATTTCAATCCGTCTAGGTGCCTGCGCGTCATCACGGAACAGACTGAAGCAATGACGAACCCACCCGTCGCAATCGACGAATTACTTGAACGACTTTCACGATCGGGGGCACCTGAGTTTGCTGCGCGCGTTCGTGCTGAATTGAGTAATGGGTAGGTAGAGGCGGAAGCGGTGTTATTGCACCTGTTTAAGGAGCGCGTTGTAGAGGGTCTCGACGGCGTGGGCAAGCTCTGCGGGAGGCGCGGCGAGGATCGGGGCGAGCTCTTGCGGGTAGTTCAGGGTGAACTTGCTTTGTGGAGTTCGGCCGCGGAGGCGGAACTCGACCACGTCGAGGAGCTCGAGCAACTTGGTGTCGGCGCCCGAGCG
This sequence comes from Gulosibacter chungangensis, assembly GCF_008831155.1. Taxonomy (GTDB): domain Bacteria; phylum Actinomycetota; class Actinomycetes; order Actinomycetales; family Microbacteriaceae; genus Gulosibacter; species Gulosibacter chungangensis. Next base: position 52,939 of record NZ_WBKB01000011.1, on the reverse strand, counting down.
AGTCGCGAGCGGGCTCTCGTCGCGGAACTTGCGTAGCGTGGCGCGAAGCGTGGACACCTCGTCGGCGAGGTGCGTGATCTCGGCGACCTGCGCATCCGCCCGGGCCAGCTGCGCCGCTGAACTCAGCCGCATGAGCTGGGACGCGATCTCGGGGCGCGCATCCCGATACCGGGCCGGGCGACGGCCAGCCCAGCGAACCGGAATCCACGAAAGCGGAATCAACAGGCTCACTATCAGCTGCAGCACCAACGACGTGCCCTGATCATCACGCGCTTGCACGAGCACGGTGACCGCTCCGGCCGTGGCCGACACCGCGAACGCACCGAAGTACCAGGCCGTCCAGTTCAGCACCCAATGGCCTGGCCTCTGGTTCGGGCGGACCGTGAGCGGCGGGGCGACGAGCAACTCCGCGAAGAGCGTCAGCAGTAGGGCCATGCCGAACAGCATGACCGCGAACTCGATGTAGTCAACGAACTCGGGGTCGTCAGGATCCATCGCCGCACCCAGAGCGACCACCGTGGCAAACAGCGTGAGTAGGCCCGCGAGGATCACCGCGATCACCATTGTCGGACTGCGGATTGCGCGGGCCTTCCGGGCGAGGAAATGTGTGCCGGTCGGTCCGATGCCGAAATTGATACATACGAAGGCGGCGCCTGCGCTCAGGATGGCACCGAGTACCCACCAATCCTCTGCGGGTTCCCCCTCGCTCCTGCCCGCGAGCGTGATGCTGGCGGGTACTGCGGCGAGCGCGAGGACGGCAAGTGCAATGAGCAGCCAGTTCGTTTTACGCTCGCGGATTCGCTGCGGCGGGAGGTCAGCGGTTTGGCGCGCGATGTCGAGCAGGGGTGGATGCGGCCAGGTGGGTTGAGGTGGGGTGCTCGGGCGGCTTCTCGCTGAGCTGCTGCGGTTGAAGAGCCGGTGGAGCAGGGAGCGCTTGGTTTTGGTGTTGGTGCTGCTGTGGTTGCTGGCGGCGGCGCTTCGCTGGGCGGGATGCATATAGGTATTGTGCGTGCGAGCTGGTCTGAGGTGGCTGAGCCTGACGACGTGGTCGAGCGTTCACTTTCAGCAATGTGAATGCGCATGCGATTTGGCGAAAGCGGACATTGAAGAAACCGAACAACCGTTGGGTCTGCGATTTCGACTGACGATTGCTAGCTGCGCTTTGATGCGCTGGACATGAGATCAATCAGGACCGGCATCGCTGATGATGGGTTAGGGCCAACACGTCCCGCTGCTAAATCAGGATCAACTGCCCGAGCAATTTGGTACGCCTCCAGGTACGCGTGAATGGGGAAGTTGAGGGGTAGATGCTTCTTAGTCACAACCTCATGCTTGCGGACAAGATTTTCAAGCATCGAAGCCGATTGATGCGCCCGGACATCTGTCACGTGCCATAGCAACCACACCTCGAAACTCACATTGGAAACGAGGAGGTCAATCCTCTCCTTCTCCGCAAGCTTGACTGCATCGGTCAGATTGGCGTGATTATCGTGGTCTACGAGACAGACAGTCCAGTCATACGCTTTGTCCCGTTTCTCGGCGTCGCGCCGCTTCTCAGCGGCTTTTCTGACAACGGACACCGGATCCCGCCCCACAGGCACCGAAGTAACCGATATCGACACACCGCTATCTCGGAGGACTTGATTAAGTCGCTCGATGTAGGTGGGTTCAGTAACAGTTCCTTCGGTAACCACCAACCCTCGTCGATTCAAGTTACGTTTGGGGCGTCTTGCGCCTTTACGGCGGGCCATTCCTAAGCGTCTTCCCTTCGCAGAACTCGGTCAATTCCACTGGGGGCAAGACGAGGCGTGCCGCCATACCGACCAGTCAAGTAGCGCTTGGCAACGTTTGCGTCCCTATGCCGTGGGAAATCTGCCAAGGAGGACAACAACGTGACACCTGCGCCCGACTTCTCCGTAAACCAAACCTGTTCAGGAGCGAGTTCAACATCGCTCAATGGCGATAACAAGTAAGCGTCGTGGCTCGTGAACACAAGTTGAGCCCCATTGGTGTTGATCTCTGGATCCGCAAAAATCGACAACAATACCTCTACCAAGTGTGGGTGCAAACTTGCGTCGATCTCGTCTACGCAGAAAAGTCCCCCGTTGCGGAGTATCTCAACTGCAGGAACAATCGTCGCCAGCCAAGCAACGGTCCCGTCACTCTCCTCCTGAATAAAGAGGGATGGCCTGTCCGGACTTTCCCCCTGGTGCTTAAAGGTCAAATTGCGAATTACTGCATCCGACCCTTCGAGCCCAATATCGACCTGTATCCGGTGTCCACGACCCTCTGCCCTGTCACCCGATTCAGCCTGTCTTGCGATCACTTCTTGGAACCCTTTGAACACCTCTTGGACTTCAATTGGCAGACGGTCTTCTTGAATCTCGACGTCTACAACACCGATATCTGCGACTTGAAGAAGCGTGACGATGTCATCAAACGTAATCGATCCAGTGGCCAGAGACTCAGTAATCGACGACAGGCGACGTTCGCGATGGGTATCTTTCACAGTCATCGAATCGAAAGATTCAACGAGGTCCTTTCCAACAGCACCCAGCACTGGATGATTGAGCAGAATCGCACGACTCAGCACCAATTCTCGATCCGTAACATTGCCTAGCTTAGGTATCGAAGGATGTATATATGGACGCTTTTGGTCTCGACTCCGGTCGAGCAACGTCCGCCACCTACTGGATGGAATATCTCGCAACCACTCACGACTAATACCCGCATCATCGACTGAAAACCCGTACGCAAAACGACGTTCGGCATGAACGAATTCAAGTTCGTAAGTACTCGATCGCTCTAGAGAACTGAGCTCCAGCTTAAATGGCGCTCGATACATGACAGGGTGTGCCTGCCAACTTGTCGCGGACTCCGCAATTGCCGTGAAGAAGTAACCGAAAGCATCCAGAATCGCTGACTTGCCGGACGCGTTGGGCCCAAAGATACCTGCAATCGCGTACACCTGCTCGCCCCAAGTGGACTTCTCGCGCGGCTGCAACGTCTTCAACGACGGCTTTACAAGGTCGAGCACGAGCTGGTCCCGGATACTCTTATGGTTCTCAATCGAGAAGCTAAGGATGAGCATGATCCATAGATTATATCTAATGAGGATGTTCTGCACGTTTTTCGCAAGAATCACACCTCTCAGGCTTGCTTTTTCAAAGAAGTGCACGTTGAGCTGGTTTGACACGAATCGCTGGCGCGATTCATTCAGCGGCCGGTTTGCTCGATGGTGGTGACGGCTGCTTCGAGGGCGGCGGGGAGGGCGCTGAGGTTGGCGCCCTGGTGCGGGAGTGTGAAGCGGACGGAGGTTTGTGCGAGCTCGCGGTCGTAACCGAGGTTGGTGAGCACGTGCGAGGGCTCGTCGCTGCCGGCGGCACAGGCGGAACCTGATGAGGCGATCACGCCGCGGCGGGCGAGTTCGAGGAGGACCGCTTCGCCGCTCGTGCCGGGGAACACGAAGCTCGCAAGATTCGGGAGACGAGTTGCGCCCGGTTCGGGACCGGTGAGTTGGGCAGTAGGGAGCCGGTGGTGGACTTCGGTGATGAACTGCTCGAGTGCGGCGGCGGTCTGCGCTGCTGAGTGCATCCGCTCGGCCTCGGCGAGCTCGAGGGCGACCGCGAGCGCCACGGCACCGGCGACCTGCTCGGTGCCGGAACGGCGATTACGTTCCTGTCCCCCACCATGCAGGATCGGCTCGAGCGCGATCCGGCCGCGGATCACGGCCAGCCCGATGCCGCGCGGGGCGCCGACCTTGTGGCCGGCGAGGGTGAGCGCGTCTGCTCCGAGCGCTTTGAAATCGAGGGGGAGCCAGCCTGCGGCTTGGACTGCGTCGGTGTGGAGCCAGGCTTTGCCGGGGTGCGTGCGGGGGCGATTCAGGGTCTTGATCGCGGCGGAAATTTCGGCGATCGGCTGGATCGTGCCGACCTCGTTATTGGCGAGGCCGATCGACACCACCGCCGTATCCTCTCGGATCGACGCGGCGACCTCGGCCGGATCGACCAGGCCCTGCGCATCCACCGTGAGATGCGTCGCGTCGTAGCCGTGCATCCGCACCAGAAAATCGACCGACTCGAGCACCGAATCGTGCTCGATCGGGGTCGTGACCACGTGCCGCGCCGCCGGGTTGCCGAGCGCGATGCCCTTGAGCGCGAGGTTATTCGACTCTGTCCCGCCCGAGGTGAACACCACGTCGCCCGGGCGGGCGTTCAGGATGCGCGCGACGCGAGCCCGGGCGTCCTCGAGCACGGTCTTCGCCTGCTCGCCAACCTCGTGGTGACTCGAGGGGTTGCCGTAGACCGTGGCGTAGGTGTGCAGCATTGCCTGGAGCGCCTCGGGACGCACGGGGGTGGTTGCGGCGTTATCGAGATAGCGGAGGGTGTCGTGGATCGTGCTCATGGTGGGGCTCCCGTCTAGGAGATGTGCATGTCGAGGCCGAGGTCGAGCGCGCGCGCCGAGTGCGTGAGCGCGCCGACCGAGATGACGTCGACGCCGGTTTCGGCGATCGCTTGGACCGTCTCGAGGTTCACGCCGCCGGATGCTTCGACGATCGCGCGGCCGTTGATGCGTTTGACTCCCTCGCGGAGGTCTGCGAGCGAGAAGTTGTCGAGCATGATCGAGTCGACGTTCGCCGCGAGGACCGCGTCGAGTTGGTCGAGGTGGTCAATTTCGACCTCGAGGTGGGTGGTGTGTGGGATGTTTTTGCGCACCTGCTGGATTGCCTCGGTGAGGTTCAGGCCTTGCTTGAGGAGGACTGCGAGGTGGTTGTCTTTGGCCATCACGGCGTCCGAGAGGTTGCGGCGGTGATTGTGTCCGCCGCCGGAACGAACCGCGTGGCGTTCGAGCGCGCGAAGGCCTGGAGTGGTTTTGCGGGTGTCGACGATACGGGCTTTGGTGTGCATGGTTCGTTTGACGTATTCGGCGGTGAGCGTCGCGATGCCGGACATTCGCTGCACGAAGTTGAGAGCGATCCGCTCCCCCGTGAGGACTCCGCGGGCTGGGCCTTCGACGGTGGCGAGCTTGTCACCGGTGTTGAAGTGGTCGCCGTCTTGGATGTTGAACGTGGTGGTGATGGTGGGGTCGGTGCGGGTGAACGCCGTGGTGAAGACCTCGGTGCCGGAGAAGACGCCGGGTTCGCGGGCGCGGAGTTCGGCTTTCGCCGTCGCTTCTTCGGGGATGAGTGCGAGTGCGGTGAGGTCGCCCCAGGGTGCGTCTTCTTCGAGGGCGATGTCGATGACGCGGGTGATTTCGGGTGTGGTGAGCATGGAGGTCCTAGTGGGTTGGGGCGAAAGTTTGTTGGGTGCTGACCGCTGTGTTGATGTTGGCAGTCGGTGGCATCGGGGCTGCCGCGTCGCTGAGGAAGTGGGCGCCGATGGACTCGGGTCGATCGATTGCGGACTGTGTGACCAGCGCCGCGAGTTCGAGGAGGTTTTGGTCTTGCATGGTGCGTGGCTGTTCGTTTTGCAGCCAGGCGGTGATTTGGGTTTGGGCTTCGGTGAGGCCGTCTGTCGTGCGGATTAGGCCGACGTTTTCCCACATGAGCGATTGCAGGGCTGTGCGGGTGAAGGGGGCGCCTCGATACGCGGCTACGCCGCTACTCGGCGAGCGGGGTTGTTCCTCGAGTAGGCCGGAGGCCGTATCGAGAGGTGAATCAGCAGCAGCGTCGACCGGCAGGTCGATTCCAATTGCTTCGACGACGCGCTTGCCGAAGACGGCGCCCTCGAGGAGCGAGTTTGACGCGAGACGGTTTGCACCGTGCACTCCAGTGCAGGCGACCTCGCCGACGGCGTAGAGGCCGGGGAGCGTAGTGCGTCCCCAGACGTCCGTGGCTATGCCGCCCATCGCAAAGTGCGCACCGGGGCGGACTGGGATCGGGTCGCGGGACCAGTCGAGACCGCGGGACTTGAGTGCGGCGTCGATGGTTGGGAAGCGGGATTGCAGGAAGTCTGCACTGAGGTGCGTGGTGTCGAGGTAGACGCCTGGCGCTCGTTCCACGAGTAGGCCGGAGGCCGTATCGAGAGGGACGCCTCGATACGTCGCTACGCTCCTACTCGGCGAACGGTCCGGGTCCTCGAGTAGGCCGGAGGCCGTATCGAGAGGTGATCTCTCTGCGATGGCGCGGGCTACGACGTCGCGTGGGGCGAGGTCGGCTTGCGGGTGCACGTCTTGCATGAAGGCGTGGCCAGTTTTGTCGATCAGCTTCGCACCCTCGCCGCGGACTGCCTCCGAGATAAGGAACGGCTCCCCTACCGCGAGCACGGTGGGGTGGAACTGCATGAACTCCAGGTCCCGCACTTCTGCTCCCGCTCGCGCTGCGATGACAATGCCGTCGCCGGTGGCGGAGTCGGGGTTTGTAGTGAAGGGGTAGAGGGCGCCGTAGCCGCCGGTGGCGAGGATGACGGCATCGGCGGTGTAGGTCTCAACAGGCGCCTCGACAGGCTCGGCGGACGAGGTGGTGGGCTCGACCGAGGAAGGGCCCGGCTCGGCGAACGAGTCGGTTCGCGCGAAGCTGGCGCCGGTGACGCGGCCATCGCGGACGGTGAGCGAACGCAGCTCGCGGTGCTCGAGCATTCGGACACCCTCGCGGCGTGCCGCGGCGACGAGCGCCTCGTGGATGCGGGCGCCGGTGGCGTCGCCGCCGGCGTGCACGATGCGCGCGATCGAGTGGGCGCCCTCGAGACCGCGGCACCACTGACCGTTCTCATCGGTGTCGAAAACCACCCCTTGTGCAGCGAGCTCGTGCACCGAGTCGCCGCCGTTTTCGCAGAGCACCTGCACGGCGTCGAGATCGCAGTGACCGGCACCGGCGACGATCGTGTCGGCCACGTGCGAAGCGACCGTGTCGTCGGGGAAGACCACGCCGGCGATTCCGCCCTGTGCCCGGACCGTGCATCCATCGCCGAGACCGAGCTTGGTGACCAGCGTCACCTCGTGACCAGCTTCGCGAGCGTGGCGGGCCGCGGTTAGGCCTGCGATGCCACTACCGACCACCAGAACTTTGTGCGTCATGAGCGGGCCTGTTCCGTCACAACTTCGCGTGCCGTCGAAGCCGACGCGGGGTCAGCATCCGCACCCGCCGCCGAACCCGAACCCGACGCATCCGCGGCAGCCTGAACGCCGAAGGTCGCGGCCTTGACGCCGGGCGCGGGAGTGGCCGCGAGCATCCGCTCGAGGGCGACGCGGGCAGGCTCCGAGACCGAAGCATCCACTGAAATCTGGTTGCGGACTTCGCCGTCGACGAGGCCCTCGAGCACCCACGCGAGGTAGCCGGGGTGGATCCGGTACATCGTCGAGCAGGGGCAGACCACGTCGTCGAGGCAGAAAATGTTGTGCTGCGGGTACTCGGCCGCGAGGCGCTGCACGAGGTTGATTTCGGTGCCGATCGCGATCGTCGAACCCGCCGGCGCCGCCTCGACTGCCTTGCGAATGTAGTCGGTCGAGCCCGCCTCATCGGCCGCGTCGACAACCTCCATCGAGCACTCCGGGTGCACGATCACGCGCACGTCCGGGAACTGCTCGCGCGCCTGGTCGATCTGCTTGACGGTGAAGCGCTTGTGGACCGAGCAGAATCCGTTCCACAACAGGACTTTTGCGTCCTCGAGCGTTTCTTCGGTGTTGCCGCCAAGCGGCAGTTGCGGACGCCACAGCGGCATCTCGTCGAGACTGATTCCCATCGCCTTCGCGGTGTTCCGGCCGAGGTGCTGATCGGGGAAGAAAATCACCCGCTGGCCGCGCTCGAACGCCCACTTCAGCACCGTCGTCGCGTTCGAAGACGTACACACGATCCCGCCGTTGCGGCCACAGAACGCCTTGATCGCCGCCGAAGAATTCATGTAGGTGACCGGAATCAGCGGCGCTTTTCCTTCGGCATCCGGCTCCTCGCCGTAGATCTCCATGAGCTGTTCCCACGCATCCTCAACCTGGTCGATGTTCGCCATATCGGCCATCGAGCAGCCCGCGGCCAGGTTCGGCAGGACCACCGATTGGTCGGGCTGGCTCAGCATGTCGGCAGTCTCGGCCATGAAGTGCACGCCGCAGAACACGATCGCCTCGGCGTTCGGGTGGTTCAGCGCCGCCTTCGCGAGCTGGAAGGAATCGCCCACATAGTCGGCATGCTGCACCACCTCGTCGCGCTGGTAGAAGTGCCCGAGGATCACGAGCTTCTCGCCCAGCGTCGCCTTCGCCTGCTGGATGCGCTCGTGCAGCTCCTCCTCGCTCGCCTCGCGGTATTCCGCCGGGAGCGTTCCCTGTCGCGGTGCCGAGAGCGGGATCGTGTCGCCAATGGATGCGCCGGGGCCGTAGCCGGGGACCCGGTCGAAGTTCCAGGTCGGCTCGGCGAGGGTGGTTCCGCAGTTGCTGCCTTTGGCGTTCTTGCTGGCGATCAGCTCGATGGTCTGCGCGACCGAGGCGGGGTTCGTTTGCTGTGCGGATGCGGTGGTGCGGACTCCGGTGGTCGTCGTACGCGGTGCGGTGGTCTGGGACATCGGTGTCTCCTCTTTGCGTTGGGTTTGTGTGCAGCTGCTGTGCTGCTTTGGTTTGGGTCTGAGGTTGGCGTTGGGTTCGGAACTGAAGTTGAGATTGGTGTTGACGTTGGCCTTGGCGCTGCGATTCAGGTCGGGGCGGCGTTGGCGTTGAGATTCGGGGCGGCGTTGGCATTGGCGTTGGCGTTGGCGTTGGCGTTGGCGCCATTGCCGTTACCTGCATCCCTTGCCGCTATTGCGACCCGGGTTAGCCACAACGGCAATGGGTCGGACAGGGAGGTATTGCCGCTTGCTGTAGGCATTGCCGGTAGGCCGACCCGGGTTAGCGAAAACGACAATGGTTAGGCACGCGCTCGCTAAGGCCCATTCGGCGAGACCAAAGCGCTACTGCGTTTCTGGCTTGAGCGGGCCGTGGTTTGCGAGGGCGATCTCGCTGTTCGTCCGGTAGAGCCGAGCCGGGCGGTGACTCCCCTTGCGAAATTCGTCGGTTGCCACGATCTCTTTGGAACTTTCGATTTGACGGCGGAAGTTCGCGGGGTCGAGCGGTCTATTGAGCACGGCCTCGTGCACTTCACGGAGATCAGAGAGCGTGAACAGCTCCGGCAAAAAGCCCTGCGCAATGCCGCTGTAGTCGAGCTTGTTCTGCAGCCGCCAAAGCGCATACTGCACGATTTCATCGTGGTCGAAGGCGAGGCCCCAGAGTCCGTCAACCGAGAACCAGGCGACGTTTTCGAGCTCAGCTCGCTCTTCCACCGCATCCGCCCGCAAGAGGGCCCAATACACGACCGAGACGACCCGGGTCGGCGAGCGATCGACGGCACCGAACGCGTAGAGCTGTTCGAGGTAGGCCGGATGCAGGCCCGTGGTTTCGGCGAGGGTGCGGCTCGCGGCGGCCGAGAGGCCTTCGTCAGCTTGCAGCCAACCGCCCGGCAGCGCCCACTCCCCCTCGTGCGGGTCGCGCGTGCGGCGGACCACCGGCATCACGATGTCCCACTTCTTCGATGGATGCGTGGCCGGGCGCAGCGCGAAGATCACCGTCGACACCGCGAGGCGGATGTCGTTGGTTTGCGTTGTATTGCTGCCGGTTTCGCTTGTGTGGCCGACTTCGCTGGTGGCCGTGGAGGATTCGCTTGCATTGGACCTGTTCATCGCGTCGTCGTCGCTGAAGCTCGTCATATTGGCGCCAGCACCTTCAGTACTTTGAGTCATTTTCACCCTAACTGTTAGAGCGAGGTTAGTGTCATAGTGACCCAAAGTCAATTTCAAGCATCCATAGACGAATTAACGGGCGGCGGGCCCGCTAACTCGTCACTAAACGCTGCCGCGAGCCGTTTCAGCAGCATTCACTGACGAGTTACCGAGGGACACGCCGCAGACTCGTCACTCGATGTAGGCGCGGCCGCAACCAACAGCATCCATCGACGACTCACCGGAACCTGCCTCAATAACTCGTCGCTAGATGCTGCCGCAGCCCGCTTCAACAGCATCGAGTGACGAGTTACGGAGGACCGGAGCAGCAACTCGTCACTGGACGCTCTGGGAGCAGTGAAAAACTGCATCGAGTGGCGAGTTAGCTGCGTGGGTTAGCCGCCCAGCTGGGAGGAGGGGTTGCAGAGGCGCGCGAGGCGGCAGGTAGCGAGCCGCAGAAGGAAAGACGACAACAGAAGGCGCGGGGCGCGCGGAAAAGCGGCAAAAGCGGCAAAAGCGGCAAAAGCGGCAAGAGCGGCAAAAGCGGCAAAAGCGGCAAAAGCGGCAAAAGCGGCAAAAGCGGCAAGAGGAACCGCAGAACTCGCCGGAAAAGCAAGGAACCCCGCACCGGAGTGCGGGGTTCCTTGCGTAGCGCGAGTGGAGACTACTTGGTCTCTTCCTCAGCAGCCTCTTCCGAAGCGGCTTCCTTGGCGGGAGCGTCAGCAGCTTCTTCCGAAGCAGCCTCGTCAGCCGAAGCCTCTGCAGCCTCAACTGCAGCCTCGTCTGCCTCGGTTACCTCGACCTCAGCGGTCTCTTCGGCTTCCTCAACGACGGGAGCGTCCGCAGCGGGAGCAGCTGCCTTGTTCTTGAACTGAACCGGCTCGAGCACGAGCTCAATCACGGCCATCGGAGCGTTGTCGCCCTTGCGGTAGCCGGTCTTGATGATGCGCGTGTAGCCACCCGGACGCTCAGCCACCAGCGGAGCGATCTCGGTGAACAGCTCGTGCACGACGCCGCGGTCGGTGATGACCTGCAGCACGCGACGGCGTGCTGCGAGGTCGCCCTTCTTTGCGTGAGTCACGAGGCGCTCGGCCACCGGCTGCAGGCGCTTAGCCTTGGTCTCGGTGGTCTGGATGCGCTTGTGCGTGAACAGCTGCGCAGCGAGGTTGCCAAGCAGGAGACGCTCGTGAGACGGGCCGCTTCCGAGGCGCGGTCCCTTGTTGGGCTTAGGCATTCGTAGTTCTCTTTCTCAGGTACGGGCCGCTAGTGCGGCTTAGATGTATTCGCCGCTGTCTTCGCCAGCACCGTAGAAGTGGGTGCCTTCGAAGCCCGGAACGCTGTCCTTGAGGGTGAGGCCGAGGGATGCGAGCTTGTCGCGTACCTCGTCCACCGACTTCTGGCCGAAGTTGCGGATGTTCAGAAGCTGGCTCTCGCTCAGCGCAACGAGCTGCGAAACAGTCGTCACACCCTCACGCATGAGGCAGTTGTAGGAGCGCACCGAAAGGTCAAGGTCGTTGATGCTCATGGAGAGCTCATCGCTGATGACCTGCTCGACCGGGGCCGGGCCAATTTCGATACCTTCTGCTTCGACGTTGAGTTCACGCGCGAGGCTGAACAGCTCAACGAGGGTGGTACCTGCCGAAGCAATCGCGTCACGCGGAGCCATCGACGGCTTGGTCTCAACGTCAACGATGAGACGGTCGAAGTCGGTGCGCTCACCCGCACGGGTGGCCTCAACACGGTAGGTAACCTTCAGCACCGGCGAGTAGATCGAGTCAACCGGAATCTGGCCGGTGTCCGAGTACTCGTTACGGTTCTGCTGTGCCGACACGTAGCCGCGGCCGCGCTCAATGGTGAGCTCGAGCTCGAACTTTGCGTCGTCGTTGAGCGTCGCGATAACCAGCGACGGGTTGTGGATCTCAACACCGGCGGGAGCCGAGATGTCCGCTGCGGTAACTTCACCTGCACCGGTCTTGCGCAGGTACGCGGTGATGGGCTCGTCGTGCTCGCTCGAGACGACCAAACCCTTGACGTTCAGGATGATCTCCGTAACGTCTTCCTTCACACCCGGGATGGTGGTGAATTCGTGCTGAACGTTGTCGAGACGAATGCTCGTGACTGCCGCACCGGGGATGGAGCTGAGCAGCGTACGACGCAGCGAATTTCCGAGCGTGTAACCGAAGCCCGGCTCTAGCGGCTCAATGACGAACCGTGAGCGGTGATCGGATACGTTCTCCTCGGTGAGTGTGGGGCGCTGTGCAATGAGCACTGTGTGGTTCCTTTCGGCAAAGCGTCCGCTATATGACGCTTGGCGTATCCAACAGGAAAGACCTGCTGGGAGATAGGGAGGATGCGGAGGACAATCGGAATCCGGTGTCGTCACCGGCGTAGTCGCCCGGCCTCACACTCGTGAGTACGGGCGACTAGACACAATTAGACGCGGCGGCGCTTCGGCGGGCGGCAACCGTTGTGCGCCTGCGGGGTAACGTCGCTGATCTGTCCAACCTCGAGGCCAGCAGCCTGGAGCGAACGGATTGCGGTTTCACGACCCGAGCCCGGGCCCTTCACGAAGACGTCAACCTTCTTCATGCCGTGCTCCTGCGCCTGGCGAGCAGCTGCCTCAGCGGCCAGCTGTGCGGCGAACGGAGTTGACTTACGCGAGCCCTTGTAGCCAACGCCACCCGAGGATGCCCAGCTAATGACGGCACCGGTGGTGTCGGTGATCGAGATGATGGTGTTGTTGAAGGTCGACTTGATGTGCGCCTGACCTACGGCAACGTTCTTATTCTGCTTGCGACGCGTTTTGCGCGCAGTCTTTGGGGTAGCCAATTCTTACTCTCCTACGAAATTCGGTTCACTCACATCCGATAAGACGGATGGGTTACTTCGCCTTCTTCTTGCCGGCGACGGTACGCTTCGGACCCTTGCGCGAACGCGCGTTGGTCTTGGTGCGCTGGCCGTGAACCGGAAGGCCACGGCGGTGACGGATGCCCTGGTAGCTACCGATTTCGACCTTGCGGCGAATGTCGGCGGCAACCTCACGGCGGAGGTCACCCTCTACCTGATACGTCCCCTCGATGTGGTCACGAAGTGCCACGAGCTGTTCGTCGGTGAGGTCCTTCACGCGGGTGTTGCCGTCAATGCCGGTAACTTCGAGCGTCTTGAGCGCACGGGTACGGCCGATGCCGTAGATGTAGGTAAGAGCGACCTCGGTCCGCTTTTCGCGGGGGAGGTCAACGCCTGCTAGACGTGCCATGGAGTGGTCTCCTGTTTGGTGTTGAGGTTTGGTGCAGCGACTGGGCCCCGGCCTCGCGCCCGGAGGTGTCAGCTCGGTATCCCGAGCGTCTTATCACTGCGACTTCAGTATTGAGTTGTGCTTAACCCTGGCGCTGCTTGTGGCGCGGGTTCGAGCAGATCACCATGACGCGACCGTGACGACGAATCACACGGCAGCTGTCACAGATCTTCTTCACGGAGGGCTTGACCTTCATGAGTCATATTCCTTTGTATCGCTGGCCTCGTACCGGCACGGGGATGCGCCGGCCGTTCCTTATCTGGCCGGGCGAGGGACTTGCTTACTTGTAGCGGTAGACGATTCGCCCACGCGTGAGGTCGTAGGGGCTGAGCTCTACGATCACTCGGTCTTCTGGGAGAATGCGGATGTAGTGCTGCCGCATCTTTCCGGAAATGTGCGCGAGCACTTTGTGTCCGTTCGAGAGCTCTACCCGAAACATTGCGTTAGGCAATGCCTCGACTACTGTGCCCTCGATCTCAATGACGCCGTCTTTCTTGGCCATAGCCTCACTGTCGCTAGCTTGTCGAACGCCCGCATGCCAGTCATGCGGAAGTCAGGTGTTTTTGCGAACGCAAAAGCGTCACCGAAACACACCGACTATCGAGTATAAGTTGCCCCGTCGTATTTACGCAAGATGTGATATTGGGCGCCCCTCGATACGTCGCTCCGCTCCTACTCGGGGAACGAAAGGAGCGGCTCGCTGAGTAGGGAGCGCAGCGACCGTATCGAAGCGCGCTCCGATTTACGGGGCGACGGGGGTGACGCCGTGGGCCGCGAGGCCTGCGGCGCCGCCGTCGTGCGCGGTGGTCACCCAGATTCCCGTTTTGTGGCGAATCACCGTGTGCTCCCAGTGCGCCGCGACCGAACCGTCCGCGCTGCGCACCGTCCAGTCATCATCATCTACAAGAGTGTCAGCGCTGCCGCCGGTGAGCATCGGCTCGATGCAGATCGCGAGGCCCGCTTTCACGACCGGGCCGCGACGCCGCACCCGGTAGTTGAACACCGTCGGCTCCTCGTGCATATTCCGGCCGATCCCGTGGCCCGTGTAGTTCTCGAGGATCCCAAGCGTTCCCGGCTGCTCGTTCGTGGCTTCCTCAATCGCCGTACCCACGTCATTGAGGTGCCGGGCCGAGGCCACGGCCGCGATCCCGGCCCACATTGCCGCCTGGGTCGCATCCGACACGCGGTTCGCCTCGGAAAGCCAACCCGCCGCATCCTCACCCTCGACCTCGCCAGGGACAATCCAGGTGCGCGCCGAGTCGCCGTTCCAGCCGTCTAGCATCGCACCGCAGTCAATCGAGACCACATCGCCCGGCTTCAGCGGCGTCTCGTTCGGGATGCCGTGCACAATCGCGTCATTCACGGATGCGCAGACCGTGTGGTGGTAGCCGTCGACGAGCTGGAAGTTCGGCACTCCCCCGCCGTCGCGGATGACCCGCTCGGCGATCGCATCCAGCTCGAGCGTCGAAATTCCCGGACGAATCGCCTCGCCAACGGCATCCAGCGCCTGTGCGGTGAGGATGCCCGCGGGGACCATGAGGCGGAGTTCGTCAGGAGTCTTGTAGATCGAGGCCATCCTTCAAGTCTAGGCCGTGCCAGACCTGTCGCCGAAAGTGGGCCTCGAAATACGCGCGGAAACGGGCCGTGCATCCCAACCGCTTGACAGGCGTGTCACTGCGATGCAAAATCGATTTAGCAGACGTCAGTACGCCTGCTTTTTCTTGGAATTTCAGCGGCACAAGGTGTCGCTGCGTCGCAATGATGGGACAGCTACTTGAGTATCCAGCAATCTCGTACGGTTCACAATTCACCGCCAGCGCCCAACAAGGGTCCCGGCTTCAAGCGCGGACTCGGAACCTGGTCAACCCTCGCGCTCGGTGTCGGCGCAATGGTCGGCTTTGGCTGGGTCACGCTCGTCGGCGGTTGGATCGAAGATGCCGGATCATTCGGAGCCGCCGCCGCAATGCTTGCCGGTGGTGTGATGATGGCGGTCGTCGCCCTCGTCTACTCCGAAATGGTTGCGGCGATGCCGAAGGCCGGTGGTGAGCACAACTACATTCTGCGTGCGCTCGGACCGCGCTGGTCGTTCATTGGCTCCTGGGGCATCACCGGCGGCTACACCACCGTGGTGGCGTTCGAAGCGGTCGCGCTACCCACCGCGATGGAATACGTCGTGCCGCTCGACCACTTCCACCTGTGGAGCATCAGCGACTCGGACGTCTACCTCTCGTGGGCACTCGTCGGCGCCGTCACCGCGGTACTCATCACCATCATCAACATCTTCGGCGTGAAAATCGCCGGCTCGTTCCAGATGTTCGTAGTGATCTTCCTCTTCGCGATCGGCTTCCTGCAGCTGTTCGGATCCTTCAACGCGGGTGAAGTCGCCACGATGGAGCCCTTCTTTAATAACGGCTGGACCGGGTTCTTCGCGGTACTTGTGATCGTGCCGTTCATGTTCGTCGGTTTCGACGTGATTCCGCAGACCGCCGAAGAGGTGAACCTGCCGCCGAAGAAGACCGGTCGCATCGCGTTCATCTCGGTGATCATCGCCGCGGCTTGGTACATCATGATCATCCTCACCGTGTCCTCGGCACTCACACCCGACGAGGTCTCCGGCTCGACCCTCCCCGCCGCCGACGCCATGGCCACGCTCTTCGGGGGTCAGTTCTTCGGCAACCTGATGGTCGCCGCCGGTATCGCCGGCATCGTCACCTCGTGGAACTCGCTGCAGATGGGTGCCTCGCGACTGATGTATTCGCTCGCGCAGGGTGGGATGCTCCCCGCCTGGCTCGGCAAGCTCCACCCCAAGTTCGGAACCCCGGTCAACGCGCTGGTCGTGCTCGGTGCGGTTGCGACGATCGCGCCATTCTTCGGCCACAAGGCCCTCGGTTGGATTGTGGATGCGGGTTCCCCGATGATCGTGATCGCGTACCTGCTGGTCTCGATCTCCTTCGTGATTCTTCGCCGCCGCGAACCCGACATGCCACGCCCACTGCGCGTCGGTGGCAAGGGCAACTTCGGTGTGGTCGTTGGAGCGACCTCGGTTGCGATCACCGCGTTCCTCGTGCTGCTCTACCTGCCGGGGATGCCCGCCGGGCTCGGCGTGCAGCCGTGGGTCATCTTCGGGGTGTGGTGGCTCGTCGGTGCGGTCTTCTTCGCCGGAATTCCGGGCGGCGTGAAACCGGGCCCGAACGCCGAGGAAGAACTCCTCGAAAAGGTCTACGCAAAGTGGCCCCGCCGCCGACCGTAGTTCGTTGCGGTACGTGAAGAGTGCCCCGTCGCCATTCGCGACGGGGCACTCTTGCTCTACGAGTAGCGCTGTAGCCCCTCCGTCCCTCGAGTAGCGCCGTAGGCGCGTATCGAGAGGTACTGCGCTGGGCACATTTCGATACGCCGCTCCGCGGCTACTCAATGAGCGGAGCGGGCTAGTTGCTCCAGCGGACGAGCTTGCGGTTCGCGAACTCTTCCATGCCGAAGCGGCCGAGTTCACGGCCGATCCCGGAGGCCTTCACGCCACCGAAGGGCAGATCGGGCTCCGACTCGCCAGCCGAGTTGATGTAGACCATCCCGGCCTCGATCTGGTCGGCGACGCGGTTCGCCTGCTCTTCGTCATTGGTGATGATCGACGAGCCGAGCCCGAAGGGCGAGTCGTTGGCGAGGCGGATCGCCTCGACCTCATCGGCCACACGATAGATCGACGCCACCGGCCCAAAGGCCTCCTCGCGGTAAATGCGCATCTCGGGGGTGATGTCGGTAAGCACGGTCGGCTCCATCCATGCGCCCTCGGCCCAGTCGCCCTCATCCGGCTCGATGCGATTGCCGCCGAGCAGCAGATTCGCACCCTTAGCAACCGCGTCCTCCACCAGCTCGACCAGCTCATCCACCGCACCGGCAGACGAAAGCGGACCAAACCGAGTGCCGCCATCAAGCGGGTCACCGGGCGCGAACAGCTTCATCCGTTCGAGGTACGCCTGCAGGAACTCGTCGTAGTACTCGTCGACGACGATCACGCGCTTGGAGGCGTTGCAGGCCTGGCCCGAGTTCGCCATCCGACCGCCGACGGCGATCTTCGCGGCCGCGGTGACGTCTTCGGTGCTGAGCACGAGGAACGGGTCCGAGCCGCCCAGCTCGAGCACGCACTTCTTCAGGTTCCGGCCCGCGACTTCGGCGACCGAGCGGCCGGCCGGTTCCGAACCTGTGAGCGAGACACCCTGCACGCGCGGGTCCTCAATGATGCTCGGCACCTGCGAGCTCGACGCGTAAATGTTCACGTACGCACCCGCGGGAAGTCCGGCGTCGTCAAAGATCTTCGCGATCGCCTGCGCCGATTCGGGGCAGTTCGATGCGTGCTTCAGCACGATCGTGTTGCCGAGCAGCAGGTTCGGGGCGGCAAAGCGAGCGACCTGATAGTAGGGGTAGTTCCAAGGCATGATGCCGAGAATCACGCCGGTCGGCGCCATCCGCACCACCGCGCGGCCGCCCGAGGCCACCGTGAGTTCCTCTTCCTTTAGGAACTCGGCCGCGTTGTCGGCGTAGTAGTCAAAAATGTCTGCCGAAATGCCGATCTCACCGGCACCCTGCCGCACGGGCTTACCCATTTCGCGGGCGATGATCTCGACCAGCTCGCCGCGACGCTCGCGGTAGAGTTCGGCGACGCGCTTGATGATCGCGACGCGCTCCTCGAGCTTCGTGTCGCGCCAGGAGTTGTAGGTGTGGTGAGCGAGGTCGATCGCCTCGCGCACCTCGGCGTCGGATGCGCGGGGGAATTCCGACTCGACTTTGCCGGTCGCGGGGTTGAGTACTTGATATCCAGCCATTGCTTACCTCTTTGTTAATTGGATGTCTTGGTTGGGCGCAGGCCCCGTTCATTGATTAGCACAGCAGATGCCTAGCTAAATGTGCGGGACCTAGACCGCGGGGACGGACTTGCGGGCGCGGACTTGGGCGAGGAACTCGGCGAAGAGGATGTCGCGGTCTGCTTTCGACGCGTCGGCTTCTTCGGGGTGCCACTGCACTCCGATAATCCAGGTGTTATCGATGCGCTCGGTGCCTTCAACCACGCCGTCATGGGCGACGGCGGATGCGCGCAGACCCTCACCGACGCGGTCCACCGCTTGGTGGTGGCCGTTTCGGACCGTGAGCGTGGGCGTACCATACAGCTCCCGCACGCGGCTACCTTCAACCAGTTGCACTTCCTCGTCGAGGAAAAGCGGCGACCCCTTCGCACCCTTGTGCAGGTTCGGTGGGTTCAGGTCCGCCGACTCCACATCGGGAATCAGCGAACCTCCGCAGGCCACGTTCAGCAACTGCGAGCCGCGGCACAGGTGCAGCATGATCGCGTCCGCCTCAATGCCTTCCTGGATGATCGCGATCTCGCGGTCATCCGCACGGCGATCCTTACCGCCCTCATTGGGCACTGGGTCGAAGTGGCCGTAAAGCGTGGCGTCCACATCGCCGCCACCGAGCACGAGGATGCCGTCGGCCGCGGCAACCTCCGCGTAGTCGGGCTCGGAGTCTGTCGCGACATCGTGCAGGGCTACGCTTGCCCCGTGCTCGTGCAGGGATGCGATCGCGGTGCGAATCAGGTCGCGGTTGAGTTCATAACTGAACTTGGACTGGTCGGGGGTCGTCATTTGCACGACCACCGCGATCCGCACGTCCGCGTCCGCGCGCGGGGCGGTCAGGAATACGTCCTCCGGACGAAGCACCTTGTCATACCGTGGCAACGTTGATGTCCTCTTTCTGTGCTGGTTCGGCGGCGGATGCCGATCCCGCGTCGGCTGCTGAGTCAGCAGCTGGAGCGGATCCAGCTTCTGGCGCTGATACCGCGTCGGCCGCTGGTCGGGCAACCGGAGCCGATCCAGTGCGCTGCGTCGATCCCGCGCGCTGCGCCTTCGCCGCGCGGAACTCGGCGGCCTGCTGCACGACCCAGTCGAACAGCACTTGGTCGACGGCGAGCGTTTCGGCCCGGTCTTCCGGGTGCCACTGTACGGCGACGATATTGAGCGATGGGTCTTCGAGCGCTTCAACACAGCCGTCGGATGCGCGGGCCACGACCCGCAGGCCACGGCCGAGTTCGCCCACTGCCTGGTGGTGGTAGCTCGACACCGTGACGGACTCGGCCGCAGACAGTTCAGCGGCGGGCAGTTCGGCCGTAGGCAGCTCCGCCGCAGCCGCAGCCGCAGGTGCAGGTGCAGGTGCAGCATCCGCGAGCGCCGCTGCCAAGCGAGACTCAGCATCCACCTCAACAGCATGCACGGTCCCAACGTGCTCCTGCTGGTCCGAGGGCCAGTGCTGAATCATGGTGCCGCCGCGCTCGACGTTCCACAGCTGCATCCCGCGGCAAATCAGCAGTGCCGGTAGTCCTCGCGACTCGGCGGCCGCGATCGCGCGCGCATCCGCATCATCTTGAATATCGAAATCGGTGCCCGCGTGGGTCTCATCCGGTTCCGCGCCGTAGCGCGCCGGGTTGATATCCGAACCGCCTGGCAACACGATGCCGTCCACGCGATCCCAGATCCCCGACTCGGCGACCGGCGAGACGATCACCGGCTCGCCGCCGGCGCGGACAATGCTTTCCAATACTGCGTTCGCAACCACGGTTCCAGAGAACCGAAGTCCCCGGATCTGAGCCGAAGCCATCCCGGGGACTGCGATCAGCGGTTTACCGCTCAAGAGGGTCTCCCATCTCGCAACGTCTCCCCCGGATACGGGAGCGACGTCATCCACTTATTCCATACCGCTTCGAGGCGGCCGTCGGCAATCACTCGTTCGAGCGCCCCGTCGAGGAGCTCGAGGAGGTCGTCGCGGTCCTTCGCAACACCGACACCCCAGGGGTTCCGGGTCTGCACGGTGAAGGCCACATCGAACTCGGGTTCGTCGCCGAGCGGGATGGTCACGACATCGTCGTCCACCATCGCGTCGACGGTGCCGTCGCGCACGGCTTGGATCATGTCGCCGAAGACATCGTCACCGTTGAAGGCCACGGTCTCGGCGCCCTCGAAAGTCTCGGCCAGGCGCATGTTCGCGCTGCCTTCAATGGCCGCGACCTTGTAGCCGACGAGGTCTTCCGGCTTCCGCGCCGGGTCCCCGGCACGCACCAGCACGGTCTCGCTAAAGACCGCATAGGGACGGGTGAAATTCACCTGTTCCTGGCGCGAAGGGATGATCCCCTGACCGCACCACACAGCATCCACTTCACCGCGTTGCACGGCCGGAATCATGTCATCCCAAGCCATCACGGCCCACTCGAGCGCGACCCCGAGTTCCTCGGCAACGATCGCCGCTGCCTCAGGTTCGTAGCCGGTGCGGGTCTTGCCGCCATCGGGCGAAAGATCAAAGAGCGGGGCAGCTTCCGAGTCGATGCAGGCGAAGCGAATCGTAGTCAGTTCCGCCGCCGGGCGAGTGACATTCGCGTCGCTCGCCACGGCACCAGTTGAAATGTCGGCCATTAGGGGATCGCCTGCCAGTACTGGTCGAACTCCCACTGCGACACGGTCGCGCAGTACTGTGCCCACTCGTTTTCCTTCATCGTCGCGAAGGTCTCACCGAGCTCATTCGGCAAGTGCGCCTGCACGAACGGGTTCGCACGGAACGCCTCGACCGCCTCGCCGAGGGTGCGCGGCAGGTCTTCGCCCTGCTCGCCCGGGCCGATCGGCTCGATCTGGTTGCCGATACCGTCGGCCACAGCAGCCGTCAGCAGCGAGTGCGAAAGGTACGGGTTGACGGATGCATCCGGCACGCGAACCTCGGCACGGCCATTTGCCGAGATGCGCACCATGGATGCGCGGTCGTCCAGACCCCAGTCGGCGCGGGCCGGGGCGAACTGTCCCGGGTCCCAGAAGCGCTTGTAGGAGTTCACGGTCGAGGCCATGATCAGCATCATGCCCGGAGCGTGCTTCAGGATGCCGCCGACGGCCCAGCGACCCACCTGCGAGAGGTGCAGTTCGGTCACGCCCGGGGTCTCGAGGGTGTTGTTGCCTTGCTCGTCCCACAGCGAAATGTTGTGGTGGCAACCGGCGCCCATCTCACCGAGGAAGGGCTTGGGCATGAAGGATGCTTCCACACCGAATTCGCGCGCCACCTGCGAGCAAATCTGGCGGTAGGTGACCATGCGGTCGGCGGTCCATTCGATCTCGTCGAACATCCAGTTCAGCTCGATCTGGCCCTTGTCCTCGTAGTCGCCCTCGATCATGTCGAAGCCGAGCTGGTTCGCGTACTCGTGCACGCGCTTGTAGATCGGACGCATGCCCTCGAGGTACTCGACCTGGTAGGCGGGGTTGTAGCCGGGGATCGTCTTCGGGGTGATCGAGTCGCCGACCCACACCATTTCCGGCTCCAGGCCCGACTTCATCGTGAGCCCGAAGATGTCCTTGAGTAGCTGGTGTGTGCGCTTCATGTTTGCGCGCGAGTCCACCGCGTTCGGGCGACCGCCGACGACCGGCAGGTGGTCGGGCTCATAGGCGGTCGAGAAAATCCGACCGACCGAAGTGTCCCAGGGCAGCGCGTTGAAGGACTCAGGGTCCGGCATCGCGACGAATTCCTTCGAGTGGATGTCGGCGCCAATCGGGTTGCCGAAGACGTCCAGCTGGAAGTCCATCAGCGCGTTGCGGGTGAACTTCACGCCGCTTTCGAGGTTGCGCAGGAAGTGCTTCGCCGGCACCATCTTCGCGACCGTGCGCGAACGGAGGGTCGGCACCATGTAGTAGAGGTATTCGACGCCCGAGCGCTCAATCTTTTCCTTGAGCGCTTCAACGGTGTCGTTCTCGAGGTTGCGCTCGCGGTGACGGGAGAGCGCGTTGTTGTCGTTGAGGTCGGCTTCGATGCGCTCGCGATAGTTTTCGGCGAGGTTGCCGGCGTTCTTGAGCTCGCGAGTCTTCAGCGACTCGAGGAAGGGCTCGATCGGCGTCGAAGTTTCGGTAATGGTGTCGTTTGTAATCGTCATTGATTTACCTTTTGTTGGGGTTTGGATGCTTTGGGGTCGTTCCCCGAGTAGGCCGAAGGCCGTATCGAGGGGCGGGGAAGTCGTTCCCCGAGTAGGCCGGAGGCCGTATCGAGGGGCTGCGCTTCGATACGCTGCGCTACTCAGCGATCAGGGCGGGCTAGGCGCGCTTGTCGAAGGTGACGGTGAGCTTGACGGGGCCGGTGTTACCCGAGTCCGGAAGCCACTCGTCGCCGCCGGGGACGACCTGGATGTTCGTGAGGTTCGCCGCGAGCACCGGCAGTGCCTGGCTCATGTCGGCACGCGCGATGTAGTGCCCGAGGCAGTGGTGCACGCCACCGCCAAAGGTGAAGTGCGGCTTGCGGTCCTCGGCCTCGATGTCGATTTCGGGATTCGGGAAGGCCTCGGGGTCGGTACCGGACGAGAAGGTAAAGAGGTGCACGGTCGTGCCGGCCGCGATCTCCACACCCTTGTACTCAAAGTCTTCAAGCGCTTCACGCGTCACCCAGCGAGTCGTGGGGTTCACGCGCAGGGTCTCCTCGAGCGCAGCCTTCGTGAGCTCCGGGTTCGCGGCGAGCTTCTCCCACTGGTCGGAGTTGTGGATGAAGGTGTGCAGCATCAGCCCGAGCTGATTGCGGGTGGTGTCCATGCCGCCAAAGAGCATCAGCACGAGAGCATTACGCAGCTCTTCGGCGCTGAGTTTGTCGCCACCCTCGCTGAACTGCACGAGGCGAGACACGACATCCTGGCCGGGGTTCGCCTGGCGCTCCTGGATGAGTTCCTCAACGAAGTCGTAGAGTTCCTTGACCGCATAGTCAACACGGTCAATGTCTTCCTTGATGTTGACGCTCAGGGCATAGCCGACGGTGTTCGCGCGGTCGGCGATGAACTCCCAGTGCTTGTGGTCAAGGCCCATCATGATGCACAGCGCACGGGTCGCAAACGGCTCCGAGAAGTCACTCACGAACTCCATCTCCCCCTTGTCGACGACATTCGCGATGAGCTCTTCCGCGAGCGCCTTGAACTCGGGCTCGAGCTTGCGTGCCATCGACGGCGAGAAGGCCGGGTTGAGCAGACGGCGGATGCGGTGGTGTTCATCTCCCTCGAGCACGAGGAGGTTCTTTTCCCACCAGTCGTAGAAGAGGCCCGAGTGAACCCCGTGGTGGTCCGGCCACTTCTTGCTCCCCTGCGAGAGCTTGGGGCTCTTGAGCAGCTCCGAAACTTCCTCATAGCGAAGCACGGCGTAGCCGTAGTTGGTGCGGGCGATCCACGAAGCGTCGCGAGCTGCGCGAACGGCTTCCGACTGCATCGCAAAGGATGGGTCTGCAATGTCGAAGTATGGCAACTCGGTTGCTGCGATAGCGCTCATTGTGTCCTCTCTGACTCATCAGCGTTGATAAGACTCGGGATTTGGTGCGTGACTTAACCACGAACCGAAACCTTCATTGGTGAATGTATAAAATCACGACTAAATGATTTGTGCAACCCCGCCACCACCGACATTCACAGCTGGAATTGCCAAATCACACGTAAGCAAGGCGCATCATTCAGCCACTCCGGCTTGCCTGAGCGGCAAATTTGCGTAATGATTGATTTCCAGATCTTTATAGTTCATGTCTCAGTGCGCAACGCGGCGCGACTGTAGGAGACCGGAAGGAATCGTACGTGAGCAAACTTCCCCCTAAACACATCGCAATCGTGGGCAGTGGTCCCAGCGGATGCTTTGTCGCCCAGTCACTCCAGCGCGCCTGGAAAGATTCAGAGATTACCGTTTTCGATCGGTTTGCGGTCCCCTACGGACTGATTCGCTACGGGGTGGCGGCAGACCACCAGCACACCAAGGCCATCACTCGGCAGTTTGACCGGATGTTTGCGGCCAGCCCCGCCGCACCCAACGCGGTGCGATTCGCCGGCAATATTGAAATCGGCACCGACATCACACTGTCGGAGCTGCGCTCCCACTTTGACCTGGTCATCCTTGCCAGCGGCCGCTGGCGCGACCGCCACCTCTCGGTACCGGGCTCACGGCTGCCGGGCGTCGTACCCTCGGGCGACATCATTAATGCGCTCAACGCGGTACCCCGCCCGAGCATCCCGCTGCCCGAAATTGGCGAGCGCGTGGTCGTAGTCGGCGCCGGAAACGTGGCCATCGACATGGTGCGCTTCCTCGTAAAAACTGCCGAGGACTACTCCGGTAGCGACATCGCACCCGAGGCGCTCAAGCAGTACCTCGCATCCCCCGCATCCAACATCACGGTGCTCAGCCGCTCCCCCATTGCGACCGCCAAGGCCGACGTCGCCATGGTTAAGGAACTCGGGAAGATCCCCGGCGTGCGTTTCAGCGTGGCGAACTCGAGCCCCGCGACCGAAGACAACGCGCTCGGCCGCAAACGCGAGGAAGCCTTCGAAAGTCTCACGACCATCGAGGTCACCGAACCGCGCGCGCACGTGCACTTCATTTTCGGCGCCGAACCGAGCAAGGTCACCGGCGACGGGCGCGTGGGACAGGTCCACCTCGGCGTTGCTCCCGCGGGCGAAGCGAGCGTCATCCCCGCCGACACCGTGATCTCGGCGATCGGCTTCGACGTCAACGCCCCCGGCCACCTCAACTACGCCGAAGAATATGACTTCGGGCCTTCGGAAGGCAGTGGGCAGGTGGAAGCCGGCGGCCGCCCCGAAGCGGCGCTCTACCGCGTCGGTTGGCTCAAGCGCGGGCCGGTGGGAGCGATCCCCGCGAACCGAGCCGACTCGAACAAGGTCGCGAAAGAAATCATCGCGGCCAGCGAATCCGGCGAACTTTTCGCAAACCCGGACCACGGCGGATTTGCCGCGTTGCCCTCGACGCTGCGGGAGCAGGCGATCTCATTTGCCCAATGGCAGAAGATCGACGCCGCCGAAACCGAGTCGGCCGAAACCGACCGCATCCGAACCAAAATTCTCAGCCACGACGCCATGCTCGACATCGCGCACGGTGCGCTCGTTGAGTAGCCAAGCCGCTCGCTGAGTAGCGAAGCGTATCGAAGCGCGTCCCACGCAGCATCCCCTCGATACGGCCTCCGGCCTACTCGGGGAACGACACATCCACAACCACACGAAAGAAGACTCATCATGAAATTCACTGTGCTCTACGGCAGCGAATCCGGTAACTCAGAACTCATCGCGCAGGACCTCGGCGCCAAACTGCAAGAAGAACACGAGGCCGAAGTAAAAGACCTGCAAGACTTCGAACCGGCAGAGTTCACCGCCGAGCAGTTCTACATCATCGTCTGCTCCACCCACGGCGAGGGCGAACTGCCGAACACCGCGCTGCCCTTCTTCGAAAAGTTCAAGTCCTTCGAAGCCGACCTCTCGGGCGTCCGCTACGCGATGTTCGGACTCGGCGACACCTTCTACGAAGAGACCTACAGCCAGGGCAGCGAGCACATCGACAACCGACTCGCCGAGCTCGGTGCGACGCGAGTCGGCGAATACGGCCGCCACGACGCATCCTCTTGGGACCTCCCGAGCGATGTTGCCCTCGAATGGCTGCCGGAAATCGTAGCCGCCGCGACCAGCCTCGCTCCGGCCAACGGTGGTAACTAGCCAAGGGGCTAGCACCGCGGTGACCTCATCCGTGGCCCAATCCCTGGCCCTCACTCAACTGCGCCCCGCTAGTATCGTCCCAGGACAGACGAACGAGGAACAGTCAGTGAGCCAACGCATTGTTATGGGCCCGGCGGTTCGGGCCAGCTCCGCACCGTACACCTTTGGCGACGTGCTCGCTGATCAAATTGTGTCGGCCATTTCTTTGGGTTCCATCGCGGTCGGGGAACGCCTCCCCTCCGAGATCGAACTCGCGGCCGAATTTGGTGTTGCCGTCGCCACGCTCCGCAAGAGTCTCGCGGTCCTGCGCGAACAGGGCATCGTCGAGACTCGACGCGGGCGTGGCGGCGGCACTTTCGTGGTGCGCGTGCCCTTCCCCAGCGAAACGCAGGTGCGCGACTACCTCGCCAACCTGACGATCGTGCAGATCCGCGACTACGGTGACGAACACATGACCATCGCCACCGGCATCGCGCGGCTTGCCTGTCAGCGCGCCCACGAGCAGGCCATCCGCGACCTGCTCGTCGCCGCCAATCGGCTCGAGTCCGCCAACTCGCCCGAGACCGCCGCGAGCGCCGACGGTCGTTTCCACATCCAACTCGCGGTGAGTGCACAATCGCCTCGCCTCCTCGCCGCCGAGATGCGACTGCAGTCCGAAATTAGCGCGCTAAAGTGGTCACCCGCAGGGGCAGCAACCTCTGCTGCAGAAACCTTGCAAGATCTCCGCGACGTCACGGCAGCCGTCGCGGCGCATGACTCAACGCGAGTTGAGCAAGTCATCGAAGAACACATCCGCAAAACGGTGTACCGGCTGATCGACGTGAAACTCACGATTGATCACACGGCCGGGCAGTAGCGACAGTGATTAGCCGCAGTGAAACAGTAGCCACAGTGAAGAGGACAAACCGGCAGTGACAAGCAGCAACGTAGCCGCTGTAGCCAAGGACATCGCCCATTGGTTTAACGGGCTCTATTCCGACCTGGAGCAGTTAGGGGCCGAACTCACGGAGGCCGTCGCTCCGGATTTTTCCGGTGACGCGCCCTATGAGGTCGCGGCCACAACCTCCGCAAAACTCCGAGCGCGCGTAATTGAACACCTCAAAGAACACCCCTCGCTTGACGGCGCGGGGTTGATCTTTCCCGTCGAGATCCAAAAACCCGGCAAGGCGAGACTCGAATGGTGGATCCGTTCCGGCATCGAGTTCGTGCGCCAAAAGTTCAATCTCGACCCGAGCTCGGGACAGTTCTACGACTACGAGATCTTGGAATGGTGGCAGGGCGGCTATCGCGAAGAGCGCCGCTCGATCGCCGGCCCCTATATTGACCACCTCGGTGTGGACGACTACATCGTCACGATGACCGTGCCCGCCTACGCCGATGGGAAGAAAATCGGCGTGGCCGGCATGGACATGGTCATGAACGAGGTCGAGACAAAGCTCCTGCGGATGCTTGCGCCGCTCGGCCCCGGCACTGCCCTCTTGAATCGACACAACTCGGTGATCGTCGGGAACTCCGGGTCGCTGTCGACCGGCATCCTCGTGGCCCAGATCCCCCAGGGCTATGCCCGCACGCGGATCGACTCACCCGGGCTCGACCTGAGCCTCATCTATCGCGTCTAGGCGACGTCGGCACTCTCAATACGAATAGGGGTGCAGGAGAGAAACTCTCCTGCACCCCTATTTCGTGTTGTTAGCTCGAGTGCGGCTACTTCCGCTCTTCGTCCCAGTTCCGCTGGTTGTCTGGGTAGATGTGCGGCTTGCCACCGTCGAGTCGGATCGCCATGTCGACGAGCTCCTCGGTCGGCGCAATTGGCTGGATGAGGTGCGTGTCCACCACACCTGTGGCGATACCCGCGTCTGCCCCACCCTTGGTCTCAGGGTGCGCAGTGAACAGGTAGATGCATCCAACACCGACCACCACGACACCCATGATGCCGACCAGCCAGGCCTCAAACCACGGTGCGCCAGCAACCGGCCAGACCACGATCACCATCGCGAAGATCTGGTAGGTAAGGGCGGCGATCGTAATCGCCCAGCCCCAGTTCCCCATCCGGAACTGACCGGAGGGCTTCCAGCCAAGGATGCGAGCCCGCAGCGAGGCGAGCACCACCGCGGCGAAGGCGAGGTAGATACCGAAGGCGGCGAAGGAGATAATCGCGATCAGTGCATCCTCACTCAGCAGCGAAATCACCACGACGATTGCGGGCAGCACGCCAGCCACGATCAGTGCGTATGGGGGAACCGCGCGCTTCGCGTTGAAGCGCTTGAGGTACTTGGCGCCCGGCAACTGGTTGTCGCGACCCATCGAGAACATCAGGCGCGAGGCCGCGGCCTGCAGCGAGATGGTGCACGAGAGGAAGGACACGAGCACAACTGCCATCACGATCTTGAAGCCAATCGGGCCGAAGGCTTCCATGAAGATCGCGCTGATCGGGTCCGGAATGGTGCCGTTAATGATGTCCTCGAAGCTACCGACCGCAAGGATGAGACCCAGGGCGATGAACATGGATGCGACACCACCGACGTAGATGGTCATCCGCATGGCCTTGGGAATCACGCGACCCGGATCACGAACCTCTTCCGCCACGTCACCGTTGGCTTCAAAGCCGTAGTAGAGGTAAATACCCATGATCGCGGCGCCGAGGAAGGCGATGAGGAAGGGGCTGTTTTCCTGCATGTCGGCCGGGCGGAAGTCCTGGAAGAGGACCGAGAGGTCGTGCTTGCGCACCGCGATGAGCAGCCACACACCGATCACTGCGCTGGCGATAATCTCCAGCACGAAGCCGACGAAGGCGACCTTGGCGAGGAACTTCGTTCCGCCCAGGTTTGCGAAGGTCGCCAGCAGAATGATCAGCAGTGCCAGCAGCACGTTTGCGGATGCATTCATCTCGATGCCGAGGAGGGCGCCGAGGAAGGGACCGGCACCGTAGGCGACGGATGCGATGGTCGCGTTGATCGCGATCATGTAGATCCAACCGCTGATCCAGCCCCACTTGGCGCCCCAAAGGCGTCGGTTCCAGGGGTAGATGCCACCGGCGACCGGGTACTGCGAGACGACCTCACCGAAGACGGTGGCGACAAGCAGCTGGCCGAGACCGGCGATGATCAGCATCCAGAATGCGGGTGGGCCCGCGATTGCGACGGATGCGGCGAAGGTTGCGTACACGCCCACCACGGGCGAAAGATAGGTGAATCCGAGGGCGAGGTTGCCCCAGAATCCCATGTCTCGTTTGAACTCCGAGGCGGAGTGTTCGGTTTCGTTTGGGGCCGCTTCAGCAGCTTTGCTTTGGCTCTCCATATGCTCATTCCTTTAGCCATGGCTGTCGGAACCGCTGCCCGAGCCGTCATTGCTCGTCCTACAGCGGTGTCAAGGTTTAAACCTTTAGGTATTCATGTTTTACCCAAGCGGGCTGCCTGTCAACTCCATTGCGACAATTGCCACTCTTAGGTGCGCCATCTGCCTCTCGATCGTGGTTCGATCGCAGAACTCCGACAGATAGCTTGCAAGCCTCGATGAGGCTCGCCGTAGAGCCCTTCAAGACCGCTCGTCGAGAATACTAACAAAAGTAGATGTTTAACCCAACTGTCCTCGGGTTTTTGACGTTCTTTGCCCGCAAATCCATCACGACCAGAGGAAATGCCCTGATGTGCGGGCAAGAATTCTCACTGATGCCCGGCAAGCACTGCCCTGATGTGCAGGCAAGTATTCTCGCATCCTCGACACCGCTTCACGGACTGGAACCGCAATTGCAAAATCGATTTACCAAATCCGCCGTGGCGCGATAGACTCGTCGCACGTCGCGCGGGAGCGCGCACCGTTGTTTCAGTGAGGAGACTTTCTTGACCGACGCACCGTCGCAGCCATTACCGTCTGGCCCACTCAGCGATATTCGCGTACTTGACCTGTCTCGAGTCCTCGCCGGCCCACTCACGGCGATGAACCTCGCCGACCTCGGCGCCGATGTCATTAAAGTTGAGCGCCCCGGCGCTGGCGACGACACCCGCGCCTGGGGGCCACCGTTTGCCGAAGACGGCACAGCCACCTACTTCCAAACCTCGAACCGCAATAAGCGCTCCATCGCCATCGACTTCCGCGAGGACTCCGGCCGCGAACTCGTCCTGCGCCTCATCGCACAAGCCGATGTCGTGGTGGAGAACTACCTCCCCGGCGCACTCGAACGCGCCGGTATTGACCTCGAGGCCCTGCGCATCCAACACCCCGGGCTCATCGTTGCGAGCGTGACCGGCTTCGGTTCCGCCGGCGGTGCCACCCGTCCCGGCTACGACTTCGTCGCCCAGGCACTCAGCGGGCTCATGCACATCACCGGCGAACACGAAGGCGAAGCGATGAAGGTCGGCGTTGCGCTCGTGGATGTGCTCGCATCCAAAGACCTCACCCTCGGTATCCTTGCCGCCCTGAGGAACCGCGACCGCACGGGCTTCGGGATGCGCGTGGAAGTCAACCTGCTCTCCAGCATCCAGTCGGCCCTCGCCAACCAAATTCAGGCCACGGTCGGAGCCGGGGTCGAACCCACCCGACTCGGGAACGTGCATCCCTCGATCATGCCCTACGAGTCGCTACCGACCAGGGACGGCGAACTCGCCGTCGCAATCGGCAATAACAAACAGTTCCGCGATTTCGTCACCGAACTCGGCCGGCCCGAACTTGCCGAAGACCCGCGCTTTGCGACGAACCCAGACCGTGTGGCGCATCGCCCCGAGCTGCGAGAAATCCTCGCGGAGGCCCTCGCAGCCGACACTGCCGAAGGTTGGCAGGAACGGTTTACCGCCGCGAACCTCGCCGTCGGCAAAGTCAACACCATCGGTGAGGGAATCGAACTCGCGCAGTCACTCGGGATCGACCCGGTGGTGGAACTCGATCGCGACGGGGTCACCTCAAAGGGAATCCGCCACCCGATTCGGTACACCCCCGAGTTTGCGATCCCCACGCTCGGGCCACCCGCGCTCGACGCCGATGGCGAGGCAATTCGAAACGGCGTCGGCGCGCCGATCAGCCCCTTAACCCCCGCTGAGGTGACCCGAACGCGCCGCAGCCGGATACCCCGACCCTAAGCCGTTCGGCAGCGACAGGCCCCACGCTCCCCCAGCATCCATGTACTACCCAACCCATACCGAAAGGCACCGCAATGTCGGATCTTTTTGACCTACTGAACCTCGAGGCCGAGTACTCGGCCGAGGAAATCGCCCTCCGTGACCGTGTCCGCGAATTTGTGGACCGGCGCATCCGACCCAACATCACCGACTGGTACGAGCGGGCGGTCTTCCCGACCGAGATCATCCCCGAGATGGCCGAACTGGGCCTGCTCGGTATGCACATCAAGGGATACGGATGCGCGGGCCGCAGCTCGGTCGAATACGGCATTGCGATGCAGGAGCTCGAAGCCGGTGACTCGGGGCTGCGCACCTTCGTGTCGGTGCAGGGGTCGCTCGCGATGAGCGCCATCGCGAAGCACGGATCGGAAGAGCAGAAGCAGAAGTTCCTGCCCGAGATGGCCGCGGGCCGCGTGATCGGTTGCTTCGGCCTCACCGAACCCAACGCCGGCTCCGACCCCGCCGGGATGGAGACCGTCGCGGTCCGTGACGGCGACGGCTGGATCCTCAACGGCGCCAAGCGGTGGATCGGCCTCGGCACCATCGCCGACATCGCCATCGTCTGGGCACGCACCGACGAGGGCGTGCGCGGGTTCATCGTGCCCACCGACGCCGAAGGCTTCAAGGCCGTTGCCCTCGAGCCGAAGATGTCGATGCGCGCATCCATCCAGACCGAGCTGACCTTTGACAACATCCGCCTCACCGAAGCTGACCGCCTGCCGGGTGCGACCTCGCTGCGCGCCCCCTTCGAGTGCCTCAACGAAGCCCGCTTCGGCATCACCTTCGGTGCCCTCGGTGCCGCGCGCGACGCTTTCGAGGTCGCCGCGAAGTACGCCGGGGAGCGCAAGCAGTTCGACAAGCCGCTCGCCGCCTTCCAGCTCACGCAGCAGAAGCTCGTGAACATGGCGCTCGAGCTCAACAAGGGCCAGCTGCTCGCGCTGCAGATCGGCCGCCTCAAGGACGCCGGCAAGCTCGAACGCCACATGATCTCGGTCGGCAAGCTCAACAACTGCCGGATCGCGATCGACATCTGCCGCGAGGCCCGCACGATCCTCGGTGGCAACGGCATCCTGCTCGACCAGTCGATCATGCGCCACGCGAACAACCTCGAGTCGGTGCGCACCTATGAGGGCACCGACGAGGTACACACGCTGATTCTGGGGCAGCACCTCACGGGCGAGAACGCGTTCGCATAGGGGCTGAACTGCGGGTTGCCCGCAAAAACTGACGCGTATGGGTGGTCAGGAGGGAAATACTCCCTCCTGACCACCCATACGCGTTTCACGGTTCAGAGCCAAGGTCATCAACTTCTTCTTCACTTTGGTCATCACGGATTCCAGCTGCCGTGGTCACCACTCGCAACGTTGCGTACAAGATCTTCAGATCGGTGACGGGACCAATCTTCTCGACATACTCAATGTCGGACTCAATTCGTTGCGACCACGGTGCCTCGTCACGATAGCGGACCTGCGCGAGTCCGGTGAGTCCTTGGGGAACAAGCAACCGTTGACGCTGCCGAAGCGTGTATTTCTCGACATGTTCCAAAAGCGCGGGTCTGGGACCGATGAAAGACATGTCGCCGCGAAAGATGTTCAGTAATTGCGGGAGCTCATCGAGGCTCGTCTTGCGAAGCACCGACCCCAGCGGGGTGATGAGTCGCAGCTGGCTCATGTTGAAACCATCGCCTACGTTCTCAGCACCACGGATCATCGTGCGGAACTTCAGCATCATGAATTCTCCCTGATGCCCCTGCCGCACCTGCCGCACCTGCCGCACCGGCCGCACCTGCCGCACCTGCCGCACCTGCCGCACCTGCCGGAAGATAATCGGTCGCCCAATACTGATCAGCACATCGAGGGCAACGGCCACCAACACGGGACTCAACACCAATAGCAACAGGCCTGCCGCGGCCATCTCCAGACCGCGGCGAACCCTGAGGTATTGAGCGGTCGCATGTGACCACTGCTGTCTGCCTACATTGATAGAAACCATCAGCGCACAACCTTGCGTCGTACCTTCAAGCCGCCTTCAAGCGGCCTTCAAGTCGGTAGCGGGGATTGGTTCCCGCCACGGCGGGAAATAGCCCTCTGTGAAATCCGTCCCGGCAAGCGCCCGGTACTGGTCCGGGTCGTGCACGACCTTGCCGAGGTGAAAGGTCAAGGGCTCGTTACTCGGGTCGTAGCGACGTTTGAAGTCGAAGAGCGAATCGGCGGCCGCCACCAATCCCCCGCCGAGGTGGAAGGTGGTGATTCCATCCCCTTCGATGCCCACCGCTCATTGTGGGACGCCGGATTGAACCGGATGAAGGTGTCGATCAGGCCCACTTCTTCCGGTGTGAGACGGTCAAGGACCGTCTGCCATTCGCTCGGTTTTGGACAGCACGATATTGAGACAAGTCAATTCCCCTCGCTGGAAAAAGCGCGTCAATTCGAGCCAAGAGTGCGCGATTGGCCGCCATCCCCTCAACTCCCTCGTCGAGGTGGGGACCAGATAAATACTGTGGAACCTGGCTCGTTTCGAGGCTATCGAACCCGGTAGCGATCTTGTGTCACAGCAGCGCAGGATAGGTGAAACAAAGCGCCCTCCTGGATTCCAGGAGGGCGCTTTGTTCAAATTGCTGGCTAGTTACGCGGTTCGAGACCCTTGGCCTTGAGTGCGTCGAGGATGCGCGTGGCAACTTCCTCGACCGTGCCCATGCCGTCGACCTCAACCACGACGCCGCGGGATGCGTACACGTCGATCACCGGCGCGGTCTCCTGCAGGTAGACCTCCTGGCGGTGGCGGATGATCTCCTCGGTGTCGTCAACGCGACCCTGCTCCTGCGCCCGCTTGAGCAGTCGCTCGACCACGGCATCCGTGTCGGTCACGAGCTGGACAACGGCGTCAATCGCCGCGCCATCCTGCTCGAGCACCGAGGTGAGGAACTCTACCTGACCGACCGTGCGAGGGTAACCGTCGAGGAGGAAGCCCGGCGCAACGTCTGCCTGCGAGAGGCGGTCCGAGATCAGGTCGTTCGTGAGCGAGTCGGGCACGAGCTGCCCCTGCGCCGTGATTTCCTGCACGCGCTTCCCGAGTTCGGTGCCGTTCTTGATGTTCTCGCGGAAGATATCTCCCGTAGAGATCGCAGGAACGCCATAGGCCTCGGCAAGGCCGGTGGCCTGGGTACCCTTGCCAGCGCCGGGGGCGCCAACGATCAGCAGACGGATGGGAGCGGTGTTCGTCATCGAAGCAGTCCTTCGTAGTTGCGTTGCTGGAGCTGGGCGTCGATCTGCTTGACGGTCTCAAGCCCGACACCAACGAGGATAAGAATGGATGCCCCACCGAACGGGAAGTTCTGGTTGGCACCGACCGTGGATAGTGCGATCAATGGCAGCAGCGCGATGATGCCGAGGTAGATCGAACCGGGGAAGGTGATGCGGTTCAGCACGTAGCTGAGGTAGTCGGCCGTGGGCTGCCCCGCGCGGATGCCCGGGACGAAACCGCCCTGCTTGCGCATGTTCTCGGCGACCTCATCCGGGTTGAACGCGATGTACACGTAGAAGTACGCGAAGGCGATCGTGAGCAGGAAGTAGACGACCATGTAGATCCAGCTGTCGCCGGTCATCAGGTTGTTCTGAATCCACACAACCCATTCGGCGGGCGACTCCCCTGCCGCGGGCTGGTTGAACTGGGCGATCAAGGACGGGATCATCAGCAGCGATGAGGAGAAGATGACCGGGATCACTCCGGCCTGGTTGACCTTGATTGGGATGTAGGTGGACTGGCCACCGTAGGTACGTCGGCCGATCATTCGGCGGGCATACTGCACCGGGATGCGGCGCTGTGACTGCTCGACGAAGACCACCGCTACCAGCACGCCAAAGGCGAGCAGGATGATCACCACGAAGGTGAAGACACCACCGGCACCCGAAATCAGCGACCACATGCCCGTCGGGAACATGGCGGCAATCGAGGTGAAGATGAGCAGCGACATACCGTTACCGATGCCGCGCTCGGTGATGAGCTCACCGAACCACATGATCACAGCGGTTCCGGCCGTCAGCGCCGTGACCATCATGAGCATCCGCACCACGTTCGTGGTGACGTCGAGGCCCGTGGTCTCGGTGACGAAGTTGAGCACGTTCTGGCAGGCGGCGTTACCGGTGGTGCCGTAGAGGGCACCGGTGCGAGCCACCGTGAGCAGCGTGGTCGACTGCAGAACGGCCAGGCCGATGGTGAGGTAACGCGTGTACTGCGTGAGCGTTGCCTGGCCCGACTGGCCTTCCTTGTGGAGGGCCTCAAAGTGTGGAATCACTACGCGAAGCAGCTGCACGATGATCGATGCGGTGATGTACGGCATGATGCCGAGCGCAAAGATTGACAGCTGCGTGAGCGCACCCCCCGAGAACATGTTGAGCATGTTGAAGAGGCTTGCTTGCCCGTCGGCGCCGCTACCCGCGATGCATTGCTGCACGTTGGAGTAGTTCACGAACGGGGCCGGGATCGCGGTACCGAGACGGTAGATCGCGAGCATGGCGAGGGTGAAAAGAATCTTCCGACGAAGGTCGGGAGTCTTAAACACCCGGGAAATGGCGCTGAACACGCTTGCATCCTGCTTTCGCGTTAGTGACGTAACAAATGCGGGGTCGGACGCAGCCGACCCCGCATTTGGGAATTTACTTGACGGAGCCGCCTGCGGCAACGATCTTCTGCTCTGCCGAGCTCGAGACCTTGTCAACCGCAATGTTCAGCTTAACCGTAATCTCGCCGGTGCCGAGCACCTTTACGAGCTCGTTCTTGCGAACGGCACCTTTGTTCACCAAATCTTCAACCGTGACGTCGCCGCCCTCCGGGTAAAGCTCAGCGAGCGTGTAAAGGTTTACGACCTGGTACTCCTTGCGGAACGGGTTCTTGAACCCGCGCAGCTTCGGGGTACGCATGTGCTGCGGCATCTGGCCACCCTCGAAGCCGAGGGGCACAGTGGTCCGTGCGCGCGTTCCCTTGGTACCGCGACCAGCGGTCTTACCCTTGGATGCTTCACCGCGACCCTTACGGATGCGCGACTTCTTTGCGCCGGGAGCCGGACGGAGGTCGTGCAGCTTCAGTGCACTCTGCTCCTGCTCGTTAGCGTTTTCGTTGTTAGCCATTATTCGTTGATCTCCTCAACCTTGACGAGGTGAGCAACCGCACGCAGGTAACCCTGGAGCTGCTGCGAGTCCTCGCGCACGACCGACTGGCCGATGCGCTTGAGACCGAGCGAGCGGAGGGTGTCGCGCTGGTTCTGCTTCTCGCTGATAACCGACTTAATCTGCGTTACCTTGAGCGACTTAGCCATTAGTTACCAACCTTTGCAGCCTTGGCAGCCTCTTCGCGGGCGCGGGCCTGGTCGCGCAGGATGCGCTCCGGGACAACGTGCTCGATGTCGAGACCACGACGAGCGGCAACTGCAGCGGGCTCTTCGAGCATCTTGAGTGCAGTCACAGTCGCGTGAACGATGTTGATGGTGTTCGAGGAACCGAGCGACTTGCTCAGTACGTCGTGGATACCGGCGCACTCGAGTACGGCGCGGACCGGACCACCGGCGATAACACCGGTACCCTGCGCGGCCGGGCGAAGCAGAACCACGCCAGCAGCCGACTCACCCTGGACGGGGTGCGGGATGGTGTTCAGTACGCGGGGAACGCGGAAGAAGTTCTTCTTCGCTTCCTCAACACCCTTGGCGATTGCCAGGGGAACTTCGCGTGCCTTGCCGTAACCAACACCGACGAGGCCCTTACCGTCACCAACGACGACGAGTGCGGTGAAGCTGAAGCGACGACCACCCTTGACGACCTTGGACACGCGGTTGATGGTGACTACGCGCTCGAGGAACTCGTTCTTCTCAGCTGCGTTGTCGCGACCGCCGCGGCCACGGCCACGGCCGTCCTGCTGGCGGTCACGGTTGCCACCGCGGCGCTGACGACGGTCGTCGCCTTCGCGGGTGTTTGACTCGCTCGAAGCTGCGGTCTCAACCGGCTTGTCGGCAATGTTGTCGGGGACGTTGTTTTCGATGTTTTCGCTCACAGGCTCAGTCCTGCCTCTCGTGCTCCATCAGCGATGGCCGCAACGCGACCGGCGTACTTGTTACCGCCGCGGTCGAAGACTGCTGCCTCAACACCGGCCTGCTTGGCGCGCTCGCCGAGGATTTCACCAACGCGACGTGCCTTTGCGGTCTTGTCACCGTCGAACGCACGCAGGTCTGCTTCCATGGTCGAAGCCGATGCGAGGGTGTGCCCCTGAACGTCGTCGATGAGCTGGACGAATACGTGACGCGCCGATCGGGTAACAACCAGACGCGGGCGCAGCGCGCTTCCGGTGATCTTCTTGCGCAACCGTGCGTGGCGACGGCCACGGGCTGCTTGCTTGCTCGTGTGAGACATGCTTACTTACCAGCCTTTCCGGCCTTGCGACGAACGTGCTCGCCTTCGTAACGGATACCCTTGCCCTTGTAGGGCTCGGGCGGACGGATCTTGCGGATGTTCGCAGCGGTCTCGCCGACCTGCTGCTTGTTGATACCGCTGACCGTGATCTTGTTCTGGCCCTCGACGGCGAAGGTGATGCCTTCGGGAGCGTCGAAGCTGACCGGGTGCGAGAAGCCGAGTGCGAACTCGAGCGAGGTGCCCTTGGCCTGGACGCGGTAACCGGTACCGACGACCTCGAGCGACTTCTTGTAGCCCTCGGTTACACCAACAATGTTGTTGAAGATGAGGGTACGGGTCAGGCCGTGCAGCGAACGCGAGTCACGCTCGTCGTTCGGGCGGGTGACCAGCACCTGACCGTCTTCAACGGAAGCCTCGATGGGGGATGCGATGGTGAGCGAGAGCTCACCCTTCGGGCCCTTGACTGCGACGTCAGCGCCGTCGATCTTGACCTCGACGCCGGCGGGAATCTGGATGGGGAGACGACCAATACGCGACATTATGTATCACCATACGTAGGCGAGGACTTCCCCACCTACGCCCTTCGCATCTGCCTCGCGGTCCGTGAGGACGCCCGAGGAAGTGGACAGGATTGCGATGCCGAGGCCACCGAGAACGGTGGGCAGTTCCGTCGACTTCGCGTACACGCGAAGGCCCGGCTTCGAGACGCGCTTGATGCCCGACAGTGCGGGGCGGCGGTCCTGACCGAACTTCAGTGCGATGTTCAGGGTCTCACCGACGCGAGCGGACTCTGCGTTCCAGTCGGCGATGTAACCCTCGCGCTTGAGGATGTCAGCAATGCTCTTCTTGAGCTTCGAGCTCGGCAGTGCCACGGTGTCGTGGTGCGCCTTGCTCGCGTTGCGCAGACGCGTAAGCATATCTGCGACGGGGTCGGTCATAGTCATGACGCGATATTTCCTTTCGCCTGGTTTCGACGTCCCGTACACGGGGCGCCGACCTTAGGTGTAAGGCCCGCCCACGGATGTGGGCGGGCCAACGAGCTATCTTACTACTTCGATAGCCCAGCGTGGTAGGGGAATCCGAGTGCAGTTAGCAGTGCACGTCCGGTTTCGTCGTCCTGTGCGGTCGTTACCACGGTGATGTCCATACCGCGCGGGCGGTCGATCTTGTCCGGATCAATTTCGTGGAACATAACCTGCTCGGTAAGACCAAAGGTGTAGTTACCCTGACCGTCGAACTGCTTGTCCGAAAGACCGCGGAAGTCGCGGATACGGGGCAGTGCGAGCGAGAGCAGGCGGTCGAGGAACTCCCACATGCGGTCGCCGCGAAGCGTGACGTGAGCACCAATGGGCTGGCCCTCACGAAGCTTGAACTGCGCGATCGACTTGCGTGCTTTGGTGATCTTCGGCTTCTGGCCGGTGATGAGGGTGAGGTCGTTGACCGCACCGTCGATCAGCTTGCCATCCTGCGCGGCCCGGCCAACACCCATGTTCACGACGATCTTTTCGAGAGTCGGAACCTGGTGGATGTTCTTAACGCCGAGCTGCTCCTGCAGCTGAGCCTTGAGTTCCTCGCGGTACTTCACCTTGAGTCGGGGCTGGATTTTGCCAGCTCCCGTGGCATTTTCAGTCATGCGCTACTCGCTGTCCTTTGCTGCGGCCTTCTTAGGGGCTGCCTTCTTCGTGGTCTTCTTGGCAGGCTTTTCGGCCGGCTTAGCAGCGCGACGCGAGTCCTTGAAGACGCGGGTACGAACGGTCTTGGTGGCGCCGTCCTTCGTCTCTTCCGAAACCTCGATACCGGTGCGGCTACCGCGGCCGGTCTCGGGGTTCACGAGGGCAACGTTGGACACGTGGATGGGAGCCTCAACGGTCTCTCGTCCACCGGTCTTGGTGCCGCGCTGGGTCTGGCCTTCGCGTACGTGCTTGGTGACGTAGTTGACGCCTTCGACGATCACGCGCTCCTGCGCTACGAGGACTTCCAGGACCTTGCCCTGCTTGCCCTTGTCGCCACCGGAGATAACCTCAACGAGGTCGTCCTTGCGAATCTTCGCCATGGTTTAAAGCACCTCCGGAGCAAGCGAAATGATCTTCATGAACCGCTTCTCGCGCAGCTCACGGCCCACGGGGCCGAAGATGCGGGTACCGCGGGGTTCGCCGTCAGTCTTCAGAATGACGGCTGCGTTCTCGTCGAACTTGATGTACGAACCGTCAACGCGACGGGTCGGCTTCTTCGTGCGAACGATAACTGCCTTTACGACGTCACCCTTCTTCACGTTGCCACCGGGGATCGCATCCTTCACGGTTGCGACGATGGTGTCACCAACGCCGGCGTAACGACGGCCTGATCCTCCGAGCACGCGGATGGTGAGCAACTCCTTGGCGCCGCTGTTGTCAGCGACGCGGAGTCGGGATTCTTGCTGAATCATGTGTCAGTCTCCTTGGCTGTATTCCAGCGAAGTGGCCTAGGGCCTACTTCGCCTTCTCGAGGATCTCGACCAGACGCCAGCGCTTGGTGGCGCTCAGGGGACGGGTCTCGGCGATGCGTACGAGGTCGCCGATACCGGCGGTGTTGTTCTCGTCGTGCACCTTGATCTTGGTGGAGCGGCGAATCACCTTGCCATAGAGGGGGTGCTTCACGCGGTCCTCAACCAGGACGACGATGGTCTTGTCCATCTTGTCGCTGGTGACGTAGCCACGGCGGGTCTTGCGGTAGTTGCGCTGAAGCTTCTCGCCGCTGACCTCGGCTGCAGCCGAGTTGGTGTTGGTCTCAGCCATTACTTGGTCTCCTCGATCGTCTCGGCGGCCTCAGCCTTCGGCGCAGCCTCGGACTTCTTCGCGGGCTTCTCAGCCGGCGTCGGAGTTGCCCGGATGCCGAGCTCGCGCTCACGGAGAACCGTGTAGATGCGAGCGATGTCGCGCTTGACGGCGCGGATGCGACCGCGTTCTTCAGCCTGGCCGGTAGCGGCCTGGAAGCGCAGGTTGAACAGCTCTTCCTTGGCCTTCTTCAGCTCGTCTACAAGACGGCCGTTCTCAAAAGTGTCGAGCTCGTTAATGGCGAGCTCTTTCGATCCAATCGCCATGTCTTACTCGCCTTCCTCACGGGTAATGATGCGTGCCTTGAGCGGCAGCTTGTGAATTGCACGGGTGAGTGCTTCACGTGCCAGTTCTTCATCAACGCCACCGACCTCGAAGAGGACGCGGCCCGGCTTGACGTTGGCAACCCACCACTCCGGCGAACCCTTACCGGAACCCATGCGGACTTCGGCAGGCTTCTTGGTGATCGGACGGTCCGGGAACACGTTGATCCAGACCTTTCCACCACGCTTGATGTGACGGGTCATGGCAATACGTGCGGCTTCGATCTGACGGTTGGTCAGGTAAGCCGGGGTCAGTGCCTGGATGCCGAACTCACCGAACGACACCTTGGTGCCACCGGTAGCCTGGCCGGAACGACCCGGGTGGTGCTGCTTACGGTGCTTTACTCGACGTGGAATCAGCATTCTTAGCCCTCCGCTCCCGCGGCAACCTGCTCGTTACGACGGTTGCGGCGCGGACGGTCGCCACGGTGATCGCGCGACGACTTCTGATTGGCCTGCTCGCGAGCAAGCTCCTTGTTGGTCAGGTCACCCTTGTAGATCCATACCTTGACACCGATGCGACCGTAGGTGGTCTTGGCCTCATAGAAGCCGTAGTCGATGTTGGCACGGAGGGTGTGCAGGGGCACGCGGCCCTCGCGGTAGAACTCCGAGCGGCTCATTTCTGCGCCACCGAGACGACCCGAAACCTGGATACGAATACCCTTGGCTCCGGCGCGCTGTGCACCCTGGAGGCCCTTGCGCATTGCGCGGCGGAAGGCCACACGTGCGGCGAGCTGCTCGGCGATGCCCTGAGCGACGAGCTGAGCTTCCTGGTCGGGGTTCTTCACCTCGAGGATGTTCAGCTGGATCTGCTTGCCGGTGAGCTTCTCGAGCTCGGCGCGGATGCGCTCAGCTTCAGCACCGCGGCGACCGATCACGATGCCCGGACGGGCGGTGTGAATGTCAACGCGGACGCGGTCGCGGGTGCGCTCGATTTCGATGTACGCGATACCTGCGCGGTCAAGCGACTCGGTCAGGTAGTTGCGGATCTGGACGTCTTCCTTCACGTAGTCGGCGTAACGCTGACCGGGCTTAGTCGAGTCTGCGTACCAGCGCGACCGGTGGTCGGTGGTGATGCCGAGGCGGAAGCCGTACGGATTGATTTTCTGGCCCATTAGTTCGCCGCCTCCTGCTCTGCGTTGTCTACCTCAGGGGTCGACACGACTACGGTGATGTGGCTGGTGCGCTTGTTGATGCGTCCTGCGCGGCCCTGGGCGCGGGGACGGAAACGCTTCAGCGTGGCTCCCTCGTCAACAAACACGGTGCTGATGTACAGGTCGCGCTCGTCGAGGTACTCGTTGTTGTTGTCTGCCTTGACGCGCGCGTTTGCGATTGCCGAGGCAACAGCCTTGTAAACAGGCTCCGAGGCACCCTGCGGTGCGAACTTCAGAATGGCTAGCGCTTCCAGCGCCTGCTTACCGCGGATCAGGTCGACGACGCGGCGAGCCTTCTGAGGGGTAACGCGGATGTGTCGCGCGCGGGCGATCGACTCCACCATAATTTCCTCCTTCTTGCCCCCGCGTTAGCGGCGGCGACCCTTCTTGTCGTCCTTCTCGTGACCGCGGAAGGTGCGGGTCGGCGCAAATTCGCCGAGCTTGTGGCCAATCATCGACTCGGTAACGAATACCGGGATGTGCTTACGACCGTCGTGCACGGCGATCGTGTGACCGAGCATGTCGGGCACGATCATCGAGCGGCGTGACCAGGTCTTGATGACGTTGTTCGAACCAGCTTCGTTCTGCTTGAGCACCTTCTGTAGCAGGTGCTCGTCTACGAAGGGGCCCTTCTTAAGACTGCGAGGCATCTTCTTGAACTCCTACTACTAGCGCTTCTTCTTGCCGGTCGGACGGCGGCGGACGATGTACTTGTCAGACTCGAGGTTCGGCTTGCGAGTGCGGCCTTCCTTCTGACCCCATGGGCTGACAGGGTGACGACCACCGGAAGTGCGGCCTTCACCACCACCGTGCGGGTGGTCGACCGGGTTCATCACGACACCGCGGACGGTCGGGCGAACACCCAACCAGCGCTTGCGGCCGGCCTTACCGAGGTCAATGTTTGCCTGTTCGGCGTTACCAACTTCACCTACGGTTGCGCGGCAGCGTGCATCCACGTTGCGAACTTCACCCGAGGGCAGACGAAGCTGCGCGTAGGGGCCGTCCTTAGCAACGAGACGAACCGAGGCACCAGCCGAACGGGCCATCTTGGCGCCGCCACCGGGGCGGAGCTCGACAGCGTGCACAACGGTACCCGT
Organism: Gulosibacter chungangensis; assembly: GCF_008831155.1. Classification (GTDB taxonomy): domain Bacteria; phylum Actinomycetota; class Actinomycetes; order Actinomycetales; family Microbacteriaceae; genus Gulosibacter; species Gulosibacter chungangensis. Next base: position 10,551 of record NZ_WBKB01000011.1, on the reverse strand, counting down.
GGGGATGTTGCGCAGCGGCAGGTTGTTACCGGGCTTGATGTCAGCCTCGGGACCCGACTCAACGATGTCGCCCTGCTTGAGCTTGTTCGGAGCGATGATGTAACGCTTGGTGCCGTCCACGAAGTGGAGCAGCGCAATGCGTGCGGTGCGGTTGGGGTCGTACTCGATGTGTGCAACCTTCGCGTTCACGCCGTCCTTGTCGTTACGGCGGAAGTCGATTACACGGTACTGACGCTTGTGGCCACCACCGATGTGGCGGGTGGTGATGCGTCCCTGATTGTTGCGACCACCGGTCTTGGGAAGCGGCTTCAGCAGCGACTTCTCCGGGGTCGTGCGGGTGATCTCGGTGAATTCCGAAACCGAACCGGCGCGGCGACCAGGGGTCGTGGGCTTAAATTTGCGAATCGCCATTTTTTATCTCAGTCCTCCGGTTAGCCGACGTTCGAGAAGATGTCGATGGTGCCGGACTTCAGGGTGACGATGGCGCGCTTGGTGTCCTTGCGCTTGCCCGTACCGAAGCGGGTACGACGAGTCTTGCCCTGTCGGTTCATGATGTTTACGCGCTCAACGTCGACGTTGAAGATCTGCTCGATAGCAAACTTCACCTCAACCTTGTTCGCTTCCGGAGCTACCTCGAAGGTGTACTGACCCTGGTCAATGAGGCCGTAGCTCTTCTCCGAGATCACCGGGCGGATGATGACATCGCGCGGGTCCTTGTTGATGGCGCTCATGCCTTCTGCTCCTTGCTGGTCTTCGAGTCAACGAAACCGTCGAAGGCTTCCTTGAGGAATACAACGTCGTCAGCGTTCAGCACGTCGTATGCGTTGAGCTGGTCTGCGGTGAGCACGTGGGCGTACTCGACGTTGCGGACCGACTTGCGGGTGATCTGGTCATCCTGCTCAACGACAACGAGGACCTTGTTGCCCTGCGCTGCGGTGCGGAACGCGTTGATCGCGCTGCGGGTCGAGGGAACGTCACCCGAGACGAGCTCGGTGAAGACGTGGATCTGACCGTTGCGGGCGCGGTCCGAGAGAGTCTGCAGCAGTGCGGCCGCGATCATCTTCTTGGGGGTGCGCTGCGCGTAGTTGCGAGGCGTCGGGCCGTGCACGATACCACCGCCGCGGTGCTGCGGCATACGGATCGAACCCTGACGGGCGTTACCCGTGCCCTTCTGCTTGAACGGCTTGCGGCCGGCGCCCGAGCGCTCGCCGCGGTTCTTGGTCTTGTGGGTGCCCTGGCGTGCAGCAGCCTGCTGCGCGACAACAACCTGGTGGATCAGCGCGATGTTTGCTTCGAGACCGAAGATGGACTCGGGAAGCTCAACCGTGCCGGCCTTCTTACCGGTTGCGTCGAGGACGTCAATGGTGTTGGCAGCCATTTGGCTAGGCCCCCTTCACTGCGTTACGGACGAATACGAGGCGGCCCTTGGCGCCGGGAACGGCACCCTTGACCAGGAGCAGGTTGCGCTCAACGTCGACACCGTGAACCGTGAGGTTCTGCACGGTGACGCGGTCGGCGCCCATGCGGCCGGCCATGCGCGTGCCCTTGAAGACACGGCTGGGGGTAGCCGAAGCACCGATCGAACCGGGCTTACGGTGGTTCTTGTGCTGACCGTGCGATGCGCCAACACCCTTGAAGTTGTGGCGCTTCATGGTGCCCGCGAAACCCTTACCCTTCGAGGTACCAACGACGTCGACCTTCTGGCCGGCTTCGAAGATCTCGACGGTAAGTTCCTGGCCGAGCTCGTAGTCCGCTGCGTCAGCGGTACGGATCTCGGTGAGGTGGCGACGCGGGGTCACACCTGCGGCAGCGAAGTGACCGGCGGCGGGCTTGTTCACCTTGCGCGGGTCGATCGCGCCAGCGGCAATCTGGATTGCCTCGTAGCCGTTCTTCTCGGTGTTGAGAATCTGGGTTACAACGTTCGGGCTCACCTGGATGACGGTGACAGGGATCATCCGGTTCTCGGAGTCCCACTGCTGGGTCATGCCCAGCTTGGTGCCGAGCAGGCCCTTGTAGGTCTTAGTAGCGGTAGGCATGAATTCCTCTAGAGCTTGATCTCGATGTTGACGTCGGCCGGAAGGTCGAGGCGCATAAGCGAGTCGACAGCCTTCGGAGTGGGGTCGACAATGTCGATCAGACGCTTGTGGGTGCGCTTTTCAAACTGCTCGCGGCTGTCCTTGTACTTGTGAGGCGAACGGATAACCGTCACCACGTTCTTCTCCGTCGGCAGCGGGACTGGCCCGATGACGGATGCACCAGCGCGCGTTACGGTGTCTACAATCTTGCGCGCGGAGTTGTCGATGACCTCGTGGTCATACGACTTCAGTCGGATGCGGATTTTTTGTCCCGCCATGTCCTACTCCTCATTAGTTGGGGCTATTAATTGGCCTCACATGCATTACCGGACTGCGCTTGCAGTTCGCGTGCACCACTGTTTTTCTGTCAAGTTCACCGGCCCGTAAGCGCGTACGCTCGGGCAGATGTACGGCATCAGTGGGTGAGGCCCGTAGGCCTTGCCCGGTGATACCGGAGCCGTGCTCTGCTGCCGGAGGAAATGTCTGCCCCGCAAGAAGCGGTGGACACGTCACAATCGCGACAGTGATCCGGGCGCCTGCCTAAGGCACGCCCGAAATGTTGAACTATGCAAGTGTAGACCGTGATTTCGACATCATGCAACCCGGGCGTGTCGGATTTTTCAAGATCTTTTTACCCGGGCTCACACGGTTGCTCTCGCATGTGAAGGCCGATCAAGTTTACTCGCTATTCCTCATCCCGTCACCCCCTGCTCTTTGTCGCTGGCCGAGTAGCGGAGCGTATCGAGGCCCCCTCCAGCCGCCCGACTGCGTGCTTGTCGCCGGCCGAGTGCCGCGCAGCGGCGTATCGAGGCCCCCACGTCGCAGCCAATACTGATCTGGCCTAGTTAGGTTCACCCCATGACCACTCAAGATAAGGCCCTCACTCTCAAGCAGCTCCACGAAGCCGACGAAATTCTGCGCGTCGTCAACGTCTGGGACGCGATCACCACCAAAGTCGTCGCCGACCTACCCGGCACCAAAGCCATCGCCACCGCAGGCCACTCGATCGCCGCATCCCACGGCTACCCCGACGGTGAAATTCCGCTGGACCTTGCCCTACCCGCACTCGAGCGCATCGTGAAGGCAACCGAGCTCCCCGTAACCGCCGACCTCGATGCCGGGTTCGGGAACCCGGGCGAGACTGTCCGTCGCGCGATCGGCGTGGGCGTGGTCGGCGCGAACGTGGAAGATCGGCTTGTACCTCTTAATGAGGCCGTCGCGAATGTGCACGCAATTGTCGCGGCCGGCGAAGCGGAGGGCGTCGACTTCCAGCTGAATGCTCGCACCGACGCGATTGTCCGCGGCGGCGACCGGCCGCTCGAGGAGAGCCTCAAGGATGCGATCGAGCGCGGCAAGGCCTTCCTGGATGCGGGGGCGTCGCTGGTCTTCGTCCCCGGCGTGCTGGATCGCGCGGCAACCGAAACCCTTGTTGAAGGTCTCGGACGCGGCAAGCTCAGCGTGATCGGTCTACCCGGTGCGCTCCCCGCCGCAGAGTACGAGGCGCTCGGAGTGGCCCGCATCTCCTACGGCCCGACCACACAGCGCGTCGCCCTGCGCGCCTACCGCGATCTCGCCACCGACCTCTACGGCAACGGCGTAATCCCGGAAGACACCCCCGCCCTCAACTAACGTTTTCGGTGCGGACCATGCCGGTGGGGAGCTCCTCGGCCTCGTCGAAGGCGAGGTCCGGGGTGGGCCGGCGGAACATCCGCGTGATCCACAGCAAATAGAGGACCCCCACCGCAGCCCAGAGCAGGCCCACCGTCATCGCGAGCTGATCGAGGCTCACCCACAGCGCTGCGTTAATTAGGAACCCGATCGCAGGTACGAGCGTCCATGCGAGCGTCGATCCGGCCACGTGCCCGGTCCTACGGTGCCGGAGCCATAACGCGATCACGGAGAGGTTCACGAATGCGAAGGCGGTGAAGGCACCAAAGTTGATCAGCGAGGTCGCCGCGTTCAAATCCAACCCCAGCGCCACTAACCCGATCACCGCAATCAGCACGATATTGAACACCGGCGTACCCAGTCGCGGATGCACGTATCCGAAGAGCTTCCGCGCGAGAATCCCATCCCGCCCCATCGCATAAAGCAGCCGGGATGCACTGAGTTGCGATGCGAGGCCCGAGAACAGCACCGAGATGGTCGCCCCGGCGAGGAAGATCGTCTGGAAGACGATGCCACCGATAGCGAGCGCTATATAAGGGGACGCACCTTCAATGTCATCCGCGATGGCCTGCAGCGCGACGAGGTCCGGCACGAAGGTTTGCATGATGTAGGTGATCACGACAAAGAATGCTGCACCTGATGCCGGGTCGCGGCTACCTGACGCCAGCTGGCCGATGCAGGTTGTCGGATGCGATCTACAGCCGCGGGGTCCGGGGCGGCTCGCTGCGGCGCTGCCCGGTGACCTCGAAGGCGAGCCCGAGCGCGAGTAGCGCGGAATCGTCATAGGCACGTCCCGCGAAGGTGAGCCCGACCGGCATCCCGATATCGTCGAGCGTGCCCATCGGCACGGTCACCGTGGGTATCCCCAAATGCCGAGGCACGAGATTGCCGTTCGCGACCCAGACGCCGTTGCGCCAGCCCGCATCCGCTGACTCCGGATTGACGTCCATGTCAGCCCGGCCGATATCGGCCATCGCGGGGAATACCACGGCGTCGAAACCGAGGTCGTCCATCCACGCTTCGAGGTCGACCCGACGAGTTTCTTCCAGGCCCCGCACCCCCGCTTCGAGGTGCGGAATCTCGGTGAAGTGCTCATAAGGATGCGCGGCCACCTGCTCGGGGTAGGTCGCGATATCGTCATCAAACCCGTCATAGCGATCCGGCAGCGCCCCCTCCGGCGCGGGGAAGATCTCAGCCCCGTCGACCGCGGCGAGTGACGGGATGCGCGGGTCGCCATTCGCGCGCAGGAAGTCATCCCAGGCCCAGGCCGAAAGGTCGACGATCTCCTGGCGCAAGTACTCCGGGCTAACGAGGCCTCGCGTGGCCAAGGTTGGGGCCCCAGCACGGTCGCCCTCATAGTTCGTGACCACCGGGAGATCGACTTCAACGACCTCAGCCCCCGCGGCCTCGAGGTCGCGGCGCGCGGCCTTCCAGAGCCGCATCACTGAGTCGCGGGTCTGGATGCGCTGCCCGGTCGGGCCGCCGATGGTCGTGCCGGTCCCCGCATCCGGATCGGCATTGATGTACATCCGTGGAACGCCCAGGCGCTTGCCCCGCAGGTCGGCCGGCGCGAGCGAGGTGAACGATTCGGGGCGAACTTCCGAGGCCTGCGGAATCTGCACCCACGGCTGGGCACGCCAGAAGTCCCCGCGGGTTTCGAGATCGTCCGCGACGATCACGTCGAGCACTTCGAGCAGGTCAGCCATCGTGCGAGTGTGCGGCACGACGACATCCATGGTCGGCACGAGCGACCAGTTCCCGCGCACCGAAATCACGCCGCGGCTCGGCGTATACGCGCACAGCGCGTTGCAGGATGCGGGGGCTCGGCCGCTCGACCAGGTCTCCTCCGCGAGTCCAAACGCCGCAAAGCTTGCAGCGGTCGCGGTGCCGGAACCATTCGAAGACCCGGATGCAAACGCGCTCGTGAGCCACTCGGCGTTGTACGGACTTTCGGCCCGCCCATAGACCCCGCGCTGCATCCCACCGTTCGCCATCGGCGGCATATTCGTCAGCCCCAGGCAGATCGCGCCGCCTGCGCGCAGCCGTTCGATCGTGAAGGCGTCCCGCTGGGCGACAAGCTCAGCGAAGGCGGGCGACCCCGCCGCCGCTGTGAGCCCCTTGACCAGGTAGCTGTCTTTGGCGGTATAGGGGATGCCGTCGAGCGGACCGAGCGACTCCCCCGCCGCTCGCCGCGCATCTGCCGCTTCTGCCTCCGCGAGCGCTTCGGGATTGCGCACCACAACCGAGTTCAGTGCGGTTTCGGTGTCGAGGCCGTCATAGGCGTCGATCCGCGCGAGATAGGCCCGCACGAGCTCCACGCTCGTTGTCGCGCCCGACTCTAGTGCTGCCCGCAGGTCAGCGATGCCGGTTTCCACCACGTCGATCATGACTGTCCCCCTGCCACTTGAGGCTGCTGCTCCGGCACCCCAGGCTGCTGCGAAGGCACGCGAGGCTGCTGCTGAGTGATGCAGTGGATGCCGCCGCCGCGCGCGAAAATCGGGCGTGCATCCACCGTCACGGCGCGCCGACCCGGGTAGGCACCTTCGAGGATCTCCCGGGCGCGCGCATCCGCCGCCGGCTCGCCAAAGCCGCAGACGACGATGCCGTCGTTGACCACGAGGTGATTGAGGTAGCTCCAGTCCACGAAACCTTCCGCATCCCGCAGTGTGGCGGGGGCGGGCACGTCGATGATCTCGAGGGTGCGGCCCGCGGCATCCGTCTCGTTTTCGAGGAGCGTTTTCAGGTCACGCGTAACCGCAAAATCGGGATGCGCGGGGTCGTCCTGCCGGTGCAGCAGCACCTGGCCGGGTGCGGCGAAGGTCGCCACGATGTCGACGTGACCGTTCGTGCCGTAGTCGTCGTAGTCACGGGTAAGGCCGCGAGGCAGCCAGATCGCCTTCTCAGTGCCGATGGTGCGCGCAAGTTCCGCCTCAACCCGCAGCTTATCCGCGAAAGGATTGCGGTTCGGGTCGAGCTGCACCGTGTCGGTCAGCAGCACCGTGCCCTCGCCGTCGACGTGGATGCCGCCGCCCTCGTTGACGAGCACCGAGCTGACCAGCTCCGCGCCGACTTCCGCGGCAATGATTCGCGCGATCCCGGCCGAGACCTGCCATTCGGCCCAAGCCGGTGCGCCCCAGCCGTTGAAGATCCAGTCGACCGCGCCGAGCACGCCGGGGCGCTCATCGTCGATCACGAAGGTCGGGCCGAAGTCGCGCATCCAGAACTCGTCGAGGGGTGCCTCGTAGATTTCTACGTCCTGCCCGAGCAGGTTCTTCGCGCGGGCGGTCTCGGTCGGGTCGACCACCATCGTGACCGGCTCGAATTCAGCGATCGCGAGGGCCGTTTCGCTCCAGGCGCGATACGCCGTTTCTTGATGCTCAGCGCCCTCGCCGAGCGTCTTCCCTGCACGCGGGAAAGCCATCCAAGTGCGCTCGTGCGGGTCACGTTCGTGCGGCATCCGCCAGGCCATGTCGTCTCCTTTGTCGATCATTCGTGTCGTTCGGGATGCGGGAGCGGACCGTCTTGGTCAGCTGGATTCCGCTTCAAATCCACTTCGATTTCGCGTTATTGATCATCCGATCAATAACTAATGATCCTAGACTGAAGACACCATGTCAACAGCCACGTCCCGACCACGCGTCCGTAAGAGCCCACAGCAGCGCTCCGAGGAGATCTACGCGGCAGCCACCGCCCTGGCGCGCGAAGGCGGTCTATCGGCGTTGACCTTGCGGGCCGTGGCCACCCGGGCGGGTGTCGCATCCGGCTTGGTAGCTCACTACGCGAGCAGCATGGATGAGCTGGTCGCGCGGACCTTCCACGACCTCGTTGGCGCCGAGCTTGCGGAGGTGTGCGCCGAAATCGCGGCAGAACCCGGCGCCGCTGCCCGGCTCGCGCGCATGATCGCGACGGTGCTGCGCCGCGACCACAATGACATCACCCTCGTGTGGGTCGACGCCTGGTCCCTCGGCCGAAGCAACGAGGCGCTCGCCACCGCGATTGAGGAGCAGATGGCGGCATGGCAGGACGCCATCACCGAGATCATTCTTGTAGGTGAATCCGAAGGCGCCTTCCGTGTGGACGACGCGGCTGCGGTGGCTTGGCAACTACTGGCAATGATCGACGGCATCGCCGCGCATGCGCTGACCCGCGGCACCGATGCCGCGCTCTTCGCAACCCGGCTGGCCCAAGCATCCGAGACCCTCGTCGGCGCCGAACCCGATACGGTCCGACGCCACCTCGCTGCCCCCTAGCCGTAAAGCGCACACCGCCGCCGGCTGCGCTCTCTCCACGAAATACCACCCGATATCTAGTCGGCCACTTTCCTGAAAGCAGTCGACTAGATATCGGGTGGTAACCGGTGAGGAAACGCTCGCGCTACGCCGTCCCTTACCTCGCTGCCCCCTAGCCGTAAAGCAGGTGCAGATCGCCGTCTTCGCGCAGCTCTAGGTAGCGGTCAACACCGGTCTCGAGGAAGATCTCGACCGTCTGGTACGGGCTCACGAGCCAACCGCCGCCCTCCTGCACCACCACGAGGCCGAGCTGATCCCAGCCGAGCTGCGAGTATGCATCCCAGTCGGTGAGACACCCGACTTCCTCGCGGAGTACCGAGGCGCAGTAGCCGTCTACCTCGAGCGCGGTGTCGCCGTCATAGGAGATCGCGAGCCCGTCTGGCAGGACCATTGTCTTCCCGCCGAACTCGAATTCTTCGAAGTCGCCGCTGACCTCATATTCGAAGCTCGCACCGCCAGCGCTGCTCTCGGCGAAGCCCTGCAGCCACGGCAGCAGATAAAGAGAGGCGACCGTACGCTCTGCCTCGGTCAGCGTGCTGATGCCGAGCTCCGTGTCCACACCCGATACCCCGCCTGCCATCGAGAAGTAGTTCGCGAGACCATCCGCAAATTGCATACCCGCGGCCGCCGGGCTCTCGGCGGGCTGTGCGTCGATCACCGTGTCGCCGATCGGCCAGCCTTCAGAGCCGGTCAAGCTCGTGCCGAGCCCGGTGGCGGCCAGGTGAATGCCGGTCATGATCTGGCTGACGTACCAGCCGCTGCCCTCCTGCACGGTCACCATGCTCAGCCCCTCGGGGAAGGCCTGCAGGTCATCGTTACCCTTCGCGAGGTCGTACTCGTACGGGAACTCAACATCCAAGTCCGCGTCGGTCATCTCGAAGGCGAGGTCGAGCGCCTCGTCTTCGGGAGTACCGCTCGAGACTTCCGCCTCATAGCGCATGCCGCGGGCGAGGTTCACGAGCGCTTCCTTGAACGCCTCCTCATCGCCATCGAAGGTAATCACGCCTTCGGTGATATTCACGACTTCGACACCTTCGACCAGTTCCTCGGTCTCGTACTCGAACCCGTCACGGGTGATCTTCAACGCCGATTGCGCATCCTTCAGTGAATCAAAGATCGACGGAATTTCCCGCTCGCCGTCACCCTCAGCTTCGCCGAGGCCGGCGTCGCGAATCTGCAGCACGGCGTCCTGGAAGATCTCCCGCTCGCTGGGTGCGGTGCCGAGCGCGGCGTCGACGATGTTGAAGGATGCGACCGAGGAGAGGTAGTTTTCGACCGCGGCTTCCGGGGTGCGCGCTCCCCCGAATTTGCCGAACAGCGCGATGCCGCCCCAGGTCGCAAGCCCGAGCACAACGACGATCGCGGTGCCGATGATCCACCACTTTTTGCGGCCCTTCTTCGGTGGTTGGGCGGGGCTGGATGCGGCGTACTGTCCGTAGGTCGCGTTGCCTTGAGTGGGCTGGGGCGGTTGCTCATAGCTGGGGTTCTGTTGACCAGCGCCGTAGGCCGGGTTCTGCTGGCCAGACCCGTAGGTCGGATCCTGCTGACCGGAGCCATAGGTCGGGCTCTGCTGATCATAGCCATAGGTCGGATTCTGTTGCCCGACACCGTAGCCGGAGTTCTGTGGGTTGGATCCATACCCCGGGTTCTGCTGGCCTGAGTCGTAAGTACCGCCGCTGTAGTTCCCGCCGTATGTACCGTCGGGCTGCTGACCACCCTGCTGGTAACCACCGGGACTTTGCCCCGGCTGCTGATTACCGTATCCACCCTGCTGATACCCGCCAGGGTTCTGCCCAGACTGCTGATTGCCGTAACCGGGCTGCTGGCCGAACTGGCCCTGTGCATCGTGCTGGCCGTACCTCGGCGACTGCCCATACTGCTGATTTCCGTATCCCAGCTGGTTCTGGCCGCTACCTTGCGGGGAGTCGGGATGCCGTGGGGCATTCGGGTCGTAAGTCATGGCTCCCCCATATCGGTCGCTGCGAATAGCGTTGGCCTGAGGTTAGCAACGGATGTGCGCGCTGATCGCGAGTTCTATACCGGAGTTGTATGGAGTTGACCCGAGATCGCACGGTAGGCCGAGAGCGTTGGTGTTTCTCTCGAGAAATAAGGAACGGCGGGACGAGTTTGCTCACTCGTCCCGCCGTTGAACTTTATGCAGTGGCTACTTGTTTTCGCCCTTGTTGAAGAGGTCCGAAGCCTTGTCTGCTGCGGTGTCGATCTGCTCGTCGAACTTACCGCCAGTTACCTTCTTCGCGCCGTCAGCGACGTTGTCGATAACCTGGTCCGCCTGCTTCGGGTCAATGTTCTTCGCTGCGTCGCCGAGCTGGTCCCCGAGCTTGCCGAAATCTACCATCACGTTGCCTTTCATAGATGTGCTTGTGGAAAGAGACTAGTGTCGCGTGTCGTTAGTTCCTAAATGGTTAGTGGGTTGAGAGAATAATGCATGGCGAATTCTCCAGCCCCGGCCCTTGCTCTTTACGATGGTGATCACGACGAACTCGTCTCCTGGACGAGAG
>NZ_WBKB01000010.1 GCF_008831155.1 Gulosibacter chungangensis | reverse complement strand
TTCCGAACCCGGAAGCTAAGCGTCTTTGCGCCGATGGTACTGCATGGGGGACTGTGTGGGAGAGTAGGTCACTGCCGGACTTCTTTTATAGAGGGGATATCCTGTTTGGGGTATCCCCTCTTTTTTTGTTTCCACTCAACCGGTGTGGCTGGCGGTTCAAGGTGCTGGCAGATTATTCTGGAGTCATGAATGCTGCAGGCTCGGCGGCACGAGCAAAACGAATGCTGGCGCAGGGGTCCACACTGCAGTCCGTGGTTCGTCATGCAGAAGAACTCCGAGCAGCCATCGGGCCGCTAGGCGGACATAATCTAGCCGTGTTCGGCAGCGTCGCTCGTGGCGAGGATCGAGCAGATAGTGATGTTGATCTCTTGATCGACCTCGACGAGGGGACTGGTCTGTTCGCCTTGCTCAGGATGCAGCGGCTCGCGGAGGACATCCTCCAGAGAACGGTGGATTTGGTCCCCCGCTCCGGGCTCAAGCCCGATGTCGCTGCACGCGCGTTCTCGGAAGCCGTGCCGCTTTGCGATCATCGGGACCGAGGCTTCGATAGTGCGGTGCCGGACAATAGACATCGATGAGAACGTGCCACTTTGGCTGGTAGGGAACATGACGTGTCTATGAAGGAACCCATTCCTTCAACCACCGGCAATCTTGATTGCGCCTCCGTGCAGCGACGCACTATGGCGGTGCTCGTCATCATGCAGATCGTCGGCACGGTCGGAGTGGGTGTGGCGCCATCGGTCGGCATTTTACTCGCGAGCGAAGTGACGCAAAACGAAGCCTGGGCGGGACTCGCGCGTACCGCGAGCACGCTGGGCGCCGCACTCTTCGGGCTTCCATTGGGGAACCTCGCAGCACAGTTTGGACGTCGCTTCGCGCTCTCGAGCGGCTGGTGGGCTGCGGCCTTGGGGAGTGCGATGTTGGTTGTGGCAGCGCAATTCAGTTTGGTGGTTCCCCTATTCGTGGGGCTGCTGCTGATTGGCGCGGGTTCCGCCGTGAGCCTGCAGGCTCGCTTTGCCGCCACCGACCTCGCGGAACCCGCTCACAAGGGTCGGGCGCTCTCACTGGTCGTCTGGGTCGGGATGATCGGCTCCGTCCTCGGTCCAAACCTCGGGGTTCCGGGTGGATTCATTGGCGAGCGCACGGGCCTTACCGTATACGCAGGCGCGTTCCTCATCGCTGCCGTCTGTCTGGCGGTCGCCGGACTCATTGTCTTCGCGCTGCTGCGGCCAGATCCGCTCGTGACTCTGCAACGTGCATCCGGAATCGAGGCGAGGAAGCCGGAATCGATGGGCGCACGTATCCGGAAGGTGATGCAAGAACTGAGCACGAACCGGCCCGCGCGCTATGCCGTCATCGCGATCATTACCGCGCAAGTGGTGATGGTGGCGATCATGACCATGACGCCGGTGCACATGCAGCACATGGGGGATTCGATCACTGTGATCGGCTTCACCATCAGCCTGCACGTCGCCGGGATGTATGCGCTGGCGCCACTGGTTGGGTACCTCAACGACAAGTTCGGGACCCGCCCGACGATCGCCTTCGGGATCGGCATTCTCGTCGCATCCCTCAGCATTGGTGCGGCCTGGCCTGAAGAGACCGGGGGAGTGATTACCTCCCTCATCCTGCTCGGTGTCGGCTGGTCCTTCATCAACGTCGCCGGCTCTGCGCTTTTCAGCCGAGTGGTGTCGGAAGAAACGCGAGCTTCCTCGCAGGGCGGGGTGGATGCACTGTCGAACCTTTTCGGTGCAACCGCCGCCTTCGCCGCTGGCCCATTGCTCATCCTCAGCAGCTTCTCGATCCTCTCGCTGATTGCGATCGTGGTGCTGCTGCCCTTGGCTTGGCTAACTTTGGTGCGGCGTTAGGCGAAGGTGACGGTTCATCCGCGGTGGCCCGTCAGGGCCACCGCGTCACCTGACTACTAGGAGTGAGGTGCAACGACCGCGCGGCCGGAGACCTTGCCGTCGACGAGGTCTTGGTAGGCGTCGAGGGCCTTGTCCATCGGGTAGACGGTCACCTCGGGCTTGATGAGGCCAGCGCGGTAGAGATCCGCCACGTCGTAGAGGTCCTCGATCGTGCCCCAATAGGTGTTGGTGAGCTCAGCCTCGTAGGGATTCGTGTAGAAATCCCACTCGACCTTGCCGCCGGCGATGCCCACCACGGTGATGCGACCGCGGCGCGCGACGACCTGCTGTGCCACCTCGACAGTCGGCTTGACGCCGACGAAGTCGAACACCGCATCCACCCCGCGGCCGCCGGTGAGCTCGCGAATCTTCGCGGCCTGGTCGGGGCCGCCCTCGACCGTGATGGCGCCGTTGCGCTCTGCCATGGCCATCGCATCCGCCTTCATGTCGGTGGCGATCACGGTCGCGCCGGTGAGTGCCTTCAGCATCTGCACGCCGAGCTGGCCGAGGCCACCGAGGCCGATGACGAGTGCGAACTTCCCGCCACCCTCGAGCTGACGCATCGAAGTCTTGATGGCGTGGTACGGGGTGAGCCCGGCATCCGCCAGGGGAGCGGCCTCAACCGGGTCGGCGTCGCCGAGGGGGACGAGGTTGCGGGCCGGGGCCACGATGTACTCCGCCATGCCGCCATCGCGACCGAGGCCCATGCCCATGTAGGGCATTTCAGCAACGTTGTCGCAGTAGGTGTCCTGCCCGCGCGAGCAAGAACGGCAGTGACCACAGCCGATCGGGCCGTAGATGAGGTAGGCGTCGCCCTTCTTAAGGCCGGTCACGCCCTCGCCGAGTTCTTCAATCCAGCCGGAGTTTTCGTGGCCGAGCGTGTATTCCGGGCCCAGGAAATGTGCGACGGGAAAGTCGGCGTCGTAGTCCTGGAAAATTGCGACATCGGAGTGGCAGGCGCCCGCTCCGGCAACTTTCAATAGCACCTCGCCCGGGCCAGGTGTCGGGCGGTCAATCTCTTTGAGTTCGGGGAACGTTTTCCAGTTGGTGAACCGTACGGCCTTCATGATTGCTCCTTGACTGACGCCGGAAGGGGTATGTGGCGTCGGCTCCATTCTCTCGCTAACGGATGTCGGATTGGCTGAGATCAAGAGTTTCAAGTGGTTGACACCCTCCGGCAGTTTCAGTAGATTGAAACTGTCGATCGAGGACGATCAATCCGCACTCATTTCGGTTCGACGAGGAGAAGAAATGACCGCCACCCAACCGACTAGAGGAACCCTGCCCCAGGTGATTCGCCGCGATCAGGCGACGCTGCTGGTCAGCGGAGCTGACCGCCAGGGACTCGTAACCGAAGTATCGAGCGTGCTGGCCGATTTTGACGCGAATATCATTTCGCTCGACCAGCACAGCGATGACCCTTTCGGGGGCAATTTCTTCCAGCGCACCGTGTTTACGGTCACGGACTTCGAAGCAAAACAGTCCGCACTTGAGGCGGCGCTCGAGGACAACATCACTGAAGAATTGGGGCTCACATGGCAACTCATTCCCGGCAGCAAAATCAAGCGCGTCGCCATCCTCGCCTCAAAGGCCGATCACTGCCTGCTCGACTTGCTGTGGCGACAGCGGCGCGGCGATATCCCCATGTCCGTGGCGATGGTGATCTCAAATCACGTGGACGTCGCCGCCGACGTGCGACAGTTCAACGTGCCGTTCTTCCACGTGCCTTCCGCCGCGGGCAGCGACAAATCCGCGGCCGAAGCTGAAATCGTCAAGCTCCTCGAAGGTAACGTCGACCTCGTGGTGCTGGCTCGTTACATGCAGATTCTCTCGCCCGAGTTCCTTGACCAGGTAGGGGTGCCGATCATCAACATTCACCACTCTTTCTTGCCCGCATTTATCGGTGCCGCGCCCTATCGCAAGGCGAAAGAACGCGGGGTCAAGCTCATCGGCGCCACTGCCCACTACGTGACCGCTGACCTCGATGAAGGGCCAATCATTGACCAGGACGTCGTGCGCGTCACCCACGCCGACACCGCCGCCGATCTGCAGCGCCGCGGTGCTGACGTTGAGCGCCAGGTACTTGCACGCGCGGTCACCTGGCACTGCGAAGACCGGGTCATGCTCAACGGCCACGAGACGGTCGTCTTCTCCAACTAGCCGACAACGAAGTCACCACTACCGAAGGACCCCTATGATTGCCACCCAAAACCCGGTCGTGCTCTTACGCGACTACTCCATCGAAATGACCGCACGGGATATCGACGAAGTGCCCGAAGCCGCATCCCACCTCCCGGCGAAAACTCGAGTCAACGTCACCTTCCTCGCTACCGAGAGTCTCGAGCAGCGCGTGGCCGGGGCCAAAGCGGTGTTGGATGCTGGGCTCACCCCGGTCCCGCACATCGCGGCCCGCAGATTGAAGGGGCAGTCGGAGCTGCGGAAATCCTTACGAGTGCTGCAGGACGCAGGTGCCAGTAAACAACTCTTTGTGGTTGGTGGCGACCCGGCGGTACCCGAGGGGCCCTATGCATCCTCTTTCGAGGTGATCGAATCGGGGATTCTGCCCGAGTACGGCGTCGAACACGTGGGCATCGGCGGTTATCCCGAGGGTCATCCGGATATTTCGCAGGACGTGCTCTGGGAAGAACTCGAGAAGAAGACTCGCGCGCTCGCGGCACAGGGCCTCGAAGCAAATATCCTCACCCAATTTGGGTTCGATGAGGCGCCGATTCTCGACTGGATCGCCGAGGTCCGCAAACGCGGCATTACCGCGAAAATCCGCATCGGTGTGCCGGGGCCAGCTGGCGTGAAACGGCTGCTGGGGTTCGCGCGCCGCTTTGGCATCTCCTCGAGCGCGGGGATCGTGAAGAAATACGGCTTCTCGCTCACCAACCTGATGGGCACCGCTGGCCCCGATCGACTGCTCGAAACTCTCGCAGAACACCTCGACCCGGAAGTCCACGGCGATGTGGGCATCCACTTCTACACCTTCGGAGGGGTGGCCGCGACCTCGAAATGGGCCGAAGACTACCTCGCCAACTAACCGCAAATTTTCACACTTTCCACAACGAAGAGGAATCACCATGTACGGACGCAACTTGCAAGAGGCCATCGATGCCGCCGGATCGCCAATCAACCTGCTATGGGTGCCCGATGCCAAAGCCTGGACGGTGCCAGTCGTTCCCCCGGAATACCGAGGTTGGGCTCAAGAACAGGTCGCTTGGCGCGAGACCGTGGCGCTCTTTGACCTTTCGTACCACATGTTTAACAGCTTCATCGTGGGGCCGGATGCGGTCAAACTACTGAGCGAGGTCAGTGCGAACAACTATGAGAAGTTCGCGATCGGCCAGGCCAAGCAGTTCATCCCGGTCGCCTACGACGGCAATATCATCACCGACGGCATCCTGCTGCGAAACGATACGAACTCCTTCACGCTCGCGGGACCGCCCGCATCCCACACCTGGGTTGGCTACCACGCACGCACCGGCGGCTATGACGTCGAGGTCACCACCGAACCGGACGCATCGGTTCGGAAGGAAGGCGACCCGAGCCTATTCCGCTTCCAGATTCAAGGACCCGCCGCGATGGAAGTCATGGAGCGCGCACTCGGCGGCCCGGCTCCCGAGGTGAAATTCTTCCACTCGGCCTTCGTCGACATCGACGGGAAGCGCGTTCGTGCACTGCGGCACGGCATGGCTGGCCAGGCGGGCTTCGAGCTGATCGGCGATTACGCCGATTACGACGCGGTGAAGGATGCGCTGGTTGCGGCCGGTACGCCAAACGACCTGCAGCTGGTCGGCGGCATGGCCTACTTCACCAATGGCGTGGAAAGCGGCTGGATTCCCACCCCGACTCCCGCGATCTACACCGACCCGAAGTTGCGCGACTACCGCGAGTCGATCAGCGAGTTCTCCTTTGAAGGCAAGCGGCCCCTGTCGGGTAGCTACTTTTCGGAGAATATCGAGGACTACTATCTTTCGCCGTGGGAGCTCGGTTACGGCCGCTCGATTCACCTCGACCACGAGTTCATCGGTCGGGATGCGCTCGCGGCTGCTCGGGAGACCGCCACGCGAAAGCGCGTCACGATTGAGTTCAACCGCGAGGATGTCGCGCGAGTGCTCGGTGCCGACCTTGGTTACTTCAACACCTACGCGCGGCTGCGGATCGAGGATTCGCACGGCCTTCAGGGAATGACCTACTGGACCACGCGGATCTCACCGCTGGATCGAGTGCTCGCGCTGTCGATCGTGGATGCAAGCGCCGCTACTCCCGGCACCGAAGTTGAAGTGGTCTACGGTAGCCACCCAGGTGCGGGAACCGCGTCGGATGCAGATCTCGGCTTCGAGCGCATCCGCGGCATCGTGCAACCCTCGCCATACGACCAGTACGCGCGCACGCAATACCGCGCGAACACCCCCGCGCAGGTGTAGTCGACCGGTGGGTTAGCGCCGAGTCGTGGTGTTTGCACCGAGCCGCGCTGTTCTATCAGCATGGCTCGGTGATTGCGGCATGGCTCGGCGCTGTGTGGACCCGGCTCGGTGAGGCGCGGCGGCGCGGATGCGGGGCGTTAGACAGTAGGCCAGAGGGGCTCGTAGCTAGGCTGCGGGCCCTCTACCTTTTCCACGATGTCCGTGAGCGCGGCCTTCGAGTCGCGCACGAGGTCCTCGCCGAGGGTCTCGGCGAGCTCGGCCTGTAATTCACTGAGTGCTTGCTTGCCCGCGCGCACTCCCTCGCGCCCGGCATCCGTCAGTTGATACCAAATGATGCGCTTGTGTGTGGGGTGCGGCACCCGCGTGACCCAGCCCATCCGCTCGAGCGAAGAAAGCGTGGTCGACGTCGACTGCGGGGATACGTGCAGCAGCCGGGCAAGGTCGGAACCGGAGAGGTTCCCGAGCTCGTCGAGGTGAACCGCCATGCCGACCTGCGAGGAGGTAACTCCGAGGTCGGCGAAGGTGTCGTCGAGCTTCTTGCGAAGGACCTGGTGGGCTCGAAATAGTTTGAAGGGGAGTCCATCGGTCCATCCAACGAGTTCGGTCACGGTGCTGCACTTTCTTGGGGTGTCTTCGTTGAACTGGCTTGTAGTCTCGCACGCGACGGGTCGTCGGCGTGAGGGTCAGCGCATCCGGGTTCGTGTTGTCTGTAGTTTGGCATGCGCTGGCGTGGAAGACTCCATCCCACGGCGTATCTTTTGAAATCCAGGCCAAAATCAATTGTGATTTCGATTATGATTTCCTTATGGTTAGCAAAGACGCCCCGGCCAAGAGTAAGTCTGAACAGGCATACCAGATCCTGAAGGATCGCATTGCCGATGGCACCTTCGTGCCCGGCTTTCGCCTGGTAATCGACCAGGTGTCGCGCGAGTACGGCATTAGCTCCGGTCCCTGGCGCGAATCGCTGCGGCGGCTGGAAGCCGAGGGCTGGGTCGAGATCATTCCCAATGTCGGGGCGATCGTGCGCCGCTTCGACGGTGGGGCCTGGTACCGCACGCTGCGATTGCTTTCGCGGCTCGAGGGGCTTGCGACTGCCCTTTCGGCACCAAACCTCACCGCGGAAGACCTGGCTGCGGCGCGCAAGCTCAACGCCGATATGCGGCAGGCGCTCGAGAACTTCGACACCGCCACCTTCGGGCAGCTTAACTGGCAGTTTCATCAGGTGCTTTGCGGCAAGTGCGATGACGAGAACCTCAACCGGCTGCTCGATGCCGAATGGATGCGCATGCAGGTCATCCGCCGATCGGCATTCTGGGCGGCACCCGGCCGGGCACTCGCGGCTTTGGATGAGCACGAGGAACTCGTGGCACTGATCGAGTCGGGTGGTTCCTTCGATGAGATCGAGGCGCTTGCTCGCCAGCACGAGGTGAACACGCTGATCGCGGTCGAGACTAAGGACGTCGAAGCCCGCGTGGCGGAATTCACCGACCACACGCGTAAATAGCCCAAAGCGGCTCACGTCTGTGAGACTGCGGGGCTGGTGGATGCGCATCCACCAGCCCCGCAATCTTCCGCACGGATCGCGATCACTCGCTAGGCGCCCGAACCCTGCGTGCCCTCGGTGAAGGGGCGGTCGCTGATGACACCGCGAACCTTCGTGACTGTGTGGCTCTCGACCTGCGGATTCTTTGTTGCGCCCTTGGGCTCACCCCAGACCACATTAACTTCGCGTCCCTCGATGGCCTGATCCTCGTCAACCACCGCCAGAGAAATCCAACCCCGCACATTGGCCGTGTAGCTCGTGAGCATGGCGAAGCCGATCAGATTGCCGTCCACATCCTCAACCCGGTCGAATTGTGAGCCGGTGTAGAAGGCGGCTGGCATCTCGAGGTACTTGTGGCGCTGGTCGCCCGGCAGCGTGTAGCTCTCGACGATGCGCGCAGCCTCCGAGGGCTGCCACTTGATCCACACCTTCTTCTTGTGGGGCTGGTGCTGGATGCGCTCAAGCGCCTCGCGGCCGATGAAGTCGTGATCGAAGCGGATCATCCGGTTGTAGCCGAGGTCATAGGGGGTGAGGTAGTAGTCCTCAATGGTTTCGCCCACGAAGGAGCCGCCCAGCTGCAGGGTTGCCTCGAAGGAGCGGCTCGACTGCCACTCGCGGAATTCCTGAGTCTCGGCCGAAGAATAGTACGCCGGCAGGGTGTTCGCGATCCAGCCCGACTCGGTCGCGACGGATGCATATGCGCGGCCACCGACCTGGCGTAGGCCGTGCTCGGCACCGGCTTCGAGGATTGTGTCGCGGACATCTTCGAATTCCTCGTATGGGCCAAAGAACTCGTAGCCGGGGAAGCCGCTCATGCGGTGGTTGAGCGCGGTGACCTCGTACTTGCCGACATTGAACTTGCCCATGTGGAAGAAGGGGATTTCGGGCAGCGGCCCGCCATTGACCTTTTCGTAGATCGCGCCGGCGGTGGGGCCCTGCAGCTGTAGTCGGTAGAGTTCGCGTCCCTGCTTATTCTGCACCGTGCGCTCATCGCGGCGGATGGTCACGTCGTAACCGTGCTTCTCGGCGTTGAATTGCACCCAGTTGAGCGCCGGTGCGCGGCCGACGATGCGTACGTGGTTTTCGCCGATGCCGAAGAGGATCGCGTCGCCGATCATATTGCCGTCGGGACCGACCGCAATGAGTTGCTTTGCCTTCATTGCGCCGAAGCCCTTGAAGCCGTTCGCACCCACGTGAGAAAGGAGTGGAATCACGTCGGGGCCCTGCACCACGAGGTCGGTCATGTGGTGGGAGAGGTCCATCAATGCGGCAGATTCTCGCCACGCGGTCTGTTCATCACGCCAGTTGGTGAATTCTGGAGCGATGGGGAAGGGGAATGTGCCGCTGCGACCGCCACGCAGGAGCCCGAGCGGACCCCCGGCGGCGTCGATTTCCTGCTGCAGGCTGGCGGTATTGCGGTGGGTGTCTTGCTGGATTGTGGGCATCTGTGCACCTTTCTCTGTGGCCTCGCATCATTGCGAGCTGCAGTCAGGGTATCAGCGCATTGAAACTATTGGAAGTACCTGAAACTGCGAATTTTTTTGTTGCGAGACAACGCTGCGAGTGCCACTCGCGCAGATAGGCCCTGCCTAGTCCTCAGCAAGTTGTTGACGTTCCCAATCGGCGATGAGGGCCTTGCCGTAGTCGTTGCCGTTCGGGTGGCGCAGGGTCGAGTGCACGTGGAAGCGCGCGGGGGTGCGATTGCTCAGCCACACCCCGGCATGGTGATCGAGCTCGGCGAGGATCACCGGGCTCTGGATGCGCAGATACGTCGGTGTCGAACCATCCGTGGCGCCATACCAAGACACATAAGTCTCGTCCACGTGCTCGTCGTACTCGGCGAGCGTCAATTCCAACTGCTCTGGCCGCAGTAGTGCATAAAAATCACGCACGATCTCGCGCACCAAATCTCGCTGCTGTGCATCCAACTCGGTCGCGAGAATTCCCTCGTAGGGCACCACGCGATTGTCGCGGAAGGCACCCGCCACATGACGCTCATCGGCAGGGTGGATGCGACCCTCCGGCATCGCCTCGTTGAGCACCGATTCGTAGACCACGGCCTTGGCGCGCTGCTCATCGGTGAAAGAGTCGGACAGTGTGAGTGCGAGGCGCTCGCGGTGTTCGAAGATCGGTGGATGCTCGGCTTCCGAAAGGGCAGGCTCTGCGCCGATAAATACCGGGGCGCACACCTCGCGGCCGCCCACAAATACAAAGTTGAGCGCCACATGGTGTCCGAAAAGCTGCCAGCCCCAGGGTTGCGAGCCCGAGGGTTCACCGTAGACCGCAAACCAGTAACTGCGGTCGTTCATAATTTGTGGCAGCTGGGTGAGTTCGCCGAGGAAGCCGTTGAGTGCCATGGCTTCTCGCACCCGCTCATAGCCCTGCTCGCTCAGTGAGGCCCGTAGTACCGCATCCACCAGTGCGAATTGTTCTTCCGGCAGTTCCTCGAGCCGCAGCCCAATACGCTTGAACACGAACTCCGGATTGCTCCAACCGCGCCATTCCGGTGCGTCGAGGTCGTATCCCAACGCATCCCGATCAGCGGGGGAGAGCGCCTCTAGTAACGCCGAAGCGGCCGCAATTGCCTGCGGGTTGTTCTTCACGGCACGCGGCGGGAGGCGATATAGCCCCTCGCGCCGCGTGCCGTCGGAGGTGATGCCGACGAACGGTTCGCGGTAGAGCTCGTCCCAGAAGTTGAGTAGATCGCGCAGGAATTGAGCCTGCTGGCGGTCTGCCGTGAACTCCTCGTAATCCATCTCGCGATAATTGCTGACGATCGGGTCATCGAGGTCGTACACGAACTCGCGGTAGTTCGACTCAGGTAGCTCGATGGTCTCCCCGGTGCCCTTTGTGCGATCGGTGGAGAAGAACTCGTCAATATCATTCGACATGGTGGTCACCTCGGGATGCAGTTGAATATGGGTTAGATCGGCAGGTTGAACAGGCGCTTCGCGTTGCCGGAGAAGACGAGCTCCCGCTCTTCCGCGGTGATTTCGAGTTCGTTCTCGATGAAGTCCACGCCCTGGCCCATCCAGCTGTAGAACACGGGGAAAGAGGAACCGAAGAGGTAGTGGTCGGCGCCGGAGACCTTGATCGCGGCTTCGACCTGGTGCTTACCCCAGGAGTGCGGGTGGGTCATGTCGAAGAAGATGTTCTCGCGCATGTACTGCTGGATCTTCTCGCCGCCGGTCGGGTCGAGGCGCTGCATAGCCTCCTTTTTCTGCGGCTTCTTCGGGGTGAGGAGGTTCGCGTTCGCGAACCAGTTGCCGCCGAACATGGTGTGAATGAACCGCAGCCCCGGCATCTCGTCAAACATGCCGCTGAAGAGTTCGCGGCCAACCGCGGTGGCCTGGTCGGAGATGCGACCAAATTCGCGGCGCAGGTTGGTGTATTCGAGTACCGACTTGTACTCCACCGGCAGGGGAGTGTGGTGCGCCACCACGGGCACCCCGAGCTTTTCGATCTCGCGTAGGTACGGGCGGAATGCCTCGTCGTCGAGGTAGAGCTGGCCGTAGTGGCAGGCGAGCTGCACACCCACGAAGCCGAGTTCTTCAACGCAGCGCTTGAGTTCCGCCACGTTCTCTTCGCGGTCCCACGGGGGCACGCAGGCGGTGGCGAACAGTCGCCCGCCCGAGCGTTCCACGATCGAGGCGGCGTTGTCGTTCACGGCCTTGCAGGTCTCGAGATCGAGCCATTCTTGCCACACGGGCACGCGCATGATGCCGTAGTCGACCCCAGCTTCATCCATCGCGGCGAGCTTGGCCTCGACTGAGTAGTCGCCCTCAACATAGTTCAGGTTCGGGAAGCCCTTGGGCTTCTCGAGGACGAGCTGCTTTTTGCCGTTGTCCATCTCGATGACGCTGGCGATCTCGCCAAAGCCGCGAGGAGCGCTGTTGAGGAAGCCGTTGAGGATCTTCTTATTTGTGAAGAGGTCTTCCGGCAGGTGGTGGATGTTGATGTCGACAACTGTCATGTGTCTCTCCCGAGTCCAGGCAGAGCGCGCCGTCGCGCTTGCGGTTCATTCATCCTGCAGAAAATCACAAAAGAAATCAAGTGGGAAATTCACACTTGAAATCTTTTACGATATTGACGTACGCTCATCCAGGTAAGCAGCGGATGCACGACTCACCTCGCTGCGGAACGCACATTCGAGGAGGAATGGATATGGCGCAACTCATCGAGCGGGACATTAGCTATTCGGCCTCGCCCGAGCTGCGCGGCATGCTCGTGGCGCCGGTCGACGCAGTCGCTGGGCCCGGGGTCGTGCTCATCCACGATGCGTTCGGGCTCGGCGAGCAGATGGTCCAGACCGCGCGTAATCTCGCCGAGCTGGGGCTGTCGGTCTTCCTCGCGGACGTTTGGGGCGAACGGGCGACACCCGCCCAGGACGAAATTGGCCAGTACATCGGTGCGATGAAACAGGTCCCCGGGCTCTGGCAGGGGCGTATCGCCGCCGCGCACGATGCAGCTCGCCAGCAACCAGAAATCGACCCCGCGCGCCTCGCGAATATGGGGTTCTGCTTCGGTGGGTCCTCCGCGCTCGAATACCTGCGGGTCGCCGGAGATGTGCTGGCGACCGTGGCTGTGCATCCGGGCCTTGACCTCATCGAATACGACTGGTCGCCGCGCGAAGCTCGCGTGCTGGTAACCCTCGGCGCGATCGACCCGATGGCAACCCCCGAACAGCGTGCAGAACTTGATCGAGCGCTCTCAACCGCCGGAGTCGACTGGGAGCTCGACCTCTATAGCCACACCAAGCACGGCTATACGAGCGAGGGTGCGCGCTTCGCCCCCGAAAACCCGGTGGTCGGCTTTCACGAGCGCAACGCGAAGCGCACGAAGGACCGCTACGAGGCTTTCTTCCGCGAAATCTTCCCGGAACTCAGCTAGCGCATCCGCAGCAATCAAATCTCAGTAACTCAGCAAATCCCCGACGAAGGAGTCCACATGAACATTGCAATTATCGGTGCCGGGCCCGCTGGCCTGGCGGCAGCACTACGGCTACATCAGCAGGGCTTCGCTCCGGTGATCTACGAAAAGGTGCGCGAAATCAAGCCCCTCGGAGTGGGCCTCGACATCAAGGTTTACGGTGTCAAGGAGCTCGAGGAGCTGGGGCTGCTCGCTGAGTTCGAGGCGATCTCGAATGAAGCGGTGGACTCGATTTTCTATAGCAACCACGGCCAGGAGATCTACGCCGAAAAGTGCGGCACGCACATGGGCTACCAGCACCAGCAGCGCTTCGTGCACCGCGGCTACCTCCAGATGCTGCTCTACCGCACCGTGCTTGAGCGGCTCGGGCCGGATGCAATCCAGCTCGGTATCGGGCTCGAGCGTTACGAAAACACGGCCGAAGGTGTCCGACTGCACCTGGAAACCCGCGAGGGTGAAAAGGTTGTCAAGGATGTGGATGTGCTGCTCGGAGCCGACGGCATCAAGTCGGTGGTGCGCGCACAGATGCACCCGACCGAGTCCTCGCCGAAATTCTCGGGCATTCGCATGTACCGCGGCGTCACGGTGATGGACCCGTACCGCGACGGCCACACCATCCTGCACATTGGCGCGCCCCGCATCGCCTCAATGATTGTCTACCCGCTGCACCTCGACTACGAGGGAACCGGCAAGACCCTCGTGAACTGGGTTGTCGAAACCGAGGGCGAGGAAATGTATGAGGACTGGAACACCCCGGGGGAAGTGAACGACCTAATTCCACTCTTCGACGACACAAAGCTTCCCTTCCTCGACGTGCAGCAGATGCTGCGCGACGCCAAAGAGGTGTACGTCTACCCGCTCGTCGACCACGACCCACTCGACCGCTGGGTTGACGGCCGCGTGGTGCTCATCGGCGATGCCGCGCACGCGATGTACCCCCGTGGCGGCAACGGCGCTTGCCAGTCCATTGTCGATGGCCGCGTGATTGCGGAGAAGCTTGCCGCGCATCCGGAAAACCCCGAGCGGGCGCTGCAGGAGTTCGAAGCTGAGCGACTCGAGCGCGTGAACCGACTCGTGCTCGCCAACCGCGGTGAGGCCTATGAGGTGATTCGCCGCCTGGTGCAGGACCGCACCGACGCGCAGCCTTTCGACGACATCGAGCAGGTATTGCCGATGGCCGAGGCGGATGCGATCTTCAGCAAATATCACGCGCTCGCCGGCCAGCCGCGACCGGGGTTTGAAGACGGTCACACCACCGGGTTCCGCACCTGGGAGGCCGAGGACTCTTGGGAGAACCAGCATGCCGTCCGCTAAGCAGGTCACAGAGGTTCGACCCGCCGACGCGGAGCTCCGACGCGAGATCGAGGCGGTCGAGGCCGAGCGCATCCGTGCCCTGGTCGAGGTCGATCTCGATGCGCTCGCTGACCTCTATCACGAGGCGCTCGTGCACATCCACGCCCCCGGCGTGCGCCACACCAAGGCCATGCTGCTCGAACACACGCGTACCAGGCAGGCCTACCGCGAGATTCAGCGCGGCGAGTTGACGATTACCCAACTTGCCGAAGACGTGGTCGCGGTGACCGGATCGATTCGCAATCGGCTGGGGAACCCCGACGGCAGCGAGCGCGTGGTTGACGGGATTGTCACCCAGGTGCTGCACCGCGACGGTGGCGACCGGTGGCGATTCGTGAGCTTCCAACTCACACCCTTCGGCGAAAAAATTTGGGGCGACCTGCCCTCGGAACAGCAAGAGCCTAATAAGTAAGGAGCACTGCAGCGATGAAACTTGCTCGCTACAGCATTGGTGACGGGCCGGCTCGCGTGGGCCGCGTCGAAGGTGACACCATAACCGATCTGACGGATGCGGTGGGCGGCTCGGTTCGTGAGCTGCTCGACCAGCTGCCCGCTCGCGTGGCGGAACTCGAGGTTATCTCAGGGGAGCGGCACACGCTCGCGGAGGTGGAACTGCTCGCGCCGATTGACCGGCCGCAGAAGTACCTCGCGATTGGAATGAACTACGCCGAACATGCCAAAGAGGCTGCGGCCGACGGCATCCCAACCCCGAAAAATCAGTTCTGGTTCAATAAGCAGGTCTCCTGCATTAATGACCCGAATGGCGATGTGATCCGGCCTGCGGTCTCCGACAAGCTCGACTACGAGGCCGAGCTCGGGGTGGTCATCGGGCGTCAGTGCAAGCACGTGCGCCGGGAGGATGCGGCCTCGGTGATCGGCGGCTATCTCGTCGCGAATGATTTCTCGGTGCGCGACTGGTTGCAGAAGCGCTCGCCGACGTTCACGCTTGGGAAGTCCTTCGACACGCACGGGCCGATCGGGCCGTGGTTGACCACTGCCGATGAGGTCGAGGACCCGCACAATCTGCGCATCCAGCTCACGGTCAATGGCGAAGAGCGCCAGAACGATCTCACGAACGACATGATCTACGACATCTACGACCAGATCGTGGAGCTTTCCACGGTGATGACGCTGTACCCCGGCGACATCATCGCCACCGGCACACCCTCAGGAATTGGTGCCCCGAAGGGCCTGTTCCTGGTGCCGGGAGATGTGGTCGAGACCTCAATTGAGGGACTCGGCACGCTTCGCAACCGCGTGGTTGCGGAAACCCCATAATGTCCGCCCAGCAATGCGAGTCAGGCGGATTGATACCGCACAATTCGCAATGCAAAACCCCCAATGAGTTATTACACTTGAAATCACACGACAAATCTTTTTTGATTTAAGAAGTGATTTGGCATGATGCAAGGAGGCACAAATGCCACGCAGTAGACGACCACTTTTGCGAGTCGTAGCACCACTTGTGGGTGCGGCGCTCTTCCTGACCGGATGCGCTTCGGGCGGCGGCGGAAGCACTGACGGCACCACCGCAGCCGCCGAAGACGCCACCCTACGGGTGAACTTCAGCGGCTTCCCGGAGAGCTGGGCTCCCGGATCGGAAATCGAGGGCGGGCTCATGCGCGTGCCCTATGAGACCCTGCTTGCACCGGGTGAGGATGGTCACCCCGTGGGCTTTCTCGCCACCGACTATGAACTCACTGAGGACGCGCTGACCCTCAACCTTCGCGAGGGTGTTACCTTCCACGACGGGGAACCCTTCAATGCCGAAGCGGTCAAGGTCAACATTGAGAACGTGCGCGATGGTGCCACTGCCTGGTCGGGAAGTTTCTCGACGGTGGAGTCGGTGGATGTGGTTGATGATTACACCGTCAAGCTCAACCTTTCGCAGATCTCGCCCTCGCTGCCGACGGTGCTTACCACCCGTGCGCTGCCGATCGCGAGCCCGAAGGCCATCGAAGACGGCACGATCGCACAGACTCCGGTCGGCACCTCGCCCTGGGCCTACGATGATGCACTTTCGATCGTCGGCACCAAGCTCTACTTCGGTTCTTTCGCTGATTACTGGGGTGAGATGCCGGGCTTCGCCAACGTGGAAATCTACGGCATCAATGAATCCGAGTCAGCAGCGGCTGCGCTTCTCAACGGTGAGATCGACATCTCCGACGTCGAGGAAAGCGTCTTGACCAAGTTTGACGGCACGGATATCACCACCTTCGACTACCCGGCCATCCGCAATAACCTGATCTTCTTCGATCGCGGCGAAGGCGGAGTCTTCGAATCCCAGGAACTGCGCCAGGCGGTGTGCACCGCGATTAACGTGGATGAGGCAGCGCAGGTCATCGGCAAGCTCACGCCGTCGACGCAGCACTTTACCGAGGGTGAGATCGGCTACAACCCCGACATCACCGGTTACCCCTTCGACCTCGATGCCGCCAAGTCGCTGTATGCCGACGCCGGCAGCCCCAGCGTGAGCTTCGAAATCGCCGCGGCTCCCTACAACGAGCAGCAGATCAGCATCTTCATGGATCAGGCCAGCCAGATTGGTGACTTCAGTGCCACCGTCACCACGATGCCGCCGCCCCAGTTCTCGAGCGTCTGGTCGAGCGGCCAGTACCCGGCCGGTCTCGCCGCGAATGACGAATTGACGCCCTACGACTGGTACATGTCCTGGTTCGCTGCGGATGCATCCGGTAACCCCTCGGGCGTGGAGAGCGACGCACTGAAGGCAGCCGCCGACAAGGCCATCGCCGCGGGAGACAGCGAAGAAGCTGACGCCCTGTGGGGTGAGGTCACCAAGATCATCTCTGAAGAAGCACTCACCTGCGCACACGCGCAGAGCAATGAGACGATCGCCTACAACTCGACCACGGTCAGCGGTGTTGCTGCCCCGGCCGAGCCCTGGGAGGCACAGTCGGTGAACTACCGGGACCTCGTCCCGACGAGCTAGTCGCACCTAGCCCGGCACCCAACCGAACAATCGGGTCCTGGTGACCACCGCATCCGGTGGCCACCAGGACCCGGCCCCATCACACTTTCGAAGGTGTAACCAACCATGCTCAGACTCATCATCACCCGAGTCGCCCTGGCAGTACCGCAACTGCTGATCCTTTCCTTCCTGGTGTTCTGCCTGACCTATATGGTTCCCGGAAGCCCCGCAGCCGCCATCCTCGGCGCATCCGCCACCCCCGACTCGATCGCCGCGCTCGAAGCCAGACTCGGGCTCGATCGCCCCTTCTTTGAACGCCTCGGCGACTGGTACGTCGCCGCGTTCCAAGGCGACTTCGGACAGTCGTTCACCTCCGGTCGCCCCGTCACCGACATGCTCGGTGAACGCCTCCCCGCCACCGTCTCGCTGATGGTCGGCGGCACGATCATCGCCCTCATTCTCGGTGTAGCTCTCGGCATCATCGGTGGCACCAAGCCCGGCTCAATCCGCGACCGTATCAGTACTGCCATCGCATCCATCAGCATGTCGATGCCGGAGTTCTGGCTCGGGATCATCCTGGTGCTGATCTTCGCGGTGCAGCTCGGCTGGTTGCCGGTGATCGCCTGGGTACCGCCAAGTCACGACATCGGGCTTTGGCTCAAGGGCATCATCTTGCCCTCGCTCGCCCTGGGAACCACTGGCGCCGCCCTGATTGCCCGGCAGACCCGTACCGCGATGGCCCAGAACATGTCAGCCCGCTATATCGACTCGCTCACCGCAGCGGGAGTCCCGCGCCGCCGACTCATCTTCAAGTACGGGTTCAAAAACTCGCTTGTGCCGGTGCTTTCCTCGACGGGTATCACCATCAGCATCATGCTCGGCGCGAGCTTCGCGATCGAAAAGGTCTTCTCGATTCCCGGCGTCGGATCAGTGCTGATCCGCAGCGTGACCGGAAAAGACTTCTCGGTCGTACAAGGCGGGGTACTGCTGATCGCCACGATCATCATCGCAGTGAACCTCATCCTCGACATTGCATACGGCATCATCAACCCAAAGGCGCGACCAGAATGAGCCAGACAACTACTACCGCTATCCGCACCGGCGCTAACCCCGAGGCACGCCAAGCGAGCAACGTCGGCCGGGTTGTGGCGCGCCTGTTCAAGCAACCGACCACGGTCATCTCGCTGATCTACATCGTGCTGCTCGTGCTGGTCGCGGTCGCCTCGCCGTGGATCACGCCCTACGACCCGAACCAGACGAACTACGCCGAAGTCTTCTCGCCGCCCTCGGCCGAGCACCTGCTCGGCACTGACGATATGGGGAAGGATGTGTTGAGCCGGCTGATGTTCGGCGCCCAAGCCGTGCTGCTGGTTGCCCTCGGTTCGGTTGCGATCGCGCTCGTGATCGGTGTTCCGCTCGGGTTGCTGTTTGGCTTCCTCGGTGGCTGGTGGGACCGCATCGGGATGCGCTTTGTGGACATGCTGCAGTCGTTGCCCGGCATGCTTATCGGTCTGACCGTCGTGACGATTCTCGGCCGCAACGTGTTCATCCTGATGTTCGCAATTGGGCTCATCTTCTCGATGGCCTTCGCACGGTTGACTCGCGCGATCGTGCTGGTAGAACGCACCAAGCCCTATGTTGAGGCGGCGGAAGTCGCCGGGCTATCGACCGGGCAGCAGATCTTCGGCCAGGTGCTGCCAAACCTGATCGGCCCGCTCGTGACCCAAGCGATGGTCTACTTTGGCTCGGCAATCATGATCGAATCGGCCATGAGCTTCCTCGGGATCGGCCTGCCCACCGAGTCAGCGTCCTGGGGTCAGATGCTCAGCCTCGCGGTGGACAACCAGAACAATGCTTCCTATCTTTCCTGGCCTCCAGGCATCGCGATCGTGTTGACCGTGCTCGCTTTCAACATTTTCGGTGATGGTTTCAACGATGCGCTCACGGGCGAGCGACGCCGCAAACCCAAGCGCGTGGCGCAGCCGAAGGTCGACCTGAAACGGGTCGCTACCGAGACGGCCGCAATTCCAGAACCGACGGTGGATGCAGATCTCGCCTTGGATGCGCGGGAAGTCGTGGTCGGGCTTGCCACCTCCGGACGTGAGCAGACCAATATCGTCAAGCGCGCGACCCTCAACGTCGCCAAGGGTGAGATCGTGGGCCTGCTCGGAGAATCGGGTTCTGGGAAATCCACTTTCGCGCGGGCCGTGCTTGGGATGCTCCCGGCGGGCACCTGGCTCGACCATGGTTCGATCAAACTCGACGGCGTGGAGATCGCCGGAGCGAACCCGGCCCAGCTGCGGAAGGTGCGCGGTACCAAAATCGGTGCTGTCTTCCAGGACCCGATGACCGCACTCTCACCGGTGCACACGATCGGCACCCAGCTGATCGAACCGCTGCGCATCCACAAGGGCATGAACCGAAAGCAGGCTCGCGCCCGCGCGATCGAACTGCTTGACCGGGTTGGGGTGCGCAACGCCGACTCGAGGCTCGACGACTATCCGCACCAGTTCTCGGGCGGGATGGCGCAGCGCGTGGCCATCGCGATGGCGCTCGCGGCGGAACCCGACCTGCTGATTGCGGATGAGGCCACCAGCGCCCTCGACGTGACCACGCAGAGCCAGGTGCTCGATTTGATCATGGATCTACGCGATGAATATGGCATGGGTGTGCTGATGATCACGCACAGCCTCGGCGTTGTGGCGGAAGCCTGCGACCGTGCGGCGGTGATGTACCGCGGCACGCTCGTGGAGACCGCCGATGTGCAGACCCTCTTCGAGCAGCCCGCGCATCCATATACCGAGGCGCTACTCGCGGCGAACCCGCTCAACGCCGACACCGCGGGTCGACTGCCGGTGATCGACGCCGAACGCCGTGCCGAAATTGACGCACTCATTGAACAGACCGAACTGGAACGGAGCGCCACATGAATGCCGCCACGGCCCACGAAAAAATGACCGCTGCCGAACCACCGCTGCTGCGGGTGCGGAACCTCGTTGCCGGGTATCCCAAACAGGCCGGCATCTTTGGCGGCACCAAGATCGTGCCGGCGATCCACGACATCAATGTTGAGATCGGTCGCGGCGAGACCCTTGCCTTCGTGGGGGAATCGGGCTCAGGGAAGAGCACCACCGGTCGCGCGGTGCTGCGGCTGCTGCCGGTAGCAAGCGGCAGCATCGAATTCGAGGGGCAAGACATTACCCATTGGGGAAAGCGCACCCCGCTGGAATACCGGAAAGACGTGCAGGCGATCTTCCAGGACCCTTCCGCTTCGCTGAACCCTCGGCACCTCATTTCGCACTCGATCGAGCTGCCGCTGCGCCGACACGGGATGACCTCGAAGAAGGAGATTCGCCGCAAGCTCGAGTGGGCGATGGATATGGTCGGGCTGCAGCGCGACCACCTGAACCGCTTCCCGAATGAGCTCTCGGGAGGTCAGCAGCAGCGCGTGGCGATTGCTCGAGCGCTGGTGCTCGACCCGAAACTCGTGGTGTGTGATGAAGCGGTGAGTGCGCTCGACCTTTCAACGCAGGGGCAGATCATCAACCTGCTCGCCGACCTGCAAGAAGAAACCGGTGCAAGCTACCTTTTTATTGCGCACGACCTGGGACTCGTGCGGCACATCGCCGACCGCGTCGGGGTGATGAACCAGGGACGGCTCGTCGAACTCGGTGAGACGGAACAGATCTTCAGCAACCCGCAGGATGACTACACCAAGCGGCTGCTCAAGGCGACCCCCGCATCCACCCCGCTCGGGCGGGATGCGCGCCGTGCGGAACGCCAGCGAGCTCGCTTGGATCTCGCGGCGGCGTAGGTGGCGGCTGACTGCAGCGCAGCAAGCACAATGCAATAGAACGAAGTACCACCGAGAATGTGGGGTACCACTTTCAGGAAAGTGGTACCTCACGTTCTCGGTGGTATCCGAAGGAGGAAAGGGAAGGCCGGGCGACGTTTCGACGGGAGCAGCTAGTTTCGCATCGACTTCGGCTTGATGAAGCCGGTGATGACGTAGGCAAGGAAGCAGGCCGCGACGAGACAAAAGGCAATAGTGCCGCCAACGGCCACGGCCTGCTTGCTCATGCCGAATGCCGATTCAGCAAAGGACTCGAAGCCGGCTGCATGGGGGCTGTCCGAGAAATCTTCGATGAACATCGACAAGATCACGGTGAGTGGGATTGTCGCAAGGTTGAGGATGGCCGAAACCGTTGGCAGCGCGAACGCTCGGCGTGGATATTCCGGGATGAAGAGCAGAGAGCTGGCGATCCAGTGAATGATTACCCAGATGGGTGCGACAATTATCGCGATAATCACCATGGTCCAGCCAAGTTCCTGGCCAAAGAGAATGCCGCGGCCGAACATGAGCATTGATGCCGTGATTAGCGGTGTAATCCATTGGAACCAGAACATGAACTTGCCGAAACCGCTCGCGGCGGGCCGCGGGAGTTTCCGCAGGGGCTCGAGGGGCTCGCGATGCTGACCGGGCTGCTGCCCATGCGATTGTGGATGCTGATGGGGCGCCGCGTTCGATTCGAAGGTCATGGGCTCATTCTGTCCGGGGTGTATCTGAAAATCTGGCGATTACCCGCGCGCTCAACCATCTCGAGTCGTGAAGGACGTGCATCCCCCCTACCGGCGTTCTTTCGGAGGGGATCGAGATGATTCTCGTGGAACGATTAAGCCGTTCCCCCACGCGCGAGAGGACTTCAATGATGAACACATCCGCCGAGTCATTCCAGAACACCGAGGCTGAGGCTGCCGAGCAGATCAACGAAACCGATGACCGGGTGATGCACCGTGCCGCTAAGCGTCTCGCTGATCACTACGATGGGATCTTCTCGCAAGATCTCGTCGAACGGTACGTGTTTGAGTCGTACATGACCCTGCATCGGAACGCCCGAGTGAAGAGTGCTGTGGCCGGGCTTGCCGGGAATTTTGCCGAGAGTAGGTTGCGAGCGCTCGCGTATTCCACAGGCAAGTTGGAGCGGTCGAAGCCGCAGGTGCTGTTTGTGTGCACTGAAAACGCGGGGCGATCGCAGCTGGCAGCGCAGACGCTTTTGGAGCTCGCTGGGGATGAGGTTGAGGTGCGTTCAGCAGGCTCTCGCCCGCGCGATGACCTGTACCCGGAAGTGGTGAAGTTCCTCGCGGAGCGCGGGGTCGATGTCTCGACTTTGTACACCAAACCGCTTACCGATGATGTGGTTCGGGGCGCGGACTACGTGGTGTCGATGAGTAGCATGCAGGATCTGCCGCCCTTCCCGGGGCAGAGTTTCTACGAGTGGGACATGCAAGTGCCGCAGGATGTCACGCGGGCAAATGTCGAGCGGGTATTCCACGATATTGGGATGCGTGTGGAGGGCCTGTGGGAGGTCATTCGTCAGAAGTGGGCGCAGGAGCAGCACCCCATCTCTGACCCGACGTAGCGGTTGCCGATAGCTCGGCAACCGTCTTCCTGGCCGCTACCCTCGGGAATGCTACTCGCGGGAGAATGTGACCCCGCCGGGTACTGAACCGTCGAAGAGCCCAGTCACGGTGACGAGCTCGAAGCCGCGGTCGTGCAGGCCATCAATGATGCCCGGTGCGGCCGCGACCGTGTTGTCGTGGATTGAGTGCATCAACACGATCGACCCGGGCCTGGAGTTGTCGACCACGTCGCTGATCAATGATTCCCGAGGCGGACCCTGCCAGTCGAGGGTGTCGAGATCCCACATGATGATCGGCATTCCAATGTCGGCCACCACCTTGTTATTGAACGCTCCGTAGGGCGGCCGCACGAGCGTGGGTGCATCACCGGTGATCGAGGCGATCGCGTTCTGCGTCTTCGAGATTTGATCGCGCAGCTCGTTCGGTTTGAGCGTCGTGAAATCAGGGTGATCCCAACTGTGATTCGCGAGCTCGTGACCCTCGTCATAGGTGCGCTGCACGATATCGGCATTACCCGAAACCTGATTACCGATGAAGAAGAACGTGGCCACATCCCCGCGTTCGGCGAAGGTGTCGAGTAGCTCCGTCATCCCGGGATTCGGGCCGTCATCGTAAGTGAGCGCGACGCAGGGCACGAGGTCACAACCGGCGTGGAGCCCCATGGTGCTGGTTTGTGGCGGTTGCCAATTGGCGTCGAGTTGCTCGAGGGTGCTGCGACCTTGCTCGCTGAGGTACGGCTCGATCGCTTCGGGCGTGAACTGTATGCGATCAACCAGCCCAGGGGCATCCCGGCCCGGCAGCGCATCCAGCACCTCGCTTTCGAACCCGCCGGACTTATCGAGCACGAGCGACCCGTCCGCTTCGAGTACCGCTCCGGCGAGCGCGGTTTCGAATTGTGCTCGCGAAGTCTCGTCGAGGGGCGTGGCATCGTCACCCGGCCACAGCGTTACCTGCCCTGCGTTCGCACGGATCGCGACGACTGCCTCGTGCCACAGCGTGCCGAGCGCTTCCTCGTCGAGGCTGAGTAGTTCTGTAGCTGCGGTCGAATTGCCGGAAGCGAGGTCATAGTACGTGGTGACGCTCGCATCCTGCTCGTCGTCGAGCACGCGCGTGCGCACCCCAAGTATGTTGCCGGCCGCGGCAACTATTTCGCAGCTGCCGATGAGCGACGCGTCCGGGTACTGTTCGCGGAGTTCGTCGGCGGATGCGGTGGTCTGCCCAGGTGCGCAGCCGCGCTCGCTGAGCCCATGGGGTTGGAGCTGGGGCGCGTAGTTGAGACCGGTTGCTACTTCCTGCGCCTCGATCAGCGACCATTGTTGTTCTTGGATTTCGCTGTTGAACTCATCCGCACCGGCGACCATCGGCCAGCTCAGATCGAGGCCGAGATCGGTGTTTGTTGCGCGGTGTTGGCTGATTCCTGCGAGGTTTGCGGGATCGAGCGAGTCGAATGCGACCGACTCACCCGAGAAGGCCAGACCCGAAATGCTTTCGGGTTCGCGCGGCTGCCAGGATGCATCAGTCGGTAGCGGCGCCGCGCACCCGGTGAGGGCGATCGCGGTAGCTGCGAGTGTGGCAAGGGCCGTGCGGATACGGCGGAGCGAAACGGGGCTCATGCGAGGGTCACCCCCGCGAGGATGTCGGCGATTTCGCCGAGGTAGGGCGAGATATCGCCTTCAGCACCGACCCGGACGGCCACGAGTTCACCGGCGTTTTCGGCGTCGGAGCCGGGGTCGACCACAGCCAGCATGCTCACCGGGTGGTTGCCGCAGGGGTGCTCGTCGATGTCGGTTTCGGCTGCGTCGTCTGTGTCGGAAGTTCCCGAACTGTCGCCGGTGCTCTCGTCGGTGATGTTGTCAGCCGACGGCAGGCGGATTGCGTGATAGATCGATGCGCCCGATGGGGCCTGCTCGACCGAGAACGTTGCATCCGTCCAGCCCTGTTCTTCGGTGAGGCGGTCGCTCAGCGAAGCGACTTCGTCTTCCGTCGTGCTGAAACACATGGCGACCACACCATCTGGTGAGTGCATGACTGTTTCGCTCGCGAACGGTCGCTGCTCGAGCACCCAGCCGGCCGGTACCGTGACCTGGATCGGAGCATCCCCGCCAAGGTCGATCTGGCGGTCTTCGTCGTCAACCGAAACGCTGATCCAGTTACTGATCGTTGGGGTGAGCAAAACCACGGCTGCAACGACAATTGCGACCGGAAGCGCGATCCACAGCAAGCGACGGCGTCGACCGCTACCGTGCCGTTGAGCGCTTTCGTGCAGTTGTGGGGTGCCCTGTTGTTGCGGAGCGCTTGTCTCACGTGTCCCGGAGGTAAGTGTCTCGTCGGGGTACGTCGGCGTCGAGCCGGTATGACGCGCTGCACCGTGTTCGTGGCGCCCCGGTGGCAGTAGCGGGTCTGACGAAGTGTCGTCGAAATCAGCCATCACATCACCTTTTTACCCATCAGAATCGAACGGATTGTTCGTGATTCTGATCGTAACGACTGCCAGCGACATCCTCGTCCGCCGCTGGTGGCGTGGCGGGTAGGCCCGCAGAAGCGCACACCCAAGCCAAATACCACCGAGCCAAATACCACCGAGAATGCAAGTTACTACGTTCAGGAAAGTAGTAACTTGCATTCTCGGTGGTATTCCAAGAAGTGCGCCGTCTCGTTACCGCTTGACGTGTTCAGCCTGTTCAGCCCGCTCAGCCCGCTTCATACGCGGTGCGGCGCGGTGCGCTAGGCGGTTGCCGCGGCCGCAGCCTCTGCGGCGGCAGGCAGCGTCGCCTCGAAGTGCGAGAGGGCCTCGTCATCGTGGGCCGATGACAGGAACCACGCCTCGAACACACTCGGCGGGAGGTTCACACCGGCATCGAGCATGGCGTGGAAGAACGCGGGGTAGCGCCAACCTTCCTGGCGCTTGACCTCATCCTCATTGACAGGTGCGGGCGAGCCGAACTCGTCCACGCCCGACCAACCGAGCGCCGCGCCGTCACCCATCGCGAAGGAGAACAGGTTCCGCACCCGCTGCACCGCAACCGGCACACCCACGCGGTCGAACTCGCGCTTGACCGCACCGATCACACGGTCCGCGGCAGCGTCGAGGTGCGCGTAAACCGCGTCATCAGCGAGGCGCATCGTGGCGATACCGGCGGCGACTGCGACCGGGTTCCCGCTCAGCGTGCCGCCCTGGTATACCGGTCCGTTCGGGGCGAGGTGCTCCATGACCTCGCGACGAGCGCCGATACCGGCCACGGGCATCCCGCCACCGATCACCTTGCCGAAGGTGAAAATATCCGGAGTCCAGTTGCCGCGCTCGGGGTCTTCCTGCTCGCGACCCCACCAGCCGGCGGGGCCGGTACGGAAGCCGGTGAGCACCTCGTCGCAGATCAGCAGCGCGCCATCGGCGTGACAGATCTCGGCGAGCGCGCGGTTGTAGCCCGGCAGCGGCGGCACCACGCCCATATTCGCGGCCGAAGCTTCGACGATTACCGAGGCGATACGGCCCTCATATTCGTTGAACGCGGCGCGCACGGCGTCGAGGTCGTTGTAGGGGAGCACGATGGTCTGCGAGGTGATCGGCTCGGGAACGCCCGCTGAACCCGGCAGCGCGAGGGTCGCGAGGCCCGAACCTGCGGCCGCGAGCAGGCCATCCGAGTGGCCGTGGTAGCAGCCAGAGAACTTGATCACGAGGTCGCGCCCGGTGACCCCGCGCGCGAGGCGGATCGCGGTCATCGTCGCCTCGGTACCGGTGGAGACCAAGCGAACCTCGTCGATCGCATCCGGGTTGACTGCCTTGAGGCGAGCCACGACCGCCTCAGCGAGCTCGACCTCACCGGGAGTCGACCCGCCCGGGCACATGAGGTCGGCTGCGGTCTGTTGCACCACATCCACCACCTCGGGATGCGAATGGCCCAGCAGCAGCGGACCCCAACCGCAGATGAAATCGACGCGGCGATTGCCATCGACATCGATGAGCCAGGCACCCTCACCCTTGACTGAGAACGGTGGCGTACCGCCAACCGAACCAAACGCGCGGACGGGGGAGTTGACGCCACCGGGGATGACGGCGCGGGCGCGATCGAACCATTCGGTCGAGGTGGTCATGCTGCGGGCTCCTTATGTTGGCAAGCGCTTTGACCACTCCACCTTATGGCTTCTGGTCGCTGGTAATCGAGTCGTGCCGTTACCAGCGCAGCGACTGGGCGTACTCGGTCGCGAAGTAGGTGAGCACCGCATCCGCACCGGCACGGCGGATCGAGACGATCGACTCGGCGATGGCGCGCTCGCGCTCAATCCAGCCGTTCTGTGCGGCCGCCTGGATCATCGCGTACTCGCCCGAGACCTGGTAGGCCCACACCGGCACCTCGGCCGCGGCGGACACATCGGCGAGCACATCGAGGTAGCTCATCGCGGGCTTGACCATCACGATGTCGGCGCCCTCTTCGATGTCGATGTGCGCCTCGAGCAGACCTTCGCGACGGTTCGCCGGGTCCATTTGATAGGTGCGGCGGTCGCCCTGCAGCTGCGAGTCCACGGCCTCGCGGAACGGGCCGTAGAAGGCGGATGCGTACTTTGCGGAGTAGGCGAGAAGGATCGTGTCCTCGTGCCCGGCATCGTCGAGGGTGTCGCGGGCGGCGGCGATCTGGCCGTCCATCATGCCCGAAAGCCCCAGGATCTGCGCGCCAGCCTCGGCCTGCGCGACTGCCATCTCGTTGTAGCTTTCGAGAGTCGCGTCATTGTCCACGCGACCGCGCGAATCGAGCACGCCGCAGTGGCCGTGATCGGTGAACTCGTCGAGGCAGAGGTCCGCCTGCACCGTGATCGCGTCGCCAGCTTCCTCCGCAACCACACGAATCGCCCGGTTGAGGATGCCCTCCGGATCGGTCGCGCCGCTACCCACCGCATCCCGCTGCTCGGGCACGCCGAAGAGCATGATGCCACCCACGCCAGCCTCGGCCGCCTCGTTCACTACCCGACGGATTGAATCGAGTGTGTGCTGGTAGATGCCCGGCAGCGAAGAGATCTCCTGCGGCTCCGAGAGGCCCTCACGCACAAATGCGGGCAGGATGAGCTCGTTCGGGTGCACGTTCAGCTCCCGCACCTGACGACGCATCGCAGCCGACTGGCGCAGACGACGAGGGCGAATGACTGGCTTGTACATGGTGCGGTACTCCTTGTTTGGGATGCGCGCGGGTGCGTGCTGTTCGGATGCACAGTCTTCCGGACGTGCGGCACAGATCGCCGCGGGTGTCGCCGGAAGCACGTGAAATCGTGCTTCCTAATTCTGTCAGGTTGTATTCGGATGCGGCAGGCGAGTTTCCGCTCTCGAAGGCCGAGTAGGGAGCGCAGCGACCGTATCGAGGTCACGTTTAGTGATTCCGCACCGCTACAGGTAGTCGCTAGTCCGGTTTACGCTCTTCCTCGATCGCGTCAAGCATCGCGGGCACATTCGGAGTCGCCGCCTCGTAGGTAACCTCGAGGCCCTCTCGACGCGCATCCCGAGTGGTAATCGGCCCGATCGTGACGATCTTTACTGGTGCATCCCCACCCACCTGGCGGGCGAACTCGCGCACCGTGCTGCCGCTGGTAAGGAACACGAAGTCGATTTCACCGGCGTGGATGCGTGCGCGTAGTTCGGGTGCAAGATCGGCGCCGATGGTCCGATAGGCAATCGGATCATCGACCTCGATTCCGCGCGCCGTGAGCCCGTCGCGGATGGTCGGCTCCGCAATCGCCGAACGAGGCAGCAGGATGCGAGTGGCCGCGGCATCCGGCCACTCGCGTACCAGCCCGCGCGCGGATTGTTCGGATTCGGGCACGAACTCGGCGTTGAGCCCAATCTTTGCGAGGGCCTTCGCTGTCGACTGCCCGACGGCAGCGATTCGGGTGGATGCGGGGACTTCCATTTGCGCGATGGCGGTCACCGTCCGTGGGCTGGTCACGATCAGCCAGTCATAGTGCCCTTCGCGCAGCCGCTGCGATGCGGCCTCGAGCGGCACCGAATCCTCGGGCCCGCTGAACCGGATCAGTTCGCCGACCACAGCCTCAGCACCGCGCTTTGCGACCTCCGCACTCGCGGTCGTCGCCCAAGAGCCACCCCGCGGCAGCAAGATCGTCTTCCCCTGCAGATTCATATGAGCACACTCGTTCGCTGAGTAGCGAGCGGAGCGAGCGTATCGAAGCGCGCCCTTCGATACGCTGCGCTACTCAGGGGACACCTTCGATACGCTTCGCTACTCAGGGACCGCCTTCGATACACGGCTTCGCCGTTACTCAGGGACCGGAGCTGGCTCATTCGCCGATGAAGTCGGCGGCGCCCTGCGCGAAGAGCGATTCGACGAGTTCGGCCGCGAGCTTCGACGGCTCGTATTGCGCAGCTTCAACCTCGCCGCGCGCACGACCAAGCGAGCGGTCGTACACCGTGTCGAGATCCACCGTGATTTCACCGCGGGCCTCGGCCACCGCATCCTTGCCGTAGACCCGCGCGAGGACGCTCAGCCGGTCGCCGTCGACCTGTGCGTAGATGCCAACCGGGGCCTGGCAGCCGGCGTCGAGGCCGTTCAAGATTGCGCGCTCGGCATCGGTTGCAGCGCGAGTCGCGGCGTCGTCGAGTTCCCGCAGACCCTCGAGCGTCCAGCCCTCGCGGGTCTCGATGGCGAGCGCCCCCTGGCCGGGTGCGGTGGGGAAGTCTTCGAGTTCGAGGAACCCGGTGATTACCTCGGTGCGGCCGACGCGATTGAGGCCAGCGGTCGCCAGCAGCACGGCGTCGAGCTCGCCGTCGGTGACGAACGCGATGCGGGTGTCGACGTTCCCGCGAATGTCATGCAGTTCAATGTCGGGGCGCACCTTGCGGATCTGCGCGCGGCGACGCGGTGAACCGGTACCGACCTTTGCGCCTTCGGGGAGCTGTGCGAAGTCGAGGCCATTGCGCGCCACCACGGCGTCTCGTGCATCCTCACGAGCCGGATGCGCGGTCAACTGCAGCCCCGGCGCGGGCGCGGTTGGGAGGTCCTTGAGCGAGTGGACTGCGATGTCGACCTCGCCCTGCTGCAGCGCCGCGCGCAGTTCGGTCGCGAAGACACCCTGCCCGCCAATGGTCGAGAGGGATGCGCGGTTCACGTCGCCGTGGGTGGTCACCTTCACGATTTCGAACTGGCGGCCGGTCAGTCGCGCGAGGTCTTCCGCGACGATCGAAGTTTGTGCGACTGCGAGCTTCGAGCCGCGCGTGCCGATGCGGATGATCGGCTGGTCGCTGGGGGCTCCGAACCGGAGCGGGGCGTCGGAAGATGACGAAGCAGACATGGCCCCCATCTTAGGTCGAAGGCGTCGGCCGTGCCCCGGCCCGTTCCCATTGCGACTCCCATTGTCGTTACCGCGTTCCCACTGTCGTTAGGATCCGCTCCCATGGCCGTTGGCCCTAACCCGTGCTGCTATTTCGCCCTGGGCTGCGGTTACCTGCAATGGCTGCCGAGGGTTG
The DNA here is from genome assembly GCF_008831155.1 of Gulosibacter chungangensis. Classification (GTDB taxonomy): domain Bacteria; phylum Actinomycetota; class Actinomycetes; order Actinomycetales; family Microbacteriaceae; genus Gulosibacter; species Gulosibacter chungangensis. Next base: position 95,558 of record NZ_WBKB01000010.1, on the reverse strand, counting down.
ACTTGCGAGAGGATGTGCTGGTCACATTCCCATTGCCGTTACCCGCTACCCATGCCGCTATTTCGACCCGGGTAGCGGATAGTGGCAATGGCTATGCGAGGCCGAGGCTCGCGAGGATGCGCTGGGCCGCGTTTTCGGCGGAGGGCAGGACGGACGCGAGTCCCGTGCCGTCGATCCAGGCGCCACAGAGTTGGATGCGCGGGTCAGCATCGAAGCGCTCGCGGTATCTAGCGAGTTGGGCGGTGCGCCCAAGCCGAGCCGCTGGCATCGGCATGCGCCATTCTTGGCGTGCGAGCGCGACGAGATTCTCGTCGGTGAGCTCGGTGCCGAGAATGCGCGAAGCATCGGCAAGGGCCTGAGAGGCAAGCGCCGCGTCGTCGAGTTCGAGGCTGCGTGCCGGGCCATCGGTCTGGCGAGGGCCATAAGACAGTCGGATCACGTGCTGCCCGGCGGCAGTCAACTCGTCGAGCCAAGCCCACTTCGCAGTGACATGGGTGAGTGCTTTTGCGGCCACGTCGGTTGCGTCCGACACGAGGACTCCCGTGCCGCGCGGATGCGCATCCAGCTCGGGTGCGTCGACCAATAACGCGACGACTTCGCTCGAAACTGGGGGAGCAGCATCCCCGGCTGCGACCGCCGACTCGACTGTGGCAATCACGAAGTCGAAGTCGTCCCGTGAACCGGTGCCGTTCCCTGAGTAGCGGTGCGTATCGAAGGCGTTCCCTGAGTAGCGGAGCGTATCGAAGGCGTTCCCTGAGTAGCGGAGCGTATCGAAGGGAGAGGCCTCGATACGGCCGCTTCGCGGCCACTCGGCCACCGGTAAATCGGCATGCGGGCGCTCGACCAGCGCGAGATCGGCAAGGGTGACGCGGGTACCCAGCTCAAAGCGAACCCCGAGCCGCTCGCAGTCAGCGACGAGGGCGGCGACGAAGCGGTGCATCCCGCCGCGCAGTCCGCGCACGAGCGCACCCGGCGTTGCTTTCGGTCGCATTGAGGATACGACGGCAGACAGTGAACCGTGCGCGGCGAGCTTCTCCACGAGCCCCGGAATCAGTACTCGGTGGTCCACCAATTCCGGGTCCAGCGAGTACACCCCGCGGGTCACCGGCGCGACGAGACGCTCCAGCACGAGCGAACCAAATCGTGCCCGAATCAGGTCGGCGAAGGACTCCGCATCCGCCCCGACCGAAGCATCCAACGTGGCTTCGGCTGCGACCGCGGAAAGTACTTCAGCGCCGATGACGGCCTCGAGCCCCGGTGCATCCGGTCCGCTCGGAATCCCGAGCATGCCGCCAGCGGGCGATGGATGCGCACCCGAGGCGCCGTAGGTCCATGAGCCGAGTGCGCGCGGCTCGACCAGCGCATCCTCCAGCCCCAGTTCGCGAATAAACGCCTCGACCGCACCGCCGCGCACCGCGAAGGCCTCGGCTCCGATGTCGATCGTGAGCTCGCCCAGGTGACCGGGCTGGATCATCCCGCCCAATGCATCCGAGGCCTCGAAGACCGTGACAGCGACGCCCGCCAGCGCGAGTCGCCGCGCCGCCACGAGCCCGGCGACGCCACCACCGATGACGGCTACCGAGGTGGCCGCGGCATCCAAATCGCCAGCACCGGCCGAGCCCAGTCCGGCCCCCGAGGCACCCAAGCTCACGAGAGTTTGCCCGAACCCGGCAGCGTGTGGACGTATTCGACCAGGCGCGTGAGCACGGTCGGGTCGGTCTCCGGTGGCACGCCGTGGCCGAGGTTCACGATGTGCGAGGGCGCGACCGAGCCGCGGCTAATCACATCGCGCGCGTGCTCGTGCAGCACCTGATCGCCCGCGAAGAGCGTGGCCGGGTCAATATTGCCCTGCAGCGGCACGCCTGGCAGGCGACGCGCGGCCTCGTCGAGCGGGATGCGGTCATCCACGCCCTGCACGTCGCCACCGGTTTCGTGCATGTCGGCGAGCAGCTCGCCCGTGCCGACGCCGAAATGGATCGAGCGGATGCGTTCCCCGGCCGGGGTCTGGAAGGTCGCGGCGTGCTCGAGCGGGATAGCGCTGGATGCGGCAACCGCCTTGCGATACATCTCGCGAGAGAGCGAGCCCGCCCAGGAGTCAAAGAGCTGCACGACCGAAGCGCCGGCGAGGATCTGCGTTTCGAGGAAGGCTGCCGAGACCTCGGCGATCGCGGTGGCGAGCTCGTTCCATGCCTCGGGGTTCGAGCGCATCAGGCCGCGGGCGCGCAGGTGGTCCTTCGAAGGGCCGCCCTCAACGATGTAGGCGGCGAGGGTGAAGGGGGCGCCGGCGAACCCGATCAGCGGGGTGGAACCGAGCTCGGCGACGGTCATCCGCACCGCTTCGGCGATCGGCGCGAACATTTCGGGGTTGTTCTCCCCGCGCAGGCGGGCGGCGAACTCGCGCACGCCGTCCGCATCCCGCACCGGGTTGGCGAAGACCGGGCCGCGACCGGGGACGATTTCCACGTCGATCCCCGCGAGCTTCAGCGGCACGACGATGTCGCTGAAGAACACCGCGCCGTCCACGCCGTGGCGGCGCACCGGCTGCAGGGTGATTTCGCTCGCGAGATCCGGTCGTAGGCAGGATTCGAGCATTTCGATGCCCACGCGCAGTTCGCGATATTCGGGCAGGGAGCGCCCGGCTTGGCGCATAAACCAGATGGGGAGGGTGTCAGATCGCTGTCCGCGGGATGCGCGGACGAGTGGGGCGCCGTCGGTGCGGCCGTCGACGAGGGGGTGGTCCGCAGGCAAGATGGTGCTCATTTAGCCAATTGTGACCTATTTTGCGGCGACTTGCTCGGCAAGAGCGGCCAACGAAGTAAGGTGAGCCTAAATACACTGAAATCCTTAACAGCACCAGAACAGCACGCCGTCAACGGCGCGAGAATCTGTTAATTGGCGTAGAATCTGGGGCATCATGCTGGTCTGTGTAAGCGCCAATCACCGCTCGGCAGGGTTCACCCTCCTGGAGCGGTTTAGTTCTGTGTCCGTCACCTCCCTCGAAGAGCTCATTCGCGAGTCTGCCGAGGTCGTAGGTGGCGTTGTGCTTTCTACCTGCAACCGATTCGAGGTGTATCTCGACATCGAAGGGCCGCAGCAGCTTGCCGCGTTTATTCCCGCGCTCGCGGGGCGGCTCGGGATGCGCGAGACCGAGCTTCGTGAGCACGTTAGCCTGATTGACGACCCGGATGTTCCGCACCACCTGTTCTCGGTGTCGAGCGGTCTCGAGTCGGTCGCGCTGGGTGAAGAGGAGATCGCCGGCCAAGTGAATCGCGCGCTCGAGCAGGCTCGGGATGCACAACTCACCACGCGCGATCTGGAACGACTTTTCCAGTCGGCATCGAATGCATCCAAGGGCGTTAAAGCGCACGCACAGTTGTCCACGCAGGGCCGTTCGCTCGTGAGTCTGGCGCTGGATCTTGCCGGTTCTCAGGTGCTCGATTGGGAGCGCGCGAATGTGGTGCTGATCGGGACCGGCGCCTACGCGGGAGCTTCGCTGAAGTCGCTGCAGGATCGCGGCGTCGGCACGGTGGGAGTGTACTCGCCTTCGGGCCGGAAGCACACCCTCGGCGAGCGCTATGCCGTTCGTGAGATTGAGCACGGGCGCCTCCCCGAGTGGCTTTCGAGCGCCGATCTGGTGATCACTTGCACGAACACCGAAACCTATGTCCTCGACTTCGACCAGGTGCGCAACGCACGGGTAGCTCCCGGTGCGAGTGAGAATCTGCTGATCGTCGATATGGGCATGCCCCGCAACGTGGACCCACTGGTCGCGAAGCTTGATTCGGTGGACCTGCTCGACATTGAGACGGTTCGTCAGCACGCACCGCTGGAAGATCTCGGCTCGACTGAACTCGCACGCTGCATCGTGGCTCGCGCCGCGGTGAAGTTCGAGCAGGAGCGTCGCGAACAGGAGTCGGCGAAGGCCCTCGCGCAGTACCGTTCGGTGGTGCAGGAGCGGGTTGCGGAACAGATCGAGAAGACCGGCGCCGAAGACAAGGTTGCCGAATCGATGCGCCGCCTCGGGAATGCGCTGCTGCACCCGACCACGATGCGTATTAAAGAACTGACTCGTGAAGGTCGCACCGATGAGGTCATCGCCGCACTGAACCTTTTGTATGGGGATGCAACGGTGAAGGTTCCGGCTCCGGCTCCCGTTGAAGCGTCGGTGGCGGATGAAATGCCGGTGCGTCGGTGCCCCTTCGCCGGGCTCCAGGCTGCTGCCGCGCGCGGCTCGAAGAAGCTCGCGCTGGACCCCTGCGCGCAGAGCTGCATGACGCCGAGCAGCTGCCCGGTTGTCCACTAGGCCGTAGCAACCGCGCTTCGATACGGCTTCGCCTACTCAGCGACCGCGCTTCGATACGTTCGCTACGCTCACTACTCAGCGACCGACCATAAGTCGATCCCCGAGTAGAGCCGTAGGCTCGTATCGAGGGGCCCAAAACGGCTGTTCCCCGAGTAGGGCCGTAGGCCCGTATCGAGGGGCCAAGAACAAAGGAGCAACACCCCGGTGAACGGATCCGTATTTCGTGCCCCGGGGATGCCCGCGCTCCTCATCCTGACCGCCTTTTGCTTCACCGGCTACGCATCCCTGCTCGCTGTTGCGCCACTCTGGGCAGTGGCGGGCGGTGCAGGCGTTGCCGGTGCCGGATTCGTCAACGGCGTACTGCTGTTATCGACCATCCTCACGCAGATATGCGTCAAGCAAATCCTCACCCGCTTCGGATGGCGACTCACCCTCATTGGTGGAGCCCTACTCATGGGACTACCCACGGGCGGCTTCGTACTCAGCAACGACCTCTGGGCGGTGCTACTCATCTCAGTGCTGCGCGGTATCGGATTCGGAATCATCACCGTGACCGGCACGCTGCTGGTCGCGCAACTCGTCGCTCCGGAACGTCGCGGTCAGGCAGTCGGCGCCTACGGATTAGCCGTCGCGGTACCGCAGGTGCTGTTCACCGCGATGGGCCCTTGGCTTGCCGAGGAAGTGGCCTTCGAAGTCGTCTTCGTGATCGGAATGCTGCCGATCCTCGCGGTCTGGCCAGCCTGGCTGCTCGCGAAACGCGGCCAAACGCATCCAAAATCTTCGACACCGGCGCCGTACGCACAGCTGATGCGTCCGATGCTGATTCTGCTTGCCCTCACACTCTGTGGCGGCGCGCTGCTAACCTTCATGCCGCAAATGGTGACGCCTTCGGCACTGAGCATGACCGCACTGCTGTTGTTGACACTGACCGCTGCGGCCACGCGTTGGCAGGCGGGCTGGCTGGCAGACAAGTTTGGGGCGAAACGGTTTGTCTGGCCGAGCATCTTCATCACCACGATCGGGATGCTGCTGGTCGGCTTGGCGGTCCGCGACCCGGCCAATACGCATGTCTGGCTACTGCTAACTGGGGCGGTCGTCGTGGGCATTAGCTACGGCGGGCTGCAGAACTTAACCCTCACCGTGGCGCTGCAGTCGGTGAAGCCACAGCACTACGGCTCGGCAAGTACGGTCTGGAACGTCGGCTTCGATGCGGGGACGGCATCCGGATCGGTACTCATCGGTGCGATTGCTGCGGGAACATCCTTCCCGGTGGCGATGTATGTCGCCGCGGGAATTTCACTACTGACGCTGCCGCTGGGTATTTGGCGCGCTGCGCAGGAACAGTAGTAGTGCTCCCGGAACTACTTCCGGGGTAATACTTAACCCATGCGTGCCCAGCGAATTGTGTATGCCCTCAACCCGAATTCCGGGCAGGGTCTGCGCGGCGATGACGCCATATTCGCGGAAGGCGTCGAACTCGCAACGGGGGAGACCTTCACTCAACTGCACCAAGCTACCGAACATTCACTCGCCAACGGCGCGGATGTGCTGATCGTGCAGGGTGGCGACGGTATGGCATCCATGGGTGCCGAGCTCGCGGCAAAGCATGGGATCCCGCTCGGCGTGGTCCCGACCGGTACAGGCAATGACTTCGCTCGCTCGGTTGGGATCCCGCGCGGCAAGCCTGGGGAACTGCGCACGCGGCTCATTTCGAGCCTCAAGGATGGCACCGCAAAATTCCGTACCGTGGATCTCCTGCGGCTCGAGGTTGACGGTGTGAAGCGAGTGGCGGTCAACTCGGTGAACATCGGCTTTGACGCTCTCGTCAACGAGCGCGCCAATGAAAAGCGGCACTTACGTGGCACCGCGCGCTACCTTGTCGCGCTCGTGCAGTCGGTACGAGATTTTCGTTCGGATGCATTCAGCTACGCGATCGACGGCGGCCAGCCGCAGTCGCTGGATGCGGAGGTCGTCACCGTGACGAATGGCCGTACGGTCGGCGGTGGCATTCCGCTTGTGCCGGATGCGCGGCCCGATGATGGCAAGCTCGACGTAATTGTGGTGTCGGGATTGAACCGTCTGGGGCTTTCCCTGCTTTTTCCCTCGGCGCTCGTGGGATTGCATCGCTTCCTGCCACCGGTGAAATTGCTGACGGGTACGACGGCGCGTATTGATGTGCCCGCGGGCGTGCCTATCTATGCGGATGGCGAGTGCATTCGGTCGTCGGATGCGAAAGCGGGGTCGACCGTGGAAATCACGATCGACCCCGGCGCACTTCGACTTGTGCGTGCTTAGCTGGCCCCTCGATACGCGCTTCGCGCTACTCGGGGAACGACAAGAGGCTATACACCCAATATGCGGCGTGCACGCAAGATGACCGGACGGTCCACCATCTGGCCATCAACCTGGCCGAGGCCGTCTTCGACAGCCAGCACGCGGCGTGCCCAGTCGACCTCTTCTTCGGTCGGAGCGAAGACCTCGGCGACGATCGGCACCTGGCGGGGATGGATGCACAGCTTGCCGGTGCAGCCATTGCGCTTGACATGCTCGGTGTCGGCGCGGACGAGGTCATCGTCTTTGAACTCTGCCGAAGGAGTGTCGAGTGGACCTTGCATTCCCGCCAGAGCACTGGCCACCACGAGCTGCGCGCGCACATAGTCCATCGTCGCGCCGCGCGGCTCGCAACCGAGCTCCACCGCCATGTCAATGGCGCCGAGCGCGAGCCTGGACACGCGAGGATGCGCAGCCAGGGCGGGCGCATTCGCGAGGCCTGCGGGGGACTCCACCAGCGGCACGATCGAAACACCGGTTGCGGAAGCAGCATCCAAAATCGCAGCAACCTGGTCGAGTTCTACCACCGTTTCGGCTTTCGCGACCATGATCGCATCCAGCCAGGAAACGTGGGCAGATTCGGTCAGCAGCGAGGCAAGCCACTCGAGGTCGTCTCTGCCGTCCGCAGAAGCCGGAGGGCTAAAGCGAACTGCGAGCTTCCGGACGGCAACTTCGCGGACTCCCGCGATCACGTTCGTACCGTCGCCCGTCGGCTGCTTGGGTTCGGCTGCAACAGCAGTCTCCAAACCGAACTCGGCCGGGGCATCGAATACTTCCGAAAGCATCTGCCGCGCCTGTGCCTTAGCGTCCGGTGCCACAGCATCCTCAAGGTCGACAATCACGGCGTCGGCACCCGCGTCGAAGGCCTTGGCGATTCGCTCGGGCCGCGTTGCCGGCACGAAGAGGGCGGTGCGGGCGAGGTCGATGCGCGCGGCAGCGGCATTCAGAATATCGGTCGCGTCATTGCTTGCGGTTTGGCTCATTGTCACAGTGTCCCATGCTCCTAATTGCGGGATGCATTGGCACGGTACCGACGCATCCCGCAGTGGTCGTCGTTGGTTTTGCTTAGATCCCGCCGCGCTGAATCAGCTGCTGGGTGACCTTTATCTCCACCCCGGAGGCGAACAGCTGGGTCTTACTGGCGTTGGCGACCGCACATCCATCTTTTCCTCGTGGAACATCCCCAAATAAATAACTGAATCAAAGGTCAGTTATTCGGAAAACCTGCGGAAGATTCCCGGTCAATCCCGTTTGGTGAATCGTATATGACCTGCCTACGCTAAACGCCGACCGTGGGGCAGACCTCGCGGCATCTCGTTAGACAAGGGAGTCTTCGTGACGAACACTGCAACAGCAGAAGACCGCCGGGTCGCGGCAGAACGCCGCCGCATCGTCGGCGCAGTCGTTGTCGGCACCACCGTCGAGTGGTACGACTTCTTCGTGTACGCGACCATGGCTGGTCTCGTACTTGCACCACTGTTCTTTGAGCCTGCAACCCAGGGCAATGAGGGATTCGCAACAATCCTCTCGTTCCTCACTGTGGGTATCTCGTTCCTCTTCCGACCGCTCGGCGCGTTCCTTGCCGGTCACTTCGGTGACAAGATTGGCCGCAAGCCGATGCTCGTGATCACGCTGCTGCTCATGGGCGCGGCCACCTTCCTCATCGGCATGCTGCCGACCTACAGCGGCACCGAGGGCGACTGGTTCGGTGGGCTCGGCATCGCAGCCCCGGTTCTGCTGCTCTTCCTGCGCGTGCTGCAGGGCATCTCCGCCGGTGGTGAGTGGGGCGGCGCCGTGCTGATGGCGACCGAACACTCGGCAACGAAGACCCGCGGCCGGATGGGCATGTTTCCGCAGCTCGGTGTGCCCTTCGGGATGCTGCTGGCCTCGGGCATGATTGCTGCGGTGACCGCACTGACCGGTGACAACTTCACGGTCTGGGGCTGGCGCATCCCGTTCCTCTTCTCGATCATCCTCGTCGTGATCGGCTTCATCGTGCGTCACGCCGTGGAAGAATCGCCCGTCTACAAGGAGATCGAGGAGCGTCAGCAGCAGGCTTCCGCACCGATCGCAACCCTCTTCCGCAAGCACGGCCTCAGCGTGATTCTGCTTGCGGCGCTGTTTATCGGAAACAACGCTGCCGGCTACATGACCACCGGTGGCTACATGCAGAACTACGCCACCAAGACCCTCGGGATGGACGTCACCTTCGTGATGCTCTCGGTGCTCGCGGCCGCCGCAGTCTGGGCCATCTTTACCTTCATCTCGGGCTTCATCACCGACAAGATCGGCCGTAAGAAGAGCTTCTTCCTCGGCTACAGCCTGCAGATGATCACCGTCTGGGTGCTCTTCGCGATGGCGAACACCGGTGAGCCCGCGATGCTCTTCCTGGGCCTGGTGATCTTCGCGATCCCGCTCGGTCTGACCTACGGACCCATCGCTGTGTGGTACGTAGAGACCTTCCCTGCTTCGGTGCGCTTCTCGGGTGTCTCGATCGGCTATGCCCTCGGCGCCATCCTCGGCGGCGCGTTCGCGCCGACCATTGCCACCTGGCTGATGCAGACCTTCAACAACGTCTACGCGATTTCGACGTACCTCTTCATCGCGACGGTTATCTCGCTGATCGCCGCAGCACTGCTCAAAGATCGCACCGGCATCCCGCTGACGCACTCCTTCGAGGAGAGCGGCAAGTTCGACACCTGGAAGCCGGGCGACCCCACCAAGGAAGAGTACGAAGCTCTTGGTGACACCGTGACGGACGCGAACTGGGTGCCCGCCGAGCGTTAGCCGTATCGCAATAGCGACTCATCGCATCCACCGCCAGAGCGCGGCTGTAGTATCCCCGGCTGCAGCCGCGCTCTTGCGCGTCGGGCAGCGCCTGTCCGCAAACTAGGATGGCCGCATGACCGACCTTCCCCATTTGCCGCCAATTCCGAGCCCCGACATCACGCTGCGTCAGCTCGAGTGCTTCGTTGCGGTGGCGGAAGACAGCACGATTACCGGGGCCGCGGCGCGCATCCATTCTTCCGGCTCGGCGGTGTCGGATGCGGTGACTGCCTTGGAGCGCGCCCTCGGGGTTCCGGTGATGGTTCGTCGTCGTTCGCAGGGCATCACGTTGACCTCGACCGGCAGGTCGCTGCTTCCGCTGGCTCGTGAAGTGCTCGCTGGAGCTCACGAACTCGAACTTGTGGCCCGCGGGGATGAGGGGCGCGTCGCCCCGGTGCGAATCGGCTCGTTCCATACGATCGCGCCCACCTTTGTGCCGCCAATCATTCGCCGTTTCATGGCCCGTCACCCGGAAGCTGAAATTAGCTATATCGTCGGCGAACAGGATGTGCTGGCGCAGCAACTCAAAAGCGGTGACCTCGACATCGCCATCGTGTATGAGCTCGACTTCCCCCTGGAGTTCGAGCGGGTGCGGTTGGTGCGCTCGCTGCCGGTCGTGCTCCTTCCGGAAAGTCATCGCTTTGCCAACCGGGCGAGTGTTCAACTGCAGGAGCTGGGTAATGAGCCCTTCGTGCTCAATGACATTGCGCCAAGCCGGCAGTATGCGCTCGATATCCTCAACGACGCTGGCGTGCATCCACCCCACGTGCATGCGAGTGCGAATTACGATCTTTGCCGCTCGCTCGTCGGGGAGGGGATCGGATGGACGATCCTCATGGATCGACGCTTCTCGCCTTCGACCTGGTCGGGCAAAACGCTCGTGGAAATCCCCATTGAACCGGCCCCGCAGCCGCTCGGGATCGTCGCCGCATCCCGTGCGGAAGCGCATCCACCCCGGGTCGCCGATCTGATTCAGGTTGCGAAGGAAGCGAGCCAGGAGCTCATGGGCACTGTGTAGAAAATTGCACTGGAATCTCTGTACATCAATAGCCTTTTTGTCTACACTCGTTGCCAAGACCAAAAGGAGTCAACGATGACGATGAGGATCTTCTACGGAACCGAAAGCGGCAACTCGGAAATGGTTGCCAGTGACATTGCCGATGAGTATGGCCTCGAAGCTGAGGACCTCACCGAGCTCGACGCGGATGTCTTTGAGGCGGGCACGCTCTACCTGATCGTGTGCGCGACGCACGGCGAAGGTGAGCTGCCGGAGGGTGTGGACGAGTTTGCGGATGCGCTTCGTGACTCGAGCCCGGACCTCACCGGGGTGCGCTACGCCATGTTCGGTTTGGGAGACAGTACCTACCCTGACTACAGCAAGGGCAGTGAAGTGCTTGATGCGCTGCTCGCCGAGCTCGGTGCCGAGCGCGTGGGGGAATACGGTCGTCATGATGCAGCGGGCGGTAGCGACTGCTCCGAAGTTGGCCTGAGCTGGGCAGAAATGGTGGTCGAGCAACATGCTTTAGTGCCGGTGGGGTAGAGCGGACCCCATAGCGGCGCCGGTTTCGGTAATGCATCCTCTCCGAGTACCCCCGGAGGGCGAGCGGCCACGCTCTGCGTGAAGTGGCCGACCGTCCTTCGGGGGTATTTCGTGCGCACTGGTCACGGGGCCCGAACGCGAAATACCACCCGAAGTGCAGTTGACCACGATCAGGAGCATGGTCAACTGCACTTCGGGTGGTATTCGGGCAGAATACGTGCGGGTAGCTAGTAGCTAGCGCGCTCCTGACCCGCGCTTGCCGCGCCGGTGCGCTCCTCGATGAACTTCGTCGCGAGGGCCTCGGAGCCGCGGGCGAGCATCGCCACATCCGCGCCGACGAGGATGAAGTCAATCCCCTCGTCGAGGTACTGCGAGGCAAGCTTCGGGTCGAAGGCGTTCACGCCAACCGGCTTCCCTACCGCACGTCCCGCCTCGAGCGCGCGCTTCACGCCGGCCACCACATCCGGGTGACCCTGCTGACCAATCAGGCCCATCGAGGCGGCGAGGTCGGAGGGGCCAACGAAGAGCGCATCCACACCGTCAACCGCGGCGATCCCGGCAACATTCTCAACCGCCTCAGCGGTCTCGATCTGCACGGTGACGGAGACATACTTCGAGGCGTCAGTCAGGTAGTTCTCCACGCGATTCCAGCGCGCACCGCGCGCGAGCGCCGAACCGACACCGCGAACGCCGCGAGGCGGGTAATGCGCCGCGGCAACCGCAGCCTCGGCCTGCTCGGCGTTATTCACCATGGGGATGAGCAGGTTCTGCACGCCGAGATCGAGGTACTGCTTAATGGTCACCGTGTCATTGAACGGCGCGCGCACCACCGGGGTGATCGGGTAGGTGGCAATGACCTGTAGCTGCTGCTGGATCGACTCCAGTGACAGCGGTGCGTGCTCGCCGTCGATGAGGAGCCAATCCAGGCCTGACCCAGCGCCAATTTCGGCGTTGACGGTCGACCCGGTGCACAGCCACATGCCGACCTGGCCGCGGTCGGCGGCGGCGAGACGCTGGGCGAAAGTGTCGGGGAGGTTTAGACGAATCGGCACGAAATGGTTCCCATCTTTCCGTAGTCGCACAGCACAGTGTCGCCCTTCTCAACCCACATCGGGCGGGTGAAGGAACCGGCGAGGATGATTTCGCCCGCTTCCAGGCGCGAGCCGTGGTGGTGGAATTTATTGGCGAGCCAGGCCACACCGGTGCCGGGGTGGTTCAGCACTGCCGCGGCAACACCCGACTCTTCAATGGTCTCGTTCTTGTAGAGCAGAGCCGAGACCCAGCGCAGGTCGATCTCATCGGGGCGCATCGGGATGCCGCCGAGAACCATGCCGCCGTAGGCTGCGTTATCCGAGATGGTGTCGACAATGGTGCGACCCTCCATCTCAATGTGGGAGTTGAGGATTTCCAGTGCCGGTGTCACGTATTCGGTGGCGCGCAGCACGTCGAAGAGTGTGCAGTTCGGGCCCTCGAGGGGCTCCTTGAGCACGAACGCGAGCTCTACCTCGATGCGGACGTTCGAGAACTTATCGTGCTCGATGATCGAGCCGTTCTCGTAGACGGTGTCGTCGAACATTACGCCGTAGTCCGGCTCGGAGATGCCGGTGGCCTGCTGCATCGCCTTTGAGGTCAAGCCAATCTTCCGGCCGACCAGGCGGCGGCCAGCGGCAATTTCGCGGTCGCGCCACTTGCCTTGAATCGCGTAGGAGTCTTCGATCTCGGCGTGCGGGTAGCGAGCGGTGATGCGCGGGATGAGTTCGCGCGTCTTCTCAGCTTCGGCCAGTTCGGCAGCGATCGAGTCGATCTCATGTTGTTCAAGCATGACTCCCATTATTGTCCACTGATGTACAGCGATTCCCGTTGCAGATTGACCGTCAGTGCAGAGCTCGCGCCGGGGAAGTTGGATTTGTGTGAGAATGTGGGAATTATTGCTTGTAATTCCACAAAAGCCACAGCAGAATGGATTGCGAGACGAAGGAGTCCGGATGAGTGCAGAAGCCAGAAGGCGCCACATCCTCGAAGAACTCACGAGCACTGGTCGGGTGCGCGTGGCCAAGCTCGCGAGTGCCCTTGACGTCGCCGACGAGACGGTGCGGCGGGATCTAGTCGCGCTCGAGCAGGATGGCGAACTCGTGCGCGTACACGGGGGAGCGGTGACCGCGCTGGGGCCGCGTACCTACGAGACCCAGTTGGAGGAGCGCATCCAGCAGCACGAGCAGGCAAAGCTTGCGATCGCCGAGCGGGCCTACGAACTACTGCCTGCCGCCGGGGGTGCGGTGCTGATCGATGCTGGGTCCACGGCCCTGGCGCTCGCGGCAGTGCTCGCGAAGAAGGCGGCGACGGCAAAGTTCAGCATTGTCACGAATTCGGTCGCGGCGGTGTCGATCTTCTCGGAGCGGCCCGATCTTTCGGTGTACCTGATCGGCGGTCCCGTCCGCGCGATCACACAGTCGGTGGTTCCCTTTGACGCCGCCTCGCAGCTCGACCAGATTCGGGTCGATGTTGCGTTTCTTGGCACCAATGGATGCTCGACCGGGCATGGTTTTTCAACGCCCGGACCTGACGAGGCGGCGATCAAGCGCGCGTTCATTGCCAGCGCCAGACAGCGCTATGTCCTCGTCGACGAAACCAAGTTCGGTGCCGAATTCACCCACCGCTTTGCGGGGCTTGAAGAAGTGGACGGCATCGTGACGGATGCCGCTCCCGATCAGCGGCTCCTTCGCGCGCTGCGCGAAGCGGGCACGGAGGTGTTGTTCACATGATCATCACGGTTACACCGAACCCGAGCATCGACCGCACAGTGATGCTCGACCGACCACTTGAACGAGGCGGGGTGCACCGCCTCTCGCCTCCGGTGGATGCAGCGGGCGGCAAGGGCGTGAATGTCGCTCGGGTGCTGCGGCGCGCTGGCGTCGACCCGCTCGTGATCCTGCCGGCCCCCGAAGGTAGCAAGCTGGTGCGCACCATCGAAGCCGAAGGGATGCGCGTGGCACGCACCCCGTCTTCGGAAGTACGCACGAACCTCACCCTCACCGAAATCGACGGCACCACCACCAAACTCAATGAGCCCGGGCCAGAACTCTCACCGGAAGAACTGCGCGAACTTGAGCAGCTCATTGCCGCCCGAACCGAGGTCGCCACAAGCGGTCCTCGTCGCGGCTGGGTCGTGCTTGCCGGGTCACTCCCGCGCGGGGTAGCGCCGGACTGGTATTTGCGGATGACCGCCCGACTGCGGTTGCGCGGGGTCCGCGTGGCCGTGGATACCTCCGACGAACCCATTCGTGCGTTCGCCGAGGCGGAAGTGCTGCCGGACCTCCTCAAACCCAATGGCGCGGAACTCGCAATGCTCACTGGTAACGCCACCGGCACCGGGCGACAGCTCGAAGCTGCCGCCGAAGCGGGTGATTTCGAACCGGTGCTCGCGGCCGCGAAGGGTCTGCACCGGCGGGGATGTGGCGCGGTACTCGTGACGCTCGGCGCCGCGGGCGCACTCCTCTATACCGACGACCAAGCCTGGGTCGCGAGCCCGCCGCCGATTACCCCGCGCAGCACGGTCGGAGCCGGAGACTCGAGCCTCGCAGGCTACCTCCTCGGGGTACTCGCCGATAAGTCACCCGCCGATCGACTTCGTCTGGCCGTCGCATCCGGCTCGGCCGCCGCATCCCTGCCGGGTACCGGCGTGCCAAGCCCCGATCAATTCGACCTCGAACACACGCAAGTGCGATCGCTCCGATCGTGCATCGCCTAGACCCCCGCTGCACCTAGACCCCGCTGTACCCGACGCCCGCGAAAGGACACCTAATGTCGGACCAACAACCAGCCCTCATTACCTCGGAACTCGTCGTCCTCGACACTGATCTCGGCGCATCGAAGCGCGAGGTCATCACCGCCCTCGCCGGGCGCGTTGCCGAAGCTGGCCGCGCTGATGCTGAGGGGCTCGCGCGCGATGCCTGGGCCCGCGAGGAACAGGGCGTCACCGGGATGGGGAACCGCATCGCCATTCCGCACTGCCGCTCGGCCGCGGTCACTGCCGCGACGCTCGGCTTCGCGCGCCTGCCGGAGCCGGTCGATTTCGGAGCGCCGGACGGGCCTGCCGATTTGATCTTCATGATCGCCGCCCCCGAAGGTGGCAATGACGAGCACCTGCAGATTCTGTCGCGGCTCGCGGGCAGCCTTATGCGCGAGGAATTCCTCAACTCGCTGCGCGAAGCCGCGACCCCGGAAGATGTCGTGGGGATCGTCGAGGGCGTCGTGTCGGCGAATGAAGCCGCGCGGGACTCGAAGGCTGGTGCTGGTGCTGGTGCTGGTGCTGGTGCTGGCGCGGCCGCTGCGAGTGCCGCTGCCGATGCAGGTACCGACGGCGCAGATGCAGCCAAAAAGAAAGTGCGCATCGTCGCCTTTACCGCCTGCCCAACCGGCATCGCGCACACCTTCATGGCTGCCGACGGGCTCGTGCAGGCCGCGGAGAAGCGGGATGATGTGGAACTCCTCGTCGAACCGCAGGGCTCCGCGGGCTATGAACCGCTGGCCGAGGCCGATGTGAAAGACGCGGATGCGGTGATCATTGCGGCCGATATCGACATTCGTGGCAAGGAACGACTCGTTGGCAAGCCCGGTGTCGAGGTGCCGGTGAAGCGCGCGGTCTCACAGGCGGATGCGCTCATCGACGATGCGCTCGCGGCACTCAACTCACCGAACGGGCACCGTATTAAAGGGAGCGCCGGAGGTGAGCAATCGGCTCGCGATGAGGGACAGGTCGGCTGGGGCAAGCGCATCCAGCAGGCGCTGATGACTGGTGTCTCATACATGATCCCGTTCGTCGCCGCGGGCGGTCTGATGATCGCGCTGGCGTTCCTCCTCGGTGGGTACGAGATCACGAATGTTGCCGGCGATATCCTCACCAATAACTCGCTCACGAATCTGCCCGAGGGCGGGTTCATCGTCTACCTCGCCGCAATCTTCGCCTCGGTCGGTGGCGTCGCGCTCGGTTTCCTCGTGCCAGCACTTTCGGCGTATATCGCCTACGCGCTCGCGGGTCGACCCGGCATCGCGCCCGGCTTTGTCGGCGGCGCGATCGCGGTTGCGGTGGGCGCGGGCTTCATCGGTGGTCTTGTCACCGGTCTATTCGCGGGCGTCGTCGCCATGTGGATCGCCAGCTGGAAGACCCCGCGTTGGCTCGCTGGGCTCATGCCGGTGGTGATCATTCCGCTGCTGACCACCGCGGTCACGGCGCTGCTCATGTATCTGCTGCTTGGGCGACCGCTGGCGCTGCTGATGGAGGGCCTCACCAACTGGCTGAACGGGCTCAGCGGCGGGTCGAGCATCCTGCTTGGCGTGATTCTCGGGCTGATGATGTGCTTCGACCTCGGTGGTCCAGTGAATAAGGCTGCTTACCTGTTCGCGACCGCTGGCCTGTCGGTCGGGACGGATGCGGCGATGATGGTCATGAGCGCGGTGATGGTTGCGGGGATGGTTCCGCCGCTCGCCCTCGCGCTGGCCTCCGCGGTGCGCCCGAAGATGTTCACCCAGGAAGAGCGCAAGAACGGTCAGGCCGCATGGCTGCTCGGAGCCGCCTTCATTTCGGAAGGTGCGATTCCCTTCGCCGCTGCCGACCCGTTCCGCGTGATTCCCTCGATGATGCTCGGCGGTGCTGTTGCCGGTGGGCTGTCGATGGCGTTCGGCACCACGCTGCGCGCCCCGCACGGCGGTATCTTCGTGTTCTTCGCGATCGACCCGATCTGGGGCTTCCTGATTGCGCTCGTCGCGGGCATGGTCGTCGCCGCGATCGCAGTACTGCTCCTCAAGCAGTTCGCGCGAAAGCGGGACTCGGCGGCGGCTGCAGTAGTCGCTGCCTAGCATCCGCGACAGCTGCTGCTGCCGCCTAGTCGCTATCGCTGCCGCCGCTTACAGGCTGCCTCTGTTGGCTGTCTCGGAATACCACCGAGAATGCAGTTAGCCACCGAGATTGCGGGCCCATGATTCCCGAATACCACCGAGAATCTAGTCGGCCACTTTCAGGAAAGTAGTCGACTAGATTTTCGGTGGTATCTCAGGAGCGCGGCGGCGTGGCGGCGTGGCGGTGAGGGTGACCAGAGCGCAATAGCTCTAGCAGCTGCGCGCAGGCGGGCGCGGCTAAACTTGCAGCAATGTGGATTCGTGAGGCGCTGGTAGATTCGCCGCGTGGAGCCTGGTTCGCCATCGCCCTGGGTTGGGCGCGCACAGTGCTGCTCGCGCTGGCCGCGGTCGGCATCGGCGCGACCTTGGATGCATGGCTCACCTCGGAAGCCTGGCTCGCCCCAGCCTTGCTGACGGTGGCCGCAGCGATAATCGGTTCACTTGCGGGGCTCGCGGCTGAAACCCTGCCGGGTCGTCTCCAAGGTGAAGAAGAAATATCTTGGCGACAGCGAGTGCTGCGACGCGCGATTCTTGGCGGCAGCGGCAGCGGCAGCGGCGGCAAGGCGCCAACGTCCAGCGGTCACGAGCTCCGGGCAGAGCCTGCGGGTCACCCGGACCATTCGAAGTCTGCTAGCCAAGCGGGCCACGCTAAGCCCGGCGGGCGCGGAGGCCATGCGAAACCCGGCGGCCACGGCCACGGTCACGGCCACGGCCAGCCGGCCAGCGCATCCGGCGAAGGTGCCCTCGTCGATGCCGCGACCACCGGCGTCGAAAAAACCGCGAACTACCGCGCGAGCTTCCTCGGGCCGACCCTCGCATCCTTCACCGCGCCGCTGTTCGTGCTGGTGGTCTGGGCCGTCTTTATCGACCTCGTCAGCGCGATCATTTTGACCGTCTTTGTGGCGCTCGTGCCGGTCGTGATCGTGTACGTGGGCAAGTGGTTGCGCAAACCGAATCACGAATACCGGCGCAAGGAAACGGCCGCCGCGGATCAGTATCTCGAAATGCTCGAGGGCATCGGGACCATGAAAGTGCTCGGCGCCGCGCCGGCCGCCCGAGACCGCTTTGCCGAGGCAGCGCGAGCCGCGATGCGCGAACTCGGCACGCTCTTGGGCCGGAACCAGCTGATGATCATCGTGAACGACGGCGTCTTCGGGCTCCTCATGAGTGGGGCCGCGGTCATCCTCGTGCTCGCAGGCCTGGCCGGCGGCAGCCTCAGCGCGGGTGCCGCGTTTGCCGCGCTGCTGCTGACGGTGCTCCTCTATGAACCGATTGACCGTGTGGGGCGAACCTTTTACGTGGGCATCGCGGGCCGCACTCGCCGTGACCAGCTTGAAACACTCGTGGCGGACACTCGTGTAGAGCCCGATGCTCCAACCACTGATCGCCAGCCACCCAATCAGCCGGTCGACATCGAGTTGCGAAACCTCTCGGTCACGATTCGCGGCAACCGGATCCTGCGCGAGGTGAACCTGCGCATCCCCGCCGGTGCGCGCGTCGCACTCGTGGGCCCATCCGGCGCGGGAAAAACCACGCTGATGCGCGCCATCGCGGGACTGACCGGCAGCCAAACCGGCGCCACCGTCGAGGGCGAAATTCTCGTGAACGGGAAGCCGGCAAGCTCGGCTGAATTGCGTAGCCTCGTGACGAGCGTCGCGCAGCAGCCGGGCATCCTCTCCACCACGGTGGCCGACAACCTGCGACTCGTAGCGGATGACGCGAGCGAGGACGACCTGAGCGAGGCACTCGTGCGTGCTCACTTGCTCGAGGAAGTACAGGCGATGCCCGGCAAGCTGGACGCGCAGGTCGGCGATCGAGGCACCTTCCTATCGGGTGGTCAACGACGCCGAGTCGCAATCGCGAGAGCCTTCCTTCGGGAACGTCCAGTGCTGCTGCTCGACGAACCTACCGCCGATCTCGATCGCCGCACCGAAGCGCTCGTGCGCGAAAGCCTCGCCGAAATCACCGCGGGCAGGACGGTCCTGCAAATCGCGCACCGGCTCGACACCACGCTCGACGTCGACCTTGTTGCGGTGGTCAGTCATGGGCGGGTGATCGCAACCGGCACACCGGACGAGCTTCGCGCCAAGGACGGCTACTACGCGACCGCGCTTGCCCAAGACGCCCCGCAGGGCACCGCAAAAGAGGTACCGCTGCGCAGGTCTGAAGATGCCCCGCAAAGCGCAGCGCAAGACGCCCCGCAAAGCGCAGCGCAAGACGCACCGCAGAACACAAGCAGACAGACAACGGAGGGTACGGCCCAAGACAGCCCTCAAGACGAGGAAGGCGACCGATGAAGCACATCCTCTGGCTCCTCGCCTTCGCCCGCCCGGCCACCAAACGCCTCAGCCTCTCGGTGCTCGCGCGGTTGGTCGGGCACATCCTCGGCGCGGCCCAGTTCGCACTTCCCGCCTGGGCGATCGGGATGTTCGCGACCGGTGCTGCAGCAGGCGCCGGCTTTGTGGTGCTGATCGCGGCGATTTTCGTGGTCATCACGGCCGCAAAAGCGGGGCTGCGTTATATCGAACAGCTTTATGGCCACCTCGCCGCGTTCAGCTTGATGGGAGAGATGCGAGTGTGGCTGATCGACCGGCTGATTCCGCAGGCACCCGCCGTGACCGACGGCGCCGGTGCAGCGCGCATCCAATCCACGGCAGTACGCGACGTCGACCGGGTTGAGGTCTTTTTTGCCCACACGATCGCCCCCGCGATCACCGCGGTGCTGATTCCGATTGGGGCGTTCGTTACCGCGCGAATCATGGCCGGGCCGCTGCCCGCACTCGTACTCGCACTGGTGCTGCTGGTCGGCATTATCGTGCCGATCACGGGAGTAAAACGCGGTGCCGAATCGGCCCGCCAGGTCGCCCATTTACGGTCCGACACCGCGCAGTTCGTGGCCGACTCGGTACGACTGCGAGAAGAAATCATCGCCGCCGAAGCGGTGGCGGCACGGCTCGAGCGGGCACGGCAAGCCGACCGGCAGCTCGCGACGGCCCTCCTCACACTCGGCCGTCGCGCCGGCATCCGCAGCGGCGTGAACTCGCTCCGCATCTGGGTCGGCACGCTGCTGGTACTCCTGACCGCGCTCGCAAGCGGCGCAAACCTCCCGGGAGGCTTAGCCGCGGCCGCACTCGTGGCCGGCACCGCAGCATCCCTCGACACCGTCGAACGGCTCGCGGGGTCCCTCCCCGCGGGGCTCGAAGCCACCCGCCGCATCCGCGAACTGGCGTCCGGCAAACCGGTGGTGACCGAGCCCGAATCCTCGCGTGAGCCGGATCGGCTCACTGCGGCCCGCGTCTCGGTACCGGCGCTCGCGGTTGACAACGTCAGCTTCACCTACCCGGGGCGCAGCGAACCGGTGATTGACGGCCTCAGCCTCGACGTACCAAGCGGCGCGATGATCGGCATCGCCGGGGCGAGCGGTTCGGGGAAATCCACCCTCGCGCGCCTGCTGCAGCGGCACTTCGACGTGCAAGCCGGCGAGATTCGCGTTGCGGATGTGCCGCTTCCCGCACTCGGCTCGACGGCGGTAGCGCAGCGCGTAATCGTGGCCGATCAGACCCCGTTCCTGCTGGATGCATCCGTGGCCGAAAACTTGCGGCTAGCGGCTCCGGACGCGGAAGATTCGGAACTGCAGATGCTCCTCGATCTCGTCGCGCTCGACCGCGGGCTTACGGATGCGCTGGGTCGCCGTGGCGAACGCCTCAGCGGTGGGCAGCGGCAGCGGCTCGCGCTCGCCCGCACGCTGCTGCGGGGCCGCCGTGCGCCGGGCGGACTAGCCGGATGCGTGCTCGTCCTCGATGAAGCCACGAGCCACCAGGATCCGCTGACCCAAGCGCGACTGATGACCTCGCTGCGCACCCTTGGAATCACCATGGTGGTGATCGCGCACCGCCTCGAGACACTGCGAGAGGCTGACCGCATCCACGTCATGGAACGTGGCCGCATCGTCGAATCCGGCAACTGGCATGAGCTCAGCGCCGGTGACGGGGCCTTTCGGAAACTGCTCGACGCGGGAGCATAGCGGCGCTCACGTATCCTCGTGCCATGAGTGACGACACAGGTACAGCCCAATCCGGTCAGGTCCTCTTCGAACGGCGCGGTCCCGGTGGCCGTCTCGGAGTGATCACGCTCAACCGGCCGCGGCAGCTCAACTCGCTCAGCCACGCGATGATTCGGGAAATCGCGGCCCAGCTTGCCCACTGGGATGCCGACCCAGACATCGCACAGATTCTGCTGATCGGTGCGGGGGAGCGCGGGCTCTGCGCGGGTGGTGACATTATCGAGATCCGCGCCGATGTGCTCGACACCGGCGGGCGCAACGCCGCTTCGTTCTTTGCCGATGAGTATCGCCTGGACGTGGCAACATCCGAGCTCCGCACCCCCTATATTGCGCTCATGGACGGGTACACCTTCGGCGGCGGGGTGGGGCTTTCGGCGCACAGCCGCGGCTACCGCGTGGTCACCGAACGTACCCAAATCGCGATGCCGGAAACCGCGATCGGATTTATTCCGGATGTCGGCGGCACCTGGCTGCTGGGACGGATGCCCGGCGAGACCGGTCTGCACGCGGGCCTCACCGGCGCGCGACTTTCAGCCGGGGACGCGATCGCCACGGGATTTGCCGATCACTTTTTGCCCTCGGAGCGGATCCCGGAATTTGTCTCGCGGCTGGCCGAAGAAGCGGTGGCGGAGCTCCTCGCCGAACTCGCACAACCGGCCCCGGAATCCATCCTCCTGCAAGACCGTGCGTGGCTTGATGAGGTCTATGCCGCGGCGACGGTGCCGGAAATCCTTGCCCGCCTCGAGGAATTCGCGCCCACGCATCCCACCGCTGTCGACGCCGCCAAGTCGATCCGCGCATCCTCACCGACATCGCTTGCGGCGACGCTCGAAATCATTCGCCGAAACCGGCAGGCGCAGCACCTCCGGGAGGCGATCTCGCTCGAGTACCGGGTGGGAATGCAACTGTGCGTGGCGCCCGACTTCCTTGAGGGCGTTCGGGCCCAGGTGATAGACAAGGATCGAAACCCGCAGTGGCAAGCGGTCGATGATGATGCAGTGGCCGGATTATTTGCACCCAGTTCCGGTCCTATGTTGAACTGGGTCTGAAAATTATGCCTACAGTAGGAATTAGGCCTCCGAGCCCTAAACTTGGAGCAAGCGGCGACAAACTCCCTAAACTTGGAGCAAGCGGCGACAAACTGTGACGGCACAGTACTAACAGTCAGTGAGGGTGCAGCGTAAATGCGTGATTTCGTGATTCGTCCCGCGCCGCTGCTCACGCCCGTGCAGATTGCCGAGCGAACGCTTGTCGACGTGCTCGGCCAAACGATGCCGGAACAGGGCACTCTCATCACCTTCCGCGGGATGCCGGGCTCGGGTGTGGATCGTGTCCTGCAGAAGGCGCTTGAGTACGCCCGCGAACACGAATGGTTGGAATACTTCGTTGGGCTGGTGCCCTGGGAACGCGAGGTACCGTACTCGGCGCTCGAACGGGTCTGCCTCAAAATGGAGGGACTGCGGCATCTGCTGCCCGACCTCACACCCGATCACGATCCGATCGATTTGGGGCAGCGAGTGCTGCAAGCTCTCGACGCGCACTTCGAAGCCGATGACCGAGTGCTCTTGATGGTGTTCGATCACCTCGAGCACTGCGATAGCCTCAGCTCGATTGTCTTCCGCTATATCGTCATGCGGGCCACCGCACGCGGCGCGAACTTCGTACTCGGTGACTCACTCGCCCAGCCGGTTGATTTAGGGGACGAATTGCGGCAGGTGGTGTACACCGAACCGCACGCCCACCTGGTGGTGTTACCGGAATTTTCAGCCGCCGAGATCATGACCTATGTGAGTCAGCGGGCCGGCAGCGGGGTCGCACTCCGTGAGGGGGAGCGGGTGCGTCGGCTGACCGGGGGTCGGTATGACGCCATCGTGGCCTACCTCGACAGCATCAGCGATGAGTATCTTGCTGATCTCGCTGATATCCGGGCGCTACCCTCGGTTACCTCGGCTCGGATGCCGGGAACTCCCGAACTGCACCTGGATGAACTTTCCGAAATGACCCGGCTCGCGGCGGAGGTATGCGCGCTGCAACCGGACGGGGTGTCGCTGCAAACCTTGAAACTGGTTGCCAACCGTGCCGGAACCGCATTTTCGATGGAGTCGGCGGTTGATGGCGTCACTGTAGTGACCAATTCACTCACGGGAATGCTGCACCTCTACGACCCGCTCAGCGCCCCGGATATTCTGCAACGCACCGGCTGCGACCGTCTGCGCGTGATCCACGCGGCGTTATCCGACCTCACCTACGGGAACGAGTCGCGCATCCACTCGGTGCTCGCGGCGCAAGAAATCGATGAGCACACGGCCTCGAGAATTATCGAAACTGCCACAGAGCTTGAGGCCGCCGGCGACGCGGTCGAAGCCTTGGAGCTTCTCGATGTGGCGGTGGATCGCGCAAGCGAAAACGCCAGCTCACAGGTTGGTTACCGGCAACTGCTATTGAAGTTCGGTCACGTTTTCTTGCGGCAGGCCTCGCCGCTGCAATTCCAAGAGCGGATCAGCGACTTCGCCAAGTTCGCGGCAAGCGACCTGGAGTTCGGGTTCATCTACACCTGGCTTCGAACCGTGAAGGCGCACGGCCGCACCGATGGGCGGGATGTGCGACTTGAATACTTGGCAGTGCCCCCGCAGGATATCGATCACGAGTTCATGCAGGCCGAAATTGCGCGTCTGGACCTCGTCGCGGCGCTGCAAACTGGTTCGCCTGGCATCCCCGACGCGCTCGCGGCTGTGCGGGCTCGCTATGGTGAGCTCAGCGGCAAACGACCCGAGAACCCCGAGTTGCAGTGGATGCACGCCGAACAGCGGTTGCTGTTCACCGAGTCACTGGCCTTCGCGATTGGCGCGTCTGCCGGGCAAATTACCGATGCGGTGCCGAAGGCGCGCGGACTTGCGGAACGTGCCGCGCAGTTGCCTGACGAGTCTCCCGATGCCGTGGATGCGATGACTTCCGCGTCGCTGGTGCTGGCGGGGCTCGGGCGGTGTGAAGACACCGCCGCTTTTGTTCAGGAAGCCCGGCGACGTGAACCGTATCTCGCGCATTCCACGAATATGGGCGGACAGTTGGATGCGCTCGATCTGCATGTCCGATACGTGCGCGGCGATTTCGGTGGGATGCGGGACTTCCTCGACAGCGCGTTCTACCGGGCCTTCGAAGGCTTCGACATGCCGACGCGCATCACCGTTCCCGCGTTCTACGCGTGGATCCTTGCGGTCAGCGGGCGGCTGGAGGAAGCCGAACGCTACCTCACCGTCGCGAAACAATCGGACCAGTACCACTACCCGGGCTTCGCGGTGGACATGATGCCAGTTGCGGAGGCGCTCATTACGCGATTGCGGCAGGGAGTACCGGAGGCACTTCAGGTGTTGGATGCGGCGGCCGCGGAGCCTCGTTTTGCACGTTCGCTGCGTTTGCGGGTCGCGCGGATCGAACTGCTCGCGCTCCTCGGCCGTGTCGAAGAGGCGACCCAGATCTGGGCTGAAGTTGAAAGTATCCAAGACCGTGTGAATGGCGGCCAGATTCTGGAGCTGGAGTGGTTACGTGGCGTGTTCCAGGTTGCCGGTGGCGACATCGAGGTGGGCATCGAAACCCTCGAGCACAGCGCCGCGGAAGCCGAATCACCGTTCACGATCGGGCGCTGTCACCTCGCGCTCGGTAACGCCTACGCTCAGGTTCGCGGACCGAGAGAGGTTGTCCAAGAACACTTCGAACTTGCAAGAAGAGCCTTCACTAAGATCGGCGCGAAATCCTTTGCCGATCTCGCAGTTGCCCGCCTACAAGAGACGACTTCTGAGAGTCAAGAGCTCGTAGCGGCACTGACTCCCCGTGAGCGACAGGTGGCAACCCTCGCTGCCCGGGGCTGGCGCAATAAGGAAATCGCTCGCGAACTGAATATTGGCGTTGCCACCGTGGCTTTCCATATGTCGAACGCCCTCGAAAAGCTCCGGATCTCGAAACGATCGGAGCTCTCCGCGGTGATTGGGAACGGGCTGTAATCCGCGGGCAAACCGGACGGATTGCGGGCGTTAGGCCACCGCCTGGCTGTGCAGGTCGTCGTCGAAGGCGAAGGTCGTTGACGCTTCCCGGTCAATTCCCGAAAGCACCAGGAAGTACCCCGACGGTTCCGGCTGTTCCGCCTGCTGTGGCTGCGCGGAACTGAGTCGTACCATGGCACCGGCAGTGATCTCAGTCACGGTGCCAGCGGGGTCAAGTTGTGCCGACTGCTGCGCGCCAAGGAAGTAATCGATCACGCGAAGTACCCGTTTCGTCGACACAAAATCAGCATCGACGAGTCCGGCGAAGACGAGAGCATTGCTGAGCGTCCAAATCGCGGTCTGAGTGGCTGCAATGGCCTCCTCGCGGGTCAAGCCGGGAGTGTCGGTGACCCGTGCGAGTTCGTCGAGTGAGACCGCGGGGAAGGTGTGGCGGGCAATCCAAGTGATGGCATTGTGTGTCTTGGCGCGAGCCAACTCATCGGCACCGTCGATCCAGCTCGCGGAAGTGACACCATCCCGGGTTATCGGCCCGCCCGAATAGCTGCGCTCGGTGTCAAAGTCACTATTGAAGTCGAGACAGTATGCGAGTCGACGGGTGCCGTCGTTGGCTTCGAGGGAGTATGCGCCAGCGTAGAGCGATTGCGGACCGGCCCCAATATTGCTCAACCAGTGCGCAAATTCGTAGTCTCCCGCAGCAAAATTCAGTGAGGCGCTCGTCGAAGCAGCCTGGGCACGGACACTCCGTGGGTACATAGCATTCATTGATAAATCACGCTTTCAAGACGAATCTGGATCGCAACTTGCGGGATATCTTCAGGCTAGAAAGCGGTTTGCCAGGACAACACAAAAAAATGACGGGGTTTCATTACTTGCATTAAGGGGAATCACTCGGGCGCGTACCATCCGTCAGAAAACCCCAGACTAGAGGATGGTTCTGAATCTCAAACAGAATCGAAGTGCCCAGATGCTCCCGTGCGCAACCGCTTCAATTTAGTGATTCAGGTCGTTGCAAATTCATTTAATGGGGGGAGACCTAGCAGGTCGAACTAGGCTAAGTCCTTATGTCCTCACCTACGCTCTTCCGCCCGAGTGCGATCCTCGGTTGCTTGCTTGGGATGGTCTCGATCGGGTTGCTACTAGCCACCTACGGGCCGGTGATTTCAACGTTTCAGTCCCACTTTGGGGTGAGTGAGAGCATCGCCGGCCTCGGTTTGGCGTTTCAATCCGGTGCTGCGGTGTTGGGAATTCTTGCGGCACCGGTGGTGCTGCCGCGACTTGGCAACCGCCTCACGATGCAATTGGCGCTCGGGCTGATGGTGATCGGATCAATCGGGCTCGCGCTCGCGCCGACCTGGCCGCTGTTTCTTGCCGCCGCCACGGTCGCCGGGTTTGGGCTCGGTGGCATTGACGTGCTGATTACGCAGCTGCTCATTATGGGTACTGGCAAGCGCGGCCCCGCCTTGGTGAACGTGGCCCACGGCTGTTTCGGCATCGGTACCGTGATTTCTCCGGCGGTGCTCTCGGTCATCGGGGTGGGCTCGTATCCCTACGTGTTCCTCGCCGCCGGGCTGGCAGTCTTTGTGGCTCTGCTGACTATGCGCGGCCTGCAGCCGCGGCCGACTCCGGTGGATGCAGAAGCAGCATCCGAGGAACGTCACGACGCTCCTCGCAAGACCAAGCTGCGACTCGGGTTCGGCCCCGCGATTATCACCGCATTCGTGGCGCTCTATGTGACCCACTTTGGGGTGCAATCGGGCATTGGGAGTTGGGAACCGAGCTTCCTGCAGGGGCACGGGGTGAGCGCGGATTCCGCGGCGATGGCAACCTCGGGCTACTGGCTCGCCATGGTGGTCGGGCGCTTCGCCGCTGCCGCACTGACGCGCGTTATTGCGATCCCGGCGCTCGTGATCGCAAGCTGCGTGGGGATGGCAGCCTCGCTGCTACTCGCGCTGCATCCCGATTTTGGCATCCTCGCCTTCGCCCTGTGCGGGTTCTTCATCGGGCCGATTTTCCCGAACGGGCTCACCTGGCTGGCAGGGACAGAGCACGCCACCGGTCATCGCTTTGCGTGGGTGGTCGCCGGTTCCATGATCGGGCAGGCATTGACGCCGTGGCTGGTAGGAGTGCAGATCGAACGCAATGGCGTCGCGGTGCTGCCGGGCACGCTCTTTGTGGTCGCCGCGATTGCGATTCTTGCGAGCGTTGCGATTGCCCTGATGCGGCGCGCGGAAAAAGCCGCGGGGCGTGATCTCGACAGTGTGCCGAAATCACGCCCCGCGGCGGCAGGTGACTAAACCTGTGGCCTAGAGCTGGTTACCCAGCTTGAAGCCCTTGGTCTCGTCGCCATCACGGGTGTATGAGAAGCCGTCAGCGCCGATGGTCTTCGCCATCTCCGAGGCGTCGGTGCGGGCGATGACTTCCTGCGGGTTGCCGTCGAGGTCGAGGACGAGCGAGCCCTCGGTGTACCAGGAAGGTACAACCGGGTTGCCCCACCAGTCACGACGCTGGTTGTCGTGCACATCCCAGGTGACCACGGGGTTGTCGGGGTCGCCGGTGTAGTAGTCCTGCGTGTAGATCTCTACGCGGTGCCCGTCCGGGTCACGCAGGTAGAGGTAGAACGCGTTCGAGACACCGTGGCGGCCGGGGCCACGCTCGATGGCGTCCGAGCGGCGCAGGGCACCGAGCTTGTCGCAGATTGCGAGGATGTTGTGCTTCTCGTGGGTCGAGAACGCAACGTGGTGCATGCGGGGGCCGTCGCCACCGGTGGTCGCGGTGTCGTGCACGGTGGGCTTGCGGCGCATCCACGCGGCGTAGACGGTGCCTTCCTTGTCCTGGATGTCCTCGGTCACGCGGAAGCCGAGGTCCTGGAGGTGGCGAACCGCACGGGGAACGTCCGGGGTCATCTGGTTGAAGTGGTCGAGGCGGACCAGTGCACCGGGGGTGTACAGGTCGTAGCGCCACGCGAGACGCTCAACGTGCTCGGTCTCGTAGAAGAACTCGTAGGGGAAGCCCAGCGGGTCCACCACGCGAACCGAGTCGCCGATGCCCTTGACGAAGCCGTCCTTCTTGCGCTCTACGCGGCAGCCGAGCTCCTCGTAGAAGGCAACAGCCTTGTCGAGTTCTTCATTGCTGCGCACGCGGTACGAGAACGCAGCAACGGCGGCAACCGGGCCCTTGGTGAGCACGAGGTTGTGGTGGATGAACTCCTCGAGCGAACGCAGGTAGATGCGCTCATCGTCTTCTTCGGTGACGGTCAGGCCGAGAATGTCGACGTAGAACTCACGCGAGGCAGCGAGGTCGGTGACCACGAGCTCCATGTATGCGCAGCGGAGGATGTCCGGAGCCTCGGCCTTGGGGGTCGGGATCGGGTTCGAAGGCTCGATCGGAGCTTCCTTGGTGACATAGAAGCCGGATGAAGTGCGGTCTTCTTCCTTGAATGCAGACATAGTTGCTTCTTCCTTGAAATTACGGAAAGGGGGTTTTGGGTTTACTTGCCAGCGCCGAAACGGGGGCTGTGTGCCTCGTTGAGCGTGACCTGGATGTTCTGCTGGGTCGTGTAGAAGTCCACCGAGCGGTAGCCACCTTCACGGCCGAGGCCCGAAGCCTTCACACCACCGAACGGGGTGCGGAGGTCACGAACGTTGTTCGAGTTCAGCCAAACCATGCCCGACTCAATTGCGTGTGCGAAGTTGTGCGCACGCTTGAGGTTCGAGGTCCAGACGTAGGCTGCGAGGCCGTACTTGGTGTTGTTCGCGAGCTCGAGCGCTTCTTCGTCGGTGTCGAACGGGGTGATCGCAACGACCGGGCCGAAGATCTCTTCCTGGAAGATGCGTGCATCCGGCTTGACGTCGACGAAGACGGTCGGAGCCACGTAGGTGCCCTCGGGGAAGCCTTCGGGTCGGCCACCACCGGCAAGGAGACGACCTTCGCCCTTACCGATTTCGATGTACTCCATGACCTTGTCGAAGTGCGACGGGTGCACGAGTGCGCCAACCTCGGTCTTGGGGTCTTCGGGAACACCGACAACGATGTTCTTCGCACGCTCAGCGAAGCGCTCGATGAAGTCGTCGTAGATGTCGCGCTGAACAAGCACACGCGAACCTGCGGTGCAACGCTCGCCGTTCAGGCTGAAAACGCTGAATACCGTGGCGTCGAGGGCCTCTTCGAGGTCGGCGTCAGCGAAGACGACCGACGGGCTCTTGCCACCGAGCTCGAGCGAGAGGCCCTTGAGCAGGGGAGCAGCGTTCGTCGAGATCTGTGCACCGGTCGAACTGTCACCGGTGAACGAAATGAGGGGCACATCCGGGTGCTTGACGAGTGCATCACCAGCGGTGCCACCGCCGCCGAGGATGAGGTTGAAGACACCCTTGGGGAGGCCTGCCTCTTCGAAGATCTCCGGCCACAGTGCAGCCGAGAGCGGGGTGTAGCTGGCGGGCTTCAGGACAACGCTGTTACCGGTTGCGATCGCGGGAGCAAGCTTCCACGATTCCTGCATGAACGGAACGTTCCACGGGGTGATGAGACCAGCAACACCGATCGGCTTGCGGTTCACGTAGTTGATCTGACGGCCCGGAACGCGGAAGGCGTTGTCGTGCTGCGCGACGATAAGGTCAGCGAAGAAGCGAAAGTTCTCGGCGGCACGACGCGCCTGACCCTTTGCCTGGGTGATCGGCAGGCCCGAGTCCCAGCTCTCGATGAGGGCGAGCTCTTCGTCACGCGACTCAACGACATCGGCGATCTTGTGCAGGATGCGCGAACGCTCACGGTTCAGCATCTTCGACCAGGGTCCCTCGTCGAATGCGTGCTTTGCAGCGGCAACGGCGCGGTCAACGTCTTCCTTGTCACCCGAAGCAGCGGTCATGTACGTCTCGTTGGTTGCGGGGTTGATGACGTCGAAGGTCTTGCCCGAAGCTGCATCGACGAATTCGCCGTCGATGTAGAGCTGGATGTGCTTGGGGAGATCAGCGGGACGATTAGTCATGTGATTTTCCTTACGGTAGTGGTTTGGGAAATAAAGATTGGGTTGGAGACGAATGCGCTAGCGCTTTGCTTCTTTTTCTTCGAGTGTGGCAAGCACCACGTGCATGGTGTTGAGCCGGTGTTGCCGGGCCTGCGTCTCGACTTCTGCCTCGCTGGCACCCGATTCGATGAGCGCGATGAGTGCCTCATGTTCAGCCACCGAGTCGGTGGAGCGTCCCGGGACATACGAGAAGGAAGATTCACGCATGGTTTCGAGGCGGTGCCAGCCGCGGCGGACCAGATCGGACACGTGCGAGTTGTCACAGTGCTGGAACAGCACCGCGTGGAACTGCCGGTTGAGCTTCGTGAACTCGGCCGCATTCAGTTGCGGGGATTCGGTGAGCTCACGCATCTTGGCGTTGATCTCGCGGGCTTCGGAGAGTTCGGATGCGGTCAGGTGCGGTGCAGACTTCGCCGTCGCAAAGCCTTCCACGAGGCTCAGGGTCTCCATCGTTTCGTGGTAGACATCGCTGTTGAGCATGGTCACCTGGGCGCCCACATTGTGGACGAAAGTGACCACCCCTTCGGCTTCAAGCA
This sequence comes from Gulosibacter chungangensis, assembly GCF_008831155.1. Classification (GTDB taxonomy): domain Bacteria; phylum Actinomycetota; class Actinomycetes; order Actinomycetales; family Microbacteriaceae; genus Gulosibacter; species Gulosibacter chungangensis. Next base: position 65,046 of record NZ_WBKB01000010.1, on the reverse strand, counting down.
TCCGGATGGCTTCGCGAACGGGCACGGTCGAGAAACCGAGCTCCATTGCGATTTGGCCCAGCACCAGACGGTAACCGGGGCCAAACGCACCCGAGGTGATCCGCTCGCGCAGGTAGTTATAGGCCTGCTGCGACTTCGGAATCTCGGTTGCGGCCGATGCTGCTGCACTCATCGCGACTGCTTCCACGCTTCGAACTTTTCGCGCCATTCACCGGTTGGCGGGAAGAGCCCCTGGACCTTGTTGCCGGCCTTGACCTGCTCGAAGACCCAAGCATCCTCCTGCTCCTTCTCGTAGGCCGCATCTACGACCTCTTCGAAGAGTGCGGGTGGGATGACGATGACGCCGTCGTCGTCCCCGACGATGATGTCGCCGGGCTGCACGGTGGTGCCACCGCACGCGATCGTGCCGTCAACTTCCCAGGGCACGTGGCGGCGGCCGAGCACCGCCGGGTGCGAGCTGTTCGAGTAGACGGGGATGTCGAGCGCGTTAACTGCGGAGGAGTCGCGCACGCCACCGTCGGTGATGATGCCGGTCGCGCCGAGCACCTGGGCGCGCAGCGCGAGGACGTCACCGAGGGTGCCGGTGCCCTTTTCGCCGCGAGCTTCCATTACGACGACGTCGTCGGGCTGTACCGAGTCCATCGCCTGCTTCTGCGCGTTGTAGCCGCCGCCGAACTTCTTGAAGAGGTCTTCGCGGTTCGGGACGTAGCGGAGGGTCTTGGCGTAGCCGAGGATGCGGCGGCCCTTGTGGTTCAGGGTCGGCCCGTCGATCGACACGTTGTTGAGGCCGCGCTTGCGCAGCTCTGCCGAGAGGGTGGCCACGGCCACTTCTTCGACCTTGGCACGCAGCTCATCGGTGATGGTGCTGCGCTCGGCGGGCAGGCCCGCCGCCTCGCGAGAGCCCCAGGCTTCTTCGCGCTGCTTGTCGTCGACCTGCGGCTGCGCGCCGAAGGCGGCCATTTCGTATTCCGACTCGACAACCTTGGTTACCAGGCGACCGGTCGACGGTGCACCCGGAGCGGTGGGTGCATCCACCTCAACCTCGACAACGTCGCCGGGCTGGGCAACCGAGGAACCGGCCGGGGTGCCGGTGAGGATGATGTCGCCTTCTTCGAGGGTCATCAGCTGCGAGAGATCGGCCACGAGCTGACCGAAGGGGAAGACGAGACCGGAGGTGTCATCGTCCTGCACGATCGTGCCGTTGACCCAGGTGCGCACGCGCAGTGCCTTGGGATCCAGACCCTCGGCCGGGATGACCTCGGGGCCGAGCGGGGTGAAGCCGTCGCCCGACTTGTTCTTGATATTCGAGCCCTTGTCGGCGTGACGGAGGTCGTAGAGGCCCCAGTCGTTGGCTGCGGTGATGCCCGAAACCTTCGACCAGCCCTCTTCGGGGCTAACGCGGCGGCAAGTCTCGCCGATGATGAGCGCGATCTCGCCCTCGTAGGCGAGCAGTTCCGTACCCTTGGGGCGTTCGAGGGTGTCGCCGGTGTTGGCGATTGAGGTGCCGGCCTTGATGAAGTAGCCGGGGAACTTGGGGGAGCGCCCACGCTGCTCGATGCGTGAGGGGTAGTTGAGGTGGAGGGCAATGATTTTGCCCGGGCGATTAGCACGGTCGGTGAAGTCGATCGACATGGCTTCCCTTCGCGTCGTTGCAGTGTGTATGCCGGTGAGTCCGGCCCTATATACGAAATGATATACGATTGTCGGGACGTTGCAAGAGGGAGTTTCTCGGCGCTGAGAAACTCACATGCAATACACATTGTTCGGCCCTCGAAAAGTCTGCCCACTCTTGCTTGATATCGCCCGGGAGGCTGATGAATTGGCTGATCGCGTTCAGGTGCCGCGGTACGCGAGGGCAGATACTGGATGCATGCCCTCGATCTCGTTGCCGTTCCGTTTACTGAGGCGAGTGGCGTCGATCGGGCGCGGGATGCGGCACTCGCGTGAAGTGCTCCGGCCCGCCACAGCCAATTCCCCGGCCTTCAACCTCGCCTATGTCCGCACCGGTCCGCTTATCCGGGAGCGACTTCGGCATCGGCGGAGCCTCGCGTGGCAAGTGTTGGAGTTGTATGCGACCCGTGGCGTGTCGATCGCGCGGTGCCGGGGGATCTATGAATTCGATCTGGTCGGCACAATTGGTTTTCGGGAGCTCGGTTGCGGGGGAACACTGGACGGGCTTCCGCTTGACCCGGCCCTGACCTACGCACCGCTTGCCGATCAGTACCCGGGTTTCGCCGCAGAGCCCTATGACTTGACGGCTGCGGCCGCTCGCTTTGACTGGCCCGTCCTGCTGCTGGCGGGTGATCGTGATTTGCGCACACCGATCGAGATTGCGCGTCGCGTCGAGCAGGCGGCTCCGGACGCGGTGCTCGTCGAGATCACCAACGGCCACAGCGCGCTCGACTTCCACCCGATGGCGTTCCTGAACGCGCTGCGGCAGCTGGTGCGCGGGCAGCACGCCAAGCTGTCGGGGCAGGGTGCTCGGCTGAGCGCCCTGCCGAAGCGCGGCGGTGCCGCGGTTTGGCTGCCCCGACTGCTCGCAGCCCTGCTCAAACTCGAAACCGCACTACTCCGCTAGGGCGCAAAACGGCGCAGTGCCGCTGGGTCCGTGTCACACGGGCCCGAGTCATTGGCGCCCGTGTCGGAAAGGTGGGCGAGGCTGTCTTTACGTGCGCCTTGATGAACCGCGAGTGGCTGCCGATTGCGCCCTCGTAGGTGTCAGCGGTGACGACGGTGTGGCCCGCGCTGCCGAGCTTTCGGATGATGTCGAGGGTAAAGGTATTTCGAGAGCTGGTCACAAGTACGCGCATGGGGCACTCCTTTTTGGCCGAGAGAAGCAACTCGGGACAGCTTAGCCAGATCATCCAGTTCAAAACTGCGGATTTGTCTGAACTTGTAATCAATACGCGCGGGAATAGTTTGATGGCTACCGAGGTTGGTGTATTTGTATGCAAACGCAAGGAAATGTAGGAAGTGAAGAAATGAGCGAACAGCTTCGTGCGGAGGACCTCGTCCTCGGCTTGGACACCTTTGGTGATGTCTCCGTTGACCTCGAGGGCAAGGAGATCTCCCATGCCCAGACCATTCGCAATCTGGTGGCTCAGGGGCAGCTTGCCGATCAGGTAGGGATTGATTTCATCGGCATCGGGGAACACCATCGCAGCGACTACGCGGTCTCGTCCCCCGAAACGGTATTGGCGGCCATCGCATCCACCACCGAACGCATCAAGCTCGGTTCCGCAGTCACGGTGCTGAGCTCCGACGACCCGGTACGCGTCTTTGAACGCTTTTCGACGGTGGATGCGATCTCAAGCGGGCGCGCAGAAATCATCGTCGGTCGCGGCTCCTTTACCGAATCCTTCCCGCTGTACGGCCTTTCGATGTCCGACTATGAGGTCCTCTTCGAAGAAAAACTGCAGTTGTGGTCTGAGATTGCGAAGGGCGGCCCGGTCACTTGGCAGGGCACAACCCGCGCGGCGCTTTCCGACCAAGACCTCTACCCGCCGCTGGAATCCGCAACTGACCAGCCTCGCCCTTTCCCAACCTGGGTCGCGGTGGGCGGCTCCCCGCAGTCGGTGGTGCGCGCCGCGAAATACGACTTCCCCCTGATGCTCGCGATTATCGGTGGCCCGGCGGCGCGCTTCGCCCCCTTTGCCCGCGTGTACCGTGAGGCGCAGGAACACTTCGGGCACACAGGCGCGCACATTGGTTTCCACTCGCCGGGGCACGTGGCGCAGACGGATGCGGAGGCTCGCGAACAGCTCTGGCCCCACTACAAGGTGGGCCACGACCGGGTCGGTCGCGGTCGCGGCTGGCCGTCGATGACCCGTGAGCAGTTTGAGCAAGAAGCGGATCACGGCGCGCTGCTGGTGGGTTCTCCCGAGACAGTCGCTCGCCGCATTGCCGATGGGATGAAAGCCCTCGGTGCGGAGCGCTTCGACCTCAAGTACGCGAACGGTCCGATGCCGCACGAGCTGATGATGGCGTCCATCGAGCTTTACGGCAACAAGGTTATTCCGCTCGTGCGGGAGCTGATGGCAAGCTAGCCCAACACACCACAAGGAATTCGCCCACCCGAGCCGCAATTGTGGCCCTCCGCCGCAACCCTCGCGCTGGCACTGCTCCTCGGCTACGCTTTTCGCACTTGGCGACGTATCGGCTAATTCACCGGCTAAATGGGGACACTCCATGGGCAATTCCGCAGCAGCAACCGAAGAACTCCGCAGGCTCGCGCCCGCGACAGTAGCGCTCGTGCGCGAGTGGTTGCGGGAGTCGAAATCCGTGCCCAGCGACCCGGCCAGCGCTCAGCTCGCGGCGGCACTTCGTGACCCAAACGGGCTCGCCTTCATCGTCGGGTTCGTCGACGGTGTGATTCGGCCCGAGGATGCGCAGGTCGCGGCCCGGAACTTACGTCGCCTCAGCCACAACCTGCCAAGCTTTTTGCCGCCGCTATTGAGTCGAGCGGTGCAGTTGGGCGGCAAAACCGCCCCGACGCTGCCGCGCATCGTAGTGCCGATCGCGCGGCGCGCGCTGCGGCAACTCGTGGGACACCTGTTGATTGATGCGAGCGACCGACAACTCGGTGCCGCGATCCGCAGGCTTCGCGAAACCGGGGCCGATCTCAACCTGAACCTGCTCGGTGAAGCGGTGCTCGGTTCCCGCGAAGCCGACCGGCGCATCGAGGGCACCGCGGCGCTCCTGCGACGGAACGACGTGGACTACGTCTCGCTCAAGGTCTCGGCGACCATGGCTCCGCACCAGCCCTGGGGAATCGACGCGGCAGTTGCGGAGGCAGCCGAGCGACTCATCCCGCTATATCGAATCGCAGCCCGGGCACCGAAACCGAAATTCATCAATCTCGATATGGAGGAATACCGCGACCTCGAACTCACCCTCGCGGTATTCAAGCGCATCCTTGACCGCGAAGAATTCCTGCAGCTATCGGCTGGCATCGTGCTGCAGGCCTATCTGCCAGACTCCTTTGCCGCGATGATCGAGCTGCAGGAATGGGCTGCCGAGCGAGTAGCCTCGGGCGGTGCACCCATCAAGGTTCGGGTGGTGAAGGGCGCAAATCTCCCTATGGAACACGTGGCCGCGGAAATCCACGGTTGGCCACTCGCGACTTTCGGAACCAAACGCGAGACCGACACGAACTACCTCGAGATCCTCAACTGGGCACTCGATCCAGACCGCACTCGAAACGTGCGGATCGGCGTGGCCGGTCACAATCTCTTCGATATCGCGCTGGCCTGGTCGCTCGCGAAGGAACGCGGGGTGACCGACGCGCTCGAAGTGGAGATGCTGCTCGGGATGGCCGGCGCGCAGGCCGAGGTCGTTCGTCGGCACACCGGGGGACTGCGGCTCTACACGCCGATCGTGCATCCGGAAGAGTTCGATGTTGCCATCGCCTACCTCGTGCGCAGGCTTGAAGAAGGTTCCTCGAACGATAACTTCCTCTCCGCGGTATTCGATCTCGCCTCCCGAGAGTCGCTCTTTGAGCGGGAGCGTGAACGCTTTATCGCCTCGCTGGATGCGCTGACCGGCGAAGTGCCCGGGCCGAATCGGATGCAGAACCGGTCGCTACATTCTGAGACTGGGACCGGGACTGGCACTGGGACCGGGTCTGGGGCCGACGCAGAAACAGTCACCGGGACAGAGGCAGGCGCCGCGAGCCCGGAATTCACGAACACTCCCGATTCCGACCCATCACTACTCGCCAACCAGACCTGGGCCGAGGGCATCCGGCAGCGTGCGAGTACCTCGGCACTGGGGCTTGCGACCCTGCAGGCGAACATGGTGGTCTCGCGCGGGGAACTCGACCGGCGCATCCAGACCGCCAGCGACTCGACCTGGCGGGAACAAACCGGCGCCCAGCGCGCAGAAACCCTGCACCGCGCGGGAGAAAACCTGAACCGGCGCCGCGCCGAACTCATGGAGATCGCCGCGTTCGAGTGCGGCAAAACCCTCGACCAGACCGATCCCGAGGTGAGTGAGGCAGTCGACTTCGCGCACTTCTATGCCGAACGTGCCCGCGAACTCGACGCGGTCGACGGCGCCGAATGGCAATCGGCCGGCCCCATCGCCGTGATCCCGCCGTGGAACTTTCCCATCGCCATTCCGGCAGGTGGGATGCTCGCGGCGCTCGCGGCCGGCTCACCCGTGATCGCGAAACCTGCAGCCAGCGCCGCTCGTACCGGGGCGGTGGTGGTCGAAGCCCTGTGGGAAGCGGGTGTGCCCAAAGATGCCCTGCAGTACGTGCAATTCGACGATCGGGAACTTGCCACTGCGCTGGTGCAGCACGAAGGCATCCAGCGGGTCATCCTCACCGGGGGTTACGACACCGCCGAAGCCTTCAAAAAGTTGCGCCCCGACCTCGACCTGCACGCCGAAACCAGCGGCAAAAACGCCATCATCGTCACACCGAGTGCCGACTACGATCTTGCGGTGGCGGATGTGGTGAACTCCGCGTTCGGCCACGCCGGGCAGAAGTGCTCCGCGGCCTCGCTGCTCATTCTCGTTGGGCAGGCGGGGCGCTCGCGGCGGCTTCGCAATCAACTCGTGGATGCCACCATGTCGCTTCGCCTCGGGTTGCCGACCAATGCATCCGCTCGGATGGGGCCGCTGACCTCGCCGCCGGGCGAAAAACTCCTGCGGGGACTTACGACCCTTGGGCCGGGGGAGAACTGGGTGGTCCGGCCGCGGCAGCTCGGGGAGGATGCGCGGCTATGGTCCCCGGGGATCCGCGCGGGAGTGAAACGCGGCAGCGAATTCCACCGTGTGGAGTACTTTGGCCCGGTGCTCGGGGTGATGCGGGTGGAGACGCTCGAGGAAGCCATCGAGATCGTCAATGAGGTGGACTACGGGCTCACTTCCGGCTTGCACTCCCTCGACCGGGCGGAAATTGCCCAGTGGCTCGGCGGGGTTGAGGCCGGGAACCTTTACGTCAATCGGGGAATCACCGGCGCGATCGTGGCACGTCAGCCCTTCGGCGGGTGGAAGAAATCGACCGTCGGCCCGACCGTGAAGGCGGGCGGTGAACACTATGTCGCCTCGCTCGCGAACTGGCGACTCGGGCTCGCGGCAGCGGGTACCGCGCCGCTCGAGCCGCGCGTTCGACTGCTGCTGCAGGCTGCCGAAGAGCTGCAGATGGCAAAGCGGGAACGGCTCGTGCGCGCGGCGCGCAGCGATGAACTTGCCTGGCAGGAGGTTTTCGGCCTCGCACGGGATGTGCAGGAACTCGCGGCAGAACGCAATGTCGTCCGCTATTTCCCGGACCGAGCCGTCATCCGGCTTGCTGAAGACCAACTCGTCACGCGACTGTTGCGAGTTGCGGCAGCAGGGCTTCGGGCGAATGCAGATATTGAGATCTCCAGCGGCGAGCAGCTCCCGGATCGGGTGATGAAGCTCTTTGCCGACCTCGGCATCCCGGTGCGTATCGAAACGGACGCCCACTTCCGTCGGATCGTGCCGAAACTGCGCGGTCGACTGCGCTTCATCGGCACCGAAACCGAGTATCGCGAGATAGCTCGGGAAGGGGTCGGCTGCGAACTCGCCATCTGGCGCAATCCCGTCACTGAGGCGGGGCGGCTCGAACTGCTGCCGTTCCTGCGCGAACAGGCGGTCTCGATTACCGCCCATCGGTTCGGCACACCGTCGAGGCTCACCGCGGGTTTACTCACCGACGCACCCTCGCGAAATAACCCCTAGCGCGGCTACTGTCGAAGTATGACGCGTGCGGTACTTGCTGGTGGATCAGGGTTTATTGGTGGAATTCTCGCGGATCGCTTGCGTGAAGACGGCTATGACCTGATCCGCATCGGCAGGAACGGGCCGGATGTGCGCTGGGGTGATGCGGCGGCGATTCGGGATGCGGTGGACGGCGCCGAACTCGTGGTGAACCTCGCCGGGAAATCGGTGAACTGTCGGTACACCGATACGAACCGGCAGGAGCTCCTGCGTTCCCGAACCGAGACCACGCGGGAGCTTGCCGAGGCGATCGCGGAAGCCGCGCATCCACCCAAACTGTGGCTTAACGCGAGCACCGCGACGATCTATCGCTATGCGATGGACGGTCCGCAAACCGAGTCCTCGGGGCAGCTCGGGGAGGGGTTCTCGGTGGATATCGCGAAGGCGTGGGAGCGTGAATTTTTCGGCCCCGAGCTTCCGGACACCCGGCGGGTGGCGCTGCGCATGGCCATCGTGCTGGGGGATGGCCCGGCCACCGGGATGCTCGTGAACCTCGCTCGCTTCGGTCTCGGTGGCCCGCAGCTCGATCACGGCTGGTTTGGGCACCGACGCTATCGCGGTATCGGTGAGCATGCTTCCGGCAGCGGTGCGGCACCTGCGCACAACTCGGCGGGGCGGCAGATGTTCAGCTGGATTCACGTGGCGGATGTGGTTCACGCGATCGAGTTCATCCGCGACCACGAAGAAATCGAGGGCCCGGTGAACCTCAGCACCCCGAACCCATCCGATAACCGCACCCTGATGCGCGAATTGCGCGCGGCAGTCGGGATGCCATTTGGGCTACCCGCACCGCGGGCCATTCTGGAACCCGCGATGTGGCTGCTGCGCACCGAACCCGAACTCGTGCTCAAGAGCCGCTGGGTTGCCCCGGAGCGACTCGTCGACGCGGGCTTCGAATTCGCCTATCCCGAGCTTCGCCCAGCGATTCAGCAGGTGGTGAACGGCTAACCCACTCCCGTCAGCCGCGGTGCGCGAGACGCACGCGCAGGTTGCCGAGTACGTGCACGATGATCGAGATCGCGAGGAACGCGATTAGCACCGTGGCAGTGGTTTGCAGCACTTCCGGCCAGCCGCCCTCCTGGGTCGGGTCCAGGAACCCGTATGGGTACCAGTGCACAATCGCCCCGCGAATCCACGTGTAGCTGAGATACAGGATGGGGTAGATCAACCAAGCGAGCGGCCTTCCCCAGGTGCCGCGCACCGTCATGGTGACCAGCAGCCATTCGATAAGCCCCGCGACGGGAGCAAGCCGGTGCAGTGCGAGGTTCGTCCATTCCAGATCCCAGCGCATCATCTCGCCGGGTTCGGCAACGAGCAGCGCGTAGATGAGCCCGGTGATGACCATATAGAACGCGAGCCCACCGCGGAGATGATCCCACCATCGCGGCAGCCGATCGCGGGAGATGAAGGTGCCGATCAGCAGGCAGAGTCCAAACACCAGGCAGGCCTCGTTGGTGAATTGGGAGAGGGATTCCGGCAGCGTGTTGTCGGTCTCTCCGAGCGCGGAACGATAGAAATTGCGGAAGACGGCCACCACCGTGAGTGCGCCGAGCAGGAGCCGCAGGATGCGTACCCAAGCTCGGTCTGGATGCAGGGCTCGATTGCTCGCTCGGTTCCGGTTAATCGCTGGCGTACGGGCTGGCATGCTCCGAGTGTGCCACGCTGGTGGTTATTCCTTCGCGATCTCGGCCAGGTAGTCGCGTAAGACGATGCCGTGATTGTGCTGCGCATCCTTCGCCGCGATCAGCAGCGACACGTCCCGTGAGCCGGCGGCCTTCAGGAGTTCCTGCGGGGCATCGCTCGAGTCGAGCTCTTCCCGATAGCGATTCGCGAACTCCTCGAAACGTTCAGGCTTGTGCCCAAACCAGGTGCGCAGATCGGGGGAGGGCGCGACATCCTTATTCCAGTCGTCGTATTCGAGCGACTCCTTTTTCACACCGCGCGGCCAGAGCCGGTCAACCAGCACTCGATATCGACTCTTAGGTTCCGCTTCCTCGTAAACCCGGGCCACTCGTATGTCGACCATGATGCCTTCCCCTCACTGCGCATCCAGCTGTGTTGATGCGAGCTGTGCTGATTCCACGCTAGAACCTGAGCCTTGAAGCCCGCGGTGCGCAGGCGGCGCATGAGATCGGGGAAGCATAAATAGAGGCGGCCCCGGTATTCCGGGACCGCCTCAGTCTATGGAGCCGTGCTCAGGGGGCTACTGCATTAGGGGCAGGTAACCGTGAACGAGAAGTCCACGTTGTCGGTGCTCGTCGGGTCATTGAGGTCGAGGCCGAGCGCGGAACCGGAGATGGTGTACGTCTTGCCGTCCACCGTGACGTCTGCCGAGCCGTCAAGGCCCTCGGTGTAGGCGACGCTGACGCCCTCGCTGCGCGAGAGTGCAACCGAGTTGACGGTGGGGTTTTCGTCGGTGGTCAGCAGCGCACCGAATGCGTCACCCGACTCAGCGTCGAGGTTGTCCGCGGTGACGGCGATCGCGAAGGTGCCGTTATTTTCGCCACACTGCACCTGCGGGTTCTCGAGGACTACGTTTTCTCCGTCCACGACGATCTCAACCTCGCTTGACCCGGCCGATGCGCCGTCCGAGCCTTCCTCAGCGGGGCTTTCCTCTTCGGCGCTGTCGCCAGCCTCGTTCGAGAGGCCACCTTCTTCGGCCGCGGTGTCGCTGCTCGTGGTGTCTTCGTTCTCGGTGGTGGGCTCTTCGGCGTCACCGCTCGAGCATGCGGTCAGTGCCGCAATGAGTGCGAGCGAGGTGCCGAGCGCTGCGAGGTGCTTGCGTTTCATCTTGAGTCCTTTCGGTGCGGGCGCCGTCGTGACACCGCTACCAGGGATGCTATGGGCAAGACTTTGCCGGTGGTTGCTTTCTCCACCAATTCGCAGCCCATATCCCTCGCGCGACGTACACGATTGCGGACCTCAGGAATGATGCCGGTCGATTCCGCAGCAGGGCTACCGGGTGCGAACGAACCCTTCGTAGCCTGCCGCGGCCACTTCGTCGCACTTAGCCCGGTATGGACCGACACCGCCAAGGTAGGGAAGCACGCTGCGAGGTTTACCCTCGACATTGCTGCCCACGTACCAGGAATCACCCTTTGAGTGCAGGAAGAGTTCACCAAGGTCGCGGGCATGGGTGACCCATTCTTGCTGCGCCCGTGCGGAAGCTTCCACGCGAGTGAATCCCGCAGCCTCGGAGTCATCGATGAGTGCTGCGACCCAGTCCACGTGCTGCTCGATCGAGACAAACATATTGCTGAGCACCGAAGGGCTCTGCGGGCCAACGATCGTGTAGAAGTTTGGGAACCCGTGTACGGCAAGGCCGAGGTAGGTCTGTGGGCCGGATTCCCACTCTTCGCGGAGCTGGCGACCACCCACACCCTGGATATTGATCGCTTTGAGCGCGCCGGTGAGGGCGTCGTAGCCGGTGGCGAGCACGATCACATCAACGTCAACCACGCTGCCGTCCTCGAGTCGAATACCACTGTCGACGATACGGTCGATGGGGTTGCGTTTCAGATCAACGAGCGCGACATTGTCCTGATTGAAGATCTCGTAGAACCCCGTATCGAGGCAGAGCCGTCGGGTACCGGCGGGATAGCTGGTAGGTACGAGCGCCGCGGCGGTGTCGGGGTCTTTCACAATCTGACTGATTCGATCACCGAGGTAGTCGCGCAGCTTGGTATTCGCATCCATATCGAAGAGGGTGTCGGTGTAGTGACTGAGATAGGCGAACGGAATCCCGCTCTCATAGATCGCGTCATAATCCGCGCGAAGTTCCTCATCCGAAACCTCGAGTGCGGACTTGCCGCTCGTGGCAAGACCGAGTCCGTCGATTGAGTCGCGGGCGCGCTCGCGGTGTTCGGCGAAATCTTGCTTAGCCTTGCTGCGGTCCGCATCGCTGAGCGGGCGGTTGAAGGCTGGGAGTGACAGGCTCGGAGTACGTTGGCAGACGAACAGCTTCGCGGCACTTTTCGCGAGTTCGGTGGACACCTGGATGCCGGAGGAACCGGTGCCGATCACGGCGACCCGCTTCCCGGTGAAATCAACTGGTTCGTGTGGCCAGTCGGTCGTGGACAGCAGCTGCCCCTGGAAATCCTCGGTGCCGGCAATATCAAGCGGCTTTGGTGTTGAGAGCGGTCCCGTCGCCATGATCACGTGGCGAGCGCTCCAGCGGCGGCCATCTTCGGCGGTGAGCGTCCAGAGATCGCGCGCTTCGTCGAAGGTCATACTGGCCACGCGCGTGTTGAATTCAATATCGCGGCGAAGCTCATGGCGGTCGGCCACGTGTTTCGCGTATTCAAGTAGCTCTGCCTGGGTGGGGAAGCGCTCGGACCAATTCCATTCGTCCACGAGCTTGTCATCGAAGGAATAGCAGTACTGCGTGCTTTCAATATCGCAGCGCAGCCCCGGGTAGCGGTTCCAGTACCAGGTTCCTCCCACCTCGGGCGCGGCTTCAAGGACCATGGCGCTGCGACCTTGCTCCCGCATCCGCACGAGCGACATCATGCCCGACCAGCCCGCGCCGACAATCACCACGTCAAGCGGTTGAGTGCCGTGCTGAGCACCTTGCTGCGTGTGCTGCTTCGTGTACTCTCCAATCTCGGCAATGGTCTCGCGACCTTCGCTGAGCATGAAGGAGAACAGCGGCCAGTCGTGGGGCAGGTGCGGCAGCACACGCAGGGTCACGTCGACATTGGCGTTCGCAGCAGCTTCGGCGATGCGAACACTGTCCGAGAGCACGATTTCCTCGCTACCGACCGTGAGGTAGAGCGGGCATAGGCCCTCGAAGTCACCGAACACCGGCGAAACCGAGGGGTGATCGGCACCAGTCTCACCGAGGTATCGTTCGGCTGCGGATGCGAGGCCAGCAGTTGTGAGAGAAATATCGGCTTCTCGGTTGGTCACGTGGGAGGAGCCGCTGTGGCTGAGATCCGCCCAAGCTGAAAGTGTGAACGCACAAGCGGGCTGGGGCTTACCTTCATCACGCAGACGCTGCAGCAGCGCGATTGCGAGACCACCACCGGCAGAGTCACCCGCGACGATCACACTCGCAGCGTCAACCCCACTCTCAAGGAGCGCAAGATAGGCGTTGTAAGCATCGTCGTATGCAGCTGGATACGGGTGTTCTTCCGCAAGCCGGTAGTCGACGCTGCACATTGCGGCTCCGCTGGCCTCGGCGAGATTACCGCTCAGGCTGCGGTAGCCGCTGGCCGAACCGACGATATATGCACCGCCGTGAATATAAAACAGCACGGGTGCGTTCTTGCTTGGCCCATCCATCCAAAGCACCGGCACCCCGCCGAGCTTGCGCTCAGTGAATTCGAAATCCTCGTTGACGGGGAAGGACTGAGTGAGTCCTTCGAACATAGGGCGGACTTCAGCCGTTGGGGCCGAAAAGTCCGGGCCACCTGCCTTGAGGATTTCCTGCAGTTGGTTGAGTTCTTGCGAAGTCATTTTCACTCCCTTTGCTGCGCATCGTTGCGCGGCTCACTTGATTGGTCACTAGCTTGCGGGAGTGTGGACCGCCGCGGATGCGCGCTAGTGCAGAGGGATGCGAACTTCGTGCCGAAGGTGTTCCTCACGGAAGTCCGAGGGTGTGAGGCCGAAGCGTTCTCGGAAGCGACGGCTGAAGAGGCTCATGTCGCCAAAGCCGAACTGGCTCGCGATATCGCGAATGGGCTCGGATGCGTTGATTGGTTCGAGAAGGGCATGCCGGCATTCGGTGAGGCGGCGCTCGCGGATCCACTTGGTTACCGTGGTGCCCGAGTCTTCGAACGCGTTGTGGAGGCTACGAACCGAAATGAAGAGGCTGTCGGAGATCAGCCTGGGTGAGAGTTCTGGGTTGCTCAGCTGGCGGTCAATGAAATCCAGCGTGCGTCGTCGAATTTCGCTGAGGGTGCAGTCTTGGCTGACCTCGAGGCGTTCACTCAGCAGCGAATTAGCGATGTCGAGAGCAACCCTGCTGAGTTGCTCACCGGCAGGGGTCGCGAGCAGCGGCAGGTTATCGGCAAGCTGTTGTAACAGGACTCCGAAACTGCGGCTGGTGGCGTCATCCGCATCCAACTGGTGGGCGCTGAGCTCACCGGCCACCCCCGGAGGAAGTTGCAGCGCGGACTTGGGGAACATTGCGACGATAAACCGCATGTCGTTTTCGAAATGAATTTGGTAGGGCCGCGCGGCGTCGTAGAGGGTGATGGTGCCGGGGCGCAGCTGCAGGTCGTGTTGATGCTGTCGCAGTGTGCCATTGCCGCTGATTTGAAAGGAAATCTTGAATAGGTCCAGGCCGTCGTCGGTGCGCTTCGCAGGGCGCTCAATCAGATGTGAGCTCGTCGCGATGTCGCTGATTTGCAACTGGGTCGTCGCAGCTCCACGGTAGCTGGCGGTGAAATCAGGCTGCTCGGCGCTGATGCGCAGCGTGGGGAATTCGCCATTGACTCGGTTGATCCAGCCGGTTGGCGTACCTATCTCCGGGGCAGTGGAATATTCGGTAAGCGGGTGGGAAAGAATCAACCTGTCCTCCTCATCGAGTGGCTGGATGCCGATGTTAGTGGAAAACCAGCGCACCCAATTGCTTGGCGGTGCAATTGGGTGCGATTTTGGTGCGGAAGAAGAAAACTATCTAGTGGCCGCCACCCTGGTATGGGCCGCGCTCACGGAGCACCTGCATGTGGGAGTCGAGACCGAACTCGGCCGGGACTGCGTCCGTATCACCGTCCACGGCGAGCGCGGCGGCGTGCTTACCGAGGGCAGGGATGAACTTGAAGCCGTGGCCGGAGAGCCCTGCGACCGTGATGACGCGCTCCGACTCGCTCAGGTCCACGACCGGCAGGCGGTTCGGGGTGTAGGCGCAGTGGTGCACGCTTTGGCGAACCGGTTCCGGGTTCATGTCGGGGATCAGCTCCTGGATTTGCTGGCCGATTCGGGCGAGCTCGTCGCGGGTGTAGGAGAGGGGGACTTCGTCGACATCGCGGACGACATCCCAGGTCGGGTTGGAGCAGACCTTGACCGAGTAGCCGTCGAAGCTCGGCGCACCGAACACGTGCACGGGGCCCGAATCGCGCAGGAACGCGGGGAAGTTTTCCGGCAGGAAAGGCGCCACATCGGTGCGTGGCATGAACCAGGTCAGGCCGAGGATTTGCAGGCGCAGCAGGTCGTGCAATTCCGGATGGATGCGCGCCGACCAGGACCCGGTTGCGACGACAATTTTGTCAACCGTGAAGGTCTCGCGCGGGGTGCGGAGCTTGATGCTGTCCGAGTACTCTTCGATACCGAGCACCGGGGTATTGAAGCGGAGATCTGCACCGTTGCGTTCGGCGATTTCCAGGGCAGACATGACGCTGACCTCGGGACGCAGGCCGCCACCTTGCAGGTCGAGGATGCCTCTGTCGGTGTCATGGATGTGGTGCTGGGGGAAGCGTTCGCGCAGCTGATCGGCGTCGAATAGTTCGTGCGGCAGATCGTAGTCCCGCACGGTGCCGAGGGTGGTTTGGTATTCGGGGTGGTTCTCCTCAGCAATCGAGAGGGTGCCAACCTCGTAGTACACATCCCGCCCGGATTCCTGCTCGAGCTCGCGCCACATCTTGCGCGACTCAAGCAGCATCGGCACGTACAACCCACCCTCGTGGTAGGCAGTGCGGAACACTCGAGACTCACCTGCGTAGGAACCATGCGAGTGCACACGTCCGTACTGTTCGAGCCCGATTACCCGCACGTTCTCGCGCTTGGACAGCTGCCAAGCGGCCATCGAGCCAACCGAGCCGAGTCCGATTACCGCAATAGTGAGTTGTTTCTTGGCCATGTCGAGATTCCTACTTCCTATACGTGTTCAAGAGTTGTAGCAGCGCGGACCTAGCGAAGCTCCGGGGTTTCCCAAAGGTTCAGCTTGGTGCCCACACCTCGTTCGATCGCATTGCGGTAGACGACGGTGCCCCAGGCCACGTCCTCCACGGGCATGCCGCCGACGGAGAAGAGGAAGATTTCGTCCTCGTGCTGGCGGCCGGGGCTCTTGCCAGCCATGATGGCGGGGAGATCTTCGAGGGTCGCGGCCGCAATCTTCCCTTCCTGGATGCGGTCCATCAGGTACATGCCGTGCAAGCCGATGTGCTCGTGGCCGGGGAAGGGAACTTCCTCGTGCCATGCCTCGTACAGGTCGCGATTATCGGCCACGTGACGGGCCTCGCGTAGGAGGTCCTCATCGATCATGATGTCGGCGGGCAGGCTGATGAAGGCACCGGGCTTGACCCAGTCGCGTTCGATCTTGAGGTAGTTCTCTGAACCTGCCGGCGTCGTCGGGGCGATGGTCACGATGTCGGAGCCGCGCACCGCATCCTCAACCGTGTCGACGACCTCGGTCGTCAACTGAGGGAACTGTTCCTTCGCCCACACTGCGAAGTCCTCGGCGCGCGAGCGGGTGCGGCCCTGTATCTTCAGGTGGTTCAGCTCGGGATTCACAGCCATGAACGCCTCGAGTGAGGTCTTGTTCATCACGCCCGGCGCCACAACGCCAATCGTGCGTGCATCCTTGCGGGCGAGATAGCGCTGGCCTACACCGGGAATGGCACCGGTGCGGTATGCGCTGAGGAGGTTCGCCGACATGAATGCGAGGGGTGCGCCGGTGTCCTTGTCGCTGAGCGTGAACATCAGGATGGAGCGGGGAAGACCCGCGTCACGATTTTCTGGGTTGGAGCCGTACCACTTGCAACCGGTGGTTTGGAAGGAGCCACCGAGGTAAGCGGGCATTGCCATGAAGCGGCGGTGCGGGGCGTCATGCGGCATGCCTTCGAACTTCGGCTCTTCGGGGAAGGTCATCATCGAGCCGTGCGAGTTCCCGAGGGGGCCGCCCATCCGGTAGTCACCCTCGCCAACCAGCCTCAGGGTCTCTTCCATCGCGTCGACACAAGCGGCCATTTCTTTGACGCCGGCGGCAATCATGTCCTGTTCGTTCAGGTAAATGAAGTCGATGCGAGTGTTCGGTGCCGTGCTGTTTTGTGCGGTGCTGTCTTGCGCGGTGCTGTTCTGCTCTAGCGCGATGCTCTGTTCAGTCAAGGTGCGTCCTTTCGGGTGCCGCTGCGTTGCGGGCGGGTCGCTGTGATTCTTCAGCGAATCCGTAATTTCTACGAGTGTAGAAATAGCTCCTGATGAATGTACAGGGGATTACGGTTCCGTGCACCACGGGGCTAATTTGCGGTACGCAAAGTCAAGTGCGAAGGCAATGTTCGGGTGCATGTGCGTGAAAGCACGCAGCACGCAGCGCCGTGATGGTTTGAGCTAGTGGCCGCCGGCCTGACGGCGCACCGAGCTCGGGCTCTCGCCGTAAGCGCCCTTGAACGCGCGACTGAAGTGGGCCGCATCCTTAAACCCCCAGCGAGCGCCAATTGCGGCCACCGGGACGTCGAAATTCTCCGGATTCGTGAGGTCGAGGTAGCAGCGCTCGAGGCGACGAGTGCGCACATAAGAGGCAACCGTCTGTCCCTGATCTTGGAAGAGATTATGAAGGTGCCGCACCGAGATGAATGCGGCCGCGGCAATCGTATTGGGGGAGAGATCCGGGTCGGACAGGTGCTCGTCGATATTGTCGCGGATGCGTTGCAGCAGTGCCCGTCGCGGGTCGGCCGCGTAGCGCCGCAGGTCAAATTCGGTGGCGAAGAGCGTTTCGAGGAGATCTACCGCGTTCTGCGCGAGCTTCGCACCCGCCGGCCCCTGCAGTTCCGTGAGGTTGGTGCCGATGGTCGCGAGGAAAGGCGAAACTACCCGCCCCAGTCCCTCGGAACCGTCGAGGCGAACCGCCGTCATCTGCGCGGCAAACTCGTGCGGAATATGCAGGCGATCGTGCGGCAACTGGATGACCAGGGTGCGGAAACGCTTGTCAAACGTGAGTACATAGGGCTGCGAGGTGTCGTACACCGCGATGTCACCGGGAGTGAGTTGCACCTCGCGGCCACCCTGGCGCAGCAGCCCCGTACCCTCCAGCTGCAGGCTGATCTTGTAGAAGTCCCGCGGTGACTGCTCGATCAGCTCTGTAGTGCGCTCAACCACGTGGGCCTTGGCGCGCACATCGGTAAAGGAAACCCCGTGCACATTGGCCTGCTGCAGCTGCGCCTTGAACTCGGTTTCGGGGAGGTGGGTCGAGACTTTCAGGGGGACGAACGAGTTCGACACCGCGACTTGGAATTCTGAAATCGTAAGCACGGGAATGTCTCGGGCCGGATATTCCGCAAGCGGCGCCGAGTCGACTGTCGAAGGATCTTGATGAGACGTCATGGTTCTATCTGTGTCATCTTAGGTCCCTTTTCATAAATAGGTTTGGGCTTCTACGCTTGTAGATGGATGCTCACTCGTTGACTTTTTGTGCATGGTCGCCGGGAATCGCGCCAAACCCGTAGAAAACGTCTCATGCTTGAGGGCATATCGACGCAGCCACAGTTGCGTCCCCTTCGACAAGTCACGATGAGGTAGACCATGTCTTCAACCACGAAACCCGCAACACAGCGGATCGAACATCAACCCGAACGCCGATTAGGTGTGCTCTCGATCGCGTTCATGATTGTTGCCGCATCCGCACCGCTCACGGCCGTCGCCGGTGGTGCTCCGACCAGCTTCGCGGTCACGGAACTGACCACGGTGCCGGCCGGCTATATCGTCCTATCCGCGATCCTGGCGCTCTTCGCCTTCGGCTATGCGGCCATGGCTCGATTCATTGATCGGCCCGGCGCCTTCTATCCCTATATTGCTCAGGGCCTGAACCGCACCATCAGCGTTGGTAGCGCCTACGCCGCAGTGGTGGCCTACAACATGATGCAAATCGGCATTGTCGCGATGTTCGGGTTCACGGTCTCGAGCTGGCTCGTCGGCCGCTTCGGCTTTGAGTCACCCTGGTGGGTGTGGGTGATCGTCGGAATCGTCGTGGTCGGCATCCTCGGCATCAACCGCATTGACTTCTCGGCAAAGATTATCGGGGTGCTCGTTGCCCTCGAGTTTGCGGTGGTCATCGTCTTCGACGTCATCGCACTCATCGTTGCCCCCGAGGGGTACTCGGTGGCGCCGCTGAACCCGGTCAACCTCTTTGTGCCCGGGATCGGTGCCGTGCTCGCGTTCGGTGTGGCAGCTTTTATGGGCTTTGAATCTGCGGCGATTTACGCTCGTGAAGCCAAGGACCCCAAGCGGACGGTAGGACGCGCAACCTTCCTCGCGGTGATCGTGGTGGGCCTGTTCTATGCGTTTAGCGCTTGGGCAATGACCGTCGGTGTGGGGCAGTCGCAGGTGGTTGCCGAAAGCCAAGAATTCGGGCCCGATCTGCTGTTCGTCTTCCTCTCGCAGCACTCAGGTCAGTGGTTTACGGATATTGCAAACCTGCTGTTCATTACGAGCCTCTTCGCCGCACTGCAGGCCTTCCACAACACCATCGCGCGCTACTTTGCCGAACTTGGGAATGAAGGCATGATCCCGCACTGGTTTGGCCGTCGCTCGAACTCGGGTGCACCCTACGCGGGTTCGGTCACCCAGACGGCGCTGGCGCTGCTGGTCACGATCGGCTTCGCGGTTGCCGATACGGGCGACCCCCTCTTCCCGGTATTGACCATGTTCACCTGGCTCACCAACACCGGAGCATTCGGACTCATCATGCTCATGGCCCTGGTTGCGCTCGCCGTCATCGTCTTCTTCGCCAAAGACAAGCGCGGTATCGGGATCTTCACGCGACTGATCGCCCCGCTTGTCTCCGGGATTGCCTTGACGATCGTGTTCATCCTCGTGATCATCAACTTCCCGGTGCTGATGGATGCCCCGGCAGATAGCTTCCTGACCTACCTGCTCCCGATTTTGGTAATCCTCGGTGGCGTCATCGGGATCATCGTGGGTGAGGTCGTGCGCCGGACGGACCCGGAGAAGTACCGCGGCATCGGCCACGCCGTCGAAACCGGTGAGGATGCGCACATTTAGCGCACCGCGCATCCTGCGCTCCTGACGTGATTCTGTGCACCGACTGTCAAACCTTAGTGAGCGAACTCGCAAAGAATGGCAGCACGGACACAGCACGTTCAAAGGAGAAACCGCATGTCGCGTCACTACATCGTCGTCGGAGCAGGCTCTGCAGGCTCGGTGGTCACCCGCCGACTTCTCGACGCCGGGCACGAGGTCACCCTGCTCGAAGCGGGTCGCACCGACGAAAACCCTGCGATTCACGACATGAGTCGGATGGGGGAGCTTTGGCACAGTGAGGATGACTGGGACTACTACACCACCGCGCAGGAACACGCATCCGGCCGCAAACTGCACTGGCCCCGCGGCAAGGTGCAGGGTGGCTCGCACTCGCTGAACGCGGTGATCTGGGTGCGCGGTGCTCACGCTGACTACGACCGCTGGGAAAAGGAAGGTGCCCAGGGGTGGTCATGGCAGGATGTTGCTCCCTATTTCAAGAAGATTGAGCACACGAACCACGGTGACGATGCCCTACGCGGGCGGGATGGGCTGCTCGATATCGTCTCCGACTACGAGAAAAATCCGCTCTTTGAGTCGCTGCACGAGGCGGCGGTGCAGGCGGGTGTGCCAGCGAACCCTGACTACAACGGTGCCGACAGCGAGGGCGTGGGCTACGAGCAGCTCAACCTTCGCGACGGCAAGCGCCTATCCACCTTCCGTGCCTATGTCTACCCGGAACTGGAGAATCCGAATCTGCACGCCTACACCGGTGTCTGGGTGACCAGGCTCCTCTTTGAAGGGAACCGTGTGGTCGGAGTCCAGGCGGTTGTTGACGGTGAGACGCGAGAGTTCCGCGGTGACGAGGTCGTCCTCTCGGCTGGCGCACTCGACACCCCGCGCATCCTGCTGCTTTCGGGCGTTGGCCCCAAAGAGCACCTCGAAGAGATAGGGATCGATGTCGTGCTAGATGCGCCGGGCGTCGGCGAGAACCTCCACGACCACATTCTCGCGCCGGTCATTGTGCACGCCGATAAGCAGCAGGTCCCGGCCCCGAAACCCGGCGAACCGATCAGCCAATTGCACCACTTCACGACCTTCCGCGAAGGTAGCGATGTGCCCGACACCCAGCCGATCTACTTCATGGTGCCCATGCTCAGTGAGGGGATGGAAGCTCCGGAAAGTAGCTTCACCATCCACGCTGGGCTGGTGCAGCCGACCTCGCGCGGTACCCTGCGACTGGCCAGCGCCGACCCTGCCGAGCCGGCGCTGTTCGACCCGCAGCTGCTGTCGACGCCCGAGGACGTTGCGAGCATGGTCGCCTCGGTCAAACAATGTCGTGAGATTGCGAAGCAGCCTGCAATCGTGGATGCATGGGGCAGCGTCGAGGTCTACCCCGGTAATGAAGTGCAAACCGACGAGGAAATCGCCCAGTACGTGAGGGACAACTGCGTGACGTATCACCATCAGGTCGGCACTGCGCGGATGGGTACGGACGAACTCGCCGTGGTTGACCCGAGCACGCTGAAGGTGCGCGGGCTCGAGGGAGTGCGGGTGATCGACGCTTCGGTGATGCCCTCGGTTCCTTCCGGTAACACGAACGCGCCCTCAGTGATGATCGGCGAGCGGGGAGCGGACTTCTTGCTCGCGGACTAATTAACGCGCTGAGGCACCGTGTGACCCCTATCGGTGCCTGACTGCGAGCGCACTCGTTTGGGTGAGCAATCTGAGAAGATATATGAAACTGTATATCTAGTCGGGAATTGCTTGTAGAGTTAACGAGCGCGCTCGCAGTCGAGCGCATTCTCGTTGTTGAGAGAGACATAGGGGTAATGACTACTGAAGCCAAACCACAATTGACCGCCGCCCAGCGTCGGCGAGTGGCAGGAGCAACCATCATCGGCACCACCGTCGAGTGGTACGACTTCTTTATTTACGCGAACGCAGCCGGTCTTGTGTTCAGCCAGCTCTTCTTTGAGCCGGTTGGTGGCACGCTGGGCCAGATCATCACGTTCCTTACGGTTGGTATCTCCTTCCTCTTCCGACCGCTCGGTGCGGCGCTGGTTGGGCACTACGGTGACAAACTTGGCCGCAAGCTCATGCTGGTGATCACGCTCGTGCTCATGGGTGCCGCGACGACGCTCATTGGTTTGCTGCCCACCTACGACTCGATTGGCGTTTGGGCACCGATCCTGCTGATTCTGCTGCGCGTCCTGCAGGGTATTTCTGCCGGTGGTGAATGGGGCGGCGCGGTACTGATGGCGGTGGAATATGCCCCAGTGAACAATCGTGGCCGCTACGGAATGTACCCGCAGCTCGGTGTGCCGCTGGGTATGCTGCTCGCCACGGCGGTACTCGCACTCATGTCTGGCGTGATCTCGCCGGGTGATGCGTTCAACGAGTGGGGCTGGCGAGTGCCGTTCCTGCTGTCGATCGTCCTCGTGGTGGTCGGCTTTGTTGTGCGTCAGTCGGTGGATGAATCTCCGGTCTTCCAGGAAATCCAGGCTGCGGGCAAGCAGACGAAAATGCCGATGCTGGAGCTGTTCAAGAAGCACTGGAAGCTCGTCGTCCTGCTGGCGCTCGTATTCGCGGGCAATAACGCTTCGGGGTACATGATCACCGGTGGCTTCCTGCTGAACTACTCGACGGACCCCGCAGGCTCCCTCGCGATGGACCGAACCGCGGTGCTGAATTCGGTGACTATCGCGTCGGTGATTTGGTTGCTGGCAACCCTGTTTGCGGGTTATTTGTCCGACTGGATCGGACGCAAGAACACCTACGTGTTCGGCTGGTTGTGGATGATTTTGACGGTCTTCCCGCTGTTCTGGCTGGTCGATACCGGCAGCGTGCTGTGGCTGACGGCCGGTATGTGCATCTTCTCCGTCGGCTTGGGGCTCACTTACGGCCCGCAAGCGGCGTGGTATGCGGAGACCTTCCCCGCTTCGGTGCGTACCTCCGGCGTATCGATTTCCTATGCGCTGGGTGCCATCGTTGGTGGCGCATTCGCCCCGACGATTGCGGCCGCACTCGTGGGTGCATTCCACACGACTCTGGCTGTCTCCTTCTACCTGCTCGTGGTGATCGTACTTGGCTTATCGGCCACGCTCGTGCTGCGTGACCGTCGCGGGATTCCGCTCGACATCGAGTTCGAGGAATCTGGCCGCTACGAGCTCTTCGACCCCGACCGTCGTCCCACCGAGACGCGAGCGATCATGCTCGAATACCACGGTACCGAGGACGCTCCCGGTACCCGTCACATCAAGTAGCGCACGCAATCGCAACACTGCCCTGGAACTGGTTTCCAGGGCAGTGTTGCGTTAAGCAGGGTTGTGCTCAGCGGGCTGCGATCAACCCTGTTGCGTGAGGTGCTACGGCAGCGGATGCAACTTCCGCAATGCCGTGAGGAATGGCTCCACTCGACTGCGCGGACGGCTGGAATTCCAGAAGGCGACAACATTGGCTGCGGATGCTGGCGGGGTGATCTTCTTTTCCACAATGGTGGCGCCATCGCGCGTCTTATCGCTGAAGGAACGCACTACGAGCAGGCTCCAGCCGAGCCCGGCACCGACGAAGGAGCGTGCGAGCTCGAAGTCGTCGGTCTTGAAACGGGTTTCCACACTCACGCCAGCTTCGTCCAGAATCGCCTGGGTATTCTCCCAACTCGGCGAGCGGTCGTAGCGAACAAACGGTTCGTTCGCGAGATCGCGCAGCTGGACCGCATCCTCCCCCGCGAGCCGGTGATCCGGATGCAACGCGACATAGGGCTGCAGGCTGTGCAGGACTTCGTGATGCAAGTCTTCGTCGAGGAGATGCCCATAGCCGATCGCCAGGTCGAGGTGCCCGTTGCGGACACCATCGTGGAGCCCTTCGGCCAGCGCCGTGCCCACTTCGACCCGTAGTCCCGGATAGGTTTCCTCGAGAATGCGCACGAGCCGCGGCATCTCAGAAGGCGCGAGGGTTGGATAGCATCCCAACCGCACTGTGCCGGTGAGGGTGCCGGGGGAGAGTTCGGCGACGAGGTCATCGGCCGAGGCAAGCAAACTGCGAGCCAGTCGCACCGCACGTTCACCCTCGATCGTGAGTGCCACTCCGTGTGCCCGACGGCGCAGGAGTAGGGTCGCGTCAACAGCCTTCTCGAGCTGGGTGAGCGCGGTGGCCACGGCAGACTCAGAGATGTGCAGGGCCGTCGCGGCTGCCGCAATACTGCTGTGTTCGGCTACTGCTGAGAGGTACTCGAGCTGTCGAAGAGTGAATTGTGCCACCCAGTAAGTTCACCACACTCCGCCTACCTCGACACTCGGCTCATCCTGGTTACGCGCGGGAAACAACAAGCAGGCCGAGGAACCGTGGAATGCCGTGTTGATTCCGCGGACTTCGACCCGCTTGGGGTTCTAGAGGGCTAATTGCTTAGAGCCCGGAGCCTTCGAGGGTGCCGGTGCTGACGTTCCCCGAACCTTCACCTTCGTAGAGCATGCAGGACACGAGCCGGTCGCCGTTGTCCCAGCTGCCCTGAGTCGGCGAGAGGTACATCACGCCGAGGGTGGAGCTGCTGTAGTCGTTGCCAACAAAGTCAGTAAAGGCATCGCCGAGGCAGCCGTCGGAGACGATCTCGAGCAGTTCATCCGAGCCCTGACCGGGGAAGTCGCTCGTGGTGATCTCGAAGTCGTGGTAAACCTCAAAAGTGTGCGGCTGCGAGCAGGGGACGGTGGGGACCGTCTGTAGCTCGGTGTTTTCCATATCGGTGTCGGTGATGCAGTCACCTACGGAGAGTGCGAAGACATCCGAGTCATCGGGCTCCTGGAAGGTGGTCTCTTCCTCTTCCTCGGTCTCGGTGGTGGTCGTCTCTTCGGTGGTCGTCTCGACCTTGTCGCCTCGTTCGCCGCGAGTCTCCTCCGGCTCGTCACCGCCGCCGATTCCTAACAGAGAACAGCCTGCGAGCATCAGGCTCGCGGCAGCGAAGGCTGCAATGGATGCGGGGATGCGCAGTTTCGAAGTCATGGAAGTCCTTTGGTTGGGAAGGGGATAGGGATTCGGGAAGGAAACTTCGCCGGGTAATACCCAAGAGACTATTGCTATTGAGCCGCCAATGCGTCATCCGGACAAGGGAGAAAATGGCGGACTTCTGTAGTTCGACAGAACTATTGCTGCGCGACCACAGCGCGATGTGGCAACATACACTTGTTGCCTCGGGGGATGCCGTGTTCCCCCCTAGGCGACGTTCAGTTACTGCGGGTACTCGTACCCGCGTTCCTAGTCGCTATGCACAATTATTCATCCGAATCTCGTGCCACTGTATGAAACAGTTGTCCGGGAGATGGGTGTAGCGTTCTATATCGTGCGAAGTTGCGCGAAGTCGCGACGGCGCGTGAAGCGCGCGTACACGAATCATTCATGAGGAGCACAGTTATGACCTTCCCAAATGAGGCCGACCTCATTGCCAAGATCCCCACGCAGCTGTTCATTGGCGGCGAATGGGTAGACGGTGAGAACGAACCGTTCGCAGTCCTTGACCCCTCGACTGGCAAGGTGTTGACGCACGTTGCAAACGCGACTCCCGCGCAGGGTACTGCGGCACTCGACGCCGCAGTGGCAGTCAAAGAATCGTGGGCACGTACGCCGGCTCGCGAGCGTTCGGAGATCCTCCGCAAAGCATTCGAGCGTGTCATCGAACTGCGTGATGAGTTCGCACTGCTGATGACCATCGAAATGGGTAAGCCGCTGCCGGAAGCTCAGGGTGAAGTGAACTACGGTGCCGAGTTCCTCCGCTGGTTTGCCGAAGAGGGTCCCCGCGTGATTGGTCGCTATGGCGCCACTCCCGAGGGCAATGCACGGATGCTCGTGTCGAAGCACCCGGTTGGCCCTTGCTTCCTGATTACTCCTTGGAACTTCCCGCTCGCGATGGCAACCCGCAAGATCGGTCCGGCACTTGCCGCCGGTAACACCGTGGTTGTCAAGCCCGCATCCCTCACCCCGCTGACCACCCTGTATCTCGTGAAGGTCTTCGAAGAGGTGGGCCTGCCCAAGGGTGTCATTAACGTCATCACCACTCGCGACACCGCCGGTGTCTCGAACGTGATCATGGAAGACGACCGTCTGCGCAAGGTCTCCTTCACCGGTTCGACCCCGGTTGGTGTGAACCTCATGAAGCAGGCTGCCGAAAAGGTTCTGCGTACCTCGATGGAACTCGGCGGCAACGCTCCGTTCGTTGTCTTCGAAGATGCCGACCTCGACAAGGCTGTGGACGGCGTCATCGCTGCGAAGTTCCGCAACATCGGTCAGGCCTGCACCGCGGCGAACCGCATCTACGTGCAGAAGTCGATTGCTGACGAGTTCAGCAAGCGGGTTGCTGAGCGCGTCGGTTCCTTCAAGATGGGCCGCGGTACCGAAGACGGCGTCATCATCGGCCCACTCGTGGAAGAAAAGGCCGTCAACAAGGTCGCCGAGATGGTTGAGGACGCCAAGTCGAAGGGCGCCGAGGTTGTCATCGGTGGTAACCGTGGCACCGGTGAGGGCTTCTTCTTTGAGGCCACCGTGCTCAACAACGTCAGCCTTGACTCGCAGGTTGTGACCGACGAGATCTTTGGTCCGGTGCTGCCGATCGTGCAGTTCGAGGATGAAGCCGAAGCTGTCAAGCTCGCGAACTCTTCGGAGTACGGCCTGATGTCCTACGTCTTCACCGAGGACTTCAACCGCGGCCAGCGCATGATCGACGCGATCGAGTCGGGCATGATGGGGCTCAACATCGGCGTGCTCTCGAACGCAGCGGCACCGTTCGGTGGCGTGAAGATGTCGGGTGTGGGTAAGGAAGGCTCCTTCGAAGGTATCGAAGAGTACCTCTACACCAAGTACACCGCTGTGCCGGATCCCTACGCCGGTCAGTAAGGATTTGAAGGCCGAAAGTCTCAACCGGTAGGCCATCAGATAGGCGCCTCGGGCGCGTGGGCATATGCTGAACTTCATGTCAGTACCCGCGCCCGAGGCGCCTCGTCGTGCACCGGCAATTTTGCTCATCGTCCTGATGATCGCGATGGCAGCTGGTCCCGTCTTCAACTTTGCGTTGAGCGCGTTGAGCGCCACCGTCCTCGAAGAGTTTGAGATCTCCGAGAGTCAATACGGCTTCTTACTGACGCTGATTTTTGTGAGCGCGGGAATCACCTCAGCGTTTATCGGCCGCCTGGCCGATCGGATTGATGCGCGCATCCAAATCACCATCATCATCGGTGGCACGCTGATCGCAATGCTCGTGAGCGCGAGCTACCACGCCTATTGGGTCTTGGTTATTGCGGCACTCCTTGCCGGTCCCGCGCAGTCACTATCAAACCCGCTCACGAACCGCATTATTGGCGCGCGGGTGCCGACCAAGCAGCGCTCCACGTGGATGGGCTGGAAACAGTCGGGTGTGCAGATGGGCATGCTGATTTCCGGGCTGCTCTTTCCAGTCATTGCGGCGGTAGCTGGTTGGCGGGGCGCGGCACTCGTTGGTGCCGCCGTGCTTGTGCCAGCGCTGGTGCTGTCCTGGGTGGTGATCTCCCGACTACGGCTGCCGAAGCCCGGGCATACCCAGCCGATCACCACGAGTATCGAGTTACCCAAGCAGTCAAAGAAGATGCCCTTGGCGGTGTGGCTCTTTGCCGTGGTGTCGTTCCTGAACGCGGTGGGTACGCAGGGCGTGAATGGCTTCGCCTCCCTCTTCGCGGTAAATGCGATGGGCTATTCGATCACCATTGCCGGGTTGATGCTCGGGGTGATTGGTGTCTTTGGCATCCTGAGCCGTATCGGTTGGGGGCGCGTGAGCGGGAAGCTCGGTAAGCCAGCGCCGCTGATTATCGTGATGAGCCTCGGCGGTGTGGTCGGGCTCGGATTCTTGGTTGCCGCGGAGCGCACACAGATCGACGCCTTGATGTGGCTAGGCGTGGTGTTCCATGCCGTGTTGCCCTTGGCCGCGAATGTGGTGATTAATTCGGGCATTGTGGATGCGGCGCCCAAGGGGAGAATCGGCGTCGCCTCGGGGCTTGTGGCCGCGGGGATGTACCTCGGGTTCTCACTCGGCCCGGCCATCGTCGGCACGATCGTGGATCTCACCGGCACGTTCACGATGGGATGGGTCGCGGTGGCGATCACCTACATCGGCTGCTTTGCTGTGGCGCTCGTGCTGTTGCGGGTACAGCGACAGCCTTCGAACTAGGAGATTGTTTGGCGGTTCGCAGCAAGCCGTGACCAGAAGCGCAAACGTCCGCGGTGGGGCCGAGCTAGCCGCGATACGGAAACGCGTGTGGCAACTGGTCGAGCGATGCGGTGAGCCGCTCCACGCGAGCCTGCCGGCCGACGATGCCCTGCAATTCTCGATCACGTCGCAGCACAGCGACGCCGAGTAGGAAGGTCTCGGCATCCACATCCGGGATTGGATGCACGAACGGCCGCACCTGTCGCGCCACTACTCCGGCAAGGTGCTTCCGAGCCCGCGGATCAAGGCGAGCGGCCTGCATGAAGAAGTCGTGCATCCGTCGAGCCACCCGATCGGGGAGCTTGGAGACATCAGCGACCATCGCCCAACCCTGCAATACCGGTGGCAATGGCAGGTTTTGGGGGAGGGGACGCTTTACCCGTTCGAGCTGCGCGTAGGTACCCGCGAGCATGTCGCCGAGACGCTTCGCTCGAGCATTGAAGAGTCCCGTCAGTAGCGCGACCGCGCCGAAGGAGACATAGATCTCCAGCAGCCCCAGCAGCCCGCGAATCAGCGCATGACGAAAACCGATCGCGCCACCGTCATCACGCACGACCCGCAAGCCAAAAATAAGCTTCCCCAGCGAGCGACCGTGGCTGAGTGTCTCAACAACGACCGGCACAAAAATGAACCACAGCACGAGCCACGTGATTTGAATGGCAAAGAACCACGCGTCTTCGAGCCGAATTCCGGTGCTGACGATATACGTCTCGAGCACCCAGCCCAATGCCAGGACGGACACGATGTATGCGCCCATGACCACAATGACGTCGATGATCGCGGATCCGGCGCGGCTCACGAACCCCGCGGCAGGGACACCCAGCGCAACACCCTCACCAATGACAATGTCGTCGTCCTCGTGCGTGGTGCTGGCCGCTGGCGTGGAGGTCATCATGTAATCATTGCATCACATGGATATCGACGCGTACTCGACAGCGCACCGCGGCAAATGGGAGCGTTTGCGCGATCTCGCGCGCAAACGCAGTCTTGATGGTGCAGAATCCGACGAACTCATTGCGGGATATCAGTCGGCGGCAACCGACCTCTCGGCACTGCGAACTACCTACGGAGAGACCGCGGAGACGACCGCGCTGTCGGTCACGCTTTCGCAGGCACGGATGCGCTTCACTCGCGTTCGCCGCAATCCGCTGCTCGTGTTGCGTGAGTTTTTCGTGGAGCAATTGCCCGCCTCGCTGTACCGAGTGCGCTGGTGGACGCTCGCAGCCGCGGTGCTCACCGTGGGCATTGCGGCGCTGTCGTACCTGTGGCACGCGGCGAATCCCGAATTGCTGTCCTTCTATGGCACCGAGGCCGGGCTCAAGCAGTTCGCGGAGGAAGACTTCATCAACTACTACTCGGAGTATTCCGAGTCGGCATTCGCTGCCCGGGTATTCACGAATAATGCCTATATCGCCTTGCAATGTATTGCCTTCGGCATCACGGGGGTGTGGCCGATCATGGTGATTATTCAGAACGCCGTGAGCCTCGGCACCTCGGCAGCGCTGCTGGCTTCCTTCGGGCACCTCGACGTGTTCTTCCTGTGGATCGCCCCGCACGGTCTACTCGAGCTCACGATGGTGTTTGTGGCCGCGGGGGCAGGGTTTGCGGTGTTCTGGTCGTTCGTGGTGCCCGGCAACCGCACCCGTATGGAAGCAGTTGGGCGTGCCGGACGGACGCTCATTATCGTGGCGGTCGGAACCACAATCTTCCTGTTTATTTCCGGGCTCATCGAGGGTTTCGTGACCCGACAGGACTGGCCATGGGCCGTGAAGATCGGGATTGGCGCGCTCGCCCTGGGCAGCTATTTGGCGTACGCCCTCATCCTCGGTAGGCGCGCGCACCGCGCCGGTCACGACGGCGACCTGCGCGAGTCAGAAGCCGGGTACCAGCGTGTCCACGCGGACTAACGCAGTGGTTCTCGCGTGCGCAGGACGCCTAGAGCCGACCGGCCTTTTTCAGCTCCAGGTACCGGTCCGCCACGCGCGGCGGCAGCTCGTAGGGGGTCGCGGTGATCGCATCTGCGCCGAGTCGAGTCATGGTGCGACGCACCTGCGCGGCGTCGAACATGGCTCGTTCCGCCGCGGCTGCACGCATCACTTCGTCCCGGTCGGAGAGCTGCTCGGCAAGTTCGGCAGTTTCGGGGTCAGTGATGGACGCCACCATCACCAGGTGTTGGTGAGTGATCGATGGCAGCATCTCGAGCAACCCGCGCGAGGTACCGAAGTTGTCGGCGGTGGACAGGAGCACGACGAGAGCTCGGTGCGTAGTGACCTCGCGCACGAGCCGGGGCACCTCCTGCCAATTCATTTCAATCAGCTCGGGTTCGACGTTCGCCATGGCATTGGTAATTTGCGAAAGCAGCACCGATCCGGTGAACCCCTGCACGCGGGCTCGCACGCGCTGGTCGAAGGCGATCAAATCCACTCGATCGCCCGCGCGGGTGGCGAGGGCGGCGAGGAGTAACGCCGATTCGATTGCGGTGTCGAGCCGGGTTTCATCTTCGATGCGGGCGGCAGCGGTACGGCCCGAGTCGATCACAATAATGACCCGGCGATCTCGTTCGGGGCGCCAGGTGCGCACGACAAGTTCCTGCTTGCGGGCGGTCGCGCGCCAGTCGATCGAGCGCACATCGTCACCGCGCACGTAGTCGCGCAGCGAGTCAAACTCGGTACCCTGGCCGCGCACCTGCAGGGTGGTTTGACCATCCAATTCGCGCAGTCGGGCAATTCGTGAGGGCAGGTGCTTCCGCGCATTAAACGGCGGCAGGATGCGCACGCGTCCGGGTGCGCGCAGCACGGCTTGGCGGGCGGTCAGGTGCATCGGACCCCAGGAACGGACTACCGCAAATTCGCTGCGACGATCGCCGCGGCGCCAGGGCTGTAACACCGTGTGAATCGACCGGCGTTCCCTGACGGGAATACTGAGCTTTTCGCGCATCCGCGGTGCACCGGCGGAGGGCTCCCACCCGTCGCGGACGACTGCGCGCAGGTGCCGCGGTCCGAGGTTCGTCACATACAGCGTGGATGTTACCGCTTCACCGAGGCGACTGCGTGCCGGCAAGTCGCGTTCGAGCGCAACCTTCCGTGCGGGTGCCGCGAGCAGCCAGTCGACCGCGCCCAGCAGCAGCCAGATTCCGACCACCAGGCCGAGCATGCCGAAGGCACTGCTGGGGGAAGTGCCGAAAAGCATGATCGGCAGCATCCCCACCAGCAGCAATCCGACGTAGATTCCGCTGATCGCCATTATTAGATTGGCACCTGCACCTGTTGCATGATCGAGCGCAGAATCGAGTCGCTCGAGACGCCCTCGATTTCGGCTTCCGGTTCGAGGGCGAGGCGGTGGCGCCAGGTGGGGATCACCATGCGCTGCACGTGGTCGGGCGTGACCGCGTCATAGCCATAGAGATACGCGCTGGCCTTGGCGGTATTCAGCAGTGCAGTTGCACCACGCGGCGAGACCCCCATGCGTACCGAGGGTGACTGTCGAGTCGCACGGGCGAGATCGACGAGGTACGCGAGAATATCGCCGCTCACCCGCGTGGCATGGGACTCCGTCTGCGCCTGGCGCAGCTCCTCCGCACTGAGCACCTTGTGGACCCCCGCCGCCTGCAGATCGCGCGGGTTGAACCCGCCCGCGTGGCGACGCAACACCTCGATCTCGGCGTCACGCGGCGGCAAATCGAGCACCAGCTTGAGCAGGAATCGGTCCAACTGCGCCTCGGGCAGGGTGTACGTACCCTCATATTCGATGGGGTTCATGGTCGCAGCGACCATGAACGGGGCTGGCAGCGGGCGGGTGACACCGTCGGCGGAAACTTGCCGCTCTTCCATCGCTTCGAGCAGGGAAGACTGGGTTTTTGGCGGGGTGCGGTTGATTTCATCGGCAAGCAGAAGGTTCGTGAATACCGGGCCGTCGCGGAACTCAAAATCACCGATCTTGTTGTTGAAGACGAGTGATCCGGTCACGTCTCCCGGCATCATGTCCGGCGTGAACTGCACCCGCTTGGTGTCAAGCTCGAGCACCTGGCTGAGGGTGCGCACGAGCAGGGTTTTTGCGGTGCCGGGGACACCTTCGAGCAGTACGTGGCCGCCCGAGAGCAGCGCGATCACGAGCCCCTCAACGGCGAGGTCTTGACCGACGACGGATTTCGCGACCTCGGCGCGAACCTGCCCGAGTTTGGCGCGGATCTCATTCGTCATGCTGGCTTCCCTGCTTTCGTTTCGTGTGGTCGGAGGTCTTGTGGACGTGAGGTTTGGTGGGTTTTGAACGGCCGGTGGTGGCGCGCACGCGTCGTTCGAGCTCGGCTACCGCATTGGCGAGGTCGACGAGTTCCCGGTCTGATTGCGGTTCACCCGTGAGCAGCACCCGGTGCGCGTGTTCGCGCGGTACGCCAGCGAGGCCGGCGGTGGCGGCGATGACCTCTTCGGTGGATGCACCGGGGCCCACGCCGCTCAGATCGGCAAGTCTCGAGATGGTACCGACGCGGATCGAGTCGAGCGCGCGTAGCCGCGAATTGCTCGCATCATAGAGTCGGGCGCGGCCCTCGAGGGTCTCGTTCGCGGGGACCGTCACCGGGAGGCGTTCGGTCACCAGCGGCCCAAATCGGCGGCCGCGCCAGATGATCGTGGCAAAGCCCGCGAGGTAGATGAGCAGCAGCACCGGCAGCAGCCACTGTGGAATATAAGAGCCGAAGGTCGGGCCACCGTCTGCCGCGTTGTCGGCCGGATTAGCGGTGTACCAGATCAGGTGCTCATTCGATCCGAGGAGCTGGATCGCCATCGCGGCGTTCGCGTCCTTGACGATCGATTCATTCGTGAGGTTCTGCTGCGCTCCGAGCACCGCGATTTCTGTGCTGCCGGTCGAGGTCTCGACCGAACCGATTACGAGCGCATAGCCGTCTCGGACTTGATAGCAGCCCTGCGCATCCGGAGCCGGTTCGAATTCGCGACCGCCGAGATTGGTGATGCTCGGGGCATTCTCGCCGAAGCTCCCCGGGCAACCTGTTGCCTCGAAGGTGTCCGGCATTGACTCGTTGATCACTTCACCGTCGGCGTCAGTACGGGGCGAGTAATTGCCCTCGAATTCTGCAATCTCACCGCTAAGCGCCTGCGAAGGGAAGGAGCTTGTCAGCACCACGATCCGGTCAGCCCCGACCTCGAGCAGGTCTGCCCAGTCCTGATCCTGCAGCGTGTAATACGGGTCTTCGACCACGAGTGTTTTTGTGCCGGATGCGGCGAGAGCGGAATCGAGGTCTGCGACATTTTCGGCGTGGAAGAAATCCACTCCGTGCTTATCGATGACGGTGACGAGTCCTTTTGCGCCGTTCGGCGCGGGGGAGGTCGGGTCAAGGAAGCGGTTCGAATTCAGCGCGAGCCCGCCAAACGTTGCAATCGTAACGAGCCCGACAAGGATCAGAATGAGTGTGCCCCAGAACCAACGCTGGTTGCGTTGCCACCACTGGCGCGCATCCGGAGTGAGCGACTCTGCGGCGTTCATTGCTTCGCGGACTTCCGGCTGTGCCTCGGAAGAGTCAATCGGCCCGGACGCGGCCCCCGGTTTCGGCTGGATATTGGTCGTGGTCATCGCACCACCGTTTCGACGGGGATGAGTGTCGCGGGCCGTGCCGTTTCGATCCGGAGATCAAGATCTCGCACGGAGGCGTAGGTGTCGGCATTGGCACCGCGCTCGAGATAGCGCACCGCATCGAAGGCGTTGGCTGCCTGTCGGAGCGCTCGCAATTCATCCGGGAATGGCGTGGCAGCAGCCTGCGCGACCCCCTGCGCGGTCGTTCCAGGACGCATCGAGATGAGCGTGCGGTCGCTGAGTGAACGGCTGATCGCACGGAATCGTTCGGTGGTGGCCAGTGCCCAGTCTTCCGCACGCGCGGCGGCGTCCGCGGCCGCACGAAGTTCTGTCACCGAGCGGTTGTCGTCCTCAAGGAATACCGACTGGTTTGCGGCTCGGCGACGGGCGATTGCCTTGGGGCGGCCGAATATGGCCACCACAATAACCACCGCAACGATACCGAGAATGACGAATATCCACACCGGGTTAATGCCGAAGGCACCCGAACCGTCCACGGTAAATAGGGAAGCGATCCAGTCCCAGAGCTTGTTGAAAAAGACGTCAATCGGGTTGGGCTTCGCGTTCTGGTATTCCGGCTTCGCGAGTTCCTCGATTAGCCAGTTTCGCGCGGTGTCCTCATCGGGTTCGAGCGGAGGTTCGTTCGCGCGCAAAACAGGGATGCCCTGGCCGAGTCTCCCAAATATCACAAGCTGCAGCGACATCACTCGCGCGTGCCACCGGTCGACGGGTTGTCAGTATTGCCGCCCTGTCCATAGCCACCCTGGCCATAAGGGCTCTGCTCAGGAGCATCCTGACCGTAGCCACTCTGCTCGTAGCCACCCTGGCTGAGGTCAGACTGCCCGTAACCGCCTTGCCCGGAGCCGTAACCGGGCTGAGCCGGGTAGCTCGGACCGCCATAACCAGGCGCCCCATAGCCGGGCGCCCCGTATCCTGGCGTCCCTTGGACTGGCGCCTGATATCCCATTGGGTAGGCGGGAGCGCCATAGGGTTCGGGCTTTGGCAGGGGACCGAGGTCGGGCGCGAGCCACGGGTTCTGCTCCGGTTCGCGACCTTCCGCATACGCTTCGGCAGCACCTTGCAGGTGGATGTTTAGACCTTCCTTACGCATCCGCAGGTCGGTGTACATAATGGCCGCGTTACCGGTCACGAGTACCTGCCCGACCGCAGCGATCAGGACTGACAGCAGCAAGGAAATCCCCAGCAGCACGATCATGATCGCAATGAAGCCACCCTCTTGTCCTTCCGCGATGTCACCCGTTGGGGTGATGAACGCCGGGATAATGCTCATCACGAGGCTGATCGCGCCGCCCACCACTTGCGACATCGTTTGGATGATGACCTGCAGCAGCAGCAGAATGCCGAAGGTACGCCAGAAATAGCCGTTCGAAAGCTTCCAGGAGCGACGAATCGACTGGATTGGACCGAGCTTCTCCAGCACGATCGCGGGCATCGCAAAGGTGAGTTTGGTGCCGATCCACACAGCGGCCACGAAGAATCCAAGCCCGAGCAGAATGGTCAGCAGGATCACCAGCAGCATCCCGACACCACTGTCACTTGTGCCAAGCCAGACGGCGAGCGCAATCAGCAATCCGAGTATGACCGAGGCCACCAGGATCACCGCGAAGTAGAGCCCGAAGAATCCGAGGATGGGCCAAAAGCGGGACCAGCCAAAATTGAGCGTCTCGCCCAATTTGGCTTTCTGACTCAGGATGCCCTTGGCCACAACCTGCACGATCACGACTTGTAGCAGTGCCGAGCCAATGAGGGACACGATGATTCCCGGCAGAATCGACAGCAAGAGCCAGCCGGGCAGGGCCGAGTTCAATAGCGCGGCATCCTCCGAACCGGCCATGATGATGCGGTTCGACGCCCACACCCCCACGAGGATCGGCAGCCCGGCGGCAAGGAGTGCGGTAATACCCTGCACAACGAGCGCGGAGCCGATGGAAATGCCAGCATTCACACGCAACAGCTTGAAGGTAGAGCCGAAGATTTCCCCAAACGATAGGGGGCGCAGTGGGATCAGTCCGGCTTTCGGGGCAGGGGTCCAACCATTTGACGGTTGGGTGGGGCCCTGCGAGCCAGTGGACTCGTAGTCCCAAGATGCGGCGCCACCTGGGAAAGGTTGCTGCTGCGGGTACGGCTGGGGTCCGGGCTGGCCTGGGTACTGATCTGTCACCAGTTCATCGTTGCATACACCTCTGTACACGGCGCCAAGCTCACACGTTCGGAGGGAGCAACAGGGTACTCTGGCATGAGGTA
Source organism: Gulosibacter chungangensis (assembly GCF_008831155.1). Classification (GTDB taxonomy): domain Bacteria; phylum Actinomycetota; class Actinomycetes; order Actinomycetales; family Microbacteriaceae; genus Gulosibacter; species Gulosibacter chungangensis. The sequence continues at coordinate 29,312 of NZ_WBKB01000010.1, read as the reverse complement.
GGGCGGGTTTCGATACGGCAATATCGTTACCGCGCACCATTCGAAGTGTGCTTAGACGAAAGGGAGCCGGCTTGTCCGAGAAGATTCTGGTAGTTGACGACGACACCGCTCTCGCTGAAATGATCGGCATCGTTCTGGGTGCCGAAGGGTATGAGCCGGAATTCTGCGCCGACGGTGCCAAAGCTGTGGACCGGTTTCGCGAAGTCGACCCGGACCTCGTGCTACTCGATGTGATGTTGCCCGGCATGGACGGCATCGAAATCTGTGGCCGTATCCGAGCCGAGTCAGGCGTTCCCATCATTATGTTGACCGCGAAGTCTGACACGACCGATGTCGTACGAGGGCTTGAAGCAGGTGCCGATGACTACATCGTGAAGCCCTTCAACCCGAAAGAGCTGATCGCACGCATCAAGACCCGTCTGCGCTCAACGCCGACGGAGAACACCGAAATGATTCGCGTCGGTGACCTCACCATTAACGTCGCGGCGCACGAAGTGTTGCGAGGCGATGAATCCATCAACCTCACGCCGCTGGAATTCGATCTGCTGCTGACGCTCGCATCCACCCCGAACAAAGTCTTTAGCCGCGAAGAGCTGCTTGAGCAGGTCTGGGGCTACCAGTACAAGGCCGACACTCGCCTGGTGAACGTGCACGTGCAGCGGTTACGCGCGAAGGTCGAGATCGACCCGGACCAGCCGAAGATCGTGGCCACGGTGCGGGGCGTCGGCTACCGCGCCGGGCACACCCCCGCGTAGCGTATGCCGCAATCCTGGCTGCAGCGATTTCGAGACTCCCGGCGGGAGCCGGATAACGAGGTGGAGTCGATCACCCTCTCCCCGAGTTTCACAAGCGATGAAGATGATTTTGGGCGAGGCGAAGCCCTGCCCGGAAAATGGTGGCGCCCGAGTGGTCTCATCGCCAACATCCGCTATATGTGGAGCACCTCGCTGCCATTTCGTACGACCCTAATCGCCGTGGTGCTGACCACCGCGACGGTAGTGATCGTCGCGATTGTGATGGGGAATACCATCGCGCGCGACCTGGATGCGAGTCGCACGAATCAGGCGCTGCAAGAGGCTGATCATGCGGTCAGCAGCGCCCAGGCAACATTTGACCAGGGTCTGGAAACCGACGAGCTCGCTATCACTGCGCTTCGAAAAGAAGCCCTGGATGCGGCCATTGCGCGGGCCCCAAACGCGAGCGGCTACGCCTTCTACCGTGCCGAGAGTTCCAGCGCGGGTAGCGCCGCACTGCAGGACATTGCTTCGGCGGATGTGCCACCCGGGCTCGTCAGCGACGCAATGCGGACAGCCCTCCAAGAGGACCCCGGCACCGTGGTCTATCAGTCGGTGGCACTCGAACGTGAGGATGGCCGGGTGGAACCCGGGCTCGTGGTCGGCTCGACGGTGAGTGTGCCTTCCGCGGGCACGTACGAGCTCTACCTCGTGTATTCGATGCAGCCATCGCAAGACACACTCGACTTCGTGCAGCGCACGCTGACAATCTCCATGGCCATCCTCGTGTTGATGGTTGGTGCAATCGTCGGCGGCATCATGCGCGCCGTGATTCGACCGATTCGTGTGGCCGCTCGCACCTCGCGGCGCCTCGCCTCCGGGCATCTGGAGGAGCGCATCCCCGAACGCGGCAATGACGATATCGGGACCCTGGCACGTTCCTTCAATGACATGGCCGATAACCTGCAGCGGCAAATTGAGCAGCTGGAGGATCTCTCGAAGGTGCAGCAGCGATTCGTATCGGATGTGTCGCACGAACTGCGTACGCCACTAACCACTATTCGACTCGCGGCCGGCATCGTGTACACGCGTAAAGACGACCTCGACCCGACCGTGGCTCGCTCGGCGGAACTGCTGCAAGACCAGATCGCGCGCTTCGAACTGCTGCTTGCGGACCTGCTGGAAATTTCCCGCTATGACGCCGGTGCGGTGCAGCTATTGCGCAAGCCAAATGACCTTACGCACCTCGCTGAAGACGTCATTGAAACCATGACCCAGGTGGCGGCGGAGCAGGGCGAAGCACTCATCCTGCGCGCCACCTCGGCGAGCATCGAGGCCGAGTTCGATGAGCGACGCGTGAACCGAGTAGTCCGAAACCTGGTCGCCAATGCGATCGAGCACGGTGAAGGTAAACCCATTGTCGTGTCGGTCGATGCGAATGCGACCGCCGTGGCGATTTCGGTGCGTGACTACGGCGTGGGAATGACGGACGAACAGCAATCTCAGGTGTTTTCACGGTTCTGGCGCGCGGATCCCTCACGAAAGCGCACCATGGGTGGCTCGGGTCTGGGGCTGGCAATCTCGCAAGAAGACGCACAACTGCACAACGGTCGACTCGAGTTGTGGTCGGTGCCGGAGCTCGGTTCCAACTTCCGACTCACGCTGCCTCGCCACGTGGATGAACAGATCGTTTCTTCGCCGCTGCCTCTGGTTCCGGAAGATGCCGGGGCGCACACTTACACCGCGGATGCGAGCGAGGGTTTGGTCAACCCCTTCGACGATCAGGGGATGGAGACCCAGCCGATTGATCTGCCAATGCTCGGTGATTTGGGGGAGGGCCGCTGGGAATATCGCGCTGAAACCGACCCTGATACCGGTGGCTTCCCGATCGATTCTTCCGGTGCTAAACCCGCGAAGGGAGAAGAAAAGTGAAGCGGCTGCGTGCATCCCTCGTCGCCGGGCTCGGCGCATTCTTGGTGATTGTGCTGGTGGCCTGCGCGCAGATTCCGCTCTCCGGGCCGGTGCAGGAGGGGAACCAGCAGGAAGACGATACGGTTCAGGACATTCGGTACTATCCGGCCGGACCCGAGACGGGAGCGAGTCGGGAAGAGATCGTGCAGGGGTTCATCGACGCCGGCACCGGTTCGCAAGATGACTACGCGATCGCCCGAGAATTCCTCACTGACAGCGCAGCGCAATCCTGGACACCAGAACAGCGCGTGCTCGTCAGCGACGGGCAGGCTTCGATGAAGGCTGGCACGAGCGACGAGATTACGGTGTCGGTGCCGACATACGGTGAGGTGGACCGGCACGGGGTGTATCGAGAGTCGGTGGAATCGAGCGCCGCGACCCTTGAATTTTCACTCGTCCAAGTGGACGGCGAATGGCGAATTTCTGAGCTGCCAGATGGGATCGTGCTGATCCAGCAAGCTTTTGCGGACCTCTTTGAATCCCACACGCTGGTCTTCTTTGACGGTCAGCAGCGGTTCACTTCGCCGGACTTGCGCTGGTTCCCAGATGACACCCGCAATCTGACTCGTGCGGTGGAAGAGCTCCTCGCAGGCCCCGCGGAGTGGATGCTTCCCGGCGATGCGGTCACTTCGGCGTTCCCCGAGGGCGCGGCGCTGATGTCTTCGGTGCGGCTCAACGGCACGACCGCCGTGGTCAATTTTTCTGAGGCCGTCTCGAATACCTCAGCGAGCGCGCTGTCGCTCATGCGGTTGCAGTTGGAACAGACGCTTACCGCGTTCCCGGAAGTGTCCTCGATTGAGATGCAGGTCAACGGCGCCAGGCTTGACGTATCCCTGCCCTCGGCGGATACCGTAATTACGTCGCCGCAGGTGAATTCCTCACCACTGGTACAACAGGGCAACACCCTTGGGTACCTCAGCGGCGGCGCAATCACGCCGCCGGACGGCTCCGAAAATGTGCTTGCCGAAGTTGAGCGTCTTGAGCCGATTCGCGGCGCCCTCTCGGCCTCGCGCCAAACGGTGGCGCTGCTCACCGATAACGGCACCTATGCGATGAGCTTTGGGGATGCGCAGGCCACGTTCATTGACGGACGTGGCGGCCAGGTGGAACCCGCGCTCGATAATTGGGACTGGGTGTGGACGCAATCCACCACAGATACCGGCTTGTATCTCACGAAAATTGGTGACTATCACACCTTCGAGATTCGCTTGCCGCAGGGTATTTCACCAGAGTTCGTCTCCCATCAAGTCTCCCGAGACGGCACCCGCATCGCGTTTCTCTACGAAACGAGCGACGGTGTGGAATTGGCCATCGCACCGATTGTTCGCGACGAATCGGGTACCCCCATCCTGCTTGGTGATCCGCTGATCATGGACCTTCCCGGGGAAGAACCAAACGATGTGGCCTGGGTTGATTCGACCTCGGTAGCAATGTTGATTTCAAGCGGTGAGGGCACCACCGATGTGCGTCTCTACCAGGTCGGTGGCAACTTCACGACACTCGGCAGTATTCCCTCGGCGATGCAGACGGCGGGCTCGAACACCCTCGCCGGGATGCGTGTGATTGACCGTCAAGGCACGCTCTACGCGCCGCGGGGGACGCGTTGGCAGGCCTCAGACGTGGTGGTCACCTTCCTGTACGCGCAGGTGTAGTCGTCGTTATCCACAGGCCCGCTGCCCACGGCTTGGGCCTGTGGACGCTTGAGGCCCGGCTGCGATCATTTCGCGCACACTGGTGGGGTGCTCCCGAAACTCCAGCCACTTCGCGACGCGCTGGCGACCCTTTTCCCGGTCAGCTGCGGCGGTTGCGGAGCCTCGGATACGCGGCTGTGCCGCGAGTGTCTGGATGCCCTGGGTTGCGCGGTTGACCCGGGCCTCGATGAGTTTCCGGACTTAGAGCTGCGAGTGATCTCGGCGATGCCCTATGTACCGGAGCTGCAGACCGTGCTCGATTCGTTTAAGGAACGTGGGCGGGCGGACCTCGCCAAAGAACTGTCCTCACTATTACGCATCTCGCTGCGGCGAATCGGGACACTCGTGCGCACCGAGGACGGCTCGGGTGTAGCTTCGACTGCGCGAAGCGATGAGCCCCTGTTACTTATCCCGGTGCCCTCAACAAAACTGGCTCGCGCGCGGCGCGGCTATGACCACATCCAATTGCTGCTCGAACGAGCGGTGCCGAAATCCCGACCGGTCGCGGCACTTCGACATGCGCGGAAGGTCGCCGATCAATCCCGCCTCGATCGACAGGCGCGAGTGCAGAATCTGCACGGCGCATTCGCGGCCAGTCCGATGGTGCGCGGTCGACGCTGCGTGGTGGTGGATGACCTGCTCACCACCGGTGCGACCCTCGCGGAAGCGACGCGGGCACTGCGAGCGGCCGGTGCGATCGTCATAGGAGCTGCGGTAGTTGCGCGCGTGGAGCGTAAATACCACACGGATTAATTCTATAAATGTCATCCCGGAGAACTCTCAAGGACGCCCAGGAAAGGTTTGCCTATGATGTTGGGACACAACACATTCCAGCTCGGGATGTAGGCGGAAACTCTTACTCCCGAGTTTCTACAAAGGAGGGTGAGATGGACGTCACCATCAGCGGCCGCAACACTGAAATCCCGGACCGTTTCCGTGAGTATGCGGATGAAAAGGTCACTGCGAAGGTGCAGCAGCTCTCCGGTCGCGCCCAGTCTGTCGAAGTCAAGGTCAAGAAGCGTACTGACCGTGCCGGTAATGACCTTGATCGAGGCAAGGTAGAAATCACGATTTTCGGTCCCTTCCCGACGATCCGTGCTGAGGCAGAGGCTGGTGACAAGTACGCCGCATTCGACATCGCGCTGGACAAGCTCGTTGAACGTCTGCGTCGCGCAAAAGACAAGAAGAAGGCTCACCGCGGGCAGAGCCTCGCCGAGGCTGCGGCAGGGGATTTTGCCGACCTCGACATCGTTCCCGCAGACACCGGCATCATCGATGTCGTCTCTGGCAAGGCAGCACCGGTTGCCGGCGCCGAGTCCAACGAAGACGACTACGAGGTCTACAACCCGATCGTGATCCGCGAGAAGGTTTTTGCTCCTAAGACCATGACTGCCAACGAGGCGGTCGACCACATGGAGCTCCTCGGCCACGACTTCTTCCTGTTTATCGAGGCAGACACCGACCGTCCTTCGGTGGTCTACCGTCGCCGCGGTTGGGATTACGGTGTGATCTCGCTCGGCGATGAAAAAGCAGCGCAAGAAGCGACCGTCGCCTAGTCGACATCAGTTGCGTTCTCTCTAGACTGAAAACGATGCCCCACCGGCCACCCGGTGGGGCATCGTTTTCAGTTGTACATACAGCATCCGCCATGCGTCGGTTGTGAGGCTGAGGCCGAAAATAGCGAAAACCTGGTGTTGGCATTCATAGTGGCAAAGTACGATGTCACGATGGCCCGGGGTGTGTCGCGCGGTTTTTCGCTGCTCACGGCACTTTCACCCCGATTGTGCACGGCCCAGAAGAGATTTATCAGGAGATCGGTTTGGCTTCAATCCTCGAGAAGATGCTGCGTTTCGGCGAGGGGCGGCAATTGCGCCGTCTCGAGCGTATGGCGAAGCAGGTGGGGCACCTCGAAGATGGCTTTAAGGAGCTGAGCGACGAAGAACTGCGGGATTTGACCGCGGACTTCCGTGAGCGTTACGAAGCAGAGTCGGAAGCGGGTAAAGCCGATAAGGACATCCTTGACGGGATGCTGACGGAAGCTTTCGCTGCCGTCCGTGAGGCTGCTCGACGCACGCTTGGCCAGCGCCACTATGACGTGCAGCTCATGGGTGGTGGCGCCCTGCACGACGGCAATATCGCCGAAATGAAGACCGGTGAAGGTAAGACGCTCGTCGCTACGCTCGCGGCGTACTTGAACGCAATCCCAGGCAAGGGCGTGCACGTGATCACCGTGAACGACTTCCTCGCCTCGTATCAGTCCGACCTCATGGGTCGTGTCTTCCGCGCGCTCGGGATGACCACCGGCTGCATCGTCTCGGGCCTAACCCCGGCTCAGCGACGCGAGCAGTACGCAGCTGACATCACCTACGGCACGAACAACGAGTTCGGCTTCGACTACCTCCGTGACAATATGGCTGCTTCGGTGGACGCCTGTGTGCAGCGCGGCCACTACTTTGCGATCGTCGATGAGGTTGACTCGATTCTGATCGACGAGGCCCGTACCCCGCTGATTATCTCGGGCCCGGCGTCCGGCGATGTCAATCGTTGGTATGTGGAATTCGCGAAGCTCGCGAAGGGACTCAAAGAAGATCGCGACTACGAGGTCGACGAGAAAAAGCGCACCATCGGTATTCTTGAGCCCGGTATCGACCGGGTTGAGGATGCACTGGGTATCGACAACCTCTATGAGCAGGCCAATACTCCGCTTATTTCCTTCCTCAATAACGCCATCAAGGCCAAGGCCCTCTTCGCTCGCGACAAGCAGTATGTTGTGCAGAACGGGGAAGTGAATATCGTCGACGAGCACACCGGGCGCATCCTGGCTGGTCGTCGCTATAGCGAGGGTCTGCACCAGGCGATTGAAGCCAAAGAAGGTGTGCAGATTAAGGCCGAGAACCAAACGCTCGCGACTGTGACTCTGCAGAACTACTTCCTCATGTACGACAAGCTCTCGGGCATGACCGGTACCGCCGAGACTGAGGCGGCCGAATTCCAGTCGACGTACCAGCTGGGCGTGGTTCCGATCCCGACGAACCGTTCGCTCGCGCGTATCGATCAGCCGGACCTTGTCTATAAGAACGAGAAGGTGAAGTTCGACCAGGTCGTTGAGGACATTGTCGAACGCTATGACACCGGGCAGCCGGTGTTGGTCGGCACCACCTCGGTGGAAAAGAGCGAATACCTCTCGAAGCTGCTGGCTCGACGCGGAGTAAAGCACGAGGTGCTCAACGCGAAGAACCACGCACGGGAAGCCGCGATCGTTGCGCAGGCTGGTCGTAAGGGAGCCATCACCGTGGCCACCAATATGGCCGGTCGCGGTACCGACATCATGCTCGGTGGTAACGCCGAATTCATCGCCGTGGCAGAAATGACTGCGCTCGGTCTCGATCCCGAAGAGAACGCGGAAGAGTACGAGAAGAAGTGGCCGGAAATCCTCAAGCGCGTGAAAGCGGAAGTCGAGGAAGAAGCAGAAGAAGTTGCCGATCTCGGTGGCCTCTACGTGCTCGGTACCGAGCGCCACGAGTCGCGCCGAATCGATAACCAGCTGCGCGGTCGTTCCGGACGTCAGGGTGACCCGGGTGAAAGCCGGTTCTATCTGTCAATGACGGATGACCTGATGCGCCTGTTCAACACGGGAGCCGCTCGCGCGATCATGGACAATGACAACACCCCGGACGATATGGCGCTCGAATCGCGCATCGTCTCGGGCGCGATCCGCAAGGCGCAGCAGCAGGTGGAGTCCCGTAACGCCGAGATTCGTAAGAACGTGAAGAAATACGATGACGTGCTCAATGAGCAGCGTCACTCGATCTACACCGACCGGCGCGCGATCCTCGAGGGTGATGACCTGGCCGACAAGGTGCAGGGCTTCATTGAGGGCGCGATTGCCGACATCGTTAATGAGCACACTGCTGCGGCAAACCCGGAGGAGTGGGATACCGCAACCCTCGAAAGCGATCTCAAGCAGCTCTACCCGGTCACCGTCAGCGTTGAGGAGATTATCGAGGAGCACGGCGAGTCGAATGTGACCTCTGAAGAAGTCATCGCAGAGGTGCTCTCGGACGCAAAGATCGCTTATGACAAGCGCGAGGAACTTCTCGGTGAGAAGGCCATGCGCGAGCTCGAGCGCCGAGTCGTGCTGCAGGTGATCGACCGCAAGTGGCGTGACCACCTATATGAGATGGACAGCCTCAAGGACGGTATTGGCCTGCGTGCGATGGCCCAGCGTAACCCGCTGGTTGAGTACCAGCGCGAAGGCTACGAGATGTATCAGCAGATGCTCGGCGGAATTCGTGAGGAGTCGGTCGGCTTCCTCATGAACCTCGACGTGCAGGTGACGGAAGTCGAAGCCGAGGATGGCTCCACTCAGCGTCAGGTACGCATCCAGGCGAAGGGCCTCGACCAGCAGCAGCCGCAGAAGCTCAACTACTCGGCTGCTGACGACCAGGGCAATGTGCAAGTCACCGACGGCGCCGGGCACGTCAACGCTAATGCGACCCGTGCGGCCATCCGCAAGGAGATGTCGCAGGGCACCGCGTCTGCATTGAACGAAGCACGCGGCACCGCCGGTGCGGCACCGCAGGGCGCTGTCGGCACGCGCGTAACAAGCGGCGGCACAAGCAAGTCTGCGCCGAAGAAGGGCAAAGCCAAATCGGGGAACCCCGCAAAGCAGGCTGCACCGCAGGGCCGTTCTGCCGCGGATCTGGCTCGTGAGCAGTCGCGTGCGGCGCAACAGAAGAAGACGCAGATCGGGGCGTTCGGACAGAAGACGAGTGCTTCCGGGGCAACTAATCCGAAGCGAGAAACGACAAAGCCCAAGAACTCAAAGCCGGCCCCCTCCAAGCCTTCGGGCAACTCGAAGTAGCCCTCGCGGCCTACGAAGGTGGGAGGTTGAAGCCCGTGGAGATGTTTTGGGGTGCGCAAGCCGCGGAAGCCACTGAAGCCGCGACGGATCGCGCTGAGCGAGATGCCGTTGTAGGCCCGACGGAGCGCGAGTTCACCTGGGCCGGCTCGTTCAACGCCCGCGATCTGGGAGGCATTCAGGTCGCGGGTGGCGTGGTGCGGCCGAACGTATTGTTTCGCTCGGGTAAGCCCGAAGCTTGGGAGGCCGCGGGCTTCGCACAGGCTGCGGCAGCCGGGGTGCACCGGATCATCGACTTGCGCGATCCGGCGGAACCCGGAGGCGTACCGGAATTGTCGGAGGGCTCTGGGATCGATTATTACTTTTCGCCGATTGAGGATCCGCAAAGTCCCGCGTTCAAGTCCCGATTTCAGCCCTATATGAACCACACTTCCGGTTACCTTGATTTCCTCGGGATGTTCGGAGATCGGGTGGCGAGGACGGTTGGCACGGTCCTAGACGCGGGACCCGGGACGCTCATCTGTTGTTCTGCTGGCCGTGACCGGACGGGGCTGCTCACCTCGGTGATTTTGCTCGCGCTGGGGGCGGATACCGCCCACCTTCAGCAGCAGGATGAACTGGCAGTGCGGGTCATCAATGAACGGCATCGGGGACTGACGCACCCTTATGAGTCCTGGCAACCGCCCGAGATAGTGGATGAGATGGTCGCTTCTCGGCGGCAGGCACTCGAAAAATTCGTTGCGGCATTCAATGCGCAGTCGTTCCTCACCGAGCAAGGTGTGTCGGAGCGCGCTGTTGCGGAGGCTAGGGAATGGCTCGTGCTTTCGTAGCAGCGCGTTTCTTAGTAGCGCCGCGGGCTTAGAGTACGTGGAGCTTTTCGGCCCGCCAACGACCGCGGAACGCCTCGAGCCGGATGACAACCGCTCGAACCCGAAGACCGAGGTCGACCAGCACAGTCGCCTCCACGACGCCCGCGCGGGGTGACTGCCACAGGCAGGTCTTTGTTTCGATCATCGGGCGACGCGCGCTCCTGCCGCGAATGCGCCGGGCACGTGCGGCGTGCTGAACACGAGCGAGCAATCCAGAGAACACGTCGGGTGCGATCCAGCGCGCCATCTGTTCAACTTCGCGCACACCGGCCATGGCTTCAAATACGCTGCGGCCGAGATTTCGCAGCAACGGCTCAGGGTTGGGCAGTTCGTGGAGGAGCTCATCGCTCGTCAAGACACCGGCACCGAAGGTCTCCGTGCATGGCTCATTGTGAGTTTTTTCCACGACCCGCAGCGGTGCCGGCATCGCCGACGCCGGCATTGACGATCCGGGCGTCGCAGGTACTGCGAGTGTGGATCGGGAATCGTGGATGGAGCGTGCGGGACTGGACATCTCAGGTGGGTGCCTTTCAAGCCGAACCTACGTTGGTCGGTGTCGTACCAATTCGCGACCATTAAACACATATTGGTCAGGGTCCAGGTTAATTGATTTCAAACTGTGGAGAACTTCGCTTCGACACATAGCGTCATTGTGGATAACTTTCTCGAGGCGGAGCCGAGTAGCGCACAATAGCGGGGTGCGTTGGGACGAACTCTTTGATGACCTCGCGAGCCAATTTGATGCTGGCCTCGAAGAGGAACGTCGCCGAGCGGCTATTGACGAAGAACGCCTGCGGGTAAATCGACTCACGCTGCGCGATCGACTCGGGGCGCTCGATCAATTCCTGAAGCCGGATGAGCGCATTACGCTGGAGCTGCATACGGGCGAACGAGTCGAGATACGACCGATTGAATTTGGCGCCGATTGGTTCGGGGCTGACCTTGTCGGAGTCGTCCGCAGGTACGGGGCCTGTATCGTGCCGATCGCTGGGATTGGCTCGGTGCTGCTGACAGGTGACCAAATCGCGCGCTCGCTAGAACCGCTTCCTGAGCGCCCCGGTGCGGTAACTGGAAAACTCGGGTTGAGCATCCCGCTTCGGGATCTCGCCCGGCGTCGATCACACTGCGAGATTACTACCCTGAACGGGACTTACTACGGCACGATCGATCGCGTTGGACGAGATCACATTGATATTGCGATGCACGACATTGAGACGCCGCGAAGGCAATCTCAGATCGGCACGTTCAGGCTCGTACCGCTGGCTGACCTCACGCTGATCCGCGTCCAGACCGACTAGTCCGGCGCAGTATTCCGCGCTGCCGTGTCGACAGCCCCCGGCTAGGAGTAGTCCTCCCGCGGGAAGGTGAGTTCCGCGATGTCATCGAACTCCGACTCGGCGAACCGCGCCTCGCGGCGTTGACGCTCGTACTGGTCTTGCACATAGTCCTCGAGCGCGCGCTGTTCGACTCGCCATTGGCCTACTTGCCCGATGCGGATCGCGGCGAGTTCGCCCGATTCGACGAGTTCGCGCGCGATGGCGAGCTCGACGTTGAGAATCTCAGCAACGTCGGCCAGCGTGAGGAAACGCTCAAAGCGGTGCGCGGGGGATTGAGGCATAGATTCATTATTCAACGCGCCACCGACAAATAATGCACCTGTGGATAACTCTCTAACCGAATCTGGAGATCGGGCAATATGGCTGACGTTGAATCCACCGAGCCATCGGAGCTGTCATGTCCATTCTTCGACAACGTATTCGCCTCGACCCGAGACTGCTGATTGGCAGCGTCCTGGTGATCGCCTCGGTGCTGGGCGTTGTCTGGGTCGTTTCGGCGGCGAAACAAACGGTGCCGGTGTACGTGGCAGCCGTTGCAATTGCGCAGGGAGACACCATCTCCGAGCAGTCACTCTCGCTTGTGGAAGTACCCGTTGCCGGTAGCAATGAACTCTACCTCTCGCCGGAAAGCCTGAGCGACGCTGCGATCATCACCACCAGGCCAATCGGTGCGGGCGAGTTTATCCCGCTGAGTGCCCTCGGTGCGGGAGACGATGCTTCGGCTCCCGTGGTGGTTGCAATCAGCGGGGCACTGCCCGAAAACGTCAGTACCGGTGTGGCCGTGGAGCTGTGGGCAGCGGCGCCGGGTGAGCGGCCGGGGACGTATGAGCCGCCCGTGGTGCTCGTCCAACAAGCGCAGGTTGTGCGGGTGCTCGAATCGCAACAACTCGTCAATAACGGCCAGGTTGAGGTTGAGTTGCGGCTGCCGGATGCTGATCTCGCCGAAGTGCTGACGGCACTGACCAACGGCTCACGCATGCACCTCGTGCCCGTGTTTCAACCGGTAGGGGAGTAGTGGCCGTGCGGATCTTGCTCGCTGTTGATTTTGATATCGAAGCTCGCCTCTTGGAGGGGATTCTGGTCTCCGGCCACGAGGTCGTGGACCGCGTAACCGGTGGGGATTCGCTCATTGAGTCGGTCACCCGTAATCGGCCGGATATTGTGCTCGCTCAGGGTGGTCCCGAAACTCTCACCGCGCGTAGCCTGGCCGCCTGTGACGCAGCGGGTTCGCGCATCTTCGTGCTGATGGCTGACGAAGTTGAGCGCAAGAATGCGCTGGCGCTCGGGGTGGTTGATCGCTTGGATGCGCAACTGGAGTGGCCGGAACTCGAGTCCCTGCTGAACGCATCCAACCCCGCTCGTCATGAGCGAGAAAGAGATTCGGGGCATGACGACAGCTCGGCAGGCACCGGCAGGCTTTCGACGGGGCAACCGCATTTAGGCGCGCACTCGACGGATATCACTGCGTCGCGGGTCACGTCCCACCCCGAACCGAATAACGGCACCGAACCGATACTCTCCCGGCGCGAGCGCAAACTCCAAGAACGCAACGAGAGCAAGCGCAAAGAGGGCAAGCGCAGAAAAAGCACAGGCAAGGAAAAGACCGGCATTGGCGCCTGGCGAAAAAAGAGTTCCGACCGCGATATCGAACAAGCCGACGCGAATGTCCCACAAACCGGTGGCGCGCAACCTATGGGCACAGCATCCGCAACCGCCGACCGGGCCACCGGCAGTGCAACGCACGGTGAGCCGCCCGCAACGTCGCGGAAGGGCGAGGTAATTGCCGTATGGGGACCCTACGGGGCACCCGGCCGCACCAGCCTCGCCATCGCGCTGGCCGCATCCTTCGCCAACCGCCAAGCGCGCGTGGTGCTCATCGACGCCGATCCCTATGGCGGTGCGGTCGCGCAACTGCTTGGGATCACCGATGAATCACCGGGGCTTGCCGCCGCCTGTCGGCTTGCCGGAGCCGGAGCATTGAACAGCTTGGAATTTGAGCGAATCGCTTCGCAGGTGAAGACACTCTCGAACTCATTCCTCGTGCTCGGCGGCATCGTGAATCCGGAACGCTGGCCGGAATTGAGTCGCTCACGAATGCGTGGAGTCCTTGAGCAGGCAACACTGCAAGCGGATATTGTCATCGTCGACGTCGGGTTCAATCTCGAGCGAGATGAAGAGCTTGTGAGCGACGTGGCCGCCCCGCGTCGCAATGCCGCCACGCACACGGTGTTGGAGTACAGCGACACGGTAATTGCGCTCGCGGAAGCCACTCCGCTCGGGATTCAACGATATCTGCGCGCAAGGCTGCACCTGCTCGAAAGCGTCGGTGCGAAGTGCCACATTGAAGCGGTCGCCAATAAAGTGCGCGGGAGCGTCAGTGGGGTGGATGCTGGGGCACAGATTCGGCAGGTGCTGCGGCGGTTCGGTGGCATTGAGCAGGTGACACTCTTGCCGAACGATCCGAAGGCTTGTGACCGGGCGATTGGTGGGGCGCTTTCGATCGTGGATGCCTCGCCGCGTTCCCAGCTCAGCCGCCAGATCGGTGCGCTCGCGGATCGCATTTCGGCACGCCCGGAACACACTGACAGCCAGAGTCTCGTAGGCTTATCGCGTGTCGAGCATCACCAACCTTATTCAGCGCTTTAGCACGCTGGGCCCTGCAGACCGCGAATGGCTGGGGTGGCTCATCAGTGATTGGCAACTACTTGCTGACTTAGCCACGGCGGACCTGGTCCTCTGGGTCCGCACCGAAGCGGAGACGTTTGTAGCCGTTGGCCAGGTGCGGCCATCCGGTGCGCCGACGCTGTTCTATCGCGATCTCATCGGCCAGGAAATCCGTGAACAGTGGGCGGACGAAGTCGAGCGTGCCTATCAGACCGGCGAAACCATTCGTTCCTCGGCCCCCGACTGGTTCGATGAGATTCCTGCGCAATTGACGATTACCCCGGTGCACTCGATGCGACTCGATGAGGGCAAAGCGACACGGTCGGAAAAGTCGATTGCGATTATTACCCGCCACACCAATCTCTCGGGTCCTCGCCACCTCACGCGGCAGGAACTCACCTTCCGAGAGATCTCGGAAGATCTCTTCACGATGATCGAGGCCGCCGAATTCCCCGATCCGGATGCCCCCGACTTCAACCGTCAGGGCGCGCCTCGCGCATCCGACGGGGTGATTCGACTCGACCCGGATGGGGTCGTGACCTTTGCGAGCGCGAACGCACTTTCAGCGATGAACAAGCTCGGCTTTGGTGGCGAACTTGAAGGCGAAGTGTTTGCCGATGTTGCTTCCACGCTCGTGGATGACAAGCGGCACGTCACGGTGGATGAGGCACTTCCACTGGTCGTGACCGGGCGTGCACCGTGGATGACCGATATTGACGCGCGTGGCGTCAACGTGACGATGCGGGCCATTCCACTGCATCGACAGGGCACGCGACTTGGTGCCCTGCTGTTGTGCCGTGACACCACCGAGGTGCGGCACCAGCAGCAGGAACTTATTACCAAGGACGCGACGATTCGCGAGATTCACCACCGGGTGAAGAACAACCTGCAAACTGTTGCGGCACTCTTGCGCATCCAAGCCCGCCGTGCCCGTTCGGATGAGGCACGCGAGGCACTATTGCAGGCGATGCGCCGGGTGTCCTCGATCGCGGTGGTGCACGATACCCTGTCCGGTGGATTCTCGCAGTCGGTAGAGTTTGATGAAGTTTTCTTGCGCGTGATGCGGTTGGCCACCGAGGTCGCTGGTGGTACCGGTACCGCACGCATCCGCCCGGAACTGCGTGGATCCTTTGGCGCGGTGCCGAGTGAATATGCCACCCCAATGGCGCTCGCACTGACGGAGCTCGTGACCAACGCCGTGGAGCACGGTTTTGCCGATGATGTCGCGGACGGTCACGTGGTGGTCGAAGTCAACCGGGATGAAGACTTTCTCAATGTCCAGGTGAAAGACAACGGTAGGGGGATGGTCGGCGGCCACGACGGTACCGGCCTCGGCACACAGATTGTGCGAACCCTCGTTGAAGGTGAACTCGCGGGCACCATTGACTGGACTTCCACCCAGGGTGAGGGGACGTGCGTGGAAATCCGCATCCCGAAGCGCTGGGGTGTGACCTCGAACACCGAAGCTATCGACACGATTTAGCGGCGTTCCGGTATTCGTCGCCGCCTAGAAATCGACGCATAAAAAACGTGAGGACGAGCAAGAGCTCGTCCTCACGAAAAAGAAGTTTGCGTTTCTTAGGAAGCGCGGCGTGCGCGGGCGGCACGACGACGGAGTGCGCGGCGCTCGTCTTCCGAGAGGCCACCCCAAACACCGGAATCCTGATTCGTGTCCAGTGCGTACTGCAGGCACTGCTCCGTTACTCGGCATCGCGCGCAGACCGCTTTCGCGTTGTCAATCTGCTCGAGTGCCGGTCCGGTGTTCCCCACGGGGAAGAACAGCTCGGGGTCGTACTCGAGGCATGCTGCACTGTCACGCCAATCCATGGAATGGGGCTCCTTGTCTACGCGAAATCCGCGCACGAATGAAAACGCTCCAGAAAGGGGAGCTGCGAGACATTTACCGTCGCTGAAATTCGAAAAGTGCGGAACTCAGCGGTTGATGTCATGATCTGGAGTATTATCTTGCCACGCCCTTGCATGCTGATCAAGGAAAATTATTCGGAGGCGCCGTGAGCGAACAGGTCAAATCGGCGCCGGAGTGGCCCGTTCGGGTGCTGCGCACTCTCATCGGGGTCGAAGCCGTTGGTATGCTGGCGGTTGCGGTGCTGCTCATTTATGACCTGCTCACACAACCCGCCCTCTCGGTTGCCACCTCGATCGCCCTGATCGTGCTTGCCTTCATCGGCGCAGCGTTTCTCGCGGCCATTTTTGTTGGGATCCGCCAAGGGCAGACCTGGACCCGAAGCGCAGCCATTACGTGGCAGGTCTTGCAGACAGCTGCGGCTGTGGTGATTTTGCAGGGCGATATGGCGCAGCTACTCGGTTGGGTGATTGCGATCCTCGCGTTAGCGGTATTGATCCTGATCTTCCACCCGGCAGTTACCGAACAGCTGCGCCGTCGCTAGCGTTCGCTACGCCGCAAGCTTCTTGAGGATGCGGTCAACGTGGCCGGTGGCCTTGACGTTGTACAGTGCCTCGATGATTTTGCCTTCCTCATCGATCAGGAAGGTTGAACGAATCGAGCCAATGTAGGTGCGGCCGTAGTTCTTCTTTTCGCCGTAGGCGCCGTAGGCCGTCTGCACGCTGTGGTCTGGATCGCTCAAGAGCGTGAATGGCAGCTGCTCTTCTTCCTTGAATCGGGAGAGCTTTTCAACCGGGTCCGAGGAGACGGCGAGGACGACGTACCCCGCGGCAGTAATGCGCGCTTCGCTATCGCGGAAGTCACAGGCTTCCTTCGTGCACCCGGGGGTGAAGGCCTTGGGGTAGGTGTAGAGCACCACCTTTTGGCCGGCAAAATCGGCAAGCGAAACTTCCTTGCCACTTTGATCGGTCAGGGTAAACGCGGGGGCGGTATCGCCGGTTTCGAGACGGATGGTGGCAGCGGTTTCAGACAATGTGTGGTTCCTCGTAGGTTCTCGCGGATAGGTTCTAGGCCCATTGTGCCCGATCGGGTCGGGGCCAAGTTTGGCGAAAACTTGGGAAACACGCCGCGCAGAAAAGCGGATTTGCATTCGCGAAAATTACCGTGCTAAGCTCACTCAGTCGTCATCGCGACGGCAGGCGCCTCTAGCTCAATGGTAGAGCAATTGACTCTTAATCAATGGGTTCCGGGTTCGAGCCCCGGGGGGCGCACAAGAGCACAAAAGCCCCGACTGGAAAGCAATCCAGTCGGGGCTTTTGTGCTTCCCGGACAGGTCAAGAGGAGTCAACGAAAACGCGAATTCCTCATTTACTCCCCACTTTGAAAAGACGCCGCCAAGCTGGGGTTAAAGACGCCTTACCCGGCCGGAGCTAAATCGATATTGCAAATCTGGCCCGGGGTGGTAAATTCCACATCATGGTGATCAGCGCAGATTCAGGCAACAACGGTGCTGCCCGTCGTCCCGCGGTGACACTGCAGGACGTCGCAGACCGAGCCGGCGTCTCCCGCTCGGCAGCTTCCTTCGCGCTAACGAATCGCGGGCGCGTGTCGGAGGCCACTCGCCAACGTGTCAAAGACGCAGCCGCCGAGCTCGGCTATCGCCCGAATCGTGCCGCCCGCAATTTGCGCACCCAGCGCACGGGGGTCATTGGCCTGTGCCTCCCGCCAGGGTCAACGATCCGCGAGTACTACATGGACTTGGCCTTCGGCGCGGTGGATGCGGCGCGCGAGGAGGGCCTGCTCGTGGCGATTATCTCGGGGGAATACCCCGCGAGCACGCTGCTTGATTTTGATGGCCTCTTGGTGCTCGACCCGCAGCTCGACGACCGGATGTTGAAGGCTGCTGAAAAAACCGGTATTCCCGTGGTCACCGGTGAGCGGCCACTGCAGTATTCGACCGCCGTGAGAGGCACCGTACACGGCAATCACGAGCAGACCTTCCCGATGTTGCTCGACCATCTTGAAACACAGGGCGCGAAGATTCCCGCGCTCATTGCGCCGGTCGGGTCCACCGACTGGGCAAGTTCTGCGCGTGCGGCCTATTTCGCTTGGTGCGAAGCGCGCGGGCTCGAACCGCGAATTTATGAGACGAGCTTCCCCGGTACCGCTGAAGAGGTGAGCGCCCTGGCCACGGAGCTGGTCGATGACCGGTCTATTGATGCGATCATTTCGATGACTGATGGCACCGTGATTGAAGTGCTCACGGCCGCCATGGCTGCCGGCCGTGAACCCGGACGGGACCTCCTCATTGCCGGGGCGGCCGATTCCTCGATCTTGCAGTACACGGAGCCGCAGATTACTTCGCTGGATTTGCGACCACGCGACTTTGGTGCCGCCTGCGTGCGGTTATTACGACGGGTGATTCATGAGGAGCCCACCGACCCGATCGTCGAGGTGAGCCCGGTCAACCTGGTGGTTCGCGCATCCACCGCCAAGCCGCTTGACCGTGGGGATTCATAGCGGCGCTACCGAGTAGAGTTTGATCAGCGCGTTTTTCCTGATTGCGCGGCTTTGCACACTGGGCGTGCGGTGGCCGATCGGAATCGGCGAGAATAGCATTGAGCGATGGTTGAGGAAGGCGGAGCCTGTGAGCAGTACGAGCGGACTCGCAACGAAGGATGCGCGTGGTACAGGGGTATCTCGCGAGCGAACTGGCATTCGCTGGGAAAACAAGGTCGGTTCAGCGAGCAGTCTGCCGACGCGCATTGTGTCGGTCACCACGGTCGATGAGGTGGTGGATGCAGTCCGTCACGCGGCAATCAACGGTGAGCAGGTGCACGCGACCGGGGCTGGATTCGCGATGACCGGTATTGCCGCGGCGCCCGGGGTGCTGATCGATACTTCCGAGTTGCGCGGCATGGTGCGCGTGGATGACACCCTTGGCACAGCGACCTTCCTTGCGGGCACCACCGTCGACGAGGCGAACGCTGAACTGCGAAAGTACGGTGCCGCGATGATTGGCGCGCCGGGTGACGGAAAAGCCACGCTCGGTGGCGCCGTTGCCACTGGCGCACACGGCTACGCACCCCGCGAGGCAAGTTTTTCGGCGCTCATTGACGGCGTGACTCTCGTGACCGGCGAGGGCCGACTGCTGAAGATTTCCGAGCGCACGAATATGCACTATCTACCGGCGGCCCGACTCAACCTGGGGGCACTCGGGGTGATCGCCGAGGTCACGGTAAAGTTTCGTCGCTACGCCAAACTGCGGATCAACCGCAAGCGTCGCAATATTGAGCGACTGGTGAGCGATATTCTCGAGGCGCGCGCGAAGACGGATTTTTATCGAGTGGATTGGCGCCCTCATGGCGATCAGGCACTACTAACCGTCGGCTGGCTCGAAGACGAGGCCGAAGCACTCGAGGCGGCCGCGTATCCGGCTATTGCAGCCCAGGCCGAACCGAGGCTGCAGACCAAGCCTCGCAAGCGCGCACGCTTCCGGGAGAAGCTCGCGAAATTCCTGCCTTTCCTGGCACCCGCGATTGACCGGGTCTCGAACCTTTTCGACCGTACCGGCGCGGAAAGCGTGCGGCAGTCCACCGATGTGTCGGGGGATGCCGATTACGGTTTGCAGGTGGAATACCAGTTCCCGATTGCCAAGGCGCGGCAGGTTGTGGCTGAACTTGGCCGGTTGGTTTCAAGCGGTAAGGCCTTTGCCGCTGCGAACGTTCGGATTTCTTTGGTTGCCGCGGACGGGGTGTGGCTGTCGCCTGCCTACGGTGAGGATGTTGTGGCGGTCTGCTTGCAACTGCCGGGTCGTTTCGAGGAAGGAGCCGAGCAGGCACTGCGCCAAGCCGAGAACCTCTTCATCGACTTGGGCGGTTTGCCGAATTGGGGCGGTTGGCACACCCTCAACGGCGCGGAGGCTGCGTACGTAATGCCTCGGTACGGTGATTTCGCACATATTCGCACCGACCTTGATCCGCACGGGCGGACAGATAATTCAGCCCTGAGCCGACTGCTGAAGCACTAGGTGTTCGGCACAAGGATTTCCAAGCCTGAGTTTGTGGACCTGGGGTACCCTACTGCGAGACAGTTGCAGGCTTAACTAATCCTGGGACCGTGCGTTCCTGACCAATCTGAATGGATTTCTAATACACCATGGCGAGTAAAGACCGCGAACACATTCGAAAGCTCCGCGAGGAAGCAAACGCCCTCCGGCTGAAGGAAGAGGCTCGCAAGCGCCGCAACCGGATGTTCACTCAGATCGGCATCGTGGTCGGCGCGATCGTGGTGATCGGTGCGATTGTGCTGCTGGTCGTGATGGGACCGAAGTGGTTCGGTAATCAGCAGGTTCCGGAATCTTCGGGGACGGTGGCGATCACGAACAGCGAAGGGCAAGAGGTCGAGGTGCCGATTGCCGCGTCGAACGACGGCATTGTCGTCGGGCTCGAGGACGCACCGGTCACTGTCGACTACTACTTCGACTTCTCCTGCCCGCACTGCCAGGACTACCACGAGGTGCTTGGCGGCGACATCGAACAGGTCATTGCTGACGGCAGCGCGAAGGTGAACTTCCATATGATCCGCTTCGTGAGCGAATACGGTCTCGTTGCCGGCGCGGCCACCGCGGCAGTCGTGGAATACCAGCCGGAACTCTTCTTCACCGTTATGGACGGTCTCTTCGCGATCCCCGCCGAAACCCAGGCCACGATGTCCTACGGTGACTACGCGACACAGGTCGCCGCGCTCGGAGTCACTTCGCAAGAAGCATTGCAAGCCATCGAGAACGGCGATTTCTCGTGGTGGATGAGCGATCGCACCAATCAGGCACGCACTGACGGTGTCCAGGGCACGCCTTCGCTCTTTATCGACGGCGAGTACCAGGAGACCTTGCCCACCTCGGGTGACGAACTGCGCGCGGTAATTGCGGCAGCATCCGGTGAAGCAGCTCCGGCGCCTGCCGAGACTGAGCCAGCGGAAACTGAGCCCGCCGAGTCGGCCGCGACCGAAGAAACTCCGGCGGAGTAACCCGCTGATGAGCGAACGCGCGCACGACCTCGATGAGGCGACCGGTGCATCCACAACCGCGGTAACCGAGTCGAAGCTGCCAGCGCTATTCCGCAACCGTGGCCTTGGCTGGGTGCTGATCGTCCTGGGCGGGATTGGGCTCATCGCGAGCTTCTCGCTGACGCTGGAATACCTGCACGCGCTGACCGAGCCCGACGCCGAACTGCTGTGTGACATCAGCATTTTCGTAACCTGCCAGCCTGCGATGATGTCGAGCGCCGGAGCGGTGCTCGGGTTCCCGAATATCATCCTGGGCCTGGTCTGCTTCACGATCGCAGTGGTGACCGGGGTCGTGCTGACCACCGGTGCGAAACTGCCGAGCTGGTACCTGGTGATCTTCAATATCGGGCTGCTCGGTGGCGCGGTTCTGATTACCTACCTGCAGTGGTTCAGCGGCTTCCAACTGCGCGCCCTATGCCTGTGGTGCATGATCATCTGGGCGGCCACGATTCCGTTGATGACGCTCACCACGGTGGCGAATCTCGCGCAGGGTCGGTTCGGGAAGGGCCTGGCCAAGCCAGGCCAAGCCCTGACCGGCTGGGCCTGGGTCAT
This sequence comes from Gulosibacter chungangensis, assembly GCF_008831155.1. GTDB lineage: Bacteria > Actinomycetota > Actinomycetes > Actinomycetales > Microbacteriaceae > Gulosibacter > Gulosibacter chungangensis. The sequence goes on along the minus strand of NZ_WBKB01000010.1, from coordinate 7,702 downwards.
TGTTGTGATTTGGTACCTAGCGGTGATCGGCCTCGTGCTCGCCGGGATGTGGGATGCAATCCGCCTGTCGATGATCTAGACGGAGATCGGATAGAGCCTCACGCGCAACCAATAAAGAACCCGACCAGATGATTCTGGTCGGGTTCTTTATTGGGGTCTGGATGCTCGGATTCGCTTGGCCGGGACCGAGCGAATGCGTGAGCTAGCTGGCTTGGCGGAAGGCCTCGTCTGCGTCGCCGTCTTCCTCGAGGTCAACGAATGCCGCTTGGATCGCTTTGGGAGGCTCGGGACGTTCGAGCTCAGCAACATCCGCGATGGTGTTTTGCACGCGGCGTACGAGATCGGCGGTCATGATTTCGGCGAACATCGCATCGTCGCCTGCGCGACGGTCAGTGCGCCACTCGAGGCGGTAACGGCCGCAGGGGCCAAAGAGGTCATCGAAGAGCTTGATCAGCTCTTCCTGTGCTGCCGGCGTGAGCGCGGCTTCCGGTTCGAGCAGGCGCGGAGCGATGGGCTCCCACTGCGCCAGACCGAGTCCCGCGAAGTTCGGGTGAGCGCTCAACGGCATCGCCGGACGCGGCGAGGGCGCGGAGAGCAGCCCGTCGAACTCGGCTTCCAGCGGTGAAGGCTCCAGCTCGGTGGATGCTTCGGTCGCCTCGGCCGTCTCGGTCGCGATCGCAGCGGCGGCTTCGCTCGCATCTTCGATGCGTTCATCGATAGCTTCGGCTTCTGCTGCAGCATTCTCGAGCTCAGTAACCGGTGCTTCAGCAACCGCCGTCTCTGCAACTGTGACAGTCGCAGTGTTGACCGAGGTTGCGGGTGCAGCAAAGGCACTCGTGCGTTCAGTTGAATTCACCGGCGTGAAGGTGTGGTCATCCTCGAAGACCACTTCCTCTTCTACCGTGCCGGGTGCCTCGAAAGACTCCGCGAGCTGTGGCTCGGGAAGCTCAGAGGTCGGCGGCTCCGGCATCGGTTCTGGCGTATAGACATCGACCATGCGCGGTGCTGGCTCGATTGCCTGTGAAGAAGCAATCGAGTCGGTGCGCGGTAGCGGCGCCTGCTGCGCGTGGGTTTCTGCAGCCGAATTATCGGGTGCAAGAAGAGAGGACGTGTCAGTCGATTCTTCGACCGCCGCCCGCTGGGTAAGTTTGCGGATCCAGCCAAACATCCGTAGACCCCTTTCGTGGCTTCACCGAAGCTTAGGGACTTGACCTGGAGTTTCCTGGTCGCCACACGGTAAAACGGCGGACTTTAAGAGAAAGTCTGCCGTTTTACTTCTAGGCTTCGAGTTCTTCTTCTCTTGCTGCTTCCGCGTTTTCACGAATGGCGATGACAGCGAGGGCGACGGTTGCGCCCCAAACCACCCACTGCAGGACTGTGGTCCAGGTCGAGCGCGCCTCTTGAGATTTCTTCAGAGTGGGGATGATCCCGGCGATTGCTGACAGCAGCGCACCGTTGAGGAGGTACTTGCGCATCTGGACTCCTTCGTATTGCAGCGTTGATCTGGCATAGATGCCAGCGCAATCAGCGTACCCGTTGCCGAGTGAGGGTTCGGTTCACGACAAGCCCGGTTGTCTGGATCCAAAGCTTCGCGGGGCGCGAACGAAGATCCAATTAATGGTGCCGAGTTCCCGCAGAGCTCGATAAAACCGATAGCTTTAGTGGTGTTGCATCGCGAAGCGGGCGAATTTTTCGGTTCATTGCCTCGAGACCTCGCTGTCGCGCATCCTTCGTTTCAGATAAGGGACAATTTTGGCGCTGCTTCTGTACCGCATCGGAAGATTCTCATTTCGCAACCGATGGCCGGTGCTGATCACTTGGTTGGCAGTATTCGTCGCCACGCTCGGGCTCGGCCTTGGGCTCGGTGGCGAGATGAAGGAAGACTTCGAGATTCCAGGTACCGAATCGCAGGAGGCGCTTGATCGGCTCGGCGAGGTGTTCCCGGAAGTCGCCGGCGCGAGTGCGCAGATCGTTTTGGAGGCGGAATCCGGCACGATCGAGGACCGTCGCCAAGCGATTGCGGATGTTTCGGAACAGCTGAATGAGGTCGGTCACGTGGCACAGGCCCTCGATCCGTTCTCGGAATACGCCACCGGCTCACTGAGCGATGACGGCCGCGCGGCGATTATCTCCGTGCAGTTCGACACCAACGTCATGAGCGACCTCGTGGACGACAAAGAAGAGGTCGCCCAGATCGCGCAGAGCCTCGAAGCCGACGGCTTGCGGGTGGAATTCGGTGGTCAGCTGTATCAGGACATCGAATACGGCGTGACAATTACCGAGGCTATCGGTGTGCTGTTTGCTGCGATCGTGCTGATCGTGACGTTCGGATCGGTCGTGGCCGCGGGGCTTCCGCTGGCGTCGGCGATTATTGCGGTGGGTGTGACGATGGGGGCACTGCTCTTTGTCACCAGGTTCATCACTGTCTCGAGCGCGAGTCCACTCCTTGCGGTGATGATCGGTATCGCGGTGGGGATTGACTATGCCCTATTCATCCTCTCCCGACACCGAAATCAGTTGGCCTGGGGTGAGGATGTGGAAGAGTCCGCCGCGACTGCGGTGGGTACCTCGGGTTCCGCGGTGACCTTCGCCGCGGCGACCGTGATGGTGGCGCTATTGGGACTGCTGATTGTCGGTATCCCCTTCCTCTCGGTGATGGGCGTTGCCGCCGCGGCCGGTGTGTTCATGGCCTTGCTTGCCTCACTCACACTGTTACCTGCGCTCCTCGCCTTCGCCGGCGAGCGGCTCCGTCCGAAACCGGGATCACGTGCTCTCAAGCGCGAGACCGGCCGCAATGAACGACCCACGATGGGTCGCCGCTGGGTACGCGCGGTTTTGAAGGCACCGATCGTGTTTGTGATTCTGGTGATCGCCGGGCTCGGCGCCCTAGCACTGCCCGCGCTCCACATGGAGACCTCGCTCCCCTCGGGACGAAGCGAAGCTGTCGGCGCCACCGCCCGCGACTCCTATGACATCATCACCAATCACTTCGGTGAGGGTGCCAACGGCCCGATGGTCGTGATGCTCGACATCACCCAGGTTGAGAACGAGACAATGATGGATGACCTGGCCGCTATTAGCGATCTGGTCGCCGATACCCCCGGTGTGCAGTCGGCCGGTTCGGCCATCCCGAACATCACGGTTGACTCCGCGATCATTCAGGTTGTGCCCACCACCGGGCCCGATGACCCCGCGACGCTTGACACCGTGACCGCACTGCGCGAGCTCGCGCCGCAGATCAAGGCGGACTACGGCGCAGTCAGCTCGGTAACCGGTGCCACCGCGGTACAAATCGATATCACTGACCGACTCAACAACGCATTGCTGCCCTTCGCGGGCGTGGTCGTGGGGTTGAGCTTCATTCTGCTGATGATGGTGTTCCGCTCGGTGTTGGTGCCACTCAAAGCGGCGCTCAGCTTCTTGCTCTCGGCCTTCGCGGCCTTCGGCATCGTCGTGCTGATCTTCCAGGACGGTATCCTCGGCGAATTTATGGGCATTGTGCCCGGCCCGATTATCGCGTTCCTGCCCATCATTCTGCTCGCGATCGTCTTCGGGCTCGCGATGGACTACGAGGTCTTTCTCGTGTCAGGTATGCGCGAAGCGCACGTTCGCGGGGCAAAGGCTCGGGATGCGATCGAAGATGGATTCGCGAATGCGGCTCGCGTGGTGACCGCCGCGGCGCTGATCATGTTCTTCGTCTTCATCGCGTTCGTTCCGGAAGGTGCCGGTGTGATTAAGGTGATTGCACTGGGTCTCGCCGCGGGCATCGCCTTCGACGCCTTCCTGGTTCGCATGACGCTCGTACCCGCGCTGATGGCACTCTTTGGGGAGCATGCCTGGACGCTGCCAAAGTGGCTTGACCGCATCCTGCCCGACCTCGATATCGAGGGCGAGGCGCTGCGCGAGTACCGTGAACGTGCAGCCTGGGCGAAGGAACATCACGCGGCGATCGCACTCGAAGACCTGCGCGTCGGCGACGGATCGGCGAGCCCAGTGACCTGCGATGTTATTGCTGGCGGCATGTTGTTCGTGCGGGGCGATCTCGCATCCCGCAGGCTGCTCGAAGCAACCCTTGCGGGACGGATTGACCCGGCAAGCGGTCGCGCGCAGATTCTCGGCCGAACGGTGCCGGGCGATGGCGGTGCACTGATCTCGCAGGTTGCGCTGTGCAATCTCGATTCACTCAGCGACCGAGAGCGCGAGCTGACCCTCGGCCAGCTCCTCGGCCGCCACGGTGCATACGGTCGCACCACCGCTCGGGAAGAAATCCCACCCGCGGAAATTCGCATTGTGCTCGAGGAACTCAACGCGGCTCTGCGCGCGATCGGTCACCCGGGTGGTCTGCGCGAGTCGAGCCGGTTGGATGCGCTGGATGCGGTGGCGAGGTCCGTCGCGCTCGCGGGGGTTTCGATCGTGGAGATCCCGCAACTACTGGTGATCGACTTCGGTGCCGTCGCCCACGGGCAGGCAGGGGCCCCATTGGTGACCTCAGTGGTGCGGGCCGTCTCACGACTGATTAACCGCGACATCACGCTGGTCGTCGGTCTCGACTCCTCGGTCGTGTTGGACACTGCCGAATCGGACCTCAGCGATTTGCGCAGACGCATCACCGTCGTCGAACTGCGAACCGAATCACTACCGCAGCATGCCGGTGACACCTCACCCCTTGGCCACTCCCTGTTTGGAAAGGATGCGCGCGCATGAGCGCCACCACTCGACCCGATAGCCGCGCCGCGAGCTTCAAGAATGCGCGCATCCGAAACCTGCTGGTCGCGATTTTCGTGCCGCTGGCCCTGGTCGGCCTTTATTTCGCGGCACTCGGTGGCGCAAATGAACGCAGCGGCACCCTGCCCGCACTGATCGTCAATAACGATGAGATGGCAACGCAAGCGAATGCCGACGGCACCGAAACCCAAGTGGTCGCTGGGCGCTTGCTCGTGAGCTGGTTTACGAATACCGAGAATGTCGACCTCTTCGATTGGCAGCTCGCGAGTCAGGACACCGCGCAGGAAGCCATCGCTTCGGGGGAGGCGTATGTCGTACTGACGATTCCGGAGGATTTCTCGGCCTCGATTGTTTCGCTTTCGGGTGGTGACCCGCGGGCTGCGCGGATCGATATCACGACCAGCCAGTCGAAGGACTGGTTGACCGGTGCGGTCAGCCAGGATGTGTTTGACGGTCTTACGGCACAATTCGGGCAGACCGTGACGAACATGATCGCGGTCGGTCTCGTTGACGGGCTCAATGAATCGGCGGGCGGCCTGCAGGAAGCTGCCGATGGGGCAACGCAACTTGCTGACGGCATCGGACAGCTCGACGACGGTTTCTCGCAATTCCTCGACGGAAGTGTGCAGCTGGCCGATGGCACGGGTGAGGCCTATGACGGTGCGGTGCAGTTCTCGGATGGCGTGGGTACGTTCGCGGACGGGATCGATGAATATTCCGGCGGTGTCTCGGCCTACGTGGACGGCGTGGACCAGTACGTCGGCGGTGTCTCGCAGTATGCCTCGGGTGTAGAGGACTATGTCGGTGGCGTGAATGAGTTCGCCGGGGGAGTGCAGGAGCTTTCTTCCGGGCTTGATCAGCTCGACGGTGGTTCGGATGATCTGCAATATGCCGCCGGTGAGTTGCAGGGTATGGCGGATCAACTTAGCGACTACGGTCCGCAGATCGCAGGCCTCGCCGACCAGCTTGAGCAACTCGCGCCGCTGCTCGGTGGCCTATCGGATCTCGATCCCTCGACGCTGAGCACCTATTGCGATGAACTCGAGGCAGTTGATCCGGCAACGGCCACGAACTGCCGGGATGCGGTGGATCAGCTGCTCAGCGCCATCGACACTTCCGGTCTCGACCTCGGTTCTCTCGAGTCGGGGCTTTCGGATGCTGCCGATCAGCTCGGCTCCCTTGCGGGGGCCGGGGATGGGGTCGGTCAACTCGCTGACGGAATTATTCAGTACACCGAGGGTGTCGGCCAGATTGCGGATGGCGCTGGTCAGCTTTCGGATGGAGCCGGGCAGCTGATTGACGGCGGTGGCCAGATCGTGGATGGTTCGGGCCAGATTATTGACGGTGGCGAACAGCTCACTGATGCCGGTTCGCAGTTGGTTGACGGCGGCTCGCAGTTGGAAGATGGTGCGTCGCAGCTTGGTGACGGCGCATCGGCGCTCGCGGATGGGCTGAGCCAGATTCACGACGGTCAACAGGAGCTGAATGAGGGCGGTGAAGAACTCGGTGACGGGATCGGCGAGCTTGAAGACGGCGCCCGCACGATGGCCCAGGGTTTGCAGGACGGTGCCGATCAGGCAGAGAACGCGATTGGTGATCCCGAAGCCTTCGCCGATATTCTCGCCGAGCCGGTTATCGCCGAGACTGTCGCGAAGCACGATCCAACCTTTGGCGGTGTGCTCGGCGCGATCGGCCTCGCGGTCGGTATTTGGCTTGCGGCGCTTATCACCGCGTTGCGTCGCCGGACAGTGACCGAAGACATTCTTGAGTCAAGTGCCTCGAACGCGACGATCTTCCTCGCGGCAGCACGAAAGTTGACTATCCCGGTGGGCGTTGTTGCGCTGGTGCTGTCCGTCATCCCGCACCTGTTCTTGGGTGCACCCTGGAGCGGCTTACTCGGTTCTCTCGTGGTCGCGATTCTGGCGACCGGATGCGTTGCCGCACTCCACCTGCTCTTTGCGACGCTCTTCCGACGCCGAACGGCCGCCGTGATTTCGATCGCGTTGCTGCTCTTGCAGTTGATCCTCGTCCCCGGGATTATTCCGCTCGAGTTCAGTGCAGGGTGGGCACAGAGCCTGAGCGGTTTCATGCCGATGGGCCAGGTGGTTTCTGGTCTGCAAGCAATCTATGCGGGCGGTGCCGCCGGTGACGTGTTCGCCGCGATCTCCGGCCTCGTGCTGATCGGAGCCGCGGCGCTGGCCATCACGGCAGTCGCCCTGCAGCGAAAACGAAGGGTGGTCGCTGCGGCTTAGCGGGCGATCGGCCGGTTTGCTGTCGCAAGCAGTCGTAGGCCGGACAAGCGCGGGGCTGTGAATGCCGGTCCGTATGGGTGGTTAGGGATGGATGGTTCTGTTCTGGCTGCTTGTGCGGGCCGGCTTTTGTTTTGTGTCGAGTGTTGAGATAGGCCTTTTGGGCCTGTGACACGCCCGGGTTGTTGGGTCGTGTGCCCCGTTCTGGTGCCGAAGGCGGGGGTTTGGGGTGCCCGGGTTTGCGGTGGGGGTTTCGAGTGTCCTATGCTTATGGAGTTGCCGGAAACGACAACAACACAACAAGGCGGGAACGCCTGCCAGTGTCTGAACCAGACTCAAGAATATTGAGTGGTTCGCCGCTTCGAAAGATCGGTTAGATCTCACGGGAGTTGGAGTTGACACGCAGGAAAGCCTGTTGTAAGATTGTGAAGTTGCCTCCACGAGGAAGCCACACAAACTAGCGCGACAGTAGTCGTCTGGTGTGGTGAATGGTGGGGTGCATCCGATCCTTGAGAACTCAACAGTGTGCACTTTTATTGTCTAATGCCATTTTGGACCCTTTTGTGGTTCCTTATTTTGGATAAAGAGAGCCAGTACATGCCCGTTTGGGTGTGTGTGGTTTGTTTTGTCAGTTGATTGAACTCTGATCTTTCGGGGTCAGTGTATTTCGAATTTTGCTGGTGTGGATGCGTTTTGTGTTCATGTCAGTGTTGTTCATTTACGGAGAG
>NZ_WBKB01000001.1 GCF_008831155.1 Gulosibacter chungangensis | reverse complement strand
AGTAGAGTGGAGCACGTCGAGGTCTTTCGGGATGGCAAGCGTGAAGAACTTCCATCATCCGGGAGACCTCGACCCCTACCCGGCCACCGACGCGCTCAACCGACTACACCCTCGTTCGTGAAGAGCCACCAAACTCAACCGTTTGTGCCCCGACTTCCCCGGCATATTGCAGGGCCTGATCAAGAGTTAATTCCGACAAACTATCCGTAAGAATTCCAATTCGCATAGCGACTCCCACATCTTTGTAGTGCGGTTGACAGAATAAATTAGACCGCTCTAAAGTGAACCGTATCAGACCTGATTTGGTCAGTGAAGACTGAAATCGAAAGGAGCACGTAGCAGTGCAAAAGACCTTGAAAGTCGCCCTGGTTGGCGCAGGCATGGCCGGTCAAGCCCACGCCTTCGGCTACCGAAATGCAACGATGGCTGACGACCTGCGCGGGCTCACTCTCGAGCTCGACACCGTTGCCGATGTGTCCGAGTCACTCGCGGAGGATGTTCGCCTCCGCTACGGTTTCCGGCGCGCAACGACGGACATCACCGAGATCGCCAATGACCCGGAGATTGATATCATCAGCGTCGCTCTCCCCAACCACGCTCACCGGGAAGTCCTCGAGGTGCTGCTTGCCAGCGGCAAGCATGTCCTGACCGAAAAGCCACTCGGGGTGGGTGTTGAGGATGCGGAGTATCTGACGGCACTGTCCAAGGAGAATTCCGGAACACATGCGGTCGGTTTCTCGTACCGACGGATTCCAGCCCTCGCCCAGATGGCGAAGATTGTTCGCGAGGGTCAACTCGGCGATATCTGGCATTTTGAGTCCAGCTACTACTCGGATCACGCGGCGGCTACGACCGACCCGTTCACCTGGCGGTTTGACCGCGCCACGGCTGGCGGCGGCGCGCTCAGCGACCTCGGGGCCCACGCGGTTGACGCCATTGCTTTCGTGATTTCACCCATCGCGGATGTCCTCTCCGCGCACTTTCAGACTTCAATCCCCGAGCGCCGCGACCGTGCGGGGGAACCGCATCCCGTTACTAATGACGACTTCGCGAGCGCGCTCGTGCGCACTGAATCGGGGGCCACGGGATCGCTCTTGACCAGTCGCGTCGCCTACGGTCAGCCCAATCGACTCGCACTTTCGGTGTACGGGAGCAAGGGCTCCGCGCACTTTGACACCCAGCACTACAACGATCTCCAGGTCTTCCAGGCTGGCGGCGATGCCGCGACCACGGGCCCGAGTCACGTCGTGATGGGACCGGCAAACCCGCACTATGCCGATGTTTCTTCTTTCCGTAGCCGCGGCGTGAACACCGGTTACGGCGAGGCCTTCATCGCTGAAATTCAGGACTTCATCCGAGCGGTACTCGGGCTCAAGGAGCTCGACACCACCTTCGACAATGCGCTGCACGCCATGCGCGTCATCGACGCCATGTACGCGTTCGAGAAGCACACCGTTCGCTGAAAGTAGATTGACATGACCACTACTTTGCAACTCCCGGCATCTCGCGTTCAGGATCCCAATTCCGCTCCGCCACTGCGCTGGGGAATCATGGGACCCGGACGAATCGCGACCGACTTTGCCAGCTCCTTGAAACAGCATACCCAGCAACAGCTCACGGCAGTCGCATCCCGTAATCACGCGCGCGCCGAAGATTTTGCTGAGCAATTCGGCATTGGCCTGACCTTCGATAGCTATCAAGCGCTAGCCGCCTCACCAGATGTCGATGTGGTGTACATCGCAACACCGCACCCGTTCCATGCCGAATGCGCCCGAATCGCCCTCGAACACGGCAAGCACGTCCTCATCGAGAAACCCTTCGCCGTGAACGCGGAAGAAGCGCAGTCCATCGTCGAGCTTGCTCGTGAGCGCAACCTCTTCGCCATGGAGGCAATGTGGGCACGGTTCACGCCGGCAGCGGATGTGATTCGACAGATTCTCGCGAACGGATTGCTCGGTGAGGTGCAGCACGTGCGCGCGGATCTCGGCGAGCACTTCGACCCTGTCCGGAATGCCCGCCTGTTCGACCCGGCTTTGGGAGGTGGTTCGCTGCTGGATCTGGGCGTCTACCTCATCGCCTACGACGCGTTCCTCTTCGGGGAACCACCTCTCGAGGTAGCCGCGGTGGGCAACCGCACGGACAGTGGCGTAAGCGCCGATGTCGCGATGACCCTCACCCACCGCACGGGCACGTCGCAGTTGTTCACCACCCTGGATGTTCGCACCCCAACAGCAGCATTTGTGAAGGGCTCCACGGCCATGCTTGAAATACACACCCCGTTTTACGCGCCCACCGCGATTTCATTGCGCGCCAACGACGCCTCGAGCGAGGTTCGGCAGGATTTCAGCGTCCAATCCCAAGTCGATGGGCTCTGCTTTGAAGCCGCGGAGGTTGCCCGCTGCATCACTGCCGGTCTCACCGAATCCCCGCACCACACCCTCGACGGGACAGTCGAGACCCTGCGAGTGCTTGACCGGGCTGAGAGCCTTATTCCAGCGGTCGGTGTAGCCCTGAACTCCGTGTAACCCCGTGGGATCGGCCGCGCGAACCCCTGGGTGATCGCGCTACGCCTCCGTCAGCTCAATCCGCAAGAGTCGATCATCCTCGTCACTCGGGCTGCCACGCCCATCGGTGTTGTTCGTGAGAATCAGCAGGCTCCCGTCTGAATCAATCCCCGCATCCCGAATTCGTGCCGGAACCCCCTCCGGCACGAATTCGACCGGTTTGCCGCCAACCTCGCCGGCCGCAGTGTCAATCACCCAAAGCTGCTGACCGCGCAGGGTCGCAAGGAAGAGCGTGTCACCTTTCGCTGCCATCCCGCTCGGGCTCGCTTCCGAAGGTGACCATTGGATGCGCGGGTCAATAAACCCTTCTTCACCGGCAATTCCTTCTACCGTGGGCCAACCGTAGTTGCCACCGGCCTCAATGACATTGAGTTCATCCCAGGTGTTCTGACCGAACTCGCTCGCCCACATGATTCCGTCGGAAGTCCACGCGAAGCCCTGGACATTGCGGTGCCCGAGGCTGTACACGAGATTATCGAAGGGATTGTCCGGGGCCGCGTTCCCCTCAGCATCCACCCGAAGAATTTTGCCGGCGAGCGAGTCCCGATCCTGCGCCGCGTGACGCTGCTGCGCATCCCCCGTAGAGATATAGAGGTAGCCGTCGGGACCGAAATGGATGCGCCCACCATTGTGCGTATTCGCGCGCGGGATGCCGGTGACGATGGACTCGGATGCCCCGAGTTCCAGCTCGTCGAGGGTCATTCGCACCACGCGGTTATCGTCTTCGGCACCGTGGTAGGCGTAGAGGTAGGTCTGGCCGCCATCGTCGAGAAGGGCGAGCCCGTGCAGGCCAGATTCGCCGCCAGAGACCACACCTTCGACCTCGCCGATGGCCGTCTGCGACCCATCCGCGTCGACATACACAATCTCACCATCATCGCGCTGCGAGACGAGGTACCCATCCCGGTAAGGGATGACCGACCAGGGTGATTCCAGACCAGTCGCGAGGGTCTCGGGTTGCGCATCCGCAACGGCCCAGAACCCGGAATAGCCATTGGTGGATGCGTCCGGGTCAGTCGAACCGGACGTCTCGGGTGCCAGTGCACTCGTGCTGCTCTCGGCATCCGGCGTATTCACCACGACCGAATCGCCACTTGTGCACCCCGCGAGCGCAAGCGCGCTCACCATCGCAACCGCAAGCATCCTCACCCGTCGCACGGGCTTCCCGCTTCTTCGTTCGACACCCATGGCCTCAGCTTGCCGTGTAGACCTTGGATTCCGCGGCGTAATCGCCTCGGCAAACCCGCACCCCGATACCCAATACCCGATCGAATGGCGCAGCGTGCGGGTGGCACGTCCCCGCGGCTGCGATGCTTTAGGCCTTCATCTTTCGGAGGAAGGGGATACCGACGAGGATCGCGACCGCCAAGACCGCCGCGGCGAGAGCGGTGAGCGACGGGTACCCGAGCTTGACCGCGAGAAATGAGGGAGCGATCGCACCGATTGCCGCACCGGCGGCGATGATGAGCCCGAATGAGCCAATGATCTGAGCACCCGCAAGGTGTTGTTGGTTCGCAAGGTACATCACCAGGAACAACAGCAGCATGACCAGCAGACCCGCCAGGAACACTCGGCCGGGGCCAAACTTCGCCGCGAGCTTCCCCGCCACGGGGTAGAGCAGAGTGCCTATCGCTGCACCGACCAGGAAGAGCAGCGAAGACACCGTGGCCGAAATCGAGAACGCATCCCGCATCACAAGCGGCACCACGTTGAAGAAGGTTTGTACCCCGGTCATCGCGATGAGCCAGATAACGAGGAACACAACATAGGTGCTCACACGCATCTCCCGGTTCTCACGAGCAGCCAGCCGCCAGATTATCAGGGGCGCTATTCTTGGAAAGTCGCTAATTTTCGTCTAATCGCAGTCAAGGGTGCTGCAATTCTGCCAAATGCGTTCATTTCAATTACGAACGCATGCATATCGGTGGCCCGCGATCAGCTGGTGGAGCGCTCGGAGACTCCGATACGTTCAAGGGCCGCTGCGACGCGGGCACGGTCGGCATCGTTGAGGCCGAGTATCGGGAGAGGCAAGCAGGACCGGCGGGCCAAGCCCAAGTGTTCCGCGATCGCGGCCACCACTCTGTTACTGCCGCCGAGTTCGGCAAAGAGCTCCCAAATCGGGGCAAGCCGCTCGGACTCGGCCATAGCATCCGCCGCCCGACCCCGTTGTGCCGCGCGCGTGATTGCCAGTGCCGGTTCGGGCAGGGTGCCGCCGATCACCGAATACCAGGCATCGCATCCCGTGTTCAGGCCGTTCGCGGCGGATGCATCCCCCGAGACGCCGATGCTCACGTGCTCCGGCAGCCGCGCACGAATTGCCTGCACGTGCTCACGCGCGGCAGCAGAATCTGCAGGCACCGCGGGGATCTTGATCGAGGCGATACCGGGAAGTGCCCCGAGCCGCTCATAGAGGTCGTGACTGAAGGTGAAGTGGGTGGTGCCGGGGTTGTCGTAGACAATCACTGGCAAGTTGGAGTGCTCGGTGACGGTGCGGAAGAGCTCGAAGACGTCCTCATCGGTGAGCGGTTGATAGCTGACCGGCGCCAAGAGCAGACCCGAAGCACCCGCCGCTTCCGCAGCATCCGCGTGCGCAAGAACCTGTGACGTTCGCAGGGCCCCGATGCCGATCACCACGGGCGTATCCCCTGCGTGCTCAACGGCGAGCTTCGCGACGCGGGATCGTTCTTCGGTCGAGAGGTACGCATAGGAGCCCGTTGAGCCCAGCGCCGTGATCGAATCGACTCCCGCGGCGGCAAGCCGTTGCACTAGCCTTGTAAATGCTTGCTCGTCGACGTGATCGTCGAACAAGGGAGTCAGCGGAAAGGCACTGAGGCCGGTGAACTTCATCATGGGTTTTCCTTCCGACTGACCGCTTGCGGCTTGAACTTGCCGAAGCTCACCACCAGGATGAGCAGGATCAACGGGATGATCCAACCACTCCAACCGGTGATATTCGCCTCGAGTGGATCGAAGCTGCTGTTCGCGGCGATGAACAAGAAGAACAGTGTCGCCGAAGCGTTGAGTGAGCTGTGTGCGAGCGCGGCAGGCCAGACCGAGCCACCGCGCAGTCGCAACCAACCAAAGAGGCCGCCCATGATTGTGCAGAATACGACCATCGCGATGAGCGCCAACCAGCCTGGCGTCCCCGGATAGTTGTATCCGAGCAGAATCACCGGCGCATGCCAGAGTCCCCAGATCAGGCCCGACAGCTGGATGGCGGGCCAAGGCCCAAATCGCAAGAGCTTGGGCAGCAGCCAGCCACGCCAGCCAATTTCTTCACCCAGCGCGGGAATGATGTTGATGAAAAGCGCGGCAATGATCAGGTTCACAAACTGCAGGACAACGAGGACGTCGATGGGCATCGGCAACTCGGTGATTCCCACTTCAGCAAGCTGCATTCGGGTGATCTGCTCGAAACCTCTGAAATGGAGGAAGTCCGCGGGAAATACCCCGAGCAAAGCACCGACCGCGAGCGCGAGTACACACAACACGATCGGCAGAATGAGCGCAATTGCGAGATAACCGATCAGTCGCCCGACGGGTTTCAGTGGCACTAACCCGAGGGCACGCGCCTTGTGTTCAGGCTTTTCAATGAAGAACACCACGACCAGCGCTGCAATCGTCGGGGTGAACATCATCGCCACAAGCAAGTTCCCCGCAAGCGGTGAGCTCAGCCCCTCTCCCAGCCACAGTGGCAGCGCCACCAACCAAGCGAGCACGATCGCGATCGCTATGAACACGGCAATCGAAACAGCGCCGCGCATCCGACGACTCCCGCTTGCTGTCTCTGCCAAATCCAACCCTTTCGTTCGCCCGATCAGGACTAATTTACCGATGCGCTGGCAATGCGTCGATGAGTCGGGGTAGGGTGGCTCGCAACACGGGGTGCCCCACGGGGCTGAGATCACACCCGAGAACCTGAACGAGTTAGGACTCGCGGAGGGATGTTATCGGTAGGTCCATTTGGTACCTGCTTTGGCGGCATACGCTGCCATCACTCTGCGTGATCCCGTTCGATGAACACGAAAGGATCACCGCTTTTGACCACCAGATTCACTGAAGAGCTGCGCAACCAAAACCTGCGCACCTGGGAGGCCGCCGTTGGCCACCAGTTCGTCAAGGAATTATTTGACGGTTCGATCGACGACACCGTCATGGCCGGGTATCTCACCCAGGACTACCGCTTCCTCGACGCATTCCTCGCCCTAATCGGTGCCGCGGTGGCTTCCGCGGACACCCTCGAGGCACGCCTGACGCTCGCCCGGTTTGCCGGAGAAGTCGCCGGTGATGAAAACACCTACTTCCAGCACTCCTTCGACACCCTCGGAGTCACGGAGGAGCTTCGTCGAGAGACACCGAATACCGCCGCAACCACGGGCTTTCAGGCGCTCTTCCGCGAAGCCGCAGACACCCGCGAGTACGCAGCAATCTTGTCGGTACTCGTCGTCGCCGAGTGGCTCTACCTCGATTGGGCGACCAGAGTCTCGCATCCGCGCCCAACGGACCCCGTGCACGCTGACTGGATTACCCTCCATGACTATCCGGGATTCCACGAGTTAGTCGCGTTCCTGCGTGCTGAACTCGACCGTGTCGGCCCGCAAGACCGAGACACTGCCGGAGACTTCTTTGGCCGCGCCGTCGACCTCGAGCTTGCCTTCTTCGACGCTGCGTATGCGCATCCACTCACCGAAGCCGGTCGGGAGGTCGTTCGATGAGTCTTTTCGAAGATCTCAAAGCTGCGGCAGCCGAAGAATGGTCGGCATACACGCAGCACGAGTTCGTGCTGCGAATGGGTGATGGCACGCTGCCCCAGGCCGCGTTTCAGGACTACCTCGTGCAGGATTATCTCTTCCTCATTCAGTTTGCCCGCGCGAATGCGCTGGCGGCATACAAGGGCCGCACCCTCGCTGAGATTCAAGAAGGTGCGGATGCGCTGTCGCTGATTCTCGACGAGACGAAGCTGCACCGTCGGCTCACGGCACGCTGGGGGATCGCGGGTGCCGAGTTGGATGCGACCCCCGAGAAGATGGCAACCGTCGCCTACACGCGCTACGTGTTGGATGCCGGCCAGTCGGGTGATCTGTTGGATCTGCACGTAACCCTCGCGCCCTGCGTCATTGGGTACGCCGAAATCGGTGCGGCGCTCGAACCGCAACTGCGAGAAGGCCACCCCTACGGGGAGTGGATCGCCGAATATGCAAGTGAGGCGTTCCAAACGGGCGCGGCTGCAGCTGTGCAACGTCTCGACACCCTCTCGGAAGGTGCGCTCACCGAGCGTCGTTTCGAAAGGCTGGTCGGACTATTCCGCACTGCAACGCGATTGGAAGCCGATTTTTGGCAGCAGGCACTCAATAGCCTCTGACGGAAAGCGGGGTGCAGCGTCGCTCAGTGAGGCTGGATTCGTTCGGTGGCACGGGATTCGTTCGTACCGCCATGGGGCTGGTACAAAGAGGTGTGAACCACTGGAAAGCCCGCGCCATCGCTGCATCCCTCGCCGTCGCTCTCGCATTCGGCCTCGCAGGATGCGAACCCCGGTCGACCTTGACGTCGACCTCGACCTTGGACGTCGCTACAGAAACGCCGACAAGCACTCCGGCGAGCGAAACCGCGACCCTCGCCCCGACCGAAGCCGCGAGCGCGCCGGAGAGCCAGGACACGGCATCCGCCACCGAGACCCCAGACACCTTCACGGTCGTCTCCATCACCGATGGCGACACGATTGTGACGAGCGCGGGCAAGGTTCGCCTGATCGGCATCGACACCCCCGAAATCGGTCAATGCGGGTATACCGAGGCTTCAGCAGCAATTTCAGCGCTGCTGAAGCCCGGCGACACGGTCACGCTGACACTCCCTGATGGGCAAAGCGATACCGATCGTTACGATCGGCTGCTGCGCTATGTGTACACCGAATCCGGTGAGGACGTCGGTCAGCTCCAAATCGAGGCCGGGCACGCGGTCGCCCGCTACGACTCCCGGGATGGCTACCCCGCGCATCCGCACGAGGATGCCTATCACGCCGCACAACTGGCGACCCAGGATGCATCCGGCACGGTCATTCCCGTTGGCTGCGAGCCGGCCGTCGAAATGGAGCCTGCTCCGGCGACGGACTCGTGGTGGCTGGAGTACTCGTCTTGCTCGAAGCTGAAGAAGAACACGGTCGGGCATCCCAAGGGCCCGTTCTCACGTGATGACGCAGCCGAGGCCGAAATCTACCAGTGGTTCGCCTACGGCACCGGCCACCGCGGCGATGGTGACGGCGACGGTCTCGCCTGCGAGTGAGGTGATCAGCGCTTAGGCGCTGGCGCCGTAGCGTTGGCGGGCGGCCTCGCCGCTGGTTCCGATCGCTTCACCGACTTCGCGCCATGACAGGCGCTGCTCGCGCGCAGCATGCACGGCCTCTGCGAGTTCGCGTTCGGCGGCGTCACGTCGCCAAGCGGCGAGCTTTACTGCCATTACTGGGGGCAGCGGAGCATCGACGTCGTCGGGCTTCGGATCATAGTTTTCGAACGCGTCTGCGAACTCGTCGGCGCGGGCCTTGATGTCATCGATAGAGCGTCGAGCCATGAAATTCACCTCAAATACTTAGATCGGGCCGGACGCATCGCGTGGGCAATAGCGATCACACCGTGCCATTCAATGACACCAACTTCGACCAGAATGCCGGTCTCGTCGGGGCCGATGAACATGGTCATCGCATCGTCTTGCACGAAGTGCCGGACTGGGTAACGGAGCGCATGGAGCATCGCCGCATCCGTGACGCCGTGCCGATGGGCACTGTCGAGGATGATCGGTTCTGATTCCACATCACAAGTTTACTTGTGGCAAGTTAACTTGTCGAGGAGCGTGTTCGACATGATCACGTACGCTGACAATGCGCTCAGATTCCTCCATCCGTGTGGGTGCAACACCATACGCTGGAGACATGTCCATGGATGCCACAGAAGGCCGTAGCCTCTCTGCCGAAGAGCGGGAGCTCGCTGCGGTCCCACTCCAGCAGATCAGTGACGATGAACAGGCCGAGGTCGATACGGCCTGGCGTTCGGAACTTCGCCGTCGCATAGACGACATCGAAAGCGGCAAAGTTGACCTGCTCGACGCGGACGAAGTTCACGCGCAGATCCGTGCCGAGCTTGCAGCAAAGCGCAAGTGGCGCTGAACCGCTGCAAGCCCAGGTACTGGGAACACCGGCTAGGCCGGTGACACTTTTCTCGACAGGTAACCCGCACGAACGTGCAGTATTCCTACCCGTATGTTGAGGAGTGAATCGCGTCATGCGGGAGTTTGCGCAGGCCGGTATCGCAAGGCGACCGCGCCCGACCGGAACTCCTGTCGATCCACGAGTTCGAGCTGGATGCCTTCGCGGAGCCCGGCGAGCAAGGTCGGTCCGTGTCCGGCGAGTACCGGCTGCACGATGAACTCGTACTCGTCGATCAGGCCCAGATTTGCCAATGCCAGCGGGAGCGCCACGCCGCCCACCCACAGGCCCTCGCCCGGCTCCTGCTTGAGCCGCTGGATCGTTGGAGCCAGGTCGCCCCGCAGCAGCTCAGCATTCCAGTCGACTCCGCTCAGCGTGCTCGACACGACGTACTTCTTCGCCCGGTCGATAGCCTCGGCGAACGGGACCTCCCATTCATCCATCCAGTCAGGCCACGTGCCCGTAGCCGGCCGCCGCCACGCCGACTCCATCATCTCGTAGGTGATCCGGCCGAAGAGCAGGGCATCGACTCGCGCCATCTGCGCGGTCCAGTAGCGCATCGACTCCTCGTCAGGCGGAAGCCCTGCCTCGTGATGGACACAGCCATCGAGCGTGACGTTGATCGAGTATCGAAGTGGTCTCATCTCGCGGCTCTCCCTTTTGACGAAAACGACCCCTGACCTTGGGAACTCAATCCCAGGTCAGAGGTCATTTTCTCTTCGTGCGCGAGGGGGGACTTGAACCCCCACGCTCTTGCGAGCACTGGCACCTGAAGCCAGCGCGTCTACCAATTCCGCCACTCGCGCGCAGGGAGCAACGCTACCAGAAAAAATCCGCCAAGCGTTAATCGGGCAGAATTTTCTCTGGAATAAGGCCCTCAGCGCCCTTGCACTCATCCGCGCCTATTACTATGCCAATCGACCAGCGCGAGGATTAGTGCGCGCAGATAAGCAAGGAGTCACGTGGGAATTCTCGACAAGTTCGAGCGCGGACTGGAGCGCGCCTTCAATGGCGCCTTCGCGAAAACTTTCCGGTCGGGCCTGCAACCGGTCGAAATTGTCTCGGCGCTGAAGCGCGAAATGGACACCAAGGCTTCGATCATCTCGCGCCAGCGCATCCTCGTGCCGAATCGCTTCCACGTGATCGTCTCGCCCACCGACTACGAACGACTCGCCTCGATGGGTGACACGCTCAATTCCTCTCTTATGCAAGAGATCGAGCGTCACGCGGCCTCGCACGCCTACCAGTTCCCTGGCGGTCTTTCAATCAAGCTCATGCAAGATGATTCGAAGAGCCTCGGCCAGCTATCGATCGAATCCCGTTCGGTCGAGGGCAAGGTCAATTGGACTCCCGTACTCGAGGTCAATGGGAGGCGCCACCAGCTCCACCAGGGATCGAACGTGATCGGTCGCGGCTCCGAAGCGCAGATCACCATCGACGATGGCGGGGCCTCGCGTCGTCACGCAGAAGTGGTCTGGGATGGGCAACGCGCGGGGTTGCGTGACCTTGGATCGACAAACGGTACTAAACTCAACGGGCGTCGAGTCGCGCAATCCGCACTCGAACCCGATTCGCTCATTGAAATTGGCCGCACCCAATTGACTTTCCGGATTGTGCCGGAGGCACCGCCAAGTGACGATACGGGATACCTGCGACGACCGGGAGGTTCACAATGAGTGGCGAACTCACACTGCTCGTTATCCGCCTCGTGTTTCTCGCGATCATGTGGATCTTCGTGTTTTCGATCGTGTACGCGCTGCGCAGCGACCTCTTTGGCTCCCGCTCGCGCGACTACCAGCAAGCAATGGCCCAATCACGCCAGCAAACCTTCGCCGGTTCCGGTGAGAGCAACGCGGCCGCAGCTGCCAGACCTCAGCCAACGCAGCCGGCGCCGCAGTCGGCGCCCGCCGCATCCTCTCCCCCGCCCTCGCAGGGTGGCCAAGCTCAGTCAAGCAATCAGGGCCAGCCCGATCGTCTCTCCAAGCTGGTAATCACTTCGGGCCCCAAACGCGGATTCGAGATCGAACTCGGCCGCGAACCCCTCTCGATTGGTCGGGCGCGGGATGCCGATGTGTGCATCCAAGACGACTACACCTCGACCCGCCACGCTCGCCTGCTCAACTGGGACGGTGCCTGGATGCTGCAAGACCTCGACTCCACCAACGGCACGTTCATCAATGGTGAGCGCGTAAGCCAGCCCGTTGAGCTCCGTAGCGGCGTCTCCGTCCGCATCGGTACGACCACTTTTGAGCTCCGTTAATGCCGAAAGTCGTTCGCGCTGGTGCCGTATCGCACGTCGGTCGAGTCCGATCCAATAACCAGGATTCCGGCTTCATCGGCAAGCACATTTACGGTGTTGCCGACGGCATGGGTGGCCACGCCGGTGGTGATGTCGCCTCCTCCATTGCGGTGAAGTACCTCGCCGAACAAGACCAACTCTTTGACACCGTTGACGATGCCAAGCGAGGCCTGACCGAGGCCCTCCTCCAAGCCAACACCCTCATCACCGATGCCGTTGATGAGCACTCGGAGCTGCGCGGGATGGGCACCACGGCAGATCTCATCACCCGCGTGGACGATGAAATGGTGATCGCCCACATCGGTGACTCGCGCGTGTATCGCTTCCACGAAGGACAGCTCGAGCAAATCACCACCGACCACACCTTCGTGCAGCGACTGGTGGATGCGGGCCGCATTACCCCCGAGGAAGCCCTCGTCCACCCCCGCCGCTCGGTGCTCATGCGCGTGCTCGGCGACGTCGAAACGAACCCAGATGTAGACACCTACGTGGTGCCCGCCGTCGAGGGCGATCGCTGGCTACTGTGCTCGGACGGCCTCTCGAGCTATGTCGAAGAGGACCAGATCGCGGAGGTCCTCGCCCGCACCGTCGAGTCTTCGCGCGAGGTCGCGGACGATCTCGTGCAGCTCGCGCTCGATAATGGCGCCCCCGACAATGTCACCGTGGTGGTCATCGAGCTTGGCAACCGCCCGCTCGAGCCAATGCGCAGCCGCATCGTGGGTGCCGCAGCCAACCCCCTCAAGTACGCATCCCGCGCACCTCGCCGGGTCAAGCGCATCCTGCCGGATGTGCTGCAGTCGAGCCGTCGCCTCGCGCAACTTCCCGAACGCGAAGAGTTCGTGCCGCCCAGCGACGAATTCCTGCAGCAGCTTATTGACGAGGAGCGTAAGCGTAAGCGCTGGCGTCGGGTGACCTGGCTGGTCGCCACGGTGGTGCTCCTCGCCGTCATTGCCGGTGCCGCGATGCTCGCCTATTCGTGGACGCAGCAGCAGTACTACGTCGGCGCCTATGAAGACCAGGTGGCGATTTTCCAGGGCGTGCAGGCCACCCTCGGCCCGTGGGAACTGTCGACCATGATCGAGGAAACGGGAATTTCGGTGGATGACCTTCCCGCGTACCAGCACATGCAGGTAACCTCAACCATTCCGTTCTCGTCGTTGGAAGAGGCGCAGGCACTCGTAGAAAGGTTGGAGGATGCGGTCAAGCACTAGTTCGCCAGTCGGCGAGGCCCAGGCGCAGTTCCCCAGCCCGAAACGGGAGCGCAAGCAGGGCCTGCGCAATATGGAACTCGGGTTCCTGATTTTTTCGTACGTCATCGTGCTCGCGGCGCTGCTGCAGGTGCAGCTCGGCGTCACCGGTGAATTCAACTTCAATGCGCTGACCCTGCTCGGATTGGTTGCGGCGCTCACCCTCGCCATGCACGTGGTGTTGCGCTTCCTCGCCCCGCAAGCCGACCCGTTCATCCTGCCGATTGCGACCACGATCAACGGTCTCGGTATTGCGATGATCTACCGCTTAGATCTCGCCGACTCCGACAATGCGGGCGTGTTCTGGACTTCCTCCACCGCACAGATTCTCTACACCGCGATCGGTGTGACCATCGGCATTGCCGTGCTCTTCTTTGTGCGAAACCACCGCATCCTGCAGCGATTCACGTACCTTGCGGGCCTGATCTCGCTGGTGTTGCTGCTGCTGCCGCTCATTCCAGGGCTCGGGGTATCCGAGGCGAATGCGCGCGTGTGGATCTCGATCGGGCCGTTCAACTTCCAGCCGGGTGAGATCGCGAAGGTCACCATCGCCATCTTCTTCGCCGGCTACCTCGTGACTGCCCGCGACTCGCTCTCCATGGTGAGCCGCAAGTTCCTCGGCATGAAACTCCCTCGGATGCGCGACCTCGGCCCGATCTTGATCATCTGGGCGATCTGTATGTGCATCCTCGTCTTCCAGCGGGATCTGGGTACCTCGCTCCTCTACTTCGGGCTCTTCCTGGTGATGATTTTTGTTGCCACCGGCCGAATCTCTTGGGTCGTCATCGGCCTCGTGCTCTTCGTGGCCGGTGCGCTCGTCGCGGCCCTCAACATCAGCTATGTGAACTGGCGTGTGACCGCCTGGCTCGACCCGCTCAGCCCCGAGCACTACGACGCCGCGGGTGGTAGCTATCAGCTCGTCCAGGGGATGTTTGGGCTCGCGAACGGCGGGCTCATTGGCACGGGCCTCGGCCAGGGCCGACCCGACATCACCCCACTTGCCGAGAGTGACTTCATCGTCGCTGCGCTCGGCGAGGAACTGGGTCTCGCCGGCCTCTTTGCAATTCTCTGCCTCTACCTGCTGTTCGTGGCGCGCGGCTTCCGCATTGGCCACCAGGGTGGGGATGATTTCGGTCGCCTGCTTGCGACCGGGCTTTCCTTCGCGATCGGGCTGCAGGTGTTCATCGTCTTCGGTGGTGTCACCCGAGTGATTCCGCTGACCGGTCTGACCACGCCCTTCCTCGCGGCGGGTGGCTCGAGCCTCCTCACCAACTGGATCATCGTCGCGATCCTGCTGCGGCTGAGCGATACCGTGAAAACTTCTAGTTCCTTAGCCCCGCAATCAGCATCCCGGGAGGTGCGAGCATGAGTCGCAATATTCGCGTGGTCGGCATTGTGATGCTTGCGATGTTCCTGGCGCTGTTTGGGTCATCGACCTATATCCAGTTCGTGCAGGAGCCGCAGCTCGTCGCCGACGGCCGCAACACTCGGACGCTGCTCGAAAGCTACGAAGTTCAACGCGGTCCCATCCTCGTAGACGGCACACCCATCGCCTACTCCCAGGCCGATGACACGTCCTATATGTTCCAGCGGGTTTATACCGACGGAGAACTGTACGCGCCCATCACCGGTTACTACTCGGCAAATCAGGGCGCTACGGGCCTCGAAGAGGCCATGAATGCGGAGCTCTCCGGCACTGCTGACTCGCAGTTCTTCACGAGCCTCCGGGCGCTGTTCACGGGTGAAGAACCGGCCGGTGCCGCCATCGAAACGACCATCAACCCGAATGCACAGCAGGTCGCGTTTGACCTGCTCGATGGGCGCCCGGGTGCCGTGTTCGCCTATGACCCCGCCACTGGCGCGATTTTGGTGTCTGCAAGCTCCCCGAGCTTCGACCCGAACTCGCTCGCGATGCATGACGACGCCGAAGTCATTACGAACTACAACGACCTGCTCAACGACCCTTTGAACCCGCTATACAACCGTGCCATCGCCGGGAATCTGAACCCCCCGGGTTCGGTGTTCAAGCTCGTCGTCGCCGCCGCGGCGCTCGAGAACGGGCTCGCAACCGCCGACTCGGAACTCGACAACCCCGAAGAGTGGACCCTTCCCGGTTCCACTTCGAAAATTTACAACCCGAACCACGGCCAAAAGTGCGGTTCGGATGACAAGACCACGCTGCGTATCGCGCTGCAGTACTCCTGCAATATCCCGTTCGCGCAGCTCGCCGTTGAACTCGGTGATGACAAGATTCGCGAGATGGCGGAGGCCTTTGGCTTCAACAGCTCCGTCGACATTCCGATGGAATCAACGCCGAGCTATTACCCAACCGATCCGCTTGATGACGCCCAAACTGCGCTGACCGGTTTCGGCCAGTACGATGTAAGCGCAACGCCGTTGCAGATGGCAATGATTTCCGGAGCTATCGCAAACGGCGGTGAAATGATTCAGCCAACGCTGATCGAGCAAGTACTCACCCCAAGCCTGCAGGTTATCCAGGGCCCTCAGGTGGAATCGCTCGGGAATGTAATTTCCTCAGCGACCGCCACGGCATTGACCGACATGATGCAGGGAAGTGTCGCCGACGGTGTCGCCTCAAACGCGCAAATTGCTGGCGTGGATGTGGCAGGCAAGACCGGTACCGCTGAGAATGGTGAGGGCGAACCTTATTCACTTTGGTTCACCGGATTTGCCGAATTGGATGGACAACAGGTCGCAGTCGCCGTCGTGTTGGAAGACGGCGGTGGTATGGGTCAAAGCGGAACGGGAAACGGCTTAGCGGCCACGATTGGACAGCAAGTGATTAAGGCGGTGCTTGAGCTATGAGGCCTGGGCAGGGAGTCACATTCGGCAACCGGTACCAACTGGGAAGCCGCATCGCCATTGGCGGTATGGGCGAAGTGTGGGAAGCCACCGACCTCGTCATCGGCCGTCAGGTCGCGATCAAGATCCTCAAGGATGAGTACATGGGGGACCCCGGGTTCCTCGAACGATTCCGCGCGGAGGCCCGGCACGCTGCCCTCGTCAACCACGAAGGTATCGCCAACGTGTACGACTACGGCGAAGAAAACGGTTCCGCCTACCTCGTGATGGAACTCGTGCCCGGCGAGGCGCTGTCCACCATCCTCGAACGTGAACGCGTACTGCCAGCCGATCAGGTCATGGACATCGTGGCGCAGACCAGCGCGGCGCTGTCCGCCGCGCACCGGGCTGGGCTCGTGCACCGTGACATCAAGCCCGGCAACCTGCTGATCACACCTGACCACCGGGTGAAGATCACCGACTTCGGCATCGCCCGCATCGCCGACCAGGTGCCGCTGACCGCGACCGGCCAGGTCATGGGCACCGTCCAGTACCTCTCCCCCGAACAGGCCTCGGGACAGCCGGCCACCGCATCCACCGACATCTACTCGCTCGGGATCGTCGCCTACGAATCCCTGGCGGGGCGTCGCCCTTTCACCGGCGAATCGCAGGTCGCGATCGCCATGGCCCACATTAACGACCAGCCTTCGGCCCTGCCGGTAACCGTGCCGGAGCCGGTACGCAATCTCGTGATGGCATCCATCGCGAAGGATCCGAAGGATCGTCCGGAGTCGGCCGATGCCTTCTCGCGTGCGGCAGCCGCGCTGCGCGACGGCCAGGTGCAACGGGCCGCACAGGCGGTGCCCGCGGTGCTTGGGGCTCCCGGCACCCAGTCCACGGCGCAGCTCGACCAAACGCAGCTCCTGAGCAGCGATGACCGGGCCACCACGGTGCTCTCCGGTCCGGTGCAGGGCAATCAGTTTGATTCCCTGCTTGGTGACACCCGCGAACACAATGCTGTCGGCGACGAAGTCGGACTCGTCGAGAATGAGGATGCACCCAAAGACAAAAGCGGCCAGTGGCGGTGGTGGCTCGTCGGTGCCATTGCTCTGCTCGCCATTGCCCTCGGCATCCTGAGCGTCGCTCTGCTACAGGGTGGCAGCCCCGAACCAACCCCCACGCCGACAAACACGCCGGTGGAAACCACACCGGAGGAAACCGAACCGGAGACCATCTCCATCAGTGCGGCCGACTACATCGGCCTGAGCTACGAAGAGGCAGCTGAGCAACTCACGAGCCTCGGGCTCGTACCGGTGCGGGTGGAAGGGAATGCCGCCACCGATGACTCGCAGGTCGGCACCGTGCACGACATTAACCCAACCGGCAATGTGCGCCCGGGGGCCAGCATTTCCGTGATGGTCTACACGGAGCCGGAAGCCTTGGAGGCACCTTCGAGCGCACCGACCGTGGCATTACAAGGCAGCACACAGCTCACAGTAACTGGCCTCGATCGGACCTGCCCGGCTGGGCGTCCCTTTGAGAGTTTCACCGTGACCACCGCCTGGAGCACCGGTGACACTGAGACAAACCAGACTTCCGACACCTCGATCACCATTCCGGTACCAAACGGTGCCACGTCAGTGAATGTGTCCTACACGCGCTCCTGTGGCGGAGAAGATTCGCCCTCGTCACCGGCAACCCAGTACACGCTCAACCTGCCGGAACCTCCGAACAACAACACCAGCGGTTCGAGTAACTCGTCCAGCAATGACGGCGCGAATAACGCCAATGCCACTGCGGACGCCACCGGGGATAGTGACTCAGCCGGCAGTGACGCGGACAGCGAGGCTGCCACGCCAGAAAGCGATAGCGACGCGGACGCCTAATAGGCCGAATCGACGGGTCTAAGTTGAGGAAAGGTGCTCGAAAAGCAGGGTGGTCGCTAGACTGGGCACTTCGTAAACGTTCGAAAGGACGTCGCAACATCGAGGAGTTTGTGTCGTGATTCAGGCGCAGCGCACACTCGCCGACCGGTATCTCATCGGCCGACGAATTGGCCGAGGCGGAATGGCAGAGGTCTACGCAGCGACCGACCAACGACTGGGCCGACGCGTGGCCGCCAAGTTATTGCACACGAACCTCTCCACCGAACCAGCCTTCCGCAAGCGCTTCCGGCAAGAGGCCCAGGCGGCCGCTCGCATGACCCACCCCACGATCGTGCGGGTCTTCGACGCCGGTGAAGACACCTTCGTCCGTGATGATGGTTACGAGCTGGTCGTGCCCTATATCGTCATGGAGTTCATCGACGGCAATCAGCTCGGAGACATCATGTCCGAGGGCATCCTGCCGCCGGACAAAATCGAGAAGTACATGACGGGGCTCCTCACCTCACTCGAATACTCGCACCGGGCGGGCGTCGTCCACCGCGATATCAAGCCCGCCAACATCATGATCACCACCAGCGACGAGGTGAAGGTCACCGACTTCGGTATCGCCCGCGCGATCTCCGATACCGCCGGCACGATCGCACAGACCACCGCGATCCTTGGCACCGCATCCTATTTCTCCCCCGAACAAGCCCGTGGCGAGACCGTGGACGGTCGCAGCGACCTGTACTCCGCCGGAGTGGTCCTCTATGAGATGCTCACCGGCCGCGTACCCTTCCAAGGTGACTCGGCCGTGGCTGTCGCGTATCAGCACGTTACGGAGCCGCCTCGCCGCCCGAGCGAGATCAATCCGCAAGTGTCCCAAGCTCTGGATGCGGTGGCCCTCAAAGCCCTCGCCAAGCGGCGCGAGGATCGCTATCAGACCGCGGCCGAGTTCCGCGCCGATCTGATCAATGCCTTCCGCGGGGTGTCACCCTCCTACGCCAGCGACACGGTGGAAGAGACGCCCACGGAACTGTTCGGCCCGGGGCCGACCGCGGTGGATGCAACCGAATCGGCGCTACAAAGCATGAGCACCGAAGACGATCGTGCCCCACAGGTGCAACGTCGCCCACCGGCGATGTGGATCTGGGGCGCCACGGGGCTCGTGCTCGCGGTCATCATCGGCGTGCTTATCTGGGTCATGCTGCTGCCGAAAGAGGGGCAGTTGCCCTCTGCCAGCGTCTCGATGCCCGACGTCGTCGGGATGCAGAAGGATGAGGCGGTCACGACAATCGAGGATCTCGGCTTGGTTGCGAACGTCGAAACTTCGCCCAGCGACGATGTCGAGATCGATGAGGTGATGTCGCAGAGTCCACCGGCAGAATCTTCAATTCCGCACGGTGACACCGTGACCATCACGGTGTCAGCGGGCCCTTCCTCGGTGACCGTTCCCAACCTCAATACGCTCACGCAGGAAGCGGCCATCAAGGCGCTCGAGAACGCCGGGCTGACGCTTGGCTCGGTGTACTCAGAAGACTCGCCCTCGCAACCGGCGGAGCAGATCATCCGGAGCGAGCCCTCCGGTGGATCCGCGGCAGCGCCAGGTAGCGCCGTCGACATCTACGTTTCCACCGGCCAGGTCACCATCCCGAACTTCATCGGGGAGAATCTGGAGGACGCGGAAGACATCGTCGGTTCCCTGGGTCTGCGCGTCGAGCGACAGCCTGACTACTCCTGCGTCGCGGAGGATGGCTGGCCGATCACACAGCAGTCCGTGCAGCCGGGCAAGGTGGATCAGGGCTCCACAGTGGGGCTCACCTACTGTGACGGTACGACTGAGGTTCCCTTACCCACCACCGACAACTCCAACTCGAATTCCGACGCTAACGACAATGAAAATGCCGACGAGGATGATGACGGCGGCGGCATTGAAGGCGGCTTCGGCGGACGTCGCTAGGGGTCGACCCCTAACGCATAAGGCCCGATCTCGAGGTGTATTCCTCGGGATCGGGCCTTGTCGTTAAGTATCGTCGTTAGGTATCGAGCCCCATGGAGACGGTGATGTCTTCAGTGTTGGGGAGCACGATTTCCGCATCCACCCACGGGAATACCCACTCCACGAGCGCGTACAGTACCGCGGCGATGAGGATCAAGTACACGATCAATTTCACCGGCCAGGGACCGGGGATCGCACGCCAAATAGCTCCGTACATTAGAGGTCACCGCCCGTGTCGCCATTGTTATTGTTCTTGCGTTCTTCGAAGATGTCGGCAATCTCGGCGGGTGGCCCGTCCGAGCGCGGCACGAAGTCGACCAGCACCGTGTAGGCGACCTGACGCTCAAGCGAGGACGTGTAGATCGGGTTACAGGTCTGCAGGATCATCACCCGGTCTTCGCTCTGGAGCTCCGGGAATCGCGGCACACCGGCAAGCACCGAAACCTCGGTGGGCATGACGTACTCCCCCGACCGGTAGGTGTACACGTACCAACCGTCCACCGTCTCGATGTAGACGTTGTCACCGACCGAGAGGTCGGGCACTTCCTTGAACGCAGAGCCGTAACCCCAGCGGTGCCCGGCAATCACGAAGTTCCCCACCGAACCGACCGGGTCAGACTTCTCATAGGCACCCACGTATTGGTCGAGCACACCATAGAAGGATGTTCCGGTCGCGATCGTGCGCGAGAAGTTACCTTCCCAAGACGGCACGTAGAGCACCGCAAATTCCTGACCTTCGCCCTCCGGCATCGGCCGGATCGGGATGCCGCTTTCGTCAAGCTCTGGCTCGTCAATAGTTTGGTATTGCTCTTCGAGCTGTTGGCTCAGGTTGGCGCCAGCCTCGTCTTGGGCGCTGCCAGCGAGGCCATCGAAGTAGAAGTACTTCCAGCCAATAAACAGCAAGAGCAATGCGCCAACGGTAAGGAGCAATTCGCCAAGAACGCCGGTGAAGGTGACCCTCTTCCGGCGTTTCCCTGCTGCCCGTCGACCGCTTTGCATGCGAGTCTTACTGTGTTGGGGTGCAGTCATGCGGTCATTGTATGTGGCTAGACTTAATCCATGCCCAAGGAGACTGCCTCAACCCCTGCCGAGAACGAGTCGGACGAGACTCTCGACAAAGAGCAGGTGGACACCACCGAATCTACCGAGAACAGCGACAACACGGCTGCCGCCGAAGAGTTGACTGCCGACGCTGACATCGAAGACTCGGAACTCGAAGACGCTGAAGACGCTGAAGACGCTGAAGACGAAGCCGAGCCGGTCGCGGCGACAGTGAAGAAGTCCGCTCTCTCGGAGAAGGAACGCATCCAGCGCTCCAAGGAGATTGCTGCCAAGGCGAAGGGCAAGACCCCGAAGAAGGGGAAGGCGACGCCGAAGCGTAACGCCAAGAAGCTGCAAGTTGAGGAAGCCAAGCGCGCGAGCATGACGAAGGAGCAGCTGCGTGCATCCGGCAAGAAGCAGCGACCCTCGGACGCGAACCCGGTCTGGTTCAAGCCGATCATGTTCGGCTTCCTGCTGCTCGGATTCGTCTGGATCATCGTGTACTACCTGTCGCAGGGCTACTTCCCCGTGCAGGCACTCGGCGACTGGAACATCCTCGTCGGCTTCGGGATTGCGCTCGTCGGATTCTTGATGATGACGAACTGGAAATAGCCCTAAATCTGTGGATAACCCCACCCTTCTGTGGATAACTTTCCACAATTGTGAATAACACTTGTGTAATTACATGTGTGTAATTCTCCCCAGATGTGAATAACCCTGTGGATAACTATCCACAGGGTTATTTTTTGGGGATTAGGCGCGGGGTCGTTGCGAGAATGGATGCGTGAGCCCCGACCATGCAGTCACGCACCGTTGCCGGGGAACGGCTCCATGCAACCCTAGTGGACGCTCCCTAATCGAACGTCTCTAACGAAGGATCCCGATCAGTGGCGGCAGTGCCACACAGACTACGCCGACGAGGATCTGCAACCAGATCCCGAGCTTGCCTCGGTTCGCCTTCGAGAGGTCGGTGACCGTGAGCCAACCGCACAGTGCACCGATGATGAGACCACCGAGGTGTGCTTCCCAAGAGATTCCGGGATTGAACAGTGCCAAGACGACGTTGATACCGATCAGCACAAACATCGGGGTTACGTCCTGGCGTTGTTTGCGCAACACGACGAACCAGGCACCAAAGAGACCAAAGATCGCGCCCGATGCACCCACCACCGCGGTATCGGGCGAGATGAGCGCCACCGCGAGTGAGCCGCCGAGCGCGGAGACGAGCCACAGCAGCAAAAATCGGCCGGAGTTTAGGAGCGGCTCAAGCGCGCGGCCGAAGATCCACAGCGTCAGGGCATTCATCGCGAAATGCATGAATGAGCCATGTAGGAAAGCTGAGGTAAGCATCCGCCACGGCTCGAAAGCGACCACCCCGGATGCCGTGTGGTGCTGCATATCGGTGTACTGCGGCGAATAGGTAAAGAGGAAGTCGATGACCGGCGTCCCCAGCTGCCGGGTGAGCCATTGCAGCAAGCCCATCACGGCCATGATGCCGAGCAGCGTGTAGGTGACCGGAGAGTCGCCGCCGAAGAAACGCGAACTGCTCACACGGGACGCGAGCGTGCGTTTCGGCCTCTGGCTCTTGACGCGCGTCTTGCTCTCTTGAATGCAAGTGGGACAGATGACCCCGACCGGCGCCTGGGTCTGGCACTCGGGACAAATCGTGCGGCCACAGCGCTGGCAAAGCACGAAACTTTGCCGTTTGGGGTGGCGGTAACAGTAGTTGTTCGAGTCGCGGACCTGGCCGGTCGGGGTCGTCATGTTGTGTTGTATGAACCTTGAGTTGGAACTAGAGCTGCTCGACGTCAACCGACTCGATGACGACGTCCTCGAGCGGACGG
This sequence comes from Gulosibacter chungangensis, assembly GCF_008831155.1. GTDB lineage: Bacteria > Actinomycetota > Actinomycetes > Actinomycetales > Microbacteriaceae > Gulosibacter > Gulosibacter chungangensis. Next base: position 731,843 of record NZ_WBKB01000001.1, on the reverse strand, counting down.
TCACGGCCATCGGTCTCTAGACCCTCAATGGCGTCGACCACGCGCTTCGAATCCTCGTCAGCAACTTCACCGAAGATGGTGTGCTTACCCACGAGCCAGCTGGTGTTCGCGGTGGTGATGAAGAACTGCGAGCCGTTGGTGCCGCGGCCAGCCATCTTGCCGGCATTTGCCATGGCGAGGACATAAGGCTCGTTGAAGTTCAGCTCCGGGTGGATCTCGTCATCGAAGACGAAGCCCGGGCCGCCCGAACCGGTGCCGGTGCGGTCACCACCCTGCAGCATGAAGTCGCGGATGATGCGGTGGAAGACGACACCGCTATAGAAGGGAGTGTTCTCCTTCTTCTCACCCGTCTGCGGGTCAGTCCACTCGAGTTCACCCGTTGCCAGGCCCGTGATGATCTTCACGGTGTTCGGCGCGTGGTTTCCGAAGAGGTTGAGCTTGATGTCGCCCTTGTTGGTGTGCAGGGTCATGACTGCAGTCGCATTACTCATACCGCTTATCCAAGCACAGCCTGGCGACACATCCCCCAGATTTCACTGCAGGCGAGTTTCAGGATTCGCGGACGGCGCCGTGACAAGATAAGGAGTCGTACCTCGCAAATTCGATTTATCGCCGGAGGAAGTAATGGCACTGTCCAGGAAGAACAAGCGCAAGCTCGAACGTCTCCGCCGAGACGCAGACCGACTTTGGGGCGACCAGCAGGAAGTGCTCGCCAAGGCCCGCGACCTCGGTAGCCGCGGTGTTGAGTCAGCCCGTGACTACGCGGACGCCGAGGTGCTCCCCGCAATCCGCAAGAACGTTGAGAACGTCCGCCCCGCGTTTGAGCGCGGTGTCGAGTCGGGTCGTTCGGCACTCCACAAGGCCGAGTCGGCCCTGCAGCGCAATGTCCTTCCCGCAATTGCTCAGGCAGGCGGCAATGTCACCGGTGCCGTGCGCGAGTTCGTTGACTCGAACAAGACGGTACAGCAGGTGCAGTCCCGCGGCGAGAGCATCGCTAAGGAAGCGGTGAAGCGCGTGGAGGAACTGCAGAAGCAGATCGCCAAGGAGCAGAAGAAGCAGAAGAAGTCCGGCATCGGCGTTGGCGGCTGGTTCGCCATCGGTGCGGGCGTTGCTGCGCTCGCCGCCATTGGCTATGCGCTGTGGCAGACCTTCCGCGCGGACGACGACCTCTGGATCGCCGACGAAGAGCTCGACGCTCCCGTTGAGACCGTCACCCGCAACAACTAAACAGCTTTAGCGAGAAGGATGCGTGCCCCGGCTCCCCGGGCCACGCATCCTTTTTCTTCCCGCCCGTTGAGTAGCGGAGCGTATCGAAACGTGCGGGCGCGCTTCCTCCCACCAAGCAGCCACGCACTAACTCGTCACCAAACGCTGCCACCGCCACCCAAAACAGCATCCATCGACGAGTCCCCAAACAGACGCCCGCTAACTCGTCACCAGATGCTGCCGCAGCCACCAACCACAGCATCCATCGACGAATCTCGGACGAGTGGCCCGCCAACTCGTCACTCGATGCGGCCACGGCCACCAACAACAGCATCCGTTGACGAGTCTCTGAAGAGCGTTGAGTAGCGCAGCGCGTTCTTCCCCGCTGATTGAGTAGCGAAACGTACCCCTTCCCGCCCGTTGAGTAGCGAAGCGTATCGAAACGTGCGGGAACACCTCGATACGGGCTACGCCCTACTCGGTGATCGAAGGTGGTAGTACTCGGTGAACGAGCGGATGTGCGGCGTGCAGCGCGCGCTAGTTGCCTTTGCGCTTGGAAAGCTTTTCGAGGTGGCCGTTGCGCGGACGCTCATGGTAGAGCCGCATCGCGACCCGGACGAGCGACACCGTCTGCAGGGTCTTCACTTCCGAGAGGTCAAACCACTTCGCTTCGTCGGTGGTGCCGCCGACTTCGCTGCGCAGCTCTCCCCCGGTGATGCTCGCGAGGTAAACGATCCGCACATTCTGTAGCGGCGCCTCCCCGGGCTTTCCGGCGCGGCGACGGTTACGCGCGTTGACCACGATCGAATCGACACCGAGCATCTGGTCGATCGCGGCCTCGTAGCCGGTCTCTTCGCGAATCTCGCGGATCGCGGCATCGTAGGGATCCTCCCCCGCCTCCACACCGCCGCCGGGCAGCGTCCATCCCGAGCGTCCGCGCGCGTTCCAATGTGCAAGCAAGATTTGCTTATCGCGCACAATCACGCCGTAGGCGCCGACACGGAATCTCAATTCGACTCCTTTCGGCGAACAGACAGATGGACAATTGCAATAGTCTACGCCGCCGCTACCTGCGCAGTTGCTCTATCGGCAGCGCCTCGCCAAAGCGACCACGCAGCTAGCGACGCATCGCCTTGCGGGCCAGCCAGTTCCCGAGGAACTGCACCACCTGCACCAGAATGATGATGATGATCACGGCGGTCCACGTGACCCAGGGGTTGAATTGGCGATAGCCCCATTGGATCGCGAAGTTACCGAGACCCTCACCACCCACGTAGCCGGCCACCGCCGACATGTCGATGACGGCAACAAAGGCGTAGGTGTAGCCAAGAATCAGCGGGCCGAGGCCCTCGGGAATTACCACCGTCAGCAGCGTCCTGAAACGCCCCGCACCGCTCGCGCGCGCGGCTTCGACGACTCCGGGAGGCACTGTCACGAGCCCCTGCTCAACGAGCCTCGAGATACCGAAGGTCGCGGCGAAGGTCATCGCGAAGATCGCCATCTGGTTACCGATACCGATACCGATGATGGCTCTCGCGAAGGGCTGCAGTGCGGCGAGTAAGATGATGAACGGGATCGGTCGAAAGATATTCACGATCACGTTCAGGATGTTGAAGATGAATTTGTTCTCGAGGATGTTCCCGGGCCTGGTCGCGTAGAGCGCGACGCCGAGAATGAGCCCGAGGATGCCGCCGAGCAGCATCGCCATCGCGACCAGCATGAGCGTGGTCGCCAGCTCCCCCGGCAGCTTCGGCAGCAGGTCAATGAGGCGGTCAATCTGATCGTTCATGCGCGGTTCGCCCCCTCGAGCGTCGTTACGCTGGCAATCTGCGAAACCTGTGCGAGCGACTCGCGAATCTGTGCATCCTCGCCGGTCAGTTCAAAAGTGAGGTGCCCGAAGGAGCGGCCCGAAACCTCATTCATACCGCCGTAGACGAGCTGCGCGTTCGCACCCGAGGCCAGCAGCCGTCGCAGCACCTCGTGCTGTGCGGTCTGCTCATCGTTCACGGTTACCGTGGCGAGCAATCCGGTATGACGGGAGCGGAGGTCAGCGAGCTCGCGGTCGCCCGGGATGCCGGGGATGATCGTCGAGACAAAGCGCTGGGTCGCGGGATGCTGGGGTTTCGAGAAGATATCGAAGACCTCGCCCTGCTCGACCACCTTGCCCTTTTCCATTACCGCGACGTGGGATGCGATGCGCTTGATCACATCCATCTCGTGGGTAATGACGACGATCGTGACGCCGAGTTCGCGATTCACTCGCTCGAGGAGGTCGAGGACGTCTGAGGTGGTTTGCGGGTCGAGCGCCGAAGTCGACTCGTCGGCAAGCAGGATCTTTGGGGAGGTGGATAGCGCCCGGGCGATGCCCACACGCTGCTTCTGGCCGCCCGAGAGCTGATCGGGGTAGGCGCGAGCCTTGTCGGCGAGGCCCACGAAGTCGAGCAGTTCCTTGACCCGCGCGGCCCGGTTCTCTTTCGGGTAGTTCGCGACGTTGAGCGGGAACGCAACGTTCGCCGCGACATTGCGCGAGTTGAAGAGGTTGAACTGCTGGAAGATCATCCCAATGTCGGTGCGAACCTTCTGCAGTCGCGATTCGGAGAGCTGGGTGATGTCGGTGCCATCGACTTCGATCACACCCGAAGTGGATGGTTCGAGCGCGTTAATCAGCCGCACCAGGGTGGATTTTCCGGCCCCCGAATAGCCAATTACGCCGAAGATATCGCCCGGATTGATGTCGAGCGAGACACCATCCACCGCACGGATCGGATCTCCGCCGCGTTTGGCGGAGGGATATTCCTTCACCACATCGCGCATTGAAATCATTGCCATTTGCGTTCCTTTCCGTGCCTACTCAGCGCTGGCCAGCGGCCGCTAACGTGACACGCACCCGGTACCGACGGTAACCGGGTGCGTGTCTAGTATTGCCGAGCGACAAGGGATATTCCCAAGCGACAAGCGAATTGCCTGTCAGTTTGGGCTTAGGGCTGTGCTTCCTGAACTTCGGCGAGCGAAGCCTGAAGTTCCTCGGCGGGGATTACGAGCATCACGGCCGTGCCGCCCGAGGCCTCAAGGGCACCCGCCTGGACGTCTTCATTGGTCTGGTAGATCTCCACCAGCTTCAGGAGCGTCTCGTTGGTCTTGTCTTCCTCGCGTACCGCGAAGACGTTGACGTAGCCGAAGGATGCGGGGTCGTTCGGGTCATCCTGTGCGATCGCGTCTTCGGCGGTGAGGCCAGCGTCTGCCACGAAGTCGTTGTTGATGATGCCGGCGTCAAGGTCGGGCAGCGAAGCGGGGATGAGGTCGGCGTTGAAAGCCTGGACCGTCACCTTGGACTCGTCCGCGATGATGTCGTCGAGGGTCGAGTAGGGGCTACCGCCGTCCGCGAGCGAGATCAGTCCGGCCGACTGCAGGACGAGCAGCCCGCGAGCCTGGTTGGTGGTGTCATTGGGAACACCGACGACGCCGCCCTCGGGGATGTCATCCACCGAGTCGTACTTCGAGGAGTAGAGGCCCAGCGGGTAGATCGCGGTCGAGCCGATCACGGTGAGGGTGTCACCGGTCGCGTTGTTGTGCTCGGCGAGGTAGATGATGTGCTGGAACTGGTTGATGTCGAGTTCGCCGGCGCTCAGAGCGGGGTTCGGCTGGTTGTAGTCACCGAAGTCGACGATTTCGAGGTCAATGCCCTCAGCTTCGACGGCCTCTTCGAATACGGCCCAGTACGGCTCCGAGGCGCCAACGACGCCGAGCTTGATGGTTTCGCCGGTCTCGCCGCCGTCGCTCGAGCCACCCGAGCAGGCGGCCAAGCTACCGATGAGCGCAAGCGCGCCAGCAGCCGCCAGCGCCTTTGTAATGCGTGCCATAGGGAGGTTCCTCTCAAAGATTCGGCGCGCTGATACATCCGCGCCTGACGGATAAAGTTTAGAGATTCCAAGCGGATTCACACTAATTTCTGTTCATTCCGCGTAATATTCGCCGGATGCGAGCAACTCTTCAAGGACGAACCGTGCTCATCTCAGGCGGTAGCCGCGGCATTGGGCTTGCAATTGCACGCCGCGCAGCCGCAGAGGGCGCCAACATTGCGCTGATCGCCAAAACCGCTGATCCGCATCCAAAACTCGAAGGAACCGTCTTCTCCGCAGCCGAGGAAATCCGCGCCGCCGGGGGCCAAGCGCTGCCGATAGTCGGCGACGTTCGTGAGGAATCCAGCGTGGTGGATGCGGTAGCTCAGACGGTCGCGGAATTTGGCGGTATCGACGTGGTCGTGAATAACGCCTCGGCCATCAACCTCACCGGTTCTGCCGAGATCGAGATGAAGCGCTACGACCTGATGCACCAGATCAACACCCGCGGCACCTTCCTGCTGACCCGCACCGCGCTGCCGCACCTGCGCAAATCGGCTGACCCACGCATCCTGAGCCTGTCGCCGCCGCTGAATCTCGCGCAAAAGTGGCTCGGCGCCTACCCGGCGTACATGCTCGCGAAGTACGGGATGACACTGGCGACCCTCGGCATTGGCGCCGAGACGGGCATCCCCGCCGCGACCCTGTGGCCGCGCACGACGATTCGGACCGCGGCCGTCTCGAACATTCTGGGTGGGGATGAGGTCTACCGTCGCTCGCGTACGCCCGAGATTTATGCGGATGCGGCGCACGCGCTGCTAACCGGGCCGGCTGAGGCGATGGCCGGCCAGCAGCTGCTGTGCGAGGACGTGCTGCGGGATGCGGGAGTTACGGACTTCTCGAAGTACTCACCCGGAGTGCCCGAGTCCGAGCTTTTTCCGGATGCGTTTGTGTGAGGTTCGAACTGTCCAAAATTGTGCACGCCGCAAACTGAATACCGGCGAGTTTGCGGTCTACCGCCCCAGTTAGGCGGCGTGTCGCGTCGAAGCGTGCACAATTTTGGACAGGCGGGAGCGACTGGGAAGAGCCGGGAGCCGCGAGGAGCTAACCAGTCGTGACCATTCCGGTGTCGGCCTTGGTCGAGGCCTCCAGCACCACGGGTTCGGGACGGTTCGCCTTGATCGTGAAGGCGAGGACAACCGCGACCAAGGTCAGGATGCCGCCGACGACGAACGGGTAGCGCACCGCATCCTCAGTCGACCCAGCGAGTGACATGCCGAGGCCAAAGGCGGTGAGGAAGAGCGCCGTGCCGATTGCGCCTGCGAGTTGCTGCAGCGTGTTCACGATTGCCGAGCCGTGGCCGTACATTTCGCGCGCGAGCGAGCCGAGCGAGTGGGTCATCATCGAGGCCATCACGAGGGCCATCCCCGCGCCGAAGACCGTGTGGCACGTGATGACGAGCCACACGGGAGTGTCTGCACCCGAGGTGGCAAGGCCCCACTGTCCCGCCGAAAGGAGAACCGCCCCCGGGATCACAAGAGGGCGCGGGCCCTTGCGGTCGAAGATACGACCCGCGATCGGCGAGATAACCGCTTGGATGAGTCCGCCAGGCAGGAGCGCGAGGCCCACCGATGCAGGGTTCAGCCCGAGGCCGTTTTCGAGGTAGACCGGCAGCACGACGACCGAGCCGAGCATCGCTCCGAAAGCAATCGCGATAATGATCACGCTGCGGTTGAAGGCACTGTTCTTGAGCGGTGCCAGGTGCAGGAGCGGGGCGCTCTGCTTGCGTACCAGCGCGTTCTGCCGACGCACAAAGAATGCGAGCGCGATCAGGCCGATGACGATGGCGACAAGCGGCAGGAAGTCACCTTCGATGACCTGCGAAACGCTCGAGACACCGTAGACAAAACCGCCGAAGCCGATGATCGAGAGCAGAATCGAGAACGCATCCAGGCGACCCGCCGGCCTTCCCTTGCCCGAGGGAAGCGACACGAGACCCGCAGCGAATGCGAGGACCGCGAAGGCCGCCATGCCCCAGAACAGCGCGTGCCACGAGATCGCGTTGATGACGATTCCGGCAACGGTGGGTCCAACGGCAGGCCCGACCGAGAGAACGACGGCATTGAGCCCCATGATCGAACCGCGGTGCTGGGCCGGGACCAGGTGGAGCGTCGTAGTCATCAGCAGCGGCATGATGACCGCGGTGCCGAGCGCCTGCACGATGCGCGCGATGAGCATCGTCTCGAAGTTCAGCGCGAGCGCCGCGACCAGGGTGCCGATGCCGAAGAGGGCGATGGCGGTGAGGAACAGCGACTTCATGCTGAACCGCTGCATCAGATAGCCGGTCAGAGGGATGCAGATCGCCATCGTGAGCAGGAAGCCGGTGGTGAACCATCCCGCAGTGGCTGCGGAAATCGAGAAGTCGGCCATCAGCGATGGCAGCGCCACGGTCAGGACGGTTTCGTTCAGGATCATCACGAATGCGGCAACGGCAAGCGTTCCGATGATGGCGACGAGTCGTGCGGTTGAAAACGCTTCAGGCGGGGTCTGCTTCTCGGTCTGGGTCATAGATTTCCTCAGCTTCTAAATATTTGAAGCAACAACCATGTCACATTGTGCCATCTTGTCGTAAGCTGACGTCGGCAAATCTCTTTGAAATCGGACGTGAAGCAATGGCGACCATGACCTCAGACGGCCTCTCGCTGACCGAGCGCCGTCGCGCCCAAACCAGCAACGACATCCACCTGGCGGCAATCGCCCTCTACGAAAAGCAAGGTGTGGATGCGACCACGGTCGCCGAGATTGCGTCGGCGGCTGGAGTGTCCTCGCGTACGTTCTTTCGCTACTTCGAGAACAAGGAGCACGCGGGCATTCCGGGGCAGTTCAGCCTGCGCAACCGGGTTGCGCGTTTCGCGCCCTCCGATGGCTCGCCGAGCAGTGTGCTGCGACAGATCGAGGGCCTCTTCGAAGAAGAAATTCTGAGCGGGGTCGAGCGCGATGAAGATTCGGTGCGGGTCGCCCGGCTGTTTGCGGCGGAGCCGGCTCTGCTGGAAGAGGCTGCGGCGCAGCTGCAGCGGGTGTCGAAGCTGTTGCAGGTTGTACTGTCAGAACACTGCCCTTCGCTGCAGCGATCAACCTCGTTGATGATCACTGACCTAGCGATGACGACCTGGCACACCAGCTGGGAGACCCTCGGGCAGCGCTATCGCGCCGGGGAAGACATCACGCCGATTGAGAACTACCGCGAGCACTGCGCGCTGCTGCGCGAAATCGTGCGCTGATGCACCGGGCCGCTGGTCAAAATTGTGCACGTCCTGAGCGACGTTCGGGCGGATCAGCACGTTTTACCGCAGTCGCCCGGCGTGTCGCGCCGAAGTATGCACAATTTTGACCACGGCTGGGCTGGGGAAGGCTGGGCCGGGCCGGGCTGGGCTGGGCTGGGCTGGGATGCGTAACCTCACCTTGTGCGCGTCGGAAAAGTGCACGCTACGAGGATGTAACCGGCGTGTCGCCGCGTGTCACCCCATAGCGTGCACTTTTCTGACAAGGCCTGCGCTGGCACTGGATCCAGGGCTGGGCCGGGAGGCCCCAGCCCAGCCGGATGCCTACTAGTTGGCTTCGTACTGGCGGGCGCCGCCCTTGATGCCGGCAAAGCGGAAGGGGGCCTTGGTCACGCGGGGCGTCTCAGCATCCGCCTGGCTCGGCAGCACGTTCTCGTGCAGTTCGACGTACTCGTCGAAGGTGATGACGTTGCGTTCGGCAAGCTCAGACTGAATTGGCTCGCGGTAGAGGTGCTCGCGGTAGTCGTCGCGCACGACGCCGGTGAAGAATTCACCCGCACTACCCGAACCGTAGCTGTAGAAGCCGACGCGCTTGCCAGCGAGATCGTCATCGTGGTGCAGCAGCGAAATCAGCCCCGAGTAGATCGAAGCACCGTAGGTATTGCCGAGGTTGCGGTTGTACTCGAAGCTGGCTTCGAGCACATCCTCGGTCAGTTCAGCACCGGTGTGCTTCGCGAGCTCGCGGTGGCCCTTGCGCGCCATTTTGGTGAAGGGCTGGTGGTAGAGGAAGCGGTCGATCTCTCCGATTGGGTGACCACCGTTGGCCTGGTAGTCGTCCCAGGAACCGGAGAGTGCATCCAGGTATGCCTTGAGCGAGAGCGCGCCGTCGACCACCGCTGTGGTCGAGTCGTTCGGGCGCCAGAAGTCATCCACATCGGCGCTGTAAACGCCGGTCGCAGGCTCGATCTCCACGAGAGCAGGGTCGGCGGAAATCAGCATCGCCACGGCGCCGGCGCCCTGAGTGGGTTCGCCCGAGCCTGCCAGTTCGTACTTGGCGATATCGCTCATCACCACAAGGACCTTCGCCTCCGGGTCGCGTGCAATCACACCCAGCGCCGACTGCAGCGCCACGGTTCCGGCATAGCAGGCCTGCTTGATTTCGGCCACGCGCATGGCCTGCGGCAGTCCCAGCAGGCCGTGGATGAACATCCCGGCCGACTTCGACTGGTCAACTCCCGACTCGGTTGCGAACAGCAGCGAGCGGATGCCTTCGGTTCCGGTGCGCTCGATCAGTCGCGCCGCCGCGGTGGCCCCCATGGTGACGGGGTCCTCGTCGACGGCGGGCACGCTCATGAGGCTCTGGCCGAGGCCAATCTCAAACTTGGCCGGGTCCACGCCGCGCGCGGCTGCGAGATCGGCGAGAGGAAGCACGTTGTGCGTCGTGGCGAGCTCAATGTCGTGAATACCAATGGTGGTCATAGTTACTTCCTTTCACCGCGCTCAAGCGCTACGTGTGATCGCATCAGCTCGCCGGGGTTGGTCTGGGCGGCAAGGAGCGAGAGCTCACCGCAAAGCACGGTCGCGGCGATCATGGCCGCAAGACGTCGTGCGTTGGCGCCGGGTTCGCGCTCTTCACGGCAACCCAGCTGTTCAAGAGTGTCGTTGACGTGGTCGAGGTGCTTTCCGTTCCCGACGGTACCAACGATTAGGTGCGGCAGAGAGCAGGAAAAGTACAAACCTTCGGCACGATTTTCAGCGTAAACAATGCCTTGTGAGCCCTCAACGATGTTGGCGGCATCCTGTCCGGTCGCCAGATAGAACGCGAGGAGCATGTTCGCGAAGTGCGCGTTCGCCGAGCGCAGGGCCCCGGCGATCGTGGAACCCACGAGGTTTTTGCGCACGACCATGTCGGTGATCTGCTGCGCGGTGCTGCGCAGTTTCGTCTCGACGATCTCGTGCGGGATGAGGATCTCGGCGACCACGCGCTTGCCGCGACCGAGCACGCCGTTGACGGCGGTGGCCTTCTTGTCCGAGCAGAAGTTGCCCGAGACGGAGCCGTAGTCGAGCCCGAGATCCCAGGAGAGGATCAGGTTCATCAGGGTGTCGGCGGCCTGGGTGACCATATTGTGGCCGGAGGCGTCGCCGGTGGTGAAGGCGAAGCGGATGAACAGCAGGTTGCCGACGATTTCCTCGTGCATTTCGATGAGCTTCGCGAAGCGGCTCTGGGCCGAGACGGCTTCCTGCAGTTCGGCTTCGCGGGCGCGGATGCTCGCCATCGCCTCGTAGGCGTGGCCGGCATCGCGCGCGACAAAGAGTGTGGAGCGGGTCATCCGTTCATCAATGACGGTGGTGCGGATGCCGCCCTCCACCAGGCGCGAGATCCGGGCCCCGCGACCTACCGAGGGCCATAGTGGGGTCTCATAGGTGGCCAGTGGCACCTTGATCTCTTCATTGATTGCGTTCCCGCTGATCCGGAGCGGGCCCACCCAGCTTGACGGAATCCCGGTCACAAATTGGTCGTGCTTGCTCATCGTTCCTCCTGGAGGCGAGCGCCAGAGCGGTCGCTCAGTGCGGCGACGTCAATGCCGCGAAGTGTGGCGAACTCGCGCACGCGTCCGCGCACGAGTAGGTCGGTGTTAGTGAGGTCTGCCGGTGTGGCTGCGCCGAGCATGGCGTGCAGCATCCGCAATTGGTCGAGCCAGCTGCGGATCTCGTCGGTCAACGTCTCGGGTGTGCCCTCAAGTGCCGGCAGTAGGAAGGGTCCGGCAACGCCGACCGCGCGCGCCCCGAGTGCGAGGGCTTTGATCGCGTCGAGCGGATGCCGCACCCCGCCCGAGGCGAGGAGGGTCGGGAACGCGACCGGTGCATCCAGGAGGCAAGCTGCGGCAGACTGGCCGAAATTGCCAAGATAGGCGAAGGCGTTGCCCCCGCGCGCCGACTCGATCCGCGCGAAGTTCGTGCCGCCCAGGCCCGAGACATCGGCGATCTGCACGCCCACTTCTTGCAGTTGCTGGAGCGTGCGACGGCTCAGCCCGAAGCCGACTTCTTTCACGATTACGGGCACGTCGGTTGCGGCCACGGTGCGCTCCACGCCGCGCAGCCAGTCGGCGAAGTCGCGGCCGCCCTCGGGCATCACTGTTTCCTGCACCGCATTGAGGTGCAGCTGCAGCGCGTTCGCTTCGAGGAGGTCCACCGCGCGCTGACCGTGGTCGGCAGGCCGCCCCGCACCGATATTCGCCATTACGAACCCGTCCGGGTTTTCCTCACGAATGACTCGGAAGCTCGCGGCCGTTGCGGGGTCGTCGATCGCGATGCCAACCGAACCGGATGCCATGGGCAGGTTGAGCTCTCGGGCCGCGATCGCGAGGGCGCGGTTCACGCGCATCGCGGTTTCGGCGCCACCGGTCATGCCGTTGATGTAGAGCGGTGCGGACCAGGTCCAGTCACCGACCTGCGCGGTAAGGTCGACGGTCGCGTTATCGATTCCGCCGAGGGCGTGGTGCAGGAATTCGAGATCATCGAATTCGTTGTGTCCCTTGACGGCAGGGTCCTCGCGGCGCTGATCGGCGGCGAGCCTGATGTGGTCTTCCTTGCGGGCGGATGCGCTGGCGACAGCCTGTCGGTGCGCCTCACCATCGCGAGTGGGCTCGACGCTGTGTGGCGACTCGGTCATGCTTCGCCTCCTTCGGACTCGCGAGCATCCGAGTCGGAAGCACCGGAGTCGGAAGCATCAGAGCCGAACGCACCCGAGTCACCAGCTTCCGAGCCATCAGTCTCCGAATCGCACACGTCCGCCTCGCCGCAAGACGGGTACACCCCGAGCCCGAGGCGGCTGATCCCGGCGGCCTGCCAATCGACGAAGATGGCGTCATTGTCGGTTTCCGGACCCGCGAGCACGATGCCGCAGTCGCCACCGCCTGCGCCCGAAGGTTTCGCGGCGGCACCGTGCGATTCGGCGATCTCGCACAGGGCATGCAGTTTCTCGGTTTCGATCTGAATTCCGGTGGTTTCTCCCAGCCCCTGCAGCAGCGTGCGCGCCGCCCGAATCAGCTCGAGCGTGCGCGACGCATCCTGTGCCTGCATGGCCGATACCAGCGCATCCACAATGCCGCGACTTTCGGCGAGGAAAGCTTCGTGGCTGGTGGAGTCGACCGGCGTACGTTTTTCGACGCCCTTGACGAGGCGTTCGGTGGATGCGGGGGAACCGGTCCAGCCGACGAGGAGTTCCAGCGTTTCGGGTTCCGGAAGTTGGGTGACGCTGAAGTCGTCCCACCCGGCCGAGCCGAGGGTTTCCGAGACGGTCTCATTGCATTCGAGATCTTCGAGGAGCGCGTCGCGATCCGGCGAGGTGTAGCGGATCCAACCGCCAAAGGTGCTCGCCGCCAGGTCGCCGCCGGATGAGCGCGGAGCGACCCGCGCGGTAGACAACAGTGCGAGTTTGAAGCGTTCGGTGGGGGTCAGCCCGAGCGCGTAGAAATCGTTGATTGCGGCGATGGTTGCCACCACCACCGCGGCAGAAGAGCCGAGGCCGAACTTGCGGCCGCTGGAGTCGTCCAGCTCGCTTTCAATGTGCAGATCGAAATAGCGCGGCTCGTACCCGCGCTCCCCGCGCAGTCGTTCGGTCACGGCGATCGCGGCCATCACGTAGTCGAACGGCCGGTGTTCAAGCTGGATGCTGTCGTCATCGTCGCGGGTCCAGACCACCGGTCGCAGACCGTACTCGCTGGAGAACACGCGCCCGAGATCATCGCTCGGGGTGAGTTTGACGGTGAGTACCCGGTCGACCGCGACGATCACCGAGGGCTCCCCGGGTTCGACAACCGCGTACTCACCTGCGATGTACAGCTTGCCCGGCGCTTTTGTTTCGATCGCCCCGCGCTCGTTCACAGAGCCTCGCTGTCCGCGAGGAGCTCGGCTCCGGGCCCCGGAGCCATTGTGCGCACCGAGCCGAACTCGACGAGCGCCGCTGCCACCGCATCTGCGTCTTCGGGACGTGCGATGACGCAAACATTGGGGCCAGCATCCGCCGTGGCATAGGCCTCGAGACCCGATTCGCGCAGTTCTCGCACCTTGTTGAAAATCGCGAGGCTGGTCGGTGCGAGGTAGAGAATCGGCGGGTCGCAAGCCTGAATCGTGGCGTGCATCCGCAGCGCATTGGTTTCAGTGATCCGGCCAATGCGGGTGAAGTCGTTGTCGGCGCAGGCGCTCATCATCGACTCGAGTGCCTGCTCGGTGGAGCTCACCCAGGCGTCGTTAAAGGGGGAGGTCAGCGCGGTGCGTTTCATCGCCTCGCGACTGGAGATTTCCTTATTGCCGGCGTTGACGACCACCACGATCATCCGCATATCGGGGGCGTCGATGGCTTCAGCCACGGAAGTTTCGTCGTCGCCCGCGCGCCAAACCGCGAAGTGCGGGATGACCGAACGGGTTGCCGAGCCGGAACCGCGACGAGCGAGGCGGCTGACATCGGCCGGGTCGAGCGAGAGATCGTAGGCCTTGGATGCGGCCAGTGCGAGGGCGGCGAAACCAGAGGCTGAGGATGCCAGGCCCGCGGCGGTCGGCACCTCGTTCTTCGAGCGCACGGCGGCGAACTCGCGAATTCCGGCCTGTTCGCGAACCAGGTCGAGGAACTTCGTCACTCGGCGAAGCGGCTCACCCTCGATAACCTCGCCGTTCAATTCAAAATGGTCGGCGGCGGCCTCGGGGGTGCGTTCCACGGTGGTGGTCGTAGGGAAATCGTCGAGGGTCATCGACATGCTGCCGGTCAATGGCAGCATGAGCGTCGAGTCGCGCTTGCCCCAGTACTTCACGAGCGCAATATTGGGGTATGCGCGAGCCGTGGCCTTGGTCATCGAGTTGCCTCCAGGGTCATGGTCCAGACGTCGGCCGCACCGGCTTTGGTGAGCGCGGTAGCCAGCGCGTCTGTTGCTTGGGGCGTGGCCGCAAGCGCAATGATGCAGCCGCCAAGCCCGCCGCCGGTAAGTTTAGCCCCGATGGCGCCCGCATCCAGCGCCGCGGTGACGAGGTCGTTGAGCTCTGCCGAGCTCACGTCGATGCGGGTGAGGAGTCCGTGAGCCTCGGTCATGATCGTCCCGAGGGTCGGCACGTCGCCGTCGGCGAGCGCAATGCGGGATGCTTCGGTCAGTTCCCCGAGGCGATTGATGGCTGCGGTGGCCATGTCGTGATCAAGCTCGTGCAGTACTCGGACTCCGGCGAGGGCCTGCGCGGTGAAGCTCGGCCGCCCGGTATCGGCAATCACAAAACCGAAAGGGGTACCGACCTCGATGCGGCTGGCCTGTCCGTGCTGAAAGTAGACGGGATGATCGGAAATCACAGTGCGTGCATCCAAGCCACTCGGAGTGCCGTGGGCAATGCGTTCGGAGGCCTGGATAAGTTCGTAGCGCTCGTCGTCGTTCCAGCGCAACCCCGCGACGCTGGCCGCTGCATCCACAATCGCGCCCGCGACCGCGGCCGAGGAGCCGAGCCCGCGACCGACCGGTACGCTGCTGCGAATTGTGACGCCGACCTGGCCTTTTTCGAAACCCGCAGCCTGGGTGACCGCATCCACCGCGGCGAGCACCGGGGCCACTTCTTCGGGTGCTGCATCGGAGAGCCCGACGTAGAGGTCGCTGTCGATCCGCGCGGCATCGAAAAGCCGCAGCGTGACGGCCGCTTCGACGCTGTTCACCGGCAGCGCGATGGCAGGTTGCCCGTAGACCACGGCGTGCTCACCAATGAGAATCACCTTGCCATGGACGCGGCCTTCACCCTCCGCACGCACTGTCGGAGCGTCGGAGAGACGAAGTGCTGCGGTATGAAAAGGATTCGCTGGAACGGGCTGATTCATGCGGATTAAGCGTGTGGGTAGCTAGCTGTCATGCGGTAAGGGCAATTCCATGCTCGTAATGAAACACGCGGACAGGCACAGCCCATCCGCGCACGGTTAGGCGAAAGTTTACCGCGTGTTACTGATGGCCGGTACCCGTTCCGCCTTCGGCGTACGCTCGCCCTACTCCCGCCTGGCTTCTAGCGCCTTTCCCGCTCACGCTCAACCCGTGCGGGCCGATCGGGAGTCACCGGTTGTCGAGCTCCCGGCTTTCGAACTATTGACTGTCGCTGGAGTACCTGTCGTTGGAGTGCGCCGACTTTGCGAGTTGCCAGGCGCTGGCGGCGTGTTGTTGGTTCCAGAAGCTCGCGAAGCGGCCTTCGGCCGCGAAGAGCTCTTCGATCGTGCCGTCCTCGATGATCTGACCGCGATCAATGAACACCACGCGGTCGGCATTGCGAATTGAACTGAGCCGGTGCGCGACGATCACCCGAGTGCGGGAAATCGGGTCGTCGGTGAGTGCCGCCGAAACCGCAACTTCGTTCTCGGTGTCGAGGGCGCTGGTGGCCTCATCAACAAGCAGCACCGGGGCGGGCTTCAACAGCGCCCGCGCGATCGAGACACGTTGCCGCTCACCGCCCGAGAGACTCGATCCCGCTTCACCGACCCGCGCATCCATACCGTCAGGCAGGCGAGCGGCGAGGGTATCGACGCGAGCGAGAGTCGCGGCACCGGCCACCGCATCCGCCGCCGCCTCGGGAGAGCCGACCAGGATGTTTTCGCGCACGCTGCCGTCGAAAAGATAGGGCTGCTGGAAGACGACGCTCACGAGCTCGCGGCGCGCTTCGGGCGTGAGTGTCGCGAGGTCGACATCATCGATGTAGATGCGACCTGCGGTCGGTTCGTGCAGGCCCGCGAGGAGCGCGAGGATCGTGCTCTTCCCGGAACCGGATGGGCCGACGATCGCGGTGGTGGTGCCCGGTTCGAGGGTGAGGTTGAAGTTGTCGAGGACTCGCGCGCTCTCGACGGTGCTATCCGAGCTCGCCGCGCTGGCAGCGGCCCGAGCATTCGACTCCTGCGCACTGTGACCCTGGCCACTCGAGGCTGCCGTGGAGTACGCGAACCGCACGCCCTGGAATTCAATCCGCGGTGCCGAACCGGCGGCGGCTGGCGAGAGCGTTTCGGTGCCTACCGAGACCATCGGGGCATCCAGCACTTCGCGGATGCGCCGCAGGGTTCCGGTGGTCGCTTCCACGCCCGGCGAGAGCTGCGCGAGCATCGTGAAGGATTCGAGGTACCGCACGATCACCACGATCAGCGCGATCGCCTGCGGCACGGTCAGCTCGCCGCGCACCGCCAGCACCACCGTCATCCCGGCGAGCAGAATCAGCATCAGTTGGCTCACGATGCCAAAAATGATCTGCCCTGGAATCTGTAGAAGCAGCAGCCGCATGGTCGCACCGTGTTGCGCATCCAGGGCCGCACCGGTAAGGCTGCGCTCGTGTTCGACCCGGCGCGCGGCGCGCAGGGCCTGCTGGGTGCGGGCGAATTGAATAATGCGCTCGGTCAGGCTCACGTTGGCGACTTCTGCCGCGCGATCGGCATTGCGACTGAACTTGCCCGAGAGGAAATATGCGCCAAGCAGCAGGGGCACCCCGATCAGGGCAACTATCCCGAGCTGCCACGCGATGGGCAGCAGACCGATGCCGATGAACACCGGCAGCAGCACCGCACCGATTAGCGGGGTGACGAGGTAAATGATCACGCCCACGAGGTCCGGCCCGGTCGCGGCCACGGCCTGGCGGGTGGTCGAGGTGTTTTCGGCGTTGAACCAGCCGAGGCGGATGCTCGAAATACGTTCCGCGACCGTGCGCTGTCCCGTATCCAGCAGCCCGAATCCGAGGTCATAGGCGCGACGGGCCACGGCAGCGTCGACAAACCAACCGATCACGGTCGCCAAGGCGAGCATCCCAAGCCAGGGCCAGGCGGATGCTGGATCCTCGCTGAAGAGTGCGGCGACCAGCGGGACGAGCAGCACGATGCCCGCGGCCCGGAAAAGCAGGCCGATGACTGAGAAAATGAGGTGGCTCGTGATGAGTCGGCCGCGCCCCCGGCCGAGCAGCTGCAGCATGGTGCGAATCATCGGATCTGCCCTTCTCCGGATGCGCTCGTGAGGGTCTCAGCGGTGTCGGTAGCGGCACCGGCATTGGCTGCTTTCGCTGCACCGGTTGCGGTATCTGAGCCGGGTTCAGTGGATGCGCCGACGGTGGTGGATGCGCCGACTAGGGTCGCGGCGGCGCCAGCGTCCCAGAGCTGCCGGTAGCGGCCCGCCTGAGTGATGAGCGTTTCGTGATTGCCGAGTTCCGCGAGCCGCCCGTCTTCGAGCACGACGATCTGGTCGACTCCGGTGATCGTGTGCAGGCGGTGCGCGATCACGAGCACCGTCCGCCCCGCGGTGAGCCGGTCGAGAGCCTGCTGCACGAGGTATTCGGATTCGGGGTCGGCGAAGGCTGTGGCCTCGTCAAGCACGAGCACCGGCGTATCCGCGAGGATCGCGCGCGCAATCGTGAGTCGCTGTCGCTCCCCACCCGAGAGCGCCGCATCCGGCCCGAGCACCGTGTCGTAGCCCTGCGGCATGGTTTGGATGCGATCGTGCAGCTGAGCCGCGCGGGCTGCCGCTTCGATTTGCTCGTCGGTGGCGTCGGGAACGGCGAGTGCGATGTTCTCGCGCACCGTGCCGTGCACGAGTTGGGTCTGTTGGAAGACGAACCCGACCTTGGTGTAGAGCTCATCCGGGGTGAATTCGCGCAGGTCGTGGCCGTCAATGCGGATCGCGCCGGATGCCACATCGTGGAAGCGAGCGAGCAGTGCCGCCAGCGTGGATTTCCCGGACCCTGACGGCCCCACAAGCGCCGTCACGGTGCCGGGCTCGAGTGAGAGTGAGAGGTCTGAAATCACCGGGACTCCGGGTCGGTAGGAGAAGCCGACGCGGTCGAACTCAACGCGGCCCGATGCATCCCTGCCCGGCGCATCCGGTGACGCATCGCGACTCGACGCATCCCGGTCAGAGGGATCGCGACCCGGCACAGCCCTACGACCCGACGCATCCTGAACCGACCCCACTGTGGCGGCAGAGCTACCGACCGACGGCGCAGACACGAGCGTCTCAAGTTCGCCCTCGTCGAGGGTGACTTGGATGCGCCGGGCCGCGAGCAGTCCGCCGCGCAAGCCCGAGAGTCCGTAACCGACACCGAGCAGGCGCGCGCCGAAGGTGGTGCCGAGGAAGAGGAAGGGCAGGATCGAGACCGGATCCATTGCGCCGGTCACGATCAGGGTCGTGCCAAGCCCGCAAATGAGCAGCAGGAAGGTTGCGGGGCGGGTGACAAGGTCGATGAAGGCCTTCTGCCCGCTCATCGGCCGCTGCCAGTCCTCGAGGAACTGGATGTATTCACCGAGCCGAGCGCGGAAGGTCGAGGCCGCGGCCCCGCCAAAGACCCGCACCACCGGCTGGCCCTCGAGGTAAGACCCGGCCTCCACGTTCATCCGCTCGGCCCACTTCATGGCTTGCCCCGTGCGCGGACCGGACTGCACCACCATGATCGCCATCGCGACGATGTAGATGAGCACTGGCAGCAGGAGCAGCAGCGCAATCCGCCAGTCAACGAAGAAGAGGTACACGAGGACCGTGATCGGCGCGACTGCGGCGGCCACCGCATCCGGTACCGCGTGGGTGACGAGATAGTGCAGCGCGAGGGTGTCGTCCTGCACGAGCTGTTTGACCTGGCCGGAACTGCGAGCGTCGAACCAACCGAGTGGCACGCGAGAGAGTTTCCGGAGCAGTCGTTGTCGCAAGTCCTTCGCGAAGCGCGCATCCACGGCGTGCAGCCAGAGCAATAGCGCGGTGGAGAGCAGCACCCCGGCACCCATCAGCGCGACCGCCCAGACCCCGAGGGTCCACAGTTGTGCGGCTTCGGCGCCGCTCAGCAGCAGTCGCGCGAGCTCCACGAGCAGCACGAAGGGGGCGAGTTCGACGAGGGTGATGATGCCCTGCGCGATGCCCGCGAGGATGAAGGTCGGTTTCAGCGGCGCGAGCAGCCGGCCACCAGCCTCGGCCTTCCAGGCGCCGCGCTTGGGTGCAGGTTCGCTCGATGCCACGTGACTCGCTTTAGAGTCCATCGTCGCTGCAGATCTCGAGGCCGACGTCGGCAGATCGCCGGCGTATGCACCGACCGACTCTTCACTGACCTCACGACGCTCCCCGGTCACCAAAGCCTCCGGAGTCGATGCGCCTTCCTGCGCAGCAACAGTCCCCGCCGCATCCGGCGCCGCCGTCTCGATCGCCGTCTCGTCGACGAGGTTCTTCGGCCGTTTCTTGCCAAACTCGCGCCCGTAGTACCAATAGGCCTGCGCGTGAATCTCTGATTTCGGGAAGCCGAAGTCATCCCGCAGCCGCTTCCGCAGGTGCTTCAGCGAGCCGGATTCCGGCGCCGCCCACACCTTCCAGTCTGACCAGTCGCGATCTTCAATCGCCGCCGCGAGCGAAGTTTCACCGCGACGCGGCACCCAATGGAACCTTGCCAGCGGGTGGCTTGCCAGCGGGATGCTGCGGTCCTTCGGGTCGTGCTCTTCGAGATAGATCTCCAGCGGGACCTCGTTCGGCACGGTCTCGAGGATCGCGTTGATGGCGGGGATGGATGCGGAGTCACCAATGACGAGATAGCCCGCGGGGAGCTCTTCCGGCACGTCAAAATGCGTGGACCCGAGGGGTGTGACCGAGACGCTATCGCCCGGTTTGGCTTTCATCATCCACGCGGATGCGGGACCGGAAGGCTCGTGGAGGACGACGTCCACGGCGAAAGTACCCGCGTCCTCGTCGATTTCGGTAATCGTGTAGGCCCGCTGCTGTTCCGACTCCGGGTCGTCAACATCCGGGAACCAAAAGCGCACGAAGCAGGTGGGGAGGTAGACGAAGTCGTCCATGAGGGTCGGGGAACTCATCCGCACCCGAATGAAATGCTGCGTGCGCGGCAGGATCTCGGTGACGGTAGCCTCGTGATCGCGCGCACCATAGGTGCGCATCACGACCCCATTAAACCCGCGTTTAGCCATCGGACTGCCTTTCCACTGCCTTCAGCGCCGCTCTGATGCCATCGAACGATCGCCCGGGAGGCGGTGCTAGTGCATCCGCGCCCACCTTGGGAAGCTGCCGCTGCGCGTTGCCGAGTCGTGCATCCTGCAGCGTCTCGCTGATGGCCTGCTCAAGCTGATCTGCCGCGGTCAACCGCCGATCCGCACCACGTCTGATCCCCCGGTTTCGTGCCACGACTCACAGTGAGCTATTGACATTAACTAAGGTGAGCCTAACTTGCTAGCAACCTCGCCTCAAGTGCCAACTTCGGCCGGAAATAGGGTCGGCGGAATAGACCGATCACGTAGCCGCGCACAAGGGCAGTGCTTTGCGGCTGCTCAAGAACTGACTGGTGCGCCGACCGGCGAGGGTACTTCCAAGCGTGAATACTGCGGTCGCAACCAGAAGGCGTAGACCAGCACAATGAAGATCGCAGCCGCCACGAGCGAGAGGTAGGTGTTGACCTTCCCAAGTTCTGCGGCAATCACCGCATCATTGAAGGAGTGCAGCGCGGCAGCCCCTACGTAGGCCGCAATGCCCATACCTATAGCTTTGCCGCGGGAGTACTTCGTGGCCGCGAGCCAGATCATTGCCGCCGCACCGGCGGTCACGATGGGATGCAGCGGCTCGATGATTGCGCGGTTGACCGTACCGACGGCTCCGACTACCGCGTGGAGGCCAGCACTGACTTCTGGTTTGAGGAATTGCAGCACATCATGAATCACGTATCCGAGGCCTTCGAGGAGACCCAACATCGCCCCAGCTGCCATCACCATCCAGAACCCAAGCTTCGGGTCGCGGAAACGGGAACCGAACGCGAGCAGCAACACGGGAAACAGTAGCTTCATCGCTTCCTCTATGGGCCCCGCCAGTGCGAGAGTGCCGGTCGACGTGCCCCAAAAACCAGGGAGGTGTTTGCTGGCAGTCTCGATGAGCAAGGCGAGCACGGTGGCCACAACACCCCAGCCGAGGCCAATAAGAAGTGCCTGCCCGTGGTGGGGGACTTGGCTAATACGGATGCGCGCTCCGGAATAGAGCAGCACCACAAGGATTGCACCGCCCACACCTACGAGTGCCCCCGCAATCACGAGCAACATTGGCAACACGTCGTCGGCTGGGAGCACCGACTTATCGCCCGCCGTCGCCGCGTGCAGCAGGTAACTACCCCAGGCAGCAAGCCCGGCACCCACAAGAATCAACAAAACAATCGCAAGAATCGCGCGGCCACCGTGGTACGTCGTCTTCGTGGCCATGTTGCCCTCTCTGTCAATAATCCCCAGGCTAGCCAATGCCAACGACGTTGGTCGCCGTTGGTCTCATTCCGGCCCCACGAAAACCGAGAGCCCACTAAACTCGTGTTGGCGGCGCGCCGGGTAGGTTTCAAGAACCGTGGTCTGCGGCGAAGCGCCGAACCTAAGCCTGATAACGATGGAAAGCAGCGATTCGAAAATGCACAGTAACGAGTTCCGAGGCACCGGGGCAACGCTCAAAGCGTTAGTCGACATCCTAGGGAAAGCTCATGTGCTGACCTCGGCCCGCGCAACGGGTCCGTACGCGCGTGGCAACCGATTCGGTTCCGGCAAGGTACTTGCGGTGCTTCGCCCCGGCAACCTCGTGGACATGTGGCGTGCACTGCAGGTCTGCGTCGACAAGGACCTCATCGTTATTCCGCAGGCCGCCAACACCGGCCTGACCGGCGGTTCCGGCCCCGGCCAGCAGGGCTACGATCGCGACGTCGTCATTATGTCGACGATGCGTATCAACCAGATCCATCTCATCAACGATGCGCGCGAGGCTGTCTGCCTCGCCGGGTCGAGACTCTACGAGCTCGAGGACACCCTCGCTCCGCACGGGCGTGAACCGCACTCGGTAATCGGATCCACCTCGATTGGCGCATCCGTAATCGGCGGCATCGCGAATAACTCGGGCGGTAGCCAGGTGCGTAAGGGTCCGGCGTTCACCGAACACGCGATCTTCGCGCGCGTGAACGAAGACAAGAAGGTCGAACTCGTCAACCACCTCGGCATCGAGCTCGGCGACGACCCGGCACAGGTGCTCGACCGACTGCAGCGCGGCGACTGGTCGGATGCGGATGTCACTCCGCCGCCGACCGATTCACTGAACATGCCCTACGCGGAACACGTGCGTGAGATCGCCGACTCGCCTGCCCGCTATAACGCCGACCCGAAGTTCCTTTACGAGGCCTCCGGGTCTGCAGGCAAGATCCTCGTGTTCGCCGTGCGTACGCGCACCTTCCCGAAGGATGAGCACACCACGACGTTCTATATCGGTACGAACGATCCTGCCGAGCTTGAGGATCTGCGTCGGGCGGTCCTCGCATCCGATAACCAGCTGCCGATTTCCGGCGAGTACCTCGACCGCACGACCTTCGACCTGGCGGAGAAGTACGGCAAGGACACTTATGTCGCGATGAAGTACGCGGGAAGCAACCTGCTCGGCAAGATGTTCTCGCTGAAGACCTGGGCAAACGGAGTCTTTGGGAAGTTCAAGGTCTTCGGACCGACCTTCGCTGACACGATTTCGCAGAAAATCTTCGGCTTGGTGCCCGCGAAGCTGCCGAAACGTCTCGTCGATATCCGTGACCGCTATGAGCACCACCTGATCATGGAAGTCGGCAACGCGCAGAAGCAGGAAACCGAGCAGTTCCTCACCGCGTTCTTCGCTGAGCCGGGTCGTGGTGGTGGCTTCTTGCTTTGCACCGAAGACGAGGCGGAAAGCGCGATGCTGCAGCGTTTCGGTGCGGCCAGCGCGATGGGTCGTTACAACAACCTCAACCGCGAAAAGGTTGGTGGCATGGTGACCTTCGATGTCGCGCTGCGCCGGGACGACTACGACTGGCTCGAGGTGCTGCCGCCGGAGATCAAGGATCAGATCGAGGTGAGCGTGTACTACGGCCACTTCTTCTGCCACGTGATGCACCAAAACCACGTCGCGAAGAAGGGCGTGGACACCGCCAAGCTCAAGGAGCAGATGACGAAACTGCTCACCGACCGCGGCGCCGCCATCCCCGCCGAACACAACTACGGCCGCATCTACGAGGCACCGGAGTCGCTGGAGTCCTTCTACAAGGAACTTGACCCCTGCAACGTCTTCAACGCCGGCGTCGGCAACACCTCGCCCCGCAGGAACTGGGCCTAGTTGGGCTGAGCATCCGCCCGAGACAGGGCACGATTCGCCGAGACAGGGGTGCTGGCGCTGAGCCGGGGTGTTCTATCACCCCGGCTCAGCGCCAGCACCCCTGGTGGAAAGGCTAACTTCCTGTGATAGCTTCATTCTTGAAGACCCCGGAAGGCCTCTGCGACAGCAAGTCTCCGGGGTTATCGCTTGTAAAAGCCACCCACCACGGGAAATTTCGATGAACCCGTTCCTGCCCATGCCAGATCACGGCTGGAAGGGAAGCAGCAGCGGGACCATGAGAGCGAGGCTGAAGAGCGCAAACGGGGCTCGGGATGCGGCGGGAGCGCTCTCGTCACTCTCGCGCGGCGGCGCCATCGACAGGAAATCGCCCGTCACTTCACCGAGGCGACGAATCGCGTCCCAATCACAGGCGAGCAGCAGCACCGCACCGGCACGCAACCGCTGGTAAGCGGGGTCGCCCTTCACGACACGACCGGCTTGACGCACACCCAGCACCGTCACCCCGTGATCCGAACGGAAGCGCAACTCACTCACGCTCTGCCCGACCATGCGCGAATCCGGAGGAATGACTACCTCCACCATGCCGAGCTGACGTGCGTGGTCATCGAACACGCGGTCCGAGTCACCGACGTACTTGAGCCCCAGCTGCACGAGTTTGGAGCCCTCCGGTGCAAGGTCAAGAATCAGCGTGTCACCGCGCTTGAGCACGGTGTCCGGCTCGGTCAGCAGGGCTGTTCCTTGCCAGAAGCGCTTTCGTTCGACCCCGAGCACGAAAGTCGGCGCATCCTCGAATTGAATCCCTGCGACGGCGCTCCCGATCAGGGGTGACCGAGCGCCGATACGAAACCTGCTCGTGCGGGACTCGATCTCGTAGCGCGTGAGCAGGTCGTTGAAAGAGTCTCTGCCGCTGCCCAACCCTTCAGTCTCGTCGCCACCCAGAAACCGCTGCACGACAAGCATGTAGCCGATCCCGAGCAGCAAGATCACCAGGCCGAAGGGCGTGACCGAGAAGAAATCGAAGCCGCCGGCGCCCTGCCGCTGTAGTTCCGCGTCCACAATGAGGTTCGGCGCGGTGGCGATCAAGGTGAGCATGCCACTGGTGAGCGCCGCCATGCTGAGCGGCATCATCAGCATCCGTGGCGAGATCCCCATGCGTGCGGCGAGGCTCAACACCACGGGGATGAATATGGCCACCACGCCGGTTGAACTCATCACCGCACCCAACGCGGCAACCGTCAGCATCAGCAGCACCAGCAGCCGCCTCGGATTCGACTTCGAATGCTTCACGAGCCAATCTCCGACCCGATAGGTCACGCCTGTGCGCGAGAGTCCCTCGCCCACCACGAAGAGCGCTGCGATCAGAATCACACTGGGATCAGCAAATCCCGCGAGGGCCTCGGGAAAGGTGAGCACTCCCGCCAGCGGGAAAGCGACGATGGCAAGCAGCGACAACGTCGAGCCGCGGCCTACCGAGCCCGAACAGGACGATGACCACAGCGAGCAGTCCGAGTACGAGCCACAGATCGACAGTCATCGGCGGCACCCCTCGTTGTGAGCGGTACCCGGATCACGGGTTGAGCCCCACTGTACTGGCTCTGCGCGGTCATTCGGCGAGGGTTTTTGCCGGGGGTGATGACCGGAAGCGTACGCCGAGACAGGGTGTTCGCGCTGAGCGGGGTTGTTCTAACAGCCTGGCTCGATGCAAACAGTAGGGCTTGGCGGTGCCGCAACCCGCATCGGTGAGGCTCCGACCCGGCTCGGCGCGACATGACCACGGTTGGACGCCGTTGCACCATGGATGGATGCCATTGCACCCTTGGTTGAGCAAAGCGGGGGCCGGGGCCACACCGTAGCCAGCAGCCGGAAGCCGGCAACCACAGAAAGCCAACCCGCACACGCAAACAGGGCCTCCGCCGAAGCGCAGACCCTGTTTTTCCTTGTGGACGCGGGCGGACTCAAACCGAACACCTGGCAGCGGTTCGAGCGGCTGGGTTCCGCGTGGGAACAGGCGAAACTCGGTCTTGGGGACGAGCCTCAAGATGCAGCCGAGGACGAGCCCGAGGTCGTAGCGAACCCTAGGAGACGAGCTAGAACACCGCTGACAGAAAGCCAAGTGGACGCTATTAGAACTGCCCGAGCGGACGGCGAGAGCGTGGTTTCGATCTCCCGGCGGTTCGGCGTGCATCGGATGACGGTGTGGACACACACGAAGGACTTGCTGTCGTGATCCAAGCGAGCACTGGACCCTTACCGACGGACTGGGAGTCGGTCCGAGGAGGGTCTGTGGTCAACTCAGGAGCACATCCGGAGCACCAGCGGCAGTCGATCACAAGGCCGCGACAGCAAGAAAGCGACGTCTCCGATCGAGTAGCCGACTTCCTCAAGAGGAACACTCAGTGTGGGACGATCGGAACATGAGTAGCGAGTCCGATGTACCTACCGGCACAACAGGTCCCGCTTTCACTATTCACTCGCTGAACAACTACACGAATGTGTACGTCTCATCGAGTGCGGCAGCGCTCGACCTTGACAGCAAACACGTCGGCGACCTGATCCGTGCGCTGCATCGCGAGACGACCCGCGAACTTGCCAGGGGCGGCGTGGAGTACGCCGACCTGCGGTGGGCTCTGACTCCCCGAGCGACACATGCGGAGGTCGCCTTCCTCTTCGACTCCACCGCCGCCGAGAGCAACCACTATGGTTTCGAATTCTCGAAATCTTGGTTGCCGGCGCTCTGGCGTCACGGGCCTCAGCGGACTGCGATCAGCCAGGGCGACATCCTCAGCGCGCCGCCCGATTGGGTGTGGAAGGAACTGGACGAGCACCTGGTCCGCACGAACGACTTTCCTCAATTGGCCACTGAGCAGTACTACGTCCTCTATCTCACGAACATGTCGCGAACACAGGTCAGCGCGATGGACGCCGCGCTGCGAGACTCGACGGCCGCGTACTTGGGATACGTCGACTGCTCGACATGGACTCCACTCAAGTCGTTCATGCTGCTTCCGCAGTACGCGATCCGCGACGGCGATGCGCTCGTCGTTCCAGCCGACGAGGACGGCTCACCGCACATCACCCCGCCCACCAGAGACCACGGTTTCCGGCTCGTCGGAGTTGAGCAGACGCTCTACGGCGTGGTACTCGACCACCGCATGGACAACGGCGTGCCGGAGTGGGCCGACGAAGACAGCGCGCTCACGCTGACCGCGCTCGGTGGCGCGCAGAGCCCGCTCAGTGAGTTGAAGCTTGATCTCGACGAGCGACGATTCATCTACTTGACGAGCGAGACCGACGGTCACGGAGCCTCAGTGCGCAGGGCTGGACTCGATGGGCTTAGCCGAGAGGAACTCGTCCAGGCTATTGAGGCCAAGATCCGAAGCGGCCTCATGTTCCACCTGCGATTCGTCCATGGGACCCGTGACGGCGAACCTGCACCTGAGAACGACGCGTTGATGTTCACTGTGCCAGTGGAGTTCCCCGACGGCGCCGGCACGGTCCGCCGCTACCAAGTCGGGGTCAAATACTCCCCGGCAAGTCACTCGGGAGAAGTCGTGACATTTCACTAGCCAGCCGCGCGGACCTCCCCGCGACCATGTGGAGCACACGAGGCAGCTCGTTACTTCTTCCGTAGGTTCAGGTTGAAGTCCCCGCAGGAGCACCGAAGTTCTTCTTCCTTTCCGGGGATACCGAGAACGTAGATCCACCCGGCGCACGCATCGTTACTACAGGTGAACAGTTCGAGGAACTGCTTGCAAGCTTCAACGACTGGTGCGAAGTCCGCTTTCGTCATAGTCGCCCAGTCGTTGTTGTGGACGAGAGTGTTGATCGTCCAGTTTTCCCCGTCCTGAGCGAGGATCGCCTTCGCTCGCTCACCCTTCAGGGCTTCGACCTTCTGCTTCGCCGCGTCGTTGTTCCACGAGTTCGCGGAGGCGGTGGCCTTCTTGAGCAGGTCTCCGTGCCTGCCCTTGACCGCTGAGAAGAAGGATGAGAGGTCGTAGTTGTTATCGGCGCGGAACACGACCTGGCCTTGGATGCTCGCAGCGACATCGGCTAGTGACGACTCCAGATTGCGCCGCAGCTTATGAGCCGCGCCAGGAACATCATCACTGGCGAGGTCGGTTTCGATCTGAGTCCAGAAGTCGACACCCTGACCATAGAACGGTCCCCCATCGACGGTCCAGCCGTGGAATCGAGCGAGCGAACGTCGAGCGATGAGTCCCGAGGACTGCATTTGTCGTGCCCAAACCTCATCGTGGGTCGTCATGATGAACTGGACGTCAGGGAAGACGTCTTTGAGCAACTTGCAGAACTGTCGGCGGTGGTTGGCATCCACGGAGGTGACGACGTCGTCGAGAACGGCGAGCCGGAAGTCCGATTTGAGGAGTTGCCTGATCAGGGCCAGGTAGAGGCAGACCCCCATCCCGTCCTGGTGACCTTCGCTGTGGTAGGCCATCGGTGGGAACATGCCGAGCCCGTAGAAGTCGACTTCGAGGTCGAGCTTCCCGGCGGTGGGTGACAGCCCTGCTTTGAAGGATGATTCGTCGTCGGCGTTGATCTGCCGATAGAAGTTACTGAAGTCGGTCTCGACAGTCTTGTAGAGCGTCGTCAGTGCCGCGTCTGCCACAGAGTTGTACTTCTCGTAGACCTCGTTCGCGGCTTTGTGAGCTGCGGTTGCCTTCGTTGCTTTCGCCCGCGCTTGGCGTAGTTGAGTCCAACGATCTTGAGCAACAGTGAGGAAGGTCCGTGCGGCCTCGGTCGTGGTCTGGTCTGGCAGTGCTTCGATCGTCGTTCGAAGCGCCTTCAATCCATCAGCGATCGGTGACGGAGTGTCCAACGGATCGGTGGTGACGCGTTCGGACTCGTCACGGACGGACTCGACTGCCGTCAGCTTCGCTTCGAACGCGGCAAGGTCATTCGACCACTCCAAGAGAGACGTCTGCAACGCAGACTGTCCCATCGTGACAGCGTGCGGTTGTGCCGCTTGGATCAGGGAACGTACCACGCGAAGTTGCCCGATCACCTTGCCCGCAGCGGTCTGGATGCGCTGCTGGAGCGTTGCGGCGGTCTCGGATCGAGTGAGCTTGTCGTTCAGATGTTTCCGCAGCGACGCGACATCGGGCCACTCCAGGTCGCACAGCGGGCAGGCGGTACTGATCACTAGTGGCAGGCCGGTCTCGACCAGTTGGCGGTGCTTCAGCGAGTCGAGGACTGCGGGATCGGCATCGAGATCGCTCAATGCCGCGCCCAGATCGTTCGCTGCGTTGTCCAGGTCTTCGTGCTCAGCCATGTAGCTGGTGACGGCTTCGATGTCCCGGATGGCCGAAGCTCGGTTGAAAGTGCTTTGACTATCGTCGGTTCTGGCTCCGGCGCTGAGGTCAGTCTCAAGGGTGGTTACTGGCAGCGCTTCCAGGCCGAGCACTTCACGCTTCTTGTTGACCGCCACCGTGACCTCGCTCGGCAGCAGATCGGTGATGTCGAGGCCGCGTTTGACGGCATCCTCTGCGGACTTCACGGCGTCGTCCGCGCTCCTGGCGGCAGCGCTCGTCTTGTTGCGGGCCGTGTTGAGTAGGCGACGAGTCTCGTCGATACGGTCGAGCTTTAGAAGAGCCTGCACTTCTTGGGCACGTTTCCCCGGCTCGGTGTTGACATACTTAATGACTTCACGTCGTGACAGGATCAACTCAGGATGGCGAGCAGCCCATTCCACAGCTGCGACGAGTTCGGGAGTCTTGGGCTCCAGGGTGAACTGGCCCGCGGTCTTCACGCTACGAGTGAGAGTACCGGTCTGTCCGCTGGCTGGGTGTGTGAACGTCAAGGTGACGCTAGCAGCGGCTGGGTTATCCCGCTGGTGCACGTGCGGCGCGTGCTTCGCGACAGAGATGCCGCCTGTGCCAGCTCCGCTGAGGCGAGCGACGTTGCCCGTCAACGCGAAGTCGATGGCGTCTACCACTCCGCTCTTGCCCGACCCGTTCGGCCCGACCACCACGAAGGAACCGCTGCCCAGGTCGAGGTCGAGGTCGCGAATGCCGCGAAACTCTTCTATTCGAAGTTTCTGAACCTGGATCACAGCGCTGACTCACCACTCGCATCGGTGTAGAGCGCCACAAGCTGGTCCGGCTTCGGTAGCTTGTCCGCCGCCAGCAACGCTGCAAGCCTCTCGGTCACCTGCGGCGGCACGTCATCCACATCTGTCAGTGCGGCTAGGAAGGTCTCTAAGACCTCCGATTCGATGCCCGCCACTCCGCGCCCCTTTGCTTGCGATCGCGGCGAAACCTGGACCGCCTACCTGATGATGCCACCACGATTCTACCGCCGCGATCCCGATGGACGTGGGCCAACGCGCGTTCAACTGACGGTGCCTGTGCGGAAGACGTCTGCCACCAGCATGCGCACAGACCCACGCACCGCAGCACTGTCCGGTGCGATACGAAGGAGGTTCGATCGGTGGCACACGTCGCGATCGTCGAGCGCTGTCCTGCGGAACTCGATCTAGGCTTCACCTGGGGCAGGAGATATCGAGGCTCGCAATAGAAAGGCCATTAGGAATCCGCGACTGGCGCATCGTTCAAATCGAGGGCGTTCATGTAAGCATCGATGTCAACAGCCGCGACGGTGCCAACCTTCTGCAAGCGGCCGAACAGTCGGATGAGGAAGAACATCAGCGTCACATCGGGCTCGCTGTACTCCGGCAAACTTGTTGGAGGCTCTTCTATCCGGTTGAACGAGACTCCTCGTAGGGCACAGCCGATGTCTACCCGGCGGGCGCCGCTTAGTTCTAGCAACGCGTTCACAGCGGCCTTTCCTTCTAGATCGGCCCAGCCGCTCCGCGTGGTCAGTAGTCCGCCGAGGATCGGAATGGGTGGCTTGGGGTCGTACGTGCCTCCCGCATGGGCGATGTTGACCGACGTGCGGGTCAGTTCACGCACACTAGCGATCTTCTTCCCGGCGTACTCCAGAAACTTCCTATTCATTTCTTGCTTCACTTCGAAAACTGCGTAGACAGCTTCCGCTGGTACGAACAGATCCCCGTTCGCAGTCTTAGCGAGTAGCGGAGTGTACTGAGCATCGTAGATAAGCAAGTCGATCTGGTCGCTGATGCCCCCTTGCGAGTCTATGACCTGTCCTTTTGCAATCCCGTACCGCGCGGGTAGGAACTCACGAAGTACCCGCGCCCAGTTCGCCTCGGAGTCGTCACCAATCGTTGTTCCGTGACCGGTCAGGTCTGGCACAATCTCCAGGGCGGCGAGCAGGTGGTTCTGCTTTGCGAGGAACGCTGACCTGAGCCTGTTGTTATCCGTCATTGCCGGTTCCTTCCACACTGAACTTGAGCGTCTCTATGCTTTCTGTCGGATCCGCGTTGAGCGCATGGCCACTCCAACCTCGTGTCCCTAGAGCAAGAACCAGTAGAGCGATGTCATGGCCTCCGGCGACGGCAAGCCGTCCAGATGCGTGAACATCAGTCGTGCTCGGGCCGATCGGTAGTGGATGGGTGTGCCACTCGCCGATGTAGCCGAGGGCATCGCTATCGTCCGCGCGGATCCTTGCTCTTAGGATGCGTTCGGCAGCAACGACATCTCGGCGATATCGGATGCGAGTAGCACGCGGGTCGGGCACAACATGGGCTTCGGTTACGTGCGGCCCGATTTCGGTGTAGTACCCGAGCAATAGGCCGCCAGTTTCACGAGGAAGTGCTCGTGTGCCTGCCAGCCGCAGAGTTCGCCATACGGTGTCCGTGAGAGTGAGTGTTCTGGTCATGGGAGCACCGGAAACAGTTCGCGCGACTCACCAGCCGGGAGAACCGACTCCCCAGCGAGCATCCTGATCGCAAAGCGAGCACCCATCGCTGCGGTCTCGGCTACTGCCGTAGGCGGCGTAGGGCTCACTGGGTCGCCGCATCCTGCTTCCCACTCGGTAGCTGCGAGAGGCTGAACAACACTCTCCGCAACGGGATCTGCCCCCTCTAGCGGAGGGCAGATATCTACACGGCCGACCTGCCCATGTCCGATGACTGCGACGTGTAGAAAAGATCGTCCGGTGACTTCGGCGGCGGCAAGCAGAAGTTGCCACGTGAGCCGATCGCCGGTGCAGTCGACCACAAGATCCTGGTCGCGTAAGAGCTGTACAGCTTCGTTAAGGCCTCGAACCGAGGTAGAGGTCTTGATCGGGTGTTCCGGTGTTCGCAGGTTCGCTGTTTCTCTTACGGCAGTCGTCTTTGAGGCACCAACAAAAGCTGGAGAAGCGGCGTGACGTGTGAGATTTCCGGGGAATAGCACATCGAAGTCGTGGATCGTGAGGTCATTCACACCACTGCGATGGAGAAGGTCGGCGAGATGAGAGCCAATACTGCCTGCGCCAATGACCGATACCTTCCGATCTGAGAGGGTTGCCGCATGCCACCCGGCTCGCCGTTGTTGCGCGTATCGCCGTTCAGCTACGGGAAAGCATCGGCGGGTAATTCCATCTTTTGTAGATTCGAACCAGAAACCGATGAAACCTACGGCCTCGTCGCGCGTGTATCGAGCCGCGAACAGAACTGGCCGCCTTGCTTCCAGCATCGCTACGATCAAGGGACCGTTCGCCCCTGCTTCTTCGGCTAACTGCTCGGTGAAGATGAACGGCTTCGTGACCTTCCCGAGGTCAATGGCGATTCCGTTCAGGAACTTGTTCGGTCGGTTCTGCGTGCTGAGTCCGGCTCTTCGCTTCTTCTTGTTGCGCGGGGGTGCTGGCGTTGCTGGCTCAGATAGCTGCGCGCTCGTGACTGTTAGCAGACCGTTCTCGTCGGGTGGAGTGGTGCGAAACCAACCTCCAGCTATCTGTTCCCAATCATCGATAGCCAAGATAGGGGTGAACCATTGGCCATCGCGGACCTCGAGCCATAGGTTGTTGTACGCTTCCAAATCAAGCTGTGGCATGTCATCGACCCAACCTGCCTCCGCATGAGCAATCCACTCTTCGATCCGCGCAAGGAGCCCGTCTCCGTCGAGCCACGGCTGGCTTCCTAGGGAGTGAGCGTTCCAAAGGCACAGTGACCCATCCGGCATCTGATGCCAATCGATCTCATCCACTCTTTGTGGTAGAACGACGCGAGGAGCTGCAAACGGAAAATCGTTGGTGAGTGAGATGGTCGCTGGCTCAGAATTCCCTCCTACCGTGCCGATCCACTCCCAGTCGTCAGGGGCGTCGCCACACTTCACAGTTTGAAATCGCGCGCGGTTCAGCGCCTCGTCGAAGCGGCGGACCGCCGCTTCGACGTAAGCGTCTGTGGTCTGGCTCATCCGAACGTGGGTGACTCTCCGCTGGGCAAGCTGCGGTGTCCGGCTGACACCGCCACCGGAACCTCGAAGACATCGTTACCGTCGCTGTTTTGTCCGAGCAGGCGCTTGAACGTCCGAGCCGCGTCCTGGTCGTTTCCCGATTCCAAGGCTTGACGCGCATCGACGGCAGCTTGTTCCCACTCATCGGCGATCGTGTCAAGTTCTTCCTGGGTTGCTCGGATGTGAAGCTCTTGATCTGGTATCGCTGGATTCATCAGTCGGGCGACACCATCCGCGTGGTCACGAAGGATAGGTGCCATCTTTTCTAGTGCTACCGTGTAGTACTCCGCCGTAGAGCTTGGCGACTCATCCGAACTTCCATCCGGGATATCCGCGAACGCGTGATATGCGGCAACCTCTACAAAGAAGCCGCCGGGTTTGACGTCGCCACGCAGTGCCCGACGGGTTTGGCGCACGAGTTTGACCACTGGAACGTACTTGTCATCATGATCTTGATTTCGGGCAGTGCTGAGTTCGCTGAACTTTACAGGATGAGTTTTCTCCCATCCGCCATCACGATCGGGGATTTCCCATTCATCATCGGCGGGTCGAGCTGGCACTACGTCCACGTGCATATCGAAATCAGGGAAGTCCACCTTCACTGAGCGGTCGTTCTTCGTAACCCGGTCTCCATACTCGCCTTCGAGCAGGTTAGCGAACTTATCCAGCAGATCCTGCGGGTCCTCATCGTCTGGCAGGTTCGGTAGTTCACAGAAGACATCCACGTCTTTAACTCGGCGAATTGAAACTTCGCGTCTGTACGAGCCGATGAGCACGGAGTGAAGACCCCACTCCACAAGATCGGCATGACCGTCGAGGACATCACGGACCTCGGCATGAGCCTCGGCTGCGTGTTCAGCGTCCTCCCCAGGTTCTATCTTCGAGAGTGCGTCCTTGAACTGTTTCGTGAGGACCGACATGCTGTCCCCCCTTTCTGCCTTGAGATTTCGGGCGTGGTCTGGTGTTCCAATGATAGTTGCGGGCTCCGACATCGACGGGGTGCAAGCCTCGCACCCCGCGCTAGACGACGAAGGTGGCGAACAGCGTTCCGGGGCACGACGACCTTCAGAGGCGGAGCCGAGGGTCTGGCCGACGAGCAACTCGATCCTGCACCTGATCATGATCTCGGTTCGCTGTCTGAGCGCCCCGGAGCGCAACCTGTGCCGCTCGATACTCGACCGCTTGGTCTGCGGTCGTGATGGCCTTGGCATCGCCGAGCGGTGACGGGCCGGTGATCTCGTAGCGGTAGCGGTACAGCGCGACCGTGACCGCGTGCGCCTCCCACCGTTCTTGCGCCTCGGCGCGGGCGCTGGGTTGCCCGAGCTTCGCCACCCATGCGGCTCCTACTTCTTGGGCGTCGCGTAGGAGTCGGCGCGCAGCAGCCTCGATGAGCGCCTGCCGCTGGGCGAGCGCGGTCTGCATGTCGTCAGCGATCGGCTCGACAGGCTTCGCGATGAGTCCGGCTACCCGCGCCCTGGTTCGTTTACCGGGCCGGAGTTGCTGGGTGGCTTGGTCAAGCATGTCGGCGAGCTGCGCGGCGGGGTCAGCCTGGTCTTCGCCCGGCGTGAGTCTCGGTGCGAGTGCGGTAAGCGCGGCCGACGCGAGACGGCCGGCGGCCTCGTGCCGG
The DNA here is from genome assembly GCF_008831155.1 of Gulosibacter chungangensis. Taxonomy (GTDB): domain Bacteria; phylum Actinomycetota; class Actinomycetes; order Actinomycetales; family Microbacteriaceae; genus Gulosibacter; species Gulosibacter chungangensis. Next base: position 697,463 of record NZ_WBKB01000001.1, on the reverse strand, counting down.
GCGAGGGCTGCTTCGAGGCGTTCGTAGTAGGGGCTGGTGAACACGTCGTCGGCCACGTTCTCGGGGAACGGTGCGACATCGAGCAGAGTTGCCCATCGCTCGGTCTGTGCTTCGCGGGCGAGCACGTCGTACTCGGCGAGCAGCGTGGACAGAGAGGAGTGTCGATCGACCTCGAGCTTGAGGGTTTCGGTGGCGGACAGGTCAGCATCGCTGCGGGCGAGCACCTTGGCGAGCCGGTCCGTCACGGTCAAGGGTTCGGGCTGGCCGAGATGCGCTTCGATCTCGTGCGGGTCGGGCACGATGACATAGGCGTAGTTGCGCTGCTTGCCTCGCGTCATCGCCACATAGAACAACTCCCGCGACGAGACTTCAGGGTCAACGAGCGCGTGCGCGGTATCCACGCTGGCTCCCTGAGCCCGGTGAACGGTGGAGGCGTAGCCGAGTTCGAGTTCCTCGCGGACGTACTTCGCGGGTAGCACGAGAGCTTTACCGTGGGGCTTGTCGCCGCGCCCCAACCGGCGCACAGCGAGCGAGCCGTCGTCGTAGCGGCGGGTGACGTGCCAGCGGTCGCCATTCTTGACCCACGCCCTGCCGGTGGACAAGCGGCGGTCGTTGAGTCGAGTGACGACGAGATCGCCGACGCCTGCGGTAGTGCCATCATGCAGCCGCACACCATCTGCCTCGACCTGCCCAGTCTCGATGAGGTCTGCGCGGGCGCGCTCGTTGAGTTGGGCGACCATCTCGCCGGTGCCCGCGATCATCAGCGTGCGCAGGCCCTCGTCGCGGTCGCTGCGCCACGCCTCGTAGATCGCATCGAGCATCGTCTCGGCGTCACCGCCCGCCAGCCTGCCACGCTCCTGGTACTCGTCGAGCGCATCGGTGCGTCCGTGTCGCAGGCCGAGGCTGGCGGTCTTTTCCCAATCGTTGGCGAAGCGGCGCACATCCGTGAGTTCGGGCACGCTTTGCCGATGGCGCACGAGCATCCCGAACGCCCCGCCGACCTCGACCGCCGAGAGTTGCGCCCAATCGCCGATGAGCACGACCTTGGCTCCGACCTTGGCGGCATGCTCGGTGATGCGATCGAGCGCGAGGGTTCCGGCGAGGGAGGACTCGTCCACCAGCATGAGCTGTCCGGCTTCGAGTTTCCAGCGTCTGTGATGGTGTTCGTAAAGGAACTTCGCGGTGTTCTCTGCCCGCACGCCGAGCGATTCGCCGAGCACTTCGGCGGCAGCCGCTGACGGCGCGAGGCCGATCACCGAGTCGCGTCCGTGTGCGGCTGTCCACGCCCGGTGCAGAGCACGTAGTGCGGTGGTCTTGCCGGAACCAGCGGGGCCGACCAGCAGATCGAGAGTCAGCCCGGAACGGGAGATGCGGGTGATAGCGACGGCTTGGTCGGGGTCGAGCCGGACGCCCCTGATCTTGCGGGAGGTATGCCGCGCGACGAGCCGCGCCGTCAATGATGGCCCGCCGGTGCGCTGACTGCGCGCGAGTAGGCGCTGCTCAGCATCGAGGATGTCTTGGCTGGAGTACGCGATCTGATCGACGGGCTGGAACCTATTGCCCTCGCTCTCGATGTAGTGAGCGGGTAGGGCGCGGTCGTAGTCCGGGGTGAGTCTGAGCGATTCGGCTTCCGCGTGCGCGACGATCTGATCGAGCACCTGGAGACGGTCTTCGGTGGTTGCGAAGCGGACGCCCATGATCTGCCGCATGGTCTCGGCGTGCAGGTTGAAGCGCCCCCAGGTTGCGCGCCGGTTCGCCACACTCATCAGCACCACCGAGGCGAGATCCTCGACCTGCTCCAGCCCGAGATCGTCCGCACGCAGCCGGGCTTCGGTCGCACCCCGGTCGAGCAGGTGCTGCGCCCACGTGGGTGCGTCCTCGCCGAGTACGACCTCGGCCCGCGCACGCCAGTCGGCGGTGAGGTCGGCCAGCGAGTGCAGTTCCTTCTCGGGTCGCGTCTCCAAGGTCGCCTGTTGCCGGAGCTTCGCAATCGTCGCCGCTGAGGGTTGCCTGCCGTGCTCGGCAACGTACCGCTCGATCAGCCGGTTCTTGGCCTGCTCGATGCCCTCCCCGCTGTCGCTGCCTCCTGTGGTGCGGCGGGAGAACTCCGCGATCAACGCGACAGGTACCCCCTCGATCTCCCAGCCGGTGTTGCGGTCCTTGCCCCGGTCGACGGGCACCCACGTCACGCCGAGCAACCGCGCAGTGTGATCGGTGAGAAAAGCGTTGTACGACGCCGAGAGCGCGACCGTCGCCCGGTGCAGGCGACGCGAGTCGAGCGTGCGCCAGCGGCCATCCTCGCCCTGCACCTTGTTTGACACCACGACGTGCGTATGCAGTTGCGGGTCGGCCGCTCGGGAGTCGTAGTGGTCGAACGCCGTGGCGATTACGCCCACGATCGGCATCTGCGCGATACCGCCCGCGCCGACGCGGGTTGCGGCGACCCGCTGTTCGAGCAACGCGATCGTGTCGCGCATCGCGGCGTGATGCGCCTGCGCGATCAGGGCTTGCGTGCCCGCGTCGGCCACGCCCCAGATCGCGCTGACCGACTTGGGCGGTGAGAACGTCAGGTCGAACCCTGCAACGGCGGTGCGCGGCTTCTTCGCAACCTCTTCCTCACGGATGCGCTCCACGGCCTCTGCCCGTGCCTCGCCATGCAAGCCGGGGTCGAGGCGTGCAATCCGCGCCGCAATCCGCTCGCGTGGGGGTTGCAACGAGGGGAACCTCTTGCCGAGCTTGTCCCCGGTGACCGGATGGATGCCCTCACCGAGCAGTCGGGCTAGATGTTCCTCGGTCACGGTGTCGCCCTCGGCCAACGCCGGGGTGCGCCCGTCGTCGAGGCTCGTCAGGCCGGTGCCGGCCCACGTTCCGGGCGGGCAGCCGGACTCGGTGTAGTACCGGGTCAGCGGGCTACTCATCTCGCGGTCGCCGTCGCCGACGACGACCGACTTCAGCAGGTACTCGTAGCCCTTGCCGGACGACATGACCCGGATGGTCATCACCAAGACGGCCCCTCCCCGAGACCGTCACGGGCGGGCCGGTCTCGGGGGTCAGGTGCGCGTATAGCGCGCGGCTCGCACTCTTAGTGCCAACCGTGTGGGGGTCGCTAGCGCAGACGGAAGCGTCGTCAGATGATCCCGCCGAGGCGTGCCTCCATCTGGGACTTGGGCATAGCGCCCATGACCTCCCGAACGACCTCGCCACCCTGGAAGACCTTCATGGCCGGTATTGAACTGACGTCATAGCGGGAGGCCAGACTGGGATTCTCATCGACGTTGAGCTTCACCACTCGCAGCTTGCCGTCCTGTTCGGCTGCGATCTGGTCGAGGATCGGAGCGATCGCGCGGCATGGACCACACCAGGGTGCCCAAAAGTCGACAAGGACAGGGATGTCGCTCTGCAGAACGACCTTGTCGAAGGTCTGGACGTCAACGCTGATCGCTTCGCTCATGGTGATTGGTTTGCCTTCCCTTTGATCTTGCGTGCGCTGGCGCTGGGCCCATTCCCTGCAACGTGCTACCCCTGGGGGGTATTCCAAGACGGGTGTCAGGTCAGTTGCATCGTGGTGATGCAGGTCTGTGCGTCGTCGCCGGCCGTGGAGATGCTGGAGGTGACGGCTTGTCCTCCGCGCGTGATGGTGATCGTTGCTTGAATGTCGCGAGGTAGCCACAAGCCGGCAAACCCGTTGTCGAAGGTTTGCATGTTCTCGTCGAAGATCGTCTCGCCCGTCTCGGAGTTGGTCACGACCACGACGACGTCTACGTTCCGCAACTCTCCGACGCAGCTCGTAGGGCTGTGGTGGAAGCAGTCGTGAGTCTGCGACTGATAAGGAGCGATGGACACGTAGATAACGTCGCTGGGGAGTGCGACCTCGACTGCGTGCTTGTGCTGGTCGGTCAGGGTCAGCGCCTCTGCCGTGATCGAAGTGGTGAGGCCGTCTGGGCGGTCAGTCAACGGCATTGAATCGAGTGCGTTGACGAGCTGGCCGACGTCGAGACCATCGAGGTTGTGCTCGGCAAGGATGTCGTTGTCGGTGCTGATCGGGGTCGACGTTGATGAGGCTTCGACGCTCGCGCACCCGCTGAGCATGATCGCGCCAAGCGTCAGGGCTGCTACAGCAATGGCTCGGATGCGGACACCTCCAGGGAACGGTCTGAGTCTGTTCATGGAGTTCCTTGCTGTGTCTGTTGGTAGCGGACGGGGATCGCGTGAAGTGGATGCCGCGCGACGTAGAGGTTGGGGCGGCCGGACGGCGAGCCGACCGCCCCAGGGACGATTACAGGCTCTTGAGCATCTCCTGCATCTCCTGAATCTCGGCCGTCTGGGCCTCGATGATCTGCTCAGCGAGCTCGACGGCGTTGGTGTTCCGCCCATCCTTGACCTGCGCCTCGGCCATCTCGACGGCGCCCTCGTGGTGCTGGATCATCTGCTCAAGGAACAGCCTCGACGCGGTTGGGCCGTCGGCGGCTTCCAGCGCCGCCATGTCCTCCTCGGACATCATGCCGCCCATGCCATCGCCGTGGTCCATCCCGCCCATGTCGGGGGCGGACGCTCCCCACGCCTTGAGCCAGTCATTCATCCGGTCGATCTCCGGCCCCTGGGCGTCCTTGATCTTCTGTGCCAACTCGGTGACCGCCGGGTCAACACTGTTCTTGGCGAGGATGACGTCGCTCATCTCGATCGCCTGCTCGTGATGGACGATCATCATGGTTGCGAACATCTCGTCCGCGGCGTTCGCCTCGGCCGACACTTCAGCCGACGGCACCGAGGACGATCCGGACGACTCAGTTCCGGACGGCGTGCTGCTGCATCCAGTCAATAGCAGGACGGCGGTGATGGACGCGGCGGCGAAAGTAGCAATTCTGGCTTTGCTCATGGTTGGTATCTCTCTTCTTGGTCGATGGGTGAAGCGCCCGCCGAGCGGTAGCGGGCGAGCAGGCGTGCTCCTGCGGTTGAGGCCGAGGAGCGCGCCACCATCAGGTCCGACTGATCGAGAGGGCTATGAGCGAGGGTCTGAGATGAGGTGGGGCCGGTTTTAGTCTGGGCTTCCGTCGGACAATGCGCTGGATGCGGACTGTCACCCCCGAGGGAAGGCGGAGCACACTGAGGCCGAGCACGGATAGGAGCACCATGCCGCACATCAGCATCATCCCGACGCCGTCGGAATCGTGCTCTCCGCAGCTCACACACGCATCGACGGCGTCGTTGGTCGTAACAGGGGCGTGAGTGGACCCGGCGACCGTATGGGCGGAGACAGCGGTCGTCGGCGGCGCGACGTGGTTGCTCGTGAAGGTGTGCATACCCAGCAGACCACCGATGACGAGCACGATGACGCCGCCGAGCAGCAGCAATCGGGCGGCGCCAAGACGCGCAGCGACTTTGCGAACGCACCCGCCTCTATTGCCCACGAGTCTAGAGTACCCCATAGGGGTACCCGCTATCCGTGATGATCGGGTGAAAGGACGACCGCGCGTCCTGGATGATGTCGATGTATGCGCTCGAGGCCGGAACCGGTTCGGACCGCACCGCCGACGCCCCAATACCTCACCACTCACCCCCGGAGCACCGCTACCGGACACCTCTCAGACCGGTGAGTCCGAGGATGACGAAGGAGCCGCGCTCAAGCGGTTCGCCTGCGTGAACGTCGAACCGGAGCGTTTGGATTGGCTGGACCTGTCCGGCCCGAAGCCCGCAAGGTGGCGCTTCGTCCGTAAGGGCCGCGTGGAGCGGGCTCGCGATCGTTCCTCGAAGCTCGTTGAGACCGGATGTAGCAATTGGCAAAGCTGCGGCGCCGAGCTACTTCTTGCTTCCTCTATGCGCTTTCGTCTGATGCTGAGCGCAGAGCTTCACCGCGTCGCCCGTCAGATTGAGGAACTTTTCCGCTGCCGTGAACAGCTCGATGAGTGCTTCCGGGTGCTGGAGGGAGTAGATGGACGCTCGACCTTCGGGACGGGAGACCACCAGTCCGGTGTCCTTGAGGCTGGCGAGGTGCTTGGAGACGGTGCTCTGCGAGAGCCCCAGGTGCTCGGTCAGGTCAACGACGCGATGCTCACCGAGCTGGAGATGCTGAAGGATAACTAGCCGCGAGGGATCGCTGAAACTGTGAAACAGGCAGGCCGCGGCCGTCATCGCGGAGACCTCGTCGGCCCAGGCTGCCGGGGGTGCCGCCGCTTCCTTCATCGCCATATGTCGATGATACCCGTGTCTGGGATGGATTGTCGGCGTGTTCCCCGCTCGATGGTGACGGCGGGGCGGTCATCGATCGCCCCGCCGTCCGACTTCTAGTCCTGCGGAGGAGTCGGGCCTCAGTGACTGTGCCCCGCGTGCTGCCCGCCGCTGACTGATGGAGCATCGGTCAGTCCCGCGAGGTCACGGTGCATCGCGCCCTCGTGCTCCAGGTGCCCCGGCTCCTCGAGCTGGACGGTGGAGTGCTCGATGTTGAAGAGCTCGCGCATGCGTTCGGTGACCTGGTCGAGGATCTGCGTACCCCGCCCTTGCTCGTGCGCGTCATCGGTGAGGATGATATGTGCGCTCATGACGGGCACTCCGCTGGTCAGGGCCCACACGTGGAGGCTGTGGACCGCCTCAACGCCGTCCGTTCCATCGATCTCCTTGCGGACCTGCTCGATGTCGATGCCATCGGGGACGCCCTGCAGGATGATATTGATCGCCTGCTTGAGGAGCATGAATGCCCTGGGGAGGATGATCACACCGATCGCGGCAGCGGCGATCGCGTCACCTTGCTTCCAGCCGAGCGTGATGTTCAGGATCCCCGAGACGATGATCGCGGCTGCGCCGATACCGTCGCTCATGACTTCGAGGAACGCGGCTTTGACGTTCAGGCTCTCCTTCGCTCCGCGGCTGAGAATGATCAAGGAGATGGACGCACCGATCAGGCCGACGACCGCGAAGGCGATCACGCCGCCACCCTCGACATCCGTGGGGTTGAACCACCGCTCGACGGCCTCGACCAGGATGATCCCGCCCAGCGCAAACAGCAGGAGGCAGTTGATCAGCACGGCGACGATCTCGGCGCGCATCATGCCGTAAGTGCGCTTCTTCGATGCCTTGCGTGCGGCGAGGAACGTCGCGATCAGGGCGATGAGGATGCCGCTGGCATCGACGGCCATATGCCCAGCCTCGGCCATCAGCGCGAGGCTGCCGGTCACGGCGGCACCGACGATCTGCGCGAGGATGATCGTGGCGTAGATGCCGAGGACCACCATCAAGCGGCGGCGGTGGCTTCCCGTCGCGGTCTGCACGGCATTCTGGCCGCCACCGTGGTCATGATTGTGTCCGATGCCCATTTAGTCGTTCTCCTTTTCTTGGATGGGGTCGTCTTGTGGGGTTCTCAGATGCGCGCAGAGCTGGGAGTGCGTGCCTGCGGCACCGAGAAGGTCTTCAGCGGACGCGATAAGCGAACGCAAACGTGCGGGGTCAGCGAGCGAATACCACGACGACCGGCCCTCTGGCTGCATCGTGATGAGCCGGCAGTCCGAGAGGAAGCTCAGATGCCTGCTCACTGTGGACTGAGCGAAGCCCATGTGGTCCACCAAGTCGCGAACTCGGTGCTGGCCAGAGGCGAGGTGCTGCAACACCGCGAGGCGTGTCGGGTCGGCAAGGGCCTGGAACAGGTGCGCGTACTCGGCCGTCGCTCCACCGTCCACGGCACTCGTTCGAGCCTCACGATTCATCGCCATGTAACGATGCTATCGCTTTATGACACTGTTGTCGACATGTGACGATGCCACTCTGGCCCGACGGCCATGTGTCGGACTTGCGCCAGCGGCTCGGCGCGCCGCCTAGGTGGTCCCGCCGCACCCGATCTCGAATCGCCCGATGGGTGGCGTTGACAAGGGCGTGATCGACAGGGCGACCTCCGCAGTGATTGCCGCCTGCATCGCGGTCGTACGTGGGTTGGGGCGGGCACCGGGTGCTGGTCGAGGTCTTCGTCGAACCCGATGCCTCGACGTTGAGGGCGGGCGGCGGGGTCAATGACGGGCCTTCGAGCCGGAGTCGTACGCACCGGAGCGGGGGCTCATCGCAGTCGCGGCTTTCCCTACCCGTTGCGACCTCTGGAGGTGCCTACGGGATTCGAACCCGTGTGGACGGCTTTGCAGGCCGCTGCCTAACCACTCGGCCAAGGCACCGTTGCGTCAGGGCTAATTCCCTGGCGTGAGTCCGGCGAGGAGATTGAACGCGCCGGTGAGGATGTTGAGTGAGATGACTCCGACCACATCGGCGACCTCGCGGTCGCTATACCCGAAGTGGCGCAGCCGCCCGATCTGCTCGTCGGTGATGGAGCTCGGCTCACGGTAGACCTGGAGTCCGAGCTCGATGATCGCCGCGACGGCTGGATCGCTGGACTTGCCTTGATGGGCGAGTTCGATGTCCTGCTCCGGGACGCCGAGAGATCGGGCTGCTGCAACATGGGATTCCAGGCAGAGGCCACACCCCTGCTGCGCCTGCACGGCAATCGAGATCAGCTCGCTGGTCTTGCGGGCGAGCTTGGCCCGGCGCATGGCCTTGCTCAGCTGTAGGTAGCCACCGAGCACCGCGGGCGAGTTGGCCATCGTGGAGACCATGTCGCCGACGGTCCCGTGCCGGCTGACGAGGTCGCCGAGCAGCTCACGAGAGGCGCCCACGGCGGTGTCCGGGGTCAGTCGAGTAAAGCGGGGCAAGGTTCCTCCTTTGTCGTTGGGCACCTATCTGGTCGCAGCGTGTGCTTGTGAGTCGGCCTGGTGCTGGGCATGGAAGATGGCATTTGCCGCCAATGAGCCCGCGTGCCCATTGGCGAGCTGGTAGAAGTCACGACGGCCATCACGTTCTCGGGCCACGACGCCCGCCGACTCGAGGGTCGCCAGTTCTTGTCCGACCTGCTCGGCCGGGAGGTCCACGATGTCGGCGAGGTGGTTGGCCGACATCTCTATGCCGCGGAGGGCGAGGATGATCTTCACACGGATCGGATGGGCAAGGAGGGCGAAGACTGCGACCGCGGAATCCAGGTACGGCGACTCATAGGTCGCGTTGTCGTGGTAAACCTCTCTCATGCTCGCCACCCTACCCCCTACCCCTACTGGGTATCAACGGAGTATCGCCCTGACACACTCGCACCGGCCGCCGAGCAGCGTGGCTACGGGCCGACAACCGGACTCAGTGGCGGATTCCGAACTGCCTAGCAGGGCCGAGTCAAGAGCGAACGAGCCGGTTGATCGCGTCGGTGGCTTCTTGGATCTTCGCCAGGGCTGCTGCGTCGTCGCCGAGCTTGGCCGCATCGAGCACGCAGTGCTTGAGGTGGTCGTCCAGCAGGCCTGTTGCGACGCCTTGGATCGCACGGGTCAGCGCGCTGATCTGGGTGAGGATGTCGATGCAGTACTTCTCCTCGTCGATCATCTTCGCGATCCCGCGTGCCTGGCCTTCGATGCGCTTCATGCGCTGGAGGTACTGCTCCTTCTCGGTGATGTAACCGTGCTGTTGTGCTGCGGCGCTTTGCGATGACATGGTCGGTTCCTTACCTTCTAGGCCCCACGGGACTTGCTCGCTTTCGGAGGGAACCCCCTACCGGTATTAGGGTAGCCGTCCCGGCGACGCGGTGGCCTGAGCTTGGGGACAGCACCGGATCGGTCAACGGGGACGGTGTTGGCGAGAGCTTCGACTGCGGCGCGGTCAACGACGACGGTCGCGCTGAGACGATGCGTCCTCAAGTCTTCTCCCGTCGCAGACTTCCGTTCAGGATCGCCTGGGTACTAGCTGCGGGACTCAGGTCCAGACGTCGCAGCAGCTGCGCGTTGAGCGCGACCACGACGGTAGACAGCGACATCAGGACGGCCCCGACGGACATGGGCAGGACGAACCCCACTGGGGCGAGCACGCCAGCGGCGAGCGGAACGGAGATGAGGTTGTAGCCGGCCGCCCACCACAGGTTCTGCTTCATCTTGCGGTAGGCGGCCCTGGACAGCTCGATCACCGAGAGCACGGAGCGCGGGTCCGAGCTGGCGAGGATGACGCCGGCCGAGGCGATGGCGACGTCCGTGCCGGCGCCGATGGCGATGCCGACATCGGCCTGGGCGAGAGCGGGCGCGTCGTTGACGCCGTCTCCCACCACCGCGACCTTCTTGCCCTCGTGCTGCAGCTGGGCGACCTTCGCGGACTTGTCCTCGGGACGGACACCGGCGAACACCCGGTCGATACCGAGCTCGCGGCCGACCTCCTGCGCCACGGCCTCCGCGTCACCGGTGATCATGACGACCTCGACGCCAAGCTTGTGCAGTGCGTCCACGGCGTCGCGGGACTCGGGACGGACCTCGTCGGCGAGCTTCAGGCCGCCGATCATGGTGCCGTCGCGGACGACATGCAGGATGATCGCGCCCTCGGCGCGCCAGTCGTCCGCGATGCTGGTCTCGGGCTGCCCGGCCTCCTCGAGCAGGCGCGGCCCGCCGACCCGGATCTCATGGCCGGCAACGGTCGCGGTGACACCCACAGCCGGGGAGGAGGTGAACCCGCTGGCCCGTTCGAGCCGGAGGCCCTTGTCCTTGGCGGCGGCGACGATCGCTTTGGCGAGCGGGTGCTCGCTGTCGGCCTCGGCGGACGCCGCCAGGGCCAGGACTGCGTCGGCGTCGAGGTCGCTGGCGGGCTCGACGCCGACGACGGTCGGCTCGCCCTTGGTGAGCGTCCCGGTCTTGTCGAACAGCACCGCGTCGATCTGTCGCATGGACTCCAGCGCCAAGCGGTCCTTGACCAGGACGCCGCCGCGGGCGGCGCGCTCGGTGGCGATGGACACGACGAGGGGGATCGCGAGGCCGAGGGCGTGCGGGCAGGCGATCACCAGCACTGTGATCGCCCGGACCACCGCGGCATCCGGGTCGCCGACGGAAGTCCACACGACCGCGGTGATGGCGGCGGCGATCAGCGCGAACCAGAAGAGCAGCGCGGCTGCACGGTCGGCGATTCGCTGCGCATGCGAGGACGAGTTCTGCGCTTCGGCGACGAGACGGTTGATGCCCGCCAGGGTGGTGTCGTCGCCGGTGGCGGTGATCTGCACCCGCAGCCCGGAGTCGGTCGCGACGGTGCCCGCGGTGACGGCATCGCCTTCACCACGGGCGACCGGCCGCGATTCGCCGGTGATCATGGACTCGTCCATGTCCGCGCTGCCGTCGACGATGCGGCCGTCGGCGGGGACGCTGCCGCCGGGGCGCACGATGACGACGTCCCCCACGGCAAGGTCGCCGGGGGCCACCTTGACGACGTCGTCGCCCTCGACGCGCTCCGCCTCATCAGGCAGCAGCGCGGCCAGCGAGTCCAGCGCCGAGGTGGTCTGAGCGAGAGAGCGCATCTCGATCCAGTGGCCCAGCAGCATGATGACGATCAGCAGGGCCAGCTCCCACCAGAACTCCAGCTCGTGGTGCACCAGTCCCAGGGTCGCGGCCCAGGAGGCGAAGAAGGCCACGGTGATCGCCAACGCGATCAGCAGCATCATCCCCGGCTTGCGGTTCTTCAACTCGCTCCAGGCGCCGGTGAGGAACGGCCAGCCGCCCCATCCGTACATGACGGTGCCGAGCACGGGCGCAATCCAGGTCGCCCAGGCTGGCACGTCGTAGCCAAGCAGCATGCCGAACATCGGCGAGAAGGCGACCACCGGGATCGCGATGATGAGGTTGATCCAGAACAGTCGTCGGAACTGGCCGGCGTGGTCGCCGTGCCCGGCGTGGCCTCCGTGACCGCCGCCGTGGCCCCCGTGACCGCCCTGGCCGCCATGTGCTTTGTGGTCGTCGCGCGCCACGCATCCGGCGTGGTCGCCGTGGGCGTTGTGCTCCATCTTGTGGCCGTCGTGCACCGCGTGCGCGCCGGGCCGGCTGTGGGACGCCGCTGCGGCAGCGTGGTGCTCTCCGTGCGCAGGCACGCCAGTAACGTCGCCCTCGTGATCGTGGTGTGCGTTCGGATCTGTCATCACTCTGCTCCTCCGCGTCCGGATCGCCCCCAGATAGTCCTCTGAGTGCATCGTGACCGGCTCAGGACGCCGGCTGGATCTCGCTCTCAACGACCCACTTGTGGTTCGTCATCGTCATCCCGTGGGCTTCGTAGTCGACCATGTAGACGGTCTCGTCGCTGGAGTAGGCGATCGTCGCGTGCGCGCCCTCCATGCCCTTCATGTGCTCCGCGAGCAGGGTGACCTCCGCGCCGTCAGGCAGTCGCTGGTCACCGGCGTCGCGGATCTCCTCCTGCACGACCCACCGATGGTCGGTGACGGTGTCACCGCCGGTGGTGGGCGTGTAGTTCACCGAGTAGGTGTAGGTGTCGTAGGCTCCGGCGATCGTCGCCCGAGCCCCATCCATGCCCGCCATGTGGTCCGCCGTCAGGGTGACGTCGGTGCCGACCGGGTACGTCGGATCGGCGGCTTCCTTGATGCCCTCGGGCGCGGGTCCGCCGTCCATCGGGTGGTCCATCATCGAGTGATCCATGTCAGTGTCACCTTTCCGTCAATGCTCTAACCTTATACCCCTAGGGGGTACTAGACAAGGGTGGAGGCGTGCCGCTAGTTGTCCTTGACGGGCAGGGCGGCAATCAGCGGGTGGTCGTAGCCGGTGGGTCCGACCTTCGCGGCTCCGCCGGGTGAGCCGAGCTCGTCGAAGAACTCGACGTTGGCCTTGTAGTAGTCCTGCCACTGGTCGGGCAGATCGTCCTCGTAGTAGATGGCTTCGACCGGGCAGACCGGCTCGCATGCGCCGCAGTCGACGCACTCGTCGGGATGGATGTAGAGCGACCGTTCACCTTCGTAGATGCAGTCGACGGGGCACTCGTCGATGCAGGCGCGGTCCTTGACATCCACGCAGGGAAGCGCGATTACGTAGGTCATGGGCTCTCCTATCGGTAGCAAGCGGATGGGGGCGTTCGCTCAGATCGCCTGCGAACGGGAGTGGAAGTCGCATACCCGAACGCGAACCGGCGCGGCCTGCGCAGCGGTGCGTTCGATCATGAGCCGCCCCCGCGTGATCGCGACAGATGCCGATCAGGGATACGCGCGCGTAGGACCGTGGCGACGAGACTGAGGACGACGATGACCGCGCCAAGCACGATCATCGTCCCGGTCAGCGTCAGTAGTGGCACCAGCAGCCCAGCGATGATGGTCGGCACTCCGAAAGCCAGATAGGAGATGGTGTAGACGACGGCCATCACGGCCGCCCGCTCTGAGGCGGCCGTGTGCGGCATGAGCGTGCGCAGCACACCGAGGAAGGCGGTGCCGAACCCGGAGCCGACGACGGCGACCGCGGCCACGTAGGCCGGGTAGGAGTGCAGTGCGAGCGCACCGATGCTCGCCACCGTGCCCAAGGCCAGCGCCGTGGCCGCGTAGAGGCTGATGGTGCGCGCGGATCGCTGCTGGAGCAGGCGGGATGCGACCACGCCGGCGATGGCCAGAGCGGCGATGACGATGCCCGCGTGAGTGTGCGTGGACCCACCGAGCTCGGTCTGCACAAGTCCCGCCCCGAGGGCTAGGAAGAGTCCGTTCGTGGCCCAGCCAGCGATGATCGCGGGCATGCCGGCGGCGAGCATCCGTCGCAGATGAGGTGGCACGGTGAACCGCGGACGCAGGTCACTTCGTTGTACGCAGACTCTGGAGACAAGCTCGGGCGTGCTCCAGACGGTCGCGGCCACTAGGACGAACGCGACGACGAGGATTCCGAAGACGGCAACCGCCGGGCTGGTGGTGAAGTCGAGGAGGATCGCGGCGCTCAGCGCACCGGTAGCGAGGCCGAGCATCGGCCCGATCGTGTTCCACAGTGCTGCGGCGTTCGGCTGCGTCGGCGGTTCGAAGTCGATCATCATCGCCGAGAGCGTGGGGATGAGGATGCCTGCGGCGAGTCCTTGCAGCGCCCTGGCGATGAGCAGCATCGTCAGACTCCCGGCCCACCAGAACATAACCAGGCTCACGGCGAGCAGGAGCGAACCGGCCATCACGACCGGTCGGCGGCCGATGCGGTCGGAGACTGAGCCGAGGTACAGCAGCGCACCCAAGAGGGTGAACGTATAGACCGCGAACACGAGCGTCGTGGCGACCGGGATGAGTCCGAGGCGGTCCGCGATCTGCGGGTAGAACAGCGAAGGTGCGCTGGCGGCGGCCATCGTGAGGATGGTGGCCGCCAGCGCGAGCGCGAACCCGCGTCGTGGGGTCTGGCTGGTACAGACTCCCGGCATGTCTCAGGCTCGCACGCCGTGGAGGCGCTGCCCCCACTGGTAGACGGTGCCTACCGAGTCAATGCCTGTGACACCGACCACCGTGCCCTCCGTCTCGTGCCGGACGACGAACTCCTCGCCGTCCTCGAGGTGGGCTTCGGCGTCACCGCTGTACCCGACGCCGGAGATCATCTGCCCATAAACCATCGCCATGTAGGGGCTGCGCGGCAGATAGACATCCGGATCGCTCTCGAGGCCGAGCTCGTGCAGGGCGACCTGAGCAGCGTGGGTGCCCTGCGCCGCAGCGTCCTCCCAATGGTCGATGCGCCAGGTGCCGAGCGCATCATCGTGGTGGACCGCGACGCCACCGGCCGCATAGACATGCGGCGCATCGGTACGGAGGCGATCGTCGACGTCGATGCCGCCAGTCCAGGGTGCCGGGGCGGCGGGGGTCGTGCCGAGAGCCAGCACGAGGAAGTCTGCGACGACGGGGCTGTCGTTGTCGAGCGTGATGGCAACGCCCGTGTCGGTCACCTCGATGTGCCGTACGGTTCGGCCGAGGCGTGCGAGGACGCGCGCGCTGTGATCGGCGGCGAGACGTTCGGCCACGGGAGCGCCGAACGCAGTCACGCCGGGAACCTCACTACGGGAGATGAGCGTGACAATGTGTCCGTCGCTGTGCAGTGAGGAGGCCGTCTCGGCGGCGATGACCCCGCCGCCGTAGATCGCGACACGAGCTGGCCGCCCGAGGCCAGTCAGCAGCCTCCGCACGCGTAGGGCATCTTCCAGGGAATGAAGGGAACCCACTCGTCCCGCGTCCGTCACAGCGTCTTCGCCGCCGACGTCGGCGGGGAGCATGCGTGGCCTGCTGCCTGTAGCCACGATGAGCGCGTCGTAGGAGAGGCGTGTACCGGAGGCGAGCTGCACCTCCTTCGCCGACGTATCGACCTCGACCGCGGTGTCAGAGAGGACCTCGACGTCGGGCAGAGGAAGCTTGATCATCTCCGGAGGTGTCGGACCGAACGCAACTCCCTTGATGAGCATCCGCGTATAGGGCGTTTCGCCAGTCCGTACCGCGAGCGTGACCCGGATATCCTCACGCGATGCGAGAGCGCGGGCGGCGGCGACGCCGGCTGCCCCCGAGCCGAGGATGAGGACGTGATGCTTGGGCATGGAGATACTCCTGGATTGGTCGTGGCAGAGAGAAGCGCGGCAGTGTCTATGAGCGCACGAGCCGAGCGATGGCGTCGGTGGCCTCGATGATTTTCTGATCGGCCACCGGCCCGCCGGCGACGGCAGCGTCGAGGACGCAATGGCGGAGATGATCGTTGAGCAGGCCGAGAGCGACGCTTTCGAGTGCATTGGTGACGGCCGAGATCTGGGTGAGGATATCGATGCAGTACCGGTCCTCGTCGACCATGCGGTCGATGCCGCGAACCTGACCTTCGAGTCGTCGGAGACGGTTGCGGTACTGAGCCTTATCGGTGATGTAGCCGTGGCCGGATGTTGCGCCGTGCTCGCCCGACGGGCAGATGTCGAGGACGGGGTCGGTGGTAGGGATGGTCATTGTGGCTCCGATCAGGTGGTGGGGGTCGCAGGTCAGACGTGCTGGACTGCGACCCCCACGCGCTGGTGGGCTACGCCATGTTGGCGGCGTACTTGGCCGGGTCCGAGTCGAATGCGGGGCCACAGCCAGCGCAGCAGAAGTAGTAACGCTGGCCCTCGTAGTCTCGGAACAGACCCGCCGCTTCGGCGGCCTTCTTACTGACCGGGTTGCCGACCATGACCGGGCAGGTGGTCATGTCGCTGGCGTTGTCGAGCAGATTCTCACGACCGTTGCCGGCCGCTGCTGGGTTGGCAGAGCTGGTGCTGCAGCAGCTCGATGCAACCGGAGCCTCGACGACAGGAGCCGCCTGCGCCGGGGTGCTGCTGCAACAGCTGGACGTGGTCTGGGTGTCGTTCGTCATGCGTTGAATACCTTTCGCTTGGTGTGATGGGGAGGGTCGGTTCGCAGCCTTACTGCTTGGCAACGCTCTTGAACCCGCGCAGGCGCAGGCTGTTGCCAACGACGAAGACGCTGGAGAACGCCATCGCCGCTCCTGCGAGCATGGGGTTGAGCATGCCTAGCGCGGCAACTGGAATAGCCGCCACGTTGTAGGCGAATGCCCAGAACAGGTTGGTCTTGATCGTCGACAGCGTCTTGCGGGACAGCCGAATCGCGTCGACCGCGCTCCGCAGGTCTCCCCGCACGAGCGTGAGGTCGGATGCCTCGATCGCGACGTCGGTGCCGGTGCCCATCGCCAGGCCCAGGTCGGCCTGCGCCAGGGCCGGAGCATCGTTGACGCCGTCTCCGACCATCGCGACGACCTTGCCCTCCTTCTGGAGGCTGGTGACGACGTCGACCTTGTCCTTGGGCAGCACCTCGGCGATGACCTGCTCGATGCCGACCTCAGCGGCGATCTGGCGGGCGACCGCCTCGTTGTCACCGGTGAGCAGCACCGGGGTAAGCCCTAGATCCTTCAGGCCCTGGATGGCCTCGGCGCTGGTCGGCTTGACGGTGTCGGCCACGACGAGGATGCCGCGGGCTTGCCCGTCCCAGCCGATGGCGACGACGGTCTTGCCCTCGCCCTCGGCGCGAGACTTGGCCGAAGCGACCTCGCGGGAGAGCTTCTGCGACCAGTCGGCCAGCAGCGACTCCCGGCCCACGACCACGGCGATCCCCTCGACGATGCCCTGTACACCCTTGCCCTCAACGTTGGCGAAGTCCTCGGGCGTCGGCAGTGTGCCGACCTCCTGAGTGGCGCCCTTCGCAATGGCCTGGGCAATCGGGTGCTCGGAGGCGTCCTCCAGGGCACCGGCGAATCGCAGCAGCTCGGCGCGGTCCACACCAGGCTCGGTGATCACGTCGACCAGGGTCATCTTGCCGCTGGTGACGGTGCCGGTCTTGTCGAGGACCACCGTATCGACCTTGCGTGTGGATTCCAGCACCTCCGGACCCTTGATGAGGATGCCCATCTGGGCACCGCGCCCCGTGCCGACAAGCAGCGCCGTCGGAGTGGCGAGACCCAGCGCGCAGGGGCAAGCGATGACCAGGACCGCGACTGCGGCGGTGAACGCGGCCGCAACCGGGAATCCGGCTCCGAGCCACGCGCCCAGGGCGACTACAGCGATGACGATGACGATCGGGACGAAGACGCCCGAGATCTTGTCGGCGAGGCGTTGGACCTCGGCCTTGCCGGTCTGCGCGTCCTCGACGAGCTTGGCCATCTGTGCGAGCTGCGTGTCCGACCCGACGCGGGTCGCGCGGACCACGAGCCTGCCGCCCGCGTTCACGGTAGCTCCGGTGACGGGGTCGCCTTCGCCGACTTCCACGGGTACGGACTCGCCGGTCAGCATCGACGCATCAACCGCGGAGGTGCCGGAGACGACCACGCCGTCGGTGGCAATCTTCTCGCCGGGGCGGACGATGAACTCGTCGCCCACCTGCAGCTCGTCGGTCGGGATTTTCGTCTCCACGCCGTTGCGCAGCACGGAGACTTCCTTGGCGCCGAGTTCGAGCAGTGCGCGGAGCGCCGCCCCGGCCTGGCGCTTGGACCGCTTCTCGAAGTAGCGTCCCGCGAGGATGAACATCGTCACGCCCGCGCCGACCTCGAGGTAGATGTTCGCGGCGCCGTCGGACGGGGCAATCGTCAGCTCGAACGGGTGCGTCATGCCGGGCGTGCCCGCCGTGCCGAAGAACAGGGCGTACAGCGACCACAGCAGCGCGACCGACGTGCCCATCGAGATGAGCGTGTCCATCGTTGCCGCGCCGTGCTTCAGGTTCGTCCACGCAGCCTTGTGGAACGGCCATGCCGCCCACACGATCACCGGCGCCGCGAGCGCCAGCGATGCCCACTGCCAGTAGGTGAACTGCAGGGCCGGAATCATCGCCATCGCGATCACCGGGACGGTGAGCACGATCGCCCCGATCAGCCGATGCCGTAGCGACGTCAGCTCCGCATCTTCCTCAGGCGTGTCGTCGGAGTCAGACTGGGCAGCCTTCGTGTGCTTCGGCTTCGGCAGCGCCGCGGTGTACCCGGTCTTCTCCACCTCCGCAATCAGCAGCGCAGGGTCATATCCGGTCGGTACGGTGACCTTGGCCTTCTCGGTGGCATAGTTGACCGTCGCCGAGACACCGTCGAGCTTGTTCAGCTTCTTCTCGATCCGGTTCGCGCAGGAGGCGCAGGTCATTCCGCCGATCTCCAGCTCGATGTCCGGCCCACCCGCAGGTGGCGCTGATGTGCTCATCCTCTTCCTTCTCTTTCAGCTTCTAGCGACGGCCAGAACTCAACGGGCGTGGTCGTCTGGGTAAGATTCGTTGTCTGCGCTCAGTGGCCCGTATCGAGCACGAATTCGGCGGTATGAACCTGCCCGTCGACCTGGAAGTCCAGGTACAGCAGGTAGCGGCCCTCGGTCGGAGGCTCCGCGGCGAACGCGATCTCCGGTCCAGCGGTGTCACCGGGCTGCGGTTCATCGCCCTCGGCGTGGACGTGCAGATAGGCGAGATCGCCTTCACGCAGCGCGACCAGGTGACCGAACGCGCCGAGATAGGGCTCCAGCGTCGTCACGGGCTTGCCGTCACGAGTAATCGAGATCGTCAACTCGCTCGAGGAGCCCGCATTGAGGTGCCCGTCGATCGTTACGGTGTACCCGTCGACCTCGTCGGTGGCCTGAACGGCGCTCTGCTCAGGGGTAAAGTCACCCGAGACCTGAACTGTGCGAGTCAGCGTGATGGCTGATGCATTCTCGCCGACCGGGGTGAAGTCCGCGAACACCCGGTAGGTGCCCGCTTCCTCCCACGTCCACGGGATCGACCAGGTGCCCGTGCCCTCGTTCAGCACCGGGTGAGCGTGATGGAACTGCGTGCCATCGCTGCGTACGACGATCAAGTGCAGATCCTTCTCATGGGCCGTGGTGAACTCCGTCACCGGGTCGCCAGCCTCGTCGAGGATCTGGAAGCTCATCGTGCCTTCGGTGCCCGCAGCCGTGGGCGCCTGGACGGCCGAGAGCACGAAACCGTCGGCGTCCAGCGAGAGGCCGTTCAAGGTGTGACCCTCAGCCTCCTGCTTGGAGTCTCCGTGGCCGCCGCCGTGCCCAGCCGTCTCGCTCTGTTCCGCCCATGCGGCGACGTAGCTATCGGGCACGACGATGCCGGACAGCCCGAAGGCTGCGCCGAACGCCGCGACCAGCCCGACACCGTAGAGCGCGAGCCTTGCTGGTGCCTTCATCAGACGCGCACCGCCGAGTAGCCGGCCTCCTCGACAGCCGCCAAAACCTTCGCGTCGTCGATGTCACCGGAGGCGGTGACCACGAGCTTGCCGGTCTGCGCGCTGACCTGGATGTCCTCGACGCCGGAGATCTCGCTGACTTCCTCGCGGATCGACATCTCGCAGTGCCCGCAGGTCATGCCCGTCACCTGGTACTCGTTCGCAGCCATCAGGTATCCTCCTTCGTAGGTAGTACCCCTACCGGGTACGTGTACAGGATGCAACGGTATACCCCTTGTGGGTATTCCCGCAAGGGCGGCGGCTCGTGCTCAAGGGGATCTGCCCACCCGCAGGATCGATGGCTCGCGATGGATGATGACGCCGGCACTCCCAGCTCGTCACGTACCGGCGAGCGTCCGCTCGTGCCTCTCATCGCACGATCGCGGACGATCTACCATCGAGTGGATCCTGTCGCCTATGACTGCGTGAAAGTGATCATCGTCAGAGACGGAACGGCGATTGTCTTCTCAGAGTTCGGGCAGAAGCCGGTACGACCAGGTGACGTTGTGTTGCTGGCCGCGAACACCCTGTGCGCATCGGAGCCGGAGGGCCACGTTACGGTGACCTCGGTCTCGTTGGACCCGGACTATCTGCTCGATCAGGTGCGCTGGCAGTTTGCTGGCGTCCTCCGAGATCGGCTAGACGCACAAGGTTTCGCGGACGCGATCTACACGGAACCGGCTCAGATCCTTCGTCTTGGTGAAGATCGGGCCGGGATGCTGACGCCCTGGCTGGACGAACTCGTCGCGCTCAGCATCGAACGACAGTTCTCTCGCGACTACTTCCGGATTCAGGCACTTTGGTTCTCCATCACGCATGTAATCGCTCCGTACATCAAGGTTTCTCCGGTACGGGTTTCGTCCTCACAGCGTGCGCATATCCGGCCCACGCTGCCGAGGGACCGACGCTTCGCCCCGTTGCGCGCCGAGGCCCGCCATGCTGCCGAGCTGCTGCGCGAAGCACCAGCACACCGATGGACACTGGAGGATCTAGCCGCACAGGTGCACCTGTCGTCGTCGCAGCTCGCTCGCGTATTTGTAGAGGCGTATGGGAAGACGCCACTGGCGTTCCTGACGATGGTGCGAGCCGAGCATCTCGCCCGATACTTGCGAGAGACCGATATGTCCGTCGCTACGGCGATGCGGGAGGTCGGCTGGCACTCCCGCAGCCACGCGACAGAGCTGTTCCGCCAATACGTCGGGCTCACTCCTGGTCAATACCGGCAGAAGCGCGCACGAATCTGACGTTGTGCCCGTTCTGGCCATGCTATGTGCCCGTAATCAGGATCGTTGCCGCACTCGAGCCCTTCGAGGCCGACTCGTCCGGTAGTCCGGTAGAGACTCGTCGGGCTCATTTCTGGCCTGGCGGTCGAAGTCTCGTTCCCTCGTCCGCCTCCTGATCCTCCCGGCGCGTACCTCGCGATCGCGCAGCCCTCCATCACGGAGCGGCTATGGCAGGCAGAGGGAGGCGAAGTGATGGTGCGAACGGACGAACCCCGTCAGATGGTGACGAGCGGTGGTCACGCCGAGGACATCGCCGTGCTGTTTCGCCAGCTCGGTGGGATGCCGCTGCCGATGGCGGCGCACGCGATCGCGTCCGCGGGAGTGCCGGTGTTCCCGTGCGTGCCTGGCAAGAAGAACCCGATCGTTCCGTCCGGCTTCAAGCTCGCGACCGACGACCTTCGCCAGGTAGACGGCTGGTGGCGCTGGCAGCCGCAGGCGAACATCGGTATCCCCACGGGTGAGGCTTCGGGCCTGGTCGTGATCGACGTGGATCTGCACGGCACGAACGGGTATACCGCCTACGCCCGAGCCGTCAGAGCGGGCCTGATCCCCGAACCGCTGGTCACCGTCGTTACGCCGACCGGCGGACAACACTCCTACTTCCCGGCCGACCCCGCGCATGAGCAGCGGTCATGGGCCATCGGCGACGTGGGCGTGGACTGTCGCGGCGACGGGGGCTACATCGTCGCCCCGCCGTCGATGGTTCGACTGGACGGTGCTCATCGTGCATACCGGGTCGAGCAGACGGCTGTGGGCAGCGTGCAGCCGGTCGACGCCGCGCGTCTGCGTGAGTTCCTCAAGCCGCGCCCGCCGCGCCGGCCGGTGCCGCCGGGGCGACAGGTGGGTCGAACGGATGCGGCTCGGCTGGGCGCGTGGTTGGCGCGGCAGGCCACCGACAGGAACATCAAGCTCTTCTGGGCGGCGTGCCGACTTGCTGAGGGCAACGTGCCCGTCACCGTGGCACTCGACGCGTTGATGCTGGCCGCTCAGGAGGACTTCGGTGAGCGCGAGATCACACGCACCGTGTGCAGCGCCTACCGAACCGTCGGCGCTGGTGGTCGCGGTCGCGACCCGTCGGTCGGTCATCGTCGCTCGTTTGGGGACGGCCTGGTTCCTCGAGCCACGGAGTCGTGCGCTTCCGCGTCGAGGGTGCTGTGATGAAGGGCCAGTCGCGGCGGTGGGCGGTGGCGACGGCGACCGGGGGCACGGTCGGGATCGCCGGGTTCGCGTTCTGGCTGTCGTTCATCGCGCTCACCGATCTGGCCCGCCGTTCCGGTGTGGCCGAGGGGCAGGCGTGGGCGTGGCCGCTCATCGTCGATGGCCTGATCGTTGTGGCAACGGTCGCGGCGTTCGCGCTCGACGGGCACCGTTCGGCCTGGTATCCGTGGCTGCTACTCATGGCCGCGACGGGTGTGTCGGTCGCCGGGAACGTCATGCACGCGACGGTCACCGCCGAATCCGGCGTGCCGGCCCTCCTGGCCGGATGCGTCGCCGCGGTACCACCGATGATGCTGCTGGCAAGCACGCATCTGACGGTCGTGCTGATCCGCTCGACACGTCCAGTCGAACCCGACACCGCGCCTCTTCCGGATTTGGCGGAAGGAGCGTCCGGCTCCTTGCTGGGCGAGTCGGCACTGGAGGCGAGCGACGCGCACCAGGAACTGGATCGCCGGGCCGTCGCGGCCCAGCTGCGCGAGCAGGAATGGTCGAACAGGGCCATCGCCCGGCTCCTGGGCGTGCATCCCGCGACGGTCGGCAGATGGCTGCCACGCCCCGACCAGCCCGACGAAGCCGAGGAGCCTCATGCTCACCATGCCGATGAGACCGACCCCTCCGGGGCGGAACTGGTGAAGCAAGGAGCAGACCAATGAACGAGCAGGAGTACGAGCAGCGGGAACTCGCCGAGCGACACCACCGCGCCGCCAAGGCCGCGCGGGCAGGGCAGGCCGACTCCGAGGCGCGCCCCGCGCAGGCCGCGGAGGCGGCGACGCCGGATGCGGTGAAGGAAGCCGAGGTGTCCCGGCAGGCGGTGAAGCAGCGGCTCGCGCAAATGCGTGGCCGTGGCGTGGATTGGGTGCGCCCGACCGACCTGATGGCGCATCACGCCGGGTCGCTGTCGCAGCGCGGTATCGACTTCACCGCCGAGCAGAGCCGCCGCCTTCGGGCACCGCTGGAAGCGCACGCGCAACGGATCGCCGAGCGGGCGCGCCGCCTGCCGTCCTTGAGCGCCTTCGGACGCCACGGGACCGCCGATCAGGGCCAGAGCCGGTCCGGGGTCGGGATGAGGTAGCAGGGGTGGTGATGAGTCATGGACGCCCGCAAGGCCGAGGCGAGTTCCGCAGTCCGCTGCGGGCTCACCTCCCCGCCAGGAGGCGACCAGACCATGACTCACGACACCACAACGACCCATCCGGCAAACGGCCGGGCGGCTGAGGACTACCGCACCAGCGACGGACTGCGCGCGCTGCTCAACCGGCTCCATGCTGCGGGCAAGCACGCCTGGGAGCACGACCCCGTGGCGGCGGAGCTGATGCAGTTCGCGGCTGAGAAGTACGCCGCCCTCGCGACCAAGCACCGGCTCGACCCGTGGGAGGCCGCATCGGCCGCGTTCGACGTGATGCGCACCAAGTCCGCCCGAACGGCGGAAGACCCGTGGGCGGTGGTCACCCATGCCGTGCGGATCACCTGCATCGCGGAGGAACGCGGCCAAGGGCTCCTGTGCTCCACGCATCAGGCACGCCGGCCTCGCTACTCGGTCTTCCACGACGCCGAACGACTCTCCGACCGCGAGAACGTCCTCTCCGACTATCACCCTGCGTTCCAGGTCCGCGACGCCCACCTCGGCGATACCGCAGCTGATGAGCCCAGCCGATCGGATGCCACCACCGCAGCGGCAGCAGTGGAGGACGCCATCACGCTCCTGACCCTGCTCGGCTGGCAGATCGGCACCGCCAGGGCGTGCGTCGAGCACGTCTGCGCGGCGCTGACCCGCGTCGGGAACCGACACACCGCCTACGAGACACTGCGCCGCGACAAGCACGCCCGCGCGCTGCTCGATCTGCCTGCCCGCTCCTGGGCTGTGCTGTTGCGGGCACTGCTCGGCACCCCGCAGGCCGAGCTTGCCGCGACCGCCGCAGGACGCGGGGTGCTGCTGCGGCTGCTGATCGGCGAGACGCTGCCGCTGCTGCTCCGGGACGACGACCTCGTGCTGACGCTTTCGCTGGCCGCGCCCGGCACCAAGGCGGGACGAGGTGCGAGATGAGCGCACCAGCCGGGCACATCGAACTGGAGCGGACGGTGGAGTCGATCATCATCGGCCACCGGCACCGCGCCGAGCTGGGAGACATCGACGCACTCGCTGCGTCGATCGAACGCGACGGGCTACTGCAGCCGCCGACGATCACCCCGGACGGCGTGCTGGTATGCGGGGCGCGACGGCTCGCCGCGATCAAGAGACTCGGCTGGCGGAGGGTCAGCGTGTGGGTGCGATCCGGGATCTCTGACCAGCTCGGGCTGCTGCTGGCCGAGCGCGACGACAACCTGCTCCACAAACCGCTGACTCCCACCGAAGCCGCGGCGCTGTACCGGGAGATCAAGGGGCTCATGGCCGAGGACGCGGCCCGCAGGAAGGCGCTCACGCAGTTCCAGGACGGGCACGAGCCGGGAAGTCATGGTCCCGCCGATTCGGCGGGACCAGCAGGGTCGCTCCAACTCGGCGACGCTCGCCAGCAGGCCGCGCAGATGGTGACCGGCTCGTCCTCCTACACCCGCCTGGAGCAGATCGGATTCCTGCAACGCCTCGCGACCGATCTCGCCGCCTCGGACGCTCTGCGGGCACTGGCGCAGGATGGCCTGGTTCAGATCGAGGCCGGCGCAGCCGTCAACCCGATCTTCCAGCGCGTCCGTGACGCACGCGCCGAGGCGGAGACCGAACGAGACCGGCTGCTGCACGACCTCGCGAGCGACGCCCTGGAACGCGCCCACGCCACCAAGGGCGCGAAGGCCACCAAAGCGAAGACCGACGCCGCACCGCGGTCGCCGTCACAGGCAGAGAACGCCTTGCCGCTGCGGTACTCCGTGCGCGCCTTCGTCATGACCTGGGGCGAGATGGTGTCCTGGTGGTCGCACTACGACCTCTACGAGCTGGCGGTCGAACTGACCGACGAGCAGATCGACGCCTTCTTCGCGACGGTGGACGGGACCGTCGAGTTCACCGAGCAACTCCGTCAGGCACGGGCCAGGATGCGATCCGGCCGGCCGCTGCTGCGCGCCCTCTGAGCCCTCGAGTCCTGCCAGTCCGGGGCGGGCTCACCTCGGGGCATGAAGACGAACTCTGCCTCCTGGTCCCGTGGCCGACGCATCGCGGTGATCGCCGCCGGCCTCGTGCTGCTCCTGATCGGAGTCGGCGCGTACGGGCTGATCGCCGGCCCGCGACAGCCCACCGACCCCGCGCCCGCCCCGGCCCCGACCGTCACCGTTCCCGGTGAGTCCGACACCGGCAGACCTGGTCCGCCACGGGTGATCCCATCGAACGACCCCGACGAGTTCGCCCGCAACATCGCCACGGCGCTGTTCGCCTGGGACACCGGCTCCGGGCTGATGCCACTGGACTACTCCGCCGCGATCTTGGAGGTCGGTGACCCGTCCGGCCACGAGCAGGCCGGCCTCGCCTCCGACATCGCCGGCTACCTGCCCACCCGTGATGCGTGGATCGAGCTGCGCAAGTACGCGACCATCCAGCACCTCACGATCGACAACTCCTTCGTGCCCGAGGCCTGGGGCCAGGCGGTCGATCAGGCGCAGCCCGGCCAGCTCCCGCCCGGTGCCACCGCGGTCACGATCGAGGGCACCCGGCACCGCGAAGGCGTCTGGAACGGCGAACCCGTGACCTCGGAACACTCGGTGTCCTTCACCGTGTTCCTGGCCTGTCCACCGCCGTCACCGCAGTTCCGCACCGGCTTCTGCCATGTGCTGCGACTGTCGCAGCTCGACAACCCGCTCCGATAGCCGGGGGCTCGTCGTGGTCACGAAGCTCCTCATTCTCGGGCTCGCGTTCGTGCTGTTCGGACCAGCCAGCATCCTGCTCGCCATCGGCGTGCTGATGAACCCCGCCGTCGCGAACTGCGCCGTCCCCGGCGGCAGCGTCACCGTGGCAAACGTCCCCGACGCGCTGACGGTCACCACCGCCGACGGCACCACGTTCACGCTGAACAAGACGCAACTCACGCACGCGGCCACGATCATCACCATCGGCGGCGGGATCGAGGGCGTCGGCCGTCCGGGAGTCAAGATCGCGCTGATGGCCGCGCTCACCGAGAGCACCCTGCGGATGCTGGCGAACACGAGTGCCTATCCCGAGAGCGGTTCGTACCCGAACGACGGCAACGGCGGCGATCATGATTCGCTCGGCTTGTTCCAGATGCGGCCGCAATCGGGCTGGGGCACCGTCGCGGAACTGATGGACCCGCAGTACCAAGCCAAGGCTTTCTTCGGAGGGGCAGGCGGCCCTAACTTCCCAAGCCCAAGAGGATTGCTGGACATTCCCGGCTGGCAGCAGATGGACCCTGGCGAGGCCGCGCAAGCCGTCGAGGTTTCGGCCTTCCCCGATCGCTACCAGAACTACGCGCCCGTCGCTGATGCGATTCTGGATGCTCTCACGACGGTGGCGCGTGCGAACGGCGGCGGCTCGGCGGCGCCGGCCTTGGCGGAGTCGTCGCGGGTCGTGTTCCCACTTCCCGAAGGCACCTGGGTAAAGACTGACGACTTCGGGCCGCGTGTCCATCCGATCACAGGCGAGCAGACATTCCACACCGGGCTCGATCTCGGGGCCCCCGGCGGCACTCCGATCCTGGCCGCCGCTGACGGCCGGGTCACGGTCGCAGAGTTCTCCGGTGGCTATGGCGGCCTCATCATGATCGAGCACACCATCGACGGCAAGACCATAGCGACCGCCTACGCACATATGTGGCAGTCAGGCATCCTTGTGCAGGCCGGCGACAGGGTTACGGCAGGTCAACACATCGGCGATGTCGGCAGCAGCGGCATGTCGACAGGCGATCATCTGCACTTCGAGGTTCGGCCAGGTGGCACGAACGCCGAAGCGGTTGACCCTGCCGGCTGGCTCAACGCGCACGGTGCCGCGAACCTGCCTGAGCCCACCGGCGATATCGGCGGCGGTTGTACATCTGGGGCTACGAACGCGGGCGCACCGATGCCGCTCGATGGTGACCCGAACCTGATGGTCGGCGACGCCACCAGTGACGGGCAGATCACAGCGCGTCTGGCGCATCTGATGGTGCAGACCAAGACTGCTTTCCCTGACACCGCCTGGGGATGCTACTCACCTCGACCGGGCACGAGATCAGAACATCCATTGGGCAGAGCTTGCGACATCACCTTCGGAAACCGAATCGGAACGCGCCCGACACCGGCACAGCTCGAGGCCGGGTGGCGGGTGACGAACTGGATGAAGACCAACGCCGATCTCCTCGGCGTTGAGTACCTGA
Source organism: Gulosibacter chungangensis (assembly GCF_008831155.1). GTDB lineage: Bacteria > Actinomycetota > Actinomycetes > Actinomycetales > Microbacteriaceae > Gulosibacter > Gulosibacter chungangensis. The sequence goes on along the minus strand of NZ_WBKB01000001.1, from coordinate 670,199 downwards.
TCTGGCAGGGGAAGATCTGGTCCGTTGCCCGCGACTCTGAGGGATGGCGGCCCTACGACGGCGGCGGGATGCATGACCCGAACGACGTGACGGGCGGCCACTACGACCACCTGCACGTCACCGTCAAGGCCGGTGCGTGATGGGTGTCTTCCCCGACTTCGACGGGCTCGGCGGGATCGGCGACCTGAAACAGGTCGTCGGCGCGCTGCTGATGATCGTGCTCATCGTGGCGGTGCTCATGGTCATCGTCTCAGCGATCTGCTGGGCGGTGGGGACGTCGCACGGCAATCACTCGCTTGCCTCGAAAGGCAGGGTCGGTGTGCTCGTCGGCGTCGCCGGGGCTGCGCTCGCCGGGGCCGGCGTTGCGTGGGTGAACTGGCTGATCGCCTTGGGCAACCAACTCTGACCTCACCACCTATGAAGGCCCGCTCTCCGCGTGGAGAGCGGGCCTTCGTCATGTCCTCTCGCGCCAGGAGGTTCCTGGTTCACCTCGCCGCCACAAACCCAATGGCTCAGCGAGGGAGTACCACCGTGATCGACATCGACCCCAACAGCAATGGTCTGCCCGGCATCGAACAGCTCCGCACCATCGTCGGTGCGGTGATGACGGTGGGCTTGGTCCTGGCTGTCCTGGCTCTGATCGTCTCGGCGATCGTCTGGGCTTACGGCGCGAACTCCAGCAACCCTCACCTCGCCGGGCGGGGCAAGCTCGGCGTGCTGATTTCCTGCGGGGCCGCGGTGATCTGTGGGGCCAGCGTGACGTTGGTCAACTTCTTCTGGAACGTCGGCCAGGCCGTCTGAGCGCGCCCCGCACAGCAGGAGATTCGTGATGGGTGTCTGCGACGTTCCCGTGATCTCGACCGTCTGCGACATCGCTGGCGAGGCCGCCGCGACGGTCGTGGCCGCCCCGTTCGACTGGCTCGCTCAGGCGATGGGCGGCGCGGCCGGATGGCTGATCGAGGCGATGTGGACCGTGTTCGACACGACCACCCTGGTCGATGTCCGGGCGGACGGGTTCACCAGCGTCTACAACTTGATCTTCGGCATCGGGGTCTTCTTGGTGCTGGTCTTCTTCTGTCTCCAACTCATCACCGGGTTGGTTCGCCGCGACCCGACCGCGTTGTCCAGGGCCGCGCTCGGCGCGGCGAAATCGGTGCTCGGCGCGTTCGTCGTCGTCACGCTGACCGCGCTCGCGCTGGAGATTGTGGATCAGCTCTGCATCGGCATCGTGCAGGCCGCCGGTGAAACCACGGGCTCGATGGGCGACAAGATCGCCCTCCTTGCCGCTGGGCTCGCTGGTATCAACATTGCGGCTCCGGGCGTGGGTGCGATCGTCACGATCTTCCTCGCCGGTCTGATGATCGCTGCGGTCGCGATCGTGTGGTTCAGCCTGCTGATCCGCAAGGCGCTGCTGCTGGTCGGGGTCGTGCTCGCGCCGATCGCGTTCTCCGGCGCGTCCTGGGACGCGACGCGCGGATGGATCGGCAAGTGGGCTGCCTTCGTGATCGCCCTCATCATCAGCAAGCTCGTCCTCGTCGTCGTCTTCCTGTTGGCGATCACGCAGATCGCGACCCCGATCGAGCTGGACATCTCAGCGGTGACCGAACCGATCACCGGGATCGTCCTGCTTGGGATCGCGGCCTTCGCGCCGTACATGGTCTATCGCTTCGTGTCCTTCGTCGGGTTCGACCTCTACCAGCAGATGGGGACGGAGCAGGAGGCGAAGAACGCCCTCAATCGTCCGATCCCGGTGCCCGCCAGGCCGAAGGGTGGCGGGGAGCCGCAGAAGGTTCTCGAAGATCCCAAGGGCGGCGGACCCGGTGGCGGGTCAGGTGGCGCACCGCCACCGCCCTCGGGCTCCGCACCGACCGCCGGGTCGGGTGCCGCCAGCACGGCCGGCGCTGGTGCGAGTGCCGGAGCTGGTGCCGGGGCAGGTGCGGCTGCCGCTGGACCCGCTGCTGCGGTCGTCGTCGGTGCGCAGGTCGTCAAGGGAGCCGCTGAGGCTGGGCCGAAGGCCGGCCACGCGGTCGCGGGCCAGGCCGAGACCGCCGCCGGCGCGGCAGGAGGCGACGGCGGCGTCGCGCCCTCGCAGACGCCGCCGCCACCGTCGGCACCGCAGCCGCGCACTCCGGCACCGTCGCGGCCCGCTCCGCCCGCGAGCGGAAGGGAGTGACTGCGATGTCTACCAGGAGGGAACAGCGCAGCACCGGCAGTGAGCTGACGCCGATGAAGTTCTCCCGGCTCTCGCGACGAGGCGTGCTGCTGGGACTTTCCGTCGCGCAGCTCATCACGCTCGGTATCGGCGGGCTCACGCTGCTGGCTGCGTTCTACGGTGGTGCCGGGATGCTGCTGGCCTACTCCGCCCCGATCTGGGTGCTCTGCGCGGCGCTGACGTGGATACCGGTCGCGGGCCGTCCGATCGTTGAGTGGCTTCCGGTCGTGTGCTGGTGGCTGTGGCGATCCACGGGCGGGCAGCTGCTCTACCGCAGGCGGATCGTGAAGCCGCGCCCGGCGGGCAATCTCGCGCTGCCGGGCGACATGGCTCGGTTGCGGGAGTACCGCGACCCGGAGTCGAAGGCGTGCATGATCCACGACCCGCGCCAGGCCACGCTCACCGTCGTCTGCGAGGTCACGCATCCCGCGTTCGTGTTGTTGGACCCCGGCGAGCAGGAACGCCGGGTCACGTCGTGGGGGCGGGTGCTGGCGACGGTCTGCCGGTCCGGTCGGATCGCGACCCTGCAAGTGCTGGAGAGGACCCTGCCGGACTCCGGCAGCGGCCTGGCGGAGTGGTGGTCTGAGCATGGCACCGCCGATGGGTCGTGGGCCGCGACCACCTACGCCGAGCTGATCGAACGCGCTGGCCCCGCCGGGGAACGGCACGCCACGACGATCAGCCTGTCCCTGGACATGAAGACGGCCGCCCGACAGATCAGAACCGCGGGCGGCGGCATCCGTGGCGCAGCCGCGGTGCTCCGGCAGGAGATGGCGACCCTCACCGCGGCGCTACGCTCGGCGGACCTGACCCCGACCGGCTGGCTCGGCCCTGGACAGGTCGCCGTGATCCTGCGCTCGGCCTACGACCCTGCCGTCGCGGCGACGCTGGAACGACACGGACGGCTCGGGCAGGAGCTCGCCACGGCCGGCCCGGTCGCGGTCACCGAGACCTGGGGAAACCTGCGCACAGATTCCGCCTGGCACGCCGTGCTGTGGGTGTCGGAATGGCCCCGCAGCATGGTCTATCCGGGATTCCTCGCCCCGGTGCTGCTGTCCACCGGAATCCAACGGTCGATGTCGCTGATCTACACGCCGATGCGCTCCGACCAGGCCGCCCGCGACATCCGCAAGAAGAAGGTCGAGCACATCAGCGATGCCGCCCAGCGGGCACGGATGGGTCAGATCGAGGACGCCAGCCAGACGGCCGAATACCAGGATGTTCTTCAGCAGGAAGCCGATCTGACCGCCGGGCACGGGGTGCTCCGCGTCTCGGGCCTCGTCAGCGTCTCCGCGCCCACGCTCGACGAGTTGGAGGCCGCGACCGCCGCGATCGAGCAGTCCGCGATCCAAGCGTCGTGCGAGACCCGCCGACTCGTCGGTCAGCAAGCGGTCGCGTTCACGGCGGCCGCGCTGCCGCTGTGCCGGATCGTGTGACGCCGCGCCCACCTCACAGGCAACCCGAACCCGCCAAGGAGACCGTGATGCCCACGTTCACGAACCCGACCAGCGACGCCAACTCCGCCAGCGAGGCGCTGCGCGGGCTCGCGCACGCCACCCGGACCTTCCAGGAACCGGCCGACACCTACCGGGTGATCGGCGACCTGCTGGGTGGGGTTCGCTCCCTCCGGCAGGTACTCGATCAGCTCGCCAGCGTGCACGACTCCCACCGCGACCGAGTCACCGACGATGCCCGCGACTACGCGGCCGGTGCCACCGCAGCGACCTCGGCGGCAGACGAGCTGCGTCAAGCCGCCGCGCTCGTCGACCAGGCCGAGGACCGCCTCAACACGGCGATGATCCACTCCGGCCGGATCGTGTGGAGTCCCGGCGACCGGCTCGTCGAGCGATGGATCGGCGTCGTGTTCCTACAAGGTGACGATGCCGATTACATGCTCGACCTCATCGAACAGCAAGGGTGGCAGAAGGGCATCGAGAACCTGAGCGCGTGGGACTACGGCACCGAGACCACCGACGCCGCGATGGTCAACGGCGACGTTCACGATGCCGCCCCGGTCTATCCGGGCGACCGGCAGGACGAGACCGGCGAGTACGTCATGACCTACAACGCGCAAGCGGGTCACGTCGCGCTCTACCGCCGGCACCTGATCCCCGCCGAGGACGCGATCGACCCACCCGACGAGGCACCCGCACAGCCCGACGCAGGCATCGAGGCGCGCCGCAGCGCGATCCGCGCCGGTGAGTGGTTCGAACCGGCCGCGATCACCGAAGTCAAGCTGGCCAGGAGGCTGGCACTGTGAGCCGGGACGAGAAGCTGCACACCGCCGTCCTCGTTGCCCCGGCATCGGAGCGGCGTCGGCTGCGCAAGGCGCGCAGAGGGGCGGCGGCGCGGCTTGTCGCCGAGCAACGTCAGGCTGAGAAGGAAGCAGCTCGAGCCAAAGCAGAAGCCGCGCGCGCCGAACAGCGCGCCACGGTCTATCTACCTGCGGCGGGAGAGCCCGGCCCCGCGAGCCTCTGGTCACCAGGCCGGTTCCGGCTGTCGCGCCACCAGGACACCAGCGCCGTGCTCGCGGGCCAGTACCCATTTCTCGCCGAGGCGGGGCTGGGGCCGGCGGGCATGTTCATCGGTCAGGATCTGTACTCGGGCTCGTCGTTCGTCTACGACCCGTGGGTGCTCTACCAGCGGGGCCTCATCACCGCCCCGAACTTGATCCTGGCGGGCATCGTCGGCTCCGGGAAATCCAGCCTCGCTAAGAGCCTCTACACGCGCAGCTTGCCCTTCGGATACAGGGTTTATGTTCCCGGAGACCCGAAAGGCGAACACAGCGGAGTCGCCGAGGCGGTCGGCGGGAAGGCGATCATCCTCGGGCACGGGATGGGCACCCGCCTGAATCCGCTCGACGAGGGCTACCGGCCCGGCGGCCTGTCCGACTTGGAATGGGCCACCACCCTCGCCGCGCGGCGGCGCGACCTTCTCGGCGCGCTCACCGAGACGGTTCTCGACCGGCCGCTCGCGCCGTTGGAGCACACCGCGATCGACACCGCCCTGGCTGGCACGGTTCGCGACGCGGAAGTGCCGATCCTGCCCATGGTGGTCGATCGGCTGCTGCGTCCCGATCCCGCCGACGACCCCGACGGACGGCTCACGGAAGACGGCAGGCTCGTCGGCCACGCTCTGCGCCGGCTGGTCGCCGGGGACTTGGCCGGCCTGTTCGACGGCCCGAGCACGGTGCGCTTCGATCCGACCTTGCCGATGGTCAGCCTCGACTTGTCCCGCGTCACCGAGAACTCCACCCTCATCAGCGTCCTCATGACGTGCTCGTCCGCGTGGATGGAAGCGGCCTTGCTCGATCCCAATGGGGGCCGCAGATGGGTGATCTACGACGAGGCATGGCGATTGATGAGCCATCCTGCGCTGCTGCGAAGGATGGACGCGCACTGGCGACTGGCCCGGCACTACGGGCTCGCGAACCTACTCATCTTTCACAAGCTGAGCGACCTGGAGAACGTCGGTGACGTCGGTTCGGCGAGCCGCGGATTGGCGAACAGCCTGCTCGCGAACGCGGAGACCCGGATCGTGTACCGGCAGGAGACCGACCAGCTCGGTCCCACCGCCACCGCGCTCGGGCTGACCGGCACCGAGCAGCGCCTTCTGCCTGGCCTCGGCACCGGGCAGGGACTCTGGCGGATCAAGGACAGGTCGTTCGTCGTGCAGCACCAGCTTCACCCCGCCGAGCTGCGCGCTTTCGACACCACGGCCCGGATGACAGACAAAGTTTAAAGTTCGTCGAACTATTGAAGGTTTTCGCCGGAACTTGAGTACCCGATGCTCCCTCAGACTATCCCGTAGTCAAAGTTCGCGGAACCCGTCAGCCCGACGAGCGAACGTCTTCCCGCGACAAGCTCGACTCTTGCCGATAGGTCAGTGAACACTGTACGGTCAGTGCATGCTGACTCTTGCTTCGCGGGTGGACGTGATGAACCGGCTGGGCCGGGCGATGGCCGATCCCACCCGCTCCCGCATCTTGCTCTTCCTGCTGAACGAGCCGGGGTATCCGGCGCAGCTCGCCCGCGAGCTGGATCTGACGCGCACGAACGTGTCGAACCACCTCGCCTGTCTGCGCGGATGCGGGATCGTGGTCGCCGAGCCCGAGGGCCGGCAGACCCGCTACGAGATCGCCGATCCCCACCTCGCAGCCGCGCTGACGGCCCTGGTTGACGTGACCTTGGCGGTCGACGAGAACGCGCCGTGCATCGACCCGGCCTGCACGGTCCCCGGTTGCTGCACCCCGGAGGAGGAGAAGTGACGACGGCGGTGCTGACTCCTTCGCGGAGCGGAGTGCTGCGGCGGCAGATCAGGATCGTGGTCGCGATCACGATCACCTGGAACGTCATCGAGGCGGCGGTCGCTCTCGCCGCCGGTGGTACCGCGTCGTCAGCCGCGTTGATCGGGTTCGGCCTGGACTCGATCGTGGAAGTCCTCTCTGCCGCGGCGGTGGCCTGGCAGTTCGCCGCTCCCGATCCCGAGAAGCGCGAGAAGGTCGCGCTGCGCGTGATCGCGGTGTCCTTCTTCGGCCTTGCCGCCTACGTCTCGGTCGACGCGACCCTGTCGCTGACGGGTCTGCGAGACCCGGAGCATTCGACGGTCGGGATCGTGCTGGCCGCGTTGAGTCTTCTGGTGATGCCGTTCCTGTCCTGGTTTGAGCGGCGCACCGGACGCGAACTCGGCTCCGCCTCCGCGGTCGCGGACTCTAAGCAGACCCTGATCTGCACCTACCTCTCCGCCGCCTTACTCGTTGGACTCCTGCTCAACAGCCTGCTCGGATGGGCGTGGGCGGACTCCATCGCTGCCCTGGTGATCGCTGGCTTCGCCATCCGCGAGGGCATCGAGGCATGGCGTGGCGATGCGTGCTGCGCCGCGCCCGTCGCCGTCCTCACCGGAGAACGCGAGCCTGAGCATTGCGACGACACCTGCTGCAAAGCTCCTTAGCCACTCTCGGGTTCACGCCCACTGACGATCCCTCAGCCAGCGCGACGAACCTTCACCAACGGTGATCGTTCGTCACCCATCGCCTTTGACTTCGGAAGCCTTGTGCCACTTGGGAAGTAGCCCCATTAGCATGTCGGACCCCGAGTCGGAACCTGAGTGCTCACGGCTGGTTTCAGCATAGTTGAGGGCGCGGGTTTCGGGAACCCGTTGTCCCGCGTCTTGCTCAGTGCTGCGCCTTGGCCCGGCGTTCAGCTGCGGCCGCGTCGAGGTGCGGGCGGGCCTGCCAGGTGATGAGCGCGAAGAGTGCGCCCAGGATGCCGAGTGCGACGAGCACGAGCGCGACAGCGGGTAGGCCGATCGCCGCGCCGAGCGCCCCGGCGAAAGGGTAGGTGATGAGGAAGCAGGCATGCGAGAGGGAGAACTGCGCGGCGAACACGGCGGGCCGGTTCTGCTCAGTGCAGTTACGGCGCAGCAGACGCGCGGACGGGGTGAGAATCGTGGAGGTCCCGGCCCCGAGCAGTACCCAGAGCGCCAGCAGTGTAACCCATTGGGATGTGCCCTCTAACCAGGCGATGGTTCCGGAAGTTGCGAGCAACAGGAACGGCAGGGCGACGCCGCCGGTGAGCATCACGCGACGATCAGGGAGGGAGTCGAGCAGCTTGGGCATGCCGAGCGCGACGATCATGGAGCCCAGACCATAGGCACCCAGGAGGAGCGCGACGTCGATCTGGGGACGGCCGAGGTCGCCTTGGACGAGGATGACGGTGTTCACGATGACCATCGCGGTCGTGGTTGCGACAACGAGGTTCAATCCCATCAGCCCGCGCAGTTCGCTATTGGCCCAGAACGCTTGTGCCCCGCGGGTGAGGCGGTTTAGGAACGGCGCAGGTGCTGGGGGCTCGATGTGCGGGAAGCGGGATGCGATCACGAGGATCGCGGAGGCGAGGAACCCGACCACGGTGCCGACGAAGAGGTTGTGGAAGCTGACCACAGTCAGCAGCACGGCGGCGAGCATCGGGCTGACCAGCGACTCGAGGACATATGCCAGGCGCGAAAGCGACAGCGCCCGCGTATACTCGCGCTCGTCCGGCAGCACGGAGGGGATCACGGCCTGGAACGCGGGCGTGAACGTCGCCGAAGCCGACTGCAGCAGGAAGATCAGGAGGTAGATCTGCCACGCCTCGGTTACGAACGGCAACGACACCGCCACCCCCGCCCGGATCAGGTCTGCGCCGATGAGCACTTGCTTGCGGGACAGGCGCGCGACGAGCGCGGTCGTGACCGGGGAGACAGCGACGTAGGCGACCATCTTGATCGTCATCGCCACCCCCAGCACTATCCCGGCATCCCCGCCCGCGATCTCGAACGCGAGCAGACCCAGCGCGACGGTGAGCAGGCCCGTGCCGAGCAGGGCGATGATCTGCGCGCTGAACAGCTTCGCGTAGGTCGGGTTACGGAGAACGGCAAGCATCAGGGTGGGTCAATCGGTTCAGGGAGGAGGACGCCGGGTTACTGCTGGGCGGCGTGGTGGTGGGGCGGGATCTGCCCGTTCGCGACCGCGTGCTCGGCCTGCTTGATCGGCTCGGCCACCAGAGCGACGGCGCGCTCGTCGGCGAGCCGGTAGAGCACGCTCGTGCCCTCCTGCCGGGTCGTGACCATCCGCGCCATCCGCATCCGGGCCAGATGCTGCGACACCCTCGAGGGCTTCTTCCCCACGATCTCCGCCAGCGCGTTCACGGGCAGCTCGTCAGCCCGCCAAAGAGCGAGCACGATCTGCTCGTGATCGCCGCGGTCATGCGCGTGCCTGTCGGGGTGCGCCTGCCCGTGGGCGTCCAGGTGCGGATGCGCGTATGGCGCGTGCGCGTGGGCAGCATCCTGTCCGTGGTCGTGGATGTGTGCGGTCATGGCTGATCCTGATTCGTCTGCTGGTGGTGGTGAGGCGTGCCGCCCAGGGTGTGCTCGGCCTGGAAGATCGCGTCCGAGACGAGCTGGGAGGCATGCTCGTTCTCCAACCGGTAGAACACCCGCTGCCCCTCCTGCCGGGTCGCCACGATCCGCGCCAGACGCAGCTTCGCCAAATGCTGCGAAACCGCCGCCGGGGACTTGTCCACCACCTCGGCCAACTGGTTCACCGGCAGCTCGCCCGCCTGCCGCAACGCGAGGATGATCCGCACCCGGGTCGCGTCCGCGAGCATCCCGAACACCTCCACCGCAAGCTCGACATACTCCGAATCCGGATCGAGCCCGCATACCTGCTTATCTGCGTCCATACGCAGATTATTGCACACTCCTGACTGCTCAGGATGTGAGGTCAAGAAGCGATACGCACCCGCGCCAACTCGGCCGAAGCGCACGAATCGCGAGGATCACGTGCGAATCCGAGTTCGCCGTTCTTCGCCGCGCACCTCCCGACATGAAGCACCTCGGGAAGCCATGCCGATTCGAAATCGCGGCAGTTGGGACGATCTCGCAAACTCCGACTGGCTCCGGTCGGAGGCATGACGGCCATGCCTGGCAATGATTGGAACGAGGTTCGGGATCAGATCGCTCTCGGCCGCGCGCTGGACGCCTTCGAGGCTCACGTGGATCGGGAGGCCACACTTGGCGGGCTACTTCTCTCCGAACCGTTGTTCTCGGTGCGCGATGGGGAGGTCGGACTCCTGACGCCCCAGGAGCGGGTCGTCGTGGTCGAGGTCAATGGAGAGAGCGGCGGGCGGGCACTGCGGGCAGGGCCGTTGCGGGAAGGACCATTCGAAGCGCGGGTACGGAACACAACCGACACCGCAGGCGCGGCACGCACACTCGGCATGAGCGAGACCGAGGCTGAGCAACTCCTGTCCCACCTCGAGCAAGCCGTACGAGCGGGAATCACCGCCTACGGCCAGGCCACAGAGGCTTTCGACCGCGAGCAGCAGCGACTAACCTGCAACATGAATGCGCTCAACGATGGCCTGGAGCGCATCGTTCGCGTCTACAGCGAGCACGTTCATCTGGAATACGAGGACCCCGAGACCTTCGGGGGTGGGCACTACGTGCTGTATCCGATCGAGAACAGCGACGCCCGCTTCGCGATCGAGGAACGCTACACGGGCACCGACTGGTCCGACCCTGATCGTCTGCCGACTTCCTGGGCATGGCGTGCTGAACGCACGGCACGGCGAACAGACGGCACTTATGGATGGCGCGTCTCCGCGCGCGGCGCAGTCGATTCGGACGACGCGGCGACGCTGCTCAGGCAGGCCGAGATCTGGGCGAAGCGAACCCGCAACGCTGCCCAGCACGCCGTATCGGTTCGGCGTGATGCGCCAGGTCGCCCATCGCCGGACGCACCCCGCTTGTGATCCAAACGGGTCCAACGGCCCCGTAGGAGCGTCGAAGCCAAGATCGTCGCTGGTCGCGTCCGGGCTCACCTCGGCGACATGAGGAAACCCGAGCCTGAGTCTGTCCCGGTGTCGATCCCGCACGTCGTGCTCGACGTGCACGCAGACGGCACGCTCACTGCGACGCTTGACGGTGCGCCGTTCTCACCGCCCGAGGGTGCGCCGGCGTGGCTGCGATCGTCGTTCCCGGAGATCGTCGACCTGGCCAGCCGAAACCGCGTCATCCCTGTGCGGGTGGAGGTTCGCGAAGCCGATGGGGCGGTGTTCACCGACTTCATTCCCTCCAGGCCGCATCGCACCTCCGAGAACACGCCGCAGGCCGCGCCGAAGCGTGCGGCCGTGCCGGTCTTCCACACCGTTGAGGGGCCAGGGTTCGTCCCTGGCGAGGATGTCGCGGTCGCGATCATCACGGGGCACACTGACGCCGCGCACACGGGTATCGCCCGCGCGCTCATCGACCCCACGCACCTCAGCGCGGAGAACGCGGGCGGCGGCGTGGAAGTGCTGCTGTTCGGGCGGGTCTCCGGCACGACGATCGTACGGCGGGTGCCGTGAACGAGGGCCGGCAGACCGGCTCGTTCGGGGATGAACTGACGAACCTGGCAATGATCGGCCTGGTCGTGCTCTTCGGCGTTGCGCTCGTGCTGCGTGGGGCAGGGTCGATTGCGGCGTTTCTGACCGGCACCGCGCAGCCTGCGGCCGGCCCGGCGTCCGGGGTCGCTGTGCTGTTCCGGCCGGGCGACCCCGCCGCGGCGTTGGAGGCGGCGGGCCTGAATCCGGTCGTCTACTGGGTCGTCGCCACGCTTCTGCTGGCGGCCCTCGTCGCCGCCGGCATGTGGGGGTGGACTCGGCTGCGGCGACACGCCCGCAGGATCGAGACCGACCCGCGACGGATCGCGGGGACGGCGACGAAGCACGAGGTCGCCAAGGCCGCGTCCAGTGCGGCGCTGCTGAAACGGGCCGGCACTCTGCGGCCTTCGCTGGAATCACCGCGGCCGCACGATGTCGGCTACCGGATCGGGACGTCCAAGGGCAGCGAGGTGTGGGCGTCGGTCGAGGACTCGATCCTCGTGATCGGCCCGCCGCGGAGTGGGAAGTCGCTGCAGATCCTGGTCAACGCGATCCTGGACGCGCCTGGCGCGGTCGTCTCGACCTCGACGAGACCGGACAACATGACCGCCACCTTGCGGGCGCGGCAGAGGGTCGGGCCGGTGGCCGTGTTCGACCCGCAGCGCCTGGCGGAGGGGCTTCCGGCCGGTTTGCGGTGGTCGCCGATCAGAGGGTGCGAGAACCCGCAGACGGCGATGATCCGCGCGGCGGGCCTTGCGTCCGCGACCGGGCTCGCTGGGGGCGGCGTCGATGGCGGCGGGTTCTGGGAGGGCAAGACGCGCACGGCGCTGCAAGGGTTGCTGCACGCGGCTGCGCTCGACCATCGTCCACCGAGCGAGCTGTTCAGATGGACCCTCGATCCGACGGCGGCGGCGGATGCCGTGGCGATCCTGGTCAACAACGCCGGGGCGGCGCTGGGGTGGGCGGAGTCGCTGGAGGCGATGATCGACGCCGATCCGCGCACGAGGGACAGCATTTGGCAGGGCGTGAGTCTGGCGCTCGGCGCACTGGCCGACCCGCGGGTGCTCGATTCGGTCAGTCCGGGCGAGGGCGAGAGCTTCGACCCGGCCGCGTTCATCCGCGACTGTGGCACCCTGTTCCTCCTGGCGACGGGCTCGGGCTCCAATGCCTCGGCGGCGCTCGTCGCTGCGCTGGTGGAAGACCTGGTGGAGACCGCGCGGCGGCTGGCTGCGCGCTCGGCGGGTGCCCGTCTCGATCCGCCGATGCTGTTGGCGCTCGATGAGATCGCCAACCTTGCCCCGCTGCCGAGCCTGCCGACGCTCATGGCGGAAGGGGGCGGCACCGGGGTCACGACGATGCCGGTTCTGCAATCGCTGGCGCAGGCACGCGACCGCTGGAACGAGAACCAGGCCAATGCGATCTGGGACGCGAGCATCGTCAAGATCATCCTCGGCGGGGCGTCGTCCTCGCGCGACCTGCAAGACCTATCCACACTCATCGGCGAGCGGGACGAGACCACCGACTCGGTGACGCTCGGCGATCACGGCTCCCGCTCCAACCAGCGGTCGGTACGACGCGTCGCGATCCTGCCTCCTGACCGCATCCGGACGCTGCCGTTCGGAACCGGTGTCGTGATGCTGCGCTCCGCCGCACCGATCATCACCGACCTGCGGGCCTGGCCCGATCGCCCCGACGCCGACCGGCTCAAGGCCGACCGTGCGGAGATCGAGGCTCTGCTGGAAGCGGGCGCGGATGGGCCATGACCGACACTCCCAGACGCCCGTGATCGGCGCGACGTCTGATAGCCACGACCGCTCTGGGCGGGGGTGGCCGTGACGGCGCGCCGACGGCGCACGGTTCCACCGGGTCAGCTCGAACTCGACCTGTGGGGGCTCGACGAGCCCGCCGCCGACACCCTGTTGGCGAGCGGGGAATCCAGCACGCCAGCAACCGAGACGAGGGAGAGCACCGATGAACCGCTACGGAGCACGAGTGCGGGAGCACTGGACGAGGCACGCCCCGAACAGGCTGGCGGAGCTGGAGAACCCGGAGCAGTTCTTCACCGACCTCGGGGCGGAGATACAGGGCCAAGTGTCGGACCTGGCAGCGAAACTGGAGAACAATCCGGCCTGGATGCTGGAGATGGGGCGCTCTTCGGCGCAGACTTACTTACAGGACGTGGCCCGTCGGACGACGGCTCGCAGGATCGCAGAGGAGGTCGTGATGAACCAGCTCGCATGGATCAGCGACCCGAGCCTGCCACTGGATCAGGCCCGCGAGGAATGGGAGCAGACCCGTCCCTCGGACGAGAACCTGGTGACCTGGGCGGAGAGGATGCAGGACGCACCGGACCTGATGCCCTCGACGGTCGAGCTGGAGGACAAGGCCAAGGAGTGGGCCGTCCCGGTCGAGTTCTTGGAGGGACTGGTCGAGGCGGAGATTCCGCGCCAGTACCTGGAGTCGAACCGGGCGCTGCTGGCCGAAGCGGCGACGATCCGCTTCCTCCGCGAAGTCCGCTAACCCCGCAAGAACCGGTCGCGGCTGAGCTGCCGCGGTTCGTCCCTGCGTCGCAGGACGACCTCGCCCCGTCCGGAGCAAAAGCGCGGTTCCGCGCCAACCTCGCCGCGATCCAGGTCGTCCGCACGCTGGCCGAGCAGCAGCGGGCCGCCACCGCTGATGAACGGCAGGCACTGGCCCGCTGGTCGTCGTGGGGTGCGATCCCCGAGGTCTTCGACGACGCCAAGCCTGAGTGGGACAGCGAGCGCGACGAGCTGCGCGACCTGCTCAGCGCGGATGAGTGGGACGCAGCGGCCCGCACGACGATCAACGCGCACTACACCGATCCGATGATCGTCGCTCAGATCTGGCGCGCCATGCGCACGCTCGGGTTCGACGGCGGCGAGGTGCTGGAACCGGGCTCGGGCGCGGGCACCTTCATCGGCCTGGCACCCGAGACCGCACAGATGACCGGCGTCGAGCTGGACCCGCTGACCGCCGCGATCAGCCGCGGGCTGTACCCGCACGCGACGATCCGGGCCGAGTCGTTCGCCGACACCCGGCTGCCGGAGGCGCATTTCGACGCGACGGTCGGGAACGTCCCGTTCGGGAACATCGTGTTGCACGACGCGCTGCACAATCCAACCCGGCAGACGATTCACAACCACTTCATCCTGAAGAGCCTGCGGTTGACCAGGCCGGGCGGGCTGGTCGCCGTGTTGACCTCGCACTACACGCTCGACGCGCAGAACCCCGGCGCCCGACGCGAGATGAACCTGCTCGCCGATCTCGTGGGAGCCGTCCGACTCCCGACCGGCGCGCATCGTCGGGCCGCGGGAACCGAGGTCGTCAGCGACCTGCTGATCTTCCGCCGCCGCGAAGACGGCCAGCCGCCGGCCGATGACCTGTGGGAGACCGTCACCCCGATCAGCGTGGACGGTCAACTCATCAAGATCAACGCCTACTTCGACCATCATCCCGAGCGGGTGCTCGGCGATCTGGAGGTCGGTCACGGGATGCACGGCAACGCCACCCTCAACGTGCGCGGCGATCTTGACCGGCTCGAGGACGAACTGCGCGACGCGATCGAGCAGGTCACGTTCAGCGCCCGTCGGCAAGGGCTGACGATGACCGAGCGCACCGGCGCGCAGGAGACCCGCCGTGCGGCGTTCACGCCAGCCCCGCCCGAGCTGTGGGACGGCAGCATCGTCCCCACCGACGGCGGCGAGTTCGGCAGCGTCGTCGACGGCGGCGTCCAACCGTTGGAGGTACCCAAGTCCGCCGCGGTCGAGCTGCGCGCGCTGCTCGGCTTACGCGACGGAGCGACCCGGCTGCTGGCCCTGGAAGCTGCCACGGTGGATGACACCGACGAGATCGTCCAGGCCCGTGAAGGGTTGCGCCGCAGCTATCAGAAGTACGTCGGCAAGTACGGGCCGCTGAACCGCTACTCGCTGCGCCGCACCGGCCGCACCAACGACACCGGCGAGGAGACCTACGCCAGGGTCGTGCCGACGCCGATCCGCATCCTCCGCTCGGACCCGTTCGGGCCGCTCGTGCTGGCGCTGGAGCAGTTCGATGACACCGACCAGACCGCGGCCCCGGCGGCGATCATGTCCCGCCGCGTCGTCGCACCGCGCGCCGAGATTCAGGGCGTCGAGACCCCCGCGGATGCCGTCGCGGTCAGCCTCGACCGCACCGGCGGCATCGACCTCGGCCTGATCGCCGACATGCTCGGCATGGACGAGACCGAGGCGCGCGGGGCATTGACCGGTCTCGTGTTCACCGATCCGGTCACCGACGAGCTCGTCCACGCACCGGCCTACGTTTCCGGCGATGTGCGGGCGAAGCTCGACGCCGCGAAGGCACGCGCCGCCGATGATCCTGAGTTCCAGACCAACGTGGACGCGCTGACCGAGGTGCTGCCGGAGACGCTGGGCGTGGAGGACATCACTGCACGGCTCGGCGCGGTCTGGATCAGCGCCGACATTCACGAACAGTTCCTCAACCAGCTGCTGCGCACCCGCGAGGTCCGCGTGGAGAACGCATTGCCGGGCATGTGGGAGGTTCGCGGCGGACGGCAGGGGCTGCTGGCCACCAGTGAGTGGGGCACCGAGCGTCGCCCCGCACCGGACATCGCGCAGGCCGTGATGGAGCAACGCACGCTGCTCGTCTACGACGAGGTCGAGGACATCGAGGGCAAGAAGCGTCGCGTCCTCAACCCGGTCGAAACGACCGCCGCGCAGGAGAAGGCCGATGCGCTTCAGGAGCGGTTCGGCGAATGGGTGTGGGAAGACCCCGAGCGAGCCCGAGCACTGGTGGACGAGTACAACACGCGGTTTAACTCGCTCGTCTTGAGGGACTACACCGGGGCCGGGGAGTACCTGACGCTGCCGGGGCTCGCGGCGAACTTCTCCCCACGGCCGCATCAACGCTCCGCGGTCGCGCGCATGATCGCCGAACCCTCCGCCGGGTTGTTCCATGAAGTCGGCGCGGGCAAGACGGCCGAGATGATTATGGGCGTCATGGAGATGCGCCGCATGGGCCTGATCTCCAAGCCGGTCCTGGTCGTCCCGAATCACATGCTCGAACAGTTCGGCCGGGAGTGGTTGCAGATCTACCCGCGCGCCAAGATTCTCGCCGCGTCCAGCAAAGACCTCACCGCGGACAAGCGTCGTCTGTTCGTTGCCCGCGCGTCCGCGAGCGAGTGGGACGGCGTGCTCATGACGCAGGGCGCGTTCGCCAAGATCCCGCTGCGGCCGGAGACGCAGCAGACCTACGTCGATGCGCAGGTCGAGCAGTTGCGCCGCGTCCTGCAGGATGCTGAGGGCGAGGACCGGATGAGCGTCAAGCGCATCCAACGCAAGCTGCTCCAACTGGAGAACCGGGCCAAGGCGCGCGCCGACTCCGACCGTGATGTCGGGGTCTGCTTCGAGGACACCGGTATCGACTACGTCGTTGTGGACGAGATGCACATGTATAAGAACCTCTCCACGGAGTCGAACATCCGCGACGCCTCGATCGACGGCTCCGAGCGGGCGACCGACCTGCACATGAAGTTGGAGTACCTGCGCTCCCTGGGACGGGAGCGGGTGGTGACCGGGGCGACCGCGACCCCGATCAGCAACTCGGTGACTGAGGCGTACGTGATGCAGAAGTACCTGCGGCCCGACCTGCTCGACGCGGCCGGGATCGGGAGTTTCGACGCCTGGGCGGCGACGTTCGGGCAGACCGTCACGCAGATGGAAATGGCCCCGACCGGGAACAACACGTTCCGGATGAAGACCAGGTTCGCGAAGTTCTCCAACGTGCCGGAGATGCTGCGGCTGTGGAGCATCTTCGCCGACGTGAAGACCGGCGAAGACCTGCAACTCCCGGTGCCGGACCTCGCCCCTCGCGACGACGGGAAGCGCGCGCCCGCGACGGTGGCCGTGCAGCCCACGGTGGAGCTGGAGCAGTTCATCGAACACCTCGGCAGGCGCGCGGACAAGGTGGCGACCAAGAGCGTGTCGCCGAGCGAGGACAACATGCTCGCCATCAGCACCGACGGGCGCAAGGCCGCTCTCGACATCCGCATGATCGTCCCGAACTCCCCGTCCGGGCCGACCAAGGTGGACGTCGCCGCCGACACCATCTATCGCGTCTGGGAGCAGACCAAGGACAACGAGTACCTCGACACCATCACCGGGGAACCCTCGCCGGTGCGTGGTGCCTTGCAGCTGGTGTTCTCCGACATCGGCACCCCGAACCGGGAACGGTGGAACGCCTACGACGAGCTGCACCTTCAGCTTGTGCAGCGCGGGATGCCCGCCGAGGCGATCCGGTACATGCACGAGGCGAAGACCGACGCGGACAAGGCCAGGCTGTTCGCGGCAGCGCGAGCCGGCCACATCGCCGTCCTGATGGGTTCGACGGAGAAGATGGGCGTCGGCACGAACGTGCAAGCCAGGGCGGTCGCGCTGTACCACCTGGACTGCCCGTGGCGGCCCAGCGACATCGCGCAACGCGAGGGCCGCATCCTGCGCCAGCTGAACCAGAATCCCGAGGTCGCGATCGTCCGGTTCGTCACCGAGCGATCCTTCGACTCCTATATGTGGCAGGGCGTGGAACGGAAGGCCACGTTCATCTCCCAGCTCATGCGCGGCAGGCTCGACTCCCGCGAGATCGAAGAGATCGACTCATCCGCCCTCTCGGCCGCGGAAGCGAAGGCGATCAGCTCGGGCAACCCACTGCTGTTGGAGCACTCCACCATCCAGAACGAGGTCACCCGGCTGCAACGGCTCGAACGCGCCTACCACCGCAACCAGTCCATGCTCGTCCACACCCGCGACCGCTCCCAGGACGATGCCCGCCGCGCCACCGCGGACATCGCGGCCCTCGAAGCCGCGCTCCCGCGGATTGCCGACACGTCCGGCGGTCGGTTCCGGATGGAGCTGCGGGACAGCGGTTACACGTCCCGCGTCGACGCGGCGCACGCACTCGCGACCTGGGCGCACGCCTCCGACCTGAAATGGGCACCTCGGTACGCCAGCCGCGACTACGGCACCATCGGCTCGATCAGCGGATTCGACATCACGGTGAACACGAGTCCGGCGTTCGGCGGTGAGGTCATGGTGCACGTCGCGCTCGACGGCGTGCCGCGCAGCTCGTTCATGCTCGGCCGCGACCTCTTTCTCGAAGGCGGCGTCGGGTTGATCCAGCGCATCGAGAACCGTGTCTCCGGCATCCCTAGCCTGCTCGACCAGGCCCGTACCGACCTCGCCGCCGCCGAGGAAGCCACGGCCGAGGCGCAGCAGCGGATCGGTCAACCGTTCCGCTACGCCCAGGCGCTCAGAGACGCCAGGGAAGACCTCGCCGACGTTGAGACCCGCCTGGCTGCGATGCAGGAGGACATCGAGAACGCCGCGCCCGGCCCGGAGCCGATCACGTCAGACGAAGGGCTCACCGTCGAAGCAGTCAGAGCCCACCGGGCCGCGCTCGGGGTCAGGGGCGATCCGCAACGCAGTCCTGTCGCGGCCGCCTCTGCTGCGGCCGGGGAGTGCGCGGCGCGTGATCCGCACTCGCTGGGCTTGTAGGCGAGCACCTGCCTGCCACATCGGCCGTGGGAATGCGGCCGTGGGAAGGACAGGAGGCTACGAGATGAGCATCAAGAACGCCACGGTCATGGTCTGTCACATCGCCGGTGACCCGAGGCTGACTTACAGCGAGAAGACGGGGACGCCGCGGTTCTACGCGCGCGTAGGCGTCGATCACTGGCGGCGCGAGGAAGACGGCACGTTCACCAAGCTCGATCGCACGTTCCACGACCTCTCGCTGCGCTACAAGGCCGCAGAGGTCGCGAAGGAGCTGTACCGCAAGGGCGATGACGTCATCGCCACCGGAAAGTTCGAGAAGTTCCCCGACCCCGAGACCGGAGTCGAGCGGGAAGAGTTCCGGGCCGACACGCTCACCCCGAACCCGGTCAGCGGCCGGATCACGATCAACCGTGAGCCGCGCAACGCGACCGTCGAGCGCGACGCCGCCGGCGTGGATCGCAATCAGGCGTTCGAGCGCCCCGACCAGTCCCCGCAGGCGCGCGAGCCGGCCGTGCTGGGCTCCTGAGCAGGAGCCCAGCACATGGCCAACGACGACACCTCCACTACGGGCGACGAAGCAGAGGACCGTCCAGATCCCGACCTCGATCCTGCCTCGATCCCCGAGCCCCGCGGCGACCTCGGACCGATACTCGATGAGCCGCCGGCGCCGATCAACTGGAACCTGCTGCGCGCTGACGAGGCCGAGCACGCCTGGCTGGAGCTGAACCAGTGGGTCAACTGGCTTCGCGTCACCTACGGCCTGCCTGCCAGCGTGGTACCGCCGATGTGGCACAAGCATTGGGAACTGGTGTGGGAGCTGAGCGCGCTGCACCTGCACTGGCTGTGCGCCTACGACCCGCAGCAGTCTGGCAGCGCACCGCTGGGCTGGCATCGGGACTTCAGCGACGCGCGGCAGCGGCTACGCGATTGGGTGGGGGCCAGCGGCACCCGGCTCGATCGGGACCGGCCGACCCGGCAGACCGTCTGGCCCGGCGAAGACCCCGCCGCACCGATCGAGGACGTAGAGATCGTCAACCGAGACGAGGATTTCGTGGACTTCGTGATCGCAGACGTGAACCGACGCCGGCAAGCCGAAGAAGACTTCCTCGCCAACCTCAACGTCGATCCGCAGACCGGCGAAGTCCTCTAGACGGCAACCAGCGGGGCCGAGACCAGCAGAGTCTCGGCCCCGCTGGCGTGCGCAGCCCACGAGGGGCACGCCGCCCGGTGCCTTCCGCATGTCGGGGCCGGGGCGTAGACTGGTCGCAGGCGACAGGAATCAGCTAGGCCATCCGCCTCACGGTCGGTAGCATGACGAGCCAGAGATCCGCTCAGGCAAGTCCTCCCAACACATTGGCGTCGCCGCCAGTGGAGGACTGCGCCATGTTCCGGCTGATCTTTACCGCGACCGCCAACACTCACGGGCTTCTCGGCTATGCACCGAGCAACCTGCTGCTCGACTACATCCGCACCCGCCGCGATCCGAAGTGGGCATTGTGGGCGATGCTCATCGCCGTCCCGTACTTCGCCATCGCCTACTGGTGCACCACGATCATCGACAACGGCGGGCCGGGCTGGCTCCACCTCGTCGTCCTCGTCTGCATCTGGAACGCCCTCAAGTTCCTCATCATGGGGCCGGTCACCCTGGCCCGGCTCACCCGCGAGCACATCCGGGCGCGGCGGCAGGCGCGTGCCCAGGCCGATGATCTTGCGACTCGGGTCGGTGCACCTGCCGCCCATGAAGCACTACCGGGTGACGAGCACCGGCCGACGGATCGCGGCCGAGTCCCGGACACGCTCCACCCCTGACACCAAGCAACTGATCGCGCTCGTGCTGCACGTCGCTGACGAGCTCCACGCCCAAGAACTCGACGAGCGACAGCGTCAGATCGGTGATCGACAAAGGGCTGAGGACATAGCACCGGCCGCCGAGGCGGCGGCTGCAGACGGAGGTAGTAGTCATGACACTCGCGATGCCCATGCAGGAGACGGACCTTGCACCCCTGCTGACCGCGGTGACGTATCAGCGGGTCTCGACCAAGGAACAGGCGTCCAAGGGCGGTCGTGACGAAGGGTTCTCGATCCCGGCGCAACGTCAGGCGAACGCCCGCAAAGCCGAAGACCTCGGAGCACGGATCGTCGCTGAGTTCGTTGACGCTGGAGAGTCGGCTCGTTCAGCAGATCGGCCCGACCTGCAACGGATGCTGGAGTACATCACCACGCATCAGGTCAACTACTGCATCGTCCACAAGGTCGATCGCCTCGCGCGGAACCGCCTTGACGACGTGGAGATTCACCGCCGCCTGGTCGAAGCCGGTGTCATGCTGGTGTCGGCGACGGAGAACATCGACGAGACTCCATCCGGGATGCTGCTGCACGGCATCATGTCCTCGATCGCGGAGTTCTATTCCAAGAACCTCGCAACCGAGGTCGCCAAGGGTCTGACGCAGAAGTTCGAGACTGGCGGCACCCCGATGCGCGCCCCGATCGGCTACCTCAACGTCCGCAAGCGCGACGATCAAGGACGCGAGTACCGCACCATCGAGATCGACCCTGAGCGTGCTCCGCTCGTGCGGTGGGTGTTCGAGCAGTATGCAGGCGGCGACCGCACCGTCGTTGATCTGCTCGCCGAAGTCACAGCACGGGGGCTTACGACCGTGCCGACCCCGAAACGTCCCTCCGGTCCGATGGCACGCTCGGGATTCTTCAAGCTCCTGCGCAATCCGTACTACATCGGCGTCGTCCGTTACAAAGGCGCAGAGCAAGCGGGCACGCACGAGCCTCTGATCGACATGGCGACCTGGCAGCAGGTACAGAGCCTGCTCAACGCTCGGAAGATCGCGTCCGAGCGGCGGCGCAGCCACGACCACTACCTGAAGGGCGCCCTGTATTGCGGGGCGTGCGGATCGCGCCTACAACTCGACTTCCCGGCCAACAAGCAGGGCGTCCGCTACGCCTACTACGTCTGCTCGGGCCGAGCCTCCAAGCGGAAGAACTGCACTCGCCGTGCCGTGCCGGTCGGGATCGCGGAGCAGCTCGTCGCGGACTGCTACCGCGACATCGCGATCACCGAAGAGCAGTACGCGGCACTCGCCGCGCAAGTCGAGGCCGCATTCGATGAACGCCTCACGTCCCGGTCACAAGAACTTGCCGAGCTGACGGAGAACCGCAAGCGGCTGCAGAACGAGAGCGACAAACTGCTCGCCGCGCACTTCGCCGACGCGATCGACCTAGAGACCCTCAAGCGACACCAAGACCGCATCCGCGCCGGCCTCGCCGACATCGACCGACGCCTCGCCAGCGAGCACGACTACCACGAGGGATCAC
This sequence comes from Gulosibacter chungangensis, assembly GCF_008831155.1. Classification (GTDB taxonomy): domain Bacteria; phylum Actinomycetota; class Actinomycetes; order Actinomycetales; family Microbacteriaceae; genus Gulosibacter; species Gulosibacter chungangensis. The sequence goes on along the minus strand of NZ_WBKB01000001.1, from coordinate 648,192 downwards.
GCAAGCAACTCAGCACCGCGCTGAGCCTGCTGGTCGACTGCGCCACCCTGTACGCCCGCACCGACGAGCACGGCAAGCGACTGGCGAACCAAGCACTGACCAACGGCATCGAGATCAGCGAAGACGAAAGGGCGACGATCCGGCTCGCTGAGCCCTTCGCCGCCCTCGCACCCGAGCACGCATCGAGCGATGTCAGGTGTTCTAGTACGTCTTCAATTGTGGAGCCTAGGAGACTCGAACTCCTGACATCCTGCTTGCAAAGCAGGCGCTCTACCAACTGAGCTAAGGCCCCGTGCTGTTCTTTCGAACAACTGCAGTTCCGAAGAACTACCGGATCAATCCTACTGGATTGAGTGGGGCTACGAGGACTTGAACCTCGGACCTCATCGTTATCAGCGATGCGCTCTAACCACCTGAGCTATAGCCCCAATCCTGTGCTTCACCATTCGCTTGGAATGCCTTGGCACAAGAGAAAAGATTACCAGTTCTTTTCCGCTGCGCAAAATCCGCGGCCAAAAATTTTTCTAGGAGTTTGTGAACCCGAAGACGATGCCCCCGGTCAGCCGCACCGTGAGGTTGTAGAGGAACGCCGCAATTGCCGCCAGGGCGGTCATCACCACGATCTCCAACAGCGCGAGAATCGCCGAGAAGGCGAGCACACCCTGGAAGTTGATGAACGTCTCCACGGTGATCTGCTCGTTGCTCGTGACGTCGTTCAGCAGGTTATTGATCGACTCCATCACGCCGGTGTTGGCCAGCACCGTCCACAGCAAAATCGCGGCAACGATAATGACCACGCCGACGCAGGCGGCGATGAGCAGTGCGAGCTTCACCACCGACCACACGTCAATTTGAACGAGACGAAGCCGCACTTGCTTTTTGGAGGTGCGACGCTCCGACTTCTTTGCGAGCTTGTCCGCTACAGATGTCATGATGGTCGATCCTACTCGTCGGCCTCTGAAGCGGCATCATTTTCGGCTTCGCTCTCGGCATGTCCCGATGCAGTTGCATCTTCAGTCGTAGCCTCGGCAGCCGTCTCGGTGGATGCATCCACCACGTCAGTTGCGGGAGCCTCGGCACCCGAATCTTCCGCATTTTCGTCCTGCGCATCCGCCTCATCGTCGCCGAGATCGCGCTCGGTGTTGCGGGCCACGCCCACGACCGAATCCTTCTTGTCCATACGTGCGAACACCACACCCATGGTGTCGCGGCCCTTCGCGGGGACCTCTGCGACGTCAGAGCGGGCGACCTTGCCGGAGTTCAAGATCACCAGCACCTCGTCGCTCTCGTGAACCAACAGTGCCCCGGCGATCTCGCCGCGGTCTTCCGACTGCTTCATCACCTTGATACCGAGGCCACCGCGGCCCTGGATGCGGTAGTCACCTACCGAGGTTCGCTTGGCATAGCCTGCCTCGGTGACGGTGAAGACGTAGAGGTTCTCATCGGTACCGACCGCCGCGTTGATGAGGTAGTCACCGTCGCGGAAGCTCATGCCCTTCACGCCCGAGGTGTCGCGGCCCATGGGGCGCAGCTGCTCGTTGTCGGCTTCGAAGTGCAGCGACTGACCGGCGTGCGAGAACAGGAAGATGTGGTCGCCATCCTTGATCGCCATTGCCGAGACGAGCTCATCGCCCTCGCGCAGTTTGATCGCGATCACGCCCGCCTGGCGGTTCGTGTCATAGAGCTTCAGTGCGGTCTTCTTCACAAGGCCATTGCGGGTGGCGAGCACGAGGTAGTCGTGCTCCTCGTAGTTCTCGAGGTCGAGGATCTGCGCGACCTCTTCACCCGGTTGCAGCGGGATCAGGTTCGCAATGTGCTGACCCTTCGAATCCCGGCTCGCTTCCACCAGTTCGTAGCACTTCGCGCGGTACACGCGGCCGAAGTTCGTGAAGAACAGCAGCCAGTGGTGCGTGGTCGTGACGAAGAAGTGCTCAACGATGTCATCAGCCTTCAGCGTCGCGCCGCGCACACCCTTGCTGCCGCGGTGCGAGGAGCGGTACTGGTCACTACGGGTGCGCTTGATGTAGCCCGCGCGGGTCACCGTGACGACCTGCTCTTCGACCGGGATGAGCTCTTCATCGCTCACGCCACCTTCGAAGCCGTAGAGGATCTCAGTGCGGCGGTCGTCGCCGAAGCGGCGCACGATCTCGCTGAGCTCTTCCGAGATGATTTCGCGCTGCTGCTCGGGGGAGGCGAGGATGCCCTTGTACTCGAGGATGAGCGCCTCGAGTCGATCCGCCTCGTCAGTGATCTTCTGGCGTTCGAGGGCAGCCAGGCGACGCAGCTGCAGGTTGAGGATCGCCGAAGCTTGAATCTCGTCAACATCGAGCAGTTCCATCAAGCCCGTGCGCGCGATCTCAACCGTCTGCGAAGCCCGGATGAGCGCAATTACCTCGTCCAGCGCATCCAAGGCCTTGAGGTAACCACGCAGGATGTGGACCTCTTCTTCGGCCTTCCGCAGCCGGTACTGGGTGCGGCGCACGATGACCTCGACCTGGTGGTCGAGCCAGTGCGTGATGAATCCGTCAAGCGTGAGAGTCCTCGGGGCACCGTCCACGATCGCGAGCATGTTCGCGCCGAAAGTGTCCTGCAGCTGGGTGTGCTTGTAGAGGTTGTTGAGCACGACCTTCGCGACGGCGTCGCGCTTCAGGATGATCACCAGGCGCTGACCGGTGTGACCGCTGGTTTCATCGCGAATATCGGCGATGCCGTTGATCTTGCCGTCGCGGACCATCTGCACGATACGGTCGGCGAGGTTATCGGGGTTCACCTGGTATGGCAGCTCGGTGACGACTAGGCAGGTGCGACCACCGATTTCTTCGACGTTCACCACGGCGCGCATCGTGATCGAGCCGCGGCCCGTGCGATACGCCTCCTGGATTCCCTTGGTGCCGAGAATCTGCGCACCGGTGGGGAAATCGGGGCCGGGGATGCGCTCAATCAGCGCGTCGAGGAGCTCCTCGCGGGATGCATCCGGGTGCTCAAGCGCCCAAAGGGCACCGTCGGCGACCTCCCGCAGGTTGTGCGGGGGAATCTTGGTCGCCATACCAACCGCGATACCCTCCGAACCGTTCACGAGCAGGTTCGGGTAGCGCGCCGGGAGGACGGTCGGCTCCTGGGTCTGACCGTCGTAGTTGTCCATGAAATCGACGGTGTCTTCTTCAATGTCGCGCACCATCTCGAGGGCGAGCGGCGCCATTTTCGTCTCGGTGTATCGGGGAGCTGCGGCGCCGTCGTTACCGGCCGAACCGAAATTTCCCTGCCCGAGGGCGAGCGGATAGCGCATCGACCAGGGCTGCACAAGACGCACGAGGGTGTCGTAGATCGCCGAGTCACCGTGCGGGTGATACTGACCCATCACATCCCCGACCACACGCGCGCACTTCGAGAAGGACTTGTCGGGGCGGTAGCCGCCGTCGTACATGCCGTAAATCACGCGGCGGTGCACGGGCTTCAAGCCGTCGCGCACCTCGGGTAGCGCGCGTCCCACGATCACGCTCATCGCGTAGTCGAGATAGGAGCGCTGCATCTCGAGCTGCAGGTCAACCTGCTCGACCCGGTCGTTTACCGGCGCATTGTCGTTGGTGAGATCGGTCTCATCAGCCATGTGTATTCAGCCTTGTTGTGTCGGGTTCAAAAAGTGTGTGGATGCGCGGCCAGCAGGGCCGTGCAGGCTCGTCGCTGTTAGATGTCGAGGAAGCGCACGTCGTGTGCGTTTTGCTGGATGAACGCGCGGCGCGATTCGACGTCCTCACCCATGAGCGTGGAGAAGACCTCGTCGGCGGCTTCCGCATCCGACATCGTGACCTGGCGGAGGGTGCGCGTCTCGGGGTTCATCGTGGTGTCCCACAGCTCCGAGTAGTTCATTTCGCCCAGACCCTTGTAACGCTGAATCGCGTTGTCCTTCGGCAGGCGACGACCGGCCGCTCGACCGCGTTCGATCAGCGCATCCCGCTCTTCATCGGAGTAGGCATATTCGTGTGCCGCGTTCGTCCACTTGAGGCGATACAGCGGCGGCATGGCGAGGTAGACGTAGCCGACCTCGATCAGCGGCCGCATGAAGCGGAAGAGCACCGTGAGCAGCAGCGTCGTGATGTGCTGGCCGTCGACGTCAGCATCCGCCATCAGAATCACCTTGTGATAGCGGGCCTTTTCGGCGTCAAAGTCGTCACCAATGCCGGTACCGAACGCGGTGATCATCGACTGAATTTCAAGGTTCTGCAGCGCCCGGTCAATCCGCGCCTTCTCAACGTTCAGCACCTTGCCGCGCAGCGGCAGAATCGCCTGCGTGCGCGGGTTACGGCCCTGCACCGCCGAACCACCGGCCGAGTCACCCTCCACGAGGAAGATCTCCGACTCATCCGGGTTCCGCGAGGAGCAGTCACGAAGCTTGCCGGGCATTCCGCTCGACTCGAGCAGGCCCTTGCGGCGGGTCTGTTCGCGGGCACGTCGCGCCGCGATGCGGGCGGCGGATGCTTGGCTCGCCTTGCGAATCACCTCGCGTGCCTGAGTCGGGTTGCGGTCCAACCAGTCGTTGAGCGCCGCGGTCATTACCCGCTGCACATAGGACTTCGCCTCGGTGTTGCCGAGTTTGGTCTTGGTCTGCCCCTCGAACTGCGGCTCACCGAGCTTCACCGAGATGATCGCGGCGAGACCCTCGCGGACGTCTTCACCGGAGAGGTTCTCGTCCTTGTCCTTGAGGAGGTTCTTCTCGCGGGCATAGCGGTTGATTACCGAGGTCAGCGCCGAACGGAACCCTTCGAGGTGGGTGCCGCCCTCCTTGGTGTTGATCGTGTTTGCGAAGGAGTGCACGGCCTCGTTGTACGACTCGGTCCACTGCATCGCGACTTCGAGGGAAATCTTTGCGACGGTGTCCTCTTCGATGATCTCGATGACCTCGTCGTGGACGACCTCGACCTTTTTGCGCTTAACGAGGTGCTCAACGTAGTCAACAAGCCCTCGATCGTATTTGAAGACCTGCTTGCGCGGCTCCCAAGCCTCCTCGACCTCGGCGCCGTCCTCTGCATCCACCGCCTCGCCCTGCTCGGTCTCGAGGACTTCGCTGACCGTCGTCAGGCTGGCCTTGAGGTCATGCGGGTTGCGCTCATCAATGAGCGTGATGCGAAGGCCCCGGTTGAGGAACGCCATCTGCTGGAAGCGCGCCCGCAGCGTCTCATAGTCGAATTCGATGGTCTCGAAGATGTCGCCGTTGGGGTAGAACGTGATGTTCGTACCGGTGTCAGTGACTTCCTCGCCCTTCTCGATTTGATGCTGGGGGACACCGTCGGCAAATTCGAGCTTCCACTCGTACCCGTCACGGTGCACCTGGGCGACGAACTTGTGCGAGAGCGCGTTCACCACGGAAGAACCCACACCGTGGAGACCACCCGAGACTGCGTAACCGCCACCGCCGAACTTACCGCCGGCGTGGAGCTTCGTGAGCACTACCTCGAGTGTGGAAATGCCCTCAATTGGGTGCATTTCCACGGGAATACCACGACCGTTGTCGAGCACATTCGCGCCACCGTCAGCCTGCAGGGTCACGACAATGTCGTCGCAGTAGCCAGCGAGGGATTCGTCAACCGAGTTGTCGACGATTTCGTAGACGAGGTGGTGGAGGCCGTCCGGTCCCGTCGAACCGATGTACATACCGGGCCGCTTACGAACCGCTTCCAGTCCCTCGAGTACTTGGATCTCGCTGGCGCCGTAGGTGTTTTCAACCTTGTGGCTACCGGGAACCTGGTGATTCGCTTCGGTCTCACTCATCGATTCGGACTCCTTGACGGTTCATGAAAAGTAAACAGCCCAGGACAAGCCCGAGGCTGACGTTCCATCTTACCAAGGATGCCGTTATTTAGCCTTAGAAGGCCCGCTAACCGATTTTGACCCCATCTCTGTGGGTTGGTACGTGATCCCTACCCGTACGTGTCTCGAGGCCCGCGGCCGGGGATCGATCTCGGTCCGCGTTTCCACGACGGTGCGCCGGGGTTCAGGAACTGAATTTCATCAATTCCGGCTTCCGGCATTTGCTCGTGGATGCGCCCAATGATTGTTGAGCGGATGCTCCGCAGCTGCGTGGCCCAGGCCGTGGAATCACACTGCACCACGAGCTTGCCCTCTTCGACATAGAGCGGTTGCGCATGCTGCGCGGTCTGGTGGCCGGCAAGTTCTGCCCATTCATTGATGACCTTGGCCTGCTCGAGCTGGCCCTGCCAGTTGTACTCACGGAAGAGGCCCTGCAGCAGGTCTGACATTCCGATCGGATCCCGATGCGGCCCGAACGCGAACTGCTCTTCCGCGGTGGCTTCTTGTTTCTTCCGCTGGCGCTCTTTGCGGCGATGAAAGGAGGTGGTTTGGCCCCCAAAGACCGCTTTGAAGCGGTGCCAGACTTCGGATGCTTCACTCGGCTGATTCATCCGCGTCACATTCCTCTTGGGTCCCGAGGATCCGGCCGGCGGAAATCCGAATTGTCCGGGTCCAGAGTTCCTTGGGGAGATCGGCAAGCACCGCGCAGGTGATGAGCACCTGCTCGTAGCTTTCCACCGCAGCTGCGAGTCGGCTGCGCCGCTCGCCGTCGAGCTCGGCAAACACGTCATCGAGGATCAACACCGGATCACCGGTGCGAGATTCTTCCCGCACGAGCTGTGCTGCCGCGAGCTTCAGCGACAGCGCGAAGGACCAAGATTCCCCCTGGCTAGCGGTGATTCGGGCGGGGAGATCATTGAGCCAGAAGGTGACATCGTCGCGGTGCGGACCGACCAGGGTGGTGCCGCGCTCAAACTCCCGACTGCGCGCATCCGCCAACCGCTGGGCGAACTGCTGCCGGATCTCATCCACGGTGAGTTCCGTGTCAATCTCACCCCCGGCACCGTCTTCGTCCATGAGATTCTTCGCATCCGCCAGCGCCGAAACCCGCATGGTCATGCCCGCACCGTGATCGGCCGCAACGAGCGCCCGATAGCTTTGGGCCAGGTGCGGTCGCAGCCGCGTGACCAGCGCCAGCCGTGCGGCAATGATCTCGGTACCGAGTGAAATGAGCTGGTCATTCCACACTTCGAGGGTGCCGAGCATGGCGTCCGAAACCTTGCGGGCCTTCGCCGAACGCAGCAGGGAATTGCGCTGTTTGAGCACCCGCTCGTAGTTCGTGATGACCTCGGCCAGCCGGGGTGCGTGCGTGGCGAGAAGCGAATCGATGAAAGCTCTGCGCTGGGCGGGTTCGCCACGGACGAGTGCCAAGTCTTCCGGCGCAAACACCACGGTGTTGAAATACCGCGGCAGTTCCCGAGCTCTGACCGGATGCCCGCTCACGCGAGCCCGATTGGAACCCGATTTTGCGATCTCGACGTCAATGCTCAGTGTTCGCGGTCCGTGGGCGAGCTCGGCGCGGACCACGGCTGAGTCTTCGCCGAATTTCACCAGTGCGGAGTCACTCGATACCCGGTGCGAGCGAAGGGTCGACAGATAGGCGATCGCTTCGATGAGGTTGGTTTTGCCCTGTCCGTTGACACCCTCGAAAATCCTCACACCGGGTGCGAGGTCGAGATCCGCGGATGCGTAATTGCGAAAATTTTGCAGGGTGAGGTGAGTGACGTGCACCGCTTATCGCATGAGCAGGTTCGGCTGCAGCAGGTAGCGGAACGTGTCGTTCTCGGCGGGTTCGTCGAGCGAGGTTTGACCGCTGAGCAGTACCGGTCCGGGCTTATTCGGGTTGTCGGTGGCGGTGAATGCGATCTTCACGAAGGCAGAGTGGATAGCGCCAACGCCATCGAGCAGGAACTGCGGTTTCAGGGACACCACGATGTCATTACCCTGCAGGTTTGCGCCGATTTCCTCGGAACCCGCTGCCTGTTCGGCACCGTGCGCCTGCAGGTTGAGTCCCTCCTCGGTGAAGGAAAAGCGCAGCGCCTGTTCCCGCTCGAGCACAAGCTGCATACGGCGGACCGCGTCGACAACTTCGCTGCCCTGGATCACGGCGTAGTGCGGGGTCTCTTTCGGGAAGAGGCGCGATACAGCGGGGAAGTTGCCCTTGATCAGCAGCGAAGTGACCGTGCGACCTTCGGCGGTAAAGCCAATGAGCTGTCGTTCGCCCTCGGCAACGAGCGTGATCACCACCTCATTGGCGTGTGCGAATGACTTTCCGACTTCGCTGAGGGTACGGGCGGGAACGAGCGCCTGATCGCCCTCGTTGAAATTGCTCTGCCAACTGATGTTGCGAACCGCGACGCGGTAGCGGTCGGTGGCGACCAAGCCAAGCTCATTCGGGGAGAGAGTGAGATTTACACCGGTGATGACCGGCGCCACGTCCTCTTTCGAAGCAGCGAGGGAGACCTGACCGATTGCTTCGGAGAAATCCTCACCGGAAACAACTCCGGTAGTACCTTCCACGACCGGCAACGTGGGGAATTCTTCGATGGGCATTGTTGGCAGCGAGAAATTCGCTCGACCGCAGGTGATTGCAACACCCTGGTCGGTGCGCTCAACCGTGACCGGAGCATCCGGCAGGCGGTTGGCGATATCGGCCAAGAGTCGACCCTGTACCAAGACGGCACCCGGTTCTTCGATTTGAGCGTCGATCGCGGTGCGACTGGAGACTTCGTAGTCGAAGGAAGAAAGCGATAGACCCTCATCCGTGGCTTCGAGTACGACACCACTCAGAATCGGCAGGGTTGGTCGTTGCGGCAAAAGCTTGACGACAAATGACACTGCGTCGCTGAATACGTCGCGGTTGACCTCGAACTTCACGGTGCGTCCTCTCGATGTAGTCGGAGCACCCATGCTAGCCGCATCTGTGACTGTTGTTCCCCAGCTTTCGCAATCACTGGCCGCGGATGCGTAGTGAGGCTTCGTTCTACAGATCCTGTTCTTGTCTCTGGCTGCGTGCGTGATTTTCGTTGTGTTTCCCACTGTGTTCGAAGTGTTCGAGTGATGTCGAACAGAGTATCGATATTGGGTAGTCAAGTAGGTGTTGACGCACTCGACGGGCAAAATTTGCACGAAACCGGGTCAATGTCACGAGCGGGCCCTTAAAGAGTAGATAGATCGCAACCGCACTATTAACAGCTGTGGATAATGTGGATAACTCTGTGGAAGCTTGTCGGGAGTAGGGAACTACATCAGTGTGAGTTGTGGTTTACAGGTGAATGGAAAGTGACAAAAAGTTCCGCTGATGTGAATGGAAACTGAGTTCTCCACAGCCATGTCCGGGTTCTCCACAGAATTTGGGCCCATTTGAGGGCAGTTATCCACAGATTGTGGAATTTGCGTCGAGTTCCGTTGTCCACCGTCTATCCACGGGGTTCTGCACATAGTTATCCACCGAGCCTGTGGATAACTCATTGAATCTGTGGATTAAGGGACCGAGGCATTAAAGGTGCTCGTCGTCGTGCGCACCCTCGATAAATGACCCCTATATATAAGGGGGAAGATTCGAGCGAACCCGCCTAGTTACGGCTGTTCTGCCGGATGCGCGAGGTGAGCTCGGTGACCTGGTTATAGACGGAGCGGTCTTCGGTGATGAGCTTCGTGATCTTGCGGTGTGCGTACATCACCGTGGTGTGGTCTCGGCCACCGAAGAGCTGACCAATTTTCGGGAGCGAGAGGTTCGTCATTTCGCGGCAGAGATACATCGCGACCTGGCGGCTGGTCGCGATGGCCTGTGACCGGCTGGAGCCGTAGAGGTCTTCCACGGTGAGGTGGAAATAGTCTGCGGTCTCGCGAATGATTTCCTGCGGCGCGATGATGTTCGGCTCATCGTCGGTGATGAGGTCCTTGAGCACCACACTCACTAGGTTGAGGTCGATGGCCTGCTGATTGAGGTTGGCATACGCCGTAACGCGGATGAGCGTGCCTTCGAGTTCTCGAATCGAACCGTTCACGTGCGCCGCGATGAACTCGATCGCATCCTTCGGAAGCGAAATATCGTCTGCCTCGGCCTTCTTTCGCAGAATCGCGATTCGGGTTTCGAGGTCAGGAGCCAAGACATCGGTGATCAGACCCCACTCAAAGCGGGAACGCATCCGATTCTCAAAGCCGGTGAGCTGCTTGGGTGGCACATCCGAGGTGATGACGACCTGCTTATTGTGCTCGTGCAGCGTATTAAAGGTGTGGAAGAAGGCCTCCATCGTGGAGTCCTTGCCCTGCAGGAACTGGATGTCGTCAATCATCAGGATGTCGTTATTGCGGTACCGCGCGTGGAACTCTTGCGCGCGGTTGTCAGCAATCGAGTTGATGAAGTCGTTCGTGAACTCTTCACTCGAGACATAGCGGACCTGGATGCCCGGATAGATGTTTTCCGCGTAGTTGCCGATCGCGTGCAACAGGTGGGTCTTGCCGAGCCCGGAGTCTCCGTAGATAAACAGCGGGTTATAGCTTCTTGCCGGTGCTTCGGCGACGGCGACGGCGGCCGCGTGGGCGAAACGGTTGGATGCACCTATGATGAAGTTCTCAAAGTTGTAGCGACGATTGATCCGCGAGTCATGCTCCGGCATCGGTGCCGGCGGCTCAGCGTGGTACGGAGCCTGTTGAAAAGCGTTCGTCGCCTGTAGGGCATTCGATGCCGCTGCCGCCTGTGAATAACCGGTGGATAACGGCTCGTGAGCGACTTCGGTCTGAGCCATGGAAGCCTGTTCCAGGGCACTGGGATAGTCGGGCTCGACCTCATATTCGCGCTCATCGACACGCTGTCGAGGCTGAATATCGGGATTCACGACCACCGCGAAATTGGCCACGCCAGATTCTGGACCGAGGTTCGTGATCGCTTCAAACAGCGGCTCGCGGCCACGCTGTTCGATCATCGTCCGGGTCATGTCGTTCGGCACTTCGAGATAAATAGTGCCGCTCATCACGCCTTTTGGTTCGACGAGCGAGAAGAACCCACGCATCGAAGGCGGTACCGATTCGTTTGACCTGAGGGTGTTGAGCAGTGCTGACCAGATGACTGAAACGTCTTCGGTCATGTGGCTGCTCCTCGGTCGTGGTGGTCGGTGTAGTTCAGTTGCGCACCGAACGTTAGGCGTGTCGGGCTTGATCTTGCCGCGAGCCAGGCGCTGTCGGCAAGTTATTCACAGTCTCTGTGGATAACTGTGGAATCTGTGAATAATAGTAGCGGTAGACCGACCAGCATAAGACCACTCGGTTGGGTTAACACAATCGATTTTGGCACTCTCGGCGAGTCGTCGGAGGGAAAAGCTGCCCGAGTGGTAGAGCGCGCCCAGATTCAAGTTTTACTTGACCTGCAAGTTGCCCGACATGTAGTCTATTGCGGTTGAGCCCGCCTTCTGGGCGATTAGTCGTTTCCCCGTTGACGGGGCTACAAATCCCGGAGTCAATTTATGTCTAAGCGTACTTTCCAGCCGAACAACCGCCGTCGCTCGAAGAAGCACGGCTTCCGCCTTCGCATGCGCACCCGCGCAGGCCGCGCCATCCTCGCATCGCGCCGCGCAAAGGGCCGCAAGGTTCTCTCGGCGTAATTTCGTTGCTAGCCCACCCGAACCGGGTCACTCGAGGCGATGATTACCGTCGCATTTCTCGGAGGGGCCATCGGGTTGGTGCACGCGGCCTCGTCGTACTCGCCGAGCTGCACGTCGACGCAACCGCACCCACTCGATTCGGATTCATCATTACGAAGCGGGTGGGTGTTGCTGTTGTCCGCAACCGTCTGCGCCGTCGGCTCAAGGCCATTTCGCGTGAGTTGTTGATCCTCGTCCCAACCGGGGCATCGTTCATCATCCGCGTGTTTCCGGAAGTTGCCGACCTTACTTATGCCGAGTTACGCGCTCGCGTGCGCGGAGCCGTGCTGAACGCATCCGAACAGATCGGTGTCAAGGCGATACCGGAGCAGTGCTCTTGTGCTGACGTGATCGACTGAGATGCTCAAGCTGCTGCACAACCTCGTGCTCATTCCTCGGAATATTGGGGTGGCGCTCCTTCTGGTCTATCGGAAGGTCATATCTCCCATTTATGGTGATGTTTGCCGGTACTACCCGACGTGTTCCGCGTATGGTTTAGAAGCAGTGCAGGTATACGGTCTGCTTCGAGGCAGCTGGATGGCCCTGCGGCGGATCCTTCGTTGTCACCCCTGGGCGAAACCCGATTTCGACGAGGTACCGGAACAGAAACGCGAGTTCTCGATAAGCACCACCGCATCCGGATTCGTAGTATCAACCCTCCAACCGAAAGACTGATCCCTCCCAATGGACTTTCTCGACACAATCCTCTGGCCACTTCGCTGGGTCATTGAAGTCATTCTCGTGGGTGGCCATTGGCTTCTCACCGAAGTGGGACTGGGCAATCTCGATGGTTGGACCTGGATCCTCTCGATCCTCTTGCTGGTGTTGATCGTTCGGTCGGCGATGATTCCGTTGACGGTTCGGCAGGTGAAATCGATGCGCGGCATGATGGAGCTGCAGCCCGAGCTCAAGCGCATCCAAGACAAGTACAAGGGCAAACGCGATCAGTTCTCGCAGCAGGCGATGCAACAAGAAACGATGGCGCTGTACAAGGAGCACGGCTCGAGCCCGCTCTCCGGCTGCTGGCCGATGCTGATCCAGATGCCGATCTTCTTCGCGCTCTTCCGCGTGCTCAACACCGCGAACAACAATGAGGCCGGCGTTGGCCTCATGAACTTGGAGCTCGCGCACTCCTTCTCGAATTCCACCATCTTCGGCGCTCCGCTGAGCGCGACGCTCGTCAATAACGACGGCAATACCGCGGTCATCGTGGTCGCGATCATCATCATCATTCTGATGGTGGCAACGCAGTTCTTCACGCAGTTCCAGATCACGGCGCAGAACATTTCCCCCACGGCGAAGGAATCGCCGATGTTCAAACAGCAGCAGATGATGATGTACCTGCTGCCGTTGGTAATGGCGGTTTCGGGCCTGATGTTCCCGATCGGTGTCATGAGCTACTGGGCGTTGTCGAACCTGTGGACCATGGGACAGCAGTACGTGACGATCCGCAATATGCCGACTCCAGGTTCGGATGCTGCTAAGAAGCGTGAGGAGCGTCTGCGTCGCCAGGGCAAGTGGGAGACTTCGCCCGACAACCCGGCAAACCAGAAGAAGAAGGGTGCTCCGGTCGAGGAGATCGAGCAGAAGCCGCAGGGTCAGCGCGAACAACCGATTTCGAAGCAGCGCGCCAAGAAGAAGAAAAAGAAGAAGTAGTTTTGTTGTTGGGGCAGGTTTGACCTGCCTCGAGTCCACCCGCCGAAAGGGAAGCAAATGACGAGCGGTATCAGGGAAGACGAGCGCCACGAGGACGCCCTCGACCACGACAAGGTCATTGAGGATGCGCAGGAGACCGAGTCGGATTCCGTCGAGGAGAATGACGCGGACCTCGTTGGCGACGCCGACTTTGACGACGCCGCGGGCGATGACTCCGACGATGAAGATCGCGACGAAGGCGACATCGCCGCGGACTACATCGAGGAATTGCTCGATATCGCGGATGTGGATGGTGACCTCGAAATCGACGTCACCGCTGGCCGCACCTATGTCTCGGTGACTGCAGAGGGTGAATCTAACCTTTCGAAGTTGTCCTCGGGTCCGGTGGTGGATGCACTGCAGCAGTTGACTCGTTTGGCCGTACAGGCGGAGACGGGCGAGTTCTCGCGCCTGATTCTGGATGTGGGTGGCTCGCGCGAGGCGCGTAAGCAGGAACTCGAGGCACTCGTCGGCCGTGCGATCGAACGGATCGAAGAGGGTGCGGCCACCGCTGCTCTGCCACCGATGTCCTCCTATGAGCGCAAGATCGTCCACGACATCGCTGCAGACCGTGGTTACCACTCCGAGAGCGAGGGTGAGGGTCGCGACCGTCACACCGTCCTTCGGGTGCGTGACTAGTCGGCGCTGGAGGGATCAGGATGAGTGACCCGGCGGTGATTCCGGAGCCAATTACTGAGCTGGAGATTGAAGGCGAGCGAGTTGAGGTTGAACCTCGTCCTGCCGTTGCCGAAGAGATCTTCGGAGACCGGGTTGGCATCGCCCAGGCCTATGCGAATGCCCTGGCCCGCGACGGAGAATTGCTGGGCCTGTTGGGGCCGCTAGAGTATCCGCGACTTTGGACCCGGCACGTTATTAACTCGGCACTGATTGCGCCATTGCTGCACGGTGAAGTGGGCGATGTGGGTTCCGGAGCAGGGCTGCCTGGTATTCCTCTCGCTATTGCTCGTCCGGATGTGAAGTTCACGCTCATTGAGCCGATGGAGCGTCGCCACAATTGGCTGGTGCAGCAGATTAAGGAACTCGGTCTTGATAATGTGACCGCTGTTCGTGGTCGCGCCGAAGAGGTTGCTGAGTCCGTTGCCTTCGATCAGGTGACCGCCCGTGCAGTGGCTGCACTGTCGAAGCTGCTTCCGTGGACGGTGCCGTTGGTGAAGTACGGCGGCGAGGTTGTACTGCTGAAGGGTCGTTCTGCGGAAGCAGAAATCACTAAGGCAGCGAAAGTCATTCGTCGCTACAAGCTCGAAGATATTCGAGTGGAAGAAGTAGGTGAGGGTCTCGATACAGAACCCACACGAGTCGTACGAGCCACTGTTGAGTAGTATCTAATCTTAGAAAGCCTGATCCGCAGAATTCGCTGCTGATCAGGCTTTTCTGTTCTCATGACGCTTCCACAGAGTGAGTAATAGTGCTCTGACCTGGGCTTTCTTTGATTGGTAGTTGCTTGAATGAAGGATAAGCAACTATACCTTTGGGGTTCACGATTGCAGTTTTAGTGGACCTCAGCTCCAGTCAGTAGTTTGCTGCTCTCAAGGACGCCCAGTAATCCTGGAAATATTTCGTGCGACTTCCTTCGATTCTCCCTAGGTCTGGGCTGGATGTGGATGCCGGTGTCGGTATGCATGTTTCACGTGAAACGGTGATTGGTTTTGCCAGACGATTGACAGTCCGCGTACTTGGCAATGGCCTGGCGTTGATGACCAACGTGGGAGTCCTTTCGTAGTGCTGATTGTCGGGTCCTTTAGACGCGCTTCTCCCAGAAGGAGGGAAGCGTGGGTCTATTCGTTTCAGATTGATGGGCGGTAGTTACTCGACTCAGTTGAGTGCAAAGGGAGAAAACTCAGTGAAGGCCGGTACTTGGTGGTGCCGCTCACGTGTGCGAATGTCGCTCAAGCAACGTACGCTGTCTGGGATTCCATTCTTGCTGGGTTTCGACTCCGCGTGGACTAGAAATACTGTCTTCGGTTCTGGCATGGCGCCATGCTTTCGATAGGCGCGTAGAAGTGTGAACCTCGGTACGTGAAGGATGTGAAGGCAAAGGCCCGTGGGTTTGCCGCTTCACGTGGAACGGGTGGGGTATACGGTGATGAACTTTCCCGGTTCGAAGCGAGAGTCGCGGCACGACCTGTGTTGGCCAGCTCCAAGGTGCGCGATCGCTCCCAACCTGCCAGGAATATGTCACGCTGTGCAATTTGTACTTCCTCAAGAGTTGCCTGGTGCAGGGTGCGGGGTGCCCGTTGCCTTCTCCGGGCGTTGGTTGTTGTCCTCATCGAGACAATTCAGCTGCCCCATACTGGTTCAAGTGGCGTTTCAGATTGGTAGACAGATTGCTCAGCTCAGCTGTGGCGCAACTTTGGCAGAATTTGAAAGTAGCGTTTCACGTGAAACTACTCACCGACTGATTGCCAGCAGGAGATCAACATGGTCCGAATCAGCAAGGTAAGAAGAGTTTGTCTTGCTGTTTCACGTCAAACACGAGCGAAGCAGTGACTTCAGAACTACGCGGTTGGTTCCCGCAGAACCTGATGATGTGTCAAAGCTTGGAACCGATACGTTTCACGTGAAACGTGAGAACGTGAAGCAGCAAAGCGCCCATGTAGACAGCGATAGACATGTCTCCATGGATATCCGAAGACGTGGTGTAATCCAAAGGGGATTCGCTCTTCTTCGGTGAATGCGGTGCGTCGCCTTGTTGATTGGCAATGCTCCATAACTATCTCCAAACAACTACGTTGGCCATCGAACGTTCAGAGTGCACAAGACAAGAGCATCTAGCTGCGGTTCTTGTTCCCATGAAACTGTTGGGTATGGCTAGGAACTCACATCGCGTCCTGGGATTCGTATTAGTTCCAGACAACGCGGTTCTGTCAAGTTGAGGGACATTGCATAAACCTCGTGGTCACCCGATGACGTCGTTATGTGTCCGATCTTTCAGCTCATGCTGCGTATCAGGCTAGTGGGGTTGTTTCACGTGAAACGGTATGAGCGTGGTGAAGCGAGTTCGACATAGAGCGAAGAGTCTCTCTATTGATGACAAGAACTGACTCAAAAACTGACGACGAAGAATGTTACCGGTCGTATTCCATGCACTCGATGTTGATGATTCACCACCGTCGTCTAGGAAGTGCCTGGTTCTCCACGAAGAATAGCTGCAGGGTGAGTGCGCACAAATCGCTGAGTGAATGGCGGTGAGGACGTTTCATGTGAAACGGACCGATGGCATCTCTCACGAATAGGTCACTGACAGCGGGCTGGCAACCTGGAGAGTGGAGCTGGTTGGTGGGAAGTCGTTTCTATTCGTCCAGTTCGTGCCACTGGAACAATACTGCTCTGATTTGAAATACAGTCAGGCCGATCCTTAAGGGCCACTTTCAATAGTTGCCGAACATCGAGATTGGCAAGTGAGAACATGTCAGTCTCATTTCAAGAGATTTGCGTGGTTGACCGAGGAAGGATTTGTATTTGCTACGGAGGTCTTCGAGATGCTGTCCGTTGCCGAGTGCACGCAGCAATAGGAGCTGGGCAATGGATTCAGGGATTCTCCTCGAGAAACTGTTTGCGCGATTAGTTCCGATCCCGTTGTACTAATACAGCCGTCCAAGGCATCACTGTGATCTAAGCATGACTGGCTGACGCCCCCCGGTCTTCAGTTGGCGAGGGGGCTTTGCAGACACGGATGACGGTAGAGCTTCGTCGATCTACACACACGGGTGTGGGGGCGTTCACTGCCGAGCCGTTTTTGCAGTGAATCCTGTCCTGAATTTCGGGAGGGTGTTTCACGTGAAACAACGCAAACATCACGGGCACGGATGCTCGCTTCATTTCACACGCAGCCCGGAAGTGGTCAACAGTGGTGTAGAACTAGGTTCCTTCCTTCTGCGACGCATACTGCTGGTGGTCGTCACGAACACAACCCTGTCGAAGTCGGCAGGAACCCTTTGTGAATCGTCACGAACTGCCGGTCTCACTCACGTGATTGGCTTGATCGTGCAATGTTTCACGTGAAACGCTGCGGATCTCACTTCAGACTGCTTTCACTGGTGAGTGGCCCGGACGTCCGCTGCATCATTTCTTCCAAGTAGTGGCTGCTCCGTTGGTCACGGAGATGTGTACACGGGAGAGCGTGTGGCTTCTCGGGCGCAATGCTGCCAAATAGTCTAGATTCGAAAGTGAAAAGTGGAACTGCGGAACTGACAGCGCGACGTCCAGCTCGGTCATACGACAGAAATCCAAGTAGGTCGGGTCAATATTGACCTGTCTCCTGTCTTCCGACGGCCGAATATCAGTGCATGGGTCGTCATTCCTGTGGTGTGGAACTCGCGCGGTGTCGGACCAAGCAACTTGATAGCCTAGGCAGCAGTCGCGCGGAGAGAGTCCCGAGTGAAGTGACCCCTTTCCACTCTCTTTCGGGTGTGGATTTGAGCTTCAGAGTGCGAGTGGTGTTGGCGTCGATGCCGAAATCAGAAGCAGCTGCCGTTTCACGTGGGACATATGGCCGATGGTGGCAACGGGCTGAGAGCTTCTGTTCAGCAGTATGTACGGTTCACGAAGCGTATAGGCACTGAGCGAAGATGATTTGGCGATCAGTGTGCGGGCTGTGTTCGCTCCAGAAATTCTAAGACGAACAACTTTCAACTCGAGTCTCTAATTCTTTGAGGCGCAGGACTACGACGTAATTGTTCGCGGGATATGTTTCACGTGAAACATTGAATCGCTAGGTAACGTCGGCACACGACTCTGACTCGACAGTAAGAGATTTGACCGATAGCACCTCCATAGGTGGCCAGACTGTGTGGATGTTTGTTGGAAACGCGATGCGCGAAAGAGGGAAGCGTTTCACGTGAAACGAGTTGCCCTATACGGCTGAGCTTGTCGACATGGCTGCATTCCCCGTTTGAGGAAGGGCTGTTTCACGTGAAACGGGAGTGATGCCCTATTCGGTTAGGGATGGTGCACGTTGGCCAAATTATCAACGTGCACCGGCGATCGGCTCCGGAATCGACCTGGGATCAAGGAAACCTGGGATCAAGTCAGATCGAAGATCAAAGCAGAGCCCGGACCGGAGCAGGCGTTTCACGTGAAACCATCACGACAAATTTGGTCCTTGGAACAGCACTGCAACGTCCCACAAAGGCGTGTCGGAGGCTCATGTGAGACTTCGTGAACGGGGTTGAAGTGGCGTGAGAGCCGAGGAATTGGAAAGTCTCATGTTCCACGTGAAACGTACTTATCCACAGGCCGCGAGTCTTTCCGAAGATTCCCAATTGTGGACGAAGATAGAAGTCCCGGAGCGAAATCAGTACTGAGCACGAACTGGGAGAAAGGGTCAGCCAGCATGAGCGACATTTTTGATTCGCCGATTGCCCGTCAACTCGCGGAACTCAACGCAAAAAAGAAGTCCCTGAAGAAGGAAATTGCGCCACGACCAGGGAAAACGCGTGTTCTGACGGTGTCGAATCAGAAGGGTGGCGTGGGTAAGACGACTACAACCGTCAACCTCGCGGCTGCACTGGCCACTTTCGACCTTCGAGTGCTGGTCATCGACAATGACCCGCAGGGTAATGCATCCACGGCACTCAACATCGAGCACCGAGGTGACACCCCAGGAACATACGAAGTCCTTATTGAAGGGATGCCACTTCGTGAAGTGATTCAGGCTAGCCCGGATCACAAGAACCTCTTCTGCTGCCCCGCAACCCTCGACCTTGCCGGTGCCGAGATTGAACTGGTGCCGATGGAATCACGTGAAACGCGACTTCGGACTGCGATCGAGCAGTACCTCAAAGAAACTGACGAGTCAGGTGACCGCGTTGACTATGTCTTCATTGACTGCCCGCCCTCTCTCGGTCTGCTGACGATCAATGCATTCGCCGCCGCCGAGGAAGTACTCATTCCGATTCAGAGTGAGTACTACGCCCTAGAGGGTCTCGGCCAGCTGCTTGGCTCAATCGACAAACTTCGTGGCTACCTTAACCCAAACCTCAGAGTGAGCACGATCCTGATGACGATGTTCGATAAACGGACCAATCTGTCACATGACGTGCTGAGCGAGATTCAACAACACTTCCCCGATGAGCTCTTGGACACCGTGATCCCGCGATCAGTGCGAATCTCGGAAGCCCCGAGCTTCAATAAGACAGTCATCGGCTACGACCCGGAAGGCGTCGGCGCAGTCGCCTATAAAGAAGCGGCACTCGAAATGGCAAAGCAAGGAGCGAGCACCAATGGCAACTAAGCGGCGAGCAGGTCTTGGCCGAGGATTGGGTGCGCTCATCCCACAAGCACCAGAAAGCGATGATCGTGCCATCGATGTCTTCTTCAACGGCTCGGCACCGAGTGGCCGGCAAGATGCATCGAAAAAAATCGATGCAGAAACTGAGGACGCCCAGAAGGATTCTCCTGAGCTCGTTGCAGACCTGAAGAAAGGTACCCCAAAGTCTGCTCCTGCGAAGAAGACTGCCTCCAAAACTTCTGCAGCAAAAACTACCAAGTCGAATTCGGCGAAAAATGCCAAAGAATCGATGATCGTGGATGAATCGACCGGGGAAATTCTCGACGAAACTTATCCACAGTCATCCACAACTTCATCCACAGATCTCTCCACAGCGAGTTCACCGGAGGTAGTGCAGGTAGACGCAGCTACGTCTGAGGAAACTGACGAGCAGCTTGCATTGAGAATTATCGATGAAGCTGAATCCATGCTTTCCGATGGATTCGCACCCAACGGTGAAGGTGAGGATGCCGGCGAAGAGCAGATCGAACCGGCGGACAATCTGCTGCCCATCCCAGGTGCACAACTCGGGAATCTCGATCCCTTCCGGATCGTTGCGAACACCCGCCAGCCTCGAAGTGAGTTTGATCAGGAAGCGCTCGATGAGCTCACGCACTCCGTGCGCGAGTTCGGAGTCTTCCAGCCCATTGTGGTCCGACCCATCCCCGATGAGGATCCGCGTCGGAGTGAAGGCGAATACGAACTCATCATGGGTGAGCGACGCCTCCGCGCAACCAAAGCATCCGGCCGGACTTCTATTCCTGCGATCATCCGGCACACCGATGACGAAGACATGCTTCGGGATGCGCTGCTCGAGAACCTGCACCGCGCCGACCTGAACCCACTCGAAGAAGCATCTGCGTATCAGCAGCTCCTCGAGGACTTCGGTTGCTCACAGCAGGAACTCTCGGAGCGGATCGGCCGTTCGCGCCCGAGAATCTCGAACACCATTCGCCTGCTTAAGCTGCCAGTCGATGTGCAGCGCAAGGTTGCCGCGGGTGTGCTGAGTGCCGGCCACGCTCGCGCGATCCTCTCGGTGGGTGAACCAGCAGCGATGACGCAGCTCGCGAATAAGATCATTAACGA
This sequence comes from Gulosibacter chungangensis, assembly GCF_008831155.1. Lineage (GTDB taxonomy): Bacteria > Actinomycetota > Actinomycetes > Actinomycetales > Microbacteriaceae > Gulosibacter > Gulosibacter chungangensis. The sequence continues at coordinate 627,615 of NZ_WBKB01000001.1, read as the reverse complement.
GAACCTCACCGTGCGTGAATCGGAAATGGCTGCCGCAACCATGAGCATCCGCACCGACCGTCCCCCGACGAAGCAGGCGCAGGTCGGCACCGACTCGCTCAACGCACACCTGTCGACCGTGGGGGAGCGGCTCGGGGACCGGCTCAATACCCGAGTCAAGGTTGTACTCCGCAAGACCAAGGGGCAAATCAGCATTGACTTTGCGTCAGTGGCTGACCTTAACCGGATTCTTGAAGCGATCGGCGAACCAACCGACTACTAGCTGGAAAGCCTCGAGTGGTGTTGCCATGCCACGAAAGCCTCCCCGATCAATCGCAGCTCGTTGCTTTGATTGGGGAGGCTTTTTCCGGTGAATTAATCACGTGGATAGAGCCATAGCGGTTTACTAGCTCCACATATGTTGGGTAAATTCGGGAAAATCTGTGATTTTCAGAAATCTTGAAACGTTTCACTAGACACCGGCGGTGCGGCCCGGTTACGCTACAAACATGGAGCGGCAAGCGCTTTCCCGCGAAGACGCGGAAGCAAATCAGCAGACCACAGAGACCTCGTGGTCTAGTGGCACGCGGCCTCTTCCCAATGCGGGGAAGGCGGCACGGGCCAAAGTCGCTGACGCTGAACTACGGTTGCTCGACACAGGGGCCGCGATTCGGATAAGTCTTGGCGAGGCGCGACTTGCGACCTACACGTACCGCGACGCAAGCTTTTCTGCGTCTGCGTCTGCGTCTGCGTCTGCGTCTGCGTCTGCGTCTGCGTCTGCGTCTGCGTCTGCGTCTGCGTCTGCGTCTGCGTCTGCGTCTACCCAAGGTACGGCAAGTGGCATAGAGGCAGTGCGGGCGCCGCGACCCATTTGGCAGTTCTGGGATGCACAGGGGCGTGAACTGACCGATCGCTTCCCGGACGACCACCCATGGCACGAGGGACTTTCGCTCGCCATTGCGCACGTGGGCAACACGAATTTCTGGGGCGGTCCGACCTATCAGCCTGGCACAGCAGAGCGCGCGGCCGGCTATCAGCAGCTCGAGAACCTGGGGAACCAGGCGCATCAAGCACTCCGCGTCGAGACTTCCATCCTGGGCTCCGCGAATTCCGCGATCCACATCACCCATGAGCTGGAATGGCTCGATGAACGGGTGTTACCCATCCTGAGTGAACTCCGTCGAATGACACTCACCGTCGAAGACGCGCAGCACTGGCGCCTGACCTGGCACACAACCCTCCGCAACCTCAGCAAGGGGCCGGTGCACCTCGGGTCTCCGGCAACCAAGGGGCGGGCGGGTGCTGGCTACGGTGGCATCTTCTTGCGGCTCGCAGCTGACTACCGCGACGGCATCCTCGTCGACGCGAAAGGCAACCGCGGCGAGTCTGTAGCCGAGGGCCATGCCTCGTGGCTCAGACAGTACTCGACCGACGCATCCCGACCCAGCGTCCGCTTGAGCAGTGCGTCCTCCCAGCCCACCTGGTTCGCTCGAAGCGTTGAATACCCGGGCCTTGGCCCGGCACCCTTTGCAGAGACCGAAACCACCTTGGCATCCGGCGACACGGTCGAGCTCGAGTTCGAGATGACCGTCGCTCGAGATGCATTCAGCCCGGATGCATTCAGCCAGGATGCATCCACTCAAGATCCGGAGGTGACACCATGACCTCAACTACCCTCCGCTGTGCAATTGTCGGTACCGGAGACGCGGCGCGCCTGCACGCGGAAGCGATCCTGGCGCATCCGGCCGCGGAGCTCAGCGCGGTCACGAGCCTCAACCTCGATGTCGCGCGAGCCTTTGCCAAGACTTGGGGTGAGCCGGCAGTCTATGACTCCCTCGAGAGTCTGCTCGCGGAAGCCGCACCCGACGTGGTGCTGCTCTGCACGCCGCCGGCCACACATGCGGATGCGGCCCTCGCCGCCTTCGCTGCGGGCGCGCATGTGATCTGCGAGAAGCCACCGGCCACCAGTCTCGTTGATGTGCGTCGGATGGAGGCTGCGGCGCGGGCGGCTGGGCGCGAGTTTGCGGTCGTGTTCCAGCAGCGCTCCGGAACCGCCACGCAGCACGTGCAGCAGCTGCTTCGCAGCGGCGCCGTGGGGCGACCCCTCGTGGCCCAGTGCAATACCCTGTGGTATCGACCGGATGCATACTTCGATGTGCCTTGGCGCGGTACCTGGGCCTCGGAAGGCGCGGGGACTCTGCTGCAGCACGGCATCCACCAGGTGGATCTGCTGAACTACCTCGCGGGCCCCTGGGCGGCAGCGAGCGGCCGACTGTGGCGACTCGCGCGTGACACCGAAACCGAGGACACTGCCACCGGCACGATTCAGTTCGCCAGCGGCCTCATCGCCCAGGTCACCTCCACGGTGCTCGCACCGCGGCAGTCGAGCGCAATCCGAATCGACACCGAGCTCGCCACCATCGAACTCGAGCACCTCTATGGGCACGGCCACGCCAACTGGCGGATCACCCCCGCCCCGGATGTTCCGGAAGCGGTTGCAGCAGGCTGGCAGCTCCCGGAAGCAGAAGTTCCGAGCGGCCACACGCCAATCTTGCACGGGGTGTTGGATGCGCTTGCCACCGGAAGTGCGCTCCCCGACATCGCTACCGGCGCAAGCGAAAGCTTCGGCTTGCTCACCGCGATGTATCAATCCGCCCAAGACGACGGCAGGCTCGTTCGCCCGGATGAACTGACCGCCGACAATGCCGCAACCAGATCGTTGCGGGCCGAAGTCACCGAGCTGCGGCCGGAAGTCACCGAGCTACGGCCGGATGCATCCCAAACCACCGAAATATTCGGCTGAATAGCCGAACCGACCCACCGACCCTATCCACCCACCATCCAACCAACAACCACATCGCTCAAAGCTGCGCGAAATTGAAACGTATCAATCCGCATCCTTGCGCGAACCATGCAGGTCACGTGACATGATCTGACCACGAAAGGATCGAAACTCAATGACGATTTCGGACTCCGGCACCCGCCGAACACCAAAGAAGGCTGCGCTCAGCGGCTGGATCGGCAGCGCCCTCGAGTACTACGACTTCGCGATTTACGCGCAGGCCGCGGCACTCATCTTCCCGCGCATCTTCTTCCCCGACTCCAACCCCGCGGTGGCGATCATTGCATCCCTCGCGACCTATGCCGTCGGCTACGTCGCTCGACCCATTGGTGCGGTCGTCCTCGGCCACTGGGGTGACAGAATCGGCCGCAAGAGCGTGCTCGTGTTCGCGATGTTCCTCATGGGAGTATCCACCTTCGCGGTTGGATTGCTGCCGACCTACGCCCAAATTGGTGTGGTCGCACCGCTCCTGCTGGTCTTGCTGCGTCTCATTCAGGGCTTTGCGGTGGCCGGTGAACTTGGCGGTGCGAGCGCAATGATCATCGAGCATGCGCCGGACGGCAAGCGCGGTTACTACGCGAGCTTCCCCCTGCAGGGCACGCAGCTCGGCACGGCGCTCGGCTCGGCGGTGTTCATTCCGCTGACCGCATTCCTGCCGGATGCCGCGTTTGAGTCCTGGGGCTGGCGAGTGCCGTTCATGCTCAGCGTTGTTGTGGTGATTGCCGGCTACCTGATTCGTCGCCATGTTCGCGAGACCCCGACCTTCCAGGAGAACCGCACCGAGATCAAGCGCGAGAAGCCACCGGTGATCGAGGTATTCCGCACCCGCTGGAAGCTCATCATCAAGGCAATCCTGATGTCCTTCGTGAACATCATCGGCACCACGGTGGTCGTCTTCGGCACCGCGTACGCCACGAACCCCGGGTACGGCGTCGGTATGGATCCCACCGTCTACCTGTGGATTCCGGTGCTCGCGAACCTGGTCGCGATCGCGCTCATCCCCTCCTTCGGGAAGCTCTCGGACCGCATCGGTCGTCGTCCGGTGATGCTCATCGGCACCATCGGGGCCGGACTCCTCGTCTTCCCCTACCTCTACGCGGTCGGGCACAAGAACGAAGTGCTCACGATTCTCCTCGCCATCCTGCTGATGGGTGTGCTCTTCCAGATGTGGAACGCGGTCTTCGCGAGCTTCTTCCAGGAGATGTTCCCCGCATCCACCCGCGTGACTGGCTTCGCGATCTCGCAGAACATTGGTCTTGCGATCGTCGCCTTCGCGCCCACGATCTTCTCCTTCGTGGCACCTCCGGGCACCGAGAATGTACCGCTGATCGTTGGCGGCATCTGCCTGGTCGTTTGCCTCCTCGCCGCGGTGGCGACCATCCTCACTCCGGAAAGTCACCGGGTTCGGCTCGAGGACCTCGGTACCTGGAGCGCCCCGGTGATTCCGAAGGAAGAGTATATGAAGCTCTACCGTGCCAAGACGGAGGATGCGCCTGCCGCAGCCGAGTAGGCGCCCGCCCGCTAGACGACCAGGTTAGGGGTGGCCGGGGTATTACGCGGGCCACGAGCCGCCGCATGCTCGGCGAGTCGCGCGTAGACATCGGACACCTCGAGCCCGGCGGCCTGGATGCCGAGGGGCACGAGCGAGGTCTCGGTCATGCCGGGAATGGGGTCGGCTTCGATGAACCACGGCTTGCCGGATTCATCCACGATGAAGTCGACCCTCGCGACATCGGCGAGGCCAATCACCTGGCAGGCCTTCACCGCAAGCTCCGACACTTCGGCGAGTACCGCTTCGCTCACTCGAGCGGGTGCGAAGAAGGTGGTCTCACCGGCGTTATAACGGGCCGCATAGTCGTAGACACCGCTGTGCGGCACGACCTCAACCGGGGGCACCGCGAAGGGGCCCTCGCCAAAGTCGAGAACACCGACCATGAGTTCGGTGCCGGTGACCTTCTTCTCGATGAGCACGCCATCCGAGTAAGTGAACGCCGTGACCATGGCTCGCGAAAACTCAGCCTTCTCGTTCACGAATGACACGCCCTGGGAAGAACCACCTTCGACCGGCTTCACAACGGCGGGGAAGTCCACACCCTTCGAGATCGCGTCAATCACGCTCGCGGCACCCAGCTCCCGGAAAGTGTCGTTCGGCAGCACGATGGACTGCGGCGTCGCGATGCCGGCGCGCTTCACGAGTGCCTTCGACGTGGCCTTATTCCAGGCGAGCATCGCCGCCGTCGGACGAGACCCGACGTAGGGCACTTCGAGCGCCCGCAGCAGCGAATACAGCGCACCGTTCTCACCCGAGACGCCGTGCAGCACCGGCCACACCACATCCACATCCTCGAAGTGCTGCTCGAGCCAGGGCAGGAGTTTCTCATCGGGTTCTCGAACGGTGACCCGGGCACCTGCCTTGATCAGCGCATCCGACACCCGCCGGCCCGAACGCAGCGAGACATCGCGTTCGTGCGAGATCCCACCCGAGAGAATTACTACGTGGCGTCCCTCGATCGTCATAACGTTTGCTCCTAGCTTCGCTTCAATTCGTTCGGTGAGGGGTTAGTTGAGGTCCGGCGGCGCCGAGGCAAAACGGCCGTCATCGGCGGATCGATTGTCGAAGCTGCCGAAAGTCTCGATGATTTCGAGTTCGCCGTTGATGACATTCGCGAGGCGTCGGACGCCGAGGCGGATGCGCTCGGGTGTGGGCAGCGAGAAGGACAATCGCATTTTGTCGTGCCCGCGGCCATCGGCGTAGAAGCCGGTGCCCGGGGTGTATGCGACCAGTTCCTTCGTCGCGCGGGGCAGCATTTGCTTGGAATCGAGCGACTGCGGCAGCTGCACCCAGGTGAAAAAACCACCGTTGGGAACGGTCCACGACAGCTGCGGCAAGTATTCCTCGAGAGCCAGCAGCATCGCATCCCGCCGCTCGCGATAGGTGCCGCGGAAGGTGTCGATCTGCGCCCGCCAATCGCTGCCCTCGAGGTACTCGGTGACGAGCCATTGGTTGAGGGAGGACGGGGAGAGGATCGAGGACTCCACCGCGAGGATGAGCTTTTCGCGGATGCCGTGCGGTGCGAGCACGTAGCCCACGCGCACGCCCGGCGAGAGAATCTTCGAGAAGGAACCGAGGTAGAGAACGTGGTCCTCATCGAGCGAGCGGATCGCGTTCGGCGCGGGCTCGTCGAAGTAGAGCAGCCCGTAGGGGTTGTCCTCGACGATCAGCACATCTTCGCGGATGCACAGGTCGAGCACCTCGCGGCGTCGCGCTGCCGACATGGTCACCCCGGTGGGGTTATTAAAGTTCGGGATCGTGTAGAGGAACTTGACGGCCTTGCCCTCGGCCCGGGCCTTGTGGATCGCGGCCTCAAGCGCCTCGAGGTTGAGCCCTTCCTCGTCCATATCGACGTGGCGAACATCCGCCTCATAGGATTTGAAGGTGCCGAGCGCGCCGACGTAGCTCGGTGTTTCGAGCAGGATCACGTCGCCGGGGTTGATGAAGAGTTTGGTGACGAGGTCAATCGCGTGCTGCGAGCCGGTGGTGGTCACCACGTCGTCGGCCGAGGCTCCGGTGATGCCTTCAATCGCCATCAGGTCAAGGATGCGCTCGCGCAACTGCACGATGCCCTGGCCGCCGCCGTACTGCAGCGCTTCGGCGCCGTGCTCCTTCATCATCCGCTTGAACGCTCGGTGAATGAGCTCTTCCGGCAGCGCGCTCACGAATGGGGAGCCACCGGCGAGTGAGACGACCTCGGGGCGTGAGGCGACTGCGAAGAGCGCTCGCACCTCGCTTACGGTCAGGCCGGCGGTGCGGCGCGCATAGTTGTCGTACCAGGGGTCTAAATTGAGGCCCCCGGGCTGATGTGTTGAATCTTGCGATGACACGGGCATCCTTCGCGTAATAGACGAAAGGCCAGTCTACGCCCGGGGTAGGCGTGAGACTGGCCGGTCGCTGCGTGACGCGTCCTGAGCGTCGTATCGAAGGAAGGAACCTAGTCCAGCAGGCCCTCAAAGTCCTTCTCGAGCGCGCCCTTGGGCTTTGCGCCGACAACTTCCTTGCGGATTTCACCGTCGCGGAAGAGCTTGATCGCGGGGATCCCGGTGACTTGGTACTCCATCGCGAGGCTCATTTCCTCGTCGACATTCACCTTGACCACCTTGACGTTGGGGTGCTCCTCGGCCAGCTGGTCGAGCACGGGCGATACCTGGCGGCAGGGGCCGCACCATTCCGCCCAGAAGTCGACGATGACGGGGCCGTCTGCCCCGAGCACTTCCTGCTCGAAGGTTGCGGCGGTGGCGTGAGTGACGTTTGCCATGGTGTGAATCCTTACTTGTCGGAGAGCAACGAGGGGTTGAACCCGATGGGGTTGAGTGAAATCGACGCTGCAGCGGGAGCCTCGGCCAACCCGATTGCGGGGGCTTCGGCGTCTGCGGCTTCAGCGTCGGCAGCGCTGTCGCTGGTTTCGACTGAGACCTGGGCGAGGAGCTCGGGGCGCAGCGAACCGAGGTAGTCCTCCACATCGAGCGCTGCGACCGTGCCGGACCCGGCCGCGGTGATCGCCTGGCGGTAGTGGTCGTCGATCACGTCACCGGCGGCGAAGACACCCGGCAGGGTGGTGCGGGATGAACGGCCATCCACCTTCACAACACCGGTCTCGGTGAGTTCGATCTGGTCCTTGAACAGGTCGGTGCGGGGGTCGTTACCGATCGCCACGAAGGTGCCGGTGAATTCCCGCTCGAACTGCTCGCCGGTGATGGTGTTCTCGAGCTTCAGGCCGGTCAGGTTCGTCTCGCCGAGGTACTCAAGCACCTTCGTGTTCGTGACCCACTCAATCTTCTCGTTGGCTTGGGCACGCTCGAGCATGATCTTGGATGCGCGGAAGTTTTCCGAGCGGTGAATGACGGTCACGCGGTCGGCAAAGCGGGTGAGGAAGAGCGCCTCTTCCATTGCCGAGTCACCACCGCCGATTACCGCGATGTGCTGTTCGCGGAAGAACGCACCGTCACAGGTTGCGCACCAGGACACGCCGCGGCCCGAGAGGCGGTCCTCACCCGGAACGTTCAGGTGGCGGTATGCCGAACCGGTCGCGAGGATGACCGCGAGGGCCTCGTAGTCACCCGAGTAGGCGGTGTGGATCTTCTTGATCTCGCCCTCGAGTTCGACCGACTCGACGTCGTCGAAGACGAGTTCGGTGCCGAAGCGCACGGCCTGGTCCTGGAATTTCTGCATCAGGTCCGGGCCGAGGATACCCTCGGGGAAGCCGGGGAAGTTCTCCACATCGGTCGTGTTCATCAGTTCGCCACCGACCTCGACTGCCGAGGTAAACAGCACCGGTTTCAGCCCGGCGCGGGCAACGTAGATGGCGGCGGTGTAACCGGCGGGACCGGAACCAATGATGGCGACATTTCGCATGGGGCGACTCCTGGATGCAGTGCTGGGGTTGGCTGCTATTGACGGCAACCGTAATCGGCGGGGTTCTATTCCGCCAGGGTGGCGGTCAGAAACTGTGGGGGTATGTGGCTGGCAGACTGGTTGACTCTTGGTTAGATCAGTGGCTCATCGTCGATGGCGTGGCGTTTCTCGTACGCCTCGCGGCTGCGTTTGCGCTCATATTCGCGCAGCTCCCGACGGGAGGGCACTTCGGTGGTGACTTGGCTCGCCATCGCCATTTCGCTCTCGGGGCTTGCGGGCGTGGTGGAGCCGAAGGCGGAACCGAGATCCGGCGTGTATTGGTGGACGAGCGAGTCGTATTCCTGCGCGAACTCATCCGCGTTTACGGCTGCAGCCGAGTGGCGGGCGAGTTCGATCGAGTGGCGGCCTCGGCGGCCGACCACGCGGCGAATGAGCGGCCCCACGAAGGGCTCAATTTCGGGGCTGCGTGTCGCGATGGCGATACCGAAGTACAGCAGTGCCATCACGGCACCACCGATGGCGCAGGCCACCAGGGCGTTGAAAATACTGGCTCGTGCCCAACCGCCCTCGCTGTAGGTACCGAGGCTCCACATTAACAGCAGGCCGACCACACCGGCGGGAATGGCGTACACCACAAACCGCACGAAGGCCCGCAGCAGCGAAGCTCCTTCGAGGTGGCCGAGCCGCTTGCGCAGCACATTAATCATGATCGCAAAGCGCAGCCAGGTGACCGCCGACTGGACGAGTACGAGGCAGATCACGAGGATCTCCACCGGGGCGAACTGCGCGACCAGCCAGATGCCTACAAGCTGCAGCGGTGCTGTGAGCGCGTAGAGCAGGAACACACTGCGGGTGTCTTCGAAGGCGTAGAACACGCGCTGCACGTAATAGAGCAGTGAGTAGGACAGCAGGCTCAAAAGGGCCCCGCACATCACCAGCGCGAGGGCTTCGAGCCCGGAATCGCTCCCGTCAAAGATGCGCGCGAAGGCGGGCGAGATCACCATCAGCCCGAAGGCCGAGAAGATCATGAACATCGTGATCGCTCGGGCGCCGCGGGAGAAATCGGCGATCACCGATTTGGTGTCTTTATCGGCGGCCTTCTCGCTCAACGAGGTGAACATTGTGGTGGTCAGCGACACCGTCACGATGGAGTGCGGCAGCATGAAGATCATCCACGCGTTTTGCAGTGCTGCGAGCGAAGCGGCCTGACCGAAGGCCACGTTCGCGGCCACGGTCTCCAGCCAACCGGTGACCTGCACCACGATCAGCAGGCCGAAGGACCAGCCCGCGAGTTTGCCGATCCGGCCCAGCCCGGTGCCGCGGAACTGGAAGTCCAGACGGTACCGCAGCCCCGCCTTGCGCAGAAATAGGAAGAGCACTCCCGCCTGGGCGACCACGCCGAAGGTCGTACCGCCACCGAGCACGGCGATCATCATCGGGTCCCAGTCGGCGATCTGGCGCGACCCGGAGGGGTCGGCGCCGAAGACCACCGAGAAGACCACGAGCATCCCGATCGCGATCACGTTGTTGAGCGCCGGGGCCCAGGCGAAGGGGGCGAAAATGCTGCGGGCGTTGAGTACCTCGGAAACCACCGCGTAGAGGCCGTAGAAGAAGATCTGCGGTAGGCACCAGTAGGCGAAGGCGATCACGAGCCCGAGCTGTTCGCTCGAAAGCGTCACCCCATAGATCCACGAGAGTACGGGAGCGCCGATCGTCACGATCAGCGTCAGCGCACCGAGCACCACCACCGCGAGGGTAATGAGCCTGTTGACGTACTCCTGCCCGCCATCCTCACGCTTGGTGGCCCGCACAATCTGCGGCACGAGCACCGCGTTTAGCAGACCACCCGCGATCAGCGAGTAGATATTCGAGGGCAACGAGTTTGCGTTGGCGAAGGCGTCGGCGGAGGCCGACCCGACCAGACCGATGGTCTGGGCCAACACGATCGCCTTCACGAACCCGAGCACGCGCGAAACGAGCGTTCCCGAGGCCAGCACGAGGCTCGTGCGTCCGAAAGATTTAGCCATTGCTAGTCGTTGTTACTGCTTTCTGTCGGCGCGGATTCCGACTCGCTCGATTCTTCCACTTCAGCGGCGTTGTCGCGCGTTCGGCGGCGAATGGTGCGCCAGATTCCCAAGACAAACAGCAGCACACCGGCCCCGATCAGGATGCCCACTGCCACCGTTTCGAGGCTCGCATTCACATTCACGACGAACTCGGCAGAGTTATTCAGCTGCACATTCGTGGTCGTCCACAGGGTCGCCTCCACCCCGCTCACCCCGTTCGCGATGGCCTGTACCGGGAGGGTGGCGCGGGTCACGGTTCCCGCGGGAATCGTGACGGTGGTGACTTCATCCACGGTGAGATGTCCGGTGGTGGGTCGCAGCCGAAGCTCGACCGTGACATCCCGATCGGAGGCGTTTTCAATAAACAGCGGCAGCGAGGATTCGTGGCCAATGAGTTGAATCTCACTGTCACCAACGATCGAAATCTCATCCGCAACCCCCGTCGCGAATTCCGTAAACTCCGCCCGCTCGCCTGGCCACGCATCCGTCTCTATGACCGAATTTCGGATTGTCCAAAGCAGTGCCACCTGCAGTTCTTGGTCCACCGCCTGCGGATCCTCATAGAGGGCGGTGAGGTTCATGCCGCGCTCGAGCGCGGAGGTCAGCTCGAGAAACTCCGTTACGGTCTCTTGCGCATAGCCGCCCGGCACGAGCTCGGTTTCGGGGAGGATGCTCGGGTCGTCTGCCCGGGTCGGAATCGCGTCAATCGCGGTCCAACTATTGTCGGTGAGCCCAGCGAGCAGCTCCCCGAGCAGCTCCGGATCGGCCAGCGCTTCACGCGGGAGGACGGTCACGATTTGGCGGACCTCATTGGGAGCCTCACGCGCGATGACCGCGAGCAGGGATGCGATATCGGTGCTCGCATCCTGGAATTCGAGGGTGGATTCGGCGGTCACCGCGCTCGCGATCGCAGCATCGAGGGTCTGATCGGTGACAAGCACCTCGGTGCCAGCAATCTGCTGTTGGGAACTCGGCGTCGCGGAGCGGTCGGGCGAGCTGGTGGCCTGATCGCCAGCCAAAATAATGGTCTCCGCGCCCCAATCGGTCAAGGCCTCCAGGCTCTCCACGGTGCCGGATGCTGGCCAAGACAAATCGGGCCGGGTGTAGTCGAATTCGAGGAGCTCTTCGGCCTCGGGCGCTTCCCGAGGCTCCAGGATCGGCTCCTCTTCGTCGGCGGCATCATCGGCGTCCGGCTCGCCAGCGCCGGTTTGCGCGGGATCGGTCTGGCTGGGGTTTGTTTGGGCAGGGTCGGTTTCACCGGGCTCTGTGAGGCTTGTCTCCAGGGGCAATTCACCGGTGCTGTCGGCTTGGCCCTCCACCTCGGGGGCGTCCGTGCCATTTGTGCTGCCCGGGGTTTCGGTGCCGGTTGGCTCCGTGGGCGTCGGGGTGGGCTGCACCTCGGTGAAGAACTCGTGCTGTGAGGTTTCGAAACGAAATCCGGTGGTCTCGATCGGCGCTTCGAGGCCCGCCTGCGCTTGCAAGGTGAGGCTCGCATCCGCAAACTCGAGGGCGAAACTGGGGTCCTCGAGCGACTCGAGCCGCTCGAGCCAGGCCACCGCAGTCTCCGGCGCATCCGCACCCAGAGCACGAATCGAAACCAGCAACCGCGGGTCGATCGCGAGCGTCGCCGAGGTACCCGCCACCGCATCCAGCAGCTGCGTGAGGTCACCCTCGGGGGCCGTGAGCTGTTCCAACTCAACCGCGTCGAGTAGCCCCTCGTCGCCGAGATCGGTAACGATGGGTACCACCGGGCTGATACCCACCGGGTTTGCGGGCGATTCTGCATCCCAGACAAAGGAACTGCGCCCCTGTGCGGCGATACCGCCGTCGGCGTGCCATTGGAGCGTCAAGCCACGCGTGCCGAAGCTGCTGGCAGCCAAAAACTGGGTCGCACTGGCCGGAATTGTGACGGTGAATTCCAGTGTCGAACCTGGATGCACCTGGTCGACAGTCTGTCGGTATACCTCGGTTCCGAGCGAGAAATCAGGGAAGGACTGGGTGTTCTCGGTCCACGCGGTGAGGTCGTATCGCGTGTCGATTGTCTCGTCATCAATGTGGAAGGAGATTTCACCGGCGCTGGCGATCTGATCGGTGCGATTCGAGAGCAGAATCGTGGCCGTGACGGCCTCTCCCGGGGAAAGCGCGCCACCGTCATGCAAGACGAGATCGGCGGACAACTGACCCTCGACACCGTCACCGAGGTCGGTCGGCTCGAGCTGCGCATCCTGCCCCAACACGGCATCCTGACTGAGTCCAGCATCCTGACCCGGCACGGCGCCCGTCTGCGGGGTCGCCAAAGCGCCCTGCGGCGCGAGCGGAGTGACCCCACCGAGGCCGAGTGCCACGACTGCGGCGGCAAGCAAATGTCGCCAGGGCAGTCGTGGTGCTCGCGGATGCGGTGCATCAGACATGAACTTCAGTCTACGAGTCGTCTGGTCCAAGCCGCCTCGGCCGCACGGTGGAGCCCGGCATCCCACGAGGTTCTCAGCTTGTCGTATGGCCCTCGTAGACTGGTTCGGTGGAACACGTGCAGACAGCTATGGCGAGATTGACCGAACTTGCCCGCTCGGGACCGGTCGCGAAGCTTGCGACCGCCTTCGCCGAGGCGGGCGCTCAGTTGGCCCTGGTTGGAGGTCCGGTTCGCGACGCTTTCCTCGGGCGGCCCGTGCACGACCTCGATTTCGCGACGGATGCGCGACCTGACCGCATCCTCGAGATCGTCAAGCCCATCGCGCAGGCGCACTGGGATATTGGTCGCGATTTCGGCACCATCGGTGCGCGGATTGACGGTGAGCAGGTCGAGATTACGACCTATCGTTCGGATGAATACGACGGGCAGTCGCGCAAGCCCGTGGTGGCTTTCGGTGACTCGATTGAAGGTGACCTGCACCGCCGCGATTTCACGGTCAATGCGCTTGCGCTCGCCCTGCCGCAGCTCGAATTGGTCGACCCCACCGGTGGTTTTCAGGACCTCGTTGACGGTGTGCTGCGCACTCCGATTGAACCTGAGATTTCCTTCGGTGATGATCCGCTGCGGATGCTGCGCGGGATTCGGTTTTCTTCGCAGCTTGGTTTCCAGCTCGATTACGCGGCGTTTGAGGCGACTCGGGAAATGGCGCCGCGCATTAAGGACATTTCCGCCGAGCGGGTACGCGATGAGTTCATCAAATTGATGTCGACCGATTCGCCGCGGGCGGGTATCGAGCTGCTTGTGGAGACGGGGCTTGCCGATCTTGTGCTGCCGGAATTGCCGGCGCTGCAGTTGGAGCGCGACTCGGCGCATCAGCACAAGGACGTGTACGAGCACTCGATTCAGGTGCTCGAGAACGCGATTGCGCTCGAGAAGGAGGCGGCAGCGAAGCGGGCTGCGGTGGATGCTGAGGGTGCCGCTGCCGAGGGGTCGCTCGCAGCCGAGTCAGAGGTCAAGCCCGAAGCCGACGTCGTGCTGCGTATTGCTGCGCTGTTGCACGACATCGGTAAGCCGCGCACTCGCGAGTTTGGCCCGAACGGTCAGGTGACGTTTCATGGACATGACTGGGTCGGCGCCAAGATGACGAAGAAGCGTCTGAGCGCACTGCGCTTCGACAATGATTCGGTGAAGGCAATTGCGCGACTGGTCGAGTTGCACATGCGGATGTACAACTACGGCAGTGCGGGGTGGACGGACTCGGCTGTGCGTCGCTTTGCGCGCGACGCCGGGGAGCGGCTGGACCAGCTCCTGATCTTGATCCGCGCCGACATCACCACGCGCAACCGCCGCAAGTCAGAGCGACTGCAGTTCGGCATCAACGACCTCGAAAACCGGCTGGCGGCGCTCCGCGAGCAAGAGGAACTCGACGCCATGCGACCGGACCTCGACGGCGATCAGATCATGCGCATCCTCGACCTGAAACCGGGACGTGAGGTGGGCGAAGCACGCAAGTTCCTACTCGACCTGCGCCTCGACGAGGGCGCCCTCGGCGAAGAAGAAGCCACCAAGCGCCTGCTCGCCTGGTGGGCGTCCCGCTCCGAGAGTCGGCCGTAGGCCGTATCCCGCTCCATGAGTAGGCCGTAGGCCGTATCGAACGGTGCCTAACCGTAGAGCTCGCGGTAGCGGCGTTCGGCCGCTTTGTGGAGGGGAATCGGGGCGGTGTCGATCAGCGCCGCCAGGGTGAGGTACTGGATGCCGGAAGTATCTTCCGGGATGAGCGCGGCCGAGTCGCCGACGAGCACATCCACGACCGCCTGCGCAATCGAATCGGGCAGATCTGGCCGCGCGAGCAGGAAATTCGCGATCCCAATCGTCGGTGTCGGCGTCACCGATCCGTACACACCCGTTGGCACCTCGGTGAGGGAGTAGGTGTGGGGATAGGCGCGATTGAGTGGATCAAACGCGCTGGAAAGATCGAGCAGGCGGATGGGTGTGGTCACCTGCAGCTCGTGGATGCGGGCGGTGGGCACACCACCCGACCAAAAGAACGCGTCGAGCGCCCCCGAACTCAGGGCTGCCGTGGCCTCCTCGAGCGGAAATTCGCCAATTATCGGAGGATCCACGGCATCAATGAGGCCATTCGCAGCCAGTAGCCGCGTGGTGGTCAGCGAACTGCCGGAGCCGACCGCGCCAATGGAAATGGCTCGTCCACGCAGGTCCTGCAGGGAACGGATATCGGTACCGGCGCGCACCACGCACTGCAGATAGTTTTGGTACACCCGGCCCAGAGCCACCACATCTGCGCCCTGCCCGAGCGCATCAATCGCCGAATCCGCGAGAGACATCGCTAGCGGTGCCGAACGATCCGCCAGCATCGCGAGATTTGCCACGCTGCCGTTCGTGATGAGCACTTCCAATTCCGGCCCACCGCGGCGGCCCAGCGCATCCCGCAGCAACTCACCAAATTGCAGATAGAGACCGCCTGGTTCACCAGCGGCGAGTCGAAGCCCATCGGAGTCTCTGCTGGTCGTGCAGCCCAGCAGCGGCAGCGCGAACGTAGCGGCCATTGCCATCAGCACGGTACGACGGGACACTGCCGCCGAAGACTGCCCGCTCATGCCGCCACCAACCGGATGCGGGTACGCAGACCACCCTGCGGTGCACGGTCGACCTGCACGGTCGCGTAATTGGCCTTCGCGAGTTGCATGATGATCGCATAGCCAAGCCCGGTACCCGGCAACTCGCGGTGCTCGGAGGCCCGCCAGAACCGGTTGCCGAGCTGAGCCACGTCCTCCTCGCTCAGTCCGGGGCCGGAATCGGCCACCTCCAATACGGCCGCGGTCCCGTGAACACTTAGCCCCACCGTGACGACGGCACCTGCTCCGGCGTATTTTCGTGCGTTGTCGAGCAAAATCTCCACAATTTCGACCAGGTCGTTTTCCTCCGCGAGCAGGTGCACGGGGGTGTCCTGCGCGATGAGTTCCAGCCCCGCCTGTTCGAGTGAATATCGTTGCGGTTCGGCGAGCGTGGCGGCACTGGTCACACATTCAACCGGGCACTCGACGCCCGCATCCATGCCTTGACCGCTGACCGTCTCGGCGGCGCGATGTTCCGCGTTCGCGAGCGTCAGCATCCGCTCAACCGTGTATTCGAGCCGATCGAGGTCTCGATCCACGGCAGCGAGTTCTGCGGCATTTTCTTCGCGAGCCAGCGAATCAATGCGCAGCCGGATCGCCGCGAGCGGCGTACGAAGCTGATGGGATGCATCCGCGACGAGCCCGCGCTGCTGCTCGAGAGCTTGGTTGACGCTCTGCGCCATTTTCACGAATGACTCCGAAAGCCGCTGCAGCTCGGGCGGGCCGCTCACGCCAGCCAGTTCGTGATCGCGCTGTTCCGAGATCGCAATCGCGGCCGTATCGAGCGCGCTCACCGGCCGAAGCACCCAGCGCGTCCAGACCCAGGATGCGGCGATCAGGACCGCAAGCAGCGCGAGCCCGATCACCGTAATGAGAATCCAATCGCGGGTGACATCGGCTCGGGCCGCGGTTTGGTTGATTTCGAGGAGCACCGCACCGCGCACAGAGTGCTCGGCATGAATCGGATCGGCGACGAGCGCGCTATCGGGACTCCACGGGTAGATCGTTGGCAGCGACCACTGGGGTACCGCTCTGGCTGCCGCAGTCAGCAGTTCCGTGACCTGCGCATCCAGCGGTAGATCCCCCACCGAAGCGACTTCGCTGCCGCTGCCGTCTACCACAATGACCGCTTCACCGAAGGTGTCATAAAAGCGATCGAGATACTGCTGGAGCTCGACGGTGCCGTCTTGCGCTGAGTCATTCCGAGCTGCCGCGGACTGCGCATGCAGGATGAGCTGGTCCATGGAGCTTTCCCGTTCGAGGGCGAGCTGCTGCGTCCGGGATTCGGCCACGGCCTGCCCCACGAACACGAGCACCGCGCACACCGTGATCAGCCCGAACACGAGCAGGGGATAGAGGACCCGACGTCTCATTCTGGGGATTCCAGCCGAAACCCGAAACCGCGAATGGTCGTGATCGCCAAGGCCGGTAGCTTCTGTCGCAACTGCGCCAGGTGCACATCGAAGGAGCGAGAATTCGCGGCGTACCCTTCCGGCCACACCTCATCGATGAGATCCGCGCGGCTTACCGCGGTGCCGGCATGTTCGGCCAGTGAGGTGAGCAGCTGGAATTCTGTTGGGGTGAGCGTAACCGTCTCGCCGTTGCTGGTAACGCGCATTGCCCTGGTGTCAATGACGACCGCACCGAGTTCATACCGTTCGGGTTTCACCGGTGCCGCATAGCGACGCGCAACCGCCCCAATCCGGGCGAGCAACTCGTGCAGCCGAACGGGCTTGACGAGATAATCATCCGCACCGAGCCGCAGAGCGCGCACGGTCGATCGCTCATCCCCGCGAGCGGTCACCACGATCACCGGCATTTCGCTCACTTGCCGAAGCTGTGCCAGCGCCTGAAAACCGTCGAGATCCGCGAGGCCCAGGTCGAGCAAAACAATATCGGCTTCCTGATGCCGGGCCACGACCTCGCTGCCGCGAGTAATTCGGATGCAGGAATGGCCGGCTCGAGTGAGGGCCGAGGTGAGTGCGGCGGCGATGGAGGGATCGTCTTCAACGACGAGTAGTCGCATGCGGTGTCTCCCTCCTCGTTATCTCATCCGTCTCCGGAATCTGCGTATGCGTCCCAACGTAAATCCCAATGTAAAGGGAACGTAAGGGATTTGAGCGGACCCGCGGATCATTCGGAACCATAGCTTCGACCAAGATTCTGCACGATTGCGGCGCGAGCCGGCGCTCGAAACGTGCAGCACCTTACGAAACGATTGGACTGGCTAATGTCAACGACGACTGCAACCAAACCGAATCTACGCCGTTCTGTCTCGAACACGCTCAAGGGTTCCGCAGGCAACCTCGTTGAGTGGTACGACGTCTACGTATATTCGGTGTTTGCAACCTACTTTGAATCGCAGTTCTTTGACGAGAACGATGAGAACTCCACCGTCTACGTGTGGGCTATCTTCGCGATTACCTTCCTCATGCGCCCGCTGGGCTCATGGTTCTTCGGCCGCTTCGCCGACCGCTACGGTCGACGCCTGGCGCTGACGATCTCGGTCTCGGTGATGGCCGCATGCTCGATGCTGATCGCGCTCACCCCCACCGCCGAGACCATCGGAATGGGTGCCGTGGTGATTCTTGTGTTCGCCCGCCTCGTGCAGGGCTTCGCAACCGGCGGTGAATACGGCACCAGCGCGACCTACATGTCCGAGGCCGCGATTTCCGGTCGCCGTGGCTTCCTGTCTTCCTTCCACTACGTCACCTTGGTTGGCGGCCACGTGCTCGCACAGCTGACGCTGCTGATCATGGTTATCGCCCTTCCGCACGACGCAATCGCACAGTGGGGCTGGCGCGTAGCCTTCCTGATCGGTGGCGTTGGCGCGCTCGCGGTCCTCATCCTTCGTCGCACCATGGACGAAACCCTGGAGACCAGCGCGATTGCCGCATCCAAGGCGGGTAAGGCGAAGCAAACCGGTTCGATGCGCGAACTGTTTGTGAACCAGTGGAAGCCGCTGCTGCTGTGCTTCCTCGTGACCGCCGGCGGCACGATCGCGTTCTACACCTATTCGGTCACTGGCCCGAGCATCGTGAAGAAGGCGTTCTCGGACGGCGATGTCGTCACTGGTACCGTGCTCAACCTCATCGCGCTGGTCATCCTGATGCTGCTGCAGCCGCTCGGCGGCTGGCTCTCGGACATTGTCGGTCGCAAGACGCTGCTGGTCTTCTTCGGTATCGGTGGTGTGAGCTACACCTGGTTCTTCCTGACCGCCCTGCCGCAGCAGCAGAACCCGGTCGTGGCCTTCTCGATCCTGGTCGGTGGCTTCATCATCCTCACCGGCTACACCTCGATCAACGCGGTGGTGAAGGCGGAACTCTTCCCCACGCACATCCGTGCCCTCGGGCTCGGCTTTGGTTACGCGATGGCGAACTCGGTCTTTGGCGGTACCGCGCCGCTGCTCTACCAGGCAGCCGGTGAGGCGGGTCAGGTTCCGACCTTTATCTGGTACGTCATTGGGGTCATCGCCGTGTCGCTATTCGTGTACGTCTTCTTCCTCAAGAACAAGGGGCAGAACTGGCTCGACGACGAGACCGCAATGAACCAGGTCGTCACAGACGGTGCCCGTGAAGCAGACGCGCAGCGCGAAGAAAAGGACGCCGTGCGCGTGTAGTTGATTGCTGCTGTACAGCAAAGCGGGGTGTGGAATCGATTCCACACCCCGCTTTTTGGTCGGTCTGTGACTTAGTCGTACATGCTGTTTTGGGTAACGAAGAACAGCGGCAGGAACGCGAATAGGGTGAGGATGAGCAACAGCGCCATGATCAGTAACGCGGCGATACTTACTCCGAGCCCCCACCCGGCAAGCGCGCGTCGGCCCTCATACTTCTTGCTCAACCCGATGAAGCCGAGGATGATCCCCGCGACGGGCATGAAGATCGCGAGCCCGCCGATGATCGGAAGAATCCAGAAGAGGAATGACCCCAGCCCGAGGATGAGCGACCAGAGTCCCGGCTGGTTCGTGTTGCTGGCGACGTTTTGGTTTGGGTACGCATTGGATGCGTACTGATTCATCCCGTAGTTCGGCGTCGAATAGTACGGCGCGACTGACCCCGGGACGCCCGGCTGAGTGCCGAATTGGGCGCCGTACTGTGGCGCGCCATATTGGGGAGCGCCGTATTGCGGCGCGACGTTCTGAGGCGGCTGATTGGGATTGAAATACTGCGAAGGGGAAGCATTCGGGTTGGGAGTCTGGGGACTGGATGCATCCGGCTGGGATGCATAAGGCGACTGGCCCGGCTGCTGGTCGCCTTCGGGAGCTTGTCCTGGGTAGTGGGTCACGATGCTGCTTCTCCTAGGTTTCGTATTCCTGCTCGATGAGCGTCTCGAAACTGTCGATGGTGCCCGACTGCTCAAGCCAGTTCCAGGTCCACCAAATGCTGGTGATCACCGGAAGGAACATAGCCAGGATAAAGGCGACACCGCTGACGGCCGTGCCGATGATACCGAGCATCCGCCTACCACGATATTTATCGAGGGCGATACCCAAGATGCCGAACACCAGACCGACAAAGCCGATGAGCACGCCCACGAAACCGATCCAGGGAATCCAGCAAACAGCCAGCGCGACGATGCCGATAATCAAGCCCGTCAAGCCCATCCCATTGATGCCACCGGAGGGCTGTGGTTGGGTCGCCGGTGACTGGTTATACCCAGACTGTTGCCCGTATTGGGGTGGGGGCATGGACATGGCAGCTCCTTGGGGTTGGGTCCTATCCATCACATCACTCGCAGCAATCGGAGTCGATCCCGCGGTCGAGGGATCTTTTGGTCCTCCGAAAGCACGTGATTGCACTGGCGCGGGAACTTTTAACCCTCTAAACTTATCCAGTTGTCCCGACACTGCTGTGTCTGGTCACGGCATTCCCTCGATCAACCGTAGGGGATGTGATGCAACAACCCTCCTGCTGCGGAACGTCCGCAGCCGTTCAAGACCAAAGGAGGTGGGTTTATCGTGCATCAGTATGAGCTCATGGTGATCATCGATCCAGAGATCGACGAGCGCACCGTCGCCCCGAGCCTCGATAAGTTCCTCGCCGTTATCACCAAGGATGGCGGAACCATCGAGAACACCGACATCTGGGGTCGCCGCAAGCTGGCCTACGAGATCAACAAGAAGTCCGAAGGCATCTACGCCGTCGTGAACTTCACGGCTGAGCCGGCAACCGCCGCAGAGCTCGACCGTCAGCTTCGTCTGTCCGAGGCAATCATGCGCACCAAGGTGCTGCGTGCCGAGGAAGCTATCGCCCGTGTGGCAAAGGTGGAAGCTGCAAAGGCTAAGAAGGCTGAGTCCGTAAAGTCGGTCGCAGCTGAGGCAGCCAAGGTTGCCGCATCTTCATCCTCCGACGCTGAGTAATCAGCGACTGAGTAATCACACTTCATCCAAGTAGGGAGCGCGATATGGCAGGCGACACGATCATCACAGTGGTGGGAAATCTCACCGCCGACCCCGAACTCCGGTACACCCCAAATGGTTTTGCAGTGGCGAACTTCACCATTGCATCCACCCCTCGCACCTTCGACCGTCAGTCGAATCAGTGGCAGGACGGGGAGCCGCTGTTCCTTCGTGCGTCTGTATGGCGTGAGCACGCCGAAAACGTCGCGGCAACGCTGACCAAGGGTCAGCGCGTGATCGCGCAGGGCAAGCTCAAGCAGCGTTCCTACGAATCCCGCGAGGGCGAGAAGCGCACCGCGTTCGAACTCGACATTGACGAGATCGGTCCGGCACTTCGCTACGCAACCGCGCAGGTCACCCGCAGCGCAGGCGGCGGTGGCGGTGGCGGTCAAGTTGGCGGCGGTGGCGGCCAGTTTGGTGGCGGCGCTCCCGCACACCAGCAGCGCCCGCAACAGACCCAGCAGCAGCGTCCCCAGGCTGAAGAGCCCTGGGGCAGCCAGCCTTCGGGCGGCGGGAACTTCGGTTCCGGCGGTTGGGCAGCACCGGGCGCGGGTAACTCGGGTGGATTCGATGACGAGCCGCCGTTCTAAACGGCAGGTTCTCACAACGTTTCATATAGCTAAGAAAGAAGCAGATCAGCATGGCTGGTAAGTCGAGCGGCAAGCGCCGCACGCAGGGTCGCGGCAAGGACAAGCCCGCAGCACCCGCGAAAAGCATCAAGGTTGGCGTCATTGACTACAAGGACGTCAACACCCTCCGTAAGTTCGTGTCGGAGCGCGGCAAGATCCGTGCCCGCCGTATCACCGGTGTTTCGGTTCAGGAGCAGCGTCTCATCGCTCGCGCCGTAAAGAACGCCCGTGAGATGGCTCTCCTTCCGTACGCCGGCTCAGGCCGCTAGGAAGAAAGGTCCACGACATCATGGCAAAGGTAATTCTTACTAACGAGGTCAGCGGGCTCGGCTCGGCTGGCGACGTCGTTGAGGTTCGTAACGGCTACGCCCGTAACTACCTCGTACCGCAGGGTCTGGCAACGAACTGGACCCGTGGTGGCGAGAAGCAGGTAGAGCAGATTCAGGCTGCTCGCGCCGCTCGCGAACTCCACTCGGTTGAAGACGCTAAGGCACTCAAGGCTTCGCTTGAGGCTGCACTCGTCAAGGTCAACGTCAAGGCTGGCAAGGAAGGCCGTCTCTTCGGTTCGGTTCGCCCGGCCGCCGTTGCAGAGGCTGCTGAGGCTCAGGGCATTGGCAAGATCGACCAGCGCAAGATCGTGTTCCCGAACCCGATCAAGTCGGTTGGAAACCACCAGGCAACCGTTCGTCTGCACGACGACGTTTCGGCAACCTTCACGGTTCAGGTGATCGCAGCTCGCTAAGCAATTTGGCGAACTGACACCTCAAGGGTTGGTTGTGCATCCGCTGGATGCACAACCAACCCTTTATCGTGTTTCCGGCCGGTTATCCACAGTGAAAGTGCAGTGAGCTAAAACTCTCAAGTTCAACTTTACACAGATTAAGATTTTTGCCTGTGGAGTGTAAAAAGCCTGGTCAGCTAGTATTTTTCTGGTCGTATTTTTGGAGTTATCCATAGTTTTCCACAGGCTGCTCACATGAGCCAACAGGTTCGTCCACGAACCCTCCACAAGTTTTCCACAGGTGCGGATTTTTGTGAGTTGAACTGCCGCTATGGTGGCGAAGCGCTCTCTTTCGGACCAGCGGGTCGCCATTTTTCGTCGATGTCGGTGGCTCGCGATAGAACCGTTCCAATTGAGATTTGCGCAGAGGAAGGAAGTCCATGACGATCACGCATCTGGGTGCAGAGGCTCGCGAGCGGTCAAAGGATGCGCAGGACGGCTCCCGCACTCCTCCGCACGACTTGCTTGCCGAGCAGTCGGCGCTCGGCGGCATGCTGCTGTCGAAGGATGCGGTGGCGGACGTGGTCGAGTCGGTTCGCGGTGTCGACTTCTACATTCCCAAGCACGAGATCATCTTTGACGCGCTGAGCACGCTCTACGCGGCGGGTGAGCCGACAGACGTCATCGCGGTCACCGACCAACTCACCAAGACCGGTGATCTGCAGCGTGCCGGTGGGGCTGATTACCTGCACACTCTCGCGGGCATTGTGCCGACCGCGGCCAACGCCGGCTACTACGCCGGGATCGTCGCCGAGCGCGCGGTGCTGCGCCGTCTTGTCGAAGCGGGTACTCGCATTGTGCAGATGGGCTACGGCGCCGAGGGTGAAGTCGTTGAACTGGTGAACCAGGCTCAGGCCGAGATTTACGGTGTTACCGGTGGTGTTGAGACTGAAGACTATGTGCCGCTGAGCGATGCGCTGCTCGAAGCGCTGGGTGAGATCGACGCCGCACAGAACCGTGACGGCACGATGACCGGTGTCCCCACCGGCTTCCGCGATCTCGATGCCCTGACGAACGGCTTGCACTCCGGGCAGTTGATCATCATCGCGGCACGACCAGGTTTGGGTAAGTCGACTTTTGCGTTGGACCTGTGCCGCAGTGCGGCGGTGCACGCCAAGAAACCGGCGATCTTCTTCTCGCTTGAAATGAGTCGCGCCGAGATCGCAATGCGTTTGATCTCGGCGGAGGCAAACGTGAAGCTGCAGCACATGCGTACCGGCAAGGTTTCGGATGAGGACATGCAGCGCATCGTGCGCACGCAGGGAGACATTAACGATTCCCCGCTCTACATCGATGACTCACCGAATATGACGCTCGTGGAGATCCGCGCGAAGTGCCGTCGGTTGAAGCAGAAGTACGGCCTCGAGCTGATCGTGATCGACTATCTGCAGCTGATGACCTCGGGCAAGCGTGTGGAATCGCGTCAGCAAGAGGTGTCGGAGTTCTCGCGTGCGCTGAAGCTGCTCGCGAAGGAGCTCGAAGTACCGGTAATCGCGCTGTCGCAGCTGAACCGTAACTCTGAGCAGCGCGCCGATAAGAAACCCGCCGTGAGTGACCTGCGTGAGTCCGGCTCGCTCGAGCAGGACGCCGACATGGTGATTCTGCTGCACCGTGAAGGTGCGTATGAAAAGGATCACCCGCGCGCATCCGAGGCCGACATCATCGTCGCGAAGCACCGTAACGGCCCGACCGATACGATCACCGTGCTCTTCCAGGGCCACCTCTCGAAGTTCGTCGACTACGCCCCGGGCATGGCGCCGTCGCAGAATATGGGGCCGTAGGGCGAGCTTCAAGCGGTGTGGCTGATTACGCCTCTGTCAGCGAGTCAGGCGTGAGTCGCAGACGAACGGGTATTTCGACCTCAAAAGTCTCTGTACCGGTAGCGCGGTCGACCTCGACGTACGAACCGTCGACCAGGTCCCAAGCAATGACGGACGGTTCGTCGGGGTCCACGACCCAGTAGTGAGGGCAACCGGCGCGCTGCAATCGCTCCTTCTTCAGGAGCATGTCGATGCTGCGGGTTGAAGGCGAGACCACTTCAACTGCGAGCAGCGGTGGGCCGGGGAGTTCGGTTTCCGTGAAGGCGTCGTGTGGCGCGACCAAGAGGTCGGGCTGGATGACGGTGTTGTCGGCAAGCACGACATCGATGGGTGCAAAAAGGACTTCGAGGTCAGATGGCACGGACTCCTGCAAGATCCTCACGAGCTGTGCCAGTACTCGCTGATGCCGCACTCGTGGTGCCGGGGTCACGATGAGCACTCCATCGATGAGTTCGTAGCGGTACCCGTCATCGGGCACCGACTGCAGATCGGCACGCGTCAGCTCCCGCCCGTAAGGCAAGAAACTCTGCGCTGAAGTCGTCATGGTCGACATGGTAATTCGCCTCCCTGGTCAGGGGGAGACAGCGAAGACGCCGTGGGCGCCGTGTTCGGCGTCGATCATGAGGTGAGAGACGAACGGATAGTTGCCAGCCTCGGGGAAGCTCAACTCGACAAATCCACCCTGTGCGGGCAGCAAATCCAATGCCTGTGCGCCGACGCCCGGACTGTTGTTGATCGAGTAGGCACCCTCCTTCCACACCGTGTCGAACTGACCACCGACGATGTGGAAACTCGAGGGTCGCTCGATTCCCGCATCCAACACCCAAATACGCACCCGTTCGCCGACCGACGCTTCGAGCGGTGCGTGATCGTATTGGTTTGCGTAGCCATTGAAGACGACGAGGTCGGGCGCGCGATCTTCGATCTTGGTCATGTCGACCTCACCACCCTCATGATCGCCGAGATAGTACTCACCCTGGACGAGCACATAACTGCGGTCCACAGCGGGCAGGTCGTCGGGCTCGATGACCACCGCGCCGTACATACCGTTCGCAATATGCGCCGACATCGGCATCGTCGAGCAGTGGTACATCCAGATCCCGGCGCGGGTCGCCGTGAAGGTGTACGTGAGCTGTTCACCCGGCGCGATGGTGCGCATCGGCTCGTCAGGGGCGAGCGCTCCCGCGTGGAAGTCGATCGAGTGGCCCATATTGCCGTAGTTCACGAGGGTGACCACGAAGGTATCGCCCACTCGACCGTGCAGGGTTGGGCCCGGAGCGCTGCCGTTGTAGACCCAGAGCGTCTGTGTGACGCCGGGTGCCACTTCGAGCACCTCGTCGGTGACGGTGAGTGTCACCTCGTGGGTAGTCGGGCCATCCGCGGCGGGGAGGGGTGGCAAATCGGCAGCAAACGGTGTGAAACCCGCGCCGGGATCCGCCGTAAGATCCACGCCACCCATGTCCATATCGGCCATCGAGTGGCCGTCCTCGGCGGATGCATCGCTCGTGTCATCGGCGCCACTGGAGTCAGCACCATCTGCGGTGTTCGCCGAGTCGACGGCTCCGGTCACCTTGACCGTCAAGGTCATCCCCATTTGACGGTGTCCCACGATGGAGCACCAGCCGTCCAAGTCCTCGGTCAACACCCCAAAATCGATGGTTTCACTCTCGCCAGGCGCGAGACGACCACTCGTGACCCCGTTCGCAAACACCAAGTCGTGCACCTGCGAGGCATCGGTATTGGTGAGCTCAACGACGAGCCGATTACCCGCCGGAACCTCCAGCACATTCGGCGTGAAGGTCATGTCCGCGGCATCGACCTGAATCGTGGTGACCGGCGCATCCGCGTCTCCCGCTGCTCCGGCACCCCAGCCGACACCGATCGGGTCGAGGGATGCGGTAATTACCGCCGCCAGCAGCACCGTCACGAGTCCTGCCATTGCCTGTCCGGCGCGGCGACCCTTTTCAGGAGCCGCCCGTTCAGGGCGAGCCGGCTTTGGGGTCGCCGAGTCTGGGGTCGCCGCCGCAGTGCGCGCCGGTTTAACGTTCGCGGCGACCTTGCCCGCCGATTCAGCGCTTGCGGCAGCCTCGCCCGCCGATTCAGCCCTCGTGGCAGCCTTGCCCGCCAAGGCCTGTTTCGCCTTTCGCTGGGCCCGCATTGCCGGGAACATATTGACGAGGAAGGATCCCATCGCGATTACATAGAGCAGCGATGCAACCACCCGCATCAGGCTCGACACTGGCAGGGCACAGACCACGAGCGCGGCATTCGCGACGGTGACCCGCAGCGTCCCGAGCCGGTCAAAGGCGACGGTGCCGATACGGACGGGGCGAGGTCCACCACCGAGCACCACGGGAACGAGATAGCTCAACGCGCCCACGAGTACCTGCGCCGCGAACCCCGCCGCCAGGTACGGCACAAGGCCATCGATGAGCACCTGAATCTGCTCGAAACCGCCACCGGTTAGCCGCTTGGTGATCGTGCCGACCATGAGCACGGCCACACAGCCGAACCACCACAGCAGTGCGCATCCAACCGAAAGTGCGGCGAAGCTGCGGGGCGGAGCATTGCGGGCCGCGCGTACGAGCGAAACCCCGAGCATCCCGAGACCGGCAAGATATCCGGCCAGACCCACTGCCAGCAGTGGCATCAGGGCGAGCGCTGCCCCGAGCGCGGCCACCAGCACACCCACCGCGAGGACCGGCAGCGCGCGCATGGCCCAGGTGGCCGCGTGCTCATCGGCGCGGGTGCGCAGGATCGTCGGCCAGAGCGTCACGACCGTCCCGGCCACGGTGAGCCCGACCCAACCGAGCACATTGATCAGTGCGTGTGAAAGCGCGAGCTGAGGGGCCGCATCCCCTCGGGCGACGATTGCGCCGAGCACCGCACCGATTGCGAGGAGCCCGGCCGAGGCCACGTAGTAGCGGATCGTCTTGCCGAACTTCCCCGGCAGGCTCCCTCGAGCGCGCCGCACGATCGCCCAGCCATGCCACAGCACCGCCACGATCAGCGCCGCCGAACCCACCGCGGTGAGCGCCCAAATGCCCGTAGGCACACCGATGAACACGAGCACCGCGCCCAGGTTGGAGCAGGTCAGACGGATGTTTTGCAGTTTTTGATCGCGTCTGGTCGCGCGAGTGCGAAGCAGCGCGAAGGAGAAATACTCGCTCCAGGTGAGGATGGCGTGGGTGATCGCGCCGAGCAGCAGCAGGTGGATCATCAACCAGCGCGGTTCGGGAATGCCGCGGTGCACGAAGGTCGCGATCAGCGCGAGCAGCAGCCACAGCGCGGTGGGAATATCGCGCATAAACCGGAAGCCGCGACCGGGTGCCGCGTCGCTCGGTTTAACGGTGGTCAAGGGCTGGACTGAGGGAGACATCATTGCGTGCCTTCGGGGCGCTCGGGATGGTCGAGGTGATCGGGACTTAGGGCGGTTGCCTTCGACCGGTCGCGCGGTGGCTGCGGTGCAGTGGCCTGCTTGGTGCTCGCGGATGCTTTGGGTTCCTTGGCCTTGGGCGGCCCGAGGATCGCGCTCGTCACCGCGGTCAGCGCGAAGAGCAGCAGTGCCGCGACGTTCAGCGCCCCGCCGATCTGCCAGCCGACGGGGTAGCCGAGCCCGTCGCCAATCCAGATTCGCACGATCAGCGCCAGCTGCAGCAGCGAAACCGGTACCCAGAAGGCGGCCCGGTAGGGGAGGGTGACGTGCAGCACCGCGGGCAGAATCGTGGTCGCGTGCGCCATGATCATCGAAAAGGTGTAGCCGAGAAAGATCGCGTGCGCGACGGCGTCGTAAGCGGGCTGATTCGCACTTGGGTCGCCAAAGCTCAGCACGATTCCGGCGACCGCAAGCCAAACGTATCCGGCGAGGATGCACGCAGCCATATAGCGGGTCGCGCCGGTGGAGCGGATGGTGCGGCGGGCAATATCGTGCCGCACGAGCCAACCGCACAGCGACAGTAGCGAGATGCCCAACAGGATGGCCCCCGCATCCGGCAGCACCATGCCGACGACCAAAGATCCGGTGACCGCCCAGGCGTGCGCCAGGAGCATCCCGCCCGCGCGCGGACCCATGGTGATGCGGGCGAGTTCCACGCGTTCGGCGGCGATGGTGAGCACGAGAAATCCGATCAGCCAAGGCACCACTCGGCCCATGCCATCCTGTGCAAGCCAAATGATCGCGCCGCACAGCCCCAGCGCGGCCCCAAGCAGCTGTGCGAGGAGCGGTGCGTCGAACTGTCTGCGCCAGAGCGGAATATAGAGGAGCGTGAAGGCGGCGGCACCCGCAATGACT
Source organism: Gulosibacter chungangensis (assembly GCF_008831155.1). Classification (GTDB taxonomy): domain Bacteria; phylum Actinomycetota; class Actinomycetes; order Actinomycetales; family Microbacteriaceae; genus Gulosibacter; species Gulosibacter chungangensis. The sequence goes on along the minus strand of NZ_WBKB01000001.1, from coordinate 599,350 downwards.
GCGACTTTGGCGACGAGCAGCGGCACCGGCGAGGCCACAAGCAGGATCCCGCCGAGCCCGAGGAGCGCCGGGGCGATGAATCCCCACCAGCGGCCCAGCGCGGTCGCTCGTTCGAGGGCGATCAGGGTGCCGACGAAGGCGAGCACGAGGAGCATCCCGTGCACATCGGGCAGGCGGTCGGTGGTGAGCGGAGCCGGTACTCCGAGCAGGAGCAACCCGGCATCGAGACCGAGCAGCAGCGCGATCGCGGCGGGAACGAGCCACACCAGTCGCCAGGAGGGGCCGCGGCGGGATGCACTGGTCCCGATCGTCGACACGGTCGTACGCCCAGCGGTGGCTCGGTGGCCGGTCATGATGCCGACTGCAGTTGGCTGTGGAGTCGCAGCACGCAGACGCCGCCCGGAGCGAAGGGTTCGAGTTCGGCGCTCGCGGTTGGGTCTTGGCTGCGCGCGATGCCCTCGATCATGCCCTCGTGCACAGCACAGATCACTTCGGAGTACTCGGCGGCCGCGGCGAGCAGTGGGCATACTCGCAGGGCGATGGTGGCTGTGGCGGATGCATCGGAATTTTCCTCCACAGGCGCAAATCCCTGCTCGCGCATGACCTCGAGCACGCGGCTGCGTGTCGTTTCTTCCTTGTCGTCTTGCCGCTCGGCGGCGAGCCGGGCGCCCCAGGTCGTGCCCGTGCGCCGAGCCTCGCGCACCGCATCGGGCACCGTGCGTTCGAGGGTCTCGGCCAGCGTCGCGGCAAGGCCGGCATAGGGCGAGGCGACCTGTGCATCCACGGTTCGCCAGCGCACCGCGGGACGCCCGCGAGCCCCGGTACTCGACTCTTCGCGGCGCAGATGTCCGTCGGAGTGGAGGCGCTCGAGGTGACCGCGCACCGTGTTTTCGTGGAGGCCCGTGGCCTCGACGAGCTCTGCTGTGGAGGCCGAGCCGCGCCGCTCAATCTCACGCAGCAGGCGCTCGCGGGTGGGTGAATGCTTGCGCCCCGTGGCCGTACGTCGAGGCTGAGCCTTGGGGTTCGCATCCGCACTCTCATCGAATGCGCGCTGCCGAGTCACTTCCACCACCTCCAAATCTTTTCCACGGGATTAAGTGTAATAAACTTTGGGGCACCTGAACATCGAGCCGGAGGGGTGCCATGGAGCCCATCGAAATTCACCGTTCACGCGCCGAAGCTGTCGACCAGCCCAGTGGCACCTGTGCCTGCGGCGGGCACGACGAAACGCTGCCGGAGCTCGACGTGCAAACTATTCCGCACGCGATCCGGCACGCAGCGATTTTTGGTGCCATTGAGTCGCTGCGGCCCGGGACGGGACTGATCATCTCGGCCACGCACGACCCGGTGCCACTGCTGCAGCAATTGGAGGCCAAGCACGGCGAGCAGTACTCGACTGAGTACCTGGATCGCGGCCCGGAGCGCTGGTGCATCGAGATCCGCAACGCGGGCTGAGCGAGGATCTCGCACGAAATACCACCGATGATGCAGTTTGCCCCCTTTATTTCGGTGGCAAACTGCATCCTCGGTGGTATTCGCAGGCTCTAGGCGGTGACTTCCTCGCGGGCGGCGGGAGTAGCCTGCGGCATTACCTGCAGCTGGCCCTGCGCATCCACCGTCACCGCGATCGTGCCGCCCTCGGCAACTGCTTCGCCCACCAGCAGGTCGGCGATGCGGTCGTCGAGTTCGCGCTGGATCACGCGGCGCAGCGGGCGAGCGCCGAATTCGGGCTCGTAACCGGTCTCGGCGATCCAGCTGACCGCGGCGTCGTCCACCTGCAGCGTGATGCCCTGCGTGGCGAGGCGAGCGATTGACTTACCGAGCTGCAGCTTCGCGATTTCGCGCAGTTGCTCGGGCTCGAGCTTGCGGAACAGCACGGTCTCATCAATGCGGTTGAGGAATTCCGGTCGCATCGATTCGCGAAGCTTCCCCATCACCTTCTGCCGCATCTCGCGATCGGCATCTTCCACCCGTCCGGAGGCGAACCCGAGGGGTGCGCCCTTGGCAGCGATGAACTCCGAACCGAGGTTCGAGGTCATGATGATCACCGTGTTGCGGAAGTCGACCGTGCGGCCCTGACCGTCGGTCAGACGCCCGTCGTCAAGAACCTGCAGCAGCAGGTTGAACACGTCGGGGTGCGCCTTCTCGATCTCGTCGAGCAGCACCACCGAGTACGGGCAGCGGCGGACACGCTCGGTGAGCTGCCCGGCCTCGTCGTAGCCGACGTATCCCGGAGGGGCACCGACCAGTCGCGACACCGTGTGCCGTTCACCGAATTCACTCATGTCGAAGCGGACCATGGCGGTCTCATCGTCAAAGAGCGACTCGGCGAGCGCCTTCGCGAGCTCGGTCTTCCCTACACCCGTGGGGCCGAGGAAGAGGAAGCTCCCCACCGGACGGTTGGGGTCACCCATGCCGGTGCGGTTACGGCGGACGGCCTTCGCGACCGCGGTGACGGCCTCATCCTGGCCCACCACGCGCTCGTGGAGCTGTTCCTCGAGACGCGCAAGCCGCGACTTCTCCGATTCAGTCATCGAGGCGGCCGGGATGCCGGTCGCGCGCGAGACAACCTCGGCGATCTGCTGTTCGTCGACCACGCGCGAGCTGGTGCTCGCGGTGGTGCCGGATGCTGTGGCTGCGGATGCCGTGGCCGAACCGGACTGAGTGGTCAAGCCGGATGGGGCACCCGAGCCTGACTGCGTGGCCGCGTCGAGTTCCTTGGTCACCTCGCTGATCTCATCGCGGATCTCGCCGGCGCGCTCGAAGTGTTCGGCCTCGATGGCACTGTGCTTTTCAGCCTCGAGCTCACCCAGTCGTGTGCGGAGCGCCTCAACGTCAACCTTCGAACCGGCCTGCAGCGAGAGTCGAGCACCCGCCTGGTCTATCAGGTCGATCGCCTTATCGGGCAGGAAGCGGTCGCTGATATAGCGGTCCGAAAGTTCCACGGCCGCGCGGATGGCCTCCGGCGTGTAGGTCACGCCGTGGTGTTCGGCGTAGCGATCCTTGAGCCCGTCGAGGATGCTCACGGCATCTTCGATACCGGGCTCGCCAACCATCACCGGCTGGAAACGGCGGGCGAGGGCCGCGTCTTTTTCGATCTTGCGGAACTCGTTCAGCGTGGTCGCGCCCACCATGTGCAGGTCACCGCGCGCGAGGCGCGGCTTCAGGATATTGCCGGCATCCATCCCGCCGGATTCACCCGAACCACCCGCGCCGACCACGGTGTGCAGCTCGTCGATAAACACGATCGTGTTGCCACCGTCGGCCGCGATCTCCTCGATCGCGCCGGTGAGGCGCTCTTCGAAGTCACCGCGGTAACGGGTACCGGCGACCATTCCCGCGAGGTCGAGCGAGAGGACGCGCTTGCCCTTGAGCTGTGCGGGCACCTCATCCGCCGCGACGGCCTGCGCGAGGCCTTCGGCGATGGCGGTCTTTCCGACACCGGCTTCACCGATCAGCACCGGGTTGTTCTTGGTTCGACGGGCGAGGATCTCGATGGTCTGCTCGATCTCGCGAGCACGGCCGATCACCGGGTCGAGCTTGCCCTCGCGAGCCTCCTCGGTCAGGTCGATGGCGAACTGCTCGAGCACCGAACCCTGCTGACCCTGCTGCTGGCCGGCAGCCTGACCCGCGGCTTCCGCCTGGGCCTCGGCCTGCGCCTGAGCTTGCGCTTGCGCACCGGCCTGCAGCGAGTCCTGGGTGATACCGGCAGCAGCGAGCAACTGCCCCGCGGTCGAGTCGTGGTTGAGGACGAGCGCGAAGAAGAGGTGCTCGGGGTCGACATAGGTTGAGCCGAATGCGCGAGCAGCCTGGTAGCCGTCGAGCAGGGTCCGCTGGGCGGAACCAGTGAACGAGGGGGTGCCCTCAAAGCGGTCTGTGTGCTCGGGCAGACGTTCATCGACCGCGTTCGCGATCGCCTCCGGCTCTGCGCCGAGCTGCTTGATATAGGGCGAGATAACCTCATCCAGAATCATGACGCGCAGTAGGTGTAGCGCGTCCACTTCACCGTGGCCGTGCTCCACGGCGAATTTCACCGCGCGGTTTACGATTTCGTGCGAGCGCTTGCTCAGCAGGCGTGACATATCCACCGAGCGTCCAGAACGGCCCGAGCCCCGACCCTGCAGGTAGCGGGACAGGAACTCGTCGAAGGAGCCGTCAGGACCGGCGGACCCGAAGAATGCGGGCATTAGTGAACCTCCAACAGGAAACTTGAGTGTGTATGACTCAAGTAACGTATCAGGGGTCGGCTCTTATTCCCACCATGTTCGAAATGAGCGAAATTTCTGGGACAGCCGTCACAATGGCCGTGATGTCTCGACGCGGCGACGACCGTGCGGCAGCGGATGCGTCAGGCAGATCTCGTGCGGCTGGCAGGGGTGCGGCCGGCAGGACCGGAGGTGACTGATGGACTGGTCAAGCTGGATGAACTGGCTCGCACTCCTCGACGCGACGAACTACACCATCGCGCGTGAAGTCATCCTGCGCGGCACCGCGGCAATCTACTTCTTCGCATTCCTCTCCACCTTCCACCAGTTCCCGGTGCTGATCGGCGAACGCGGCCTGCTGCCAGTCCAACGCTTCATCGACCGCACTCGCGCGAAGGACTTTCCGGGCCTCTTCCGCTTCAAACGATTCCCATATAGCGATCGCAAGCTGCGCATCCTGTGCCTGATCGGGATGGTGCTCGCGCTCGCGACCGTGGCCGGGCTCCCGCAACTCGGGCCCGCTTGGAGCACCATCCCGGTGTTCCTCGTGATGTGGCTCTTCTACCTGTCGATCGTGAACCTAGGGCAGCGCTTCTACAGCTTTGGGTGGGAAATGATGCTGCTGGAAGCGGGCTTTATCGTCGGCTTCCTCGGGTCGAACGAGGTCGCCCCACCCGCACTGATGCTGCTTTTTATCCGCTGGCTGATGTTCCGACTCGAGTTCGGCGCCGGGATGATCAAAATGCGCGGGGACACCGCCTGGCGCAACCTCACCGCGATGTACTACCACCACCAAACCCAGCCGATGCCGAATCCGGTCAGTCGCTGGGCGCACCAAAAACCAGCCTGGTGGCATCGCGGCGAGGCGCTCGGCAGTCACATCGTCCAGCTCGGGATGCCGTGGCTGCTGTTCTTCCCGCAACCCATCGCATCCATCGCCGCCAGCGCGATCATCGTCAGCCAACTCATCCTCGTAATCACCGGCAACTACGCCTGGCTCAACTGGCTCACAATCATCCTCGCCTTCAGCGGCATTAGTGACTCTTTTCTGCGCTGGGTTTTCGGCGGTCCCTGGCCGGGCTGGGGTTGGGAGCGACTCGAGCAGCTTGGCACCGCGGCCGCGATGCACTCCCCGGCCTGGTGGCTCATCCTCACCACGGTCGTATTCCTCGGTTTGTTGAGCCTGAGCTGGCCGCCGCTGCACAATCTCTTCTTCGCCGAGCGGCAGCGGATGAACGCGAGCTTTAACCGCATCCACCTCGTGAATGCCTACGGGGCGTTCGGATCGATGACCAAGGAACGTCGCGAATTTGTCGTCGAGGGCACGATGGCGGCGGTTCCCGGTCCGGATGATTGGCAAGCCTATGAGTTTCGCGGCAAACCGGGTGACCCGCGCCGCATCCCGCGACAGTTCGCGCCCTATCACCTGCGCCTGGACTGGCTGATGTGGTTTGCCGCGCTCGGCGCCTACCGCGAGGTCTGGTTTTCGCGATTCCTCGACCGAATCCTCGAGGGGGATGCGGGTATCCGCAAGCTCTTGCGGGTCGACCCCTTCGGTGGGGATGCGCCGAGGCTGATTCGCGTGCGCATCTACGAGTACCGCTACGCGACCCGTGAAGAGCGAAAGCGCACCGGCAACTGGTGGGTGCGCGAACCGCGCGGAATGCTCGTGAAACCGCAGGGGCTGCGGCGGAAGCCGCGGCCACGAGAATAGCGCTCACATGGCCCGAGCAGCCGAAACCGCATAAATTGGCAGGGGTAGAGCCGCGGCGTGGAGGAGAACGAACGAATGCAAGCTGAGCGCGACGAGCACGACCCGAGCGCAGCTGGCTCCGGAAACTCCAAAAACTCCACACCCGCAAGCGATAAGCACCGCGGAATCACCTACCCGAAACCGCTCGCGATCCTCGCGGGTGTGGTGCTCGCCATCGTCGGGCTGATCGCCCTGCAGCAGATCGCGAGCTTCGTCACACCGGTGTTCCTCGGCTTCAACCTGGCGCTCGCGATCTCGCCGTTCTTCCACTGGATGCTCCGCAGACGCGTGCCGAAAATCCTCGCCGGTACGGTCGCGGCGCTCACGGTGTATGCGCTACTGATCCTCTTTGTCGGGCTGATGATCTGGTCGGTGGCGCTGCTGATCCAGGAGCTGCCAAAGTACGGCGCGGAGTTTAACGACCTCTATCGCAATCTGCTCGAGTGGCTGAGCGGCTTCGGCATCACGCAGGATGCGCTGCTCGCGCAGCTGCAGGGGCTATTCAACCCGGCGCAGATCGCCGCACTACTGCAGAGCCTGATGGGAAACTTCGGGAGCGTGATGTCGCTGTTTGCGACCCTGCTCGTGGTGATCTTTTTCATCTTCTTTGACGCGGTCACCTTTGAGCCGCGCATGCAGCGCGTCCGCGTCGAACAACCCCAGGTGGGTGCCGCCTTTGATTCTTTCTCGCAGGGCGTGGGCCGCTACTGGATCGTCACCACGATCTTTGGCCTCATCGTCGCGGTGATCGACGTGATCGCGCTCGAGATCCTCGGTGTGCCGCTGGCGCTCGTGTGGGGTGTGTTCTCCTTCCTCACGAACTACATCCCCAATATTGGTTTCGTGATCGGGATGATTCCGCCGGTGCTGATGGCCCTGCTCGCAAATGACTGGGTGAACGCGCTGATCGTGCTCGCGGTCTGGTCGATCATTAACTTCGTGATTCAGTCACTTATCCAGCCGAAGTTTGCGGGTGAAGCGGTCGGTGTCACTCCCACGGTGTCCTTCCTTTCACTGCTGGTGTGGGCCTTCGCCCTCGGCCCGATTGGGGCACTCCTCGCGCTGCCGGCGACGCTGCTGGTCAAGGCGGTGTTGGTGGATGCGAACCCCAACGCCCGCTGGATCAACCTGCTCATCTCTTCCGAACCCGACCTCAATCCCTCCGCGCCGAAACCCGAGCGCCGCAGGCGGCGCGGCTCGCGCCCGGGAAGTTCTGAGGTCGGTGACGCGGCCGCAGGCTAGCGTGGCTGCATGGCCATTGTTTTTGACGCAAAGCTGGTTCCTTCCAAGCCCGACCTGATCGCGGCCTGGCTTCCCACACAGTCGTGGTTCCAAGAAAGCAATCCCGCGATCGAGGTCCTCGGTGCTTTCCGATTCGACGACCCAAACGGTGAAGTGGGCATCGAGACGCACATCGTGCGCGGCGCATCCGGCACGGTGTACCAGGTGCCGTTGAGCTATCGCGGCGCTGCGATGGCCGACGCCGGTCGCTTCCTCGTCACCGAACTGGAGCACTCGGTGCTGGGCCACCGCTGGGTGTACGACGCCGCAGCTGATCCGGTAGCCGTGGCCGCGCTCGTGACGGCGATCACCACCGGGCAACACCAGGCCGAAGTGTTTCTGGCGGAGTCTGAGACGCCGCTGCCGGTGAGCGTTGCGGTGCAGGGCACCGGCACGTCAGAGCGAGCCCCGCAGGCCACGCTAATTGGTTTGGAGACGAAGGATGCGGTCACGCGCGTGCAGACTGATTCGCTCGCGCTGGACATCTTCCGCGTAGTTTCCGGCTTGCAAGAGGGCAGCTTCCGGCTGGATGCGCAATCCGGTTTCGACGGCGTCCCGGCTACGCTCGCCCGAGTGGTTTCGGTATAAGATTCCCCGCCGACTAGCGGTCGCGGATGCGTCGGGACGCGTGACGTGCTCGCAGCCGACTGGCTAGTCTGTAACGCATGAGTCACGCATCCGCCGAACCGAGGCAGCCGGAGCCGAGGCAGCCTGCGCCGATCGGCGACGGCGAACCTCCGCGGCGACGCGAGGGTCGTCGAAAGTTCGGCGCCGGTGCGGCGATCCTTGCCGGCACGGTGGTGTTTTCGCTGCTCGTATGGGCGGCGTTCTACCTCGGGTTCGAGCGGATGCAGGCGGACCTGGTGATCTCAAATAAGACGCATCTGAACGCCGAGCCGATCATTCAATTCGACGCGGAGGAGCAGGGCTGGACGCTCGTGCGCCCAGCGAATGCCCGTTCCGAATCCGGTCCCGAATACGGCAATATCAGTAACGCCATCGAGGTGATGTGCGTATTCACTTGGACCACCGGGAAATTTGATGACCCGCGCATCCTCGACGCCGAAACCGACGAGGCGGCGACGCTTTCGCTATTGGAACAAGGCGGCCGTGACACCAGCGGCTATGGGGTGGTGCGTCTCGTGAGTGAGTCGGGACAGTCGATTGAACTCGTGTATGTCGATGAGGATGCGACCACGGGCCTGGACACGGTCGTCGCGGCCAGGACTTTCGCGGGCTCGGGGGACTACGTGGTGTTCACGATGAAGTGCGAGCGCACCGGTGAGTTGGACCGCGAAGTGCTGCAAGACACCCTGCTCGGCGTGGAAGTGAGTCTCGACCTCCTCAACTAGGGAGGAGGACTCATCACTGGTTCGTACGCCGCGATCATCCCTTGTGTGGAAAATGGCGGGCTCCACTCGAAGCGATACACCTTCCTGTAGCAATATGGCCTCAGGACCGGGCAGCTCTGCGTGCAAAATTTACGCAAGTTTGCGCAGGTAGCCAAGAATTACGACTCAACCGAAGGATTTGAATGTCGAATCAGTTCCCGCCAACCCAGGGTGGCGACCAGAACCCGAATAACTCGGCGAACCCCAACGGCGCGGAGAACTCCGGGCAGCCAAACTTCGGCGACGCAAGCGCGTCGAATCAGCAGGGGTATGGCCAGCAGGCGGGCAACGGCCAGCAGGGCTACGGTTACCAGCCGACGGATGCGCAGCCTCAGCAAGACTTCGGCCAGCAGCCGGCTCCCGGTCAGCAGGGTGCCGGTCAGTCTGGTTACGGCCAACAGGGCTATGGTCAGCAAGGTGCCGGTCAGCAGGCCAGCGGGCAACCTGCTTATGGCCAGCAGGGTTATGGCCACCAGGGTTACGGCCAGCAGGGTGGTGCCTACGCGCAGGGCACCTATAACGCGGCGCCGGGTGCTGGCGGGCCCGGTGCTGGCGGCGCCAAGAAGTTCCCTGCGTGGGTCTGGATCGTGGTCGCTGTGGTTGCCGTTGCGCTCATTGGCGGCCTTATCTGGGGCGCGATCGCGCTCTTTAGCGGTGGTAAGGGCTACTCCCTCAACTCCAAGAGCCTGGTCGATGACGTCGAAATTGAGTACGTCGGCGACTGGGATGACGATAGCTACAGCTACTACATCCAAGACCCGAGTGGGGCTTGCGGCTACAACGCAGATTTCGTCACTTCCGGGTTTGATGACATCGACCCCGACAACGTCGAAGGCAGCATCGACGATGGCTTCGCGGAAATGATGGAAGAGACGGGCGCCGATTTTGAAGCAGAACGCCTGGATAACTTCACAGTGAAGGACATCAACGGCGAATCCGTAGAATTTGCCGTCTTCCAAATGAGCAATGAGAGCGAGTGGGGCTCCGTGTCGGCGATCTTCGCTGTTCACCCCTTCTCGGACAGCGGTTCGGTGCTCACCATGGGGCTGACCTGCCAGGACTCCGACGCGACGCTCGACGAACTGCGCACGCAGATCGACAACACCGAGTTCGAACTGATCCCGGCCGAAGACTAATCTCCGCCGACTGATCCTCGCGAGGCGGCCAGCGCGTCCGATGCCATGCATCCATTGCCCTGGCCGCCTCTCGCTTTGCTCTCAAAGCCAATCCCGGTCAAATTGGGAGCCGACACGTGGGTAGACTGGTGGGTATTCAGCGTTGGTCTCAGGATCGCCAGTCGTTTGCTTACCGACACGGATGATCACGCCAGTCATCGCTCGGAAAGGAAGCTTCTCGATGAATAAGACTCAGAACAAGACCTCGGTCGCTGAGATCGATAAGCGCCTTCCCGATTCGCTCTGGAAGTCGATGCTCTTCCGCGCACTGCCCGCGCTGATCGGCGCCCTGGTGATCACGTTCACGCAAGAGCACACGGCCCGGTTTGGGTTTGTCGTGTTTGGCGCGGTGGCACTGTGGTCGGGCGTGATTGTCGGCTTTGAAGCCGTCGGAATTAAGGGCCACCCGCTTCGCAGTTTCGTGTTTGCCCGCTCCATTCTTGGCGCGCTCGTCGGCGGCTACTGCCTCTTCATGGGCACGGGCGGTCACGACTGGGCCACCGTGCACAACTTCATTTGGACCGTCGCAATTTGGGCGATCGTGACCGGCGCGATTGAGCTCGTGGCTGGGCTGGTATTCCGAAAACAGTCGATGTACCGCAGCGAAATCGTGCTCTCGGGCGCGATCACGATGCTGCTCGGCATCATCGTCGCGTTCGTGCCGCCGGAACTTGACGCCGACTATGGTGGCATTGAGCACATTGAGGGCTCGCTCACCGCAGAAGTTCAAGCCATCGGCTTTGTCGGTGCCTATCTCGCCGTCCTTGGCGTGCTGCTCGTTATCGAGGCGTTCACCCTTCGCTCGGCGTTGCGCCGCCGCGATGACGGCAAGAACGCCAAATCCCCCGCAAAGAAAGAGAGTTAGTTAGTGGCGAAGTCATCGTCGAAGAAAGACCGTTCCGCGCAGCGTGCGCTTATGAAGCCCTTCGAGGTTGTCGCGCTCTCGTTTGTCTGCGGTGTCTTTGTTCTCGGCGTCGTCCTGCTCACGCTCCAGAATTGGCTGCTTGGCTTCATTTTTGGCGGCATCGCAATGGTTATCGTGCTGCTGGTGCTCGCGCTCTTGCTCCTGAGCTATAAGCCGAACCCGGATGTGCCGGTGTACTTGGACCGTCAACTCTACGAGTCGAAGGAACCCGGCGCCCAGGGCGCCTCGCTTCGACCGCTCGAGAAGTACGACGAAGAGCTCCCGCGCGAAGAAGAAGAGCGCGAGGGCAAAACGAAGGACGAGCCCAGCCGTCCCGCGCCCGCGCCCGACACCCAAGACGACCAGCACCCCGGCGAAAAGTCCGCCTAGCTCTTCGCCGCGGGCACTCACGCCCGGTCGTTAGCGGCACTGCGCCGCGCATCCTTCACCGAGCGTTTGCGGCGCGCCTTCCTCATCGAGCCGGGCTGTTAGCGCCGAACCATGCTGTTCTACCAACCCGGCTCAGTGCTACCGACCCGGGTCTGTGATTGATCACCCCGGTGTGCGTCCGCTTTTGCGGCTGCGGCGTCGTCGGGCTGTGTGATCGCCTGCGCGTAGGCGATCACCATGGCGCGGTACGCCGCGACTTCCTCGCGTTCTCGCTCGGCCGACCAGCCGAGCTCCTGCGCGGCGATCGCCGCGATCTCGACCACCGCATCCAACCCCTGATTCGGGTATTCAAAGCGGATGCGCGTGCGACGGTCCATGAGATCGTCCAGATGGAGTGCGCCCTCGGCACGGATGGCGTAGATGATTTCCGCACGCAGGTAAGCGGATGCTGCTCCGAGCGGTCGCGCAGCTTCGGGGATCTCGGCGACAATCTGTGCGAGTTCGGCAATATTGTTGCCATAGCGACGTAGCAGGTGCCGTGTGAAGCGGTCTTCGAGCCCGTGTGTCGTCACGAAATCGCGGGTGAATCGGGCAGTTTCTCGCAGCCCCATCGTGCGGCCGGCCGGTAGTCGTTCGGCGACTGACGGGCGAAGCTCAGCTCCGACCAGCCGTAGCGTTTCGGTTCGTGAGGGGCGCCGTGCCGCCTCGGCCCCGAGCGCGAAATCCACCGCATCCTTCGCCATGACGCGATAGGTAGTGAGCTTGCCGCCCGCGATCGACACGAGGCCCGGCACGGGGGAGGCGACCGTGTGCTCGCGAGAGACCTTCGCCGACTTCGTGCCGGCTTTCACCTCGGGTAGCAGCAAGGGGCGCAGTCCCGCGTAACTGCCGACCACATCCTCGCGGGTCAAGGGCGTGCGCAGCACTCGATTCGCTTCCGCGAGCACATAGTCAATATCCGCGGCAGTGGGCACGGGATGGTGCAGGTCCTCAGTCCAAGGAGTGTCGGTGGTGCCAATGATCCAATAGCGCGACCAGGGGATCACGAACAGCACGCTCTTTGCGGTGCGCAGAATCAGGCCGCGCTCCCCGGTCAGGCGCTCTTTCGGAACTACTACGTGAATGCCCTTTGACGCGAGCACCCGCAAACCCCCGGGTGCGGCCATCGCCTGGGTAGCTTCGGTCCACACACCGGTGGCGCTAATGACCTGCTTGGCGCGGACCTCGAAATGCTCACCGGATTCGAGATCGACCAGCATCGCCCCGTCCACGCGACCCGCCGCATCCGTGTGTAATCCCGTGACCTGTACGCGGGAGGCGACGTGCGAGCCTTGCGCGGCGGCGGTGCGCACGAGCGAGGTGACTAGGCGGGCGTCATCGACCCGCGCATCCCAATACTGGATCGCCCCGACCGCGGCATCGCCGCGAAATTCAGGGAAAGCGTGGTGCAGTTCGCGTCGGCTCACGTGGCGGTGCCAGGGCATCACCCGCGGCATCCGGCGGAGGGTGGCGAGCAGGTCGTACAGCGCGATACCGGTGCCGTAGTAGAAACGATCCCAAATCGGCCGTCGAAGTGGATGCAGGAAAGCGATCGGTTCGACAAGGTGCGGAGCGAGCCTGGTTAGCAATACATCGCGCTCGGTGAGGGCCTCGTGGACGAGCGCGAAGTCGAGCATTTCGAGGTAGCGCAGGCCGCCGTGGAGGAGTTTGCTCGAGCGACTCGAGGTACCGGAAGCCCAGTCTTCCGCTTCGACGAGGCCGACGCGAAGGCCCCGGCTGGCGGCATCGAGGGCGGTTCCTGCCCCGGTGACGCCGCCACCGATTACGAGCACGTCGAGGGGTTCGCCGTCGGGACGGCCGTGGGTTCCGGCGCTCGCCTGACCGGTAGGTTCGCTGCCAGTGGGTCCGCCACCAGCCTGACGGCTGCGCTTGAGCGCGCTAATGGCGGCCTCGCGGCTTTGGCGGCTTAGGTGGCTGGCGTTCATGATCCTGCTAGCAACCTACTAAGAATCCGCGCCCGCAGGGAATAACCTGCGGGCGCGGATGCAAAGAAATTGGCTGGCCTACTTGAGTCGGTCGACCAGGGCCGAAGAACGACCCGTGTAGCTGCCGGGGGTGAGCTCGCGAAGCTGCGCCTTCGCATCCTCACCGATGTCGAGACCGTTCACGAACTCGACGAGCTCCTCACGACCAACCGAGTGGCCGCGGGTGAGCTCTTTGAGCACGGCGTAGGGGTCTTCGATCTTCGAGCGACCGGCGACGATTTCGGCGCGGATCACGGTCTGGATGGCCTCGGCGAGGACCTCCCAGTTGCCGTCGAGCTCTGCCGCGAGCTTCTCGGCGTTGATGTCGAGCTCGCGAAGGCCGCGGCTGACGTTGTCGATTGCGAGCAGTGAGTGGCCAAACGCGACGCCGATATTGCGCTGCGAGGAGGAGTCAGTGAGGTCGCGCTGCAGGCGCGAGGTGACGAGGGTCTGCGCGAGCGAGTCGAGGAAGGCGTTCGACAGCTCGAGGTTCGACTCGGCGTTCTCGAAGCGGATCGGGTTGATCTTGTGCGGCATCGTCGAGGAACCGGTCGCCCCGGGCTGCGGGATCTGCTTGAACACGCCGCGCATGATGTACAGCCAGATGTCGCTCGCGAAGTTGTGCAGGATGCGGTTGAAGTGCGCGATGTCGGAGTAGAGCTCCGCCTGCCAGTCGTGCGATTCGATCTGGGTGGTGAGCGGGTTCCAGACCAGGCCCAGTTGCGCGGTGAACTCGTCGGCGACCTTCTCCCAGTCGATCCCGGGCGCAACCGCGACGTGCGCGGCGAAGTTTCCGGTGGCGCCGGCCCACTTGCCGAGGTATTCCTGCTGCTCGATGCGCTTCAACACGCGACGCAGACGGTGGGCGACCACGGCGAGTTCCTTCCCGAGAGTGGTCGGGGTGGCGGGCTGGCCGTGGGTGAGTGAGAGCAGCGGCTGGTCGCGCTGGGCGACAGCGAGTGCGGCGACCTGGTCGGTGAGCGCGGTCGCGGCGGGCAGCCACACCTTGGTGACGGCATCGCGAATCGTGATTGCGTAGGAGGTGTTGTTGATGTCCTCCGAGGTGCAACCGAAGTGGGTGAGCTCCTCAATACCCGAGAGGCCAAGCTCACCGAGGCGGGCGCGCACGTAGTACTCCACGGCCTTCACATCGTGGCGCGTGGTGGCCTCGATCGAGCCGAGCTCGTCAATCGCCGACTGGTCGAAAGCATCCACCACGCCGCGCAGCTTCGCCTGCAGGTCCTCCGCAATCGGCTCGGTGCCGAAGAACTTATTGTTCGTGAGGTAGATGAGCCACTCGATCTCGACCGCAACTCGGGCCCGATTCAGCGCGGCTTCGCTGAGGTGCTCACCGATGGGGGAGACGACCTTGAAGTACCGGTTGTCGAGGGGGCTGAGGTATTGCGGGGGTAGGGGGCTCATAGCGCTCCGTTCATCGAGAGGGCGCAGAATCTCGGGCCGCCCGCACGGCTGGCTCAATCTGGTTCAGCAGCTGTGTGCAGGCTTGCTCGATGGTGTCGCGCACCTCGTCAAATAATTCGTCGGTTCCATAGTAGGGATCTGGGACCTCGAGATTGTGCGCTCGGGCGGGATCAAAGCTCAACAGTGGTTGGATGAGCGCCCGATTGGTCTCGGTTTCGGCCCAGGTGCGCAGGATGCGCTGCTGGCCGCGATCGAAGGTCAACAACAGATCGAAGCGACGAAAGTCTTCCGGATCAAACTGTTTGGCGCGGTGCTGCTCCCCGGAATATCCGGCGCGGGTGAGCGCGGAGCGGGTGCGCGGATCAGCCTTTTCCCCCACATGCCATTCGCCGGTGCCCGCGGATTCGAGCTGGATGGCCTCGCTGAGCCCGCGCTGTTTCACGAACTCACGCATGATGATTTCGGCCATGGGCGAGCGGCAAATATTGCCGGTGCACACGAAGCAAATTCGGAATACCGGCTGCGATCCGTTGGAGGCCATGCTCGTAATTGTTGCGCATTCAGTTCAACACAAGGGAAACAGAGCCTGATTCTGTGGCCGAAGACCATATTTGTTCGTCCGGTGGCTTGCTTCGGGGTTGTGGATGCGCGGTTATGCACAGTCGTGACGAGCAGTCGCGCAGGTTGCTTGCTGGCCGGGCATCCTTTGGGCATCGACGTTCGAGATCGACTTTCGATTGCTGAGGGGGATGCACATGGGCGACGGGGAATCGACCGGGCTAGTGACCGGGATTGAACGGGACACAATCGAACGGATCCGGCAGAACTGTGTCGACTTTGCGCAGCTGCTGCGGGACTCCGCGCAAACACTCAACAACCGGCTCGTGCCGCTTGCCGACGAGGCCGTGATCAGCGACTGGGTTTCCAGCGCGCGGCTCACCTACGACCTGGGCCGCACGACGATCAGCACCGCCTTGGGGCTTGCCGCGGTGGCCTGCGGGGTAGCTGCGGCGCACTATGACGACGCCGTGTGGCTGATCGACCAGCAGATCGGGGTGGAGTTCCTATGAATGGCGGGCAGATTCAGGTTGATACTGCCTCGTTTGGCCCCGCGAGTGAGCGGATGAGCGAGCTTGGCGACGGCATTGCCTCCCTGGAAGGCACGCTCAGCGAACAGTCTTGGTATCCGGCGGATGCTTGGCGTACCGCGGCAGTGGTGAAGCTCCTACAGGCCTCGGGGGAGGCCTCACTGATGGAGTTGGGCCTCGCTGGTCTCGCCGGTATGGCACACGGGCTGGCCAGTCATCTGCTGCAGGCGCAGCAGTGGTACGAAGAGGTGGATGCGACGGTCGTGTCGGCATTCTCGGAGCTTTCCGATCAGGTCACCACGGCGATCGTGGTGGGGGTGGCGCAGGGTGGCCTGTTTGCCGCAGGCGCGCTCGCGGGCACGCTGATGACCCCGGGTGGGCTCGCGCTCGTGGTGGCCGGTACCCTCGCCTATCACGGACTTGAGGATGCGGGGCTCATGGTGGGTGCGGATGACCTCGCCAGCTGGCTGGGTGAGAACCAGCATTCGCTCGCGAACCCGATGATGGTGCTGCTCGTGCGCACGCTCACCTCCGGGGGCGACGAGATCATCGGCGAAGCGGTCTCTGGCGTTGCCGGCGTCGCTGGTGGCGCTGTGCTCGGACCGCTGGGCGCGATTGCCGCGCAGGCGCTGATTCGCCAGTCGTTGTCATCACCACAGGCGGCGGCCGGCGCGATTTCTGATGTGATCCAACGCGTTCAGGGCGCGCGCGACTACAAGATCGAACATGCCGAACGTGAGCCGGTTGCGACGCCGGAGTCGATTGGCGATCTGATGCAGAGCATCCCGAAAACCACTCCCGACGGCACTCACGTGACCGTCACGGAATATCTCACTCCTGAGGGTGAGACTGTCTACGTGGTCAGCGTCGCCGGGACCAGTTCTACCGGCTTTGGTGGCGAAAACCCGATGGATAACCTGTCGAATCTGGCGGCTTTTGCGGGGCAGGACGATGAAACCATCGGTGCCACGATTGCCGCGATGGAGCAGGCGGGCGTCGCTCCGGGAGATGCGGTGGTCTTTGCGGGCTACTCGCAGGGTGCGCTCGTGGCGGCGGCACTCGCGGGGTCTGAACAATGGCAGACCCAATCAGTGCTGCTGGCGGGGTCGCCCATTCACGGCAATGAGATCGGCGGGAGTATTCCCGTGGTGCAGCTCGAGCACTCGGGGGATCTCATCACCGGGTTGCAGGGAATCGTGCCACCGGCGGCGGGTGAAGTCGCCGTGGTGCACCGAGACCCCTACCCGAATGGTGTGCCGCAAGACCAGGGAATCCTCGGCCCGCACATGATGCATACCTATCAAGACACCGCCGCGCTCTATGACGCGCACGAGGATGCGGCCTCCGTGGCGAATCGCGATGCGGTCCTTGACCCGCTCGCAGGCGCGGAGCCCGTAGCCACGCATGACTTCCACCTCCAGCGGGAGTATCCCGACTCGACGGAAGCGGCAACTTCTGGCGCTCCCTCGGGGACGAAGACCCCGGTGTCCTCGGAACCGATCATGTCGAAACTGCTGCCCGATTTCGGTGACCTCGCCGATGGGGTAGGCGAAAACCCCATTGGTTTCCTCGGCATCGATGAGGCCCTCGGCGGAAAGCCGGAAGGTCCCGCAATGCCGGATGCCTTCCAAGTGGAAGTCCCCCGCCCCGGACGCTAGCCGGGTAGTCGGTGCGTCGAGCCGGGGCTTAGTCGCGGTCGTCGTCGCGGCTACGTGAGCGGTTGTTGAAGATGCCGTTGAGGATTGCCGAGAAGATACCCATCAGCAGGGCACCACCAATAGCCCACCAGAAGTTATCCACTGCGATACCGAAACCGGCCTGCTCGCTCAGCCAGGCCACGAGCCAGAACAGGAAGCCGTTGACCACGAGTGCGAATAAGCCCAGCGTGAGGCAGTACAGGGGGAAAGAGACAAACCGCACCACCTTGCCGATGATCGCGTTCACAAGCCCCCACACCAATGCGAGCAGGAGATAGGTGACGATGAGCGCGAGGTTTGTTTCTTCGTATGCGGTGACGGTGATTCCAGCGCCCAAGATGAGCGTCGTCAACCACAACGCGATGGCATTCAGAACAATGGTGGCGAGAAAACGCATGCGCACAGTCTCGCGTACCGGCATGAATGCTTTCAGGGAAGCCCGTAGACTTTGGGCATGACTGACGTTCCAGTGAAGCTACGACCTGAGATTCTCGCCCAGCGCGCTTATACCCAGGGAAAGCCCGCCCCCGCGAACTCCTTCAAGCTTTCCTCGAACGAGGTGCACTTCGAGCCGCTCGAGAGCGTGCAAAAGGCGGTGACCGAGTCAGTCATCACGAACCGCTATCCGGACGCCTCTGCAAAAGTTGTCCGGGAAGCACTCGCCGAGCACTACGGGCTGGCCGTCGACAACGTGATCGTCGGCGCCGGATCGGTGTCGCTGCTGTATCAGGCGGTGCAAGCTGCGGCCTCCGTAGGCGATGAGGTGCTCTACCCGTGGCGCTCCTTCGAGGCATATCCGGGCATGGTCACCCTTGCCGGGGCGACTTCGGTCACCGTCCCGCTACGCAAGGACGGCACCACCAACCTCGAGGCCATGCTTGACGCCATCACCGAGCGCACCCGCTTGGTTATCGTGTGCACGCCAAATAACCCCACCGGACCGGCAGTTGGTCAGCGCGAATTCGAGCAGTTCATGGAGAAGGTCCCCAGCGACCTGCTGGTGATCGCCGACGAGGCCTATATCGAATTCGTCACCGACCCGAGCGCGCTCAACGCCACGCGCATCCTGGCCGACCACCCGAACCTCGTGATCGCCCGCACCTTCTCGAAGGCCTATGGGCTCGCCGGAATGCGCGTGGGCTACATGCTCGGTCACCCGGAAATCATGCGCGCCTTCAACACCACCGCAATTCCCTTCCTGATCTCCGGTCAAGCACAGGCCGCGGCGCTCGCGGTCATGGGGGAACCCGAAGCGATCCGTCAGCGCGTGAATGAAATCACGGCTCGACGAGATGAGGTACGACGCGCGCTGCTCGACCAAGGCTGGCCGGTACCGGAGACACAGGCGAACTTCGTGTGGCTGCCCTGCGGTGAACAAACTGAAGCCGTTGCTGAGATTCTCCGCGAAGGTGGCATCATCGCCCGAGCCTTCCCCGGTGACGGCATCCGCATTTCGATCGCCGAGGAAGAAGCAGTAACACCACTGCTGGCAGCCTGTTGGCGGGCCATCGAACGCTATCCTTACCTGCGTGCCGAAGAGCAGAACGCAGGTTAAATCGAACGGTGCGGTTGTGGGAACCCACTAATTAATCTCGGATTCCCCTAGTAGAAGGACTCAGAATCTACGGCCCTTTGGCCATAGACTGACGAAGTTGTATCGATCAGTTGGAAGGTGTCGACCGCGTGACTGCAGCCAGAGAATTTGCTTCAGCGCTCTCTCCCGAGGGAAAACTCGAGCCAACGGCAGCGTTTGAGCCTTTCCAAGAGCGCTTGGCAACAGCCGAGGACTCACTCTGGCGCACCGCATATCGGCAGATGCGCCTGGTGCGAGCATTCGATCGGGAAGCCACCCATTTGCAGCGACAGGGACAACTCGCGCTCTATGTTCCCGCCGAAGGACAGGAAGCTGCGCAGATCGGTTCCGGACTCGCGGCACGTGCGCAAGACGCCATTTTCCCCTCCTACCGCGAACACGGCGTTGGGTTCGTGCGCGGGCTTGACCTCGTCAAAATCCTGGCACTGCTGCGCGGGGTCACCAATAGCGGCTGGGACCCAGAAGAAGAAAATAACTTCCGCAATTACGTGCTGGTGATCGCATCCCAGACGCTGCACGCCACGGGTTACGCGATGGGGCAAACCCTTGACGGCAAGGTGGGTACCGGCAGTCTCGACGAGGATGAAGCCACCATCGTCTACTTCGGTGACGGTTCCACGAGCCAAGGTGACCTCAACGAAGCGCTCGTGTTCGCGCGCAGTTACAACACCCCCGAAGTCTTTTTCCTGCAGAACAACCACTGGGCCATTTCGGTGCCCGTGAGCGTGCAGTCACCCGTCCCGCTCTATCAACGCGCGGATGGCTTCGGCATCCCCACCGTGCAAATCGACGGCAACGACGTGATGGCCAGCTGGGCCGTGACCGGGCAGTTCATGGACGACGCCCGCGCCGGCAAGGGCCCGTCATTCATCGAGGCACTCACCTACCGGATGGGTGCGCACACCACGAGCGACGATCCAACCAAGTACCGCAGCAAGGATGAAGAGCAGTACTGGCGCGATCGCGACCCGATCGACCGGCTCGAAAAGTACCTGCGCGCCGAAGGTGATGCGGATAGTTTCTTCACCGACATTGATGCCGAAGCCGCGGACTACGCCGCCGACATCCGTCGACGCACGCTTGCGCTCCCAGAACCGGAGCCACACCAAATGTTCACTCACGCCTACGCCGACGCGAACGAAGAGATTCGACGACAGCAACTGGCCTTCTTCGACTTCGAGGAATCGCTCGAGGAGGATGCATGACCGACCGCGAAAATCTCCCACTCGCGAAAGCCCTCAATGCCGGTCTGCGTGCCGCGATGGAGAAGGACGAAAAAGTCCTCCTCATGGGCGAAGACATCGGCACCCTCGGTGGCGTCTTCCGCATCACCGAGCACCTCAAGCGTGACTTTGGTGCGCACCGCGTGATGGATACCCCGCTTGCCGAGTCGGGCATCCTCGGCACCGCGATCGGCCTCGCGATGCGCGGCTACCGGCCGGTATGTGAGATCCAGTTCGACGGCTTCGTGTATCCCGCCTTCGACCAGATCACCTCGCAGCTGGCGAAATTCCACGCCCGTACGCAAGGTGCGGTGACGCTGCCAATCGTCATCCGCATCCCCTACGGCGGCCATGTCGGTGCCATCGAACACCACATGGAGAGCCCCGAAACCTACTTTGCGCATACCCCGGGCATCCGCGTCATCTCGCCGTCGACCCCGAACGATGCCTACTGGATGATCCAGCAGGCCATCGAATCGAACGACCCGGTCGTGTTCCTCGAACCCAAGAGTCGCTACTGGCCCAAGGGCGAGGTGAACCTCGCGGAGGCGAGCGCGCCGATGGTGCAGACTCGCGTGGCCCGCGAGGGCGAGCACGTCACCCTGATCGGTTTCGGTGCGCAGACGACGATGAACCTGCAGGCGGCCCAGCTCGCGGAAGCCGAGGGTGTTTCGGTAGAGGTACTCGATTTGCGGAGCGTCTCGCCGATCGACTGGGATCCGATCTTTGACTCGGTCCGCAAGACCGGCCGAGCGGTGGTCGCCCAAGAAGCACCGGGCAATGTCTCGGTGGGCAGTGAAATCGCCGCGACGATTGCGGAACGCTGCTTCTATAGCCTGGAGGCACCGGTGCTGCGCGCCAGCGCCTACGACGTGCCCTTCCCGCCCGCTCGACTCGAAAAACACTATCTACCCGACGTGGATCGCGTGCTCGACGCGATCGACCGCACGCTGGACTACTAGGAGTACCCATGGCCATTGAGTTTGAACTCCCAGATGTAGGCGAGGGCCTCACCGAAGCTGAAATCGTCGAGTGGCGAGTCAAGATCGGTGACACCGTCAACGTGAACGACGTGCTCGTCGAAATCGAGACCGCAAAGTCGCTGGTCGAGCTGCCGAGCCCCTTCGAAGGCAAGATCGCCAATCTCCTCGCCGGTGAAGGCGAGACCGTCGAGGTGGGCAGCGCGATTCTCTCGATCGAAACGGCCGATTCGCCCGGCTCCGAGGTCATCACCGACCCGAATGATCCCGATGGTGACGGGCATCCCGGCCTCACCTCCGAAGAATTTGCCGAGGCCGAGCGGGATGCAGCGAGCACGGTTGATTCGGAAGGCGGCGCCAACCTCGTGGGTTACGGCACCGCCCCCTCCGCACAGTCGCGCCGATCCGGTCGCCGCCGCAAGGTCGCGGAGCGCACCAAGCCCGCGACCGAAACCGAAGTGCAGCAGGCACAAGCTGCGAAAGCCAAGCCAGCACACCCCAAGTCGGCCCGGCCCGCTTCCGTACCCGCCGCATCCGCCTACCCGATCGTGGCGAAGCCGCCGATCCGCAAGCTGGCGAGAGACCTCGAGGTCGAGCTGAGCCAGGTCCAGGCCACCGGGCTTGCCGGGGAAATCACCCGCGAGGACGTCATCCGGCACGCCGAGCAGGCGAAACTGTTTACCAACCTCGAAACGCCGAGCTGGAACCCGGTGCGCGAGGAGACCTTCCCGGTCAAGGGCGTGCGCAAGCAGATCGCCCAGAACATGGTGAAGTCCATGTTCACCGCGCCGCACGTCACGCTTTTCGTGGACGTGGATGCGACCCGCACCATGGAATACGTCAAGCGGCTCAAGAGCTCGCCCGACTTCGCGGGGGTGAAGGTTTCGCCGCTGTTGCTGGTCGCGAAGGCCGTGATCTGGGCGATTCGCCGCAACCCGACGGTGAACGCGACCTGGACCGACACCGAATACACGATCAAGCACTACGTGAACCTCGGCATTGCGGCTGCGACCCCGCGGGGTCTGATCGTGCCGAACATTAAGGATGCGCAGGAGCTCAGTATGCGTGAGCTCGCGGGTGCCCTCGAGAAGCTCACGATCACCGCGCGCGAGGGTAAGACGCCCCCGGCCGATCAGCAGCACGGCACCTTCACGATCACCAATATCGGTGTCTTTGGGATGGATGCGGGAACTCCCGTGCTCATGCCGGGCGAGGTCGGGATTGTTGCGTTCGGTACCGTACGGCCGAAGCCCTGGGTGGTGAACGATGAGGTGCAGGTGCGCCAGGTGACCACGCTCGCCGCCTCCTTCGACCACCGCCTGGTCGACGGTGACGTCGCCTCGCGCTTCCTCGCCGACGTCGCGCGGATCGTCGAAGAGCCAGCGCTGCTGCTCGATTAGCGGCGGGCGGTGCCGCGGCGCTCCGCCGCCGGGCGGCTTCGGGTCGGCTACCGAGACTCGTCACTGGATGCTGCTCTGCTCGCTGCGGGCAGCGTCTGGTGACGAGTTACTTTCGGGCCCTTCGGAGACTCGTCGATAGATGCTGTCTTTTCGGCTGTTGGCAGCGTCGAGTGACGAGTTGTTGCGGGGTACTGCGGAGACTCGTCGATGGATGCTGTTTTTCCGACGGTGTTCAGCGTTGAGTGACGAGTTAGTGGGGTGGTGGTCGCGGCGGCAGTACGGGGCGGCGCCGCCAAATTGCGGTGACACCTGATAACGGTTATCGTTAGTAGCTGCGGTGGCTGTGACCGGGAGCGGCGCCGTTTTCGTTTTCTTCCGGTTGGAGAGGACCGCAGTGCGCAACTTCACCCGCACACTACTCGGCGGCGCTGCCGCGATCGCCATCGCCACCGGCCTGGTTGGCTGCTCGAACGCGAGCGAGGACCCCGCCGCCGACGGCCTGCAGATTGTCACCACGACCACCCAGCTCACCGACTTCGCGAACAACGTCACCGCGGGTACGGATGCGCAGGTCACCGGGCTCTTGCAACCCAACGCCTCGGCACACAGCTTTGAAGCGAACGCCGCCGATCTTGAACTCATCCGCACCGCCGATGTCGTGATCATGAACGGCATAGGGCTGGAAACCTGGCTTCCCGACATTCTTGAATCCGCAGGCTTCGAAGGCACCACGATCGACGCTTCCTCGGGCATCGACGCGAGCGAGATCCTCGCGGGAGGCGACCACGATCACGGCGACGAATCCGAATCGGGCGCCGAAGACGAGCACGATCACGGCGATGAAACGGCAACGGATTCTGCGGGCGCCGAACACGCGCACGACGTGGAAGCCGAGTCGCACGCGGGAGACGAACACGACCACGCCGATGAAGCGGCAACGGATTCCGAGGACGCGGAACACGCGCACAACGAAGAAGCGCACGACGACCACGACCACGGCGACGAAAACCCGCACATCTGGACCTCGCCGACCCTCGCATCCGAGATGACCACCGAGATCGCAACGGGCCTTGCATCCGTCGACGAAGCCCACGCCGAAACCTACGAAACCAACGCCGCCGCGTACGTCGAAAAGCTCGACGCGCTCGACACCTGGATTGCCGAAAACATCGAATCGGTGCCCGAAGCAGACCGCCTGCTCGTCACCAACCACGACGCGCTGACATACTTCAACCACGACTACGGCATCACCTTCATCGGCTCGGTCATGCCCAGCTGGGACGACAACGCCGAACCCTCGGCCGCCGAAATCGACACGCTCGTCGCCGCGATCAAGGACAGCGGCGTGCAAGCCGTATTCACCGAAACCCAGCTCTCACCAGGCACCGCCGAAGCGATCGCCAAGGAGGCGGGTGTAAAGGTGTACTCGGGCGATCAGGCCCTCTACACCGACTCGCTCGGGGCGGAAGGCTCGGGCGCGGAGACCTATATATCTTCCACCATCCACAACACCACCCAGCTCATGGACTCGTGGGGCGAAACCGCCACCGAGCTGCCAGAGCAACTGCAGGAATCCTAAGCATTTGACCGCATCCACCCCCGAACTGACGCCGCAGCCGCTTGCCGAGTATCGCGACGTCACCCTCAGCTACGACGGGCACACCCCCGCCTCCGCGGACCTCAACCTGCAGATCCGCGAAGGCGAGGCACTCGCCCTCGTCGGCCCCAACGCATCCGGCAAATCGACCCTGCTCAAGAGCATGGTCGGCCTCGTCGACCCCATTGGCGGGTGGATGCAGGTGCTCGGCACCTCAGGTCGGCGCGCGGCCCGCGAGATTGGCTATATGCCGCAGACGGATGAAATCGATCCGGAATTTCCGATCTCGCTGCGGCAGGTGGTCACCATGGGGCGCTTCCGGAAGCTCGGGCCGCTGCGTTGGCCCGGCAAAACTGACCGACAGACCGTGGATGCGGCGCTCGAGCGAGTGAATCTCACCGAGCACGCACACAAGCGCTTTGGCGATCTCTCCGGCGGCCAACAGCAGCGGGGGCTCCTCGCGCGGGCACTCGTGACGAACCCGAAGTTGCTGCTGCTGGACGAGCCCTTCAACGGTCTCGACACCACCAGCCGCCAGCAACTCATGCAGACTCTGCGGGAGCTTCGCGAAGAAGGCGTGGGCATTGCCGTGTCCACCCACGACCTCGAGCTTGCCCACCAGGTGTGCTCGCACGTGCTGCTGATCAACCGTCGGCAGATCGCCTTCGGGCCGATTCACGAGACGCTCATTCCGGAACACGTCACCGCGACCTTCGGGGAGTCGGCCGGGCACTTCGACACGCACGACGACCTGATCGCTCACCCGCATCCGGTGCCGGCGCCCGAACGGACGGGCCTTTGACCCCGATTGATGTGATGTTCGGAGCGCCGTTCATGCAGCAGGCGGCGCTCGCGCTCATCCTCCTCGCGATTTGCGGCGCGGTGGTCGGCGTGATGCTCAATCTGCGCGACCTCGAGTTCGTCAGCGACGGGTTGGTGCACGCGGTGTTTCCGGGAGTGGTCATCGGGCTTGCGCTCGGCGGCAGCGAGGCGGTGTATGTCGGCGCCATCATCGCGGCGCTGATTGCCACGGTGCTGCTCACCATCGCGACGAACCGCGGGGTGGGGACGGATGCGAGCACCGCGGTGCTGCTCGCGGGCGCCTTCGCGCTCGGTATCGTGATCGTCTCGCGCACCACGACGTATTCCACCGGAGTCGAGCAATTGCTCTTCGGGCAGCTGCTGACGATCGGCGTCGGCGACATCGTGATCATTGCGGTGCTAGGCGTACTCGCGCTCCTGCTCGTCGGGCTCACCTGGAAAGAACAGCTGTTCATTTCCTTCGACCGCCGCGGCGCGGAAGCCACCGGCATGCGCGTGTTCGCGTTTGAGCTCGCGCTCAATCTCGCGATCGCGCTCGTGGTGGTTGCCGCCTCCCGCGCGGTCGGCAACCTGCTCGTGCTGGCGGTGCTGATCGTGCCCGCGGCGGTGGGGCGCCTGCTCGCACGGCGCATCGGCTCGATCGTGCTGATTGCGGTCGTGACGGCACTGGTCGGCAGCCTCGCAGGGCTCGTCGGCGGCTACTGGTTCGCGGTGGATGCGCGACTCGCGGTCTCGCCTTCGGGCGTGCTCGTGCTCGTGCTTGTCGCGATCTATCTGGTTGTGGCTGGGGTATCGACCCTCGCCACCAGGATGCGCGGGGGACGTCGCCCGCTTGTGACGGATCCGTTTGTGCAGTCGATTCGCGGGGCCTCGGCGACAGCGGAATTAGCCGGTGCTGGCGTGGCTGTCGGCGGGGCGATCCGCTCGAACCCTGGGGCAAACGTGCAAGGCGATCTCGTCGGCGACGAGAACACGGGGGAGGCTCGAGCATGACCGTATTCGGAACTGCCCTCGTGGCTGGCATCCTCGTCGGCGCCCTCGCTGGATTGGTCGGCTCGATAGTGGTGCTCCGGCAGCGCGCCTTCTTTACCGTTGCCCTCACTCACGCGACCTTCCCGGGAGGCGTGGCCGCTGCCCTCCTCGGGCTCAATATTGTCTTCGGAGCCGCGGTCATGGGGCTCCTCCTTGTGGCGTTGATGATTGCCCTCGGGCGCATCCGTCGCCAGGGACGTCAGGTGGCCGCTGGCATCGTGCTCTCCTTCGGCTACGCCCTCGGTACCTTCCTTCACTCGCTCAACCCGCAGCTACAAACCAAGGTGGATTCCTTCCTGACGGGACAGATCCTTGGCATCTCGGCGACAAATATTGCGATCATCGCGGGGATGCTGGTGGTCGCCCTCGCGGTGATCGCGGTGGCCTGGAAAGAAATGCTGTTCTCCACCTTCGACCCGGCCGGGTTCGAAGCCGCAGGCTTCCGAGAATCCCGGATGGAACTGCTCACGCTGCTGCTGATCACCGGCACCGTGGTCGCCACCATGCCCGCGATCGGCTCGATTCTTGCGATCGCGATGATCGCCGCCCCCGCGGCCGCCGCACGACTGGTGACCACCCGCATCCAATGGCTCGTGCCACTAGCGATGGTGCTCGGCGTGATCGCCGCAGTCGCGGGCCTCTACGCCTCGCGCTGGTTCAATATCGCCGCGGGCGGATCGATGGCCCTCGCCGCGACGGCAATTTTTGCGCTGGCACTGCTGTGGTCGAGGATGCGCAAGACCCGCGGTCGGTCGGTTCGGCAAACGAGCGGTGTGGGTGGCGGTGAGGAGACGGCGTCCGCGCCGGGAGCGGTACCCGATAGGGTGGCGTCATGACCGAGTCGAAGGAAGCCACCCCCGCGCGTCGGAATACCTGGCAGCGCGAAGCCGTTCGCCAAGCCCTGCGGGGCCGGGATGACTTCGTGACCGCGCAGGAGCTCCACCGCGAGATCGAAGACTCGGGACAGCGAATCGGTCTCGCTACTGTCTACCGCGCCCTTGCATCCCTCGCCGACGACGGCGAAGCTGACACGCTGCGCAACAGTGAGGGGGAGCACTATCGCTTCTGCCACACCGACGACCATCACCACCACCTCGTGTGCCGCAACTGCGGTGCCACCGAGGAAATTACCGAACCGATGGTGGAGGAGTGGACGCAGCGGGTGGCCGCCGAATTCGGCTACACCGATATCAGTCACACCATCGACATCTTTGGGCTCTGCAAGGTGTGCACCGCGGAAGCCAAAGAATCACACGACTAGTAAGTCGCGCGGCTAGCTAACAGCTCGGCTGGCGAGTATCCCGGTCGGTACAACCCGGCCGGTGCGTCCCGCCGGTGCATCCGGTCCAGCTAAATCTTGCGTGAAAGAGTTGCGCGAGCTGCGCATCCCCGAGTAAGGTTGCTAGCTGGTGCGTTTGGGGTCACTCCTCCGGCGACACCGCGAAGGGCTTGCAATCCCGCAGGTCTGGACGCAGACAAGAGATCTTGGGCAGCGCCTTCATGGGTGTTGCGGTATTGAAGGAGACACCATGGCAGCAGTATGCCAGGTGACCGGAACTACTCCGCAGTTCGGTCACAATGTTTCGCACTCAAACCGACGAACCAAGCGTCGTTTTGACCCGAACATTCAGAAGAAGAAGTTCTACGTTCCCTCGCTCAAGCGTTCGGTGACGCTCACCGTTTCGGCTAAGGGCATCAAGGTGATCGACGCTCGCGGCATTGACGCAGTTGTTGCAGACCTGCAGAAGAAGGGTGTGAAGCTCTAATGGCAAAGAAGAGCCAGGACGTTCGTCCGATCATCAAGCTCCGCTCGACCGCGGGCACGGGCTTCACCTACGTCACCAAGAAGAACCGACGGAACACCCCGGACCGCCTCGTGCTCAAGAAGTACGACCCGGTAATCCGCAAGCACGTCGAATTCCGCGAGGAGCGCTAAGACATGGCTAAGAAGAGCAAGATTGCAAAGAACGAGCAGCGCAAGGAAATCGTTGCGCGCTACGCCGAGCGTCGTCTGCAGCTGAAGAAGCAGCTCGTCGACCCCAACGGCACTGACGAGTCGCGTGAAGAGGCTCGCATCGCCCTGCAGAAGCTTCCCCGGAACGCTTCGCCGGTTCGCGTTCGTGGCCGCGACAGCATCGACGGTCGCCCCCGCGGTTTCCTCAGCAAGTACGGTGTTTCGCGTGTTCGCTTCCGCGAGATGGCACACCGCGGCGAGCTCCCCGGCATCACCAAGTCGAGCTGGTAACAGCTCGACCATCAGCGCTGTGAGCTGGTAAGCCTCACCGGTCACTGAGTAGCGAGCGTAGCTCGCGTATCGAAGTGACTTAGAGCTTCACCAGCTAGCGACAGTAATCGAGGGTGGGCATCCTGATTTGGATGCCCACCCTCGATTCGTTTCCGCGTGCTCGGCCGGAGGCACGGCGGCAAGTTCCGACCCGTATAGGCACCTTCGAGGTTGTATTTCCCTCCTGAGTGCCTATACGCGACGGAAATTGCGGGCGGGGAGTGACGCCTACGCCTCCCAGCGGCGAATCAGCGCGGCGAGGGCTTGGCCGCCGCCGATGCACATGGTCACCACGGCGTATTCCAGGTCGCGACGCTGCAGGTCCAGTGCCGCACGGAGGGTCAGAATCGCGCCGGTCGCACCGACCGGGTGGCCGAGCGCAATCGCACCACCGTAGGGATTGGTCTTCTCGGGGTCGAGACCAGCGTCGCGAATCACCGCGACGGCCTGGGATGCGAAGGCCTCGTTGAGTTCAACCACATCCACATCTTTTGGCGTCAGTCCGGTGCGCTGCCAAAGCTTCTCCAAGGCAACCACGGGCGCATAGCCCATGAGTTCAGGATCGTTCCCGGCGGTTGCTACGGCCTCAATCGTGGCGAGCCCGCCGAGGCCGCGCTCGCGCACATCGTTCTCCCGCAGCAGCACAGTTGCCGCGGCGCCGTCATTGATCCCCGAGGCATTCCCGGCAGTCACCGAACCATCCTTCGTGAATACCGGCTTGAGCCCGGCCAGGCTCTCGAGCGTCGTATCCGGTCGCGGATGCTCATCCACCGAGACCTCGACGGGCTTGCGACCACCCGTGGTTACGGCCACGATTTCCTCCGCGAACGCAGCACGAGCCGCCTCACTGGCAGCGCGACGCTGGCTCTCGAGGGCGAACTCATCCTGCTCGGCGCGCGAGACGCCATATTTCGCCGCAACATTTTCAGCGGTCACTCCCATATGCGAGTTGCTGAACGGGTCGGTGAGGATTGCGACGGTGCCATCGAGCACCGTGCGGTCACCGAGGCGACGGTTGCCGCGAGCGTTGAAGTCGAGGAACGGTGTGCGGGACATGCTTTCGTTCCCGCCAGCGACGACCACATCGGTGCCACCCCAGAGGAGCTCCTGCGCACCCGACCAAATCGCCTGCAATCCGGAACCGCACAGTCGGTTCACGTTAAACGCCGGCACCCGGTGCGAGAGTCCTGCGCTGATGCTGACCCGACGCGCGTTATACGCATCCGGCCCCACCTGCGAGATGCAGCCCATGATGACCTCGTCCACCGAATCCTTATCGACACCCGACCGGGCCAGGGCCTCGGTGACGGCGGCCGCGCCGAGTTGATACGCGTCGACACCGGCTAGTGCCCCGCCGAAGCTTCCAATCGGGGTGCGCGCCCCGCCGACAATGACGACTTTCTCGCGTGTGGTCACGCTTTTCCTCCTCGTTGAAGTGTGAGTATCTGGGGATGGTCGCAAGACACAACACCGGACACTTTCCTGATATTCATGCTAATGTATTTCTCATTGGAAGCGAGATCTCGTGACTAGAGTGCCAACGACGGGACTACGGCCGACGCAACCTAAAGCCGAGCTGCGAGATCACACCCAGCACAGCGAGGAGATCATTCAATGGAGAAGCAGACCATCGCGGTACTCGGCGGCACCGGCCCACAGGGCAAGGGGCTCGCTTATCGCTTCGCGAAGCACGGCCACTCGGTCATTATCGGTTCGCGTGATGAGGCCCGCGGTGCGGAGACCGTCGCGGAGATTCAGGCTCGGCTGGGCAGTGCATCCGAGGTCACGGCCGCGGCAAACTCGGCGGCAGCCGAAGCCGCCGATGTGGTCGTGATTGCGGTCCCGTACAAGGGTCACGCGCCGCTGTTGACCGAAATTGCGTCCGTCCTGCGCGGGAAGGTCGTCATCGACTGCGTCAATCCGCTCGCCTTTGACCAAAAGGGCCCGCACTCGCTCGATGTGGAAGAGCGAAGCGCCGCCGAAGAGTGCCAGCGGCTCGTGCCCGAGGCGCAGGTCACCGGTGCTTTCCACTTGGTTTCGGCGGTGAATCTTTGGTCCGAGGATGAGTACCTCGACCACGAAGATATCCTGGTCTGTGGTGACGATAAGGACGCAAAAGCGGTCGTGGCCGAGCTTGCGGCGACGGTGAGCGGCCGCCTCGGCGTGGACGTTGGCCCGCTGCGCATGGCGCGCTATATTGAGCCACTTACGGCAATGATCATTAGCATCAACAAGAAGTACAAGGTCCGAGCTGGCATCACCATCTCGGGGCTTGAAAACAGCCCGCTGCTGCAGCAGGCTGTGCCCGCCAGCTAGAGAACGCCTCGGACGAAACGGTCCGCGGCTGATCCCGCACTGGCAATCCAGCCGCAGTTTGCCAGCGCGGGCGAGACTAACCACGTCGTGTCTGCCCGGCCCGACCAACGACGTGAGGAGTGAGAGTGCGCGGACACACGATTGGCTATGCCGTAGGGCTCGAGCAGTTCGGCCCCGCAGAGGCCGTCGAACTCGCACACCGGGCAGAACAGCACGGCTTCAGCGGCACCATCATGAGCGACCGCTTCCAGCCGTGGACGCCCGCCCAGGGCCACGCATCCTTCACCTGGAGCGTCCTTGGGGCCCTCGGGCTGCAAACTCGGGGCGAGCTCGGCTGCGTCACGACGCCCGGGTTCCGGATGCATCCCGCCTCGGTGGCGCAAGCCGCCGCGACCGTCTCGGCGATGTATCCCGACCGGCACTGGCTCGGCATCGGTTCGGGTGAGCTGATCAACGAGCACATCGTGGGGGAATACTGGCCCGAGGCGCACGCGCGCGTGGAGCGGATGTTTGAAGCGGTCGAGCTGATCGGCAAGCTTTTCGCGCGCGAGGAACGGGATGTCCGCCACGAGGGCCGCTATTTCAAGCTCGAATCCACACGGCTGTGGGGGTTGGATGTGCGACCACCTGAGATTGTCGTCGCGGCTTCCGGCCCGGTCACGGCCCGTCGCGCGGGTCGCAGCGCCGATGGCTTCATCACGGTGGAGGCGCCGCCCGAACGGCTGGAATTGCTGCTGCGTCGCTTCGGCGAGCGCGCCCGTGAGGGTGGCAAACGCGCCGGGGCCTTGCGCAAGGTGATCCAGCTGCGAGTTTCGTGGGCGCAGACGAAGGAGCGGGCCGTCCAGAATGCGATCGAGGAGTGGCCGATCGCGGCGATGCGATTCTCGAAGGTGGACATTCGATCGCCCTACGAGGTCGCGCAGATGGCGCGCACGGTGCGAGCGGAGGATTTTTCGGGACACTTGCTTATTTCTGCGGACCCGGAGGAGCATCGCGCCTATCTGCAGCGGCACGTGGATATGGGCTTCACTGATATTTATGTCCACAATGTCGGCCGCAATCAGGCCGAGTTCATGAAGGTCTATGGCGACGAGGTTATTCCGGGGGTGCGTTGGTAATGCGAATGAGTGTGTGGGCCTTGACGGGGATTCCGGAGATCCAACCGGGCGACGATCTGGTCGAGGTGATCCTGGCGGCGCTTGAGCGCGACCCGGATGAGCCCCTGGAAGACGGCGACATTCTGGTGATCACCTCAAAGATTCTCTCCAAGGCAGAGGGTCGCATCGTCGAAGCGGAAGACCGCGAGGAAGCGATTCGGAAAGAGACCGTGCGCGTGGTCGCCACGCGCCCGCGGGAGGGCGGCGGGGCGACCATGATCGTCGAGAACCGGCTCGGGATCATTGGCGCTGCCGCCGGGGTGGATGCATCCAACACCGCCGAAGGCACGGTGCTGCTGCTGCCAGTGGACCCGGATGGTTCGGCGCGGCAGATCGCCGAGCGGATGCGCGCAGCGCTGGGCGTGGAGATCGGGATTATCGTCTCGGACACGCTCGGGCGGCCCTGGCGGGAGGGCCAGACGGATGTCGCGATCGGTGCCGCCGGGGTGCACGTGTTCGAGGATTACGCCGGCAAGACCGATGCAGCGGGGCGTCCGCTCGCGGTGACGATGCCCTGCCTTGCGGATGAACTCGCCGGTGCGACGGACCTCGTGAAGCGAAAGTCCACTGGGAACCCGGTGGCCGTGGTGCGCGGGCTCGGGCACATTGTGGGCGGGCTCGACCTCCCCGGAGCGGCGGCGATTTTGCGGCCCGCCGAACGGGACTTCTTCCGGCTCGGGACCGATCTCGCTTTCGAGCAGGGGTTTGATGCTGGGGTCGCCTCGGTGCGCGGAGCGGGAGGCTCAAGCGCGGGTGGGTCTGGAACGGGAGATTCAGGCTCGGGAGGCTCAGACGCCACGACGCCGGGAGCGCAGAATGCGGAGGACGAAACGTCGTGAGTCAGTGGCAGATCATCGTTCCGGTCAAGGAGTTCAGCCGCGGCAAGTCGCGCATCCGCCACAACCGACGGGCGCAGTACGCGGGGGCGTTCGCGCTCGACACGATCACTGCCGCGGCCCGGTGCGGGCTGGTGAGCCGAGTGGTCGTGGTGACCGATGAACCGAGCCTGCAGGAAGGCAGCTTTGATGCCGGAACGGCTCGGAAGCTGGCGTTCCTACGCGAGGCGCCCGAGGGACTCAACCCCGCGATCCGCTATGCGGTGGCCCGCCTCGGTCACACGCAGCCGGAGGACCGCGTCGGCATCTTGCTGGGGGATCTCCCGGCGCTGCGCGCCAGCGATCTGGGGGATGCGCTCTACGCGGCCACCGAGTTCCCAAGATCCTTCGTCCGTGATGCTGCCGGAACCGGCACGACCCTCCTCACGGCCGCGAAACCGAGCCTGCTGATCCCCGCCTTTGGGGAAAACTCGGCGGCGCAGCACGAGGCGCTCGGATACGTCGAATTGCGGGGCAGATTTGGGCAGCTCGACCGCGACGTCGACACCGCAGAGGATCTCGCGGAGCTGAAGCCCGAACAGCTCGGCCACCACACCGGCGCGATCATGACGGTGCGCCCGTGAGCGCTAGCCGTCCGACCGCTGACCGTCGGACCGTGATCGTGCTGAGTTGACGCTTCCCAGACCGGGCACGCGTACCTGCGGACGGGAGCGAGGGGTCTATGGCGGCTCTTGTGATCGCCACCGCTGCGAGCGCGACCGCGCCGGGTTAGCCCCGCACAGCGAGCGCCATCTCGAAGGCGTCCGCGGCGATGGCGGCGGTTTCGGCCAGGCTCGTGAAGAGGAGCGGGCGCTGCAGGAGCCGAATACCCGGCAACTCGACCGCCGCATCCGCCTCATCAATCAGCCAGCCATCGAGCAGGCCGCCTGCCGAGCGCGCACCGTAGGCGCGAGCAATCGCGGCGGAATCCGCCTCGATACCGAGCGTGGCAAGGCAAATATCGGCCATGCCGCGCAGCGGCTTGCCAGCAATGACGGGAGACAGGCCAACGATCGGTGCCTCGGCGGCCCGCAGCGCATCTCGCAAACCCGGGATGCCGGGTACGGCGGATGCGGGACCCGACAGGCCAATCATCGTGCCGATCGAGACCACCGGGTTGGAGGGCGCCACGAGAATGACATCAGCAGCGGCGATCGCCGCGAGTGCGCCAGGGGAGGGCACCGCCTCGGCAGCACCCGGCTGTACAAACGCATCCGCTCCGGGGTTGCCCCGCAGCCGCACCCACCATTCCTCAAAGTGCATTTCGGTGGCACCGACCCGCACTCGGGTCTCGACCTCCGCATCCGTGGCGGGAATGAGCTTCGTCGACAGCTGCCAGCGCGCGCAGAGCCGGGTGACCACCTCGCTAAGGGTCAGGCCCTCGCGCAGCCAGGTGCTGCGGGCGATGTGCGTGCCGATATCGAGATCGCCGAGCGTGAACCAGGGCCAACCGACCCCGTAGGCGGTCATTTCGGCACTGACGCGCTCGGACTCGTCCTTCCGGCCCCAACCGCGTTCGGTATCGGCCTCACCAGCGAGGTGATACATCACCGAGTCGAGGTCGGGCGTGATGCGCATCCCCGCGAGCCAGAAATCATCGCCGACATTGCAGATCACGCTGAGTTCGGCTGTGGTCTCGCCTTCACCGTCGGGCCAGCGCTGGCGGAGAAACTCGCGTACTCCGAGGGTGAACTTCGCGCCACCGACGCCGCCCGAGAGGACGACGACCCGCGGCCCCGTCTCACGCGGCCCGGTCTCACGCTGGCCGGTCACATGCCGGTCCGTCACGCTCGGACCGGTGACACGCGGGCCGGTCATGCGAACACCTGCGCTGCCACGGCATCCGCAAAGGCGAGCATGCGCTTGCCGGTGAGCGGATTGTTCACGAACTGCACGTCCACCCCGTAGAGTTCGCGGATAAGCGGCTCGGTGATGACCTCTTCCGGATGACCCGCCGCGGCAACCCTTCCCTCATGCAGCGCGACCACGTGATCGGCGAAGGCGAGGGCATGCCCGATATCGTGCAGCGCCGCGATCACGGTGAGCCCGTCGACTGCGAGTTCCTGCAGCAACCGCAGGGTCTGCAGTTGCGCGCCCACGTCGAGGTGGTTCGTGGGTTCGTCGAGAATGAGGATGCTCGGCTCCTGTGCCAGCGCCCGTGCAAGCGACACTCGCTGCCGCTCACCGCCGGAGAGCGTAGTGAAAGTGCGGCCGCGCAGGTGCGAGCCGCCGACCCGGGCCAGTGAAGTAGCGACGAAACGCTCCTCAGCATCCTGCGCCGAACCGAAGGGACCGGAGTGCGGGATGCGGCCAAGCAGCACCACGTCATCCACCACGACGCCCGTGTCGGTGTGGGCTTGTTGCTCGACGAGCGCCAGGTGACGGGCGCGCTCGCGGCGCTTCATGCGGAAAAGCTCATGGCCGTCGAGCCACACGGAGCCCTGTGCGGGCGTGGTGATGCCCGCGAGCAGGTGCAGCAGGGTGGATTTCCCGACGCCATTGGGGCCGATGATTGCGGTGAACTTGCCGCTCGGGAACACCGCCGAGGCGCCCTCGAGGACGGTGCGAGCACCGTGGGCGAGGGTGATATTGCTGATCGCGAATTCCATGGGGCTCCTGTCAGATCAAGCTGCGCGCTTTCGCATCAGGATGAGCGCAAAGATTGGTGCGCCGACGATCGCGGTGACGATGCCCACGGGCAGCTCTCGAGGGTCAAAGAGGGTGCGGGCCGCGGTGTCAGCCCACACCATGAAGACCGCGCCGGCGAGGGCGGACAGCGGCAGAATATTGCGATGGTCATTGCCGACCAGCAGGCGTACGGCATGCGGCATCACGAGCCCCACGAACCCGATCGAACCGCTGACCGACACCAGCGAACTCGTGAGGAGCGCACAGGCGAGCAGCAGCATCCAGCGCGTGCGGGTGGCGTTGATGCCGAGGCTGGCTGCCGAAATATCCCCAAAGGTGTAGGCGTTGAGCGTCTGCGCGGTGGTGAGCAGCGGCGTACCGATCAGCAGCATTGCGCCGAGCGCAATCGCGACTGCCGACCAGTTGGCACCGGCGAAGGAGCCGAGCATCCAGTTGAGAATTTCACGGAAGGAGTCGCCGGTGGCGCTCCAGAAAATTACCAGGCTGGTGATCGCGCTCGCGATTGCTGAAACCGCCACGCCCGCAAGCACCACCTTTGCCGCCCCAAACTGTCCCGAAGCCGAGGCGATCGCGAGGGTCGCGGCGAGGGCGAGTGCGCCGCCGAGGAAGGCGGCGAAGGGCAGGGCGAGGGATGCGCCGATCACCAATACCGCCACGGCCCCGAGGGATGCCCCGGAAGACAGCCCCAGCAGGTAGGGGTCGGCGAGGGAGTTGCGGGTAATGGCCTGCATGATGACACCCACGAGCGCGAGGCCGCTGCCCACGGTGGCCGCCACGAGCACTCGCGGCACGCGCAGCTCCCAGATGATGGCTTCTGCACGCAGCGACAGCGTGGATTCCGCGAACCCGAGCTTCGCGAGCACCGTGTTCCAGACGTCGCCGGGGGAGATATCAGCCGGACCAACGCAGATGGCGGTCACGAGGCTGACGAACAGCAGCGCGGCAAAGATGCCGGCCCACAGGCCCGCACGGGCGCGATTGCCGCGTTCGAGGGACCGTTCCTGGCGTCGGTCGCGGCGCCGGGGCGCACCGGTGGGTGTCGCTGGAACTGTGTTCTCTCCAGCGACACCCGCCGCCCGACCGGCGGCGCGCTGGATGACGGCGTTGCTCATAGCTAGCCCAATTGGTTCAGCTGATCGACGATGCTGGCGACCGCTTCGACATTCCGCACACCCGCCTCACCCGAGGCGAAGGGGACGATGACATAGCGCTCATTGGTGACCGCATCGAGGGTCGCGGTGGCCGGGTTCGATTCGAGGCGCTCGATCTTGTCCTCGGCGCTATTCCACTCGGCGTCGATCAGCACAATCACGTTTGGGTCGGCATCGACGATCGCCTCCCAGCCCATCGAAGTCCAGGTGTCCGCGACATCCCCGGCGATATTCTCGAGCCCCGCCGCATCCATAATCATCTGCGGAGAACCCTTACCGGCGCCGACGTAGGGGACATCCGAGCCGGAGCTGTACCAGAGGGCGGTGTAGCCCTCGGTGCTCGGCTCCACGGCGTCGAGTGCGGCTTGCTGCTCGGCAATCAGCGCGTCAGCCGCTTCCGGGACGTCGAAGATCGCGCCTGCCTCGGCAATCTCGTCGAAGAGCACCTCGAAGGTGAGCGGGTCGGGCATATACGCCGGGTCTTTGCAGGCTGACGGTGCGACGTAGGAATTCACCAGCAGCGACTCGAGCTGATCGCGCTCGCCCACGCCCTCGGCGCTGAAGTTCGATTCCCAGCCGCCGAAGACGAGATCGGGTTCCAGCTCGAGGGTGGCCTCCTGGCCGGGCACCTTATCGCTGATGATGGTCAGGGCGGATGCATCGGGAAGCCACTTCTCGGGCACCTCACCGTCGAGGAAGGATGCGCCGATGATCGAGTCTTCAAGGCCGAGTGCGAGCAGCAGCTCGGTGGTTGAGGATTTGATGGTGATCACGCGTTCCGGGGCCTGGTCGAAGGTGACCTCGTACCCGCAGTTGTCGATGGTGAGCGGGTAGTTCGAGGCGGTTTCGGCCTCGGTGGTGGAGTCGGGGGAGGCAGTCCCGGATGAACTCGCGCAGGCGGTGAGGCCGAGGAGCAGCATGGATGCGGTGGCCGCGGTTGCGGCGCGGAAAGACTTCGGTGTCATGAAAACTCTTGCTGTTTGAAGGCGTCGCGCAAGAAGGCGCTGCAGGGGGCTATGACACAACCGTGAGTACCCGATCAATCACCGACCGGGGCTGGCAAAAGCTTCGCATGAATTATTCGCGAAGTCAAAAACGCTGCGCATCAATTGCCGCAGATCAGTTGCGGCGAATCAATTGCGGCAACCTAGTCGCGGAATTTTGGCTTCCGCTTTTCCATGAAGGCGCGGGCACCTTCGAGCATGTCATCGCTGCCGACGGCCTGCAGGAGCATCCCGAGCCCCGCGCGCATGCTGTCGGCGGACTCATTCCACCAGAGGTTTGAAGAGATCTTGGTGATTTCGAGATAGCGCGGACTGAGGGCGTGAATTTCATCCGACCAACGCGTGATCGCTTCCTCGAGTGCCGCCTCATCGGCAACCACCTCGTTGATCAGGCCCATATCGAGTGCCTGCTGCGCGGAATAGCGACGGCACATCATGGCCATCTCTCGCGCACGCTTTTCGCCAATCTGTATGGGCAGCAGGTTCGTGGCGCCGAGGACCGGTGCGGAGCCGACTTTTGGTCCGGTCTGACCGAAGGTGGCGCGTTCGGTGGCGATGGCGAAGTCGCAGGCCACGACGAGCTCATTACCGCCGCCCGCAGCCGGGCCATCGACCGCGGCGATCACGGGGCGCGGGCACTGGCGGATCGCATCCACCACCCGAAGCGAGCCCTCAAAGAGCGATCGGATGGTGATGGGGTCGGCCTTTTCGAGGTTCGCGAGATAGCCGCCCGCGCAGAACGAACCGCCGCTGCCGGTGAGGACCACCATTTCAAACCCGGCTGCCGATTCGAAGGCTTCGGCCATCGCGACTGCCATGTCTTGGTCGTACGCGTTGCGGCGTTCGGGGCGGTTCAATCGGACGGTGCGGATGTGCTCGGTGTCCACAATTTCGACGTCTGCCACGGAAATCTCCTTTGATCGCGCGAAAACCACTGGTTGATTGCAACACCACTGGGTTAATTGAGTATCATGATAGTCATCTAGTCGGTATTCTCGATACCCAGTGGCAGGATGCCACGCCCGGCGGTCCAATACGCCCTAACGGAGGGGCGGGGGAGTGAGTGTGCATGCGCGCAGCAATCGTGGCACGAACAACTGGTCCTTCGGGGGTCGAACTCGTTGACCTTGCAGAACCGGCCGCGGAGCCGGGGACCGTCGAGGTCGAAATTCGTGCGGCCGGAGTCTCCTTCCCGGACCTGCTGCTCTCGCAGGGGCGCTATCAAATCCAACCAGAACTGCCCTTTGCGCTCGGCACGGATTTCTGCGGAATTTTACGTGAAGACGTCCCCGAGCAGGCCCTTCGAGCGGGTGAGCGGGTTGCGGGCGTGCTGCAGTACGGTGCCGCGGCGGAGTGGGTACGCGTCTCGCCGCTTGGGTTGTGCCCGGTACCGGAGAGTCTGTCCGACATTGATGCGGCAGCCATGCCGCTGGCCTACCTCACGGCCCACTTTGCACTGCTGTGCCGGGGCGGAGCGCGTCGCGGCGACCGCATCCTCGTTACCGGCGCCGCCGGCAGTGTGGGGCTCGCGGCGGTGCAGGTCGGCAAGGCGATTGGTGCTCGCGTGGTGGCGCTCGTGCGCAGTGAGGCTGATCGCGAGCTGCTGCTGAGCCGAGGGGCGGATGCTGTGGTGGCCGAAGCATCCGCCGCCAAGATTCGCGAGGCAGCGGGCGGCGGCATCGATATTGCCATGGATGTGGTGGGTTCCGATGATGTGGTGCTGGAATCGCTGCGGAGTCTCCACGAGGGCGGTCGACTGCTCACCGTGGGCTATGCGGGCGGGTCGATACCGACCGTGAAGCTCAACCGGCTCCTGCTGGGGAACATCGAGGTTCGAGGTGCGTCCTGGGGGCCGTATACGCGTGCGCATCCCGGCTTCATGCAGGTGCAGTGGCGCGAGATCATGCGCTGGCTTGCCGAGGGGCGCATCGCGACCC
This sequence comes from Gulosibacter chungangensis, assembly GCF_008831155.1. GTDB lineage: Bacteria > Actinomycetota > Actinomycetes > Actinomycetales > Microbacteriaceae > Gulosibacter > Gulosibacter chungangensis. Next base: position 559,999 of record NZ_WBKB01000001.1, on the reverse strand, counting down.
CGGATGTTCAGGTGTTCCCGCTCGAGGATGCTGCGGCCGCGCTCGCGACGGTGGCCGGCGGGGGCGTGCGGTCTCGAATTGTGCTCGAGCTCTGAGCGGGCCGCATTACGTAGATAAAAGCGATCAAAGGGGATCACTGTGTCAATTGCAGGAAAAGTGGGCATCATCACCGGCGCCGGGTCGGGACTGGGGCGCGACATTGCGCTGCTGCTCGCGGCAGACGGAGCGCGAGTCATCGTCGCCGACCGTGACATTGACGGCGCGGAAGAAACGGTGCGGCAGATTCATGACGCGGCCGGTGACGCGGTCGCGGTTGAACTCGACGTCACCGATGTGGAATCCGTAGCCGAAGCCTTCGAGGAGGTCGATACCCAGGGAAAGCTCTATTGGGCCGTGAACTGCGCGGGCATCCATCCGGATGACAGCGACATTGCCGATCTTGATCTCGCGGCTTTTGATCGCATCATGTCGGTCAATACCCGCGGGGTCGTGCTGTCGCTGCGCGAAGAAATGCGGCGGATGCGCGAGCACGGCAGCGGTGGTGCGATCGTGAATATCGGCTCGACGCGTTCGATTCGCGCAATGCCGGGCTCGGTGGCGTACGTCGCTTCCAAGCATGCGGTGATCGGTGTGACCGAAACGGCGGCCCTCGAGGGTGGGCCAATTGGCGTGCGCGTGAACTGCGTGTGCCCCGGCGTGATGAATACGCCAATGGTGGCCGCGCGTCGCGCCGAGAGCGACGAGTCGGAGGCGAGTTATGTGGATCGTGTCGGCGGCATCATCCCGCGCATTGCCGAGGCCAAAGAGGTTGCCGAGGGCGTTCGCTGGCTGCTCTCGGATGCTTCCTCATACGTAACCGGTCACACCCTCATGGCTGATGGTGGTTACAAAATTCGACCCTAAATTTTTTTACATTGATATTCATGCGCAGCATTACTACCATTAGGGCATTGGTCAAGGAGGATCACATGAACAGACAGCAGGGACGGAACCGCGCCCGTCGGGCCGGATTTGGCGGACTCGTGAGCGCGGCTTTGGTCGCAGTATTGACGGCATGTTCGGCGGGCGGCCCAGCCGCGGAAACCGGTGGAGCAGCTGCCGAAGACGGGGTCTACGCTGACCTCTACGCGGCTGCCCTTGAAGAGGGCGGCCAAGTCACCTGGTATTCGTCGTTTATCCCGGAAAACCTCGAAGTGATTGAGAAGCAGTTCGAGGAGCAGTTCCCCGGGGTCGACCTGCAGGTCCTTCGCCTCGGTGGCACCGAGGGGCCGATCCGTTTCTCCTCAGAGATGGAAGCCGGTGCGCAGAGCGCCGATGTACTCACCACGAGTGAGACAGACTTCGGTACGACCGCGGCAGAGAACGGTTGGACTGAGGACATCTCCGCCTTCGACCTACCGACCTATGCCGACTTCCCCGAGGAATTTGTCAACGGCCCACTCTTCGTGACACAGATCGCGCCGATCCGGGTGACCTACAACACCGAGCTTGTTGAGACTCCGCCGGAGACCTGGGAAGACCTGCTGGAGCCCGAGTATCAAGGGCAGATGATGCTGGTTGATCCGAGCGCAATTTTGCCATGGATGGCGCAGTACAACCTGCTCTATGAGGAGTACGGCGTCGAATACCTCGAGGGTCTGGCCGGCCAAGACTTCCGCCCCGTGGACAGTGCGGTACCCGCGGCACAGTCGCTTGCTGCGGGTGAGGGCTTCGTGGTCTTCCCGAGCCTCGACTCGGTTGCGAACCCCATGATCGAAGAGGGGGCACCCGTGGCCAACGCGACGCTCACTCCGTTCACCGGCGTGGAGAACTCCACGATGATTTCTTCGGCGGCGCCGAACCCCGAGACGGCAAAGCTATTTGCTGCCTGGCTCATGGGTCCGGAAGGCCAGACGGCTGTCAATAGCGGCTTTGCAGCATCGCCGCTGCCGGATGTGCCGAACGTTGCCTCCGTGGGTGACGGCTATGTGCCGTACGACCCGGCTGTCGTCGAAGCCAACCGCGACACGATCCTCACGGCCCTCGGCTTCCAGTAGACCTGCGTCCTGTAGGCCACCTTTCCTTCCTGTGGGGCCGCTCGCGTAAGCGGCGGCCCCACACTGCATTACTTCCCAGATGAAAGCGATCCACAGCAATGTCCGAGAACCACACGACCACTGCGCGACGCAGTAGGACTCGTGCACGCACGGCAGACGAGACGTACACCATCCCGGTCGGCGAGGGGCTTGAACCGGTCCTGCGCATTGAAAGCCTCTACAAGCACTTCCAACTGCCCGGTGAAAAGAAAGTCACCGCGGTTGACGGCATCGATCTGACCGTAAATCGAGGCGAGTTCCTGGTACTCCTCGGCCCATCCGGATGCGGAAAGACCACCCTGCTGCGCTGTGTTGCGGGCCTTGACCAACCGGATTCGGGCCGGATTAAGATCTCCGGGCAGGATGTGTACCGCAGCGAGCAGGGCCTGAATTTACCGCCAGAAAAGCGGCACATTTCGATGATCTTCCAGACCTACGCACTGTGGCCGCACATGACGGCAGCCCAGAACGTCGCCTACCCGCTGATTTCCCGCGGGATGAAGGCCAAGGAGGCGAAGGAACGCGTTGAGCGGGTGCTCGAGCAGGTGGATGTGTCCTCCCAGGCCAAGCGTTATCCCAACCAGATGTCGGGTGGACAGCAACAGCGCGTGGCCCTCGCCCGTGCCCTCGTGGCGGGCACTGACCTCATCCTCTTTGACGAACCGCTATCGAATATTGACGCCAAGGTGCGAGAACAGCTGCGGGAAGAAATGCTGGAGATGCAGCGCACCATCGGGTTCACCGCGCTCTATGTCACGCACGATCAATCCGAGGCAATGCACCTGGCACACCGCATCGCGGTCCTCGATAACGGCAAGATTTCGCAGCTGGACACGGGACGCGCGATCTACACCCGCCCAGAGAACCGCTATGTGGCCCGCTTCATCGGTCGGACCAACGAAACCAAGGCCACTGTGGAAGCCGATGGCGTCGTTGCGACTCCCTTCGGGCGCGGTCACGCGGAGTTTTCTGGTGGCGAGATTCCCCTCGGCCAGGAGGCCTCGGTCGCCTGGCGACCAGAAAATGCGACGGTCACTCGCGTGACGGAACCCGCCGGTGAGCGAGCCGCACTGACTGTCGAGGGCGTGGTCGCCGCGCGAGTGTTCGTCGGGATGAACGTCGAGCTGCTCGTGTCGGTGGGGGACGAGACCCTGCTCGCTATTGCGCCACCGGACTCGGACATTATCGAAGGCGAACAGGTCCGCATCTCGGTCAAGGAACGCAACCTCCTCGCGCTGCCGACGGGAGCATGACATGGTTACGACAGCTCCCGCACCGCAGCGGACAAGCCCCACCGAAAAACCTGAACCGAAGCGCGCGACGCTGGGCCAGCGCGTAGTGGGCCGAGTCCGCCACATGTCGGCGTTCTCGATCTTCGCCGCGGTGGTCACGATCGGCATTGTGCTCATTGTGGGGTACCCGCTGCTGGCAACCCTCGTCTCGGTGTTTGTCGAGGACGGTCAACTGAACTTGAGCGCCTTCGTGGACGTCTGGGCACTGCCGGGGATCGGCACGGTCCTGCTGAATACGGTCATCGTGCTTGGTATCTCACTGCCGATCTCGCTCATGGTCGCCACCTTCTTCGCCTGGCTCATGGAACGCACGGATGCCCGGATCGGCTGGGCCTCGACGATCTTGCCGCTAATTCCACTCATGGTCCCCTCGCTTGCGGGGACACTCGGCTGGATCGCGCTCACCTCGGGTCGTTCGGGCCTGCTCAACGTGTGGATTCGCGACCTCTTGAACGTCTTCGGGATCGAACTTGCCGAAGGCCCCTTCGAGATCTATTCGTGGACGGGGATGGTCTTCCTCTACGTGCTCTACATCGTGCCCTTCGGCTACCTCTCGATCAGCTCCGCGCTGCGACACCTCGACCCCTCACTGGAAGAGGCCGCACGGGTGAACGGTTCGGGGATCATGCGCACCTTCTTCACGGTGACGCTGCCTTCGATCAAGCCGGCCCTGGTGGGCGCGTTCAACATCATGCTGATCATCGGGTTCGCGATGTTCTCGATTCCCGCGACCGTGGGTGTATCGGCCGAAATTGAAATCCTCGCACTGCGGATCTATCGACTGCTGACGTTCGCCTTCCCTCCGGACACGGGCTCGGCGATCGTGCTCTCCATCTTGATGCTCATCGTGGTCGCGATTGCCGGCTGGTGGCAGCTGAAGGTGAACCGAACCAAGCGATACGGCACGATCGGTGGCCGCACGGCCCGCGGTTCCGAGATCAAGCTCGGGCGGTGGAAGTGGGTAGCCAAGGGTGGGGTGCTGCTCTACATCGCAGCCACTTCCATCCTGCCCTTCCTCGGGCTGATCTTCCTGTCGCTGCAGGGGTTCTGGTCGAGCACTTTCGATGTCTCGAAGTTCAGCTTCAACAACTACATCAAGCTCTTCGAATCCCCCGATATCCAGCGCTCGCTGCAGAACTCGGTGCTCTTCGGCATCCAGGGTGGGCTGATCGTGATGCTCGTGGCAACGATCGTAGCGATGTACCTCGCACGCAATACCGGGGTCGCCGCCAAGATTGTGGACTTCATCTCGCGCCTGCCAGCCACCATTCCGCACCTCGTGATTGCGGTGGCGTTCATCGCGACCTTCGCCGGCCCTCCCTTCAACCTCGCCGGTACCTCGGCGATTCTGATCGGTGCCTATATCGTGATGTACCTGCCGCAGGCGGTCATCTCGGCCAACTCTGCGATGGCCCAAGTCGGTAACGACATGATCGAAGCCTCGCTCGCGTCGGGCGCCGGTCAAGGGAGAACCTTCGTGAAGGTGATCCTGCCGTTGATCTGGCCGGGATTCATCTCCGGCTTTGCGCTGTGCTTCGTGCTGATGGCCGGGGAGCTCACGGGTTCCGCACTGCTGGCGGGCATCCAAACTCCGGTGATCGGCTTCACGATGATCAAGATGTGGTTCGACGGCTCCACCACGCTCCTCGCCGCGCTCTCGGTGATCGTGAGCATCGTCTTCAGCGTGGTGACCCTCGCGGCACTGCTCCTGGGGCGAAAGCGCCGCTGAGCGACCACCGCTCAACCAAGTCAGCGCTCAACCAACGCAGTGAGGGCCCTCGGAATTCCGAAGGCCCTCACTGCGTATTGACGCTAATAAAGCTATTGGTACTGCGCGAGGAATCGATCGGTTGCTTTCGCGGCAGCCGTTGCCGCGGCCACGGACGAAAGCTCGCGCAAGGCATCCGAGAGCACCTCGACGCCAATCGGTGCCTTGACACCCTTCGCTGCGAGCGCGTCGAAGAGCGTGGTCAAGGGGAACTCGCCCGCGCCGGGGACCGCACGCGAATGGAAAGTGGCGTCCATCTCATCGGTGACCGGATTTAGTGGCCCGTCGCTGAGCTGAATCACCGCGATTCGATCGGCGGGGATCGGCTCCAGCATCTCGAGGGTGGAACCACCGCGGAAGAAGTGCCAGGTGTCGAAGGCAATCTTTGCGTTCGGTTCACCACTTTCCGAAACGATCTGCCAGGCCTTCTCGAGGGTATTGGTATCCGTCCACGGCAGAAATTCCAGCGCCACATCAAGGCCGTGCGGTGCAGCGCGGCGGCACATGGCCCCGAATCGTGCTGCCGCGGCATCGATGCCCTCGCCGAGAGGTCCGCCGATGGCCATCATGTGCCGGGCACCGAGGTCTTCTTTGAGTCGGTGCAAGCCCTGCTCGTGCTTGAGAGAGACAGCATTGCCGTCCCCATCGAGGGTCCACCAGTCGCTGATGAAACCAATTTCGACGAGTTCGAGGTCATTTGCCTGCAGCTCACCGTAAAGATCAGTGACAGGGTGCTCTCCCTCGACGGCCCGCTTGACGTGGCCCGGGCGCAAACCGAGCCCCATGTATCCACCAGCCATCGAGGCGTCGATACGCTCGCGCATCGACGCCTCAAGAATGGTGGATGCGCACAGAAAGCGCTCCTGGAACATCAGTAGGACCGCGGCAGCCCGAGAACTTTTTCGCCCAGGAAGGCGAGCACCAGTTCATTGCTGATCGGGGCAATGCGCTCGACACGAACCTCACGCCAGTACCGCTCCACGTGGTATTCCTTCGTGTAACCGTAACCACCGTGGAACTGCATCGCGCGGTCGGCGGCCTCGAAGGCCCACTCGCTTGCAAGATACTTGGCTTCATTTGCCTCTTTGGCACAGGGCTGGCCATTGTCGTAGAGGATGGCCGCCTTGCGGATCAAAAGCTCCACCGCATCCAGCTTCGCCAGCGAGTCGGCAAGCGGGAACTGCACGCCCTGGTTCATACCGATGGGGCGACCAAACACCTCGCGCTGCTTGGCGTATTCCACAGCCTTCCGCAGGGATGCGCGGCCGATGCCGAGGCAGAGCGAGGCAACGATGATGCGTTCGGCGTTCAGGCCCGAAAGTAGGTACTTGAAGCCCTTACCCTCTTCGCCCACTACGTCTTCATCGGGGATGAAGAGGTCATCAATGACGAGCTCATTCGTGGCGATTGCGTTGCGGCCGAGCTTCGGGATCGGATTGATCTTGACGTGCTCCGGGTCCATCTTCGCGAAGAAAAGGGTCATACCGTCGGTGACCTTGGGGCTGGCGCTCTTTGGCGCCGTGCGGGTGATCAGCAGCATTCGGTCGGCTTCGAGCGCGCGGGAGATAAAGACCTTGCGGCCGTTGACGATGTAGCCGCCCTCCACCTTCCTCGCGGTGGTGGTGATCGAGGTCGTCTCGGTGCCGGCATCCGGCTCGGTCACGGCAAAACAGACCTGCAGCTCGCCAGCGATGGCAGCGGGGAGGAAGCGCTGCCGCTGTTCTTCGGTACCGTGCTTGAGGACCGGCTCGAGGCCAAAGAGTGCCACCTGCACGGTGGTTGCGGCGTTCAAGCCACCGCCGTTACCGGCGACTTCTTCCATGAAAATGGATGCAGCCTGCACACCGGCACCGCCACCGCCGTACTCTTCGGGCGTGGTGATGCCGAGCCAACCGGCCTCAGCCATGGCCTTATAGAAGTCCCATGGGAACTTGTGGTTTTCGTCCGCATCGGCCCAGTACTCGTCAGGGAAGTCCTGACAGATCGCACGAACCGCGTGACGAATCTCATTCTCGTCCTCCGTGGACAATTCGTTCATGAGCGTGGACAGTTCGGTCATGAGTCTCCTCCGTTGCAGAATCTATGTGTATGATTCATATCAAATTATCCCTTACGGGGCAACAAGATTGACGGCAACGGAGTCGTCACTCGGAAAGGATTACCATGCGTCCATGGCGCTCCATGCTGTTTGTTCCGGGCCACCGCACGTCGTGGGTTGATAAGGCGATTGCTTCCGGCGCTGACGCCATCACTTTGGACCTGGAAGATTCCGTTCCTGAGGAGCTTAAACCCGAAGCCCGAGCCCAAGTCCGTGAATCCATCGACCGCATCCGTCGCGAGGGTGTCAATATCGGTGTGCTCGTCCGTGTAAACGGGCTTCCCACCGGACAAACCGGTTTCGATATGGAGGCGGTAGTGGGGCCGGGAGTAGATGCGATCTTCGCCCCAAAGATCGAAACGGCCCTGGACGTGCACCGGTTTGAAACGCTGCTCGACTATTTCGAAGCGCGTAACGGCGGCGAAGACATCAAGCTCGTCATCCCAATGGAGACCGCCAAAGCCGTGGTCAATGTCGAAGAAATCGCCGCGGCAAGCCCCCGCGTGGGATCGATTCTCGGCTCCACAGCCGAGCACGCCGACGTGGCCCGCGAAATCGGTTTTGAATGGACCGATGAGGGCCAGGAAACCCTCGCGATTCGCACCCGCGTACAGCTCGCCGCTCGAGCCGCGGGCGTGCATCCCATGACGGGCCTATGGGAGCGGATCAAGGACATCGATGGGCTGCGAGAATTCTGCCTGCGCGGTCGCCGGATTGGCTTCCGCGGGCAGATCGCGATCCATCCGAGCCACGTCCCGGTGATTAACGAGGTGTTCGGGCCCGATCCCGAACGTCGCCGTTTCTTCGAAGGCATGATCAAGGCCTACGACGCCGCGGCAGCCGAAGGCGCAGGTGCCGTGGTCTATGAGGGCGGCCACATCGATAAGGCCCACGTGGACAAAGCCAAGCAGTGGCTGGCCAACGCCGACGAACTCGAAAGCATGAACGCGCGCTAATCGGTGCCGCGACAAGATAACCGCGACAAGAGCAACAGGAAGAAGGACGCAATGAAGGGTCTCTACTTTGAGGAAATGGAGCCGGGCAAGGTCATCAAGCACCTGCTGACCCGCACCATCACCGAGATGGACAACGTGATGTTCACGTCACTCACAATGAACGTCGCACCGATCCACCTTGACGTGGAATACGCGAAAACACTGCCCTACGGCAAACCGCTCGTAAACAGCCTGTTCACCATGGGGCTCATAGGCGGGATGACCGTACCCGACCTCGTCTTCCAGACCTCGCTTGGCAATCTCGGCTACGAGGAAGTGAAATTCCCGAACCCGGTCTTCGCGGGAGACACCCTCCGAGCGGAAACCACCATCCTCGACAAGCGCCTCTCAAAGAGTGACCCAACACGCGGCATCGTGTGGTTTGAGCACCGCGGAATCAACCAGCGCGACGAGATCGTCTTCCAGTGCAAGCGCGCGGGTATGGCAATGTGCCGCCCCGCCGACGAAACCCAAGACGCCTAGAGACCAATGACTGCATCCACGACACCGCGCCCAGCGCTCGTCCTGCAATCGCTGCTGGCACCGCAGTCCATTGCCATCATCGGTGCCTCGGCGGATCCGGGCCGACACAATGGCCGTCCCCTCGCAAACCTCCTGCGGACCGGCTACGCCGGGCGGATCTATCCGATCACCCCGCGAGAAGGGGATATTCGCGGCATTCCGAGCTACCGAAAGATTGCGGATGTTCCCGAGCGAGTAGACCTCGCATACCTACTGGTGCGGGCCGATCTCGTGCCGGGGCTTGTTGAAGAGTGCGCCCAGGCTGGCGTGCGGAACCTCGTGGTGAACTCCTCCGGCTTTGCCGAAGAGGGCGAGGCGGGGGCTGCAGCCCAGGACCGCCTGCGCGAGCTCGCCTGGCAACACGACATGCGCATCATCGGGCCGAACTGCATCGGGCTGCTCTCCACCGTGGAGAACGCGATCTCGGTCACCACTCTCAACATCACCATCGAGCACACCCCCGGCGATGTCGCCATCATTAGCCAATCGGGCGGCATGGCCACCAACCTGTTCAACCGTGCCCAGGGCGATGGCATCGGGGTCCGCGCCATGGTGAGCCTCGGGAACGAGGCGGATGTCGATGTTGCCGATGTGGTGGATGCGCTCGCGGACGACCCCGAAACCCGCACCATTCTGCTGTACATCGAGCAGCTGCGCGATGTACCGCGATTCCGCAGCGCGGTGCGACGCGCTCGAGCCGCGGGCAAGGCAATTGCCGGCATCAAGATCGGTCGCACCGCCGCGGGCGTCCGCAGCGCGCAGAGTCATACCGGGGCGATGGCAGGCTCTTATGCGGTCTTCCGCGATCTTGTCGGCGCCATGGGCGTCACGCTCGTGGAAAGCCTGGATGAGCTGCTCGATTTCGCGTACCTGCGGCAGCAGCTGGGCGAGGTCGCCGGAGATCGTGTACTCGTGGTGTCGCCTTCGGGCGGCGAATGCGGGTACGTTGCGGATCTGGTCGAAACCGCGGGGCTGCAGATGCCGGAAATCTCCGCCAAGCTCGCCGAACGGCTCGGCAAGGTGATGCGATTTGGGACGCCGTCGAATCCGCTCGATCTCACCGGACAGGTGATCGGCGACGACACCCTGCTCGGCAGCGTATTCGGGGAAATTGAACGTTCGGCAGAGTTTGACGTCGTCGTGGTGGCGCTGCCGACCTGGGGTGAGTTTGATTCGGCCAGGCTGATGCCCGCGGTGATTGCTGCCTGTCGCACCTCGAAGGTGCCGATGATCGTGACCGCCTGGAGCTCGCGAGGGCTCACCGAGTATCGCGATGACTTGCTTCGCGAGTCTCCGGTGGCCTCGTTCGAGAACGCCGGTCGCGCCGTCGCGGCGCTCCGGGCACTCGCGCATCGTCCTCGGGCGATCGTGTATTCGAGCAAGGTGGATGCGCAGCTCACCGTGGACCCCTCGGCGCTCGTCGACGAGGTGGCCGCCAAATCCTGGCTTGCGGAACTCGGCATCTCAGTTAGCGAAGAATCCGTGCTTGCCCCCGGTCAGGCGCCGCGCGCAGCCGCCGGCTTCCCGGTGGTGGTCAAGGGCATCGTTCCGGGGCTCGCGCACAAGTCTGAATACGGCTTGGTGAAAGTGGGCGTCAAGGACCAGCCGGAACTGGAACGGGCGGTCAGCGAGATTGCCGATGCGGCTCGGGAACACAAGCTGCCGCTCGAGGGCCAGCTGATCGCCAAGGCCTATTCCGGCGTGGAACTGATCGCCGGGGTGGTCGATGATCAGTCCTTCGGCAAGATCCTGATGATCGGTGCCGGGGGAGTGCTCGCGGAACTCTTGGACGACAAGGTGTTCCTCGCCTGCCCGGCATCAGCTGACTCGGTGCGTTCGGCACTCAGCAAGCTGCGGATCTCGCGACTGCTCGAAGGCTATCGGGGCGGTGCCAAAGACGTGGCCGCGCTGGTGCGGATGCTCGCTCGGGTCTCTGAGGTCGCCGCGGCTTGCAGCGATCTTGCGGAACTCGATCTCAACCCGATCATCGTCGGGGAGGAAGGCGAGGGTGCCTTCGTGGTTGATGCCCTCGTTCGCAGCCACAGTATCGACTCGGCTCCCGCGCTCACGCGGGTCTAATTCAACCAACTCACTCACCAACTGCAACGGAGGAAAGCAATGACGCTTAGATTCGGACTCGCCCTACAGAACGATTTCCCACCGGGAAGCGACGTCCAGTCGCGGATCGCGCAATTGCGCGAACAGGCGCAAGAGGCAGCCCGCGGCGGTATCGACTCGCTCTGGGTGCTGCAGCACTATCTCGGGTCAATGCCCACCCTGCAGCCCGTCCACCTGCTCTCGGCGCTCGTGGAGGACTCGGGAGACCTGGGGCTGGGCACCAATATGTACATCCTGCCGCTGCGGCACCCCGCGGGTGTGGCGGAAGAGTTCTCCACGCTCGATAATCTTTCGGGTGGCCGCGCCCGCGCCGGGTTCGGCATGGGGTACCGCGAGAACGAATTTGAATCGTTCGGCATCCCGATGAAAGAACGTATCGGTCGGTATACCGAGTCGATCGAAATCATCCGGGCGCTGTGGCGTGGCGAACCCGTCACCTATGAGGGTAAGTACTTCCAGCTCGACAATGAGAAGATCAGTCTGCCGCCGGTGCAGGCAGGTGGTCCGCCCATCTTTGTTGGTGCCGGTGCCCACAAGAAAGGCATCGAGCGGGCCGCGAAGCTCGGCGACGCGTGGATCGTGCCGCCGCACGTCACGGGTGAGCGACTGACCCGGGCTGCCGAACTCTATCGGGCCGCGCGCGCGGAAAATGGCGCCGACCCGGCCACCGATCGGTTCATGATTCGCCGCGAACTCGTGCTGCATGAGGACCGCGACCAGGCGCTTCGCGAAGGTGCCGAGGCTCGGACGCGACTGACTGCCGAGTACGGCAAGTACAACGCGCCGGACAAGACTGCGGACTACGCACAGCTGACCGACGAGAAGGCGGCTGAGGAGAAGGCCACCGAGGCCTATATCTTTACCGATCCGGATGGCGCGGTGGAGCAGTTCCGTGAGCTCGAAGCGCAGGGCGTCACCGACATTGTGTTGCGGATGCAGTGGTTCGATCTCCCGCACGAGCGGATGCTGAAGACCCTGCGGCTGTTCCGCGAAGAAGTACTGCCGCGACTGCAGTCCGAGGCACTCGTGCCATAGTCGATGTCGAAAAGGCCTGCGGGGTGCATCCGATCGGATGCACCCCGCAGGCCTTCTTGGTGTCTGTTGCTACGCTGCGGGAGCAGTGCTAGCGACTGGCCGCTGCCGCCACGGGTGGGGTTTCGGATGCCGCCCGTTCACAGATCAGTTTTGCGAGCACGAGTGCCTGGCGGGTGCCGAACACGATGCGCCGGGGCGCATAGGCGTCACCGAGGATGTGCGACTGCACCCGACCCTCTGCCTGGGCACGTTCAAAGAGTGCGGCCTCCGAAGTGCCACCGCAGGCCAGCACTACGTGATCAATCTCGGGCAGCTCGAATTCGCGGCCCGAGTAGATGTTTCGCGCGGAGACGCGCCCCTCGTGAATCGCGGTCACCTCGGTCATAATCTCCACACGAACTCCGAGCTCGTCGAGTCGGCCCAACACCGCACCCACGCTGTATCGACCCAGCAGCTGCGCCGGCACGTGGGTCTGATAGGCCATCGTCACCCGTGCTCCAGAGGCGGCCAGGCTCTCGGCCACACTTGCGGGGGCCAGGTGATCCTCGTGCGCAATGACGAGGACATTCCCCTCGAGCGCCAGCTTGTGATCGAGCACCTCGCGGGCGGTGTGGACGTGTGGCAGGTCAACGCCCGGTATCTCGGGGCGACGCTCTGAGGCGCCGGTGGCGAAGACCACATTCACACCGTCAGCAACCTGCTCGAGGGCGGCCTCATCGAACGTCGAGTTCAAACGCACATCGATGCCGAGTCGCTGGATGCGAGCTAGTTGCCAATCGAGGTACTGGCCGTACCGCTCCCAGGACGGTGCCTGCGCGGTGCTGCGCAACTGGCCGCCGAGGGCATCCGAAGCCTCGTGAAGCGTGACGCTGGTGCCCGCTTCAGCCAGCAGCGCCGCGATTTCGAGCCCCGAGGGGCCACCACCGACAACGATCGCTTCGCGTGGTCCGGTGCGACCCGCGGGCCAATCGCCGTCACGCTCATCGGCGGCATGCGGATTGACCGCGCACCCAAAGGCGAGGCCGTCCACATAGCGGCGATTGATGCAGTCATTCGCACCGATACAGGGGCGAACGAGCGCCGGGCTACCCGCTTTGGCCTTCACCAGCAGGTCGGGATCGGCAACGTGGGCGCGAGCCATGCCGACCATGTCGGAGTCGCCGGAGCTGATAATCTCCGCCGCCCGGGCCGGGGTCGCGACCAATCCCGAATAGATGATCGGCAGGTCGAGCGCTTGCCGATACGCGCGGGCATCTGTCGACCATTTTCCGAGATCGAAGAAGTGCGGCTGAATATAGCTCGGGTTACCCCAGGTTGATCCGTGAACGATATGGAAGTAGTCCACCAGCCCGGTCGCGGCAACCGCGTTCGCAATCTCGACACCCTCATCGAGGTCGTAGAACAACTCATCCGCGCCATTGAAACGAACCCCGAGCACCCGGTCGGGGCCGATTTGCTCGCGAGCGGCCCGCAGTACCGCCAGCGGAAATCGCAGCCGGTTTTTGAGCGAGCCGCCGTATTCATCCTCACGACCGTTCGTTCTTGCCGAGACGAACTGGGCAGTGAGGTCCTCATGATTCATGTGGAGTTCGAGCACATCGATACCGGCGCGGAAGGCTTGGCCCGCCGAGAAGCGATACTCCTCAATCAGGGTGTCCAACTCGTGACTGCTAATCACATGCGGTGCCTGCGCGTTGATCTTCTGCGCAAACCGAGTGGACGGGGCATGCGGATAGCCGCCATTCATCGTCAGCTGGGTTGCGGCAAGCGCACCCGCATCGTGCATGGCATCGACGTACTGCGAGGTTCGCGACACGTAATTGTCGAAGCGGTACTGCGTGGTGATCACCGCGCTGAGCCCCGAAGGTTCAAAGCCCGGAGCGAGCACATTGCTGATGCGACCGGGCATAGTGGTCCACGCCACTCCGGCTTCGGCACGGCGGCGCAAGTAGGCGATTGCCTGCTCGGCTTCCGAATCCGTACCCCACAGATTGCCAATTGCCGAAGAGTGCGGCGGCACGACCACGCGGGATCTTGCCGTCAGTGCACCGATTTGCAGCGGCTCGAAGAGCACAGCGAGCCGCTGCGCCGCATTGGGATCGGTGAGGGATTGAGCCACCACAGCTATTTCCCGGTGGCGCGTACAGCGGTCTCGGTGGGGAGATCGGCCGTGTCGGTAATGCTGATGGCGCGCTCGGGGCAGTTGCCCTGGGCCTGCCGAGCAAGATCGCGTTCGGCGTCGTTTTCGGGCTGCTTCATGACGTAGGCGAGGCCGTCCTCGTCGTCAATATCGAATAGGTTTTCCGCCATCATCAGGCAAACACCGTGTCCCTGACAAATGTTCTTATCAACGCTCACGTGCATTGGCTTCTCCTCTTCATTGAGTTTCTGCTGTGTTCGTTTCGCTAGGCGACAGTCGTTGGATTACTATCGTCAGTACCGAGTATAGTACCCAATTGACACTATTATGATAATAGTTAGACTATACAGGACGCATCATACTCAGTCCGAATGTAGAGGTTCGGACGCACAAGGGAGTGGAGTACTTAAATGAGCGAAACTAACCGCACGCCCACGGTCGATTTTGACCACAACTCGGCGGAACACAGTGTTGACCCGGTTGCGAGCTATCGTCAGCTTCGCAAGGATGCGCCCGTGGCCTGGACCGAGGCCTGGGGCGGTTACTGGGTACTCAGCGGACACGATGCCGTGTTCGATGCAGCTCGCGATGACGACACCTTCAGTTCGGCTCGCCACGAAGAATTTGGCGTAACCGGGCAGGCGATTACGCTCCCGCAGAAGCCGATGGCCCTGCACCTGCCGATCGAGCTGGACCCGCCGGAGTCGCAGAAGTACCGCTCGATCATGAACAAGCTCATCACTCCGAAGCAGGTCCGAAAGATCCTGCCGATGATCGATAAGTACGTCGATATGTTCATTGACGAGCTCATCGAAACCGGTGAAGCCGACTTCGCGAGCCTCACGGGCGTGCCGGCGATTGTCACGATCGACTGGCTCGGGATGCCGATGCAGGATTGGCGACGCCACGCGAAATTCCACCGCGACGTGTTGGCGGAGCCGCTGGACAGCGAGGCCTATCGCAAGGCTACCCAGGAAGAGATGCCCTACCTGGTGGCGCAGATCGAGGAAGCCATCCAGGCGCATCGCGAAAACCCGACCGATGAGGCCATTAGCTTCATCGTGCAGCAGGAAATCGACGGTCGACCGATCACCGATGAAGAGGCCTTCAGCATGATCGAGCTGCTGATCTCGGGTGGTGTGGGCACCACCGCATCACTGACCGGGCAGGCGCTGGTGTGGATTTCGGAGCATCCGGAGGCGAAGCAGCAGCTCCTCGAGAATCCCGACCTGATGCAGACCGCGCTCGAGGAATTCCTTCGCGTGTTCAGCCCCACGCAGGCGCTGTCGCGCACCGTCATGAAGGATGTGGAGTTCCACGGCGTGCAGCTCAAGCGCGGTGACCGGGCGCTACTGTCCTGGTCCTCCGCCAACCGCGACCTGGAGGACACCAAGGACAACCCCGACGAGGTGGATCTCGCACGCTCCCCGAACCGCCACCTCGCGTTCGGCGTCGGTAGCCACCGCTGCGCCGGCAGCCACCTGGCTCGTCCCCTCGCCCGTTCGATCATCACGAAGATCCTCGAGCGGATGCCCGACTACAAGGTCGACACCGACAAGGCAATTCGCTATGAACGCCAGGGCGTCAACACCGGCTACCAGACGATTCCCGCGACCTTCACTCCGGGCGAGCGCGTCTACAAGGATGAATCGCTAAGCGACTTTGAACGGGCGCAGGAAAATCGGGCCCAAGCCGCCTAACGGTCATGAGTGAGTCGACTGCGCCCGCGACCGCGCGCGGCATGCTGTGGGGCATCAAACGGAGCTTTCTCGAATATGTTTCGCGGATGCCCGATAGTGCCATGTCGGTGACCGACGGCGCAGTCGACACCTCACTCGGGTTCATCTTTCCGGTGGCCGATGCGGCCGGATTCGACCCGGCCAGGGGCGAGGGGTCGCTCGTCTTCGCCGGGGATGTGCGGATGCGCGGTCACGCCGGGATGCTCGCGGTCCGGGTCGCGGACCCGATCGTGACCGTCGGTGCGAACGGTGCGCGACTGACCGTGACGGATGTGTCCGGCAACCCGCTGCACATCGCCAACCTCGGTGCCCCACGACGGGCTCCGGGCGGCGGGATTGAGCTCCCGGCGCAGCTCGCCGCGGATGCGGTGCCCTATTTCAACGATGTCTATCCCGAAGGTACCGAGCTCGATCCCCTCACCATTCGAGGGATCTAGCTTCGGTAAGACCTTCCCACCCATATGAACTACCAACAGGGTGTGCAGTCCGAGTGACGACCCCCGGAAAGCCAGGTCGATCAATGAGTACTGGAATGGTGATTATCGGCGCCTCACAGGCCGGCGTGCAGCTGGCAACGAGCTTGCGCGAGGGCGGTTATGACGAGCGCATCACCCTCGTTGACGGTGCCAGCCACGAGCCCTATCAGCGGCCACCGTTATCCAAGGACTTCCTCTCCGGTGTGGTGGATGCCGAAGGGCTGCGCTTCCGTGAGCGTGACTACTACGAGACGAACAATATTGTCCTGGCCCTCGGCTCGCCCGCGGTCAAGGTTGAACGTGTTGGAGACGGTGGGGTGGTCATGACTGCTGACGGCAGGGAATATCCCTATCGGCGACTGGCTTTCGCCAACGGTGCTGCACCTCGCAAGCTCGAGGTGCCCGGTGCGGATCTCGACGGGATCTTCTCGCTTCGCGACGCGGACGACGCCGAACGCCTCAAAGCATCCTTCCAGCGCACCGACAACGTGGTCATCATCGGTGGCGGCTTTATCGGTCTCGAGGTCGCCGTGAACGCCCTGCAGCAGGGCAAAACAGTCACCGTGCTCGAAGCCGCACCGCGAATTATTGGCCGTGCGGTCGGGGAAGAAACGAGCGAATGGTTCCTGCAGGCACACCGCAAGCGCGGCATCCGCATCGACACGGATGTGCAGATCACCGGCTTCCACGGGGAGCAGGGCCACGTGACCGGCGTGGAGCTTGGTGACGGAAGCGTCATCCCGGCAGGCATCGTGGTGGTCGGCATCGGCGTGATCCCACGGACCGAACTTGCCGAGCAGCTCGGCCTGGAAGTCGCCAACGGCATCGTGGTGGATGAGTACTCCCTCGCATCCGATGGGCAGACTCTCGCCGTGGGTGATGTGGCGAACATCCCGAACCCCTATGACCGCACGGCTGAGGCGATGCCGCGCATCCGCCTCGAAAGCGTGAATAATGCCATCGAGCAGGCGCGCTTTGCCGCGACCACCGTGGCCGGGACCCCTGCCCCCTATAAATCGGTGCCGTGGTTCTGGTCGAATCAGGGCGAAGTCAAGCTGCAAATGGCAGGCCTCAATATGGGCTACGACCGGGTGCTGATTCGTGGCGATCAGGATGCGGATAAGTTCGCGATTCTCTACTACCGCGGGGACACGCTCCTGGGTGCCGACTGCGTCAATTCACCCGCCGACTTTATGGCAATTCGTCAGGCCCTCGGCAAGGGCAAGCACCTGTCGCCGGAAGCCGCGCTCAGCAGTGAGCCACTGAAGAAACTGTTCTCAGACGTTGTCATCGCATAACACTCCACCAAGCCGCCGCGAGCCAGACCAGGCTCGCGGCGGAATGCTTTGGGCCGCGGCAGCCTTCTCGATGTGGGGACTGTCGGTACTGTTTTGGCCACTCGTCGAACCCACCGGTGCCCTCGAAGTGCTGATGCACCGAATCATCTGGGCCTTCGCGTTCAGCGCCCTGATCATGACCGTGCTGCGTCGTTGGAAACAGCTGCGTGGCCTGTCACTGCGAGCCTGGCTGCTGATCGCCGCCGGCAGCATCCTCAACGCGGGGAACTGGGGGCTGTTCATATTCTCGGTGCTGACCGATCAGGTGGTCGCCGCATCCATGGCCTACTTCCTCAACCCGATTGCCAGCGCTACCCTCGGCGCTATCGTACTGCGCGAACGACTGCGGGTTACGCAGCTGCTGGCGCTAATCTTCGGCATCGCCGCGGTGCTCGTGCCCGGCATTGCCGCGGGTGCGAACTTCTGGTTGCCGCTCGTGATGGCCAGCTGCTTTGGCCTGTATGCGCTCGTGCAGCGAGTGGTGGTGCTCGACCCGATCCCGACATTGACCGGAGAGTCTGCGGTACTGACGCCGCTGGCAATCGTGGTGCTGGTGATTATGCAACTCACGGGTACCGGCACGACCTTCTCATTCGGCCCCGGTCACGTGGTACTGCTCATTCTCGGCGGTGCCGTGACCCTCGCACCGTTGTTGGCCTTTGGCTATGCCGCACGACGCACACCGCTGACGACGATGGCGGTCATGCAGTACATTGCGCCGATCATCCAATTCCTGGTCGGGGTGTTCATCATGCACGAACCGATGGCGCTGAGCCGCTGGATCGGCTTTGGCCTGGTGCTCATCGCGGTGGCCACCTTCACCACCGGCGAGTTCCGGCGCGCTCGCAGCGCCCGGCGTGAAAAGAGTGCCCAGTCTGAAAAGGCAGCCTCACCCGAGCATTCGCACTCGAGTGAGGCCGAAGTTCAGCCGCAAACGGTCAGCCGTGCGACCAACGCTGCGCAACCCGATCCAGAGTGATCGGTGCCGCATCCGGAACCCCCGGGACATCGAGCTCCGAGCGCGAAAACCGCGGCGCGGGGGCTGCTTGAGCCACGCCATCGATCGAAATGAACGCGTCGCGCTCGCGAGCGTGCGCATCCGCCAGCGCCTCCGCAAAGGTCAGCACCGGGGTGAGGCACGCATCCGTCCCCGCCGAGCGCTCGGCCCACTCATCACGCGTGTGCCGGGCAATGGCCGAGGTGATGGCCGCCCGCCAGGCGGGCCACGCATCCCGATCGTATTGATCGCCGTGAACCGTCGGGTCGAGGCCGAGGAGCGCCACGAACTGCGCGAAAAACTTCCGCTCGATCGCACCCACCGCCACGAACCGGCCATCGGCGCAGGTGTAGGTGTCATAGAAGGGCGCGTGGCCGTCGAGCAGGTTCGCGTCGCGCTCATCCGACCAGACCCCGGAACCGCGCAGCGCCCAAATCTTCTGCGCCACGAGGCCGATGCCGTCCACCATGGCGGTATCGACCACCTGACCGCGACCGGAACTTGCTCGCTCCAAGAGCGCCGAGGTAATCCCGAGGGCCAGCAGCATCGAGCCGCCCGCGTAATCGCCGAGCAGGGTCAGTGGCACCGGCGGGGGTGAACCCTGTTTGCCCATTGAGTGCAGCACGCCGGTGACGGCGAGATAGTTGAGGTCGTGACCGGCCGACTGCGCGCGCGGCCCCTCGCGACCCCAGCCGGTCATCCGGCCGTAAATGAGCCGCGGGTTGAGGTCGGCAACCTGCTCGGGCCCGAGGCCGAGCTTCTCCATGACACCCGGCCGGTACCCTTCAATGAGCGCGTCGGCATGCCGCAGGATTTCGGCCACGCGCTCGAGATCAGCCGGATTTTTGAGATCGGCGGTGGTGTGGACGCGGCCCCGCAGCACGTGGTCGGTGGCACCCGCAAGTTCCGCCATAGCGGAAGGTCCGGGCCGCGCGATGCGGACCACCTCGGCGCCGAGGTCGGCGAGGATCATGCCGGTATGGGGGATCGGGCCGAGCCCGGCAAATTCGACCACGCGGATTCCGTGCAGCGGTCCGGTCATGCGTAGGTCCCCCAAGCGGTCATGTGATTGGCTTCTCGATTGGTGTCTTGGCGCGCTTCGCCTGCGTGGTCGCGCTCCGAGGGTGCCCTGGTCACGACGCATTTCAGGCCCTCGGTTTCCTCCGTCACCGTGTACGTGAGCCGGTCGCCCGGCCAGGCCGGCTGTTGCCAGCGCATCCGCAGGGTGCGCAGCCGTCGAGGGTCCCGCACCTGGCCAAACCGCGCCGCGGCGACTCCCGCGGTGAGCATGCCCACGGCGAAGGGCCCGTCATAGCCACCGTTGCGGGCGAATTCCGGGTCGTGATGAATCGGATTGAAGTCACCGGATGCGCCCTGATAGCGCACGAAATCGGTGAGCGTCAGGGGCTCGGTGGTGTGGGAATCGAGCGGGGCCGACGTGGCCGAATCGCTCGGTTCGGATGCGCGGCTCGGGCCGGATGCCTTGCCGGACTCGGAGGCGTTGCCAGCTTCGGATGCCTGGCCAGACTCGGCAGGCTGCGCCGCATCCGAGTCCTCCGGCACCGGCGGCAGGGTGATTGAGAGCGAGGTCATGATCGCATCCGGATCGGTCTCATCCTCGCGCCAGAAACGGGTGACCACCTCCTGGAAATGCATCCGCCCCTGCGAGCCATCCTTCTCGAAAGAGCGGCCGAAGGCCTGTCGAGCGTGAAAGCGATCCCCGACGTGCGGCAGCCCGCGGGGGTAGTCGAAGCGCTGCTCGCCGTGCAGCACGCGGCCGTAGTTTCGGGTGATGCCGTACCAGGCGGCATGTTCGGGAGCCATCCAGAGCTGGCTGACCGTGAGAAAGGTGGGCGGGGCCAACCAGGTGTCCCCATCGCGAACGAGACCCGCGGCACCGGTGGCGCGCGCAAACTCATTCGCTTTGCCCTCTTCGATCGCAAACTCAAAGGCTGGTGCCGCGGTCGAAACCACGGCACCAGCCCGTTGATGTGTGTCAGTCATCGTGAACCGTCAAGATCCGACTACCGAATTGGCCACTGGATGTGCTTGACCTGGAAGAACTCCTGGAAGCCGTCCTCACCCATCTCGCGGCCGAAGCCCGAGAGCTTGAAACCGCCCCAGGGCGCATCCGGTCGCATGAAGCCACCGCCGTTGATCGAGACGGCGCCGGTGCGCAGCCGCAGCGCGACCTGGTAGGCCTCGGCGGGGTCGCCGTAGACGGCAGCGTGCAGCCCGTAGGCCGAGTCGTGGGCGATGTCGATGGCCTCTTCCACGGTGTCATAGGGGATGAGCACGCCGACGGGGCCGAAGAGCTCCTCGCGGGAGATCTCCCAGGTGTTGTCCACGCCGCCGATGACGGTCGGATTGTAGAAGTAGCCGTCGAGGCCATCCGTATAGCCACCGCCGGCAATGACATCCGCACCCTGGTCGATGGCACGGTCCACGAACCCGGCCACGAACTGGCGCTGCTGCTCGCGAATCAGCGGGCCGAGGTCCGAAGACTCATCCCAGGGCATCCCGACCTTGAGGTCGCCAACGAAGCGCTGGATGCTCTCGGCGAATTGGTCGTACTTCGAGCGAGGAACCAGCATTCGGGTGGTCGAGCCGCAGCCCTGACCCGAGTTGCGGGCAAAGCGCATGATCGAAGGCTGCACGATCGCATCGAAGTCATCGACCGTGGGCAGCAGGATGTTCGCCGACTTGCCACCGAGCTCCAGCACCACCTTCTTGGTGGTCTCCGCAGCGGCAGCCTGGATGGCCTTACCGACCTTGAGCGAACCGGTGAACATCACCATGTCGACGGCCGGGTGGGTTGCCAGCACGTTGCCGACATCGCCGAGCCCGGAGACGAAGTTCACGACACCTTCGGGGACACCGGCCATTTCGGTGAGCTTCATCAGGGCCCGCGTCGACAGCGGGGTGCGCTCGGAGGACTTGAACACCAGCGTGCAACCGGCGGCAAGGCCTGGCCCGAGCTTCCACACGACCGAGTTGATCGGGAAGTTATAGCCGGTGATGCCCGAGACGACTCCGACGGGAACCTTCTGCAGCACCGAGTTCGATGCGGGGGCATCCCAATTCGGCCCGAGCGGCTCAACGTAGCCGCCGCGGGGGCCGGCGAGCGCCCGCTCTGCCGCCCAGCGGATGTTGTTGACGGGCATCCCGACCTGCATCGCGCGGGCGAGCGTAATTGGGGTCCCGACCTCGGCGATAATGATCTCGACGAGCGCGTCGAAGTGCTCATCCATGAGGTCCGCGAGGCGGTTCAGGATCGCGGCGCGGTCGGCCGGGGTGGTGCGACCCCAGGGGCCGCGGTCGAAGGCCTCGCGTGCGGCTTCCACCGCACGGACTGCCTGCTCGGGGGTGCTGTGCGGTTCGGTGCGCAGTGGTGCACCCGTGGAGGGGTTGTAGATCGTATTGGTTTCGGCGGACTGGCCGTCCTCCCACTTGCCGCCGATCCAGTTGAGCGGGCCGTCAATGAGTGAGCGCGCCTTGGCGCTGAGCCGATCCAGGTCGGTGAGTTCGGTGATCGCGGTCATGCGAGCAGTCCTCCATCCAGGGGAAGTGCGGTGCCGGTAATCCAGCTTGAGTCATCGCTTGCGAGGAAGGCTGCTGCGGCCGCGACCTCGTCGGGGGAGCCCGCGCGGGCGAGCGGCACGTTCTTGGCGAACTCCTTCTTGACGGCTTCGACGTCGTCACCGGGGTTGCGGCCAAAGAACTCGGAGAGCATCGGCGTTTCGATCATGGCGGGGAGGATGGCGTTGGAGCGGATGCCGTCGGGGCCGAGGCGCTTGGCCACGGCCTTCATGAACACCGTGATGCCACCCTTGGCGAGCGAGTAGAGAGGGCTGAAGGGGGAGCCCACCAGGCCCGAGGTCGAGGAGGTGAAGATAATGGATGCTTTCGGCGCGGCCTTCTGGAGGAGGGGCACCGAGTACTGCGTGGCGAAGAAGGCGCTGCGCAGATTGATGTCCATTGCCTTTTCGTACTGCTCGGCAGTGACTTCGAGGCCCGAGGCCCCCGGGATGCCAGCGTGGTTGTAGAGGATGTGCAGGATGCCGAACTCCTGCTCGATCCAGTCGAAGGTCGCCTTGATCGCGTCGACATCGCTCACGTCAAGGGCTCGTGCGGTGGCGTTTCCGCCGGCGTCTTTGATTTCGGCGACGACCTTCTCGGCCGCCTCCGAGTTGAGGTCGCTCACAATGACATGGGCGCCTTCGCTCGCGAAGCGGAGGGCACCAGCTCGACCCATACCTGAGCCAGCCGCGGTGATTAACGCAATGCGTCCGTCGAGTCTCTTCATTGAATCTCTCCTCGTTTTTGGTTCAGGCCTCCATTGGCCATTAATTCCATAATCTATGATTATAGAAATCATGATATTTTGTCAACCAGACGGGCGCAAAGCGGCGTCCGCCGAGATGGAGTAACCATGAAAACGTATCCCGGGCTCGAGATCCCGTTTGCAGATTGGAAAGACTGGAGCCTCCAGAAAGTGCTCCGTCATCAAGCAGAAACGCGGCCGGATGCGACCTACCTCGTCGCCCCGGAGGAGGGGCTGACGCTGACGTTCGCGCAGACCCTGGAGGCTGCGGAGGCTTTGGCCACCACGCTGTACGCCAACGGTGCGAGTTACGGCGATCGGGTGCTGATCCAAGCGAAGAATAGTTCTGAGCTCGTATTGAGCTGGTTTGGTGCCGGCGTCGGTGGGCTCGTCGAGGTCCCGATCAACACCGCCTATGAGTTCGACTTCCTCGCACACCAGGTGCGCACCTCGAAGCCGCGCTGGGCAATCGTCGACTCGACCTTCGCATCCCGCTTTGTGCAGGTGCGCGAAGACTGTGCGGGTATCGAGAAGTTCTGGGTGATTGACGACGGCGAACTCGAGGCGGGCCTCGCCGCGCTGCGGGACGCCGGATGGGCCGCCGAGCCCTTCGAGGATCTGCGCGAGCGACGCGCGGAAGTCGAGCTTCCGGATGTGGTGTCGCAGGACCTCGGCGCGATCTTCTTTACCTCGGGCACCACCGGCCCCTCGAAGGGCGTCGCGATGTCGCACGCAATGTTCTACTTCGACGCGGTCGAGTGCATGAACCTCACCAAGCTCACCCCCGAAGACACCTACATGGTGACCACCCCGCTCTTCCACGGAAACGCGCAGTGGCTTGCGGCCTATCCGGCGCTCGTCGCTGGGGCAAAGTTCGTGCTCTACAAGAAATTCAGCGCCTCACGCTGGATCGACTGGGTGCGCGATAACGGCGTCACCGTCACCAACTTCCTCGGCGTAATGATGGACTTTGTCTGGAAGCAACCACCGCGCGAGAACGATGCCGACAATAATCTTCGCTGCATCTTCGCTGCACCCACCGCCGGTTCGATCGCGCAGCCTTTCGGCGAGCGGTTCGGCGTGGAAGCGTTCGTGGAGTGCTTCGGACTCACCGAGGTCTCGATGCCCATCCTCTCGCCCTACGCGCCGGTGGGTGAACGCCCGGCGGGTGCCGCGGGCTTGGCCGTCGCGGAATGGTTCGACGTGAAGCTCGTCGACCCCGAGACCGATATCGAAGTTCCCGTGGGTGAGGTTGGCGAGCTCGTGGTGCGCTCGAAGCACCCGTGGACCCTCTCGATGGGTTACTACGGCGCCCCCGAGAAGACCGTCGAGGTCTGGCGCAATATGTGGTTCCACACCGGGGACGCGCTCCGTAAGGATGAGCACGGCTGGTTCTACTTCGTGGACCGCTATAAGGATGCGCTGCGTCGCCGCGGTGAGAACATTAGCTCCTATGAGGTCGAGCAGGGCATCCTCGCGCACGAGGACGTCTTCGAATGCGCGGTCATCGCAGTACCGGCCGATTTTGCTGGTGGTGAGGACGAAGTGATGGCCTGCCTCGTGCCCAAGCGCGAGATTGACGTGGAAGAGCTCTGGGAGTTTGTCGCCACCAAGGTCCCCGCCTTTGCGGTGCCTCGCTATATCCGCTTCATGGATGCACTGCCGAAGACCCCCTCGGAGAAGGTGCAGAAGGCAGAACTCCGCAAGGATGCCGTCACGGCCGACACCCACGACCGTGAGGCGCTCGTGAAGGCGAGCTAACGCTACGAGTGCGGAATGCAATGAACCGGCCGGTAGGAATTCCTACCGGCCGGTTCATTGCACTCCGTGGACTCTGACGAGGTGCGCCGACAAGCGACGCCGCGGATGCGCGCTTGCTGCTGGAGCGCGCATCCACAGGCCTAGGAGTTCGTCCAGACCGGCTCGCGCTTCTCGGTGAAGGCCGCGGCACCTTCCTTGGCGTCGTTCGAGGTGCGAATGGGCTGCACAATCTCATGCTGCTGCTTGAATTTCTCGGCCAGCGGCCAGTCATTCGACTCGCGAATCACCTGCTTGCTCGCGGCAGTTGCCAGCGGCGCGTTCTTCGCAATTGTTTCGGCGAGCCGGATGGCGGCGTCGAAGGTTTCGCCCGCGGGTACCAGGTCCGCGAGGAGCCCGTAGCCATTCGCTTCTGCGGCCGGCAGCATCCGCCCGGTGAGCACCAGCTCCATCGCCTTGTTGTAGGGGATGCGCTGGTGCAGGCGCAGCAACCCACCGGCGGCCGCAGTCAGCCCGCGCTTGACCTCCGGCAGTCCGAAAGTCGCGCTGTCGGCGGCGACAATGAGGTCGGCTGCGAGCGCGATCTCGAAACCGCCACCGAGTGCATAGCCTTCAACCGCCGCAATGAGCGGTTTGCGGGGTGGGTTTTCCACGAGGCCTGCGAAGCCACGACCCGGAATGATCGGAATCTCGCCGCGCGCGAAGCCCTTGAGGTCCATACCGGCGCAGAAGGTGCCACCGGCACCGAAAATCACGGCGCAGGAAAGGTTGTCTCGCGCATCCAACTCTTCGAAGGAGCGGGCAAGCTCTTGCGCGAGCTCGAGCGAAATCGCGTTCTTCGCGCGCGGGCGATTGAGGGTGAGTACGAGCACGCGACCGCGCTGTTCGGTCAGCAGCACGGCTTCTTGAGTGGTGGTCTCGGTCATAGTTCTTCCTTGCTGGAGCGGTCGTCGGGGCTGGAGCAATCGGCAGGGACAGCGCCGATGGTCGGTGTCGGTTAGCGCGGTGGCATCCGAATCGCACCATCCAGGCGCACGGTCTCACCGTTCATCATCTGGTTCTCGATGAGGTGCGCGGCAAGCGACGCAAATTCCTTGGGCTGGCCGAGGCGCGAGGGGTTCGGTACGGCCTTGGCGAGCGATTCGCGGACGTCTTCGGGAAGCCGCGCGAGAATCGGCGTGTCGAAGGTGCCGGGCGCGATAGTCACCACGCGAATGAGCTTGGATGCGAGGTCGCGGGCTGCCACGAGGGTCATCCCGACGATGCCAGCCTTGGCGGAGGCGTAGGGAATCTGGCCGATTTGGCCCTCCCAGGCTGCGACCGAGGCGGTGAGGATGCACACCCCGCGTTCGCCGTCCACGGGCTCGTTTTTCGCCATTCGAGTCGCGGCGAGTCGCAACACGTTAAAGGTACCGATGAGGTTCACGCGGACCACGGTCTCGTAGGTCTCGAGCGAACCGGGGTTGCCATCGCGGTCCACGAGACGGATGGCACCGCCGCGACCCGCGCAGTGGATTACGGCGCGCAGCGGGGCGACGGCCTCGGCGGCATCGAGGGCGGCGTTGACCGCATCGGTATCGGTGACGTCTGCCGGGGCGAAGGTGCCGCCAATCTCCGTGGCGCGCTCCTCACCCGCAGACTGCGGGAGATCCACGATCACCACGTGGGCGCCCTGCGACGCGAGTTTCTGTGCGCTTGCCCAGCCGAGCCCGGAAGCTCCGCCGGTGACGATTGCAGATGCGCCTGCAACATCCATATCTCTACCTCCAAATGGTGAGTGTCTTGTCTTCGTTGACGAGTGGGGTCGGCTCGGTCAGAGTCGCTCAATGATGGTGGCGTTCGCCATCCCGCCGGCCTCGCACATGAGCTGTAGGCCGTACCTGCCGCCGGTGTCCTCGAGTGCGTGGAGCATCGTGGTCATGAGTCTCGCGCCGGATGCGCCGAGCGGGTGGCCCAGCGCGATGGCACCGCCGCGGGGGTTGACCTTGGCGGGGTCGACATCGAACTCTTGCATCCACGCCAAGGGTACGGGTGCGAAGGCCTCATTCACCTCCACGTGGTCGATTTGGCCGAGGTCAAACCCGGTCCGCTCGAGGAGCTTGTGGGTGGCCGGAATGGGGCCGGTGAGCATGAGCAGCGGGTCGTCACCCACCGCGGTAAATGAGTGGATGCGCGCCCGCGGGGTGAGCCCGAGCTGCTCGGCTTTCGCGGCGGACATCACCAGCAGCGCGGATGCGCCGTCGGTGATCTGCGAGGAGTTGCCGGCGGTGACGCTCCAATTAATTTGGGGGAAGCGCGCGGCTAATTCATCGGTCTTGAACACCGTATTAAGCTGCCCGAGCTTTTCGACGCTGCTGTCGGGGCGCACCGTGTTGTCGGCGGTGATGACTTCGTTGCCGTTACGCACCGGGACGATCTCACGCGAAAAATCTGTGGCTGCCGCAAGCTGATGTGAGCGGACCGAATACTCATCAAGCTGTTCGCGGGTCAAACCGTATTTTGCGGCTACCAGCTCTGCGCCGACGCCCTGGGAGGTAAGGCCCGGCGAGTAGCGCTCGCCCACCAGCTCACCGTAGGGATCGGCACCCGCGCGAGCGGAGCCCATCGGTACTCGACTCATCGATTCCACACCGCCCGCGACCACGATATCTGCGGTGCCCGACATGATGGCCTGCGCCGCGAAGGACACTGCCTGTTGGCTCGAGCCGCATTTGCGGTCAATGGTGACGGCGGGGACGTGTTCTGGAAAGCCCGCGCCGAGCCAGGCCATGCGGCCCGGGGTCGCGGATTGCTCGGATACCTGCGAGACGCAGCCAATTAGAACGTCGTCGACGGTGCCGGGATCAAGATCGCTGCGGGACACGAGCTGCTGCAGGGTCTGTGCGAGGAGGTCGACGGGATGGATGTCTGCAAGCAGGCCACCGGGCTTACCGCGGCCAATGGGCGTGCGGATGGCGTCGACGATGACTGCCTCACGTGCTGATGTCTCTGGCATAGTAATTGTTTATCATAATTGCCAGGATTAGTCACTTGAGCTTGCGGTCGAACTTATCGCGATCTAATCTATGCATATCAATAACACGTAAAGGAGCGTGATCCAATTGACTACCGTCACTGTGGATGAACTACGGGAGATCAAGGACCTGGCTGCCACGGTGGCGCGCGAGGTCTACGGTCCCATCGCCGAAGAGCTGGACGTGAACCGCACGCCCATTTCAGTAGAGCAGCGGAAGGCATTGGGGGAGATGGGGTTCCTCGGAATTGCCCACGAGGAGAAGCACGGCGGCGCCGGTGCCCCCTTCTCGCACGCGCTCGCGGTGATTGAAGAGTTCGCCAAGGTGTGCCGTCCTGCGGCCTTCCAGATTTTTGAGTCGAACACCGGCCCCGCGCAGGTGATCGCGCACGCAGCGAGCGAAGAGCAGCGCGAGCGGTGGCTCCCCAGCATCATCAGCGGCGAAAAGACCATGGCCGTCGCGATCTCTGAACCGGATGCCGGTTCTGCGGCGACCGATATGAAGACCAAGGCGACACCGGCTCCCGGCGGCGGGCTCATCCTGAACGGCTCGAAGCGCTGGATCTCTAACGGCGGCGAAGCCGATCTCTACCTTGTCTATTGCCGCATGAGCGATGCGCCGGGCAGCAAGGGCATCGGCGCGGTGGTGATTGAGAAGGGGGATGCGGGATTCACCTTTGGTGCGCAGGAGCGCCTGATGGGCTTCCGCGGCATTCCCTCCGCCGACCTCTACTTCGACGGTGTGCAGGTACCGGAAGAAAACATCGTGGTCCCCGCCGGGAGCTTCGGCCGACTCTTCCAGTACTTCTCGCTCGAGCGCATGGGCAACACCACCATGAGCCTCGCAATCGGTCAGGCGGCCCTCGATAAGTCGGTTGCCTACGTGCAAGAGCGCCAGGCTTTCGGCAAGGACATTGTCGAGTTCCAGACGATTCAGAAGTCGATCGCCGACATGATCATGCAGGTGGATGCGGCGCGCCTGCTCCGCGATCGGGCTGCGGCAGAGATCGACGCCGGGCGGATTAACTCCCTCTATGTCTCGATTGCGAAGTGCACCGCCAATGAGATGGCGAAGCGGGTTACCGACCTCGCGATTCAGGTGCACGGCGGCAACGGCTACACCGAGGAATACGGACTGGAGCGACTCCACCGAGACTCGCACGGTTGGGCGATCGCCGGCGGCACACCCGATATGCAGCGCACCCGAATCGTGTCGGAGGCGCTCGGCCGTCGCTTTGATCAGCGCGCCTAGCGCATCCCAATCCGAAGCATGCCGGTGCCTCGGCAAGCTGCGAGACCTATTGTGACGGTGGCGGGCCGATGATGGCCCGCCACCGCTGGACTATTTGAGAGGTTTGAATTCGTGTCAGCTCCCTTCCTAACCACATCCGGCGCACTGTTCACTCTTGACCAGGAGCACCTCGAGATTCGCGAAGAGGCTCGTGCGGTGGCCGCAAGCGTCGCGCAGTATGCCGCCGAAGCGGATGAGCTCGATGTTGTGCACCGGCCGATGGCCCAGGCGGTGAAAGCATCCGGTCTCACGCGATACGTGATCCCGGCCGCCTACGGCGGTGCGAACGAAACGCTTGATCCACTCGCGATCGCAATCGTTCGCGAAGAGTTTGCCGCGGTCTCCGCCCACCTCGATTCGCTCTATGGGATGCAGGGGGTCGGCAGCTACGCAATCACCGTTGGTGGCTCGGATGCTCTGCGCGCCGAATGGCTTCCCAAAGTGCTCTCGCTGGATGCGATTGCCGCGATCGCCCTGACCGAGGTCGAGATCGGCTCGGACCTGCGCAGTGTCTCCACGGAACTGCGCGAAGAGGGCGATGAAATCGTCATCACCGGTGAAAAATCCTTCATTACCAATGCCCCGGAGGCCGCCTTCTTCTGCGTGCTTGGGCGTGAGGGTGATGGCTACTCGATGGCGTTCGTGCCCGCCGATACGCCCGGCGTGACGGTCACGAGCGGTCCGGATTTGATCGCCCCGCACATTATCGGCGGCGTGACATTTGACGAGGTGCGGGTCCCGAAAGAGAACCGCTTGGGAGAGACCGGCAAGGCCTTCTCTCTCATGCTGCAGGTACTTGCGGTGTTCCGCGCGACGGTGGCCGGCGCATCCCTCGGGATTGGCCGGGCCGCGCTGGAAGAGGCGCTCAAGCACACCCAAACTCGCGAACAGTTCGGTAAGCCACTGCTCAACTTGGGCGCGGTTTCGCAGAAGCTCGCCCTGAGTTGGGCAGAGCTTGAGGCTGCCCGGGCGCTGACCTATAGCGCCGCGGCCCAGGCTGCTGCCGCCCCGCTCGCGCACATCGCCGAAACCTCGATGGCGAAAGTGGTGGCGACCGAAACGGCAGGCCGGGTTGCCGACCGGGCCGTGCAATCCATGGGGCGCTTCGGCTTGGTGCGCGGCAGCGATATTGAACGGCATTACCGTAACTCCCGGCCAGGGCGTATTTATGAGGGTTCGACAGAGGTGCTGTTGGATTCGCTCGCTCGGCAGCTGAGCAAGCGCACGAAAGCGGCACTCGAAAACGGTGGAGGAATTCTGTGATTATCGACGCGCACACACACGTCTGGCCCGACAAGATCGCCGAGAAAGCGCTCACCGCAAATCCGGTACCGGGGCTCGAAGCTCGAGGGGACGGCACCGTCCACGGGCTCGACACCTCGATGGAACACACCGGCGTGCACCTCAGCTGCTGCCTCGCAATTGCGAACGAGGGCCGTCACGTGCACAAGGTCAATGAATTCGTCTCCGGCCTGGCATCCGAGTCTCGCTATCCGGTGGGTACCGTGCACGTGGATCTCTCGGTGGAAGAAAACCTCGAGTCGCTGCGCCGAAACAACATTAAGTCCGTGAAACTGCATCCGCTCTTTCAGCGTTATGGACTTGATGACAAGCGGCTCTGGGACATCCTGGATGCCTTCGGCGAAGACATCTCGGTAATCACCCACGTCGGTGCGGGCGGGGATGAGTACACCAACAGTCTCTCGAGCCCGGCGATGATCGGTGCGATCGCGAAGCAGTTCCCAAAGCTACGGCTGATGGCCTGTCACTTTGGCGGCTACAAGCTCTTCGACGATGCCGAGGAGATGCTCGCCGGTGCCGATATCGTGCTGGAAACCTCCTGGCCACCGTCGCTGGCGCTGCTGCGTCCGGAACGGGTACGTGCGCTCATTAAGAAACACGGCGCCGAGCGCGTGGTGTTTGGCTCTGACTGGCCGATGACCGACCCGCTTGAAGAAATCCAAGCGATCGAGATGCTTGGGCTCAGCGATGACGAGGTCAAGCAGGTGCTCGGTGGCACGCTCGCGCGCGTGCTGGGGCTGCCCGAGGCTGCCTAGCAGGGCAAAACATCAAGCAACGCAAGAGGCGGGAACCGGTGGGTTCCCGCCTCTTGCGCTGTGCTGGCTGGCTCTAGGCTGAGCGATCGGTCTGCTACTCCCAGCTGATCGGTTCCATGATGGTGTCGGGGTACTTGCGACTGATGTACTTCGAATACTCTTCGATGTGCTCGAGCATGGTGTTCGAGGCCGCGGCCGCATCCCGGCTCGCGAGTGCCTCATAGATCCGTCGGTGTGCTTCGACCACGTGCTTGCGTCGGTGCTCGGGGTATTCAATACCCATGGTCGTACCGTCGAGGATCCCGGTGAGGGCATCGATCATGTGGGTGAATAGCGAGTTACCCGAGGCCTTAGCGATAACTTCGTGAAACTCGTGGTTCGTCTCGGCGAAGATCTCTTCGTCTTTGATGTGCTCCGACATCCGATCCACACTCTCCTTGAGCGCGGCGAGTTCCTCGTCCGTGATTCGCGAGGCGGCATAGCGAGCCATCGCCGGTTCGATAGTTTCGCGCGCTTCGACAACGTCTCGGTACGGGGCGTTCTCCAGCTGCAGGAGCAGCGTGAGCGAGGTTGCGAGGCCGGTACCGTTCGGACGTTCCACGATTGGCCCACCACCGGGGCCGGGCTTGAGACTAATCAGCCCCTGCAGTTCAAGGAACCTCAGTGACTCCCGCAGTGTGCCCCGCCCGATCTGGTACTCCTCAAGCATCTGCTTTTCTGGCGGTAGGCGGTCCCCGGGGCCAGCGCCACGGGTCTGAATGTCAGTCACGATCTGCTGAGCGACGAGGAGCGCCATCTTCTGCGGTCGACGGCTTGCCGGCAGGCTCATGGTCGTCTCCCTTCCTAAACGTTGTGGTGATTGCTGAGACGAAAGGGCGTCGCATCCCAATTGTTCATCACGAATTTAGCTGGTGGCGCCTGCGAATTGTGACGAAATGGCGCCTATTTCTGACAATGATGCGATCTTGTCATCGTCATAGCCAAGTCGCTCCGCCAGAACTTCCGCAGTATTCTCACCCACTGCGGCAAGCCCGTCATAGCTGGGGCCCGCATAGTCGCCGATGTGCAGCACCGGTCCGGGTACGAGCCCGCGACCGAGTGGCGTATTGGTCACGGCCTGCAGTGTCCGTGCCAAAAAGTGCTCATCCTCAACAATGTCGCTCGAGTCATTCACCGCCGCGGCAACGACTTCATTGCGGTCAAGAATCGCGAGCACCTCGTCGCGCGGCATCGAACCGACCCACTCGCGCACCGTCTGCTGCACCAATTCATTGTTCGCCATGCGCGCTTCGTTCGTGGCGTAGCGCGGGTCTTCCTTGAGTTCGGGACGACCCATCGCATCAAACAGCCGCATGGCAATGGACTGCGCGGAAGCGGCAATCGCGAGCCAGCCGCCGTCGGAACCCTGATAGATGCCGCGTGGTGAAGCGGCGCCCGAGGCATTGCCGTGGCGCTGCATAATCTTGCCCGTAGTCGTGTAGTTGAGGATCGCATCCCCGAGGATGAACATCAGCGGTTCGTAGAGGGCGACGTCAACGACCGAGCCCTTGCCGGTTGCGGAACGCTGGTAGAGCGCCATCGCAGCACCCATCGCGGCAGAAATGCCCGCGATCGAGTCCGCAAATCCAAACGGGGGAGCGGTGGGCGGGGTCTCGGGCCAGCCATTGAGGAAAGCGAAGCCGCTGGCCGTTTCGGCCACGGTGCCAAAGCCCGGACGGGCGCTATAGGGCCCGGTCTGCCCGAAGCCGGACACTCGGGTAAGAATGAGCCCCGGGTTCTCTTCCGCAAGCGAGTCATAAGACATACCCCACTTTTCGAGTCGGCCCGGGCGGAAGGATTCGATCACGATGTCTGACTGCGCGATGAGTTCGCGAACCACCTGCTGGCCCTCGGGCTTACGGAGGTCCACACCCACCGAACGCTTGCCGGAGTTCAGTCGCACATAGCCGATCGACGTAGAATCCTTTTGCGGCTGCCACTGACGAGCCATGTCACCGTTGACCGGCTCTTCTACCTTGACGACATCCGCACCGAAGTCACGAAGCATGCGTCCGGCAGTTGGCGCGGCATACATAGAACCGAGCTCAAGCACGCGAACGCCTGCGAGTGGTGCAGTGGTGTTGTTCATAATGGACTCCCTTGGCCATATCTTTCGGGGTCGAGATTCCGAGATCTCGCGAAATCGGATGCTTCCTGTAATAATCATAAGCAGGAATTGCTTCAGATGCGAGGAGGCATAGATGAGCGGTCACGGATTTGACCTCAGCGGCAAGGTAGCACTGGTCACCGGCGGGAGCCGTGGGCTCGGTCGAGCTATGGCGCAGGCGTTCGCCGAAGCGGGTGCCGCGGTGGTCATCGCGAGCCGGAACGGTGAAACCTGCGAGGCCGCCGCGGCCGAGATTGCCGAATCCACCGGTGCGAAGACGCTCGGGATCGGCGCACACGTCGGGAAATGGGATGAACTCCCCGCCCTGGTCGATCGCGTCTACGCGGAGTTTGGCCGAGTGGATGTGCTCGTGAACAACGCCGGCATGTCCCCGCTCTACGACGGCATCGGTGACATCACCGAGGCGCTCTTCGACAAGGTGATAGATGTGAACCTCAAGGGCCCCTTCCGCCTGTCAGTACTGATTGGGGAACGCATGGTCGAGGCGGGTTCCGGCTCTATCATCAATATTTCCAGCGCCGCTTCGCTTCGCCCTCGCGCCCACGTGCTGCCCTATGCGATTGCCAAGGCAGGCGTGAACACGATGACCGTTGGCCTCGCGCACACGCTGGGGCCCAAGGTGCGGGTAAACGCGATACTTGCGGGCACTTTCTTTACCGATGTCTCCAAAGCCTGGGACATGGAAGCCTTCGAAGAGCGCGCGCAAACCTTCGCGCTCAAGCGTGGTGGTCAGCCCGAGGAGATCGTGGGTGCCGCCCTCTACCTGGCGAGCGACGCATCCTCATTCACCACGGGAGCCACGATGGCAGTGGATGGTGGTCAGCCATGAGTTCGGTAGATCTGCAGCTCGCCGCGGGCATCGCGACCATCACGCTCAACCGAGCCGACCGCCTCAATGCGCTCAATGTCGCCCTCGCGAAGGAACTCGCCGAGGTCGCGACCGAAGCCGCCGCCTCCGATGCCGAACTGGTGATTCTCACCGGGGACGGGCGGGCATTTTGTGCCGGTGGGGATGCACAGGAGATGGCCGAAGCCGCCGACCGCAGTGCCTACCTCAGGGAGCTCGTCGGTGAAGCGAACCGCGCCATGATCGCGCTGCGAGAGATTCCGCAGCCGGTCATCGCCAAAATCAACGGCGCCGTTGCCGGTGCGGGCTTGGGGTTGGTGCTCACCACCGATATTGCGGTTGCCGTAGACACGGCAAAGTTCACGCCAGCGTACGGCGCGATCGGGTTGAGCCCCGACTGTGGCGTGACGGTCCTGCTCGGTGACGCGATCGGTGCCCGTCGGGCACGCGACTTCCTCCTTACCGGTCGCCGGATTGATGCTCAAACCGCGCTCGACTGGGGCTTGGTCTCCAGCACCGCATCCGCGGAGGGACTGGACGAGGCCGTGGCGGAAGTCGCAGCCGCGATTCGCAACACCGGTCCGCTCGCACCGACTGCCATCAAGACCCTGCTGAATGCGTCGGGAACGTACGCCGACCGGCTCGAGCTGGAACGCGCATCCATTAGCTCGCTCGCCGGGAGCAGCTTTGCCGGTGCTCAGCTCGAAGCCTTTGTAAGCAAGTAGCACGCGGCGACAATGACGCCCCGCGGAACTGCAGCAATCGACCAATTTCTCTGAAAGGAACGACAATGAAGATCGTTGTCCTCGTGAAAGAAGTGCCGGACACCTACGGCGCTCGCAAACTTGACCTCGAAACCGGGCTCACCGACCGCGGCGCGAGCGACGCCGTGATTGACGAAATCAACGAACGCGCGATCGAAGCGGCGCTCTCGTACGCCACCGGTAAGGACGACACCGAAGTCGTCATCATGTCGATGGCACCGGCGGGTTCGACCGCAACCGTGCGAAAAGGGCTCGCAATGGGGGCCTCCAGCGCCGTGCACATTGCGGATGAAGCGCTCGCGGGCTCCGACCTCGGGCAAACCGCTGATGTGCTGGCCGCAGCATTGCGAAAAACCGGCTTTGACCTCGTGATCACCGGGAACGTCTCGACGGATGGCGCCGCGGGCATGGTGCCCGCGATGCTCGCCGAGCTGCTTGAAGTCTCACTCCTCAGCGGGCTCGATGAACTCACGATCAATGCCGGCTCGGTCTCGGGGGTGCGCCCAGTTGAGGGCGGCTCACAGCAGGTCTCGGCCTCGCTGCCCGCGGTCATCTCGGTCACCGAATCGATGCCGGACGGGCGCCTGCCGAACTTCAAGGGCATCATGGCCGCGAAAAAGAAGCCCCTCGAGGTGCTCACCGCGGCGGATCTCGGCATCAACCCGGAGGATTTCTCCGTGGCGCGCTCGATTATGATCACCGTTTCCGAAAAGCCGCCGCGTGAGGGCGGTATCAAGATTGAAGACTCGGGGGATGCCGGCGAGCAGCTCGCAAACTTCCTGGTCGAAAACCGTCTGGTCTAGGCCGACAGGTAATAAGGAGTCCAACATGTCTGAATTCCCCCGTGACGCCATCCTGGCCGTACTTGAAGCCGACGCCGCCGGTAATCTCGACTCGACCGCAGCCGAGGTGCTCGGCGCAGCCAGCAACATCGGCACCCCGATTGCGCTGGTCCTTGCCCCCGCAGGTGTGGGCGAAGCCGCGGCAGCTGGCGCAGCCGCAATCGGCGCATCCCAGGTGCTGATCGCCGAGAACCCCAACGTCGGTGAGCTCGGAGTCTTCGAAGTGGATGCACTCGCCGCCGCTGCTGCCGAGGCGCAGCCGGATGCGGTGCTCATTCCCCACACGATCAGCGGTCGCGATATTGCGGCTCGCTTCGCTGCCCGCGCTCGTGCCGCCGTGGCCGTCAATGTGATCGGCGTGGCTCGCGATGAAGAGGGTGTCATCGCGCAGCACTCTGTGTATGGCGGCGACTTCAATGTGCAGTCTGCCCCGACTTATGGCCTGTTTGTCTGCACGATCCGTCCCGGTTCGATCGATGAGCGACTGGAGGCGCAGCAGGTCAATGCGCGCGCGCTGCAGGTGACCGCGAGCAATAAGCCGGCCGCCAAGATTGAATCCTTCGAAGAGGTACAGGTCTCCTCTTCGCGTCCCGATTTGCGGGGAGCCGCGAAGGTGGTTTCGGGCGGTCGCGGGGTCGGTTCGGCCGAGCAGTTCGCGCTCGTTGAGCAGCTGGCGGATGCGCTGGGTGCCGCTGTCGGCGCGTCTCGTGCGGCAGTGGATGCTGGCTACGTGCCACACTCCTATCAGGTTGGGCAGACCGGTGTGTCGGTGTCGCCACAGCTATACATCGCGCTTGGGATTTCCGGGGCTATCCAGCACCGCGCGGGCATGCAGACCGCGAAAACCATCGTGGCCGTGAATAAAGATGCCGACGCCCCCATCTTTGAGATTGCCGATTTCGGCGTCGTGGGCGACATCTTCGAGGTCGTCCCGCAGGTCATTAGCGCGATCGAAGCGCGAAAAATTGAAGCCGGGAAGTAGGAACCATGGCGACCTACACCGGAAGAATCAGGAGGGGGCTGCCACGCGACCGCAATGGCGAGCCGTGGCCCCCGGTTGAACAGGCCCCCCTCGAGCCCAACGCGATAGACGAGCCCGTAGCTAGCGCCTGGACGTCCCCGAGCACCGATGTGCCCGCGACTCACGATGCGCCCCAGCAGGATGCGGTCGCCGTGGCAGCACCGGAAGATCACGGTTCGGCCCCCGCTGCCGCGGTGCCCGATGAAGCTGCTGCCTCGGAAGCTGGCGAAGTCTTCGAGCCTGTAGTCTCCGAGGATGGCGCGGAAGTCGTGCGGGCTGCCGAGGCGGTCCTCGCCGAGCACCGCAACGCGACGGCGTCCACCGAATCGAAGCGCGAAATGCCTCTTCGACGCGGACTGCCGCGAGTCAGTGGTGGCGAAGCCTGGCCCCCAGCTGGCACCGTGACGGTGGATGCAGGCGCCGCACCGAAGTCTGGCGGCCCGCAGGTGGCTGCTGGCTCAGATAGCGCGAGTGGGTCGAACGCAGGTTCGCCTGTAGCAGCTGCCTCCGAAGACGCAGCCAAGGCTGCGTCGGCTGCACGATCAGAGCAAACGTCCGATGTCGCTGCAACTTCAGCGACAGCCACCTCACCGGGGGAGGATTCGGCAGCCCCAACTTCATCTGCCGCGAGCCCGGCGTCGAGTGGCTCAGGAACCGGTGCACCATTGCGGCGAGGACTACCCCGAGTCGCGGGCGGTGAAGCCTGGCCACCCGTGGGCTTCGCACCGGCACCGGCACCGGCACCGGCACCACCCGCGAAGCCCGAGCCTGTGGCTGCCGAGCCCAAAGTGAGCCCGGCATCCACCCCGGCTGCACCTGTGACGTCGACTCCTGCAGTTGCCTCAGCATCCAGCCCCGCTCCCGTTGCTAAGCCGGCCACGGCATCTCCAAAGGCCGCACCTGCCGCGGCGAAGTCGAAGCCGGCAGTCACGAAGCAGAAAACGGCGAAGCCAGAGCCCAAGCGCTATGGCGGTCGTACTGTCGGCGGTTGGATCCGATTCGGTCTGCTTTGGGTGGTCGGTGCGGCTGCTGCCGCGGGAATTATCGTGTTGGCGGCGCGAGGGCTCACGACCTTCTCGGCCGTGCAGAACTTCATGGCGCGCTATCCGGCTGAGTACGAGCTGCCGGCGACGGCAGAGCCCGGCTTCCCGGCCTGGGTTCGCTGGTCACACTTCCTCAACATGTTCTTCATTGTGTTGATTATTC
Organism: Gulosibacter chungangensis; assembly: GCF_008831155.1. GTDB lineage: Bacteria > Actinomycetota > Actinomycetes > Actinomycetales > Microbacteriaceae > Gulosibacter > Gulosibacter chungangensis. Next base: position 522,117 of record NZ_WBKB01000001.1, on the reverse strand, counting down.
GCTCGGGTTTGCTCGTGCGAAGGCAACAGAAGCCGCCAGCCTTCTGGACACCGAAGAACGGTAAGGGTGCGAAGATCAGCATCAACCTGTGGCTGCACCAGTCGCTGGATTTGCTCTGGCTGATCAACGGCATCGTCTTTGTGGTGCTGCTGTTTGTCACCGGTCACTGGATGCGCATCGTGCCAACCAGCTGGGAAGTGTTCCCGAACGCACTTTCGGCGATGATCCAGTACCTGACGCTGGAATGGCCAGTGGAAGACGGCTGGGTGAACTACAACAGCTTGCAGCAACTGATGTACTTCCTCGTCGTGTTCGTCGCGGCACCGCTCGCGGCAATCACCGGTGCGCGACTGAGTGACATGTGGCCGAAGAAAGCCGCGCGACTGAACAAGCTCTACCCGGTGGAGCTCGCTCGCGCGCTGCACTTCCCGACGATGCTCTTCTTCGTCCTGTTCGTGATCGTGCACGTGGTGCTGGTGTTCTCGACCGGGGCGCTCAAGAACCTCAACCACATGTATGCGGGTACCCCCGAGATCAGCTGGGTTGGGTTCTGGCTCTTCGTGGGGTCGATCCTGGCGGTGGCTGCGGTCTGGGCCGCATCCAAACCGATGATCCTCGCGCCGATCGCGAACCTGTTCGGGAAGGTCTCGAGCCGCTAACCGCACTCGGAATCGTCTCTGCAAAAGTGGCCGACCTCACTGCGAGGTCGGCCACTTTGCTTGCTGCTTGCCTGAGCTCAAGGCTGCTGGCCCTGTCCGCAGCAATAACCAAAGGGGGTTCCCGCCACAGCATGTGGCGGGAACCCCCTGAGGTTGTCTACCGGTTACTTGGCCGGAGGCGTCGCGCCCTGGACCAGCTTGGGCTCGAGGAAGGCCGAGAGGCCCTCGACGTTACCCTCGCGGCCGAGGCCCGACTGCTTGAAGCCACCGAAGGGCTGGGTGACGCACATGTCCCAACCGTTGATGCTGATCTGGCCGGTGCGAACGCGGTTCGCGATGCTCACGGCGAGGTCGTGGTCCTTCGCGTAGACCGCACCCGACAGACCGTAGACGGTGCCGTTGGCGATTTCTACTGCCTCATCAATCGAGTCGAAGGGGATGACCACGACGACCGGGCCGAAGATCTCCTCCTGGGCGATTCGCATGTCGGGGCGAACATCCGCAAAGAGGGTCGGCTCGACGTAGTAGCCGCGCTCGAGGTGCTCGGGAGCCTTGCCGCCGGTGACGACGCGTGCGCCTTCTTCCTTACCGATCTCGATGTAGTTGAGGACACGCTCACGCTGGCGGGCTGAGGATAGCGGACCGAGAGCGGTGTCGGGTTCGCGAGGGTCGCCGACCTTGACCGACTCGTAGACCTGCTTGAGCGCCTCGATGATTTCGTCTTGGCGTTCACGCGGCACCAGGATGCGGGTGATCGCGGCGCACACCTGGCCGCTGTGACCGATACCGGCGAATGCGAGGCCGGGGACGAAGTCTTCGACAGGAATGTCGTCGGCAATGATGGCCGCCGACTTACCACCGAGCTCGAGGGTGATGCGGGCGATGCGGTCGGAGGCGAGTTCCATGAGTCGCTTACCGACTGCGGTCGAACCGGTGAAGGTGATCTTGTCCACGTCGGGGTGGGCTGCGAGGCGCTCAGCGTCTTCGCGGGCGGCCGGCACAATGCTGACCACGCCTTCGGGAAGGCCGGCGGCCTCGAAGGCTTCAGCCATCATCATGATTTCGGCAGCGGCTTCACTGGCGGGCTTCAACACAACCGTGCAGCCGGCAGCGAGAGCAGGCGCCATCTTGAGGGCTGCGGTAGCGACCGGGCCGTTCCAAGGAATGATCACGCCGACAACACCAACGGGGTCATAGGTGATGTAGCCGCTGCCGTTGTCCCAACTGCGTTCCTTGACCCACTCAAAGCGCTCCCAGAGCGTCGAGGCGTCGTCAAACATCTTCAGCGCGTTGTTCGTAAACGCTACCGAGGCACCGTTCGCCGCACCGATTTCGGCGGTGAATGCGTCCACGAGTTCGGGAACGCGCTTGGCAAGCTCCTCGCGGATGCGCACCAGGTAATCCGCGCGCTCCTTCGGCGAGAGTCGCGGCCAGGGTCCTTCGTCGAACGCCTTGCGAGCCGCAGCAACCGCGGCATCGATGTCCGCGGCCTTACCCGCCGGAACCGTGGCGATAACTTCCTCGGTGATTGGCGAGACGCTCTCGATGATGGCATCGCTCGAGGGCTCAACCCACTTGCCGCCGATGTAGAGCTTGTCAAAGCTGCGGATTTGGACAGGTGCGAGATCTGTAGTGGACAAGTGAACCTCCATTGGTTCGCAGTTCATTTTCCTACGGGGAGAGCCCCGAAAGTCAGAATCGACGGGGCTTCGCCTCATCGTACAGATCCCGACATATGTTGTCTATCATGCGCCTGAATTTTCGGTGAGAGTGCAAGGTGGATGCTCGCGGGAATCACTCAGCTACAAGTGTTGTGCATCTGTGCTAACTGTGATTATGGTTATCTCGCATGCCAATTTGGTTGCTATGAATAACAGAAATTGCCCGCAAGAGACAAGGGAGTCGATGTGGCACTTGATGAAGCAACGGTGAAGTTCTTGGAAGCAGCGGCGGCAGGGACACCTGAAGGTGCTCCGCCCGCGTGGGAGCTTCCACCCGAGCAAGTTCGTGAGAACTCGTCAGCGATGACACCCATGTTCGGCAAAGGGCCGGAGATGCACGCAACTGAGGATCACGAACTGGTCGGATTCGATGGCGGAACCTTCAAAGTTCGAGTCCATCGCCCGAGCGCTGAAGCAAGCGCGGTCTTTGTGTACCTGCACGGTGGCGGCTGGGTTGTCAGCGACATTGACGACTTCGATACTCTCGGTCGACAGCTCGCTGAAAAGTCTGGCGCCACAGTCGTACTGGTGAATTACCGCAAGGCTCCAGAGAACCCTTTCCCGGCAGCAGTGGAAGACTCGTGGACTGGCCTGAACTGGGCGGCCGACCGGATCGCTGAACTCGCTCGACCCGGCGCCCCCTTGTTCGTTGGTGGTGATAGTGCTGGCGGCAACCTGAGTGCGGTGATGGCGATTCGAAGCCGTGACGCCGGTGCGCCCACGATCGCCAAGCAGTTCCTGATCTACCCCGTCACCGACGCTGACTTCTCGCGTCCGAGCTATAACGAGCCCGAGAACCAAACCCTGCTCGCAAAAGAATTCATGTTCTGGTTCTGGGACCACTACATCGCGAACCCCGAAGAGCGTAGTCACCCCGAGGCCTCGCCATTCCGTCAGGAAAACCTTGCCGGTGTTGCACCCGCATTCCTCATTACCGCGGAGCACGACGTCCTGCGTGACGAAGGCGAGGCCTATGGCGATCGCTTGCGCGACGCGGGCGTTGAGGTGGAAGCGCACCGCTGGCCCGGTCAGATGCACGGATTCTTCAGCATGGTGAACGTGCTTCCGGCGAGTGCCGAGGTGATGGATCTGGTGGCAGTTCGCGTCAGAGAGAGCATTTCGGAGACGGAAGGGGCACAAGCATGAGTGGTGCACAGCAAGTTGATGCGGTCGTAGTTGGGGCAGGCTTCGCCGGCCTCTACATGCTCAAGCGACTACGCGAACGTGGACTCAACTCGGTGCTGCTGGAACGCGGCGCTGGTGTTGGCGGGACCTGGTACTGGAACCGGTATCCAGGCGCCAAATGTGACGTGGAGAGCCCGTTCTACTCCATGTCCTTCGACGACCCCGCTCTCGACCAAGAATGGGAATGGTCCACTCGTTACCCGGATCAGGCGGAACTCATGAGTTTCATGAACCACGTGGCTGACCGCTTCAATTTGCGGGAAGACATCCGCCTGGAGTCTTCGGTTGAGTCCGCGACCTTTGACGAGTCAAGCAACACGTGGTCAGTTACCTATCGCGGGCCGGACGGTGAGAAAACACTCGAGTCGCGGTTCTTCATTTTGGCGACCGGTTGCCTATCAGTGCCAAACGTTCCCAAATTTGAGGGGCTCGAAAACTTCAAGGGCTCCGTCTACCACACCGGTGACTGGCCACACGAGGAAGTCGACTTCACGGGGCTTCGAGTCGGGGTTATCGGTACCGGTTCCTCCGGAGTGCAGCTGATTCCAGAAGTGGCGAAGGAAGCCTCCGAACTTAAGGTCTTCCAACGGACAGCAAACTACAGCGTGCCGGCAAATAACGGGCCGTTGACCGCGGAAAAACTCGCGAAGGTCAAGGAAGAATTCCCCGAAATCCGCGAAAAGATGCGGAATACGGGCACGGGGATGCCGACGCCCGACCCCACTGAACTCGTCTCGAATACCCCGGATGAGGTCGTCCGGAAGGTATTCGAGGATCACTGGACGCTCGGCAGCTTCGCCATTCAGAACACCTTTGCCGATCTCGCGATAAATCAGGAATCCAACGACAAGCTCGCGCACTTTATCCACGAAAAGATTGACGGCATCGTCGAAGATCCTGAAGTCGCCGAGAAGCTGAAAGCACGCGAATACCCGGTTGGCAGTAAGCGCATTTGCGTCGACTCCAACTACTACGAGACCTTCAACCGGTCTAACGTCGAACTGGTTGATGTGAAGTCAGACCCGATCACTAGCATCACCGAGACCGGTGTGGCAACACAGAACAAGGAGTATGAACTCGATGCTCTCGTCCTGGCCACCGGCTTTGACGCGATGACGGGCGCGATCATGAACATCGATATCCAGGGTCGCGACGGCAAGCGCATCCAAGAGTATTGGGATGCTGGGCCGTTGACCTACCTTGGGCTCTCGGTTGCGGGATTCCCGAACATGTTCTCGCTCGCTGGCCCGGGAAGCCCGAGTGTGTTGACGAATGTTGTCGCCGCGATTGAGCAGCATGTCGAATGGGTTGATGAGCACATCGGCTATCTCGATGAGCATGACTTCGCGACGTCTGAGGCTCATCCCGACTACGAACGTGAATGGGTGGACCACGTCAACGAGATTGCCAATATGACGCTTTTCCTCAAGGGCGCATCGTGGTACCTCGGCGCAAACGTGCCTGGAAAGCCGCGCGTGTTCATGCCATACGCGGGTGGTTTGAAGGCCTATCGAGACCGTTGCGAAGAAATTGCCGCGAATGGTTACGAAGGCTTCCAGCTCGTGAAACGTGACGCAAACGCAATGTCGCTTTCGGGCGCCCGATAGTCCCCGCCAACACTCCAATTCACTCATCGAAAGACACACGTCTCGGTCGCAGCTGACCGGGCAAGAAAGGTAAGTAACTCCATGAAGGCAGCAGTTGTCAACGCGGTCGGCGAGGATTTCGTCATTGAAGATGTTGAGATCGCCGATCCCATTGGTGGTGAGGTCCTCGTGGATGTGAAGGCGAGCGGTCTCTGCCACAGTGATGCTCACATCCAGAAAATTGACTTCGGGTTCCCGATGCCCGTAGTCCTCGGTCACGAGATTGCCGGCGTCGTGAAGGCTGTTGGCCCCGACGTAGTAGATCTGAAGGTTGGCGACCGCGTCGCCGCATCGCTCGTCGGTGCCTGTGGCGTTTGCGATTCCTGTATTGCGGGTAAGCGGCACATCTGTGAGAACACGGACTCGCTATTGCGTGGCCCGGATGAACCCTCGCGGTTGACCCGCAAGGACGGCTCTGCGGTCACGCAGTTCCAAGGCATCAGCGGCTTCGCTGAGCAGTGCCTCGTCCACGAAAACCAGCTCGTAAAGGTTCCCGAAACCGTCCCGTTCGACAAGGCATGCCTCCTTGGCTGCGGTGTCGTCACCGGGGCGGGTGCCGTCCTGAAGACTGCGGGCGTACGCGTGAACGATGACGTTGCGGTGATTGGTTGTGGTGGTGTGGGACTCAATGCGGTGCAGGCAGCGCGTCTTGCCGGCGCCCGTCGAATCATTGCGATTGATCTGCAGCCCGCCAAGCTCGAGCTCGCGAAGAAGTTCGGTGCGACCCACGTGATCAACCCCAATGAGGTTGAGGATGTGGTGGCCGCAGTCCACGAGATTACCGGCCGCAAGGGTGTCGATCACGCCTTTGAGGTCATCGGTCTGAAGCCCACTGCGGAGCAGGCATTCCAGCTTGTGGGGCCGGACGGTACCGCGTACCTCATCGGTATGCAGCGCCCGGGTACCCGCCTGGACATCGACCCGATCACGCAAATGATCATGACGCCGCGTACCCTGCACGGTGTCTACATGGGATCGACGAACGCAAAGCTCGACATCCCGATGTTTGCGGACTACTACGAGCAGGGGCGTTTCAACCTTGACGACCTCGTGTCCCGCACCATCACCCTCGACGAGATCAATGAGGGCTACGCGGAACTCGACAAGGGTGGCGTAGCTCGCAGCGTGATCGTCTTCGACTAGATCTCGATGAGCAAGATCACCTATGGATAGCGATGAGAGCGCCTCAACGGGCGCTCTCATTGTTTCCGATCAGCCAAAACTATTCACCTAATAAGTACTTCAACGAGGAAATACGAACCATGACTGCAATTACCGCACAAGAGACCGACCTGCTTGAAGAAGCAAAAATTCGCCGACTCAACTACGAATATGCCAACGCCATCGACAATTCTCGGGTCGAGGATGTCGTGAATTCCTTCACGGAGGATGGTGTCTTCGATATGCAGTCGCTTGGCGCTCCGGCTGCCTTTGAGGGCGCGGAAGGCCTACGCGCCGCATTCACGGGCATGGTCGAAAGCATGGCTGGCTGTCTGCACATGATGATGAACCATCTCATCGAAGTGGCCGGCGACCGTGCGACCGGCACCGTCTACTGCGACGCCTATACGCTGCAACCCGATGGCGAACGCGTACAAATGCTGGTGTTCTACACCGACCAGTACGTCAAGCAAGACGGTGAGTGGAAGTTCGCAGAACGCATCGTCAAGCCACTATTGGCTGGGGCCAAGAACTAACCAAAGTAAGTACGTGAGCCCCCTCTTCATCGGAGGGGGCTCACGTACTTTCACAATGCGAACTCGAGACGCTAGACGAGTACCGAGGCGACGTGTTCGCTGGCCACGAGACCGGTCGTGAACGCGTGCGTGAGACCGTTCCCGGGGAGGTAAGTGTCCACTCCCGTACCGGAAATTCCCGCGGCGACACCGCCGGTGGCGTAGAGCCCAGGGATCACTTCAGCGTTCGTGGTCAGCACGCGGCACGAAGTGTCGACGGTGAGGCCACCCTGCGTGTGGATTACCCCGGCAGAGACGCTCGCCGCGTAATATGGGGGAGCAAAGGGGATCCGGCCTCGCGCCGCACGGTCAAGCTCATCGCGTTCCGACCCCGCAGCTGCGTTGTACTTGCGCACCTCATCAGCTACCGCATCCACCGGGAGATCAAAAGCAGCGGCGAGTGTCTCGAGATCCTCGAACTGTTTCACGGCCCCCATCTCGGAGGCCTCTTCGTAGGCCCCGTTTGTCATCGCGGCTCGGTGGATGCGCTCATCGTAGATTTCCACCGCTTGGCTACCCGGAAGCGGGATCATGAACTTTGAAAAACCGGAGTTGGTGGTCGCTTCCGAGGCGAATCGGCGACCGGATGCATCCACGAGAATGCTTCCGAGCGCTGGAAGCGCGCCGCCCATGCGCGTGCCATACTTCGGATTCAGGTGGCTGTGACCCTCGTAGGCAGTCATGTAAGCGGTGCCGGCACCTAGCCCCATGCCGATTAGGATGCCGCGGCCGTCACTATTTTCTGATCCCCAATAGGGGAGCGCGGCGATGGCCTCGCCAATGTACTTCCGGACCATCTCTCGGTTCGCGCCGAAGCCGTTCGACGCGAGGATGACGTTTCGTGCGGGGATCACTTCCTGTTGACCACTCATCGACACCAGAACGTCGAGTGAGCTGCCGTTGGGGACGATATCGGTGACTTCGGCATTGTCGACGAAGTCAATATTTTCGTCGTTGCGGATGCGCGCGCGGATTCCCTGCACAAGCTCCTGGCCGGTCTCTGACGCCATGGAGTGCATCCGATATGTCGAGTGGCCGGAATAGAGGACGCTTTGGTCGAGGTGAAGCGCAAGCCCTGCCTCATCAGCGAGGAGATGCACCGCGTCGGCCGAGCGGCGGGCGACTAACTCAACAATTGCGGGGTCGGACTCGCCGCGATTCTGCCGCTGCAGGTCAGCGAAGTGCTGCTCGGGCGAATCGGTGACCCCTGCCTGTTCCTGGAATCGTGTTCCAGAACCCTGGATGAGACCTCCGGAGAATTCAGCATTGCAGCCAACTCGAACGTTTTTCTCGAGGATAATGGCGGGTTGTCCCGATATGGATGCGTTGATGGCGGCGATCATGCCGGCGGCACCACCGCCGACAATGACCAGTGGGAGGGCATCGTCGGTCATTTCGCTGCTCCTTGGGCGACTTCGTCGACGGCATCGTCTGGAAGCTCTTGGGCCTGGGCGGCGTCACCACGGTGATACGGCTTGCCCATTGAGGTGAAGAACCAGGTGCGGTGCTCGCCATCGAAAAGTTCTCCGGCGCGAGATTCGATCCAGGGTTTGCGACCTGCAGCGAGCGCTTCAGCGCGCTCCTTTCGCTGATAGGCCTGCGCTCGCTGAGCATCCTCGAGACGGCCTTCGGCGATCTCGTAAATCGCCAGGTACCGGTATTCGCCCTGTTCGATCTGATTGGGCACGAGCTCAAAACGCTGTGCCGATTCGAAGCCGTCGAGCTTGTCGACCACATCCACGACGTGCACATTCGTGTACCAGTCATTGAACTCGGCATCGAGTTCCGGCTTTGAATTGGACAGCACAACCATCACGTTTGCGGCCATGTCTACTCCTCAGTGATTGAAATGAACAGTTGCTCGGTCGACGGCGCTATCCCTGCCAACCGGGAATCTTCTCGGGCAGGTCGGCCGCGGTGGGCGTCCCATCTGCCCAACGGATGCGCTGATTGCTGCGGAAGCCTTCTGCCATGTCTTGTGGGCGCATCGAGTAGAAGAAGTTCAGCGAACGCTTCTTGAACCGCCAGCCGGAGGGTTCTTTGACGTATTCGTCGTAGTAGCGGTAGGCCGCAAAGTGCGCTTCGCCCGCGAGCACGAGTTCGGCGTGACCGGAGACCACCCCGTTCACCCGCGGGCGATCATCCGTCGAGGGCGCGGGATCAAGCACCTGCGAGTGCGTGACGTGATTGGTGAAGTCGTATCGGTCTGCGGAGCCGAGAAAGAACGCACGAAGTGCATCGATGCCGCTGACAGTCTTCCCGATTCGCTCGAACTCTCCGTCCTCGGCGAAATATGAAAGCAGGTCATCGAATCGCTTGTCGTCACGCGCGAGTGAGTACCGGGCAATGAGTTCTTGTAGGTCGAGGCGATCTTCGACGGTCAAGGAATGGGTGAGTTCGGTGGTCTGCATAACCAGCCTTCCCGTGGGTGCCTACGCTGCCACCCACATGTTCAGTTTGTTGGTGTTCAACGGCGCAATGATGGACGAAACATTGACGATGTCAATCGGATTCAAACCGTGGACTCGTTGACAGCCACTCGTCGAATGGTTTTCCAAAGACTGACCGTTCGACCAGTTCGATATATGCGCCGTCCGGCCCTTCGTGATGAGCGAAGCGCGCGGGATAGTTGCCCTCGTCATCCGCTGCACAGACGACAAGCGGGAATCCGGCCAAAGCCAATTCTGCCGACGCTGCAACGAGGTCGTCGACCCAGTATCCGAGGTGGTGGATGGATCCGCCCTTCAATGCCCAAGGAGTGCCCGGCACAGCTTCAATGAGTTCGAGGTGGGGCGAATCGATCGAGTAACAGTAATTGAGACGCACGGTGGTCCGAGTGCCGTCAGCGTAAACAACTGGACGCTCGTTGCCCGTTGCGGGTTTCGTCCACCGATATCCCAAAGCTTTGGACATCGTCCTTGCCGCTTCATCGAGGTCTTGGACGACGAAACCTGTGTGATACAGGTTCTCGGGGGTCAGATGGTTCATAGAACCTCCTTAATTTATAAATATGAATATAATTGTCATAGAGTGTCCTCTCTTTGGTCAAGGGCTGACCAGTCGGCGTCGTTCATTGTGCGGGGCGAAAGCGCTCGATCACAGGCGATCATTTCGGTGAGAGACGAAAGTGGGCTCATTGATGAGCATTGGTACGGGGAGTGTGCGGGGTGATTCCTCCGCTGCCATCGTGGTGCTATCCGCGGCTACTGGAACTTTTGCAATCTTGCTGTCAATTGTTGGGCCCGCGATTCCAGTAATGCAGCGTGCGCTCGGGACAGATCAGCTGGGTGCAAACTGGATAATGACCGCGTACTTGTTATCCGCAGCGGTGATGACCCCGGTGGTAGGTCGGCTCGGTGACTCGTTGGGGAAGAAGCAAGTTCTCATCGCGGTGCTGCTGCTCTTAGTCCTGGGGTGCGTGGTTGCGGCTCTCGCCAATGATCTCTGGGTCATGATCGTTGGTCGTGTCATTCAAGGGGCTGGCGGTGGAGCTTTCCCACTTGCTTTTGGATTTCTCCGCGACCATCTCGAAGGTCGTCGACTGACGCACGCGATCGGTGCGGTAGCGGGTTTCGGTGCCGCGTGCGTGGGGCTGGGCGGAGTTCTGTCAGGCATCATCGTTGAATTAGTTGGGTATCAGTGGATTTTTTGGGCGCCGGCTATGGTCTTGCTGGCTGCCACGGCGGTGGTCGCCGCGTTGCCGAGATCACCGAAATCTAAAGCGACGATCAGCCCGCTTTCTGTTCTTCTTTTCGCCTTGGGGTTGGGTTCGTTTCTGCTGGTTGTAAATCAGTCATCGAATTGGGGTTTTGCTTCGACCCCGACATTGTTGGTCGGCTTGCTTGCCACGGGCGGGATCGTTTCCTGGATATGGAGTGACCGAAGGGCGTCGGGGCCGTTGATTGATATGGGCATGATGGTCACGAACGTCATGTGGACGACGAGTCTTTCTGCAGCCCTACTCGGAATCGGTCTTTACGGCCTGCAAACGTTCATCCCACAGTTTGTGCAGACGAGCGATGTCACCGGCTACGGCCTTGGATTGAGCGTCATGGAGTCCGGCCTTGTCATGCTTCCGATGGCGCTGGGGATGTTTGTCACCGGGTTCACATCTGCCAGATTCGTCGATTGGTTTGGTGTTCGCAGGGTGCTGGCAATATCGCCAGCAGTTGCGGGAGTCGGCGTGCTGTTTCTGATCCCGACGCCAACTGAACTATGGCAAGTGCTCGTTGCTAGCGGCCTCGCGGGACTCGGGATTGGTCTTGCCTTTTCCGTCATGCCTGCCGTGGTGGTGAGCGGCGTTTCCGCACACCAGAGCGGAATTGCTAGCGGTATCAATGCAAACTTGCGCACAGTTGGTGGGGCAGTCGGGACAGCTTTGATTGCGGCGATAGTGACCCCGGGCGTTGCGGGTGAAGTCTCCAGCGCAGAGGACTATCAAATGGGGTTCGTGGTTATTTCGGTTGCCGCGTTCCTATCCGCTGGCGTTGGGTTCTTCACGAATCCACGCGCGGGGAACTGACAGTGATGCGCTCTCGGCGGATATCGACTTGGGCTGGCGTGGTTGTGGCCGTATTGATTGGTGTCGGCGCGGCGGGGCAATCGCACATCAACGGAGCACTTGCGCAATCGCTGGGCAGCGGGCCCCATGCCGCTGTGATCTCATTCGGCACGGCCCTAGCGGTATCGCTGCTGGTAGTGGCCGGGAATCGAGCGGCACGGCAAGGAGTGCGCCGCGTCCTGGAATCCTTTCGAACAGGGCAGCTCCCTTTGTGGGGATTCCTCGGTGGCCTCCTCGGGGCTCAGATGGTTTTCGCTCAGACATACCTTGTGCCAGTAGTGGGTGTTGCGGTCTTCATGACTTCTCGCATGGTTGGCCAATTGATTGGCTCGATGAGCATTGATCACTTTGGCTGGCTCGGTTCTCCAGTCCGGCGCTTGACTAGGACGCGGAGCATAGGTGCCGCGTTGGCCGTCGCGGCGGTAATGGTGATCGCGTCAGGAAGTGACGTCGAGATCCAATGGGTGGGCTACTTGTTAGCTGGCGCCGTGGCTGGATTTCTCGTTTCATTGCAGATGGGTGTGACTGGTGCCATCAAGTTGCATGCGCGGAACTCATTCAGCGCTACCCTGTTGAATTTTGCGGTTGGAACATCCGCGCTACTGACCGTCATGCTGGTCGGCATGTCCCTCGGTTGGGTCCATGCTGGGCCGCTTCCGGTGGAACCTTGGAAGTATCTCGGAGGCGTTCTTGGGGCGCTATACGTAGTGCTGATTGCAGCAATCGTTCGAACCCTGGGGGTGACGCTGCTCTCGCTTTCCATCGTGGGTGGGCAACTCCTTGGTTCGCTGATCTTCGACACGATTGTTGGTCGATTTAGCTGGTTGTTGGTTGCGGGTCTCTGCCTGGCTTTCATTGGAATCGGCTTAGCAAACATGCCAACCAGACGTTAGCCGTGCTTGTGGCGGAGCTTCGTGACCTGGTGTGCAACTGAGGTACCTTCAAGAAACCCTTGCAATCTCGGACAATCAGTATCATTATTGTAATGGACGACTTGTTCCGGCGCAGCGCAGCGCCAAGAAAGGCGAACCCGTTGAGCGAAACCGACGTACTATCCCGGCTCGAAGTTCTCGAGCAAAAAGAATCGATTCGAGCAGTCCTAGCCGATTACTGCTACACCTGCGACGCGCTGAAAAGTGCTTCCACTCTCAATGACCTGTTTGATGAAGACGCGATACTGCTGAACCCAGCAGGCGAAATTCGTGGGCGTGAGTCAATCGTTGGCTACTATCGCGAAGTAATTGAAGACACGACATTTTCTCGCCACCACATCGTGAACCAGGTGATCGAGATCACAGCCCCAAAGAGTGCGCAGCATCGAGCGTATTTCTTGGCATTCATTGGCCGAGCCGGTGAATCAAAAACGATTTTCGGTCATTACGAAGATGAACTTGCGCTGACCGGTGATGGCTGGAAGTTCGTGCGCAAAGCGAATGTTATTGACAAAGTAACCATCCTTTCTCAGGGTTGGGCATAGGCGAAAAGGACGACTAAGTAATGGAACTAGGAATTATCCTCGGCAACATTCCAACCAATATCTCTGAGAAGGACCACTTCGACTCGATTTTGCGACAAGCTGAGGCCGTGCAAAAAGCGGGGATGACACATATTCTTGTCGGTCAGCATTTTCACTTCGAGGGGTCGAGGTGGTTCCAACCTGTTCCCCTTCTTGCAAGACTCGCTGGTGAACTCGACCCGAGCGTTCGTCTTTGCACGCAGATTCTCATCGGGCCGCTATACAACCCAGTGATGCTCGCTGAGGAGCTTGCGACATTGGATGTCGTGACCGGTGGGCGAATCTCAGTCGGGCTCGGCCTTGGCTATATTCCTAAGGAATATGAAACGTTTGGAATCCCGTTCAAGGAACGTGGCCGTCGGCTGAATGAGATCATCGAAATCTTGAAGTTGATGTGGACACAAGACCGCGTGACCTATGACGGTAAGTACTACCAGCTCGATGACCTCGCGGTTCACATCAAACCGGTCCAAAAGCCGCACCCGCCGATATGGGTAGGGGCCGGCAGCGATGCGGGCATTCGACGGGCAGCAAGACTTGGTGACGCATGGCCGATTACTCCCCAGGAAACTCCGGAGGAGCTACCGGAACTGCTAGGTAAATACTTTGACTTCCGAGAAGAGGCAGGGCGTCCAAGGGAGGGTCGTGTTCCCCTTCGTAGGGAGATTATGATTGGTCGTGACCGCGAGGACGCTTTGGCGAAAGCGGTCGATGTTGCCTCCGAGTGGTATTTGAATATGGCGGCAACTGGACACAATGAGTACGTTGACCCGGAGGGTCTACGCAAGTCGATTCCCGGTGTAATGGCAAAACACTGGGTGTTGGGTAGTGCCGAGGAAGTTGCGGGACAGCTGCGAGATATTGGATCAGTTGTGCCCGTTGACCCGATTATCACTCGGGCGAACTGGCCCGGAATGTCCACGCAAGATTCGGTTGACTATATCGAACTGCTCGGAAAAGAATTAGTTCCGTCGCTCAAAGAGTTTGAGGGCGTAACGTCCATGTAATTGCGGTATTTCTTGCCGCTATTTACTTCGAGTGTGATCCAAATGCTTGAGTCGTTTTGCGTTGAGACGCCTAGTACTTGTGAAGTGCTTGAATAACCCGATCATCAATGGAGATGGAGGAGTACATGTATCAAAATAAGGTAAAGAACAGATATCTGGCCAAATTGGTGGCATCTTTGGGAGTCGTGGCGCTCGCTTTGACAGGTTGTGCGTCCGGTGATGCTGCGAGCGAAGATGCTGCGAGCACAGATGGGGCCGGCGGCGGAGAGCTAACGGCAGTAAAGGTTGGAATTACGCCAGCCATCAACAACGCCACCTTCAACTTGGCGATTGATGGCGAACTTGGTCAGGCTCATGGTCTTGACCTGCAGCGAACGGTGGTGGGTGGCGCTGGAAGCTCAAACCAAGTTTCTGCGATGCTTGCCGGTGACATTGACATTAGCGTTGGTGGCACGAACACAATTGCGGATGCAATTTCGCAGGGTTCAGACATTCAAATTATCGCTGGGCATGCTCCGCTGATGAATAATTTGACGCTCACGACGGATGCCATGGAAGCTTCCGGTGTGAGTCTTGATGCTCCTTTGGAAGAGCGAATTGAAGCGCTGAAGGGGCTCAAAATTGCGGTGGCCTCTGCTGGTTCGACGAGCCATACGGTGCTCGTCTCCTTACTGACTAGCTACGGCATTGATGTTGATAACGACATCACGCTGGTGCCCATCAACGATTTGGGCGCCGTGCCAGCGGGGCTCATGCAGGGTACCTATGACGCGGCGTTTGCGAGTGCAGAGACTGGCGGCGTAGCTGTGTCTTCGGGTGACGCTGTGACGTGGATTTCGCTACCGCGTGGTGATGTTCCTGAGTATGCAGACTATGTCGGTCTGGTGCTGTATTCCTCGCGTCAGTTCATCGAGGAGAATCCAGAAATCATCGAGGGTGTAGTCGCCACACTCCATGATGCCGAAACCATGGCTCGCGAAAACCCAGATGAAGCTGGTGACATTCTCAAGGCTGGCATTTTCTCGGATATGGAGCCGGCAGTGTTTGATGATGCTTGGTCACAGGTACATGCGTCCTTCCACCAAGGGGAGAAGTTCACGAAGGAAAACTGGCAGACGATCGTGGATCTCTTCGATGAGGGAAGTGAGAACGACTATTCCGCCCTCGTATATGAAGACATTGTGATCGAACCTGCGCGAGGCTAACTAGCTCTACCTAGTCGCTTCGTGCCGAATCGGGCCTCGGGATTCCATGGATGGGATGCCGGGGCCCTTTTTGTGCGCGGATTCCTCGAAGAAGTTGGCTGCTTATTAGTAGGCGTCAGGTGTCGATTTTCGTCGAATCATTATAAAAGATGTGGCAATCGGAGCTCGCCCCATGCTATCTTCGTGATATTCATAATCAAGAATTGCGACCTAGTCAACGGTGATGGAGGAATCGCGTGAAAATTCAGAGAAGAAGACTGTCAGGAGCTTCTGCTCTTGGGGCAGTGGCTGCGATCGCGGCACTGGTGCTCACAGGATGTGCAGGTAGCCCAAGTGCGAGCGAAACATCCGGCGCAGCTGACGGAGAGTTGCCGGTGGTTCAGATCGGCATCACCCCCTCCGTTAATAACGCCACCATGAACCTGGCTGTAGATGCGGAGTTTGGCGACGCGCACGGCGTTCGACTCGAGCGAACAACAGTCGGTGGCGCCGGCAGCACCAACCAGGTTTCTGCCCTGTTGGCAGGGGACATCGATGTTGGAGTCGGAGGTACCAACACCATTATTGATGCCATTGCCCAAGGATCCGATATTCAGATCATCGCTGGAATGGCGCCACTGCTGTTCAGCTTGACGCTCACCGATGACGCGGCTGAGGCCTCAGGTGTCAGCCCAGATGCCCCGATCGAAGAGCGCATTCAGGCGCTCAAAGGTTTGAAAATTGCAGTATCGCCGTCCGGTTCTACTGGGAACACGGTGCTGCGAACCATCCTCGCTGACTATGGGTTGGACGCGGACAGCGATGTGACTTTCGTCCCGCTCAATGACTTAGGTGCAGTACCGGCTGGCTTGATGCAGGGCACCTACGATGCATCCTTTGCTGCTGTGGGAACTGGTGAAGTTGCCGTGGCGTCCGGAGACGCCGTGACATGGGTCTCACTGCCACAGGGCGATATTCCGTCATTTGAGCCGTATGTGGGCATTGTGGCGTACTCGTCGAAGAGCTACATCGAAGAGCACCCCGATGAGATTGCTGCCGTGTTCGCTGCCCTTAACGATGCTCAACAGATGACGGTCAACGAGCCGGATGGAGTTGCAAGCATCCTCAAGCAATCCATTTTCGCGGAGATGGACGACAGCGTATTTGAGGCCACCTGGAGTCAAGTGCAGGACTCCTATACCGAGGGAAGCCAGTTCACAGAAGAGAACTGGAACACGATAGTGACGCTGTTTGATGCCACTAGTGAGAATGACTACGCATCCCTGAACTACGAAGACATCGTCGCTGAAATTGCTAGGGGTTGATGAGGATCATGGCAGTGACAATGAAAAAAGCTAAGGCTGGCAGTAACGATTTCCACGACGGACCAATCTTCGAGGTACGGAATCTACATATCGGCTTTGGTGATGCTCCTGACATTCTCGGAGACGTCAGCATGAGCATCGAAAAAGGCGAATTCCTCACACTCCTTGGCCCGTCGGGATGCGGAAAAACGACGATTCTTAACCTCGCGGCCGGCCTCCTCACTCCTCGAAGTGGCTATGTGCGGTTCGCAGGTAAGGACATCAAGGGTGTGAACACCGATGTCGGTTACATGACTCAAGACGACACGCTCTTGCCATGGCAATCCGTGCGCAAGAATGTCGGACTCCCCCTCAAACTGCGTGGTGTCGGGAAAGACGAAATCGATGAGCGTGTCAATCGCCTCTTGAAGCTGGTGGACCTCACACACGCGGCAGATCTTCTGCCGAGTCAACTCTCCGGCGGCATGCGCCGGCGTGGGTTACTGGCACGCAGCATGATTTACGAACCCCTACTCCTGCTCATGGACGAACCCTTTGCGGCTCTCGATGCGCAGCTCCGCCACCAAATGCACGCAGAGCTACGTGAGACGGTCAATCGCATTGGGCAGACGGTGATGTTCGTCACGCATGACATCGCCGAGGCCGCAAAACTCAGCGATCGAGTGCTGATCGTTGGTGGGGGACCTCCTGGCGGCATCGTTTCTGAACACCGCCTGCCGTTTGGCAAAGACCGGGACTTTGACAAGCTCCGATTCAGTGATGAGTTCGCTCGAGTCGAGCGTGAACTCGACGAGGCACTGCACGGTGCTCGCAAAGCAGGGAAGCACTAGGAGGCTGAAATGACTACCGCTACTGGCGAAAAGCCGACTTCCACTGAACCGCTTTCCACGAGTGCGATCATCACCGTGCAACGGAAGAAGTCCAAGAAGCGCGGCCGCACTGGGATGATCGTTGGCATCCAAATTGCGCTGGTGCTCGCACTCCTTGGTATTTGGGAACTGGTCTCGGGCACCTTAGTTCCAGAAATTCTGTTGAGCAGACCGAGCAAAGTGCTGCCGTTATTTTGGCAGTGGATCATCGACGGCACCCTGCTGACGAACGCAGCAAGCACCTTCTCGGGGGCTCTCTGGGGCCTGTTGATTGGTGGGCTCGCGGGCATCATCGTCGGCGCTATCCTGGGGCAGTCCAAGATTCTTGCCGACATATTCGAGCCCTTCATCACAGCGCTTTACACGATGCCGAAGCATGCGCTGATTCCGCTATTCATCATGTGGGTTGGCATCGGCTCGATGCTCGGAATCGTGACGAGCGCGGTCATCGTGTTCTTCTTGGTGTTCTTCAACACCTTCTTCGGGATGAAAGACGTTCGTCAGTCTCTGATCGACTCGGTGAGAATCATGGGAGGTAGCCCGTGGGACGTAATGTTCCGTGTTCGCCTGCCATCGGCGCTGATCTGGGTGGTCGCGGCACTGAAACTCGCTGTACCGCAGGCTGTTGTCGGCGTAGTTGTGGCGGAAATGCTGGCCGGCGACAGCGGCCTCGGCTATCTGGTCGCGCACAACGCTGGCATGTTCAACAGCGCGGGCACATTCTCGGCGCTGATTGCGTTGCTGATTGCT
This sequence comes from Gulosibacter chungangensis, assembly GCF_008831155.1. Classification (GTDB taxonomy): domain Bacteria; phylum Actinomycetota; class Actinomycetes; order Actinomycetales; family Microbacteriaceae; genus Gulosibacter; species Gulosibacter chungangensis. The sequence continues at coordinate 503,958 of NZ_WBKB01000001.1, read as the reverse complement.
GGCTACCTGATCGATCGTTTGATGACCTGGGTGACCAAGAAACCACTTGCGTGGAAGAACAACAACTCGACGTCGTAGTTGCCCGAAAGCACCCCAAACCCCATAACACCCCCACTTTTCCCACTATCGACGGATTCGCAGGTCTTTTTTCGATGAAAACCCGCGTATTTGCAACGATCGCAGGTCGGTGGTGCTAGTTTGGCGACGTTGCCCACCGCTGTAACTGGCGAAACGTGGCGACCCAAAATGTAAATCTGCGCTCATGAGAGTGAGTGCAGCGTCCTGAGGAGGGCACGTATGGCAGAGAAGACCACCGTGAACAAGACCGAACTCGTTGCTGCAATCGCAGCTGAGACTGGCCAGAGCCAGGCAACCGTGAACGGCGTTCTCGACGCACTGTTCCAGCAGCTCGCGACCAACGCTGCCGCTGGCAACAAGGTCACCATCCCGGGCTGGTTCTCGGTTGAGCAGACCGAGCGCGCAGCACGCGTCGGCCGCAACCCACGCACTGGCGACGAGATCCAGATCCCCGCTTCGAAGGGCGTCAAGATCTCGGCTGGCTCGAAGCTCAAGAACGCTGTCAAGTAGTCTTCAGCGCGATTAACGCTTTAGTGCAACGGACCGTCCCGAAAGGGGCGGTCCGTTCTTTTCCTCCGGGGCACTGGCCGCGGGTACCCTGGAAGGACCATGAAATCGTCCGCCTCGGGCTCTCCTTCCCCCACTGAACGTCTCGGCACCACTGCGGTCAAGCGACGCAAGAACGTCCTCAGCGACGCCGAACTCGACCGCATCGGCGAGGCCGGTTGGGGCCCACGCACTCGCGCGCTGATCACCTGGGGCCCGGCCGGGCTCCTCATCGTCGCGCTGCTTACCCTGCTCGGCGCACTCGCATACGGTGGCGGTTCTGCCCCGCTCGTAGTGGCGGACCCGGGCCCGATCGTTCGCTGGGGGCTACCCGCCGCGCGACTCGCATACAACATGACGGCCGCGCTCACCATCGGTGGCCTGATCGTCGCCGTATGGTGCGCCAGCCGCAAGGAGCCCGAATTCGAGCGGGCAATGAGCCTCGCCCAGAGCGGGGCAGCGGCCTGGACGGTCGCGACCATCGCATCCGCACTGTTCACCTACCTCGACGTGTCGGCAGTGCCCTTTTCTTTCGACGCGACGTTCGGTGAGGGGATGTGGTTCTACCTCGTCAGCCTCGAAGTCGGCCAGCTCTGGCTGATGGCCATCGTGATGACCGCGATGCTTAGCACCTTTGTCTTCGCCTCGCGCTCTCGTTGGGGAACCTTCCTCACGACAGGCTTTGCCCTGCTCACGCTCTGGCCCATCGCATCCCTCGGCCACACTGCCGGCGCAGCCTTCCACAGCACCGCCGTCGGCGGCATCACGCTGCACTACACCGGCGCCGCAATTTGGCTCGGCGGGCTCGTGGTCTCCGCAATTGTCGCGCTCGGGGCACCGGGACGACGACGCCTGCCACTCATTGAGCGCTATTCGCAATTCGCGCTCATCGCGTTCATCATGACCGGCACGAGCGGCATCGTTGCCACCTGGATGAACGTGGGCGATTGGGAGCGGCTCTTTATGAGCGACTACGGTCGCATCACGCTGTTCAAGGTGCTGCTCTTTATCGTGCTCGGCTGGTTTGGCGTCCTGCAGCGCCGCTATTTCATCGGGCGGATGCAGAAAAACGTTGCCGAGCGCAAGCCCACTCTCGAGCCACTCACCTATCTCGTTGCGATTGAGTTTCTCATCATGGGTGCCGTGTCGGGCGCAGCTGCCGCGCTCGGTCGCACGCCGAGCCCACAGCCGCAGATTGCCGCCGAGGAACTCGCCGAACCGACGCCAGCGCAGCTGCTCTCGGGCGAAACCCTCCCACCACCCTTCGAATTCTCACGACTGTTCACCGAATGGCGGCTTGACCCGATCTGGACTTTCCTGTCGCTGATGGGGCTCGCCTTCTACCTCATCGGCTTTTATCGGCTCCGTAAGCGCGGCGACAAATGGCCCTGGTGGCGCCTCATCGCTTTCGCGTTCGGCATCCTGATCCTGCTGTACAACGTCAACGGCGCGATGATCGTCTACGGGAAGTTCCAGTTCAGCTTCCACATGACCGATCACATGATCCTCTCCATGATCATCCCGATCTTCATCGTGCTTGGCGCCCCGATGACGCTGCTGCTGCGCGGAGTGAAGCCGCGCGATGACGGCTCAATGGGCGGCCGCGAATGGGTCCTGCACATCGTCCACTCGAAGTACGCGGCCTTCTTCTCGCATCCAATCGTCGCCGGAATCAACTTCGCGATCGCGCTGCTGGTGTTCTACTACACCCCGCTCTTCCGCTGGGCCACCGAGGACCACGTCGGCCACATGTGGATGATCGCGCACTTCCTGCTCGTCGGTTACCTCTTCGTCGAATCGCTTATCGGCGATGACCCGACCCGCAATCGCGCCCCGTACCCTGCGCGACTGATCGCACTCGTGCTGGTGATGACCTTCCACGCCTTCTTCGGCCTGTCGATCATGACCGGCACGGGCCTGCTCGTCGCGGAATGGTACGGTGCCACCGGGCGCACCTGGGGCCCGGCCACGGCGCTTGAAGATCAGCAGATTGGCGGTGCCATAGCCTGGGGTATTGGTGAATTCCCGACGGTGATCCTGGCGCTTATCGTGGGTCTGCAGTGGGCCAAGAGCGACGAGAAGCGCGCCAAGCGCGAAGACCGTCGCGCGCAACGTGACCACGATGCCGAACTCAAGGCCTATAACGAGCAGCTACAGCGCATGGCAGAAAGGGACGCACAGCAGTGACCCTTCACCTCACGCCAGAGCAGCAGGGGGTCTTCGACGCGATCGAAGGCACCCGCGACCACCTCTTCGTCACCGGCCGTGCCGGCACCGGAAAATCCACGCTGCTCAACCACCTCTCCTGGCACACCAGCAAACAACTGGTGATCTGTGCCCCCACGGGAGTCGCCGCGCTCAACGTCGGCGGCCAAACCATCCACTCGCTGTTCAAACTGCCAATCGGCATCATCGGCAACCAACCCATCGAGCAAAACCGCGAGGTCAAAAAGCTCCTCAACACCATCGACACGCTCGTGATCGACGAGATCTCGATGGTCTCCGGCGATCTGCTGGATGCGATGGACCGGTCGCTGCGGCAGGCTCGGCAACGCAAATCCGAAGCGTTCGGTGGCGTGCAGGTCGTGATGTTCGGCGACCCCTTCCAGCTCGCGCCGGTGCCGCCGAGCGACCCGGAAGAGCGCGCGTGGATGCGCGACAACTACAAATCGACCTGGTTCTTCGACGCGCACGTGTGGCGGGAAGCCGAGATGCGCATCCACACCCTGCGGGAAATTCACCGGCAGCACGATGACGAGTTCCGCAACCTGCTCACCGCCGTGCGATACGGGAATGTCACCGAGGCCATGGCCAACCGGCTGAACGAGGTTGGTTCGCGCACCCCGCCGCGGGACGGGATCATTACGCTCGCGTCGAAGAACGCGACGGTCTCGCGCATTAATGCGCGTGAACTCGAGCGGCTGCCAGGCCAGTCAATGTCGGCTGCGGCCGAGATTAACGGCGACTTTGGCAATGCCCGCACCTATCCGGCCGAGCTCGAACTTGAGCTGAAGATCGGGGCGCAGGTGATGTTCCTGCGCAATGACACCGACAGTCGCTGGGTGAACGGTTCGGTGGGTGAAGTCACGAAGATTGACCGCACGGTGCATGTTGAGATCGACGGCGAAGAGCACGAGGTCGAGCCGATCGTCTGGGAGAAACTGAAGTACTCCTACGACGCCGACACGAAGGAACTCTCGCGCGAGGTGGTGGGGGAGTTCCACCAGTTCCCGCTGCGGCTCGCGTGGGCGGTGACGATCCACAAGTCGCAGGGGAAGACCTATGACCGCGCGGTCGTGGATCTCGGCGCCCGGGCATTCTCGCCGGGGCAGACCTACGTGGCACTCTCGCGCATCCGCTCGCTGGAGGGCCTGTACCTCAGCCGCCCCTTGCAGCCGCGCGACATCTTCGTGGATGCGGACGTCATGCGCTTCATGAACGAGGTCGCCGAGGCCAACCGCGTCGCAAAGCTCGCCGCCGCCAAAGCCCCGGTCGCTACAGAATCGCTCGCTGAGTAGCGAAGCGTATCGAAGCGCCCTAGTGCGGCCGGATGAACGGCCGGATCGCCTCGATCAGCGCATCCACATCTGCATCCACCCCGAGCACCTCGGCCCAGGCCGCGACGTACTCCTCGTAGTACCGGTGCGCGTGACCGCCCTTGGTCTGAATCGAGGCGGGCATATCGGCAGCAATCTGCCAGAACGTGACCCATGGCCACCAGGTCATGTGTTCGGTGACATCGTGGCCGCGCGGTTCGGTCATCCACTCCGGCTCTCGCCAAATCAGCGGCACATTCCACCACACGATCGGGTCACTCGGATGCTGCATGAAAATAAACCGCTTCGGGCCCCAGGGCGCATAGCTGGTCCCGGCATTTGAGCGCGGCAAATCACCTAGCCGGTTTGAAAACCGAATCATCTCCCCATCGCGAATTCGTGGCCGGATCACGCTCGAACCCGCGGTGCGGCCGTCGGTGAGTTCCTGCCAGATCGGGCTGAATTGCGGGGTGCCGGCCCAGACCGCACCATCGAGTCGCTCAGTCATATCGCGCGCATCCGTGAATTCGGCCAGCCCGCCGAAGGCACCGAGTGACTCGCCGGACATGTACAACTTGGGGCGTTCCGAAAGAGGGATTTTCTCGAGCTCGACCGTGACCGCCTCGTAGAGCGCTCGCCCGGTTGTCTGTGGGGACTTGCGGTCGAGCATGATCGCGAAGGCGCTCGGTAGCACGGTGTATTGCAGCGACACCATCGCGCAATCACCTTTGGTGAGGAATTCCATCGCGCCCATTGACCAGTCGTTGAGCCAGCCGGTACCGGTGCCGATGTAAATGCACAGGTGCTTGCGTCGGAAGCCCCCGGCGCGCTTCAGCTCCCGTACCGCTCGGCGGGCCGCCTCTTCAATGGTGACGGTTGCCCGCAGACCGACATAGGCGCGCACGGGTTCTTTTGCGGCTTCCCCGGTGAACCGTGAGATGTCTTTCGCTCGTGGGCCATCCGAGACCACGGCTTTTCCGTGACGGCCTAGCGTGCCAAATGGTTCGAGGGATGCCGCGGAGCCGGAGCGTTCGGGCTGTGTGGGTGGGGTGCGGTCCGGCAGCGGTTTCAGATTATTGACGAGTGCACTCGCCTGGATTTGTTCGACGAGCCGATTCCAGAGGAAAGAGCGATTCAGCAGGTACAGCAGCCCCAGCGTGGTGGCGCTGCCAGAGAAGGGCACCGCGATGGCGGGGAGATAGCGTTTCAGGAGCTGGCGCGTTCCCCAGGACTGCAGGCGAAATAGCCGCACTCCGAGCAGCACCGCCATGGAGCTTGCGGTACCCGCGGTGAGCCCCAGCAGCTGGATGCGCGGGGTCGGCGGTTCCTTATCGACTAGTCGGGCGATCTCCCGCTGCCGATTCATCGAGTTCACGAGCGCCGTGACGGTGCCGAGTACGAGTCCGCTCAGCAGTACGATCTGCCACGGGGTGGTGAGTTTGGCGAGCTGGTGACCCAGCTGCGCGGGGAGCCGCTCTTGCGGGAGCCGGCTTCGTACGAGTGCGGCGATACCGATGCGAGCGGTGCGGGCGCTGAAGCCCAGAGCGTATCCGTAGAGCTGCGAGAGGCTGACGCTCGCCGCGGTCATCCACCAACTGCGCGGTAGAAAGCTCGGGCCGAGCGCGATCCAGGTCGCGAGCTGCCCGCCAACCATGCCCCACCAGTCGGGCAGTAGCGGGTGCCCGCTGGCGTCGAGTCCGCGCGGCGGGTCGCCCGGTGGATGCAGTGGGGAGGGCACGCGACCGGTTCGGTTGCTTCGCAGTTCGCGGAAGATCTGCCGGATTTTGCGTCGCTGTTCGCGCTTATCTCTCCTGCGCGCGCGACGACCAAACATGTCGCCATTATCCAGGGTTCAAGTGACACGGTGTAACCGGTGGCCGTTTGAATCAATCGTCAGACGGACATCGGGTCGTCGCTGGGGAAGTCGTTCTCAGCTTCAATCCCTGCAACTTTCATGAAAAGTGTTGCATTTTCGTGGCAAGTGAAATAAGTTGTATCTACAACCAATTGTTGAAGGAGTTCGCATGACCGTTATTGAAGGCATCAGCGCCGGTACCTGGGTAATCGACCCCACCCACACCGAAGTCGGATTCGTCGTTCGCCACATGGCGATCTCGAAGGTTCGCGGCAAGTTCGAGCAGTTCGAAGGCTCGATCGTTGTTGGTGACAACATCGAGGATGCACAGGTCAACGTGACCATCGAAGTTGCTTCGGTGAACACCAACCAGGCACAGCGTGACCAGCACCTGCGCACCTCGGACTTCTTCCTCGCCGAGGAGTTCCCGCAGATCAACTTCGTCTCGAAGTCGATCCGCGTTGAGGGCGAGGACATCTACGTGCTTGGCGACTTCACGCTCCGTGGCGTCACCAAGGATGTCGAGCTCAAGGTTGAATTTGGTGGCGTCACCGTCGACGGCTACGGCAACACCAAGGCTGGCTTCGAGGCGTCGACCAAGATCAACCGCAAGGAATTCGGCGTGAGCTGGAACGCTCCGACCGAGGCTGGCGGTCTCACCCTGGGTGACGACGTCACCATCGTGATCGACGGCCAGGCGGCCCTCCAGGCCTAAGTCTCACGCGAGCAAGAAATCTCCCGCATGCTGTGAAGCGCATGCGGGAGATTCTGCTTTTCCCTAGACTCAGCGAGTTGGCCGTGATCGTATACGACCATCCGATGCAAGGAGAATGCGATGTCGGATCCCAAAGAAGTGTCACGCGGCGTGAACCTCACGCTGCGCTATCTCACGTTCTTGGTCGGAATCTTCATCATGTCCATCGGCATCGCACTGTCGGTGTACGCCTTGATCGGGACCACCCCGATCAGCGCCATCCCGCTGGTGATGAGCTACGCCACACCGTTTAGCCTCGGGGTCTACACGGTCGGCATCAATATCGTGCTGCTGATCTTTCAGATTCTCCTGCTGCGCCGACGCTTTGAATTGATTCAGCTGCTCCAGATCCCCGCAGCCTTCGCTTTCGGTTCCTTCTGTGACCTGTCGGTCTGGTTGCTTCGAGGCCTGGATGGTGTGGCCGCTGACAGCTACCTCATCCAGCTCGGGCTTTCGCTCGCGGCTTCGGTGGTGCTCGGAATTGGCGTGTGGCTGCAGGTCACCCCGCGGGTACTCACGCTCGCCGGTGATGGCGCTGCGGTGGCCCTCGAAATCGTGACCCGCAGGCCGTTCAGCACGGTGAAGATCATGGTGGACTCCACGCTCGTGGTGATCGCAGTGATCCTGTCGTTGCTCTTCTTTGGGGAGCTCCTGGGCGTTCGAGAAGGCACGGTGATTGCCGCGGTGCTCGTCGGTTACGTCGTTCGACTCCTGCACCGTCACGTGAAATGGCCCGCGGTCCTCTCCCGCCCGGGAGTTCACGGCAGCTAGCGTCAGGGGCCTACTCGCCCGGGAACTTCACGCCAATCGCTGCCCGAGCCTCGTCCATAATCTCGAGCACCTCGATTGTGGCGCGGTACGGCATAACCTCCGACTCCTGCATCCCGGCCGCCACACAGCGAGCCACCTCGGCAACTTGGAACTGGAAGCCGCCCGGAACCGTCGCATCCCACTCGGTGACGGTAGCGTCGGCTACGCCGTCGGCGGAAGCTTCTGTCGGGCCGTCATCGTCGAATTCATAGAGCCGGAGCACGCCAGGCGCGTAGAAGTCGGTCGGGAAGTCGACGATGCCGTGTTCGAAGATGAACTCCGCGCCGGAGGGTGCGCGGCCGTCGAGGTTGCTGCGGGCAGTGCCGAGGGCCTCAGAGGTGCGCATGATGATCGCGGCGGATGCATCCACCGCGTGCTGCTTCATCAGGTTGCCAGCGGCGACCACCTGCTCGGGCTTGCCGATCACGTCGTGAATCGCCGAGACCGAGTACACCCCGATATCGAGCAGCGCACCGCCACCCTGGGCGGGCTCCACCAGCCGCGGAATCTCTTCAAGCATCGTGCCCGCGAAGTTGGCGTGCGCGTTCACGAGCTTTCCGAGCTGACCGCCGCGGGTGATCGCGCGCAGCACCTCGAACTGGGGGAGGAAGCGCGTCCACATCGCCTCCATAATGAACACGCCCTTCGCCTCCGCTGCGGCAAATACCGCGCTGGCCTCGACCGCGTTCAGCGTGAAGGGCTTTTCGACCAGGATGGGCTTACCCGACTCGATAGCGCGCAGCGCCAGATCGTGGTGGGTCGGGTTGATCGTCGCGATATAGAGGGCATCGACTTCGGGGTCGTCGATGAGCTCGTCATAGGAACCGTAGGCGCGTGGAATATCCAGTTCGGCGGCGAAGGCCTGCGCGCGCTTCACATCCCGGGCGCCGATGGCAGCGACGGTAGAGCGCGTGTGGGCGGTCACTTCCTCGGTGAAGCGGCGAGCAATCAAGCCGGCACCGAGGATTCCCCAGCGCAAGGCTGGTGCATCCATCGGGTCTCGCAGCTCGGCGCTCGCGGCAATGCGGGCGATCGACTCGGGAAGGTTCGAAAGTGTGGCATCAGAAAGTGAAGATGTCATAACAAGAGCATCTCAGGTTTCCGATGCGAATGGCAGGAGGCTGCCGGTTGCCCACGCCCCCACTGCTTTTCTCGCCCGCGGGCTCGACTACGGTGGTCGAAGTGCCCGATGGCACGGATGCGAACCTGGTGGTGCATCCCCAAACCACCCTGAGACGGAGGCAGCAGCGCGATGAGTAATGGAGCCGCAATCGTGGGCTCCGGGCCGAACGGTCTGGCTGCTGCTGTGACGCTCGCTCGCGCCGGTATCCCCGTCACGGTCTTTGAGGCCGCCGACACGATCGGCGGTGGCACGCGCACGGGCGAAGTGGTGATGCCCGGGGTCGTCCACGACATTTGTTCGGCGATCCACCCAATGGCCCTGGCCTCGGAATTCTTCCGCCGTTTTGAGCTTGCCAAGCGCGTGGAGTTTGTCGTCCCGGAAGCCTCCTATGCGCATCCGCTCGATGGTGGCCGAGCGGCCATCGCGTACCGTGACCTTGATCGCACGGCCGCGGAACTCGGGCGTGACGGCGAAGCCTATCGGCGCTTGTTCGCGCCGCTCTTGCAGCAGTTGGATGGGGTGCTCGATTTCGGTCTCGGCGGCAGCATGTTGCGCTGGCCACGCTCGCTCCCGGCCGCACTGGCCATGGGATTGCGCACGCTCGAGCAGGGTTCGCCGCTGTGTAATCTGCGGTTCCAAGAGGATGCCGCACCCGCGATGATCTCTGGGGTCGCGGCGCACAGCATCGGCACAATGCCGGCGCTGTCGACCGCGGCAATCGGTCTCGTGCTCTCGGTCACGGGCCACGCGGCCGGATGGCCAGTGCCGGTTGGCGGTTCGCAGGCGATCGCGCAGGCGCTCGCGGATGATTTGCTCGCGCACGGTGGCCGGATCGAGACCGGCGTTCGGGTGCAGGATGCAGGCGAGCTGTCGGGCTATCAGGTGAAGGTTTTTGACACTTCGGCTCGCGACCTTGCCCGCATTGCCGAGCGTGAATTGCCGGAGGATTACGTGCGGGCGCTGCGGCGGTTCAAGTCGGGGAATGCCGCGGCGAAGGTTGATCTTGTGTTGGACGGGCCGATCCCGTGGGCTGATCCGCGGGTGGCGCAGACACCGACCGTGCACCTTGGCGGTTCGCGGGCGCAGATCGCTTTTGCGGAGGCGGAAGTTGCACGCGGTCGCCATCCGGATCAGCCTTATGTGCTGCTGGCGCAGCCCAGCGAGTTCGATCCGGGGCGTAACCCTTCGGGCAAGAACGCGGTCTGGAGTTACACCCACGTGCCGAACGGTTCGACCTTGGATGTCTCGGAGCGCGTGATCGCACAAATTGAGCGCTTTGCGCCGGGCGTGCGCGAACGCATCCTCGATTGTCGCGTGACCACCGCGGCCGAGCTCGCTGACTACAACTCGAACTATTTCGGTGGCGATATCAGCGCCGGGGCGGTGCAGCTGCAGCAACTCATCGCTCGGCCGACGCTCTCACCTTCGCCCTGGCGCACGCCCGGCAAGGGCATCTATCTCGCCTCGTCTTCGACGCCTCCTGGACCCGGCGTGCACGGTTTGGCAGGTTGGCATGCCGCCCGGTTGATTCTGGCCAAAGAATTTGGCAAATCATTACCGAGTCTCGCTGTGTAGGGGGAAGCCGCAGGCTCGAGATTCGCGGGTGATGTGCCGTAATGGCTAGACGCATCTGCTAAACAAGGGCGGGCAGGGCACGAGTGTGTGCTGCCCGCCCAGTTTCGTGTCGCCAACACTGAGCCCGGCCCGCCGGGAGTCTGAAAGCCCTCATGGATAAAGAGAAAAAGAAGCGCTCACCCCTGGTCCGAGGTGTGCTCGCGGCCCTCAGTCTGGTCACCGCATGGCATATTTTCGCGTCCTTCCTGTGGATCGCGCCCTATTCGCCACTGCGAGAGATCCCCACACAGCAGGTGCTTTCGAGCTACATGATTCCCTTCTTCGGGCAATCCTGGAGTGTCTTCGCGCCGGCCCCGATCAACGGCAGCTACACCCTCAAGGTGCGCGCGATCGTTGACGAGAACGGCACCCTCACCGAAACCGACTGGGTGGATGCGACCGCGGTCGAGCTCGACATGATTCAGAACAATCTTTTCCCGCCGCGCGCGGGCCTGCAGGCGGCGGAAGTCGCCAGTCAGCACAAGTCCAGCTACGACGCGCTCACTGACGACCACCAGGTCATCGTCGAGCTCAACTACTTCGAGGGCGACTGGGAGGCACGACTCGAAGAAAAGATGGCGAGCTACGGCGATGAAGACCTCGTCGAAGACTTCATGGTCACCGAGCACATGACCGTCGCCTACGCCACGCAGGTGGCGCTCGCGGTCTGGGGTGATGACGTCGTGCGCGTGCAGTACGAGGTGAGCCGCCAGAATGTGGTCCCCTTCGCGGAACGCAATGATTCGGATGCGCAGCGACCGGCCGTACAGATCGTCTCGACTGGGTGGCGGGGCCTCGCGAAAAACCCCGGCCAATCCGATGAGGCTTTCGCCGAGACCTTCCTGCGCGTCTACGAGGGGATGAACTAGTGCTCACCCGACTGAAACGCTTCTTCCTCGCGCTGGGCCTCTTCTTTGCTGGCGGCATCAAGTCGATCATCCGCGGCGCCGGCCGGCTCATCAGCCTCGGCTACACGATCGCCGAAAACTGGCTCATCGACTCGAAAAAAGCCACCTACGGACTGGCCGTCACGCGCATCCTGCTGGGGCTCTCGGCCGTGGGCCTGCTGGTCTCCAACTGGCGCACCCGCCTCTACGCCTTCGGCAGCGGCTCGCTCTGGAACGGCGAGGGGCTGGATGCGAAAAGTGACTTCCCGCACATTTGGCTGTTCAGCGCGTTCCACCACGCGATGCCGAACGATGCGCTCTACACGACCCTGTACCTGCTGCTGCTGGCGCTCGCGATCGCGTTCACACTCGGCTGGCACACCCGGATCGTGCATCCGATCTTCCTGGTGCTGTGGATTAGCTTCATCGAGGCGAACGACATGCTCGGTGACCAGGGCGACAATATGTTCCGCATCGCCCTGTTCTTCATGCTTTTCGCCAATTGCGGGATGCGCTGGTCGCTTGATGCGCGCAGGCGGGCGAAGAAGGATGGCCCGGCTACCAACGGGACCCCGAAGACCGAGTGGGGGCAGATTCAGAACGTCGCGCACAACCTGGTGCTGGTGATCCTCACCGCGCAGGTGTCCTTCGTGTACGTTTCCGGCGCACTCTACAAAGCCGGTGGTGAGCCCTGGTCGGGCGGCTACGCGGTCTACAACCCGCTGATGACCGACCGGTTTGGCACCTGGCCGACGCTCAGCGAGATCGCCACCACTTGGGGGCCGCTCGTGACCATCGCGACCTGGGGTTCGATCCTCATGCAGCTCGCGTTCCCGTTCATGCTGCTCACTCGCCCGACCCGCATTATTGGGCTTGCGACCATCCTCACCTTCCACATGGCAATTGCGGTGCTGATGGGGCTGCCATGGTTCTCGCTCGCGATGGTCGCCATCGACTCGATCTTTATTCGCGACCGCACCTGGAGCGGGATGGTGCGGGGACTGCGAAACCGATTCCGTGCATCCCACGAACTCGCGCGCGAAAAGGTTCCTGTGTAGCAGGTACAAAATGACGGTCAAGTTCGCACCGAGCGGAACGATACATGCAGATTCACAGATGATCCGTCGATAGGCTGATCCGATAATGAAATCTGGACAAGTTACTTCGACCCCGCCGCAGCCCTCGAGCAATGCGAGCGGGAATTCAACGTCCAGGCACACCAATGTGGCCCTCCTCGCCATCACCGAAACCATCGCGCCCGTTGAAGTGAGTTCAGCGTCGTTCGACGAGCGGTTGAGCGAAGCACTGCGCAAACTTGGTCTGCCTCGAAACCTGCTGCAGCGGGTCGCGGGTGTGTACACCCGACGCAACTGGGAGAAGCCGACGGACTATATCGACGGTGCGGCCGACGCGGGCCGTAAGGCTCTAGCCGAGTCCGGCATCCCGGCAGACCGCATCGGGCTGTTGATTAACGCTTCGGTCTCCCGCGAGGGGCTCGAGCCCTCAGTCGCGACCGCCGTGCACGACCGAATCGGACTCGGTCCGCAGGCCATGAACTTTGACATCACCAACGCCTGCCTCGGATTCGTCAATGGGATGACCGTGGCGGCGAACATGATCGACTCCGGCCAGATTGACTACGCGCTGATCGTTGCGGGTGAAGACATGTCGCGGGTGCAAGAGGCGACGGTGCAGCGGCTCATGCGCGAGGGGATTACCCGCGAGGAATACCTGAACGAGTTCGCGACACTGACCCTCGGTTCGGGTGCGGCGGCAGCGGTATTGGGTCGCGCCGATCTGCACCCTGAAGGTCACCGCATCCTCGGCGGGGTGACGCGGGCCGCGACCTGGAATAACCACCTCTGCGTCGGTGACTACGACGGCATGTTCACCGACACTCAGGGGCTGCTCGAAAACGGCATGGAGCTGATCAACGCCGCCTGGCAAGAGGCCAATGCTTCCGGTTGGGATTGGGAAGACATGGATCACTACATTCCCCACCAGGTCTCCAAAACCCACGTCAAGGCACTCACCGACGCGACGACGATCGACCCCGACAAGATCGCCCGCACCTACCCCGAACTCGGGAACGTGGGCCCAGCATCCCTCCCGATCACCCTCGCCCGGCGCGCCCCCGACATGCAGCCCGGTGACCGGGTGCTCTGCATGGGTGTGGGTTCGGGGCTCAACACCGCAATGATGGAAATTGCATGGTAAAGATTCCCGCGCACGTCGCGACTCTCCCCGGCCCGCTTCCCGAATGGGATGCACAGTGGTCGCGTCTGGTGACGGTCGACACCGTTGACGGGTCGCGAACCTTTCACGTGCTCGACACCCTCCCCGCGCTGCGGGCGCAGGGGCGCGAGCCGACCGGGACCATCCTCGCGCTGCACGGCAACCCAACCTGGTCGTACCTGTGGCGCGGGCTTGCCGCGGCGACGCTGGCGGGTGCTGTGGCTGACGGTGGTGCTGGCGCGGGCGGCCGAATCTGGCGGGTGATTGCGCCGGACCAGCTCGATATGGGCTACTCCGAGCGGCTCGAGCATGACGCCCTTCCGACCACTCACGGCACCGGCTATCGCCGTATTGCCGAGCGCGTAAGCGACTTTGACACGGTCGTGCAACAACTCCTGCCGGAAGGCGGGGCGCTGGCTGCGCGTGAGACGCGGGCCTCCGCCGATTCCCGGACGGCCGATTCTCCGACCGGCAAACTCGCGACGGCTGGCTCTGCAACGCCTCAGCCCGCGACCCCCGCGCATCCCATCATCACGATCGGACACGACTGGGGCGGGCTGCTCTCCCTAACCTGGGCCGCGCGTCACCCGGAACTCGTGGACGCCGTGATCAGCCTCAACACCGGGGTGCACCAGCCCGAGGGTATGCCATTGCCGGTGCCCCTGCGTGCCGCACTGAGCGGGCCAATGCTGCCGACCTCGACGGTGCTCACCGACTGGTTCCTGCGCACTACGCTCGCCCTGGGGCAGGGCCCGTTGCGGCCCGAGATTCGGGATGCATTTTCCTCGCCCTATCGGGGGTTGGATGCGCGGGGCGGCATCGGCGGGTTTGTCGCCGATATTCCCGCCACACCTTCGCATCCTTCCTATGCCGAATTGCAGCAGCTGGGCACCGATATTGCCGGGATTTCCAGTCCCGCCCTGCTGATTTGGGGCCCGAAGGACCCGGTATTCGTCGACTATTTCTTGCGGGATCTGCGCGAGCGGTTGCCGCAAGCGGACTTGCATCGCATCGAGGGCGCCTCGCACCTCGTGAGTGAGGACGCCGATGTTCCGGGGATTGCGCTGCGTTGGCTGGCGCAGCAGTTCCCAGCGGAGCAAGCCCCGGGACAGCAAGCCCGTGCTTCGGAGGAAACAGGCGCAGTGGAAGCAGCGGTCATGGCTGCCGAGTCCTCGACCGACGAGCTTGCGCCCTTGATCTTTGAAGCGCTCGACCAGCGCGCCGGTGACCGCGCCATCGCGAGCGTGGACATGAGCCACAAGCCGCCGCAGCAGGTCACCTGGAGGCAGCTGACGCGGGTTGTCGACGGCATCGCTCGCGGCTTGCAAGACCTCGGGCTGCAGAAAGGCGATCGCGTTTCGCTGCTCGTGACCCCCGGCAATACCCTCACCGCGGTGCTTTACGGCGTGCTGAAGGCCGGCGGTGTCGCGGTCGTCGCCGACACCGGGCTCGGAGTCGCCGGCATGTCGCGGGCAATCAAGGCTGCCGACCCCAAGTGGATCATTGGCTTGAAGCCCGGGCTCACCCTGGCGCGTGCCGCGAAGTGGCCAGGCCGCCGCCTCGGGGTGGGGCGTTTCGACCGACTTGAGCGCGCGGCCCTCGGCATCGAAACGACGATCAACGAACTCTCGCGCACCCGCTCGCAGGTACCGATTGCGCTACCTGGCCCCGATGATGAGGCAGCAGTCCTCTACACCTCGGGCTCCACCGGCCCCGCGAAGGGCGTGCGCTACACCCACGCCCGCCTCGGCGCGCTCGCGCGCACGCTGCGGGAACAGTTCAAGGTGCACGAGGGCACCGGTTGGGTCGCGGGGTTCGCGCCATTCGCGCTCCTCGGTCCGGGCCTCGGAATCAGCAGCGTCACGCCGGATATGTCGGTCACGAAGCCCCGCACCCTCACTGCGGCAGCCCTCGCGGATGCGATCATCGCCGGAAAATCAACCATGGTCTTCGCCTCTCCCGCGGCCCATAAGAACGTGGTCGCGACCGCGGGCGACCTCACCGAGGCACAGCGCGCGTCCTTCCTCGACATTGAGCTCGTGCTCTCGGCCGGGGCGCCGGTGCCGCTGAGCCTCATGGACCAGCTCGCCGAACTCTTCCCAAACGCCGAGATTCGCTCGCCCTATGGCATGACCGAGGGGCTCATGCTCACCAATATCGATCGCGACGGGGTCGCCGCTGCAGAAGCCCAGTCCCGCGACCACGGGGTCTGTGTGGGCAAGCCCGTGTCTCGCGTGAGCTTCGCGCTCGCGCCGCTCGACGAACTTGGCGACACGACCGAGGAACTCCTCATCGGGGAAGCCGCCGCTGGCATCCTCGGCGAATTTGTCGTCTCGGCACCGCACGTTAAGGCTGGCTACGACGTGCTGTGGGACACTGATCGGGCCTCGAAGCGGGATGCGCTCGCGGGGCTCACCTGGCATCGCACCAACGACATCGGTCACTTCGATGCGGAGGGCCGAGTCTGGCTCGAGGGTCGCCTGCAGCACGTGCTCAGCACACCGCTCGGGCCCCTGGCTCCCGGCGGCGTCGAGGCCGTGGTCGACAAGGTCCCGAGCGTGAGCCGCTCCGCCGTGGTCGGCGTCGGACCGGTCGGGACACAGGCAGTCGTGGTCGTGCTGGAACCTGAAGCGGATGCGCGGCTCAAGCCGGGCATTGCTCCACTGGAACTTGCAGATGCGGTGCGCGCCGCAGCCCGGGAACACTACCCGCACGACATTGCGGCCGTTCTGGTCGCATCCACCTTCCCCACGGATATTCGCCACAACTCCAAGATCGATCGCTTGCGACTGGCAACTTGGGCCGATTCGGTGCTGCGCGGCGAAACGATCCGCAAACCCTAAGCAGCTGGGCCGGCGCGAACCCGCAAGAATGCATGACCCGGAAGAAAAGAGGAAGTCGATCGTGAAGATTCTCGTGACCGGTGCATCCGGACTCCTCGGCTCCTCAGTGGTGCGCAAGCTCCTCGAGGATGGCCACGAGGTGACCACGCTACAGCGGCGCGCCTCGGGTGTGGCCGGGGCCCGGGACATCCGCGGCAGCGTGACCGAGCCGGCCGCCGTCGCCGAAGCAATGTCGGGGCAGAATGCGGTCATCCACCTCGCCGCGAAAGTGTCGATGGCTGGGGACCCGAGCGATTTCGAGCGGGTCAATATCGGCGGCACCGAGCACGTGCTCCGTGAGGCCAAGGCCGCCGGGGTTTCGCGGTTCGTGCACATTTCTTCACCCTCGGTGGCAAATTCCGGAGACTCGCTCGTCGGTGCGCCCGCGGGAGTGGCCAACCCGGCCGCTGCGCGCGGGGAATACGCCCGCACCAAGGGCCACGGGGAACTCCTGGCCCTCGCAGCCGACTCGGCGGAATTCCCTGTACTCGTGCTGCGCCCGCACCTCATGTGGGGCCCGGGCGACACGCAGCTCACCGAGCGCATCATCGAACGCGCTCGAGGTGGACGGATGCCCATCCTCGGTTCGGGAGCGGCGCTGGTCGATACGCTCTACGTCAGCAACGCGGTGGATGCGATTCTCGCCGCACTCGAGGCCGTCACCCGGGTGCACGGCGAGGCACTCGTGGTCACTAACGGCCAGCCGCGCGCAATCGGTGAATTCGTCGAACGCCTCGCAAAGGCGGGCGGCGCAGGCAGGCCCAAGCTGCGCATCCCGGTCGCCCCGGCGCTTGCGGCAGGGGCAGCCGTGGATGCGATCTGGAACCTTAGCGAACACGATGACGAGCCGCCGCTGACCCGGTTCCTCGCCGAGCAAATGAGCACCGCCCACTGGTTTGATCAGCGCCGCACCCGCGAGGTACTGCAGTGGGAACCGGCGGTCAGCTTCGAGGAGGGTATGGCCGAGCTCGCTCGGCACTACGCCACTCGCTAGCACTGTGCCACTCGCTAGGCGCTCTCAAATTCTCCGGTCACCGTGGCGCTGATCGTGATCTCGGGGACGGTAACCTCGGCGGTTTCGGGTTGACCACCCGGGGCTGCCGACATCGCTCGCATCGCTGGGCCACCGAACGAAGGCTGCTGACTGTCTGAGATTGTCATGACCTTCGTGACCTGTTCGCCGAGCGCACTGGCGTAGTCCTCTGCGATCTCGCGTGCCTGACCCACGGCCGCTTTGCGCGCCGCTTGCTCGTGCGCGCGACGGGTGTTTTCCGTGAGTGCCCAATCCACGCTCGCCCGCACGCCGGCTTCGGAAAACTCGGTGACCAGCTCGCTCACGAGCTCGAGACTCGAGAGTTTCACGCGCACCGTACTCGAGGTGATGTGCTCGACGATGACGTTCGAATACGACCCCTGCGCGTAGCTCTTGCGCGTCCAGGTACTGATTGGGGTGGCGGCATGCCAGGTCGCATCGCCAGAGCTCCGCAGCTGTTGGGCCCGGCTACTGACCAGATTGTGCAGGTGGGTCGCGAGGCGGATGCTCTCCGCACGGTTCTCGGAGGTGATGGAAATGTGCGCGATGATGGTCGCGCGTTCCGCACGGTAGTGCGCTTCGCTGGTGCCAGTGGCGTGGATTCGTGTCATAGGAGTAGCTAACACCGTGCATCCCGAACCGTGGCTGAACCCGTGGCAGATTCCGCCGTCTACGAGGCCGTCGACTACGAGGCCACTTTCATCCGGCGCTCCAGTGCCATGGTGACGAAAATCAGTACCAGGCCACCTCCCGCGAGGGCGATGCCCACCCAGGCCGGGGCGAGCATCCCGTACCCGAGCGCGATTACCGCGCCACCAGACCAGGCGCCGATGCTGTTTGCGGCGTTGAAGGCTGCGTGGTTCATCGCCGAGCCGAGCAGGCGCTGCTCTTCCGCCGCATCGATCAGCCAAGACTGCACCGCTGGCGTGAACGTCCAGGCGGTCAGGCCAACCAAGAACGCGGTGATGAAAATTCCCGCTGGATGCATTGCCACCAGCAAGTAGGCGAGTAGGGACGCAACCAGGGCCACCAGCCCGAAGATGGCGGTGCGGCGCATGTTTCGATCAGCTCCAGCGCCACCGATGATATTGCCGAAGACCATGCCGAGCCCAATGGCGGCGAGCAGAAACGGCGTGAGCGAGGCCTCGAGCCCGGCGACCGTCATCGCGGCCTCGGCGAGGTAGGTGTAGATCGCGAAGAACCCACCGAAGCCGATCATCCCGACCGCAATCACGAGCCAGAACCGCGGTCGGGTGAAGGCCTTGAGTTCGGACCGGATGCTGGTGCCGGGATCTCCCGGAACCGTTGGCAACACGGTCTTCAGTACCGCAGCGGCGAGCACGAACAGCACCGCAATGGCCACAAAAATCCACCGCCAACTCACCGATTGGCCAACCCAGGTCGCAAGCGGCACCCCGACGACATTCGCGACCGTGAGACCACTGAGCGCGAAAGCGACACCACGGGCCTGCATCCCGGGACCGAGGAGATATCCGGCCAGCAGAGCCGCGAGGCCGAGATATGCTCCGTGTGGCAGACCGGCAAGGAAGCGCACCGCGACCGAGGGGAGTAACCCACCGATCACTGCCGTAAGCAGGTTTGCCAGCGCGAGCGTGAGCAGTAGCCACGGCGCCAGTGAATGCTGTGGACGGCGGGCGAAGAGCACACTGATCAGTGGCGCCCCGATGAACACACCGAGGGCATAGGCGCTCACCATCGCACCCGCCTGGGCGATCCCGGCCTCTGGCGCGTTGAAGTAATTCGGTACGAGATCTTCGGCGATGCTGCCGAGTACCCCCATCGTGGCGAATTCCGAGATGCCGAGCCCGAAAGCACCGACGGACAGCGCGGTAAGCGCGAGGGCGCGGCGGAGTGATGTAAGTGACGGATTCGTGGGCGACGACTGTGTCGCAGCAGAATCGGTGGTGAACTGACTCATGCATCCGAATGTTAGGCAGGATCAGTGCGCCGAGACAGCGACGGTTCCGGTTAGTGAGACTGGCGTGGCGATGGGCGCTGGTCGCAACTTCGATGGAATACATGCAGACGCATTGATGTTGTTGTTGCCATGGCAACGAAAATCGGCTTCCTCTCATTTGGTCACTGGATGGATGCACCCGGCTCGCGCGTCGTGACCGGGCAGGATGCGCTCCTGCAGGCCATTGATATGTCGGTCGGTGCCGAAGAGGTCGGAATCGACGGGGCATACTTCCGCGTGCACCACTTTGCTCGCCAGCACTCGGCACCGTTTCCGCTCCTCGCCGCAATCGCCGCCCGCACCAAGCGCATTGAAATCGGCACCGGCGTGATCGATATGCGCTACGAAAACCCGCTGTACATGGCGGAGGAAGCCGCCGTCACCGACCTCATCTCTGATGGCCGCCTGCAACTCGGGGTGAGTCGTGGTTCACCGGAACCCGCGCTCGCGGGATATCAGTCCTTCGGGTACGTGCCGGAAGACGGCGACCACGCCGAAATGGCGCGACACAAGACCCTCGTGTTTCTGCGCGCGATTCAGGGCGCGGGCGTTGCGAACCCGGATCCGCGACAGGCTGTCTCCCCGGAGCCGCTGGCCCTCGAGCCGCAGTCAGAGGGCCTGCGCGAGCGCATTTGGTGGGGCGCGGGTTCCCGCAAGACCGCGGTTTGGGCGGCGGAGCGCGGCATGAATCTGATGTCTTCGACGCTGCTGACCGAAGATACCGGCGTGCCCTTTTCGGAACTGCAGGCCGAGCAGATCCAGCAGTACCGCGACGCTTGGGAGGTTGCCGGCCATCACTGGACGCCACGCGTGAGCGTCTCCCGCAGCATCATCCCGCTCGTCGACGATGAATCGCGCCGATACTTCGGTATCCGTGCGCAAGCCGAAGCTCGCGACCAGGTTGGGCAAACCGAACCGGGCGAACTCGCGCGCTTTGGCCGCAGCTATATCGGCGAGATCGACACGCTGATCGAGGAACTCCAGGAGGACGCCGCCGTGCAGGCCGCGGACACGCTGCTCGTCACCGTGCCCAACGCCCTTGGCGTCGACTTCAACGTGCGCATGCTCGAGGCAATCTCAAAGGAGATCCGCCCGGCACTTGGGTAGCGCGAGCCTGGGGCTGGGCTGTTGCCCGGCGCAATATCTGACGCGTATGGGTGCTCAGGAGGTAATAATTCCCTCCTGAGCACCCATACGCGTCTCTTATTGCTCCCTGCCCGCTGAACGCGCCTGGATTGGCGCTGGAGTGACGGTTTCTGGAGGCGGTTTAGGTCGACACGGGGCCGGTTGTTGCCCTCAGCACCAGCGAGGGCGTTGAGGTCACAAGCTGCGGCTCGAGGTCAGGATTCTCAAAGCGTCGCAGCGCAAGTCGAGTGGCCTCACGACCGAGCTCGAGGGCGTGCAAATCAATGGAAGTTAGCGCCGTACCCGGGGTATTGCTGACCGAGCTGTTGTCATAGCCGATCACCGAAACATCCTGCCCCGGCACGAGAGACCGCGCGGCGAGCGCGTCTAACACCCCGAGCGCGGCCTGATCGTTGTGCGCAAAAATTGCCGTCGGTGCCTCGGTATCTGCCAACAGTTCCGTCGCGATTTCGGCTGCGTCCGAGCGCGCATAGGTGGATTCGATTACCCGTGGCTTAAGCCCCGCTTCGAGCATCGACGTTTCGTAGCCTTCTCGACGCCCGAGGTAGCCGTCCGTCGGCGGGTTCGCGAGAAAGACGATCCGCCGATGCCCCAGCTGGAGCAAGTGCTCGGTCGCCAACTGCCCGCCAAAGACATTGTCCGAATAGACGCTGTCGACACCTGGAATATGCCGCGCGATTGCGATGAGCGGAGTGCGCTGGGAGTGCGCCAGCGCATCCGAATCGGCCATCCGCAGACCCGCGGCAATGATCGTGCCGACCTGCGCGCCTTCCAGCGTGCCGAGGGAAGAAGCATCGCGATCGTGATTTCGTGATCCGACCGAGAGCACCAGCTGGCGGGCTTTCGGCTCGGCAATTTCGCGGATGCCATCGTAGACGTCCGCGAAGAAGTCATTGTGGAGGTCTTGCAGAAAGACCCCGATTGAGGCGGGTTTTGTGGAGGCGAGGCTCGCGGCGATGCGGTTGTGCACGTAGCCGATCTGATTGCCCGTGGAGAGGATGCGCGCCCGGGTGGATTCGCTGACGCCGCTGGCATTGCGGTACGCGAGCGATACGAGTGCCCGTGATACACCCGCCGCCTTTGCGACGTCCTCCATGGTTGTTCTGGCCATTTGCCACCTCCCAAAAAATATCTATTGACACTATCGCCTAGAGCGCTCTAGTCTAGCAACACCTAGAGCGCTCTAGTTCCGTATCAACCGCTAGTGCGTTCTGGGAACCACTTGACAGCAACACATTCGGAATGAAGCGAGGAAGCTCATGACCAACGGCATCGAAGCCACTGATTCCGCACCCCGCGTCGGTATCGCACCCGACTCTTGGGGTGTGTGGAACGCCGTCGACGAGGCGCAGCCCGCTCCCGAGCAGTACCTTCGCGAGGTTGCCGAGGCTGGCTTCCACTGGACCGAACTTGGCCCCTTTGGCTACCTCGGCACCGACGCAGCCAAGCTGCGCGAGGACTTCGCCAAGTACGATCTCGCCCTCTCTGCGGGAACGGTGTTCGTGAATCTCCACCGCGGGGCTTCCGAAATCGACAAGGCCTGGGCAGATGTGCGCGAGGTCGCAACCCTCGTGCAGGCGCTCGGCGCCGAGCACATCATCACCATTCCGGGTCTTTGGGAACGCGGTGAGGACGGCCATGTCGTGGGCGATCGCGCCTTCAACGCCGAAGAATGGGATGCCTTCTTCGCCGGTCACAATGAAATCGGCCGTCGCCTGCTCGAAGAGTTCGGGATGCGTCAGCAGTTCCACTCGCACGCAGAAAGCCCGATCGGTTCCTACCGCGAGGTGGTGCGTCTGCTCGAGGGCACCGACGAACGCTACGTGAACCTTTGCCTCGACACCGGCCACCTCGCCTATTACTACGGCGACAACGAGCGACTGATCCGCGAGTTCCCGAACCGCATCGGCTACCTCCACCTCAAGCAGGTCGAACCGGACCTTCTCGCCGACGTGCTCAAGAACGACATTAGCTTCGTGGATGCCGTCAAGCAGGGCGTGATGATCGAGCCGCCGCTCGGGGTGCCCGACTACAACCCGATCCTGCGGGAAGCGGCAATCGCGAACCCCGGCATCTTCGCCATCGTCGAGCAGGACATGTACCCGCTCGCTGACTTCGCGCAGCCGCTGGAAATCGCGCGCCGTACGCACGAATACATCGCCGGTTGCGGTGCCCCAGTGCGCTTCCGCGAAACCGCCACTGCCAAATAACCGTCGCTAGCCGAGCAACACTCCGTTCGTCGAGTAGACGCCGTAGGCGTCGTATCGAGACGCGCCCCTTCGATACAGGCCTTCGGCCTTACGCAGGCACCGAACTCCAACCACAACCACTAAGGACTAGAACACTATGAACACCCCAATTCGTGTCGCCGTCATCGGCGCCGGCATGGCCGGCCAGGCTCACGCTTTCGGCTTCCGCAACGCCATGATGGCGGTTTCGTCCAAGCTCAGCGTTGAGCTCGACACCATCGCCGATCCGAACCTCCCGCTCGCCGAATCGGTCGCTGCGCGCTACGGCTTCAAGCAGGCCACCGGCGACATCGACGCGCTCCTCGAGCGTGACGACATCGACGCGATCAGCGTCGCCCTGCCGAACTTCCTGCACGCCGAGGTGCTCCCCAAGGTGCTCGCCTCCGGCAAGCACGTCTTCGCCGAGAAGCCGATCGGCCGCACCGTCGAGGAATCCTCCTCCCTGCAGGCACTCGCCGAGAAGACGGATGCTGTGACCGGCGTCGGCTTCTCCTTCCGTCGACTGCCGGGGCTGGCTGCCCTCGCACAGGCGATCGCGGATGGTCGCCTCGGTGACGTGCACACCGTGCGCGGTTGGTACTACGCCGACTACGCAGCCGACCCCGCCGGAGCGCTCTCCTGGCGCTACTCGCAGGAACAGTCCGGCGGTGGAGCACTCCTCGACATCGGCTCGCACGCCATCGACGCAGTGCAGTTCGTTGCCGGTCAGATCACCGGGGTCGCCAACGCGACCCTCAAGACCGTGATCTCCGAGCGCCCGAAGCCTGCCGCCGGTGCGATCGGTCACGGTGCATCCACCTCGACCGAAACCGGCCCCGTCACGAACGATGACATCGCGCTGCTCTCGGTGGAATTCGCATCCGGCGCCGTCGGCCAGATTGAACTGAGCCGCATCGCGCAGGGCGTGCCGAACGCACTCGGCGTCGAGGTCTTCGGCACCGAGGGCCACGCCGCATTTGACTCGATCGCCGCGGGTGAATTCTCGATCTTCGAGACCGGCCTCACCGACTCGGCCTACAACGGCCCGCGCCGTGTCTTCACCGGGCCCGAGCACCCCTACTTCAAGGACGTCGCCGCGATGCCAGGCGGCGGCGTGGGCACCGGTTACGCCGAGGCCTTCACCGCGGAGATTCAGGAGTTCGTGCGCTGCATCCAAGAGGGTGCCGAGATGGACACGGACTTCGCTGAGGCAACCGCGATGATGCGCGTCGTCGGTGCCGCTCTCGAGTCGAGCAAGACCGGCCAGGCCGTCGCGATCGAGCACGCTCGCGAGGCCGCGACCGTCTAGTTCCCCCGGTTTGGGCCACTTGGTCCAAATTCGAATCGACTCGATCCAAATCAACCAACCCGCGTCCTCGAGACGCACCGCGCGGGGCCGGACGTGCATCCAAGTCTGGCTGTGCACCTAACCTCGGCCATGCATCCACCCGGCCCCGCGCATCCCAAAACGTTCCAAACACCACACCGCTATTCGTCGCGCTCTGACAAAGGAGTCGTTCATGTCCGCGTCAATACCCAATAGTTCAACCCCTGCCAGCTCTACCAGCACGCGCGGCCACGGTTCCGCTGAGGAATCCACGCTGCCGCCGCTCACCGCCGGGCCGTACCGTCGTCGCCTCTCGGTCGTGGCGTTCATCGCGACCATCGGTGGCCTCCTGTTTGGTTACGACACCGGCGTGATCAACGGGGCACTTCGCCCCATGACCATCGAGCTCGGGCTCACCCCGCTCACCGAAGGTGTCGTCACCTCCTCGCTGCTCTTCGGTGCCGCTGTCGGTGCCATGCTCGGTGGGCGACTTGCCGACCTCTGGGGTCGTAAGCGCACCATCATGCTGCTGGCCTTCGCCTTCCTGCTGGGCGCCGCGGTCTGCGCCCTGTCGCCAAGTTTCGGCGTGATGGTGGTTGGGCGCGTCATCCTCGGCATCGCCGTGGGTGCCGCATCCACCGTTGTGCCGGTGTACCTCGCTGAGCTTGCACCGCACGAGATTCGCGGTTCACTCTCAGGCCGCAACGAAGTGATGATCGCGGTGGGTGCCTTCGCGGCCTTCGCGGTCAACGCCATCATCGGTAACGTCTGGGGTCACCTCGACAGCATCTGGCGAGTGATGCTCGCGATCTGCGCCATCCCGGCAATCGCCCTGTTCCTCGGCATGATTCGTATGCCCGAGTCGCCCCGCTGGCTGATCGCACACGGTCGTCGTGATGAGGCACTCGAGATCATGCGTACCATCCGCCCCGAGGCACGCGCGGTCGCAGAAATCGACGAAGCCGAGGCACTGTACGCGGCCTCGAAGAACGCTCGCCGCACTCGCCTGAGCGCGGTCCTGAAGAACCGCTGGCTGCTGCGTATCCTGCTGATCGGTATCGGCATCGCGGTCTTCCAACAGCTCACCGGCATCAACACGATCGTGTACTACGGCCAGACCGTGCTCATCGAAGCTGGGTTTGAGGCGGATGCGGCGCTCATCGCGAATGTCGTCCCCGGCGCGATCGGTGTGCTCGGCAGCATCGCCTCGCTGTTCATGATGGAACGCATCAACCGCCGCACGATGTTCATGTGTGGGTACGGGCTCGTCACGCTCTGCCACGTGCTCATCGGGCTCTCCTCGATCATGTTCCCGGTCGGAGCCCCGGCCCGCCCCTATGTGATCCTCGTGCTCGTGGTGCTGTTCGTCGGGTCGATGCAGACCTTCCTGAACGTGGCCACCTGGGTGATCCTCTCGGAGATCTTCCCGCTCCACATGCGCGGACTCGGCATCGGCATCGCCGTGTTCTGCATGTGGATCGCAAACGCCACACTGGGACTCTTCTTCCCCTCGGTGGTTGATGGCGTGGGCATCACCGGCTCCTTCTTCATGCTCGGTGTCTTCAACTTGATCGCGTTCGTGTTCGTGTTGAAGTTCCTGCCGGAAACCCGCGGACGCACGCTCGAGTCGATTGAAGAAGACGTCTCCACCGGCGCGATCTACCTCAATAAGAAGTAGCGGTCGGCTGGCGCTGCGATTTCTGACGCGTATGGGTGGTTAGGAGGGAAATATTCCCTCCTAACCACCCATAAGCGTCAACTTTTGCGTCTGCGGCAACTATCAAGTCCGGGAAGCACCGGTGCGGGAGCCCTAAACCGCAGGTCTGCGGCTACGGTTGAAGCGACACAGGCTTGCTGGTGTGCACGGAAGGATGATGCGGGCATGCGAGTGATGGATCAGGGCAAAGTGGAGGCCCGGGAACGCGCGCGAGAACGAGCCAGGAATATCGCGCTCGGCGCGGCTGCGGTCGCGATTACCGCGGTGATCATCGGGATAGACGTGGTAACCGGGTTCTGGCAGGATTTGGTGATTCTCTCGGGGCTCGCCGCCGGTCTGGTTTCTTTCCTGTTTACGGTAACGGTGCTCAACCGGCTGGTTGCCAAGTCTGCTGAGAAGCGTTGGGCGCCGGTGAACCGGCTCGCCTTCACCGAGTTTCTGCATGCGATGGCAGACGAAGACGCCAGCGAAATCTCGCGGGGCAAGGTCGTTATCCGGATGCTCCCGCAGGTTGCGGCGCAGCCACACGCTGCCGAGCTCGACGCGGAGCTGCACGACCTCCGCGAGCTAGTCACCCTCGAACACCAGCGGCTTGCGGATCATCTGAGCCGCTGGGCACAGTTCCTCACCTCGAGCGGCGACAACGAGATCATCATGTTCCACGTGGCCGAGATCGCCTTCGGCTTCGAAAAGGTGCGGGATGCGGCGCTCGAGCTGGAATCGCAGCGTGACGACGCGAGCCTCGCGGCCCTGGCCAGCGAGATCGACGAATGCAACGCGCAGCTGAATGCTTTGGCCCAGGAACTGCGGGCACGCTTGCGGCTGCCTGTCAACGACGCGAGCCGGTAGGCGAAGTAGCCAACGGTCATTGCCGCAGCTAACCTTCTCGCCGCATCCAACGCGCCTCGCCGCAGTTACCCGTTCACGCATGCAACGTCCCGTGACGCTGCCAACTCCCTCGACGCATCCAACGCGCTCGACGCATCCAACACCCAGGAAACCCAATCGGGCGGCACCTCCGCAGAGGCACCGCCCGATTTCGGTTTGATTTAGCTAGACCAAACTTTCGCTACTCCAAGCCCTACTCGCCACCAAGCGAGTCGACGTTGTCCTTGGTGATCCACTCGGCCTGGGTGAGAACTTCGTCCTCCACGTCTTCACCGTTGATCAGCTGCACCATGGTCTCGACACCGAGTTCACCGATGCCGGCGGTGTCCTGCGAGACGGTGCCCGCGAGGCCACCAGCGTTGATCGCGGCGACACCGTCGGCGGTGGCGTCGATACCGAACACCTGGATCTCACCGGTCTTGCCAGCGTTTTCGATCGCCTGCACCGCACCGACGGCCATGCCGTCGTTCTGGGCGACGACCGCCGTGAACGCGGTGCCGGTGGAGAGCCAGTTCTCGGTGAGCTCGAGCGCCTCGGCGGTGACCCAGTTCGCGGTCTGGTCGAAGACCACGTTCACGTTCGGGTTCTCGGCGAGGACGGCGTCGTAGCCTTCCTTGCGGGCGAGCTGCGCGTCACTACCCATCGGGCCGTAGAGAATCGCAATGTCGCCTTCGCCACCGATTGCCTCGATGGCCTGCTCCATCTGCAGCTTGCCGGCCTCAACCTCGTTACCGCCGATGTAGGCCGCGGCGAGGTCCTGCTGCGATGCCTTCTGCACGATGGTCGCGATCGGGACGTTCGCGTCGTTCGCGGCGATCAGGCCGGGCACGACACCGTCGGTGGAGACGGGCTCCACGAGGATGCCGTCGAAGCCCTGCGAGACTGCCTGCTCGATCTGGCTCACCTGGGTGGATGCATCCTGATTGCTGTCGAAGACGGTGACCTCGTAGCCGAGTTCCTCGCCCTTCGCCTCGGCCGCGGAGGCGACGGTGGTGGTGAATTCATTGGTCATGTGGCTCATGATCAGCGCGATGGTGCCGCCTTCGGCACCGGTTTCGCCGCCGTCGCTCGTGCCGCCGTTGGCACAGCCGGTGAGCGCCAGCGCGGCGGTTGCCGCGAGGATCGTGATCTTGGTCCATTTCTTGGCCATGGTTTGGTTCCTTCCAAAGGGATTTGGGGATTGGTGAAGTGTTGGCGGCTCGAGATGAGCAGGATGCGCAGAGTGCGCGGGGTGCGCGACGGTCCTTAGTCGCGACGCACCTTCACGTCGATGAGCACCGCGAGGGCGATGATCGCGCCCTTGATGATCAGCTGCACGTTCGAGTCGATGCCGAGGATGTCGAGGCCGTTTGCGATCACCGCGATCATCAGCGCGCCGATCACCACGCCGAAGGCTTTACCGCGACCACCGGCCATGCTCACACCACCGATGACCACCGCCGCAATGGCGTCAAGCTCATAGGACTGGCCCGCGGTCGGCGAACCGGTGAAGGTGCGGGATGCGAGCAGTACGCCCGCAAGGCCCGCGAGGGTTCCGGCGATCACGAACGGCGCGATGGTGAGCCGCTTGATATTGATGCCGGAGACCTCGGCCGCGTGCGGGTTGCCGCCGAGTGCGTAGATGCGACGACCGAAGACGGTCTTCCGCAGTACGAAGGCTGCAACCACGGCGATCACAATGAAGTAGATGGCGAGTACCGGGATGCCAAAGACTCGGCCGGAAGCGAGCGACTGGAACTCGGGGCTGAGGTTCGAGACGGGGGCTCCGCCCGACACCATCAGCGCGATGCCGCGCACCGCGGTGAGCGTACCGAGGGTGATAATGAAGGAGGGGATCGCGCCGTAGGCGACACCGACACCGTTCACGAGTCCGACGAGGATGCCCACACCCAGCCCGACCACGATCGGCACGATGAGCGGGAATTCGCCCGGATGCGCGAACATGGCCGCGGCCACGCCCGCAAGGCCCACGGTGGAGCCCACCGAGAGGTCGATCTGCCCCGAGATGATCACGTACATCATGCCCATCGCGAGGATGCCGTTGATCGCGGTCTGAATCAGGATCAGGAAGATGTTGTTCAGGCTGATGAAGGAGTTATTCGGCGACGCCAGCGTGAGCGCGATCACCAGCAGCACGAAGATGATCGCGAGGCCGGCATCGTTGACCCAGGTTACGTTCGCCAGGCGGCGCTGTGGCTTCGTCTCCGAAGTTGTAGGTGCGGTGGTCATGTCAGTCTCCGAATTGGGATGCGAGCTCGAGGATGCGCTCTTGGTTGAAGTCGGGTCGGTCGAGGGTGCCGGTGATGCGGCCTTCGGCGAAGACGTGGATGCGGTCGCTGAGCCCCATGAGCTCGGTCATTTCAGAGGAAATGAGGATCACCGAGCGGCCCTTTTCGACGAGTTCCCCGATGAGGTTGTAGATATCGCGTTTCGCGCCGATATCGATCCCGCGGGTGGGGTCGTCAAAGATGATGATCTCGGGCTCGGTGAGCAGCCATTTCGAGAGCACGACCTTCTGCTGGTTGCCGCCCGAGAGCCGCGAGACCAGCTGCTGGTGGCTCGGGGTGCGGATGCGCAACCGGTCGATATAGTCCTTGGCGATTTTGGTCTCGGTGCGGGTGCGCAGAAGCCCCGCGGGGAAGAGCTTGTTGAGGTTCACCAGGGTGATGTTTTCGGCTACGGAGCCGGCGAGGTTGAGGCCGGTGACCTTGCGGTCTTCCGTGACGAGCGCGATCCCATAGCGGATCGCGTCGATGGGTTTGCGGATGCGCACGGGCTTACCCTTGAGCAGGATCGGCTCCTCCGAAGAGCCGGGGCGCACGCCAAAGAGCGACTCAACAAATTCGCTGCGGCCAGCGCCGACGAGACCGCCGATGCCGAGCACCTCGCCCTTGCGCAGCGAAATGCTGATGTCTTTCACCAGTGGCGGACTCGACCAGCCCTGCACAGTCAGGACAGGCTCGCCGATTTCGACCTCGCGCTTGGGGAAGTTCTCGTCGAGATCGCGACCCACCATGAGCTTGATCAGCGTCGGCTCATCGAGTTCGGCAGCCGGGGCCGTGCGGATGAGCGCACCATCGCGCAAGACCGAAATGGTGTCGGCGATGGTGAAGATTTCTTCCATCTTGTGCGAGATGTAGATGATGCCCACGCCCGATTCACGGAGCCGGTTGATGTGGCGGAAGAGGATCTCCACGTCCGATTCGGTGATTGCCGAGGTCGGTTCATCCATCACCACGACCTTGCTGTCGAAGGCGATGGCCTTGGCAATCTCGATGAGCTGCATTTGCGCCACCGAGAGCGTGCGCATCATCCGGTTGCCATCGATGGGGATCTCGAGACGCTTGAGGAGCGCATCCGTTTCGGTGCGCATCCGCTTGGCGTCGGCAAGGCCGAGCGAGGAACGAAGCTCCCGACCGAGGTAGATGTTCTCGTAGACGCGCATGTCGAGGACGGGGTTCAGTTCCTGGTGGATCATCGAAATGCCGCGGGAGAGCGCGTCGCTCGGGCTTGCGATCTCGGCGGGCTCGCCGCCAATGACGACGCTGCCCGCATCCGGGTGATAAATACCCATCAGGATCTTCATCAGCGTGGACTTGCCAGCACCGTTTTCGCCCATCAGCGCGTGCACTTCACCGGCGTGCAGCTCGAAGGAGACGCCATCGAGCACCTTCACACCGGGGAAGCTGATCGAGATGTCTTCGAAGCGTAAGAATGCGTCGCTCATGAGCGCCGTCTGCTCTCGGGATTCGCGATGTGGTGTCGCGATATGGGGCTGCGTGCCGCGCTGCACATTGAGGTTCCTTTCAGCGCTTCCTCGCGCAAATGTATGTCTTATCTGTTAGACAATTCGTCCATTATGCGACCGGCGCGCGCCAATGTGCAAGGTGAAATCTTATGCACAAGACATAGCGTTCAGCATGTCAATGCTGCGGGCGCTAGAGTTGCGCTTCGCGACCGATGATGACCGTGCGTTCGCGTGGCAGCGATAGTTGCTTGACCGGGTCGGTGCGCATCCGAGTCAACAGCGCGAAGACCTCGCGGGCGAATCGGGCCGGGCTGCGGGTGACCACCTCGACGACCGGCAGCTGGAGGTAGAACACCGCCTTGCTCAGGTCGAGTCCGCGAAGTATTCCCGGTTCGAGTGCGGCTGCCTCTTCGAGGGCGCGGACGGGGTGGATGCGCTCGCGGTACCCATAGCGTGCTGTGAGGAGCACTATCCCCGGTTCGGGGCTGTGGATGTCGCGGATCGTGAGCCGTTCGTGGTCGGCCACCACTGGCGCGTGCGCGGTCTCCCAGGTGAAGAGGATGACCTGCTGCGGCAGGGCGTGCTGCTGATTCATCATGACGCCAAGTGCCACGGGGATGCGCTCCGCGGAAGGGGTGACAAATACCCCGGTGCCAGCGACCCGGGTAACTTCCCCAGCATCCACAATGTCAAGGAACTGCGCCGGCGACATTTCTTCGCGCTGCCGCCAACGCTGCAGCTGCCGACGACCGCTGCGCCAACAGAACATCAGCGCGCACATAACCGTACCGATCAGAATCGGCAGCCAACCGCCGCTGGCAATCTTGGGCAGGTTTGCGGTGAGGAATACCAGGATCACGAGCCAGACTGCCAGCGCCACCCAGAACCGCCAGCCAAAATCGCGCTTGAGCGTCGAGTACACCAGGAACAGGCTGCTGGTGATCGTGATGGTCACGGTGGCCGCGGTCGCCAGCACAATCATTGGCGCAATCAGCGGCGGCGGCATCATCGCGAAGAATATGCCGCCGGGGTCGCTCGCGCCCTGCGTGAGCATCGCCGCCTGCCCCAAATAGGCCAAGGTGAGGGCCGGGAAAACGATCCACTGCCAGGCCCGGCGCACGGCTTTACGGCCGAAGTGGCCCATAACGGCATAGAGCGCCTCGGACCCGGTTATTGCCAGCACCACCGAGCCCAGCGAGAGAAACGCGATGAGTGGATGCGCGGCAAAGTACGGTGGAATCCAGTGCGGTGAGAGCGCCCAGAGCACCTAGGGTTGCTTGATGACGGCAAGGAGTCCGAAGCCCGCGATGCACGCGAACCACAGCAGCATGATCGGGCCAAAGGCTTTCGCCACGCGATGGATGCCGATGGGTTGCAATATGAACAGAGTGAGCAAGATCGCGATCGTGATCGGCACAATCCATGCGTGCAGGTTTGCGTCTAATAGCTCAAGGCCCTCGACCGCCGAGAGCACGGAGATTGCGGGAGTGATGATGCTGTCGCCAAGAAACATCGCGGCGCCCACCCCGGCGAGGACCACCCAGACTCCGCGCCGGGCGGCACGGTTGGGGAGCTGCCGGATGAGCCCCAGCAGGGCGAGCAGCCCGCCCTCGCCGGCGTTGTCGGTGCGCAGCAAAATCGTCACGTACAGCACCGTGACAATCAGGATGAGCGACCAGATGAGGGTCGACACCATTCCGTAGCTAATGGTTTGGTCGAGGTGTCCGGATGCGGATTGCTCGGCAGACAGCGCGGTCACGGTCTAGATCGCGCTGGTTCCGATATCGCCGAACACCACGCCGAGCGCGCCGATGACAAGGACCAGTGAGGGCCTTACGGGTTGTTGCGATGGGCGGGCATCTTTGCCCCAGCCATGGTCACAACGTACACCCGCGACCTGGCGATTGGGCTGGCAGATTCGCTGGGCCGGTGGATGCGCTGGGTCGAGTTCCCAAGGCACGACAAATTTGCAGATTGGCGACCTAGGGTCGATTTTCATGAAGATTGATCAGAAATACGCCGAGGCGATTAACAAACAGATCACCCTCGAGCACACCGCTTCTCTTGTCTATCGTCAGCTCGCCGTCGATATGGAGGCGATCGATCTCACCGGTTTCTCGGCCTGGTTCCAGGCTCAGGCCGAAGAGGAACTCGAGCACGCTGCCAAGTTCACGCAGTATCTACTTGACCGCGACTACCACCCGGTGCTCGGCACGGTTGACCTTCCCGGCACGACCGTGGAGACCGCACTCGACGCGTTTAAGGCATCCCTCGCCCACGAAGAAAAGGTGTCGGAGGCGATCCGTAACCTGTACCGCGTGGCCGATGAGGTGGGTGACATTGACTCGCGTCCGATGCTGCACTGGTTTATCGACGAGCAGGTTGAGGAGGAATCGACCGTGAGCGAGATCATCGGCCGCATCGAGATTCTCGACGGCGACGGCTCGGGCCTGCTGAACCTCGACAAGGAACTCGGCCAGCGTAAGGACAGCGCCGACGAGTAAAAACTTGCCCGACTGATCGGGCTCAAAGAACGATCCGCCCCGAGCTGCACACGGCCAGCTCGGGGCGGATTTCTTTTTCGTTAGGCCAGGGGCGCGCGCTCGCGGAGCAGCTTGATAAAGGCGCCAAACCAGGGGCCGTTGTCATTCCACGCGCGCGAGGTGACGAGGTTGCCGTCGACGACAGCCTGGCCACCTTCGTAGGTTGCTCCGCCCGATTCGATATCGGGCGCGACCTCAGGGAATCCGGAGGAGGTGCGGCCCGAGAGCACGCCCGACTTCGCGAGGATCAGCGGGCCGTGACAGGTCGACGCGACCGGTGCATCCGCCCCGAAGAAATGCTGCACGATGCGCTGCACATCGGGGTTGTTACGCAGGTACTCAGGCGCGCGCCCGCCGGGGATCACGAGCGCGACGTAGTCGGCGGGGTTGACGTCAGCGACCGCGATGTCGGCGTCCCAGCCGTGCCCCGGCTTCTCGGTGAAGGTGAAATATCCGGGCTCGAAGTCGTGCACCACGAACTGCAGGCGCTTCTTCTCTAGCGAGGCGATGACGGGTTCGTAGCCCTCCTCGCGAAGGCGCTCATAGGGGTAAAACACTTCGAGGGTCTCGGAAAAATCGCCAGCGAGGATCAGGACTTTCGACATGGTTGCTCCTTTGCACGGGCCGGTGATTCCGGCCACAGGAGCAGTGTGGTCCGGCAAGCTTCGGGATACGTGAATGCGGTCTCGTGCTCAGACCCCGCTACGCGAGACCTGAGCGCGGGATTCATGCATCCGTGTCTTAGTCGACAGTGTCGACGGCGAGTTCGGTCGGTTGTTTCGTGAAACCCCGCGTGGTGATGGCGAGCACGATGATTCCGACGCCGAGCCAGATCGACCCGAGCGTGATCGCGTGGATGTCGAGTTGCAGAAGCAAGTAAGCGATCACGATCATGCCGATGATCGGTGCTACGAGATACAGGAGCGCATTGTGTGCCCGTCCCTCGCGTCGTTCCTTCGCCCAGTAGACGATGACCGAGAGGTTCACCATGATGAAGGCAACGAAGGCGCCGAAGTTGATGAACGAGGTTGACGTGGCCACATCCATGAAGATCGCGATGAGTCCGACAACGGAGATCGCGAGAATACTAAACACGGGGGTGCGAAACTTCGCGCTCAGGGAGCCGAAAATGCGCTTCGGGAGTACGCCGTCGCGACCCATCGCATAGAGGAGGCGGCTTCCCGAGGCTTGAGCCGCGAGGCCCGAGGTGAACTGTGCGATGACGAGTGCGGCGAGGAACACGGCGCCGAAGAAATTACCGCCGATGCGCGTGGCGATCTCGAAAGCTGCGGTATCCGCGTTGTCGAAGACACCGCCCGGATGCACGAGTTGTGTCACGTACGCGACGATCACGAAGATGCCACCGCCGATGAGGGCGACAAGCAGGATCGCCTTGGGCACGGTGCGGCGGGGCTCGATCGTCTCCTCCGTGAGAGTAGTCACCGCGTCGAAGCCGAGGAAGGAGTATGCGGCGATCGCTGCACCACCCGCGATGCCAGCGAATGTGGCATCGATGCCGACGAACGGGGAAGCGCTCACCAAGCCTCCCGCTCCGTCGGCGCTCACGACATTTGCGATGGACAGTGCAACGAAGAAAATGATGACGAGGATCTGGAACGTCATGAGCACGAGGTTCGCGCGATCTGCGACCTTGATACCGATGATGTTGAGCGCGCTGGTGATGAGGATGAAGACGAGAATCCACACAGGCATGGGCACGCCGGGAAACTGGGCCTGAAGATATGATCCGCCGATGAGCCAGATGACCATCGGGAGGAAGAGATAGTCGAGCATGATCGCCCAGCCGACGAGGAAACCGACACGACCGTCAATCGTGCGGCGTACGTAGGTGTAGGCGGAACCTGCAACTGGATACGCCTTGGCCATTCGTCCGTAACTGTTCGCCGTAAATAGCATGGCGATGAGCGCTATGAGATAGGCGCTTGCGCTCGCACCGCTCGTCTCAGTGGCGATGACCCCGAAGATACCCAGCACGATGAGCGGGGTGAGATATGCGAGCCCGAAGAGTACGAGCGAGGGTAGCTTGAGCGTGCGGGTGAGCGTCGGCTGAGCGTGAGTAGTTGACACAGATGACTCCTCTGTCTGTTTATGTGTCGATGTCGGCTTGTGGGTCGACGGGGGTACGTCGTTGTATGAGGTTCGAAAAGCGGATTAGCGCGAGCGCGGAGTCCACGACTTTGGATCGATGCGGCCGTCGTAGAGCGGCATCGGAATCACCGCGTCGCCCTCTTGAAACTGCGACCACATGCGGTTGCTGAACATGGTGCCCCGCTCGCGAACGGCGGCGACGTGTGCTGGGTCAAATTCGAAGACGAGCGTCTCCTCGCCGATCCCAGCCTCTGCGATGACGAAGCCTTCGGCGTTGACGACGATGCTTCGCCCCCGGCCGACCGGAGGCGCGCAGTTCACGCTCGCCATGACGTTCTGATTGACGATCGCGTTCGCGCGAGCGAGTACGAGCTCCTGCTCGCGGTCTGGGGTGGTGGTCTTCACGATGTTGAGAATGAGGTCTGCCCCGTCCCAGGCGAGCTGGCGCGTGTGCTCGGGAAACCAAGCGTCGTAGCAAATTGACAGTCCTGCGATCGCGGTCCCATCGAGACCCTGGGTGATGAACTCGGTGCCGGGCTGGTGCGGCTCGTAGGGGCGCCACGGAAACATCTTGCGATAGCGGCTGCGGAGTGCGCCGGTGCCATCGAACAGCAGCTGCGTGTTGAAGAACTCTCCTGCGGGGCCGCGCTCGCCGAGGCTACCGGGGCAGAGCCAGATGCCGTGCTCAGCGGCTATGGCGCCGAGCGTACGAATGTAATCGCTGTCGAGCGTGACCGCAGCCGCTTCGAGCGCGTCCGCGCGCTCAGGCTCGGGTAGGTGCTCGGTGCCGTTGAGGTGCAGTTCGGGGTAGACGAGCAGTTGGATGTTCGGGTGGGCTTCGACGGTCGCCGCAACATCGCGGGCGAAGGCATCCAGTGGCCTGTCGATGGGATGTGGAGCGCGCTGCGCAAGCGCCACAGTGAGTGTTTTCTTGGTCAATTTGGCCTCCTTGCCGGGCGGCGCGCTGAAATTTGAGCACAAGCACCCTGAAGTGATCATTTTGATCATGTTCAATTTGATCACTATACGATGAGGCTTGGCTAGTATCAAGCCATGACTGCGACCGGTAAGAACTCAGGAACCGAGGTGGATAGGGCGTTGTTCGCCGCGCCCGGTTCTGCAGCTCTCACCCGGCTCTCCGCGGTGGAGACTGTGCGCGCGCGCATCCTGCTCTCGATCGAGCATGGACTGCTTGCGCCCGGCAGCAAGCTGCCCAGGGTGGAACACATCGCCGCTGGGCTCGAGGTAAGTGCAATCACCGCGCGACGAGGGCTCGAGAGCTTAGTTGAGAGTGGAGTGCTTATCCGCCGCCCCGGTCGTGGTGGAGGAACCTTCGTCGCGGAGCAGGTTCCCGAACTGCAGGACAGCTCGGTGATGGCCTTTCGAGCTGACGAGACGGCGATCCACAGCCTTATTGACCAGCGCATCCTCATGGAGAGCGCCGTCGTGTTTGCGGCCACCCTCGCCGCCACACCCACGCAGTGCGATGCTCTTGACGAGCTCATTGAGCAATCGCAGAACGCGCAGAACTGGATGGAGCACCACGTTCCAGACAGCCGGTTTCATCACCTCGTCGCTGAGATGAGCGGACTCCCGGAAGTGCCCGCTTATCTTGCGGTGTATGAGTCGTTGCTGAAATATTTCGTGCCGTATCCGATGGATCAGCTCGAGGAAGGTCGTGACGAGCACCGTGCGCTGGTGGCAGCATTCCGCGCGCACGATACGGCGGCCGCGATTGAGGTCACTCGTGCTCACGTTGATTCATTGCGGCGAGAGATGTTCCTCGCCCTCCCTCGGAGTGGTCGCAGCCCAGAATGACGCTCGGGGCTCAAGAAAATGCGACGGGCACTGCCAGTCCATTCGAGAAACCGGCCAGCCCTGAGCCGAACACGTCCAGCTCGGCGCGGAATTCTGTCGTTGGGGCGAGACTCCGCAAATTGAAGTTCCTAGGGTTCCGTCCGCTAATCGGTGCCCAGATCGTACGATGGAATCACGATTGCGAGAGCCTCCATGACGTCCAACGCAAAAGACTCCGCCTGCGCCTTGAAGGAGTTATTCAATGCCCAGTCTGGATGAACCGAAGTGCATCGAGACGACGCATGTCAGCATGCTCGTCGGCGGTGAGGTCATCTTGGGAAGCTTTTTCCAGCAATCTTTCGAATGAACCGCGACGCGCTTCAATATCCTGAATCTCACGCGCAACTTCTGACGAGCTCATCCGACGAACGGTGGGGCGCGACGGCGGAGTTTAAGTAGTCAAAGCCTTGCCCTCCCATGTTGGTTCTTTGGTCGGATTGTAATTTGAGCATCCGACAAAACGTGGTGAACGGGCCGTTCGAGGCCAACTGGAGGGGCTGACGGGAATCGAACCCGCGCTGTCTGCTTGGGAAGCAGAAGTTCTACCATTGAACTACAGCCCCAGTCGGTGCCTATACACACTGCAATTGAGCACCGAGGGATAGTGTAGCAACAGGTTTGGCCGCAGCGACAAATAAAGGTGGATGGATGCTGCTCAGTGATCGAGATATTCGTGCGGGAATCGACTCGGGCCGCATTGGCCTCGACCCCTGGGACCCGGGGATGGTGCAGCCCTCGAGTGTGGATGTGCGGCTCGACCGCTACTTCCGTCTCTTCGATAATCACCGTTACCCGTCGATTGACCCGCGCGAGGAGCAGGCAGAGCTCACACATCTGATCGAGTCGGAACCAGATGAGGCGTTCATCTTGCACCCGGGCGAGTTCGTGCTCGCGTCGACCTTTGAGCAAGTCTCGCTGAGCAATGACGTGGCGGCACGGCTCGAGGGCAAATCCTCGCTCGGCCGACTCGGCCTCCTCACGCACTCCACCGCAGGCTTCATCGACCCCGGCTTCCAGGGCCACGTCACGCTGGAACTTTCCAACGTCGCGACCCTCCCGATAAAGCTCTGGCCGGGCATGAAAATCGGTCAGCTGTGCTTCTTCGATCTCTCTTCGCCGGCTGAGCATCCTTACGGGTCCCAGAAATACGGTTCCCGCTACCACGGTCAGCGCGGTCCCACAGCCTCACGCTCGTGGAAGAACTTCTCCGTGATCGATGTGTCGAGTACCCAGGCTGGGTCGCCGGGGCAATAGCCGACTTCAGGATGCAGCGCTCATGACGGCTGACCGCCTAAACTAGCGGGTCGTTATTAACGAATGGAGCCCTGTTGCCGAATCGAATCGCGCACCGCCCTGACCCTTCAAAACACGACGTTCGGCGGTGGCGGCGCTACCTCGCGAATGAACGCGCTGAGGAGGCCACCTACCGCGAACTCGCGAAGAAACGTCAGGGTGAGGAACGGGAGATCCTGCTAGAGCTGGCGGAGTCCGAGAAGCGGCACCAGCAGCACTGGATCGATAAGCTCGGCCCGCTCGCCGAAAAGACTGTGTCACCGGACTTCAACACCCGGGTGCTCGGATTCTTCGCAAAGAGCTTCGGGTCGGTGTTCGCGCTCGCGCTCGTGCAGAACTTTGAGGCGCGCAGTCCCTATGCCGAAGATCCGGATGCCACCGACCAGATGGCGGCGGACGAACGTGTCCACGAAGAGGTCGTGCGCTCGCTCGCGACGCGTTCCCGGGCGCGGATGAGCGGCACTTTCCGGGCCGCGGTGTTCGGTGCGAATGACGGTTTGGTGTCGAACCTCGCGCTCGTGCTCGGGGTCGGTGCAACCGGGGTGTCTTCGGGCGTGGTGCTTGCGACGGGTATCGCGGGGCTCCTGGCGGGGGCACTGTCGATGGCCGCGGGAGAGT
Organism: Gulosibacter chungangensis; assembly: GCF_008831155.1. Classification (GTDB taxonomy): domain Bacteria; phylum Actinomycetota; class Actinomycetes; order Actinomycetales; family Microbacteriaceae; genus Gulosibacter; species Gulosibacter chungangensis. Next base: position 465,153 of record NZ_WBKB01000001.1, on the reverse strand, counting down.
ACGTGTCGGTCAGTTCGCAGCGGGAACTGCTCAATGCATCCACCCCGAGGCCCGACACCCGCGACCAGCTCCCGGCGCTGGACGTTAATGAGAACGAGCTTGCGCTGGTCTATCGTGCGAGGGGGATGCAGGAAGCCGAGGCGAAAGACAAGGCTGCGGCGACGCTTCGTGCGGTTCACCGGCAGACCGGGGCGGTCCACCTTGGCCCTCACGGTCGCACGGCTACGAACCATGAGGAACTCGGTACGCCCTTGGGCGCCGCCGCTTCGAGCTTTATGTTCTTTGCGGTGGGTGCGTTGATTCCCGTGCTGCCCTGGATTTTTGGCCTACAGGGCCTGCTCGCGGTGGCGATCGCCGCGGTCGTGGTGGGTATTGCGTTGCTGTTGACCGGTGGCGTGGTCGGCGTGCTTTCCGGCGCACCTCCCTGGAAGCGAGCGCTGCGACAGCTACTGATCGGATACGGTGCGGCGGCGGTCACGTACGTGCTCGGGCTCGCGTTTGGCGGTGTGGTCGGTTAGCTGCGGCGCAAAGTCGCTTAGGCCCAGAGGACGACGAGCAGCGCCGCCTGATTCGGCACCGTGACGTCGATTTCGGTGAGCTCGCGGAACCGTTGCAGCCGGTTGGTGAGTGTATTTCGGTGACAGAAGGTCGCCTCAGCAGCCTCCGAAACGCTGCCGGTTGCGAGGTACGCGCGCACCGCGGTGAGCAGATTATTGCGTTCTGCCTCCCCACAGCTCGCAAGTAGCGGATGCACATCCAGGAACGTCGCGAGGTTGAGGTCGTGCACGCGGTCGTGGATGAGCTTGGTCCAGCCGAGTTCGGGGGTTACCGCGGGACGTTTTGCGGGCTCGCTCGTGGGCACGATAGGTCGCTTGGTCGCGAGCCCCGCCAGCTGAATCGCGAGTGGAATCGCGTGACGGAGGGCAGTGAGCCCCTCAGCCCGCTCGATGAGCCCGATTCGGTGCTCATGCAGCTGTTGGATCGCGAGGTGCTGGGGCGTCGTCGGTTGCTCGGGCCACTCGAGAAACACGATGAGCGCCGTCCCGCGGTACTGCGCGAAGGGTTTGAGGGATGCGCGTTCCAGTCGGTTGACTTCGGTCCGTAACCCGGTAATCGCCTGTTCGTCTTCATCGGCGGCGGCGATCAGGAATGTCGGGGAAGTGCCAATGCCAAGCGCCTCCGCGATCACTTCCAGTCGATGAGTAGAGAGTTCTTCCTGGCGCAGGAGCTCTGCGAGGAGTTTTCTTCGGACCGCTCCGGCCTCATCGGCCATTCGCCGCTCCTCAGCCATATACGCATCCTGAGTTTGCCGCACGTAACTGTCGACCGTGAGCCACACCGAGTTCGCGTGTCGAATCAGTAATTGCGCATCCTCGTCGGCCGACACTTCCAGGATGCTGTTCCAGAGCACCTGGAAGTCGATTCGGATGGCGGTCATCAGCGAGGACATCGGCACGTTCGCACGAGCGCGCGTGATGCCGACGTGCGCGGCAATGTCTACGGTGCGGCTGCTATCGCCGTGTTTCAAGGCGTCAAGGAGGGCGAGGAAGGAACTGAGCGCGGAAGTTCGTATTTCAGTCCAGGTGACGGCCGGGGTGGAGTAGTCATCGACCTCGCGCACCTGCGATACGAACCGTTCGACCAAGTGGTCAGGTGATACCTGTGCCAGAATCTCAATCCAGCGGCCTCGGTCTTCGGGCTGTGGCTCGAGTAATTCATTGCGCATACACCCCAATCTAGGGCAGATGCACAATTTGGTGCGAAAACTGACGAAGGTTGCCCACCACTTCTGGGCATTATCCCTGGCACGGTAGAAGCATGGAAGCTCCGAGACGGAGCGCCCGCTACAAAGGAGTGGTTTTGACTAACGAGCATGCGCCAACCGCGTCAATTGAATACGGCGCCACCAAGCAAATTTCTACCAAGGATGCGAACAAGGTCGCGATCGGTGCGCTGATCGGCACCGCAATGGAGTGGTACGACTTCTTCCTCTTCAGCGCGGCTGCCGCGCTCGTGTTTAACGTGCAGTACTTCGAGTCGGAGAATGCCACGGTCGCCGCGATGTCCTCCTTCGCAACCTTTGGTGTTGGCTTGGTTGCGCGTCCCCTTGGTGGGCTGATCTTTGGCACCATGGGCGACAAGATTGGCCGCCGCAAGGTGCTGCTCATCACGATCGTCGGCATCGGTATCGTGACCGCGATGATCGGCATGCTGCCGACCTATGCCGCGATCGGTGTCGCGGCCCCGATTCTGCTGGTGCTGCTGCGCATCTTCCAGGGCCTGTTCGTGGGTGGTGAGTGGTCTGGCGCCATGACCATCGTGGTCGAAAATGCGCCACTCGAGAAGCGCGCCCTTTACGCCGCAATCCCGCAGATCGGTTCACCGATCGGTACGATCCTGTCCTCCGGTGGGTTCTACGTGATGACCCTACTGCTCTCGCAGAACAGCTTCGACTCCTGGGGTTGGCGCATCCCCTTCCTCATCGCGATCCCGATGCTGCTGATCGCCGTCTACATTCGTCGCCAGCTGGAAGAATCGCCGGTATTCACCGAGCTCATGGAGCAGGGTGAAACCGTCAAGAGCCCCGTTGCCGAGACCTTCAAGCACTACTGGCGCCACATCTTCATGGGCATGGCAGCGGGCCTGCTCGGTATCGGTGGTTTCTATCTCGTGACCGCGTTCATCGTCTGGTACGGCGTGAACGTGCTCGGCTACCCCTCCGAACTGATGCTGCTGGGCAGCATGGTGGCCGCGATTGTTGAGATCCCGGTGCTCGTGATTGGTGGTCGTCTCGGCGCCCGCTTTGGTGCGAGCCGAGTGATTCTCTGGGGCGGTATCGTTTCGGCGATTATCGCGGTGCCGAGCTTCTTACTGCTCGAATCGGGTATTCCTGCGCTCGTGGTGATCAGCATGACGATCGCGGTTGCCGCGCTCTCCTTCCCCTACGCCGCATCCGGCACCGTCCTCACGGGCCTGTTCCCCGCGAAGACCCGCTACACGGGCGTCGGTATGGCACAGAACATCGCCGGCATGATCTCGGGATTCATCCCGCTGATGGCGACCGCGTTCGTGGCCTCGGCCGCAAACCACTGGTGGCCGGCCGCAGCAATGCTCGTGTTCCTCTCGTTGTTCACGGCGTGCTCGGGCCTCATTACCCCGCGCATGAGCGTGAAGCTCCCCGGGTTCAAGCACTAGACAGCCGCGGTTTCAGGAAGGAGTCCCGTCATGGAAATCGATCTCATTGTCGAGGCGAAGCGCATTATCACCCTCGACCCGAAGCGACCCACCGCATCCCTAATGGGCGTCTTTGGTGGCCGAATTATCGGCTTCGATGAGGAGCTCGCGGGGGTCACCGCGACGCGGCAGGACTCCTTCCCGAACGAGACCCTCGTGCCTGGCTTCATTGATGCCCACTGCCACACCACCTGGTGGGGGCTTGGGCTCACGGCGATCCAGCTTGATCAGGCTCGCGGGCTCGAAGAGCTCTACGCAATGATCGAAGCGGAGGCAGACCGCCTCGCGGACGACCCGAACGCGTGGATCCACGGCACCGGGTTCAACCAGAAACACCACGGTGGCCAATACCCCGACATCGCACGTCTCGACGAAATTACAGGAGACCGGCCGCTGTACCTGCGGCACACCTCGGGGCACGCATCCATCACCAATACCGCGACGCTGCGAATGATCGGTGCGCTCGAGGACGGGTTTGAGAACCCCGTCGGCGGTGAAGTGGTGCGCAACGCCGACGGGACGCCCACAGGTTTGCTCGATGAGGCGGCGCAGAGCCTGATTCAGTCGATGCTGCTGCCCTACAGTTCCGAAGAGATTGCTCGGGCGCTGGATGCGGCGACCACGCGATTTGCGGCCGAGGGCATCACGAGTTTCAGCGAGGCGGGGATTGGCGGCGGCTGGATCGGCCACAGCCCGATTGAGGTTGCGGGCTATCAGCTTGCGCGGGCCAGCGGTCGCCTGCATGCTCGCGCGCAGTTGCTCCCCGCCATCGACTCACTCGACCTGCTCGAAGGCAACGCGAGCGATTTCCGTGGCGAAGGGAAGGGACTCGCGACGGGGCTCGGCATCGGCACCGGATTCGGCAGCGAGTGGATTCGTCTCGGCCACGTGAAGGCGTTCATGGACGGTTCGCTCCTCGGTGCCACTGCCGCGGTGACCGAGGACTACTGTGGCCACGACCACAATCGCGGGTACCTGCTCAACACTCCCGAAAAATATCGCGAAGATGTGCTTGCCGCCTATCGCGCGGGCTGGCCGGTCGCCTTGCACGCGATTGGGGATGCGGGGATCGACATGGCGCTCGATTTGATCGAAGAGTGCCAGCAGACGTACGGCAGTAACGGTGCCCCAAGCCGGGTCGAACACTTCGGTATCGCTCGACCCGACCAGGTGGAGCGGGCCGGAAGGTTGCGGATCGTAGTGACACCGCAGGCAGGATTCATCGGCCCATTGGGCGATCAGTTCGTGAAGAACGTCGGCCCCGAACGCGCGAACTGGCTGTACCGCGGGCGCTCGGTGGTGGATGCGGGGGCGATTCTCGCGGGCTCATCTGACCTGCCGGTCGCCGACAACAATATTCGGCGGGGGATGCAGTCGGCGGTTGACCGGCTCACGGAAAACGGCATGGTGCTTGGGCCTGAAGAGGGTATTAGCCCCGAGGAGGCGCTGCGCTCATACACCGAGTGGGGCGCGATCGGTACCGGCCAGATTGCCGATAAGGGCACCCTTGAACGCGGCAAGCTCGCGGATTTTGTGGCGCTGTCCGATTCGCCGCTCGACTGCGAAAACATCGCCGATCTCGACGTGGTCGCCACCTTCGTTGGCGGCGAACCGACCTTCGACTCGCGCAGCTAATCCCCGGGCTGGCCGGGCCAGCGTGACCGCTCCGGTCATCCGGACCGCCAGCTCCATGCATCCAACTCGCGAGCCACACGAAACCATCTCACTCAACCGAGACCATCGCACCGAGGCGGCCTCGGCACTACCTCAGGAAAACTCATCATGACTACTCAGACTCCACAGTTCCTTCTCGACTTCCGCTCGATGAGCACGATCGGTGCGACGCCCGGCGGTGGTGTTGACCGGCAGGCAGCCACGGTTGCGGATGGGCAAACGCGGAACTGGTTCCGCGGGCTCGTTGAGGGCTATGGCTTTGAGGTGCACTACGACCAGGTTGGCAACCAGTTTGCGCTCCTTGAACTGGTACCGGGAGCGCCATATATTGCGGTGGGTTCGCACATGGACTCGCAGCCGCTGGGCGGTCGCTTCGACGGGGCCTACGGTGTGCTGGCCGGTGCGCACGCGGCGAAGGCACTCGCCGAGGAACGCAGCGATGGCGCGAAGTTCAACCTCGCGGTGGTGAACTGGTTCAACGAAGAGGGCTGCCGCTTCAAGCCCTCCATGATGGGCAGCTCGGTGTTCACCGGCAAGCTTCCTGCGGAGCAGGTGCTCGAGACCACCGATCCCAAGGGCGTCACCGTCCGTGAGGCGCTCCAAGCGATCGGCACGATCGGGGACTTCACGCTGGATATTGCCGCGTACGTCGAGATCCACATTGAACAGGGCCGTTCGCTTGACGACTCGGGTGTGCAGATTGGTGTGGTCGAGTCGACCTGGGCAGCAAACAAGTACGAGTATCGAGTGATTGGCGATCAGAGCCACACCGGTGCGACGGTCATCGCTGACCGCAAGGATGCGCTGCTCGGCGCCGCCGGGATGATCGTCGCGGCGCGGGATGTTGCAGATCAGTTTACGGATGAGCAGGAGATGGTCGTGACCTCCTGCGGTGAGATCAGTGTGTTCCCGAACTCGCCGGTCGTGGTTGCCAGCGAGGTGCAGTTGCTGATTGATATCCGCAGCACGAGCGTGGAGCGGCTGGCCGAAGCGGATGCCGAGCTGATTCGTCGATTCGAGGCGGCAGCGGAACGTGCCGATGTCGTGCTGGAGCGCGGCAAGGAGCACATCTGGGGTGCCAATGAGTACGACGCGAAGGGTCAGGCGCTCGCGGCTGCCGCGGCGGACTCCCTCGGGCTCTCGCACAGCCAGGTGCGTACGCTCGCGGGGCACGACTCGACGAACCTCAAGGACATGGTGCCGACGATCATGCTCTTCGTGCCGAGCGTCGACGGGATCACCCACAACGAAAAGGAATTCACCAAGGACGAGGACATGCTCGCCGGCGTTAGCCTCCTGACGGAAGTGCTGCGCCGCGTGACCGCGGGCGAGTTGGTCGAAGCGAAGTAGCTGGATCTATTCTGGCGCGCCGACCACGAGCTGGCCGGACTGTGAGCCTTGCGTGACGGTCACCGTCTGGCTGCCGCCGGCATACTCAAACTCGCATTGGAATGACTCGCCCTGCTGCACCTTGATCCAGTCGGGGCAACTCACCTCTGTCAGGTCACCGAGCCCGTAGTCATCGCGCAACACCGCGACGACCTCGCGCTCCACAGCCTGGCTGTCGTAACTGCCGAGCTGGTTTGCGTAGGTATAGCCCGCAAGCACGCCCGCGGCGATCCCGATCGGAAGTAGCAGCGACAGAATCACCACGGTGGCCCGTGCCCCGCGGCCGCGTTTCTTGTCGCGCTTGCTGGAAGCCGGCGAGGACTGGCCCGCAGTTTGGGTGTGCTGATTGGCCTGATGGGTTCCGTAGTGGCCGCTGGCCGCCGGTGTCCCGTAGGCCTGCGGGCGGCCGTAGCTTCCGGATGCGCCGGACTGGCTGCCATACGCCGTCTGGCCGACGCCCGTCGACTGCCCGGCATGGGTGGTCTGTGCGGATTGACCGTATTGCGCGTGTGTCTGTCCCGCGTAGCTCTGCGGGCGGAACGCGCTGTGGCTGCTGGCTTGTTGGCTGCTTGCATGCTGGCTATTGGCCGGCTGGCCACTCACGCTATAGGAAGGTCGGCTGGTGCCAGGTCCGTTCCAACCTGACGACGAGGTCGAAGCAGTCCCCGCATCCTGCGCTGCAGTGTGCCGCCCAGCCGCTGACCTCGGCGGGATGTGCTGGGACTGGGCCTGCGGCTGGGAGTCGCCCTTCGCATCCGGACCCTTGTCGGCACCGGCCGAGGCCTGGAAAGCCGCGGCAGGCGAAGCCGCAGTGTCGGCTGCAGCGCCAGTTGTAGTGCCAGCTGCAGGGGCAGTTTCCTGGTTCAGCGCCGACAGGTCCGGCAGCTTCGGCATCTCCGGCTGCTTGGGAGACTCCGGCTGTTTGGGCAGCTCTGGCCGGGCAGCGTCCTCATTGGGTTGAGGATCATTCGTAGGCGGGTGCGTCATGATCAGTTCCTCGCTGCTCGGTTAGACCGAACCAATTTTGGTCAAAAACTCTTCAAGCTGGGCCTGGGTGGTGATCCGGTACAGGTCATTCTGCGGAATATCCGCGGCAGCCACCGGCACCATGTCCGTGGAGGCCGAGGTGCTGGTCAGCTCGAAGCCGATCTGCATCGACAGCTGATTACCGGAGGAACTCTTCAGGACCCCGTTCACCTCGATCTTGGTGATGATGCCGTCGGGATTCACCCACAGATGCATCGGCACGAGCGTGTCGCGCATCTCATCACTCGCGAAACCCTTGAGATCTCCCTCGCGCAGGATCAGACCCGTGTCCGACAGCGCCCCGTAGGAGACCGCGGTCGCGAAGTGCTGGTCGCCCGATTCGCTGCGCGAAAGCTGCACCGGCACTGTCTCGATGTTGTCTCGAGTCAGGTTCCATGCATCCACAAGAGCACACATATAGGCGACCGCGAAGAGCTGGCAGGAGGCATCCGGATCGGTTTTCAACCCGAGGTCGGGCACCGGCATGCTCACCCAGCTCTTGCCGTCGGCGATCTCCTCTTTGATCTGGTCGCCGAGCAGATAGTAGGTCTCGCCCGAACCGCCCTCATGGGACTGGTCGAAGGAGTAGCCGTCCATATCGGTGAAGAGCCGCGACACGTAACTTTCGCCGCTCACCGAGGTCTCGTACTCCATGTGCAGTTCGAGTTCGGTGGCCTCGAAATGGTGGTAACCCACTGCCTGAAATTCTTCGAGGGATGCGAGGCCCGCGGTCGCATCCAGGTTCAGCAGCTCGTCTCCCGCACCTTCGTGGAAGGTCGCTTTGTCGTCGTGGTGTGCGACCACCCACGGGTCGACCTCGTACCCGAGCCCGGCGTCATGGGCGGCATCGACGATCGGCGCGCAGGCTGTCAGACCAAGGGCAACCGCGCCGGCTGCCACCGCGGCAAGAACTCGTCGAGCGCCTCGATACGTCGCTGCGCTCCTTCTCGGCGAGCGTGGTGCGATCGGTCGCTGAGTAGGCGTAGCCGTATCGAAGCGTGGCGAGCTGCGAAACTTCATCCCCATCACGACCCGTCCAACTCGTTGTAGATGTTCAATGCGGTCTGCCCGAGAACGGGCGAGTTGGAATCTTTCGTTCCCACCGAGATGGTCGAGGTTACGCCGACCACGTACCCGGTGCCGCTGGCGGCATCATAGTTCGCGAGCCAACCGCCGCCCGAAGCACCCTGTGTCATGGTGCAGTCGTGCGTGTAGCCGCCCTGCCAGTTCGAGGTGAACTCCACGGATGCGCACATGTATTCCTCGCGCCCGTCATAGGGCGCGGCGCTCGGGTAGCCGATCTGCGTGAGCGTCTCGACGGGGATACCGAAGGCGATGCCCTGCGCACCGGTCACCTCCTGAATCGTCTGGCCGTCCTTCTCCTCCATCTTGAGGAAGGCGTAGTCGTAGTTCCAGCCCTCGTCGCTGACGAGGTAACCCTTGTCATCCGTAATCGCACCGTCAACGAACTGCTGCGGCACCGACACCGATACCGCAGCCCACATCCCGTAGGGCTGTTCTTGCGCGTCATTCCGGTCGCCCGGCACAAACATCACCGACTGTGCGAGCGTGCCGGTGCCGTCGGTAGTGACTACGCAGTGCGCCGCGGTTACGACGATGCTGCCCGATTTCGAGTTCACCACGGTGGCCGAGCAGACGTTCAACATCTGCCCGTCGAAGGTGAAATAGAGCCGACCAAAGGTGGATTCGCCGAGCCCGGCGCGGTCGAAGACTTCCGCATCCGCCACCGTGCCGTAGCCGTTCGGGTTACTCGGCATGGATGCGCTGGCCGGCAAATACGCGCCGGTCGCCGGGTCGCCGGGGCCGGGAGGCAGCGAGTTATCAGGGGACTGGAACTCCATACCCTCCGCGTTTTCCAGCTTCGAAGGATCGGACCAGAAGTCGTGGGATTCCTGCGGGGTGCTCTCGAAATCCTCGCGAAGCCCGGCGTCGTCACTGAGCACTTCGGGGAGGTACGGCGAGTAACCACCTGCGGAAGTTTCGCCCTGCACATCCGTGACCGCGCATCCGCTCATGAGAAATGCCGCGAGGGTCGCGAGAATCGCGCCGGCGCGGCGTATGCCGTTGCGGGGGTGTGGCATGGAACTCCATTCGTGGGGGTACATCCCAGTCTCGCCTAGTAACGCTACTCCTGGCGTCGTTCAATGGTTGGAATCACGCGCAAGCGGATGGAATGATTCGCGGCAATGTGTTGTTGTCCGCAGGTATGACGAAGTTTTCGGTGCTCGATCTTATTCCTGTGAACGACTCCCAGAAGGTGGCCGACGCACTGCAGTCCTCGAAGGCTCTGGTTGAGGCGGCGGATCGCCTCGGGTACCACCGCTACTGGGTGGCGGAGCACCACAACACTGAAGCGATTGCGTCCACTTCTCCCGCGGTCTCACTGGCCTACCTCGGGAGCGCAACTGAACGCATCCGCCTCGGCTCGGGTGGGGTGATGCTGCCGAACCACTCGCCGCTCGTGATCGCCGAGCAGTTCGCGCTGCTGGAAGGGATGTATCCCGACCGCATCGACGTTGGGCTTGGCCGTGCGCCCGGCACCGACCCGATCACCGCCCGGGCCCTGCGCCGCGATATGTCGCGGGAGACGGTGGAACGCTACCCGGCGGATGTGCTTGAGCTTGCGGGGTACCTCGGCGACGTGCGTCCGCAGGTGGATGCGGAGATGTTCCGCAAGCTGCGCGCGGCGGCCGATGTGCCGCACCGCCCGGAGATCTGGCTGCTCGGCTCGAGTCTGTATTCGGCGGAGCTTGCCGGTGTGCTCGGGATGCCGTTCTCGTACGCGAATCACTTCGCGATGGGGCAGAACGCGGTGCAGGCCGTGAACCACTATCGGGCCCACTTCGAGCCCTCGGCGACTCTCGCGCAGCCGCGCGCGATGGTCTCGGCGACGATGCTCGTGGCCGACACGATTGAGGATGCACAGGCGCTGGATCTTCCGACTCGCGTTGGGCGCTACCAGCTGATGGCCGGCAAGATGGGGCGCACCATGTCGCCCGAGGCCGCCAAGGAGTTCTCTGAGCGGGTCGTCAACAGTGAGTTGTGGAACCGGGCTACCGGCAGCCAGTTCGTGGGGCCGGTGCAGTTGGTGGCCAATAGCATTCGGCAACTGCACGACCAGACCGGGGCTGAGGAAATCATGCTGCAGCCAAACGGCTATGACGTGGCCACTCGCATCCACACGATCACCGAGGTCGCCGCCGCGCTCGAGCTCGATTCGGCAGCCGAGTGACCACTTCGCTCGCCGAGTGACTACCCCGCTCACCGAGTAGGCGCGTAGCGACGCCCCCTCGTTCCCTGAGTAGGCGCGTAGCGCCGTATCGAAGGGCCTCGGGCGGGCGCGCTTCGATACGCTTCGCTACTCAGCGAGCGGTGTATTTCGTTCGCCGAGTAGGAGCGCAGCGACGTATCGAGGCGTACTCAACAGGTGCGAACGCCCCGTATATCACCCCCGCAGGCGACGGTTTTCGACCCACAAAGTGCATATGACCAATGCAGGACGCGCTTTCGCGTTGAATGCCCGTGGCTGCTGGCGGTTGCGACTGAGAGAGTGGAACGAACGCTGGCGTTGATGCTGGCGATGTTTCGCAGCTTTTGGAGGACCTCCCCATGACTCAGTCCCAGCAGGCTCAGCGCCAGTCGACCGACGGTTCGCAGGCTCAGCAACCGTCGTCGCAATCCCGTTCTGTAGGCCACGCGATCGTCGAAACGCTTGCGACTCACGGTGTGGAGCGGGTGTATTCGGTGCCGGGCGAGAGCTTCCTCGACGTGCTCGACGGGCTGTATGACTCGGGAATCACGAACGTGGTCTGCCGCCAGGAAGGTGGCGTTGGTTTCATGGCACTCGCGGAAGGGCGGCTCACTGGTAATCCCGGAGTGGCGTTGGTGACTCGCGGGCCGGGCGCCGCGAACTTCTTCATCGCGGCGCACTCCGCCTATCAGGATGCGACTCCGCTTGTCTGCTTCGTGGGACTTGTACCTTTTGCGGACCGCCGCCGGGAATCCTTCCAAGAATTCAGCATTGATAGTTGGTTCGGGTCGACCGCGAAGCGTGTGCTCACGATTGAAACGGCCGACCAGGCCGGTGCGATTGTCGCGGAGGCGATGCACGTTGCGGTTTCGGGCCGCCCCGGTCCGGTAATCGTTGGTCTCCCTGAGGACCTGTTGTGCGAAATCACCGAGGCGCCCGCACCCAAGCCGCGGGCGATCGCCGCCCCAGCGCCCAGTGGGACTGATCTCGAAGAACTGGCTGCGCGCATCCGTGCCGCGAAGAAGCCGTTCCTGCTCGCTGGTGGTGACGCGTTCTTCGGCAGCACAGGCAAAGAACTTGCGGATTGGGCGCTGTTTAACCACATCCCGGTGGCGGGGGATTGGCGCAATTACGATGCGGTGCCCAATAGCCACCCGGCGTACATTGGCTGGCCCGGGTACGGTCGCCGCGACAGCATTGTCGAAGCGATGCGCGAGGCCGACCTCTTTATTGGGGTTGGTGCGGTGCGCGGGGACGTCATGAGCGAGGGCTACACGGTTGGTCTCGAGACCGAAACGGTGTTGGTGTCGACGGATGCGCAGCTGCTGCAGCACGCCGGTCGCGTCGATCAGTTCATTGCGGCCACGCCGAAGCACTTTGTCGAGGCGCTCGGTGACCTCGAGGATGTGCGCGGCGACCGCACCCCGGATCGTGTCGCTGAACTGCGCGCGAGCCACGAGCGTTTTTCGCAGGTGACTGAGCATGAACCAGTGGCCTCCGGCGTGGATCTCGAACTGGTGTTCGCCGAGTTGGAATCGCAGCTGGGGGATGCGCGGGTCGTGACTTACGGCGCCGGCAACGCGACGATTTGGGGTCACCGCCAGCTCTCGCACAATGTGCCGAATAGCCTTGTAGGTTCGCGGAACGGTGCCATGGGGATGGCGGTTCCTGCCGCTGTGGCCGCGGCGCTGGTTTTCCCGGAGCGCCGAGCGGTTGCGGTGTGTGGTGATGGTGATTTCTTTATGAATGGCCAGGAGATTGCGACGCTGGTGGCGCAGGGCGGGAAAGCCCTCTTCGTGGTGGTCGACAACTCCCGGTTCGCGACGATCGTTGAGCATCAAGAGAACTGGTATCCAGGGCGGCCTTCGGGCACAGACCTCGTGAACCCTGATTTCTCGGCATGGATCGCTTCCTTCGGGGGTCGCGGCGCGCGGCTTGACTCGAATGAGCGCATCGCTGAGACTGTGGCTGAGCTGCTGGCATTTGACGGCCCGGCGCTGCTGCATCTCGTGATCGATCGTGAGACTCCTTCTCCTAGCGGTAAGGGGTTTTAGGCCCGCGGTGGCCAGACGAGTTCTGTCTTGTGCTCGCTAAATCCGCGCCGGAAGGGCAGCAGACGATCTAATTCGCCTGGACATGCATCCGCCGCCCTGGCCCGGATAGATAGGGGACAATAGACATCGTGAACTTTGATGACCCTCGCGACGCCCCTGACAGCTCCGACGCCGCTCGCCTTGAGCGCATCCGCGCCGCCCTGCAGCGGGCCGATTACACCGTTGACGGTGTCGAGCGCTTGCTCGGCTCCGGGGCGGCGGATGCGCTGCACCGCGACCTGCTGGCCCCGGCTCAGTTCGCGCTCGACGCACGCGAGGCGACGGGTGTGGGTTCAGACACCGCGCATCCGGACAATCAACTTGCCGCGCTCATCCGCGTGTACCTGCTTGCCGAACCGGTCGAAGCCGGGATGCTTCCCGCGGTGGATGATCAGGTCGCCGCCGGGCTCCTCGACCCGCGCGATCAAGACGGTCTTGTCGCTGCCCGAGTCGACATCCGCCCCTACGCGATCGCCGAAGGCGAGACGACCCTCGACCTGTGGGTCGCCAGCGACCTCGGTGGTCTACAGGTGCCGGAAGACCAGCCATTGCGTCGCGACCACGTGGTCGGCATCGGCCCCGCGACCGCAAACCTCGCGCAGCTGACCCCACGCGGCGAGGTTTCGCGGGCGCTCGACCTCGGTGTTGGGATGGGCGTGCAGACGCTGCACCTGCTGCGGCACGTCGAGTTTGTGGTTGCCACGGATATCTCTGACCGCGCGCTGAGCTTCGCGCGCTTCAACCTGCTGATTAACGCTGAGGCGCTGGAACTTGACCCCGCCAATCTCGAAGCCCGTGTCTCGCTGCGCAAGGGCGACCTGCTGGAACCCGTGGCGGGGGAGCAATTCGACCTGGTCGTCTCAAACCCGCCGTTCGTAATCACTCCGCGCCGCGAGGGTGAGGATGCGAGCGAGCAGTACACCTACCGTGACGGCGGTCGCCCCGGCGACTCGCTCGTCGAAGGTCTCGTGCGCGGGCTCGGCGACATTCTTGCCGAGGATGGCATCGCGGTGATGCTCGGGAACTGGGAGATTCACGAGCAGGATGCGAACTGGCACTCGCGCCTGGAAACCTGGCCGAGCACCGGCACCGACCTGTGGGTCGTGCAGCGTGAGCAGGCCACCCCGATCGAGTACGCCGATATGTGGCTCAAGGATGCGGCGGAGAACCGCGAACTGGAATCCTGGCGAGTGCAGTTTGGCCGCTACCTCCGCGACTTCGAATCGCGCTCGGTCGAGGCGATCGGTATGGGGATGCTCTTCCTCCACCGAGCTCCTGAAGGAGCGACGCCGGTGCGCCGCTTCGAGACGCTGGAACACCAGCTTGAGCAGCCGCTTGGGGCGCGCATCCGCGATGCCTTCACGGCCGATGACTGGCTGCGCGAACGTGAGAACGACGACCTGGTCGACGAGACCTTCGTGGTCGCGGGGGATGTGACCGAGGAGCGCTGGACGATCCCTGGCGACGCCGACCCCTCGGCGATGCTGCTGCGGCAGGGTGGCGGTTTTCGCCGCACCTTCCCCGAGACCACCGAACTCGCTTCGTTCGTTTCGGTATCGGACGGGGACCTCACCGGTCGGCAAATTTTGACCGCGATTGCGGCGCTCCTCGAGGTCGATCAGGATGCGCTGAATGAGAGTGTCTTGCGCGACGTGCGTGATCTCGTGTCGCTCGGGTTCCTGGTGCCGAGGTGGATGTAATGAGCGAGGCAACCCCCGCGCCGCCCGAGCACACGCCGTCGGTATCGCCGGCCGATCCTCACGCTCACCACCACGGCTATCGCAATGACGTCAATGCGTTGAAGAACCGTCTTAAGCGTATTGAAGGCCAGGTGCGCGGCGTTGAGCGCATGGTCGATGAGGATGCTTACTGCATCGACGTGATCACGCAGATTTCGGCGATCAAAGCCGGCTTAGACCGCGTTGCAATGCTGCTGCTCGAAGACCACCTCGACCACTGTGTCGCCGACGCAGCCACGCAAGGCGATTCCGAATACACCGCGATCAAGATTCAAGAAGTTACCGACGTCGTCAAGCGACTGCTGAAGTAGTCGCACGGCGCCGCGACCGCAATCACCTCGTTGCCGAGGCCGCGGTCACTTCGTCGCTGCCGCCACGCCACCGAGCCGTGCCAGCGCATCCGCGAGCAAGGTCAGCGAATCTGCGAGCCAGGTTCGTCACACTGAGCCGGGGCGTTCTACCAACCCGGCTCGGTGCGACCACCCCGTGTGGGTGTGGGTGTGGGTTGAGCCCCGGCGCTGCGTCGGGTTGCGGCTGTTCTACGAGGCGAGCGCGGCCTCGAGTGCCTCGAGAGACTCGCTGAGCTCTTCGGCGGTGATCGCTCGACTGAAATACTGCAGCATCAAGCCATCGAGCGCGGCAAATAGTGCTCGACCCAGTGCCTTGTTCGGGGCGATTCCGTTCGGTGAGAGTCCCGGCAGGAGCGCGGCAAGATAGCGGCGATAGAGCTCGTGGACTGCCGGGCGAATTTCCTCGCGCCGCGTGGCTTCGAGGATCATCTCGTACTGGAAGATCTCGAGCTCTGGTTGAGTCGCAACATTCTTGAGCAAGGCCTGTCGAAAAGCGTGGCTGTCATGTACGTATTCGGACAGGTCGGCCGCGGCAATCGAACCGGTGGTTGACCATTCAAGCGCGGCTGCGAGCAGCTTGTCGCGGTTGCCGAAGTGGTGCGCGATCAGGGTGTTATTGACCCCCGCAGCCTCGGCGACGGCGCGGAAGGTCATTCCGCGGAGCCCTTTCTTTGCGACTACCTCGACGGTCGCGCGAAGCAGGGCCTCCTTACCGTCGCCGTAACCCGGTTTCCGATCCTTGTCGCTCACCGTTTCAGCATACTGACTGCCCTGAACCAGTCAGAGCCGGTGGAGGATGCTTGACGGAGCGCATCCTCTCCGCGTACGTTGAACTAAGCAACTGCTTAGCAAGCGACTTTGGCTCGAATCCTCGAGCAGGTCGCAAGCACTACGTCTCAAAGTTGAGAAGGGGAATTTCATGACGATTCAGCAGCCCACGCAGCCAGCGCAATCCACCCAGTCGGCACAGCCCACGCATCGCGCACAGCTTGCACCAGCGGACCAGGGCTATGTGTCCACTGAAGAGTGGCCCGATGTGACGGCCATGCTCGCCGGATTCGGCGACCCGAGCCTTCCCGCGAGCGAAAAACTCGAGGGGCCAGCGATTGTGGTCGCGTTTGAGGGCGGGCGAAGGATCGAGCACCAATTCGCCGCAGGAAAGGTGACTTGGCGCATCCTGAACGGCGATGCTGCCGGTGCCGAAGGGGCGCATCCGTACCGCGCGGTCGAAGTTCGCCCCAGCATTTTCTTCGTTGACTTCCTCAAGGGGGAATCGGTAAGCACCCATGATGTTTCGCTCGTGATTAACCTCAACAGCGGTCAGGTGACGGTTGCTGAATCCTCATTTGTTGACCGTGGCGGTGAGGTTCGGATGCGCACTGATATTGCACACGGGGTGGTCGAAGGCTTCGGAGAGATTAAGCCACTGGAGCCAACGAGTGAACTTGTCGGGAAGCGGATCTACTACCGCTACAGCCCAACTGAGCACTATGAGCACATCTATCTCAATGCGGGGACCTTCGTGTGGCATTGCGTGCGCGGTGCGGAGGTTGGCCTCGCCGACGCGGACCCAGTCCAGGTTTGGCATATTGCCGAAGATTTGGTGCTGCTGCATTGGAGTGAGACCGTCATGCCGGTGGAGTCGATCGTGACCATTGACCTCGCGGCCAAGCGCTCGATCGGCCGGATGTTCTGCTGGGACGGGCCGACGCTCGATACTGTGCACATCCCTTTCGATAGTCAATTCACGGTGCTTGCGGATACGGACTATCCAGCGGAGTAGCCGCGACGGATACGTGTGCCGGGAGTGCACGCGAATTGCCCCTCAGTGCGCGACTTGGCATAGCGCATCCCATCACCATTGACTCCAAACTAAGCAAACGCTTATTTTTAACCTGTTCAATCTCAGCAAGTGCTGAGTTTTAACTCGACGGAGAGTAACTATGAGCGACATCAACCAAGAACGCTTGGATACCCAACGCTTCGACACGATCATCATTGGCGCAGGATTTGCCGGGCTCACGGCCGCGCGTGACCTCGCTGCTGAAGGCCAGAGCGTCCTCGTCATCGAGGGCCGCGACCGCATCGCCGGGCGCACCTGGTACGAAGAACGCCTCGGCATGGGCCTCGAACTCGGCGGCACCTGGGTGCACTGGACCCAGCCCTACGTCTGGCGCGAACTCAACCACTACGGCATCGGCACCGTAAAGAGCCCCGACTTCCAACGCGCGATCTGGTTCGAAGACGGCGAGCGCCAGGATGGTTCACTCGAGGAACTGCTCGAGGCGATGGCACCCGGTTGCGATGCCTTCGGCGTCGAAACCCGCAAGTATTTCCCGCGCGCCTTCGAACCCTTCACCAACCCAGAGGCCGCCGACCTCGACCACCTCAGCGTCGACGACGTCATCGCCACCCTCGAGCTCACCGACTCGCAAAAGCAACGGCTGCGCACTTTCTGGACGCTCAACTTCAACGGCAGCACCGACACCGCGGCCTACACGCAGGCGCTGCGCTGGCTCGCCGCGACCAACGGCGACTGGCAGGTGATGTGGGAGGCCTGTGCCACGTACAAAGTCGAAGGCGGCACGAAGGCACTCGCAGATGCGATCCACCAGGATGCGCTGGGTCACGGCGCGCAGTTCCTGTTCAACACCCGCGTGGCTGAGGTCGTGACGGATGCAGACCGCGCGACCGTGCACACCTTGACGGCCGAGTATGTGGCCGATCGCGTGATCGTCACCGTTCCGCTGCAGATTCTCGGGGATATCTCCTTCACCCCGGCCCTACCGACCCCGATCAACCACGCCGCCGCACGCGGACAAACTGGGCTCGGCACCAAAGCCTGGTTCAAACTCAAGGGCCACGCCGAGCCGTTCATGGCGCTCGGCGAGCCCGACTGGCCATTCAACTTCCTGCAGGCCGAGTACCCCGTCGAAGACGGCATCATCGTGATTGGCTTCGGGTCGGATGCATCCGCCATCGATGTCACGGACCTCGCGCAGGTGACGGATGCGGTGCAGCGGATCATTCCTGGTGCCGAGATCGAGGCCACCACTGGGCATGACTGGTGCTCCGATGAATTCGCGGGCGAGACCTGGCCGATGCACAGCGTTGGGCACTTCAAGGAATCCTTCACGGCGTTCGTGGCGGGAACCGATCGAGTCCGTTTTGCCGGTGCCGACTACGCCCTCGGCTGGGGCGGATTCATTGACGGGGCGATCGAAAGCGCAACCCAGCAGTCGCGCCGGATCCTCAATGAAGTTGTGGCCAGCGCATCCACCGAGCGCACCCTCTCGGAAGCGAGCCAGAAATGAGCGCGCCAAAGTCAACAATTGAGACCGCGAAAGTCGCCGACGGCCAACACCAGCTGAAGGCAAACAGTCTCGGGCCCGTCGGCGTCGCATTCTTCGTGCTCGCCGCAGCCGCTCCGATGGCCGCGTTCGTAGGTGCCGGTCCGGTGATTTTCTCGCTGATTGGTCCAGGCGTGCCGCTGGTGTACCTCCTGATCGCCGCGGTTGTCGCGATCTTCGCCGTCGGCTATCTCAAGATGAGTCAGCACGTAAACAGCGCCGCTGGGTTCGTCGCCTACATCGAAAAGGGGCTCGGGATACGCGCCGCGGGTGCGACTTCGGGACTCGTGATCGTCACCTACATTGCCCTGCAGGTTGGATTCTGGGCGCAGTTTGGGGTGTTCGCGAACCAGCTGGTGGCCACCTACCTCGGCGTCGATATTCCGATCTGGCTGTGGGCGGTCGTCTTCATCGCGATCACGACGGGGCTGGCGATGTGGGGCGTGGATATGAGTCTGCGCGTCCTCGGAGTAATTCTCGCGCTGGAAGTGCTCGTGGTGCTCGCGCTGGTCGGCGGTATCTGGATCTCCGACGACAAAGTGCCTTCGCTCGAAAGCTTCAGCCCGGCGGTGTTCACGAACCCCGGCCTCGGCATCGCGATCCTGTTCGTCGCCACCTGCTTCACAACCTTCGAGGCCACCACGGTTTTCGCGGAAGAAGCGCGTAACCCGCGGCGAACGATTCCGCTGGCGCTCTTCTTCGTGATCGGCTTCATCGCGATTTTCTACGGACTCGCGACCTGGGCGGTCAGCATGGCGGTCGGGCCGGATGCGGTGCAACAGGCCGCGACGGAGAACCTGGAAGGGCTGATGTTCGGCTTGGCTGCGCAGTATGTTGGGCCTTGGCTCGACCTGATTATGCAGATCATGGTGGTCACGAGTTTCGTGGCGATGCTGCTCGGGATGTCCAATATGTTCGCGCGCTACGCTTTCGCGCTGTCTCGTGCGCGGGTACTGCCGCAGGCCCTCGGCAAAGTGACGAAGCGACAGGCTCCCGCTCGAGCCGCCCTCGCAAACGGCGTGATTGTCGCGGTGATCCTACTTGCCTTCCTGTGGTCAGGTGCCGATCCCATGGTGGTCGTCTACGCCTGGTTTGTTGCGCTCGGCACGATCGGATTCATCCTGATCATGGCCCTCGCATCCGTTGCAGTGCTGGTGTTCTTCCGGCGTCGACGTGACATCAAGGGTGGCCTGATCTCCACTGTGATCGCACCCGCGGTCGCGCTCGTGCTGGTCGTCGCGATGCTCGTGTTCTCGATCGCGAACTACGACGCGCTCCTGCTCGGCGGGGGAGAGACCGCGAAATGGCTGCTACTTGCGCTGCCGATCGCGGGCGTGCTCGGCTGGCTCGCTGCCCGCAAGTCACGCCGCATCGACTTCGACACCGAATCCATCAACATCCAAAAACTGCGTGCTGAAGAAGCCGCCGCCCTCGAGGGCGATTCATAGCCAATCCCAGGAATGTCCATGAGCTGTCCGCCGCGGCCACGGTGGCAGTCAGGACAACAACAAGGAGGAATCATGACCGAATACATCACCCACGGAGTCCGCGACGACTCGAAGCAGGAGCCCTTCGAGGTCGGCACCGTGCAGTGGATCCGCCGCCCAGGTGAGGGTGATCGCGAGGGCCTCAGCTGCGGGTACTGGAAGGTAACGCCTGAGGAAGCTCCCGAAGCATTCGACCTCGTCTCCCATGGCGACGAAACCATCCTGCTTCTCGAAGGCAAGATCCGCATCGAGCCGGTCGATGGGGAACCGTTTGTGCTCACCGCCGGTTCCAGCGCATCCTTCAACGACGGGTCGCGCTCGCGCTGGCAGATCCTCGAGCCCGTGCTCGAGTGGTTTGTGTACAGCTAATCACGTGGATTCGGCGGTGCCGAAGTACTCGGCAACGCTGAGATGCGTCGCGACACGGCACGCCTAACGATGGGTCGCAGTTTCGGCTGCGGCCCATTGCGGCGTTCGAGGTTGGCGAAGTGCTTGGCATTGCCGTTTGCGCTAGCCCTTGCCTGTAGTACTGCAATGTCTACAGCTTGTGGCAATGGTCTCGATTCGTACCATTGCCGTTTGCGCTAGCCATGGTCGGTAGTTCTGCAAGGGCTACAGCTTGCGGCAATGCGTTCGATTCCTGCCATTGCCGCTGTCCCTAGCCAGGGCCCGATTGGCGAAGGCAGTAGCCGCATCGCTGAAGGATGCTTACCCGACCGGGCGCGTGAGTTTGTTGCTTGGGTCGATGGCCGGGTCCGGGAATTGGATGCGCCCACCAGGTTGCACGATCTGCGTCACCTGCGCGTTCGCGAATTGTCCATCGGCGTCGTAGAGCGCGGCGGTGCCGATCGCGACTCCGTGTTGGGCGATGCGATCGATCCCGGTCACACCGACCTCGGTGCTCGTGGGGTAGCGCACGAGCGAAAGTGTCGCATCCGCATTAATAAAGTCGAGGCCTTTCGGGCCCCAACCGGTCGCGAGATTGGCGACATCGCAGACATTCGCGGCAACCTCGAAGCCAGTCAGTTCCTCCCCAACCACGGTGGGAACCGGAAACTGCCAGACGGCCTTCCGCGCCCCATTTTGGTGGTCGAAGCCCTGATCGCTCCAGCGGCTTTCCGCCTCCGCCGCAGTCTCGGCCTCACCATCGAGGCGTTCGCTCCAGTAAATACGGCCATCGTCAGTGATGTTCCAGGGACCAGCACTCGGCGTTGAAAACCGCTGGCTCGGTGTCCACGCGTCATTGTCGGATACATCGATTACGACATCCCGCTTGAGCCATAGGCTCCGCGCACGCGCGTAGACGCGGCCATCATGGATGAGTTCGGCATCAACGAGCTTGAGCCGTCGCCCGTCACGAAGCACGGTCGCGCGCGCTGTCACCGGCACTAGCGGCAGCGGCGAATGCAGGTCGAAGGTCGTCTTCGTGGGGATGAAACCGCCTGTCTCACCGCTGCGATCAAGTGCGCTATTCGAGTTGTCTGTCACGTCGACCCGATCCACACCGATTTGCGCAACCACAGCCAGCTCTACCGTCCGCGCCATGAGCGAGGTCATTGCGGGCCCGCGCACCATGGCACCCCAGCCGCTCACCGCATCCGTCGTCGGCGTGAAAATCTCCCCGTCTGGGGTCCGTTCCCGCTCGAAATAGCCGCTCATCTCATCCACACTAATCACCGATCTGTGATCCCGTTGAATTTTCCGATCGCAGGAATACCCATGGGGGGTATATTGGTTACATGGACCGAGGAGGAAAAATCATGACTACCACCACCTATCAGATCACCGGAATGACCTGCGGCCACTGCGAGATGAGCGTGCGCGAGGAACTCGGCGAGATCGACGGGGTGACCTCGGTGATTGCGAGCCACGAAGTGGGCTCGGCTGTCGTTGAATCTGCTGCACCGCTCGACATTGTGGCGGTGCGCGCTGCGATTGAGGAGGCAGGATATGAGCTCGTCGACACCGAGTGACACCAGCGCGAGCAACAGCCGCAACTCGTCGGGGAACACAATCTTCAACGAGCCTGTCCTCAAGACCATCACGCTTGACGTCGAAGGGATGACCTGCGCATCCTGCGCGAATCGCATCGAGCGCAAGCTTAACAAGCTCGACGACGTCGAAGCGAACGTGAACTTCGCGCTCAACCGCGCGAGCATCCGCGTGCCTGCGGGGCAGGATGCGGATGCTGAGATCGAGCGACTGATCGAGACAGTTCGGGCGGCCGGTTACGACGCCACCCCGCACGCTTCACCCCACACGGCTGCCACGGCGACGCTGCCGCATCAGATGGAGGAAGTTGGGGAGACTGCAGCGGGCAGCAAGAAGCAGCGCGGGCTTGAGGGCCGCACAGCGGAAGGTAGTGCTGCCGACAATCACGCCGCGCACGCTCATGCCGACCACGACCACGCCGGGACGCCCGACGAAAATCAACGCGCCGCATCCGCCTACCGCCGCCGCTTTATCTGGTCAGCGATCTTGACGGTCCCGGTCATCCTTCTTTCGATGGTGCCGCAGCTGCAGTTTGTCGGCTGGCAGTGGCTGGTCATGGTG
Source organism: Gulosibacter chungangensis (assembly GCF_008831155.1). GTDB lineage: Bacteria > Actinomycetota > Actinomycetes > Actinomycetales > Microbacteriaceae > Gulosibacter > Gulosibacter chungangensis. The sequence continues at coordinate 442,987 of NZ_WBKB01000001.1, read as the reverse complement.
CTGACGCTGCCGGTTGTCACTTGGGGCGCGTGGCCGTTCCACCGCGCGACGCTGAGGAACTTACGCCACGGCGCAACCAGTATGGACACGCTGGTGTCGATCGGCGTCACGGCGGCGACTCTCTGGTCGCTGTACGCGATGTTCTTCGGCCACGCGGGCATGCTTGGGATGACCCACGGCTTCGAGTGGCGGCTCACGCCCGAGTCGGGCACCGGCAATATTTACTTCGAGGTCGCCGCGGGCGTGACGATGTTCCTGCTGCTTGGCCGCTGGCTCGAAGCGCGCGCAAAGCGTCAGGCTGGGTCAGCTCTGCAGGCGCTCCTTGACCTTGGCGCGAAAGACGTCGAGATTCTCGACGGCGACGAGACCCGCCGCATCCCCGTCTCGGAACTCATGGTTGGCCAACGCTTCGTGGTGCGCCCGGGCGAGCGAATCGCGACCGATGGCAGGGTGCTGGAAGGTGCATCCGCCGTCGACACCTCGATGCTGACCGGCGAATCGGTGCCGGTCGAGGTGGGTGTCGGCGACGAGGTGGTTGGCGCGACCGTGAACGAGTCGGGCCGACTGATTGTCGAAGCGACCCGAATTGGCGCGGACACTCAGCTTGCCCGGATGGGTGAGCTCGTCGAAAACGCGCAGAACGGAAAGGCGCAGGCCCAGCGCCTCGCTGACAAGATCTCGGCCGTGTTCGTGCCGATCGTGCTGGTGTTGGCAGTGGTCACGCTGATCGCCTGGCTCATCTTCGGCGGCACCGTCGACATGGCCTTCACCGCCGCGGTTGCGGTGCTGATCATCGCCTGCCCGTGTGCGCTGGGACTCGCCACCCCGACCGCAATCCTCGCCGGAACCGGTCGCGGTGCCCAGCTGGGCATCCTGATCGCAGGTCCCGAAGCGCTCGAGCAGGCGCGCCGGATCGACACCGTCGTGCTCGACAAGACTGGCACGGTGACAAGCGGCGAGATGAGCCTCGCGCGGATTCGTTCGCTGGATGCTTCGGTCGATGAGGATGCTCTGCTCACGCTGGCAGCCTCGGTTGAGGATGCTTCGGAGCACCCACTCGCCCGCGCGATTGTCGCGGCGGCAAGGGATCGCGGCTTGGCACTCGAGCCCGTTGCGGACTTCCGCAATGAAGCTGGCCGCGGTGTTGTCGGAGTGGTGGATGGTGCCGAGGTGCGGGTTGGGCGAGTTGTGTCGCAGCCTCAAGATGGTGCCGGTGCTGTCGAGGTATCGGCATCCGACTCGGTCATCGCCGAGTTCTCGAGCGCGGGACAGACCCCGGTGCTTGTCCGTGTCGACGGCAAGCCGATCGGTGTGATTGCTGTCGCCGACACGATCAAACCGACCTCGGCCGACGCTGTCACACACCTGCGCGAACTCGGGCTCGAACCGGTGCTCCTCACCGGCGACCATGAGCTTGTGGCTAAGGCCGTAGCGGCAGAGGTCGGTATCGACCGGGTGATCGCGGGGGTGCTGCCCGAACAGAAGGCACAGGTGATCGCCAAGCTGCAGTCCGAAGGGCAGAAGGTCGCGATGGTGGGTGACGGGGTGAACGACGCGCCCGCACTTGCGACCGCTGACCTGGGGATCGCGATGGGTGGCGGAACCGATGCCGCGATCGAAGCATCCGACATCACACTCGTGCGCGATGATCTGCAGGCTGCGGTCGACGCGATTCGGCTCTCGCGGGGCTCAAACCGCGTGATCATGCAGAACCTGTTCTGGGCCTTCGCCTATAACGTCGCGGCGATCCCGCTTGCCGCGCTGGGACTGCTCTCGCCGATGATCGCGGGCGTCGCGATGGCGTTCTCGAGCGTCTTCGTGGTGCTGAACTCCCTGCGCCTACTGCGATTCCGGTAGACCCCTACTAGCGCCGCAGCAATTCCTCAAACTGTGCCGAGCTAATCACCGGCGCGAAGAAATTGTTGATCCGGCGGAAGGCGGCGGCTTCGTCGGCGGGGTCGTGCGTGCCGGTCGCGTCCCCAATGATGATCGGCAGTAGGCCGTGGTCGCGCGCAGCACGGGCGTTGCCCTCCACGCACCAGTCGAGGTGGATGCCCGTGAACACGACGACCTCGACCTTTTTGCGGGCGAGGGTACCGGGCAGATCGGTACCGACAAATGCGGTCTGCAGGGCCGTTTCCTTGAGCTGCTTGTCGCTGGGTTCGACGAGCTCGGCTAGTTCGTCAACGAGCGCGTCATCCCAAGCAATTTGCTCCGGGGTTGCGTCGATGTGCCCGGTCCAGTGGTCGTACTGCGCCGCATCGAACACGGTCTGCGGGTACTGATCGCGGAACACCGAGAAGCCGACCCAGTTAAACGAAACAAAATTGCTGGCCTGACGCGCGGCCTTGGCCGAGCGTACAGTCGCCTCGAGGCTGCCGCGGTAAGCGTGCCCCTCCGAGTACTGCACACCACCTGGCTTGTACAGCGAGTTCGACTGGCTCACCGATACGAACGCCGCGGGACGCGAAAGCACCTCACGCAGGTCGAGCGACTGCCACTGCGGGTGCAGTGGAGGAATCACATCGACGTTGCTGGCCGGCAGCTTCGCGATGGTTGCCGCGTCGAGCTCGACTGGCTCAAGTGGGGTGATGCGGGTTTCGAGGGCTACGGTGCTCACGGTTCTCCTCCGATAAGGGACGGACCTGCCCCACCGTATCCACGATCCGCCTTCAGTAATAGGCGAGTGCTCGAACGTGAAGATATGTGACTTTCCGGGCCAGGCCTGATCTGGCTCACCCGCAGCAGGTCGTCTTTGCGAACTACTCGCGGGATGCAGCCTCGGTCAGGCCGTAGGCAGCGGCCCGGGTGAGGATGCGGTGGGCAAAGCCAAGTTGCGGGGCATCATCACCGGTGGCGGGGTTTTCGGGGTCTAGCGTCGCGATCAGCTTGCGAGCGGATTGCACCGCGGCCGGCGTTGGTGCGAAGGCCTGATTGAGCGGCAGCACCTGTGCTTCGTCGATCACGAACTTTCCTTCAAAACCGAAGTCGAGGGCGTTCACCGCTTGGGAACGTAGCGCAGGCTCATCAGTGCCGCGCGCGCCACCGTCGATCGGTCCCGGCAGGCCCACCGCGGCCGAGGCTACCGTGATGCGACTGCGTGCGTGGCCGAGTACGTGATCGGCCACGCTAAACCCGGTGTCTCGCCGAAAGTCGCCCGACCCGAAGCCGAGCCGCAGTACCCCGCCAACCTCAGCAATCGCGTCCACCTGCTGCAGGCCCCGCGCCGACTCGATTAGCGGCACCACCAGCACACCTGGCAGTGTCGCTACCGTGCGGGCAACCTGCTCCGGAGCCTCGGTCTTCGCGAGCACGACGCCGAGGAGCGAACCCGGGTTGTCGAGCGCCGCCAGTTCCTCAACATCGGCGCACCACTGACCACTGCCAAACGCGTTGATCCGCACCCACGCGCGGCGACCGGACGCGAATGCCGCGACCAGAGCATCCCGCGCGGCCTGTTTCTCGGTCGGGGGAACCGCATCCTCCAGATCGATTACCAGCGCATCCGCCGCAGTTGCATCCCACGCTGAGGTGACCGCGGGCCGGCCGGAGCGCATCAGCCACGTGCGCGCGTATTCGGGAGCGATGGCTGCGGTGACGCTGTCCGAGGTTGGGAGGTCGCGGGCGGCGCTGTTCGAGATGGCGTTGTCTGAGCCGACGCTGTCTGAGTTGGTCCTGCCGGCGGCGTTCTCTACCGGGGAAGTGGCGGGCTGAGTCATGGGGCTGTCTGTCTCCGAAACAAGCGGCTAAGTTAGGTTAGGCAAGCCTAACGTATTAGCTCGAAGCTGCGTGCTTCATGAACCTCGGAGAACCATGTCCCAAGACCGCCAGATCCACCTGTCCCTCTTCGCGCTGCCGCACGGGCAGCTCGCTTCCGCCTGGCGGCTTCCAGAAATCCCCGCGCACAGCACCAACGATCTCAGTCAGTACGCCGAGGCCGCGCGCATCATTGAGGACGCAAAGTTCGACGCCTTCTTCATCGCTGACAAGCTTTCGGCGGGCGCGGATGAGAGCTGGCAGTACGGCCCGCCGGTGGATGCGTTCGAACCGTTCTCGCTTGGCGGTGCGCTCGCGGCGCTCACCGACAAGCTCGGAATTATCGCGACCGCCTCGACCACCTTCCAGCACCCCTACCTGATCTCGCGCAGCGTGCTCGCGCTTGATCATCTTTCGAAGGGCCGCTCGGGATGGAATATCGTCACGAGCTATTCGCCCGACACCGTCAAGAACTTCGGCCAGTCGGAGCACCTGCCGCACGATGAGCGCTACGAGATCGCCGAAGAGGCGATTGAAGTCGTTCGCGAGCTTTGCTGCAGCTGGGGTGAGGATGCGGTGGCTTGGGATCGAGAAGCCGGCACCTACACGCAACCCGGGTCGGTGCAGGCGATTGACCATAAGGGTCACTACTTCACGGTGGCTGGCCCGGGGGAGTTCCGGCGTTCGGTGCAGGGTGAGCCGGTGCGGGTGCAAGCGGGATCCTCAGCTCGGGGTGTTGCGTTTGCGGCAAAGCATGCCGAAATCGTGTTTACCGCGCAGACCACACTGGAAGAGGGAGTGAACTTCGCGTCGAAGCTGCGTGCGGAAGTCACCGCGGCAGGACGCGCGCAGGAAGAAGTACTGATTACACCCGGCTTCTCCTACGTGGTCGGCTCGACCGATGAGGAAGCGAAGCGGGCGCACGAGGCCTTCCTCGACACGGTGCAGCCCGAACACATCCTCGGCAGCATCCGCGACGTGGTGCAGATTGACCTGCGGGAGTACCCGCTCGATGGCCCGGTGCCGAAGTTGCCGGACCCGGAATCGGTGCAGGGGCACCAGTCGCGCCTGGGGGTCTACAAGCGAATTGCCGAGACCGAGAACCTCAGCCTGCGGGAATTCGCGAAGCGGGTTGCCGGGCAGCGCGGCCACCACCAGATCGTCGGCTCGCCGGAGCGGCTGGCCGATGAGATGCAGCGCTGGTTCGAATCCGGTGCGGCCGATGGCTTCAACCTGATGCCGTACACGATCCCCGGCCAGCTGCGCGAGTTCGCCGAGCATGTGGTGCCGATCCTGCAAGACCGCGGTCTCTTCCGCCGCGAGTACACCGGCTCCACTCTCCGCGAACACTTCGGGCTGCCCTACCGCGGCTAGTCTGCCAGCTACTTCGCGAGCGACGTAAACCACTCCGGGGCCTGTCCCTGGCCAGCCGCAAAGTACTCGTGCTGGAACAGCGACCCGACCACGAGTTTCGGGAACTGCATCCCACGCGCGAGCAGCTGCGAGAAGCGGTCGGCACCACCACCGGCGGCTTTCATCGCATCCCACTTGGTGTCGAAAGCTTTCTTCGCGGGGATGTCGTACGCGAGGTCCGACTTCGAGACGAACTGCGCCAACTGCTCCTCACTGAACGACACGGTCTTCCGCAAGGTCTTGGCGACGCCTGCGCCCTTGTTGATTAGTTCCTTCGTGAGGGCGGCCTCAACCGTCGGGGCACCCAGCTGCTCGGCAAGCGCGTTACCAATCTCGTGCACCCGCACGTGGGTCGGTTCGTGGACGACACCAATCTTGTCGTAGCTCAGGATGAGGTCGATCTCTTCGTCGGCAAGCAGTTCGCGGATGCGCTCGGTCGCCTCGACCGCCGGCACCTTCGACTCGGCCTCGAGTGCCAGCTCGTACCCGAGGGTCTCGGCGCGCGCCGCCCCGAGCTGCTGCGCGATCGCGGTGGGTGCCTCGCCCGTGAGTGTCACGATCACGACGCGGCGGCCCTCCGCAGTCAGGCGAGCAATCGTGCCGCCGGTAAGCAGCGGAACATCGGCGGTGGCGGCGTGCAGGGCAAGAACGGTAGGCATGGAGTTCCTTCAAGGTGTTCGGTAGTGGATGCGTGCGGCGGTCACGGAGTTCCGGTCATTGAGTAGCCCGCGGGCGTATCGAAATGACGCGAAGTTCAGGCCGTTTCGAGATGCGCGCTGCGGAGCTATTCGGCAACCGGTTGGTTCATGAACCGATCGGTGACCTCGCAGCGGCCCCGAGCATAGCGAGGAAAGACGAACGTTCCTCCGGGCATGGACCGCCTCGAAGCGATACGATTCCGGTCTGCCCCGACACGCATTCGAAGGAACCTGCCCGTGACCCGCGACATCAGCATCCGCCCCGCGACGCCGGCCGACTTCGAGACTGTCGCGAGCATCCTCGCCCGCACCTGGCGGGAGACCTATTCCGGCATCGTTCCGGATGCGCTTGTCGCGGAACGCTCGAACCTCGCATGGCAACTCGACACCTGGCGCGAGCACTTCGCCGACGCGGCGTCGCTCGCGGGAACCTGGCTCGGCTCGCTCGATGGTGAACCGGCCGGAGTCGCGTTGGTCCGTGAAACCTCCGGTGAGGATGCACCGAGGCCGCTTGAACTGAAGCTTTGCTACACGCTCGCGGTTGCGTACGGCAGCGGCCTCGGGCACGCGCTGATCGACGCGGCCATCGCTGACCGACCGGCCTGGTTATGGATGTTCGACGGCAATGACCGGGCGGAGGCGTTTTACCGCAAGCACGGGTTTCAGCGCGAGGAGCCGTGGTTCACGCGCTCGTGGGGCCACCTGTATGACGGTGGGGATTACCGCGATATTCGGTTGGTACGGTAGCCGGGGCGAGGCTCGGGGACTCCACGCGTCCGAGGCTAGGGAATCCTTGGGTTTCGTGCTCGCCGCCGTCGAAGGAACGTATGGGCCGTCACAAGGATGACCCGAGGACTGGAACGCGGGTCACCGGTTTTCCCATTGCCGCCGGATGCAACTTCCTCAGAACTTGCGTCCTTCCCTGCATCCTTCTTATCACCAGGGACTCTGGCCTTGTCGGCACTGTCCTTCTCAGGTGCTTTCTCTGCTTCCCTGGAACCGCAAATATCGCAGTCATCTTTCGCTGCTTCGGCCTCAGCTATTGCCGCGGACGCATCCTTCGCCGCCGCATCCGCCTTCTTCTCTTCAACCTTCGCGACGCTATCGCTCAGCTTCGCAAGCATCGTGTCGAGGAGGCGTGCGGACCAGCCGAACGCGATCGCGATACCGAGAGCGAGGATACTGAAATGCTGCGGGCTCGTTTCGATGCCGAGGCCGTCGGGGAGCCCGAGTTTGGCGCCGAGGGTATCGCTCAGCAACTCTGCCTGGGCCAGCGCCGCAACCGCGTAGAGGCCGATCACCGCTGAGACCGCTCCGAGCAGCGGGGTAATGAACAGCGCCATCCAGCGCGCCCCACCGTCATATTTTTCGGGATCCCCCACGGGCATCAGGTTTCGAATTCGAAAGATGAGTGCGGCGATTGCAGCAAGCGTCATCGGTACGATCCACCCGGTGGCACTAAGCGCACCGACTGCGACAAGCAGTACCAATGCCACAATCGCGAGTTGGTTCTGGACCTTCATCAGATAAACGAAGCGTGGTGAAGGCGAACTGACCGTGACAAGGATCATGGTGGTGAGTCGTCGAATGCGGTCCATACAGGCTGTCGGGTCGAAGCTGCTATCGGCTGCCTTCTTTGCGCATTCGAGCTTCGCGATGAGTTTGCTGAGCGCCTCACGATCCGTCTTTACGGCCTCATTTCCTCGCGTGGTAGCGAGGATATGCGTGGCCTCGGCGAGTAACGCATCGCCGGAGGCTTTGCGGATGCGGTCAAACTGGCGAGCGCGCGCCCTGTCCGACTCATATATGAAATAACCGTCAGAGAAGGGGCTTACGCGGGGATAGTGCTGCGTGTCTTGTTTTGGCTGCGCGTCGCGTTCGTTCTGCGGATCTGGTTCTAGCGGGTACGTGATGTCCGAACTGTAAAGCTGCGCCAGCGGCCGCAAAATCCAGCGATAGCGAACACCGAGCAGTGCCACAGCATAGAGCGCCATGCCCGCGGCGATATAGAGCATCTGCACGGTAAAGGTCGATGACACTAACTTCTCGCCGCCTATCAAGGTGGCCGCGAACATCAGCCCCACCAGGCTCGCGCTCAGAAACACCCACAGCCCCGTCGCCACCAGGGTGAGCACCGCAGAATATCGTGCTCCACCACCGAGCGATAACTGCACCACGTGCACCGCAATAAGCCCGAGCAAAGCAACCCCGAGCGTAATCGTGATGGGATTCGGCGGATTTCCACTCGAAAGCCACCACCACAGATAAGCGCCGAGCGTCAAAAGTGCAGCGATAAGACCAATTGCCCTGCTGACTTGTCCCGAGGATTCCATGATTCACCTCACGGTCACACCACTCCATTGTGTTTCTTCAATGATCAGCGGTTTTGTGCGCTGATTGTGTAGTTGCAGCGCAGGGGTGGAACTAAACTCAAAGAACGCCTGCCCCTGAGGCAATTGCGACAAGGGGGTCGTTATGTCGGAGCAGCCCAACACCAAGGAATTCTCAAAAGAGCGTGCCGCGCACATTCTTGAATTGCGCATCCACGGCATCGCAAATACCCCGCCAGAAACCATGCTGGGCGTGCCTCGTGACGAGATCGTGAGCGTGGCCGGCGATGAGCTCGGCGGATTTTGGACCTATAAGAAGCCCGCCGCATCCCCGACCGCCCCCGAAGCCGGTGACCTGAACACACCGCAGCCGCGCACCGACGAGCCCGGACGCATTCGCACCGAAGCCTATTCCTGGGGCAATATGGTGCGCTCGGGAGGCTCGCTCGGCTCCGCGGTCGTCTCGATTTTCGTGCAGATTGGGTGGCTGCTGACCCTGCCGTTCGCCTTCTGTAATGTGGCCTATTGGACCAGGCGTATCACCCGCAACACCGATGGTGACCGCGAGTGGCTCAGCGGTCCGGGGGCGGTCAGGGATGCGGCGGTTTTGGTGAGCCTGGTGGCTCGCGACGGCACCCTGGCCACGGCCAGCGCGAGTTTCCTCGCGGTGGTGGATGCGGCAATCGCCGCCTCGCTCACGGTCATGATCGCACTCGCGGGCATGGCCATTGTGATGGCGATCGCCAATGCTGCTTCGAGCAAGGAACGTCCGCTGGGACTGCTCTGGAATATCCTCTGCTTCTTCCCGAGGGCTGGCCACCCCTTCGCGCCACCCTGTTACGGGGAGCGCGCGATCCCGGAGTTGAGCACCCGCACCCTCGACTGGCTCGATTCGCCAGAGCATCCGGAAGACCCGGACCGCCCGAATAACCCGAGTGACACGGAGCGCCGAGTGGTGCTTGCCGCGCACTCCATGGGTGGCGTGCTCGCCACCGCCACGCTGTTTGCGGCGCTCGGCCAAGCGGGCGGCAGAGATGAAGCTGACGATGCTCAAGCGAATGCTTCCCAGCTGGAACGATCTGCACCGCCTGACACCCGACCGGATGCACGGGGCCGGCTTGGCCTTGTCACTTTCGGCATCCAGCTGCGCGCCTACTTCTCGCGGATCTTTCCGGATGTCCTTGGTCCGGATGTGCTCGGGGTACCGCCGACTCGGGGGCCACAGCTGTTCTCTGTCGACCCCTGGAACCGGCAGGTGCTGCACGAATTCCACGAGGACCTAGCTGGGCTCAGAATTACTGAACCCCGCTACGGGCCTTCACTTCGTGAAGAGCTCACGTCGGGCGCAAGCTCAGAGCCACAGCCGGCCTGGCGCAGCCTCTGGCGTCGCACCGACTACCTCGGCTTCCCTATCTATAGCTACCGTGACAAAGACAATCCCATCGATCGCGGTGCATCCGAAACTGACCCGAACGGCTACCTGTGGAAGGTTGCAACGCACTCCGGCTACCAGTTCACCCTGCAATATCGCGTCGCCCTCGACGAGGTGATCGAGACGCTCCAGCCCTAACCCGAGCTACCGATCCGACTCGACCGCCACCGGAACTCGTCCCGACTCGGCAGCCGCTTGCAGTGCGCGGTAATCCGCAAAGGACTGCTCCGCATACGCAAACGCCCAATCCACGATCGCCTCGGCGGCGGTATTCGAAGTACCGATATAGCCCACGACCTGCGCTGCGAGCGGGCTCTGCGAGTGCGCCCGCGCGAGTAGGGTCGCGCAGAGAATGCCGTAGTCACGGAAACCTTCGGCGTCCAGTTCCGAGAGTTCCACCGAACCCTTCATGTCGTGAAACTGCCGCACATAGAAATCAGCGTCATCAAAGCGAAGATGTCCGAGGAAAGGATCCGACACAGCCTGCAAGAGCCGCTGCCCATTGATCACGCGAGCGCCCTGGCCACGCTGTACCACCGCATCCACCAACCGCCGCGGCTGCGCAAAGCCGCCGTACTGCACGAGCACCGATTGATTGGCCTGCTTGACCTGCAATACGAGGGTGTCATCGTCGGCGCCCTCGAGGAGTTGCAGCGCGCAGCGGGTGCCGACGCTGCCAACCCCAACCACGCGGCGGATCGTGTCGGTGGGCAGGTACTGCGCCAACACTGAAGCGATATCGAAGGTGACGGTACCGCGGTACTCGGCAAAGAGCTGTTCCACCAGCGGCGCATTGAGATTATCGAGCCGGGTCATCCGCGGCGTCTGCTCGATAAACCGCAACTGGCCCTGCGCATCCCGCTCGGTATTCCGGCGCACCACCCGTTCGGATGTGCGCTTGCGTGCGGAAGCCACTGACCGCTCGAGCACCTTGCGAGTCTGCTTATCGATCTGCGCCGTCATCGCCTCAATATGTGGCTGCACGAAATAGCGTTGCACGGGGCTCTGCTCAACCATCGCCCGCAAGCTGCTTGCGTAGGCCGAGAACGCGGCGAGGGCGAAACGACGGATCTCGGACTGCTCAAAGCCATGGTCTTCGCCACCCACGATCACACTGGTGATGAGCCGCTTGACGTCCCAGTCCCACGGCGCGATCGCGACCTCGTCGAAATCATTAAGGTCGAACACGAGCCGCCGCTCGGGGGAAGCATAGAACCCAAAATTGCTGAGGTGGGCATCCCCACAGCAGAGCACCGGGATGCCCGAATGCGGATCCTGCGCAAGATCGAGCGCCATCAGCCCCGCGGTGCCGCGGAAGAACGCGAATGGGCTCGCGAGCATGCGCCCAAAACGCAGCGGGATGAGGTGCTCGAGCCGCGACCGATTCTGCTCTTCTAAGTGCGCGACCGCGTCACGGCTGGTTGGCGTGCGCTGCGCGAGCGAGGTTCGCGGCGTCTGCTTTCGCAGCGCACGGCCCATCGCAAATTGCTCAGCGCGACTTGCGGGGTGGATGCGGCGGGTCGCGTCAGCTTTTGCGTTCCGGGGTTGCCAATCGTCTGAGCTCGGGGGAGTGCCGTCTGTGGCCGTCATCGCTCAAGTATGAGCGTCCACGCTGTGAGGTGGACTGCTGTGAGGCAGGCCGCCGGCCACACCAGCCGGCTCAAGCATCCGTCGGGGTGAAGTACTCCACGTGATCAATGATTTCGAAGGCAGGTGCGCCGAGGGTCACGTGCGCCCGGTCCGGCCCTGGGGCGACCTGCTGGCGTTTCTTGCGTCCGAACGGCCAGAACCGGGGGCCGATTGTGTTCCCGTTTGTACGTATTTCGACCTTGCCGGAGTCGGTCACCAGGTATTCGGTGCTGCGAGTTTCGGTCCCTTCGCCGTGCTCACCAAACGGCATCACCTCGAGGACCACTTTGGATGCTCCCGCGATGGCCAGCCCGGGCACACCGAGCGTGAGGCCCATGGGGCGCCAGACGTGCACCGAGACGCCGTCTTCGAAGAGCAGAATGAGGTGCTTGCTGAAGGCGTGGACTTCCACGAGCTCGTGATAGTTGTCGACCCTACCGCCGAGGATGTCACCAAAACACGCGAGGGAACCACCGAATGAGCGGGGTCCGAGATCTTCGATCGCGGTTGCGATGCGAGCAGCGCCGTCAAGCCCTCTCCTGCGTGCCATATTTACTTGCCTCCGGTTATGTCAATTCATCGAATCATGACATGTCGAGGATGAGATTTCTCACAGCACTTCACCGACAGATGTCGTTCACAGGGTTGTGAGCTAAGACTGCGAAGGGGCGCCAACCCCCAACACATCGCCAATGAAGAAAGCAGGGAACCCGAAATGACATATCCCGTCCTCCAAGACAAGGTCGTGATCGTCACCGGTGCCGCCATGGGCATGGGTGAAGCCACCGCCAGACTCTTTGCCGAAGCGAAAGCCAAGGTTGTCGTTGCCGACTTCAACGTCGAAAAGGGCCAAGCTGTTGCTGATGACATCCTCGCAAACGGGGGCGAAGCGACCTTCGTGGAAGTGGATATTTCGAAGAGCGAGCAGGTGCAGCAGATGGTGGCCGCCACCGTCGAAAAGTACGGTCGTTTGGATGGCGCGGTGAACAACGCCGCACTCACTCCGGACAATGCCTTGGTCTCGGAATTTGATGAGGATTACTGGGACCGCCTGATGGCGATCGATCTCAAGGGCACGGCGCTGTGCATGAAGTACGAGCTGCAGCAGCTGCTTAAGCAGGGTGAGGGTGGTTCGATTGTGAACATCTCGTCGGTTTCGGGTTTCCGCCCGCAGCCGAACAACATTGCCTACGTCGCGGCCAAGCACGGTGTGGTCGGGATGACCAAGGTTGCGGCGATGGAGAACGGCGAGCACAACATCCGGGTCAACACGGTGGCACCGGGCGCGATCGATACGCCGATGCTCCGCGGGGCGCTGGAGGAGTTCGGCCTCGATGAGGCGAGCTACGCGCCGCAGCTCTCGCTCCTCAACCGCTTCGGGCAGGCCAAGGAAATCGCGGAGGGTAGCCTCTGGCTGATCTCTGACCAGTCCAGCTACGTGACGGGTACGACCCTCCACGTGGACGCGGGTTACGTCGGTCGCTAACAAGCGATTCCTCTATATAACGGATGCTGGGCCTACGCAGTTGCGTGGGCCCAGCATCCGATTCTGAGCGGCTAGTCGGGCACAGGGCCCGGTCGCGCGGGCTACTGGTGGTCGGCTTGCTGGAGTTTCACGACGCCGCGTTTGGCAGGAACCGTGAGCAGCAGCACGAGTCCGAGCGCAAGGGTGATGAGGATGCCCCAAACACCGGCCTTGGGCTGCATGATCCAGGTGATGAATGCGAAGTAGAGCAGGTTCGCGATCCAACCGGCTGCACGCCCCGTGGTCGCGTAGAGACCGAAGATTTCACCCTCGTGTCCGGCTGGCACCGCACGCGAAAGGTAGGAACGTGACGCGGACTGCACCGGGCCCACGAACAGGCACAGGATCAGCCCAACTACCCAGAACACAGATTTCTCGTTCGAAGTGAACATCATCGTGCCGCCCACGATCAGCAGGCAGATGAGGGATGCGATGATCACGGCCTTCGGCCCGAATCGGTCATCGAGATAGCCAGAGATGAGCGTGCCGAAGCCAGCGGCGAGGTTCGCGGCCACCGCGAAGTAGATGACCTCGCTGCTCGTGAAGCCGTAGACCTGGGCAGCGAGCACGGCACCCCAAGCAAAGATCGCGCCGAGCCCGTCGCGGAAGATCGCGCTGGAGAGAAGGAACTGCAGCAGCTTGCGGTCGTGCTTCCAGAGCCAGGTGATTGTCTTCCAAAGTTCGCCATAGGCCTGGAAGAAGCTCACCCGCTTGACCCCAACTTTTGCGTCCGCTTCGGGGACACGACGCAGCAGCGGGATTACGAAGCAAATAAACCAGAGTGCCGAGACCACGACCGCGAGGCGAATGTTGAGCGCATCCCCATCGAGCCCCGAAGCGACGGCGAGGAGGCCACTGCCCGGCGCATCTCCGTTGAAATCCTGCAGGAAGAGTACAAGCAGCACCAGCAGCAGCACGATCGAGCCGATATAACCCAGGCCCCAGCCGGTTCCGGATACGCGACCGACGTTCTGCTTGGTCGACACCTGCGAGAGCATCGCGTTGTAATTGACCTCCGCGAGGTCGGAGAACACCTTGCCTACCGAGAGCAGGGTCGCGCCGAGCACAAGGAATTTCGCCTCGGGGAACACAAAGAACATTGCAAGCATGCAGGCGATCGTCACGCCCGAGAAGAGCGCGAGGTAGAGCTTGCGTTTCTTCGACCCGTCGGCCGAGCGACCGAGCGCCGGAGCAATCACCGCGACGATGATTGCAGCGGCGAGATCGAGCCCACTCATGATCTGCTGCGAGCCCGCCTGGGCGTTAAGATAGGCCGAGTCTTCGGGATTGGCGGTGCCGAGGGCCACGATCTCCGGGTCGATGAAGTAGTCGGATGCGAGATAGGTCGCGAAGACAAAGGTCACCACCACCGCTTGGAACGCGGAGTTCCCCACGTCATAGAGCTGCCAAGCAAAGGCGCGACGGCGCTGCTCCTTCACGGTAATCTGCTCACCGTCCTGCGTGGTCAGCAGGGAGGTCTTCGTCTTTGAATCGCCTGACTCTGGCGTCGTCGAGGTGCTCACAATCCGGATTCTAGGCTGCGCCCACGACATCCGGGTATCGGCTTGGCGTCTACAGCCCGACCGTGTTGCTAATTGACTACCGATGAACGCTCAAGTTGTGATTTCGAGACCTGAGTCTCATACACTCAACTCTCAGCTTTCAAACTTGACACGATTCGGCTCAAGAGTAGACTTGAGTCAGGTTCACTCAAGGTTGCCGAGTGAGAGCTTCTGAGTCTTGGAAGTACATGCTCCCGGCGCCGCCGCACTCACATCACGCAAGTGAGAAACACGGCAGTGCGGAGTGAACCGCAGACCAATATTTACGAAAACCACAAGGAGAACACATGTCCCGTGCCGTTGGTATTGACCTCGGAACCACGAACTCTGTTGTAGCTGTCCTCGAAGGTGGCGAGCCGAAGGTCATCGCCAACGCCGAGGGCATGCGTACGACCCCCTCGGTCGTTGCGTTCGCAAAGGACGGCGAGGTGCTCGTCGGTGAAACCGCCAAGCGCCAGGCCGTTACGAACGTTGACCGCACCATTGCATCGGTAAAGCGCCACATGGGTACCGACTGGACCCAGGGCATCGATGACAAGAAGTACACCGCCCAGGAAATCTCGGCGCGTACCCTCGGCAAGCTCAAGCGCGACGCCGAAACCTACCTCGGTGACAAGGTCACCGACGCGGTCATCACCGTCCCCGCATACTTCAACGACGCTGAGCGTCAGGCGACGAAGGAAGCCGGCGAAATCGCTGGCCTGAACGTCCTCCGTATCATCAACGAGCCGACCGCAGCAGCGCTCGCGTACGGCCTCGACAAGGGTAAGGAAGACGAGCTCATCCTCGTCTTCGACCTCGGTGGTGGTACTTTCGACGTCTCGCTCCTCGAAGTTGGTAAGGACGAAGACTTCTCGACCATCCAGGTGCGCGCCACTGCCGGTGACAACCGCCTCGGTGGTGACGACTGGGACCAGCGCGTTGTTGACTACCTGATCGGCGAATTCAAGAGCCAGACCGGTGTCGACGTCTCGGGTGACAAGATCGCCCTCCAGCGCCTCAAGGAAGCCGCTGAGCAGGCGAAGAAGGAACTGTCGAACTCGACCAGCACCAGCATCCAGCTGCCTTACCTCTCGCTCACGAACGAGGGCCCCGCAAACCTCGACGCGAGCCTGACTCGCGCGAAGTTCGAAGAGCTCACCAAGGACCTCCTCGACCGCACCAAGAAGCCCTTCAACGACGTCATCGCGGAAGCCGGCGTCAAGGTCAGCGACATCGACCACGTCGTCCTCGTCGGTGGCTCGACCCGTATGCCCGCCGTCACCGAGCTCGTCAAGCAGCTGACCGGTGGCAAGGAGCCCAACAAGGGTGTCAACCCGGATGAGGTCGTCGCCGTTGGTGCTGCCCTCCAGGCTGGTGTGCTGAAGGGTGAGCGTAAGGACGTCCTCCTCATCGACGTCACCCCGCTGAGCCTCGGTATCGAGACCAAGGGTGGCATCATGACCAAGCTCATCGAGCGCAACACCGCCATCCCGACCAAGCGTTCGGAGACCTTCACCACGGCTGAAGACAATCAGCCTTCGGTGCAGATCCAGGTCTTCCAGGGTGAGCGTGAGTTCACTCGCGACAACAAGCCGCTGGGTACCTTCGAGCTGACCGGTATCGCACCGGCCCCGCGCGGAATCCCGCAGGTTGAGGTCACCTTCGACATTGACGCGAACGGTATCGTGCACGTCTCGGCGAAGGACAAGGCCACCAACAAGGAGCAGTCGATGACCATTTCGGGTGGCTCGAGCCTCCCGCAGGAAGACATCGACCGCATGGTCAAGGAAGCTGCTGAGCACGAGGCAGAAGACAAGGAACGCCGCGAGGCCGCCGAGCGTCGCAACCTTGCCGAGTCGACCGTCTACCAGGTTGAGAAGATCATCTCGGAGAACGAGGAGAAGCTTCCCGCCGACGTCAAGAACGATGTTCAGGCTGACGTTGACGCACTGAAGACCGCTCTCGCCGGTGATGACGACGAGGCAGTAAAGACCGCGTTCGACAAGCTCAACGAGTCGCAGCAGAAGCTCGGCGAGGCAATCTACGCGCAGCAGGCTGCCGAAGGTGAAGCCCCGCAGGAGCCGACCGCGGCAACGGCTGACGGTGACGACGACATCGTTGACGCCGAGGTTGTTGACGAAGACGACGAAGACAAGAAGTAGGCGGTGACCCAGAACATGGGTAACGAGCAGAACAGCGGGTCCGAAAACCCAGCCCAGCACGAAGAGCCGATCATTCGCGATAAGCGACGGATCGACCCGGAGACCGGGAAGGTTCGTGAGCCGAACCAGGATGCGGCAGGTAACGACGTCGAGGACGCCGTAGCCGACGCGCAGGCTGACGCCGAGCGCGAGACGATCTCGGACGAGGAACTGCAAAACCTCCTCAACGAGGCGATGAACGCATCCACTGCTTCTGATCTGCCCGGCGAGGACGCCGCATCCGCTGTCGAAGAGACCGAGGATGCGCGCCTCGCGCGGGAGCGCCTCGATGACCTGCGCCGGGTACAGGCGGAGTACACCAACTACCGTCGTCGCACCGATCGTGAGAAGGCAGAACTCGGTGAGGTGGCCACGGCCAATGTGGTCACCCAGCTGCTGCCGGTCCTCGACGACCTTGGCCGTGCCGAGGCGGCGGGCGACCTTCCTGAGGGCAGCGCCCTGCAGGTGATCGTCGCGAAGCTCTACGGCACGATCGAGAAGCTCGGCGTGGAATCTTACGGCGAGAAGGGCGAACCCTTCGACCCGGCGATCCACGAGGCAATCGCTCAGCTGCCGAATCCCGAAGTAACCGAACACACCATCGCCGACGTGGTCCAGCTTGGCTACCGCATTGGTGAACGTGAGATTCGTCCCGCCAAGGTCGCGGTGTTTGTCCCGGCCGAATAAGGCGTACCGGATGGGGGTGCTCGCTACTGCGGGTGCCCCCATTTGCACATGACACACACCGAGACTTTGAAAGGAGAAGTGCATGGCGAGCCAAGACTGGTTCGAGAAGGACTTCTATAAAACGCTAGGTGTCGACAAAGACATCAGCGATGCCGAGTTGCGCAAGACATACCGCAAGCTCGCGCGTAAGTATCACCCGGACTCCAACCCGGGTGACAAAGCGGCCGAAGAGAAATTCAAAGAAATCTCCGAAGCCTATGACGTGCTTTCTGACGAAGAAAAGCGCAAAGAGTACGACCAGATTCGCGCCATGGGTGCGGGTGCGCGCTTCTCTGCCGGTCCTGGCGGTCCGGGCGGCGCTGGCAACTTCGAGGACCTCTTCGGGGGACTTTTCGGTCAGGGCGGCTACGGCCAGAGCGGTCGCACCTACACCACCACCTCCGGCGGCGGGTTCGAAGACCTCTTCGGCGGGATGTTCGGTGGCGGTGCCGGGGGACCGGCGGGCTTCCAAGCTGGTCCCCGAAAGGGCAACGACCAGCGCGCATCCACCACCCTCAACTTCATGACCGCGATCAAGGGCGACACGATCGACCTGCAGGCCGGTGACGGCCGAGTCATTACCGTGCGCATCCCCGCGGGCGTGAAGGATGGCCAAAAGATTCGCCTGCGCGGCAAGGGCTCCCCGGGGCCCCAGGGTGGCGAGCCCGGCGACCTCATCCTCGAGGTGTCCGTGCGACCGCACCCGGTGTTCGAGCGCGACGGTGACAATATCGTCGTGAAGGTGCCGATTACCTTTGCGGAAGCCGTGCGTGGCGCGACGATCGAGGTGCCGACCATTGACGGCAAGACTGTCAAGGTGCGCGTCCCCGAATTCTCGCAAACGGGCAAGAAGCTGCGCGTGAAGGGTCGCGGTGTGAAGACCAAGTCGAAGACCGGTGACATGGTCGTCGAGCTCGGTGTGATCGTGCCGAACCGACTCACGAGCGAGCAAGAAAAGGCGCTCGACGCCTTCATCGATGCTTCGCCCGAAGACAATCCACGCGATGACCTGCTTCGCGAAGCTCGCAATTAAACTCTCGTATAACTGCTCACCAGAAAGGAGGCAGCGATGACCATCCCACCGACGCCAAATCTTGATGAGGATGCCCCGGTATTCTCGATCGCCATCGCTGCCGAACTGGCGCAAATGCATCCGCAAACACTGCGGCAATACGACCGGATGGGGCTCGTGGTGCCCGAACGCACCTCGGGTCGCGTCCGGCGGTATTCGCTCGTGGACATCGCGAAGCTGCGCGAGATTAGCGAGCTTTCAGAAGCGGGCGTGAGCCTCGAGGGCATTCTGCGGATCGTTGAGTTGCGCGAAGAAGTTCGCGGCCTTCGTAAGCGGATGCGAGAACTCGAGCATGAGCTTGCCGAGGAACGTCTCGAGCGCCAGCGGGTCTTCGCGGCCGGGCACGGCGAGATCGTCGCGATCGCGCGCGGTCATCGGGTGCGGGCTCGCAGCGAGGTCGTGCTGTGGAACCCTCGGGCTGCCGCGCGCTACGCGGCCGAGCAGGATGAGGACGAGGACTAAACGACGCATCCGGTCGGGAAGTCTGAATGTGGACTTCGCTGGAATGTGGAAAGCTAGCCCGGGCTCGTTTGAGTCCAGTTACTTAAGGCTTGAAACTTGAGGCCTGAAATCTTTAGCCCGCAGCATTGAGCCCTGCAGCAGCACGTTATTGAGGAGACCGCTAGGTGACGACCGAGCACGAGGACGCCGCGCCGCCCACCAAATCTAAGGCACCACAGGTCACGCGCGTGATCGCGAGCGTTGCGCTCCTCGCCGCGACCGCCGCGGGTATTGGCATCGCATCCGGCTGGGGTTCGCCCAGCGAACCGCTCAGCATCGCGCCGCCCACGGCCAATAGTTCGCACGGTTTGACGCTCACCGTGACGCCTTCTTTCACGTCCGCTGATGGGGACTCAACCGACCTTGGAGCCAACCCAACGGGGGATGAAGCGACCGCATCCGCCGAGAGCACCACTGGTGCCCCGACCGACCCCGGTAACACCGAGGCGACGCCGCAGTACGACATCACCACCGCATCCAGCATCACCGTGCTGGTCAACAAGCAGGTGCCGCTCGACCCGGCCGACTATGCGCCGGATGACCTCGTCTACATGAACGAGATCGGGGTCTCTTCGATCAACGAGCACGCGCTGCGACACGATGCGGCGTTCGCGGTGAAGGAAATGTTCGCGGCGGCAGCCGAAGCTGGACACGTGCTCGACATGACCAGCGGCTATCGCGATTATGACCTGCAAACGCACCTTTACGACGGCTACGTCGAGGAGCAGGGGCAGGAAGCGGCCGACTCCACGAGCGCTCGCCCCGGTTATAGCGAGCACCAAACTGGGCTCGCTGCCGATATCTCGGCTCCCGACTCCGACCCGTTCTGCATCTTGGACGGGTGCTTCGGTGACACGCTCGCCGGTCAGTGGCTTGCCGAAAATGCCTGGCAGTACGGTTTCATCCTGCGCTTCCCCGAGGGGGAGACCGCAGTGACCGGTTACGAGTATGAGCCCTGGCACTACCGCTTTATCGGGGTGGATGCGGCGGCCGACTTCCACGAGTCCGGTGCGGCGACCTATGAGGAATTCCTCGGCGCAGATGCGGCGCCGGACTACGACTAGCGGACGCGGCGTCCGCCCCTAAGCGGATCTTTCGACGTTCGCGCGACGCTTGTCGGTGGCTCGGGCCACAATGGGGATATGTCTGCCCAGCATCTTGCCCGCGCGCGTTTGACCACGGCCCGACGCACTCCACTTGTCGGCGCTGTGCTGCTGTGCGCCCTCATGGTGCTCGTGCTGCTCTTTGTCGGGCCGCGGCCGGCACAGGCGAATGTGGACAACTTCGACTTCGCGAGCTGGCGCACTGAAATTGACGTGACGGTGGAGCGGGGCCCGCTGGGCGGCGAAGTGGTGCGTTCTGCCTTCACTGAGACGATCACCGCGCGATTCCCGCAGGAGGATCAGAACCGGGGTCTCGTGCGTGGCATTCCCGTAAAAATGAGTTCGCAAACAATGCGGTTCGAGAATCTCTCGGTCACCGATGGAGCGGGGAACCCGGTACCGTTCAGTACCTCGCAAAAGCACGGCGCCGAGGACGTGCTGATCGCAATCGGCGATGACAATTTTGTACACGGTGAAACCACCTATGTCATTCGGTATGACCTGGTCAATACGCTGCGCGATCTCCACTACACCGACGGCCTGCAGTACGCCCCGAACCTTGTGCCGCCCTATCGCAGCCAAGATATTGAAGCGTTTTCGGCGGAAGTGCGGATGCCGAGCGAGCTGTGGTCGAAGGTCAGCCCAATACCTCGCCATCGCGAACCCGATGAAGGCTTCGAAGGGCTCGATGTCCGCTGCTATATGGACGGTTTCGGCGATTCCGAACGACAGTGTGACCTCTCGGTGACAGCCGATGGTGACGTGACGACGATCTCTGTTGCCGAAGAGAACCTCGGGGAAGACGACGTCACGCTCGACATCCAGTTCGAGCAGGATGCGGTGCAGCACGCCGGTGTTTTCGGCGGGCTCAACCTCGGGCAGGTTATTGCCGCGGCGGTATTCCTCGTCTCGCTCATCCTGGCTGGATTGCTGATTTGGTTATGGGTGCGGCGGCGTCGAAATCCCGAAACCGCGGTGGATGTGCCAGTCATCACCCGCTACCGTTCCGAAATTCCCCCGGTGCTCGCGGGACTGCTACTGCGCGAAGGCCGAAAGCCCGACAATAAGAAAACCTTCGCCGCGAGCATCCTGTTCGCCGCGGTTCGCGACGTCGTCACGCTGGAGACTGACTCGAGCGGGAAACGCAACGAAACCACGGTGCGATTAGTCGGCGCTCTGACGAATTTGCCTGCGGAATCCCGCAAATTCTTGCGCAAGGTGCTGCGGATCACGAGCGAAGGTGACCTTCGCACAATCCACAGCTTCGAATACAGCATGGGCCAGCGCTGGGTGTCCTTCCTCGAAGATATCCAGAAGCAGGCTCGCGCGGACGGGTTGATTGGACACTCCGCCGAAATTGCCCGGAGAAACTGGCTCTTCGCCGCGGTGCTGGGCCTGGTAGTGGCGAGTTACGTTTGGGTATTTTTTGCCTGGGCGCACGTCAGCGAAGATCTCATGGCGTTGCCGCTCGTTGGCTTCTTCCTCGCGGCCGCCGCGCTGGTCAGTATCGGTTTTGTGATCCACAGCGCAATCACCGCAACCGGTCTCACCCCGGAAGGCAAGATCCTGCAAGCTGAGCTGCTCGGGCTGCAGGAGTACATCATGCTCGCGGAACAGGATCGGCTCGAAATGCTGCAGGGTGCCGAGACTGCGGAGCGTCGTATAGCTGGTGTTCACGGCGAGACTGCCGGTCGCGGTGGGGCTGGCGCCGTCACGGGTCGCGAAGTGATTGAGGTGTACGAGGGTTTGTTGCCCTATGCCGAACTCTTCGGGCTCACGAAGTCTTGGGCGCAACGACTGCAGGTGCGCTACCGCGAAGAGAACTACTCGCCGAGCTGGATTCCCGACCTCGGCGCGATGGATCTGTCGACCACATTGGACTCGGTACGAAGCACGGCGGCGATCTCCACTCCACCGGACACCTCGAGCTCGGGATACAGCGGTTCTTCCGACTCCTACTCGGGCGGCGGCTCAGCCGGTGGCGGTTTCGGTGGCGGTTCAGTCGGCGGGCGCTAACCGGCAGGGAAGCCGCCGAACCCCCGTCACCGCCACCGGCGCATCCCTTAGCTATACCAAGTCGGGGTCGGGATCTCATTCACCAAGACAAATTTCCCAACCTCGTGCTTCTTATAGGGGAGCGGGTCGTGCAGGCTGTGCGTGCGCAGGTTCCGCCAGTAAATGTCCAAGCCCACCCGATTCGCGCTCGCACGCGCACCGGTGAGTTCAAAGATCTTGTTCGCGATCTCGAGGCCATCCTCGATGATGCGCAGCTTGCCGGCCGCGACTCGCACCGCGACCTCGCCGCGACGACGCTCAGTGAGCTCTTCACGCGGCGCGTGCAGGACCTCGCTGATCTCAAGGTCAATCTGGTCGATGAGCGCCGCATCCGCCCAGAGCTTAGAGGCGAGCTGGCCGTAGCCCTCCAGCACATAAAACTCTTCCGTACCGTGCTGCTTGTCCTCGCCGCCGAAGGGCCACGCGCGCGTGTATTCGCGGGTGTAGGCCGCGGCGCTGGCCAGCGCACCCTCCGCGATTCCGAGATAAATATTGTTGAACACCGCCTGCAGCCCCGGAACATTCAGCGTGTTGTACACCAGCGGCTGGAACTCGCGGTCCACGAAGCCCGCTGCACCGGACCAATCGACCCGCACATCCTTGATCTCGACCGAACCGGACTCGGTCAACCGCTGGCCGAGGTTATCCCAGTCACCGGCAAACACAATGCCGGGCTGCTGGGTCGGCACGATCGCGAAGATATGCGTTTCGGTGCCGTCGAGAACTCCCTCGAGCACCGTGAGGTCGGCAACGCGACCGCCGGTCGAGAATGACTTGTGGCCGTTGTACACGAGCTGGCCAGCTTCTTCGGTGATCTTCAGGTCGCTATCGCGCGGGTTCACGGCGCCGCCGAAGAAGAAATTATTGCTCGTGTAGAGCTCCTCGACCGCCGCGATCTGCGCTTCGGTGCCGACGAGCCGCACCGCCCAAGCCCAAAGGTAGTGGTAGCCGAGCAGCTGTCCGATCGAGCCGTCGGCACGCGAGATGATCCGCACGATTTTGTTCACCACATGCCAAGGCAGTTCTGCTCCGCCGTGTGCGATGGGGCCGAGTACGGTGACGAGCCCGGCGTTCTTCAGCAGTTGCACCTCATTGACAGGTGCCTGATTGGCGCGGTCGCGCTCAAGCGCATCGGCGGCGAGGATGTCCGCGACTTCCAGCGCGCGGGCGAGCCACCCCGCGTGGTCGGTGGGGCGGGAGGCGTGCTGCCAGCGGTCGAGCAGTTGCTCGGGCGCCTGGGTGAGGGTGAGAGTTTCGGTCATGGTGGATGCTCGCTTTCTGCGGCTGCGAACGGCGCGGCACACGGTTGTGCGCGTCGGGATTGGAAGCGGAATTGCTTGCCGAGAAATCTGGCTGTCGAGACGTGCTCAGGTCAACGGGCACCGTGCAACATGACGTCGATTAACGCCGTGTGACGCTGCGAAGTAACTTCGCGTCATGCTTCAACACAAAGGGATGACAGGATCCGTGGGCCTGCGTAACTTTCTTCGCACAGCAGCATGAGCACGGCTCGAGGCATTCCACGAGGCAGTGAACTTCTCGAGGCCCTGTGCTTGTCGAGGCCCAGTGCTTCTCGAGGCCCTGCGCTTCCCGCCATTCGAAAGGACCGCTAATGACGTTCGCAACGACCACCCAGACCACCGAACTTGATCGCTTCCCGGCCGCCGCATCCATCGCTGGCCTAGCCGCCCGGCTCCCGGAGGAAACACGGGAAGAACTCTCGCTCGGTGCCGACTATGAGGCGCTTGCGGCGAAGTATCGCCCGATTTTCGCGAAGATTGCCGCCACTGCGGTCGACCGTGAGAAGGAGCGTCGGCTGCCTTACGGCGAGATCGACTGGCTCAAGCGTGCCGGTTTTGGCGCCGTGCGGGTGCCGCGCAAATATGGCGGTGACGGTGCATCCCTGCCGCAGCTGATCGAACTGCTCGCGGAGCTCGCGGCTGCCGACTCAAATATCACTCAGGCGCTGCGCGGCCACTTTGCGTTCGTGGAAGACCGCTTGAACCAGCACGCCACGAGTGACCAGTCGAACTGGTTTGCGCGGTTTGTTGCGGGGGAGACCATCGGCAACGCGTGGACTGAAGTCGGCGAGGTCAAGGTGGGCGACATTGCTACGCGGGTGACTGAGACTTCGGAGGGCCTCGTCGTCAACGGCGCGAAGTTCTACACCACCGGCAGCATCTACGCCGACTGGCTTGATGTGTATGCGGGGCGCGACTCGGATGACGAGCCGGTGATCGCGCTCGTGAACCGGCACCAGCCGGGCGTGGAAATCAGCGATGACTGGGATGGTTTTGGTCAGCGCACCACCGGTAGCGGTACGACCGTGTTCACCAATGCCGCAGTCGCGGCGGAAGAAATCACTGTGTTCACCGAACGCTTCCGCTACCAGACTGCCTTCTACCAGCTTGTGCACCTCGCGACTCTTGCCGGCATTGTGCAGGCTGCGGCGAACGAGTTCGCGCAGCAGGCCGCTGCTCGCAAGCGCGTATTCAGCCACGGTTCGAGCCCGCAGTGGAGCCAGGATCCGCTCGTGCAGCAGGTCGTGGGCCGCGCGACTTCACAGGGTTTCGCGGCGCTCGGGATCGCGGTGCGCGCGACGGAGTCATCGCAGGAGGCTTACCTCGCACGATTTATCGGGGACGCAGAAGTCGAGAAGCAGATCAACCAGCGCGCCGAACTCGAGTCGGCGCAGGGACAGATTGTCATTATCGACCTCGCGCTCGACGCAACCAGCAAGCTCTTCAATGCGCTCAGTGCTTCAGCCGCTTCGGACGCGAAGAAGCTCGACCGCTACTGGCGCAACGCCCGCACTGTCTCCTCGCACAACCCGGTGATCTTCAAGGAACGCATTGTCGGCGACTGGGCGATCAACGGTACTGAGCTGCCCTACGCCTGGGCGATCGGCGCGCAGAAGGACGCTAAGTAGCGCCGCGCGCGTCGACGCGAGCCTAGCTATCTGGACAATGCGCGGGCGCCAGAAAATTAAGCCGCACGCGGAGGGTCCGTGGTTATATAGCCATGGAGGCCTTCCCTGCGGCCTAATTTTTTGCGGGGCCGAGCCACCTCCGGATTTCGTTGATCACTGCAGGACGATCGGCAGCTAAATATGCATTCAGAACCGGCACGACCCCAGCCGATCTGGCCTGTGCGTACTCGCCCCGGTCACTCGCGAGCCGAGCCGTCCAGACGCTGAGGTTTACCGCGAGCCGAGCCACGACCGAGTCAAAGACCACGTCGGATTCCGCCGCAGTGAGCGGTACTCGGTTACCCCACCCGGCGACCACGTCCAGCAATGCGGCGACCGGGTCGGGAGATCGACGACTCGCATACGCTCCAGCGACGACCAGTTCTGCCACGCGGGGTGCCCACACCATGTCACCAAAATCGAGAACTCCGGTGACAGAGTCCCCGGTCACCAGCAGATTCGAGTCGTGCAGATCGTGGTGAACGACCTGATGGG
Source organism: Gulosibacter chungangensis (assembly GCF_008831155.1). Lineage (GTDB taxonomy): Bacteria > Actinomycetota > Actinomycetes > Actinomycetales > Microbacteriaceae > Gulosibacter > Gulosibacter chungangensis. Next base: position 417,539 of record NZ_WBKB01000001.1, on the reverse strand, counting down.
GAAGCGAGGGGAGCTTGTCCGCGACGTGCTCGGCAAACCGCCCAAACGCGGTTTCGAGGATCGTCCAGATAACCGAGTCATGGCTCACCGCAGGCATGGTGGCTGCAAGCGTCTCAAGTGTTCGGGTGAGTTCCCACGGGTGCGCAATCGGCTGGGGTGGCTTCGGCCAACCCTTGAGCCCCTCGCTCACGGTTGCGGCCACGCGGCCAACGTCTCGCAATAATTCAGAGGAAGGCTGCAACGAATCGAGCGGCGTTCCCTCTAACCACTCGGTCAATTGCACGATTGCCTGCCCCGCTTCGGTCTCGACAACCGCGAGGTCGGCACCAGCTTCGGGACCTGCATCCGCACGCACAGCGAACACCCGCCCCACCGGGACCCCACGCTCCTGCAACCGCACCATCGCGCCGGTGCGCCAGCGCGCGATGGCGAGTTCGGCATCCGAATACCGCGAAGCCTTGAACGCGAGCCTGCGCCCGTCGGCCGAATCCACCCGGTACACGGTTGCGAGCTCGCTCTGCATCGCACGCAGCTCGAGCGCAGCCACACCAAATGTCTGCAGCAGGATCTTGCGCACCTGTTCGGTGTCGAGCGAGAGCACTTCCGGGGCGACAGTGTTATCGGGCATCCAGGCAGTCTGCGGCAGAATCGTTGTTATGTCTACAACTCCCTCCCGAGTTCATATGGCCATGGGCTTCGACCCCAACGAAGATGTCGATCTGAACCCCGAAACCGCAAAGCTCCTCGAGCGGCGCGACCGCGTGCTCGGGCCGTCCTATCGCCTCTTTTACCGCGAACCCGTCGCGATTGAGGGCGGCAAGGGCGTGTGGCTCAAGGGTCTTGACGGGCGAGACTATCTGGATGCGTACAACAACGTTCCGGTGATCGGCCACAGTCATCCGGCTGTCACTGAGGCGGTAACGAAACAGCTCTCGACGCTCAACACTCACACGCGCTATCTCACCGAAACGGTGGTCGAATACTCAGAGCGACTGCTCGCGACGTTCCCCGACGAGCTCGACCGTGTCACCTACACCTGCACGGGCAGCGAGGCCATCGACCTTGCGATTCGCACGGCGCGTTACGCGACCGGGAACCGCGGGCTCATCATCTCCGAGCACGCCTACCACGGCACCACCGTCGCAGCAGCGGGGGTCTCGCCTTCGCTCGGCCCGAATAATCCGCTCGGCGAGGATGTAGTGACGATCCCCTCTATCGACACCGCCCGGACTTCTGCCGACCAGGTCGCCGCCAAGCTCGAAGCGGATGTGCGCGCGGCGATCGCGAAACTCGAAGCCTCGGGAGCGGGAGTCGCCGCGATTCTCCTCGATTCGATTCTTTCGAGCGACGGCGTGCAGGTAGAACCGGCCGGTTTCCTCGCCCCGCTCGTCGACCTCGTGCACGACGCTGGCGGTCTCTACATCGCCGATGAGGTACAGCCCGGCTTCGGTCGCACCGGCAATTGGTGGGGCTTCGAGCGACACGGACTCGTGCCCGATCTGGCGGTGCTCGGTAAGCCCATGGGTAACGGCATCCCGATCGCAGCGTTGGTCGGCACGGCGGCAGCACAGCAGAAATTTGGCGAGGAAATCCGCTACTTCAACACCTTCGGCGGCAACCCGGTGAGTATCGCCGCGGCCGGCGCCGTGCTCGACGTGATTGAGCAGGAAGGCCTTCGCCAGAACGCGGCTAAAGTTGGTGGGATGCTTCTGGAGGGCCTCGAGCGGATCGGCACGACGGATGACCGGGTGTTGCACGTGCGTGGTGCCAGGCTCTTCCTCGCAATGGAATTTGCGGATGCGCAGGGCCAGCCGGATGCGGCGCTCGCGGCCCGGGTCGTCAACGGGATGCGCGACGAGGGTGTGCTGATCAGCGCATCCGGCCCCGCTGCCGCGGCGCTGAAAATCCGCCCACCGCTCGTGTTTGACAAGACCAATGCCGAGCAACTCCTCGACACCCTCGAGCGCGTACTGCGCGGGCAGTGATGACACCGCCCGCGCAGTCACTTGCTCGTTGAAAGGCCTACGCCGGCTGGCCTATCGTCTGAGGCGCAAAGGCACCGCGGTACTTTGTTGCGGGGTGACGTTCGTTGAGGCGTGGCTGACCGAAGAGCTTTTCGCGCAGCGGGCCCGGAGCGTACTCGGATTGCGCGAGGCCCCGCTCGCGCAACACGGGAAGCACCTTGTCGGCAAACTCTTCGAATGATCCCGGAATCACCCAGTTGATGACGTTGATCCCGTCGACGCCCGCAGCCTGCCATACTTCGAGCTGGTCCGCGATCTGCTCGGGGGTTCCGACCACGCGGTTGTTCTGCACGAGTCGGTGGGCGATGTCGCCGACTACAGGTTCCCGGTCCGTAATCGACTTGCTAGTCCATTCGAGGAAGCCGCGCGCGGTGTTCGTCTCGATGTCCTTAAGTGGGGTGTCGGCGGGGTAGACGCGGCCGTCCCGATCGACCAGGGTGTTGTGTGCGAGGAATCCCTCGCTGCTCGACCAGCGCTCGTATTCGTTGGCTTTCTCATTCGCTTCAACCTCGGTATCCCCGATGACGAAGCTCAGCCCCTGGAAGAACTTGATGTCGCCAGGCAGCCGGCCTTCGGCCACCGCAAGCTGACGCGTCTGGTCGATCTGCAGTTTCGCGATTTCCGGTGACGGCGAAATGATGAAGGTGGCTTCCGCATTGCGTGCCGCAAATTGGCGACCCGAGGTAGAAGAACCCGCCTGGAACAGCAGCGGCGTGCGCTGCGGCGAAGGTGAGGGAAGGTGCGGGCCCTCAACGCGGTAGCGCTCACTTTCGTGATAGATCTTGTGGATCTTCGACACATCCGCGTAGATGCCGCGTTCCTTGTCTTTCAGCAATGCACCCTCATCCCACGATCCCTCCCAGAGCTTGTAGACGACGTCGACGTATTCCTCGGCCCAGCGGTATCGCTCCGTGTGATCGGTCAGCTGCGGCAGCCCAAAGTTTCGAGCGCCGTTGTCCTGCAGGCCGGTGACGATATTCCACGCGATTCGGCCGCGGGAGATGTGGTCGAGTGTCGAGATCTGTCGAGCGAAGTTATAGGGATGGTTTTGCACCACATTCGAGGTGAGAGCGAGGCCAATATTCTCGGTCACAACCGCGAGCGCGCCGAGCAACACCGTGGGGTCGTTACTCGGAATCTGCAGGCCGTGCCTGGTGTAGACCTCATAGTCGGCATCGGCGTCACCGTAGTGGCCGGTGACATCGGCGAAGAACAGCGAGTCGAATTTCGCTTCCTCGAGGAGCTTAGCGAGGTTTATCCAAATGTCGACGTCCTCAAAGTTCACCTGTTCGGCGTCTGGGCGGCGCCATTGACCGTGCTGGATGTGGGAGTTTGTGTTCATGACGAACGCGTTGAAGTGCAGTGGCTGATTCATTCGGAGACTCCTTCGGTCGATGCGGTGTTGTTGACTACTTCGCTGTTGGGTACTTCGTTGTGAGTTGGCGTCTTGGCAGTATTGACTTCGAGCGTGGCGAGCGAAGCCACCAGCTCTTGGGTATATGGATGCTGCGGGGCGGTGAAGATCTGTTCGGAATCACCGGCTTCGACCACGTGTCCGTGCTTCATCACGAGGGTCCGGTCACTCATGTGGTGGATCACCCCGAGATCGTGCGAGATGAACAGGTAGCTGAGGCCGTATTCGCGCTGCAGATCGACCAGCAGGTCAAGGATTTGGGCTTGCACCGACACATCCAGCGCAGACACCGCCTCATCGAGCACGATCAGATCGGGGGAGGGCGCGAGCGCTCGGGCAATCGCGATGCGTTGCCGTTGTCCCCCCGAAAGCCGCAGCGGAGAACGCTGCACGACTTCCTCGGGCAGTGCCACCTGTCGCAGCAATTCCCGGGCGCGAGTTTTTCGCTCGGCAAGGCTCGGCCAGTCCGCGCGCGGAATCGCGTCGAGCAGGATGCGTTCGGTGTTCCAGCGCGGGTCGAAAGAGCTCAACGGGTCCTGATAGACCACCGAAATTCGGTTGCGGAGGCGACGTCGCCGCTTCTCCGGGATGCGCAGCCAGGGTTCGCCGAGGAGTTCGACGTCGCCGGAGTCGGCAGTTTCAAGCGCCAAGGCGATACGTGCGGTGGTGCTTTTCCCCGATCCGGATTCGCCAACGATGCCGAGCGTCTCACCGCGGCGAACGGTGAACGAGACATCGTTGACCGCGATCGTCGGTGTTCCATCTGCGGCCGTGAAGGTTTTCCGCAACCGATCAGCGTGCAGGACGACCTCAGGGTGATCGCCAGCGTGGTCGCCAGCGCTGCCCTGCTCGGAACTCGCAAGGGAAACGCCTCGTGGGGACGTCTTCAGCGCGAGTTTCGGTGCGGACTCATCCTGCGGTGCGAGTCGTTCGCCACGCGTGTGGCCGCCCGGGACGGCATCAATGAGGCGACGAGTGTAGGGATGCTGGGGTCGTTCTAGTACTTCGGTGGCCGGACCCTGTTCAACCACTTCACCACCGCGCAGCACCAAAATTTCGTCGGCGAGGTTCGCGACCACGGAGAGATCGTGGCTAATGAGCACGAGCGAAGAACCGCGGCGCTTCATATCGGCGAGCAGGGCAAGCACCTGGGCCTGCACGGTCACATCGAGCGCCGTGGTTGGCTCATCCGCAATCACGATCTCGGGGTCCAATGCCACCGCCGAAGCGATTAGCGCGCGCTGTCTGAGACCTCCCGAGAGCTCTCCGGACCGCTGGCGGGCACGCAGCTCGGGGTTGGGCACCTCCACGCTGGCAAGCAGATCGATCGCCTTTTGCCTGCGGGATGCTCGGTCGCGCCAGCCGTGCAGCCGGAGCGGTTCTTCGATCTCGCGACCGACGTGACGGAGCGGATCGAGCGAAACCAATGCATCCTGCTGGATGAATCCAATACGACGGCCGCGCAGCCGACGCCAGGATGCGGCAGACTGCGTGAGCAGGTTGACGTCGCCGAGTTGGAGATGGTCCGCGGTGACTATCGCGCCGTTGCCGGTGAGACCCACGAGGGTGCGGACGGTGACGCTTTTCCCGGAGCCGGACTCACCCACGATGGCAACGCACTTTCCGGCGTGCAAGTTGAAGGACAGGTCGCGAACCACAGGACGTACGCCCTCGCGAGTGGCGAAACCGACGTTGAGGTGCTCCACGCGAAGTCGCGGGGCGCCGGTACCCGAGTTCCCCTCCCCGGAGTGGAATCGCGTTTCGGTTCTCGATGCTTCCGTCACCGATGGTTCTCCGACCGGCACGGTAGAAATTTCAGTTGCGGTCATTGGTCAGTCTCCCGATTCGAGATGAGTTTGAATGTGCTTGCCGAGGACCGTGGCGGACAGCGCGAGCACGAGGATGACGAGACCCGGAATGAAGGTCAGCCAAGGAGCCTGGAAGACATAGCTGCGGCCAGCATCCAGCAACGCACCCCACTCCGGTGAGGGAGGGGCGACGCCCAATCCGAGGAAAGCGAGCCCCGAGGCCCAGACGATGGACTGGCCGATGGCCATCGTGAAAATGGCAACCAGCGGTCGCATGGCATTCGGCAGAATGTGCTGGCGGATGATCTGCCAGCGGCTGTGCCCGAGGGCGAGGGCTGCTTCGACATAACCGGCATGCTTGGCGGCGAGGATCTGCCCGCGCACCATCCGGGCATATCCAGGAGCGGTGCTGAGACCGATTGCGATGACGCCGGTGAGGGCGCTCGGGCCGAGAATCGCCACGACGAGCAGCGCTAGCAGCAGTAGAGGGAAGGCGAAGATCGTCTCAATGAGGCGGTCGATGGTGGCGGCCAGGAATCGGCCGCTGAGTGCGGCGACCGCGCCGAGCGGCACCGCGAGGGCGAGAGCGAGACCCGCGGCCCCGACCCCGATCAGTAGTGACTCGCGCGTCCCGTAGATCACGCGGCTGTAGAGATCCCGGCCGGATTCATCCGTGCCGAACCAGTGATGCCAGGACGGCGTCTGCAGTGCCCTCGCGAAGTCGACTTCGGTGGGGCTATAGGTGGCTAAGAGCGATGGGATCAGCAGTGCCGTGGCAAAGAACAACAGTGCGAGGCTGGCTGCGACCGGGCTCCAACGCACCTGACGGAGCGTTGTCTGCCACCTGGCCCGCTGCGGAGTTGCTGCGGCGGGGCTTGCTTCAGGCAGATCGGATGCAGGGCGAGTGGATGTGTCGGGAGTGGTCATGATGTCTTCAACCTCGGGTCGATAAGTGCGTAGAGCAGGTCCACCAGGAGATTGGCGAGCACGTAGATTGCGGCCACAAGCACCACCACCCCGGTCACCACCGGCAGGTCGCGCGACCCCACCGCGTCGATGAGGGTCTTGCCAATTCCGGGACGGGAGAACACCGATTCCACGATGACCGCGCCGGAGATAGTGGCGCCCAGCGCCCAGCCGGTGAGGGTGATCGCGGGCAGCGATGCGTGTCGGAGCACGTGTGACAGCCGGATCTGCAGATCGCTCATGCCGCGCATCCGCGCGCTCAACACGAAGGGCTGTTCGAGCGTCCGCTCAAACTCGGTGCGCACTGCCTGGCCCATGAACCCCGCCAGCGGGATCGCGAGGGTGAGTGCCGGCAGCAGCAGCGCATCCACCCCCGAACCGCCCATCACCGGGAACCAGCCGAGTTGGAAGGCAAAGACGAGCAGCAGCAGAATGCCGAGCCAGTACTGCGGCAGGCCCGCGGTGAGCGTGTCGATCGCCGAACCAAACTCGCGCAGCCGCGGGCTGCGGCCCGCGGTCAGCGTGACCCAGACGATCATCAGTAGCCAAGACAGCAGGATTGCAGTCACCGTAAGCGCGAGGGTCGCACCCAGCTGTTCGCCAATCACGTCCCAGACCGGTTTGAATTGCAGATAGGACGTGCCCAGCTCGCCGCGCAGAAGCCCGGCAAGATAATCGAAATACTGCACAACAATGGGGTTTTGGAGCCCGAACTGCTCATTGATCGGCGCGAGTTCTTCGGGAGTGCGCGCCTGCACCTGACCGGAACGGATATTCAAGATCGCGGTCGCTCGGTCTCCCGGCAGCGCGAGCTGCGCGAGAAACGCGAGGGATGCGGAGCCCCAGAGCACGATGACCGCGCCACCGAGCGAACCGAGGAGTCGACGGGTGAGGATGCGGCGACGGGCAGCGCGGGTCGCCCGCTGTGTCGATTCGATGACCTGAGCATCCTCCGCGACAGCCTGCGGCTGCTCGACCGGTGCCGTCACGACTGACTTATTCGACGAAGTAGGCGTCATGGAACGTCGGTCCTCCCTGTGCGTGCTCCTGCTTCACTCCCTGCAGTCGCGGGTTGACACCGAGGGTGCTCAGCCTGTCGTAGATGCCGAAGGACAGCGCATGCTCGGCGATGTATTCCTGGGCCTGGGCGTAATACGCATCCTGGGTTTCCTGGTCGGGCGCCGAGTTGCCCGCGAGAATGAGGTTCTCGAGCTCCTCGCTGTTGTAGAACGCGGAGTTCGCGTAATTCGGCCATGCCTCGGTGTGCTGCCGCCAGTTGATGTAGAGAATGCCGCCGTTGATCGCGGTCCAGTAGCCGGGGTAGGCATCCCGTTCTTCGGCGGTGGAGTAGGCACCCGCGAAAAACTCGCCCTGCGGCACCGGAATCAGATTGACCTTGAAGCCGGTGGCCTTCGCCTGTTCCTGCAGCGCCTGCAGAATCGATGCACCATCGGCATTAATGATTGAGCCGGCACCGTAAGGAATGTCGATCTCGAGGAGCTCGCCGTCCTTTTCGCGGTAGCCATCCGCGTTCACCGTAGACCAGCCGGATGCTTCGAGCAGCTTGATCGCCTCGACCGGGTCGTAACTGTAGTAGTCAGCCGCATCCTGGCTGTAGCCGGGAGTCGACTGGCTCACACCGCCGTTACCCTCGTACGGGATCACGCCCTGGCCGATAGTTTCGACTGCGCTCTGCCGGTCGAGCGAGTAGATGAAGGCCTTGCGAACGTTTTCGTCCACGAACGGGCCCTGAGTTGTCGTGAGCGAAATCTGCTGCGGGCGACCACCCGTGACGTACTTTTGGAGCTCGTAGCCGGAGTCTTCCAAGCCCGACCATTCGATTGCGGGAATGTCGTAGATCGCATCCACCTCACCAGAACGTAAGGCGGCTACCCGAGTGACGCCCTCGGGGACGAACCGCCAGTCGATTTTCTCGACGTAAGCGGGACCGTCATGGTCAGCATTCGCTGGCGCTGAGGTGTAGTTTTCATTGCGCACAAGGACGAGGTTCTCGCCGCGATTCCACTCGTCGACCACGAATGCGCCCGAACCGATCGGTGCCTCGCAGTTCTCTTCCTCGGTGCGAGTCTCAAGTGCCTGTGGCGATTGAATACCAAAGTACCCCTGCGTGAGGTTCTCGATGAATTTCAGATACGGCTGGGAGAGATGGACGGCGAGTGTGTGCTCATCAATGACCTCGGTGGATTCGTAATATCCACCGAGCCACGCGAGTGCGGTGCTGTTGCCGCCCTCGGCCCAGTAGTTGAAGTTGTAGGCAATGGCCTCGGCATCCACAGGGGTGCCGTCGGTGAACTCGTTGCCTGGCTCGACGGTGATTGTGTAGGTGAGCCGGTCCTCCGAAAGCTTCCAACCGCTCGCGAGCCAAGGGACTGCCTCGCCGTTCTCGTCCAGCGCAAAGAGACTGTCGAGCACGTTGTAGGAGATATAGGACTGCTCGATCCAGCCACCAAAAATGCAGTCGGGCTCTTGCTGGTGGGCATACACAATGGTGCCGTCTTCGACGCGCTCACCGGTGCCGGATGCGACCGCACCGGTGCCGGCACAGGCGGTCATCGACATGGTCGCGAGCGCGGCAAATGCGGTCGCGGGATGGAGAATCCGCTGTGTCAGTGTCCGCCTGGTTGGCGCGGGTGGTGTTCGGGACATCCTCGGTCCTTCTGTCGTGTGGGTTGAGTGGGTCAACCGTAAAAACCAAAACAGACGGTGAACAGCGAGGATTACTTGGCGCTACATCGTGCATCCTTCCATGACTGTGGATGTCGCTTCACGACGTCACAAAGATTAATGTGCTGCGAAATGAGCAGCATGCGGGTATTAAGGCCTAACGCCCACCTACCGAACCGCCGCCGGCGCCACCACCGGCGAAGCCACCGCCGGCGAAACCGCTCGAAGAGGCACCGCCGCCCGAGCTGGCGGGCATCGCGGCGTGGGCCGATTGCTTGACGTGCGTCATCGCGGCACCGAACATCACCGGCTGGTAGCCATAGAGCCAGAAGGGTGTGCTGTCGGCGGCTTCGTAGTGCGCCTGCAGTTCCTTTGCCCACTTGCGATCGAGCCCGAACAAGACCGCATAGGGCAGCAGCTGCTCATAGACCTCAATGATGCGCGCTTCGCCGGTTGGACCGTCGATGCGTTCGGCGGTGTCGGTCGATTGCAGCGCGCGGATGCGATCCGCTTCGGACAGCTTGATGTAGTCACGCAGGCCCCGCAGATGGTCATAGGCTGCGGCGCCCTCGGCGGTGCGCAGTTTCGTGGGCAGCAGCGCACTGATCACCAGCACCGCCACAAACGCGAAGAACAACCCGGCTGTCAGCGCCATCAGGCCACCACCGTTGACGATCACGAGGATGATGAATGCCGCAATCGCGACGACCAGACTGACTATGGTGACCCAGATTGTCCGGTTCTTCCACGCCGTCGCGACGGGCGACTTTGCCAAGAAACCGGCATCCGCAGCAGCATTCTGCACGTCCTTACCGAACTCGGTATAGGCCTCGCCGATTGCCGCATTGCCAGCCAGCGGTACGGGTTCACCGATCGAATCCGCATCAGTAACTGAGCCTTGACCAGCATCCGCGCTCGAACCATAGCCCGCATCCGCAAATAACACCTCGTCGACAAACTGTCGCTCGACCGGATGCAGGCTGGCTCCGCCCGAAAGCCGCCGAAGCTGTGGGGCCCGAAGCTTCGCGGTGGTTCCTGCGACCGGCTGCTCGGGCGCATCCACCGACTCTTCGATTCTTAGGGCACCCTTCACCGCAGCATGAAGGATGCTCGCGGGGAAGGCCTGCAGCGACAGGGACGGAATCACCTGGGCGGCGAGCTGCGGCGGCAGATCCGCCCGCGGCTCGTACTGCGAGACCACAACACCGCCGCGGGTATGCCGCGACTTGCGCCACTGCAGCACCAAGAACACAAGGCTCACCACCAGTCCAACCGGTGGCACGAACGCCACCACGAGCGGGAACCAACCGATCCGATCGAGTAGCGACAGCTGCGGAACAGTGCCCGGCTCAAAACCAATATTGATCGTCACGGTCTCATCCGGCGGCATCGCGCCGGGGTTCAAGTCATAGGTCAAACCATCGATGGTCACCTCGCAGGGTTCGGTCGCGCCGACGTCACCGAGGTAGCAGGATGCTTCGCCCACGGTCTTTTCTGCCAGCTCTGGCGCCAGGGTGACCCGGGCGGAAAACGTTCCGATGGGTTGGGCGCGGGTCGTCGGCAGCAGATTGGCATAGAACTCTTGCACCTCGGGATTCCCCAGGTCAGCAATAACATCGTGCAGCGTGTAGGTCAGCACATAGGTCTGTTCGCCGTGTACGTATTCGTCATCACCGATTTCGACGACCAGTTCGCCACCGGATACGTCGCTGTCGAACTCCACCTCGTTGCCGTCTTCATCGCGAACATCAACGTCGGAGGCTTCCATCCGGCCATCACCGATCGCCAGCGGCACCGTGCGGATGATGCCGCGGTTCTGGTCCTGCTCGGGGAAGACCGGGACGATCGTTTCGGTCACTTCAGCGTAGGAGCGGTCCTTGCCACCGGGAGTGGTCTCAATGCCCACCTGCCATTCGGAATCCCAGCTCAGGAACTCAAAGTCATCGACCGAACCCGCGGCGAGTTGCTTCACGCCGGGGGCAGAATTTGCTGCGGTTTCGGTGGCAGGGAGTGCAATTGTCTCTGCGGCCGGGCTGACTGTCGAGGCTGCCGAGCTAGCCGCAGAGCCTGCTGCCGCCCCCGTTGCTGCGAGTGCGTGCGTGGCGGGCCCGGCCGCAAATAATCCTGCCAAAACGAGCACGCCTAGTACGAGCGCGAAGAGCAGCGCGGGGATCGATGTCGGTCGGCGAGTGAGCTGGTGATGCACGGCATTCCCTCCGGTTGCGTGCGCCCCAGCCTAAAGGCCTGATCTCGGCGCAATCTGCACATCGAGTGCGCGCGGATGCCTAGTTGCAGTCGGCGAGTACCTCGCGCATGGCCTCGTCTTCGGCCTCGGTCACCCACAGCCCGTAGTTTGCTTTCACTACGATCTGCCGGGCGACGTAGGTGCAGTGATAGGACTCGTCCGGCGGCAGCCACTGGGATGCATCGCTCGATTCCTTCTCATCGTTCGCCCAGTCGACCGTCGGCTGGAGGTTGAGCGGATCGTTTGCGAGCTGGAGACGTTCTTCCTGTGTGAGGTCTTGCGCTCCGGTGCGCCAGGCGTTGTAGAGCGCGACCACGTGGTCGATCTGTACGTCATCGCTTGTGCCCTGGCCGCGGATGAACTCCACAGTTTCGCCCGTATACGGGTCGTGCAGCACACCCGAGTCGACTCGGCAGCCGTCGCGGTTGAGCTCGACTTCTTCAAGCTGTTCGGCGAGCATTTCCTGTCGGGTATTGCAGCGATCGCCGTCAAGGTCGGCCCAGCCATCGCCGAAGTATTCGGCCCGCTGGAAGTAGCCGTCCCACTCCGTCTTCGGCGCCACCGGAATCGTGTCGAGCACCTCGAGGGCGGTGTCTGCGAGGGAGTCATCAACCTGCGTCTCTCCATCCTCGCCCGCTTCGGTCACCGACTGCGACAGTATTGGCAGCGCGCCGTCGGGGGTTTCGGCGTCGTTGCCCAAGTCGGCCGAGCATCCCGTCAGCAGTAGTGCGACCAGGCTGAGCGGTGCAACAACGCGGGCAAGCGCTCGCGGCCGGGTGCGGCTGCTGGTGGCGCTGCGGTGAATTTCAGTCATAGAGTCTGCTGCGGAGTACAGCGCACGTTCAGCGTGCGCGGCAACTTTTGCGCGGCGGGGGACTCGGTTGGAGGTGCGTCGGGTCAAGGTGCTCCCGGTCAGAGAAGAAAACTAGTCATCTGCCAGGGTAGCGAGTGCGAGATACCTCTAGGCTCGCAGCGCGGGCACCCGGTGCCGCAGAATCTCCGCGATCGCCTCACGCGCGGCAGCTCTACCGGCCTCAACCATCGCATCCACATGCTTCGAGGACCACTGCGAGAATCCGTCGAGCTTCGGTGAAATGAGGAGCGTCGTCGGATCAGTTTCGAGGTCAGAGACGTGCGGGGTCAGCGGCCGCATGCTGCGCACCGGCCGTTCGGGGCGGATGCGCACTGCAATCACGTGCGTCGCTCCTAAAGACTTAGCTGCTCGAATCGGCAGGTTCTCTACGAGCCCGCCGTCATAGAGCCACTGCCTGCCCTTCCGAATCGGCGGGAAGATCGCCGGAATTGCCATGCTCGCTCGAAGTGCCTCGGCCACGGAGCCCTCCGTCATGACGACCTGCCGACGGCCGACCACGTCGGTCGCGGTGGCCGCGAACTTGCGCGGTAGCTCCTCAATATTGCGATCACCCCCGAGCTGCTCGATTGTGCGCAGCAGGCCATCAGAATTCAGCAGCGCCGGTCCATCGGGAAATCTTCGCTGTGCGGTCTCGGGCTTGCGGCCAAAGATGTGCCGCGAGAACGTGCTGATATTTGCGGTCGAGGCCTGCTGATACAGCACGGAAAGCGGCACCCCTGCGGCGTAGCCGGCGCCGATAATCGCGCCCATGCTGGTGCCAGCCACAATGCCGGGACGGATCCCGCGACCGTGCAACTCTTGCAGCACACCGACGTGGGCAGCACCGAGCGCGCCACCGCCGCCGAGGGCGATGCCGACTTGTATGGGGTTGTCCTCATCCGGCGCTGGGGAAGCGAAAGGAAAGAGGTGCTCTGCGGCGAGGGGGCCGTGGGTCAAACAATCATCTCCAAAAGCTCCGGAACGTTCCCGACTGTTCAGGGGAGGGATTGGGAAGTTCCGGAATCTCACGATGGTAGAAACAGAGCCTGAAGATTGTGGCGATACTCTCAGGATTAAAGGTTTGACGAAAGCGGTTCGTCGGGAAGTGGGCGAAGTGCTGACAGCGGGGCAGAGGTCGAAACGGCGCGGGCAGGATGCACGCCCCGGTATTCGCGGTCGGCTTCGGCGTCGGAATCAGCCTCAGCTTCGACTGCCGCGGTTTCGGCGCAGGATTGCGCGTGTCATCGGGGCAGCAGGGCTCACCACGGTGCTGCTGCTGACGGCTTGGATTGGCGCGGATATCGACCCGGCCGTGGCGGCACCTGAGCGCATCCAACCAAGCCTTGACGAGCCCAACGCCACCACGACATCCGAAGCCGATGGCCTCTGGTACTTCACCGAAACCCAGCTTGCGGATATTCACGCGTCCGGAATCACCGGTCAGGGCGTGACAATCGCGATCATCGACTCACCGATCAATCTCGAGGTTGCCGACCTTGCCGACGCCGATATCCGGCCTCGCACCGAGGAAGTCTGTCCCGGTTTTACCGGTATTGAGATCTCCGAGCGCGCTCGCCACGGCACCGCCATGGCCTCGCTCATCGTCGGCAATGGCAAGGGAGTCGGCGCGGAACCGGGCGTGCTCGGGGTTGCACCCGACGCCACGATCCTGCACTATGCGGTGCTGAATGTGGCCGTCGACGAATGCGCCGCGCCGCTTGCCGATCTCGTGGCTGACGCGATCGAGCAGGGTGCCGACATCCTGAATCTCTCGATCAGCTATAACTCCCCGATGGATGCGCAAAACGCGATCGACCTCGCGCTCGAGGCCGGGCTGGTGGTCAACGTCGCAGTGCAAAACGAATCGAGTGACAGCCTCGATCTGCTGTCGGGACTGCCGGGGGTCGTCTCTGTCGAGAACGTCGATCAAGATGGCCAGCCGGATGCATACTCAGTGACCGGGGACGGGCTCGATTTCATCGCGCCCGGCGTGGGAATTCGGATGCTCAAAACCGACTTCTCGGGATACGAACTCGACCATGGCACTTCGCCCGCAACGGCCTGGGTGAGCGGGGTTTTCGCGCTCGCGCAATCCGCCTGGCCGGATGCGACCGGCAACCAGCTCATTCAAGCGGCAATCCGCAGCACCCGCACTTTCGATGTGGATGCGCTACCTCGCACAGATTCTGAAGGGTTCGGATTCCTAGACCCGAGCACTTTCCTGAGCACAGACCCGACCCAGTTTCCCGACGCCAACCCGCTGCTCGACAGCGGTGAAACACCCGCAACTGATTCTGCAGTGGAGGAGCACCCCACTGATCCCGATGATCTCACTGGCGCTGAGCGTCCTTGGCTCACGCTCGTGTCTCTAGCCGCGGGGTTTCTCGCAGCTACGGGGCTCTACGTGGTCATCTTGCTGCGTCGTCGCCGACGGCACCGATATTGGCAGGAATAGCTGCAGCCCTACAGCCCCAGCAACCCACGCAGCTCGTGCGCGTTCGAGGCCACCGCAACGGCGCCCTCATCCTCGCCGACGTGGCCGTAACCCCAGTTCACATAGATGGTCGGTACACCGTGCACTGCGGCGCCCTGTACGTCGTAGAACCGGTCGCCGATCATGATCACGTTCGACAGGTCGACGCCCTTCTCACGCAGCCGGCGGAGCGCCTCTTCGACCACGTCTTCCTTCTTCGACCGCGACTCGTCATCGGTCGCGCCGGTGATGAAATCAAACTCATCCGCGATGCCGTAGTAGCGCAGCACACGGTTCGCGGGTGATTCGGGCTTACTCGTCGCGGTGGATTGCGGAATCCCTGCCCGCCGCACCGACCGCACAAGATCCGCCATGCCTGCGAATGCGGGGGAGTCCACAAGGCCCGATTCTTCGTGAATTTCACGGTATGTTTCGAGCGCGTGCAGCAATTCGATCTGGTCGTCGAGGTGGTTCGCCTTGAAGGAGTCAATGATCGGTGGCCCGACGTAACTCAGCAGCGTCTCATCACTCGGAATTGGCATCCGGAACACATCGAAGGTCTTCCGCAGTGCCTCAATGATGCCCGCGGCAGAGTCAGAAATCGTGCCGTCAAGGTCCCACAGGATCGCGCTGAACGGCGGCTGCCCGGTGCCCAACGGCATATTGACCGGGGTAATCGGTCGCGATTTTGGCTGGATGCGCCGCGAAAGCGTGGTCGGGGCAATCGGCGGCTGCTGGACCACGGTCACGGATGCGGGAGAAAAATGTTCGCTCGGTTTGGTGGGCGTGCGCAGGCCGTCGAGGGGATGCGCAACATCCCCACCGTGGCGCTCGAGCGTCGCGGTGCGGGCCTCATCGTGGTCGGATTCGGCGAAAGCGTCTTGCCCGGCGGCTTCTCGTGCCGCCAGTTTGCGCTCCGCTTCGGGATCAACTTCCTCGAGCAGTGGCGCGTCGACGGGACCGGTGATGTCGCCGGATTCGTAGGTGGCGTCGGTATTGCTCATCCAGTCAGCCTACCGGCGCCCTCCTGCGAGAGATCTCGCCGTCTCCCAGAGAATGCGCGCCGATCGCTCCCAGGTGAATCGCTCCATGTGCTTGAGGCCAGCGGCGATCGTCGCCGCCCGAACCTCGGGGTCATCCAGAGCCTGGACCTGCGCGGCGAAGTCTCGCGCATCCTCCCGGGCGAAATAGCGTGCCCCGGGGCCCGCAACCTCGTGGAAGATCTCGAGGTCGGTGACCACCGCCGGGGTGCCAAGCGCGAGCGCCTCAGCGAGCGGCAGCCCATAGCCCTCGTCAAGCGAGGCGGTCACAAGCACGGCGTTATTGGCGAGCAGTCGCGCGTATTCCTCGTCGCTCACACCCTCGTGAAACACCACGTCCGCGCCGGCGGGCACGAGCGCTTCGAGCTCGCGGCGGCGTTCGGGCTTGATTCGGCTGAGCAGATGCAGCGCGCGCCCGGGCAGGTCCGCCATCCCAGCGATCAGCGTCTCCACACCCTTATAGGGCATGAACGACCCCATATAGACGAGGTTCTGGATGCGCTCGGTCGGCTTGGTCTGGCCAGTTGCGTTGGTCTGCCCGGTCGCTGCGGGTTCCGGCAGCAGCGCCCGCAAGTCATTCGGCGCATTCGGAATCACCACGACCGGGCGCTTCGTGAGCTTGGCCGCAAGAATCTCACGCTTGGTGGTCTCGGAAACGGTCGCCACCGCATCCGCCCCGTTGAGCGCGAGCCGCTGCGGGCCGTAAGTGAGGTGGTAGGCGCGCCAGCCGAGCCGCAATAGCGGGTTCAGGTGCGTGGGGGGTTTGCGGTGCCGGTAATAAATAAGGTCGTGCAGGGTGACGATTGCCTTGTACTTGCGGCCGGTGGTGCCGATGGTTTGGAGCGGCGAGAACACCACATCGGGGCGGTAGTTATTGAGTTTGAAGGCCGCGATCGGCTCGAGCGCCGACTCATTCGAGTGGAAGAGCAGCCATTTCGCGCCCGTGGGAAGGTGCTCGAGCTGGCGCTCGTCATGGATGAGGAAGGTCACCTCGTCCGGCGACTGCGCGTGCACAGCGTTGCCAAGCTGCGCCGAATACCGGCTAATCCCGTCATGAAAGTCGGTGCGGATATACCGCGCATCGAAGAAAAATCGCATCCCCTCGAGCTTAGCGACCTCCCTTCACCCGGGGCGCGCGGCATAAACTCTCACTGAACCGCCCGCCGATCGAGGACTCACCGTGACCGTTGCCATGACCCCAGTCCAGGTACCGAAAGACGCAGTGTCATTGGGTAAAGGGCCGATCCCCGAGACCGATGCTGAACTCAAACAGCGCATCATCGAAGCGATCGAGAAGGATCTTGCCGAAAACGGTGCGACACTGCCGGTTCCGATTGCCGAGCGGGTGGCTGCAGCCTTTGGCGAGCAGCCAAATATCTCCTCCGTCACCGTGGACTTCAGCAACGTGACGCTCGCCGTGCAGGACGAAGCATCCGAGCAACAACCCGATCTCGGGCCCGCCGTCAAAAAGAAGGTAGAAGCGGAACTGAGCCACGTCGCAGTGCGCGCGAATCCGGCGAGGCTCGAGTCGATGCCGGTCAGCGCATCCTTCGAACTGGAAAATCTCGCGGTTGACTGGCTCACCGACGCGAATGGCGATGTGTGGCTGGCTGTGAGCGAGCGCAAACTCGAGGGATTCTCGGGGCAGGGCGAACTGCAGGCGGATATCGATGATGCTCGGGCCCTGGCTCGGGAACTCGCCGAACGGGCCGCGAAGGACGATTCGGTGCGGATCAAAGAGGTCGACTTCGACATCGAGGTGGAGCGGCCGCGCGGTGGCGAGCAGCGCATCCGGGCGACGGGTGTGCTCGATGGCGGCTACAAGTTCATTGGGGCTCAGGTGAAGGCCGAAGTGGATGCGGTGCTCGAGAACTCGACTGGCAAGGCTCGGGTGGAAGACTTCAAGCTGAGGTCGAGTAATCCGCTCGTGAAGCTGATGCTCCTCGTATTCCGCAAGCAGATTCGGGCGCGTCTCAGCGAGCCGATTGACCTCAATTCCGGCCTCCCGAAGGGCTACCGCATCGACCACCTCGAACTGCGCACCCGCGGCCGCGCCCTCATCGCCACCCTGCGACTTGGGTAGCACCGCCGTACGCCGAGGCGAATCCGCGCCATACTTAGGAGCGTTGTGTCTGCCACAAGCAAAGGATCAAGGGTGACCGAACCAACCTCCACCAGCATCGACCAGGGCGTACTCGCAGGGCTCGTCGGCGGCCTCGCCACCGGCGACATCGAGATCATCGACCTCACGAATAAGCTCAGCCCGAACACCCCCACGCTCACGCTGCCAGAACCCTTCGCGAACCTCATCGACCTCAGCCTCGAAAAGGTCAGCGAATTCGATGAGCCGGGCCCGCTGTGGGCACACAACAACATCCACATCGGCGAGCACATTGGCACGCACCTGGATGCTCCGAGCCACTGGATCAGCGGCCGCGACGGCGACGACGTGTCACAGATCCCGGTCGAGCGGCTCGTCGGACCTGCAGTGGTGATCGACAAGAGCGCCGAGGCCGCCGAGAACCCCGACTTCCTGCTCGAGATCGA
Organism: Gulosibacter chungangensis; assembly: GCF_008831155.1. Classification (GTDB taxonomy): domain Bacteria; phylum Actinomycetota; class Actinomycetes; order Actinomycetales; family Microbacteriaceae; genus Gulosibacter; species Gulosibacter chungangensis. Next base: position 399,484 of record NZ_WBKB01000001.1, on the reverse strand, counting down.
GCACATCCAGGCTTGGGAGGCCGAGCACGGCAAGCTGCCCAAGGGCGGCTGGCTGCTCTACCGCACCGGCTGGGATGCGCGCGCTCAGGACGAGGAACAGTTCCTCAACTTCTACGAGGGCAAGAGCCACACCCCGGGGGTAAGCGCCGAGGCCGCGAAGTGGCTGGCCGAGGAGACTGAGCTGGCGGGCTTCGGCGTTGAGACCGTCGGCATCGACGCGGGTGACGGCTTCTCGCTCGAACCTCCCATGCCGGTGCACTACTACCTGCTCGGCAATGACAAGTACGGCGTCACCTCGCTGCAGAACCTCGCGAAGCTACCGACCACCGGCGCCGTCATTATCGTCAGCCCGCTGCCGATCGTGGGCGGTACCGCAAGCCCCGCGCGCGTGCTCGCCTTCGCCCCGAAGCGCGCGTAGCCCGAAGCGCGCGTAGCCCGAAGCGCGCGTAGCCCGAATCCGCCCGTATTCACCAGCACCGGGAACCCGCGCGCATCCGCCCGCGCGCGTCCACCTGCGCGTGCATTCAAACGGACTCGCGTCCTCAGACAACCTGCAGTCACGAACAGGAGTACCCCAGATGAACGTAGGCGAGGCAGTCGGCCACGCACTCGCACAGCTCGGCGTCCGCCAAGCTTTTGGTGTCGTCGGTAGCGGCAACTATCACGTCACGAACGGTCTGCTCGACGGTGGTGTGAAGTTCGTGGCTGCCCGTCACGAGGGCGGTGCGGCCACGATGGCGGATGCATACGCGAGGGTCTCGGGTGAAGTCGCGGTGGTCTCGCTGCATCCCGGTTGCGGACTCACGAACGCCGTCACCGGGATCGGCGAGGCCGCCAAGAGCCGCACGCCGATGATCGTGATTACCGGCGATGCCTCCGACACCGCCTCGAATTTCTTTATCGACCAGGATGCGCTGGCCGCCTCGGTCGGGGCGACAAACGTCCGTCTTCGCTCACCACAGACTGCGATTGTGGATGCTCGCCGTGCCTACGCGACTGCGCTGCGTGAGCGACGCACGGTCGTCTTCCACCTGCCGATGGACGTGCAGGAAACCGAGTTCCCCGCGGAGCGCTTCGATACGGCGCCGGCGGCGCATACTCAGCGATCGGCTTCGGGTAGCGCGGCACGCTTCGATACGGCGCCGGCGGCGCCTACTCAGCGTGCGGGGAATTCTCGTTCCTTGAGGAGCGCGGAGCCCTCCCAACGCTCCTTGAGTAGCGCGAAGCGCGTATCGAAAGGCCAGCCACAATTCACCGGTCTCACGCCAGTTGAACCAATCCCCGCACCACGCGCCGCCGATGAAGCAGTCCAAGATCTCGCCGACGCGCTACGCGCCGCTAAGCGCCCGGTCTTCATCGCCGGCCGCGGCGCTCGCGGTGTGGCAGCGAGGGACGCGCTCGTCGCCCTCGCCGACCAGACCGGCGCACTCCTCAGCGAAGGCGCGGTCGCAAAGGGCCTGTTCGCAGGAAACCCCTGGTCAATTGACGTTGCGGGCGGGTTCTCGTCCCCACTCACGGTGGAACTTATTGGCGCTGCGGATCTTGTCGTCGGCTGGGGCACCGCCCTCAATCAGTGGACCACCCGCCACGGTCAGATGATCGCTCCCGAGACCAAGATCGTGCAAGTCGACATCGAACCGGCAGGCATCGAACGACAGCGTCCCGTGGACCTTGCCGTCCTTGGTGATGTTGCTGCCACGGCAGCCGCGACGACCGAGCTGTTGCGCGCAACCGACGGTGCATCCGAGCCTGAACCCGACCGCGCATCCACCGAAGTTTCGTCACCGGCTCAGGACGGCGACTTCGGTTACCGAAGCGAGGCGCTCAAAGCGCGCATTGCCGCGGAGGTGAAGTGGCGCGGCCTGCCGTACGAGGACGAAAGCACCGCGGACCGGATCGATCCGCGCACCCTGTCGATCACGCTGGATGACCTGCTGCCGCGCGAACGCACGCTCAGCATCGACTCGGGCAACTTCATGGGCTATCCGAGCATGTACCTCGACGTGCCGGATGAGAACGCCTATGTCATGACGCAAGCTTTCCAAGCCATAGGCCTGGGTCTATCGACCGCGATTGGTGCGGCACTCGCGAGGCCGGATCGGTTGCCGGTGCTCGCGAGCGGTGACGGTGGTTTTCTGATGAGCATCGCAGAGCTGGAGACGCTCGGTCGCCTCGAGATCCCGATGCTGATAGTGATTTACAACGACCACGCCTACGGCGCCGAGGTCTACCACTTCACGCCAGATTCCGAACCCCGCGAGACCGTGGTGTTCCCGGACACCGATATCGCCGCGATCGCACGCGGTTACGGCTACGACGGTGTCATGGTACGCACAACTGCCGACCTAGGTGCGGTGGCCGAGCTCGTCGCACAAGGTTTGCGCAAGCCACTGATTGTGGATGCGAAGGTCACCGGGGGAGCGTCCTGGTGGCTCGCGATGGCGCTGAAGCACTGAGTTAGCGAATCACGCATACGCGCAGCGTCAGAACAGGCGCAGTTCGCCTGACTCGCTGCCGCGCATGTCCTCATAGTCGAGCACGACGCAGCGGATGCCGCGGTCTTCGGCAAGGGTGCGCGCTTGCGGCTTGATCTCCTGCGCCGCGAAAACGCCGGTCACCGGTGTTAGTAGCGGGTCGCGGTTCATGAGTTCCAAATATCGCGTCAGCTGCTCAACGCCATCAATTTCTCCACGACGCTTAATCTCGACCGCCACGGCCTTACCCTCCGGGTCCCGCGCGAGGATATCCACGGGGCCGATCGCGGTCATGTGTTCGCGTCGCACGAGGGTGTGCCCGTCGCCGAGCCGCTCAATTTGTGCGGCGAGGAGTTCCTGTAGGTGAGCCTCGACACCGTCCTTGGTGAGGCCCGGGTCGACACCGAGCTCAAAGTTCTGGTCGGAGATCCACTCGTAAATATTCACGCGCAGCTTGTCACCGGTCTTACGGTGCGTGACTTCCCAGCACTCGATTACGCCACCGAGCTGCTGCTCTTCACTCAGCTCAACCACGCTCAGAATTGCGGGCGGGCTCATCCAATTCAGCGGCTTATATGAGCCGCCGTCGCTGTGGACAAGCAGCGAGCCGTCAGCCTTGTGGATGAGCAGACGCGTAGCTTCCGGCAGGTGTGCGGTGAGGCGGCCGACATAGTCGACCGAACAACGAGCAATGACGAGGCGCATTCGTGAAAGGGTAGCGGGTTTATGCGCCGGTCGCTCGGAACAGCATTCCCGTTAGCGGGATGCTCCAAGTACGATCCAGCGGTCACCCACGACGCGGCCAATCAGGGTGATGCCGCGGCCAATGAGATAACCGCCGAAGGCGCACCAGAGCATGTTGACCGCGTATGCCCCCTGCACGTTCAGGCCGAGCACGATAAAGACCAGCGACACGAATGCGATCAGTGGGAAGATGCCCACAATCGCGAGGTACTTCAGGTCGCCCGCACCGATCAGCACCCCGTCGAGCACGAAGACCACCCCGCCGATGGGGAGGAAGAGCGCCATGGTGATGAATGCCGAAGGCAGCATATCGAGCACCGCGAATTCGTTCACAAAGAGGTAGCCGAATACCGGCGACAGCGCGATCATGACCAGCAGCAGCACCACGCCGAGCCCGACACCCCACCACACCAGCATCCAGGTCAGTCGTTTCACCTCCGACGCTCGACCCGCGCCGAGATCATGGCCGATGATGGCTTGGGCTGCGATGGCCAGCGCATCCAGGGTGAAGACCAGCACGTTGTAAACCGTGTAGGTCACCTGCAGGGTCGCGAGTTCCGAAACGCCCAGCTGCGCGCCTGCCCACATCAGTAGCAATAGCGCGATGCGCAGTGTCACGGTGCGGAGGATCATCAGCGAGGAACTCACGAGCGCCTCGCGGGGCTGGCCGATTCCGAAGGAGAGGCTCACCCCGTGGGTGTTCGCGGCCTGCATGCCAACGATGATGTAGATCACCGCCATGAGCGTTTCGGCGATGACCGTGCCGAGTGCCGAGCCCGCGATGCCCAGCTGCGCGCCGTAAATGAGCGCGGCATTCAGCCCCGCGTTGAGCACGGCGCCGCCCACAGCCACCAGAAGTGGCGTCTTGGTGTCTTGCAAACCGCGCAGCAACCCGGTTCCCGCGATCACCAACAGCATCCCCGGTAGGCCCCAGAGCGAGACGGTGAGATAACTCATCGCCGCCTCGTACACGAACTGATCATTCGTGAACACTCGCACCACCGGGTCCGCGATCACCAGGCCCAGTAAGAGCAGCACCACGCCGCAGGCAAGGCCGAGCCACATGCCGTCGATGCCGGCTCGCACGGCGCCCGCCCGATCTCCGGCTCCCAGGCGGCGGGCGACCAGCGGCGTCGTGGTGTACGCGAGGAAGACCATCAGCCCGGTAATCGTGGTGATGATGGTCGCGCCGATCGAGAGTCCCGCCAGCACCGATTCGCCGAGGTGCCCGACCATCGCGGTGTCGGTGAGCACGAACAGCGGTTGCGCGACGAGCGAACCGAGCGCGGGCACGGCAAGGGCCAGGATGCGGCGGGTCGTCTCGAAGCGGGAGGTCACCTGGCCATTCTCCCAGGAAACCGCGATCCGGTACGCCACTGCGCCGTCACTAGGCCGCTACAGCGCCGCCACCCGCAACCGCGTTCACAACCACGCATGGGTACCCTGGTGGTCATGACGACCAGCAAGAGCACGCAGCTTAGTTCAGGCATCGACTTCGAATCCCTCGACTCAGCGGTCCGGCCGCAGGACGACCTCTTCCGCCACGTCAACGGCAAGTGGCGTGCCAACACCGAGATCCCTTCGGATAAGGCTTCCTTCGGCTCCTTCCACATCCTGCACGATGAGGCAGAGGTTGCCGTCCGCGAGATTCTCGAGGGCAGCAAGGATGCCCAGCCCGACACTGGCCTCCGCAAGGCAGCGGATGCATACGCGGCATTTATGAATGAGGACCTGCTTTCGAAGCTCGGCGCAGACCCGATCGCGCAGGACATCATGCAGGCACTCGTGGTCTCCTCGATCGACGAGTTCCTCTGGCTACTCGGTCGTAACGAGCACAAGGGCGTGGGTGGTTTCTTCAGCCAGTACGTCATCGGTGACCTCGGCGACCCGACCAAGAACGCGCTCTATTTTGAGCAGTCGGGCCTGGGCCTGCCCGACGAATCCTACTACCGCGAGGAGCAGTACGCGCCGATCCGCGAGGCCTACCTCGCGCACATTGAGCGGATGTTCGTGCTCACCGATGTGCCCCGGCCCGCCGACCGCGCGAAGAACGTTTTCGAGCTCGAGACGGCCATTGCATCCCACCACTGGGATGTCGTGAAGACTCGTGAGGCCGACCTCACGTACAACCCGACCACGATCGATGAGTTCATGGCGCGCTTTGGCGAGCGCGACATCCGCGGTTGGATGCAGGAATTCCAGGCTCCCGAGGGCACCTTCCAGCGCTTCGTGCTGAGCGAACCGAGCTTTGCCGATGGCCTCGCGAGCCTGCTCACCGAAGAGCGTCTCGAGCAGTGGCGCGACTGGCTGGTGTGGCGGATCGTGCTCGCGCACGCCGCGATCCTGAGCCCCGAAATTTCGGCCGCAAACTTCGAGTTCTTCGGCACCACGCTGCAGGGCGTCCCTGAGCAGCGGGACCGCTGGAAGCGCGGTGTTTCGCACGCCGAATCGCTCCTTGGCGAAGCTATCGGCGAGGAATATGTCGCCCGTCACTTCAAGCCTTCCGCGAAGGCGAAGATGGATGCGCTGGTTGAGGATCTCCTCGCCGCCTACCGGGATTCGATTTCGCAGCTCGAGTGGATGGGCCCGGAGACTCGGGAGCGCGCGCTCGAGAAGCTCGGGAAGTTCACCCCGAAGATCGGTTACCCCTCGAAGTGGCGTGACTACTCGGCACTGCACATCTCGCCGAATGATCTGGTGGGTAACGTGCGCCGCGCCGCCGTATTCGAAGCGGACTGGGAGTATTCGAAGGTCGGCCAGCCGGTGGACCGCGAACTGTGGCTGATGACCCCGCAGACCGTGAACGCCTACTACCTGCCGCCGCAGAATGAGATTGTCTTCCCGGCCGCGATTCTGCAGTACCCCTTCTTTGAGGAAGAGCGGGATGCTGCCGCCAACTACGGTGCGATCGGTGCGGTGATCGGGCACGAGATTGGTCACGGTTTCGACGACCAGGGTTCCAAGTACGACGGCGACGGCAAGCTTGAGAATTGGTGGACGGATGCCGACCGCGAGGCGTTCGAGAAGCACACGGCTTCCCTGATCAGCCAGTACTCGGAGCTCTCACCCGAAGGCGTGGACGGCGAAACGGTCAACGGCGAGCTCACTATCGGCGAAAACATTGGCGACCTCGGTGGCCTCGGTATCGCCTGGAAGGCGTACCAGCGACACCTCGACGGCCAGGAAGCGCCCGTGATCGACGGGCTCACCGGCGCCGAACGGTTCTTCCTGTCCTGGGCGCAAGCCTGGCGAGAGAAGCGTCGCCCCGAGTACATGAAAATGTTGCTCGCGGTTGACCCGCACTCGCCCGCCGAGTTCCGCTGCAATCAGATCGTGCGCAATCTCGACCCGTTCTACGAGACCTTCGGCCTCGGTGAAGGGGATGCGCTGTGGCTGGATCCTGCTGAGCGCGTCGCAATCTGGTAGCGAGCTCGGTATCCACTTCGGGCGCAAGAACCGGGTTTGTCGCAGGACGTACACGTAACCGTGACGATTCTGCGACTAACCTGGAGTTTGAATTTGCAGTGAACCGAAGGGACCAGGATGAAGACCTCAAGCAAGCTTGCCCTCGTCGTTGGCCTTGCAGCCGGATACGTGCTCGGTGCACGTGCTGGCCGTGAGCGATATGACCAGATCGCTGCCGGTGCCAAGTCGGTCTGGAATTCCGGTCCGGTGCAGAAGCAGGTAGACAACGTTCAAGGCCTGACCGGTAAGTATGTGCCGAAGGCAGTGGAGTCTTCTTTCCGCGGCCTTGGCAAGCTGGTCTCCGGGCTCGTCAGCAAGATTCTGGGCAGTGGTTCGAAGAGCAGCGCCTCAAAGAACCGCGCCTCGAAGGCGCCAGAAGCCCCCGCTGGCACTGTGCCGAACCCGGCTTAGGCATCGTTCAAGAGTGAAGGAAAGGGAGTAGCGCAATGAGCGACTACGACAAGGCGTCCCACGAGCCCAGCCGCGGCCCGTTCCCGAACGCTGAAGAACCGGCTCGACTGGGGAAGTTCAACCCGAAATCACGCCGCTCGGTGAGCAAGCTTGCGGGGAGCGTACCCCGGCTCGCACTGTCCCTCGCGAAGGATGAGTTCGAGCACGCCAAGCAAGAAATGACCGCAAAGGCGAAATTCGGCGGCATTGGCGCCGGACTCTTCGCCGTGGTGGCCTTCTTCGCGCTCTCGTTGTGGGCGGTGCTTTTGGCAGCGGCAATCCTCGGGCTCAACACGGTGTTCGCACCGTGGCTGTCGGCTCTGATCGTGGCGGGTGTGCTGCTGGTGATCATGGTGATCGCCGCGCTCGTGGCGATCGCGCTATTCAAGAAGATGAAGGGTGTCATGCCAGCGGAGAGCATGAACTCGCTCAAGCAGGACGTCAACGCACTTAAGGGAGTCGGCAAGTATGAGTAACACCAATAGCGCCCCCAAGCGCAGCTCGAGTGAAATTCGTCGCGATATCGAGCACACTCGTCGCGAGCTTGCCGAAACGCTCGACGCTCTCGAATACAAACTCGATGTCCCTGCACGTTTCGGTGAGTGGGCAGATGAGCGCAAGGAACAGTTGCGGAAGGCCACCGAGGAATCCCCGGCGACCGTGATTGGCGTGGCCGCCGGTGCCGCGGTGGTTATCGGTGGCATTATCGCCGGGGTGATCGGTCTCGCACGTCGCGGCCGCTAATTGCGCACCCGGCTGGCAACACCATCCATCCAATTTCGACAGAGAGCTGTGTCATGACCGAAACTGTAGATTTCACTGAAGGTGCTGCCGTCTACTCGCTGTTCTTGGTATTTGCTGAGACCGAACTGATCGAAACGCGCGCTTCGGGCGACGAAGCGATTCGACTCACGAAAGAACTCGACTCGGTGTTTACGGAACTCACCGAGGAACATGTCCGCGTCCGTGGTGTCTATGACCTCACCGGCTTTGACGCGAGTGCTTCGGTGATGATCTGGCTCACTTCTGAGACCGTCGACGATCTGCAGTGGGCAAAGCGACAGCTGCACCGCACGCAGATCCTCGGAGACACGCTCGCGATTGAGTCGATCCTGACCCTGGGTGTGAGCGAACTCGCGGATGAACCCGGCGGTTGGATTAGCTTCGTGCCGGTGTCTCCCGGCCCGGTTGACGAAGAGTTCGAGGGCGAGGAAATCGACGATCCCGATATCGATAACCTCGACGAGGAATTCGAAGACGACGATGACACGACCGAGGCGACGCCAGCGGATCTCGAAGACCTGGATCTGGCCGCAGACGGCGAGGCCGGCGCCCAGGAAGCGATCCTCGAAACCACGAGCTTGCACGCCCAGATCGGTACCGGACCGGTCAGACTGTTTGCGGCCGTGGAAGCGGATGATCCGGGCGAGCTGATCGGACCCTCCCTCGGTTTGTTGGAAAATGGTCTGATGACCGTAGCGACACCTCGCACAGGGCGCTTTGTGACCCCGGCTGAACTCTACGAGATACTTCGATAGCTTAGGAATGGCATTCACTAAGCGGTATTCCTCCAAGTACTGAAACGGACGGCAACTATGACGACAGGCCAGCCTCTCAAGGGCTGGAAGGTTCTCGTGCCGCGCGGTGGAACTTTCGGTAATGATGCTGCCGAAGCTGTACGCGCGCGGGGAGCTTTCCCCATCACGGCACCGCTGATCAATTTTGCGAGCCCCGCACCGGAAGACGCGGATCTCCTCGCGGAAGCGCTCGTACGCCTCGAAGGCGGTGCCTACGACTGGCTTGCGGTGACCAGTGCCACGGCGGTCGACGTCATGCACTCGATGAACGTGCGGGTGCCCGAAGGCACCCTGATTGCGGCCGCGGGGGAGACCACCGCATCCTCCCTGGCTGCCAGCGGCTACCGGGTCGATTTCGTGCCCACGCACGACAACTCGGCAAAGGGTTTGCTGGTCGAGTGGCCAGAAATTCAGCGACGGATGCCGAAAGTGAACGTGCTCTGGCTGCACTCGGAAGCCTCCAAACCCGCCCTCGCGCGCGGTATGAGCCGCCGCGGTCACGGGGTGGAGTCGGTGGTCGCCTACCGTTCGGTGGGGGTCCCCGCACCGGAATCTATCCAGCACGACATTCTGAATTCCCGCATCCGCGCAATCCTTGTCACCAGCGGTTCGGTAGCGGAACAGCTCATCAAGCAGTTCCACCACATTCCGGAGGACATCATCCTCGGCGCGATCGGTCCTCGCACAGCGAAGGATGGGCGGGCACTCGGCTTGCGCATTGACGTGGTCGCGCGACACCGTTCGGTGGGATCGCTGTTGGACGGTCTCGCATGGGTTGCGGGAGGCGAGGTCATGCCGGAAACCGCGATGATCGACCTGCGTACGCTCGCGGCCTGGGATGACGATGCCCTGATCAGCAAGGAAGACGTGCCGGCTTCGGATGAAGCCCGGCCGGATACCGGTCAGCACGATCTGCGCTAGCGCCTGGTAGCGCCGAAGACACGCTAGAGACGAACCTTTGCGGCGAGTGGCACGCCATACTTTCGGCCGACGTCGTTAGGCTCGCTCTATGGCAACTCCTTTCACCCCCGATGAAGCGAACGGGCCACGCTCGAATGATTCCAGGGGACGTCGCGGGGAAGACGAACTTCACCGCGGAGACATTGAGCAGGTTCGGGCTCGGCGCGTTGAGCGCGCCGATCTCGTGCGCGAAATTCTTGAAAAGAAGCAAGCCGATGATGATCCCGGAGCTGCTGGCTGGAGCGGCCTCGGCCAGCCTGATCCGGTCAACCAGCCCGGTGAGAGCATCCAACCCGATGCGATCATCCTGCCCAACCAGATCCAGCCCGCGGTACGCCCCGAACCGGTCTTCGCACCGGCTGGGCCGAGCGTGCCAGCCGATCAGGCCATCCCCGCAACGCTGCACACACTCGCCGAATGGCGCGATCTTGACCAGCGCGAGCATGCTGCTGTCCGCAAGGCGCAGGACGAGGCGACGAGTCCTCGACAACGGGACAAGCTCGACCCCGCAAGTGATTTCCTGCGTGCGCTGCGGGCCTCCGGCGGCGCCGATTTCCTGCGTCGGCTGATCGACGATGTGATTCGGCCGGATGACCTGCTCGCCTCGGGGTTCGGGCTCAGCGATCTGCGGGATGAGATTCCGCCCTCGCTTACCCCGAAAACTCGCCGGTTCTTCAAACTCGGCGCTTTCGCCGGGCCCGGCATTCCGTTCGTAGCGGTGCCGGCAGTCCGTCGCGGGGCGCAGGCGTTCTTTGGGGACGCGCTCACACGCGAAAGCAACCTCGAGACTGCGCTCGCATCGATTCACGAGCAGAATGGCGCGGCCCGTGTCGTGCCGCTGAGTGACGCGGTTCTCGGCGACGTCGGGATGGATGCGGTGCTCGAGCGGGTGCGGGGGTTGATCGCGAATCCCGCGGTCACCGAGCTCGAACTCACTTGGAGCGATTTCAATCCGCAGGCGTGCGACTGGAATTTTGAGGGCAATGCCGATCAGGCGGCGATGCGCTACGCCACGCTGCTGCAGGAGGCAATGCAGCAGAACGTCACGTTGCTATTGCGCGCGACTTCCTCACGCGACCTGGAGCTGGTCATCGAGACGGTGATCCGGGCGATGGATTTCCACGGCCTCGAACGTGCCCAGCTGGGCGTGGTCGTCCCGGTGGATTTCCCCGATTCGAGCACGCTGCTGCGAAGGCTTACCGGTCGCGCGCACCTGCGTCGCGAAGACGGTGGGGCACCGGTACGCGTTTCGCTGTATCGCCTAGCCGATCGCGCACAGGAACGGGCTGATGCCGTGCTGCACGGCTGGAAGGTCGCAAGCTATGTGGAAGACGCGGATGTCGACGCGAATATGTTCCGCACGATTGACGCACTCCTTGCCCCGGAACACCGCGGCGTGATTGATCTCGAGGTCTCCGGCGAGGTGCGGATGGACGCGGTCTTTGCCGCTCACCTCGGGCGGATGCGCGAAAACTACGCCACCTTGGGCATTGTCCTTGACCGGGCGGATGCGTCGGAGATTCGCGCCCGTTTTCAGCAGTTCGGCGTGCGGGTATGCACACGAGTGCCATTGATTCCGGGGGACAAACTGCGCCCGGCGGGCACCTATTTGTGGTCGCTCGTGACCCGTGCCGAGCGGGATCTCGGACTGCACGAGGCCGCGCATATCAGCGTGGACGGGGTGCATTCAGAGGACGAACGGGTGCTACAGGCGATGGCGCGGATGCACCAGGTCCACGCCGGTCCGGTACGCAGCCAAGTTCGAATCGCGCCGGAAGACGCCCCCGGCATCACCGCATCCATTCCCCTCGAACTCTTCCCTGAGGGGCTCCTCGAAGACGAACCCTCGCAGTCGGCGCCCGCGGAGCGGAGCGCGCAGCCAACCGAGACGGCCAACGAAACCACCGTGCTCGGCTCGCGCGCGGAAGCCGACACTGCTGCAGCCGGAGTCAGCACAATCCACGACCCCGCGGCGGCCGGCGAAACCCGCGAGGTGCGGCCGACCGACGCCGCGGACCAAGCCAAGCTCAACCCCGCCGACACCGGCGCGGCCCCGAACCTCACCGAGGTGGTGCTCGGGCTGCGGCGTGGTCGGCTGCTGCGGAATACCTTCCGCAATGACCCCGCATCCGACCCCACCATCCGCTCCACGCGCGACTGGGCGGCCCGCGTGCAGCGCCGCGCGGCACATTCCGAACTCGGGGTCACCGAGGCCGCGAGTCACAAGCTGAAATCTGCCGCCGAAATCGACGAGGTGCTCAGCCTCGCGCGAGCCGCAGGCGAGCCCTGGAGTCAAACCAGCGGTTGGGAGCGCGCCGCTCGCCTCGAGCAGATCGCGAAGGCGATTGACGCTAATCGGGCGCGGTTGATCGAGGTCGCGATGAACGAGACTTCGCTCACCTTCGCCGAGGTGGATGCGGATGTCAGTAAGGCCGTGGACCTCGCGAACTTCGACGCCCACCTGGCTCGCCAGCTCGACCGGATGCAGGGGGCACAGTTCGACCCCGTAAAGGTCACGCTCGCGGTGCCTGGCTGGATCCCACCGGTTTCCAGCAACGCGGCGACGATCTTCGGTGCGCTCGGAGCCGGGAGTGCGGTGGTGCTCAAGGCTTCGGCCCGGACGGCACGGACCGCGGCGGTATTGGCGCGGGTGCTGTGGTCCACGGATCTGCCGGCCGACCTGCTGCAGGTGGTCTCTGCCGACCACGGCATGATGGATGAAGATCAGTTCGGCAGACAGCTCATCGTGGATCAGCGGATCGAGCGCGTGCTCATGCAGGGCGCCTACGTGACGGCCGCGCGCTTCCTCGAGTGGCGCCCGGATTTGCCGCTGCTCGGTTCGGTGGGCGGGAAATCCACCGTCGTGGTGACTCCCGCGGCCGACTATGACCAGGCCGCGGCAGAGATCGCTCGCTCGCTCGTGACCGCGACCGGGCAGATGCCGCTGCGGCCCTCCACGGTTATCCTCGTGGGTGCGGCGGCGCGCTCAGAACGCTTCATTCAGCAGCTCGCCGATGCGGTCACCTCCACCAGAACCGGCTATACTTCGGATCCTTCCGTACAGGCGGGTCCCCTCATGCGCCGGGCCAATGGCAAGGCACTCGCGATGCTCACCGAGCTCACCGGGGAAGAAAAATGGCTCGTGCAGCCGCGCAGCCTCGATGACACCGGTCGGCTCTGGACTCCGGGCATCCGCACGGGCCTCGCCGCAGACTCGACGGCCCTGCAGAATGATGCTCCGGTGCCGGTGATCAACATCCTCACCGCGCGCACGCTGGAAGACGCGATCGAGATTCAAAATCGCTATGACTACGGCCTCGGCGCCGGGCTCTTCTCGCTCGACCGCGCCGAGATTGCGCAGTGGGTGCAAGGCGTTGAAGCCGGCAACCTCTACGTGAACCGGGATGTGCTCGGCAACCAGGTGCAGCGACAGCCCTCCGGCGGTTGGAAAGAATCCATGATCGGCACCAAGCTGAAGTCGGGTGGTCCAAACACGCTGATTCACCTCGGTCGCTGGCGTGCCGATGAACACGAACAGTCGCACACTCTGCACCTGCGCGGGCTTGAAGAACCCGTGGCGAGGCTGATTGAGGCGCTGCAACCGGGGATGTCCTTCGATGAGTTCGAACGGGTGCGTCGCACCGCACTCAGCTGCCAAATTGCCTGGAATGAGGAATTCGGCGAGGTCGTGGATGCGACCAATCTGCCCGTGGAGCGGAATCTTTTCCGCTACCGCCCGGCACCCTGCGTGATTCGCTTCTCGGAGGATGGCACCGCCGATGAACTCGGTCAGGTACTCGTCGCCGCCACGGTTGCCAGGGCGCGGATCATGCTTTCCACAGCTTGGCCGCTCCCGCCCACGCTCGCGCGAGAACTGGAATTGCGTGACTCCGCGGTAAGGATCGAATCGAACGCCGAGTTTCTTGCCCGTATCGCGGCAGCTGGGCTCACGAAGGCCCCGCGGCTGCGGCTCATTGGGGGCTCCCGCAGTGAGGTGTGCGGGGCGCTCGAGAACGGCGTGGATATCGCGGTGTTCTCGGATGATGTCACCCTCGCGGGGCGCATCGAGATGCTGCCGTTCCTCCGTGAGCAGTCAATTTCGATTTGCGCGCACCGTCACGGTCGGCCGGATGCGCGGATGTGGGGCCTCTTCCCGCACGAGACCGTGCGGGATCCGGATGCCAGCCTCCTTGGCCGTGCGTAGCGGTAGGGTTTCCATATGAACGCTTCTGTATCGCCGCGCGCAATAGACGAAATTGCCAAGGTAAAGGATCACAGCGCGAGTAACTACGCGCCGCTCGAACTCGTCCTCGAATCAGCCGAGGGCGCCTGGATCACCGATGTCGACGGCAAGCGATACATCGATTGCCTCTCGGCCTACAGCGCCACCACCTTTGGGCACTCGTACCCGAAGTTCATTGAAGTGCTGCGCGAGCAGACCTCGAAGATCTCCATTGCATCCCGTGCCGTATATGTCGAAGGCTTTGGCGCCTTTGCCGAGGCGCTCGCGAAGCTCGCCGGTAAGGACATGATCCTGGCGATGAACACCGGTGCCGAGGCGAATGAGACTGCGATTAAGATCGCCCGCAAGTGGGGTTACCGCGTCAAGGGCGTACCGGCCGACCAGGCCAAGATCATTGGCGCCGAGGGGAACTTCCACGGCCGCACCACCACCATGATTTCGCTCAGCGACGACGATATCGCTCGCAATGACTACGGTCCGTTTACTCCGGGCTTCGAGCTGGTGCCCTATAACGACGCCGAGGCGCTGCGAGCAGCAATCGACGAGAACACCGTCGCGGTGATTCTCGAACCGATTCAGGGCGAAGCGGGCGTCGCTGTTCCGGACCCGGGCTACCTCGCCGAGGTGCGCAAGATCACCGCCGAGCACAATGTGCTGCTCATCCTCGATGAGGTGCAGACCGGCATGGGCCGCACCGGCACGACCTTCCGCTTCCAGGCTGAGGGTATCGAACCCGATCTCATCACCACCGCGAAGGCGCTCGGCGGCGGCATCCTGCCGGTGTCGGCGGTGATCGGCAACAAGGATGTGCTGGGAGTGCTCGAGCCGGGCACGCACGGCTCCACCTTCGGCGGCAACCCGCTCGCGGCCGCGATCGGTAAGGCCGTGGTGGATGAACTCGCGACCGGTAAATGGCAGCAGAACAGCCAGGACCTGCATCCGGTGCTCTTCGAGCCGCTGCGCGCGCTCGTCGGCCGCGGCGTCACCGATGTTCGCGGTGCGGGCCTCTGGGCCGGGGTCGATATCGATCCCGCGATCGGCAACGCCCACGATGTCTGCGAAGACCTGCTCGAGAAGGGCATCCTCGCGAAGGACACCCGCGGCAAGACCGTCCGTCTCGCGCCGCCGTTCATCGTGTCTCGCGAAGAGATTGAGCAGATCACCAACGCATTCACCGAGGTGATCGAAGCACGCTGGCAGCAGGCGCAGTCCGCCGGAGCTGCTGAGTAGCCATGCCCGTCTCCGCTCGCTTTTACACCCCGGGAATGGACACCTCAAACGATGGTTTCGAGGTGGACTACGTGGAACACATCCTGCGAATCGAGGGTGTCGACGTGCACGTGTACGAGTGGGCGACTGGGCGGTCGCCGAAGGGCGTCGTGCACGTTTCGCACGGCGCCGGCGACCACGCGCGTCGCTATCAGCGGCTCGCGAACGCACTGCGGGATGCTGGCTACGCGGTCGTCGCGGCAGACATGCTCGGCCACGGGCGCACCGGCGTCGGCAGTTGGGGGCTGAGTAATCTCGGCCCCGGCGGGATGCCCGCGGCTCGAAGGATGCTGCGCGAAACCGTGCGTTGGGCTCGGGGACGCTACCCGGGCATCCCGCTGATTGAAGCCGGCCACTCCTGGGGCTCGCTGCTTGGCCAGCAGCTGTTTTGGAACGAACCGGAGATATTTGACGCGATTGTCTGGACCGGGACGACTCTGGCGCTGCCGGGACTGGTGAACCCCGGCGATTACAACGCCAAGTGGGCCGGTGACGGTCACGGCATGAGCTGGCTCAGCCGCGATCCCGCCGAAGTGCAGGCCATGATCGATGACCCCTACGGTTTCGATATCGCCGACTCCTCGGTGTGGACGCCGCTTGGGGCAGTGCAGCTGCTCACCGCGCCACCCGCGCCGCGCTGCGGTCGTGCCGCACGCGTGCCGATACTCGTTATGACCGGCACCGAAGACCCGCTCGGGTACGGAGTGCGCGGACCGCGCGCGCTCGCGTGGAGCCTGCGGCACATTACCCGGATGCGCGATGTCACCTTCCGGATCTATCCGGAGTCGCGTCACGAGGTCTACAACGAACTTGACCGTAATGAGGTGACCGCGGAACTGCTCGAGTGGTTGCGCTGGCACTTTGAAGCTCCGGCTACGCGGTAGAAATGATCAACGAGGTTTCGCAGGAGGAAGACGCAGATGCAGGACAAGCGCGACTTGCACGGTGAATACAAGGTGCCGGGCGGCAAGCTGGTGGTGATCGATTTCGATGTCACCGACGGCAAGCTCGAGTTCGTGCGACTCGCTGGCGACTTCTTCCTGGAGCCCGATGAGGCCCTCGACGATCTCAATTCGGGACTCGAGGGGCTCCCTGCGGAGTCGACTTCTGAGGACATCGTCCGTGCGGTGCGCGAGGCGCTGCCGAAGGATGCGCAGCTGCTCGGCTTCTCGCCGGAAGCAATCGCCGTGGTGGTGCGACGAGCCCTGACCGGAGCGCGAAATTGGCGTGACTACGATTGGCAGATTCTGCATCCCAGTCCGCTGCCGCCGCGCGTGCACGTTGCCCTTGACCAGGTGCTGACCGAAGAGGTCGGCGCGGGTAGGCGCGGACCCACCCTGCGGATTTGGGAGTGGGATGAGGATGCGGCGGTGATCGGCTCCTTCCAATCAGTCAAGAATGAGATCGATATGGCCGCGGCCCGGGCTGAAGGCGTCGAGGTGATTCGCCGAATCTCGGGCGGCGGCGCGATGTTCATGGAAGCCGAATCGGTCGTGACCTATTCGCTCTACGTGCCAGCTGAACTGGTCGGTGGGATGAGTTTCGCCGACTCGTACGCGTACCTCGATGAGTGGGTGCTCGAGGCGCTCAATAACCTCGGCATTGAGGCAACCTATGAGCCGCTGAACGATATCGCCTCACCCAACGGGAAGATTGGTGGTGCCGCACAGAAGCGGCTCGGTTCTGGGGCGGTATTGCATCACGCGACCCTGTCCTATGACATCGACGCCGAGCGGATGGTGCGGGTGTTGCGGATCGGTCGCGAAAAGATGAGCGACAAGGGCACGAAGTCGGCGAAGAAGCGAGTATCGCCGCTGAAGTCACAGACCGGGATGCCGCGCGCGGAGATTATCGAGAGCCTCAAGGAGACGTTTGTTTCGCGGCACGGCGGCACGCCCGATGAGATCACCGACGCCGAAATGGCGCGGGCTCGCGAACTGGCCGAAACCAAGTTCGCGAGCCGCGAGTGGACGCACCGCGTCCCCTAGCCCCACCGATCCCTGAGTAGCGGAGCGTATCGAAGGAGCCACTTCGATACGTCGCTTGGCTCCTACTCAGTGACCGGCTTCCTGCTCGCCCGTTAAGTAGGCCGTAGGCCGTATCGAAACGACTAGTCCTCAGTAATCTCGCCGGTAACCGCGTTCACGTAGATGTCCCGCTGGTCGTCGTCTTCGTAGTCGATGCTCCAGACGACCTCGCCGTTTTCGGTTTCGAGCTCGACCTCATCGATCGTGCCGTTGTGGTGGCCGAGGGCGATTTCGATGGCCTCGATAATGGTGAGTTCGGCGGTGTCGATCTCGCGGCGATCGTCGCTGTCGAGCTCGCGGGTTTCGGTTTCGTCCAGGCGCGCGGTGCCATCGGTGAGGATGTCGATTTCGTGGACGGTGGTACCTTCGGCGACATCGATGTTGAAGATCTCGTCGTCATCATCGTCGTCGTCTTCACGATCAAGATCAAAGGCGAACGCGCCGTCGCCAACGAATGCTTCCGCAGCCTCGATTGCCGCGGCGTATTCGGAGGCGTCCACCGTGCTCTGAGCAGGTGCGCCAGTGTCGGTGCCGGCGTTGCTGTCATCGGTCGTGGCGCCCGCGTCTGGAGCCGTCGTCTGCTCGACGCCGGCATCGGTAGCCGGGGACTCGGCCGCCGGCTGGGTGTCGTTTGCTGTCCCAGCGCATCCAACGAGGCCGAGCAAGACGACCGTGGAGGCGAAGGTGACCATTGCTGTGCGTTGTGGAGTGCTGTTCATCATGGTTTCAGGTTAAGAAACCCCGATGAGAAGCGGATGAGCGGACGACCGCGCAATATGAGAACTTGATGAGCGCCTCCGCGCTGATCGGGCCTTCATTGAGCGGGTCGTCACTGAGGAGGCAGTTGCTGGGCGTGGGGCGCTGTTAGGCCCGAGCCTCAGTGAGGTGCTGATAGTCGGGGTGCCGCTTGAGCCAGGCATCCACGTAGGAGCAGTCGGGAATGAGCGCGAGCTTGCTGGTGCGTTCGAAATCGTCGAGCGCAAAGCGCACGAGCTTCGAGGCAACCCCGGTGCCCTGGTGAGCCTGGTCGACGACCGTGTGGTCGAAATGCACGCCGTCGGCGAGCTCCCGGTACGAGGCGAAGCCGACAATCTCGTCGTCATAGTGGACCACATAGCGATTGTTTCCCGGGTCCTTGGAGTAGCTGTATTCGGCCGGTGTCGTGTCGGATGCATTGGCTTGAGTCATGTCGCCAACCTAGGCAGCCAGTTTGAATCTTTGCCGTGATTTTGGGGCGACTGGTGCGTGGTTTTTGCGTGTTTCGGGGCGTCGAGGTTCCGCCGCTCGCGAACTCGGTGATTGCGAACTTGCCGGTGCTGCGGGCCCCGCGAGGCTTGGAAATGGCTGTTGGCGGTGGTGAGCTGGGCGCTTGAACGGGCAAATTGCTTCAGCGCCGGGTAAATTTGTGGCAATACCTGGCCGTGACGCCCGCGAATACTGCCCAGTCACGGCACTTGAGGAAGTGATGAGCATGACGAAATGTCCCCAGTGCGGTGCCGCAGCGAGTCCGTCACAGCGATTTTGTGGCGAATGCGGTACCCGACTGCAGCAGGCCGCCACGCCGCAAACGCCGGATGACCGTAACGCGGTGCCGCACCGTCCGGGTGGTGGCAAGCCTGACCCCTGGGACCTGGGGACGAGTGGTCAGATCGGTGAGGTTGAAGACGACTTCTTCAGCCGATATCGCCCCAAGTCTGCGGTGGCGGGTGAAGACCCGATTCCGGCTGCCCCGCATCGACCACGTCGTCGCTTTAACCCAGACCTGAATGGGAAGGGCACGCCATCGACTCCAGCACCGACACCGCCTTCGGTGCCGCCGCTGTTCCCTCAGCACACGGATGAGCACAGCGCGACGCCCGCGGATATCCCTTCGGGCGCGCAGCCGGGTCCGTCTGCCCCGGCACGGTCGCCCTTCGCGAATGTTCCCGGTAACGATCAGTCTCAGCGGGATGCGCAGGCCCAGTTGGATGCGCAGGCCCGGCTTGAGCGCGAGGCCCAGCAAGAGCGAGAGGCTGTTTTGCGTCGCGAGGCTGAGCAGCACCGCGAAGCGGAACAGCGTCGCGAGGCTGAACAGCGCGCGGCCCAAGAACAAGCAGCTCGTGAACAAGCTCAGCGCGAGCAGGCCCTGCGTGAACAAGCTCAGCGCGAGCAGGCCCAACGCGAGCAAGCCGAGCGGGAGCAGCTTGCCGCGCAGCAGCGCGCCCGACAGGAGCAGGCCGAGCGCGAACGTCGTGCGGCCGAGCAGCGTGCGGCCCAGGTGAAGGCGCTCCAAGACCAGCAAGCGGCGCGCGAACGAGCTCAGCAACAGCCTCAGGGCCAGGGGGCAGGGGCGCCGGGTGTCGGCGGTTTCGGCCAGCCTTCGCAGGGTCAGCCAGCGCAGGGCCAGCCCGCACAGGGTCAGCCCGCGCAGAACGACCCGCTCGCATGGATTGCACCGGCAAACTCGAACCCGTCAACAACTCCTAACCCGTCAGCAAACGTTCCCTCAGACCCGGACGACGCGACATTTACGCAGCTGATCACCGGTCTCGATAATGATCCAGCGGACCGGCCGATCCTCACGGATGGGTTTGATCAGACCGGGATCGTGCCGCTACCGCCGCGTCAGCAGGATGCTCCGACGCCGTCGCCGGCATCTGACGCGGAGCGTCAGGCGCAACAGCGCGCGGCCGAGTTTTATGGCACCACGCCCGCGGCTCCCGGTAACCGGCAGGGCATGCCTTCGTTGCCGCCGCTCAACGCTGACTTTGCGTCGGCGGATGAACCAAATGGGCAGCCCTCAGTAATTCCGGCGGCGCCAGTCCCTCCGACCGCGCCGACGCCACCGGCACCTGACACTGAGCCCAGCCCGGTGTCCTCGGCAGATGGTGCAGAGGCGGAACGCAGCTCACCGTTTAGCTCGCCGTTCGTGACCGAGGCGACGACACCTGAGACGGCTCGTCGTTCGCGACCGACCGGCTCCGACCAAGCCGGTACTGACCAAGCCGACGCTAACCAGGCGGCAGTCGATCAAGAAGAGGATTTCTGGCCCTTCGGCGATGAACTCGATGATGAAACGAGGCCGCTGCAGACGGCAGAGCCACGGAATCGGTATGAGTCTGGTGCGGGGTCTGCCGCTGCCGGGTCGGCCGCTGCGGGCGCGGCGGCCGGAGCCTCGAGCGCACCGGGGCCGGGCTATGACTTCGGCCTCGGCGGTGGCGCTGGGAGTGGTTCCGGAAGTGGCAGGGGCGGCTCGAGTGGTGACTCCGAGCAACGCAAGAAGGGGCTGAGGACGATCCTGATTGCCGCGGTGGCCGCGGTGGTTGTGATTGTGGGTGCCTTCGCGATCAGCGGACTGTTCCGTGGTGGCGACGAGGAGACCCCGGTTGCGGATGAGACGCAGCAGCAGGGTGAGGAGACCGCCGAGCAGCCAGCGGATCCGGAGCCGAATGAGGACCCTGAGACCCAAGAGCCCGAGACGCAGGCACCGGCTGACTTTGAACCGGTGACCTTCCAGTCGGGATCCGGCAATCTACGGTGCCAGATCACTCCCGAGGGTGGTGCCGCGTGCCAGATCCTGCAGCAGAACTTCAGCACTCCCGATGAAGCCTGCACGAGCGGTGGTGGCGCCGGAGTCGCAGTCGGCGTCAACGAAGAGGGTATTACCTGGCCCTGCCTGACCAGCAACCTCGGTGGCGGTGAGGTACTGGCGTATGACGAGCCCGTCGAGGCGGGGGACTACACCTGCTCGATCAACTACTCGACCGGTGTGAGCTGCGAAAACAGCTCGGGCGCATCCTTCTCGCTCGAATTCAATTCGGGCGTGGAGACCAACGGCGACACGGCCTCCGAACCGCAGTTTGAGCTCCAACCGGTCAACTAGCTCAGGCCCAGTTAACTAGCCCGAACCGTCAACTGCCTCGAGCTGGCCGGTCTGCTATTGCGAATCGGCCAGCTCGAGGCAGTTCGCGACGCCAGTAACGACATTGGCGCGTGGATGCGCACCCGAAGGTGCCCTGCATCCACGCGCCAATTCTCGTTGGGCTACTCGGCGCTGGTGTTATCCGGCCCTGGCGCTACTCGGCCGCCAGCGCCGCATCCACAATCGCCTTGGCCTCGGCCTGCACGATCGCGAGGTGATCCGGACCGTTGAAGGATTCCGCGTAAATCTTATAGACGTCCTCCGTGCCGGAGGGCCGGGCCGCGAACCAGGCGTTCTCGGTGACAACCTTGACCCCACCGATCGCGGCATTGTTGCCCGGAGCATTTGAGAGTTTCGCAAGAATCGGCTCTCCGGCGAGCTCGGTGGCAGTAATGCTGTCGCCAGATAGCTTCTTCAGCACCGCCTTCTGGGCCGGGGTGGCTGGCGCATCCACGCGCTGATAGGCCGGGTTCCCGAACTGCTCGGTGAGTTCCTGATAGCGATGCGCGGGCGTCTTGCCGGTCACCGCGACGATCTCAGCAGCGAGTAGCGCCAGCAGGATGCCGTCCTTATCGGTCGTCCACGTGGAACCGTCAAACTGCACGAAGGAAGCGCCCGCCGACTCCTCCCCGCCGAAGAGAATTGAGCCGTCCATCAGCCCCGGCACGAACCACTTGAAGCCAACCGGGACCTCCACGAGGTTGCGCCGCAGTGACTTCACGACCCGGTCGATCATCGAACTCGAGACGAGCGTTTTGCCGATGCCCGCGCCGCGGGGCCATTCCGGCCGGTTCGTGGCGAGGTAGTCGATGGCCACGGCGAGGTAGTGGTTCGGGTTCATTAGGCCACTTGACGGGGTCACGATGCCGTGACGGTCCGCATCCGCGTCGTTGCCGGTGAGGATGTCGTAGTCATCCTTGTGCGCGAGCACCGAGGCCATCGCCGCGGGGGAGGACGGGTCCATGCGGATTTTGCCGTCCCAGTCCAGCGTCATGAACGGCCAGCGGGGGTCGACGTTCGGATTCACCACCGTCAGGTCAATGCCGTAGGTTTCACCGATCAGCTGCCAGTATTCGACGCTGGAACCACCGAGCGGGTCGGCGCCGATGCGCACGCCGGCGCGCTGGATAGCTTCGAAGTCGATGACCTTTGCGAGATCCCGCACGTAGGCGGCGCGGAAATCATAGGTGCCAATGCGGTTGTCGGAGTTGACCTCGCGCACGCCCTCGAGGCCGCCAGCAATGAGTTCATTGGCGCGGTTCTCGATCCAGGTGGTTGCGTCGGAGTCCGCCGGGCCGCCGTGCGGCGGGTTGTACTTGAAGCCACCGTCTTCGGGCGGGTTGTGGCTCGGGGTGATGATGATGCCGTCGGCGAGCTCGGTGTTATCGCGATTGTTGTTGTGCACGATGATCGCGCGCGACAGCGCCGGAGTTGGCACCCAGGAACCGCGCGAGTCGGCCAGCACCTTCACGCCATTGCCGGCTAGGACATCCAGTGCGGTTTTTTCTGCCGGGTCGCTCAGCGCGTGCGTGTCGCGACCGATGAACAGCGGCCCGCGAATCTTCTGCGAGGCACGGTATTCAACGATGGCTTGGGTGATCGCCTTGATGTGCTGTTCGTTAAACGAGCTCTTGAAACTCGAGCCGCGGTGGCCGGAGGTTCCGAACGCCACGCGCTGGGCGGGGTCAGACACATCGGGCACGTTTCGGTAGTACGCGCCGATCAGCTGGTCGACATCAATAAGATCCTGGGGTCTGGCGACAGTGCCTGCTCGTTCATGCATGGAATAAGTTTCGCAATATTCATTGAATGCTGCCTGTCGGCGGGCCGTTTAGGGTGGAACCTATGAGCGAAATCGAAACGCCGCCCGCCGCATCCCCGAATGCGTCCGAGACTGTCTCGTTCTTGGGGCCGGCAGGAACCTTTACCGAGGCGGCGCTGAAGCTCGCTCCCGAGGCCAAGGGGAAGCACTGGAAGCCGGTCACGAATGTCCTCGAGGCGCTCATGGATGTGCAGCAGGGCCGGTCGTTCGCGGCGATGGTCGCGATCGAAAATTCGGTTGAGGGCGGCGTGACTGCGACGCAGGATGCGCTGGCCACGATGGACGGGCTGCGCATCTTTGGCGAGTATGTCGTGCCGATTCGCTTCGTGCTCGCTGTCCGGCCCGGGAAGTCGCTGCGCGATATCGAAACCATCGCGGCGCATCCGGTCGCGTATGGCCAGTGCCGGAAGTTCCTGCACCGCACGCTCCCGGACCACCTCTATGTGCAGGCTTCTTCGAATGTGGCAAGCGCGCGCCAGCTGTTCGAGGAAGACGGGCTCGCAGATGCGGCGATCACCCCGCCGACGATTCAGGACCACTTCGATGTGGAAATCGTTGCGGAAGACATTCAGGACTCTTCGATCGCACGCACCCGGTTCTTGCTCGTCACCACGCGCACCGATCTACCCGCACGCACCGGCAGCGATAAAACCTCGATCATCGTCACGCTGCCGGAAGAGCGGCCGGGTGGCTTGCTCTCGATGCTTGAGCAGTTCGCCGCGCGCGGCATCAACCTTTCAATGATTACCTCGCGGCCGATTCCCGAAAGCCCCGGCCGCTATCGCTTCGTGATTGATCTCGACGGCCACCTCGAGGATGCGCGGGTGTCGGATGCGCTGCTCGGCTTACGTCGCTACAGTCCCTCGGTGAAATTCCTCGGTTCGTATCCGCGCGCGGTGCCTTCGCCGGTGGCGGTGGATCCGTCCTATTCGGATGCGCACTATGCGCAAGCACAGGACTGGTTGGACGGGTTGGTCCGCTAGCGTGCCTCGATACGACTTCGTCTACTCGGCCGTCGATCGTTGAGTAGCGAAGCGTATCGAAACGCGACTAACGAGCCACGCGTACGGTGAGGGATTCCGGCAGCACCGTCACGCGGGCCGCGACAATCTCGCCGACCGCATCCCCGTCGATCTGGAAAGGTTCCGGGGTCGAATCGATGCGGAAGGTGAGCTCCGGGTCCTGATAATAACTGAGCACGCGAAGTTTCCGTGGCCCGAGTGGGCCCCGAACTTTGAACCGACGTGAAATCGCGCGGAACTGTTTGGCGACCCCGCGAGCAATCACTCCGGCGCCGACCGCGGCCCACCCCATCGGTCCGCGCGGCCGCATGATCACCATGTCGAGCTTGCCGTCGTCGAGTTCGGCGTCGGGAATAAGCCGAACTCCGCCGGTGAGGAGCCCGCAATTCCCAACCATGACACTGGATGCGCGTGAACCCCAGGTGCGTCCCGCACCGACTCGGTAGCGAATATTGAAGGCACCGGAGCCGATCATCCATTTCAGGATGCCGCCGATATACGCCGGCCAACCGATCCGCTGCTTCAGGTCGTCATCGGTGTGCGTGATCATCCCCGCATCCACCCCGATGCCAGAAATTACTGCGAAGACAAAGGTCTCGTGTTCGCCTTCGGGGCGCTCGACTTCCGCCTGACCGAGGTCGATGTGTCGATCGTGACCGTTGAAGGCAACGTGGAGCGCGCGAGCGAACGAAAATGCATCCAGGCCGAGATTGCGGGCCAGGAGGTTCCCGGTGCCGGCGGGCACGATGCCAAGCGGGATGCCGGTGCCGGCGAGCTGCTCGACGGCCACTCGAACCGTGCCGTCACCGCCCACGACGATCACCAGGTCGACTCCGGCGGCGAGCGCTTCGCGTGTTTGGCCGTGGCCGACATCCTCCGGGGTGGTTTCGAGGATGAGGGAGGAATCCCATCCGTAGACCTGCTCGTATTTGGGGAGTGAGCGACGAAGCCGACCGAGGTCAACTTTGCTTGGGTTCGCGATCACTGCTGCGCGTGGCGACATACCTGCATCCTAATTTCAAGAACTGCGTTGTCGCTGGCGGCTACCATGGCGTTGTGATTGACGTTCAGCTCCTTCGTGACCAGCCCGAACTCGTTAAGGCCTCCCAGCAGGCTCGCGGCAACGATCCGGCGACGGTTGATGCTGCGGTTGCGGCCGACCTTGCCCGCCGTGAGGCATTGCAGCACTTCGAGTCACTGCGTGCCGAGCAGAAGGCGAAGTCGAAGGAGATCGGCAAGGCGTCGAAGGATGAGCGCCCGGCCCTGCTCGCGGCCGTGCAGGATCTCGCGCAGCAGGTGAAGGATGCACAGGCCGCGGCTAACGATGCAGAAGAAGCCTTCACCACGGCGGTCATGAAAATCGAGAACATCGTGCTGGACGAAGTGCCGGCCGGTGGCGAGGACGACTTCGTGGTGCTGCGTCACGAGGGGGATAAGTCCGAGTTCGATTTTGAGCCGCGCGATCACCTCGAAATCGGTGAGTTGCTCGGCGCGATTGATATGACTCGCGGGGCGAAGGTTTCGGGCACTCGATTCAGCTTCCTGCGCGGTATTGGTGCGCAGCTGGAACTCGCGATTATGCAGCTGGGGTTGAACAAGGCGATTTCGAACGGCTTTGTGATGCTCACCCCGCCGACCCTCGTGAAGCCCGAAATCATGCGCGGTACCGGCTTCCTCGGCGAGCACGCCGACGAGGTCTACAACCTGCCTGCGGATGACCTCTACCTCACTGGGACCAGCGAGGTTGCGCTCGCGGGCTACCACGCCGACGAGATTATCGACGTGAGTGAGCCGCTGCGCTACGTGGGCTGGTCCACCTGCTACCGCCGCGAAGCGGGTTCGGCGGGGAAGGACACCCGCGGCATCATCCGCACGCACCAGTTCAATAAGGTCGAAATGTTCGTCTACACCGACCCCGCTCAGGCGGCGGAAGAGCACGCACGCCTGCTCGGCTGGCAGGAAGAGATGATGCAGGCGCTGGGCCTCCACTACCGCGTGATTGACACTGCGGCGGGCGACCTCGGTTCCTCGGCCGCGCGTAAATACGACGTCGAGGCCTGGGTGCCGACCCAGGGCACGTATCGCGAACTTACTTCCACCTCGAACTGCACGACCTTCCAGGCCCGCCGCCTCGGCATCCGGGCCCGCGGGGAAGACGGCAAAGCGCATCCGGTCGCGACCCTGAACGGCACGATCGCGACCACGCGCTGGCTCGTGGCCGTGCTCGAAACCCACCAGCAGGCCGACGGTTCGGTGCTGGTCCCAGAAGCCCTCCGCCCGTATCTGGGCGGTCAAGAGATACTGCTGCCGAAGGAATAAGCAAGCACAATGACCACCGACCCCTGGCTCATCGCACTCGATATTGACGGCACCATCTTGGATGTGGACGGGGAGATCCCCGATGCCACGCATCGTGAGATTGACCGGCTCGTTGCGGCCGGTCACGAGGTGATGCTTGCGACCGGGCGTTCCGCTCGCGACACCCTGCCGGTGCGCGAGCGGCTCGGAATTGAGCCGAAATATGTCGTGTCGGCAAACGGCGCCATGACGCTCGAGAAGGATGCGGCGGATGCGCGAGGCTATGCGGCTCGCTGGGTCGAGACCTTCGACCCCTCTGGGGCGCTCGAGGCGCTCAGCGGGGTGCTGCGGGATGCCCGCTTCGCGGTCGAAGGCTCGGATGGGATCTATCGCTACTCGGGTCGCTTCCCGGAAGGAACCTTCGAGGCGCAGGGAATCGAGGTGCCCTTTGCGGACCTCGCGAAGGAGCCGGTGACCCGCCTCGTGGTGGTCTCACCGGACCAGACCATTGAAGAGTTCCTCGCGAATATCGAAAAGTCGGGGCTGCACTCGGTGAGTTATTCGGTGGGCTGGACGGCCTGGCTCGATATTGCTCCGGACGGGGTCAATAAGGGAACTGCCCTGGAACGAGTGCGCGAGTCACACGGAATCGCCCGAGACCGCGTGTTTGTGGCGGGGGATGGCCGCAATGATATTGAGATGCTGCAATGGGCGGCTGCCGGCGGTGGTCGCGGGGTTGCGATGGGTAATGCGCCCCAGGAAGTGATTGACGCGGGCAACGAGCTGACCACGGACTTCTATCACGAGGGTTTGGCGAAGGCGCTCGCGAAGATTCCGGGCTAGGCGTGTGATCTCGCATCCGGCGAGTGATCTCACATCTGCCGCGTGTGATCTCACTTCTGAGGTGAGAAACTCTGGTTCGGGAGCGAGATTCCCTTTACACTGGAAGCTTGCACAATGGCGCTCAGGATTCGTTCGGTTCTTCCGGAAGAACTCCGCTACTATTGTGCGCAGCCAAGTAATTCGTTATCGAATTGTTGCTTGGTCGGGAGGGCTGTCCGAGCGGCCGATGGAGCTGGTCTTGAAAACCAGTGGGCAGCAATGTCCCGTGGGTTCGAATCCCACGCCCTCCGCACAGTGATGGGCGAGGTGCCTTTGGGCGCCTCGCCCAGACACCACCGTTGCACACCGACTTGAGGACATTTCTTGGCACGTCACCCCGCCAATCGGGATCCGCAGCAGCTGCGCCTCGGCGGAACCATGGCTCGCCACGGCCGACTTCCAACAACCACCGTGATGAAGTCGCTCGGTAAGGGCATCGCCATGGTGATGGGTGTCATCCTCGTCTCGGCGGTGACCTTCGGTGGCATCGTCTACGCAAACCTGCAGTCCGGTGTTGAGACCTTCGAGCTTGCCGATAACTCGGAACAGCAAGACCCGACCAATATCTTCGAAGGCGGGGTAAACATCCTGCTCGTCGGCAGTGACTCCCGCGCCGATGCAGATGGGAATGTCGCCGCCGGACAGTCCGAAGGCGTGCTGAACGACGTCAACATGATCTTCCACCTGTCGGAAGATCATTCGAACGCGACCGTCGTGTCGATTCCCCGCGACACCCTCGTGAGCCGGCCGGACTGCACCGGCGATGACGGTGAACAGCACTACGCGCAAGACGGCGTGATGATCAACTCGATCCTCAATGACGGTGGCATGAACTGCATCGTCAGCACCGTCGAGGAAATGAGCGGTATCGATATTCAGTACGCCGGCATGATCATGTTCAACGGTGTCATCGAAATGTCGAATGCCGTTGGTGGCGTCGAGGTCTGCGTCGAGCAGCCAATCAATGACACCTACTCGGATCTCTACCTGGATGCTGGCTACCACTCGCTGCAGGGTGAAGAGGCGCTGAAATTCTTGCGCACCCGCCACGGTGTCGGCGACGGCTCGGACCTCGCTCGAATCGAGAACCAGCAGGTGTTCCTGTCCTCGCTGATGCGCACGGTCAAGAGCAATGAGACGCTCACGAACCCCACGAAGGTCTACGGCCTCGCGCGTGCGGCGACGCAGAACATGGTGCTCTCGAGCAACCTCAACAGCGTTGACACCCTCGTGAGCCTCGCGAATGCGCTCGCGCAGGTGCCGCTGAACCAGTTCACCTTCGTGCGACTACCGGTGGTGGATTCGGAGTGGCAAGCAGGGCGCGTGGAGCCTGCCTACCCGGATGCGGATCAAATGTGGGAGCTGATCGCGAACGACCAGCCGCTCAACCTCGGTGCCGGTGAAGAAGAACCGGCGGATGCGGGGGACGAGACTTCGGATGCTGGTGAAGGTTCCGAGGATGGCAGCGAGTCGACTGCGGACGACTCAACGTCGACCGCGGAAGGGTCTGACGAGGTCGAGGGGCCGGGCGTGACGCAGGATGCAACGCCCACGCCGGACCTGTCGGGGCAGACCGCCGATACAGAATCCTGTTCGAACTCGGGCGGATTGTTCTAGCCGATCTGACGTGGAGCGAAAATCCATGTACACTTGGCGAGTCTGGACACGTGCTAGAGCGGCCGAATAGACCACCCTGCTAAGGTGGAGTCCCTGATTACGGGGACCGAGGGTTCAAATCCCTCCGTGTCCGCCAGATGAAAAGCCCCCGGCGTCGTTGCAGTTTCAACGAAGTTGGGGGTTTTGCCTTTCCCAATTCCCGATCTCGTCAACACTTTGGCACCAGCACTTCAACGCTGGCCCACGGTTTCTATACTTGGTAATCTGTTTCAGATATCGAAACGTCATTGAAGTCAGGCGGTGCCCATGGCTGAGGCAGGATCCCAGACGCTTTCACGCGGCTTGAAAGCGCTCGAGCTCGTTAGTGAGGCGAGTGAGCCGTTGACGGTTCCGCAGGTTGCTGAGCAGCTCGGCATCCATCGCTCAATGGCCTATCGGCTTGTGCGGACCCTAGAAGACCATGCCTTTGTGGTTCGTAACGCAGACGGGGCGCTGGAGGTTGGAGTGCGCCTTGTGGCGCTCGCGCGCAATGCCGCGCGAGACCTTCGCGCGGCTGCGACAGCAGAACTTACGCAGCTCGCGCAGGAGCTCGGCAAGACGGCGTTCATCGCCACCTATGACGGCGCAGAAGTCGTGACGCTCGTCACCGTGGAGCCGCAGCACACCGACTCCACGGTGGGGCAGCGGCCGGGCAGCCGCCATCCCATCGATAGCGGCGCTCCGGGGCGGGTTATTCGCTCTCAACTGCAGCCTGAGGTGCATCCACCGGCTCGGTACGAGCTCAGCCACGATGAGGTGATCAACGGGCTCACCTCGATCGCCGTGCCGGTCCGGCTCAGCAATGGGGTGCCCGCATCCCTGGCGATCGTTTATCTCACGGAAGAAATTGATGTGATCGAAGCGGTCGCGAAGCTAGAGGCGGCGGCGCAGCGAATCGAGCGCGCATCCCACTAGCTGGGAAAGTCGTCCCGTTTTGTGGCAAAGAGATCTCGTTCCGTCGTAGCTTTCCGGGTATTCCCTTCCTAGAAATGCAAAGGAGCAGGCGGGATGCCGAAACAAACATACGAGATCGCTGTTTTCCCAGGCGATGGGATTGGTCCGGAAGTCATTGACGCCACACTGACGGTGTTGCAGGCCTGCCAAGAGCGGTATGGACTGTCGCTGAACTACACCACGCACGATTTCAGTGCGGAGCTCTATCGCCGAACCGGGAAGAAAATCACCGCGGCTGACATGGACGAGATCGGTGAGCAGGCGGATGCGGTGCTCTTTGGTGCGATGGGGCTTCCAGAGGTGCGCGGTCCGGAAGGGCTCGAGCTCGGGGCCCAGGTCGAGATGCGAGCGCACTACGGGCTGCTTGCCAGCCTCCGTCCGGTGCGGCTCTTTGACGGGGTCGAGGGCCCGCTCAAGGATGAGAACGTGGACATGCTCGTGATCCGCGAGATCTCCGAAGGGATGTTCGCGGGGCTCGCAGACAAGCACGAACCGAGCGATGAGACCGCGACCGACCGGATGACCATCACGCGGGCGACCTGCGAAAAGCTCTTCGACGTAGCGTTCTCGCAGGCTCGTGCGCGGCGCAAGCGTGGCACGCCGGGGCGGGTGACCCTGCTGCACAAATCCAATGCGCTGCGCAGCAATGTGCTTATGGAGAAAGTCTTCGACGAGGTCGCCGCGAAAAACAAGGATGTGGACAGCCAGAAGTTCTACATCGACGTGGGATCGATGTACATGGTCACCGATCCGCAGCGCTATGACGTGATCGTCTCGGAGAACATCTTTGGTGACATTACCTCGGAGATTGCCGCCGGCCTCGGTGGTGGGCTCGGCATCGCGCCCTCGGCAGATGTGAGCCTCACCCACGGTGTCTTCCAGCCCTCGCACGGCAGCGCGCCGGACATCGCCGGGCAGGGGATCGCCAACCCGATCGCGATGATCCTCTCGGCAGCAATGATGCTCGAATGGCTCGGCGAGCAGCACGACGACGACCGCTGCACGGACGTGGCTCAACGCATCCAAGCAGCCGTCGAAACCGTGCTCGCAAATGGCCCGTGGGCCAAAGACCTCGGCGGCGATGCAGGTACGCAAGAAGTTGCCGACGCCGTGACCGCGGCACTCGCAGGAAAGTAGACCGACTCATGACGAACAAAGTGCTGTACCTCAACCCGTTGAAGGACTACATCGAAGGCTTTCAAGCCGCGACGCCGGAAGGCTACTCAGTGACGTTGATGTCGCCGGATGCATCGGTGGCAGAGATGGTGCGCGAGGCTGCGGATGCGGATTACATCGTTTCGGGGATAGAGATTCCGGACGTGGTGTTTCGCGCGGCAAAGCAGGTCAAATTCATTCAGTACATGAGTTCTGGCTACGGGCAACTGCCGGTTGAAGTGTTGAACGAGCTTGGAGTTCCGGTTGCGCAGATGAAGACACACTCGATCTCGGTTGCCGAACATGCGGTAACCCTCATGCTGTCATTGCTGCGAAGAATTCCCGAAGCCGCGAAACTCATCCGTGACGGCAAGTGGCGGCCCGATCTCGACGAGACCTCCTACGCGGAGCTCTATGGCAAGACCGTCGGCATCGTCGGGCTTGGCAACATCGGGCGCTGGGTTGGGCGAATCGTGCACCACGGGTTCGGCGCGAATGTGATCTATTACGACCACCACGAGATCCCATTGACAGTTGCGGAGCTCATTGGCGCGCGACCAGTGTCGCTCGACGAGCTCATGGAGCAGTCCGATGTCGTGTGCGTAAACATGCCGCTCAATGAGGGATCGCGGCACATTATTGGCGCCGAGGAACTCGCTCGGATGCAGTCCAGGGCCGTGCTGATCAATGTCGGTCGCGGTGAGGTGATCGATGAGGATGCGCTGACGCAGTCCCTCGTTGAAGGGCGCATCGCCGGTGCGGGGCTCGATGTCTTTGACAGTGAACCGCTGGATCTCAACAGTCCGCTATTGAACCTCGAGAACGTCATTTGCACGCCACACATGGCCGGTGTCGGTTGGGAGAACGTGCAACGGCGAATTGCGACAGCCTGGGGAAATATCGCGAAGGTGCAACGGGGTGAAGCGCCGGTAGGCGTCCTCACCGAGACCACGTTCGCGCGGGAGACCGCGGACGCGACCTGAGCGCATCCGCGGGTCTGCGCATCCGCCGGGATGGCATCCGGTCGCTACCGGCTGCCAGCACCACCGGCAGCGAACACCACCGGCTGCCAACACCAGACGGTGCTCACACCACAATTTCCGCAATGGTGCGGACTATCGAGTAGGACAATGATGTCAACGAATAACACAACGCCGAGCGGCGTGAGGCAGGACGAAGCCATGCACGAGCAGGATGAAGTGGCCAAGGACCCCTCGCGTACCGAGCTCATTGCCGTGCGCGACCCGGCTCTGGCCACGCAGAAGAAGCGATACACCTGGACGCGTATCAACGACATGCCGATCTGGTGGTTCCTGGCGGTACTAGCCACACTTGCTGTCGCCGTCTACACCGGCAACCTGCCGGGCGCACTGCTCGGAGGGTTTGCAGTCACGCTCACACTGGGCGGGCTACTGACCTGGATCGGAACGATGATTCCGGTACTCCGCGACTACGGTCTGGCGACGCTCCTGTGCACGTTCATCCCGTCGACCATCATCTTCCTCGGCGTCATGCCTGAGAACGTGATTGAGACCGTGACCGGCTTCATGAACGACGTAGGTTTCCTCGACTTCATCGTGGCTGCGATCATCACCGGTGCGGTACTCGGCATGCCGCGAAAGCTACTCATCAAGGCTGGGCCTCGATTTCTCATCCCTCTGGCTGGCTGCATCACCCTCACCTTTGTGATCATTGGCGGTATCGGTGCGCTGTTCGGCGGCGGCTTCGTTGAAAGCATGCTGCTGATCGCGGCGCCGGCGATGGCCGGTGGTATCGGTGTTGGGGCCATCCCGATGTCGGAGATGTATGCCGCTGAAACGGGTAATGATGTCGGCGGCTACTTCGCGCAGCTGGTCGCGGTCACGGCCCTCGCAAACGGTGTCTGCATTCTCTTTGCCGGTGTATTCAAGGGCATTGGATCGCGGAAGCCGAACCTCTTCGCCGGCTTCTACGGGAGCGGTCAGCTCATGCGTATTGAGGACAAGAACGGCGACCTCACCATGCCGAAGAAGAAGGGCTCCGCGAACTTCCTCAGTCTCGGTAAGGGCCTGCTGATCACCGCGGTGCTCTTCAGCCTCGCAACTGTCGTGAACGCGTACCTGCCGATGTTGCACACCTTCGCATGGTTGATTATCGCGGCGGCAATCCTCAAGGTCTTCAACCTGTTCCCGAGCGAGTTCGAAGAAGCTGCCACCGAGTGGGGTGACCTGATGACGAGCTACTTCGTGCCGGCACTGCTGGTCGGCGTGTCGATCGCGTACATCAACCTTGAAGAGGTGCTCGTGGCGGTCACCGACCCGATCTTCCTCTTGTTGGTGGTGCTCTGCGTGCTGGTTTCGGGTCTCGTTGCTGGTGTCCTGGGCTACCTGCTGAAGTTCTACTTCCTTGAGGCCGCGGTGATCCCGGGGCTGGTGATGGCTGACTCCGGCGGTAGTGGCGACGTGGCGGTGCTTTCGGCAGCAAACCTGATGCACCTGATGCCCTTCGCGGCGCTCGCCACGCGTATCGGTGGTGCGCTGACCCTGTTCATTACGGCGTTGCTCGTGCCACTGCTCTCGGTGGTCGCGTAGTCGAGATCTCGGCTCGGGCCTTCTGACCCGCTACGGATGCTGTCGGGTCGCCTCCTTGGGGCGACCCGGCAGCATCGTGCTGGCGATGACGAAAGCGATGAGGAACAGCGACCCGACCATGGCGGTCAGCCCCACCCATCCCCACTGCTGGAAAAACAGGCCGCCCACATACCCGAGGATGCTCGAGCCGATGTAATAGCTGAGGTTATAGAGGGCGGTGGATTGCGCACGGCCGAACTTCGGGTAGGCGCCCGCCCAGCCAGATGCGGTCGAGTGCGAGCCGAAGAACGCCGCGGTGAAGAGAATGAGCCCAGCGATGATCGCGATGAGGTTCGGGATGAGCATGATTCCGAGGCTGGCCCAGGTGATCACCTGCGTGATCAGCATGACGCGTTTGCGGCCGTATTTGCCTGCGAGACGACCTGCCGGTGGTGAGGAGACGGTTCCCGCGAGGTAGGCGAGGAACACCAGCGAAGACACCCACACCGGCAAGAAAAAGGGTGCCTCGGTGAGGTGATAGCCGAGATAGTTGTAGACGGCGACGAAGCCACCCAGGAGCAAGAATGGCTGCGTATAAAGGGCGATCAGGACGGGATTCTTGAGGTGCTGCCAAGAGTTCGAGAGCGTGAACTGAACCGACTGACGCATGGTGCTGCCGGTGCCACCCATGGGGATGAACCCCTGGGGTTGCGGGGTAATCACCATGAACAATATGGACGCGAGGATGGACAGCCCCGCGACAACGAGAAAACCGACCTCCCAGGAGCCGGTGGCCTCACCGACGGGGCCGCTGATGATTCGTCCCGAGAGGCCGCCGATCGTATTGCCGGCCACGAAGGTGCCGCCCGCGGCAGCAGCATCCGACCGGTGAATTTCTTCGTTGATATAGGCCATGGCGACTGCGGGCACACCACCGAGCGCGAGCCCCTCGAGGAATCGCATCGCGAGGGTCAACTCGAAATTGGGCATGGCGGTCGAAAGGAGGCCGAGCAGGGTCGCTGCGACCACGGCGATGGAGATGGTGCGTTTGCGGCCGATTCGGTCGGCGACCAGGGACCAAGGTACGACGGCGATGGCGAGGCCTGCCGTGCCCATTGAGATCATGAGTGATGAATCTGCGATCGAGACGCTGAAGGCGTCGGCGATCTGGGGGAGGAGGGCCTGGGGTGCGTAGAGCTGTGCGAAGGTTGCGATTCCTGCAAGGAGCATCGCAAGTTGGATGCGCGCATAGGGTCCCGTACCTCGGCGGTGTCCGATCCAGGTCGAGCCTGTCAGGGAGTAGCCGGGGTCGTTGTTCATCACAGTCCTAGGGTAGGCGTGTCGGGCGAGCGGGCGCCGTTGACCGGAGTCTTCCGGAGCCGATTTGCAAAGAAAAATTAATCTGGCTATGCTTGACCAGTCGCCAGCACGGCGGCACGCGCCTGTGGCTCAATGGATAGAGCATCTGACTACGGATCAGAAGGTTGGGGGTTCGAGTCCCTCCAGGCGCGCGATCGGCCCTGTTCTTCGGAACAGGGCTTTTCGTTTCTTGAGTGGGGTTGAAGCTGAGTGCCGGCTTATAGGCCTATCAGCCTCGAACCGGGTTGAAACCTCACCGACCCAGGTCCCAATACCACCGAGGCGTACCGTTTGCATCGACCCAGGCCGTTAGGACAACCCCGCTCAGCGTGAACACCCTGTCTCGCTGAGCGCCTCCGGTCGCGGAACCGGGCTTATAGGCCAAAACGTGTGGCTGTGACGAGGTTTGAGGACCTGCGCAGCGCCCGTACCTTGCTCTGACCTCGGGTGGCTATTGTGTGGCCATGGCTGAGAATACATCCGGTACCGTGGCCAGCCGCTGGCGTTGGGCAGTGCAGGGTGGAATCTACGGGGCAATCCTCGCGGTGGCCATAGCGGCGATTATCGGCTGGGTCCGTGCTGATCCGATCGACCCCATCACGACGTTCTACAACCCGGTGGACGGTAAAGAGCGGATTGCGGTTGGAGGCCACGCCGCCAACATTATTACTGTGCGAGACCAGCAGCAGCCGTCTGCTTTTCCTGACATTCCTGGAATAGGCGGCGACCGGTATGT
Organism: Gulosibacter chungangensis; assembly: GCF_008831155.1. GTDB lineage: Bacteria > Actinomycetota > Actinomycetes > Actinomycetales > Microbacteriaceae > Gulosibacter > Gulosibacter chungangensis. Next base: position 363,941 of record NZ_WBKB01000001.1, on the reverse strand, counting down.
GGTGGTCGTCATCACCATTGATGGAGCGGCCGAAGAAGTTGACGACCCGCAGGGTTTCGAAGGGCTACCTGAACCGCGCGAGCTGGACCTCGGCACGGTGGAATTCCGCGTGTTCGCCGTCGATAGCAGCGGTACGCGGAAGGAAGAGCTCGTTCCCTCCCCGCAATCTCAGCGAACGTTGGACGGATACCCCGGAGGTGTGATCTACACGACTGATCCTTTCTGGCTCACCCTCACGTACAACCCGCCGACGATTGCGGTCGATCACTACGAGCTTGAGCTGACGATTGGCGATGACACCGGCACGATGACGACTGAGCGGGATGTTCCATGACGGGGTCTGCTGCCATGCGCAAGATTCGCACTTTGCTCCTTCCACCTCGGGGCGCGGGCACACTGTTCTGGATTGTGCTGGCGGCGGTGAGCGTGATTCTGCTTGTCCTGCTGTTGCTCCTGCCACGCGGAGGAGAAACGCAGACTCCGGTGGCTGGTCCCGAGGCGAGTGCCCAGTTCGGTGAGGATGTGACGGTCTCGGTGCTGCCGGAGATTCGGGAGCAGGGGTGGCGTGCGAATGACAGCCGGGAGCCCTACCGGATGGATATTCGGCTGACCGTCGATAACCAGTCAGGGGAGATGATCCAGCGTTGGTTGAAGATCACGGTGCTGCCACAATCAGGTGCTGAACCAGGCGATCAACCAGGGGATGCCCCAGGAACTGGTGCGCAGGAGGGGCTCCGTGAGACCGGATCTGGCAGTTTGACGACCGTGCATGTTCCGCCTGGTCAGGCCACCGGCTTTGACTTCTCGTATGCCGTGGCTGAATCCTGTGGCGACTTCGTTGTACTGATCGAAGAAGAAGCATTCGACAAGGCTGAAGCTGACCGCCGCTACACGGAAGTGTCATTCCAGGTTCCCGGGCCGGATTGCTGAGCTAGCCACCTGTTGGCTCCCACCTGACGGCACTCACGTGACGTCTCCGTCAGGTACTACTCCTGCGCATCCCGCTCACCCGGCCGCGCGGACCGGGCGGCGGGCGCCAGAAATACCGCCAGCAGCGCTGCAGCCATCGGCACCAGCAGCGCATTCCGGAGGCCAAATTCCTCGCCGAGGAATCCGAGCGCGGGCGGGCCGACGAGGAACGCGATGTAGCCCAAGGTGGATGCGAGGGCAACGCGCTGAGTCGGGTTCGGTCCCGAGTCTCCCGCGGCCGAGAGCGTAAGTGGGAAGCCGAGCGATGCGCCGAGGCCCCACAGAATTACCGCGACCGCCGCCGCAATTTGATTCTCGGCAACCGACACCACGAGCAAGCCCGCTGCCGCAAATAACCCGCTCGCAGCTAGCACCGTGCCGCGACCGAACCGAGTCACCAAACCGCCGCCGAGGAAACGCCCCAGCATCATCGCAAACGCGAACACCGCAAAAATTGCCGAGCCGAGTGACTCCGGGAATCCGTGGCCATCGACCATCACCAGCGGCAGCCAATCATTCGCCGCGCCCTCCGCCAACGCGAGCGCCATGACCATCAAGCCGATCAAGACAATCCGCGCATCCGGACGGAAGCGATCTGACCTGGCCTTGATACCTCGAGCCAGCGCCTCGGCCTTCTTGGGCCGGCTAATTCGACCCGTGTCGCGGGGAAGCTTGCCCACGCTTGCCACCAGTAGCACCAGCGTCACCGCGAAGACGATCGACAGGTGCCACAACACGGGGAACGAAATCGCAGCGAGCCAAATCCCGAGCACGGCCCCGACCACATTTCCGAGGCTATAGAACCCGTGCAGCAGCGGCAGGAACGTCCGGCCGGTGATGCGTTCAACATCGCCGCCCTCGACATTCATGGCCACTTCCGCGCTACCCATACCCAGCCCAAACATCGCCAGGCCGATCGCCACCAGCAGCTGGGAACCGAGCACCGCACCGAGGCCGATCACCGGTAGTCCCGCGACGAGACCTGACATGCCGATTGTGATCGCAAGCCTCGCGCCAACACGCGCGACGAACGGTCCCGAGCACAGGATGCCCGCGAGGGATCCGAGCGACAGGCCAAATAGTACGAGTCCCATCTCAGCCGTGGATGCGTGAATCTGGTCGCGAATCGTCGGTGTGCGCGTCACCCAGGACGCAATCGCAAGCCCCGGAATTGAAAAGAGCGCAAACAGCGCAAGCTTGCGACGCATGACGGCTGACAAAAATGAACCTCTCGCGGGCCTGGCCCGGTGACGCGTGAAATCACTGATGAGAGCATCCTAGTGATGATTTCGCGAATATACGCCCTGGGCGATCCCAAGAGAATCAGCGGCGCTGGTCCTGGCGACTCTGCGCCGCGAAACCCGGCGCAGTACGACTCTCCGCCGTAAGGCCCGGCACTCCACGCACTAGGTCAGGTGCGCCGCCTCAGTGCTCCCGCAACTTCTTGATCAGCTCACCCTTCCGCAGCTTCGAATACCCGCTCAGCCCAAGTTCTTTCGCGCGCTCCCGGAGCTCCGACACTGTGCGGTCCTCGTAATCCTCGGCCTCGCCGCCGCGCTTACCGACCTTTGATCGTCCCTCGGCTGCCGCGGCGTTCGAGATCCGCGCCGCCTTTTCTTCCGACGCACCTTCTTCACGCAGGTGCTGGTACAACTTTTCGTCCTTGATGCTCGGATTCGGCATGGTTGCCTCCTAATCGATCGCGTGGCCCCAGCCTTGCCTCTCGACCATGGCATGACCTCCACGTCACCCGGGTGCGCGATCCGCAATATTCGGTGGATGCTCGGAAGAGCGCGGAATAGGGTCGGGGCCCGCGACGTTGCCCCGCTCAAGATCGCAAACCGGGTAATTGCAAACCAGGCAGCAGCCCAGCGCATCCCGATTCAGCATCTCAGCAAGCAGACCCACCAAGCAGCCACTCCGAAGGAGCCCCAATGGCCAACGCCACCCGCGGATTTGTGTACCACGTCGCCGACAACGACCCTGCCCGCATCCTGATGGCCACCGCATCAGCCCGCAATGCGATTGCGGCGCTTGGCGATGATGTGCGCGTCGACATCCTTGCGCAGGGTGGTGCCGTGACGGGAGCCACTAGGTCTGCTGCGCAGGCAGCTGACCTCGCTGCGGCGCTCAAGGAGCTACCGACCGTGCAGGTGTGGCTGTGCTCCCTCGCGGCCCGCGGAAACGGGATCTCCGAAGACGACTTGCTCGAGGACGTCCACTTCGCGGCCACTGCAACGGCACACGCGGCTCAGCGTCAGTTCGAAGGCTGGGCGTACATCCGCGGCTAGCGTCGGCTAGTCGGATAATCCAGTCGGCGAAGTCAGGCGCGGTGGCTCGGGCTCGCTTACGCCTAGCCCGGCGCGAGAAGCGCCGTAAGCTCTCGCAGAGCCTCGGCATCCGCCCGATACATTTGCCAGGTACCGGACCGCTCCATCGTGAGCAGCCCCGCGCTCACCAGCAGCTTCAGGTGATGCGACACGGTCGATTGTGAGAGCCCCAGCGCAGCCACAATCTCGCTCGTGGTCATCGGCAGGCCATCCTTGGCGGCAATGATCGACAGGATGCGAACCCGGTGCCCATCCGCGAGGGCGTGGATGCGCGCGGCGAGATCCGTCGCAACCACACCTTCGATGGGCGGCCGGTCGGGGCGGCCCGGCCAGGCAAAACCTGCGGGGTTCATCGTTCGCGATCGTGGAAGTCGGGCACGCTAGTCGACGTAATTATTCTGCGCCTGCAGCAGCGCCGTGCACAGCTCGTGGAGCTGTGTTTGCTGCTCCGGGCTGAGTGCGCGACTCATGTGGTCGTTGATGTTGCGGGTGTGGACTGCGGCGGCCTTGCGAAATGCCCGAACGCCCGACTCGGTAAGCCGAACGATGGTGCCTCGCGCATCCGTCGCATCCTCGGTCTTCTCGACAAAGCCGCGGCTCACGAGCCGATCGACCAGGCGCGATACTGAGGACTGCGTAATCAGCACTGACCGGTTCAGCTCGCGAAGCCGGAGACGGTGGTCCGGAGCGCGGTAGATGTTGAAGAGCACGTCGTACTCATTCATCGAGATACCTACCCCGGTGAACTCTTCCCGAAGATCTCGCATGACCGAAACCTGTGCGCGAAACAACGACTCCCACGCATCACTCGGCCGGACAGTTCGATTTCCCATCTACCCACCCTAAAGCGCCTTGGCTTAGAGGCGGATGCGGCCGCGCGCAGAATCAGCCCGCATTCGGCGCAAATCCCTCGCGAGTCGCATAAGGCAAGTACCTCACGCGCCCATGCGGCGGAACGTGACCGACCCAGCGCGCAGACTCGTGGTCGCCAGACTCAGGTGGCCTAGTCGCAGTCGCAGGTTAGACGCGGTCCGGTGAAGGGCTCGGGGCGTGCACCACGCGGACATCCGCGTGACGGTCAAAGCGGTAGCCCGCGCCACGAACGGTGCGGACGATGTCGGCGTACTCGCCGAGGCGCTGACGCAGACGACGCACGTGCACGTCAATCGTGCGCTCGTGCGGACGCTCTTCGGTGGTGTCGCGCCACAGCACATCGATGATTTCTTCACGGCTCACGGTGCGACCCTCACGGAGCACCAGTGCCTGCAGCAGTTCGAACTCTTTATAGGTGAACTCGGCGTTCTCGCCGCGCACCTCAACGCGCTTGCGCGAGGTGTCAATCGTGACCTTGGCGGATGCGCGCTTGGCTTCCTCGGCACGCTCCTCTTCCTGACGTGCCTGGCGACGGTCGCGCACGGCACCCGGTTCCTGGAGCGCCAGGCGGACGAGATCAATGTTTTCGCCGCGGGCATCGGCCGGTGCGAATGCGACGGATGCGTAGCTCTGGGCATGCGGGGCACGCTCGGCAATGACGGTGCGAAGGGCGGTGACGAGGTCGGTCAGCGAAATACCGTCGAGCTCCGAGGCGTCGCTGTCGAGACCAACGTAGAGCGCGAAACCGCGAGCCTCGGGAGCCGCTGCTTCCTTTGCCTCGGGCCGGGCAGTGCGCGCGGCTGCAGTGAACGCGGGCTTCGGCACAGCAGTAAGGTTCGGGCGACCGGCCTTTGAAGCGGCGGGCTTGCCCGCGGGCAGTGGTGCAATATTCGAGAAGGTCATGAGAAAAATCCTTGGTGATGATGTTTTGGTGACTTGTGCGTAGTCAGCGGGGCGTCGATGCCCGGGTGCTCAAGTGGAGATATCCAGCGATGAGCAAGCCTGATTAGGCGGGATTGGCTAACGGTGCGTAATTAGCGGCACATTCGACAACACGCCATCATGCCGACCATCATCATGTCGGCACGACCTGCCACCTCAAAGGCGGACACAGGGCGAGCAATCGTTTCAGTCATAGGCTTCAGCATCCACGAGGTGACGAAGAATGTCAAGGTTTAACCTTCTGCGTCGCCCCGTGACGCCCCGTGACAACTAGTCGGACGAACCGTAAGACTAGTCGGCCGAACCGTACAGCCGGTCACCCGCATCCCCGAGCCCCGGCACGATATAGCCGTGCTCATTGAGCCCCTCGTCGAGTGCGGCGACGACCACGCGCACATTGTCGTCAGGGAAGCGTTCCTGCATGAGCGCGACGCCTTCGGGGGCTGCGACCAGGCAGATTGCGGTGATTCCGGTTGCGCCGCCGTCCAGCAAGAACTGCACGGTCGCGGCGAGCGAACCGCCGGTGGCGAGCATCGGGTCGAGCACGAAGCACTGCCGGTCGGAGACATCGTCAGGCAGTCGCTTTGCGTAGGTCTCCGGCTGCAGGGTGTCTTCATTGCGACGGATGCCCACAAAACCGACCTCGCAGTACGGCATGAGCTGCAAGAAGCCGTCGAGCATCCCGAGCCCCGCACGAATAATCGGCACCGCAATCGGCAGCGGGCTCGCCACGTGCTTGCCGACCATCCCGGTAACGGGCGTGGTGACCGGTACATCCTGAACGCGAAGATCGCGGCTGGCTTCGTAGGTGAGAAGGTTCACGAGTTCGGCAACGAGCGAACGGAAGACGGGGGATTCGGTGCGCTCATCGCGAAGGATGGTCATCTTGTGGTCAATGAGCGGGTGGTTCGCTACGTGCAACTGCATGACACTAAGGGTACTGAGAGAATTGGGAAGTCAGCTCCCAGAAGCCTAGAATCCCAGAAAGTCACCCATGCGAGTACCGCCAGAGCTCGAAGCGCTCATGCGTATTGCGCTCACCGAGGCCTTAGTAGCGCCGCAAACCGGGGACATCCCCATCGGTGCCCTCGTTGTCGACGCAACCGGGCGCATCCTGGGTCGCGGGAAGAACGAGCGAGAGGCGCGACAGGACCCCACGGCGCACGCCGAAATTGTGGCGATCCGGCAAGCCTGCGCGGCCATCGGCAGCTCGCGCCTCGAAGGATGCACGCTCGTGACAACGCTGGAGCCCTGCGCGATGTGCGCGGGCGCGGCGCTCACCGCGCGGGTCGATCGCGTCGTATTTGGTGCCTGGGATGAAAAAGCGGGAGCCGCCGGTTCACGCTATGACTTACTGCGTGACCGACGGCTTCCGCTGAGTGCCGAGGTAATCGGTGGCGTGCTCGAAGCGGAATGCGCCAAACCGCTCACCGAGTTCTTTCGGACCGGCTAGAACCAGTTCGCTAGTCCCAGCTCATTAGTCCCAGCTCACTAGTCCCAGGAACGAATCACGATCGACTCGGTGGACACGTTCTTGCGCTCGGGCGCGGTGGTGTCGGGCTCAACAAACACTGCGACGTCGGTGCCAACGACGCCGCGCACCAGTGCACGGAGTTCGGCGATCACCGGCGGGAGCGAAGCCAGGTCCGGCACGTTCGCGATTGAGACACGAACACCAACCACTGCAATCTCTTCCGCACTACCCGCAACCTTGGTTACGAGTACTTCTTCGATATACGGACTGGTCAGCAGCGCTTCACGAATCTGTGTCGCGGGGCCGGAGTTAGGCATAATGCTCCCCTCTGGAACGGTGAATGTGGTCAAAAGCATACGACCTGGTTCCGAAAGCGAGCCGTAATCTGAGAAATTCCTTGATGCCCCATAGACTCAAGAATGTGACTCCTGCAGCTGAATCGACGAACGCTCCGGCCACCCCGCTCCCCACAATCGCCATGATCGGGACCGGCAATATGAACAGCGCCATCTTGTACGGGCTGCTTGATTCCCCGGTGGCACCGCGTGACGCCGTGCGAGTTACCACGCGCTCGCAGGCCAGTGCCGAGAAGTTTGCCGCTGACGACCGCATCACCGCTTTCGCACTCGAAACCGATCCCGAAGCGAACCGCAAGGCCGCTTCCGGTGCCGATATCGTCCTGCTCGGGGTGAAACCTGCCCAAATCGTGGCCGTGGCCGAAGACATCGCCGATGTCCTGCATCCCGAAACCGTGGTGATTTCGGTGGCCGCCGGAATCGAAACCGCGACGGTGGAAGCGCGCCTCCCCGAAGGCATCCGGGTGGTGCGCGTGATGCCCAATACGCCCTCGCAGATCGGTCTCGGGGCTACCGGCGTGGCGGCAGGCAAAGCCGCGGATGCGCAGGCCATGGCGCTTGCCCGCACGATTTTCGAGTCGGTCGGCTCGGTATATGAGGTACCGGAGTCGCAGATCAGCGCGATCGGCGCGGTCGCCGGTTCCGGCCCGGCACACGTGTACCTACTGATCGAGCAGATGGCGCGCGCCACCGAGCGGCTCGGGGTCGCCTATGAGGAAGCGCTCGACCTCACGGTGCAGACGTTTAAGGGGGCGATCGAAATGGCGCTGCAGGATGAGCACCGTGACGTCATCGACCTGCGCCGCAAGGTGACCAGTCCCAATGGCACCACCGAACAGTCGATCAAGGTGCTGCTGGATGCGGACCTCACCGCTACCTTTGAGCAGGCGCTGCGAGCGAATCAACGCCGCAGCGATGAACTCGCGGCCGAAAACCGATGAATAGGCTGCTGAGCTTTCCCGAGAACCTCTACGAGGTCCTCGGCGTTGCGCCCGCGGCAACCGACGAAGAAATTCGCCGCGCCGCCCGCCGCAGGCAACGCGAAACTCACCCCGACCTCGGTGGTAACGCGGCGGACTTCACTCGCGTGCGCCTCGCCGTCGAGGTGCTCTCGAATCCGCGCCACCGTGCCGAACACGATGCCTGGCTTGCCACCGAACGCGGGGTCGTCACCCCGCCGCGGCCCGACGGCGTGCGGCTGCGGCAGCAGCAACGCACCGCCCGCGCGCGCCCCTTCGAACCGCCCACGCAACCGGCGGGAGAGGCGGGCTCTGCCGCAGCAGCATCCCGTTCGGCTGCCGGGCGAAGCACCGCCGGAGCCGACGAACCCACGTATGACCGCATCCCGAAACCTGCCGCGGACGCGCGAAAAATGGGTTGGTACCGGCGCTCCTGGCCCGAGCATCCGGACGTCTGGCCGGGGCTGCACCCGAGCCCGCCGCTGCCGACCGTGCGCGAATACGTCACCGTGCTGCCCTTCGTGGTGCTCGGTGTGGTGCTGATCGCCGCGCAAATCATTCCGACTTCCCCGATGGCCACGCACTGGTGGTTTGGCACGGTGGCGCTTTGGGCGCTCGGCCTTGTGTGGATCGTAATGCGTGCCAGCGGTCGCTATCTTGCGCTGACCAAGGCGGTGTATTGGCTCAGTCTGGCCGGGATTTCCCTGGGCGCCGCGGGGCTTTTTCTCATCGCCATGATGCGCATTTTTGACTCGGCGGAAGGTGCGGGGCTCTTGACCGTGCGCGCCGCAATCGCGCTGGCCGGTGTGGGACTCGCGGCACTCGCCTGGTGGGGTTTGGAACCGCGCGCACGCCGAATGGAATTCGATCGGATGCTCGCAGACCTCGCCAATGACTCGGCGCCCGCGGCTGACTCAGATCAGCGGCAGTGGGGTCAGCCCGGTGCGACCGCGATGTCGCATTCCACCCCCGGGGTGAATGCCGTGCGGCGCATGTACGCCGAACAGCTCGTCGGTGAGCGGTTGGCAGTGCTCGAGCGGATGCCCGGGGTGCGAATCCTGCACGGCCTGCGGTTGCCCGGGGGAGACCCGCGGGTTGCCACGGTCTCGCACGCGGTCCTCGCCGGGCATCGGCTGGCGGTGATCGATTCGGTGCTGTGGCGCCCCGGGGCTTACGCGATTGATGCGCGCGGGCAGATGTGTTGTGATGGCGTACCGCTCGCAGCTTCGGTGCAGGAGTTTCCACACCGGGTGGAGCGGATGCACGAGTATTTCGGGGACATCGCGGAAGTTCGCGGCTGGCTCACGGTGGTTCCCGAATCGGCCGGCGATTTTTCCATCGACTACGCGCGCACCTGGCGTCGCGTGCGGCCCGCATCGGTAGCCTCGCTCCTGCGTGAAGTCGGCGATTGGCTCGCCGAAGACGGCACCGATGTTGATCGCCTGTTATTGCGAGATCTGCTCGAATTGCAGGTTGAGGCGTAGATACGCCGGGCGACGTTTTCCGCGTCGCGCCGGGCCGCTCCGTTCATCAGCACAATGAAGCTCATTCCGCTTCGTCTCCAGGCATAAGGAGATTCAAATACTCCCGCTTTAGGTTGGTATTCGGAATAGATTCACGAGGTTCACGCAGGGCCATTTCATGGCGAAGAACGCAGCGAAGAACTGAGATCAGGAGAACATCAATGACGACGTTTGCTGTCATCAACCCGGCCACCGGCGAAACGATCAAGGAGTACCCAACCGCTACCGCGGCCGAGGTGCAGGAGGCAATCACCTCGGCGCAGGATGCGTACCAGAACTGGGCGCGCAAGACCACGGTCGCGCAGCGCGCGGCTCTCGCACAGCGTGCCGCCGAGCTCTTCCACGAACGCAAGGATGAGCTTGGCGCGATCATTAACCGCGAAATGGGTAAGCCGCTCGACCAGTCGATTGGCGAGGCGGAGTTCTCGGGTGACATCACCGCGGCCTTCGCGAAGAACGCCGAGCAGTGGCTTGCGGACGAGCCGCTCGAGGTGGAAGACGGGCTCAAGACCTTCTTCCGCTACCAGGGCCTCGGAGTGATCCTCGGCATCATGCCGTGGAACTACCCGTACTACCAGGTGGCCCGCTTTGCGGTGCCGAACCTCATCCTCGGTAACACCATCATTCTGAAGCACGCCGCGCAGTGCCCCGAGTCGGCACTCGCGCTCGAGCAGCTCTTCCGCGACGCTGGGTTCCCCGAGGGTGCCTATGTCAATGTCTTTGCCACGCACGAGCAACTCTCGGACATCATTGCCGACGACCGCGTGCAGGGCGTCTCGCTGACCGGTTCGGAGCGTGCCGGGGCGATCGTTGCTGAGCAGGCCGGTCGCGCACTGAAGAAGTGCGTGCTCGAACTCGGCGGCTCGGACGTCTTCCTCGTACTCGACACCGATGACCTCGACCACGCGGTCGAGCACGCCGTTGGCGGTCGCATGGAAAACACCGGCCAGGCCTGCAACGGCTCCAAGCGCATCGTGGTGCTCGACAAGTACTTTGACGAGTTCTCGGAGAAGTTCAAGGCCGCAATCGGCGGGCAGTCCTACTCGGACGGCGACTTCGGTCCGCTCTCCTCGGCGGGCGCGACGAAGACCCTCGTGAGCCAGGTTGAGGACGCCATCAAGCAGGGCGCCGAAGTTGCTGTGGGGAACAACGACCCCGAGGGCAACGTTTACACGCCGACGGTGCTCACCAACATCACCCCGGCCATGGACGTCTACAGCCAGGAGCTCTTCGGCCCGGTCGCGCAGCTCTACCGTGTTTCGAGCGACGAGGAAGCGATCGAACTCGCAAACTCCTCGCCCTACGGCCTCGGTTCGGTAGTCATCTGCGATGACCTCGAGCGTGCCGAGCAGATCGGTAACCAGCTCGACGTCGGCATGGTCTTCATCGGCGGCGCGGGTCTCGAGGGCGCGGATGTGCCCTTCGGTGGCGTCAAGAAGTCGGGCTATGGTCGCGAGCTTGGCCGCGTAGGCATGCTCGAGTTTGCGAACAAGAAGCTCTTCCGCTTCGCCGCGAAGTAGTTTCGCTGCGTGCGTGCGTGCGCACGTTGGGTTGTGTTGCGTTGCGTTGCGTTGCGTGCGTTAGCCGCGTTGCGTTCGTGAGCTGAGCTGGCGGGGCTGCCCTGAACTAGGGCAGCCCCGTCCACCCATTGCCGGTATCGCTAACCATTGCCGAAGTATTGGCCATGGTTAGCGATACCGGCAATAGCTTTGCCGCAAATTGACTAGAGCGCGGCGAGCAACGCCACCACCGCGTCGCGGCTGCGAGCTGCGGCCTCATCGACACCCATGTGGAAGTCCTGCCCGGCCTGTGGGCCACAGAGATCCGAGATGCCGCGCACCGAGATAAACGGCACACCAAAGGCCCCTGCGGTCTGCGCGATGGCGCAGGATTCCATGTCGGTGGCCACCGCATCCGGGAAGGCTTCGCGCATATCGGCAACATTGCGGGCGGTCACAAAGGTGTCGCCCGAGAGGATGCGGCCTACCCGCAGCGCTCCCGCGGATGCGCCTGGAATGCCGGCCAGGGCAGCTTCAACGAGCTGCGGCGAGGACTCGAACCGCACCGGCTGACGCGGCACCTGACCGCGCTCGTAGCCGAACTCGGTCGCATCCGCCGTGCCATAGGTGCAGGATTCGGCCACGGCAATATCGCCGACCGAAATATCCGCCGGCAGACCCCCGCCGGTGCCGGCAGAGATTACGACCGATGGCGAAAACTCGCCGATAGCCCAGGTGGCGGCACTCGCGGCGGCGACAAGGCCAATATTGCTCGTCAGAAGCAGGGCTTCGACCGAGCGGCCATCGGCAAGTGAGAGCACGCCCCGCTTGGCGCTCGCGGAGGACAGCGGCACTGGAACCTCGCTGACCTCGCTCAGCAGCGCACCAAAGGCAGCTGCTTCCTCGGCCATCGCACAGATTATGAGCACTAGGCCGTCGACGAGAGCGTCTGCATCGGTCGAGGCGACAGAGTTCGGTAACGCAGAACCGGGCAGCGCAGAAGTGGAATCAGAACCCGCGGCCTCACCGGCCACTATGCATCCGCCTTCATGACGTTCGACCAACCGTCACGGGACATCAGGAACTTGGCCACCGCATCCTTCGCCCCGGCCAAGTCGTGGCTGGCAGCCCAACCGCACTGCACCTCATTCGCCGCCGGCACCGCTTCCGCCTCAAGCAGGTCGTGGAAGGTCTTCTCGAGTAGGTCGAAGAACTCCTCCTCTTCGACCCCAAGGGTGATCGCGTAGAAGCCCGTCTGGCAGCCCATGGGCGAGAAATCGATGAGCTTATCGGTGTGGTTTCTCATGAGCTCGGCCGTGGTGTGTTCGATCGAGTGGATCGTCGGCATCTCGAGGTGGTCCTCATTCGGCTGGGTGAACCGTACGTCGTACTTAATGAGCACATCCCCACCCGGGAGCTCCTTGCGGTCGGCCACCCGAACGTAGGGAGCCGCGACCTCACGGTGATCGAGATTGAAGGATTCAACATTCATGCGCATGCCAAAGAGCCTACGCGTAGCCAACGACAGAAGCGTGAGCGCTGCTAGCGCAGCGCGCTAAACCGCTCGATCCGTTCCCCGGTGCCAGCCACAATAATGAGGTCGAGGTTCGAGATGCGCATGTCAGGCGTGGCCTCTCGGAACTCATTGCCGGGCGACTTCACACCCATCACGCTCACCTGATACTTGCTGCGAATCTCCGCCTCGCGCAGCGTCAGCCCGCGAATCGGCTTCGGCGGATACATCTTCGCGAGCACGAACTGATCGTCAAAAGCGATGAAGTCAAGGAGTCGTCCGTTTAGCAGGTGCGCGGCACGCTCACCTGCCTCGGCCTCGGGGTAGATCACGTGATTCGCACCGATGCGTTTTAGGATGCGCCCGTGGGTACTCGACATCGCCTTCGCCCAAATCTGCGGCACCTTAAGATCGGACAGGTTCGCGGTAATGAGCACGCTCGCTTCGAGGGAAGTTCCCACGGCGACGACTGCGATCTTGAACTCCTTCGCGCCGATCTGCATGAGCGCATCCATATTGCGAGCATCGAGCTGGGCGGTGTGGGTGACTCGATCCGACCATTTCTGCACGAGCGTCGGATCCACATCGATCGCGAGCACCTCGCGACCGAGCCGGTCCAGCTGGCCCGCAACCGCGGCGCCGAAGCGGCCCAAACCGATCACGAGCACCGGGGCATTCGGTGGAATTGGTTCAGCCAACGATGATCCTTTCCTCAGGCAGCGTGTACAGCTGCCGCTTGTGTCTCGAGGCGAGCGCCGCGGCGAAGGTCACGGTACCCACGCGGCCGAGCCACATGGTCGCGGTGAGAATATACGTCGCCGAATCGGGCATTTCTTGCGTGAGCCCGGTCGACAGACCGCAAGTCGCAAACGCTGAAATCGTGTCGAAGAGGGCGTATTTGAATTCCGCTCCCGAAAGCTGCATGACCAAGATCGAAGCGACCGCCACAATCGTCGCGCCCCACAGCGCCACGGCAATCGCCAGCCGCAGCACGTCCACCGGAATCCGCTTGCCGAAAGACTGAATGTCACTCGCGCCCTTGGCCTCGGCCACGGCCGCCAGAAAAAGGATCGCAAGCGTGGTCACCTTGATGCCACCCGCGGTTGACGCCGAACCCCCGCCGACAAACATCAGCATGTCCATCACCAGCAGGCTCGAGTCGTTCATATGACCAATGTCGATCGTCGAGAAGCCTCCGGACCTGGTCATGGCTGACATAAACCCTGCGGTAATTGGCCGGAACCACGCATCCTCTTCGGCGAGTGTGCTCGGGTTGTCGAACTCGAGCAGATAGATCACCACCCAGCCGATAAAGAACAGCAGCACGGTGGTCACGAGGGTGAGCTTTGCGTGAATCGGCAGTCGCTGCTTCGTGCGCAGCCGCCGCACGAGCGCAAAAATCACCGGAAAACCGAGCGAGCCGAGAAAAACCGCGCCGCACAAGCAGCCAAGAAACCAAATGTTGTTCTGGAAGGGCTCGATGCCATCGGGGTGGTGCGAGAAGCCAGTATTCGTGAAGGCACTCGCCGCGTAGTAATAGGAATCGATAAACGCCGAGAGCGTGCCATAGCCGGGCGTCGCCAGAAATACCGGCAGGATGCACAGGGCCACGACGGTCTGAATCGTCACCAGCGAGATGGCTGCGGTGGCGAGGATGCCGCCGACCTCATCCAGCTTCACCGCCTGGGATTCAGCGACCGGGCCGGCGTGGGTGCGCAGGGGATTGCCATCGGAGGCGGCGAGGAGTTTTTGTCGCAGCCCCAATCGGCGGGTGACTACGCGGCCGAGCAGGGAGGCGAGCGTCAGTACGCCGAGCGCGCCGACCTGGATCCCGACAAAGACCAAAATATTGCCGAATACCGACCAGTGTGTGGCCATATCGACCACCGCCAAGCCGGTGACGCAAATTGTCGAGACCGCGGTGAACAGCGCATCCGCGAACGGCGTAACTTGCCCGTCTGCCGAAGCTGCGGGGAGCATGAAGAGGAAGGTCCACAGCGCGATGATCCCGGTGAAGATGCCCACCGCGAAGCGGCTCGGGGATTTCGTCGAGAAGTGGGAGGCCTGGTCGCGTACGCGTTGCCACGGTGAGCGTTTTTCGTGCTCAAGCCGGTATTGAAACGGCATGGCTGGCTCCTGGTGGCTAAGGGCTATGTTGCGGGTGGCAGTGGGATAGGGTCGCCAGCGATGCTACTCGCGTAGAGCGGGGCAGTGTAGCTGCCAGGCCTGGCAAATCTGGGAGCGACACTCTAGTGTTGAGGATGTACTCACAGATAACTCGTGTCACTCTAGTGACGTTAGTTACATTACGGCCGCGGATCGACAGGAGACAAGACACCATGGCGAATGACCTGTCTGATGTCCGTTTCCTTACGGTTGCCGAAGTCGCGGAGCTTATGCGCGTCTCGAAGATGACGATTTATCGCATGGTCCACGCGGGGGAACTTCCCGCAGTGAAATTCGGGCGGTCGTATCGGGTACCGGAATCGGCGGTCAAGGATGCGATCCGCGCCGCCACCGAGGGTGAGCAGCACTCCGCTTAGCGAGGCATGTGGTTGGCCGGTGAAGCGCCGGACGACCTGACTTGTGCGGCAAAGCGGGTGTAGACTGGCCCGAGCGCATTTTCCGGGGAGGGCTAACGCTCGTCGGGGCCGAACGGCCGAAATGCTCCCCGTTCGCAACTTGTAATCAATTTGAGGAAACAATATGGGTTCTGTCGTTAAGAAGCGCCGCAAGCGTATGTCGAAGAAGAAGCACCGCAAGCTGCTTCGCAAGACTCGCCACCAGCGTCGCAATAAGAAGTAGTTCACTGCTTCTGAAAGCGGGCACCGTTCTTCGGAACCGTGCCCGCTTTGCAGTTTCCGAGCGAGAACCTGACGTCGGCCCAACGTTGCGGCGGGAACGGCGTACACTTCTACGAGGTGTGCTGGGAAGTCTGGTCAGCGGTTCGCTTGCCGAACCTGATTTCTGACCACTCGCGATAGCAGAGGAATCCCTATGGCACTGTTGCCGAAGCACCGCCCAGATGACACGTTCTCGCTCAAAGAACGACTCAACTCCCGGAAGGTCGGCGGCACGCTGCTGCTCGCCGCTGCCGTGATCGCGATGATCCTCGCGAATACCCCGCTCGCGCCGTTCTACAACTTCATCCGCGACTTCGACCTGTCGATCCCCGCGCTGGGCATGCATCACATGACGGTCGCTCACTGGGCCAGCGACGGCATCCTGGCGATCTTCTTCTTCGTGGTCGGCATCGAACTCAAACGCGAGTTCGTGACCGGTCAGCTGCGCGATCCGCGGAAGGCCTCGCTCCCGATCGCGGCGGCCGTAGGTGGCATGGCCGTCCCGGCGCTCGTCTACACGGTCGTAGTTTCGTCCTCCGGCGTGGATGCGCTCGAAGGTTGGGCGATCCCGGTCGCCACCGATATCGCCTTCGCTCTCGGCCTCCTCGCGGTGTTTGGCAAAGGCCTGCCGTCTCCGTTCCGCGCATTCCTCCTCACCCTCGCGGTGATGGATGACCTGCTCGGCATCATTGTGATTGCGATCTTCTACACGGATGCGCTCGCACTGTGGTGGCTGGTCGGCTCGCTCGTGGTGATCGCGCTCTACGCCCTGTGCGTGAACCGCGGCTGGAACCCGCGCTGGCTGCTGATCCCGCTCGGGGTGATCGCCTGGTACTTCATGCTGCGCTCGGGCGTGCACGCCACGATCGCCGGAGTGTTGCTCGGGCTGGCTGTCCCCGCTCGGCCAATTCGAGACGACAAGATCTCCCTCGCCGAAGACATGGAACACGACTGGAACGCACTCTCCCAGGGCCTCGCACTGCCGGTCTTCGCGTTCTTCGCGGCGGGAGTACCCTTCGCCGCCGGCGACGGCACCTTCCTCGAAGCACTCGCGAACCCGGTGTTCCTCGGCGCCTTCCTCGGGCTGTTCGTGGGCAAACCGATCGGAATCTTCCTCACCGTGGCGCTGCTGCACCGCTCCAAACTCTTCCGCCTCGACAGTGCTTTGAAGCTGTGGGATATTGCAGCGCTCGGGGGACTCGCCGGGATCGGCTTCACGGTGTCACTGCTGATTGGTGAGCTTGCGTTCCGCGGTAATGAGGCGATGCTTGACTACGCACATCTCGGCGTCATCCTTGGATCGATTGCCGCGGCCTTTGCCGCGATCTTCATGCTGCGCCTGCGCGAGCGCGCCCACCACGCGGATGCGCTACCCGAAGGAAAGGTGCGCATGCCGTGATCGGGCGACTTTTTGGCCGCGGCCGGGTGGATGCATCAGGGCACGTCATCGACTTCTACGAGAAACCTGGCTGCCACCTCTGCGAGGACGCACTCGCGGTTGTCGAGGCAGAAGCCTCCCGCGCGGGCGCCGAACTGCGCCGCCACAACATCCTCGAAGACAAGGACCTGCAGCGAAAATACGGCGAGCTCATCCCGGTTGTCGTAATCGACGGCGAACAGCACTCGACCTGGTTCGTGCAGGAAGCTCGGCTGCGCCAGGCACTGAGATGACAGCGCTGTTCGCTTGACCCCACGGTGCAGTGCCAAGGTCAACAGACACGGCACACCCCATAATGGGAGCTGAGATCACACAGCTAAAGGAGGCTGCCGTGCTGGATGACATTGACCTCGCGATTGTGCGGGCACTTCGGCGGGATGCACGGCTATCGATCCGGGCGCTCGCGGAAGAAATCCACGTATCGCGCTCGACCGCGCACGAACGGGTGAACCGGCTCCTCGAACGCGGTGTGATCAGCGGCTTTTCGGCAGTGGTGGATCCTGCGCAGGCTGGCCTCACCGTGCGGGCCCTGCTCGTTGTAGATACCGGCGCAACCCCCGAGGGCGCGGGTCTGGCGGATGCGCTGCTTGAGATCCCCTTCGTGGTGCGGGTACAAACCATCGCCGGCGATATCGACTACGTGGTCGAGATCGCGGCCCCCACCCACGATGCGCTGAGCAATCTCGTATTGCGACGGGTGCTGCGGCTGCCGGGTGTGCATTCGGTCCGCACGCACCTCATCATCGGCGAACAAACCCGAGACCCCATCCAGCAGCCACCCGCCGACTACGAACCCGGCCCCTCCGACGGCGCCTGGTGAGCATCCATCCGATCGACTTTCGCCGGACGTTTGGCCCTTAACGCTGGAGGGCCCCGGACAAATGGCGCACCCAGGCCGACAGAATGACCGGCTGTCGGGAGTTGCCAAACCGGGTATCTAATCCCAGCCTGACCGGCGCATCCTGGGTACATGCGAGACAACGAAGTCGAGCCGACACGGGCCCGCGCACAGGACAGCATCCAACCCGGAAGCGACCGCCGCAGCCCCACGCTCAATACCCCAGGTTCCCAGTACGAGAAGCTGCTTGATCTGCTGCCCGGCGCAAGCCCGGTGCAGCTGATTGACGAGCACGGCAACGAGGTCGAAAACGCCACCGGCTACCCGATGCCGGATGCCGAGACCCTGCAGAACGCATACCGCGGCATGGTGATCGCCCGCCGTTGGGAAGCGCAGGTGACTGCGCTAACCCGCCAGGGTCGCCTCGCCACCTATCCCTCTGCCTACGGGCAGGAGGCGGGTGAGGTCGGCAGCGTGCTGTCACTCGAATCGCACGACTGGATGTTCCCGACCTACCGGGACTCCTCGGCGCTACTGACCCGCGGGGTACCGCCGCGCAATCTGCTGAGCTTCTTCCGCGGCGACTGGCACAGCTCCTTCGATCCGTATGAGTTCCGGATCAGCCCGCAGTCCACCCCGCTCGCCACACAGGCCCTGCACGCGGTTGGCTTCGCGCACGCCGAAAAACTGCAGGGGCGCAACACCGTCACCCTCACCTACCTGGGCGATGGCGCATCCAGCGAGGGCGACACCCACGAGGCGATGAACTTCGCCGCGACCTGGAACACCGCGACGGTCTTCTTCGTGCAGAACAACCAGTATGCGATCTCCACGCCGGTAAACGAGCAGATGCGCTCGCGGTCGATCGCCGACCGCGCCGCCGGGCTCGGGATGCGCGGGGTCTGGGTGGACGGCAACGACATTGCCGCGGTGATCGCAGTGACGAAGGATGCGATCGCTCGTGCCCGTGCAGGCGAGGGCCCGACCGTGATCGAAGCGCGCACCTATCGCCTCGAATCGCACACCAACTCGGATGACCCCACCCGCTATCGCACGTCCGAAGAAGCCGAATCCTGGAAGGCCTTCGACCCGATCGAGCGGCTCGCAAACTACCTACGCGCCAATGACCTGCTGACCGCGGAACTCGAAGCCGAGATCAGCGCCGAGGCCGAGGACAACGCCGCCAAGACCCGCGCGGCGATGAACGAAACGGTCGAAATCGATCCGCTCGAAATCTTCGATCACGTCTACGCAACCCCGCGCGCATCCCTCGAGGAACAGCGGGCCATGCTCGCCGAAGAGCTCGCCGCCCGCGAACCCGTTGGCGCTACCGCCGCATCCGCAACCGCTGCATCCGCTGCCGAGACCCAAGGAGCCACCTCATGACTTCGCTCACAATGCCGACCCAGCCCTCGCGTGAGGAACGGCCGAAGCAGCCGGGCGCCGCGACCGGTGCAACCAATCCTGTCGGCGAACCAGGGCAGGCCTCCGGCGTCGAGACCATGTCGATTGCCGGTGCGCTGAACGCCGCGCTGCGCGATGCGCTCGCGGCAGACCCGCGCGTGGTCGTATTTGGTGAGGATGTTGGCCCGCTCGGCGGCGTATTCCGCGTCACCGACAAGCTTTCGGCCGAGTTCGGGGCAGACCGGGTGTGGGACGCGCCGCTCGCCGAGTCGGGCATCGTCGGCACCGCGATCGGCATGGCGATGTCGGGGATGCGACCGGTCGTTGAGATGCAGTTTGACGCGTTCAGCTATCCGGCGCTGGAGCAGGTGTTTTCGCACCTCGCGAAGATGCGTAACCGTACGCGGGGGCGCGTGGAGCTGCCGCTGGTGATCCGGATTCCGTATGGCGGTGGGATCGGCGGGGTCGAGCACCACTCCGACTCTTCGGAAGCGTACTGGGCGCACACTCCGGGGCTCACGGTGGTTACGCCCTCGAACGCACAGGATGCGTACCACCTGATGCGCGGGGCGATCGATTCGGATGACCCGGTGATCGTGTTTGAACCCAAGCGTCGCTACTGGGCCAAGTGCGAGGTGGATCGTGCGGAAGCTGCGGCTCCGATGAACCGGGCCCGCGTGCTGGTCGAAGGGACCGACGCGACGCTGCTCGCCTATGGCCCGACCGTGGATGTCGCGCTTGAAGCTGCTCAGCTCGGTGCCGAAGAAGAGCTCTCGCTCGAGGTGATTGACCTGCGCACACTCTCGCCCTTTGACGATGAGACGGTGTCGGAATCGGTGCGGAAGACTTCGCGTGCGGCCGTGATTCACGAGGCGCAGCAGTTCGGTGGCTACGGCGCCGAGGTCGCCGCGCGGGTGACCGAGCGGAACTTCTACTACCTGGATGCGCCGATTCTACGCGTGACCGGCTTCGATGTGCCCTATCCGGCACCGAAGCTCGAAGAGTATTTCTTGCCGACCGCCGAGCGTGTGCTCGCGGCGATGGATCGATGGGAGTGGTGATGGCCGAGGTACAAGAGTTCATCCTGCCCGACCTCGGGGAAGGCCTCGTGGAGGCCACCATCGTCGAGTGGAAGGTTGCCGTCGGCGACGAGGTCGCGATCGACCAGCTCGTGGTTGAGGTGGAATCGGCGAAGTCGGTCGTGGAGCTCCCGACCCCGTACGCGGGGCGCGTGGTCTCGCTCGGCGCTTCCGAAGGGGAAGTGCTGCATGCAGGGCAAGTGCTACTGGGGGTTGCGCCGGTTGGTGCTGAGGTGCCTGCTGAGGCTGTCACTTCGTCGGCTGAGCCCGCTACCTCATCGGCTGAGCCTGTCGAAGCCCCCGCCGGAGCATCCGGTGCCGTGCTGATCGGCTACGGCACCCAAGAATCGACTGCTCGCCTGCGTCGCCCCGAGGGAGGCCGTTTCAAACAGCGCCGCAAACAACATGCTGCCGAGACTCGCACTGAAATTCGCGATGCAGGCCTGCAAACCCCAGTCGCCGCGAGCGTGGCGCTCATCGATGAGCGCCGCAACTCACCGGTGATGTCGCCGCTCGTGCGCCGTGAAGCGCAGGCGGCAGGCTTTGACGCCCGACACCTGCGGGGGAGTGGTCCCGGCGGACTCGTTTTGCGCGCCGATGTGCAGCAAGCTGCGGCGACGCTACAGGGCACTCGTGCACTCGCAACGCAGTCCGGCTCTATCGTTGCGCCGGTCACACAGATTGGCAGCACGCGGACCGCGAAACCTGGGGCGACCGGCTCGGGTGCGGCCGCCGGGGGTGCCAATGCCCCCGGAACACAAACCGCCGCCGAACCATCGAGCCGAGCCGTGCATCCGGCTGGCCAAGGAGCCGACTTGGGCGTTGGCCCGACAAGCGGCCAAGCGACCGCCAGCGAGACTGCCACCGACCAAGCTGCTGCCGACCGGCGTATCCCCGTCGAAGGAATGCGTGGAATCGTCGCCGAGCATATGGCGCAGTCGCACGCGCAGGTGCCGAAGGCGACCATCTGGCTCGATGTCGATGTGACGCCGCTGCTCGACCTGCGCGCTCAACTGCAGGCGAGCACCGGCGAGCGGTTTAGCCTCACCACGCTCATCGCGCGGATCGTGGTGGCGGGGCTGCAGCAGCATCCGCGACTGAACGCATCCTTTGACGCGGCGACAAATGAGATTGTCGAATACGGGCGCGTGAATCTCGGGATCGCGGCGCAGACCCCGCGCGGCCTGTCCGTGCCGGTGGTGCACGGCGCGAGCGAAATGAATCTGCGGCAGCTGCGTGACGGTATCGGTGAACTCGTGGCGGAAGCGCCGCGCGGCAAATACTCGCCGAGCCAGCTGCAGGGCGGCACCTTCACGCTAAATAACTACGGTGCCTTCGGCGTCGATGGCTCGAGCCCGATCATCAACCTGCCGCAGGCGGCGATGCTGGGGATCGGTCGGCTGAAGGAACGCCCGTGGGTGGTCGATGGTGAACTCGCAGTGCGCACCGTGATGACGGTCAGCTTCGTGTTCGACCACCGGGTTTGCGATGGCGATGCGGCCAGCGCATTCCTGACCTACGTCACCGATCGCATGGAGAAACCGGCACTGCTCTTCGCCGACCTCTAATTGCTGTGCAGTTTCGGCCCCGGGCTGAGTCCCCGGGGCCGAAATGCGGCGCAGAGCGCGGCACCGATCGCGCTGCTTTTACCGTTCCATGCATTTCCGAGGCCTCGAGGTCCTTATTAGCGGTCCGGCCCTCAAATTCTGCATGGAAACGTAAAAACCTCGAGTCTTCACCGACTCTGATAGTCACTCATTTGGCACCTTCGCTGCGCAATGAAGCGCGGAGTACCCTCATAGGGTGCCAATTACGCGGGCAAAACCCGCTCTGGAAGGAGCGCGATGACACAAACATCGCAGCAACAAGTAACTGAAATCACCCAAGCCGAGGGCCTCAAGCGCTCACTTACTGGCCGACAGCTCTCAATGATCGGCCTCGGCGGCGCAATCGGCGCGGGCCTATTCGTCGGCTCCGGCGAAGCCATCGCGGTTGCTGGTCCGGCGGTGCTGATTTCGTTCATCGTCGCCGGCATCATCGTCATCTTCCTGATGTGGATGCTCGGCGAACTCGTCGCGGAGGACCCGCAGTCCGGTGCGTTCTCGGTCTTCGCTGCGAAGGCGTTCGGCCCGGTCACCGGCGGCACTGTCGGCGTGCTCTATTGGTTCCAACTGGTCGTCGTGATCGCAGCCGAAGCTACCGCGGCTGCCGCCATCGCCTGGTCGTGGATCCCGCAGGTACACCAGGGCGTCTGGGCGCTCGGCTTCCTCGTCGTGCTCACCGCGGTGAACCTCTTCGGCGTGCGCAACTACGGCCGCTTCGAATACTGGTTCGCGATCATCAAGGTCGCGGCGATCATCATCTTCCTCGGCGTTGGGTTCGCGTTCCTCGTCGGCTGGTTCCCGGACATCCAGTCCCCGGGCCTTGCGAACTGGACTGAGAACGACGGCTTCCTCCCCGGCGGACTGACCGGTATCTCGGCAGCCCTACTGATCGTGATTTTCTCCTTTGGCGGCACCGAGGTCGTCGCGATCGCAGCCGCCGAGAGCGAGAACCCGGCCAAGAACATCCGCAAGGCCGTGCGCTCGGTGATGTGGCGCATCCTCGTGTTCTACATCGGTTCGGTGTTCGTGATCATCTCGATCCTGCCGTGGAACGCGGAAGGTGTGGCCGATGGCCCCTTCGTGAGCGTGCTGCAGCACCTGCGCATCCCGGGTGCGGATGTGCTGATGTCGATCCTCATTGTGATTGCGCTGCTCTCGGCTCTCAACGCGAACCTCTACGGTTCTTCCCGCATGGCCTTCTCGCTTGCCGAGCGCGGCTTCGCCCCGAAGCAGCTGCTGCGGCTCTCGGGGAACGGCGTACCTCGCTGGGCTGTGCTCGCGTCGGTCGCGGTCGGTTTCATCACCGTGGTCTTCAACTTCATCGCGGCGGATGCGGTGCTCCCGATCCTGCTCAACCTCGTCGGCTCCACGGTGCTGATGGTCTGGTTGTCGGTGCTCGCCTCGTATTACATGCTGCGGGTGCGCGGCCGAGGCGCGCGGGATGCGTCGGGTCAGCTCGAGCTGCGGCCCGCGATCCTGACGCTCAGTGCGGCGGTGTTGCTTGGTGCTGTGTTTGTGCTGGCGCTCTTGACACCCGGCCCGCGCGAGCAGCTGCTCGCCACGGTCGGCCTTACCGTCGCAATCGCGGTCGGCCTCTGGATCGCGCAGCGACGCCGGTCGCGAATCAGCAAGTAGCTGCCCATCCCGCTCCGCCCATCCCGCTCCGCGAGTAGCGTCCCCTCACGCTCCCCGAGTAGCGGAGCGTATCGAGGGGCACCGGCTGCCTGCTTCCAAAATTGTGCACGCGATTACCGGCTAGCCGCGGAATTCCGTGGATTCTGCGCCAACTGACGGCGTGTTGCCGAAATCCATGCACAATTTTGACCACCGGGGACGGGGACGGGGACGGGGCAGGGATGAGGATGAGGTTGGTGGCTTAGCCCGGGGTACAGCGGCCGGTACCCTCGACTGGGTGAACACTTCATCCATCGACCAGACGCGCACAGGCAGCCGCCGCGCGACGAAGCCGCGCTGGCTGGCGAGGGAAGAACCCCGGCAGTGGATTGCGACTTTGCCGGGGTTCGCCGCGATCATCTGGGCGCTGACCTGGAGCGTGGACCAGGATGGCGAGCGGGACTGGTCCGTGCTGTTCTCCGAAAAGTCGGTGCAACTGATCGTGTTGCTGGGCGTCATGCTGCTGTTGAACGCGCTGCTGTACTTTGTGCTGACGGCCTACGCATTTCGTGGGGCGAAGGGTAAAGACCTGGCCTTCATCGCCAGAGCGTCTGCGCCGCGCACCCGCGCAGAAGCGAAGCGGCTCAAGCAGAACGGGCTTGACGAGGTGTACGTAGCGATCGGCGCGGGAGCGCTTTCGCTCGCGACGCTGGTACTGCTGCTGACCGGACCCGGGGTGCGGGACTCACCCGCCGCAACTCTCGGCACCCTCGCCGCGGTGATCGGTGCGTGGCTGTTGATCATTCTCGGATTTGCGGTGCGATACCTCCGCGAATGGGCGGTTCGCGGGGCGATCTCGTTCCCGGACAACCTCGATCCTCCGACGCTGAGCGACTTCGGGCTGGTGGCCGTGCAAATGTCCACCGCCTACGGATTCGGACACGCAACGATGCGAGCATCGTCCGTGCGCCGTGCTGCACTTACCCACAATGTGCTCGGCTACGTCTTCAACACCGTGATCATCGCGCTCGTGATCTCGGTCGCGCTGCCGGCCGTCTTCTAGTACTCGACCACGGGGCTCCCGCGCCGGGTCCATAACGCAGCGAACCGGGTCCTCAACGCAGCGAGCCGGGGTCCGTAACGCGCCGAGCCGGGGCTTTAACGCAGCGAGCCGTGGTCGTAAGGCACCGAACCGGGGTCGCAACACAGCGAGTCGGGGTCGTAAGGCAGCGAGCCGTGGTGGTTGCTCTGAGACAGGGTGGTTAAACACCCCGGCTCAGCGCAACCACCACGGCTCGGTGAAGTGGGCTGCCCTACGGCTGCAGGCGGTTGGGGCCGCGGAACAGGTAGGTGACCTCGCGCAGGTTCGGCTGGTGCAGCATCAGCATCAACATGCGCGACAGGCCCATGCCGAAGCCGCCGTGCGGGGGAGCGCCGTAGCGGAAGAAGTCGAGGTAGAAGTCGAGCGCCTTCGCATCCATTCCCTTGTCAGCGATCTGCGCGGTGAGTTGCTCGATGCGGTGCTCACGCTGGGCACCGGTGGAGATCTCGACACCGTTCCAGACGAGGTCGTAGGACTTCGTGAGCGACGCGTCGTTCTCGTGACGCATGTGATAGAACGGGCGGATCGACGCGGGGTAGTCGGTGAGGAACACGAACTCGCTGCCGTGTTCTTCCAGCGCCCAGCGGCCGATTTCGCGCTCGCCCTCAGGATCCATGTCGAGGTCCTGGCGCTCAAACTTGTGACCGCGTGACTCGACGATTTCGCGAGCCTCGAGCAGCGGCACCCGCGGGAACGGGTTCTCGGGCAGGTTGATCTCCACGTCGAAGACGCGCTTGATGTCCTCGCCGAAGCGCTCCTTCACTGCGCCCAGCGCGGTGCGGATGAGTTCTTCCTGCATGTCCATGACGTCGGCGTGCGATTCAATCCACGAAATCTCAGCATCCACCGAGGTGAATTCGGTCGCGTGGCGCGAGGTGAACGAGGGATCGGCACGGAAAGCCGGGCCGATTTCGAAGGCCTTACCGAAACCAGCCGACTGCGCCATCTGCTTGAAGAACTGCGGCGACTGCGCGAGGTAGGCGACACCGTCGAAGTACTCGACCTTGAACAGCTCCGCGTTCGACTCCGAGGCGGTGGCCATGAACTTCGGGGTGAAGATTTCGATGTAGTCGCGGTCGTACCAGTAGTTGCGCATCGCGTGCGTCATGGTGGTCTGGGCGCGGAACATCAGGTTGTTGCGCTCGGTGCGCAGATCGAGGAAGCGCCAGTCGAGGCGCTTGTCGATCGAGGAGTCGTCGGCGATCGGGGTCTCGGGGTTGGCCTCCGACTCGACCTTGATCGAGGAAATCTTGACCTCAAGGCCGCCGAGCTTGACCCGCTCATCCATCTTGAGGTCACCCTCGATGGTGAGCATCGTGCCCTGCGCGAGGTTGGAGATGGTGTCGCTGATTTCTTCGCGACCCTCGCTGCGTGGATTCACGAGCTGGCAGGCGCCAGTCTCATCGCGAAGCACGACGAACTGCACCTTCTTCTGGTCACGGACGGTGTCGACCCATCCCTGGATCTTGACGGGGCCGTTTTCGAGAGCGGCGAGTGCGTTAATAAGGGTACGTTCAGTCACCCGACTACCTTAGCCGCAGGAGCAAGCCTCTCGCGAGATCGACGACGCCCATTCAGCCCGGCAAACGTAGACTTGAGTGCATGATGACCCAGCGTATTCACCTCGTTCGTCACGGCGAAGTGTTCAACCCCGATGGGGTGCTGTACGGCCGCCTCCCGAACTTCGGTCTCAGCGAGAAGGGTCACCGCATGGCGAAGCTCGCGGCGGATGACCTGGCCGAGCGCCAGGTGCCGGCCACGAGGCTCGTGGTCTCGCCGCTGCAGCGCACGCGCGAGTCGGCGCAGCCGATTGCGGATGCGCTGGGCCTGGAGATGATCATCGACGAGCGGGTGATCGAGCCGTGGAATGACTTTGAGGGGCATCGGATGCGCGGCAAGGATTCGGTCTTGAAGCGTCCCTCGAGCTGGCCGCTGTTTTTGCGCCCCTGGGTTCCGAGCTGGGGGGAGCCGTTCAGCGAGATTGTGGCGCGGATGCGCGAGGCACTTCTTGAGCACGCGCTGGCCGCAAAGGAAGAGGCAACTTCAACCGCGACAAAATCAGACGCTGGGAGGATTGACGGCGAGCATTCGCATCCAGGTGCGGATGTTATTGTGGTGTCTCATCAGCTGCCGATCTGGATGGTGCATCGGGCGGTTACCCATCAACCGCTGCCGCATAACCCGGCGAAGCGCCGCTGCTCGCTTTCGAGCATTACGGCGCTCGAGTACCACCCCGCAACCGGTTTCACCGAGGCCGCGTACCGCGAACCGGCGCTGAGTGAACTCGCTTCTGCGACCGATCAGGGAGCCGTGTGACCAACCTCATTCGCCGCCACCGCCGTGGCCTTGCCGCCACATTAAGCATCGCAGCGGCATTCGCGCTTTCAGGCTGCGCGAACGACAGTTTTGCCGAGCAGTACGCCGCCGACGCCGAACAGGGCTATGTCGCCGGCGACGGTTCTTGGGAAGTGTTCTCTCCCTCCGAGCGTGCCGAACCCGTGAGCTACGAGGGCGAAATCGAATCCGGCGACACCGTCTCCAGCGCTGACTATGCGGGCGAAGTCGTCGTGATGAACTTCTGGTACGCGGCGTGCCCGCCGTGCCGCATCGAAGCTCCGGACCTCGAGCAGGTCAATCAGGACTTCGCCGATGAGGGTGTCAACTTCCTCGGCGTGAACGTCTACGACCAGGCACCGACAGCCGAGTCCTTCAACGCCGAGTTCGGCATCACCTATCCGTCGATTCTTGACGTGGACAGCGCATCCGTCCGCCTCGCGTTCTCCGACAACGTGCCGCCGCAGGCGATCCCCTCGACCCTCGTGATCGACCAGAACGGTTCGGTGGCTGCGGTGATCCGCGGCATCGCGGACCCTTCGGTACTCACGGAAATGATTAATACGGTCCTCGAAGAGCAGGCCGCGTGATCGAGCCCTTCCTTGCCAGCGCGACGCTAGCGGCGAGTCAAACCCTCGCCGCCACGCAGACGCTCGCGGCGAGCCCCGGCGAAACGATCATGACCGGGCAGCTGCTCGTCGCGATGCCGCTGGCGCTCCTCGCAGGCTTCGTCTCCTTCGCATCCCCCTGCGTGCTGCCGGTCATTCCCGGGTATGTGGGGATGCTCGGCTCGGTATCGGCGCCCGCGGCCGGTCAGAAGACGACCGGCTCGAAAACGGTGGTGGATGCATCCACAGCCGACTCTCCCGCCACGGGGGCCAGTACCCTCACCAAGACTCAAGCTCCCGCGCGCGGTCGCGTGGCACTCGGGGCGACCCTGTTCGTCCTCGGCTTCTCGGTGATTTACGTCCTCACCGGCGCCGTGTTTGGCCAACTCGGCGTGTGGTTCATGCGCTTTCAGGACCCAATTATTCGAGTGCTCGGGATTGTGGTCATCCTGATGGGGCTGATTTTTGTGGGCCTTTCGGGGCCCTGGCAGCGCACCATGAAATTCAAGAATGCACCCGTGGGGCTCGTCGGTGCGCCGGTCCTCGGTGCGATTTTCGCGCTCGGATGGGCCCCGTGTCTGGGCCCCACGCTCGTGGCGATCCAGACGCTGTCCTTTGACACTGCATCCCCCGGCCGGGGTGCCCTGTTGGCCTTTATCTACTGCCTTGGCCTCGGCATCCCGTTCATTATTGCCGCGGTTGGGTGGAATGCCGCGACGAACTGGGTGGGCTGGCTCAAGCGCAATATCCGCACCATCAACCTGATCGGTGGCGGCATCATCATCCTCATCGGACTGCTCATGGTGCTCGGCATCTGGCAGCAGTTCCTCTCGACGATCGCAGCAACGCTCCCCGGATATGTCTCGCCCATCTGATCACATTGACGCCGGCAAACCGGGATTCGAAGACCGCGACAATCGGCCGAAACCAAAAAAGCCAGGCGCGAAGAAAAAGACCAACCCCGTAGTGACCGCACTGCGGGGCCTTTGGGCGTGGCTGACGAGCATGCGCACCGCGATCATCCTGTTGCTGATGCTCGCGCTCGCCGCGGTGCCCGGGTCGCTCTTTCCACAGCGCTCGAGTGACCCGAACGGCGTCACGATCTACTTCAACGAGAACCCGGACCTCGCGCCGACGCTCGACGACTGGGGCCTGTTCGACGTCTATTCGACGTGGTGGTTCTCATCGATCTACATCTTGCTGTTCATCTCGCTGGTCGGCTGCATCCTGCCCCGCACGGCGCACCATCTGAAGGCGCTTCGCTCCAAGCCGCCGCGCACGCCCGCGCGTCTTTCTCGATTGGATGCATACGCCAAGCTGCAGCTCGACGACAAGTGGGTCGGCCGCGAGGGCGAGATCATCGACAGCGCCCGCGAGACGCTGCGAAAGAGCCGCTATCGGACCGAAATTTACGATGGCGGCAAGCGCGGCGGGCTCTCGGTCTCGGCTGAGCGCGGTTACCTGCGCGAGACCGGCAACCTGATCTTCCACATCGCGATGCTCGGCGTGATTCTCTCGGTGGGTTTCCTCTCGGGGTTCAACTGGCACGGCCAGCGCGTCCTCGTCGAAGGCCAGACCTTCGTGAACGGCCTCGTGAGCTACTCATCCTTCAACCCGGGGCGGTTTTTCACGCCCGACCAGCTGCCGCCGTACTCGATGCAGCTGACCGACCTTGATGTCACCTACGAGACCGAAAACCCGAACGCGATCGGTATCCCGCTCGACTATTCGGCGCACGTCACGGTGCAGCATCCTGGTGACGAACCCTTCGACAAAACCGTGCGGGTGAACGACCCGCTGCGTCTCGACGGCACCGACACGTACCTCCTTGCGAACGGTTACGCCCCGACCGTCACGGTGCGGGATGCGGAGGGCAACGAAGTCTTCCGAGACTCGGTCGCCTTCATCCCGCAGGACAATTACCTCACCTCGACCGGTGTCGTGAAGGTTCCGGATGGGCTCGATGAGCAGGTCGGCTTCCTCGGCTTCTTCTATCCGACCGCGGTGCAACTGGAATCGGGTGCGCTCACCTCCGGCCACCAGGATCTGCAAAACCCGGTGCTGAGCTTCAACGTCTACGTCGGCGACCTCGGCCTCGACACCGGCATGCCCGTGTCGGTGTACAGCCTCGACACCACCGATCTCACGCAGATCGCCGGTGGCGACACTGACAATGATGCGCTGATCCTTGCGCCCGGCGACACGCTGGAACTCCCGAACGGCCTCGGCACGATCTCGCTGGATAAAGATATCCCGCGGTATGCATCCTTCGACGTGCACCGCGACTACACGCGCGTGCCGGTCGCGACCTTCGTCTTCCTCGCCATCGCGGGACTCGTGGTGTCGCTGCTGGTGCCGCGCCGCCGCGTGTGGATCAAGGTGACGAAGCAGGAAGACGGCCTGCTGCTCGAATTCGCGGGGCTCGCCCGCGGGGAGGACCCACAGCTGGCGCGCGCAGTCAATGAACTGGTCGACACGCAGACCCAGAAGCTCGTATCGTTGAGGGCAACCCCGGCATCCGCCGGAGACGCCGGAAACGGAAAGTCAGGACAATGACCGAAACGCTCTCGAACTGGTCGAATACCTCGCTGTACATCGCGATTGTGATCTACGCAGCGGCGTTCATTTTCTTCACCTTCGACCTCGCTACCCGCGGCACGAAGAAGCAGGATGCGGTGGCCAAGTCATCCGCGGCCGGCTCGACTTCGCGTTCGAAGCAGCTGGTCGGCGCCGGTGGCGTCGAGGCCGGCGCGGGGGACGGCGTTGCCGGTTCGGCAGCGGATGCGGGGATTGTCTCGTCGAGCTCGGCCGCGAGTTCCGGGTCGGGTGGTGTTACCGGTAAGGCGAAGAAGCACGAGCCCCGCTGGCGTGACCAGCGGGCGACTGTGTCGCTGAAGATTGCGATGGTACTGACCGTGGTGGCCTTCGCCGGCCATCTTTTGGCGACCGTCCTGCGCGGTATCGCCGCGGAACGAGTGCCCTGGTCGAATATGTTCGAGTACTCGATGACCTCCTCGCTGCTGATCGTGGCGGTGTTCCTCGGGGTGCAGTTCTGGAATGACCTGCGCTTCCTCGGTACCTTCATTGCGGGTTTCACGGTGCTCACGCTCGGGATCGCGACCATCGGGTTCTATGTCGACGTCGTGCCGCTGCAGCCGGCGCTGCAGTCCTGGTGGCTGGTGATCCACGTGTTCGTGGCCTCGCTCGGTACCGGCTTCCTGGCGCTTGGCTTCGGGCTGTCGCTGCTGCAGCTGTTGCAGCAGGGCCGCGAAACGAAGATTCGCGCGGGCGAAGCGAAACGCGGCGGCTGGCTAGCCGCGATGCCCAACTCGGAGCGCCTCGAAGATCTCGCCTTCCGCGTCAACGTGATCGGCTTCATTTTCTGGACCTTCACCCTCGTTGCCGGTGCCATCTGGGCCGAGCGCGCCTGGGGTCGCTACTGGGGCTGGGACACCAAGGAAGTCTGGACCTTCATCATTTGGGTGGTCTACGCCGGCTACCTGCACGCCCGCGGCACCCGCGGCTGGCGCGGTGCGCCTTCGGCTTGGCTGTCGATGGTGGGTTTCGCGACGGTGATCTTCAACTTCGGCATCGTCAACGTCTTCTTCGACGGTCTCCACGCCTACTCCGGCCTCTAACCCGAATCGCTCCCTGAGTAGCTAAGCGTATCGAAGGGCACCGGACCGTCAAGAGTAGCCAACATCCAAATATCCGGCCTCATCATGTGACTGTAGCGATATCGGACGTGCACGCAGCTCGGTTTTAAGCCAGACTGCAAACCTCCGATGCGTCGACGCTTCGGATCGGATGCACATCCGGCTCCAGCTCGCCGACGACTGTACATATTGAAAGGCGCCATGACTCAGAACCCCACTGGTAGCACCCCTGCGAGCCCCGTTCAGATTGGGCTTGACGAAATCTTCAACTCGCACCTGGGTGGCAAGCTCTCGGTCACGGTCGACCGACCACTTGAAACCAAGCGAGACCTTTCCATCGCATACACCCCCGGCGTTGCTCAGGTGAGCCGCGCGATCGCGCAGGATGTCACTGCTGCTGAGGACTACACCTGGTCCTCGCGACTGGTTGCGGTGATCTCCGACGGCAGCGCGGTTCTCGGCCTCGGCAATATCGGTGCGAAGGCATCGCTGCCGGTCATGGAAGGCAAGAGTGCGCTGTTCAAGAAGTTTGCCGGGCTGAACTCGATTCCGATTGTCCTCGACACCGGCGACGTGGACGAAATGATCGAGACGATCATCCGCATTGCACCGACCTTCGGGGCCGTGAACCTCGAAGATATTTCGGCACCGCGCTGCTTTGAAATCGAGGACCGCCTCATCGAGGCGCTCGACATGCCCGTGATGCACGACGACCAGCACGGTACTGCGGTGGTGACGCTGGCTGCGCTCAAGAACGCTGCGAAGGTGGTGGGTAAGGACCTCGCTGATCTGCGAATCGTCATCACGGGTGCCGGTGCGGCGGGCGTTGCCGTGACGAGAATTTTGCTGGCTGCGGGCGTGACCGACATCATCATCACCGACTCGCGCGGCATCATCTACGAGGGCCGGGATGCTGTGACCGGCAAGAAGCTCGAACTTGCGAAGGTCACGAACCCGCGGGGTCTCACCGGCGGTACTGGCGAAGCCCTCGAAGGCGCGGATGTGTTCATCGGTGTTTCGGCCGCCAAGATTCCCGAAGAGGAAGTTGCCGCGATGGCTGACGGCGCGATCGTGTTTGCGCTGTCGAACCCCGACCCGGAGATCCTCCCCGAGGTGGCAGCACGCCACGCCAAGGTCGTGGCAACCGGACGTAGTGACTTCCCGAACCAGATCAACAACGTGCTCGCATTCCCCGGAATCTTCCGCGGTGCGCTCGACGCGGATGCGAAGAAGATCACGGAAGCGATGAAGCTCGCCGCTGCCGATGCGATCGCCGACCTCGTTGGCGACCAGCTCGCCGCCGACTACATCGTGCCCAGCGCACTCGACCCCCGCGTCGGCCCCGCCGTTGCAGCGGCTGTTGCCGCCGCGGTCACCGAGTAGCTTTCCCGAGAATGCAGCACCCGTTCCCCGAGTAGGCCGTAGGCCGTATCGAGGGCGTTCCCTGAGCAGGCGTAGCCGTATCGAGGGCGTTCCCTGAGCAGGCGTAGCCGTATCGAAGGGCACCTACCCCGCGCGTGCCACGAGAATTTCGTGGCACGCGCGGATGCGTTCGTGCCACCAGGCTTCTCGCTCGGCGGACGCTCGATGCTCTCGCAGCAGCGACTCACGGGGTAGCGCCGGTTCGAGCGAAACCTCACCGTTCTTCGGCCTGCGCGGCTCGATCACCACATCCGCCGCAAACAACGACACCGTGCCGAGCCCCGCCGCGAAGCGCGGCTCCGGAAGCCTGGCGGCAAGCTGCGCGCCCATGACAATCCCGACCGAGGTATCAAGCGCGCTCGACACGGTCGCCGTGAGCCCCGCATCCTGCACGACCTGCAGGGCATTGCGGATGCCCCCGAGCGGCTGCACCTTCACGATCACGTGATCGGCGGCGCCGGCCCGCGCGACTTCGAGCGGATCGGTGGCCTTGCGAACCGACTCGTCGGCCGCGATCGGTGTGCCGAGGTCACGGATGCGCTGCCGCAGTTCCGCAAGTTCCGGCACGGTAGGAACCGGCTGTTCCGCATATTCGAGCTGGATGCCAAGTTTTGCGATCTCGCGGAGTGCGGTTTCAGCCTCCTCCAGTTGCCAGCCAGCGTTCGCGTCAATGCGAATCGCGGCCCCGGGGGCTGTCGCGACGACCGCTTCGAGGCGAGCGAGATCATCCGCGAGCGTCTGCCCGCGCTCGGCAACCTTCACCTTGATGGTGCGACAGCCATCAAACCGAGCGAGGACCCCCGGAACTTCCTCGGGACGAACCGCGGGGACCGTCGCGTTGACTGCCACCGAACCGTGACAAACACGTTCCAGTAGCGGGTCAAAGCCGTATTCGAGTGCGGCCGCGAGCCACTGTGAGGCTTCTTCGGGCTCGTATTCGAGGAAGGGTGAGAACTCGGTCCAAGCCTCCGGACCTTCGATGATCGCTGCCTCGCGCGTGGTCACCCCGCGAAACTTTGTGTTCAGCGGGAGCGAGACAATGCGAGTGCGCTCGAGGATGTCTGACAGCGAGGGAAGCATGACTTCCATGATGCCCGACGCGAATCTGTGCCCGACTGGAGGCCCTCGCATTTGCGCGACTCCTGCGCTGTGGATAACCCCAACTCGCGTTTGCAGAATCGGTTAGGTTCTCGACATTGGCCGAGAATTGCCGCGATTGCGGCAGATGGGGAGGCAGGATGCGCGGGATGCGTGGAGTACGCAGGCTGCAGCGGATGGACGCGACGCCCGGAGCGCACAGGACGCAGAAGCTGTCCAGGATGCCGAGGACGGGTCGCGGAGCGTTGAGCGCGCTGGGCATCGTGTTATTGGGCGGGATGCTCGCCGGCTGCACAGACGGTGGCGCGGATCCGGCGCTGACCGAGATCGCCACCGATGCCGCGACGTCGAACGAGACGCCCGTCGAAACGGCACCTGAGCTAACCGACGAAGAAGCGCTGCAAATCGCGGTGGAGACGTATGAGGAGTACTTGGCCGCGACAGGAAAACTGCTCGATACGAATGGCGAATCGTTCGATGAAGTTCAAGCCATAACCACTCCCAATATGGCCAAGATCAACCAAGACTCCCTCGAACTCGCGCAGCAAGGAAACTACACCACCGACGGCACGATGCCAGTTGTGAAAAGTCAAATCCAACTGGTGGACGGAGACTCCATAGACGCCTATGTTTGTGTGGATTTTTCGCAGTCACAAACTTTTGATGAAGACGGCAATCCTGTTGGAGGTAGTCGTGACGGAATTCAACGTGCTTATGAAATTCGAGTCGTAAAAGACCAGGGCATTTTTAAAGTCGATCGGAGTGAGTTGTGGGCGGATTCAAGTTTCTGCTCGGAGTAACAGCATTGGTGGGGTCGCTGCTTTTTCCCAGCGTCGGACCTGTCACTGCTGCAGCTGGACCTTGCGAAGGATCAGGGGCTTGGCTCAGTGAATGCGTCGACAACAACGGCTCCTCGGTGTCAGTGGAGTACAGCGAAACGTACGAGTATCCGTCGAACAGCGGAGGCGGAGGCGGGAACGGTGGGGGTTCAACCAGCGGTTCCAACACGGGAGGCAGCGCCGACGGCTGCACGATCGTCAGTGGCGTCAACCAGGACCGTTGCCAGGGATATCTCTATCGCCCTGGTGACCCAAGCACCGGCGGACCTTCGGGCGTGGTGCTTCCCGCATCCTTCTCGGTGAGCGACATCCTCGAAATCTCGCCACAGACGCCCGTCCTCCACATGGAACCCAACGGTTGGGGCGTCCTCGGGCAGCCGGTGAACTTCTGGGTGGACGCGACCACGCACCGACAGGACGGCACCCTCCTCGGCCAACCGGTGCAAATTCAGTTCACACCCGCCTCCGTCCGCTGGGACTTTGGTGACGGCAACGCCTGGACCACCCAATCCCTCGGCTCGAGCTGGGCAGCACAGGGGCTACCGGAGCTCTCCGACACCGCCACCAGCCATCGCTATACCGAACGTGGGCAAGTCACGGTCACCGCAACCGTCTCGTATTCGGCGGTCGTATTTATCGCCGGAACGAGCATCCCCGTCACCGGCTACGTCGCAGCCACATCCGCCGGATTGACCTTCGAACTATACGAACAATCGACAGTTCTCGTACCGAATCCCTAATATCCACTGATCAGTGCGCCAGGACAAGTCGACTCGAGCGTGGCTAGACTGTGTGGATGCAGCGCCGCTGCACGACCAACCACTGAAGGACAAACGCGACTGATGACGACTGAGAGCCTCTCGCGCCACAACAAGGCCCCGCAGTATCGCCATGCCAGCGATATCCCGGTGCCCGTGTCCGAACAGATGCTGAGCCCCTTCAATTGGAAGGTTGGGCACTGGGCTTTCTTCGGCGCTGTGCTCACGCTGATTGCCGACATCATGGTGTTCCTCTACATCTTCAACATGTTCGGCATCGAGCGACAGTTCGAAATCGAAATGTGGATTCTGATCGCGGGCATCCTCGGCTTCGCGAGCATCACCGCATCCCTTTACGCGATCTTCTTCAAATCCGGTCGCGGGATCGGCATCCTCGCGCTCATCTGCTCCTTTATCGTCGGAGCTCCCCCCGCGTGGCTGTTTTGGAACACGATCATTCAGTTGATCATCAACGGTGGCACCCTGCCGGACGCACCAATCAACTGGTAGCCGTCGCGCACGCGCGAGATCTGTTCGAGAAGATTCTTAGGCGACTGCGACGCGGCCAAATCACCGCGTCGACGCGCTAGCGTTAGGCGCATGAGCAACGAGACCGTTTCAGACACTTTCGACCCCACGCGCTGGCGCGAAGTCGAAGGCTTCAACTTCGAAGACATCACGTACCACCTCGACACCACGGGCCGCATCGCCCGCGTCGCCTTCGACCGGCCCGAGGTCCGCAATGCCTTCCGCCCGCAAACGGTCGATGAACTCTATCGTGCACTCGACAACGCCCGCCAAAACTCCAAAGTCGGCGTCGTCCTCCTCACCGGCAACGGCCCCAGCCCGAAGGACGGCGGCTACGCCTTCTGCTCGGGAGGCGACCAGCGCATTCGCGGTCGCGACGGCTACAAGTACGCCGAAGGCGAGACCGCCGAAACCGTCGACCCGGCACGCTCCGGCAGGCTCCACATCCTCGAAGTGCAGCGGCTGATCCGCTTCATGCCGAAGGTCGTCATCTCACTCGTTAACGGCTGGGCAGCGGGCGGCGGACACTCGCTCTACGTAGTCACCGACCTCTCGGTCGCCTCGAAAGAGCACGCAAAGTTCAAGCAGACGGATGCTGATGTCGGGTCCTTCGACGCTGGCTACGGGTCCGCGTACTTCGCCAAGCAGGTCGGCCAGAAGTTCGCACGCGAGGCTTTCTTCCTCGCCGAAACTTACGATGCGCAGCGGGCCTATGAGATGGGCGCGGTTAACCGCGTCGTACCCCACGCCGAACTCGAAGCCGAGGGCATTCGGATGGCCGAGACCATTCTCGGTAAGTCACCCACGGCGATCCGAATGCTGAAGTTCGCCTTCAACGCGGTGGATGATGGACTTGTCGGCCAGCAAATCTTCGCGGGCGAAGCGACCCGCCTTGCCTACGGCACGGATGAAGCCGTGGAAGGGCGCGACTCCTTCCTCGAGAAGCGCGACCCGAACTGGTCCGCCTTCCCGTATCACTACTAGGCCGAATGATGCGCAGTGCGTCGGTGCAAAGCAATTGGAAGGGGCAGCAATGGCTCGGGAACTGATTTCGATTTCGGCGGATGACCCGCTCGCCGTCATGCGTGCCCTCGACGAGGCCATGGCGAACGACGGCCCGGCGATCCTCCCGGTGCCGGACGAGGTCGCGGCCGAACACATCCAGCTGCCCGCCCTGCCGGATAACGCGCCCCAAGACGTCGTCGCGGTGATCGAAACCAGCGGCTCCACCGCCAAACCCAAGCGCGTGATGCTCACTGCCCGAGCACTGCGTGCATCCGCCGCGGCCACCTACGAACGGCTCGACCAACTCGCCGCCGAGCGTGGCATCAACGTTGACGAGCAGTTCCCGACCCGGCAGTGGTTACTGTGCCTGCCTGCGCACTACGTTGCGGGGTTGCAGGTGCTCGCGCGCTCACTGCAGGCGGGCACCCGCCCCGACCTCTACATGGCCGATCACTTCGACGTGCGCTATTTCGAGGAGATGGCCGCGAAGATGGACGGCGAGCGGCGCTATGTTTCGCTCGTGCCGGTGCAACTGCAGCGACTCGTCGAGGCAGTCACGAACCACGAGGACTTCAGCTTCGCCGAGCGCGAGCGCATCTCGGCACGGATGGGCCGTTTCGACGCCATCCTCGTGGGCGGGCAAGCGGTGCCGCCGCACATCGTGAAGACCGCGCGCGAGTTCGGTTGGGCGGTCGTCCTCACCTACGGCTCGAGCGAAACCGCGGGCGGATGCGTGTACAACGGCATTCCGCTGAGGGGCGTTTCGGCGCGGGTTGAGCAGGGGGAAATCTGGCTTGCGGGGCCCATGCTTGCGGCTGGCTACCTTGACGACCCAGAACGCACGGCGGCAGCCTTCGCAGAAGCGGACGGCCAACGCTGGTATCGCACGAATGATGCCGGCGAGGTCGAACCACCCTTTGACCCGACCGCACCCCGCGGCGGCGAGAGCGGGCAGCGAGTTTCCGTGACCGGTCGTCTCGACAACGTCATCAACTCCGGCGGCATTAAGGTCAACCTCGACGAGGTCGAACGAGAACTGCACCAGCTGCCCGGCTTCGAGAATGCTGTTGCGGTTTCGCTCCCGAGCGATGAGTGGGGAGAATCGGTCGCGCTCGTGCTCCCGAATCGGGATGCGCAGGAAGCGGAGTTGCTCATCCAGGCCACCGAGCAGCTCGCGAAACTCGGCCCGGCCGCCCGGCCCGTGCGATGCATCCAACTCGACCAACTGCCGCGACTGGCAAGCGGCAAGCCCGATCGGGTGCAGATCCGGCGCTTGGTGATCGACTCGACTGCTTAGCGCCTCCTCGCGACCCTCGTGCCGAGCGAGCGCATACAATCTGACTCGTGGCTAAGCAGAAGTCTAAGAATCCGTCCCAGCGTCCGCAGAAGCGCGAGGCGGCGCGCAGAGCAACCGTCGGCGACTGGATCGAGGGAGCACGGTTACGGACCCTGCCGCTCGCGATTGTTCCGATTATTCTCGGCACCGCGGCTGCGGTTGCCGCTGTGCCGGGCGAATTTCACTGGCTGCGTGCGCTCGGGGCGCTCGCGGTGGCACTCGCGTTGCAGATCGGCGTGAACTACTCGAATGACTACTCGGACGGCATTCGTGGCACCGATGACTTCCGCGTGGGGCCGCCGCGACTAACCGGATCGGGGCGAGTGAACCCAAAGGTCGTACGCAATGTCGCCTTTGCATTCTTCGGAATCGCAGGGCTCGCGGGCCTCGCGCTCACGATTGTCACCCAGCAGTGGTGGCTCATCGCAGTTGGTGTGGTGGCCATCCTCGCGGCCTGGTTCTACACCGGCGGCAAGCGGCCATACGGATATGCGGGCCTCGGCGAGGTCTTCGTGTTCATCTTCTTCGGCCTCGTCGCGACCGCCGGAACGACCTTCGTACAGATCCTGACGGTACCGATGAACTCATGGGTGCTCGCGGTTGCTGCCGGACTGTTCTCCTGCGCGGTGCTTATGGTCAACAACATCCGTGACCGCGAAACCGACACCCTCGCAGGCAAGAAGACCCTCGCCGTGAAGCTCGGCCTGAGCGGCTCCCGGATCACCTTCGGCCTCTTCGCGCTACTGCCGTTCATCGCCACGATCCTCTTCGGCTTGTTCTATCCGAATGCCTTCTTCGCCTTCTTCGCACTACTGCTGATCGGCCCGGCCGTGGTTATTACAGCCACCTCGAAGACCGCGAAAGACCTTATCCTCGCGCTGAAACTGACCTCGATCGGTGCGCTCGTGTGGGCCATCTTGATGGGCCTGGGGATGTGGTTGTCGCTGTACACGTAGTCAGCGGAATGATCTCGGTTACTGGCCGGAGTGATTTGCTGGCCGGAGTCATTTGCAGGGAAGAGCTGGGTGTGTCGGAACACTGGTGAGCAAACGCCCGTTGGGAAGGGGACCGGTAGTCTGCTTGACGATTCGCAAATGCAAACAAAGAGGGTGTGGTGTCCTGCAGGACACCGCACCCTCTTCATATTGCTACTCGTCGCCCGGTACCCCATAGGATGGCGCCAGATCAGGGTTTATTCCCCGCAGCTTGTAGTCGTCCCGTTCTTTCATCCACAGATCGAGGATGCTCGCCATCTTCTGAATCGGTTGGTCTGCCTCGTCGACGCGAATATCGGTGACTCGCCAGCCCACGTCGTGAACGACGGCGAGACCGCAAGAACGAACTTCGCCGAGCTCGCCGCCGGTGGCTTCACCTTGTGCAAGAGCGCCTTGAAGACGGTGCTCCAATTCGCCAGAACTCAGTTCGAACGAGCGAATCATGTCTTCTGGGACTTGCTCAGTTGAAAGCAGATTCCCTGCGGCAATAGCGTTCTCGCCAACGACGACGCGGTTTGTCCCCAGGGTGCCGCTGCCACTGTGGTGCGCCGAGCCGCCACGGTTATCGAGGACTGTAATTTGCCGATATCGGGCGGTTTCGTAGCCATCAAGTACCGCCGCAAGCGCCTCTTCTGCTGTTGCACCCGCCTGAATGCGGTCCAGTATTGCAGGGCCCAAGCGAGGGTCAGTAACGTTTTGCGAAGCAACGACGCCGACGTTACTGCGTAGGTGCATGCAACGTGCCCCGACGCAGGGAGATGATGACGTAACAGCGATGCCGAAAGCTCCGGTTTCTGGATCGCGCGCGATGATAGAGAAAGTCATCCTTATGACTCCTGATCTGAAATAACCGCGGTCGCGTCGATTTCAACGACCCACTCTGGCTTTGCGAATCCGGAAACCACAATTCCGGTCGACGCCGGGTGTACACCCTTTAGCCACTTGCCCATTTCGCGGTACACCGGTTCGCGGTACCTGATGTCGGTCATGTATACAACGAGCTTCACGATGTCGTTCAAAGAACTGCCGGCCTCTTCGAGCAACATCTTGATGTTACGCATCGCCTGTTCAGTTTGCTTCTCAACGTCGCCGACGCCCACGACTTCGCTGGTATCGAGGTTTTGGCCGATTTGGCCTCGCATATAAACAACGCCGTTCGCGACAACCGCCTGAGCAAGGTCATTGTCGAGACTTTGCTCCGGGTAAGTGTCCTTCGTGTTGAAGGGGCGGATTCGTTTGTGGGTGGTCTGGGTGGTTTGAGCGGTCATTAGATACTCCTTTTGGTAGTGGTTTGGTCCTCGGAAAAACTGGACTGACTGGAATCTGAAGACGACTTCGTCTCGCTGGGCTCGGCGGCCATCTCGGCGGGTTCAATACCTTCTGGCACGTGGTCACTCGGCTGAATAGCGAATCGTGCGGTGTGGGAGCGCGGCATCGGTTTCGTAAGGCCGGTGACGGCCACGAACACAATGATGTTTGCTGCAAAGCCCCACAGACCTGGGCCAATGCCGAACGGTGAATCCACAAAGTATGTGAACAGCACCGATACACCCAGACCCGTGATCAGCCCGGAAAGTGCGCCGGGGAGATTCGCTCGTCGCCAGTACAGGGCTGCCAGGGTTAGCGGCAAAAATTGGATCACAATGCCGTAGGCCGAGAGGAACAGCTGGACGATCGAACTGGAATTTGTGATTGCAAATAGGTATGAAATTGCAGAGATCACGATCACCGCAATCCGAGTCCACATCAAGGCCTTCTGATCAGAGAATGGCTTGCGGGCAACCACCGAGATGAAGTCACGAATAAAGATCGTTGCGGCGGCATGCGCTAGGTTGGCGCCCGTCGACATGGCTGCTGCGACGGCCCCCGCGAGCATCAGCCCAATTATCCAAGCCGGCAGATCGAGGACGAATACGATCAACTGCAACAGCGCGGAGTCAGCGCGCTCTAGCGGTGCGTCTGAAAACACCATGATGGCTGCGAAGCCAGCAAGAACGATCGGGACGACCAACAGCGCGTATAGCGGATAGAACACTACGGTTCGCTTGATCGATCGGTTGCTCCCTGAACTGTAGGACTTCATGAACACGTGTGGCCACATGACGAAGCCGAGCACACTCAAGATGATTGCTGAGGAATAGGCAGTCCAGGTCCAGGAGCCGTCACCACCAGGGAGTGTGAGGAATTCAGGCTTCGAGAGCTGAATTTGAGTGAACATTTCCCCGAGCGTGCCAAAGGGCTGTGCAACAGCCGCGATCCCGACTGCCCACGCGACGACGAACATGAGGATTCCCTGCAGCAGGTTGGTCCAACCAATGCCTTTGAGGCCGCTGACGTATACATACGCGGTGGTGACACCGAATGCTGCTAACGATCCCAACCAGAACGGAAGATTTCCTTCCGTGGCAAATTCAAAGAGGAGACCAGCGCCCGTAATCTGGATGGTGAGATAAGGCACCAACGCTACGACACTCGAAATAGCGACGATGACGGTAAGTGCTTTGCTCTTAAAACGATCGCGGAAGAGATCGGCCTGAGTAATGTAGCCGTATCGACGTCCCAGGGTTGCAATTTTTGGTCCGAGTACGTACCAAAGCACTAATGCAAGTGACAAGTACGCGAGAATGTACATGGCTGGTGCGCCTGAGCGATACGCTTCGCCCGGAGCGCCAAGGAACGTGAACGCAGAAAATATTTCGGCACCCAAGATGAAGAACAAGACGATCATGCTGATGTCTCGACTGCCAGTCGTGTAGCCCTCGAGTGAATTCTTCTGTCCTCGACCGGCAGCGAGGCCCACCAGCAGGATTGCGACAAGGTATATGCCGGTGATCGCTGAAATGATTATCCAGTTAGGCATTATCAGCCTCCCGTGTTGAGCTCACTATTTGTGAGCGGCGGCCGTCGGTGAGGCGGGTATCCCAGATGTACATGCCCACACAGCCGATGAAGATAATTACAACGACGATGAGGTTCCATGCAAAGAAGAAAGGCACACCAAGAATTTTTGGTTCGATGGTGTTGGCTATTGTCGCGAGCGGCCAAATGAATGCAAGTGTGCAGAGGGTGAAATAAATCCCTGAGACTGTTTGGAAAATTCTCCGTTGAACTTTCATTAGTGCTTCCTGTCGATTGAGTTTTCACTCGGTGAGATGTTTAGGTGACTTCGCGCTCGTTTGTTCTGCAAAATCAATCGCGGTCCAAGCAAGCGCAATCGCACCATCGCGAATCGCCGCATTGGCGGCATCTCCGATGCAATGCGCGGCAAACTCAAATTGGTGATTAGAAATGGGGTAGGAGTTAAGGCCGATATAGGGATGGATTGCCGGTACGAGGTGTGAAACGTTTGCCATGTCCGTAGACGCGCTACTCATTCGAGCTTCAGGACCCTCAGTGATGGGTGATCGACCAAGCGCCCGAATATTCGTGTCGTAGAGCTGTTCCAATGCCTCCACGTTGTGGAAATCTGAATATGGCTGGGAATCTGGCGTAATTTCTAGAGTGCAACCAGTCGCCAACGCACCGGCTTCAAAGCATCGACGGACTCGCACTTCAGTCTCTTCGAGTTCCTGCAAGTCCTTAGCGCGGACATACCATCGCCCGACGGTCTGCTCAGCGATCGCGTTGGGTGCTTCACCACCGCGGGTCACGACTCCGTGAACGCGAACGGTTGCCGGCAGCTGCTGCCGGAGCAGGCCGATAGCTACCTGCGCGATGACCATTGCATCCGCAGCATTGATGCCTTCGGTAGGGAAGGCTGCAGCGTGGGCAGCCTTCCCCGTAAAGGTCATCGTGCTGTGTGAGACCGCATAGGGGACCGCTCGCGTTACATCGGCAGGTGCCGGGTGAGCCATCATCGCGAAGTCAAGTTCGGTGAACGCGCCACGATCGATCATTTCAATCTTGCCGCCACCGCCTTCTTCGGCGGGGGTGCCATAGACGGTGACCGTGATACCGAGCTGGTCTGCAATTGCCGCAAGTGCAGTTGCAGCCCCGACCGCGATGGCGCTGATGATGTTGTGTCCGCAAGCATGCCCCAAGCCTGGAAGCGCGTCATACTCCGCGATCACACCGATGTTGATATCGCCTGAACCGTAGGTTGCGCGGAAGGCTGTCGGGAATTCCAGATAGTTTTGGACTACATCGAATCCGCGAGTACGCAGAATCTCAGCCAATCGCTTAGCAGAATTGTGTTCTTCCCAAGCAATCTCTGGATTCGCGTGGAGCCAATCAGCCAGGCTGATGAGTGAATCCAACTCTGCATTCACGCGATCGAAGGCTTCGGTTTTCAATGCGTGATTGATTGCGACCACACCCACGGTGGACCTCCTTCTTTGTGGCCGACGCCAGATCAGTATTTCTTGCTGCTACACGCTGACCTTCTCCGATGGCTCCTTCTCAACCCGGGCGAGGTTTTCCTCATTAGAAATGTTGGTGGATTCCGACATGCCCGCAGCCTCGCGAACGAGTTCAGCGGCGCCTCGGAAGTCGTAGTTGTTGTACACCGCAAGTTGGTGCGAGAACGGTGGTGACTGCGCAAAGAGCTGGAACGTAAGCCGGTGAGTCGCGTAGTCAGAGTTGAGCAGATCGCGCGTGAATGCGAGGAGCTTGAAGCGATCGTCAGCCGAAACCGTGTCCACGGCGAAGTACTTGTTTAGGTACTCCGCGGCCTCCGGGTTATCGAACGTCGACGCGCTTGGGAGCAGACTCTGCTGGCATCCCGAAATGTCACGTACTGTGTGGACCATCTCGGGCAGCATCTTGCTTGCGAGGGCACGGCCCGAAAAGAGAATTTGTTGATTTGGCATCAGGAAGCCTTCGGGGCTTGTCTGTGCGGTTTCGATCGCAGCGGTGAGGTGCGCGCTCACCATTTCTCGAT
Source organism: Gulosibacter chungangensis (assembly GCF_008831155.1). Lineage (GTDB taxonomy): Bacteria > Actinomycetota > Actinomycetes > Actinomycetales > Microbacteriaceae > Gulosibacter > Gulosibacter chungangensis. Next base: position 320,123 of record NZ_WBKB01000001.1, on the reverse strand, counting down.
AGTTTGCGACCTTGGCGATGTTCTCACGCACGCCCTGGTGCATCTTGACACCGGTTTGCTGGGCACTTAGGTATGCGGTACCAAGCAGCAAGTCCGCCCATCGCTCGTAGCGCTGCAGATAAGGGAAAGCACTGTATCGGTGCAGCGTCGCACGAATGAATGCCGCAGCCTTCGTGTGGCGGTAGAAAAGAACGTCTTCCCATGGGATGAGGACATCATCAAAAATAATCATGGTGTCGACTTCGTCGAATCGCGACGACAGGGGGAAATCCCGCGCATCCTTTTGTGCAAAGCCGGAACGGCAAATGAACTTAAGGCCCTTTGCGTTCATGTTCGCGATGAACCCGACAGCATATTCGGAAGTGGGGGCGTTGCCCCAGTCAGCGATTGTAGGTTTGACGAATGCCTGGTTCGCGTAGGCTGCAGCGGTTTCAAACTTTGCACCGCGCACGATGATGCCGGAGTCAGTCTCCTTTACAACACGCAGGAGGACATCCGGGTCCTGCTCCGTAGGCCACTTCGCACGATTGCCTTTCGCGTCAGTGTTGGCTGAGACATGGAAGGGGTCTTCGATCCGAGTGCGTTCGACATGACGCCGGATATTCTCCGAGAACTGGGGATCAATTTCATTGAGGACTTGTTGGCCATCAAAGAGGGACCACATTTCGCCGGTGGTTTCATCGCCGACGCGAGTGACGACTCCACCAACATCGCTGAGTACCGCATCAACAGAGTCACGCTTCTGCTGCCAGTCTGCTTTGGAGGTCGGTGGCTTGGAGCCGATCGCACAGCGCTCGCCGGTGGCGGCATCCGTGTAAGTCATTACATCGGCAGTCTTTTTCTCGTATGCAAGATCGTAGATGCGGGCACGAATATCGACAATGGGCTTGAACATGGGGTGTGAGGGGACATCCTCAACCTTTTCCCCGTCGATCCAGACTTGTCGACCATCTCGGATCGAGTCAATGTACTCAGCGCCTGAGCGAAGCATTGGGCCACCTTCTTCCTTGAAGCGGATCCGTCACCGTTGATCGGATGCCGTTACAAGAAACCTAGAAGGCGAAGAGATGTCGCACCAGAAGTTATTTTAGCTAGTTGCGATCGGAAATACCTAAACCTGCAGAGTTCGGTACTAGGGCCTCGCAAGGACGCCGCGACATTCGCTGATGAATGCTTGCGCTCGTCGGCTTGGGAGGCGAGTGTCGGGGGTAAGTGAAATCACTTCGAGGCCTTTGTGCTGTGCCGACAGGTCGACCATGGTCAACGGCAAACCCTCGTAACTTTCGCCGATGACGGTGCGCTGCGAGAGTATGGAATAGCCGAGACCGCGGGCTACGAGACCTCGAACTAGTTCGAAATCACGCGATCGGTATTGGATGCGCGGCTCGACACCCTCGGATGCGAATAGCGAAAGGAAATATTCAGCACCAGGGGCGAGATCGAAGAGGATAAAAGGATCGTCCACGAGGTCGGCCAGATCAATTACGTGGGCAGATGCAAGAGGATGTTCCGAGTGCAGAAGGACATAGGGGCGGCTGCGTGTGAGGGGCGTTGACTGAAGATTGAGTTCAGTGAAACTGCCCTCACGGAGGAAGTCATACAGTATCGCCAGGTCGCACTCACCATGCTGTACCTGCTCAATGATTTGGTCAGAATGACCCACGGTGAAGTCGACGTGTACCTGCGGGTGCTTAGTCGCAAACGCGGCGAGAGACGGCGGGAGAATCGGGGAAGCGAGAGTTGTGTAACACCCCACGATGAGTGATCCGGATAGTACTTCTGAGCGGTCGGCGGCGTACTGTTCGAGCCCCTCGGCGCCGAGAAGAATCTTCCGTGACTCGTCGAGAATTTCATGCCCTTCCCGTGTGGGTGACAAGCCTCGGGCATGGCGGATGAATATCTGAATGCCGATGGTGCGTTCAAGATCCGCAATCGAGGCAGATATGGCGGACTGGGCCACATGAAGTTGCTTGGAAGCTGCAGTTACCGATCCCAGTTCCGCTACAGAAATGATGTATTCAAGTTGCCTAAGCGTCAGGTTTGCCATCTGCATCGCCTTCATCGGCCGGGCCCGATGCATCCTGTTCGCCCGCCCCCTCAACCTGAGCGTCGATGTCCGCATCCTCTTCCACATCGATCGGGCGGCGCTGGTCCTTCTGCGCGGCCCGAGACTCAGCACGCTCCTGCAGGCTCTCGGCAACGGCGAAGCGTTCGCGATAAAGGAAGATCTGCGAAATCGCGAGGCTCACAATCGCGCCAACGATGACGCCGACGAGCCAGTTCCACTGCCAGGTCGGCAGCACCAGCATGACGATGCCGAACGGGACAATGAATGCCAGAACACGAACAAGAATGTAAATGGTCCAGGCGCGGGAAGTTTTCATCCCTCCAGTCTACGAAAATGGTTTGTCGGCTGCCGTCAGGTCAAGCCGACTAGACTTAGCGTCTATGTCCCGTGCACTCATTCTTGGCATCGTCGTCGCAGTCGCGCTCACCGTCTACGCCGTCGTCGACTGCGCCATGTTTGACTCCAAACGCACGAAGGTGATGCAAAAACCGATCTGGTTGGTCGTCATCCTGCTGATCCCGGTGATCGGCCCGCTGCTGTGGATGTTCATCGGTAAAGGCTCTGGCGATTCAGTGATGCAGACGACGGTCGGCACGCAGATCATCCCGGACGACATCAACTACATCAGCGACCCGAAATCGGAGCGTGAACACGACGCGCGTATCGCGGAGCTTGAGGAACAAATGCGTCTGCTTGACGAAGAAATCGAGCGTGACCGTCAGAGCACAATGCGCAACCACCCCTCGAACCACAACACCGGCGCGATTCCCACGGTCGAGGGCGAAGACCTCGACGAGGATGACACCTCGAAAACAAACGGTGACAAAAACGGGAACGACGACGAGGGCCGACGCCAGTGAGCGCCGAGCGACCCAGCTCGGTAGCTAATTCAGAAGTGAATGCAGAAGCCCTGCGTTCCCCGGCCCTAGCTGCCGCGATTGAACTGCTCGTCGCGGCCGTCGGAGGGGGAGTGCGCGATATTGTCGTGTGCCCCGGTTCGCGGTCACAGTCGCTGGCGCTCGTCGCCGCCGAATTCGAACGAATCGGCGCGGTGCGGTTACACGTGCGTATCGACGAACGTTCCGCAGGCTTCTTCGCGCTCGGCATCGCCCGCGAATCCGGCCGCCCGGTCCCGGTGATCACTACCTCCGGCACTGCGGTCGCAAACCTCGCTCCCGCGATGCTCGAAGCTCACCACGCGGGCGTCCCGCTGGTCGCCCTCACTGCCGACCGCCCCGCCGAGCTCATGGGTACCGGCGCGAACCAAACCACCCGTCAACCGGGTCTCTTCGGTCAGCTGGTGCCCTGCGTGACGCTCCCCGCTCCCGATGGCAGCGAGGCCTCGCTGAGTCTCGCCCGTGAGGCGGGTTTGGCGCTGGCGGATGCGCAGGTCGCCTGGCATCTCAACGTCGCCTACCGCGAACCGCTCTCGGATGCCGTGCCTGATTTGTCGGAACGCGTGACGGTACGAGTGACCGGCGCTGCCCTGGCGGATGCTGAGGTCAGCGGGGTCTCAGAAGAAGTCGCCGCGGCCTGGCCGGGAGATGATGGGGACCGTCGCTTCCGCGAGGGTCCGGGGCCTGCCGGGCGAGGGCTGAACGCCGCCCTCGCCGCGGCGATCGCGAACGATCTTGCAGCGCACGCAAGCGATAATTCTCGTTCGAGCAGTGCCGCGGGGGGTGCCTCATCGGCAAACGTCTCCTCCACGCACGCAACTGTCGCCCGCAACCTTGATGAAAGCCTTGCTGCCTACGGGACCTGGCCTGAAGCATCCAGCGTGAACGGTTCATCCATCGCAACCCAGAAAAAGCGCGTCGAGCTGGTCGACCCTGCCGAGTGGCCGAATGCGCTCGTCGTGGCGGGCGACCGTGCCGGACGCATCGGCGAGCAACTTGCGCACAAGGGCGGTTGGCCGCTAGTCGCAGAAGTCTCCAGCGGCTCCCGCTACGGCAGGAATCTCCTCGCGAACTACCGCGATCTGCTCGGGGAGAACAGCTCGATTGCGGCGCTGCGCGATGCGATTGAACTCGTCATTGTCGTCGGGCATCCGACCCTCAGCCGCGAGGTACCGGCGCTGCTGAAGCGCCCGGGTCTGCGAGTCATCGTGATTGACCAGCCCGGAGTCCCGCAGTACCGACCCATCGAATCGGTCGAGGCGGTGGACGAGGTGAAGGTGCTCGCCTTCGGCTCCACGATGCTCTCGAATGCCGATGAGCAGTACCTGCTTCGCAAAGAAGCCAAACGCTGGCTCACCGATTGGACCAACGCCGATCTCGCACTGCGACAGGAGCGCGACTCCGACCCAGAAGCCCCGAACGTGGCCGCATCCCGCAGCCAAGATTTTCGCGAACGTGCCCGCTTTGGTCGCACCGAACTCGCAGTGTCGCGCGAACGCGTGACCCGCGAAATCCTTGCCGACAGCATGTGGCGGTTGACTTGGCCGCACGACCGGCTCGTGCTCGCCGCATCCCGCCTGATTCGTGACCTTGACTCGCGGGTGCCAGGTAAGCGCATCCACGTGCACTCCAATCGCGGGCTCGCTGGCATCGATGGCACAATCGCGACCGGACTCGGTGTTGCCGAAGCGTCGCAGCACGGTGACGACCTCGCGGCGCACGGCGGGCAGACTCGTGTGCTCGTCGGTGATGTTGCGTTCCTGCACGATGTTGGGTCGCTCCTGATTCGGCAGGGTGGGGAGGATGCGCCGCGCATCCAGATCGTGGTTGGGAACGACGGCGGTGGGACGATTTTCGATTCACTCGAGGTCGCGAAGACCGCGGATACGGCATCCTTCGACCGCGTGCAGTACACCGCCACGAACGTCCACATTCAGGCACTCGCTGCTGCGTACGGTTGGGCCTACCGTCGCGCAGAAACCCGCGGCAGTCTCGAAGAAGCGCTCACCGACCGCACCGAACTGCGGATGATCATCGAAGTCCCCCTCGACCGGTAGTTTCTTCCGGCGGTGTTCGTTGGCCGCATCCTGGTCCGCAGCTTTGGGCCGTAGCTTCTGGGTCACGCTGCCGGATAGTACTGTCGGACCGCACTTTCGGCCGCTCTTCAAGTAGCCGCAAGTAGACTCCTGGCGCATGGGGAAAAAGAAGGTCAAGGTCAGCGCGTCCGATGCCCGCGAAGTGCTGCTCGTTCGCGAAGGATTTCAGCTCGCCGATATCGATCCCGACTCCACTCCGGGGCTCGAGGGCGATAACGGCGACGTCAAAGAGGTGGGCCGGGAGCTATTCACCGAGCGGGACGAAGAGCTCGCCGACCTGCAGGAACGCATGTACGCGCAGGCTCGCGCCGGGAACCCGGATGCGCCGAGCCTTCTGGTGGTACTCCAGGGGATGGATGCATCGGGCAAGGGTGGCGTGGTCCGGCACGTCTTCGGTTCGGTCGACCCGCAGGGTCTGCAGATCACCTCATTCAAAGCGCCCACCAAGGAAGAGCTCGCGCATGACTTCTTGTGGCGCGTCGAACCGCACGCCCCGAAGCCCGGGTTTATCGGGGTCTTTGACCGATCGCACTATGAGGATGTGCTGATTCAGCGGGTGCGGGAGTTCGCGCCGCCGGAAGAGATCGAGCGACGTTACGGCGCGATCGTGGATTTCGAGCAGCGGCTGGTTGCTTCAGGAACTCGTGTTTTGAAGTTCATGCTGCACGTCGGTCCGGAGGAACAGGCCGAGCGGCTTTTGGAACGCATCGACCGCGACGACAAACACTGGAAGTACAACACGGGTGACCTGGACGAACGGGCGCTGTGGGGCGAGTACGCCGAGGCATACCAGATCGCGCTCGAACGCACTTCGACGGAGGATGCACCATGGTGGGTGATCCCGGCGAATAAGAAGTGGTACGCGCGCCTCGCTGTGAAAGCGGTATTGCTGCGAACGCTGCGCGACATGAACCTCGAATGGCCCGAAGTCGAGCTCGACCAGGACGCGGAGCGCGAGCGCCTCGAGGAACCCACCCGCCTCCTCAAAGAATCACTCAAGCGCGCCGCCGACCGCTAAGCGTTACCGCTCGCTGAGTGAATCGCGGAGTGATTTGTATCGAAGCGCGCCTGCGTGTGCGGTGTTTCGATACGCTGCGCTACTCAGCCAACGAACTGCTGGTCGCTGAGTGAATCGCGGAGTGATTTGTATCGAAGCGCGCCTGCGTGTGCGGTGTTTCGATACGCTGCGCTACTCAGCGAGCGTGGACGCTACTCGGCGAGCGGCTTGAGCGCCTCGGTGATGGGGCGGAATTTTGGGCCGGTTTCGGCAAACTCGTCGGCGGCTTCGGAGCCGGCGACAATGCCACCGCCGGCGAACGCCGTCACGGAACCATCCGCATCCACTTCGGCACCGCGCAACGCCACCACCCACTCGCCGTCGCCCGAAGCCGAAAGCCAGCCCGCGGGCCCGGCATAACGGCGGCGATCAAAGGGTTCGAGCTCATCGATCACCGGCATCGCCTTCTTCCGCGGGGTGCCGCCCACCGCCGCTGTCGGATGCAGCGCCTCCACGAGATCGAGCACGCTTGAGCCCTGCGGCAAGGTCCCGCGAATGTCGCTCGCGAGGTGCCAGACATTGGGGAGCCCGAGCAGGAACGGTTCGGGGGATGCGGTGAGCCCGGTATCCGGGTCATCATGCGTATCGAGGCGGCGCAGCGACTCGATTGCGGAGTCAATCGCGAATTTGTGCTCGACGCGGTTCTTCGCAGAGTCTGCGAGTGCGCGCTTCGCTGCGGCGTCGTCAGCCTCATTGGCGCCGCGGGGGAGCGTACCTGCGAGCACACGCGCGGTGACCGAACGTCCTAACACCCGCACCAACATCTCGGGGCTCGCGCCGATTAACCCATCCACCGCATAGGTCCAAGTCTCGGGGTAGGTGTTCGCGAGTCGGCGCACAATGTGGCGACGGTCCGCATCCGGCTCGATCTTGCCGTGTTGATCGCGCGAGATGACGATCTTCGTGAACTCACCCTGTTCGATTCGCGACAGGGCGCACTCGACCGCTTCGCGGTGGCGCTCCTGGGTCATCTCGCCGGGCTCGAGATCGGTGACCGCCTCCGGACCGTCGGGGATGATCAGCGGCAGCCGCACCGGCACCGTCGGCACCGGGCCAGAACCCACAGTCGAGTCGGTGACAAACAGTTCCGTCAAGAAAGATTTGCCATCCATCCGCCCGATGATGAACTGCGGAATTTGCAACACGCTGGCGTAGCCGGAAGACGCTGCGAAGGTGAATGCCCCAAATGCAACCAAGCCGGAACCCGGCACACGCACGGCATCCTCGACCCGCGCCTGCGCGAGGATCGCATCCCAAACCTCGCGAGCATCCCGAATCCGCGATTCGCCCTGAAATTCACCCCGCCAGAGGCAACCGCCGCCGACGATGCCATCGCCGCGGCGCAACCACACCGCAGGGTCCTGCGGTTCAGCGAAGCGCAGTAGATCACCCGGGTCGGAGATCGGGCGGGTGCGGGCGCGGAGCCGGGGGAGTGCGGAATCAGACAGCTTGGTATTCACTGCCCTCCAGATTACCCGCGCGCAGGTGTAGGGCGGACGACAGATAAACGTACGCACGGTTCAGGCACTGCACGAACATCGTCCTGTACAGCAACTTCCGGCCCTCATGTGGATGCATCATCGCGGTCTCAGTAGGCGGGACAAAAGTTTGTGAGCGGCGTGCGGCCGGGCTACATTTCCGAGCTACCTAAGAATCACAGACGCGCCCAACGGTGGGCCGTGTGGTCGCGCGCAATGCTGGCGCGCACCGGTCGAGGTGGTGATGACGCGTGGATACACATAGCGATTGGGGCGAGGCTTCGGATGCGGTATCCGAACTGTACTTCTCGCACCAGTTGACGCCGCTGGAGCGGCGCTCAAACGCGGAACGAGTGCATGCGGATGGTCGTGACCTCGGGCCGGTGCGAATCGCGAAGGTGTCTTGGGGATCTCCGGTGCGCCTGCAGTCCTCCCACCCGGGGGCCTTCGCAGTAAACCTGCCGGTGCACGGCAGCCTGACCTCGCGAATTGGCAGCACTGAGCTAGTAGCGACACCAAATGAAGCCACGGTGTACCCGCCCGATACGCCCGCGCACATCATCGAGTGGGACGCGAATGTGAGCATCATTGGGGTGCGCATCGAGGCCGATTACCTCCGGCAGGAAGCCAGCAAACTCTTCGGTTCCATGCCCGAGATGCCGCCGTCCATCCGGCTTGGCGCGGATCAGGACTCCGATTGGGCCGATTTGGTGAATACCATTGCGCAAAATCGGCACGGACATCCCCTCGTGCGCGAACAACTCGCCGGGGCACTGACCACCGCCATCTTGCTTGCCGCAAAACCCGTGGAAGACGACACGCTCGCGGCCTGCCCGAAGATTGTGCGCTCGGTCGTGGAACGCCTCCGCGCGGAACCGGCCCGTGCCTGGACCGCGGCCGATATGGCGCAGGTGGCTGGTGTGAGCATCCGCCGACTCCAACAAGGCTTCCGAGATCACCTCGACACCACCCCAACCGACTACCTTCGCTTGGTGCGACTCGAACGAGTTCGGCAGGAGCTGTTGGCAGCGGCTCCCGGTGATTCGGTGACCGATATTGCGCTCGCCAATGGTGTCGTGCATTTGGGGCGATTCGCGGCGGCATATCGGCGCACCTACGGCGAGCGGCCCTCTGATACCTTGCGTCGGGTGCTGGGTATGACCTGAGCGAACAGGGCGGAAAGCCTCGCTCAGTGATACCAAAACCAGGATTTCCGCGTGATCCGGATGGCGGCGCGCGAAGTGGATAGTCGGAAGTCTTGCGGCTTCATAACGTGGTCCTCACATCCAGCAACTCAATGAGGAGGATCACGATGTCTACTCAGCAAACACTTCTTGAAACCGCACCCGTAGGGCGACTCGACGGTCGGCAGCTGCGCAACACCTTCGGCAAATTTGCCAGCGGTGTCACAGTGGTTACCTGCCGCAATGAACAGGGCGATCCGCACGGCGCAACGATCTCGTCGTTCACCTCAATCTCGCTCGAACCGGCCCTGCTGCAGGTCACACTCATCCGCGAGAACAAGATCGCATCGCTCATCAAGGATGCACCCTTCACCGTCAATGTGCTCGGCAGCCACCAGCAGGATCTCGCGATGCACTTCGCCGGGCGCCCGCAGGAGCTCGCACCGGAATGGGTTGAGGGGGCCACGGCGCCGGCGCTCGCGGGAGTCTGTGCGACCTTCGCCTGCCGGCCCTGGGCGGAATATGACGGCGGCGACCACGTCATCGTGATCGGCGAAATCGTCGAGGCCAGCCACGAAGAAATCGACCCGCTGCTCTTCCACAGCGGCAAATTCCACCGCCTCGGTGAGCTCTCCGCCGCGTAGCGCGCATCCGGGCCCGAGTAGCGACCACAACACTTCTCAACCTCAACAACCCAAAGAATTGAAAGGAACCCGCAATGACAACGACGCAGGCGGTTACCGAAACTGAAACCACGCGAGTAACCAAGCCCATGACGGGCGATGAGTACATCGAGTCCCTCCGCGACGGTCGCGAAGTGTGGCTGCACGGCGAGCGTGTCGATGACGTCACCACGCACCCGGCCTTCCGCAACTCGGTGCGCTCGGTGGCTCGACTCTACGACTCGATGCACACCGGCGATGAAGTGGATGTCGTCACCGCCCCCACCGATACCGGCAGCGACGGTGTTACCTTCCCCTTCTTCCGCACCCCCACTTCGAGCGAAGACCTGCTCAAAGAACGCGACGCGATTGCCTCCTGGGCACGCCTAACCTATGGCTGGATGGGCCGCAGCCCCGACTACAAGGCCAGCTTCCTCGGCACCTTGCACGCAAACCGCGAGTTCTACGGCGAGTACGGCGAGAATGCTGAGCGCTGGTATAAGGAATCGCAAGAGAAAGTTCTCTACTGGAACCACGCGATCGTGAACCCGCCGATTGACCGTCACCTGCCGCCAGACGAGGTGGGCGATGTGTTCATGAAGGTTGAAAAGGAGACCGACTCGGGATTGATCGTTTCGGGCGCGAAGGTCGTCGCGACCGGCTCGGCGATCACCAACTACAACTTCATCGCGCACTACGGGCTGCCGATCAAGAAGAAGGAATTTGCGCTCATCTGCACGGTCCCGATGGACCAGCCCGGGGTGAAGCTCATTTCCCGCGCTTCCTACGCGCAGAACGCCGCGATCACCGGCAATCCCTTCGACTATCCGCTCTCGAGCCGCTTCGACGAAAACGATGCGATCCTCGTCTTCGACAAGGTGCTCATCCCCTGGGAGAACGTCTTCTCCTATGGCGATGTGGAGGCGATCAACGCTTTCCTACCTGCATCCGGCTTCATGCCCCGCTTCACCTTCCAGGGTGTCACGCGCTTCGCGGTGAAGCTCGACTTCATTGCTGGGCTGCTGCTGAAATCCCTCGAAACTACCGGGTCGAAAGACTTCCGCGGCGTACAGCAGCGCGTCGGTGAGGTCATCGGTTGGCGCGACATGTTCTGGTCGCTGTCGACCTCGATGGCCACTGACCCGGAACCGTGGGTGGGAGACTCGGTCATTCCGAAGGTCGAATATGGCCTCGTCTACCGCCAGTTGATGAGCGTGGCGTACGCACAGATCAAGGGCATCATCGAGCAGGATGTGGCCTCGGGGCTCATCTATCTGCCCTCCGGCGCCGATGACTTCAATAGCCAGGAAGTGCGTCCGTACCTCGACAAGTACGTGCGCGGCTCGAATGGGGTTGAAGCGGTCGATCGCGTCAAAATCCTCAAGGCGCTGTGGGATGCGGTGGGTACCGAATTCGGCGGTCGCCACGAACTCTACGAGCGCAACTACGCCGGTACGTACGAAAATGTGCGCATCGAGACGCTGAAGTTCGCCGAGCAGCGCGGCGGTACCGACCGGATGATCGGGCTCGCCGACAAGTTCCTCTCCGAATACGACCTCAACGGTTGGACCGTGCCCGACCTCATCGGCAACGATGACGTGAAGCTCTTCGGACGCCGCTAGCCCAAGCCCGCCGCAAACCCGCGGCAAACAGATCTCTGCACCATCACGCGCAGAGTCCTCACCACGGCCCGCCACATGGAATATTCCATCGGCGGGCCGTGCTTCTGCGCCGCCGGATAGATTCCGGCTCTTCCCTCCGCGAACAGGGGAGGCAGCGGGCATTCGATGCGACGTAGGATGGAAGGCGTGACTTCTGCCGATCTCGAAAAACGCCCCGCCGACGTGTCGAGGATGTTCGACCGCGTTTCGGGCCACTATGACCTCACGAACGACGTGCTCTCCGTCGGCGTGACGCCATACTGGCGATACCAAACGCGTCGCGAGATCAATCCGTACCCCGGCCAGAAAGTCCTTGACGTTGCCTGCGGCACCGGCACCGTCTCGCGCATCCTCGCCGATCACGGCTCGACCGTGACCGGCCTCGATTTTTCGCAGGGGATGATCAACCAGGCCATCGAACGCCACGGGGACCACCCGAACATCACCTTCCAGCAGGGGGATGCGACGGAGCTGCCCTTCGAGGACGACACCTTTGACGTCACCACGGTCAGCTTCGGGATTCGCAATGTGCAGGAACCGCGGAAGGCACTCGCGGAGATGTTCCGCGTCACTAAGCCCGGTGGGCGCATCCTCGTGTGCGAGTTCTCGCATCCCACGAATGGCCTCGTGAACTGGGGCTACGACACGTATATGAACGTCGCGATGCCCTCGATCGTGAAACTCGTGTCCTCGGATCCGGAAGCCTATAACTACCTCTTCCAGTCGATTCAGGCTTGGCCCGAACAGAAGACCTTCGCGAGCTGGTTGCGGGAAGCGGGCTACCAGCAGGTGGCCTATCGGAACCTCACCTACGGCATCGTCGCACTGCACCGAGGCACTAAGCCCGCCACACCCACGGCCCGACAGGAGAACCAGTGACCTCCCAGTCTTCGGCAACACGCAGGCCCTCGCACGGAAACGTCGGGTCTGCGTTTGCAAAGGAGCTGTTTGGCCGCCCGGCCGAACGCAAGCTCAAGGCCACCCTCGATAAGGGGCTTGATCGCGTTGAAGCGGTGCTGAGTGAACAGGTGCAGTACGCCGACAAGGTGGCTCAGGTCACCACTACGTATCTGCTCGGTGCTGGCGGTAAGCGGCTACGCCCAATGCTGGTGCTGCTGAGCGCGCAACTGGGGCCGAAGTCGGACAGCGAAGGTGTGCTCACCGCCGCGGCCGCAACCGAGATCACGCACCTTGCCTCGCTCTACCACGACGATGTGATGGATGACGCTACCCTGCGCCGCGGGGTGACCGCCGCGCACTTGCGGTGGACCAACTCGATGGCGATTCTCGCGGGCGACTTACTGTTCGCACGAGCCTCACAAATGTTCTCGCATCTCGGGGCAGAGGCGATCCGCCTGCAGGCCACGGTGTTCGAACGCCTCGTGCTCGGCCAGATGCACGAAACCATCGGTCCCGCCGAGGGTGAAGACCGCATCGACCACTATCTGCGGGTGCTCGCCGACAAGACCGGTTCGCTCATTGGTGCCGCGGCGGAATACGGGGTGCTGCTCTCGGGGGCACCTGAGGCCTACCGCCAACCATTGGCCACCTTCGGCGAGGGCATTGGTACCGCTTTCCAGATCGTGGATGACGTCATTGATCTGTCGCCGAGCTCGGATAAGACCGGCAAGCTCGCGGGCACCGACCTGCGTGCCGGGGTGGAAACCCTGCCGGTGCTGTTACTAGAGCGTCGCGCGCTGGCCGGTGACGAAAAGGCTGCCGACCTGCTCGAACGCATCCGGACGCGGGTTGCCGGTACTGCACCCGGCAGCCAGGATGCGAGTTTCGCTCGCGAAGAATCTCGCGGTTCCAGCGATCCCGCAGAAGTGGATGCGATTATCACCGAGTTGCGTGAGCACGAGGTTTCGCAGGAGACGCTCGAGGCGGCAGAAACGCACGTTCGGCACGCGCTTGAGGCACTCGACCCGCTGCCGAGCGGCGTCGTGAAGGCCGCCTTGCAGGAATTCGCTGACCGACTGATTAATCGCGACTTTTAGCTGAGGAACGCGCATCCGCGCGTTCAATCCTGCGCCTTTCGGCCATGAAACGAGCGTGGGAAAGAGCAATGTCTGGGCGGATCGCCCAAGTATTGGAGGAACTATGTCGACACTGCGCGTTGCCGTTGTGGGTGCTGGTCCGGCGGGCATTTACGCCTCGGACATTTTGCGGAACGAGGCCGAAGGGAAATACGAGGTCGAAATCGATCTCTTTGACCGGCTGCCCGCCCCCTACGGTCTCGTGCGGTACGGCGTCGCCCCGGACCACCCGCGGATCAAGGGCGTGGTGCGTGCGCTGCGCGATGTACTCGATAAGGGCGGCATCCGCGTTTTCGGTAACGTTGACTTTGGCACCGACATCACCATCGAGGACCTGCGGAAGCGCTACAACGCGGTGATTTTTGCCACCGGCGCGATTCGCGATGCGGACCTGAACATTCCGGGGATTGACGCCGAAGGTTCCTACGGTGCGGCAGACTTCGTGAACTGGTACGACGCGCACCCGGATGTTCCGCGTGAGTGGCCGCTGGATGTGACCGCGGCGGCCGTGGTCGGTAACGGGAATGTGGCGCTCGATGTCACCCGCGTGCTCGCCAAGCAGGCCGATGACATGCTGCCCACCGAGATTCCCGACAATGTCTATGCGGGGCTCAAAGACTCGAAGATCACCGATGTGCACGTGTTCGGTCGTCGCGGCCCGCTGCAGGTGAAGTTCACGCCGCTGGAGCTGCGGGAACTCGGCGAGGTGCCGCAGTCACAGATCGTGCTCGATGAAGACGACTTTGATGTCGACCCGGCAGCGGATGAAGAGGCGAAGAAGAGTAAGCAGCTGCTCGTGATCAGCCGCATCTTCAATAAGTGGCGCGAAACCGAGCCGAACCCGGAGGTGAAGCGTCGCATCCACCTGCACTTCTGGTCGCGACCCGACGCCGTCCTCAAGGACGAGCAGGGGCGTGTGCGGGCGCTGCGTGTGGAACGCACCGAACCGGATGGTTCCGGTGGCGTGCACGGTACCGGTGAGATGCGTGAGTACCCGGTGGGTCAGGTCTACCGTGCCGTGGGTTACTTCGGCTCGCCGCTCGAGCGGGTGCCCTTCGACCCCAAGTACGGTGTGATTCCGAATGACGGTGGCCGCGTGCTGGACGCGGACGGCGAACCGGTTCCGGGCATGTTTGCCACCGGTTGGATTAAGCGCGGCCCGGTCGGACTGATCGGTCACACGAAGTCGGATGCGAAGGAAACGATCGAGCACCTGCTCGCCTCGGAAGCGACCTGGTGGAAGCCTTCGATCACTGAAACCGATGAGGTCGTTTCGCTCCTCGAAGAGCGCGGCGTGAAGTTCACCGACCTCGACGGCTGGCACAACTTGGATGCGCACGAGATTTCGCTGGGCGAGCCCCACGAGCGCGAACGCATCAAGGTTGGTGACCGCGAAGAGATGCTGCGCATCTCCCTCGGCGAAGACTAGACGCGCTGTCGCCGCGCGCCGTCGTCGTGCGCGCGTAGAGTTGTCGAGTTGTCGGCCGTACCCATTGGCGTTAGCTGCAACCATTGCCGGTGTAGCGGCCGGGGTTAGCGATAACGGCAACGGGTACGCGTACACCCATTGCCGTTTTCGCCGCGCCCGCCGCTACTGCACGACGGACGTCAGCCGGCACAGATCGTCGAGGGCGAAAGCGAGGCGCGAGCGCGACATCCATTCCTCAAGGGTGAGCTCGCGGGAATTCACTCGGTAGGAGTGCTCGACCCACTCGAATCGGCGCGCGAAGTCGCGACCGTAAACGATCAGCATGACCTCGGCGTTGAGCGTGAACGAACGCATATCCATGTTCGAGGAGCCGAGGATCGTGACCTCATCGTCCACGGTCATGTGCTTTGCGTGCAGGATGTAGGGTGTGCGATAGAGCCAGATCCGCACGCCCGCGCGCAGCAACTCCTCGTAGTAGGACTGCTGCGCGTGCTGGGTGAAGAACTGGTCGCCGTGCTCTGAAACGTGCAGGTGCACCTCAACACCACGCTGCACCGCGGTGGTGATCGCGTAGCGCATGGAATCGTCCGGCGCGAAATACGGGGATGCGATCACTACGCGGTGGCGCGCCATGTACAGCAGCTGGGTGAAGATCCGGAGGTTATTTTCGTGTTCGTACCCCGGCCCCGAGGGCACCAATTGGCAGTCGTAGCGGGTGTAGTCCACGGAAGTGTCGGCGCCCTCGTCCTCACTTGCTGCGAGCTCCTGCTCGTAGTGCCGGGCGTAGTCCTGCAGCGTCGGGTCGTCACCGTCATCGGCCAACTCGCCAGTTTCGACGTACCAATCCGAGCGGAACACGGCATCCAAACCGAGGGCCATGGGGCCGGCGACACGCACCATGAGGTCTTGCCACTGCAGGGAGCCGAACCTACGAGTGGGTTTGCGGTGGTAATCGCGCGAGATCAGGTTCTGTGAGCCCATCCAGCCGACGCGACCGTCGACCACGAGCAGCTTGCGGTGATTGCGCAGGTCAATGCGCTGCCAGCCGCCCTCCCACGGCCAAATCGAGTAGAGCCGGTGCCAATCGCAGCCGATCTCGTTCAGGCGCCGCTTGAGCTTGCGGTAACCCGGGTATCGGAAGGAACCGACCTGGTCGTAGAGCACGCGCACGCGCACCCCTCGCTCCACCGCCCGCTCGAGCGCGTCGAAGAACCCTTCGGTGACACCGTCATACCCCATCGCATAGAAGGTGAGGTGCACATAGCTGTGCGCGCGGTCTATCTCCGCACTCATCTCATCGATGGTGTCGTTATAAATATCGTGAATTTGGATGCGGTTGCCCGGCAGGTGCGGGATCGAAGTCAGCTCGTGCGCGAGCGCGGAGATCGGCTGATATTGCTCGGGCACCGGGGTGAGCCCGAGGGAGTCCTGCACCTCGTCGGTGGCCTGCCGGATGATCTTGTCGAACTCTGCCTGCCGATTGCGGCGAAACTTCGGCAGTCGGTTCGTACCGAACAGTAGGAAGAGCAGCAGCCCGACATATGGGATGAGCGAGATCGCGAGCAACCAGGCGACCGCCGTCGTGGGCCGACGGTTATTGCCGATCGTAAAGAGCGTCACGACGACGATCGCGAGGTTGACGATGTACAGGCTCGCCACCACGAAATAACTCGGATTGGACGAGAGCAGGGTGAATGGGCCGATCATGGATGCAAGAGTGGGGTAAGCGTCGTCACAGCCGGGAGAGGTCCTAACGGAAGTTAATGAACTGGAGGTCGAGTTCGACGTCGGCGCCCTTGAGCAGCTGAATCGTCGCCTGCAGGTCGTCGCGGCTCTTGGACGAGACGCGAAGCTCGTCACCCTGAATCTGCGACTTGACCGACTTCGGAGCCTCATCACGGATCAGCTTCGAGAGCTTCTTCGCGTTCGGCTGGTCGATCCCTTCCTTAATGGTGGCCTCGAGGCGGTATTCCTTCCCGGAGGGGTAGGGGTCGCCGGTTTCGAGCGACTTCAGCGAAATGCCGCGACGGATGAGCTTGGACTGCAGCACATCGAGCACCGCGTTCACGCGGTCCTCGCTCGCGGCGCGCAGCATCAGCTTGGCGTCGCTGAGGTCGATGGATGCACCGGCATCCTTAAAGTCGTATCGCTGCGCGATTTCCTTGGTCGCCTGGTTGACCGCGTTGGCAACCTCCTGGTGGTCTACCTTGCTTACGACATCAAATGAAGAATCAGCCATGGGGTCATGGTACGTGTTGCCTCCGACGTTTTGTGTCGGCCTGCCGACGCTCGCACGCACAAGGCCCTAAAGTGGCTTGGGTAAACCGCCTGATCAGCGAATGGAGGAACGATGTCTGATGTGTTGTTCGCGTTCCTATTGACGCTGCTCGCCGGGCTTTCCACCGCAATCGGTGCGGCGCTCGGGGTTTTTGGAAAAGGGACCTCGACCAAGACCCTTTCGCTCGGGCTCGGTTTCTCGGCTGGGGTGATGATTTATGTCTCGCTGATGGAATTGCTGCCCGAGGGGATCCGCGCGCTCACCGAGGCTTATGGGGAAATAAACGGGAACTGGGCTGGTATCGCGGCCTTCTTCGGCGGGATTGCCGTGATCGCAGTGATTGACAAGCTGGTGCCTGATTCGGTGAATCCGCACGAGCCGTCCTCGATCGATCATCCGGCCAGGAAACACGCGCTGATGCGCACGGGGCTGTTCACCGCCGGCGCCCTTGCGATTCACAACTTTCCGGAGGGATTCGCGACCTTCATCGCGGCACTCCAAGAACCGCAGGTGGCGATCGCGGTGGCCGTCGCAATCGCGATCCACAACATTCCCGAGGGGCTCGCGGTAGCGATTCCGGTCTATCAGGCCACGGGCTCTCGTCGAAAGGGCTTCACGCTTGCCGCACTTTCGGGCCTGGCCGAGCCCGCCGGCGCGCTGATCGGCTACCTCATCCTGATGCCGTTCATCTCCGACACCCTCTTCGGCATTGTCTTCGCCGCGATCGCCGGCATCATGGTGTTCATCTCACTCGACGAACTGCTTCCCGCGGCGCACGAGTTCGGCGAGCATCACCTCACGGTCTACGGCCTCATCGGCGGTATGGCTGTGATGGCGGTGAGCCTCGTGCTGTTTATCTAACCCGACTATCCAGCGCACTTGTCCGGTCAGCGGACTTCGGTCGCAAGCCCACGGAGGTACTCGAGGCTTTGCCGTACCCCATTGATCGGCCCGGTACCCGGTGCGGGCACCGCCTGCAACATGGCGTCCTGCTCGAGCACGACCCAGCCTTCGTAGGCTGCCCGCTCCAGAGTGCGAAGGATCGCAGGAATATCGAGGTCGCCCGTGCCGAGCGAGCAGAACAGCCCCTCGCGAATCGCTGCGAGGAAGTCGATCACCCCAGCCTGAAAACGGCTCGCGATATCAGCATCCGCATCCTTTAAATGCACCAAGGCGATGCGATCACCGACCCGGTCGAAGAGCGCGGGTACGTCGATGCCGGCGGCGAAGCTGTGGCCGGTGTCGAGGCAGAAACGGATGCGGCTGCCGCGCAATGCCCAGTCGATTTCAGCTTCGGTCTCGATGAGGCTTCCCAAGTGTGGATGCACGGCAAGGGCGATCCCCAACTCGCTTTCGAGGTCGGCAATTTCGTTGAGCGCGTCGAGGATGCGGTCGCGCTCTTCGGCGCCCAGACCGGGATCGCCTGAGTAATCTCCGGGTGCGGGGAGCACCGCGAAGACCAAGACCGAACCACCCAGTCGCTTGACCGGCTCAGCGGCCGCGAGCAGCGCATCCCGCCAGCCGTCTTGATGCAAAACGAAGCCGTCGTAGCTGCCGACCGCGCGCATCCCGACCCGCTCGAGCGAGTCGCGGGCGGCGTCGGGATTGGCCGGGAGGAAACCGAGGGGACCGGTTTCGGTTGCGGTGATGCCGAGTTCGCGCATCTCGGCAAGGACTCGATCGGCGTCAAGCTGGATACCCCAGTTCGGGACATCGCAGATTCCCCAAGAAATCGGTGCCGCGGCGATGGAAAACATCCTGCTCCTCGTTGAGTAATCGGTGTAGAAAATTCTCTCAGCTATTCCGGACGATGTGTCCGCCTCCTGATATAGCCTAACAATGCAACATGGCACTACGCAGCGTCGCGTGAAACCCCCGATTGGGTGCACGCGAGCACAACTCTGGAGGCAGGCACAATGACGGCAGCGAAGCCCGTGATTTCGACGAAACCCACGCTCGGTATCGGGATCGTTGGGAGCGGTTTGATGGCGAAGGCCCACACGATGGCCTGGCGAAACTTGCAGGCGGTCTACGGCGAGATCCCCTTTGACATCAAGCTGGTGATTCTTGCGGATGCGACCGAAGACCTGGCCCGCGCCGGGGCGGAACAGTTCGGGTATGCCGAGTACACCGACTCGTGGGAAGACGTCGTAAACCACCCCGAGGTGGATCTCGTCGATATCGTCACCCCGAACTGGCTGCACCGTGACATTGCGATTGCTGCGGCACAGAACGGCAAGCACGTCTGGTGCGAAAAGCCACTTGCCCTGACCGCGACGGATGCCGCGAAGATGGCAGAAGCGGCCGAAGCTGCGGATGTGGTGACGCTCGTCGGCTTTAGCTACCTGCGCAACCCCGCGGTCGTCCACGCGCAGCGGCTCATCGAAGCCGGTGAGATTGGCACCCCGGTATCGTTCACCGGTGTCTTCGCAATTGACGCCATGACGGACCCCGACACACCAATCACCTGGCGTCAGCGTCGCGAAGAAGCCGGTAGCGGTGCGCTCGGAGACCTCGGCGCGCACGTGATCGCGATGGCCCGCGCGCTCGTCGGCGAATTCGACAGCGTCGCAGCACTCAACAAGATCACCGTGGCCGACCGGCCCGAACCCGCGGGCAACTTTGGCTACGGCGAACGAGCGGCCGATGACGCACCCCGGCAGGCAGTCGAAAACGACGACGTCACCATGGTGCTCGCAGCCTTCGACTCGGGTGCCATCGGCACGCTCGAAGCGAGCCGTGTCTCGGCCGGTCGTGCCTATGATCTCGGGTTCACCGTGACCGGCACCAAGGGTGCGATTCGTTTCGACCAGCAGCACATGTACGAGTTGCAGGTGCGCCTCGCATCCGACCCCGAGGGCTCGACCGGGTTCCGGCATCTGCCGGTGGGTCCGGCGCACGGTGACTTCGGCGTGCTGTGGCCGGTAGACGGTATCAACATCAGCATCCACGACCTTAAGTTCTTCGAGGCCTATGACCTCGTGATGGCCATCCACGAAGACCGCAAAGCCTGGCCCGACTTCCGGGACGGGCAGCGCGTGTGCGAGGTCATGGATGCGATCGAACAGGCGGCAGCAGAGGGCCAGACCGTTGCGCTGTCGGCAGCGGGAGAGGATGCGAAATGAAGCCCGTCATGAAAGCCCTTCGCACCCACGGCCATCA
Organism: Gulosibacter chungangensis; assembly: GCF_008831155.1. Taxonomy (GTDB): domain Bacteria; phylum Actinomycetota; class Actinomycetes; order Actinomycetales; family Microbacteriaceae; genus Gulosibacter; species Gulosibacter chungangensis. The sequence goes on along the minus strand of NZ_WBKB01000001.1, from coordinate 300,116 downwards.
GGATCTCCGCCTCGACACCATTGCGGCCCCGGAGCTGGGCGATCTCGGCGCCAAGCAAGTACTCCTCAAGATTGCGTACTGCGGTATTTGCGGGAGCGACCTGCATGAGCACCTGCACGGGCCGCTCTACACGCCGGGGGAACCGCATCCGCAAACGGGCGTGACACGGCCGATCACGATGGGGCACGAGTTCTCCGGAACGGTGGAAGCGGTCGGTGAGGGTGTAGCGAGCGTACGCGTGGGCGACCGGGTTGCGGCGATGCCGCAACGATTCTGCGGGGAGTGCCGACAGTGCCTGCGTGGTCGGCAGCAGACCTGCGAACGGCTCGCCGCGGTCGGATACTCAACAGCCTGGGGCGGAATTGCCGAATACGGCATCTTCGACGAGGACCAGGTCTTCGCGCTCCCAGCGAACGTCTCGACCAAGGTCGGTGCGGTCGTAGAACCCACCGCGGTGGCCCTGCACGCGGTGGAAACTGCTCCGGTGCAGGCGGGAGACACCGTGGTGATCTCTGGTGGTGGGCCAATCGGCTTGCTGGTGGCCATGTGCGCGCACGCCGCGGGTGCCACAAAAATCTTCCTCTCGGAACCGCATGATGCTCGCCGAGCGCGAGCCGCAGCATCCGGGCTAGTGACCGCCGTCAACCCGTTGACCGAGGACCTCGTGGACCGCGTTTCGGATGCAACCGACGGGGAGGGCGCGGATGTCTGCTTTGAGTGCTCGGGCAGCCAACCGGCACTGCAGGGACTGTTCGACTCGGTCGGTTACGGTGGCACGATTGTGCAGACCGCGATGGCGGCTAAACCGATGAGCATTGACACTTCACCGCAACTGACGATGCGCGATGTCACCTATCGCGGTGTCTATTGCTATTCGGTGACGAGTTGGCCGCGGGTGATCGAACTCATCGCTTCGGGCCGGATCGATCCCGAACCTCTCATTACGAGTACGTTCTCTCTGGATGATGCAGCTTCTGCCTTTGACGCGTTGGTCGACCCCACGCGGGATGAGGTGAAGATTCTGATCGACTGCTCGGAGTAGTTGGAAAACGCTCTCAGTAATCGGAAAACGTAGTGGGGCCCCGTTCGTTTGAACGGGGCCCCACTACGTGGATGCTGTACCCATGAGACGCTGTACTGAAAGCCTAGAACTCTTCGTAGACGTTCGGGTCCTGATCCCAGATCGGGGTGCCCTTGTCGAGCGTGTTGATCGCGGCGATCTGGTCCTCGGTGAGCGAGAACGAGAACACATCGAAGTTCTCACGCTGACGGTCTGGGTTCTTCGACTTCGGGATCGGCACGATGCCCTGCTCGATGTGCCAGCGGAGGACAACCTGCCCGACCGATACGCCGAGTGATTCGGCGATCTCGACGAGCGTTGGTTCCTTGAGGAGGTCGCCGCCGCGGCCCAGCGGGCTCCACGCTTCGGTCACGATGCCGTGCTCGGCATGGAAGGCGCGCTGTTCGTGCTGTTGGAAGTACGGGTGCAACTCGATCTGGTTGACCGCGGGGGTGACCCCGGTTGCATCCTGCAGCCGACGAATGTGGTCGGGCGTGAAGTTCGAGACACCGATCGAACGAACGAGTCCCTCCTTCTGCAGATCCACCAGGGCCCGCCAGGTGTCGACGTACTTGTCGAGGCGCGGCAGCGGCCAGTGAATGAGCAGCAGATCGATGGTCTCGAGTCCCAGGGCCTTGGCGGATGCGGCGAAGGATTCGCGCGCTCCGTCGTAGCCGTGGTGGCGGCCAGGGACCTTCGTGGTCACGATTACTTCGTCACGAGAAACGGGGGAGCGGCGCAGGCCTTCGCCCACCTCTGCCTCGTTTTCGTAGCTCAGCGCCGTGTCGATCAGCCGATAGCCAACCTCGAGGGCGTGCTCGGTGTTGGCCGCCGAGTCGTCGCCATCGTGCGGGTACGTGCCGAATCCGATGGTCGGGATGCTCGTGCCGTCATTAAGTGCGATTGTCTGCGTCATTCACTGGCCTTTCTGGTGAGCCGGTAGCTGCCTATTCGGCAGCTACCGAGCCGGAACTACTTGACCTTCTTGTGTGCGGTGTAGATGGCACCGGTGGTGACATCTTCCTCGAGCGCCTCGAGGGTACGACCGCGGGTTTCGGGGACGCTCGTGATGATGAAGATCAGCGCCAGCACACCGATACCTGCGAAGAGGAAGAAGGTGCCGGTGATGCCGGTGGCTTCCACGAGGGTCGGGAAGTAGAGCGACAGGAAACCGTTAGCGATCCAGAGGAAGAAGATCGACACGCCGGTGCCGAGGCCACGCATGTGCAGCGGGAAGACCTCGGAGAGGTAGACCCAGGTGGCCACGTTCAGGAAGGTCTGCATCGAGCCCACGAAGGCGACGACGAGGAAGAGGATGATCCACGGGCGCAGCGGGTTGCCTTCTTCGAGCACCATCGACGAGATACCGATGAGCAGGTGGCAAATGGTGGTCAGTGAGTAACCGATGATGAAGGTCTTGCGACGGTCGAAACGGTCCATGTAGGTCAGGGCGATGAGGCCACCGATCACGGCGATAACACCGGGAGCGATGTTCGCGATGAGGGCCGCGCCCTCTTCGAAGCCGGACTCGATGAGCACGATCTGGCCGTAGTACATGATCGAGTTGATACCAGTGAACTGCTGGGCAACACCGAGGCCAATACCGACAAGCAGGATGCGGATGAGCCACTTGTTCGACAGGACGGCCTTGAGGCCAATCTGGTTGTCTTTCTTCTCCTCGAGCGCGGTCTGCGAGATCTCGGCGAACTCTGCCTCGGCACGGTCCTCTGGGCGAACCATTTTGAGGACCTTGAGGGCCTCTTCATTGTGGCCCTTTTCAATGAGCCAGCGCGGTGATTCTGGCATCCGCAGCATGCCGAAGAAGAGGCAGATGGCTGGGATCGCACAGACGGCGAACATGATGCGCCAGACACCGTCGAGGTGTCCGAGCACGTTGCCGAGAATCGCGTTCACGATGAAGGCCGAGAGCTGACCGATCACGATCGCCACTTCGTTACGGCCCGAGAGTGAACCGCGGATTTCGAAGGGGGCTAACTCCGCCAAGAACACGGGCACGACGGTGGATGCACCACCCACCGCGAAGCCGAGGAGGACACGGCCGACGATAAGGATCGCGAAGTTCGGGGTCAGCGTGACAAAGAGCGTACCGACGAAGAACAGGATCGCGAGCAGGATGATCGTCTTGCGGCGACCCCATGCGTCCGAGATGCGACCGCAGGCGAGCGCACCAATCGCGGCGGCGAACACGAGCGAGCTCGTGACGACACCTTCGGTGAACGCCTCGAGGCCGAGTTCTGCGGCCATTGGGCGAAGCGCACCGTTGATAACGCCGGTGTCATAACCGAATAGCAGACCACCGAAGCTTGCGATCACGGAGATCAGACCGAGTCGCTTGCGGCAAGGTCCGCCAGTCAGCGGCGGCAGTTTTATTGACGCCTGTCCATTTGAATTTGTATCAACCATTATTGGGCTTCCTTGCCATGATGTGCTGCAACGCACAGGGTGGGAATAATGTCCTCACAACATGACATAATTCTTGTCCAAAATCAACGCTTCTGTGATGGACATGACGCTGTGGGGCATTCTTGGTTGCCGCGACGGTGGCCCGAATCGGCGAGACCCCGATCTTGGGCCAGGCCTCGGCGATGGCTGCGGAGGTGAGAGTGCAGAAACGAAAGAAGGACCTGATTTTTATCAGGTCCTTCTTTAGTGTGGCGGGTACAAGATTCGAACTTGTGAAGGCAGTGCCGTCTGATTTACAGTCAGATCCCTTTGGCCGCTCGGGCAACCCGCCGGTTTGGCTCTTCACTGGTGAAGCGCACCGGGTTAGCTTACACAAATTCTGGTGCGCTTGCACCTTTCGGAAAAAGTGCCCGTGTTATCCACATTTTCCGCGCTTGTCGCGATGATTGGCGGCCCTGTGGACTCGCCACTTCGACTTCTTCCGGGGTTGCTACTGTCGCCAATCGTGACTGGAAATGAATTTGCCGCATCCGTAGACCGACACGAACTCCTTGAGATTACGACCAGCGTTGCCACCGAAGCGGCTGAGCTTGTGTCGCACCGTCGCCGCGAGGGAGTGCAAGTAGCGGCCACGAAATCCTCGCTTGTCGATGTCGTGACCGCTGCCGATATTGAGGCTGAGCACTTCATCCGGGAAGAACTGGCCAAGTTGCGTCCCGAGGATGGCTTCTTCGGCGAGGAGTCGGACGCGTCTCCCTCGCGTTCCGGCATCACTTGGGTCGTGGATCCAATTGATGGCACGGTCAACTACCTCTATGGCTCGCCGAACTATGCGGTCTCCATTGCCGCGGTAGTCGGTGATCCCTCGGCCAGGCCGACTGCATTTGAAGCGTTGGCCGGGGCAGTGGTGGCCCCGGATCTCGGCAAGACCTATGCCGCGGTGAAGGATGGTGGTGCCTTCGTGAATGGGCAGCGCATCCAGTTGGGCGAAGGGCCAAGTTCCTTGGCGCAGACTTTGGTGGCTTCCGGGTTCTCGTATTCCCCTGAGCGTCGGGTGCTGCAGGCGCAGGCCTGGTTGGGGATGGCGGACAAGGTGCGCGACCTGCGTCGAGTGGGCGCTGCCTCGCTGGATCTTTGTGCTGTCGCGGAAGGGCAGGTGGATGTGTACTACGAAATTGGCCTGAAGCCTTGGGACTGGGCGGCCGGTGTCTTGGTGGCACGAGAATCTGGCGCGCGGGTGGGTGGCAAACATTTGTCAGAGCGCGAGGGGCAGAGTATTCTTACTGCTGGTCATCCGGGCGTAATCGCGCCGTTCATTGATCTGTTACTTGAAGTGGCACCGCCGAAGTTGCTCGCATCAGGGAAAAATACGAAATCGTGATCAAAGCTTGGCTTTTTCGTAACACATTCGTTACACTTGCCAAGGTCCAATCACGAGGAGTTTTTGCTGCATGTCTTCCCCAATCGAGCAGTCCGCTGCGCCGTTATCGAGGCGCGAGCGTCGAGAGCTCGAGCGTGAAGCGGAACGCCGTGAGGCCTTGGCCAAGCTTGAGGCCAAGCGGGCGCAGGAAGCACGCGTAGAAGCTGAGCGTATAGCCGCTGCTGCTGAAGCTGCGATTGCCGAGATGGCTGCCAAGGAAGCGTCTGCCGCAGAGGTTTCCACTGAGCCGGTATTCATGTCGCGCCGTGAACGCCGCGAGGCTGAGCGCGCGGCAGCCGAGGCCGCCGCTGCGAAACGTAAGGCCGCCGTCGCGGAGGCAACCGCCAGTGACGCACCTGCCGCCGCTGCATCCCCGACTGTTGCCGAAGCTACGACCGATCACGAAGCGGCTCCTGCGTCCGAAGCGGCGAAGACGCAGGAAACTCCTGCCGCTCCGGTTGCCGCCGAGGCTCCCGCGGAGCCCGTGTTCATGTCGCGTCGCGAGCGTCGTGAAGCTGAGCGCCGCGCCGCGCTCGCTGCTGAGGCAAAGCTCGAGGCTGAGTCTGCCCGCGCCGCTGAAATCGCCGTCGCCAAGCATCCTGAGCTCTTCGCGAAGCCGGTCAAGACTGATGACGCAGAACTCGCCCCCGTTGCCGAGATCCAGCCGGCTGCGACCGAAGAAAAAGTATTCCTCCCAGAGACGGTTGACACCGCTGCAATTGAAACCCTCGACGTTCGACGCGAACCCGTTGTCCTGGCACCGGTTGTTTCGCTCGACGAGGTACGTGCGGCCCGCGCTGAAGCGGCCGACATCGTCCCGGCAGCTCCTGAGGATGAGCCAGAGGTTGAGGTTCCCGAATCCTTCCGTTCGAAGGACAAGACGGAGCGCGCCGATCGCATCAAGCGTTCGAACCGTGCCGCGTCTTCCGCAGGTCGCCTCAGCGGCAGCATGGTTGCCCTGAGCTTCGTCGCAGGCACCGTCGTGCTCGGCGCGGGCTCGGCCGCGGGACTTTCGCTGCTGAACTCGGGGGACAACTCGGCTGCTGAAGCTGAAGAAGCTGATGTGAGCGCACAGTCCTTCCAGGTGGACGCCAACGTGACTGACGCCGAGGCGGACACCCGTCTTGACGAGGTCACCGCGGTCACCTCGATCGGTACCGCCGCTGCAGCGAACCTCGCAACCGGTGTTGAACTGCCGGACAGCAACGCGTACACCAACGACATCACCGCGAACGTGCAGTGGCCGTTCCCGATGGGTGTGCAGATCTCGAGCGAATACGGTTACCGTGTTGCGCCGACTGCTGGCGCTTCCTCCTTCCACGGCGGCGTTGACCTCACTCCGGGCCTCGGTACCCCGGTCGGCGTTATTGCCGATGGTGTCGTGACGGATGTCGACCTCGTTGGCACTTCCGGCTCGGGTATCTACGTCGAGGTTGAGCACATGATCGAGGGTCAGCGGGTCACCACGGTTTACGCTCACCTCAAGCCGGAATCAGTTGTCGTTGAAGAGGGCCAGACTCTCTCGGTCGGCGATGAAATCGGCGAAGTTGGCAACACTGGGATCTCGACCGGCCCGCACCTGCACCTTGAGGTGCACGTGCAGGGCAAGTACGTTGACCCGATCTACTTCCTCACCAAGTTGAACGTCTCTGGCGTGAAGACTGAGGTCCCTTCTTCCGACGATGGCAAGTCAATTGCCCTCGGTGGGGACGAGAAACTGGCCGTCGAAGACAGCCACGCTCTCATCGACGAACTCTTCTCCGACCTCGGATAAAAAGTTTGTCGCAGGAGTTGCACATTCACACCGAATTAGTGCTAAGCTCTCCTGGTGCCCAACGCGAGGGAGACCTCGAGAAAAGGCCAAAACGCCCCGATAGCTCAGTGGTAGAGCACTTCCATGGTAAGGAAGGGGTCGCCAGTTCAATCCTGGCTCGGGGCTCGATCAGTTGCTAGACCGGTAGCTGAGCCCATGGCAGGGTAGCTCAGTTGGTGAGAGCGCACGACTCATAATCGTGAGGTCGCGGGTTCGAGCCCCGCTCCTGCTACTTTCGAAATGCCTCGGACATTCTGTCCGGGGCATTTTTCAATTGCACGCAGAGGGAATGCCAAATGCACTAAACCTGTGATCGGGATTCTCAGCGCGGGGGCGTTTGTACTCTCTCAAGACATGCCGTGACTTGAACATGTCGAAGCACGAACGACGCACGATAACCTCGACTTAGTCGGTGTCGACCGACGATGGATTCTCCCTCGGAATGTCTTTTCACGAATTGGCGGAGAGACTGAGCTGAATAAGTGCAAAAGGAGACGCATGAAGGGTTCCACCGCGAAGGCCGTACCCACAGCGGCTGATCGAAAGCATGTCATCCTTCTCGCGTTGAAGCTACTCGCCGGCCTGCTCATCATCGCCGCCCCAATACTGATCGCCTCGAACTGGTTACCCGGAGTCACTGAAGTGGCGTTCTTCGGGGTGCTGGCCGCGTCTTTCGGCTGGATCAGCGGCGGTCCGAAGATCGGTGCGGCCGTCGTTTCCTCCCTGGCCGTCCTGGGTGTGATCTCCATTTTGCTGCACGGCCAGACGTGGGCACTGGCATTGATCCTGGTCCTCCTCGGTATGGCGTACGGGTTCGCGGCCAGCCGCGGCATCGGCAAGGTTGTCCTGCAGCTTCCGATTCTGACGCCGTACTTCATGCGGAAACCCCCGGCCCTCTTCGAGAATCCCCCGAGGCTCGATACCGAGTACTTTATCGGCCTGGTCGCGGTGATGCTTGCCGTCGGGCTGTGGACGATCCTGATTCTGCATCTTGCGGTGGGGAAGCGCACGGTGACGCGGGTGGAGGTAAGCAATCGACGTATCCCGCTGATCTACGGTGCGATTCTCGGCCTGTTGTCTGCGATTGTCATGGTCATCGGTACCACCACCGATCTCGAGACGCACTGGGTCTGGATCACGCTCACCTTGTACGTGCTTGCCGATCCCCAGCAGCTCTACTCGCCTGCGAAGATGTGGGGCCGAGTGTTGGGAACGCTTGCAGGCTTCGCTGTCGTCTCGCTGATCTCTTTCACGGGCGTGCCCGACAGCGTCATGATCTACTTCGCCATCCCGGCCCTGTGGTTGTGTCTGGTCTTCATGCTTCTCAAGATGCCCTATTGGCAGTATGTCTTCCTCCTCACCATCGCCGTTGTGCTCATGGATACGTCGGATGTCAGTACCCTGTTGCTCGATGCGGAGCGGTTCGGGTTTACGATCGTCGGTGCCGGACTCTCAATGGTTGCTGCGCTGTTGCTGAACGTCATTGGTTACGGACGCGCTGGGTTACGCTCCCCACAGAACGAATGAGAGAAAGTGCGCAGGAGGAACGCCATGAGTACCAAACCCGTGATCGGTATTCTCGGTGCCGGCCGGCTCGGGCCCGTGCTGGCTAAGCTCGGAACGCAAGCTGGCTACGAGGTCTTGATCGCCGCATCCGGTGACCCGAAGCGAATCGCTAGCGGTATCGAGCAATTTGCCAAAGGTGCGATTGCCACAACTGTAAAGGATGCGACGGCGCGGGCCGAGGTGGTCATCCTCGCCCTGCCGCTGGGCAAGTATCAGAGCCTCGATGTCGATTCGCTGGCGGGCAAACTGGTGATCGACGCCATGAACTATTGGTGGACTACCGACGGCAACCGAAAAGAGTTCACGAACCCGCTCATCTCGAGTAGCGAGATCGTGCGCGACTTCCTGCCCGCATCCCGAGTGGTCAAGGCGTTCAACCACATGGGCTACGAAGAACTGGAAGAGCAGGCTCTGCCCGCTGGTGCACCGGACCGAAAAGCCATCGGCGTCGCGGGGGATGATTCGGCGGATGTTGCCCGGGTGGCTCGCATCGTCGACGACTTCGGCTTTGACCCGCTAATCATTGGGGATCTTGCCGAGGGGATGAAGCTGGAGCCTGATACCGAGGCGTTTGGGGCGGATGCGACGGTCGATGAATTGCGTGCGATGGTCGAGCGGTTCCCCAAGTCGCAACGCGGGCGGCGGGTAGCTCGAGCCCTGGAACAGCAGGCATCCGAGGGCCAGCGAGCGTCCGACTTCTAGCCGATATTCCCGCGGTGGGACACAACTTTCATGCGTCGTCGCAAATAATGGGGGCATGAATCAACCGCTTCCTGCGCTGAGCCGTGCCCGTTTCACTCCCGATGTCTACGGAGATTTTGGCGAGACCATCATGGCCCGCCTGGTTTTGGGGCACACACGGAATGATCTCGCTGAGATTCTCGACGATATCGTTCGTGCTGGCGACCTGCAGAGAGTTCTCCCGGGCATCCCGAATCCAACGAGACAAGACCTCGACAACTGGCTCGACGACATCATCCGCGAATACCAGCAGCTCGTGCCGAGCAGGTCTGCCGACGCAGCCAAGGTCGCGCAGGCGCAGTTCCGGCTGGAAGAACTGAGTATCGGTGTGGTATTCGGCGAACCCGCTTGGGATTCAGGTGAGGGTGCTCGACGCGGGTATGAGCGTGCCAAATTGCTGTCGGACGGTTTTGGCTATTCCTACACGCACGCGCAAGATATCTGTCGTTTGGCGGTGGGCGACTCGTTCTATGTCGGGTTTTGGGGGATGGATGGGAAGGACGAAAACGCGGCCCTCGAAGTTGGCAACTACGTCGTCGAGGAGTATCGCCGGGCGGGGCTGACCGTTGCGTGGAACGGCACCATCGACGATCGGATCGTAGTGACCGAGCTGTGCTGGGAGGTGCCACCGGTCGCGAAGCCGCTGTCCGGGCCTGCGCCAGCTGGGCCAACTGGACCAGCCCCAAGGGCGGGTGGCCAGGCCCCAGTGGCAGGTGGTGGCCTAGCTTCGGCTAGCCAAGCTCAAGGACGTCAGCCTCAGGCACCGGGCATCCCGCCCCGGGCTCAGGACCCCGAGCCCTCGGAAGGCCGCGGTTTCTTCGGCAGACTTTTCGGCCGACGCTAGCGAGTCCGAGAAACAGCCGACTCGGAGGTCGAAACATTCATGGCAGCCGAATACGGTCGCAGATGGGGCGTTGAGTTCGCTGCTCCAATACCTAAATTGCTGAAGCTGCGGGTGCGCAAATTCGTTGACGCCACAGCGTTCGTTGTCGCCGGAGTCGCCGCCGCCTGGTATGCCGTGGTGAGCGTCACGGAAGCGATTCACCTGCGCTGGTGGCTGATCCCGCTCGGGATTCTGTTTTGGGCCGCACTCGCGTACCTTGTGCTGCCAAGACTCAACCGCATCCTCACCGCCATTTACGTGCCTGGCTATTTCATTGGCCGCACGGTCACCAGCCACGGTCTGTTGGGGGATCCGGTCAATCTCGCGATCATGGGCGATGAGGAAGACATCGTTCGTGCCATGACGGATGCGGGATGGACGACAGCTGATCCGGTCACGTGGCGCTCGTCCTGGCAGATCGTGCTGGCGACGATCACCCGTCGCAGCTATTCTCACGCGCCGGTGAGCCCGCTGTTCCTATTTGAGCGAAAGCAGGATCTTGCTTTTGAGCAGGAAGTCGCCGGTAACCCAGCCCAGCGGCACCACATTAGGTTCTGGAAATGCCCACCCGGGTGGCCACTGCCCGGCGGGAAACGGGTCGATTGGCTCGCGGCTGCCACCTTCGACCGGCGCGTCGGGCTATCGCTTTTCACGCTGCAGGTGACGCACAAAGTGGCGAGTGACGCGGATGATGAACGCGATCACGTCGTGGACACGCTTCGGCCGCTGTCAGGGGTGACCGTGGAGGTGCTGCAGGACTATCTCACGGCCTATCGCGCCCGAAATGGTGGCGGCGATTCCTTCTATACCGACGGAGCCCTGCCGATGGTGGACCTGCGTGGGGTCTGCGATGCCGAACCGGCCGACCCTCAACCGCCCCAGGCCCAGTCGCCCCGTGCCCAGCCGTCCCGCGTCCAGCCGTCCCGCGTCCAGCCGGCGCATGCATCCGAATCCGCCAGTGTTGGCCAAACTGAGCATGAACCGGCGGAGGATGCTATCGATAAGGATCTTCGCCCGGCCCCGCGACCGGAAACGCTCGCTGGCGTCACACTGGTCGTGCTGCGAATGCTGGTCGGTGCGATTTGGCTCATCGTCTTCTTGGGCGAGGGAGCGGAGGCTGCGTACAGGTTCTCGTGGATATTCGAGGGGCTCGACCCGGACGAAATCGCAGCCTCGACCGCGGTGATCGCCTGGTCGGTCGCGGCGCTCCTATTAGTTGAAGCCCTGCTCGCGGCGCTGATGTGGCGGGGCAGCGAGTTTGCCCGGATGCTGCTGATGCTCGTGTCGACCGCGTGGATTCTGCTTGCCTTCGCGAGCTGGCTATCGCACGGTGGGGCGCTCGGAGTGCACTTCACGCTGGTCACGGTCGGTTTCGACCTCCTGCTGCTGCTTGCCCTCTCGAGCCGCGAAGCCGCTGCCTATACGACCGAAGTGCGGCAGTGGCGGGAAGCGCGTATTAGCCGATCTGCAGGATCGCTTGGGCGATGAGGAAGTACACGATCAGGCCGGATGCATCCACGAAGGTCGTGATGAACGGGTTCGAGAAGACCGCGGGGTCGACTCGCAGGGATCGCGCGATGATCGGCATGATGCCGCCGATTGCTGCAGCCATCGCACAAACGGCGATGAGCGTGAACCCGATCACGAAGCCAATGCGAGGTTCGTAGACTAGCCCCGTGAGCATCCCGCCGGCGATGCCGAGCAGCGTGCCGAGCATGACGCCGACGCCGAGTTCACGGAAGAGGACGCGGCCGAGGTCGCGGGGTTTGACATCGCCCAACGCGAGGGCGCGGGTCACGGTGGTGGCGGCCTGGTTTCCGGTGTTGCCGCCGGTGCCAATTAATAGAGGTACAAAAAGCGCCAGGACCGTGACCTGCTCGAGGGTGTCCTCGAACACGGACAGCACCTGCACCGTGAGCGTCGCGCCGATGGCGAGTACGAGCAGCCAAACGATACGCGAACTCACAAGAACGCGAATCGGCGTAGCCAAGTAAGGGCGTCGCAGCGGTTCCACACCACCCTGGCGGGCCGTGTCCTCGGCATCCTCGAACTCGAGAATCTTCACGGCGTCATCGATTGTCAGCATCCCGACAAGTCGATTCTCTTTGTCCACCACCGGGACTGCGAGATACCGCGCTCCGGTACAAATGCGGGCCGCGGATTCGGCATCCTGGTAGGCGGTTACGACCTTCGCGGGTTGGACGATGTCGGCAACGGAAGTCTCCTCCGTCGCTCGCATCAGATCGCGAAGGCTGACCACCCCCACCACGTGTCGATTGTCATCGAGTACGGGCAGCGTGTAGATGGTTTCGGCCTCGTCTAGTCGCGCTTGCACTCGCTGCATGGCCTCACCGACGGTGGCATCAACTCGCGTCGAAACATACTCCGGCGTCATGCGACGGCCGGCAGAGCCCTTCGGGTAACCGAGTACTCCGGCCGTGAGCGCTCGCTCTTTTTCAGACAGCCCGTGCAGCAGTTTGGGTGCGAGGGCAGCGGGAAGTTCATCGATAAGCCACACTCGATCGTCCGGGTCAAGGTCCGCAAAAATGGCCGCGACTTCGGAGTCTTGCAGCCCTCGAATCAGGTCGCTTTGCAGGCCTGGCGAAAGTCGCTCGAAAACGTCGATCGCGAGATCTTTGGGCAGCAACCGGTAGGCAACCGCGCGCTGCTTGAGTGGGAGACGTTCCAGAATCTCGGTGAGTTGCTCGACGGATGCGGTCTCGATGGTTTCCGAGACCGTGACGAGGTTGCCACCGTCGATTTGCGCCTGGATCTCCGCGAGGAGCGTCGCGACGTCAACGATTGGTGTGGTGTTCATGGCTCTGGCCTTTCAAATGAATGCGACCATGCCCGCTTGCACGAGATGTGTAGGGGCACGGGTGAACCGCCACGCCCGCAAGAGCTAAGAACTATGCCGAACGGCGAAGACTACGAAGCTGGGAAGGCGCGGTGCAAGATCGAGAACTAGAACTGTCGTTGTTCATGATCATCACCTCGCTCGGTCGTGCTCAATTTGGCCTACCTAGCAACGTTATCGGTTGGATGCGCAACCAGCAAGGGAATTCGACCCGGCGACACTTGTTGGGAAGTTCACATTGCATCCGGATCAATAACTGCTATTAATGTGCATGGATTCAGGGAATCCGCTCCGAGTGAGGAGTTTGTCTGTTCGACAGATCAAGGGAGATCTCAATGACGAAGACGATAATTATTGGTGCCGGTAGCGGTGGTGGAGTGCTTGCCTCACGGCTGAGCGAATCGCCCGAAGAAGAAGTGGTTTTGATCGAGGCCGGTCCTGACTACCCGGACGGCGCGGCCATCCCAGACGATATCCGCGACGCGCGGGAGATGAGCGTTAGCGAGCACGACTGGGGGCTGAAGGCCTACTTTATTGAGCCGCCAGAAGCACGTGAAGCGATGCCGTATCCTCGTGGTCGGGTTGTTGGGGGTTCTTCGTCGGTAAACGCGGCGATTGCCGTTCACGGTGCTCGCGAGGACTTTGACACCTGGGTCGAGGCAGGCAACCCCGAGTGGTCATATGAGAAAACGCGGCCATATTTTGTGAAACTCGAAAACGACCAGGACTTTGGTGACCGCCCCGGACACGGTTCTGACGGGCCGATCACGATCAAACGACACTTTGAAGAGGATTGGTCTGCCGGTACCCGCGCTCTCGTTGAGGCACTGGTCGAGCGAGGCTTCCCGCGAGTCGAAGACTTTAATGCCGATTCTGTCAGCGGCGTGGGGCCGACTCCTCGAAATCTCGAGGGCCCGGAAGAATTGCGCGCGGGGAGCCTCATCACCTACCTCGCGGAAGCGCGAAAGCGCCCCAATCTGACGATCAAGGCTGACACGCTCGCCCGTCGAGTCCTCTTTGAAGGTAAGCGTGCCGTCGGCGTCGAGGTCGAGCACAACGGCGAAATCGAAGAGATCTACGCTGACCGTGTCGTCCTCTGCGGCGGCGCTATGCACACGCCGCACCTCTTGATGCTCTCGGGCATTGGTCCGGAAGAAGTGCTCAAGAAATTCGACATCGAGCCCGTCCACATAAATGAAGCTGTGGGGAAGAACTTCCAGGACCACCCCTTCGCACCATTCGTCGTGCTGCTGAGCGAACCGACCGACAAGATCGGCGTGCGGGCAATGTGTAGCTACAACACTTCGACCGGCAATCTCTTCAACGACATGATGACTTTCGGCGCAGTCCTCGATCCGGCCACCATGAACATCCCAGCCGAAACCAAGGGCAAGAAGGCGCTCATGATGAACAATCTGCTCGCCAAACCGCGCTCCGTCGGATGGATCACGCTCAGTTCTGGTGACCCGCATATCCAGCCGGAGCTGCACGTCAACTTCCTCTCGCATCCAAGTGACATGGAACGACTCAAAGAAGCAGTCCGCTTCTGCTGGGAGCTGGCCAATTCCTCGCCACTGCGGGAAGAAATCGATGAGATTTGTTTCCTCGATGAAGACACGATCAGGGACGATGAGAAGCTCGAGGCATACATTCGCGGCATGTCATCGACCTCCCTGCACGCCGCTGGGACGGCACGCATGGGGCCGGCGGGCGATGAGCAGGCGGTGGTCGATCAGTACCTCAACGTCCACGGCGTCGACGGGCTCTATGTCGCGGATGCCTCGGTGATGGTGAACGTTACAACCGGGCTCACCAACACGACCTCGTACATGATCGGCGAGCGCCTTGCCGAATGGCTGCTCGATCCGAGCAAGGTGGAGCAAGCCAAGGCAGAGGTGACAGCGTAGTGGCGATCGAAGACCTCGAGGCGATCCGCACGCTCCGGCTCAGAGCCGAACGTGTGGGCATCCCGCTTTGCGAGGACTAGCCTCGCCCATGGCGTGGTTAGGCGTCGAACTTGATGTGCCCGACCGAGGCAATCGGTGCGACGTGCCCATCCTCGAGGCGGTACTGGCAGCCGACGATGCCGAGACGGCCGCTCGCGACCGCGTCGCTGATGACACGCGATGAACGCATCAGCGCATTGATTGTGCTTGAAAGGTGACGGCGACCGACAGCATCATTGTCAATGAGGTCCGGGTCCACATAGGGCGTGTCCTGATGTTGACTGAACCACTCTTCCTGCACTGCAGGCTGGATGCGTTCAAGCTCGCGTTTGATTGCGGGAGTGGTTTCGCGTGGCTCCGCGGTGGTCTGGTTGATTGCTGCCGCGACCGCTCCGCAGGAACCGTGCGCCAGGACGACGATCACCGCGACACCGAGTTCCTCGACCGCAAATTCCATTGTCGCGGTCGTGTTCTCGTTCGCAATCTGGCCAATGTTGCGGACCACGAAGAGGTCACCGAGGCCGCAGTCGAAGAGGATCTCCGCGGCTACGCGGGAGTCAGAACAGCCGAGAAAAGCGGCATTGGGGGCTTGGCTTGAGGAAATCTCATCGCGTCGTTCGGCACTCTGCTGAGGGTGCAGCAGATCGCCGGTGGTGAACCGAAGATTGCCCTGTGCCAGGGTGTCCCAGGCGGCTTGTGGTGTGACTCTCGGCATGGTCATATGCAGTCCCTTTCGACGGTGCTTAGCAAGGTTATTTTGCCGATTCACTCAGTGGCGGCCGCTGCGCCTGAAAATTGTGTCTTCGAGGGAGCGAACTATTAGACGTCTTCAATGAATCTGGGATTCATTCTGTCACGACCTTGACGGTCGAAAACTTCGGTGACCGGGGCGAAGGATGCTGTCAGCTGCAAAGTCTGCCGGGGCCAGTCACTGCTAGGCAGCTTCCCAAGCAACTTAGGTAAACCTAATTATGTTGAGGGAAGGGGCGTCATGAACGACGCACATGCCGAAGGATCGCCGCAGCTGCCCGGTCATAAGCGCAGCCCAGAAAAGGCGGCCGGTCACTGGCTGCTCGCTCGCGTGGGTAAGCGCGTGCTGCCTCCCGGTGGTCGCGAAACCACCGACTGGCTCGTGTCACAGCTGACGCTGCAGGGTAAGGATGTTGTGGAACTGGCGCCCGGGCTGGGTATCACCGCGAAGGAACTCATTCTGCGCGTCCCGAAGAGCTATGTTGGGGTTGACGAGGATGCGGATGCGGTCGAAAACACCCGCGCTCGGCTGCGAGAAGTCTCGAGTAGCGGCGTGCACCCCGAAGTGGTCAACGCGAGTGCACAGTGCACCGGGCTCGAGGCTGATACCGCGGATGTGGTCATGTGTGAAGCGATGCTCACGATGCAAGGCGACCGCACGAAGCTTGAAATCATGCGCGAGGCTGCGCGCATCCTGCGCCCCGGTGGTACCTACGCGATTCACGAACTGGCACTCGTACCCGATGGCGTTGGTTTCGAGGTCAAGGATGACATTCGCAAGGCGCTTGCGAAGACGATCCGGGTGAACGCTCGGCCCATGACGGTTGCGGAGTGGCAGGATCTTGCCGATCAAGCTGGCTTTGACGTGGTTGCTACGCGCCTGGCGCCTATGGCCTTGCTGAAGCCACAACGAATGATCGCGGACGAAGGGGTTCCGCGGACGCTCAAAATCGCGTTCAACATCCTTCGGCAGCCGAAGATTCGGAAACGGATTCTTGGCATGCGGGCAGTGTTCAATAGGTACTCAGATCAACTGCGCGGCATCGGCATGGTGTTGCGCCGTCGGGAGGAGAACCAGTGAGCGAAATCGGCGAATCATTCCTGCTCAGTCCGGAGCGGATACCGGGCGGATCGGTGAAATTCGAGGGCGACTCGACGCTGTTGCATCCGGACCTTGCCCCCGACGTGCGTGAAGGAATTGCACCGGCAATCACCCGCGTGCTTAACGGCGATGCGGCCGAATTCATCATGATGACCTTCGGGCCGGGCCAGTATCTCGCTGACCACCGGGCAGCGCACCCGATCACCATCCAGTGCCTCGAGGGGCATATTTCGCTCAAGGTGGGGGATGTGCGGTACGACTTGCCGCCGGGGCGGGTTGCGCACCTGCATCCTCAGGTGGTGCACCGGGTAGAGTGCCCCGAGGATGCGCCGTGTAGGAATGTGCTGCTACTTACGATGCTGACGGGGCGGCTGCCGGAGACTGCCTAGCGCTCTGTTCGGCAGCTGCAGTGCTTCGCGAGCGTGCCGTTGCGGCGTGCAATGCGTGATTTGGTTATCGGATGCAGGTGCGAGGGCGGCTAGAAGGGGAGCGGCGTGTGTTCGGGGCTCACGAGCAGTAGTCCCACGATGCGCAGCTGATCGTCCACGGCCACGCGTCCCATTACTTCGCCCGCCTCGCAGTTGATGGTCGTAACGCCGACCACGGTGCCGATGAGTTGCGTGTCTTCGAGGATGCGCTCGCCCGCTGGTAGCGCGACGTGCGAGTCAGACAGGGATTCTTTCGCGCCGACTTCCGCGAGGACGCGCGCCCAAGTTTCGGCAATGAGTGACGCTGGCAGTTCCTCGCGCACGTCAGGGTGGATGAGCGGTTCAAGTTCGTCGTACTTGCCTGCGCTGATGAGTTCAAAGACCCGTTCGGTGAGCTTAGTGATCTGTTCGATGGACATGAGTGCTCCCTTGATGATTTTGCCGGTTGCGGGGTTGGTAACTTCGCCGAATCGCTTGAACGCGGCCTGTCGGGTCATGTTGAGCGCGGTGCCGATCTCGGCCCACGTGTGTCCGTCTCGTCTGGCTCGTTGGACAGTCGCCTTGAGGTTCGCTTTGGCATCCCCAAGCGCCTGCTGGGCTTGTTGGATTTCTTTCATGCAATAAGTAAACCTTTGGTTGACATGATCTGTCAACCAAAGGATTACATGCGCATTGAGGCTGGTCTCACCTAGAGGTGGAAGCGTTTCCCGAGCTCGTGACCAACTGAGCGGATTCGAACCAACTGCAGCACCAAGATAATCGCGCTCAGCACTACGCAAATGATTGACGGCACCGGGTTCGTGACCCAACCAAACACCAGAAAAAGAATCGGCAGCAGCCCGAGCAGTGCGGTCACCCCGCTATAAACCAGATACTCGCCGAGTTCCATTCGCATCAGGCGAACAGCGATCAATAGCCCCACAACCGCCGAAGCACTCATGATGGGCACCGCATACGTCAGGCTCCAGGCGTTCCAGCCGGTGAGATAGTCCCAATACACACAAATCAAGCCCACGATCAGCACGAGATACACCGTGCTCTTCGCCACATTGCGACGCTTACGAACGGCCGTGAGCACAACCAGCCACATCGCCATCACACCCAGCCAAATCGATCGGACAACGCCAACACCGTCGTGCCCAAAAAACAGCTGCACAGCGAAGGACCCGACCACCAGCCCCAACGAACTAAAGGCGAGCACCGTCAACAATCGACGCCGCGAAAACTTGAGCGGCACGGCAGGCAAAGGACTCGTCGTCGCCGTACCCGTGGTGGATGCTCCGCACAGCGGGCAGCGCATCCAAGCACCTTCGATGGTGACCTTGCAGGCCTCGCAACCGTTCATGAAGAAAGCTCCGCGATCTCTTCCTCGGTAACGGCGGCTGCGGCAACACAAACCTCAACGCCGTGCTCCGTGAGGTGTCGTGCAAATTCCTGAATATGCCCGGTCTCGACGAAGGGCGAAGTAAAGCTAATTGTGAGCTGGTTTCCGTGACTCATCGCACAGAACTGTGGTCGAACTGCGGAGACATGGAAATACATCCGATCGACGTGACTATCCGCCGGCTCTGGAAGGCTCACACGCCCGAGGTTTGAAATCGCGACGGTGAGACCGCGGTTATTACCCCAATTGAGGAGCCGGAGAATCACATCCTTGAACGGCCGCGGAATAATACGGATGACCTGATGCCGCTCGAGCCGGATCAGCTGGCGAAGTTTCTGCTCCAGTGCCTCGGGAGTCGCCTTCGGGCGGAAATCTTCCTCGAGATTTCGAGCGATCGATCCCAAATCGTCGGAGCCCTCCCCATACGTGTGTTCGACGTGGACGGTCGCGAAAAAATTTCGGGCCGAGGTGGAAGGGAAGAACTGCCGCAGATTCACCGGAATCGAAGCTGACATTGTGGGCGCATCGCCCAGGTCACCCGCCGAGCGGCGAATCGATTCGAAGAACAGCGCGGTGAGGTAGGTCGTCAACGACACCCCTTCGGCACGGGCCAACCCAAGCGCAGCCTTCGCGTTGACCGTGAGCTCCACAGCCCGCGCGCGGTTATCCGGCGTTCGAGCTCCTCGAACCCGATACACCTTCTGCTCGGGTCTGCGCAGTAGAGCTCGCAACCGGGAATCCGAACCAACCGGTGCCTTCGCAGCTTCCGACACAGCTTCGGTTTCAGCAGTAGCCGCAGCTGCAACGTGATCGAAATCCGCGGTTGGATGATCTTGCTTCCGATGCTGACGGAAATGGTGACTAAAACTATCCGGCACGAGACCACGAGTCTGTGCCAGCGACTCCTCCGGCTCAGTAAGCGGCGCATCCGCATTGCTGACCTCGGACGGTGCTTCGTCTGGATATTTCAGCCGCAAATAGGCGGTCACCAGGTCCGAGACGAACCACAGCGCCCCGGTGCCGTCCGAGAGCGCGTGAAAGATCTCCAGGATGATACGGCGCCGGTAATAGAGGATGCGGAACAAGAGATTCCGGCGGTCGGTCTGATAGATCGGGAAGCAGGTGTACTGATCGTCCTCCGCGACGGTGGGCCGAAGATCGCTGTCTTGCAGGTAATACCAAAAGATTCCGCGCCGCAACACGGCATGAAAGAGCGGAAAACGATCGTAGGTCTCATCGAGTGCGGCTTGCAGCAACATGGGGTCAACCTCGTGATCGACCTCCACACTCATCCGGAAAACCTTCGGGTCGGTGGTGCTGCGGGCTGCCAGAAAGATATTGGATGCGTTGTCGAGCCGCACCCAATTCCGTCGCGTAGGTGCCCCATCGGTCATGCGCCGGGGCCCGCTTCTGGCTGTTTGGCAGCGTCGTGCCGGTGCTCGGGTTCATCGAGGAATGCGTTGATGACCTCGTAAGCATCCCGCATCTGTCGCGTGAACCGCGGCAGCTGAATGAACCCGTGCAGAGCCTCGGGTACGCGGTGAACCTGAACCTCGTTGCCCGCATCCTGCAGCGCCTTGCCGTAGGCCTCGCCCTCGTCACGCAGCAAGTCCCACCCTGCCGAAATCAGCAGGGTCCGTGGCTGGTCAGAAAAATCCTTCGCCATCAGCGGCGACACATAGGGCTCGCGCTGGGCCTGCGCATCCGGAACATAGAGGTCCATATATGCCTGCACCTCGGCATTGGTAAGCCGCAAATGCTCGCCATATTCGCGCACCGAATCGAATGGGGACGTGGTCGGATCGTGATCCCAATGCGTGACCGGATAGAGCAAGATTTGCCGGGTGACCCCGACATGGCCCTCATCACGCAACCGGAGCGACACCGCCGCAGCGAGGTTGCCACCAGCCGAATCCCCGACCAGGACAATATTTCGCGCATCCGAAATGCCGGCCCGCTGCGGCTCCTCCAATAGTTGCTTGGTGATGCCGTAGCAGTCTTCGAGCCCCGCGGGGTATGGATGCTCAGGCGCAAGCCGGTAGTTCACCGAGGCCACGGGGCAGCCGGTGAGTTCGGCCATCGCCCGGCAGGTGGTGGTGTAGGTTTCGATGTCGCCGGTGACCCAGCCGCCGCCGTGGAAGAACAGCAGAATGTCGTCGCCGCGCCGTTCGATTGGCTGGAAAATGCGCACCCGAATTTTGCGGTCGCCGACGGTTGCGGTGGTTTGCCGGTAGGAATTTCGCAGGCCAGGTCGCCAGAGGGATGCGAACCAACGCTGTGCGCGGCGGACCTTTCCGTAGTCTTCACGCATGTCGATCCGGGGTGCGGCGAAGAGTCCCAAGGCCGCCTTCATGAGCGGGTTCATCGGACGGTTGCTGGGCTCGAGGCGTGCGCGGCTGCGGGGTAAGGCATGCTCCCCAGCCTAAAGGTGCCGGCTGGAGTCTCTCCTGTGGCGACCGCAGGTCACAGTTGGTCGTTCTGCCCGCCGATCAGCACTGGCAGTTGGGACACCAAGCCGCGTTGCGAACGGTGGCTCCCGGCTGTTTGCTGCCGGATGCATGCTTGCCCTCGAGAATGATTGTGCCGCAGCGGCGACACGGCTGACCCGCCCTGCCGAATACATAGGTCGGCCGACGCAAGTCACCGGTGAAGGTGCGGTCGACGCGGTCGCGGTTGGCGAGGAGCAGCCTGCGACCGAGCCTTACCCATTCCGCAATGTCGCCGCATTCACGCACCGTTCTGCTCGGCAGCACACCCAGCAGAAAACACATTTCCGTGACGTACTCATTGCCGAGCCCGGCAAGGTTCCGCTGGTCGAGTAGTGCGGCGGTGATCTCGCGGTCGGGTTGCTGCTGGATCCTTCGGATCGCTTCGGCAAGATCGGGAGTCTCGGCGAGGAGGTCGGGACCAAGCCAGCCGAGGTGTTCCT
Organism: Gulosibacter chungangensis; assembly: GCF_008831155.1. Lineage (GTDB taxonomy): Bacteria > Actinomycetota > Actinomycetes > Actinomycetales > Microbacteriaceae > Gulosibacter > Gulosibacter chungangensis. The sequence continues at coordinate 278,813 of NZ_WBKB01000001.1, read as the reverse complement.
CCTCGTCGGCTGTCGGCCACATATCAAGCTTCGCAAGATCGATGCCCAGGGCGATCGCCGCATCCGTACCGATGATTGCGCGGATGCGGTGGGCAGCGGGCCAGGCAATCGTCGGCCCGCGGCGTGGTCGCCTTCCAGCAGCTCGTGCCGCGGAAGCTGGCGGAACGATGCGCCAAGACCCGTCCATCCCGAAATGAGACTGCACCGTGTACTCACCGATGCGCAGCAGGACGTGCTTGCCCCGCGCATCCACCCCGCGAATTTCTTCGCCGAGCAGCGAGGCGGTCGCGAGTTTCGGCACGCGCAACTCGAAGCGGTTCACCGAGCGCCCCGTCAGCGAGCGGTGCAGGTTCTTGGCTGCGCGGTACGCGGAATCTCCCTCTGGCATCGTCGTCCTTAGAGTCGCATCCGCAGGCCGCGCGGGATTTGCCCGAAACCGGCATCGGTGAGGAGTCTCGCGAGTGGCGCCTCGAGAGCATAGGCGCCGTTGATTTTCTCGATCACGAGGTTGGGGATGCGTGCCCGGCGCACCGTTTCGGCAAGCGATTCAGCGGCGGCTCGGGCGACGGGGTTGTTCTCGAAAGAGTCCGACTCAAGGAATGACAGCAAAGTTTTCCCGCCGCGCTCCACGTACAGCATCAGCTCACCGTCCACGAGCGTTACGAGCCCGCCAGCCTTTCGCCCCGGCCGATGCGTGGACTCATGCTCGGGCCAGGGTAGCGCCGCACCGTAGGGGTTTGCCGGATCGGTCGCGGCAAGCGTGACGGCTCGAAGCGGTGGTTTCTCCTCGAAACGGTCGTCATCCGCACGCCGCAGCGCGTCGATCGCCCCGGCCGTCGCGAACTGTGCGGCGCCGAGTCCGGCGATGAAATAGCCGCGCCGTGCGCGACCGGCCTCCTCAAATTTCGCGAGCACTCGGTAGGCAAGCGCAAAGCCGCCTTCTATCCCGGTGGCCTCCACGGAACCACGAGTCACCACCCCGTAGCGGTCCAACTGCAGTTCGGCGCCAGCTTGCGCTTTCACAGTCGCGTCTTCGGCGAAGGATTCCGCTAGCGACCAACGACCAGCTGCCCGAGGTGGCACCTGTGCGGCCTTCCGTTCGGCAGCCCACGACCGGAATGAGCGTCCGCGCGCGGGCTGCCGCGCGGTGCGGTGCGAAGGTGCCGACCGGCTCGAGGAACTCCGCGCCCCCACCTGCCCGGCCAACAGCGCCCGCAGTGGGACAAGCGAGTCGCTCGAGGCGATTCCGAACCAGGCCAACTCCCACAGCGCATCCGCAATTTCTTCGAGTGAGGGCGGCGCGGATGCGGGGCCCAGGCCAGTCTGAACCGTCAGCTCGGTCACGATCTGCGGCAGGAACATCGCCCCGCCGCGCGCGAGGACTGCGGCGACACGCTTTGCCAGTGGGGATGCATCCTCGGGCAGTTCCGGACGCTCGAAGGTGAGGTGCTCGGTATCGCTCAGGTGCAGGCTCAGCCACCCGTCGGCGCGGCCGATTTCGCTGTGCCCGTGCCAGCGAACCTCGCCCGAAATGATCAGCTCATCGAGCATCCCGGGGGAGTAGTCGCGCACCCGAGCGGGCAGGATCAGCGACTCCCATGCCGAGGCCGGAATCTGCGCGCCCTGCAGTTGGTCGATCACGGTGAATACACCATCCACGCCCCGCAGGTCGCCATCGAGCTGCTGCCACTCGGTTAAGAATCTCGCGTAGGCAGCCTGTGAAACCGGTTCGACCTCGTGCCGCAGCTTGGCGAGGGTGCGGGCCCGGATGCGCCGCAACACCCGGTCATCGACCCATTCCTCACCGACTCGGGCAGGCGTGAATTCACCCCGCACGATCCGGTGGGAGAGCTCGAGTTGTTGCAAGGCAGCGAGTGCGACAGACTGGCCGATTCCAAGGCGTTCAGCGACCTCGGCGGTGGTAAACGGCGGGTTCGTGCGTGCGAACCGGGCGACGAGATCGCCGAGCGGGTCTTCAACGGGCGCGAGGAAGGCCGCGGGTACGCCGATCGGAATCGGGGTGCCGAGGGCATCGCGGAGGCGAGCGGCGTCCTCGATCGCGGCCACACACTCAGTACCCGCAATGCGCAGGCGTAGGGCGCGCTTGCTGTCGACGAGACGCGTGACGGTCTCCTGAACCTCTTCGAGGCGGGCGATGCCCGGCATCGCGGCCTGGACTTCTGCCAGCCGGGAAGGATCACTCGCACTGGCCTCGGAGCCTTCTGGCGATGCGGACTCCGCCGAATCCATCAGTCCCGCATCCTCCCCAAACCGCTCGAGAATTTCCGTCTCGCTCAGTGGCCCGAGCAATCGCAACAGGTCCGCAACCCCCTCGAGGTCGCGCGCCCGAAACCCGGGCGCGCGCTTCTGCAGTTCCGCTGCCACGTCGTCGATCGCATCCTGATCGAGGAGTTCCCGCAGCGAAGTCGCGCCGAGTAGCTCGGAAAGCAGGTTCGCGTCGAGGTTGAGCGCGGCGGCGCGACGCTCGGCGAGGGGCTGATCTCCCTCATAGAGAAACTGCCCGACGTAGCCGAACAGCAGATTGCGTGCGAACGGCGATGGCTCTGGGGTGACCACCTCGGTGATCCGCACCTCGCGCGATTCGATGCGGGCGATCAGTTCGGTGAACGCTTCGAGATCGTAGACGTCGTTGAGCACCTCACGCACGGTCTCGAGGATGATCGGAAATTCCGGATAGCGACGGGCCACCTCGAGGAGCTGCGCAGCCCGCAGTCGCTGCTGCCAGAGTGGTGAGCGCTTTCCCGGATGCAGACGCGGCAGCAGCAGCGCCCGCGCAGCATTCTCGCGGAACCGGGCAGCAAAGAGCGCCGATGCGCCCACCTCGCGAGTGACGGTCGGCTTAATCTCTTCGCGTTCGAACACGAACAGTTCCGCGCCGGGCGGGTCGGCATCAATATCGGGGATGCGCACCACGATCCCGTCATCACTCGCGACGGCCGATCCCTCCATCCCGAAGCGCTCGCGAACCCGCGCGGTCACTAGTAACGCCCAGGGTGCGTGCACGCGGCGACCGAAAGGGGAATGCAGCACTACGCGCCAGTCGCCGAGCTCATCGCGGTTACGCTCCACCACCAGCACCCGGTCGCTCGGCACCTGTCCGGTAGCCTCGCCCTGCTCGCGAATATAGGCGACAAGATTCGTGGCCGCATGCTCGTCGAGGACTTCCTCGAGACCCTCCGGTACCGCATCCTTCGTCGCAATCGCTCGACTCATCTCGCCAATCGCGGCACCGAGCTCGGCTGGCCGCCCGATCGAATCGCCGTGCCAGAACGGCAGCCGACCCGGCTGCCCGAACGCGGGCGTGACCCGCACCCGGTCGGGCCCGATTTCGCGGATGCGCCAGGAAGTCGAGCCGAGTGCGATCACGTCGCCCACGCGGGATTCGTAGACCATTTCCTCGTCAAGTTCACCCACGCGAGTACCCGCGGGGCGGCGGCTGGATGCGGTGGTGCCGTCCTCGGATTCCGGACCGTCCTCGGCACCGGTGTACATGAATACCCCGTACATGCCGCGGTCGGGGATGGTGCCGCCGCCGGTCACCGCAAGTCGCTGTGCGCCGGGTCGGCCCGTAAAGGTATCGGCGTCACGATCCCAAACGATTCGCGGACGCAGGTGTGCGAACTCATCCGAGGGATAGCGGCCGGCCAGGAGGTCCAATACCGAGTCGAGCAGCGCTCGCGAAAGCCGCTGATAGGAGGAAGCTTTTCTGGCCAGCGCGAGCCAATCATCCACCGCCCAGGCATCCACCGCGGAGGCGGCGATGATCTGCTGAGCCAGCACATCCAGCGGGTTCTCGATCAGCTCAATGCGCTCGATCGTGCCCGAAAGCATTCTTGCCGCGACCACCGCCGAATTCAGCACATCCGCCCGATGCTTCGGCAACATCACCCCGCGCGAAGTGCCGCCGACCTGGTGGCCCGCACGTCCGAGCCGCTGCAGCCCCGAGGCGACCGAAGGTGGCGCCTCCACTTGGATCACGAGCTCCACATCGCCCATGTCGATGCCGAGTTCCAGGCTCGAGGTCGCGACCACGCAGCGCAGCTCACCGGACTTCAGCGCCTCCTCGACCGCGGCGCGCGTGGTCTTCGACATTGAACCGTGGTGAGTGCGCGCGAGGGTGTCCTCGTCGTGCGGCGCGCCGTCGGTTTGCGGGTTGGCGTGTCTTCGCGGGCTGGCTTCCCCTCGCAGACTGGCTTCGGGGCCATGGGACGCGGCGCTCGCGGAATTGCTATCGGCGGTGGCGCGGCTATCGGTGGCGGCAGCGCTGTCGGCGTTGGAGTTACTGTCGGTGGCGGCAGCGAATTCCGCCTGTGCCGCAGCCTCGGCAAGACGCGAGCGATACTCCTCATTGAGGTTTGCGGTGAGCCGTTCCGCAAGGCCCCGGGAATTCACGAACACGATCGTGGAGCGGTGTTCGAGCACACGGTCGACGATCTCCGCTTCAATATGCGGCCAGATCGAGCCGTGGCGGGGATCGGTGGACTGGGTGGAGTCGCCGAACACAATGTCATCGTCCTGCGCGTGCTGGTTTTGTGAGGCACCTTCGTCGCGCGCGGACCGCCCGGGACCTCCGACCGTACCGAGATCACTGAGATCCTCCACCGGCACGACCACCTTGAGATCGAACGCCTTCTCACTTGGGGGAGCGACGATCTTCACAGGAGCCGCGCCGCCGAGGAATTTCGCAACCGTCTCGAGCGGCCGCACCGTCGCTGACAAGCCGATGCGTTGCGCGGGCGAGGTGAGCAGCGCATCCAGCCGTTCGAGCGAGAGCGCGAGGTGTGTCCCTCGTTTGGAATCGGCGAGGGCGTGCACCTCATCGACGATCACGGTGTCGACGGCTCGCAGTCCCTCGCGGGCGCTGGACGTGAGCATGAGGTAGAGCGACTCGGGCGTGGTGATCAGCACATCCGGCGGGTTTGCCTGCAGCCGGCGGCGCTCGGCGGGCTTCGTGTCGCCCGAGCGGACCCCGACCGAGATCGCATTCGCCGGCAGCCCAAGTCGCTTCGCGGTCTGGTCGATGCCCACCAGCGGTGCGTTGAGGTTCCGCTCGACGTCGACCCCGAGCGCCTTCAGCGGCGAGATATAGAGGATGCGCGTGCCGGGCTTGCGAGGCTCGGTCGCCACCTCAGTATCATGGATGAGCCGATCCAGCGCCCAGAGAAACGCCGCGAGGGTCTTGCCAGAGCCGGTCGGCGCGACCACGAGCGTGTGGCTGCCGGTCGCGATCGCTTCCCAGGCCTCGCGTTGCGCGCGGGTCGGCTGCTCGAACGCACCCAAGAACCAGGTGCGCGTCGCCTCCCCGAACGCTGCCATGTCTCGCGATTCCGTCATCCAGTCAGCTAACTTCACAACCCTGTCAGTTTTCGCGACCCGCAGACGCACAGCGCAAGCGGCTAATAGTGCCGGGCCCCACGATCCTGTAAAGATTCGAGGATGCGGCGCAGCACGGGCAGCGCCTCGTCGAGCGTCTGGCGGTCGGCGGCCGAGAGGCTATCGATGGCGTTTTGTAGGACGGCAACCCGTTGGCGGCCAGCCTCGCGAAGGATGCCCTGGGCCTCGTCCGTGACACCGATCAGGATCGCGCGAGCATCTATGGGGGAGAGCTCGCGAGAGAGCAGGGAGACCTGCGTGAGCTGTTTCACGAGATTACTGACCGTGGGGCGGGCGAGCGACAAGTGTCCGGCGAGTTCCGTGGTGGTGAGCGGCCCGTGTTGCTGGACGGCGCGCAGGAGCTCGACCTGTGCCGATGTGAGGCTGGCCGCTGCTGCTGGCGGGGGCGTTGCGCGCTTGAGCTCACGCCGCAACGGACCCAGCAACATGCGCAGTTCTCGGGCAGTGTCGTGTTCGGGATCGTGTTCGGCGGGGCTCATAATTCCTTCGGCAAATAGGCAAACCTGTTTGTTTCAAACATAGTTTGGTAACCTACGGATATCCAGATGCGCAGCTCGCCGGTCTGGCTGGAGCGCGCAATCGACCACGTTAAAGGACTCCATGACTGCTCCGACGCTTGCTGTTAAACGAACCCCGTACCCGTTGAAAACACGACTGCTCACGGTGCTGCGGGTTGAAGAACTCTCGAGCGATATGCGCCGCATTATTCTGGGCGGCGAAGACCTTGAGGCCACGCTTCCCTACGGGCAGTTTTCGCCTGCCGACCACGTGCGACTCGTGCTTCCAAACGCTGACACCGGCGAGGTCACGATGCCGACGATCGACGAAAGTGGCCTCAACCGACCCGACGGAGTTGAGCTTCGCGAATACACGATTCGATGGGTCAACGCCGAAAAGCCCGAACTCGCCATCGACTTCTTGCTGCATGAGCACGGACCTGCTGGCCGCTGGGCAATTGCGGCCAAGCCAGGGGATCTTCTCGGAGTTCTTGGACCGCGCGGCTCTGCACGGTTCCCCACCGGGTATGACCGCTATCTCCTCGCCGGTGATGAGACGGCACTTCCCGCGATCGAGCGATGGTTGGAGGAAGCACCGCGCGAAGCCGCGCTCGATGTCTTCGTGCTGATCGAAGAGGCGAGCCGAGAGCGAGAGTTGCCCGTGCATCCGCGTGCAAGTCTCCGCTGGCTCCACCGCGCCAATGGCCAGACGCTCGGTGACGCGGTCGCAACGGCGATGCCAAACCTTGAGGCGAATACCTTCTTGTGGGCTGCATCCGAAGCCACGAGCCTATTGCCGATTCGCAAGCAGCTGCGGGAACTCGGGCACGCGAAGCAGGCGATTGACATCCGCGGTTATTGGAAGATCGGCGAATCCGAGCACAAGGAAAGCAAGTAGCTGCGGACTTGTTACTGAGCGCGGGAGGCTTTAAATATTCTGTGGCACGGTGACACTGAGCCACGAAAGGATCCCTCAATGACGCGAGCCGATAAGAACGCGGCCAAAATCGAGCCCGGTGACGGTAGCGCACTCAAACCGGTGCGTGGAGTCCAAGCGCTCTGGCGCACGCAGTTCGGCATTCGGCTCATCGAGCCGGATGCGCAGGGCAAGGAAGTGCCGCGGAGTTACGCCGTCGACGTGAACTTTTTCGACCTCGAGAGCCGCTGTGCGCTCTATCGCGACGGCAGTCAGCACCTGCGGGCGAAGCTCCCGGTGAAATTCCCGGTCCATCAGGGGCAGATCGAGGTGGCCGACTCGACTTACGGGATGACGCGCATCCACCTGCTGCGAGACGGTCAAGAACAGCAACTCGTGCCGATGCCGGGCACCGCCGAATTTTGGCGCGCGAAATTCGGACGCAACCACCCGGTGGCGAGCCGAATTATCGGCTGGCTCGCGATCGCCATCCTGTTGGTCAGTCTTGTCCTGCTGCTGCCGTGGGTCATCGAGCTCATCTCGCAAATGGATTTCATTGCGGAGCGGTTTGGCACCTTCACGAACCCGCTTGAAGTGCCCGGTTGGTTGGGCTCCACGCTCGCAGTGGCGAGCGTTTTGGCGGGGCTGGAGCGGGCATTGACGATTCGAAGTCACTGGTTGATTGATGCTGACACGTATTGGCTCGGCGACTGATTTCGCCGACTTGCTCCGCGCCTCACCGCCCAAGAAATCAGTTGGTAAGCGCTCGCCGTGGAATACGGTTTGTCGTCGCAAGGTTGTCATCTCACGGAGCCGAAAGATTCAAGCGCTCCAAAATTTTCAACAGAACCAAAACGACTAAAGGAGTGTCATGACCGAACAGACCCGCGAGACCGTTGACTTCTGGTTTGACCCGATCTGCCCGTTTGCGTGGATCACCTCGCGCTGGATTCTCGAGGTAGAGCAGGTGCGTGACATTGAGGTGAAGTGGCACATCATGTCGCTGTCCGTCCTCAATGAGGGCCGCGATCTCGACGAGGGCTACCGCAAGCTTTTGGACCGTGCGTGGCTGCCCGCTCGCGCCGCCACCCAGGTGTGGGAGCGTCACGGCGACCAAAAGCTTGGCGAGTTCTACACGGCTGTCGGTACACGCATCCACAACGAAGGCGAAAAGGACTTTGAAGCCGCCGTCGCCGGTGCGCTCGCGGACCTCTCACTCGAGGCGAGCATCCTGGACGCCGCGAAGACCGACGAGCTCGACGAGAAAATGCGCGCCTCGCACCAGGAAGGTATCTCTAAGGTGGGCGACGAGGTCGGCACGCCCGTGGTCGCGTTCAACGACACGGCTTTCTTCGGCCCGGTCATGACGCGGATTCCACGGGGCGAGCAGGCCGGCAAGATCTTCGACGCCGCCGTCACGCTCGGGTCATTCGAGTACTTCTACGAGCTGAAGCGTTCGCGCACGACCTCGCCCGAATTCGACTAAACGCGCCTGCGCTCGACTCAGTGCGGGCCCTTACTCGTCGGCCTGGGCGGGGTAGCGAACCTTCCCGTCCTCGCCGATCACGGCACCTTCGGTGAGGGATGCGGGGGACTGCTTCCCAGCATCCATGAGGTGGATGACCTGGTCGCCTTTGGCCAGTAGATGGTCGGCGATGATTCGCCGATGACAGCGCCACCAGACCGCTTCCGAGCACATGACCGCGACATGTTGCTCGGAAGCGGCGGTGCGGAGTTCCTCGATCGCCGCCGCGAATTCTTCGGTCAGCGCGTGATCGGCGTAGTTGTGAAAGCTGCGATTGCGCCAGAAGCCGTTGACCTCGAAGGGAATGATCATACTCACTCGGCGCCTGCCGGTAAGTCCCTCAGACCGCTCATAGCCAATCCCAGCCTCAGAAAGCGACTCGGCCAGCGCATCCGCATTGAAATGCGGATATTTGCGCGACCCGGGCAGCTTCCGTACATCGACCACGAGTGTGACCGACGCATCTCGCAACAGCGCGATGAACTCCTCGATCGAACGCGTCGAGTGGCCGATGGCGAAGCATGTCATGGCACTTCAGACTAGCCGTGAAGCGCGGGCACAATCAGGTAGATACCGATGAGAACGCACACGCCGGAGAGACCGAAACAGAGGTAGGCAAGGCCCGTCGCCCATCGCGGGCGACCCATTTCATCGATGTCGTCATCTTCGTCATCACGAGAAGGCCCGTTCGGCTCGAAGCTGCCGTCTGCGTGCGCCACCTTAGGTGCCGGAGTCGCCAGGAATCGAATGCCCAGCGAGAACAGTGAAACGACCACTGCCGCTGAGACCAGCGTAGTGCCGAACACGATCAGGAATGCCATCCAATCGATCATCGGTCGTCTCCGTTCTGCTCGTCACGGGGTTCTGGTTGGTGTGCTGCCGGGGCTGGGCGTCGCTCGGCTGCGTCTTGTTGCACCGGGTCTTGTTGCACTGGGGCTTGTCGCGGCGTGTCTTGTCGCCCGGAGTCTTGTCGGGGCGTGTCCTGCTGCGGAGGGGCTTGTGGAGGCTCTGCCTCGGTGCTTGGCGGTGAACCCGCCGCTCGCTCCTGGTCTTGGGCGGCCGATTTACGTTTGGCTTCCTTCGCGGCTTTGTCAGCGTAGAACGCGCTCTGCGCGACTGGCGTGAGCTGCGGTACGCCACCGTCGACTTGCCGCGCGCGCTTTGCCTTGCCCTTACGGATGCGAACCGCGTAGCCCGACTCAGCAACATCGGAAATCGGGATCGCGTTCGTGGGTGTCACCTGGTTTCGCTTCGAACGCCAGAAAATGAAGAGGACGAAGCCAAATCCAACTACCGCGTCGAAGATCACGCCGAACACGCCGAGGTGTGCGATCAATGCCGCAAGCGCTCCTACCGCACCAGCGGCGGGCAGGGTAAAGAGCCAGCCCAGGGCGATTCGGCCGGCGGTGCGCCACCGCACCGTCGAGCCGCGGCGGCCGAGGCCGGAGCCGATCACCGAGCCCGAAGCAACCTGCGTGGTCGACAGCGCAAAGCCGAGGTGGGTGGATGCGAGGATCGTGGCGGCGGTGGAGGTTTCGGCGGCAAAACCCTGTGCGGGCTTGACCTGGGTAAGACCCGCACCGAGCGTACGGATGATGCGCCAACCGCCTGAGTAGGTGCCGATGGCAATGGCGAGCGCGCAGGCGGCAATAACCCAGAAGTGGGGGCCGGTACCGGGAGCCTGAAGATTCGCGGCGACGAGGGTCAGGGTGATGACACCCATCGTTTTCTGGGCGTCATTGGTGCCGTGTGCGAGTGCGATCAGCGAAGAGGATGCGATCTGCGCGTACCGGAACCGACCGCGGCCGTCCTTATTTCCGTCCTGTCGGCGCGTGATTGCGTACGCGATCTTGGTCGCCGTGAACGCGACCAAACCGGCGGTCAGCGGCGCTGCAAGCGCGGGAATCAAGACCTTCGAAAGCAGCACGCCGCCGTTGATCGCGGAGAACCCGGCACCGACGAGTGCGGCACCGATGAGTCCGCCGAAGAGCGCATGCGAGCTACTCGAAGGCAGCCCGTATAGCCAGGTCAGCAGGTTCCACACGATCGCCCCGATGAGCCCGGCGAAGATCATCTCGGGGGTGATCAACACACCTCCGTCACCCTCATTGATGAGGCCTCCGGAGATCGTCTTGGCGACTTCGGTCGATAGGAACGCGCCGATGAGGTTCAATATTGCGGCCAGTAATACCGCGGTTTTTGGCTTTAACGCGCCGGTCGCGATGGGTGTTGCCATCGCATTCGCGGTGTCATGAAAACCATTCGTGAAGTCAAAGAACAGCGCCAGCACGATCACTAGCAACACGATGAGGGTGAGTTCCACTTGTGTCTTTCTCCTCAGGCAGATGTCTTGCGTTGTTCGCGTGGAGTTCAGGACTTCGTCACGCTGCGTTAAGAGCACTCTGCTTGTACTCAAAAGAGCTTACTCGCGGCAGGCGCGGGATTTTCCTCTCGACGTGAATCTCGCACAATTTGTCATGTGCCAATCAGGCAGAGCACGAGACACTTGGAATCTTGATTCCGCACGAAGATGTGCTGCAGCGTCGTGATCCGTAGGGAGGACCCTGATCGCGCGTGGTGGTGGCGCGGGGCGGGCGCTGATTCAGCGCGTGGCTGAGATCGCGGGCGAGGAGGGCTGCTCGATCATCCGTGGCATCACGGCAAGCGATAACCATCAGGAGCAAGCGCTCTACGACAAAGTCGGCACCCGCACGAACTGGGTCACCTACGACGCTGCACCGATTCACGCCACCACAGAAAGCGTCACGCCATGACTCACACGCCAGTACCCGACCTGCCTCGCACGCACCAAAGGAGGCCACAGCATGAGTGAAGTGCTCGTCAACGGAGAAGTCCCGATCGTTCGCGATGACGCCGAAAACAACCGCTACGTGATTGAGGCTGGTAGTGATCGACTAGGGCTCATCGACTACCGGTTGCGTGGAGAAAACATCGCGCTCATCCACACGGAGGTCGACAAGTCGAAGTCGGTGCCGGGTCTGGCACGCCTGCTCGTCACCGAGGCTTTGGCGGATGCGCGGGCTCGCGGTTTGGGCGTCCTGCCGTATTGCCCCTACGTGCTGCACACCATCGACCGGAACCGTGAGGACTTCCTCGACCTCGTGCCAGAGGGGCGTCGCGCAGAATTCAAACTCGACTAGCGGGCGCTTAGCCAATCACGATAATCCAGGCGACCGCGCCGCTGAGGAGCGTGACCCCCAAGCCAAACGCGAGGTGCTGCCACTTTTCGAGGAAAAGCACCGCGGCGAACTCGCGCAGCACCGCACTCGGGAAGTAATAGCGCGCGGTCTTCGCCCCGACGACCTGGGCGTCGATGCCGAGCTTGCGAGCGAGAAGCGCAGCGCGGAAGGCATGGTAGTCATTCGTGGCCACGAGCATCCGCTCGCCACGCGCTTCTGCGCGCAGCAACTCGCGGCTGAACTTGAGATTTTCTTCCGTGGTGGTGGATGCGGTCTCTGCCCGCACGAGCGCCGGCTCGGCCCCCGCATCCAGCGCGTATTTCGCCATCGCCTCACCCTCGGCGACCTGTTCGTCGGCACCCTGGCCACCCGAAAGAATCAGCAGCGGATCGCGGCCTGCCTCCACCTCGGCACGGTGCGCGGCCATGCCCCGGTCGATACGCGCGGCCAGCAGCGGCGGCACGCGGTCGCCGAACACGCGCGAGCCGAGCACCACCACCGCAGCCATCCCCGGCCGTGGCTCGCGGCGTGCGTAGATCTGGCCGTAGAGCAGGAAAGCGAAGAAGATAAACCCGAGGTATGCGGTCAGGCCGAGCGCCGCGACCGAGAGCACGAGCAGCCAGTAAATCTGGTTGAGTACGGCGATTACAAACACCGCGAGCACTGCGGTTACCCCCGCGAGGGCGAGCAGCCCCAGCATGTTTGCGAGTGAGCGTCCCTCTCGGCGAAGCACCGTGACGCCGCTGAACAGCAGGTAACCGGCAAGGAAGAGTGTTGAGGCAATGAGCGCCACCAGTCCCAGAAGTGAGAGCCCGAGACCTGCCGCTGGTAGGAGGGTGCTGATACCGAGCACAAGCGAAAAACCTAGATAAATCGTGCCGCCGAGCGCGAGTACCGCCGCGCTCATCCGCCGCGGCTCATCAATGCGCCGACGCGCGGCATGCGCGGAATCGGGGTCGCGTGCATCCACCACCACGAGCCCCGAGGCGAAGCCGCTGATTCCGCGTGGGCTGAAGATCAAAATCACCAGAACCGAAGCCACAAACCAAAGGTGCGCGAGGCCACCGGTGAACGGAATCTCGAGTGTGGATAGTGCGATCAGGATGAAGTAGAGGCCCCCGCCGGTGATGAAACGGATGAGGGTGCGGCCGAAGCCGGGCGCGCTGCCGTCCGGGCGTACCGAGCGCAAATAGCTGAGGTGCTGACCGATCGTCGCGTTGGTAGTGGCCGGCACAATGAGGAACATCACGATGGCGGTTGCGGCGATCGTTCCCGCGTAGATCCACGACATATGGGTGTGGATGGGCAGCTCGGCGAAGCTATTCGGGTACGCGAGGGCGAGCGTGACTTCGAGGGCGAGGGGAAGCCCGAAACCGATGAGGACGACGCTAATGAAGTCGACCAGCGCGCCAGTGAGACGCCGTGCCGCGGTGACCTTTGCGGGGGCGTGCGGATCGCGGCGGTGCTGGCCCGGAAACTTCGCGAGGATCGGGGCGAGGAAGGCACCAACGAAGGCCCCGAGGGTGTTCGCGAGCAGGTCATCCACGTCAAAGACGCGGTACGGGCAGGGGTAGATGCCGTAGATCCCGGTGAGTTGCGTGACCTCAATCGCGAGCGAAATCGCGGCGCCGATGAGCACCGTGGTGAGAATGCGCGTACCGAAGAGGTGCCGGACCAGGGCTCCCAGGGGCACAAAGAACAGGACGTTGAGGAGCACCTGCCGGAGCATGGAGTCGGCGAGGGCGTTGCTCCAGTTGACTTCGCGGATGAAGTCGAAAGGAACGAACTGGCCATACGCCTCGGCAGAGCACTGCAGGGTTGCTGGGTCGGGGAGCGGCAGGATCGTGTAAGCCCACAGCACGACGAGGTAGACCAGGCCCGCAGCGCTAATGAGCGCGTGCCCAAAGCCGGTCGTACCGCGACGGTTGCTCCACGCGACGTACGGGATGATCGCCAGCGGTAGCAGCAAGAACCCGAAGAATGCGGCGAGGATCGCCGACGCTGTAAAGCCGCCCATGTGCATCCGTCCTATCGCGTGCCTGCTTCGAAATTAGCACCGCGAGGGTCGGCTGCTGTTCAGCGAGGGTTGGCGGCTGGTCCGCGAGGCGATTGGTGGATGCGTATAAAAGAGTGGGGATGCGGCCTGTTGCAGAAGGCCGCATCCCCGTTTTATTTCTCAATGGAGCGTGACGAAGCCCAAGAAGTCACACATCCAGCTTGAGAAGTGCGCATTTGGCGCGTGAGACACACACCATCATGCAGTCTTGCTCATCCTGTTCTTCCTTGGTGAGAACCGAGTCGCGGTGGTCGACCTCGCCTTCCAGCACCGGGGTTTCGCAAGTGCCGCAGGTGCCCTCACCGCAGGAAGAAAGGACGTGGATGCCCTCGTCGGCCAGCGTTTCCAGCACGGTCCGGTCGGCCGCGACCGTGACGCGCTTGCCGGTCTGCACGAGTTCGATCTCAAACGCGGTGTCCGCGGAATTGTCGATTACCTTCGCGGTAAAGCGCTCGAGGTGAAGCGCGCCGCTGGGCCAGGATGCTTCACAAATTGATTCGGTCTCGTCGAGCAGCCGGTCTGGCCCACAGACGTAGATGGCGGTCCCTTCGGCCGGTGCCGCAAGGAGTTCCGGGAGGTTGATTCGAGCGGACTCGTCTTTGGCGAGCACCTGGACGCGCTCGGCATGCGGCGAAAGCTCATCGAGGAAAGCCATCGACTGGCGACTGCGGCCACCGTATGCGAGCTGCCAGGGTTTCCCCGCACGTTCAGCGGCCCGGATCATGGACGCGATCGGCGTGATGCCAATGCCGCCAGCGATGAAAATGTAGCTATCCGCATCCACCAGCTCAAAATGGTTCCGCGGACGCGAGATTCGCAGCGTCTCACCCACGTGCAGCGACTCGTGTACGTGCTTGGATCCGCCGCGGCTCTCGGGCTCGAGCAGTACACCGACGGTGTAGCGCGACCGATCTTCGGGGTCTCCGCAGAGCGAGTATTGACGTACGAGGTCGTCGCGCAGCCGAAGGTCGATATGGGCGCCGGGCTGCCATTCAGGAAGTTCGCTCCCGTCGGCGCGTCCCACGCTGATCAGTACGACCCCGTCAGCGGCTTCCACACGGTCAAGGACGGTGACGAGCATGAGGGTTTCTACGAGGTCGCTTTCGCGAATCATCGTCGTGGGAGTTAGAAGCTGAGTCATTGTCGGTTCCTCATTCGAAGCGGACCGGCACGCGGTCGAAAACGTAAGCGTTGGGGGTAGTGGTGTAACGGCGCGGTTCACCGTTTGGCACAAACGGACTCTTGCGGCTGAGAATCTGCTCGAGTGCGACCGTGGCCTCGAGGCGGGCAAGCGGGTTGCCGAGGCAGCCGTGCAGCCCCTCGCCGAATGCGAGGTGCGGTGCCTGGGTGCGGTGGATGTTGAACGTGTCGGGGTCGTCGAACTGGCGCTCGTCACGGTTCGCGGCGCCGAGCACTAAGAAGACTCGCTTCCCGGCGGGGATGCGAACTCCGTGCATCTCGACGTCTGTGGCCGTCGTGCGCGCGGTCACCTGGAAGATGCTTCGGAAGCGCAGCGACTCTTCAACAGCTTGCGGAATGAGCTTCGGGTTCTCGCGGAGTGCCTGCTGCTGATCGGGGTGAAGTGCGAGCTGTTCAAAGGTGGTGGCAATTTGCCCCGCCGTGGTCTCGATGCCCGCGATGTAGAGCGCGAACACGAGGCCCACGACTTCCGCCGCAGCATCGAAATCTTCGGGTGCGAGCGGTTCCCCGTCAATCTCTGCCTGCACGATTGTGGTGAGGACGTCCTCGCGCGGATTGGCACGACGTTCGTACAGGAGTTCTTTGAGGTACTCGCGCAGTTCATCGGTGGATTTACGCGCGAAGGGCGTGAGATCGGGCGAACCGACTTCACGGTCCTTAATGCCGTGGGTCCATTCCACGAACCTTTCGCGAATCTCGCCCTGGGGCATCCCGAGGAAGTCGAAGAACACCTGGAAAGGAATCGGCCACGCGAACTCGTCTGCAAGATCGACTTCCGAGCGGTCAGCAAAGTTGTCGATGAATCCGTCGCAGACCTCCCGGATTTGGTCGGTGAGTTTGCGGATGCTGCGGGGCATGAACGAGCGCTGGACTACGGTTCGCAGCTGGTCGTGGCGTGGGTTGTCGAGGTCGGGGAGGATGCCGGGGCCGCGCTGTTCCTGCTCGAAATCGTCGATGTCGACGCCTTCGTAGTTGAGGAACCGCTCGTGGTCCTTGAGGACCGCACGGACGTCCTCGTAGCGGCTGATTGCGTAGAAGTCCCACTTCTCGTTGTGGTACACGGGAGCCTCATCACGAAGTCGCTTGTAGTACGAGAACGGGTCGGCCTGAAACTCGGCGGTGAAGGGGTCGTAGAGGGGGGTGTAGTCGGTGTCAGTGGCAGCACTGTCGATGCTGATCGTCATTGATCTTTCCTTTCAAACACTGTGATGGCGCGCGCCAATAACTGAATGTTAGCGCGCGCCATCATTTGGGGTCAAGGGGTGCGTGATTTTTCCCGGCGCGGGCTAGTGCGCCTTACTGAAGCGGCTCTTGAAACTCTCTTCGAGCTGCTCGAGCGACATATCGCGCGTTTCGGGGAGGAACTTCGCGACAAAGGTGACTGCGATCACGCCAATGATGGCGAACAGCCAGAAGGTGCCGAACTCGAAAGTTGCGACCAGCGGCGGGAAGACGAGGGCGATGATCGAGTTCATCACCCATAGTCCGAGGAAGGCTACGCCCATCATGATGCCTCGCGCCTTGAGCGGGAAGATCTCAGCGAGAATCACAAACAGCGTCGGGCCGAGGCATCCCTGCAT
Organism: Gulosibacter chungangensis; assembly: GCF_008831155.1. GTDB lineage: Bacteria > Actinomycetota > Actinomycetes > Actinomycetales > Microbacteriaceae > Gulosibacter > Gulosibacter chungangensis. The sequence continues at coordinate 262,424 of NZ_WBKB01000001.1, read as the reverse complement.
CACGAGGATGAACGCGAGGATGAGGACTGTGAGCAGCCAAGGGCGAACTGTGTTGTCTTCGGGCAATAGCATGCCAACACAGCCGATCAGCACGTGTGCAACGGTAACGCCGATGTAGCCGGTGAGCATGAACACGCGTCGGCGAATGCGGTTCATCATGAGCATTGCGAAGGTCACACCAACAACTGCCATGACACCGTTGAGGACGTTGAACATGAGGGCTGCATTTCGTTCAAAGCCAGCCTGTTCAAGAATCTGCGTACCGTAATACATGACGGAGTTCACTCCCGTGAGCTGCTGGAAGCAGGCCACTCCCAACCCCAGGAACATCAGGCGACGGAGCCAGGCAGTCGCGAAAATTTCTCGGAGCGAGACGTCTGCGCGCCCCGGGCTTTCCTCCGCAATGGTGGTGATGGCTTCAGTCTCGAGTCGAGCGGTTTCGAGCGGTCGCACCGACTCGAGTACGGCACGGGCTTCGTCAACTCGGCCCTGTGAGATAAGCCAGCGAGGGCTTTCTGGCATGCGCAGCATTCCGAAGACCAGCATGAGTGCGGGAATGACTGCAACGGCGAGCATGTAGCGCCAGACGTGGTCGTTCGAGCCCCAGATGTTGCCAATGATTGCGTTGAGTAGGAACGCGAGGAACTGTCCAATGACGAGCATGAGTTCGTTGCGAGAAACGAGGCTGCCGCGTCGCTCTGGTGGTGCGACTTCCGCAAGGTAGACGGGGACGACGGTCGAGGATGCGCCGACGGCGAGACCAAGCACGAATCGCGCAAACAGCAGGACTCCGAGCTCAGGTGCAAAAACGCAGCCGAGCGTGCCGACAACAAACAGCACAGCCATGATCAGGATGGACCGTTTGCGGCCGAGTCGGTCGGCAATGCTGCCGGAGCCGACCGCACCGATTGCTGCGCCGATGAGCAGTGTGAAGGTAATCAGGCCGGTTTGCAGCGGGTCAAGCCCGAAGTAGTCGACCATGAACGACAGTGCGCCATTGGTGACGCCCGTGTCATAGCCGAAGAGCAGGCCCCCGAGCGTGGCGATCGCGGTGATCCATGTCAAGCGACGTGCAAAGCTCATCTTGTTAGCTTGCCCGCCCGGGGGTGTGCCAGGTTGTGTCTTAGTGGTGGAAGAGGTCAAGGTTCACTCCTTTGTGGTTTCCTCATGGGTTTTGGAATGTTGAATTTGGTTTGTGGCGATTAAGTGTTAATGGGGCAATGGCGTGAGCTTGATTAGGCGGCCGCCAATGAGCCACTCGGTGAGGTAAAGGCTGCCTCGATGTGAGGTAAGGCCGTGCGGGCTGTTGAAGCACCCTTCCTGCAGTGTTGGGGCATTGATGGTGCCCGACTTGCCTCCGGGAGAGTTCGGCCAGGCTGCTTCTTCGTGTGATCGTGGTCGGGATGCTTCGAGGTGCCTGACGTAGTTGTCTTGTGGGTCGAATTCCGCGATACCGCCGTGTAGCTCAGTCACGAAAAGCCGGCCTTGCAAGGTCGTCAGGCTTGAGGGGCTATCGAGATGCTCCCGCCCAAATACACGTTGAACTTCACCTGTTGGTGAGATTGTCACGATGCGTCGATTCGCACGGTCGGCAATCAGGATGCGCAGGTCCGCGCCGTGCCCCTGGGTCAAGATTCCGTGGGGGCAGTTGAGCGCGGTGCCGGTTGCGTGGGCATCGAAGGTGGCGAGATGGCCACCTTTCCAGGTGAATCGGTGAACCAGATTTTCTCCGTAACCATCCGCGATCCAGACTTCAGCACCGTGGATCCCCTCGCCGATTGCAATAGAAGTTGGCCGCCATCCGGCTTTCGCGTATGCCGGAATCGCCGGTTGCTGGAACTCTCGGGCGATGCTCCCGTCGGTTGTGTTGAGGAGAACCGCACGTCCCGATGTCCACTCTTCCCGGTACGGTGCACCCTGTTCCTGAGGGTGAGCGCCGTCGAGTCGAGTCATTCGATAGCCCGGATCGGCAACGGCGATGAGCGAAGGTTCCGGGGTAGTGGCGATGCCATGAAGCTCGCTCAGTTCCACGGGGATGCTGCGGGTGAGTTTGGAACAGATCTCAAGCAGCGCGCCGCCTTCGGGGTGCGCGCAATAGATCATGCCCTGGTCGTTTATCGCGATGCCAGAATGCAGCCACCCATTGGACTTTGGGAGGCGACTTGAGAGATCCGTCCAGATCGCAGAAATCGGGGAAAGTGATTGTTGCACACCAGCTCCATTGATAGTGGTAACGCGCATGTTGGCGCGTGCTAATGCGAAATCCTAGCACGCGCTAATAGCGCGCGCCAAGATGGTCTGTCGGGAGGGTGCAGCACAGATGCGGCGTTGGTGCGGTATTGGGCCCGGTGGGCGCCACTAAATAGCGCTGATTAATTTGGCGTGACCGAGGAACGCCGGATTACCAACTCGGGGGCCAATGACTGCTGCTCCAGCGGTGCATCCTGGTCGCGAATGCGCTCCAGAAGTGCCTGGGCGGCCAGCTGGCCCATCTCGTGTGCGCGCTGGTCGACCGACGTGAGGTCAACCCCGGGATAGCCTGCTGGTGTCGTGTTGTCGTATCCGACCACGGCCAGATCTTCGGGGACGCGCAGGCCGCGCTCTCTGGCGCATGAAAGCACGCCAAAGGCTGTTGCGTCGTTGTAGCAAAAGAACGCGGTGGGCCGCGGGGTTGTCGTCATCGCAAGGTCGAACGCCGTCTTGCCGCCGGCCTCACTCGCATCGCCGGAGAACACCAGTTCGGCGAGCCCGTGGTCTTCCAAAGCCGAAAGATAACCGCGGTGGCGGTCAGCGTTCTGGTGGGTTATTGGTGCGGCGATATAGGCGATTTGCTGGTGCCCCTGTTTGATGAGGTGCTCCGTGGCGAGCTTTCCACCGAGCGAGTCATTGCCGCTAATCGCGCCGATATTCGGTTCATCAGCAACTTCACCCAAGGTGACTGCAGGCGTGTTTGCAAGGGCTTGGCTGAGGTTTCGGCCATCGGCGCCGAAGTGGGTAGCGACGAGAATGCCGTCCACGCGCAGGCCAACCAGCGATTCCACAGTTGTTCGATCTGCGGCCGATTCTTTCCGAGTCACCGAGACGAGTAGCTTGTAGCCCGCAGGCTCAATAACTTCGAGAATTCCATCGGCAAATTCGGCATAGACCTGGTTGTGCAAATCAAAGATTGCCAGGCCGATCGTGTTGGTCTGCTTCGCCGCGAGGTTTGCCGCGAGCGTGTTGCGCTGATACCCAAGTCGCTGCATTGCTTCGACCACGAGCTCGCGTTTTTCGGGGGCGACATAGCCCGTATTCCGCACCACTAGCGAAACTAGCTGTCGGGAAACTCCGGCTTCTTTCGCAACATCAGCCATGGTGACGGATCGAGTTTTGCCAGAATTCTTGCTCGCCATATAACGAACCGTACTCGAAAGACTGCCTTCGTAGCGCGTGACAAGGTGGAAGTCTTAGATGTCCCTGATCCTTGCGGGGCCTAGGTCCCGCAGAAAGTTCGGTAGGGCCCGAAATTGTCGGGGGCCGCTTGGGCGAAGCGGTCTTTACCGGGTTGCTTGGCGTAGGGAGCGGTGACTAACTCCAATAGCTCGCTGACCGGATGCATGTCACCGGCTGTAGCTGCGGCGAGAGCTTCTTCGACGATGTGGTTGCGGGGGATGTAGAGCGGGTTGACGCGGTTCATCGCCGCGGCGTCGGGGTCGAGCGCGCGCCAACGAGTGAGCCAATCCGCGAACGCTTCCGAACCCGCAAGCTGCACCGTGACCGGCACGGTGTTGCCGCGGGCGGCATCCGCGAGATTGCGGAAGAGTGAGGTGTAGTCGGCGCGCTCAACCTTGAGAATTTCGAAGAGCTCGGTGGCGATATCTGCGGCGGAACTCGCGTCGGCCTCTGCCAGCCCGAGCTTCTTACGCATCCCCGCCGACCAGGCAGCGCTGTATTGCGGGGTGAATTTGCCGAGCGCATCCTGGGCGTGCTCGACCGCGGCATCCTGCGAATCAGCAAATAGCGGCAGCAAGGACTCGGCGAAGCGGGCCAGATTCCATTCGGCCACCACCGGCTGATTGCCGAACTTGTAGCGGCCGCCGTGATCGATCGAGCTGAATACCGCAGCCGGATTGAAATCGTCGATGAACGCACAGGGGCCGTAGTCGATGCTCTCGCCCGAGATAGTCATATTGTCGGTATTCATCACGCCGTGCACGAAACCGACGAGCATCCACTGCGCGATCAACGTTGCCTGCACCGAGATGACCTGATTGAACAATTCGAGGTAAGGATTCTCGGCGCTCGCGGCATTGGGGTAGTGGCGGGCGATCGCGTGATCCGCGAGCCGCTTAAGGAGGTCCAGATCGTTTGTGGCGCGCGCGTACTGGAAACTGCCCACGCGCAGGTGACTGCTCGCGACGCGCACGAGTAGCGCGCCTTTTTCGGGGTCTTCGCGATAGACAGTGCGACCGGTTTGCACCACCGCGAGGGATCGTGTGGTTGGGATACCGAGCGCATGCATCGCTTCGCTCACAATGAACTCGCGCAGCATCGGGCCAACCACCGCGAAGCCATCGCCACCGCGGGAGAACGGGGTTGGGCCGGAACCCTTCAGGTGCAGATCGCGTGTGTCACCCGCTGCGTCGCTAAGCTCCCCGAGCAGCAGCGCGCGGCCGTCGCCGAGCCGGGGCGAATAGCCGCCGAACTGGTGCCCCGCATAGCACTGCGCCACGGGAACCGCATCGGCGGGGAGCAGCGTACCAGTGAGGAGGCCGATCCCGGCGGGGGAGCGCAGCTGTGCTGGGTCGAGCCCGAGTTCATCCGCGAGCGACTCATTGAGCACGAGCAGTTGCGGGTTCGGCGGTACATCCGCCTGCCAAGAGATGCTCAGCTCGGGGAAGTCGCTCGCGAACCTGGAGCCGAGGCGGATGGGTAAAGGCTCGGCCTGCGGGTGTCCCGCGTCGGCCGGTTGAGTGGAAGACTGACTCGGTGAAGCGTTCAAGATCCGTCCTTTCGGTCGGGACTCTCCACGCTACGCCGCTTTCTTGAAGTCTCGCTCCTTAAAGCCTTACGGCCACAGAACGGAGCAGTCGCCGCCGAACAATCCATGGACGAGCGGCGCGCCATCAAGGCACTCCTGATTCCTTGAGCTCCGATCGCTTCCGAGCTTGTGCGCGACTGTGACTCCGGGTCCAGGTCTGGCTCCGACGGTAGCGATGACCGGCATGCTTCCACGGTAGAGGCGTCATCGCCGTGGAGGGAGTCCCTGACAGGGCCTCCCAGATTATGCGCGCATCGTGTTCACTCGATGAGTGGAGAAGTCATTGGCACGGAGGAAACTCCTCTTGACAGCACGCCGACGACATCGACCAGATCGAACTGCTCGACGGTCAAGAAACCGCCATCACCATCGCCGACTAACCCAAGGAGTACCACCTGATGCGAACCGTGAAAGCCATCGGAGCAGTCAACGCCACCGACCCACTTGTTCCTTTGACGATCGAGCGCCGCGAGGTCGGCCCCCACGACGTGCTGATCGACATCGACTACGCCGGGATCTGCCACTCCGACATCCACACGATCCGCGGCGACTGGGGGCCAATCGCCTACCCGCAGGTCGTCGGCCACGAAATCGTCGGCCGCGTCGCACAGATCGGCAGTGCAGTCACCAAGCACCAACTCGGCGACGTCGTGGGAGTTGGTTGCCAGTCGAATTCCTGCCGCACCTGCGCGCAGTGTGAGCAGGGACACGACCAGTACTGCCTGAACGGCAACACCCAAACTTACAACGGCGTCGACCCTGCCGACGGCACCATCACCCAAGGCGGCTACTCCCAGGCGGTCGTCACCAATGAGGACTTCGTGCTCGCGATCCCCGCTGGGCTCGACCCCGCCAAGACCGCACCTCTGCTGTGCGCGGGCATCACCACTTACTCGCCGCTGAAACATTGGAAGGCCGGCCCCGGCACCCGCGTCGGCGTCGTCGGGATGGGCGGACTCGGACACATGGGCGTGAAACTTGCCGCTGCTCTCGGCGCGGAGGTGACTGTGCTCTCCCGTGGCGTCAAGAAGAAGGACGACGCGCTCGCGTTCGGCGCGAATCGCTACGTCGATACCACTGACGCCGCGGCCATGGCAGAGATGGCCGGGAGTTTTGACCTGATCATCAGCACCGTGTCGGCGGGCCTCGACATCACCACCTACCTGGGCCTGCTCGACGTCGATGGGGCACTGGTGAACGTCGGCGCACCCGCTGAGCCGTTCTCCGTACCGGCGTTCTCCCTGATCCCTCACCGCCGCACTCTCGCCGGTTCCACCACGGGTGGCATCGCCGAGATTCAGGAGATGCTCGACTTCTGTGCCGAGCACGGCATCCACCCCGAGACCGAACTGGTCAGCGCCGAAGAAGTTAACGAGGCCTGGGAGCGGGTGCTCTCGGCCGACGTTCGCTACCGCTTCGTCATCGATACCCACACCCTCTAGGAGCAACCCGACATGTCAGAGGTCACCTACGATTTCATAGGAAAGACCGCGTTGTCGAACCAAGTCGTTCGCTCCGAGCCGGGGTGTTCTATCAGCCCGGCTCGGAGCAATCGACCCCGGTCGATGCAGACGGCCCCCTGTTCGAAGCCGAAGCTACTCGACGAGTTTGCCCTTCACCGAGTCATCGGCTTCTTCTTCCGCCAGCGCACGGAACGACTCGGGCGCATCCGGCAGCGGCTCGAACGTGATGCCGTCCGCGAGTGACCACACGAAGTTTCCGCGCAGCTTCGGGTCGGTCTGCGGGTAGTCAGCGCGGTTGTGGGCACCGCGGGTCTCACGGCGTTCGATTGCTGACTCGAGGGTTGCGCGTGCGGCGAGAAGCGAGCCGAGCAGGTCGAAGGCGTGCGCGAGGTCATCGAAACCAGCAATGTCTGGGTGCGCGGTGACATGCTTCGCGCGTTCTTCGAGTTCATCGAGCTTGCGCAGGCCCTCTTCGAGACCCTGCTCGGTGCGGACCACGCCGGCGTGCGCACTCATGAGGTTGCGAAGCTCTCGCTGCAGTCGACGAGCTGACTCGGTGCCGTGTTCACGCAACAATGCCTGCATTTCTTCGCGAGCCTCAGCCACCGCATCCTTGTCGCGGTGCACGGTGGTGCGTGACGTTGCGTATTCGGCCGCAACGCCGCCGGTGATGCGTCCGTAAACGAGCAGCTCGATAAGCGAGTTGCCGCCGAGACGGTTCGCACCGTGCAGCCCAGAAGCTGCCTCACCGATCGCGTAGAGCCCGTCGACACCGGTGCTGTGGTCGTCCGCAGTCACCCAAACGCCGCCCATCGAGTAGTGCGCGGTCGGGGCGATCTCCATCTTGTCTTTGGTGATGTCGAGCATCTGCAGATCGATGAGGGTGCGGTACACGCGCGGCAACTTTTCGAGGATGACCTCTCGCGGCAGGTGCGAAACGTCGAGGTAGACGCCGCCTTTTTCGGTGCCACGGCCCGCCTGGATCTCGGTGTAGCTCGCCAGTGCCACGCGATCACGAGTCGACAGCTCCATGCGTTCTGGGTCGTACTTCTCCATGTAGCGCTCGCCAAGGGCATTGGTGAGGATGCCGCCCTCACCGCGGGCTGCTTCGGAGACGAGAGTGCCCGCGGCGTCATCCGGCTCAAGCAGTCCCGACGGGTGGAACTGGACGAGTTCGGCATCGCGGATCTTGCCACCGGCAAGTGCTGCAAGGCGGAAGGTGTCACCGGTGTTCTCGTCACGACGCGAGGAGGTGTGGCGCCAAATGCGGGTGTGCCCACCGGCAGCGAGGATGACCGCATCCGCGTTGATCTGCACCGGTGTGCCATCAACAATGTCGAAGCCGTAGGCGCCAAAAACCACGCCTTCCGAGACGAGGATGCGGGTGATGTAGATCGTGTCGATGATCTCGACGGCGAGTTCGGCTGCTCGACGCATCAGCGTGCGCTGGATCTCCAGGCCGGTGTAGTCACCGGCGTATGCCGTGCGGCGGTACTTGTGCGCGCCGAAGAAGCGCTGCGAGATGCGGCCGTCCTCTTCGCGAGCAAACGGCATGCCCCAGCGGTCGAGGTCGTCGATGCCCTGCGCTGCGTTACGCGTGACGGTTTCGATGATCGCAGGGTCACCGAGGAAGTAGGACTCGCGCAGGGTATCAGCGGCGTGCTGCTGCCAGGAGTCTTCCGGGTCCATCGTGGCGAGGGCGGCGTTGATGCCACCGGCCGCGAGGGTAGTGTGCGCGTCGTGCTTGCGACGCTTGCCGACGGCGAGGACCTGTACGCCGCGTTCGGCAAGTTCGATGGATGCGCGAAGGCCGGCGCCGCCGGTGCCGATCACGAGAACTGAAGTCGACAGGAGGCGCTCGGGTGTCTGTTCGTTGATCATGCTCACCCACGTTAGGCTTACCTAACCTATTGCGCTAATGCATATTGTTCCTAATCGCAATGCATTTAGGCTATGGCTATGAAACTGCACCAGCTGCGCGCCTTCGAAACCGTTGCGAGAATCGGCAATTTCACTCGTGCGGCCGAAGAGCTTTTCGTGACGCAACCATCCCTGAGTCGGCAGATTTCTACTCTGGAGGCGGATCTTGGCAATGAACTATTCCGCCGCGCACCCACGGGAATCACCCTCACCGATGCCGGTGAAATACTGCTACCAATCGCGCGGAGGATGCTTGGCGACGCGGAACTCGCCCGTCGCCAACTCGACGAAATCAGCGGGCTGCGCCGCGGCCACGTGCGGCTCGGGGCGCCGCCGACACTGTGCGTTTCGATGGTGGCGGATGTCCTCGCGACCTTCCGTTCCGCGCATCCGGGGATCGACCTGCATGTGACCGAGAGCGGTTCCCGACTGCTGGTGGATGCACTCGAGGAAAGCAAGCTGGACCTGGCCCTTGTGGTGACGCGCGAGGAGGAACTTCCAGCCACCACGATTGAGCTGATTCCGCTGCTGTCGGAGGAACTCGTGGTGATTTCTGCGGCGGAGGTTTTGGGTTTGGATACCGGATCGGTGCCGGGAGAGCTGACGCTCGCGGAGCTCGCCGAGATCCCGCAGGCGGCATTCAACCGCGGCTACGACTTGCGGATCGCGACGGATGCGGCGTTCGCGGCTCAGCGCCTCACGCCCACAATCGCGGTTGAAGGGGCCGAGATGGATGCGGTGCTCCGGTTCGTGGAGCGAGGTTTGGGTGTCGCGGTGGTCCCGGCCATGGTGGTGCTGGACCGGCCAATGCTGCGCAGCGCGAGACTCGTGGATCCGCCTCTGACAAGGACGGTGAATCTCGCGCGGCGCAGCGATGTGCGGCTTTCGGCGGCGGCCTCAGAGATGCAGCGCATCGTATTCGACACCGTGACCCGACTCACTGAGCCGGGTACAGAACTGGCGCAGTTGGTGACGGCCGCGCAAGCTCAGAACCCCTAGCCGCGGGCACTTCATCGTCAGAACAACGCCCCGGCTGATGATGTCGCAATCGTTGGTGAAGAGGAGGATGGCATCACAACGAACGTGAGCTGGGAGTCGCCACCGAGCCTACATATCGTTGAACGCCGCCGGTTCGGGCACCTCGTCGCGTACCTGGATGAGTCCGACCTGCGGAATCTGACCGGTAATCGTTGGCACCGAGGCGGTCAGCAGCGTGCCGTCGGCGCGATGCCAGCCGTGGATCGTGTGCATCCCGAGCCGCTTCGTCTGCCGCGGCCCCTGGTGCTCCAGCTTCACCACGGTCGGCCCGTCGGTGCCAATCGTGACGTCCTGGCCGCGCACCTTCACTGTGACTGCGTGACCGCGCTCGAGCACAAAAGCGATGGTCGCAGGGCGCAGCTCCACCCGGATGCGGGAGTCACGCAGCCGCAGACAAAAGTCGATGCCCTCCCAACCATCCGGAAGCCGCGGATCGAAGGTAATCTCGCCCTGGTGGTCGCGCATCCCGGCGAAACCAAACACGGCGCCCAGCCATAATCCGCCAGAAGAAGCCACGTGAATACCGACGTCGGTGTTGCCATGCAGGTCGGCGAGATCCACGAAGGCGGTGTGCCGGAAGTATTGCTCTGCGAGCTTCATGTGACCGACTTCAGCTGCAATCACTGACTGCACCGCCGCCGACAGGCTCGAGTCGGCGGTCGTGAGCACGTCGTAATACTCGAAATTGCGCAGTTTCTCTTCGGGCGTGAACAGGTCACCTCGCAGCAGGAGCGCGAGCACCACATCCGCCTGCTTGATTACTTGGAATCGGTAGATCACCAGCGGGTGGTAGTGCAGCAGCAGCGGTCGTTGCGAGTCCGGGGTGCGCTCCAAATCCCACACTTCCTTATCAAGGAAGGAGGCATCCTGCGGGTGGATGCGGAACTTTTCGTCGTAGGGAATGAACATACATTCCGCCGCGCGACGCCAGCTCTGCACCTCTTCGACGGTCAGCCCGAGCCGTTGTATGGCGCGCGCGAAGTCACTCGGATGGGTGTCTCGCATGAGTTCCACCACATCGGCGGCAATGTAGAGGTTCTGCTGGGCCATTACATTGGTGAAGAGATTGTCATTCACCACCGTGGTGTACTCGTCCGGCCCGGTGACCCCGTGAATGTGGAAAGCATCGGTGGAGTCATAGGTTTCTCGCCAAAAGCCCAGGTCGTACCACATGCGTGCGGTTTCAACGAAGACGTCGAAGGCGCCATTCAACAGGAACGAGGCGTCGCCGGTGGTGGAAATATACTGCGCCATCGCGTAGGTGATGTCGGCGTCGATGTGGAACTGCGCGGTTCCGGCAGCGTAGTATGCACTCGATTCGAGACCGTTGATTGTGCGCCAAGGGAAAAGTGCGCCGCGTTCGTTCAACTCGTTCGCGCGCATCCGCGCCGCATCGAGCATGTTGTAGCGGAACCGCAACGCATTCCGAGCCATGGTCGGCTGCGTATACGTCAAAAATGGCAGCACAAATATTTCTGAATCCCAGAAATAGTGTCCGCTGTAGCCAGACCCGGTGACGCCCTTCGCGGGAATTCCGAGGCCATCGGCGCGCGCCGCCGCTTGTGCAAGTTGAAACAGGTCAAAGCGCATTGCCTGTTGCAGGTCTGGCTGCCCGTGGATGACGACGTCGGATTCCTTCCAAAAATCCCCCAGCCAGCGACGCTGCGCATTGCGATGTTCGACCACGGAGGTCTCCAACGCCCTGTCGAGCGTGCGGTCGCAACGATCCGCAAGCTCCCGGGCTGGAGCAAACCGCGCGGTGTGATAGCTCACGTATTTCGTCAGCCGAATGGGACGGTTTGCCTGCCCATTGATGCGATACACGCGCTTCGCCAGGTCCGGCTGGACCGTATTGGTGACTCGCCAATTACCTGTCGCGGCGCCACCCACGGTGAGTCGGTGGTCGACCGCGCAGGCAAGTGACATTCCCGAATTGCTGACGCGGTAGCCAAGGGTAAATCGCCCTTGCTCCTCACGTTGCAGGACCGGCTGCAGGATGCGTCCCTCAAGTTGTTCGACCTTCCGCGGGTCAAAACCAGCCGCGGATTCTTCCGTCGGCGGTTGCGGCTGGTCACGGTATTCATCCACCCCGTCCTGCCGGTTGAGCAGCTGGCTGGAGATCACAATCGAGGCATCCGCATCCAGCAGCTCCACCTCGTAGTCGATGATCGCGAGGTGCCGTTCTGTGAAGGACACGAGTCGACTCGAACGGATGCGCACGTGCTTCCCGCTGGACGTGCGCCAGGTGACATCGCGGTTCAGCGTGCCGTTGAGGAAATCGAGCCGACGCTCATAGGAAACAATTTCCGCGGTGGAGAGTATGAAGGGCTCATCGTCCACATAGAGCCTGATCACCTTCGGATCAGGCGCATTCACGATGGTCTGCCCCACGCGCGCGAATCCGAACGCTTCCTCAGCGTGCCGGATCGGCCAGGTCTCGTGCAGCCCATTGATATAGGTACCGTGCTCGGAAGCCTCGCGGCCCTCGTCGATATTGCCGCGCATGCCCAAATAGCCATTGCCCACAGCAAAGAGCGATTCGGTTCGGCCCAGGATGCTCGGGTCGAATCGCGTTTCGACAAGCGCCCAGGGGTCTACCGGGAACATCGACCGATCGAGTTCCTCGCCGGGCTGCGGATCGCGGCGTGATCTTGGCTTTCGCTCGGGTTCGCTCCGCCAAGGCTTCTGCTCGGGTGGGAATCCGTTGGACTCAAATTCGCTCACTGCTCAGCCCTCGCTTGGCGGGTGCGCCGGGTACACATCCGTGCGGTTACCGGAACGGGACCCGCTGCGCACGTTAACTGTGGGGCAACCATGCACCTCATTATTGAACGAAGCGCCTGATAGGAACAGGGGAACGGTCGCCATCGCGACGACCGTTCCCCTGTTCCTCACTAGTGCGCGAGGCTAGCGATGCGCGCGGTGGTACTGCGGCGGAACATAGCTGATCGAATGCCGGAGCGACTTTGCTGCGCGCAGTGCGAAATTTGGGTCGCGAAGCATCTCGCGGCCCAGGAGCACAACGTCGGCCTGCCCGGTAGCGAGGATTTGTTCTGCCTGGAACGGCTCGGTGATCATCCCGACCGCTGCAGTGGGGACGCCCGTTTGCTGGCGAACACCCGCAGCAAAAGCGACCTGATAACCGGGACCAACCGGAATCTTTGCGGGAACATTCGCGCCCGTGGACACATCAATAAGGTCCACGCCACGGTCGCCGAGCTTTCGCACTATCTCTACGGTGTCGTCGAGGGTGAGTCCACCTTCGGTCCAGTCGGTCGCTGAAAGCCGCACGAGTACCGGTACGGCTTCACCAACCTCAGCACGGATCGCGTCGACGACTTCGAGGAGGAATCGCGCGCGGTTCTCCTCGCTGCCTCCGTATTGGTCGGTGCGGAGGTTGCTCAGGGGCGACAAGAACTCATGCAGGAGATAACCGTGCGCCGCGTGAACCTCGATGAAATCGAAGCCCGCGTCAAGCGCACGTCGGGCAGCCGTTGCGAACGCTGTCACTACCTGTGCGATCTCTTCGACGGTCATCGCTCGCGGTTCGGCAAGTCCCGGGAAAGCCACCGCTGAAGGCGCCACGGTCTGCCAGCCGCCCTCAGCTTCGGGCAAACTGCCCTCGCCATCGACGCCCCATTCCGGCCAAGTGGATGCTTTGCGCCCGGCGTGTGCGAGCTGGATCCCCGCTGCCGCACCCTGGGAATGCATGAACTCAACAACCGGGACCAGTGCATCCCGCTGCTCGTCGTTCCACAGGCCGAGGTCTTTGGGCGAGATACGCCCCTCGGGGACGACCCCGGTGGCCTCGACGATCACTGCGCCGGCCCCGCCGCGGGCCATCCCGCCGTAGTGCACAAGGTGCCAGGGGGTGGCGACTCCGTCGAGCTTCTCGACCGAGTATTGGCACATTGGTGGCACCCAGATCCGGTTGCGTATCGTTAACCCGCGAAGTGTGAGTGGTTCGAACAGTAAGTGAGACATCCGAACTATTCTGCCCCAAGCATTGGGATGAGCTCGGCCAAGTCGGTCACGACGAGGTCCGCGCCCGCGGCGACTAGTGCATCCTGACCGACCCCGCGGTCGACACCGATGACGAGGCCGAAGTCTCCCGCGGCTCCCGCCGCGACACCCGAGACGGCATCCTCGACCACCGCGCACTCGCTACTTGGAATGCCGAGCTCGTGGGCAGCCTGTAAATAGGTATCGGGGGCGGGCTTACCCGGTAAACCGAGTTCGCTCGCGTGGATGCCGTCGACGACGACCTCAAAACGGTCGGCAAGGCCCGCAGCAAGCAGCACTCGCTTGCCATTGCGAGAGCTGGTGACAATCGCGGCTTCGAACTCGAACCGCCGACAGGCTTCGAGGAGTGCGAGCGACCCCGGATAGGCTTCGACCCCGCCTTCTTCAAGAATGCGTAGGAAGTGCTCGTTCTTGCGGTTGCCGAGCCCCGCGATAGTCTCGCGCTCTGGCGGATCGGTTGGCTCTCCTTCAGGGAGCGTGATGCCGCGGGATGCGAGTAGGTCCCGCACCCCGTCGAAGCGCGGCTTGCCGTCGAGATAAGTGAAGTAATCCGCTTCCGTATATTCCGGCGCAGCGCCGCGGGCAGCAAACTCGGCGGTGAACAGCGCGGCCCAAGCTCGCCGGTGCACTTCCGCAGTCGGCGTGATCACTCCATCTAGGTCGAAGAGAAAGGCTCGGAGCTGGTTCTGGGCACGTTCGGGATTCGCCACAAACATGCCTCTTATTATCGACCGCTTCGTTGGGCGAGCCTGGTTGTGTGCTGATATGCGGTGGAAACGAGCGCGAGGGTCAACGTGAAGACGCTGACCCTCGCGGGATTCTTGCTCGGATTCAAACTGAGTGGCTAGTGGTGTTCCCGACCATAACCGTGGCCATGACCGCGACCGTGTCCTTCGTGTCCGTGCCCGCCGCGACCCGGCCCACCGAAGCGACGCGAGTACATGCCGGCATAGCCCTCTGGTTCGTACTCGGACATCCGCGACATCCACCGGGCGAAGTTCTCTTCGCCCATGCGGGCACGGGCCTGCTCACTCCAGCGCTCGAAGTCCTCATCGGGGGCTTCGTCTGCATCGCCGAGCTGTGACTCGAGGTGCTCAATGATGCGGTCGAGGTATTCGCCGAGCTGTTCCTGCTCTTCCTCCGAGAGCGTCGAAAACGCATCCGGTCGCTGGGGCTTGAACTGCTCGGTGCTGCGCCCCTCCTCGGTGAGCTTGATGAGGATCACGCGTTTATCCGCCTCGGATGGTTCGCGAGTGATGAGCTCGGCTCGCTCGAGCTTGCCGAGGAGCTCGTTCAGGGACGCAACTCGCATCCCAAGAATGTAAGCGAGGTCTTTGGTGGGAACTGCATCCTGCAGTTTGAGTGCGGCAATGATGCGCCCCTGCCCGCGAGTTGGGTCGGCTACTTGAGGTTCGCCGTAGTGGCGACCGCCCGGGCCTGTACCGAAGCCTCGGCCGGGTCCGCCAGGTTGACCGCCGCGACGACCGCGAGGCTTCATGAGGCGAGAAATGTGTCGAAACTTGTGAAAAAGCGTTTCGGTATCCATAGTGTTGGATCCTTTCCTAAAGATGATGGTACCTGTTCAATCAGTACCTGTTGAATAATCTACAGGTACACGCAGGAAATAGCAACAGGTGCCTGTAGGAAAGTTTCTGCGCGTTAAAGCATGGGTATCCAGCCAACGCCGATGCGCCTATAGCAGGCTGGAGTGCATGATTATCACCGCCAATGACGACGGCTTTACGCTCGACGAGCCCAATGACTTCTCGCGCCTGCACGTGGATGCGCAGGGGCGAACCGCGACCCAGCTTTCCGATCTCGCCACCGATCACATTTCGATCGTCCCGATCACCGATGCCGACCACCTCTGGATCTCCATCGATTTTCTTCGCAACGGCGACACCAGTGAGGAGCGCAATGAGCACATCGAGCGGCTCGTTGGGTTCGGCGCCGAGCGGGGCTGGTATGACGCCGAGGCGGATGCGATCCGCGCGCACGTAGAAAACCTCGCCGACTAGCGGCACGACGGCCTCCTGCCGGCTTGACGGAAAATCGGTCGGCTAGCCAGTCAGCGAGCAAGGTAATCCGGTAGCTGTCGAGCGAACCCGTGACAGTCTGCGCATCCTGCCGTACTCAATAGGCGCGCGAAAAAATCCGCCAGCTGCTGGGGAGCAACTGGCGGATTGTTTGTGGGGAGTGGCTAGCTCAGGCGCTCGCGGACTGCGTCGGCGAAGGACTCGGTGGTCGCGGTGCCGCCGAGGTCCGGGGTGGCGATGCCGTCGGCAAGTGCGCTTTCGAAAGCCTTGGTGAGCGACTGGGCACCGGCGGTCTCGCCGAGGTGCTCGAGCATCATCGCCGCGGCCCACAGGGCGCCGATCGGGTTTGCGATGCCCTTACCGGCAATGTCGGGTGCCGAGCCGTGCACCGGCTCAAACATCGAGGGGAAGCGGCGTTCGGGGTTGAGATTCGCGCTCGGCGCGATACCGATCGAACCCGCAACTCCGGCAACGAGGTCCGAGAGGATGTCGCCGAAGAGGTTCGAGGCGACAATCGTCGACAGGGTGGTCGGCTTCATCACCACGCGCGCTGCGAGTGCGTCGATGAGGACCTTCTCAACTTCCACTGCGGGGTACTCGGCAAGGGTCTCGGCAACGACCTCGTCCCAGAACGGCATGCTGTGGATGATGCCGTTCGACTTGGTTGCCGACACCAGCTTGCCGTTGCGGGAAGCGGCGATCTTCGCTGCGTAGTGGGCCACGCGAGTGATGCCCTTACGGGTGAAGACGGCCTCCTGCAGGGCGAACTCTTCCGGGGTCCCGGTGCCGAAGCGGCCACCGATCGTCGAGTATTCGCCTTCCACGTTTTCACGAACCACAACGACATCGAGGCTCTCGAGTCCCGGCATGCTGCCCTTGACGCCGGGGAGCAGGCGCATTGGGCGCAGGTTGATGTACTGGTCGAATTTGCGACGCAGCGGGATCAGTAGGCCCCACAGCGTGATGTCATCGGGAACATCCGGGGTGCCCACGGCGCCGAGGTAGATGCCATCACCCGTGGCAAGCTGCTCGATGCCGTCGACGGGCATCATGCGACCGGTCTTCTTATAAAGGTCACTGTTCCAATCTCGAATGCGCCACTCAATCGAGAAATCGTGCAACTCGGCGACCGCGTCGACCATCCGCATTGCGACATCGGTGACGTCCACGCCAATTCCATCGCCGGGGATTGAATCGATCACGTACTTATTCGTCATGGTTATCCGTTCACTCGAGGTGACCCATTGCCCGAATAGGAAGGCATTAGGCATAGAGAGCCAATGGGTCTGGGGTGATGCTGAGCCAGAAGTGGCTCCTGGGCGTGGTGTGCCCACCTCTGAAACACTACCGACGCACCGCTGATTGAAACAGTGGGGAAGATGGCCCGCGGGCTGTGGATGCTAACAGGGTGCGGTGTTTGTCACAAAGGTTACGAAAATCACGACGGTTTATAACGGCCATGTTACTGAACGCGAGGAACTCTCAGGTTTCGTGAGATCCGCACCAGCATGCGGAAGGGTGTCGGCTTAAGGCGCTCACACGCGAGAAAAATCACGGAAAAAATAACGAGGGGTTGACCTGTTCGTTATTTTTTCGTTATGGTTCTCAAGTCCCAATTACGAGGAGCCACTTTTCTTATGTCGTTTATCCCCACCAAGGTCCGTCCCGCTCAGGCTGACGCACAGTTCGAAGAACTGGCAGCTGCAGCGGAGGCTGGCGTTAGCCTCACGAAGCTTGAGGTCACCCCCTCGCTTTGTGCGTTGGAGGATGCACCGCAGTTGGCCACTGTAGACGCACTTTCTGAGACCAACCCGACCGAGCCCATCCAGTATGCCACTCGCCGCGAACGTCGCGAAGCCGAGCGTGCGATTGAAGCCCAGGCTCGTGTCGAGGCATTCGCGGAGTCGCTGCGCGCAGCACGCGTTGCCAAGACTCTGGACATCACCCCCTTCAGCCCTTCCCAGGTCGACACCTTCGAAATCGAAATTCCCGAATCCTTCCGCGCACAGTGGAAGGGTGGCCGCACCCGCACAAGCCGCGTGTTTGCTGGCCGTAACGTTTCGGGCTCGACCGTGGCACTCGGCCTGATGGCCGGTGCCGCAGTAATCGGCACCGGTTCGGCCGCCGCCTTCGCCGCCGCCGGGAGCACCGAGATTGGTGAAGCCACCGCGACCGTCTCGCCCGAGACCGCATCCATCATGGCTGCAGTCGCACCTGAGCAGGTTGCTGCCGAAGACGCCACTGTCACGGACGCACAGGTTGCCGCCGCAACCGCACCCGAGATCGAGGTGACCTCGGTCACCGCATTCGACGCGGACACCGTTGCGGGCCTCGCCGTGCAGGAAGAGGCCGTGGAAGAAGCCACCACCCAGGCCGCTTCGGGATCGACCTCGAGCACCACCGCCGCGCAGGCTGGCATTGTGTGGCCGGTTGGCGCAAGCGCCAGCATCAGCAGCTACTACGGTCCGCGCACCTCGCCGACCGCGGGTGCCTCGAGCTGGCACGAGGGCGTCGACTTCACGCCCGGTTACGGTGCAGCTGTTGGTTCGATGGCCGCCGGTACCGTTGTCGCCACCGACTTCGGTTCGACCAGCTACGGCAACTACATCGACGTTGAGCACACCATCAACGGTCAGACCATCTTGACCCGCTACGCGCACCTCTCGTCAATCAACGTGTCGGTTGGCCAGAGCGTTGCTGCGGGCGAGACCATCGGTAACGTCGGCAACACCGGTGTTTCGACCGGTGCTCACCTCCACTTCGAGGTGCACGTCAACGGTTCGACCACCGACCCGCTGGCTTACCTGCAGGCAAACGCCTAAGCACCCACGCGGATAAGCGACTAAACCCCGGCCCAAACAAGGGCCGGGCTTTTTTAGGTGCGCGAGTCGCGCATCCTGTCAGCCGCGCCTGCGACGCACGGCGGCGGTCGCGACAATCGCAGCGATCCCCACGAGCGCCCCGCCGAGCCACCACAGCCACTGGTTCGCCAGCAGTGACTCGAACATGGGCACGCCCCCACCAGGATCATCAGTCCCCGATGGTTCGGTTGGGGGCATCGTGCTCTCGCCAGCGAGGGTATCGAGCTCTCCGGGGTCGCTCGCCCGAACGGCCGGGGGCTCGTCGGATGCATCCAGCATCGTCTCGAGGTAGCTGAACGGCATCGTCGTCTCGGGGCTCGCAAACTTCACCGCCATCGCCGCCATCGGCGTGCGCACGGCTGCGACCACCGAATCCGCGTCGAGCGCATCCGGAATGTCGCTCCAGATCGCGAGCATCCCGCCGGTGGATGCTTCGATGATTTCGGGAGCGCCGGCGACCGAGGGGTAGACCGTGTCATTCCACTCGGCGAGTATGGCTTCCCCGGTTGGATAGTCGTATCCCACTCGCTCGCCGAGCACAAAATACAGGTACTCGTCGTTCACATTCACGAGCCGGTAGCCGGCCGCCGCGAACTCGCTCGCCGGTACCGCGCCCGGCGGGCGCTGGGTCCAATAGGTGACCTCAATCTGCGGGTCGAGTGGCACTTCGTCAGAGCGCAGCATCCCGTCACTAAACACCCGCGGCTGGAAACCGGCGTCACGAACCGTCGCGGCGATATCGTTCACAAACGCGGTAAGCGCGTCGTAGGCTGTTGCGTTCGCGCCGTATTCGGCCTGGGCGGAAGCCGTCAGCGCGGCAACCTCGTAGTCGCTATCGAAATTCACGAATTCATCGCCGCCGAGATGCCAAGCCACCGGTGCATTGAACTCCGGCTGACTAAAGAGCTCGGTGTACTCGCCGATGAGGTCCTGCGCGAAGGCCAGTGCATCTGGGTTCGTGATATCGAGGGCACCGAAGACTTCTCCGCCGGAGGGATCCCGCAGCCGAAGTTCCGGGTAGGTGTCGAGCGCGTGATCGAGGTGGCCGGGCATATCGAGCGAGGGCGCCACCCGGATGTGCAGCGAATTGGCTAGGTCGATCAGCTCGCTGATCCCGGCTTGCGAGTGGGCGTCTTCCGAAGCAATATCCGGGTGCGTGGTGGATTCGATCGCGAACCCCTCGTTCTCCGAGAAATGCAGCTCGAGTTCGTTGAACCCGTACCAACTCAGCTGAAAAAGGAGCGCCTCGAGTGAGGCAATTGGGTAGTGCTTGCGGGCAATGTCGATGTGCACCGAACGAATCTGCTCCGCGGGTAAGTCGAAGACGAAATGCCCGGCAGGAACACTCTCAGTGGCCACCAGCTGCTGAAGGAAGGGCCTGGTGGCGCGGAAGATCTCTTGGCTATCCGCACCCGAAATAGTGAGCCCTTCCGGGGTTGCGAGGATTGCGGGGCCATTCGACCCTTGTTCGAGCACAATGTCGCCAGCCAGCACCTCTGCTGCCGCGGCCCCACCTTCGGGCAATAAGAAGATCTCGGGCTCGGCCAGCAGGATGCCCAGGGCCGCGAGCTCCTCCGCCAAGCGGGATGCTTCGGTCGCGAAACTCGCATCGCCCACGAGAATGCGCGTCCCCGACTCGGGTGTCCAAGACCCGGTGAATGGTGTCTCGTCTGCCGGCGGTAGCTGGCTCGGTTGCGGCACCATCATTAGCGGCGCAGCTTCCGCTTCGACCGGCCCCGGTGTGGGCGCTGCTGCCGCGCCAGTAGGCGATGCTGGCAGGATGACGTTGCTCAGCAAAACGCCTCCGGCGAGTGCAAAGAGCGCAGCGAGGCGAAGCAATCCACGAGTCATACTGCCCAGCGTACGACCCGTGCCCGCCACTCTCCCAGCTACAGGTAGCTCTTCGCAATCCGAAGGGATTCGCCGATGTAGCCGCCACCGAAGAGATCCGCGTGCATGATCAGAATCCCAAGCTTGTGCAGCGCGATGCGGTCCTCCCAGCCCGGAGCGAACGGTGACGCAGCGTGATAGCCGCGGTAGACCTCATCCAGATAGGGAAAACCAAAGACCGCGAGGGTGCCGAGGTCGGTCTCAGCGTGACCACCGTGTGCCATGGGGTCGATCAAGCTCGCGCCGGTCGCACCGCCGTCGTAGAGCACATTCCCGGACCACATATCTCCGTGAACACGTGCCACCTCGAAACCGGCCGCACGCACCAGCGAAGGCTGCGGAACATCAAAATCACCGGCCCGGAGTCGCTCGGCGAGTTCCGCAAATACCCCGTACTCTGCCGTAGTGATCGAGCCGCTCTCACGCAGACGGTCGGCGAATTCGAGGATGCGCGAGCGCGCATAAAATTCGCCCCAGCTCGCGGCCGCCTGGGCCTCATCGAGCACCAGCGGGGTGCGGGAATTCCCCACATTCGCCCCACCAACCCAGCCATCCGGCGGGCAACCCCACCAACTCGCACCCGCCGCATGCGTGACGGCGAGGGCGCCGCCGAAGGCACGTGCGGCCTCGGCCGTGGGGCGCGTCGAAGGCAGATATTCAATCTCGAGCACCCGATCGGTGACCGAGATCACCTCGGCGACGTGCGCACCACCGCGGGCTTCACCGGCAGCGAGCCAGCGCAGCCCCGCCGCTTCGCCTCGCGGGTTGCCGGGAGATTTCTTGAACGTGTTGGCCATCCCGCCACGATAAGCAGCCTTACTGAACGAGCGAGTCAGCTACCGAAGCAGCCGCAGCCCGATCGAGAAGGGCACTTCCTGACGCTGCCCGCCCGAGTGCGTCAAGCCGCGACCATCTTCATCAACCGTAAGCTGCGTGCGGTGGCTGCGCAGCGCATCCAACACAGCTGGCAGGTGCTGCGGGAGCGAGAACCAGGCGGCATCGTCGGCATCGAAATCGACCGAGTCTTCGTCGCTTGCTTCCTCTTCCACCAATTCGGCGTAGGGGATGCCCAACTCACGCGCCGCAGCGAGGGTCGCCTCGCGTGCGCGGACGTGATCCGGATGCCCGTAGCCGCCAGCATCGTCATAGCTAATGATGAGATCGGGAGCCTCCGCGGAGGCCAACGCAAGGAGATCTGCGGTGACTTCTTCGAGTGGCGCGGCCGTGAGTGATTCGCGATCGGTGGTGTCCGCGGGGCCCGCGAGTCCCGGACGGAGCCACTGCATCCCCGAGTCTCGATAGACACGGGCAGGCAACCCCGCGGCGCGAACCGGCGGCAGGCCCAACCAGTGGGCGGCGTCGATCCCGAGCGCCGCGACCGATCCCGCCAATTCCTGTTCGCGTACGCGCGAAAGCTCTGCCGGATCGGTCCCTTCGGGGAGTACCCCGGCGACGATCTCGCCGGCTTCACCGCGGCAGCACGTCACGAGCGTGACCCGAATGCCGCGCTCATGAAATTCGCGCAAGAGTGCACCACCGGCGAGGGCCTCGTCATCGGGATGCGCATGCACCACGAGGATGCGCTTGGCGCGCGAGAGCAGGTCGGTGATGGATGCGGCGGCGGGGTCACTCATGCGCGGCATCCACGGTGTCGAAGGATGCGGCGGTCAGTTCGCGATAGACCGCGAGGAGCTGTTCGGCCGAAGCCTGCCAGGTCATTTCGAGGGCATGCTGTCGAGCCTGCTCGCTGAGCTTGCGGGTGAGCGCTTCATCGGTGAGCAGTCGCGTGATGGTCGCGGCCCATTCTGCGGGGTCACGCGAGTCAACGAGGAGTCCCGTCACACCATCGAGCACCGACTCTTGCAACCCACCGGAACGGTACGCGATCACCGGCAACCCGCTTGACGCAGATTCGAGCGAGACGAGCCCAAAGGTTTCCGAGTGGGAGGGCATGAGGGCAATATCGCTCGCGCGGAGCTCCTCGGCGAGCGGGGCGCGGGTCTTCGGGCCCACGAAGAGTACGTCATCGGCAAGCCCGAGCCGCTCGACGGCCTCGTGCAGCGAAGTCTCGTAAGCCGTGGAGTCGGGCGGCGCGGAACCGACAATCACCAGCAGCGGCCGGATCTGCTCGTCGATGAGTGCGAGGGCTTCAATGATGAGGTCGAAACCCTTGAGTGGATGCAGGCGCCCGGCAGAAATCAGCCGCTTGCGTCGCGAGGTGTTCGCGTCGCTGTGCTCGGCCGGGTAGAACAGGTCGTGGTCCACGCCCGGCGGCACGATCTTGACGTGCTCGGGGTTGGCGCCGAGCCGGGAGACAGCAGTGTGCCGTTCGGCATCGCTAATGACGACGAGTGCGTCCGACTCCTTGGCGAGCATGGCTTCACCGGCCAGACGGCCCGGAGATTCGGCGCGCTCACCGTCGGCTAGCGGAGAGGAGTCCTTCGCCGCAATGGAATGGAAGCTCTGTACGAGCGGCACCTCGAGCTCCCGAGCGAGGGGCAGCGCGGCGATGCCAGAGAACCAGTGCTCGCCGTGAATGACATCGACGTCCAGTTCCTCCAGCAGGGGCCTGAGTTGCTCGCGGAACTCGTCAATGTACAGCTCGTGGTCGCCCTTTTCGATGGTCTCGGCGGGGCCGGCATCGAGGATGTGCAGTCGCAAGTTCGGTGCCAGCTCGCTGAGGGCGCGGGAGGTGGTGTCTTGCCGGCGGGTGATCAGTTCCACTCGATGGCCGAGTTTTGCGAGCTCTTCGGCTTGCGCGCGCACGACGACGTTCATGCCGCCAGCGTCCTTCGTTCCGGGCTCGTCAATGGGCGAAGTGTGGAGCACCACGAATGCGATGCACAGCGGCGATGCCGCGCTGTCGGCGAGAGTCATGGTTCGACGTTACCCGGTAGGCAGCGCGAATACCGAGTCGGAAGGCGCAAGGTTACGCGCAGCGCATAATGTTCGGCACGAAATTGCTCCCGACTGCTAGGTGTGACAAAGTCGTTCATTTGTCAGTCTCCGGCAGTCAGTGCTCGACAGTCGATGTCTGGCAGGCGGTGCCCAGCAGTCAGTGCCCGGCAGCCAGCGCCGAGTCCTAATGCTCCGGGGCGTTACGCGCGCAGAATCCCGCGGTCGCGAGCCTCCGCGACCGCGGCAGTACGCGTGGTCACTCCGAGCTTGGTGAAGATATGCCCGAGATGCGATTTCACCGTGGTTTCGCTCAGGAACAGGGCACTTGCGATCTCCGCATTGGTGTTCCCGTCCGCAACGAGCCCGAGCACCTCGATCTCGCGGCCCGAAAGCGAGACCTGTGGCAATCGCATCCGTTCCAGTAGCCGCCCAGCAATCACCGGAGCGAGCGCACTCTCACCGGCGGCAGCGGCCCGCACCGCCGCGATCAGCTCCGCTGGCGGGGCATCCTTGAGGAGATAGCCGCTTGCCCCCGCCTCGACCGCGCCGAGGATATCCGCATCCGAGTCGTAATTGGTAAGCACCAGCACAAAGGGAGGCTGTCGGAGCGCGCGAATCTTGCGCGTCGCATCCGCCCCGCCCGAGGCACCGTGGGGGCCGAACTGCAGATCCATCAGCACCACGTCCGGGCCTTCTAGCTCGGCGAGGCGCACTGCTTCTTCGGGGGTGTCGGCTTCGGCGATGATTTCGAGATCCCCTTCCAGCGCGAACAGTGCTCGCAGCCCCGCGCGCACGATGGGGTGATCATCTGCAAGGAGGAGACGGATCACAGCGAACCTTCCGTGAGCGCGGCATCGAGGGTTACGGTCAGCGTAGTGCCCGCGCCCGCCTCGGAACTGATGGTGAGCGTGCCACCGAGCTGCTCAACGCGTTCGCGAATCGACTGCAGACCGAATGACCCGCGCCCGGGCGTGAACTTCGTGGCGGAGGGATCAAACCCGCGCCCGTTATCGGTGATCGTGAAGCTGAGCGATTCGTCATTGCGCAGCAGTGTGATCGTCGCGAGCGTCGCCTGTGCGTGCTGCAGAACATTCGCGATCGCGCCCTGACTAATACGTAGCAGCGCACTCTGCACCGGCATTGGCAAGTCCGGACCCTCATCAACCCGCACGCGAACCTCCAGGCCGCTACCCGCCCACTCGCCCTGCGCCATCCGCCGCAGCGTTTGCCCGAGTCCCTGCTCCTCGAGCCGCGCCGGCAAGAGCTGCTCAATGAATCGGCGCGTCTCGGCGAGGTTGGTGGCGGCGGTTTCGCGAGCGAGGCGGATGTGCTCGATTCCGGGCCTGTCGGGATCGGCCTGTTCGGCGGCGTGTAAGAGCATTTGGATGCTCGAAAGACCCTGCGCGACCGTGTCGTGAATCTCCCGGCCCAGCCGCTCACGTTCCCAGAGCACACCGGCCTCGCGCTCCGCCGCATCCCGCTCCTCGAGCGCTTCGGCAAGCTGGCCAATGAGTTCATCCTTGGCATCGGTCTCCCGCCGCAGCGTGCGATATCCGAGGCCGATCACGATCGCGAAGGCCGCACCGACCATCGGCCCCGCGAAGGAAGCAAAGCCACCGCCGTCACCAAAATGCAGCGTCGCTCCGGTCACGAGCGCGGAGGCGAGGACGGCCAGCGCGCCAAGAAGCGGCGGAAAACTGTAGAGATAGAGGAAGAAGAGCGCGAAAACGACCCAAGCCGCATCCGCCGTAAGCCACAGCAGCATGAGCCACAGACAGGTGAGCCCGAGGACCCACAGGGCGCGCAGCCATCGCATCCGGTCAGCCGACCTTCTTGCCCTCCCGTACACCACAACGAGGTAGCCCAGCCCGAGAAAGAGCGCGAGCATCAGCACACAGATCAACTGAATCGCGAGGCTATTGGGTGAAGGATGCTGCACCGAGCGCAGCAGCGGCAGTGCGATCAATCCGACAAAGAGCACCACCAGCCCGAGTTCGAGAGCAATGTGCACGCGGGAGCGTGCGGACGCCGAAGAGCGAGCGAACTGAGGGGCGGCTTGAGGCATATCGCGAACTGTAGCCAGGCGGACAAAGCCGAGCATCCTCCAAAAGAAGGAAAGCGAAGCTGTGCCTTCGGTCGGGCAGCGACCTGCCTATGCGTGATGGCTCGCGGCGCAATTCTCGAGAGGCTGGAAGCCGTCACCACCCCGGTGGCCAGAAAGGACCGCACCATGTTTGTCGCCCTGCGCGATCTGCGTTTTGCCCGCGGCCGATTCCTCCTAATCGGTTCCGTCGTGGCGCTCATTACTCTCCTCGTCGGTTTCCTGAGCGGACTCACCGGCGGGCTCGCGCAACAGAATATTTCCGCCGTACTCGCAATGCCGGGGGAGCGCGTGGTGTTTGCCCCAGCCTCGGAGGGCGAAGTGAGTTTCACCGATTCTGCGGTCACGGCTGAGCAGGCACAGCAGTGGTCCGACACCGCCGGGGTCACCGCCGTGGCGCCGATCGGGATCAGTCAAACTCGCGCGGAGACCTCCTCGGCACGCACCAGCATTGCGCTGTTCGGGGTGACCCCGGCCGCTGCGGATTCCCTTGAGCCGGCACCCACCGAGTCCGGTGGCATGACGCTCTCCGCCCCCGCAGCTAAGGAACTCGGCGTGGACGTGGGAGACACCGTCACCGTTGCCGGACATGACTTCACCGTCGACGCCATCGGCGGCGACTGGTGGTACAGCCACACCCCGGTCGCTCAGGTAGTCCTCGAAGATTGGCAGGCCTATGCGGCCGCCACGGGGAACGCCGATGCCTACGCCACCGTCCTCGCGATCTCGACTGGGTCAGACTTTGACTCCGCGGCTTGGGATGCGGCGGATGCAGCGGCGGGGACGGTCTCGGAATCGACGATTGGGACGCTCATGGCCTTGAGCTCCTTCAAATCCGAAATCGGTTCGCTCCTACTGATGGTCGGGATGCTGTTCGGGATCTCCGGCCTCGTGATCGGTGCGTTCTTCACCGTATGGACCATGCAGCGTCGGGGAGACGTCGCGGTACTCAAAGCACTCGGCGCGAGCACATCCTCACTCGTGCGCGATTCGCTCGGGCAGGCGCTTATCGTCCTCCTCGCGGGAATCGGCATCGGGATGCTCGTAGTCACCGGCTTGGGCCTATTGGCAAGCCAGGCACTGCCCTTCGTGTTCTCACCGCTGACCACCCTCGTGCCAGCGGTCATCATGACCCTGCTCGGGTTAGGGGGTGCGGGATTCGCGGTGCGCTCAGTGACCCGCGTCGATCCCCTCACCGCACTCGGCAGCAGCCGCTAAATCCCACCATCGTTCAGGAGTTCAAAATGCTTACCCTCGACCAGATCAGCCTCCGCTTTCCCGATGGCGACTCGACGATCACCGCACTCGACGAGGTCTCGCTGACCGCGCATCCTGGCACCGTGACCGCAATCACCGGGCCCAGCGGCAGCGGTAAATCCAGCCTGCTCGCGGTCGCGGCCACGCTCATCCGGCCCACATCCGGACGCGTCGCTATTGACGGTATTGATGTGACCGGACTTAGCCGAGACGAAGCCACCGCCCTGCGACGCGAGCGTATTGGCATCGTATTTCAGCAGTCGAACTTGCTCCCCGCCCTCACGGCCGTCGAGCAACTCTGCGTGACGAATGAACTCGGCGGGCGCGGCCGCCGCAGCACCAGGCGGGAAACCGCGGCCCGAGCCGTGGAACTGCTCAACGCGGTGGGGCTCGGTGAGCACCTCGAGAAACGACCGCACCAGCTCTCCGGCGGGCAGCGACAGCGCGTAAATATTGCCCGCGCGCTCATGAACAATCCCAGCGTGCTGCTCGTGGACGAACCCACCAGCGCGCTCGACCAGGCCCGCGGTGAGCAAATCATCCAGCTCATCCTTGAACTGACGGATCGCCTCAACACCGCGACGCTGCTGGTGACCCACGACCTCGTGCACCTACCGCACCTGCACCGAGAGGTGAACCTAGTGGATGGGCAAATCAAGACGCGGCAGCTGGTCTAGGCAGGTTGCTGGCCTAGGCGCTGTCGCGAACCGTCAATCTCACCGGCAGCAGGACGGATTCGGGCTGCTGTTTGCGAAGCAGTTTATCGAGCAGCTTCACCGATTCCTTCCCCATCTCGTGTAGGGGCGTGGTGACCGTGGTCAGGGTTAGGGCACGTGCGATCGGGGTATCGTTATAGCCCGCCACAGCAATATCGTCGGGGATGCGCAGCCCGCGCTCGCGGATCACTCCGATAGCACCGAGCGCGGAGGCATCGTTCACCGCGAATACCGCTCGCGGAGCGGTCTCTGACTCGAGGAGTTTCGTCATTGCCCGGGCGCCACTTTCCACGGTGAAGCCTTCGTGCACGACGCGTACGCTGTCGGTATCGAAATCGCGGTCGCGCAGGGCGGCGAGACAGCCATCGCGACGATCCACGCTGGTGGAAATCAAGTTGCTGGCGGCGATGATGGCGATGGATTCGTATCCCTGCTGGATGAAGTGCTCTCCCATGAGATAACCGCCGCGGTAGTCATCCGTGACGCAAGAGACCGCGAGACCGGAGCGCCGGTTCAGCACGACGATTGGGAAGTCGCGGGCCCGCAGGTCTTCGACAACCGGGTCATCCAATTGGGCATCGCTCAGGACGATGCCATCAACCCGACGCTCCACGAGCTGCCGGACCCGAATATCACGCAGCTCCGGGTCCTCATGCGTCGTGGTGACCATTGCGAAATAGCCGTTAGCGGTCGCGGCCTCATCAACACCCTCGTACATCGATGAATAGACGTAGTCATTAAGTCGTGGGAACACGATGCCGAGTAGGCCCGAACGTTTGGTGCGTAGGGAGGCGGCGTGTGGATTTTTCGCGTAACCCGTTTCGCGCGCGAGATCGAGGATGCGCTGGGCCGTCTCGGGGCTTGCCCACTTCGTGCCCGTCCCGGCTGGGTCGTTGAGCACGCGCGACACTGTGGAAGGAGTCACACCAGCCATCGTTGCGAGTTCCTTGAGCGTCATTCGACCGAGAGGGGACATTGCGGAACTCCATGAACGGAAAAGAAGGGAATCGCGGCAGCGTGCAGTGATTTCTTCGATTTTATCGTCATCAACGCGAGAAAGGCGCGAAGGCTTGGTTATTGGTGACAAAGTCGGACAAAACAGCACATTCGAAGGGATTCTTCACAATTAATTGAGCTAGCAATCCCGCGGGAAGTCGAGGCCGAACTTTGAGCCAGCCTTACGACTGAAGTTCTACCGTGGAGTAAAGATTCGGGGCCCAACCCCGCAGACCCCGACGGGATGCGAATTCGTGATGCAGCAGCAATCACGGCCGCGAAAAGAGGTGTCAACGATGACTGACCATGACAGCGGTGTCAACCCACGCCGTCACCCAGATCTTCCCAATATTTTGCACCGGGAACCGCCGCACTATGGTCGCGGGCCGACAACCCACAGTACTTACGGTGCGGGCGAACCGCGGATCGTGATGATCGGTGTGGAAGATCCGGCTGGCCCGCCGGTCTATCCGATCAATCGTGAAGTCGTCACCCTGGGTTCCTCAGCCGATTGCGACATCGTGTTGGAAGGCCTCTTGCCGCACCACGCGACGATCTCCCACACGCATACGGATGAGTATGTGCTCGATTCGCAGGGGGAGACCCACACTTCAAGTGCGGGAGAAGAATCACCCTTTGATGACGCGCCCAAGGGCGCTCGGCTGCGCCACGGTTCGGAATTTCGAATCGGTCCGCACGCCTTCTCCTTCCAGCGTGCTGAATACGCCGACCACGGTCGCCCCTTTGGTGGGCGCGAAGGTGGTGAAGGCTCTAAGCAATCGCGGCAGGATGCGCCACCGGACTACCGGGACGCTCACACCGGCGCGATAGACCAAGAAAAGATCGCCCGCGCGCGGGAGGCCGGATCACAGACAGATTAGTTTGCGGGCAGTGAAGAGCCCTGCGTGAGTGCGTGCCAGGTGCGGTTCACGTAGGCGATTGGGTTTGAGTCGTCTTCCGCCGGACCCTCAGCAATGGAGGTGCTCAGCCCGCGAACCACGTGCAGGATGCCGCCCGCGGTCTCGAGACGCGAGACGATTTCGCCGCGAACCCAGGTCTTCACACCGTGGAAATAGGGTTCCCCAGTTTCCAGGCGCCCCCAAATGCTGGTGTCGGCGAAGCGGTCAATGCCGCTGGTCGCACCGAGCTTGGCAACGGCGAGGTTTTCATCAGTAAGGAAGTGCACCACGACCGTGTCAGCCTGCAGGAGCGTTGGCGTGCTTGAGGAGATTGCGGAAGCCGAGAAACCCAACAGCGGTGGGTCAACCGAAATTGAGAACACCGAGGTCGCGGTCAGCGCAACCGGACCGTTCCCGTCGTCGGCGGTGATCAGCGCGACGCCACCCGGGTGGTTCCGGAAGACGTTCTTGAATTCATCCGCCGATGCTTGCTCTGGCGAGCGGAAGTCATCTTCCGTGACGCTGCCCTTCAGGTATGGCGGTCGGATTACTTGGGTCATAGACATAGCACTGTTCCGTAGTGGTGGCCGAAGCCTCGAATGAGGCGATGGTTCGGAGTTCTGTGTCTACTTTGGTGCAAACCTCGCTCCAGCGGTAGCTGTATAACGAAGAGTTACACGCCAAATTCTCAGCGGGGGATGTTCCGGGCAAGAAACCGCGAAATCGCTGCATTGTATTACGAACGGGTCAGCGAACGGGTCGCGGCCCGGGGCTCGGAACTGTTCGCGGCGCCGGAAACCACAACGGCGGTCAACTCCGAAAAGTTGACCGCCGCACCACCCGAAGGTGGACGTGTTGACGAGGTCAGAAACGAATTGCCACTGAGCGCGTCAGACCGTGTTCGACTTAGAGGCCGCGAATGTTCGTAGCCTGGGGGCCCTTCTGGCCCTGCTCGGTGTCGAATTCGACCTTCTGGTTTTCTTCAAGGTTGCGGTGTCCACGACCCTCGATCTCGCTGTAGTGCGCGAAGAGGTCGGCCGAGCCGTCGTCGGGAGCAATGAAGCCGTAGCCCTTGTCCGAGTTGAACCATTTGACGGTGCCAGTTGGCATATTTTTTTCCTTCGTTGTGCTGAACCACGTATGCGGTTCTGTTTTCCACGGTGATTTGCCACCGCGAAGCTGATGGAGTCGCGCGTCGCGTCGTCGCTTAGCGCACGATCTCGAGATTGTTGACAGAGATGAACGGGTTACTCAGGAACGATGTGGTCCCCATCCATCGTCAAAACTTTGCGAATTTGCCGGATTTTCTACAAAACCACAACCGGGGAATTTCGCATTGATAGCAACACTACCCGGGATATTGCATTTCTGTAACCGCGACTTTTGTTAGCAGCGCAAGATTGACTCGCGTACGTCACGAGCCACCGACATCGCAGTCAAGCCACTCGTGCGCGGATTCGACGGCGAAGGTGCGTTCTCGAGCGAGAACTCATAGGTCCCTGCCGGGCCGGATGCACGAATCACGTGCAGACTCAGCCTCGCGTTCGGGTCGGCCAGGATGCGCACCCGCACCTGTGCCAAAGCTCGCTCGAATGCTTGCGACTGTTCCGCGCCGGGCGCGTCGGCAGGTAAAAGCTCCCGGGTAGCCCAGGCAAGCGCGACCGCGACATTCACATTCGCCGGAAACTTTTCAATCGCGTCCGTCGGGTTCCCATCAAACAGCACGAACGCTTCGTCCGTTGGTGTGAGGTCTTGTAACCGCGCCCGCTCGGCCTGCGTCATCCAGGGCCGCACGAGCGAAGCCGCGAGTTTTGAGGTTTGGATTGAAATCTCCGCAATGCCACCTGCCTGTGCCGCCGCGCCGAGCAGATCGAAGCCGCCGATCGCACCGTTGGTGACCGTGAGCTTTCCGGGACCGGAAAGCATGCCGAGCCGCGCATCCCGATGTGCGAGCGCGCCGACGCTCGTGAGGATCATCTCTCGACCGGCGCTGATTACTTCCGAGCCGTGGCTGATTGCGGCGGGAACGCCCGCGCACTCGACGACGAGGTCGGCCTGGGGGAGGTAGTTCGCGAGTTTATCGGTGTGGATGAGCGGCACGGCGCTTGCTGTGGGTCGAGGTTTTTGCGGGTCACGCACCGCGGCGGCAAGAATACGGATCTCTCCGCGCGCGATCTCCGGTTCCAGCAATGACACGAGGTCTTGCCCGATCGTGCCATACCCAATCAGCAGAATGTCAGCCATAGCGTCATGGTAGGCAGATCAGCACGTGCCCGCCTCGACTACGCCTCCGAGGCGGTGAAAACTCGGAAAGCCTCACCAGCAGACTCCAGCCCCACCGCATCCCAATTGGAGATCCGTGGCAGCCCGATCGTCTCGGGGCCGTCATAGGAACCGACCACCACCGCCGCGCATCCGGCTCCGCGGGCGGAATTGAGGCCCGCGCCGGAATCCTCGAAGGCCGCACAGACTCCCGCGGGGAGCCCAAGCAGCTGCGCGCCGAGCGCGAATGGCTGTGGGTCGGGCTTTCCCGTGGTGATGTCATCGGCGGTGATCGCATTCGCGGGAAACGGCACTCCGGCGGCGTCGAACCGCTTAATCGCAAGGTCCCGCGGGGCGGAGGTGACGATTGAAACCGGGATGCCCAGTGCATCCACCCGAGTCATGAACTCGGCCGCGCCGGGGATTTCGACGACCCCGTCGGTGCTGGCAAGGCCCTGTGCCTCAATCCAATTGCGTTCCTCCCAATGGGTTGCCGCATCGGCATCAGGGAGGAACTCGCGAACCGTGTCGATCGAGGGTCGACCGTGCGACACCTCGAGGATGCTCGCGAGCTCAAGGCCGTGTCGATGCGCGAATTCTTGCCAGATTTTCTCGACCAGGGCATTTGAATCGACGAGCGTGCCGTCCATATCGAGCAGCAGGCCGGAGACAGTGAGATCGAGCATTGGTACCTCCTCAGGAGCCCGCGCGGCTCCGGATCGGCGTGGCTACTTCTTGAGGCGATTGCGGCGAAGGATGCGAATCACGATGCCGAGGAAAAGCACCAGCACAATCACTCCGACGATCACGAAAGCGACCGGGTCAGTCGAAGTTTCGGCGGGCGCCGTGGATGCGGTCTGGGCAGAGAGAATCGAGAACATAACGCTCTCATTCTCCCACCTCGCAGCGAATATGACGTCAATCGTCACACGCCTTCGCTTCTTTCTTGGGCCGGTGGGAAGATAGACGAACTTCGTGCTTCGGATCGGAAGCGCGGTGAACGCAGCGAAAGGGAGAAGTCATGTGCCGACTGCTTGCCTACGCCGCACCCCGGGAGACGACCGTCTCGGAGGTGATCGGCGCAGAAAACGCCGGAGCCTTCCAGCGAATGACAACCGTCCACAACGACGGTTGGGGGACTGCCTGGCTTGCTGCCGGTCCCGGTGAAGCTACCCCGGAGCTTGAATCACTGCGAGTGTCCACCCCGGGTCAGCACGACCCGCTGCTGGAATCTGCCATCACCGCTGATGCTTCCACCGCGCGCCTCGTGCACCTGCGCCTGGCAACCGACTCGCACAAGCGCACCAAGGTCAACACCCACCCCTTCCTCAAAGAGGGGTTCTCCTTTGCGCACAACGGGACGATCATCCCGGTCGAGATTTTCCGCGAGCTGCTGCACGCCGAAAACTATGAAGACGTTGAAGGCACGACCGACTCGGAGCTGTACTTCGCGTTCCTCCGTCAGGAGATTCGCGAGGTTGGTGGCACCGTTGCTGACGGTGTCGTGAGCGCCGTACAGAAACTGCGCGCGACCTTCCCGGTTGCCAGCCTGAATGCGGTGGTGCTGACCGATCACGAGCTCATCGTGGTGCACGCCAACTCGACCGCATTTGTGAACGACGCGACCTTCCGCAGCTACGGGGTTGACCCCGAGCAGTTGCCGCTCGATCACCGCGAGTACTACTACAAACTGGCGATGCACCAGGCCGCCGACGGCACGATCGTATTTTCTTCGACGGGTATTGACCTCGCCGGTTGGACGCGAGTGCCGGATGACACGATCACCCGCGTTGACCTTGAGACTCTCGAGCTGTCGCAGCGCAAGATTTTCGATACCACGCAGACCGCTTCGCGCCTCGAGCCGACCGCCCTGCACGATGCGACCATCCACGAGCTCGCGCCGCGTCGCCAGCAGGTCGACCCGCTCAACTGGGCAATCTAGCCGACCTCGCAAAATCCCCGGTCGCGTGAGGAACGCGACCGGGGATTTGTGGTGAGTGCTAGGCGTTTGCCGGCTCGAGGGTGATTGCCGCGCGCAGGTCAGCGGCAGCCTGCGCCGGGTCTTCGGCACCGTAGATGGCGCCACCGACCACGGCTACGCGTGCGCCTGCTTCGGCGACGCTCGCAATGGTCTCGAGGCGAACCCCGCCCGCGATCGAGAACGGCACGCCCGCTGCGCGACCCGCATCGAGCAGGGTCTGGAAGCTGAAACCGGGTTCTGCCTGCTCGTCGAGGCCAGCGTGGACCTCAACGAACTGCGCACCGAGCGCCACGACTTCCTTGGCGCGGGCTGCCTTGTCGGCAACACCGATGAGGTCAACCACGACCCCTTTACCGTGCTTCTTCGCCGCTGCCACGGCGCCGATGATGGTCGAGTCACCGGCGGTGCCGAGGATGGTGACGAGGTCGGCACCGGCAGCGAAGGCGATCTCGGCTTCCAGCTCGCCCGCATCCATAGTCTTCAGGTCGGCGAAGACAATCTTGTTGGGGTGTGCTTCCTTGACGGCGGTGATGGCCGACAGTCCCTCGCTCTTGATCAGCGGGGTACCGAGCTCGAGGATGTCCACGTGCGGGGCAACCTTGGCGGCGAGCTCAAGGGCGGCTTCGGTGGTGAGTACGTCCATGGCGACTTGTAACTGCATGAGAAATAGTCCTTTCGGGAGGTGTTTTCGGGATGTGGTTTTGAGATTTGCAGAGCAGTGGAGTCCGGCCGCCTGCCCCCTATTCGAGATTCGCGTGCCGCGGCCAGAGCTCTTCGGCGCTTGCGCCCGAGCGAGCCCAGAGCTCGTGGAAGAGCACATCCCCGATGAGCATCACGGTCTGTTCGAAGAGACTGCCCGCGTATTGCACAGAGGCGACGGCGCTGTGATCCTGC
This sequence comes from Gulosibacter chungangensis, assembly GCF_008831155.1. Taxonomy (GTDB): domain Bacteria; phylum Actinomycetota; class Actinomycetes; order Actinomycetales; family Microbacteriaceae; genus Gulosibacter; species Gulosibacter chungangensis. The sequence goes on along the minus strand of NZ_WBKB01000001.1, from coordinate 228,169 downwards.
TTCTGGGGTGCCTGCACGAGGATGCGTTCATCGGCCAGTTGCCCAAGCGGGGACTCGGGCGCCGTGGTGATTGCGATCACTCGGGCACCGGCACGCTTGGCATTTTCGGCCGCACGGACAATCCCCGCGGTGGTGCCGGAGCCGCTGGCCACGAGCAGCACATCCTTTGGGCCGATCGCCGGCGCGGTCACTTCGCCAACCACGCTGACGGTGAGCCCGAGGTGCATCAGTCGCATCGCGGTCATTTGCAGCGCGAGCCCGGAACGGCCGGCGCCGAGCGCGAAGATTCGATCGGCGGCGGTGAGTGCCTCGAGTACCTGTGCGTCGCTCGGCTCGCACCGCACACCTGCGGCCGAAGCGGAGACCTCGGCGGCGATCTCGGTGAGGCTGCTTTGCAGTGAACTCGTAACTAACATGACTTCAGTCTTCGGGGATTCACCGGCCGGCAACGCTCCTCAGAAGCACAGACCTACCTACCCGTTAGGCTAGGTCGATGGTGGAGGACGTACTTTCGCTCGCGAACAAGATTGCGAGCGCCTCGCTGCTTGACGTTGCAAGTGAACTGTCGGAGGCAATTCAACCCGCGTGGTCACACCGGGCGCTGGTGATTTTCACGCTCGTGTGCACCGGTCGACCCACCAAGAAGGCGGGGGATGCGCGGATCACCGAGCGCGTCACAATCGATGAACTCGTGGCGCTTCGCGACCGGGAGGATGCGCCGCACACCGGCGAGCGCATCCGCGCCAAAATCGGTGGCCAGGAACGCCTCGTGCGCACCTGGCGCTCTCGCCACGACGCGCTGCTGGTGCTCTTCGAACGCGCCGACCCCGGTTTCGGGAACCAGCCGGATGCATCCGGCGAAAGCGCGGAGCCGACTGCCGATCAGCGTCGCGTGATCGAGCAACTGTGGCAACTGGCCGACACGAGCATCCAGCACCAGGTGGAGGGTTCGTCACCCGAATACCTCGCCGAGTCGCGCGTGCTGTCTGCCGAACGGAACCGGGTCGTGCAAGAACTCACCGATGGTCACACGGTCGCGCTGGAAGCGGTGCTCGCGACGCTGCGCTCGCGGCATCTTGACGACGCCACGGCACGGAAGGCCGCAATAGAACAGCTCACGGTGGCGCTGCGATCCTCTCGTGACACTGCGTTCACCAACCGCGCCATGTCGGTGGAACCGGTGACGGGCGCCTTCTCGCAGTTGCGTCGAGATCTGCAACCCTTTAGCGCCCTGGGAGATCTTGATCTCGACCTCATCCCGCCGCCCAAGGACGGTCGCGCCCTGCCCGGCGAGGTTGCCCACGCGGCCCGCTGGCTCGTGCGCACCTTTGCGCTGTCCCTAATGAATGAGCCAGAGACGACGCGCCTGCGCGTGGAATGGGGCTGCGACGGTGAGAACCTGCTGATCAAATTGCGCGATAACGGGGAAGGCCAGCGTGCCGCGGCGGATGCGGAACTCGCGCCGATGATCGAACGCATCACAGCCCTGCAGGGCGACTGCGAAGTGAACGCGACCGCGGGCTGGGGCTCGGACCTAGCAATTCGAATACCGCTCGATCAGCCCACTCAGGCCGCAAAGATTGATATTCACGGCCAGCTCACGACCCGCGAACGCGAGGTCTTGCAGTTGGTCGCCACGGGTGCCCGCAACCGGGATATCGCGGCCAAGCTGAGCGTCTCCGAGCACACCGTGAAATTCCACGTCGCGAGCCTGCTGCGGAAGTTCAACGTACCCAATCGCGCGGCCCTCATCGCGCGCACCCGGTGAGGGCCCCATAGACTGGATGGGTGACTGTGAACCCTGAACTTATGGGCCGCCGGTTCGAGCTGCAAGAGCCGTACCTTGTCGGCCGCGAGCACGTGCGGGAGTTTGCCCGCGCTGTCTTCGCCACCAACCCCATCCACACCGACCTCGCCGCCGCCCGCGCTGCCGGATATGCCGACCTCGTCGCGCCGCCGACCTTCACCGCGGTGCTGCAGGACCGCGGTCTGCAGCTGCTGCTTGCAGACCCGATGGTCACCTTCGAGCTGAAAAACATCGTGCACGGCGACCAGAAATATGAGTATGCGCGCCCCGTGCTTGCCGGTGACCAGCTCACCACCGAGCTCGAAGTCACCAAGGTGGTGGCCCGTGGCCGCGTCAACATGATTCAGGCGACGACTGTAATTCGCGATATCAACGGCGAAACGGTTGTGACTTCGCTTGCCACGCTCGTTATCGGTGGGGAGGAATAAACCATGACCGATCTCACCAAACACGACCTCGGACAGTACACCGTCGGCGACGTGATCGCGCAGCGCGAGCTGCACTTCACCCGCGATTCGCTCGTGAGGTATGCCGGTGCATCCGGTGACTTCAACCCGATCCACTATCGCGATGACATCGCGCACGAGGTCGGCCTGCCGGGGGTGCTCGCACACGGGATGCTCACCATGGGAGCTGCGATTCAGCCCGTCATCGACGCGCTCGGCGACCCCGGCCGGGTGGTCGAATACCAGGTGAAGTTCACCCGGCCGGTGGTGGTCGATCCGCAGTCCGGTGCGGATGTCTCGGTGACCGCGAAGATCGGCCAGGTCGCCGACGAGAACGGCATCGGCCGCATCGACCTCGAGGTGATCTACGAGGGTAAGGCCGTGCTCGGCAAGGCTCAGGTCCGCGCGCGGTTTGCCGTATGACCACCTTCGCTGAACTCACCACGACCGCGGTCTCCGCGGCCGAGGCCGAGCTGATCACACCCGGCACCCGCGAAGAGCTCATCGAGGCTTATCGCACGCTTACCGAGGAAGACGAACACTTCCTCATCATCGCGGGCGGCTCGAACACGATCGTGAGCGACGAGGGCTTTCCCGGCCCGGTCTTGCGGATTGTCACGCGCGGTCTCGAGTTCGAGGATGCGGATGGTCACGTGCTCGTGCGTGCGGAGGCCGGGGAATCCTGGTCGGCGCTCGTGGACCGAACAGTCGCGGATGGGCTCAGCGGCATTGAGGCGCTCGCCGGCATTCCCGGCTCGGTTGGGGCAGCGCCGGTGCAGAACATCGGCGCCTATGGCCAAGAGCTTGCGGATGTGCTCACCCGCATTGAACTCCTCGATGCCGATACCGGTGAGGTGGAGTGGGTGGCCGCGGCCGACCTCGGCCTTGGTTACCGCACTTCGGTGCTCAAGCGCGCCGAGCGGGTGGGTCTGGTGCTGCGCGTGGAGCTGCAACTGACGCGAGTCACGAAGGATGCCGAATCCGGCTCCGCCATCGGGGCACCCGTGAAGTACGCCCAACTGGCGAAAGCGCTCGACGTCGAGATCGGTGAGCGCGTCGACGTCGCTGCCCAGCGAGACGCCGTGCTGCGCCTGCGTGCCTCGAAGGGCATGGTCCTGGATACAGCCGACACCGACACCCGCTCGAGCGGCTCCTTCTTTATGAACCCGATCGTGCGCCACGAATTCGCGCGCGAGCTGCCCGCTGGCGCTCCCAAGTTCCCCGCGGGGGAAGATGAGGCCGGAGAGCCGCTGACGAAGCTTTCGGCAGCCTGGCTCATCGACCACGCGGGAATTAAGCGCGGCTATGCGCTCCCCGGCTCGGGTGCGGCAATTTCCACCAAACACACGCTTGCGATCACCAATCAGCGTTCTGCCACTGCGCAGGACATCATTGAACTCGCGCGCTTCGTGCGGGCTCGGGTGCAGCAGGAATTCGGGGTCGTGCTCGTGCCGGAGCCGAATCTCATCGGCCTGGAAATCTAGCCAGGGCCGCGCATCCACCACTGTGTCGTATCCCATCGATAGCCTTGCCGCATGAGCCCTCGCGACTATGACTTCCGTCCTCCTGAGCCGAAATTTCGGCGGCAGGATGCGTTGGAGCAGGTTCCCGAGGGCCCCTCGCGTCGTCCGCGCGGCCTGATTTTCGCGTCGATTTCGACGGGCGTGGTGGTGGTCGCGCTCGTCGTGGCGCTGGTGATGCTGTGGGGGACGACCACCGAACCGGTCGCGGTTGATCAGGATGGTCAGAGTGAAGGGGTGACAGGTCCCACTGAGACCGGTGCGGAAGATGGTGACCTGATTGGGCCGGATGCCACGCATCCGCCCCACACGGTTAGCGCCGGGGACACCGTGCCGATCGACGTGGACGCGCTCTTTCCTGACGGGGTAACGCTGCTGCCGCCGGAACTCGGCGACTGGACGGAACAGGACATCATCAACCGGCCGGACCAGTTCACCGCGGTGAGCCCCGACTACGGCGCCTCGATCGAGGTATGGCAGACGAGCGTGTTTGATACTCCACAGTCGGATGAGGCGCTCACGATCGCGCAGCTGAACCGGGTCGGCGATGAGTGCTCGGCGAGCAGCAACGTGCGACCGCAGGGCGATCCGGTGGTGGATGTGCTCACCGGTGCTGACGATACGAAGCTGGAAGTGCTGGTCGCAAAAGTCGACGGCTGCGACGGTGGCGAGCTGTGGCTCGTCGAACGGGTGATGCCGCTCACCGGAGCGCGCTTCCACATCGTGCTGTGGGACAGTACCTCGGTGGCGGGTAACGAAGAACTCATGGCGATGTATCACGCCATTAGCTTCGAGTTCTAGGACTCCCGTTCGTCGAGCAGGCGCTTGTCGTTCGTCGAGTAGACGCTTTTCAGTCGTCGAGCAGGCACCTGTCGTTCGTCGAGTAGGTGCTTGTCGTTCGTCGAGTAGGCGTAGCCGTATCGAGACGTACGCCGCGCATTCAGACGGAAACGAACAGCGCGGCGAGGCTGCAATAGCCCCGCCGCGCATACTCAGCTTTGGTCGGCTGCTCTACTTGTTGAAGAGCTTCTGTAGACGCTGGATGCCCTCGACGAGCTGTTCGTCACCGAGCGCGTAGCTGAAACGCAGGTAGCCGGATGGGCCGAATGCCTCACCGGGGACCGCGGCAACCTCGGCTTCGTCGAGAATGTAGTCGGCCAGGTCGAGTGAAGTGTTGATGACCTTGCCGTTGTACTCGCGACCGAGCAGCGCCGAAACATCGGCGTAGACGTAGAACGCGCCCTGGGGTACCGGGACGGTAACGCCCTCGATCTTCGAGAGCTCCTCCACGATCAACTTGCGGCGGCGGTCGAAGGCGAGGCGGAACTCCTCAATCGGCTCGCTGGGGCCGGTCAGTGCGGCAAGTGCGGCGCGCTGAGCGATGTTGTTCACGTTGCTGGTGAGGTGCGACTGCAGGTTCGCGGCACCCTTGATGACATCTTCTGGGCCGACCATCCAGCCCACTCGCCAACCGGTCATTGCGAAGGACTTCGCGACACCATTTACGAGGATTACGCGGTTATCAAGCAGCGGCACGGCTTCTGCAATCGAAATTGCCCGTACCCCGTCGTAGGTAAGGTTCTGGTAGATCTCGTCGGCGATGACCCAGATGTCCTTCGATAGCGCCCACTCGCCAATGGCGCGAGTTTCTGCTTCCGAGTAGACAGCGCCGGTGGGGTTCGAGGGCGAGACGAAGAGGATCGCCTTGGTGTTCGGGGTGTAGGCAGCCTCGAGCTGTTCCGGGGTGACCTTGTAGCCCTGGTCTGCGCCGGCGAAGACCTCGACGGTCTTGCCGCCGGCAACCTTGATGATTTCGGGGTAGCTCGTCCATGCCGGGGTCGGGACGAGCACCTCGTCGCCGTCGCCAATGACAGCGTTGATCGCTTCGAACACCGCCTGCTTACCACCGTTGGTGACCAGCACGCGACTTGCGGGAACATCCAGCCCCGAGTCGCGACGTGTCTTGGCGGCAATGGCGTCGCGCAGTTCTGGCAGGCCGACATTCGGCGTGTACTTGTGGTTCTTCGGGTCCTTCACCGCTTCGAGAGCGGCCTCGACCACGTGATCGGGGGTGGCGAAGTCGGGTTCACCGGCGGCATAAGAAATCACCGGACGGCCCTGAGCCTTGAGTGCCTTGGCCTTGGTATCAACCTTGATGGTGGCGGAAGGAGCGATGGATGCGATGCGGGGCGCGAGACGCGATTCAGTCATGACTTCAAGAGTAGCCAGCCTCGCCGAAAGAGAGCTACCCGCATGCACAGTAGCAAGGGGTGGGATTTGTGGAAAAGCAAAACCGGCCGATCCCTTTTGAGGATCTGACCGGTGAGCAGGGCGGACAGGAATCGAACCTGCAACCTGCGGTTTTGGAGACCGCTGCTCTGCCAATTGAGCTACCGCCCTAGGCTGTCGTGAAATGACAACTTGAAAAGGATACGCCATCCGCAGGGGCTTTGCCAGTCCTGCTGCTAAGCGGGCCGCGGGTGTTGATGATCCGCCTTAGCGCTTGGCTCAGCACCCTGCCCGAAAGTGTCAGACTCGACAGTGTTAACCTCCGTGAAGTAACCTATTGAAGTTGCCAATCGGCATCATGTGGCGTGCCTGAAAACTCGGGTGCATATAACTCTGTTTCAAGCTCGGGCGCGCCGGTCAACATACTTCGAAGGGAAACCACGTGGCGACTGGCACGTCTGGCGATGAGCGTGACGACGAACTCACTGACGCAACAAGTGAGGCTGTTGACGCCGAAACGACTGACGACGCGGAAGCTGCTGCCGATGAGGCAGAGGTGGACGAGGTAGCGGCTAAAGACTCGGAGGCGGAAGACTCTGATGAATCAAAGGGTGACTCGAGTAAGGCAGTAACCACTGCCGCTGCCGGCGCCGCTGCAGCAAAAACGGTTGTCAAGGACAAGCGCGAGAAGCAGGGTAAGACTGCCAAGCGCTCCGAGGCAGAAGCTGCCGCTAAAAAGAAGAACGAGAAGAACGGTCTCGCGCGCTTCTTTAGCGAGGTGATCGCCGAAGTCAAGAAGGTCGTCACGCCGACCCGCAAGGAGCTATGGCGCTACGTTCTCGTGGTCGTGGCCTTCCTTATTATTGTGATGGCGCTCGTGGCCCTCTTTGACTTCGTCTTTAACTACCTTGCGTCCTGGGCATTCGGCGATGGCATGCAGCTCTTTGGGCTGTCAGTAGACCAATCCAGCGACCTATTGCCAACCGCGTAGGCACCCAAACTAAGCATTCCATTCGGGACTTTCCCGATGCATCCACTGAAGAAAAGCGAGCGAACTCACAATGGCTGAAGACCGCAATCTTTCCGACCCCAACGACCTGTTCAGTGCCGCTGAGGAACAAGACTCGGAAGTGCACGAAGCACAGGAAGGTGACTACGTCGAAGATGTGGACGCCGACTCGATCATCGAGCAGGCTGACGCCAAGTACGACGACGACAGCGACGAGGCTGACATCACCAGCGAGGTTTCGGACCCCGAAGTTGACGCATTCGTCAATGACGTGCTCGACATCGACACCTCTGAGGAAGCCGCGGCACAGGCTGCCGCAACCGAAGATGAAAGCGAAGTCGAAGAAGTCGACCCCTACGCCGAGTTCAAGATGGAACTGCGCCTCAAGCCCGGTAAGTGGTACGTCATCCACACCTACGCCGGGTTTGAGCGCAAGGTGCGCGACAACCTGAACCAGCGCGCGCAGACCATGGACGTTGAGGACTACATCTACGAGGTGCAGGTCCCCATGGAAGACGTCGTGGAGATCAAGAACGGCCAGCGCAAGATGGTCACCCGCGTGCGCATCCCGGGCTACGTGCTCGTGCGCATGGAGCTCAACGAGGACACCTGGTCAGTGGTTCGCCACACCCCGGGCGTGACCGGCTTCGTGGGTAACGCCCACAACCCGACCCCGTTGCGTTTCAAGGAAGCATTTGACATGCTTAAGAGTCTTGTCGACGTGCCAGAAGCCTCCGCGGCTGAAAGCAAGAAGGCCGAAGGCGGAGCCGGTAAGGCTCCCGTCGCCGAAGTCGACTACGAGATCGGCGAGACCATCACGATCAAGGAAGGCTCCTTCGAGGGCCTCACCGGGTCGATCAGCGAAATCAATCCCGTCAGCGGCAAGCTCACGGCTCTGGTCTCGCTCTTCGGCCGCGAGACCCCGGTTGAACTCGCGTTTGACCAGGTCTCGAAGCTCTAGCTGATCACCAAATACCACCGGAACCCGGAACGGCCGGGCTCCCGGGAGAGCGCGTGGGCCGCAACCCACAAGCTCGCACGAAAGAAGGAAAACACATGGCACCGAAGAAGAAGGTCACGGGTCTGATCAAGCTGCAGATCCAGGCTGGCGCCGCGAACCCCGCACCCCCGGTTGGTCCGGCGCTGGGTCAGCACGGCGTGAACATCATGGAGTTCTGCAAGGCCTACAACGCGGCTACCGAGTCGCAGCGTGGCAACGTGGTTCCGGTCGAGATCACCGTGTACGAGGACCGCTCGTTCACGTTCGTACTCAAGACCCCTCCCGCCGCAGAACTCATCAAGAAGGCTGCTGGCGTCAAGAAGGGCTCCGGTGTGCCCCACACCAACAAGGTCGGCAAGATGACGCTCGACCAGTGCCGCGAGATCGCTGAGACGAAGAAGGCTGACCTCAACGCGAACGACATCGAGGCTGGCGCGAAGATCATCGCCGGTACCGCTCGTTCGATGGGCATCGAGGTTACGGGCGCCTAAGCACCCGGGCCACTTCGTCGACTCATTCCGAAGCATGCGGCTTCGGGAGCGACGCATGAATTATTCCGCGGGAGAGCTGGCCAAGCTCGTCAACCGCACACTCTCGTAAGGAGCACAACATGGCACAGAAGTCCAAGGCGTACCGCGCCGCGGCAGAGAAGATTGAGGCGGGCAAGGTCTACACCGTCGCCGAGGCAGCAGCCCTCGCGAAGGAGACCGCTTCGCAGAAGTTCGACAGCACCGTTGAGGTCGCAATGCGCCTCGCTGTTGACCCCCGCAAGGCAGACCAGATGGTTCGCGGTACCGTGAGCCTCCCCAATGGCACCGGTAAGACCGCTCGCGTTATCGTGTTCGCACAGGGCCCCGCGGCAGAGGCAGCTCTCGAAGCTGGCGCAGACGAGGTCGGTTCGGACGAACTCATCGCGAAGGTTGCCGACGGTTGGACCGACTTCGACTCGGCCGTTGCTACCCCCGACATGATGGGTAAGGTCGGTCGTCTCGGTAAGGTCCTCGGTCCCCGCGGCCTGATGCCGAACCCGAAGACCGGTACCGTTACCCCGGACGCAGCCAAGGCTGTTACCGACATTAAGGGCGGTAAGATCGAGTTCCGCGTGGACAAGCACGCCAACCTGCACTTCATCGCTGGTAAGGCATCGTTCTCGGCTGAACAGCTCGTGCAGAACCTCGAAGCTGCCATCGAAGAGGTCATCCGCCTCCGCCCGTCGTCGGCCAAGGGTCGCTACGTGCAGAAGGCTGCTGTTTCGACCACCTTCGGTCCGTCGATCCCGCTCGACGTTTCGGCGCTCTAAGCAGCTGGCTACAGCCCTAGCGCTCTAACTTCGCGAGGCCCCGCATCCCGTGTCGGATGCGGGGCCTCGCTGCGTCTGCCGACCCACCGCCCCGTACGCGCCCACTGCGCCCAACGCCAACCCCTCGCTCCCACCGTGCTCGCACACTACCGCCATCAAATTCGCTAACTCGTCACTGGTTGTAGTTTTGGCTGGTTGGATGTGCATCCGGTGACGAGTTTGGAGAGAAGCGTGCAGTCACCGGCAGGTTTTCGAGAGGATTACTCGCAGTTCCGCGAATATACGGCCCCGACACCGCACAATGTGTCAAATAGCGTCACGATTCTCAGGTTCGCGTGACCAATCGGGGATAAGGTAACTTCCGTGAACCTCACCAGAGGGGAACAAGGATGTGAGTGGGAAAAGCAAAGGATGCTTCTCTCGCCCATCTCCAGTCAGCAGCGTTGCCGAGTGGAGCATATGGAAATCCCGCAAGTCCCTGGCCGGGCCTCAGGAGTACCTGAGCAGGCGCCGGGCGAGACTAGCGAACAGTCGCCCCCATCCCGAACCCGGGACGGGGGCGATAAGCATTTCCCGAAAGTTTGCGTGCCTACCGGGACGTTTGCCCGCTGCGGGTCTGCAGCCCGACTCGCAGCGAGCACGCCCACTCATAATTAGCCGATTTCCACCGCGATCTTCCCGCGCACGTGGCCGTCGGCGATCAGCTCGTGAGCCTGCGCGAGTTCTTCGAGCGGCAGCGTCGCATCCAGGTGGCAGCGCAGGTCACCCTGATCGGCAAGCTGCGCGATCGTCGTAAGAATGCGGCCCTCCGGGGAAAGCTTCAACGTGGATGCTTGCAGCGAGCGGTTTGTCGCGGCAACTTCCTCGTGCATTTCGGGCCAGGAACCGGTTGGCACATTAATAATCAATCCGCCGTCGCGAAGCACCTGAAGCGAACGTGACCCGGTATTCGCGGCGACATTCCCGATCAAATCGAGCACGACATCCACAGGCTCGGTGATCGCCTCTTCAAAGCGTCGATTGCGATAGTCGATCACCTCATCCGCACCGAGCTCGCGCAGGAACTCCAGATTCCGCTCCGAGGCGGTCGCGATCACATACGCACCGTAGAAATGCGCCAACTGCACCGCGAAGTGGCCGACACCACCGGCACCCGCGTGGATGAGCATCCGCTGGCCGGTGTGCACCCGGGCCGCATCGACCACCCCGGCCCAGGCAGTCAGCGCGGCGAGGGGAGTGGCACCGGCCTGTGCCCAGGACATTGACTTGGGCTTCTTCGCGAGCGACATAAACGGGACCGAAACGTATTCGGCAAAGGAACCTTGATAGTGCGGGGTCAGCAGCATCCCGAACACCTCGTCACCGGGCTGGAAGGGAGCGAGCTCATAGGGCGCCTCCTCAACGATTCCGGCGAATTCATTCCCCGGAATCCACGGGAACCGATCCACAAACCGCGAAACGCCCTTCCCCGAACGTGTCTTCACGTCGATGGGATTCACCCCTGCGGCCTTCACCCGCACGAGCGTGTCGCTATTGGCGATATACGGCCGGGGCGCCTCGCCGAACTGCAGTACCTCCGGGCCACCGAACTCAGAAACAAGACATGCGCGCATCAGATCAGTCATGGAGAAAGTTTTGCATGTCGGGCGCAAGATGACGTGGATGCGCGGGCGGGTAGGCGCGGACGCCTGGGATTCAGATTTGTTCACGGCGGCGCGGTAGCGTTATAGGGTCCCTCGGAAGGAGCCCACATGCCCGCAGTAGTCTCGCTAACTCCCGCCCCGGTGATCGACCGCACCTATTTTGTGGATGCATTCGACGCGGGGAAGGTCAACCGCGCTACCGAGATTCACGAGTTCCTCTCGGGGAAGGGCATCAACGTGTCCCGGACGCTCCGTGTCGCCAATATCGCCACCTCGGCGGTGTTGCCGATCGGTCGCGAGGATGAGCACCTGCTTTTCCGCACGCCGTACCCGCAGATTTTGCGCATCCTGCCGATCCCGGGCCGGATGCGTGTCAACACGGCCGTGCTCGAAAAAAGCGGCCGGACCACGAACGTGAACCAGCAGGCGGTACCGATTCCGCAGCGTGATTGGGAAGCGGTCGTGGATATGACGATCAGCGAGATCGAATCGTTGCACGCCGACTGGCTGGTGGTGTCGGGTTCGGTACCGCGGCATCCCGAAAACGATCAGCGGGTGGACTTCACCCGGCTCTTCACCGAGGCCCGTCGCCTTGGCACTCGCGTGGCCTTTGACTCGTCCGGCGCTTCGCTGGAGAAGTGGGCGCGTTCGGGGCTGGTGAACCTCATCAAGCCCAATGCTGATGAGCTCGCGACGCTCGTGAACCGCGAACTGCACACCGTCGGGGACGTGCTCGAGGCGAGCCGTGAGGTCATCAAAACCTGCGATCTCGAGGTGGTCCTCGCCTCGATGGGTGGCGATGGGGCGATTGCGGTGTCGAAGGATCAGGCGATTTGGGCCTTCGCCGATGTCGATGAGGTGGTCAATACCACCGGGGCAGGGGATGCATCCCTCGCCGGATTCGTCGGCCACTCGATACTTGGGCCGGGACAGTTGGGCGGACGAGCTGATTTCGGGAGTCTGCCGGAGCTTTCGCTGCGTGCTGGCCTCGGCAAGGCGGTCGTATACGGAGCGTTAGCGGTGACCGTGCCGACGACCATTATCGAGTCCATGGCGGATGCGCCGACGCCGGAAATCGGCGAGGTGCCGGTGGACCAGCCACTTTCGGAACCCACGAAGATTTTCTAATCGCCGTTGACGCCGGCTTCGGGTGTCGTCGGCTGCTGGCACAATGGGCAGATGGTGTATTTCCGTCCGACGACTGCGCAGCAGCCTGACTCTCGAGTATCTGCGGAGGATTTTGGGCCCCTCGCGCTCGCTGAACTCAAGGCGGCTGAGCCGGAGGAAATGAAGCGACGCACCGAGTCCTTCGAAACCTATGTCGTACGGCAAACGCGGCCAGCAATGGCCCCGAGCCTGCCGGTCGAAGGAACAGTGTGGAAGTCCGGCATCCTGGAAGAACTGCGGAACTCGCGCCCCAAGGGCCCGGTGGCATCCCGCATCGTCTGTTCCTCAGAAGACCGAGATAATTGGCTCGCGGAGCGCCGGCGGGGTATCACCGCGACTGACGCCGCGCGGTTGGCGACGCCGACCTCAGTCAAGGCGGTGGCCGCCGACAAGATTTACGGCAGCTCCTTCAGCGGCAATGCCTTCACCGACTTCGGTCGGCAGCGGGAGCCAGTGATCGCCGACTGGATGCACCGGGAACACGGCATCGCAAGCTGCGGGCTGCTATTCCGTTCGGAAGGTAACCCTCGTCACCTTGCCACTCCGGATGGTCTCGCCGAATGGGGCGAGGAAGTGGTGCTCGCCGAGATTAAGACGGTCAATAAGACCTGGAAACGCATCCCGCGGAACTACCTGCGACAGGTCTGGTGGCAGCAGTATGTGCTGGGCGCGCAGCGCACCCTGTTCGTGTGGGAGCGCCACGAGAACTTTGTCGTGCAGGATCCCGAACCGAAGTTTGTCTGGATTGACCGCGATGACGCCGAGATCGAAAAGCTCGTGAAGCTCGCCGATGAGGTCCTCGCGCGCGTGCACCATGGGGCTTAGCGCTAAGAGACGCCGAGTGTGAGGCCTCGGAATGGTCATTCCCAATCCGCCGCTTGGAATGACATGCCCTTGCAATGATCAAGTCCCCACGAGAGATTAGTCTCGTTGAGGCCAGTTCTTCGTAATGGCGGCACTCAGGTTGATTTGCAGTGACGTCCTTTTCCTCTTCTTGCCACTCTTGGATTCCAGGTGGTTGGAGGTTACAGATTGGTCGCGAGCCGGGCGAGTGTAGCTTTGGTCACCGCTCTCCTTCACCATGGTGAGTATTTCATTGAGGTCGCCGGGTGATGAGCTTTCCTGGATAAGGCCCCTGGACACCAGTTCGGCACGAGCATACTTACCACTACGGTCCAAGTCGGTGAGATTCTTGTGCTCAGTAGGTGTCCACGAATCGCGCTCGTTCAAGCTCTTTGCCGCGGAGTCGCCTTCTCTTACCAGTTCTAATAGTTCAATGACGTCTCTGATCTCGTTTGCAGAGAGTTCTGATTCTGGTTGGGGTGCAGGAAGGGTCGCTGAAGGCAAGACAGGATCGCCGAAACCCGTGATCGGCTTACCAGCAGCGTGACTTTTTTCAAGTGATGGCCGAGCGTCCAGCGGTCGTGGACTCATACCGGAATGCCTTTTTCCCGGTCTCAGGACAGCATCGTGCAGTTGAGGTTCGCTCAAGTCACGACCCCCTCCATTTGCAAGGAAATCCGGAAGAGCGTCTCGGAGCTTCGTCATCGAGTCTCGTTCAATTTGCCGGATTCGTTCCCGAGTAACTCCAAACTCCACACCGATTTGGTCAAGGGTTCGGCCTTTACCGTCTACGGTATCGATTCCGTATCGCATCTTCAGGATCTTTATTTCGCGTTTGTCGAGGAGCCAGTCCATCGCTGCTCTGAATCGTGCATCAATATCGCGAGATTCGATGGCCTCCTCGAACATGCTCTGTTCGTCATCTACCAGATTTGACGGTATCGAATCGAGGGGATCGATTCGCCACTCAGCTTTGAGCGATTGAAGGACCTTCTCTTGGGAGAGTTCAGTCGTTTCTGCGAGCTCAGCTATGGATGCTTCCCGGCCATGCTCGCGTCGGAGATTTTTCTTGGCTTGCTCAATCTTCCGGACAGCGCCTACGACGTGGACGGGCAGACGAATTAGCCGGTCAGTATTATCGACACCTCGGTCTATGGACTGTCGGATCCAGTAAGTTGCATAAGTAGAAAATTTCGTACCGCGAGTGTGGTCAAATTTCTCAATTGCCCGTAGAAGTCCGATGTTTCCCTCTTGAATCAGATCCATCAATTCAAGACGTTTGGCCTGTGGGTACTTTGATAGCGCAATCGACTTAACTAATCTGAGATTTGATACGATAAAATATGTGCGGGCTTCATCCCCCACACGCACGAGCTTTTCCCACGCCTTGCGTTCAGCGCGGGTTTTCGCCTCGTTATTCTTGATACGTACGCCAGCGGCCTCCCCTGCGCGGATACGTTCCATAAGGGTCCGCTCTTCTTCCCTGGAGAGCACTGCATTTTTGCGGATGTCATTTTGGTAGTACTTGTCGCCGTCGTCGCCTGGGCCGGCGATTTCCGGGAACCGTGAAGGATCTTCTGCGGTGCCGCTGACACGTCGTATGACAACACGTTCGTAGAACGGCCCTGTCGATGAGTCGATCGGACCAGCTGTGGAACCCGGCGACTCAATCGATTCGTCGTCAATCTGGGGAACATTGTTAGGAACGAAAATGGAGCCATCATCGGCGTCTGGGGCATCGTCCTCTGCTTCAGGTTCATCTGAATTATTCGTGGCTATTTCGTCGAAGCTGGTGATTGATTGTGGGTCGATTCCCGGCTCAAGGAACGATACGAGACGTCCGAGCTCATTTTCGATACTGAGGTCGAAGTTCTCCGCTGCTTCTGCGAGTGATCGAAGTTCGTCGGCCAATGTGGGCTCGTGAGTTATCGAGCTTGGGTCTTCCGATGAACCGGCCAGTACAAAAATCACAAATTTTGCAGTCGAGCCGTCCGATTTTTTCCTGAGGACGCGCCCAAACCGTTGAATCATTTGTCGACGCTGATGCGTAGCGGAAACTACGATTCCCAGATCGACGTTGGGCAAGTCAATGCCTTCGTCGAGAAGCGTCGGTGCTGCGAGCGCTTTCATCTGCCCCGCCCCCAGCAAGCGAATGACTTCCACTCGGTCGTCAGATTCCACGCCGGAGTCGACAGCTGCACTCGAGACGCCCTCTTCGCTCAATATCTGTGCAGCGGACTCGGCTGACGATTTTGTCTGGGTGAAGACGAGCGTTCCATTGGAAGCAGCAACTACTGGTGTTAGCGCACGTAAAGCATGTTGCTTTTGTTCGCTTGAAGCCAAGAGGTTTCGGCGGTCGCTGAATCGCTTGAGGTACCAACGTGCCAAACCGCTCTTGCGATGTGCACGATCATTGGCAAGTCGCTGTACAGCTGACATGAATTCACCCAAAGGCTCGGCTGGCACTGTGTCGAGGAGCTTGCTTCGAACATCACGCATTTCGTTGCTGAATAGCTCATACGCCTCTCGTTCCCTGGGCGTGAAGGGTACCCGCACAAACGCGACCTTGAAGGGCGCAATTAGCTCGTCTTTGACCGCGCGCTCATAGTCAAGGTTGAAACAGGTTTGCTCAAAGAATTCTTCAATGGCAGCATCGCCGGAGTCACCCCGTGTTCGAGTTGCGCTAAGCCCAAGACGAATCGGGAAGGAATCCAAGCGGAGACCTTTTTGAAACTGGGGTGCCCCATATCGGTGACACTCATCAGCAACGAGGAGCGCTTGTTCATTTGCGGGAAGAATCTTTCGTCGAATCGCTGTCTGGATAGTGATGACTGTGACATCCCAATCCGATTCAGTGCGTGGATCGGCTTGACCGATAACTCGGAGGTCGGGGAGAAGCGATTCAATCTGTTCTATCCACTGACGCTGTAGCGCCAAAGACGGGACATAGACAACGGCTCGGAATCCGTGAGCCCTTGCCTCTTGGATGGCGGCGAGGCCGACACGTGTCTTGCCGGTCCCCGTTACCGCCTCAACGACTCCAATTTTTCCAGCTGACTTCCACTTGTCTAAGGCTTCACGCTGCCAGTCGAACAATCCAAGATCAAGCGGCATTGCAGCTACAGCACTCGTAGCTCTCTCTGCTGCTACAGCGCGAATCTGTTGCTGTTGCAAGGCTTGAATGAGCTCCGCAATCTCTAAAGAAGAGAGGCCGACGGTTTGCGCCGCAATAATTTCAGGGCTGAGGTTACTTTGCAGAGCCGACATGTCGTGCCTACTAGACGACGTAATATCCGGTTCTACATCGTCGGCTGAGAGAGTTTCAGTCATGTGTGAATACTATGAGCGGCCAGCGACAAAGTGGAAAGAAGCGAAAACTGCACAACCTGCAAAAAATCTAGCGGCAGCTAGATGGCGCTTTCTTCACTTCGAAAATCGCACAGAAGTGTGAGCTCATTCATTTTTTCGCTAGGGCAGCGACACTTCCGGCCGCACCCGCAGCAGCCCCTGCGAGGCGCCGAGCGGCTCAAGCCAAACCTTGCCGGACAGGGAAGCTGCAGGCTCAAGCAGCAACCCGGCCTTCACCCCGATGAAGGTGACGGTGAGCTGGGCCTTGATCACCGCATCCGGGTCGGGTACCGAACCATCGTCGGGGTCGATTCCCGAGGGCATATCGACCGCGATAACGATTGGCGCGGGGTCAGGGGCGGATGCGATGGCTTCCTTGACCGCGACGACGAACGCGCGGGCCGGGTCGCGAAGTGCGGGCGTACCGCCTGCCGCCGCGCCACCGTTACCGATCCCGAGCACGCCATCCAACACCACGTCCGCACCCGCAACTAATGCCGCGGCTGACTCTGGGGGTGCATCCAACAGGATCTCCGCGCCCTCATCGCGTGCTGCCGCCTCGGCTGCCTCGTGCAGGCGACCCGAAACCGCAACGACCTGTACCTTCACGCCAGCATTCGCGATGAATGACGCCGCATAGGCGGCGTCGCCGCCGTTGTCACCGGGGCCTGCGAGCACCAGCACACGCGACTCGGAAGGAGCAGGCAGGATACTCGTGACGTGCTCGGCAAGGGACTGCGCCGCGCGAATCATCAGCGGTACACCCCGCTCGAGGAAGGGGGCTTCGGCCTCGCGAATCTGGGCGGCGGAGTAACCATTACGCATGAGAACCAGTCTCGCACTTTTCAAGGCACCGTCAGGCTCAAGAATGATCGCGCGCAACTTGAGGATGACCGGGCACAGAATCGCCCCTGTCTACAGACTCTATTCGGCCGGCTCAATTACGCTGAGCCACACTCGTACGCTGTGCCTCACTCGAGACAAGGGGAACTGATGGGCTTCATCAAAGCATTTGCCGGTGCAATCGGCGGCATGTTCGCAGACCAGTGGATTGACTTCCTCGAGCCGCCGCGGAACGTTCCGCCGACGGCCGCAATTTTTCCCGCAGTCACCTCCGGTACGAACGCGGGCCGCGGCTCGAACACCAAGGGCTCGCAGCACGTCATCACCAACGGCTCGAAGATCGTCGTCCCCGAGGGCATGGGGCTGATCACGATCCAGGATGGCCAAATCACGGGCCTCGTGGCAGAGCCCGGCGGCTTCATCTTCGAATCGGACAGCCAGGACTCGAAGTCGATCTTCACCGGCGGGGGACTGCTCTCATCCACCGTCATCACCTCGTGGGAACGCTTCAAGTTCGGCGGCCGCCCGAGCACTCAGCAGCTCGCGTTCTACGTCAACCTCAAGGAAATCCCGAATAACCGCTTCGGTACCCAGTCGGAAATTTACTGGGACGACGCCTACCTCGGCACGCAGGTCGCGGCGATCACTCGCGGTACCTACACGCTGCGGATCGTCGACCCCATCCTCTTCGTGCGCAATTTTGTGCCGGCCAACTACATCAGCGCCTCGCCAGCGATTTTCGACTTCAGCGATGTCGACAACCCTGCCGGCGCACAGCTGTTCAACGAAGTCGTCTCTTCCCTCGCTCCGGCGTTCTCGAACTACACGAACGACCCGAATAAGGGCAACCGCATGGCGCGCATCCAGGGCGACGCCCTCGGATTCGCGCAGTCGCTGTCGGCCGCGGTCGAGCAAGGATACCAGTGGTCATCCGATCGCGGGCTCGCAATCGTGAAGACGGCGATTCAGGCGATCGAGTACGACGAGACAACGAAGAAGCTCCTCGCGGATGCGCAGAAGGCGGATGCGTTGTCCGGCTCGCGTGGCCAGTCGTTCCTGCAGCAGTCCATGGCTCGCGGCTTCGAAGCCGCCGGCGAGAACTCGGGCGGCCAGGGCATCGCGATGATGGGAATGGGTGTGGGCGCTGCCGGGGGTGCCGTGAACTTCCAGCAGAACCCGAACCAGCCCGCGCCCTACCAAAACCCGTTCCAGGGCCAGCAACAACAGCAGCAGGGCTACCAGCAGGGGCAGCAGCCTCCGCAGCAGCAGGCCCCGCAACAGCAGCAGCCTCCGCAACAGGCACCCGAGGACCCAGTCGCACAGCTCGCTAAGTTCAAGCAGATGCTCGACCAGGGCCTCATCACGCAGGAGGACTACGACGCCGCGAAGAATCGCGCGCTCGGTCTCGGCTAAAAGCTGGGTCACGCTGGTTCGAGTCAGGCAATTTTGAGTCTCGAGCCAGGGGGATGCACAGTAGTCAGTCTGGTACGTACGGAGGGGTCATGGCGGGAAATTTTCCGTTCGGGGGCGACATCGGTCGCGAAATTTTTAATTCGATCAAGTCGAATCTGCCTAAGGATGCGCAGGACGGTTTGAACTCATTCCTCGGCAATGACTTCTCCGCATCCCAGCGCAATGAGCGAAGCAAGCGTCGGGATGCGCAGGGTAATTACTCGCAAGATGCCTACGGCAGTCAGCAGGGCAGCCAGCAGCCGCCGAACCAATATGGCGCGCCGACGCCTGGCTACGGCCAGCACCAACCGACCGCACCATCGCAACAGGGCAGCCAGCACCCCGACCAGCAGTACCAAGATCCCCAGCATCCCGGCCAACAGCCGACCCCTCCGGGAGCGGGCCAGACAACCAACCCGAATCCGGCCTCAGCCGCTGCCAATTCATCCGAACCGGTCGCGGCGACCGAGGGTCCGACGATCAATATCGTTGACACCTCGACGGGCAAAGGCGACGGGCTCGATAAGTGTCCCAAGTGTGGCTCGACAGAGATCGTGCTGCGGGTCTCTGAGGGCACCCTGATCTGCCAGTTCTGCCGCTATGAGTGGAACGAAAAGACGATCGATGAGAAGTTTGGCTTCGAGTCGGCGATCTCGGAACTCCATGGGATCCACATGGGTTCCGGTGCAACCCGAATTCAGGAATCAACTGACGATGTCCTCACACTGAAATGCGGGGCCTGCGGCGCCGATGTCGTGGTCAACACGAATGAGGCGATGAGCGCTCGCTGCCACTGGTGCCGCAATAATCTGTCGGTGAACCAGCAGGTGCCAAACGGCGCGGTGCCCGACGGGGTGCTGCCCTTCTCACTGCCGAAAGATAAGGCGATCGAGAACATTCGCGAGTTCGTGACGAAACGAAAGTTCTTCGCGCACCCGCAGTTTGTAAAGGAATTCGCACCCGAGGAAGTGGTCGGCGTCTACATGCCGTATCTGACGATGGATGCGAATGCGGAGATCGAGCTCAACGGCACCGGCGAGGTGCAAACCCGCCAATACACCCGCGGTTCTGGCGACAACAAATACACGGTCTACGACGCCGACGTGTATCAGATCGGCCGCAAGTTCGACCTCTACGTGGACGACATCCTGATTGAGTCCTCACAGCAGCGCTCAAACTTCGACACCGACCTCAACACCAATAACGTCATCAACGCGATCCAGCCCTTCGACACGAAGCAGGCGGTTTCGTACAACGCGAATTATCTCCGCGGCTACACCTCGGAGCGGCGCGACCTCGACGTGCAAGCGGTCGAGCCCAAGGCGAACGGGCAGATCCTTTCGGTGGCCCGCGCGCGTGCCGGCCAGACCATCCGGAAGTATGGTCGCGGTGTGCGCTGGGAGAAAGAGCAACTCGTCGTGCACGGCAGTCGTTGGGTCGCGCTCTACGTGCCGGTGTGGCTCTACAGTTACTACGAGCAGCGCGGCGACCGCGCCTTCACCCACTACGTCGCGGTGAACGGCCGGACGGGAGCGACCATGGGAAGCGTGCCGGTGCGAAAGGGCCGCCTCATCGGCGTCTCTACCGCCATTTCGATTGTCGGCACGATTGTCAGTGGTGTGATTGCCGCCGCATGGCTGGCTTTCTAGGGAGGATGCAGGATGTCAGTTGATCTCGCGATGGGCCTCATGGAGCTGGCCCAGCACACCACGACCCTCGCCGATTCCTCGAGTGACGGCGACGGAATCCTCTACCTCTTGTTCTTAGGCCCCGCATCCGGAGTGCTTTTCTACGGCGCCATGATGCGTCGCTACCGCAACCACGACAAGCGCTTCAAATACGAGCACGATTCCAATAGCGAAATGGTGAACGTGCAGGCCTATGACCGCAAGGTCAACCACATCACCGGGACGCGTCAGCGGCGCATCCGGGGCGATAACTCGAACGAGCCGCTCAAGCGGCTCGGCGCCAACACCACGGTGTACCGACGTCAGTAGCTGACGCCGGTCGACCGTGGCGAAGGCGGAATTAGGTTCGTTCCCAGCCTTCGATATCGCCAGGAACGACCGTGAATAGCGGATGCGGTGCGGCCGCCGTCGTCTGCCAGCGCAGCGCATCCTCGGGGCTTCGGACCGCGAGTTTCGCTCCGAGATGCTGCCACTCGTAGTCGAGCTGCCCCTGCGTGACCGTCAATTTGTCATCGAAGTCACGCGAGATGATCTTGCTGGCATTGAACTTATAGCCACGCCGAGTGGCTTCTTCCGCGAGCCCCGCCAGGTAGACCCCGACCGCACCGATCGGATTTTCCGTACGCCGAAACCGCAGCAGCTGGGGATGATTTCGGTAGCCCTTTGTCGCATCCGCGAGCACGGCCTGGGCCAGGAGGGTTTCGCGCCAACAGGCGACGAGACCGACCCGGTCCAGGCTGCTCGGGTGGAGTGACCAGATGCGCACTTAGGCCTCTACAGCGTGCTTCGGTTTCGAGTCGGGCGCCGGCTCGTCATCGGCATCCAGGATGCGCCCGGCCGTTTCGCGGTCATCGCCTTCGACCTCGTGACGCGACAGCTTCGAGGGCCACCAGATGGCCTTGCCAATGTCGTACGCGAGCGCCGGGACGAGCAGGGTGCGGACGACGAACGTGTCAAGCAGCACACCGAATGCGACGATGAACGCGAGCTGCACGAGGAACAGGATCGGGATGACCGACAGCGCTGCGAAGGTCGCGGCGAGCACGAGACCTGCCGACGTGATGACACCACCGGTAATCGTGAGGCCTCGGAGCACGCCCTGACGGGTACCGTGCTTGAGGGATTCTTCGCGCACTCGGGTCATCAAGAAGATGTTGTAGTCGATACCGAGTGCCACGAGGAACACAAACCCGTAGAGCGGAACCGCTGGGTCGGCGCCGGGGAAATCAAACAGGTTGTTGAATACGAGCGCCGAGACGCCCATCGCGGTTCCGAAGGAAAGCACTGTGGTCAGGATGAGCAGGACAGGCGCGAGAATCGAGCGCAGCAGGATCATCAGAATCAGCGTGATGACAACCAGCACGATCGGGATGATCAGGTTGCGGTCGTGGACCGAAGCGTCGTTCGTGTCAATCGAAGTCGCGGTGACGCCACCGACGGGTGCATCCGGATGCGTGTCCGAAAGCTCCGCACGGATCTCACGTACAGTGTCCGCCGCCTCGTTCGAGTCGGGAGCGTTGGTGAGGGTCGCCTGAAGGAGGACTTCACCATCGACCACGGTGGGTTCTGGCGCGGGAGTTCCCGGAGGGCCCAGCGGCTGGATGCCCTCAGCGGTGACCGGAGCGCTGCCACTTGGCGAATCTGCTGCGGTCACGGAGACCGAGTCGATGCCCTCGTTAGCGAGCAGGATGTCGGCGACTTCTGCGAGTTCACCCTCAGCTACCACCACGTATGCGGGGCTGCCGGAACCTTCGGGGAAATGCTCGCCGAGGTAGGTTTGCCCGTCGCGAGCCTCCGATTCGCCGAGCACGAGCTCTGACTGCGGGACTCCGGATGCGCTGAGTTGCGTCGCGGCGAGGGCACCGAGAAGGAGAACACCGGTCGTCAGGACCCACACCATGCGCGGGCGACGCTGCACGAGGCGGGCGACCGCTACCCAGAAGCCCTTCTTATTAGGAATGCCGTCTTCTGCCGCGACAATTTCTGGCTCGTACTTCGGACGGCGCGGCCAGAAGGCGGCACGACCGAACGCGAACAGCAGCGCGGGAAGCAGAGTAAGTGCGGAGAGCATCGCGAAAATAATGCCGATCGACGCGACCGGGCCGAGCGTGCTGTTCGACTTCAGGTCGCTCAGCAGGAGGCAAAGAAGACCCGCGATAACGGTTCCGCCCGAAGCCAGGATTGGCTCGAACGAACCTCGCAGCGCATCCTTCGTTGCGGCCCACTTGTCTTGCGTTGAGCGAAGCGCTTCGCGATACCGTGCGACGTAGAGCAGCGAATAGTCGGTCGCGGCACCGATGACGAGGATGAAGAGGATGCCCTGGGTCTGGCCGCTGAGCATCAGGATTTCGGCTTTCGCGAGCCACCACACGGTCATGAGGGCGACACAGAGTGCGAAGAGGCTGGTGGATAGCACTGCGACGGGGAGGAGCAGTGAGCGATAGACAAGGATCAGAATGATAAAGACAGCGCCAAGTGCCACGAGGAGCAAGAGCCCATCAATACCCGCGAAGCCTGCGGCGAGGTCGGCGGTGAAACCGGCAGGGCCGGTAACGTAGACCTCAACACCGTCCGGTACGTCTGCGCGCAGCGACGCGGTGAGTTGCTCAACCGCATCCGCGATTTCACCGTCGCTGTTCAGCGGCACGAACGCCTGAATCGCGAGACCGTCTTCCGAAGGAATAGCGGGGGAGACCTCGCCTTCAACACCCTCGGCGTCAGCGAGCGCGGCCACTTGTTCGCTGATCTGGGCGAGCTGCGTCTCAGTCAAAGCCTCGTCGCTGACGAAGACGACGATCGCGGGGATCGACTCTGAGTCGTTGAACTCACCGAGTAGCTCTTGCACTTGGGTCGCATCTGCAGACTCGGGAAGATACGTGGTCTGATCGTTCGACGAAACCTCGGCGACCCGGCCGAAGAGAGGGCCACCAATTGCGGCACCGACCAGCCAAACCAAGATGAGTACGGCGGGTAAGAGGACCCGCAGCCAGCGACGTTTCTTTGGTGGGTTCGGTGCGTCAGAGGGCGAACCCGGTGATGGCTCAGAATCGGGGGCTGCGTGCTTAGCGCTGGGCTTCGTAGGCATGGACCGTCCTAACTGTGAAAAATCCTTAGCTTGGCTAGTAAGAACCCTAGCACGATATGAGATTGGCTATGATGTTGTGATGGGAGATTTAGAGGCCGAGGGTGCAGAGCGTTTCAGTGTCTATGACCTCAACGCGAGTGACCCGCGAGGTGAATTGATTGAGCGTGGCGAATTCAGTGTCGAAGAGATTGCGCAAATCGGGGCGGTCATGCGTGCCATGGGGCGACTGCGTGAGGCTGAGCAGCGACTTTCCGATGCTTCATTGGAATATATGAAGTTGAACGCCACCGATATGCGGGCGCTCCATTTCCTGATTGTGTGCGGAAATACCGAGAAAATTGCCACCCCGAGCATGCTGTCTTCGCATCTCAATATCTCGAGTGCCTCGACTACGAAAATGTTGGATCGGCTAGAGCGAGCGGGACACGTTCGTCGAGATCCGCATCCAATCGACCGGCGTGCGCTTGCTATTGCGGTGACGGCAGAGACTCGACGTGCAGCGATGGCCACAGTGGGTAAGCAGCAGGCCAGACGATTTCATGCCGCGGCACGACTGACGCCGACTGAGCGTGAAATCGTGATCCGGTTTCTTGACGATATGACCGCTGAGCTTTCCACGCCGATTGATTCTTGGGGCGAGACTGATTGATCGCTTGCGCAGCTCGGGTTAAATGCCCTAGGCTGATCAACAGCCTTAGACCGTTGGTGCTCGGTGTGCGTATTTCGATTCGCGTTCCGACGAAGGTTCCCGGCAAAGGGACGGCCATCGCAGGTGACTGTAGCAGCGCATCCTCGTTTCTGTAGAGGTATGTGCGTTCACGCTCCGGCATCTGCGTCGGAGCGTTTTTTAGTTGTGGATGCGCTCCCCGAGCGCGCGCCAACGGTGCGACAGAAGCACCCGTTTCTGGCGCGCGATACAGATGAGAGGAGACCCATGGCGACGAAGGAAGCTACAGTCGCAGAGCTCGCGAAGGAATTCGAGAGCTCTTCGGCCATCGTGCTGACTGAGTACCGCGGTCTCACCGTGACGCAGCTCAAGGAGCTGCGTCGTTCGCTCGGTGAGTCTGCAAACTACGCCGTGGCGAAGAACACCCTTGCCAAGATTGCAGCCAAGAACGCTGGAATCGAAGGCCTCGACGAGTACTTCACCGGACCGACCGCAATTGCGTTCGTAAAGGGTGAGGTTGTTGACGCTGCCAAGGCACTGCGTGACTTTGCCAAGGATAACCCCCTCCTGGTGATCAAGGGCGGCCACTTCGATGGCAACCCGATTACCGCGGAAGAGGTCCAGAAGCTGGCGAACCTCGAGAACCGCGAAACGCTGCTTGGCAAGCTTGCCGGCGCTTTCAAGGCCTCGCTGTTCGGAGCCGCATACATGTTCACCGCGCCCGCGTCGAAGGCGGTTCGTACCGTCGACGCACTGCGCGAAAAGCAGGAGTCCGCGAACTAGTCCATTCCGGACTGTAGTACTGCGGCAAAATTCATTACAAGGAGAAAACAAATGGCAAAGCTTACTGCTGAAGAGCTCATCGAGGCCTTCAAGGAACTGACCCTCATCGAGCTCAGCGACTTCGTCAAGCTCTTCGAGGAGACCTTCGAGGTTACCGCTGCTGCTCCGGTTGCTGTTGCAGCTGCTGGCGCCGCTGGTGGCGAAGCTGCACCTGCTGAGGAAGAGAAGTCGGAATTCGACGTCATCCTCGAGTCGGCTGGTGACAAGAAGATCCAGGTCATCAAGGAGGTCCGTGGCCTCACTTCGCTCGGTCTCGGCGAGGCAAAGGCTCTCGTTGACGGCGCTCCCAAGGCTGTGCTCGAGGGCGCAAACAAGGAAGACGCTGAGAAGGCAAAGGCAGCTCTCGAGGCTGCTGGCGCAACCGTTACCCTCAAGTAGTTTCGGCCGCTAGCCAGGCGCTAGCGTTGCAGTGCTGCTTCGGGAACGCGTGACGCGATCTCAAAACGCGGGTCAGGACAAACGTCCTGACCCGCGTTTTTTATGCCACGACGGATGCGAAAGTTCGTCATATAAGACGAAAGGCTGATTGCGGCAAAAGGTAACAGGAAGGTAACCTCGTTCGCAGGTTGTTTTAAGGAAGCTGTCGGATCTGCCTGTCGGGCGGTGATCGACATCGCAAAAGAGAGAGCTGTTTATGACCATTTCGCGCAAGCGCACCGCCGGAGCAGCCCTCGCAGGTTCCGCACTCGTAGCCGCAGCCGTGTTCACCCCGGTTGCTGCGTACGCGGCACCGGCTGACGACACTCAGACGAACGAGAACGCATCGGCGGTGGACTACAACGAGACTGCCGCTATTGCCACCACGGCGCTTGATTACGCCCAGGCGGAGACCCTTGAGGGTGTCGGTTACACCGGCACTGGATTCGCGCCGAACGTGGCTTTCAGCCTGCAGATGGTGCTGCCGGACGGATCGGTTCTCGACGTGGACGACGAGGATGCCGCGCAGATCGCCGATGCTGACGGTGCGATCTCCGGAAGCGTGGTCCTTAACGACGGGACCGGTGACGTCGTATTCCCTCTCGGTACTTACGAACTCATTGCCGTCCAGGATGTTGATGGCGAAGAGGTTTCAAACTCGGTCGCGTTCACTGTGGTTGAGGAACTCGAGGACAACGAAGACGCAGAGACTCCCGTCGAGCAGACGCTGACTGTTGAGCCGACCGAGAGCACTCTGGAAGATTCGGTTGAGGGCTTCAACTTCTCGGGTACCGGCTTCGCACCCGACGCCGGATACACGGTAGAGCTGCAGGTTCCCGGCAGCGACGAGTGGCTCCCGGTTCCGGACATGAGCGAAGCGGGCGATGCATTCGTCACGGACGCTGACGGTAACCTCGCGGGCACCGTGAACTATTTCAACCAGGACACAGGCGAGACGACCGAGTTCCCGGCCGAGGGCGACTACCAGCTCCGTGTTACCCAGGACGTTGATGGGGAAGTGCTCATGGCCGTATCGTCGTTCACCATCGGTGCGACGGAAGACGATGACGAGACTCCGGGCGAAGAAGAGGCCACTCAGACCCTCGGCGTCGAGCAGGAGACCTACACCCCGGCCGAGACGCTCGAGGGCGTTGAGTACTTCGGTGAAGGTTTCGCTCCATCCACCGCGTTCCAGCTCTGGGTGATCATGCCCGGTGAGACCGAGTGGACCGAAGTTACCGACACTCCGACCGATGAGTCGAACGAGCAGGTTTCGAATGGCGAGGGCCAGGTCTACGGCGCCCTGACCTACTACAACCTTGAGACCGGTGACCCGATCGAGTTCCCGGAGGGTGCATACCAGGTCCGTGTAACTCAGGAAGTTGACGGCGAGACCCTCGCGGCTGAAGCATCCTTCACCGTTGCCGAAGCGACCACTGAGCCGACCGAGACCGCAGACCCGACTGAGACCGCGGCACCGACCGAGGACGAGTCGAGCAACAACGGCAACAAGGGTGACGAGCTCGCACAGACCGGTGCTGACGACATGCTGCCAGTGTTCCTCGCGGGTGGCCTCGTGCTGATGGCTGCTGGTGCTGGACTCTTCGTGGTCCGCCGCCGCATGGAGGCCTAATTCTTCGAGGGTGATACCTCTGAGAATGTGGCCCTGAAGTAGGGCTGCGACCATACTGCGGGCCGGGATTTCCTTCCGGCCCGCAGTATTTTTCAGGCGTTGACATCAAGGCTCGATATCATTTTGGCAACGGCGACAGTTTTCGTCGCAGAGATCTAAGGGGAGAACAAGTTATGGCAATCAGTGCCCGGAACTTTTCTCGATCGGCAATTGTGGTCACTGCTACCTGCATCCTCGCAGCTGCTACGGCTCTACCAGCCGCGGCTGCGGAAGAAGAGGATGCAGTCTCGAGTGTCCCAGGGGTCTCTGTCACCGCAAGTGCGCAAGCCCAGATGACCACTTCGCAGGCCTTTGCTCCCGCATCCGTTCCGGAAGAGCCGGGGAATGCATCCGAGGACGCCAGCGCCAGTGCTGACGACGGAAGTGCGGCCGAGGCTGAGTCAGGCGCCGCCGGCGAGGATGCGGATGCTCAGGGTTCTGGGCAGGATGCTGAGGGCGCTGGTGGTAGCGATGGAGGTAATGAATCCGCGGGCGCGGATGAAAGCGCCGGGGCGGATGGTGCCGGTGCGGGTGACGGTGATGGATCCAACACTGATGCTGACGCAGATGCTGCCGGATCCGAAAGTACCGTCGGTGATGACGACGCTGATGCTGACGGCAGCGGCACCGAACCCGAGCAAACTCCCGACCCGGTTGAGCCGCCCGCGACAGAACCGGAGCCGGAACTCCCTGTTGAGCCGGTCGAGCCGAAGCCGGAAAACAACGGTCCCACGGTGGTTCCCGACGAACCGGGCAAGGTGGAGAACCCGCACTCCCCGCGCCGTGCCGACGAACAGTCTGGGCAGCCCACGTTGAACACGCCGGTTGACCCGGAGCAAAGCGAATCGTCAGACCCCGCAGCGTCGACGAAGAGCGAAGCACTTGCCGCTACCGGTGCGAATGAACTGCTCATCGTGCTCGGAATCGGTGCGCTATTGGTTGTCGGAGGCCTGGTTCTCGTGGTCTTGCGACTACGTAAACGCGGCGAATAGCGTGGTGTCAGCAGGACGTTAAAAAAGCAGGTACGATATACCGATGTCCGCACAATTGTGCGGGCCTGGAGGATTCGCCTAGTGGCCTATGGCGCACGCTTGGAAAGCGTGTTGGGTGCAAGCCCTCAGGGGTTCGAATCCCCTATCCTCCGCCAAAGAAATATGCCCTTGACCTCGTGTTTAACACACTTGGTCGGGGGCATGTTTAGTTCCTGTGTCGGGGCGGGCGGCAGGGATTTGGGGCTGCAGATCTCCGCCTTCATTGCCAGGCGAATCAAGATGTCGGTGGCCAGTTATACCGTGTGGAGAAAACCTGCTTCGACTCGCTATCGAAAGACACCTCACCAGTTGCGTTAGATCGTTTGCTCTATGGATTCTCCCAGGTTAATTCGATACTCTATTCGAGCCAGGTAACATCGGGGAACACGCAGGAGGTCGGATCGCATGTCCACGCACACGAGCACCGACACCCCGCGGGTGAACACCGGCCGGCATACTCCTGCGGATGACATTCGCGCGGACGAAGCCCGCGCGAAGCTTGAAGACTTCACCGAGCTACGGGCCGCGCGGGGCGCCGCCGAGGCCGGGATCCTGCGCCTGTTGGCATCGGTGTACGAGATCGCGGTGGACCGCACGCTCGCGGATCTCAGTAACGCGTTCGGCGCGCAAGCCAAAGTGTTCTCCTGGCACTTCAGCTCACTACTCACGGACTTTGCGATCAAATCCAACGAGTCTCCCCAAACACTGACGAATCGTGGATACCAAGCCCATACCCTGGTGACCTTGTTCCCTGACTGGGTCACCTCGATCGAAGCAGGGCGTATCGATCTCGAACACGCTCGCGCGATGCTCCGCAAAACCCACCTACTGCGGGAAGACCAGTATGCGGACTACGGTAAGCAGTTGCTCGCGTTCGCGGAGACTCACACGGTGCGTGCCACCGCCGCCGAGGCCGCGCGCCTGGTCGCTACGCTCGCGGCCGATGCGTTCGAGCAGACCTGTGAGCAAGCCCGCGCCGCCCGATATGTGTCGATTACCCCAGATGAGTGGGGCATGGCAACACTCACTGCCTATCTGCCGGTCGAGTTGGCGTTGCCGATTAAAGACCTCCTCGATAAGCAAGCCAAGGCTCTGCGGGAAACTAATCAGCAGGCCCAGAAAACCGCGTTCGGCACCAGGGTCAACGGCGATGCCTCCAGCGCTGCCGCTGCCGGTGCTGCTACTGAGGCGGCGGCGAGTGATGCTCCTGCCACTGGTGGCCCAAACGGTGACGGAATGAGTGCCGCCGCTGCCGGGGTGGATCCCGCCGCGACCGATACCCGCACGATGGATCAGCTGCGTGCCGATATCTTCGCCGAGACCCTGCTGTGCGCCACTCCAGGTGACTCGCGCGTGACCGCGCAGGTGAACATCACCATCCCCGCGCTCGCACTCATGAACGGTCGCGAAAACGGGACCGCGCCGGCACTGGTGAACGGGATGGAGCCCATGAGCTTCGCCGAGGCGAGCTAGCTCACCGCGACCGCGCCGGCATGGCAGCGGGTGTTCAACGATCCCCTCACCGGGCACGTGGTCGCGGTGGATCGCTACCACTCCACTCCGGCGCAGCGCCGGTGCATCCAAATCCGCGACGTGACCTGCAGGCTTCCCGGGTGCATGCGCCCAGCCGCTCGGTGCGACATTGATCACACGCACCCGGCAAGCGAAGGCGGCGCCACGAGCATCGAGAATCTTGCGTCACTGTGCAAGAGCCATCACGTGATGAAACACGAAAAACCCTGGTCCGTCATCAACCTTGGTGACGGGGTCCTGGAATGGCGCACACCACTGGGGCAAGTGGTCACCAGCGAACCAATGCCATACGCGCGACAAGCTCATGCGGCGACCGCGACCGGACCAGAATTCCGACCAACAAGCCAGGCGCAAACGGCGGCCGAAGAAAATTCTGGGAGTCTCGATCCCGAGACCGACACGGCAGTCAATACTGATAGTGGTTTCGCAGCTGATGGTGCCTGGTGTGGCGATGCACCTGAAGACGATGAATTGCCACCGTTCTAATAGGCACATTGCCTTGTTGCGTGGAAATGATGGCGTGGAATGGCGCAACCGTGGATACAACAGCCTGGATTGAGCACCGTCGAGGGCTCGATGGTGAGCTCCTTGGGTGGATGCGTCCCGAAGGCGATGCATTCGTCGTCATCGACCTGCTCGGGCGGGAACGCACGGAAGCACTCGACTGGCTGGCCGCAGAAGAGTTTCTAGAGGAACTGGGTATCGGCTACCTTGCCGACAAATACGAGCTCAAACTGGAAACCGGTCAATGGCAGCCGGTCCGGATCATCGAAGTTTCGACCGCTGTTATCTCATTGAAACAGGAAGACTGTGGCGATATGACTGCACCCTCGGTGTACTACCGGGCATCATTCCCGATGGACGAACGAGAACTTCGACCAGCTGCATAGCCGAAGCGGCGCAGCCAGGTAGTCCCAGTTACGCCGCTTCGAGCTCGCAGGATTAAGCGAAAGAAGCCGACGCTGCGTCGAGCTTCTCAACCTCAGCAGCCGTGAGCGCGAGCTTCGGTGCCGCCATGATCGCGTCCAGCTGCTCGGGCTTCGATGCCGAGGCGATCGGTGCCGTCACGCCCTTCGCGAGCAGCCAAGCCAGGGCCACAGTGGCGGGCTCCATGCCGCGAGCCTCCGCAATCTCGACCACGGCATCCACAACCTTGAATCCCTCGTCAGTGGCGTAGCCCGAAGTCATACCCTGGCGCGCAGCACCCTCCAGATCTTGAGCCTTGCGGTACTTGCCCGTGAGGAAGCCCGATGCGAGTGCGAAGTATGGGAACACCGCTGCGCCAAACTCTCGAGCGATCGGGGCGTAGCCCTGCTCGTAATCCTTGCGGGAGACAAGGTTGTAGTGCGGCTGGATCGCAATCGGAAGCGTCAGACCCTTGTCCGTCGCGGTCTGGAACCACTCACGCATCCGGTCGGGCGTGAAATTCGACAGTGCGAGGTGACGTACGCGACCCGACTGTACGAGGTCGTGCGCGATCTCCACCTGCTCCGCGATCGAGACCGACTCATCGTCATAGTGCGCGTAGTAGATGTCGACGTAGTCCGCCTGCAGACGTTCGAGGGATTCATTCAACGCCGCGTCAACATTCTCGCGAGCCAGACCCTGACGCGCCGTGAGGCCCCCGACCTTTGTCGCGATGATGACATCCTTGCGGTTGCCGCGTGCCTGCATCCATTCCCCGAGGATGCGCTCCGAATCACCACCGTCGCTACCTTCCTGCCACTGCGCGTAGGAATCGGCGGTGTCGATAAAGTTACCGCCGGTGGCAACAAATGCGTCGAGCACCGCAAAGGAAGCGTCCCGATCAGAGGTCCAGCCGAAGGTATTTCCGCCGAGGTTGATGGGGAAGATTTCGAGGTCAGTGCGCGGAATGCGGGTCATGAATGCTCCTTCAGTACAACATCTAGCGATCAATTTACTTGCTATAGCAACCAATCTAGGGATTTTTACTTGTTGCGTCAAGTAATCCCCGGATAGGCTCGAGCCATGATGGAAAACGAGGATGTCCGTTGGCTGGATTCGAACGAGGTCGATACCTGGCTGCAACTGTGGTCGATGGTGGCGTGGCTACCCACACGGCTTGACGCGCAGTTGCGTGAGGATGCGGGCCTGAGTCTGGCGGAATATCACGTCCTCTCGCAGATCTCGATGGCTCCCGAGCGACGGATTCGTCTGAGCGAGCTCGCGGAAGTAGCGAACATCACCATCTCGCACCTGTCTCGCGTGGTTTCGCGGATGGAGAACGCCGGCTGGGTGCGACGTGAACCGGACCCTACCGACGGTCGCGCGACGCTCGGGGTGCTCACGGAAGCTGGATGGGAGAAAGTCGTGGCGACGGCTCCCGGACACGTGGCCACGGTGCGCCGCTATGTCTTCGATAACCTCACGCCCGAACAGGTCCGTGCCCTTGGAGATGCCGCGACCGAGATTGTCGCCGCGGTGGCGCCTACCCGGATCGCCCGCGTCTGAGAAATAAAAAGGACCCCTCGCGCACCCGCCAGAGCCTGGTTACCCTTGCTTCGTTTCCGACCTGGGGGAGTTGGCCTGGGTGGCGCCACGCGAGGAGCCGTCGTCAAGCTTAGCTTGCGCGCGTATGAAATGCACTTCCGCGAGTTGTCCAACGTTGCTGGTTAATATGAACCTGTGACCGCAAGCATCTACATCACGTCCTCTGAAGGTTTTTCTGGCAAACAGGCCGTAGCGCTTGGCGTGCTGGATACGCTCACCAAACACGTGGGGCGGGTTGGGCTCTTCCGCCCGATTGTTGAGGACCCCGCCAGTGATGATGTCTTATCGCACATGCTTGATCGAGTGGACTCTTCACTTGGGCTCACGCCGGAAGACTGCTTCGGCACGACGTACGACGGCGTTCACGATGATGCGGATGCGGCGCTTGCGAAAATTATTCAGCGTTACGACGCGATTGCCCGCCGCTGCGAGGCAGTGGTGATTATTGGCAGTGATTTCACTGATGTTGGTAACCCTGCTGAACTCGGCTTCAATGCTCGCGTGGCCACGAATCTCGGGGCGCCGGTGCTGTTGGTGCTTTCTGGTCGAAACCAAAACGATCTCACTCCGCGCACCGCGGAAGAACTCGCGCAGGTTGCCGGGAGCACCATCCCCGAACTGCAGGATGAGCACACCAAACTCATCGGCGTCATTGTGAACCGCGCCGAACCGGATGCCCTGGAAGAGATCCGCACCGAGGTCGATCAGGCCGTTACCGAAGCGCTCACTGACCAGCGGGTCCCCGTATGGGCGCTACCGCAGAACCCGATTCTTATTGCCCCGACCGTGGTGGAACTCGCCAACGCCGTGGACGGTTCACTGTATTCGGGTGACGAAGCGCTGATGTCCCGCGAGGTTCTCGGCGTCACGGTGTGCGGCATGTCGATGGAGAATGTCCTCCCACGCACATTCGAGTCCGGTGTCGCCGTGGTTGCCTCCGACCGTACCGAGACACTGGTTGCGCTCCTATTGGCTCAGCAAGCCGACAACTTCCCTTCGCTTGCGGCGATTGTGGTCAACGGTCCGTTCGAGTTCTCTGACACCATCGAGACGCTGCTGCGCGGCGTCGACCTCAACCTGCCAATCGTGCGCACCCAGTACGGCACCTTTGAAACCTCGCAACGCATTGTCAACACGCGCGGTCGCTTCTCGGCTGCGAACCGCCGCAAGGTCGATGCTGCACTGAAGGACTTCGCCAAGTACGTCGATGCCGAAGAGCTGGTGGGTCTGCTCAATGTCCCCGAGCCGTCGGTGGTAACGCCGTTGATGTTCGAGTACACACTGCTTGATCGTGCCCGCCGCGATCGCAAGAAAATTGTGTTGCCGGAAGGCGACGACGATCGCATCTTGATCGCCGCATCCACCCTGCTGGCTCGCGAGGTCGCGGACCTGGTGATTCTGGGCGATGCGGATGCGATCCGCCGCCGGGCGGTCGAACTCGGGATCAATCTGGATGCGGCCGAGATTCTGTCCACGAAGAATCCAGACCTGCTGGATCGGTTCGCGGAAGAGTACGCGCGGCTGCGTGCCCACAAGGGCATGACGGTGGAGGATGCGCGACTGCGCATGCAGGATGTTTCCTACTTTGGCACGATGATGGTGCACCTGGGGCTGGCCGACGGCATGGTTTCGGGCGCCGCGCACACCACCGCGCACACCATTAAGCCGAGCTTTGAGATCGTGAAAACGAAGCCGAGCGTCTCGATTGTGTCGAGTGTGTTTTTGATGTCGCTGGCTGACCGCGTACTGGTGTACGGGGACTGCGCTGTGAACCCCTCGCCGAACGCCGAGCAACTCGCTGATATTGCCATTTCCTCGGCGGAGACCGCGAAGCAGTTCCACATCGAACCGCGCGTGGCGATGCTGAGCTATTCCACCGGCGATTCGGGGAGCGGCGCCGATGTCGATAAGGTTCGCGAAGCCACCCAAATTGTGCGCGGGCGTGCCCCGGAACTCGCCGTGGAAGGGCCGCTGCAGTATGACGCTGCGACTGATCTGGCCGTGGCTGCGAAGAAAATGCCGGGCAGTCAGGTAGCCGGGCGCGCATCCGTCTTTATCTTCCCCGACCTCAACACGGGAAATAACACCTATAAAGCGGTACAGCGCTCGGCAGGAGCCGTCGCGATTGGGCCGGTGTTGCAGGGGCTTAACAAGCCGATTAATGATCTCTCGCGCGGCGCGCTGATTTCGGACATTATCAATACGGTCGCAATCACCGCGATCCAGGCGCAGGCGCAGTAACGTCGCCAAAGTTCCTGTCGCGCCCCGAATCTCTACCGAAAGTTTTGCCAATGACTGTCGTGCTCGTCGTTAACTCCGGCTCTTCCTCGCTGAAATATCAACTGATTGACATGCGAGACGAGCGGGTGCTCGCGTCGGGCCTCATCGAGCGCATCGGTGAGCCGACGGGGGCGGTCGTGCACAAGTACGGTGACGACAAGACCGAGCAAGAGGCCGAAATCACCGACCACGATTACGCCTTCGACATCATGATGCAAAACTTTGAGGACTTTGGGCCGTCGATGGCCGATGCCGCACCGGCAGTGGTGGGGCATCGGATCGTGCAGGGTGGGCGGCGCTTCTTCGGGCCGACCATCATTGATCAGGCGATCGAACAGGACATTGAGGAGCTCATCCCGCTCGCGCCGCTGCACAACGGCCCGAACCTTGCCGGCGTGCGGGCCGCGCGACGTGTCTTTGCCGACATCCCGCACGTGGCGGTATTCGACACTGCCTTCCACACGACGCTGTCGGATGCCGCAAGCTACTACGCGCTCAATCGCGAGGTGGCGGCGAAGTACCGGGTGCGAAAGTACGGTGCGCACGGCACAAGCCACAAATATGTTTCGGAAACCGCCGCGAAGTTTCTCGATCGACCCTATGAGGAGCTGCGCACCGTCGTGCTGCACATCGGCAACGGTGCCTCGGCCTGTGCGGTGGACGGTGGTAAATCGATTGAGACCTCGATGGGGATGACCCCGCTTGAAGGCCTCGTTATGGGGACCCGCACGGGAGATATTGACCCGGCCGTGCTGTTCCACCTGCACCGGAAGGGTGGCTACACGGTCGAGGACCTCGACAAGCTACTGAACAAGCAGTCGGGCTTACTCGGGCTAACCGGCACGAACGATGTGCGCGATGTCACCGCGCGTGCGGCGGCGGGGGATGCACTTGCGGAGCTGGGGCTTGAGGTCTACGTGCACCGACTGCGTCACTACATCGGCGCATACCTTGTGGCCTTGCAAGGTGCGGACGTCATCGCCTGGTGCGGTGGGGTCGGTGAAAACTCGGTGGAAGTGCGAAAGCGCGCGCTCGCGGGCATGGAATGGCTCGGCGTCGAACTGGATGCACAGCGCAACGCGGAGCCAAACCACGGTATTCGAGAGATTTCGACCGATTCCTCGCGAGTGCGGGTGCTCGTGGTGCCGACCGATGAGGAACTCGAAATCGCGCGGCAGTCGCTTCAGGCGGCTGGTACGACCGCGGGGTAGTGTCGCGGATGCGATAAGGTGCGCGGGATGTCGTTACCGCGGTCTACGATGGTGGGCATGGTTGCTGCCCTATATCGTCGTTATCGGCCCGAGTCGTTTGCCGAAATGATCGGGCAGCGGCAGGTGACGGATCCACTCGTGACGGCGCTCCGCACCGGTCGTGTCAACCACGCCTACCTCTTTTCTGGTCCGCGTGGCTGCGGGAAGACCTCGTCCGCGCGCATCCTTGCCCGCTGCCTGAACTGCGAAGAGGGGCCGACTCCGGAGCCCTGCGGGAAGTGCCCTTCGTGTCTGGAACTTGGGCGCGACGGCGGCGGCTCGATCGACGTGTTTGAGATCGACGCCGCGAGTCACGGTGGCGTAGACGACGCCCGCGAGCTGCGCGAACGTGCGGTGGTCGCACCCACACGAGACCGCTTCAAAATCTTCATCATTGACGAGGCCCACATGGTGACCTCGGCGGGCTTCAACGCACTGCTCAAAGTGGTCGAAGAACCGCCCGAAAACGTCATGTTTATCTTTGCGACCACCGAGCCCGAAAAGGTGATTGGCACGATCCGTTCGCGGACGCATCACTTCCCGTTCCGGCTCATCCCACCCGCGCCGATGCTTGAATACGTCGAGGAGATTTGCGCGGCAGAGGGCGTGACGGCGCAGCCTGGCGTGCTGCCACTAGTGGTGCGCGCGGGTGGCGGCTCGGCGCGGGACACGATGTCGCTGCTGGATCAGCTCATCGCCGGGACCGACGGGACCGAGTTGCAGTACGAATTGGCCACGCAGCTGCTCGGCTTCACCTCGCAGGGGCTATTGAACGACGCGATTGATGCGTTCGCGGGTGGGGATGCGGCTTCGGCCTATCGTTCGGTGGATGCGGTGATCCAGTCTGGTCAGGACCCGCGCCGCTATGTTGAAGACCTCCTGGAGCGGGTGCGCGACCTCATTGTCGTGCGCGCGCTGGGGGAATCGGCCAGGTCGGTGCTACGGGGAGTGGCGCCGGATGATTTGGAACAGATGCGCGGAGCCGCGGGACGATTCTCGCCGCGGGCCCTGAGTCAAATGGCGGACATCGTCAACGAGACGCTCACCGAAATGAGCGGCGTCACCGCGCCGCGCGTGCAGCTTGAACTGATGGTCGCGCGGATTCTGGTCGCTATGCGGGCAGACTTTGCTGGGGATGCGGCTGGGTTCGCGGTTGCTTCGTCGGCTGCGCCAGCGGCGAGCCCTGCAGCACGACCGGCGAATGCGACCGCGGCGCCGAGCCCCGCACAGGCACCGACGCCTAGGCAACAGGAACAGCCTCGCCCGGCTGCGAGCGCGCAAGCGCAGCCCGTCGAGCCCGAAGTGCGTAACCCGGCTGCCGCCGCCGCAGCCGCTTGGGATGCTGTTGCTCCTGCACAAAGCCCGGTCACGGAGACCCAGCAGCCCGCTACCGAGCGGCAGGAGTCGACCCAGGAACCGGCTGCTCAGCAGAGAACATCACAGACACCTTCGCAATCTGTTGCGTCGCAGGGATCAGAGCAATCCAAAGCTACGCAGACGCCTACGGACCCCGCTCCCACGCAAGAGTCGGCTCGACCTACTGCCACGGCATCGGGGGTAACGCCGCAGTCAGCACCGGCGGGAACGAGCGGGCCTTCGGCTGCTGAACCGCGCCAAGATGTGGATGAACCGGTCTCAGACCAATCGCAGGCCCGGGCGCAGGCACCTTCGACTGGACCTGCTGATCCCACAAGCTTCGACCTCGCGCGGGTGCGGGCGGCATGGCCGGAAGTTCTCGAGCAGATCGCACGGGATGGTCACGGCACCTCCGCGGCCATCGTGAAGATGCTCTCGCCGCTCGAATACGGTCCGGGTGACGGGGTGGGGAACCTTCGCGTCGAAGTTCCGAACCGTGGCGTGATGGAACAGCTTGCGCGCGGTCGGGAACAGCAGAACGCGCCGGCCAACCACCTCAAAACAGCGCTCACGAAGGTCTTTGGCTTCGAAGTGCTCATCCACCCACGTGTCCTGAAGCCCGGCGAGCCTTCGGCTGTCCCACCACAGGATGCGCAACCCGCCGACCCTGACCGCCACCGAGGCGCTGTCGCCGAGCGTTCGGAGATTAACCGCTCAACAACCAACGAGGCACAGGGACACGCGTCTGCTCCGTCAGCAACGGAAGCCGCGCACGGGACAGTGCCTTCGTACGAAGCCACTTCATCCGCCTCGTCTGACCTTCCTCCTGCAACCGCCGTGATTGCATCCGACGCGGCCGCGCAGCCTCCGGCCGCTAGCCCAGCACCACAGCAGTCTGCGTCCAGTGCAGCTTCGCAGCAGCCTGCCCCGAAGCCAGAACCGACTTCGCCGGCGCCCGAGGCGAAAGTGGCGACCTGGGATGTTGTTGCGATTCCAGGGTCGGAAGATGGTCCGGGTTCGGGTTGGGACGCCTTGGCGACAGACAGCTCAGAGCCGACAACGGCAGGTGCTGCGGTTGAAGAACGGGTTGTGGAGGTAATCGCGGCGAAGGAAGCCGCCGCAATGGAGCCAGAACCGCGGCAAGAAACTCGGGATGCGACGACGGGGCAGCGCCCACCAGCACCGGCGTCAGCATCCGAACCTGTGCCCGCATCCGAACCTGCACCCTCACGTCGCCACCCCGCACTTGCCGGTGGTACCGAACGCTATGGTGAGTCGGTCATCCGGGAACGGCTCGGCGCCAGGTTTGTCGGGGAAGAACTGATCGAGCTGGCCCCGCTGGGTGCCGAATCGCTCGACCCGGCGGACATCCCACCGCCCGATGACTTTGACGCGCCACCGCCGCCTGAGGAGTACTAAATAGATGTATGACGGAGTAGTCCAGGAACTGATCGACGAACTCGGTCGCCTGCCTGGAGTAGGTCCGAAGTCGGCACAGCGGATTGCCTTCCACATCGTGCAGACGCAGACATTCGATGTCTCGCGACTCGCGAAGGTGCTGCTGGAAGTCCGTGAGCGCGTGCGCTTTTGCGAGCAGTGCGGCAATGTCTCGGAGTCCGAGGTCTGCAATATCTGTGCCGACCCGAACCGTGACCGCACCCTGATTTGTGTGGTTGAGGAGCCCAAGGACGTCGCCGCGATTGAGCGGACGCGTTCCTATGAGGGGCTATACCACGTACTCGGCGGCGCGATTTCGCCGATCGACGGTATCGGTCCAGATCAGCTCAATATTCGCGGGCTGATGCCACGGCTCGAGACCGGGGAAGTGGTCGAGGTCATCATCGCCACCGACCCCAATCTTGAAGGCGACGCCACCGCCAGCTATCTCTCGCGGCTGCTGGCTGCCGTCGGCGTTCAAGTATCTCGACTCGCCTCCGGTCTTCCCGTCGGCGGCGACCTCGAATACGCGGATGAAGTCACCCTCGGCCGCGCCTTCGCCGGCCGCCGCATCATCGGCCAGTAGCCACAGGGAATCTCGCTGTCGCACGTCCCAAAATGGCACAGCAGCCGCAGGAAAATGGCGCAGGAATGGAGGCGGGCCCAGCGAGCCGACTAGACTCGATCGAGGGCCGCATCCGCGGGCCCAGAACACCTACCGGGAGTGAGGGTTTGTGAGCCTCATCGTGCAGAAGTATGGCGGCTCTTCAGTCGCCGACGCTGAGAGCATCCGACGGGTCGCGAAGCGTATTGTCGACACGAAGCGCGAGGGCCATGAAGTCGTCGTCACCGTGTCTGCAATGGGGGACACGACCGACGATCTGATTGATCTTGCCCACCAGATCACGCCGATTCCGGATCCGCGTGAGTTCGACATGCTGGTCACTACGGGCGAGCGGATCTCGATGGCGCTGCTCGCGATGGCGATCAAATCGCTCGGCTATGACGCACGCTCCTACACGGGTAGCCAGGCGGGCATGATCACCGACGCGAAACACGGAGACGCTCGCATTGTTGACGTCACTCCGATCCGCGTGCGGGAAGCGCTCGACGAGGGCGCGATCGCCATCGTCGCCGGCTTCCAGGGTTTCAACCGTGACACCCGCGACATCACCACCCTCGGCCGCGGTGGTTCGGACACGACGGCTGTGGCGCTGGCGGCAGCGTTGAAGGCTGACCGCTGCGAGATCTACTCGGATGTGGATGGCGTGTTCTCGGCCGACCCCAGAATCGTCCCCAACGCCCACAAGCTTGACCGCATCTCGAGCGAAGAAATGCTTGAGCTCGCCGGATCGGGCTCCAAGATTCTGCACATCCGCGCCGTTGAGTACGCGCGACGTCAGGGTGTGACCCTCGTTGTCCGTTCGTCGTTCTCAAGCGAGCCGGGCACGACTGTTTACATCGACAATCCCGAAGAGGAGAACCAAGTGGAAGAAGCCACCATCGCCGGTGTTGCCCACGACTTGAGCCAGGCAAAGATTACGGTCGTTGGTGTTCCGGATGTTCCGGGCTCGGCGGCGAAGATTTTCAACATTGTCTCGCAGCAGGGCGCAAATGTAGACATGATCGTGCAGAACGTGCAGACGCAGAACGACGGTGTCACCGACATCTCCTTCACGTTGCCGAAGACCTCTGCGGATGGCGTGCTCACGGCGCTCAACGCCGCGCAGGGTGAGATCGGTTTCGAGGGCATTCGCTTCGACGACCAGATCGGCAAGGTCTCGCTCGTTGGCTCCGGGATGCGCACCAATATCGGTGTTTCGACCACGCTCTTTGACGCCCTGTCGACCGCCGGCATCAACATCGACATGATCTCGACCTCCGAGATCCGCATCTCGATCGTGACCCGCGCCGACCTCGTTCCCGAGGCAGCCCGCGTGATTCACACCGCGTTTGGTCTCGATGGCGAATCCGAGGCCGTGGTCTACGCCGGCACCGGCCGCTAGTTACCAACAACGCACCGGCGCGGTACTCTTGAGCTTCACGTGCCAATGCACATCCACGCCACCGCTGATCCGTTGAAGGGTGGCCGTATTCCTAAGGAGTCTTCCGACTATGACTGACCAGTTGACCGTTGCTCTTGTTGGT
Organism: Gulosibacter chungangensis; assembly: GCF_008831155.1. Classification (GTDB taxonomy): domain Bacteria; phylum Actinomycetota; class Actinomycetes; order Actinomycetales; family Microbacteriaceae; genus Gulosibacter; species Gulosibacter chungangensis. The sequence continues at coordinate 187,644 of NZ_WBKB01000001.1, read as the reverse complement.
GCAACCGGCCAGGTTGGTGGCGTGATGCGTCGCCTGCTGGCCGAGCGCGAGTTCCCGATTGGGAAGATTCGCTTCTTTGCATCGGCTCGTTCGGCCGGTAAGCAGCTCGAATTCAAGGGCCAGCAGGTCACGGTGGAAGATGTCGAGACGGCTGACCTGTCAGATATTGACATCGCGCTGTTTTCTGCCGGTGGCGCCACTTCGAAGGCCCAGGCCGAGCGTTTTGCCGCAGCCGGTGCCGTCGTGATCGACAACTCCTCGGCTTGGCGTAAGGACCCGGAGGTCCCGCTCGTGGTCTCCGAAGTGAACCCCAGCGACCTCGCTAACCGGCCCAAGGGCATTATCGCTAACCCGAACTGCACCACTATGGCCGCTATGCCGGTGCTCAAGCCCCTCGCCGATGCAGCAGGCCTGAAGCGCCTGATCGTGTCGACCTTCCAGGCAGTGTCGGGATCGGGTCTTGCGGGTGCGCGCGAGCTTTCCGGTCAGGTAATGGCCGGTGCGGCCCAGGGTGAGGATGCGCTGCTCAATCTCGTGGAGGACGGCTCGGCCGTCGAGCTACCCGAGCCCGAGAAGTACGTGCATCCGATCGCCTTCAACGTGGTTGCCCAGGCCGGCGACTTCGTGGATGACGGCACCGGCGAGACCGATGAGGAACAGAAGCTGCGCAATGAGTCGCGCAAGATTCTGCACCTGCCCGAGCTGTTGGTCTCCGGCACCTGCGTGCGCGTCCCGGTCTTCACAGGTCACTCGCTGACGATTCACGCCGAGTTCGAGAACGACATCACGCCCGAGCAGGCGACCGAGATCCTGCAGCAGGCTCCCGGGGTTGAGGTTGTGGATGTACCGAGCCCGCTGGCAGCGGCAGGTCAAGACCCGAGCCTGGTGGGCCGCATCCGCGCCGACCAGGGTGCCCCGGCAGGTAAGGGCCTCGTGCTCTTCGTATCGAACGACAACCTTCGCAAGGGCGCCGCGCTGAACACCATCCAGCTCGCCGAACTCGTCGCACAGGAACTCTCCGCAAAGTAGCCTTCCGTTCACCGAGTAGCCGTAGGCGTATCTCTTCCGTTCACCGAGTAGCCGTAGGCGTATCGAGGTGCGGTGATTCTCCGGACGCGCCTCGATACGTCGCTTCGCTCCTACTCGGGGATCGTTCGAGGGATTTCCGCGCAGCCGGTGCACAATGCCGTGTCAGTGCGGTGATGCAATCGCCGCACTGACATAGCGCCGAGTTGTCATAGACTGTGTGGGTGACGAACCCGAAGATTTATGACGCTGTCCTAATTGGTGGCGGTGTGATGTCGGCAACGCTGGCCACACTCCTCAATGAATTCGAGCCCGACTGGTCGATCAAGATCATCGAACGACTCGACGACGTGGCCCAGGAGTCTTCGGACCCGTGGAACAACGCCGGTACCGGCCACACGGCCTTCTGTGAGTTGAACTACACGCCGGAAAAAGACGGCAAGATCGACATCACCAAGGCGCTCGCCATCAATGAGCAGTTCCAGATCTCGCGGCAACTCTGGGCCACGCTCGTGCAGCGCGGTGATCTTCCGGAGCCGAGCAAGTTCATCAATCCGGTTCCGCACATGACCTTCGTCACCGGTGCAGGTAACGTTGACTTCCTCCGCCGTCGGTATGAGCTGCTGAAGGACCAGCCGCTGTTCTCGACCATGGAATACTCCGAGGACCCGGCCAAGATTTTTGAGTGGGCACCGTCGCTGATGGTGGGCCGCGCGAAGGATGAAGTCTTCGCCGCGACCTATGTCCCGCAGGGCACCGACGTTGACTTTGGTTCGCTCACTCGCCTGCTCATCCAGAACACGATCGAAAAGGGCACCGTGGTGCGCCTCGGTACCGAGGTCATCGACCTGCGTCAGCGCCCCGACGCTATCTGGCAGGTTGCTACGCAGGTTCGTAGCGGTGCCAATAAGGGGCAGAAGAACGTCACGCACGCCCGCTTTGTGTTCGTTGGCGCCGGTGGTGGCGCACTCAACCTGCTGCAGAAGTCGGGCATCGACGAGGTCAATGGTTTCGGTGGGTTCCCGATCTCGGGCCAGTTCTTCCGCACCGACAACCCCGAGGTCGTCGCAAAGCACCAGGCCAAGGTGTACTCCAAGGCTGCCGTTGGTGCCCCGCCGATGTCGGTGCCGCACCTCGACACCCGCGTGGTAAACGGCAAGAAGGCGCTCATGTTTGGGCCCTACGCCGGGTTCAACACGAAGTACCTCAAGCAGGGTTCGCTGCTGGACATGTTCAAGGCGCTGCGGCCCGGGAACATCCCGACCTACCTCGGCGTCGGCGCAACCAACTTCGATCTCGTGAGCTACCTCGTGGGCCAGCTCGCCGCATCCGACGCCAAGAAGTTCGAAGAAGTCCTGCAGTTCATGCCGGAAGCCAAGCGCGAGGACTGGCGCCTCATCACCGCCGGCCAGCGCGTGCAGGTGATGAAGAAGGACGCCAATGGCAAGGCTGTGCTGCAGATGGGCACCGAAGTGGTCGCGAAGGCTGACGGCTCGATTGCGGGTCTGCTCGGTGCATCCCCGGGCGCTTCGGTGGCGCCGGAAGTCATGATCAAGCTGGCCCTGCGCTGCTTCCCTGAGAAGTCTGCCGAGTGGGAGAAGAAGATCAAGGCACTCGTGCCCGAGTACGGCAAGAAGCTGAACGACGACGCCGAACTCGCCAAGCGCGTGCAGAACGAAAATGCCGAGGTGCTCGGCATTACGCGCATTCCCTAAGTCGGATGAGCGCGCCAATCGTTGTCGGGATCGCGGGCGGTTCTGGGAGTGGGAAAACAGCCCTCGCACGTTCGCTCGCGGAACGATTTGGGGCGGATGCCGCGCTCATCTTCCACGACAACTACTACTGCCGACGCGACGAGCTGACCTGGGACGAGCGCAGCCGGATCAACTATGACGAGCCGGCCGCGTTCGAGACCTCGCTGCTTGTGGACCACCTCGACCGTCTGATCGAGGGTCGTGCCGTCGACGTACCGGTCTACAACTACGCCGAGCACAACCGTTCCGATGAGACTGTTCGCGTCGAGCCGGCGCCGATCGTCTTCATTGAGGGCGTTCTTGTGCTGCACGAGGAAGAACTGCGAAAGCGATTTAACCTCAAACTGTTCGTCGAGACCGACGCGGATGTGCGCATCCTGCGTCGAATCAAACGCGATGTGCTCGAGCGAGGTCGTACGATCGAATCCGTCGAGGAACAGTACCTCGCGACCGTGAAGCCGATGCACGAACGCTATGTGGAGTCCTCAAAGGTCTGGGCGGACGTGATCATCCCGGAGGGCGGACACAACCACGTTGCGCTCGAGACCATCGCGGGCGGGCTCGCGGCGAACGTCGCGAACCTCGCGCAACGCTCTTAGCCAGCCGCGCATCCAATCTCACAGAACCGGAAGGAAACCGTCCGTGGCCAAGCTCTATTTTCGCTATGGGGCGATGAACTCGGGGAAGTCGACCGTGCTGCTGCAGACGGCCTTCAACTACGAGGAGCGCGGGCACAAGGTGTTGCTCGCGAAGCCCGTGGTCGATACGAAGGGGGCTGACTCGATCTCTTCGCGGTTGGGGATGGACCGCAAGGTCGACTTCCTCATCGACGTCGACGATGACCCGCGCGAGCAGTTTCACACGCTGGCAGGCGGCACGAAAATGTCTTGCCTGCTCGTCGACGAGGCACAGTTCTTGAGCGCAGCGCAGGTGGATGCGCTCTTCCGGATCGCGGTGCTGGATGGGATTCCGGTGCTTTGCTACGGCATCCGCACCGATTTTCAGACCGTCGCATTCCCGGGTTCGCGGCGGCTGCTTGAGATCGCGCACTCGATCGAAGAGCTCAAGACCATCTGCCGCTGCGGACGCAAGGCGATCATGAACGGACGCGTGGTCGATGGCCGGTTCATTTTCGACGGTGACCAGGTCGCGATTGACGGCGAACACGTGACCTACGAGTCGCTCTGTGGTCAGTGTTACCTTCGGGAGTCGGGCGGCCGTCTCGCGAGCGACGTCGAGGAATCTCAGCCAGTTTTACGCTTCTAGTCGGCGGATTCGCGCCTAGGCTGTTCGGGGAGAGACCGTCGAGCGCGCCTGGATTTGGCGCGTCACCGAGAGGGGAATAGCGATGACCGAGGACCAATTTTTCGAACGAGTGGATGCGGAGAGCGTGTTGCTCGAGGGCCTCACGTTATCGGTTGGTCGCCTCGTGCATGCGCCAGCTTCGGAGATCTTTGCGATTCTGCGTGACCCTTCACGGCATGCGGAACTCGACCCAAAAGAAATGAACCGTGCCCCGCAGTCGGATTCAACTGATTTGATTGCAGCGGTGGGGGATGAGTTCACGCTCAATATGTACGCCGACTCAGAGGGTGGCGCGTACACGATGAAAAACATCGTGACACGCTACGAGGAAGACGTCGTGATCGGTTGGAAGCCGCAGAGCGAGCCGCGGGATGTTCCGCTTGGCCAGCAGTGGACTTGGGAACTCGAAGCCGAAGACGATGAGTCCACCTACGTCACGCTGATCTACGACTGGGAAGACATTGTCGATGAGGAGTGGCTCGCGAACAACACGTTCCCGCACTTCCCCCTCGACACCTTTAAGGAGTCGGTGCAGGCGCTCGCCGAGCTCGTTGAAGACGACTACGACCCGGACGACGCCTGGGAGGCTGAAGACCCCTTCGAAGACGAGGGCGCACCCGAAGACGACGAGAGCTAGCAGTACTCGCCCATTGCCGTTAGCCCTACATGTGGCTAATGCATCGGCAATGGCAACAGCGAGTGGCAATGGTTCGCTTCGTACCCATTGCCGAAAACCGCAAGCATTGCTGAAGTATGGGCAGTGCCTAGCGATTACGGCAATGGGTACGAGACGCTGGGCCCGAAGAATCTAGCGCGAAGCGTTCTGGCGTGGCTGGCGCGACGACTGGCTGCGGCCACCGCGGGCGCCCTGGCTGGTGCGGCCTTCTTGGCTGCGGACATCAGCACCTTGCGAACGTGCACCCTGCGAACGTGCACCCTGAGCGCGACCGCCCTGGCCGCCACCGCCACCAGCGCCCTGTCCGCGCTGTGCGCGCGCGGCACGCTTGCGGCGGGCGTTCGCACCGTTGGAAGTGCCAGCAGGCTGCTGTTTCGGCTCATTACCGACGCCGGGACCACCGGGAACCGGTGCCACATGCGGGGCCTGCTCACCCACGAGCTCGAGCACGAAATCTGATTGGAAGTTTGCCGGGCGCGGGGCAACCGAGATCTGCGCACGACGCAGCAGCTGCTTGGTGTCCTGGCGCTGCTCGGGGAGCATGATGGTCACAACGTCGCCCTCGGCACCTGCTCGGGCGGTACGGCCCGAACGGTGCAGGTACGCCTTGTGCTCGGCAGGCGGGTCAACGTGCACGACGAGCTCGATGCCGTCCACGTGCACACCGCGGGCGGCCACGTCGGTGGCCACCAGCACACGCACCTCGCCGCTCGAGAAGGCCGCGAGGTTGCGGTCACGCGCGTTCTGCGAGAGGTTTCCGTGCAGGTCAACCGCCGGGATGCCCGCGGCGGTGAGCTGGCGCGCGAGCTTCTTCGCCTGGTGCTTGGTGCGCATAAAGAGGATGCGGCGACCGGTGCCGCTCGCGAGCGTACGCACAAGCTTCGTCTTTTCTGCCGTGGAAGCCACCTCGTATACGTGGTGGGTCATTGCCGCGACGGGGGAGTTCGCCTCGTCCACCGAGTGCACGATGGGGTTGCGCAGGTAGCGCTTGACGAGCTTGTCGATACCGTTGTCGAGCGTGGCTGAGAACAGCAGTCGCTGGCGCCCAGTCGGGGTGGCGTTCAGGATGCGCGTCACGACGGGCAGGAAGCCGAGGTCAGCCATGTGGTCGGCTTCGTCGAGGACGGTGACCTCAACATCGCGCAGGTCAGCAATACCCTGCTTCATCAGGTCGTCGAGACGACCCGGGCAAGCGACGAGAATGTCAACGCCCTGACGGAAAGCACGCTCCTGCGGACCCTGCTTCACCCCACCAAAGACGGTGGCGACACTGAGCCGACGGGCGGCAGCGAGCGGGGTGATCACATTCGCGACCTGCGTGGCGAGCTCACGGGTGGGCAGCAGTACGAGCCCCTTGGGGCGGCGGCCTTCACCGGATGCGCGCTTCAGCTCGGCGACGCGGGTAACGAGCGGAATTGAAAAGGCGAGGGTCTTCCCCGAGCCGGTCTTACCGCGACCGAGCACATCCCTCCCGGCGAGCGTGCTAGGAAGCGTGGCCTGCTGGATCGGGAACGCGCTGGTCTTATCCGCAGCCGCAAGGACTGCAACGAGGTCGGCGGGAACGCCGAGCTCGGCAAAAGAAGTGGACGTCATAGACGTGTGGGTGCCTTTCGGATTGCACGCAACGAACATGCAGCCTGGAATGGCTGATCCCTGCGGCAACCGCGGTGCGAATTAGGCACAAACACTGTTGATGAGAGCGCGCCTGCGCGATGCAATGAGATCGCGGGCGGGGGACGTTACGAATGACAGGCGGCTCGGATTGGCCGCACAGAATTGCAAGTCTATCAGTAGGGATGGCTCCGAGACAGATCAAGACCTGTGCAGTATCCGTTTTGCGAAAGTCAATATCCGTTTTGCGAAAGCGACATTTGGCCGTTGCGTTCGCTCGTAACTTAGTTTTCACCACGAGAGAGCAAAGCCGCTCACGAGCATCAGTTACCGACGAAGAAGCTAACAGCTCGCAATTCGTGTTCAACGAAGGAAGTCACTTATGACCACTATCGCAATTGTCGGCTCCGGCATCGCAGGGCTCCACCTCGGCCTGCACCTGCGGAAGCAAGACCTTGACGTCACGATCTACACGAACCGCACCGGCGAGGAAGTCGCAAATGGCCCCGTCATGAACAGTGTGGCGCACATGCACGTCACCCGAGCGATTGAAGAAGAACTCGGTATCAACCACTGGGTCGGCGAAGACTATGAGTACATTCGTCACTACCACTACAACGGTTGGGGTGAAGACCGCGAGTATTTTGGCGACTTCACGAAGCCTTCCGCAGTGGTCGACTACCGAATCATGCTGCCAAAGCTCATGCAAGACTTCGAAGAACGGGGCGGCCGTTTCGTGTACGGCACGCTGTTCCGCGAAGATGTGGATGCGCTCACCGACGAATACGACCTCGTCGTAGTCTCGGCAGGTAAGGGTGACATTAGTGCGATCTTCCCGAAGCGACCAGAACTGTCGCCGTTCTCTGCCCCGGCACGCAAGCTTGCTGTCGGTTTCTGGCACGGTGTCGAACGACTTGAGCCTAATGGTGTCGGTGTGAACGTTGTGCCGGGGGTCGGTGAACTGCTCGCCATTCCGATGTGGTCGTTCTCTGGGAAGGTGATGGCACTGCTGTTTGAAAGCGTTCCCGGTGGACCGCAGGAAGTGCTGACCGATCAGAAGTACGCCGATGACCCGGCTGCGTACCGCGAAAAGACCCTGGAAATTCTGCGGGAGTACTACCCGCCGATGTACGCGCGTATCAACGAAGACGAGTTCCGACTCCAAGGTGAGAAGGACATCCTGCAGGGGGCCTTCCCACCTGCAATGCGACAGGACTTTGTTGAGCTACCCAACGGAAAATTCCTGCTCGCGCTGGGCGACATCCACATGACGGTGGACCCGGTGCAGGCCCAGGGAGCGAATTCTGCGGCGTACTCCGCGAAGGTGATTGCGGATGCGATCGCCGAGGACAAAGTCTTCGACCGCCGGTTTATGGAGAAGGTCGCGCGCCGACGCGCTGAACGCCTGGAAGCGGCCACCAATTGGATCAACACCATCATCGGCCCGCCCGCCGAGCAGATCCCAGAGCTGTTCTCCGCGATGGTGCACAACCGCGAACTCGCCGACCGCTTCACTGAAAACTTCAATAACCCGATCGGCCAGATGGATCTGCTCGGATCGACCGAGCGAGTTCGTGCCGCCATCGAAGCGACCAAGTCCACGGTCAACGCATAACAAGAAAGAGCGATAACCATGCACAAACTTGTCGTGCTCTATCCCGAGCCCACCGACCGAGATGCGTTCACCGCGTATTACGAAGCAACGCACCTCCCGCTGGCCGCGAAATTGCCTGGACTAATCCGCTGGCAGTACACCACTAATGTCTCACCGCAAGCGGATGGCACACCCGCCCCGTACTTCGCCGTGTTTGAAGCGGAGTTTGCATCGGCAGAAGACTTTGCGAACGCAATGGGCTCGCCTGAAGGGCAAGCCGTTGCGCAAGACGTACCCAATTACGCCACCGGTGGCGCAATCGTTCTCGATTACGCCGTGACGGAAGGAACGAAATCATGAACGAACTCACACCATTCCAACGCGAATTTCGACAGGCAATGTCGAGCCGCACATCCGCCGTCAACATCATCACGACGGCGGGCGACCACGGCCGACTCGGGCTGACTGTCACCGCAGCCTGCTCGGTCACGGACGAACCGCCCACGGTGCTCGTGTGCGTAAACCGCAAGAGCGCAACGCGCGACATCTTCGTGAAGAACGGGAGGATGGGGCTCAACATTCTTGCGGGTGAGCAGGAAGAGCTCGCTCGACACTTCTCGGGTCAGACGAATGTCCCGATGGCAGAACGCTTTGAGTGGGACCTTTGGGAAGACCTAAGCGGAGTTCCGGTATTGCGGGATGCGCGGGTCGCGCTCGCGGGTCGAGTCGCGAATAGCGTCGAACAGGGCACACACACGGTGCTCTTCTTGGAAGTCGAAGGCATTCGTATGCGGGATGACGCAGCGGGACTTGTGTACGATCGCCGCAATTTCCACCTGGTGGGTGCATAGCAACCGTTCAAGAGCCCGAACCGAACCGTTGGCGAGGGCTCTAACAGGTCGCCGTGCTTACCTCAATTATTCGTTCAGTAGACGATCATCCGAAGAGGAGTTCAGCCGATGAATTCTCGAGCACTTGAACCGGACGGGGAGATCTTGCAGATGCGAGAAATCCACCGCACCGGGTCGGTGGATGACGCAGAACTGATCGGAAACCGACTGTTTCATCCGCACATTGTGCATCCCATGACTCGGGAAGCGGACTTCGTCTTTGCGGCGACCTCGGCCACAGTCGGTCCAGTTTCGATCGGTACATTCCACTACGCACACGGCGTGCGCGTTGATACCGAACCCTATGAGAACTGGTACCACGTGAACGTTGCACTGACGGGAGCGTTTCGCACACTCGTTGGGGATACCAGAGTCGAGGCGAATGTGTTTCGTGCCGCTGTGTATGGACCGGATGTGCCAACCGAATTCAGCGGATTCGAGCGGCCCACCATCATCTTGGCGATCAAGATGCGGCGGCGGACAGTTGAAGAAATTGCGCAGCAAGTGTTTGGTGGGCCGCTTACGTCGCCCGTTGAACTCGGGACAACCATCGATGTGAGCCATGGTGCTGGCCTGGTGTGGTTCAAGTTGGTGCAACGAGTATTCAACGGGACAGCGCAGCCCGGTGGGCTCAACGATGCACTCGCTGATTATTTGGGGAAGACCATCATAGAATGGTTCTTGCGCTCCACGCATCCTGCCCAAATCGCCCCCGTGCTCGCTGCCGACGAGCTGAGCGTCTTCGAACGTGCAAAGACCGTGATTCATGTTTCAGAAGGTGCCCCGATCTCGCTAGAAACACTCGCCGCGGTGTCCGGGGTCAGCGGGCGGACGCTGCAGAACGCATTTCGGGACTCGATAGGGCAGAGTCCAATGCAATATCAACTCACGCTGAGGCTTTCAAAGGTGCGTGAGGTGCTGCAACACGCGGAATCTGGCAGCGTGCAGATAGCGGATATTGCACGACGGTATGGGTTTAGCCATTTGGGGCGCTTCGCGGCGCAATATGCACGCGAGTTTGGCGAACGTCCTTCGGACACGCTTAACCACTGACTAGCCGGTTTACGAAATAGCACTCGCGAGGGCGCATTCTTGCGTAGCGTTATCGGCGCCAATAGTGGTCAATTGAAATTAAGCAACAAAGGAGTTGTATAGATATGTCACAAACTATCGATCAAATGAATTTTCGCACGCTCCCGGATGGGGTTAGTGCCGAGCAGTTCGCAAATGCGATAAGCGAGTTTAGTGAAACTATCGGCAGCGAATACGTGCGCGTAGATGAAGCCACCGTCAGCGAATATGATGATAAATTCCCCGTCACCGACGGTGATGAATTCAAGGGCAGTGCGGTTATCTGGCCGGGCAGCACGGAAGACGTTCAGGTGATTGTTCGTATTGCCAATAAATATGGCATCCCGCTGCACGCGTTCTCCGGCGGCCGGAACCTCGGATACGGTGGCTCATCACCCATGCTCACGGGGACGGTCCTGCTCCACTTGGGTAAGCGTATGAACCGTGTGCTCGAAATCAACGAGAAGCTCGCCTATGCCGTTGTCGAGCCGGGGGTGGACTACAAGACCCTGTATGAAGCGGTTCGAGACTCGGGTGCCAAACTCATGATTGACCCCGCCGAACTCGACTGGGGCAGCGTCATGGGCAACACCATGGAGCATGGTGTGGGCTACACCCCCTATGCCGACCACTCGATGTGGCGGTGCGGGATGGAGGTAGTCCTGGCTGACGGGGAAGTGCTGCGGACCGGTATGGGCGGGCTACCCGGCTCGGAAGCTTGGCATCTCTACCCGGGCCAGTTGGGGCCATCGATTGAAGGGCTGTTCGAGCAGTCGAACTTCGGTATCTGCACCCGCATGGGGATGCAGCTCATGCCGACACCTCCCGAGATGCTGAGCTTCGCGATCTACTTCGAGAACGAAGACGATCTCCCGGCGATCATGGAGACCACGCTGCCGCTGCGGATCGGCATGGCACCGCTTCAGGCGGCACCGATCGTGCGAAACGTTACCTTCGATGCCGCATGCGTGTCGAAGCGTGAAGAGTGGCAGACCGAGCCCGGCCCGCTGACTGATGAAGCGAAGCAGCGCATGGTGGATGAACTCGGTATCGGGCACTGGATCGTGTATGGCACCTGCTACGGTCCTCGCTGGCAGATCGACAAGTACATCGAAATGATCCGTGACGCCTATTTGCAGATCCCCGGCGCGCGGTTCGAGACGAATGAGACGCTCCCACTTCGCGAGGGTGATCGTGCGAGCGAGCTGCTGAACGCCCGTCATGAACTGAACACCGGTGTCCCGAACCGTCACTCCGCCGCGGTATTCGACTGGTTCCCGAACGCTGGCCACTTCTTCTACGCCCCGGTGTCAGCGCCCAGTGGTGAGGACGCCGCGAAGCAATATGAAGATACGAAGCGAATCAGCGACGACCACGGCATCGACTATCTTGCGCAATTCATTATTGGCCTGCGTGAGATGCACCACATTTGTTTGCCGCTGTATGACACCGCAGACCCAGCAAGTCGTAAAGAAACGCTCGATATGACGCGTGAGCTTATTCGCGCTGGTGCTGAAGAAGGGTATGGAATCTATCGAGCGCACAATGTACTTGCGGATCAAGTTGCTGAAACCTATAGCTTTAATAACCACATTCAACGTCGATCCCACGAGCGCATTAAAGATGCGCTGGACCCCAATGGAATTCTGAACCCTGGAAAGTCGGGAATCTGGCCGGAGCGATTGCGCAATAAATAATTAGTTGCTGCAGAGCTCGTCGGTGTGGGCTCACAAACCTCACCGAGGATTTGTGGGCCCGCGTCGGTATTCGCACGCGACAGGGCCAAATACACTGGTGATATGCATCTCAATGGCGAGTCAACATCGTTCACCTTCCGCCGTCCTACCGAAGCCGATCACCTCGCGATGGTCTCCGCGATCCCGGCATGGTGGGGTACTCCGAACGCGACCGAACTCGCTTCCCTCTTGCCGCGGCTCTTTGTCCAGCACTTTTCAGGTACATCCACCCTGGTCGAAGACGACTCTGGCGCACTCGCGGGCTTCCTCGTCGGTTTCCAGTCGCAAGATCGCCCGGAGGTGGCCTATATCCACTTTGTGGGCATCCATCCCGACCACCGAAAGGCGGGTCTCGCTCGCCAGCTCTACGAGCGCTTCTTCGCCGAGATACGAGCCAAAGGATGCACTGAGGTCAATTGCGTCACGAGCGTCGGGAACCTGAGGTCGCAGGCTTTCCATCGCGCGATGGGGTTCGAAAGCCTGGGGAACCGGGAATACGACATCGACGGGACGCGGGTGCTCGGCTGGGCGAACTACGACAGCCCCGGCGAGCACCGCGTCGCGTTTACTCGGCAGCTGTAATGCGGCAAATGAAAAATCGCGGGAACCCGAAAGTTCCCGCGATTTTTTGGTCGGGATGACAGTGTCTGGTTTCACGACATCGTTCACCCCTGTCGCACGACATCGTTCCCTACATGTCGCATGACATCGTTCACACCATGTGTCACGACACCATTCCGTTCACTGTCGCACGACATCGTTCCACCAAACACGGCATCCTCAACACCCGTGACCTACTCCAAAAACCGGGCCATCGTCCTGGCCATCATCGAAGGCGGCCTGAGCATCACCGACGCCGCCACCCAATTCAGCGTCACCACCCGCTGGATCCGTACCCTGCTCTCGCGCTACAACACCCACGGCCTCGAAGGACTCGAGCCCCGCTCACGCGCACCCCACCACAATCCCAACGCCACCCCGCAACCAGTCCGCGACCGCATCCTGGAGCTACGTAAACACCTCGTCGCCCAAGGTCTCGACGCCGGAGCGGAATCAATCCATGACCGCCTCCCACCCGAGCACCGGCCCTCACCAGCAACGATCTGGCGAATCCTACGCGCGGGCGAGGCCATCACCCCACAACCCCAGAAACGTCCCCGATCAAGCTGGCACCGGTTCGAAGCCGACGCCCCGAACGGGCTGTGGCAATCCGACTTCACCCACTGGCAGCTCGCAGACGGCACCGACATCGAGATCATCTCCTGGCTCGATGACCACGCCCGATTCCTGCTACACGCCAGCCCCCACGAGCGTGTCACCGGCCCGATCGTGATCGACAGCTTCCTTGCCGCCGCCGATACGTATGACCTGCCCGCAGCGACCCTGACCGATAACGGCATGGTCTACACCACCCGCCTCGCGCGCGGCGCGAACGGCCAAAACTTCCAACCCAACGCCTTCGAACAATTACTCGCAGACCTGTCCATCGAGCAGAAAAACGGGCGTCCCGGCCACCCCACGACCCAGGGCAAGATCGAACGATTCCACCAAACCCTGAAACGCTGGCTGGCCGCCCGGGCTGCCCCACACACCCTCGCCGACCTGCAGCTGCTGTTAGACGACTTTCGAGCCGTCTACAACACCGAGCGTCCCCATCGGGCGCTGAACCGTGCCACACCCCACGAGGTCTACCATCGCGGCATCAAGGACTTCCCCCGACTCGATACCACGGACCAGCAATGGCGAGTGCGGTACGACACCATCGATGGCGCCGGTGTGATGACACTTCGCTACGCCGGCAAACTCCGACACCTTGGCATTGGCCGGGCCCATAACCGTACGCGCGTGATCGCGCTGGTAAACGGCCCCAACGTGATGGTCATCAGCCGACGCGGCGGCGAAATTATCGCGGAATTCACGATCGACCCCGCGAAGGACTACCAACCCAAACACCGCAAATAGCACCGGCATCGCGGAACGATGACGCGACACAGCAACCGGAAAACCGGAACGATGACGCGACACATACCCGCGCCAAAAACAAAGAAATCTCGGGACATCGAGTGAACGATGTCCCGAGACTTCACAATGGTCGGGATGACAGGATTTGAACCTGCGACCCCGTCGTCCCGAACGACGTGCGCTACCAAACTGCGCCACATCCCGATGTCGTCAAAATGACAACTAGAAGACTATAACGCAAAATCTTAGGGGATGCATACCGGCGTGTTTTCGCGCGGTAGTCGAGTGTTAGCGCTCTTTCGGTAACAGCCGCAGCAGCGTGGCCTCGGGCGGGCAGAACAGCCGCACCGGGGCATAGATCGAGGTGCCGAGTCCGCGTGAAACTTGCAGCGGCGCTGACCTTCCGCCTGCATCCCACGCCGACAGGCCCCCGGCCTGCTCGACCGGAAGATCGCAATTCGCCACGATCGCCCGACCGCCCGGCAGACATACCTGCCCGCCGTGAGTGTGCCCGGCGAAGATCGCATCCACCCCCACCTCAGCCACATAGGGGTCGAGGATGCGCTGATACGGCGAGTGGACGAGCCCAAGGGTGAGATCCCACTCGGCGTCCTGCGACACCTCATCGAGCGCAGCCAGCGCCTGCGGGAGCCGGTCCACCTTGATGTGCGGATCATCCACACCGAGTGCTCGGATGCGCAGCCCGCCGGCCTGAATAATTTCGGCTCGGTTGGTCAGATCGACCCAGCCGAGGTCATCCATCAGCAGCGCCCGCAAGGCCACCTCATCGAGGTCGCGCTCGCGCTTGGTGTGGGGGCGCTTCGGGAGCAGGTAGGTGAAGGGGTTCTTCAGCACCGGTCCGTAGTAGTCGTTGGAACCGAACACTGACAGCGTGGGGATGCCGCGGAACGGTTCGAGCATCCGCGCGAGGTGGGGGATTGCATCCTGATGGCCCAGATTGTCGCCGGTGGCGATAATCAGATCCGGCTCAAGGTCCAGCAGCGAATGTACGAACCGTTCCTTCTTGCGCTGGCCTGGAGCGAGGTGGGGGTCGGCCAAGTGCAGCACGGTGATGGGGTCGCTGCCCGGCGGCAGGATGGCAAGTTCCTCGCGCTGCAGCACGAAACGGCGCCGCTCAATGCCGGCAGCCCAGCCAATAACGGCGAGGCCGCCAGCAAAGATGCCAGCGGCCCCGACGAGAATATTGCGAAGTAGCGGTTGCTTACTCAGCCTGAATCACCACTTCTGAGTTTGGCGACACATTCGAGCCCGCACTTGGGGTGGTGCTCGACACCGTGCCCGATTCGGGGCCGTTCCACTTGAACGTCACACCAATATCACCGAGTCCAGCCTCGGAGAGGGCCGAGACCGCCTCATCCTTGGTCATGCCCGTGATGCTTGGCATCGGTACGCCTTCGACCTGTGAGCTGCCGTCGGAGCCCTTGCCATTTGACGGGCGGATGGTCACGGTCGAACCCTCCGGGGCGCGGGTGTTCGGGGATGGGTTGGTCACCGCAATCGTGCCTGCGGCTTCATCTGAGTTGGTTTCGCTGCCAACCGTGACGCTAAAGCCAGCTGCCTCGAGGGTCGAGGTGGCCTCGGAGACCGTCATGCCGCGAACATCCGGCACCATGACGTTCTCAACCTTCAGCGACTCCGCGGGTGGCTCGGGGAAGTCCTCCGCACCGTACTCGGGGATCGCGTGGTTCATGATCGCTCGCGTGATCACGTGACGGGTGCTGTAGTGGCCAGCGTTTGCGACCGAGGTCTTCCCCTGGACGTTACCGACCCAGACTGCCGAGGCGACACCGGTGGTCGCTGCGATCATCCACGTCTGCACGTCGTTGTCGGCGGTACCGGTCTTACCGATGATCGGTCCCAGGCCCGGGTTCGACGCGGTACCGGTACCGCTATTCATCACGGATTCCATGGCATGGGAAACACCAGCCGCAACTTCTGGGCTAATGGCCTGCTCACAGGTGCTCTCCGGCGGTGCAATTTCGGTGCCGTCGCGCAGCGTGATCTTGGTGATCGCGATTGGTGAGCAGGAGACGCCACCGTTTGCGATCGCGGCTACCGAGGTGGCCATGGCCAGCGGCGAGATGGTGTTGGTACCGAGAATTGCCGCGACGTTGGATTCGTTCTCCTGGCCGTCGGCGCGGTGGGCGCCAAGCGACATTGCGATGTCACGGGTGACGCACTGGTCGAGCTTCTCACCCATTGCAATATAGGCCGTGTTGATCGAGTTTCGCGTGGCGTCGATGGCGTTCATCGAACCGTACTTCGCTCCCGCATAATTCTGCAGCGTATAAGTGCCGCCGTATGGGCCATTACACGAGTCTTGGAAGTTGGCGAGGTTAAAGGACGTGGAAGCAGCATTCACCGTCTCGTAGAGCGAGTGCCCCGATTGCAACCAGTTCGCGAGGGTAAAGATCTTGTAGGTCGACCCCACCTGGAAACCGCTCGAACCACCGTAGTTGTAGTCGGTGTTGTAGTTCACCGAGGTCAGGGTCGGGTCATCCGCGGCAGCATCTGTCTCGTCGAACTCCTTGTTCTGCTGCATCGCGAGTACGTGTCCCGTGCCCGGCTGGACGACCGAGGCGGCCGCACCGATGTCCATGTAGTCAAGTGACTGCGGAACGTTCGCGTCGATGACCTCGGTGACGTCAGCCTGCAGGTCCAGATCGAGCGTGGTGTCGATCTGGTAGCCCTTGGTCTGGAAGTTGAACAGACGCTCTTCGTAAGTGGCGCCGAAGGCCGGGTCGTTCAGGATGGTCTTCTGTACGAAGTCACAGAAGAACTGCGAGTTCTCTTCCGCGTTCATACAGCCGTGCTGCGTCGGCGTAATGTTCGGGACGATCTCGGTAGCGATCGCCTCTTCATACTCTTCGGTCGTGATCGCGCCCTCGTCCTCCATGCGCATGAGCACGTAGTTTCGGCGCATCGTGCTGTCTTCGAGGTTCTCCTCGTAGTCAATGCGGAAGGCGTTGGGGTTCTGCACCATGCCGACGAGGGTCGCCGACTCGGCAAGCGTCAGATCAGCGGCGGGCTTGCCGAAGTAATACTGCGCTGCCGACTCAATGCCGTAGACGGTGCCGCCGAAGAGCGCGATGTTGAGATACCCCTCGAGGATTTTGTCCTTGTCCTGATACTGCTGTTCGACGCCGATCGCGAGGCGCATCTCCTGGAGTTTGCGGCCCATGGACACCTCGGTCGCCTCTTCGTAGGCTTGCTGCTGTTCAACCGGGTCGAGGATGGCCTCTGCCGCCTGTACGCGCTGGTTACGCACGTACTGCATCGTGATGGTGGATGCACCACCACCGTCGTCGCCGACCAAACCGACCACGAGGGCACGAGCGGCCGAAATGACATCCACACCGCCGTGTTCGTAGAAGCGCGGGTCCTCCGTGGAGATTGCCGCTGCCGGTACGTAAGGCGAGATCTGATCAAGCGGCACTTCGACGCGGTTCTGCGAGTAGAACTCGGCAATCTTTTCGCGTTCGCCGTCGCGGTTCGCGTAGAGCTCAGTCTTCTGCTGCAGCGGCTGGATTTGCAGGTAAGAAGGAAGGGATTCAAACAGGGTAATCGTGGAGTTCGCGGCAACGCCGGCCACCGCGATTACCGGAGTGATCAGCGCCGCAACGAGGACACCAGCGATACCGCTCATGCCCAGCATGCCCAGCACCGTGGCTAGGACATTGCGTTTTGGCGCAGTCGAGGAGTTCATAGACATAGCAACTAGGGTAAAACGAAATCACCTGTACGGTTACGGACTCTCAGCTTCGGTTCGCTGCTAGCGCCTCACGCTGAGACGCCTGACCACGTCGACGAAAGGCCGCTCAGTGGAAAATCGCGCTGCACAAAAGTGGGAATACTTCATTACACCGTTGCCTGTACACACTCCGGGCGCAATCCTGAACAATTGGGGCAAGCAGGGGTGGGAACTCGTGCAAATTGTCGTAAACGAGCAGGGCGGCTCAGCCGCCTACATGAAGCGTCCACTTGAAACTGAGGAGCAAAACTAATGGGTCGTGTCGAAGAAAAGCTGGGTCAGCTGAGCGTGAGCCTGCCACCGGTGGCCGCTCCCGCTGGCGTGTACGTGGCCGCGATCGTGCACCAGGGGCTCGTCTACACCTCGGGTCAGCTGCCGTTCGTTGAGGGTCAGCTGCCAAGCACCGGCAAAGTCGGTGCCGAAGTCTCCACCGATGAAGCGCGAGAACTTGCCGCAGTCGCCGGGCTGAACGCCCTCGCGGCCATCAAGCAGGCCATCGGCGATCTTGATCGCGTCACCCAGGTACTGAAGGTCACGGTCTTTGTGGCTTCGGATGCATCCTTCACCGACCAGCCCAAGGTTGCCAATGGTGTCTCAGAACTCCTCGGTGATGTCTTTGGTGACGCAGGCAAACACGTCCGTTCGGCGGTGGGTGTCGCGGTACTTCCGATGAACTCACCCGTGGAACTCGAAGTTACGGTGGCTTACGAGTAGCAAAAAGATCCTCGGGCCGACAGATTGTCGGTCCGAGGATCTTTTTATGGTCGCTTAGCTAAAGCGGGGCTCACCAACCTCAGCGAGTGAGGGGTCGAGGTCCCACTTCTCGAGGAGGGTGGCCATCTCGCCCGACTCGTGCAGCGACGTCAGGTGCTCGTTGAAGGCTTCGACAAGCGCATCCTTACCCTTCTGGAAAGGCAGACCCGTCTGTGCCGGGAGCTCCGAGACCGCGACGCGCGGGTCCGGTTCAAGCACCGAAATCACGGCGTCACCGTACATCAGCGCGGCGCTGGAGACGTCGAAGGCCGCGTCGATACGACCGGAGGAGAGGTCCTCAGCGAGCAGCGTGGGCTCGGGGTAGGTCGAGAGGTTGCTACCGAAAACATCGCGCAGGTCCTCTTCGAAGTTGTAGCCCTGAACGACACCAACTTTCATGCCTTCAAGTTCAGTAAAGGTCGAGAAGGGGTCGTTGGCGGCGACGATCAGGCCGTCGAGGTACATCGGGCCACTCATCGTGACAACCTCGTTGCGAGCCTCGGTGCGGTACCAGCCGCCGAGGGAGGTGTCCACGCGGCCCTGCTCGACCGAGGTCACCGCGGCGGTGGCGCCCACGTTGACCGGTTCGATCGAGAGGCACTCGGCCTCGGCAAAACCGGTAATGATGTCGGCGTCGAGGCCCTCAAAGCCAGCGTCGCCCGAGGGGGTGACAAGCGGCGGCATGTCGGAGATGCCAACGGTGAGGACCCCGGCGGTCATGGTTGGGAGGTCGGCGTGGGCGGGGACGCAGTCTTCAGCGACTTCGCTGCCGCCACCGCCGCTGGCGCAACCGGTAAGGGCGAACGCCGCACCGAGGCCGAGAGCGGCCAGAGTTGCGCCGAGCTTGATTCGTTTCGTCATGTCATATTCCTTATTGAATGGATAACGTTCGGTTTGTGGAAAGTTGTTGATTTAGTGGGGGATTTGGGAGACGGGGACGGCCGTGGTGGTCGGTACCACCGAGGACTTCCGCTTCGACTTTCGACGCGTACGACCGCCACCAACCTTCTTGCCACCGCTGAGGTGCTGTGACAGGTAGCTCAGCGGAATCGTGATCACGAGGTAGAGGACACCGGCCAGGGACAGCGCCGAGAAGTACTGGAAGGTCCGGGTGCCAATGCTGTAGGCCTGGGAAAGCACTTCTGGAAGCGCGATCTGGTAGGCGAGCGCCGTGGCCTGGAACATCATGATGGACAGCCCGATGAGCGATGGCAGCGCGATGCGCATACCCTGCGGAATGACCACATCCCACATGGTGTAGAAGTAGTTCATACCGAGAGCCTTGGAGGCCTCACGTTCGCCTCGCGGGACGGCTTCGAAACCGGCACGGAAGAGCTCACTGGAGTAGGCCGCCGAGGTGAGCGCGATACCGACAACGGCACCCAAGAAACTCGTGAGCGTGAGCCCAAAGTTCGCCAGGCCGTAGTACACGAGGTACAGGAACACCAGGGCCGGTACCCCGCGTCCGAATTCCACGATGGCGATGCACACAATTCGCAGCCACTTCGCCTTGGCTTCGGTACCGATGCCAAGCAACGCCCCGATGGGGAACCCGATGGCGATCGCAATGATCGTAACGATCAGGCTCGTGCCGAGCCCCACGAGCATCTGTGGCAGCCATTCGATCCACTGTTGCAGAAACATCTCAGGCCACCTTCTTCTTCATGCTCGTGTACAGGCGACGGCCGAGGAGCCCCAGTGGGATCGAAATCACCATGTAGAGCAGTGCCGCGATGAGGAACGGGGTGATCGCATCCCCAGTCGAGCGCATGGCTCGGCTGGCGACAAAGACGATGTCCACCACGCCGATGATCGACATGATTGAGGTGTCTTTGAGCAGGCCCACGGCGTAGGTCACGACGCCCGGAATCGCCACGCGAATCATTTGCGGGGAGATCACGTCAATGAAGGTGCGAGTTTTGTTCAAACCGATTGCGGCGGCCGCTTCAAACTGGCCGGACTTCACCGAAAGGAACCCACCGCGGTAAACCTCCGCGATATACGCCGCCGTGATCAGCGAGAACGCGATGATCGCGGTGGGTAGGGGCGCGAATCGGAAAGCACCGATCTGAATACCGAAATAAATCACAAACACCCAGACCACCGGCGGTACGCCGCGAATGATCTCGATGATGAGTTTTGCGAAGTTCGACAGGATGGCGTTCTCAGATACGCGAGCCAGCATCAGCGGAAATGCCGCGAGGCAGCCGATCGCCAGCGATACGACCGTCACCAGCAGCGTTGTGCCGAGGGCTGCGGGCAGTGCCGCGAAGAACGCGTTCATCGGTGTACCACCGCCCGCAGGAACTTTTGGGTGCGCTCCTTCTTCGGATTGGTGATGACCTCGGTCGGGTCGCCTTCCTCGAGGATGCCGCCGTCGGCCATCACAATGAGTCGGTCACCGACATTGCGGGCGAACTCGATCTCGTGCGTAACCACCATCATGGTCATACCCGATTCGGCGAGCTCCTGCATTACGGCGAGCACTTCGAGGCCAACTTCGGGGTCGAGCGCGGAGGTGGGCTCGTCGAAGAGCATCACTTCGGGATCCATTGCGAGGGCACGCGCGATGGCAATGCGCTGCTGTTGGCCACCCGAGAGCCGTCCCGGGTAGGCGTCGTATTTGTCCGAGAGGCCAACGCGGTCGATCAGCTGACGGGAGCGCTCATCCGCTTCCTCTTTCGAACGACCTAAGACGCGACGCTGCCCCAGCGAGACATTTTCGAGTGCTGTTTTGTGCGGAAAGAGGTTGAAAGATTGGAACACCATGCCGGTGGTGCGGCGGAGCCGTTCGAGTTGCTTGTCACCAATTCGCTGGCTGGTATCGATTTCGTGGTCGCCCACCCGGATGCGCCCGGCGTCGGGCATCTCAAGCAGGTTGGTGCATCGTAGGAATGTGCTCTTACCGGCTCCCGAGGGGCCAATGATTGAAATCACCTCACCCTGCTGCACGTGCAGGGTTACGTCATCGAGCACGACGTGATCGCCGTATGATTTGCGAATATTGTCGAGCGCGACTTTCGGTCGGCCAGCACCCGCAGCGGCGCCATTATTGGGCATCTATCTACCTCCAAGACACATCGTTGTATCGGGAATATCAGCATAGACAGATTAGCGACCCTGCCAATCTGTATGAGAATCATTTTATCTCATTCCTGATCAATCGGTTCATCAGGATATAATTGATGCAACTTGTTAGGTCTCATCTCAATGCTCTTGAGAATTCTACAGATGAAATACGGCGCTATCCCACTATCTTGCGCGCTGTCGGCCGGTCAGTGATACAGAAATGTTAGAGGTGGTGTCGCAGTTCTGCACTGCGACACCACCTCTGTGCCGACTCGTTACGTCGAATTCTAGGCCTGGCGGGCGAGTACCTGCTCTTCGATCACGGCCATCACGGATGCATCGGTGAGGGTGGAGGTATCGCCGGCGGGTTTCCCATCGGCAACATTCTTCAAAAGGCGGCGCATGATCTTGCCGGATCTGGTCTTAGGTAGTTCCGCGACGACATAGAGCTGTCGCGGGCGGGCGATCGCGCCAATTCGCTTGGCGACGAAGGCCCGCAACTCGGCCTCCACATCCAGTTGCGAGGCTGCCTCACGCTGCGAATCCTTGATCACCACAAAGCCGACGACCGCCTGGCCGGTGGTTTCATCCTCCGCACCGATCACGGCTGACTCGGCCACGAGATCGTGGTCCACAAGGGTGGATTCGATTTCGGTGGTGGACAGGCGGTGGCCGGAGACGTTCATCACATCGTCGACGCGGCCCAGTAGCCACAGGTCTCCGTCGAGGTCCACACCCGCGCCGTCACCGGCGAAGTACCGACCGGGGAACTGCGACCAATAGGTCTCAATGAACCGCTGCTCATCTCCCCAAATGCCGCGGGCCATTGAGGGCCACGGCTCGGTGATGGTGAGCAGTCCCATCTCACCGGGGTTCACGCGATTGCCCTGCTCATCGATTACTTCAACGACCACCCCGGGGACCGGCTTTTGGCCCGAACCGGGCTTCAGCGCATCCAAGGTGGCAATGGGCGTGATGATGTGCGAACCGGTTTCGGTCTGCCACCAGGTGTCGACGATCGGGGCGCGATCGGAGCCGATCACCTCCCGGAACCACTCCCAGGCTTCCGGGTTGATTGGCTCACCGACCGAGCCGAGCAGGCGGATGCTCGAGAGGTCGTGGCGCAGCGGAATCTCGCGACCGCTCTTCATAAAGCCGCGGATCGCAGTGGGCGCGGTGTAGAAGGTAGTGACCTTGTATTCCTCGATGATTTCGAACCAGCGGTCGAGGCTCGGGTAATCGTGGGCGCCCTCGTACATGATCTGGGTCGCACCGTTGGCAAGCGGGCCGTATGCGATATAGCTGTGGCCGGTTACCCAGCCGACGTCGGCAGAGCACCAGAACACATCGTCATCGCGCAGGTCGAAGCTCGTGCGGAATGTGAACGCCACCTGCGTGAGATAGCCACCGGTGGAGTGCCACAGGCCCTTGGGGGTACCGGTGGTGCCAGAGGTGTGCAGGATAAACAGCGGATGCTCGGCGTCGAAGGCCTGCGGTTCGTGCTTCTCGGCGGTGGTGGCGATCGCGTCGTGCCACCAGAGATCGCGGCCTTCCTGCCAGTCAATTTCCTTGTCCGCGCGCTTGATCACGATCACGTTCTCGACCGAGTGACCGGGTTCGGCGAGCGCCTCATCCACGGTTTCCTTGAGCGGGAACTTGCGTCCCTTGCGGAGCGAACCGTCGGCGGTGATCACGAGCTTGGCACCGGAGTTGTCCACGCGTGAGCGGATGGCGCTGGATGAGAATCCACCGAAGATCACCGAGTGAGTGGCACCGATGCGGGCGCAGGCGAGCATCGCGACGATCGTTTCGGGGAGCATCGGCAGATAGAGCGTGACCACGTCGCCGGACTTGATGCCGAGATCCTCGAGCATATTCGCGGCCCGCTGCACTTCGCGGTACAGATCGTTGTAGGTGATGGTGCGAGTATCGCCCGGTTCGCCGATCCAGTGGATCGCAACCTTGTCGCCTCGACCAGCGTGCACGTGGCGGTCGACGCAGTTCACCGCGACGTTGAGTTTGCCGTCCGCAAACCACTTTGCGAATGGTGGATTCGACCAGTCCAGCACCTGCGTGAAGGGCGTTTCCCACTCGAGCGTTCTTGCCTGCTCTGCCCAAAACTCGAGCCGGTCGGCCTCTGCATGCTCCCGAATGTCCGCGGGAATCTTGGTGCCGGCAATGAATTCTGGGCTGGGCGGGTAGGTCTCGATCGGGTTGATCAGTTTTTCGATCTTGTCGCCTTCTGGTGCTGACATCCTTGTCCTCACTTATCGTTGGAAATGCTTCTTCGCGTGGCCAGTGTATGCCCTAAGCGACGGATGCAGGTTAACGTCGACACGGAAGGGGGCAACGAAGCCAGATGAACCCGAATGGGACCAAGCGCAGCGCGGGTCGCCCGCGCGAGGCGGTACTGACGCGACAAAAAATTACCGATGCGGCGATCAAATTGTTGCGCACTGGCAGTTTGAAAGCACTCACCGTGAGTGCGCTCGCGGAACGCCTCGGGGTCGCACCGAGCGCCATCTACAACCATGCGGACTCGCGCGCGACCATTCTCTCGTGGGTGCAAGAGTCCATTGCCCAGCAGCTGGACGCCTCTGGCTTTGGGACCGAGCCCTGGCGGGCCGCGACCGAGCGCTGGGCCTGGAGCTACTATCGGCTGCTGCGCGAGCATCCCTGGTTTGTGGAGATTACCGCGACCGTGCCGCTGCGGGACGCGGAAGTCTCGGCGCGCATGTATGAGCGGGTTGCCTATGGGTTGCGCGCCGAGGGCTGGCGGGTGCGGGATGTGCTGCACACCATTTCAGCCTTGGAATCGTTTATCTTCGGGGCGGCATTTGACGCGGCGGCCCCCTCGGATATTTACGCCACCGGCGTACACGCGCAGGCGGCACCGATCCTCACCGCGATCGTGCGGGCGCACGACGAGGTCGTGGCGAACTCGGAATTGAATACGGGGGAGATCACCTTCGACCTCGGACTGCAGGCGATGCTGGATGGACTTCACGCCCGCCACTCGCATCCGAAGATCGCAAACGAGTGACGGGCGTGGAATCAGAGGCAGGTTACTTCGCGTCCTCCGCAACGAACGGGACCATGTCGGTCTCCTGCAAGACCGAACCGACCTCGATCTCTTCACTCCGGAAGAACCCGCGATGCTTGATCGCCTGCAGGAGCATCAAGATGACCCCGGCACCGAGGATGAGCATCCCGGCGAAGAAGACCACGCCGACGCCACCCTCGTGTGTGCCATCCGGTAACACCGTGCTGAAGACCGCGTTCCCCGAACCGTAGTCGGGGTCGGTCGAGTCGAAGAGCGTCTTCACGAACATCGCCAGCAGCGTGATGCCGCCGAGCAGTGGCAGCAGGAAGCGTCGGAAGAAATTGCCGATGTTTTCGAACCAGGTGCCGCGGAAGTACCAGAACGCTGTCAAACCGGTGATGCCGTAGTAGAAGCACACCATGATGCCCATCGCGGTGATGGTGTCCCACAGTGCATCCTCCGACACCACGCGCATGATCACGTAGAAGATCACCGATGCCGCCGCTGCCCAGAAGGTTGCGGTGCCGGGCGTCTTGAACTTCGAAAGCTTGCCGAAGGTTTTCGGCACCGCACCGTAGTGCGACATGGCCTGCAAGGTACGGGCGGGAGAGACCAGCGTGGACTGCAGCGAGGCCGAGGAACTCGCGAAGATCGCGATCGACATGATGAGCGCGAACGGCCCCATGATCTCGGGTGCGAGGGAGGCGAAAATCGACTCCTGGTTCTCGGGGTTACCCGCACCGGGGCCTTCCGTGCCGTATCCCGCGTAGGCGAGGACCACGATGGTCACGAGCAGGTAGGTGACCACGATGATGCCGATGGTGAGCAGGGCCGCGCGGCCCGGGGTGCGACGCGGGTCCTTCGTTTCCTCGTTCATGGTGAGCACAACATCCCAACCCCAGTACATGAAGATCGAAAGCGAGAGACCGGCCGCCAGCGTAGAGAAGCTGAAGGTGGTGCCGTCGCCGACGAGTGCTGGGTTGAACCAGTCGAGGGTCACGGGCGTGAAGTCATAGGCCTGACCCTGGATGATCTTCACGGTGGCGGCCACGAGGAACCAGACCACCGCGATCGCCTGCAGACCGACCAGCACGTACTGCAGGCGCTTGGTCTCTTCGGCACCGCGATAGGCGATATAAGCGGCCGCGGCGGTAAGCACCGCGACGATCGGGATGTTAATCCACAGGTTGCGGGTGAGGTCGGCGATATCCGGATTATTGAAGATCTGCGAGAGCCCAATAAAGAGGAAGTCGACCGCGACCGCGGCGAGGTTCGAGAGCACGAGCGCCGTGGCGGCGACCAGACCCCAGCCACTCATCCAGCCGATCCACGGGCCAAAGGCGCGTGCCGACCAGGTGAAGGTGGTGCCGGAGTCGGGCATTGAGTTGTTCAACTCGCGGTAGCCCATCAGCACGAAGAGCATCGGGATGAACCCGATCAGCAGGATCACCGGGGTCTGCAAGCCCGCCTCGGCGATGGTCGGGCCGAGCCCCGAGGTCATCGTGTAGGCGGGCGCGATGCAGGAGATACCGATGACGGCGCCCGCCATCGCACCGATTTTGCCCGCCGAAAGCCCCTTGAGGGTCAGGCTTTTGGTGGTTGGTGCGCTCACGAAGCTGCCTCGCCGTCAAGAATCCGCTTTGCGGTATCGCCACCAATCCGCACCGCGCCATCGACGTGCTGGTAGCCGATGCCCTGGATATCGGAGCTTGCGAAATAGATCGGGCCTACGGGGAGGTTCTGGGTTGCGCCCCAGCGGCTGAGCCCACCGAGGTCGTAGCTGCAGGCATAGGCGCCGCGGGTCCACTCCTCGGCACCCCAGTCGGAGAGGTAGAACGCGACTGGATGCATGGCTTCCTCGCCGAGGTAGTTCGCGATCGAGCGCAGGATGGTTTCCTTGCGTTCGGCCTCCGGGAGTGCCCACATCTTCTCTGCGGTGACGTCGACCACAAAGCCCACGAGCGTGCCGCGGTCTTCACCGTGGTTGGAGTTGTCGTAGAGCTCCTGCACGATGTGCCCAACACCGAAACCGGTGCCGTTGAGGCCCTGCTCGCGCCAGAACGGCGTCTCGTAGGTGGCGTGCACCTTGATTACGAGGCCCATCGAGTGGTGCTGGTGGACGATCTGCTGTGTGCGCGGCAGCGCCGGTTCGTATTGGATGCGCGAGTAGAGGTTCGGCGGAATCGCGAGAATCGCGTGGCGCGCGTGGACGGTCACGTGATCGGCGATCGCGGTGACCTCGGCCGGCTGGCCTGGGCCAGCATCCGCCCAACGAAGCGTGCGAACCGGGTTGTTCAGGAAGACATCCTCACCGAGCTCTTCCGCCATGCGCAGCGAGACCGACTGCATGCCGCCGACCACGCGCTTGTCGAGGATGAAGTCCTCATCGAGCAGGTTGTCGAAGGAGCCGGCCGAAGCCGCCATGAGCAGAGCCTGCAGCAACGAGAACGTGTGCGAGGGCTTCGTGAGCATGCCACCGGCGATGAAGTGCGCGGTGGTGTTCCGGGCGACCTCGTTCTCGCTGATGGTGCCCAGCCAGTCTTCGAAAGAAATCTTGTCGAATTCAGCGGCACGGGGGTGGTCCCAGGGTGCTGCGGGGTCGATTTCGTCGGCGAGGCGGTTGAGTTCCTTGCGGAGCTTTTCCATCTCGGCGTGGGCTTCTTCACCTACGGGCAGGTCGCCGTCGTATTCGGTGCGGCTGCCGTCGGCGGCGAGGTACACGGCCTTGCCTTCGCGGTAGCGGTCGAAGAGTTCGAGCCCGAGCTCCTGTGCGAGGGACGAGATTGCGGTCTGATCGGGGGAAACCCACTGGCCACCGATTTCGAAGAATGCACCGTCGATGGTGTCGGACCAGGTGCGGCCACCGACGCGGTCGCGAGCTTCGAGGACAGCAACCGACTTGCCGGCCTGAGTGAGTCTGCGTGCCGCGGTGAGCCCTGCGGGACCGGCCCCGATGATGACGACGTCACGAGTGATCTCTTGCATGATTGCCTTCCTTGCCAAAATTGCACTGCCGTGAATCTAGGCCCGCTTGGTCGCAACTCGCTTCGAGAATCTGGCAATTTGGCGCGGTTTGTGCGCGCGGGATTCATTTATTTGCCGAGTTGCCAATGAATCTGCGGCAGGAATGCGTATTGAGCGGTCATTTATTGGTGGGCTGATGGCGTGCATTTGGCCTGTGGATGCGGCGTCATCCACAGGTGTAGAGGGGAGCCAAGCGGTCGGGCCCGGAGCTTTCTAGGGTTGCCGCCATGAACACCGAATTTGCACCGGAGTATGCACCCGAATACGCGACGGATGCGCCCGAGCGGTTCGTCGTTCGGCCGGCCGCGGAGCGCCCCGCACAGGTGGATCTCGTACCCATTCCCGGTCGCGAGGATGCGCGTCGCGAGCGGCGGGCGCTCACTCGCGGGGAGGCGGAGGCATTCGGACCGCTGGCAGGGTTCATCGCGGACGGTGAGGTCACCGATATTTTCGTCAACGGCATGGCCGGACTGTGGGTGGATCGCGGCAACGGTCTCGAGCAGGATCGGTCGTGGCGAGCACCGGGGGAGCGGGCGCTACGGGAGTTGGCGGTGCGGATAATCGCGGCGGGCGGTCGACACCTGGACGAAGCTTCGCCGACGGTGGATGTGCGGATTGGCGATGGGATTCGGGCGCATGCGGTACTGCCACCGGTCTCCACCAGCGGCACTCTGCTGTCGATTCGGGCACCGCGGACGATCCGCCCCAGTTTTGATGATCTGCGGGCCGCCGGATTCTTTTATTCCGAAGCGGATGAGCTCGTGCGCCGAGCGCTTGCTGACCGCGCGAACCTGCTTATTACCGGCGCTGGCGGTTCGGGGAAGACCACGCTGTTGGGCGCGCTCCTTGGCGAAGCCGCGAAGGATGAGCGGATCGTCGTGATCGAGGACGTCGCCGAACTGCGGATTGCGCATCCGCATGTGGTGTCGTTGGAAGCGCGGCAAGCCAACGTGGAAGGCGCGGGGGAGATTCCGCTGGCACGGCTGGTACGGGAATCGTTGCGGATGCGGCCGGACCGGCTCGTGCTTGGTGAGTGTCGAGGCGCGGAACTTCGGGAACTGCTCGCAGCGCTAAACACCGGGCACGACGGTGGGGCGGGAACCCTGCACGCGAACTCGCTGCACGATGTGCCGGCGCGCTTGGAAGCGCTCGGGGCGCTCGCGGATATGTCGGCAGGCGCGATCGCTCGGCAGACCGTGTCGGCGATTGATCTGGTGATGCACGTGGAACGGCACAAGGGTGTGCGGCAGCTCGTGGATATGGGGGAGTTCTGGCTCGATGATGCCGGGAGGCTGCGCATCACGAGTGTTCGCAGCGGCGCGAAATTGGAGCGCTCATGAATGGCAACGACACCTACCCGGCTGAGGAAGCGGCTGCCGTGGTAGAACGGCTTGCGGCGCTCCTTGCGGGTGGCGGCGCACCCACGAACGCTTGGAATCAGCTCGCTGAATTCTCGAAATCACAGTTTCAGAAACCACCGCGTCGGTGGCCTTGGCAGCGTAAGCGTCAGGCACCGGCGGAACCAGTCGAAGGCCAAATTGCCCGTGAGATCCGCGCGGGGGCCGATGCTGCGGAACTCTTGCGGGTGCATCCGAATGCCGCTTGGCGTGCGCTCGGCGCCACCTGGCGACTGGCCGAAACCACAGGTGCGCCGTTGGGCCCAGCGCTGCGCGAACTTGCCGCTGGCTTCCGGGACATTGGCCAGTCTGAACGCGAAGTGGCAATCGCGCTCGCTTCCCCGCAGGCTACGAGCCGGATCGTCTTGGCGCTGCCGCTAGTCGGTTTCCTCCTTGGTTCCCTGCTCGGATTCAATCCGCTTGGGGTTCTTCTCGGCGGCCCTATCGGCTGGGTGCTGTTGCTGATTGGCGGGGTGCTCATGCTGCTCGGCTGGTGGTGGAACCGCCGACTCGTCAAGACCGCGACGGCTCGCCCAGCCACGCCGGGATTCGGCCTCGACCTCGTAGCGATGGGGATGCTCGGCGGCAACTCGGCGGCAAAGGTACGCACCGCAGTCAGCGACACCCTACGAAATTGGCAGTTGGCGCCGTCCGGAGTCGAGCGAGCCGAACCGGTGCTGGAACTTGCCACTCGGGCCGGCGTACCCGCATCCGACCTCTTGCGGTCAGAAGCCACCCTCGAGCGACGACGAGCCCGGACCGCCGCGGCAAAAGCCGCCGCCCAGCTCGAGGTAAAGCTCATGCTGCCGCTGGGGGCGTGCATCCTGCCCGCGTTTCTTGCGCTCGGGGTTGCCCCGATCGTTATTGCCGTGCTGGGGCAGGTGCTGCTTTGAATCCGCAGCCGAACCCAGCGCCTAATCGTGCCGTGCATCCACCGAGGAAAGGACCGACATGAACACCAACCTGGAAACCAATACCGACCCGCAATCCCACACTGACATGGAACCCAACACTGGCAACGCACGCACGACCCTGAAAGCGCGCGGGCGAGCGCTGCTTGATCGCATCAAACACGAGGAAGACGGCGCCGAAACAGCCGAATACGCCATTGTCATCATGGCCGCGGTTGCTCTGGCAGGGGTGCTCGTGATGGTCGTACAATCGGATGCGGTCGCTTCGATCATCGAAGATCTCGTCGTGAGCGCCTTCCAGTCATGATGACGGGGTGGGGATGGCGGCTGCGAGCCGTGCGGCTGCGGAAGGGCAGGTGCTTGCCAGCCTGGTGCTTGCGAGTCGTGTGCCTTCGGGCAGAGCGCGGTTCAGTGGCAGCCGAGTTCGCAGCCGCCGTTCCCGCCGTGGTGCTGGTGTTGACAATGTGCATTGGTGCGGTGGTGAGCTCCGGCGCCTACGTTCGCGTGCAGGATGCGGCCGGGGAAGCGGCACGCCTGTCCGCGCGCGGCGATGCCGCGGAGTCGGCGCTGTCGATCGCCGGAGCGGGCGCAAGCCTGCAGACCTGGGATTCGGGCGAGTTTCGCTGCGCTTTGGTGTCGGCACCGCTGGTCATCGCGGGCCTGTCAACGTCGATTCGAGCGGAGGGAAGATCATGTGCGCTGCGCGACACCGATGGCTAGCCCGACGGTGGACAGGGGCGCTCGCAGGAGAGGTTGGGGCGGGCTCAACCCTGGCCTTAGGCATCATCGGCGCGACCGCGGCGATCGCGATCGCACTCATCGGGGTGGTCGGGGTGTTTGCGGCCCACACCGCAGCTTCGGTCGCAGCCGATGCCGCAGCGCTCGCCGCAGCAGATACCGCATCAAACCGGATTCCGGGAGACGCCTGTGGTCGGGCCAAGGTGGTGGCCTCGCTACACCAGGCCAGTCTGCAGGCGTGCACGGCAACCCGCATCGAAAGTGTGGTCACCGTAAGCCGTGACCTTGGCTGGTTCACCATCACCGCATCCGCACGGGCAGGACTGCCGAGATAGTGCATTCAAACACATGCATCAATGATGCGAGATTACTGATTCTCTAGTGCTATCCTTCGCCCATGAGGACCACGGTACGGCTTGATCCGGCGGTTGCAGCAGCGGCAGAACAATTGCGTCGAGAACGCGGGATTGGTCTCGGCGAAGCCGTCAACGAACTCGCTCGGGCAGGTCTCAATCCACGGAAAGAACCTGTGCCTTTTCAACAGCGCACAGCCAACGTTGGGCTGCGCGTCGATGTCACGAACATCGCTGACACCCTCGAACTCCTGGATGAGTATGACGCGGAGGGCGGCCGGTGATTGTTGACGCCAACGTGCTGCTGTATGCAGTAGACGAGCAATCCCACTTCCATTCAAAGGCTCTGCAGTGGCTCAACAGCGCCATGAACGGTCCCGAACGGGTTGGATTGCCATGGGCCTCATTGATGGCGTTTCAACGCATCATCACCCATCCCCGCGTAAGCGCGAACCCACTGAGCCCGGCTGATGCCTGGAGTATCGTCACTGATTGGCTGGATGCGGACCAAGTTTGGGTACCCACACCTGGGCGCAGACATCATGAAATTCTCGGAGGGCTGATCGTCCAGGGTGATCTTCGAGGCAACCTCATTCCTGACGCCCACCTGGCGGCACTCGCGATCGAATATGGCACGGGTATCTGCTCATTTGACAGCGACTTTGCCCGCTTTGGCGCTGTTCGCTGGATCAATCCGCACCGCGACTAACATCCACAATTTGCGGCGCGAAAGCACGAATCTGGGCCGTGTATCCACCGTCCAAAATCTCATTGCGGCTCATTTCTCTCGGGAATCTTGTTGTATGGTGCCCAGGTACGCGCCGCCAAAAATGTTCGGCGCACAGCCGTCGCCTCGAATCTGCCCCCGCTATATAAGAGGTACCGTCCTACTGCATAGAGGAACGTCAATTTGTCGAACTCACTCGTAATCGTCGAGTCACCCACCAAGGTCAAGAGCATCTCGAAATACCTCGGTGCTGGCTACACCGTCATGGCATCGGTGGGCCACATCCGGGACCTCATTGAGCCCAAAAACCTGCCCGCAGAGCAAAAACAGGGCTCGCTCGGGAAGTTCTCGGTGGATGTCGAAAACGGCTTCCAGCCGTACTACGCGGTGTCCGACGCGAAAAAGAAGACCGTCACCGAGTTGAAGCGGGCGCTCAAAGAGGCCGACGAACTCATCCTCGCAACCGATGAAGACCGCGAGGGTGAAGCGATCGCCTGGCACCTGATGGAAGTGCTGAAGCCCAAGGTGCCGGTCAAGCGCATGGTCTTCCACGAAATCACGCAAGAAGCGATCGAAGCTGCCAAGGACCAGACCCGCGATATCGACGCGCACCTCGTCGACGCGCAGGAAACCCGCCGCATCCTCGACCGCCTCTACGGCTACGAGATTTCACCGGTGCTCTGGCGCAAGGTCGGCCCGGGGCTGTCAGCTGGCCGAGTGCAGTCTGCCGCGACCCGACTTATCGTCGACCGCGAACGCGAGCGTCTTTCCTTCGTCGCCGCGACCTACTGGGGTGTGAATGCGGACCTCAACGCCGCGGGGCAAGGCTTCGGCGTTCGGCTGACCAAGCTCGGTGGTCAGCGACTTGCCACCGGTCGCGATTTTGACGACAGCGGTCAGCTGAAGAACGACGTGTTGGTGCTGCGGGAACCTGCCGCGACCACACTGGAGGAAGCGCTTAAAGCCGGGCAAGTCACGGTCACCGTCACCTCGGTTGAGTCCAAGCCCTATACGCGTCGCCCGGCGGCCCCGTTCACGACCTCAACCCTGCAGCAGGAAGCCTCTCGTAAGCTGCACTTCTCGGCACGACAGACGATGTCGGTTGCGCAGTCGCTGTACGAGAACGGTCACATTACCTATATGCGTACCGACTCTGCGAACCTGTCCACGCAGGCAATTAGCGCCGCGCGCAAGCAGGCCGCGGAACTCTACGGCGCCGATACTGTGCCCGAGAAGCCGCGCTACTACGGCAAGAACGCGAAGAATGCGCAGGAAGCCCACGAAGCCATCCGTCCCGCCGGAAGCGAATTTACGCGGCCCGGGGATCTCGTCGGCGTCAGCGACACTGAGCGCAAGCTTTACGACTTGATCTGGAAGCGCACGGTCGCATCCCAGATGGCCGACGCGAAGGGGCAAACGGCTACGGTAACGCTCGCCGGCTCGGCCATCGATCTCCCCGATAACGATGGCACGATCAGCCCAACGACCAGTGAATATCAGGTCTCCGGTACCGTCATCACCTTCCGCGGCTTCCTCGCCGCCTATGAGGAGGGTCGCGACGAAACCCGCGAGGGTGGCGCCGAAAATAAGGAAGCGAAGCTCCCGCCCCTCAAGGAAGGCGAGCAGGTTGCCGTTGAGGGTGCCGAAGCCAAGTCGCATGAGACGAGCCCGCCGCCGCGGTACACCGAAGCGAGCCTCGTGAAGGTGCTCGACGAACTCGGCATCGGTCGTCCCTCGACCTACGCATCCATCATCGCCACGATCATGGACCGCGGCTACGCGAAAAAGCGTGGCAATGCGCTCGTGCCCGGATGGACCGCGTTCAGCGTGGTGCGACTGCTCGAAGAGCACTTCGAGGAGCTCGTGGAGTACGACTTCACTGCGCAGATGGAAGCCGACCTTGACAACATTGCTTCGGGTGAGCAGGACCGGACGGCGTGGCTAGGTGAGTTCTACTTCGGGAGCGAGGACCACCCGGGTCTGCGGAAAGTCATCGACAACCTCGGTGAGATCGACGCCCGCGCGATCAACTCGACCAAGCTCACCGAGAACGCGACCCTGCGCATTGGCCGCTACGGTCCGTACATTGAGGTGGTCGAAGACGGCGCCGCGGAGGATGCGACACCGCGCCGGATCAATATTCCGGAGGACCTCGCACCGGATGAGCTCACCACCACCAAGGTGCAAGAACTCATTGACGCGCCGGTGGTCACCGACCGGGTGCTCGGGCAGGATCCCGAGACCGGCCACGACATCGTCGTTAAGGACGGCCGCTTCGGGCCGTACGTCTCAGAAGTGCTGCCGGCACCGGAAGACGACGGGACCAAAAAGAAGAAAGCCGCCGCACCCAAACCGCGCACCGCATCCCTCTTCAAATCGATGGTGCCGGAAGCCGTCACCTTCGAAGAGGCGATGAAGCTGCTGTCGCTGCCACGAGTCGTGGGCACCGATGAGGAAAGCGGCAATGAGATCACCGCTCAGAACGGGCGCTACGGTCCCTACCTGAAGAAGGGCACCGAGACCCGCACGCTGCCCGACGAAGACTCGATCTTCACGATCGACGTGGCCGGTGCCCTGGAACTGTTCTCACAGCCGAAGTATCGCGGGCAGCAGTCGAAGTCTGTGCTGCTTGATTTCGGTAAACCGGACCCGGTCTCCGAAAAGCCCATCAAGGTGAAGGACGGCCGCTTCGGGCCCTACGTCACTGACGGTGAGACGAACGTCACGGTGCCCCGGGGTACCGACCCGATGGCGGTCACCTTCGAGCGTGCGGTTGAAATGATCGCCGAGAAGCGCGCGAAGGGTCCGGCGAAGAAGCGCACCACGGCGGCCAAAAAGCCGGCTGCCAAGAAAGCAGCTGCTAAGAAGCCGGCCGCGAAAAAGCCTGCCGCCAAGAAGACGACTGCAGCGAAGAGCACCGCAGCAAAGACCACCGCAGCGAAAACCGCTGCGGCAAAACCCGACCAGACTGAGGAAAGCTAATCGGCACGGTGACCACACGCGGGCTCTTCATCACCTTTGAGGGCGGCGACGGGGCGGGCAAATCCACCCAGGTCGCCCTCCTCACCGAATACCTGCGTGGGCGCGAACTCGAGGTGCTGCACACCCGGGAACCGGGCGGTACCGACCTCGGGCTCGCACTGCGGGAAGTGCTGCTGCACAGCGAGAACGAAATCGTCCCGCGCGCAGAAGCACTGATCTACGCGGCAGACCGCGCCAATAACATCGCCACCCGGGTGCGCCCCGCACTCGAACGCGGCGCGATCGTGCTGCAGGACCGCTATCTCGATTCCTCCGTGGCCTATCAGGGCTCGGGGCGCGACCTCGGGGCCGAAGAGATCCGCGACCTCTCACTCTGGGCCACCGAAGGGTTACTGCCCGATGTCTCGGTGCTGCTCGACATCGACCCGGTCTCCGGCCGAGAGCGGGTGGCCGCGCAGCGGGGCGGGCTTGATCGACTCGAAGCCGAAAGCCGCGACTTCCACGAGCGGGTGCGCGCGAAATTCCTCGAACTTGCCGCGGCCGAACCTTCCCGCTTTCTCGTGGTGGATGCATCCCTCGCACCCGAGGCCATCGCCGAGCTGGTACAGGCCAGGGTGGATGCGGCGCTCGCGGCCCGAGAGGTCGGCGCGTGAGCGTCTGGGACGAGGTCATCGGCCAGCCGCAGGCGGTCGAGACCCTGCAGCGCGCGGTTCGCGGTTCGCGGCCGGGCTCCGAGGATCGGCAAGCGTTCACCAACTCCTGGCTCATCACCGGCCCGCCGGGTTCCGGCCGCTCCACCGCGGCCTATGCCTTCGCCGCGGCGTTACTGTGCCCGGACGGTGGCTGCGGCGAATGCCAGTCCTGCCTGCAGGTGCGCTCCCGCTCACATCCGGACCTGACGGCGGTGGTTACCGAAACCCTCATCATCACGATCGAGACCGCGCGCGAACTGGTGGCCCGCGCATCCCGCTCGCCAATGAACGCGAACTATCGCGTGATTGTCGTAGAGGACGCCGATCGCATGATGGAGCGCACTTCGAACACCCTTCTCAAGGCGATCGAGGAACCCGAGCGCACTACCGTCTGGGTGCTCTGCGCGCCGAGTGTCACCGACCTGCTGCCAACGATTCGCTCGCGCGTGCGCACGGTCGGGCTGCATACCCCGGCGGTGGCGGATGTTGCGGCGCTGCTGGTACGGCGCCACGGGGTCAGCGAGGAGCTTGCGCAGCGGGCCGCGGCGGAATCCCAAAGTCACGTGGGGATGGCCTCGCGGCTCGTCACCACACCGGAGGCTTGGGCACGCCGCGAGCGTGCGCTCGACGGGGTCCTCGCGCTGCGTGGTGTGGGGGATGCCGTTCGCAAAGCCGCCGAGTGGGTGACGATCGCTGACGAAGATGGCAAAGCAGCATCCCAAGACCGCGACGAAAAAGAGCGGCAGGAGACCTTCCGCTCGCTCGGGCTGGAACCGAACCAGGCCATCCCCAGGCAGCTGCGGGGAGTGTTTCGGGAACTCGAGGAGAACCAGAAACGGCGTGCCAAGCGGGCCACGCTCGACGGCGTTGATCGCATCCTGACCGATGTGCAGTCGCTGTGGCGTGACACTCTCATGCTGCAGTTGGAGGCGGGCGTCCCCCTCGTGAACGAGTCCCGGCGGTCCGAAATTGAATCTGCCGCACGCACAGGCGAGCCGTCCCAAACGATGGCTAGCATTGAGGACATCAGCCTCGTACGTGAGCGGCTTGCCGCGAATGTGCCGCCAACTTTGGCGCTGGAAGGCTTATTGGTTGGTTACGTCGCAAGACTTGCACAGGCCGCAGGGCCGGATGGAGGACCCCGATGACCGCACACTCCCGGCGCAAGCGGGGCCGACTCTTGGCCGCCGGTGCGATGGCGACGGTCGCGACGATGGCGCTTAGCGGCTGCGTGATGATTCAGGAACTCACCGCGCCCAGCGACCCCTCGGACTCGTCAATCAGCCCGAATGAACGCGGCGAAGCGCAGGGTAAGGGAGATCTCTACGGGGACCTCGATGCTGCACTGGTCGAGTATTACGAGCAGTCCGCCGAGTGGGGTGTCTGTCCGGCAGATCGTGCCTACCCGGACGAAGTGGAGTGTGCCACGGTGTCAGCGCCAATGAACTGGCAAGACCCGGAAGAGCACGAGCCGATCGAGCTCGCCCTCGTGCGGCTTCCCGCGACCGGGCAGGCGCAGGGCTCGATGTTTACCAACCCCGGTGGCCCGGGCGGCAGCGGCACCGACTTTGTCGGGCTCAGCGGTGACTATTTCTTCTCGGCAGACCTGCGCGAGAACTTTGACATCGTGGGGTGGGACCCGCGCGGTGTCGGCTACTCAAGCGCGGTCGAGTGCCGCGACGACGCCGGTATGGATGACTTCCTCTACGGCGTTCCGGAGAACGCAGCCGACATGACCGACGAGGAAGCCTTCGAATGGTGGCGCCAGCAGGCGGCCCAGTTCGGCGCGGACTGCCTCGAAAACACCGGTCCGCTGCTCGAATACGTGGACACGCAGTCCACCGTGAGCGACCTCGATATGCTCCGTGCGATCGTCGGGGACACTTCGCTGACCTACTTTGGCCTGTCCTACGGCACCGATATCGGCGCCCAGTACATCGACCGCTTCCCGGACCGCGTCGGCCGAATCGTGCTGGACGGTGCCACCGACCCGACCGTGCCGATGTTTGACGTGGTCGTCGACCAACAGGAGAAATTCGCGGATGCCACGCTCGTGTACCTCGAAGACTGCCTGACCGGTGCCGACTGCCCGTTCAATAGCGGCGGCGGAGT
Organism: Gulosibacter chungangensis; assembly: GCF_008831155.1. Classification (GTDB taxonomy): domain Bacteria; phylum Actinomycetota; class Actinomycetes; order Actinomycetales; family Microbacteriaceae; genus Gulosibacter; species Gulosibacter chungangensis. Next base: position 150,446 of record NZ_WBKB01000001.1, on the reverse strand, counting down.
GGACGGCGTGATCGATGAGATTCAGGCGATCATGGATGAGGTTGACGAGACCTTGCCGGTCCACACCGATGGCCGGATCTTTACCTCCGGTGTGATCCAGACGGCGATCTCCGCGGCCCTGTACTCGGAGGACAGCTGGCCCTACCTCACGGCGGCCTTCGAGGCGTGGATGCAGGACCAGGATCCCTCGGTCTTCTTTGCGCTGTCGGATTCCTACTACGGCCGGATGCCCGATGGCAGCTACGACTCCAACATGTTCGAGGCATTCCCCGCGATCAACTGCCTCGACTACCCGCTCGTCACCGACGAAGGGCGCATCCGTGACTACAACGAGCGCCTCGCCGACGTGACACTCTTCGGTGGCGAACTTTCCGAGCTCGAGATGCAGGTGGGCGACCTCACCTGCGAAAACTGGCCGGTGAAGTCGCGCGTGGAGTCGCAAGAACCGGTTACCGGTGCGGGGGCCGCGCCGGTGCTGGTGGTTGCGACGACCAACGACCCGGCCACGCCACTGAAGTGGGCGGAGGCGGTTGCCGAGCAGCTCGAATCCGGCGTGCTTGTCGAGTTCGAAGGCGAAGGGCACATTGCCTACAGCCAGGGGGATGCGTGCATCGTTAGCACCGTGGATGACTACTTCATTGACGGCACCGTCCCCGAATACGGACTCACCTGCTAGAGGTTGCTGAGTAGCCGTAGGCGTACCCAAGCAGGATTGGCACCACCCACTCAAAATGCGTTATAGTTGCGTGTCGCCTGCTTCGGTGCGCGGCCGGCCGCTTTAGCTCAGTCGGTAGAGCGATTCACTCGTAATGAATAGGTCACCAGTTCGATTCTGGTAAGCGGCTCCGATACCCGGGCTGGATGCTGACCACAGCATCCAGCCCGGGTTTAGTTTCTGGGGCTGCCCTGACCGAGCCTGCCGTGCGGGCGAGGGCGTCGACACGATAGGCTCGGTAGTACTTCCGCGCTGTGTCCTCAGGCGTGCTCGGCAGCGCCAGAGCCAGCCCAGCGTTTCAGACTGCAAAGGAAACAAATGCCTCGCATTACCATTGGCCTCGGAATCATCCTCATCCTGGTTGGCCTGGTGTCCTACATCGTGACTTCGTTCGCGAGCTGGACGGCGCTGATCCCGGCGATCCTCGGCGCACTCATCCTGATCTCCGGGCTCATCGGCCTGAAGAACCAGAAGATCGGCATCCACATCGCACTCGTATTTGCGCTGCTCGGCATCATCGGCACGGCCATGAACGTGTTCAAGCTCGGTGAACTCTTCGCCGGTACCGCCGAACGCCCCGCCGCGATCATCGCGAGCACCATCACCTTCGTGCTGCTGATCGTGTACATCGTGGTCGGCGTTCGTTCCTTCATCAACGCTCGTCGTTGGAAGAACGAAAACGAGGTCGCCGCTGCTGAATAAGCTGCTGCTGAATAAGCACTGACGCGACCGAAACGACCGGGCTGGATGCGCATCCAGCCCGGTCGTTTCTTGTCCCGCACGGATGCCGAGACTTAGAAACCCGGCTCGGTTTGCGCATCCTGATGCGGCACCACGACCTCGCGAATGATCAGCAGGATCGAGGCCGTCACGGGGATCGCGACGAGAGCCCCGAGGAACCCGAGCAGGGTACCGCCGACGAGCGCACCGATCACAACGAGCGCTCCGGGCACTGAAATGGCCCGATTCATCACGCGGGGTGTCAGCACATAGGCCTCGATTTGCATGTAGATCAGGTACACGATTGCGAAGATGAGCGCGCCGATGGGGCTGGCGAAGAGTGCCAGCCCGGTCCCGATTACCCAGAAGGCGACCGAACCGATCAGCGGAATGATCGTGATGAAGAACGCCGCCACGGCCACCAGCGGGGGGAACGGTAATCCCAGGAAGGTGTAGAGCAGACCCGTGAGCACCGCGTTGAAGAACGCGAGAATGACCATGCCCTTGATATAAGAACCGACCGACTGTGTGATGCGTTCGGTGATGTCGGAAACGCGTGGTCGCGAGTAGGCGGGTGCCAAGCGGTAGAAGCCCTGCTTGATCGAATCGAGCGAGGCGGTGAAGTACAACGTGAGGACGAACACGATAATGCCGGTGGAAGCGCCACCAATCACACCCGCACCGACCTGCAGCACACCACCACCGATTGACGCGAGGGTGCTGGGGTTCAAGACAAACTCTTGCACCTGCTGGACGAGCGATGCGATGCCATCTCCGAAGTATTCGATGAGCCAGCTATAGACTTCGGAGCCTTGGAAGCCAGCGATAATAGAAGGCAGATCCTGGACGAACGACACGATCTGCCTTGCGATGATTGGCACCAGGAGGCCAATGATGGCGAGGAACGCGAGCACGATCACCGCCGAAACAATGACGATCGCCCACTGCCGCGAAGCTCCCCAGCGTTCGATCATCCGCACCACCGGGTCAAGCCCGAGGGCGATGAACAGGGCGAGTGCGGTGGAGATCAGGATGGACGATAGATCCGAGATCGCCAGGGCCAGCAGAATCGCTAAGAGACCACCGACGGTGAGCGCGAATCCGGCGGAGAGCGGGCGGGCGACTGCCGTGGAGATGAACTGCGAGGGTTTACTGCGCAGGGGAAGCGGTGTCTTCGGGGCGGATGCGCCGCTCGTGCCGGTCTCGGCTGTTGATTTACCGTTGAGATCACTCATGTTCGCGAGTCTAGTGGGGCTCAGTGACTAAACCGCGCGGTTGGCCCTCGACTGCGTTGGCGGTGTCAGGTGCATACCGATGCTGGTGGGTTCCGCCCACAGCAGCTGATAGCGTCCGGAAAATGCAGCGGCCGCCGCAGACACGAAGTCTGCGGCGGCCGCTGCGGTCCGTCGTTAGCGGACGATTGCCGTGGGTAGTGAGATTTCCTGGAGGAGCTCGTGGCTCACCGAGCCGAGCAGCAGTCGACGGAAGGCGCCGCGGCCGTGCGAGCCGACTACGAGGAGGCGACCCTTCTTGGCCTGGTCGGCGAGGGCATCCGCCGGGCGACCCTCAACAATGATCTTGTGGATCTCAAGGTCGGGGTAGTTTTCCTCGACACCCTTGAGCGCGGTGTTGAGCTCATCCGCGCAGCTCTCCTGCATCGCCTTCTGGAAATCGTCCACATACGCGAAGGCGTAGGCGTAGCCGTAGCCGTAGGCCACGTCGCTCTGCCAAGAGATCACCGCGATGAGCGGTTCACCAGAAGCTTGCGCCTCCGCCGCTGCGAACTCGAGTGCCTTAGTGGAGACTTCCGAACCGTCGGTACCGACCACGACACCGCGTCGCTCGGTCACATCCACTTGCGGCACCGCGACAACCGGGGCCTTACTCACAGCCGCGATGCGGACGCTGCCGGGGTTGCGGGAACCCTTGCCGGTGCCATCGGTGTCGCTTCCGATAACAAGAAGGTCAGCGCTTTCGGAAATGAACTCGAAGCTCTCGGGGAGACTGTGGCTGCGCTGCACTTCGGTGCGAAGCTCCACACTCGGCGCGATCTCACGGGCGGCCTTGGCGTGGTTCGCGAGCAGGTCGTTGGCCCACTTCTCAACCTCGTCAACATTCGCGCCGCGAGGTGAGGGGTCGATCACGCTGAAGATCAGCAGCGAACCACCTTCGCGAGCTGCATACCGTGCGGCCCAAGCAACGGCATTGTCGTCGGCTTGGGAGCCATTGATTCCAACGATGATTCGACCGGCCATGGGGTCCTCCTCCGTGAGGTGCAATGTGGGTCATTACCGACGTAGATTGCCTGGTAACGGCTTGTTATTTCAGCGTAGTGACTCCAACTTGAAAGGTAATGTGCGTGAGTGCGCATGCGATACAGATAGTCTTAATGATGGTGGGTTTCCGCTACTGAGGGGATCACGGTGGGTAAACGAGTACGCGAGCGCAGTCGAGCAGCCGGCATCGGCAGGTTCCTCCTCGGCAGCGTACTCACCCTGGCGCTGGCCGCCGGTGCGGGGCTTGGTGGTGCGGCCGCAGCCACCCACTGGCGTACCGAAGCGGCCGTGGAACACACCGAAGCGCCCTCAGCGCAGCTGCTCGAAGCGGCAACCCAGCCGACCGCTGAACTCTCCTCACCCGTGCGCACCTGTTCCATTCGGGATGTGACCGGCAGCTCCGCAGCGCTGGACTTCCACGGGCTGATAATTGATGCCGATACGAACGAGGTGCTCTTCGAAGAACGACCCGAGGGTACGCATCCAACCGCTTCAGTCATGAAACTCGTTACCAGCGTCAGTGCGCTGACGACGCTGGGACCGGATTACCGCATCCCCACCCGCGTGTATCCGGGCACGGAGCCCGGCAGCGTCGTGATCGTCGGCGGAGGAGATGTGACCCTGAAATCGGGCACCACGAGCTACTACACCGGCGCCACCGCATCTCTGCAGGAGCTTACGGATGCGGTCAATGCGGCTGGCGGCGCGACCGCAGTGGGTTTCGATACCTCGCTTTACGGCGGGGATGCCTGGCACGAGACTTGGGACGATAAGGAACGCCGGGACGGCTACATTTCGCCGATCACGGCGCTGATGACCGATGCCGGTCGCACCAGCGCGAACAGTATTTATTCACCCCGCACGAACACTCCGGCAGAAGATGCCGCGGCAGATTTTGCCGGCGCCCTGGGCGCCACGGTTGACACCAGCATCCAGATCAAGCCCGGTTCGGAACCCATCGCCGAGGTCTGGTCGCAACCGGTCTCGGAACTCGTCGAATACGTGCTGGTCGATAGCGACAATGTGGTGGCGGAGACGCTCGCGCGGCTCGTGGCGATCGAACGCGGCACCGGGGACACCTTCGCGGCGGTGGATGCGGGGGCAGAGCAGTCGCTTGCGGAACTCGGTATCGACGCCGCGGGGTTCGAAGGTGCCGATGGCTCGGGGATGTCGCGGGATAACCGCGCGAGTGCCTCGCTGATCGTGGAGATTCTGCAGCTGATCAACGGCAACCAGGATGATCTCGGCTTCCTGCTTGATTTCTTGCCCGAGAATGCGCTCACCGGGACGCTCAAAGACCGGCTCGCTGCCGTGCCGGCGGGCGCAATTACCGCAAAGACCGGCTGGATTGATCAGGTCTATGCCCTTGCCGGGGTAATGGAAGCCGCCGACGGCGAGCAGCTGATTTTTGCCATCTTCGTGCCGGTCGCAAACCCGGACGGTTCACAGACCGTGGGCATCGCGAATCGCAATGCGCTGGATGCGATCGCCGCGGCGACCTGGGACTGCGGCGGCAGCCTGTCGAATAACTGACGCGAATCGGCGACAATGGTGAGATGGCCAGAGCTCTCCTGATTGTTGACGTGCAGAACGATTTCACTGAGGGCGGCGCGCTCGCGACCGCCGGCGGTGCGCAGGTAGCGAAGGACATCACCGCGCACCTGCGGGAACACGCGGATGACTACTCGGTGGTGCTCGCCTCACGCGACTGGCACGACGCCGACAGTGACAACGGCGGACACTTTGCGGCGACACCAGACTTTGTTGACTCCTGGCCGCGGCACTGCGTAGCGGGTACTCCCGGTGCCGAATTCGACCCGGGCCTGGACACCTCATTCATTGATATCGAGGTGCGCAAGGGGCAGGGCGCGCCGCACTATTCGGCATTCCAGGGGGTCACGAAGGCCGGCCAAAACCTCATCGAGGTTCTCGCCTCGCGCGATGTTGAGGATCTCGATATCGTCGGCATCGCGACCGATCACTGCGTTCGAGCTTCGGCCTTGGATGCCCTGGCGGCAGGGCTGCAGGTGCGGGTCCTCGACGCGCTCACCTCGGCGGTGGGGGAGGAATCTCGGGTTGCGGCGCTCGCGGAAGTCCGCGCGGCTGGGGGAGAAGTGGTCGAGCGATGACGGTACACATTGCCGAAATCTCCGAGGCGCCCCTCGACTTTGCCCGCCACGCGCTAGCCGTGAGCGGACCCGAAAATGGGGCCGTTGCATCCTTCACCGGCATCGTGCGCAATCACGATCCGGGAGCAACCGGCGAGGTTAGCCAGCTCGACTATTTCGCGCATCCCGACGCCGAATCACGACTGCGCGAGATTGCCGCGGGGATGGATGCGCCGGGGCTGGATATCGCGGTCAGTCACCGCATCGGCACGCTCGCGGTTGGCGATATTGCGATCGTGGCTTGTGTGGCCTCGGCGCACCGTGCGGATGCGTTTGAGGTGTGTCGCGCGCTCGTGGAGGCGGTGAAAGCAGAACTACCGGTCTGGAAGCGCCAGCACACTGTCGACGGTGCCACCAACTGGGTGGGGATTGTCTAGCCGCCGATATACGACATTTCGATGTGCTTGCGGGTGGGTTTGCCGTGGTCGAGGAGGCCCGCGCGCAGCTCCGAGTAGCGGTCGTCGCGGCGCTGCCACACACCGGTGAGGGCGCTTGTGACCTCGAGGTCGGAGGCACCGCTGCGCAGTAGCGCCCGGAGATCAAAGCCCTGTTCGGCAAAGAGGCAGTTGTAGACCTTGCCCTCGGCAGAAATGCGGGCGCGCGTGCAGGTGCTGCAGAAGGCGCGGGTGACGCTTGAGATCACACCGATCTCGCCTTGGCCGTCGACATACTCCCAGCGCTGCACAGTCTCGCCCACCGAGTTGGGCTCGAGTGGCCGGAGGGGATGCACCTTACTGATGAGCCCGACGACCTCGGCAGAGGGAACCACCTCGTCGAGTATCCAGCCGTTTGACGCACCGACATCCATGTATTCGATGAATCGCAGGATGTGGCCGGTGCCGCGGAAGTGTTCGGCGAGGGGCAGGATCTCGTCGACCGTTTCGCGCTTGACCACCGTGTTGATCTTGATCGGGCCCAACCCGACCTCCTGGGCCGCGGCGATCCCGTCGAGCACCCGCGCTACCGGGAAACGCACATCATTCATGGCCTGGAATTTGGCGTCGTCGAGGGAATCCACGGAGACAGTGATGCGGTCGAGAACGGCGTCTTTCAACGCCTGGGCCTTGATGCGAAGCGCCGAGCCGTTCGTGGTGAGGGCGATATCGGGCTTCTTGCCCTCGAGGGTGCGCAGCTGCGCCAACTCGTGGATGAGGTCTTCGATGCCTCGACGTAGGAGTGGCTCGCCGCCAGTGAGGCGGAGTTTGGTGACGCCGAGGTCGAGCGCGATGCGTGCCACGCGGGTGATTTCTTCGAAGCTGAGGAGCTCTTCGCGCTCCATGAACTGGTAGTCCCGACCGAAGATTTCCTTCGGCATGCAGTAGACGCAGCGGAAGTTGCAGCGATCGGTCACAGAAATCCGCAGGTCGCGCAGCGCGCGCTGTCGTTGATCGACGAGCCCGGTTGACGGCAGCCGTTGAATGCCGGTGTTGCTCGGTGACATCGTGGGTACCTCCAGTGGCTGCTCACCCTAGCAGTCGGTGTTGATTCGCGGCTCTACGGTGCGCTGGAATCTAGGGCGTCGAAACTCGAGCGCGCTAATCTAGGACGTCTGTCGCCCGGTGAAGAATGCCGGAAGAACCGGTTCGCCGGTACGACGCCCCCGCGCGTCGAGGGGCCAGCCCATGCGTTTGTGAAACCTCGCGGTGACCGAGTTTTCAGCGATTGAAAGATCAGTGATCTGCTCAACCACGCGCCGTTCGACGTCAAAGATTTCATCGGGCGAACCCACCCAGATGACGAAGGTGAAGTTTGTTTGCCCGGTTGTGGATGCGCAAAAACGGAGGTTTGGAAACTCGCGCAGCATCTTGAAGGCGGCGGCATGCCGGTCCGGCGGTAATCGGCAGAACCACTGGCAGCTGATCGGCTGCTGCAACACGACCGGCGCGATATCGCAACGAAGCGAAATCCGTGGGTCAGCGAGCACGCGGTTGAGGCGGCGGGAAATCGTGCTCGCGTGGGCGTCAAGTTCGGTGGCGATTTCGCTCACACTCGCGCGACCGTTGCGAAACAGGAGCGGGATGAGCGCGCGATCCTCTTCTCGAAGCGGCTGCGCATCCTCGCGCGAAAACCGCCCGAGCCGTTCAAGTGCCGCGACCGCGGACGCATCCAAAGCGTAGCGCGTCTAACGCCAAATCGGTATACAACCGAGTCGATACCTGCCAACCAACAATGACACGGGCGAACACGTCGAGCACGAACGCGACATACACCCACCCCGAGAATGTTCGAACGTAGGTGAGATCTGCCACCCACAGCTCATTTGGTCGGGAGGCGGTGAACTGCCGATGCACCAAGTCCACTGGCCGATCGGTTTCCGGTGCCGGCTTCGTCGTTTTCGGGCCCTTCGCTCGTGGAATACCGCGTAACCCGAGGGCTTTCATGAGTCTTCGCACGGTGGATTCCGCGACCTGTTCCCCCTCGCGTCGGAGTTCTGCGCGGATCTTCCGTACCCCGTAGACCCCGAAGTTTTCCTTGTGGATCCGGGTAATCGAAGCCGAGAGTTCTAGATCACGGATCGCGCGGTCGGACCATGGCCTCGTTTTAGCGGCGTAATAGCTAGACGGGGCAATCTCCGCGGCGGTATCGACCAGCGCGCGGCAGATTGGCTCGACCCCGTAGTCGGCCTTGTTCGCGTCTATAAACGCAATTTTCTGGGTCATCGTGATGGGCGGTCGAGCTCCGCGATGCTCCTATGTCAAGCTGCGATCGCGTGATCGTGGCCGGGCTGATTTCGCAGCGGCATTGGTTCGGCTGCACGTGGCGTACATGTGATGGCGTGGTCCCGGCGCATGGCTTTGTACACTCGATCGGATAGTCGTCGGCGAAGCAGGCGGAGGGCTTCTTTCTTGGTCTTGCCGCGCTCGAGTTGTTTTGCGAGGTAGTTGGCGCCTTCGCCGTCGAGGCGGAGCTGGGTGACCGCGGCCATGTGGAGTGCGGCATTGAATGCGTCGTCGCCTTCGTCATCGAACGGGGACATTGGGGCGGACACGGTCATGGTGGATCACCTCCCACAGGATTGGTTACTAACACCAAGCCTACCGAAACTCGAGCGTATGCACAATAAAAAAGCCTAATGGTGTCGAAAAGAAAATCGAGTTTCGAATATGGGTTGGGATCCTCCGGCGCGCCCGTACCGACTAGCATCCGGAGGGCGGGACGCTCGCGGCGGGCGGAGATCGCCCGGTGAACCCGGAACGTCTAGCCGCCCGCGAACGGTGGCAATACATCCACCGTGGCGCCTTGTGGCAGCGGGCCAGAGGCGACCTTGGCACCGTCCGCGAGTAGCGAGCACTGTGCCAACACTCGCGAGAACTCGTCACCAAACTTCTCGACAAGCCGAGCCCGAAGCTCCTCCACAGTGGCAGCCGCGAGCGCCACCGACTCAGTGCCCGCTGCATCCGCCGCGGCCGCAAACAACCTGACTTCACGCATCCAAATCACGCATCCAAATCACGCATCCAAATCACTATCTTTCTGCGCATTCCACTGTGTCACGAGACTCCGTAAGAGCGCGTCGCCCGCCTCGTTTGATGAGATTGTGCCACGCCCCACCGCAAGGCCGAGGATGTACGCACTCACCGGAGCCGCCGGCCGCACCACACCGTGGGCGACAATTCCAGTCATGCCGAGCAGCGCATCCAGCGGGACCTCAGCAGCGTCTACCCCAAGCTGCGGTGCGGCAAACTCGACCCACTCACGCAGACCATCGGGGATTCCTCGGGCGCCGCTCGTCATTCGTTCCCGTCCAACGCATTGCGATCGATCACCGGAATTGCACCGGTAAACGGCGCCGTATTGTCGCCCGCGCGGCGCCACATACCTGACTTACCGCCGGTCTTCTCCACCAGTTCAATGCGCTCGATTGACACCGACTTATCGATGCCCTTAACCATGTCCACGACCGAAAGCGCCGCGACCGAGACCGCCGTGAGCGCCTCCATCTCGACGCCCGTGCGGTCGGCGGTGCGCACGGTCGAGCGAATCGTCACACCGTCCTCAAGCAGCGAAACCTCGACGTGGGCACCGTGCACACCGATGACGTGCGCAAGCGGCAGCAGCTCGGGAGTCTTCTTCGCCGCGGCAATCCCCGCGATCCGGGCCGTCGCGAACACATCACCCTTCGGCACGGTCTGGTCGCGCAGCGCCTGTACCACCGGCGGCGAACAGCGCACGAAACCACGCGCGGTGGCGCTGCGAACCGTGGGGACTTTGTCGGTGACATCGACCATCCGGACGTGTCCGGCGCGGTCCAGGTGCGTGAATTCACTCATGGCAGGATCTCCCAAATCTTGAGGCGGTCGCCGGGCTGGACTTCTTCCACTTCGGCGGGAACTAGGGCGATTGCTTCGGCCGCGGAAAGGCGGCTCACGAGGTGCGAACCGGAACCGCCGGAGGTGGCGCGAACGACTTCGCCCGCTTGGGAGAAGCGTACCGGCATGAACTGCATCCGGCCCGGTGGGGTGCGCCACCGCTCGACCGCGATCGCGCTCGACTCCGTGCGGGAAAATTCACCGGTGGCGAGGATGCTCAGGGTCGGTTTTACGAACGCCTCAAAGGAGGTGAAGACACTGACCGGATTGCCGGGTAATGCAAACACGAGCTGCCCGGTGGGGAGCTTCCCGAACCCCTGCGGCTTGCCGGGTTGCATCGCGACCTTGTCGAAACTCACCCCGGAGACCTCCGGATCACCCTCAAAGGTGAGGCGAACGACATCGAACGCACCTACACTCACGCCCCCGGTGGTGACGATCACATCCACCTCGGCTTCGACAGCGCGGGCCAACGCATCCGCAAACTCACGTGGGCCGTCGCCGACGTGTTCCTGCACCGCAACTTCGGCGTCACACTCGGCAACGAGGCTCGCTACGAGCGTGGTATTCGAATCAAAAATCTGCCCGTATTCGAGGGCGCTTCCGGGCGCCATCACCTCGTCGCCGGTGGTGATCACCGCCACGCGCGGCCGGGCATGCACTGTCACTTCGGCGACGCCGGCGGCGGCAATTCCCGAAAGGATGCGCGCCCCGAGTCGATCGCCAGTTCTTCCCACGAGCGCTCCCGCGGGAGCATCCTCGCCGGCCAGGCGGATGTTCGCCCCGGGCTTCGGGACTTCGATCACTTCGACCTCGGTCGCGGCTTCGTCACTAATATCGACGCCCTGCACGGTCTTCTCGAAGGGCACCACCGCGTCGGCATCGCCCGGAACAGGGGAACCGGTCATGATGCGGGCACATTCGCCCGGCCCAAGTGGAGGGTTCTCACCCGAGCCTGCCGGAATATCCGCCACCACGCGCAGCCGAACCGGCGCCTCCGACGTAGCGTCGAGGACATCCTCGCGTCGTACCGCGAAGCCGTCCATCGCGGAATTATCGAAACCGGGTAGCGCCACCGTCGTGTGCACGTCTTCGGCGAGCACGAGTCCTAAGGCCTGCTGCAGCGGCAGCCGCACGGGAGCCTTCTCGGTCTGGGTTGCCATTGCGGCATCCAGCACGCGAATCAACTGATCGGCAAAGGGAATCATCGGGGCTCCTCGGCGTGGGTGGGTAGTGCTTGGGAAGATGGCGTCGCAAATAGTGCCGTGAGCGCCGGTACACCACCCGGTAGGGTGCGCACCGATTCGGCGCCGGCCTCGGCCAGTAGTTCGGCGGCATAGCGAGCGCGCGGGCCCTGGGCGCAGGCGATCACGAGCGGTTCGTCGAGCGGCAGCAGCTCAATCCGGCCTTGCGCGACGTGCTCGGCAATGGTCTCGAGCGGCAGGTGCGTGTATTTGTGGTTGATCGAGAGATCTGGATGCGCGGCGGGGCGGACATCCAGGATGCGCTCCTCGGGTCGGATGTTTGGGTTTGGGTTTGGGTTTGGGTTTGGATTCGGGTTCGCGGTCGGCACTTGTTCGGTGGCCCGTGCCTGCGCCGCAAGCGGCAGCTCCCGCACCCTGCCGGTGCGGCCGTTCCAGGAGCGCACCACCCCAACGAGCGGGGAACCCGAGCCCGTCACGATTCGCAGCGCCTCGCCCGCCATGGCGCTGCCAATTTCGGCGACCAGCGGCGCGAATACCCCCACGGTCGCGCAATTAGGCGCTTCGGCTCGCAGTTGTTGCTCGCGATCCACGAGATCCGCCAGCGTTGGATTCCCCGACCCCGGGGCGAAAACCGTGAGCAGGCCATCCCAAGAGACAACGCTGCCCCATACGAGCGGCACCCCGAGCGCCAGACACGCATCTGCCACGGCAAAACGAGTGGGCCAGTGGTCGGTCGTGTCAATCACGACATCTGCCCAGGCCAACAGCTCCTCACTATTACCCGCATCGAGCCGAACTTGGCGGGGGAGAACCGTGACCTCCGGTCGCAACCTGCTCAGCGCATCCATCGCGGCTACGACCTTGGGACGGCCAATATCGGTCTCCCGGAAGAGCGTCTGCCGCGCGAGATTCGAGCGCTCCACGACATCGTCATCGATGATTGTCAGCTCACCGACGTCGGATGCGGCGAGCACCTGCAGCGCGGGGCAACCGAGCCCTCCCGCACCGACCACTGTGACCTTTGCTGTCCGTGCGCGGTATACCCCAGGCTGTCCATAACCGAGCAGGCGCACGTGCCGAGCCTGGCGATCCAGGTGCTCGGCGGAGGGCTGCTCAGAATGGGAAGACATGCGTCCCAACTTATCGGAACCGGGCCGCAAACTGGCTAGGGTTGGATGCAGACGGCGGCCACCGTGGGCACCCCAATCGAGAGGATCTCAGCGATGAAACGTTTGCGGACCGGACTTGCTGTGCTATCAGGGGTTGCCCTGCTCTTTGGTGCGAGTGGCTGTGCATCCAACGGGAATGAACCCGATGCCACCGGCGACACGACCGAAAGCAACGGTGAGGCGATCAACATCCTGGCCGCAGCATCCCTCACCCAAGCCTTCGAAACGATCATTGAAGACTTCCAGGCCGAAAACCCCGGCGTGGAAATCAATCCGCTCGTGACCGGTGGTTCGCAAGCCCTCGTGCAGCAGGTCATTGAGGGCGCACCGGTAGACGTGCTCGCGCTCGCGAGTGAGCCGAGCGCCGAACCGCTCGCCGAAGCTGGCGTTGAAACCGACTTCAGTGTCTTCGCCGAGAACACCCTCGTGATTGCGGTGCAGGCGGGGAACCCCAAGAACATCACCGGACTTGCTGACCTCGCCAATAATCCCGACCTGACGGTCGCGATCTGCGCCGTCGAGGTGCCCTGTGGCTCGGCGACGCAGAAGTTGCTGAAACTTAACGACCTCGAAATCACCGGCGCAACCGAGGAGACCAGTGTCTCGGCCGTCCTGGCCAAGGCAGAACTCGATGAGGTGGATGCCGCAATCGTTTACCACTCGGACCTCGTGACTTCCAGCGGTGACCTCGAAGAGATCACGCCCGAAAAAGCGGACGAGGTTGTCAACCGCTACCCGATCACGGTGCTGAGCGATAACCCGAACGCGGCGGCCTTCGTCGAGTACGTTCGCTCGGAAGCGGGCACCGCGGTGCTCGAAGAAGCGGGCCTCATTATTCCGTGACGGTAATCACCCCGCAGCCCACTGAGGCTGCAGTTCGGCGACGCACAATGGGCCAGGGGCACACCCCCTGGCCCATTAGCGCGCTCGCGGTTGTGGCCCTACTGATGATCGTGGCGCCCCTGGTGGCGCTGCTGCTGCGCGTGAACTGGGCGGAATTCCCCAGTGTGCTGATGTCCTCAGCGGTGCTCGCAGCACTGGGGCTCTCATTCGGGACGGCGCTGATTGCCACCCTGGTGTGCGTCGTGGTCGGCGTGCCGCTGGGCATGGCTATCGCTCGGGCCCGCTCACGGGTCGCGAATGTGTCCCGAGCGCTCGTGCTCGTGCCGCTTTTGATGCCGCCGCTTGTGGGTGGCCTCGCGTTGTTTTCCCTGTTTGGCCGCAACGGACTGTTGGGTTCTTGGCTGAGCACGCTCGGCATCACACTGCCGTTCACCACCCCAGCGGTCGTGATCGCACAGGTCTTCGTGGCGCTACCTTTTCTGGTGATTTCGGTCGAGCAGGCAGTCCGTGCCCTCGACCCGCGACTGGAACCGGTCGCCCGCACGCTCGGCACCTCCCGCAACGGTGTGCTGTGGCGTGTGACACTGCCGCTTATTCGCCCCGCAATTGCGGCTGGGGCAACCATGAGTTTCTCCCGCTCCCTCGCGGAATTCGGTGCCACGGCACTCTTCGCAGGCAATGTTGAAGGAGTGACACGCACCATGCCGCTCGCGATCTACTCGGTGTTCAACGGCGCAGTTGGCGGCCCGGAACAGGCCTATGCGCTCGCGGTAATCTTGGTGGCCTCGGCGGTGGCGGTCCTGATCGCAGTACGAGGATGGCGGGTGAATGGACTGTGAGTGAAGCAACAGCAAACGGTTGGTCAGCGAAGCCGGTTCGGGCTCGCGTCCCTGGTGCTTCCGCCCGAGCGACCGGGGCGGATGCCCGGTCAGCGGTGACCTCGAAAGCGGCCACGGGCGACCTCGCGAGCGATGCTGCCGTGATCGAGGGGCGGGTGGTGGTTGCGCGCGACCGCTTCACCCTCGATATCGACTTGCGCCTGCGGCCTGGTGAACGAGTCGGTGTGATCGGGGCCAATGGTTGCGGCAAATCCACACTGCTCGCTGGCCTCGCCGGGCTCGCGACGCTCGAACAGGACAGCACGGTCCGCTTTGGCGGGGAACCCTGGCGAAGCACCCCGGTAGAGGCGCGTGGCTTGGGGTTCATCGCGCAGGACGGCCTGCTCTTCCCACACCTCAGCGTGCTCGATAACGTCGCCTTCGGTCCTCGCTCGGCCGGGAAATCGAAACAGCAGGCACGCGAAATCGCCGGGCGGATGCTCGAAGCGGTACGCGTAGGCCACCTCGCCTCGGCCTCAGCTCGTTCAGTTTCCGGCGGTGAACGTCAGCGCATCGCCTTCGCCCGCGCGCTCGCCACTGACCCCAGCACGCTCTTTCTCGATGAGCCCTTCGCGGCGCTCGACGTGGATGCTTCGGTCGAGGTCCGCGAGATCGCGGCGCAGCAGGTGCAAGACCGGGGCCTGTCGCTGCTGCTCGTCACCCACGACTTGGTGGATGCGGTGCGGCTGACCGACCGGATCATCGTGATTGACGATGGCAAGGTCATTGAAGAGCTCGCCACTTGCGACCTGCAGCGGGCCCCGGCCAGCAAGTTTGCGGCCGCGTTTGCAGGCCTGGCACGGGTGCCCGGCCATCTCGAAGCCCAAGCGTTCAAAACGAAGTCGGGGCTGCGGATCCCGCTGCATGGGCTCGAGACTGAGCCGGGACTTGTCACCGGGGCCAGCGCACTCCTACTTGCCGCACCCGATCGGGTCGAGCTGACCTGTGACGATGCGTCGAATGGTGGGGCGAGCGGGCCAGTCTTGCAGGATGCGGTGGAGTCGCTCGTCGGCGACGGCTCGGCCGTGCTCGCGCGCCTTCGCAGCGGCTTGCTCGCACGAGTCCAGTCGGAGGAACTCCCGACCGCGGGCACCGAAGTGTTCGTGCGCATCCGCCAAGCCCGCGTGCGGGCCGCCGAAGCTCACTGAGTAGCGCCCTTCGATACGGCTTCGCCTACTCAGGGAGCGCCTTCGATACGGCTTCGCCTACTCAGGGAGCGCCTTCGATACAGCTTCGCCTACTCAGGGAGCTTTAGGACATTTGCGGGGCGTCGACGGGCTCGAAGCGTACGGTGATCGCCTTGAAACCGGGGGTGTTGGACTCCCGGGCCTTGAGGTCGCGGTGCACGAGGGCGTTGGCCTCGGGGAAGTACGCGGCCGCGCAGCCGCGTGCCGTCGGGTACGAGACCAGTCGGAATGCATCCGCCCGGCGCTCCTCACCGCGGAAGACGCTCACCACATTGACCATGTCGCGATCCTTGAAGCCCAACTCCGCCAGGTCATCCGGGTGTACGAGGACCACGCGGCGGCCGTTCTTGATGCCGCGGTAGCGGTCGTCGAGGCCGTAGAACGTGGTGTTGTATTGGTCGTGCGAGCGCATCGTCTGAAGGATCAGGTAGCCCTCGGGTGCGTCGAGGTACTCGAGTGGGCTCACCGTGAACTGCGCGCGCTGGGTGGGCGTCGCGAAGGTGCGGGTGTCGCGCGGGGGCGAGGGTAACTGGAAGCCGTTTCGCTGGCGCACGCGGCGGTTGAAGTCCTCGAAGCCGGGCAGGGTGCGCGAGATCCGGTCGCGGATCACGTCGTAATCCTCGCCCATCTCCCGCCAGTTGATGACGTGATCGGGGCCGAAGGTAGCCTCCGCCATGCGCGCGATGATCACGGGTTCCGACAGCAGGTGCTCAGAGACCGGCTTCAGGCGGCCCTGCGTCGTGTGCACCATCGACATTGAGTCCTCCACCGACAGCACCTGCACGCCACCGGGGTGCTTATCGTCGATGTCGGTACGGCCGAGGGTAGGCAGAATTAGCGAAGTCTTGCCGTGCACCACGTGCGAGCGGTTGGGCTTGGTCGACACGTGCACCGTCAAACCGGCCCGCTGCATCCCCGCTTCGAGACGCTCAGTTTCGGCATTCGCGAGGGCAAAGTTGCCGCCCATGGACACGAATACGTCGATCTCATCCTGCTCGAATGCCTCGATGCATTCGGTTGAGTCGTAGCCGTGCTCGCGAGGCGAGGTGATGCCGAATTCCTTGTCGATCGCATCCAGCAGCCAGGGGGCGGGCTTCTCCCAGATCCCCATCGTGCGGTCGCCCTGGACATTCGAGTGGCCACGCACGGGGCAGGCCCCGGCGCCGGGCTTCCCGAAGTTGCCCTGCAGCAGCAGGATGTTAATGAATTCGCGCAGCGTGTCCACCGAGTGCGGCTGCTGGGTCACGCCGAGCGCCCAGCAGATGATGGTCGCATCCGAGTCGGCGAGCATCCGCGCAACCTTCGCGATCTCGTCGCGGGTCAGGCCCGTGGCGCGCTCGGTCTCATCCCAATCGATGTGCTTGCGGGCTTCGCGGTAGGCCTCGAAGTGCTCGGTGCGGGTCTCGACAAATTCCCGATCCACGATCGTGCCGGGGGCGGCATCCTCATAGGCGAGCAGCAGGTGCCCGAAGGCCTGGAAGAGCGCGAGGTCACCGCCGACCTTGATCTGGAGGAACTCATCCGAAATCTTCGCGCCCTTACCGATCAGGCCCTCGGGGGTCTGCGGGTCCTTGAAGTTCAGCAGGCCGGCTTCCGGCAGCGGGTTCACGGCGACGACCTTGCCACCGTTCTTGCGGCATTCGTCGAGCGCCGAGAGCATCCGTGGGTGGTTCGTGCCCGGGTTCTGGCCGACCACGAAGACGAGCTTGGCGTTGTGGATGTCCTCGAGGGTGACCGTACCCTTACCGACACCGATGGTCGGATTCATGGCGCTGCCGGAAGACTCGTGGCACATATTCGAGCAGTCGGGCAGGTTGTTCGTGCCGACCGAGCGCGCGAAGAGTTGGTAGAGGAACGCGGTCTCGTTCGCGGTGCGACCCGAGGTGTAATACACGGTGCGGTCGGGGGTGGTGGCGCGGATGCGTTCACCAATCAGGTCGAAGGCCTCTTGCCACGGGATGGGGGAATAGTGCGTCTCACCCGGGCGGATGATCATTGGCTCGGTGATCCGCCCCTGCTGGCCGAGCCAGTACTCGGTCTTATCGCGCAGGTCCTCGATCGAATAGGTGGCCCAGAAATCGCGGTCGGCGCGACGCTTGGTGTTCTCCTCGGCGAAGGCCTTCGCACCGTTCTCGCAGAACTCGGCGGGCTTGCGCTTGCCCTGCGGCTCCGGCCAGGCGCAGCCCGGGCAATCGAAGCCGTCGCGCTGGTTAATGCGGAACATCGAGCGCACCGTACGGGTGACGCCACCCTGCTGCAGGCCGCGCTGGAAAGCGACCGCGACACCGGTGAGGCCGGCGGCAGCGTGCGCAGGCTCGGAGACGACGAGATTGTCCTCGTTGATGTCCTCGACCGGTGACTTATAAGGCTTCTGCGGCTTCGGCGGCTCGGCAATCGGCCCGCTGGTGGTGGGATTGCTGAGATTCTGGACGGTCATGCGGATACTCCTTCGGTCACGAGGTCCTCCGCGACCTCAACGCGTTCGGTGTGGGTGTAGAGCGTGACTCGATCGCCACGGCTGAAACCAGCGAGGGTGATGCCGACCTCGTCGGCGAGATCGGCGGCGAGCGAAGATGGCGCGCTCACGGCGCTCATGATCGGGATGCCCGCGAGGTGGCTCTTCTGTACGAGTTCAAAGGATGCGCGACCCGAGACCTGCAGCACGGTGTTGCGCAGCGGCAGCTTGCCTTCACGCAGCGCCCAGCCGATCACCTTGTCCACGGCGTTGTGTCGGCCGACATCTTCGCGGGCACACAGTAGTTCACCGTCGATGGTGAACAGGCCCGCCGCGTGCAGACCGCCGGTAGAGTCGAAAAGTTTTTGCGCCTCCCGCAGCCGGTCGGGCAGGTCCAGCAGCACATCGGCTTGGACGCGTACCTCGGCCGTCTGCGAACCGAAGCGCGACTGCCTTCGCACCTCGTCGATCGAGGTGGTGCCGCAGACACCGCAGGCGCTGGTGGTAACCACTTTGCGTTCGGCGATGCTGGCGGGATCGAGACCGATTACCGCGGCGTCGATCACATTAAAGGTCTGTTCGCCGTCTTCATTTTTGCCGGCGCAGTAGCGCATGGTCGCGAGATCATGTTGTTGGCCGAGGAACCCTTCCGAGACGAGGTTCCCGGCGACGAGGTCGAAGTCGTGCCCCGGCGTGCGCATGGTCACCGCGAGAGGTTTGCCGTTTACGCGGATCTCGAGCGGCTCTTCACCGGCGAGGGTTTCGCGCTTCGGTCGAGAAGGCGCCCCCGCGCGAACGAGCACAGCCTTGCGGCGTGATGTCACTCGTGACATGGCTCAGCCTCCCTCACAACAGCATCCTCACTGCAAACAACGATCTCTCAACTGTATCGCTCGTGACCGAATGCCGCAGCGAGTTAGGCGAGGAGCTGGTGCTGGGCTAGGCGGCGGTATAGCGGGGTGGTCTCGAGGAGTTCCTCGTGGGTGCCGCGGCCGACTACGCGACCCTGGTCGAGGACGACGATCTGGTGCGCATCCACCACGGTCGACAGCCGGTGCGCGATCATCACCATCGAGCGGCCCTCGGAGGCGCGGTCCAGCGCCTCGCGGATGAGCGACTCATTGCGGCCATCGAGGGCGGAAGTCGACTCATCCATCAGCAGGATGGGTGGGGCGGCGAGGAGCGTCCGCGCAATCGCGAGCCGCTGCTGCTCACCACCGGACAGCCGCACGCCCGCCTCGCCGACCTGCGCATCCAGCCCCAGCGGGGAACGGTCAAGCACATCGCCAAGGTTCACTTCGCGCAGTGCCGCGGCGCATTCCTCATCGGATGCATCGGGGCGCCCGAGGAGCAGATTGTCGCGAATGGTGCCCGCGAGGGTGGGGGAGTTCTGCTGCACATAGCCGACCTGTGCGCGCAGCTCGTGTCGGTCGAGCGAGCGCAGGTCAACGCCGCCGAGCCGGATTGCACCGGCGGTGGGGTCATAGAACCGCTCAATCAGGGCGAGCGAGGTCGACTTCCCGGCGCCGGACGGGCCAACGAGCGCGATCTTGCGACCGCGCGGGACCTCGAATGACACCTCCTCGAGCACGAGTGGCGAGTCAATCTCGGCGGACTCATCAATTGCCAGCAGCTCCTCAGCGGCCTTCTTTGCCGCCCGACCCGTCTGCGTGACGTAGCGGTCGAAGCGGTCGCGCGCATCCGCCTTGGCCCGTGCGGCGCGTACGACGTTGTCCGGGTAGCGGAAAGAAACCGACTCAAACTCGAGCGCCGCAGCCGCGGGCTCGGCAGCAGCGTTGGCGGGCCCGGACAGGGTTACGAGCGGACCGAACTCGCGATCATCGGCGTCCTCATCGGGCAGGCTATTGATCTCTTCGATCCGCCCGAGGGCGCCGAGGGCCGAAGCCACGGCCGAAATCGCGCCGAACATCAATCCCAGTGGCGTAATCATCATGAAGAGGAACATGATGAAGGCGATCAGCGAGGCGATCGGCGTCTCACCGGCCGCCACCCGCACGCCGCCAACGCCGAGCACGGCCACGAGCGAAAGCTGCAGCGCGAGCATCGACACCGGCACCATCACGGCCGAGATTGCCGCAATGTCGAGCCCGCGTCGGTACGCGCCCTCCGCATCCGCCATCACCTTTGCCTCTTCGCGCTCGGTCGCAACCGAGGCGCGCAGCGTACGCATCGACGAAATGGCGCGCTCCACCGAGGCGGTCAGCTCGCCAACCTTTTCCTGCGCGGCGGCGGATGCAGCCATCACCTTGCGAGA
Source organism: Gulosibacter chungangensis (assembly GCF_008831155.1). Lineage (GTDB taxonomy): Bacteria > Actinomycetota > Actinomycetes > Actinomycetales > Microbacteriaceae > Gulosibacter > Gulosibacter chungangensis. The sequence goes on along the minus strand of NZ_WBKB01000001.1, from coordinate 130,245 downwards.
CAGGAACAGCACGATCCCGAGGGAAACCACGATGCAGGTGAAGGTGATCACGAACAGCACCCAGTCGAGGAAGATCATCGCGATGATCGCCCCGATAAAGGTCAGCATGCCGCCGATCGCCTCGATCAAGCCCTGAGTGAGCACGGCGCGCAGGAGCGTCGTGTCGCTCCCGACGCGGGAGACGAGATCCCCCGTGCGGCGCGCATCGAACTCTGCAATTGGGAGCCGCAAGAGCTTCCGTACCAGCATCCGGCGGGCATTTAGCACGATCCGCTCACCGGTGCGCTGCAGCAGGAAGTGCTGCAGACCCGAGAGCAGCGCCGCAATGATGACCACCGCGATCAGCAACCAAACGATCCACGAGGTGTATTCGCCAGCCTCGACGCGCTGCACGAGCAGGCCCATCAGGATGGGCTGGGCGAGCGAGAAGGCACTGCCCACGATCGAGATGACGATGATGACCGACATTGATCGCTTGTCAGCGAAGAGGTACGGCCAGAGTTGTTTCAGGGATGCGCGGGAAGTGCTGGGTTTCATTGGGTCCTGTGTTTGCTACTCGGCGAGTCGGTCGGGGTGACCGGCGGTGTCGCTTAGTAGGTGCCCCATGCGGAGGGCTTTAGTACGCATGTAATCGTCGTTAATCGCATTTCGGCCGACTTCGAGGGGGACCCGCTCGGTGACTTCCACCCCGTGGGCAGTGAGTGCCGCGGATTTTGCGGGGTTATTCGTGAGCAGTCGCACACTCGTGAGACCCATGTCGAGCAGCGCCGAAGCGGCTGCCGCGTACTCGCGGGCGTCGGCCGGAAGACCCAGGGCGAGGTTCGCATCCACCGTGTCGAGACCGTCTTCCTGGAGACGGTAGGCACGCAGTTTATTGAGCAGGCCTATCCCGCGACCCTCGTGGCCACGCAGGTAGAAGACGACGCCGCCGTGTTCGTGAATCTCGTGCAGCGCCGCATCCAGCTGCGGGCCGCACTCGCACTTGAGCGAGCCGAACGCTTCACCGGTGAGGCACTCCGAGTGCAGCCGCACGAGTGCGCCAGGTTTCGGGTCGCCCGAGATGATCGCGAGGTGGAGGTCACCGGTCACCGTGTCGGTGTAGGCCCGAACGCGAAATTCACCGTGTTCGGTGGGCAGTCGTGTTTCCACTTCGAAACGGGCGCGTGAGTTCTCAGACATGAAACAGCTTTCGGGCAGGGTAGGAGCCGAGGTTTCGACTTCTATTTACCGGTGAACCGGTATTCCAGGCCGCGCGTGCGAAAGCCGAGTCCCCACGACGTCACACGCCACATGGCTTCGACGATGATGTCGCGAGACATCTTCGATTGACCGAGCTCACGCTCAGTGAATGTAATTGGTACTTCGACCACGCGCTTTCTAACGCGTTCGAACATCCAAGCCATTTCGATCTGGAAGCAGTAACCAGCCGATCCTACCGGGGCAAGATCAAACTTGCGAAGTTCGCTGGCGCGATACCCGCGGTATCCAGCGGTAATATCGCGTATCTTCGATTTCAGTGCGAGGCGGCAGTAGACGCTCGCAGCTCGCGAGAGGAGCTTGCGCGACAGCGGCCAGTGTTCCGTGGCGCCGCCGGGCACCCAGCGCGACCCGATCACGAGGTCCGCGCCGCCGTCGAGTTCGTCGATCAGCGCCGGAAGTCGATCGGCCGGATGCGAACCATCGGCATCAAACTCAAAGAGATACGGATAGCCGTGCTCCTGGCCGAGCTCAAAGCCTTGCAGATACGCGCTGGCAAGACCCTGCTTGCCGGTACGGTGCAGGACCTTCACTCGTTCGTTCTGCGCCGCGATCCGGTCGGCGACCTCGCCGGTGCCGTCGGGGGATCCGTCGTCCACAATCAGCACATCCACGCGGTTGGATGCGCGCAGCACCTTCCCGACGATCGATTCGACGTTCTCACGTTCGTTATAGGTCGGGATGATGACGAGGGTGTCGCGCACGTTCCCGTCGTATCCGGGCAGGGCATGCTTGCCGGGGCTTGGCATCGGGATGTGTTCCTTAGAAACTCTTCGGGAAGCCGATTTTCTCGTGCACCAACTCGAGGGTCTTCTCAGCCCGCTCATTGGCGCGCTCGGCACCCTTGCGCAGCAGGTTCTCGAGCTCGCCGCGGTCGCTCAGCAATTCGTTCGTGCGCTCGCGAATCGGCCCGAAGGTACCTTCAACCGCTTCCGCGAGCCCCTTCTTGAGGTCGCCGTAACCGCGGCCCGCGAACTCGTTCGCCACATCCTCGATACTCCGCTCGGTGAGCACCGAGTAAATCGTGAGCAGGTTCGAAACACCGGCCTTGTTCTCGGGGTCGTAGCGAATCTCGCCGTCGGCATCCGTGACCGCGCGCATGATCTTCTTCTTGGTGACATTCGCCGGGTCAAGGATGCGCAGCAGGCCGGCATCGCTCGCGGCCGACTTTGACATCTTCGCGGTCGGCTCCTGCAGGTCATACACCTTCGCGCTCGCCTTCGGGATGAAGCCCTCAGGCACCGTGAAGGTCTCACCAAACCGCGAGTTGAACCGCAGCGCGAGGTCGCGCGTGAGCTCAATGTGCTGGCGCTGGTCTTCGCCCACCGGTACCGAATCTGCCTGGTAGAGGAGGATGTCCGCCGCCATCAGCACCGGGTAGGTGAACAGGCCCACCGTGGTGCCCTCGGTGCCGAAGCGCTGCGACTTGTCCTTGAACTGGGTCATCCGGCTCGCTTCACCGAACCCGGTGATGGTGCCAAGAATCCAGCCGAGCTGCGCGTGCGCGGGCACGTGCGACTGAACATAGAGGGTGGAGCGTTCGGGATCGATACCCGCGGCAATGTACTGTGCCGCCGTCGCGAGGGTGCGTTCGCGCAGGTCCGCGGGGTCGGTCGCCACGGTGATCGCGTGTTGGTTCACCACGCAGAAGATCGCATCGAAGTCATCCTGCATCTTCACCCAGTTCGTGAGGGCCCCGACGTAGTTCCCCAGGTGAAGGGAGTCGGATGAGGGCTGCATGCCCGAGAAGATGACGGGTTTTGACATTGAACTTTCCTGAATTGAAGAAGTGGCCTGAATTGAAGTCGTGGCCTGCGCTGAGGCACTGGCCTGAAATGACGCGGTGGATACGCTGAATATGCTAGTCGCCGCCAGCGACAATCCCGTTAGATCGCGTAGTCGACGACCACAGGGGAGTGGTCGCTCCAGCGCTGGTCATAGGCGGCGGCGCGATCGATCGTGTAGTTGGATGCGCGCTTGGCCAGTTCCGGGGTGGCGACGTGGTAGTCGATGCGCCAGCCCGCATCCGTGTCGAAGGCCTTGCCGCGGTAGGACCACCAGGTGTAGGGGCCGGGTACGTCGCCGGCCTGCTCGCGGCCCACGTCCACCCAGCCAAGGCCGACGCCGCCGGAACCGTCAACCGGTTCCGCAGCCTCGCCAATTGGGGTGAACATCCGCGTGAAGTAACCGCGCTCGCGGGGGAGGAAGCCGGCCTTCTTGACGTTGCCCTTCCAGTTCTTAATATCGCGTTCGTCGTGGCCCACATTGAGATCACCCACGACAAGCGCAAGTTCACGCTCGGCACGAAGCTCGGCCATCCGCTCGGCCATGGCGTCGAGGAACTTCCACTTCTCTTCCTGCTTCGGGGTGTCCGCCTCGCCCGAGTGGACGTAGCAGCTCACCACGGTCAGCGGCTTGCCCTCGACTTCGAAATCGACCTCGAGCCAGCGACCGGCCGAGTCAAACTCTTCCGGCCCGATCCGGCGGCGGACTTCGCCGAGCGGAATGCGGCTCGCAATTGCGACCCCCGCGCGACCCGCGGCGCTGGCCTCTTCGAGTTCGAGATGCCAGCCGTCGTTAATGAGTTCGTCGACCTGCTTGCGGTTTGCCCGCACCTCTTGCATTGCGAGGATGTCCACACCGCGGTCTTCGAGCCAGTCGCCCATGCCCTTGCGGTAGGCAGCGCGGATGCCGTTGACATTGACAGAAGCGATACGAAGCGATTTCGACATGGGCCCCAGTGTATCTACCGGCGGATCTGCACGTCGTCAGGGTCGATGCCGTTGCGGTGAGCGTGGGCCTCGGTGGGGTCATAGCCGAGCCGCTGCTCGAGCGCCTCCTGCTCGAGCGCCTCCTGCTCCTGCACGATTTTTTCGTATTCTCGTCGCAGTTTGCGGCGCTTGCCACGCGGGGTCGCATCGAGTTCTTCGAGCACTCGGATGCGATCCGCCGCGAGCCGCTCGCGTCGCGCCTTTAGCTCGGTCACCGAGGCAATCGCATCCGCCTCTTCAGCCGTGAGCAGCCTCGGAGCCTGACCCACATCATCCATCGTCACCTTCGCCCAGGCCGCCGAAATCAGCAGCACCATGCAGATGAAATTGAAGAAGATCAGCACACCGATGAGGGTCGCGAAGGTCGCCAGCAGCGGGTTGGATGAGGCACCGCCCAGCAGCAGTGAACCGAGCTGCTTGAGGACGGTGATTGCGATGCCCCCGAGCAGCGCCGCTTGCCAGAGAGTGTTCAGCGGGATGCGCACCTCCGAAAGCGTGCGCAGCATCGCGGCGACCACGAGCGCATCAAAGAGCAGGGTGATGATGATCGAACCGAAGCCGATCACACCATTCACAAAGCCCGAGATCTCAAGGTGCAGCACATCCCGCAGCAGCCAGGCCACGACACCGTAACTGGCGGCGGTCAGCACCGCCGAGATCGCGAGCCCCACCCCGAAGAGCACGAGCAGCAGCAAATCGACGAGCTTCATCTTGACGAAGCTGCGCTCGGTCTTGGTGGGCAGATCAAACATCGCACGTATCGACAGCCGCGCACCGTTCAAGAAATTGAGCGCGGTCCACAGCGTGGAGACCAGCGCGAGAATACCGGCGGCGGTGAAGGATGCGGTGGTCTCGAGGCTGAGCAGGGTGTCGGTGCTAATGACCCCGGTTTCACCGATCAGCCCGGGGACGGACTCGGCGATTGAATCGATGATCCGCAGCAACAGGTCTTCGTTCTTGGCGAGCACCAGTCCCGCGACCGAGAAAAACACCAGCAGTGCGGCAAAGGCCGAAAACAACCCGGAATAGGCCATACCACCGGCGAGGGTACCGCCTCTTCGCGCGGTCCAGTGCTGTATCGCGCGAAGCGGGCGCGTTGCTTGCACCCACTGGACGAATGCCCCCAGCTTCTTACCCAACCCGGCGTCTTCCTCGACGTTGGGATAGGGCGGAAAGATGGTGGCCCGCGCGGTTGACAATTCGTGTTCCCGATTATCACTCACCCAGCCAGCGTACGAGGTAAATCCTTACACTCGCATGACGATCTGTTAACTGGCGAGGACGCGAGGCAAACATGGACCTACAGGGTTTTGGTGTTGGATCACGAGTTGCAATCGGGGCTGCGGTGCGAATGCCCGCACCTTTGCCGGAACCAAAGGATGTCGCCTTTACCGGTGACGTGAGCGCGGAGCAGCAGAGGGCGAATGCATCCATCGCTGTGGTGCAGGCCGATCTTGCGGCCCGCGCAGCCGAGGCCGATGGTTCGCTCAAAGAGGTGCTGGATGCGCAGTCGATGATGGCGGCGGACCCGTCCATTGCGCAGCTAGTGGGGGATGGGATTGCGGGCGGCAAGACGGCGGAACGGGCCGTCTTTGAATCGTTTGCCTCATACGCCGAAACGCTCAAGGCGCTTGGCGGGTATATGGCGGAGCGCGCGACCGACCTGAATGACATTTCGCAGCGCATCCGCGCGCACCTCAGTGGCGTGCCGGTACCCGAGGTGCCCTCGCGAAATGAGCCGTTCATCCTCGTGGCGGTGGATCTTGCCCCGGCGGATACCTCCAAGCTCGACCTCGATAAGGTCCTCGCCTTCGTGACTCGCGACGGCTCCCCGAAGGCGCACACCGGGATTATTGCTGCTGAGAAGGGGCTTCCGGCCGTGGTTGCGGTGGCGGGCGCCGATGAGATTACCGAGGGGCAGCAGCTCGTGGTGGATGCGGGGCGCAACCTCGTGATCGTGGACCCGACCGAGGAAGAACTTGCCGCGGCGCGGGCCGAACAGCAGCGCCAGGCTGAAATCGAATCGGCCCCGCTCTCACCCGGTGCGCTGGCCGATGGCACGCCGGTCGCATTGCTCGCCAATGTGGGCAAGCCCGCGGATGCGGAGGTCGCGCTCGCGCACGGCGCCGAGGGTGTCGGACTCTTCCGCACCGAATTCATGTTCCTAGACCGCGATGAAGCGCCGTCCAAGGAACAGCAGACCGAGTACTACACGGCGCTCCTGGCTCCCTTCACCGGCAAAAAAGTTGTTGCCCGCGTGCTGGATGCCGGCGCAGATAAGCCGCTGCCGTTCCTCAACGACGCAGAAGAAGCGAACCCGGCGCTCGGGATGCGAGGAATCCGCATCCTGCGCGAAAAGGAGCACCTGCTGCGGGAACAACTCGAGGCCCTGCGGGATGCGCAGGCCGCCACCGGAACCGAGCTGTGGGTGATGGCGCCGATGGTTGCGGATGCCGCGGACTCGGAATACTTCACCGCCCTCGGGCGTGAAATCGGGCTGAACGTGGTGGGGTCGATGGTCGAGGTGCCGAGCGCCGCGGTGGTCGCGGAGCAGGTGCTGGCCACGAGCGATTTCGTGTCGATCGGTACGAATGACCTCACGCAGTATGCGCTGGCTGCCGACCGTGTGCTCGGGACGGTGGCGAACTATCAAGACCCCTGGCACCCGGCCGTGCTGCGACTTATTTCGATGATCGGTGTGGCGGGGAAGCAGCTCGGCAAGCCCGTCGGGGTCTGTGGCGAGGCAGCGTCTGATCCGCGCCTGGCAGTGGTGCTCGTGGGGCTTGGGGTCACCTCGCTCTCGATGGCTCCGCCGGCTCTGGCGGGAGTGCGCGCGGCGCTCAAGGACTACACCCTGGAGCAGGCGCGCGAGATCGGTGCCCGGGTATTGCAGGCGACCTCTGCGGAACACGCGCGGGCCCTCTTTGATGGGTAATCCCTGGCCGGTAGTGGTTTCTTGCTGGAGGTGACTCGCACAGACGCCAAAACTTAGGTACTATTGTCAGGACAAGCGCGCAAAGGCGTTGGCTTGTCAGCGCAGTGTTGCGTCGCTGAGCTCAGCTCAACCCGCGGCACGCGGAGAACCATGGCGCTGGAGTCCGTAGTACCGAGGAGGGAGTCGACTTGGCTCAACCTGAACATCAATTGCCCGTCGATCTCTTTATCGATCTCGACCGTTCGGGGCCTGTGCCGCTCTACCACCAGGTGGCGAAGCGTCTCGAGCAGGCCATCTACGAAGAGATCCTGCCCTCCGGAGCGAGACTTGAGAATGAAGTGGCGCTCGGGCAACGGCTCGGTATTTCACGCCCGACAATTCGACGCGCCATCCAAGAGCTAGTCGACAAGGGGCTGCTGGTTCGACGTCGGGGTGTTGGTACCCAGGTCGTGCACGGCAAAGTGCACCGCAACGTTGACCTGACTAGCCTTTTCGAAGACCTGCAGCGCACCGGTCAGAAGCCTGAAACCCGGATCCTGTCCGCGGAGACTGAACCCGCGAACGAGACGGTGGTCGAAGCATTGGGTGTGGAAGTCGGCAGCGACGTGCTGCACATTAAGCGACTGCGCAGCGCTGACGGAGCGCCGATTGCGATTCTCGACAACATCCTGCCGGCCGACTTCATTGACCTCGAAATTGAGGCACTGCAGTCACATGCGCTCTACCAGTTACTGCGCGCTCGCGGAGTGACGCTGCGCGTGGCGAAGCAGAAGATCGGTGCCCGCGAGGCGACCGCCACCGAGGGCGAACTGCTGGCGGTGCGCAAGGGCGGGGCCCTGCTCACCATGGACCGGACCGCCTTCGACAGCTCCGGCCGCGCCATCGAGTACGGCCAGCACGTCTACCGCCCCGAGCTCTACCAGTTCGAGATCACCGTCGTCGACCGCTAGCCGCGGCGCCGCGGCTCACGCTGCTGCCTTGGCTCACGCTTCTCCTGCGGAATACCACCCGAAGTGGAGTCGGCCACTTTCAGGAAAGTGGTCAACTGCACTGCGGGTGGTATTCGGCGCTGTGGTGGGATGCGCTCCGCTGGGCTGGGATGAGGCGCGGGGCTGCGGCGCTAAGCCTTGGGGATGCCGAGCTCGCCGGTCATGTATTGGGCGCGGCCGAAACCGAAGGACCAGTCCTGGGCGCCGTTTTCGACATAGCCGATGAACACATCCTCGCCGGCGACTCCCACGGCCTCTAGGCTGCTCGCGATTCGCGCGTAGAGTGCCTGCTTCTGCTCGTCGCTGCGGCCGCGCTGGGTGAAAATCTGGATCATCACGACGCCGCCGGTGCGCTCGAAGCCGAGCCCTGCATCCTGCGCAATAATCTGGCCGGCGCGGTGCTCGGTGACGATCTGGAAGCGGTCACGCGGCGGGATGCCGTATTCCGCCACAATCGCCTCGTGAATGGCGTCAGTGATTGCCTGGATTTCAGCGTTCGTGCGACCCTCGTTCAGGTCAATTCTTACCAGTGGCATTAGGGCTCCAATCTCAGCGCTTGAGGTGATACGCTTATTTTGAATGTACTGACATAAAGACATTTACACCACTATCTATTCCCGATCTACCGTCTCGAAGGAGAGATCATGCAACTCGGTGTGTACAACGCCATCCTCCACGACCGTTCGCTCCCCGAGGCCCTGAAGGTAATCGGGGATCTCGGACTTACCGGTATCGAAATCAACACCGGTGGGTTTCTGCCGGCCGTGCACGTGCCGAACTTCGATGACATTCTCGAGAGCGATACCGCGCGTGACGACTACCTCGGGCTCTTCGAGGGCACCGGCGTCAAGATCGCCGGTCTCAACTGCAACGGCAATCCGCTGCACCCGAACTCGCTGATTGGTGACAAGCACGCCGAGGACATTCGTCGCTCGATTCGCTTGGCGAACCGTCTCGGCCAGAACCGCGTGGTCACCATGTCGGGTCTGCCGGGCAGCGAGCCGGGTACGAAGCAGGTCAGCTGGGTCGTAAACGCCTGGAACTCGGCCGCGTTGGACGTTATCGACTACCAGATGGAGCTCGCCGCCAAGTTCTGGAGCGAGACCGACAAGCTTGCGCAGGACAATGGCGTGAAGGTTGCCCTCGAACTGCACCCGCAGAACGTGGCCTTCAACTCCGCCAACTTCCTCGAACTGATCGAGCGTGCGGGGTCGAAGAACGTGGGCGTGGAGCTCGACGCTTCGCACCTGTTCTGGCAGCAGATGGACCCGGTCGCGGTGGTTCGCTACCTCGGTGAGCACGTGGTGCAGGCCGCCGCGAAGGATGTACGCGTGAACCCCGAATACGCAGCCATTAACGGCGTGCTCGACAACAGCTTCCGTCGCCTCGGTGCGGACGAGCCTCGCACGAACCTCGGTGGCGACGAGTACGCCAACGAGTGGCCGAAGAACTCGGCCTGGGACTTCGTGGCGCTCGGTCGCGGACACGACGTCGAGTTCTGGACCGAATTCCTCCGTGCGCTCTACGAAGTAGACCCGAACATGCTCGTCAATATCGAGCACGAAGACGTGTCCCTGGGCCGCGTCGAGGGCCTCGAGATCGCCGCAGATGTGCTCAAGCGGGCGGATGCCGCTCTCACCGCGAGCCTGAACAGCTAGCCGGTATCTTCCGCTGACACGGTGCTGGAAAGCGAAAGCCGGAAAGCACAAAGGCGGCCACACTCGAAAGAGTGTGGCCGCCTACTTTAATGTCTTAGGGCTAGCGCGCTGCGCCCGAGATGAGCTCGCGGATCTTGTCGAGCTGGCGAAGTGCCGAGCCCTCCGCATCCTCGTTCTCACCGAACACGTTCGAGACGATCACGGCGTCCTCACGGTCGAGGTAGCCGATCTTGCCCAGCGTGTCGAACAGCTCGTTCCAGTCCACGTCACCGTTGCCGATTTCCTGGTGCTGGTGCACGCGCACCGAGTTGCCTGGCGGGTTGGTGATGTAGCGCAGGCCGTTCGAGCGGTGGTGGTCGTAGGTGTCAGCGGCGAACACGGCACCGAGGCGGTCGCCCACCTGGGGGAGGAGCGTGGCAGCCTGGTTACCCATGTGGAAGCTGTGCGAGCCGACGTACACGAAACCGACCTGCTTCGAGTTCAGCCCGCGAATCACGCGCCAGGCCTCGAGCCCGTCTTCGACAAAGTCGTCGGGGTGCGGGTCGATGTTGATGCGGACGCCTTCCTTCTCGGCCACGGGGATGAGCTCCTCCATGGACCGATAGAACCCGGCTTCCGAGTCTTCCGAACGCTCGGGGCGGCCCGAGAACTCGGTGTTGATCGTGTCGACACCGAGCTGTGCGGTGATTTCGATGACCCGCTTGAAGTTGCGCACCGCAGCCTCACGCTGCGGTTCTTCTGGCCAGGAAATGCGCTGCACCGGCTGCAGGGCGACGATCTTGACACCGGCATCCGCCGCCCGCTTCTTCAGCGCGGCGACGAGCTCGTCGTCGGCCTTGGGCATGCGGTGGAAGGGACCGAACTCGGGGTGCGGGGTGAGTTGCATGTATTCGTAACCCAGCCGGGCGACGATATCGGGCAACTCGAGGACGCCGTGGTTGAAGTGATACGGCGTCGGGTCATATGCGATGCGAACCAACGTGATCTCCTAATCTCGTGGGTGGGAATCGGTAGTGAGAACGCGGTTTAGGCGTAGCAGCGGCTACGCGTAGAACGCGGGACGCTCGGCGGACTCGATTGAGACGGGGCCGCTCTGCTCGAGGGCTGCAACGCCCGCCTCGCAGGCGAGGGCGACGAGGTAGCCGTCCCATGAGTTCGGGCCGTCAACCAGGGTGCCAGCGCGAACCGCGTTGACCCAGCGCTGCAGCTGTTCGTCGTAGGCGTCGGCGAAGCGGGTCACGAAGGAGGTGTGCTCGGCACGCGAGTAGGTGGCGCTCTTCCAGAGCTCGAGGCCGCTGGGCTGACCGATGCGAGCGATGCCCTCGGCGAAGACGGCCTCGGTGGCAACCTGGTAGCCGAACTGCACGCTGACGTTCATTTCGAGGTCAACGAGGACACCGTTTTCGAGTTCCATGATCACCAGGATCGGCTCGCGCAGGCGCTCGGGGGCGAGCTCGTTGCGGCGGGGGTACTTCACCTCAACGCTCTTCACGGGCGAGCCCGCGAGCCACGGCAGCACGTCAAACTCGTGCACCACCGAGTCGGTGATGAGCATCTTCTGGGTGTAGGACTCGGGCACCGAGGGGTTGCGGTGCGCGGCGCGCAGCATGATCAGCTCGCCAGCGTCACCCGCGGTGACAAGTTCCCGCAGCTGCGCGTACTCCTTGTCGAAGCGACGCATGAAACCGACCTGGATGTGCGGCTTGTCGAGCTTCTGCTCGGCTTCGAGAACCTTCAGCGAGGACTCGGAGTCCGGGGTGAGCGGCTTTTCGCAGAGGATGGGGAGCTTCGCTTCCAGCGCCGGCATCAGCACCGGCTCGTGGAACTGGCCCGGGGTGGCGATGAGTACCGCGTCGACGGCATCTGCTTCGATGGCGTCCTCGATGCGGGTGAAAGCCTGGGCCCCGGGAGCGTTTTCGACGGCTGCCGCCGCGCGCCCGGCATCCGGCTCAATGATCGCGGAGACAACCGCGCCCTTGATGCGTTCGGTAATGCGCTTGACGTGGTCGGCACCCATCATGCCGGCGCCAACGACGCCGACGCGCAGGTCTGGGGTTACTCCAGTGGTGTTGGTCATGATTTGAATCTCCTAGTTCACGCGTGCCGCGCGGGTGCAGCTGAAAATGTGGTCGCGAGTGCGCTTCGCGATGGGGCCGGGGCGGTCGACCGAGCAGCCGTACATATCGTGCTCGACAATGCCGAAGATATTCGGGTCGATCTGGGCTACGCGCTCGATGATCGGCGCGAGTTCGGGGATGCCGTGGGGCGGCTCGACCATGATGTCCTGCGCGACAGCCTCGGCAAACGGTACGTCGTTCTTGAGAATGTCGAACAGCAGCGTCGGGTCAACCTGCTTGAGGTGCAGGTAGCCGATGCGCTCGGGGTGGTCCTCGATGAGCTTGAGGTTGTCGCCGCCGTAGTAGGAATAGTGGCCGGTGTCCAGGCACAGGTTCGTGTAGCGCTCGTCGGTTTCGGCGAGGAAACGCAGCACCTCACGCGTGGTGCCGATGTGGCTGTCCGCGTGCGAGTGGAACTGCTGCTTCATGCCGAACTCTTCGAGCAGGGCCTTACCGAGGCGGTCGTGACCAGCAGCGAGCTTCTGCCACTGCTCGTCGTCGAGGGTGCGCGACTCGAGCACCTCGCTGGTGGCGTCGCTGCGCCACAGGTCGGGGATCACCACGAGGTGCTCGGCGCCGAGCTTCGAGGCGAGACCGGCAACCTCAAGGGCCTGGTCCCAGGCACGCTGCCACTGGTCTTCACCCTTGTGGAAACCGGTGAATACGGTACCCGCCGAGAGCTTCAGACCGCGCGAGCCGAGTTCATCCTCGAGCTCGTTTGGGTCGGTGGGCAGGTAACCGTAGGGCCCGAGCTCGATCCACTCGTAGCCGGCTTCGACGACTTCGTCGAGGAAGCGCTTCCAGGGCACCTGGCCGGGGTCGTTCGGAAACCAAACTCCCCAAGAGTCGGGCGCGGTACCGATCCGGATGGACGGGGTTTCGGTTTGGGTCATTCGCTGAATCTCCTTCGTTGGTTTCAGGATTAGCCGAGGAGCGGCTTTTGGTGTGACTTCTGCTCGAGGTACTCGGTGTACGCCTGTTGCGTGCTGTCGAGTTCGGAGACTTCGGAGACTGGCACATCCCACCAGCCCTCACCGTCGGGTGCGTAGATGAGCGGATCGCTGTTGATGTGAATCAGCGTGCTGCGGTCCGAAGCCTTGGCTGCGGCCATGGCTGCCTTGAGATCTTCGATGGCGGATGCACTGGGCTCGACTTCGATGACGTCGATACCGTAGCTGCGCGCGTTGGCAGCGAGATCGATCGGCAGGATGTCTTCGCCTTGGAAGTTCTTGGCGACATCGTCGTACTCGCGGTACCAGGTACCGAAGCGCTGCGAACCGACGGTCTCCGAGAGGTGACCGATGGATGCGTAGCCGTGGTTCTGGATGAGCACCACGATGAGCTTGATTCCTTCAGCCACCGCAGTGACGAGCTCCGTGTGCAGCATCAGGTAGGAGCCGTCGCCCACCATCACCACGATTTCGCGGTCGGAACCGGATGCGAGGGCACCGCGCTTGGCACCCAGGCCACCGGCGATCTCGTACCCCATGCACGAGAACGCGTATTCCACGTGGTAGCCGAGTGGGTCGCGTACGCGCCACAGCTTGTGGAGGTCACCCGGGAGCGAGCCCGCGGCCTGCACAATGACGTCTTCGGGGTCGGTCGAGGACTGCACGGCACCGATGATCTCGGGCTGGCCGGGAAGCGCGAGGCCCGAGGGCTCGAAGGCCTTGTCCACGGCAGCATCCCAGGTCGCCTTCTCGCGGCGAATGGTCTCGGCGAATTCCGGCTCTACCTGGAACCGTGAAAGCTCGGCCTGGAGTGCCTCGATGGTTTCGCGTGCATCGGCCACGACGGCGATCTGTGTGCCGTGCTTGTAGGCGTCGAAGCTCGCAACGTTAATGTTCACGAAGGTGACGTTCGGGTTCTGGAATGCCGTGCGGCTCGCCGTGGTGAAGTCGCTGTAGCGGGTACCGATACCGATGACCACATCGGCCTCGGCAGCAACCCGGTTTGCGGCGGTGGTGCCGGTGGCACCGATACCACCGAGGTACTGCGGGTGATCCCAGTTCAGGGCACCGCCACCGGCCTGCGAGGTGCCAACCGGGATGCCGGTTGCCTCAACAAGCTGACGCAGCGCATCCTCAGCGTTCGAGTAGATCACGCCACCACCGGCGACGATGATCGGACGCTTGGCGCCGCGGATTGCGGCAACCGCGCGCGCGAGTGCGGCGCGCTCGGGCAGCGGGCGGCGCAGGTGCCACTCGCGGTCCTGCAGGAACTCGACCGGAACATCCAGCACCTCGGCCTGGACGTCCTCCGGGAGCGAGATGGTCACCGCTCCGGTCTCAACCGGGTCGGTGAGCACCCGCATTGCCGACAGCGCGATCGAGAAGAGCTTCTCGGGGCGGTCTACGCGGTCGAAGAAGCGCGAGAGCGGACGGAACGCGTCGTTTACGGTGATGCTCGTGTCGTGCGGCAGCTCCATTTGCTGCAGCACCGGGTCCGCCACACGGGTGGCGAAGGTGTCGCTCGGCAGCAAGAGCGCTGGCAAGCGGTTGGTGGTCGCGAGCGCCGCCGCCGTCAGCATGTTCGCGGCTCCCGGGCCGACCGAGGCGGCCGAGGCGTAGGTGCCGAGGCGGCGGTGCATGCGCGCGTAGCCGACCGCCTGATGCACCATGGCCTGCTCATTGCGGGCCTGGTAGTAGGGCATCAGGGTCGGGTCGGTCTCGTTGTACTGCTTGAGGGCCTGACCGATGCCAGCGACATTCCCGTGCCCAAAAATGCCAAAGGTTCCGGCAATAGTTCGTTCACGGTGATCTCCGTCAACCGTCCACTGGTGTCCAAGGAACTCAATGAGCGCCTGGCTGACTGTCATCCGCTTGGTTTCTGGCGTCACTGCCATCGGTACTGTCCTCTTTATTAGTGCTTAGGGATGCGAACTAGGAGTTGCTGGGGTCGGTGTAGGGAAGACGCGAGTCGAACTCTTCGTTCTCCCAAGTGTCGCGCACCCAGCCGTGCGCGGGGTCGTCCTGAATGTGCCAGACGCGTTCCTTGTCGGGACCGGCCATGACGTTCAGGTAGTAGAGGTCGTAGCCCGGGGCAGCAACGGCGGGGCCGTGGTAGCCGTAGGGCACGAGTGCCACATCACCGGTGCGCACGATCGCGTTGATGTTGATGTCACCGGCCGAGGAGGAATACGTCGCGAACATGCCGAAGGGGTCGGCCTCCGCGGGGGCGTCGACACCCTTGGAGACGGCCGATTCGAAGTAGTAGATCTCTTCGAGGCGCGACTCGTGGCCGGGTACGTGCTCGTCGTGCTTGTGCGCGGGGAAGGAGGACCAGTTCTCCGAGGGGGTGATGACCTCGCAGACGATGAACTTGGATGCATCCAGCGCAGCCGGGGTGCCGAAGTTGTGCACCTGACGGCTCGAGCGCCCAGCGCCACGCAGCTCTACCGGGACCTCTTCCTTCGCGATGTAACGAGTGGGGAAGGTCTCCGTTGCGGGAGCCTCAGCTACCGAAACGCGAGCCTTGCCGCTCAGCGTCGCCTTCGCGCCCACACCGAGGTAGAGCACATCCGTCGGGCCATCGAACACCGAGGGACGACCGATCAGTTCCTGCGTACCGGAGTTGCCCTCAGCATCCGACCACTGAACCGTGGCGGGGCCATCGAGCGGGATGATGATGCGTTCAACCTCGCCAGCGGCAAGCTCAAGCGAGCCCGATTCGGCGAGGTTGGCCACGCGCAGGCCCGTGTGCGCCCAGCCTTCGAGCGAGGAATCGACGACTGACTCCCAGCCGTCCTTGGCGAGTTCGCCGCGTTCAAAGAACCATTCGTTGTTCTGTGCCATTGGGGTCACCTTTCCTGTTCTACTTGGGTCTGTTTGTAGCGTCAGCAGACTTGCTAGTGGATGCTAGGACGCCGTTCCGTGAACCATCGCAACGGCAGTATCTACAGCGCCAGCGACATTGTCGTCGTGCGGGTAGATCAGGGTGCGACCGACCACGAGTCCCCGCACACCCGGCAGGGCGAGAGTCTTCTGCCAGCTTGCGAAAACTTCCTCCGGGGTGCCCTTGGGCTCGCCACCGAGAAGCAGGGTCGGCAGGGTCGTGGATGCCATCACGGCTTCCATGTTTTCGACCACCGGCAGCTTCATCCAGGTGTAGGCCGAGCTATTGCCGAGGCCCGAAGCGATCGCGACGGACTTGATGACTTCCTCGGTGCTCAGGTCGTTGACAATCTTGCCGTCAACCCAGTTGCTCATAAACGGCTCAAGCATGATCGGCAGTTGGGCGCGGTAAGCGTCATCCACCGCGCGAGCGTTTGCCTCGAGGGTTGCCACGGTGGCGGGGTCTTCCAGGTTCACGCGCACGAGGGTCTTGGCAAAGTCCAGACCATCGCGCTTGATGCTGTCGATGTCATAGCCGGTGAAGCGGTCATCCATCTCGAAGGCAGCGCCGCGCAGCCCGCCACGGTTCATCGAACCGACCACGATCTTGTCGTCGAGGAGGCCCATCAGCGCGAGGTCATCGATGATGTCGGGGGTACCGAGCACGCCGTCGACGCCGGGACGCGACAGCGCAATTGCGAGGCGGGCGAGCAGTTCGTAGCGGTCCGCCATGGCGGTAGCCTGATCGCGCACCCCGAGGGCACCGCGAGCCGGGTGGTCAGCTGCCACGAGCATCAGTTTTCCGTCGCCCTGCAGTAGCGGGCGGCGGCGGCGTGCCTGCAGCTTCTGCGCTACGGCCTCGGGCGATTCCGCCCGTACCCGACGGATTTCTTCGAAGGCAGACGCGTAGTACTCGAGGGCCTCGGGGATGCTTGTTGGGGCTGTGGTCATCAGTTGTTCCCGTCCATGATTGCGAGGATTTCCTCGGTGGTGGGCATAGCGGTCGAGCACTCGCGACGCGAGGCTACGAGCGCACCGGCAATATTTGCGAAACGCAGAATCTTCTTGAGTTCCCAGCCTTCGAGCAGGCCGTGGCAGAGCGCGCCACCGAAGCTGTCGCCGGCACCGAGGCCATTAATGACCTCAACGGCGTACGGCGGCACCTCGACGAACTCATCCTTGGTCTTCGCAAGGACTCCCTTGGGCCCCTGCTTCACAATCGCGAGCTCGACACCGCGCTCGAGCAGCGCATCCGCCGCACGAATCGGCTCGGTCTCGCCGACCGCGACCTCGCACTCTTCCTTGTTGCCCACGGCGACCGTGACGTGCTCGAGGGCCTTGCCAACCTCTTCGGAGGCCTCTTCACGAGAGTTCCAGAACACCTCGCGGAAGTCGAGGTCCAGGATGGTGTGAGGCTTGCGCGCACGGGCGGCCCAGGCGGCGTGGTGTGCCGAGCGGCTCGGCTCTTCGCTGAGGCCGGTTACCGTGGTCCAGAAAATCTTGGCGTTACGAATCGCGTCGAGGTCAAGCGCCTCGGTGGGGACTGCGAGGTCCGGAGCCTTGGGCTTGCGGTAGAAGTACAGCGGGAAGTCATCCGGCGGGAAAATTTCGCAGAAGGTCACCGGGGTCTGCAGGTCCTCAACGGTGATCACGTACTCGGAGGAGACACCGAGTCGTTCGAGTTCGCGAGTGACGAAGCGACCGAAGGAGTCGCCACCGCGTCCCGAAATTAGTGCCGCGCTGTGGCCGTGCTTCGCTGCGGCGACCGCAACGTTTCCGGCACTGCCGCCGAGGTACTTGCCGAAGGTCTCGACGTCTTCGAGGCTCAGGCCGTCTTGCAGTGGGTAAATGTCGATACCGACGCGGCCGAAGGTTAGGACGTCAATGTTCGGTGTGGATGGGGAAGTCACGAGTCTCTCTTCAACTTTCTACGGTGATCGGATCCGGGAGGCTTTGTGACAGCATACACCTATTGTCCTAACAATTGAACATATGGTTCTTTGGCTGAGAATTTAAGCTGCGAAAAAGGATGCTGGGCTCACGCAGTTGCGTGAGCCCAGCATCCAGTTATGCCTGATCAGCGATGAGTGCTGTGCCTCTCGGTGGTGCTTGGCAGGCGAACGTTAGTTGCCGCCAACGAGCGTCGAAAGCTCGACGAGACGGTTCGAGAACGCCCACTCATTGTCGTACCAGCCGAATACCTTGACCTGGCGGCCGGCGACCTGGGTGAGGCCAGAGTCGAAGATGGTCGAGTGCGGGTTGCCGGTGATGTCCACCGAAACCAGGGGAGCAGTCGAGTACTCGAGGTAGCGGCTGTAGCGTTCGGAAGCTGCCGCGCGTTCGAATGCCGCGTTGACCTCTTCCGCGGTGACCTCGCGCGAGACCTGGGCGGTGAGGTCGGTGACCGAGCCGACCGGAACCGGTACGCGCAGCGCCAGACCGGTGAGTTTGCCATCGAGCTCCGGTACAACCAGGCCGATTGCCTTCGCGGCACCGGAGCTCGTCGGAATGGTGGACAGCGCTGCCGCGCGAGCGCGACGGAAATCGCGGTGCGGTGCATCCAGTAGGCGCTGATCGCCCGTGTACGCGTGGATGGTGGTCATCAGCCCGGTCTCCACCCCGAACTCGTCGTTCAGGATTTTTGCCAGGAAGGCGAGCGAGTTCGTGGTGCACGAGCCGTTCGAGATGATGTCGTGCTGTGCGGGGTCGTAGCTGTCGTCGTTGATGCCGAGCACGATGGTCTTCACGTCACCGCTAGCGGGTGCCGAGATGATGACCTTCTTGGCTCCCGCATCCAGGTGGGCGCGCGCGGCATCTGAAGAGGTGAAAAAGCCCGTGGACTCGATCACGACATCCACCCCGAGCTCGCCCCAGGGAATGTTCTTGGGGTCGCGCTCGGAATACACCTTGATGGTGCGGTCGCCGACGATCAGCTCGTTGTCGCGAGCTTCAACCCGCTCGTCGAGGTGGCCGAGGAGCGAGTCCCACTCGACGAGGTTTGCGAGCGCCGCGGCGTCGGTGAGGTCGTTTACTGCGACGATGTCAATGTCTGCCTGCTGTTCGATCGCAGCGCGGAGGTAGTTGCGGCCAATGCGGCCAAAGCCGTTAATGCCAACTTTAAGCGTCATGGTGTCCTTTGGTATTCGTGATGTGGACGGGAAAAATTTCTCGGGTGGAGCGTTGCAGGCGGTCGCTGGTGCGATCGCTGGTGCTGAGTTCGGGCGGTGGTGCCGGGATGCGGTGGCTGTGTGCGGTGCCCGGGTTTTGGCGCCGGCGACGTGCCGCTGGGTTACAGCGTGACCGTGCGTGATTCGGCCGCGCTGAGCCATACGGCATCGAGCACCTCGATGGTGCCGACGGCTTCGGATGCGGGGACCGGCTGCGGTTCGCCTCGATCAACCGCGGCCGCGAACTGCTCATAGAACTGCGTGTAGTCACCCTGTGCGGAAGGCACCGGACGCGAGCCCGTGGCAGTGTTGAGCGTGGCCCAACGTTTCTCGACTTCGTAGCCCCAGTTTTCGCGACCGGCTGCGGGACGTTCCCCGCGGAAGATCGCCTGGGTCTGTGCATCCGTCTGCGAAGAAATGAAGCTGCCATGCTCAGCGAGCACACGCAGTTCTTTCGAGACGAGTCGGTTCACCTTGCTTGCCGAAATGTGCGAGTGCGTGCCGGATGCGTGCTGGAGGTTGATGAAGAAGCTCGCGTCCGTGCGCCCCTCGGGGAGCTCCACCCAATCGAGGAAGGCGGTTACCGCGGTGGCGGGGCCGAAGAGCCAGAGTGCTTGGTCGACGACGTGGCTGCCGAGGTCCCGCAGGAGACCGCCGGTCGGGCCCGATTCGAGCGATTCGGGCTCGTCAAGGTTGAATGCGGACTCAAAGCGCCACACCTTGCCGAGTTCTTCCGAATCGAGCACCTGCTTGAGGGTGCGGATATCGGTGTCCCAACGGCGGTTTTGGAAGACGCTCAGCAGCACGCCTTTGGCTTCGGCGGCGGCGACGAGCTCGCGTGCACCCGCGGCATCGGGTGCGAAGGGCTTGTCGGCGATGACGTGCACGCCGGCTTCGATCGCCTCGAGTACCAGCTCGCGCCGGGTCTGCGGGGGAGTGGTGATCGTGACCGCATCCACCCCGGCTTCGAGCAGCTCGGTGAGGGATGCATAGACCGGCACCTCGGGGAAGTCGCTTTGAACTTCGGCCACGCGCTGCGGCGAGCGCGCGACGATGCCGACGAGCTCAACGCCTTCCGCCGCCGCAATATAGGGCGAGTGGAAGTAGCGTCCGCCGGAGCCGTAGCCAACAAGACCGAGCTTCATGGTTCCTCCTGTGCAGTATTGCCCAAGGTTATATGTCCTGACAACCTATCATTTTGATGCGCGTATTGCAGCAACTTTCGTGCTCCCTTAGCGAACCGTGACCCGGAGGTCGAAGGTGCGCAGTCGGGTAATCGCCCTCTCTCCGATCTCCCCTCTCCGATCACGGCCTCGATCCATCGGTCGGTCAAAGCCCCGCGCCTAACTCGTCACTCGACGTCGATTCCGGACCTCGGAACAGCATCCATCGACGAACGAATGCAACACCCTCAACCAACTCGTCATTGGATGTCGTCACACCGCCACAAAACAGCATCCATCGACGAGTCTGTGGGTGCGCGAAGGGCGCGAGGCGCGCGAGTTCTCCACAGATCATCGAGCTGAAGGTGTTCTCCACAGTTCACCGCCCCAGAAAAACCCGGAATTACGACAAGACGTAGCGTTCGAGCTATGCGTGATGAATTGAGCCTGCCACCGCAATTCCAGAGTGGCGCCTTCAGCGTGTCCGCGGCTGTCGCAGCGGGCGTGACACCGGGAAAACTACGCAATCCGAAACTCCATGCGCCGTTCGTGGGTGTTCGCTCACACACCGAACCTATTTCGAGACGCGAGCGTGCTATCGCTCTTGGCCAACGGCTGAGCGATGGACAGGCGATCTCGGGTCTGGCTGCCGCAGAGTTGTGGGGCTTGCGAATCCCCAACCTGGCGAACACTCGCTCTGCCGACATCGAAGTATTGACCCGCGCATCCGTCTCGAGAGTTCGAATAGGCGGTGTGAAAAGCCGCGCTATCCGAGACGATTTCTTTCGAGCTTCAAGGCTCGGAAGCGTCCCAGTTGTGTCACCCGTGCTGGCGGTATTGACGTCGGCGATGCACCTCAATGCGTTTGACATCACGGTGATGTTGGATGCGCTGCTCACGGATTTCAATAAATACCCCAGTCTAAATTTCGCGGAGCGTCCGCTCTTGGTGCCGGCGGATCTCCCCGCGATACTCGCGAAGTTCGAACGGATGCGAGGGATCCGTACATTGCGTCAAGCTGTGGTGCGCGCTCGTCCTCGTGTGGAATCACCCATGGAGTCGGTTGCGCGACTGCAATTTGTCGATGCTGGGCTGCCAGAGCCAGAGGTTCAGCCGGAAGTCTTTCTTGACGATGGCACCCTTTATCGCCCAGATCTCGGATATCCAGAAGCAGGCCTGTACCTCAATTACGACGGTGATTTCCACTTCACTGATCAGGCAACGATCGACGCGGACGTTCTGCGCGATCGACAATTTCAGGAAGCTGGTATGCGGCTGATGCATGTTGTGAAGACGGACCTCAACGGCAAGCGGTGGCATGAACTGGTTCGTTCAATTCGCGTGCAACTTGCGCGAAGCGCGGTTATTTGAACGGCGCGCCCCGCGAACGCGAGTGCGAGTTCTGGCCGACACCGAGCGAGCCGCCCAGAGGCTCGTCGCAGACTCGTCACCGGATGCTCCCCACCCGTGCCCCAACAACATCCATCGACGAGTCGCGTGAGCGCCGCTGCGCAACTCGTCGATAGATGCAGTTCCGGGGCCCGGGATCGACGTCGAGTGACGAGTTAGCTAGGGGTGTCTCGTTCGTTCGTCAATGGATGCTGTTGCGAGCCCCCGATGCGACGTCGAGTGACGAGTTAGTTGAGAGTGGGAGTGGGAACGCGCGGCGGCGGTGGGAACGCGGCGGAGGGAGCTCGCGGTCGAAACGCCGCGGGAAACGCAGAGGGGCTCCGACACGAAAAGTGTCGGAGCCCCCTTTTGCGGTTGGTGCGAGAAGTTAGCGCACCTCAGCAAGCAATTAGCGCTTGCCTCGCAGAATGGCCTGCTTCACTTCGGCGATTGCCTTGGTGACCTCGATGCCGCGGGGGCATGCCTCGGTGCAGTTGAAGGTGGTGCGGCAGCGCCACACGCCTTCCTTGTCGTTGAGGATGTCGAGGCGGGTCTTGGCGTCTTCGTCACGCGAGTCGAAGATGAAGCGGTGTGCGTTCACGATCGCTGCCGGGCCGAAGTACTGGCCGTCGGTCCAGAACACAGGGCACGAGGTGGTGCATGCTGCGCAGAGGATGCACTTGGTCGTGTCGTCGAAGATGTCGCGGTCCGCGATCGACTGGATGCGCTCCTTCTCGGGCTTGTCGGAAGCCACCAGGAAGGGGTGGATCTCCTTGTAAGCCTCGAAGAAGGGGTCCATGTCGACGATGAGGTCGCGCTCGAGCGGAAGGCCCTTGATCGCTTCCACGGTCACGGGCTTCGTGATGTCGAGGTCCTTCACGAGGGTCTTGCAAGCCAGGCGGTTGCGGCCGTTGATGCGCATGGCATCCGAACCGCAAATACCGTGCGCGCAGGAGCGGCGGAACGCGAGGGTCGAGTCCTGGTCCCACTTAATCGAGTGGAGGGCGTCGAGGATGCGGTCGGTCGAGTACATGTCGACCTCGAAGGTCTCCCAGTACGCATCCGGACGGGTCTCGGGGTCGTAGCGACGCAGCTTGATTTGAACCTTGAAGGGCTTCTCCGGCTCTTCAGTCTTACGCTCGTCAACATTTGCGGTAGCAGTAGTCATGACGGTTCTCCCTTCTTAGTACTTTCGTTCCTGCGGCACGTAGTGCGTCATACGCACGGGCTTCTTGCCGAGGGTGATGTGGTCGGCGGGGTCAGCCGAGCGACGGTCGCCGCTCAGGTATGCCATGGTGTGGTGCATCCAGTTCTCGTCGTCACGCTTGGGGAAGTCGTCACGCATGTGACCACCGCGCGACTCCTGACGGTTCAGCGCCGTGTAGGTGACAACCTCGGCGAGGTCGAGCAGGAAGCCCAGCTCAATCGCTTCGAGGAGCTCGGTGTTGTAGCGAAGGCCCTTGTCGTTGACGTGAATGTCGCGGTAGCGCTCACGCAGCGAGTGGATGACCTTGGTCGCTTCGGTGAGGGTCTCTTCGGTGCGGAACACCTGGACGTTCGTGTCCATGGTTTCCTGCAGTTCGCGGCGCAGGTCGGCGACCGATTCGGTGCCGTGCGAGTCGCGCATGTTCTTCACCAGGGTGCGCACGAACTCGTCGGCGTCATCGGGAAGCGGTGCGTAGTCGGCGGTTTGTGCGTACTTGACGGCGTTGCGGCCGGCGCGCTTACCGAAGACGTTGATGTCCAGCAGCGAGTTGGTGCCCAGACGGTTCGAGCCGTGCACCGAGACGCAAGCGCACTCACCAGCGGCGAAGAGGCCGGGAACGACGGTGTCGTCTTCATCTGAGATGACCTGCGCGTCGTTATTGGTGGGGATGCCGCCCATGGCGTAGTGCGCGGTCGGGTATACCGGTACCGGTTCGGTGACCGGGTCAACGCCGAGGTAGGTGCGGGCGAACTCGGTGATGTCCGGCAGCTTCGTCTCGAGCACCTCGGCACCCAGGTGGGTGCAGTCGAGGTAGACGTAGTCCTTGTTCGGGCCGGCGCCGCGGCCTTCGAGCACTTCCTGCACCATCGAGCGCGCCACGATGTCACGCGGGGCGAGGTCCTTAATGGTTGGCGCGTAGCGTTCCATGAAGCGCTCACCCGAGTCATTACGCAGGATTGCACCTTCACCACGGGCACCCTCGGTAAGCAGGATGCCGAGGCCGGCGAGGCCGGTCGGGTGGAACTGGAAGAACTCCATGTCCTCGAGCGGCAGGCCGTTGCGCCAGATGATGCCGACGCCGTCACCGGTGAGGGTGTGGGCGTTCGACGTGGTCTTGAAGACCTTGCCGAAACCACCGGTCGCGAAGACGATGGACTTGCCCTGGAAGACGTGCAGGTCACCGGTCTTGAGCTCGTACGCCACAACAGCCGAGGGGGTCTTCACACCGTCAACTTCGGTGAAAGCCACGTCGAGCGCGTAGTACTCGTTGAAGAAGCGGATGTTGTGCTTGACGCAGTTTTGGTACAGCGTCTGCAGAATCATGTGACCGGTACGGTCAGCGGCGTAGCAGGCACGACGAACCGGAGCCTTACCGTGGTCACGAGTGTGACCACCGAAGCGGCGCTGGTCGATCTTGCCTTCCGGCGTGCGGTTGAAGGGCAGACCCATGTTCTCGAGGTCGAGTACCGCTTCAATTGCTTCCTTCGCGAGGATCTCCGCGGAGTCCTGGTCGACGAGGTAGTCGCCACCCTTGACGGTGTCGTAGGTGTGCCACTCCCAGTTGTCTTCCTCCACGTTCGCGAGTGCCGCGGCCATGCCACCCTGGGCAGCTCCGGTGTGCGAACGAGTCGGGTAAAGCTTGGTCACGACGTCGACGACGGCGCCGGTACCGGCAGTTTCAGCCGCTTCAATTGCGGCGCGCATCCCCGCACCACCCGCACCAACGATGACCACTTCGTTGCGGTGGTAGTGAATCTTCACGCCGTCGATGACCTTGACGGTGTCCTTGAGCTGTTCTGCAGCCATATGTCTAAATTCTCTTCCTAAACGCGTTGAACCGGAACTACGAGCAGATCGAGGCGCCGCCCTGGAAGCAAGGCTCCACGGCGAAGACGATCAGCACGATCATGCCGAGGACAATCTCGACGATGCAGGCGATCCAAAGGGTCGCGACGAGTGCCTTGCGGGGGCCCGGCTTGTAGACGTAGTCGTTGACGATGGTGCGCATACCGTTCGTGCCGTGGATGAGCGCGAGCACGAGGAGCAGCGCATCCCAGATCAGCCAGAACGGCACCGCGAACTTCTCGGCGACCACGAACTGGTAGTCGATCTGGTGCACACCGTCACCGGCGATCAGGTTCGAGTACAGGTGTACGAACACGAGGAAGATGAGCAGCACACCCGAGATGCGCATGAACGCCCAACCGGCGCGCTCCCAGTTCTGGGCGCTCTTCTTGCGTTCGGAAAGCGGGGTACGCGGATATTCGACAGCTTCAATAGTCATTTTTCGATCTCCCTACTTTCCTAGTGACCGAATACGTTCTGCAGGTGGATGAAGGCGAAGCCCGCCATCACCACTACCCAGATGCCGATTACGATCCAGAACAGCAGCTTCTGGATGCGCGTACCGCCGGGCACAAAGTCGACCACGATGATGCGCAGACCGTTGAAGGCGTGGTACACGATCGCGCCGACGAGGCCGAGCTCACCGATCCCCATGATCGGAGTCTTGTACGCGCCGATTACGGCGTTGTAAACCTCGGGACTGACCAGCAGCAGTGCACTGTCGAGCACGTGCACGAGGAGGAAGAAGAAAATTGCTACACCAGTGATGCGGTGAAGTACCCACGACCACATACCCTCATTGCCGCGGTAAAGCGTCCCACCGAGGGACTTCTTCTTCCCGGGTTGAGGTGAAGTCGGGGTGCCCGTCTGAACAGCTGACACGGAACTACCCTTCTGTGTTGATGTGACCCGGCGGCAGTGGTGTCGCTCGGGGCGGAGACTTGCGCATACACGAATACGCCCGAAACTGTATGCCAACTCTACCGCGAATTCAGGCGGCTCGAGGCAGGTTGTGGTAAGGCAAGCCTTACTAGAGCGCCTCGATGGAGCCCGTCATCGCGAGCTCGCGAACACCTCGTTTTTGGTCCATCACAGCTTGGTAATGCCCGAGCAATTCATCGCAAATTCCGGCCCAAGATCGACCAAGGACACGACGACGACCGGCCTCACCCATCCGGGCTCGCAAACCGGCGTCGGCAGCGAGCCGAGCCACGTATCGGCGCAGCGAATCGGCGCCACGAGACTGGGACGGGTCGAAGAGGAATCCATCCCCGCCGTGGGTCACCAGATCGATCGGGCCTCCCGCGAGCGGGGCCACCACCGGGGTGCCGGATGCGTGGGCCTCTTGCAGGGTTTGGCCAAAGGTTTCCTCGGTGCCGGTATGGACGAAGACATCAAACGCCGCGTAGGCCATCGCGAGATCGCGTCCACCCTTCCGGCCGAGGAAGTGGACCGGAAGCCCCCGCAACTGCTGCCGCAGCGCATCCTGCGAGGGGCCGTCACCGACGATCGCGAGCTGCAGGTTCGGGATACCGCGCAATTCCGCGAGCTTCTCCACCTGCTTTTCGGGCGCGAGTCGCCCCACATAGCCGACGACGACCTCATCCGGCCCGGCGATACTCGCGCGCAGGGCTCGCGCATCGCTCGTGTCGCGGTTATCGGGGTGGTAGGTATCGAGGTCGACTCCGCGGCCCCAGCGCGCGACCCGTTCGATCCGCTGTCGCGTCAAATCGCGAATGGATGCGCTGGACGGTGCGAGGGTGCGGTCGGCCTGATTGTGCACATGGCGCAGGAGCGACCAGGTCGCTTCGCGCATGAACCCGAGGCCATTTTTTTCGGTATAGCCGGCGATATCGGTTTGAAAGATTGCGACCGTGGGAATACCCCGTCGCCGCGCCGCGGCAATCGCGTGGCCGCCGAGAAAGGCAGGAGAGGCCGCATGCAGCACGTCCGGCTTGAAATCGTCGAGGATGCGCTGCACCTGCAGGGTCGGCAGCCCCACCGGGAATTGCCGATAGTTAAAGGTAGCGACCTCGTGCACTGGAAACCCGGCATAGTCGGCGGGTGCTCCGGCAGCGGGACAAATCACGATTGCCTCGTGCCCGCGCAGCGCGAGATGGTCGAGCACCTTCTTCACCGAATTGGTGACGCCGTTGACAGTCGGGAGGAAACTTTCAGTCACAACGGCAACGCGCATAACACCAGAGGCTAAGGGGGAATGGTTACTGCGGAGTAAACAGATCTCGGACTTCGCGCGCAAATGTCGCGGAATCCCCGGATTTACACCACTGACGGGTTACGCTCTTGCGCATGCTCGCTTCTAATCCCGACCACTTTTATGCCGTGATTCCCGCGGGAGGTGTCGGTTCGAGGCTCTGGCCGTTGAGTCGCGCTGACCGGCCGAAATTCCTCCGCGATATCGCCGGGACCGGTTCCACGCTGCTGCGGTCGACTTGGGAACGACTGGTGCCGCTGACGGGTGAGGACCGCATCATGGTGGTCACCGGGCAGTCGCACGCCGCAGAGGTTCGCGAGCAATTGCCCGAGTTGCAAGACGAAAACATCGTGCTCGAATCCGAAGGGCGCGATTCCACCGTCGCGATCGGCCTCGCCGCCGCCATTTTGGAACGGCGTCACCCAGGCGCAGTCGTCGGCTCTTTCGCAGCCGACCATCTCATTAGCGCGGGTGGCCGATTTCGGCGCGCGGTCCGGGAAGCGGTGCGCGCTGCCGACGAAGGGCATATCGTGACCATCGGCATCCAGCCGATGGCCGCATCCACCGCCTTTGGCTATATTCGCGCGGGCGAGCCATTCGAAATTCACGGCGCCCCTTCCGCCCGACAGGTGGATGAGTTCGTCGAGAAACCGAATTCGGCCACTGCTAGTCGCTATGTCGCCTCGGGTGAATACCTCTGGAATGCCGGCATGTTTATTGCCAAAGCTTCCCGCCTGCTCGATGAACTGGCCGAGAACGCCCCCGAACTCGCCGTCGGAATTAACGCAATTGCGGATGCTTGGGACACTGAGAATCGGGATTCCGTGGTGGCAGAAATCTGGCCGACCCTGGAGAAGATCGCGATCGACTACACGGTTGCCGAGCCCGCAGCCAAAAAGGGTGCGCTCGCCGTGATTCCAGGCTTTTTCGGGTGGGATGACGTGGGCGATTTTGCGGCAATCACTCGGGTTCACCAGGCTGCCGCGGCTTGTGCGCACGAGGTGCAGGTGATCGGTGAAGCGGATCGGGTGGTCTCGACAAATGCTACGGGGATTGTGATTTCGGAAACCGACCGGGTAATCGCGGTGGCGGGGATTAAGAACATCATCGTGGTGGACACCGAGGATGCACTGTTGATTACCGACCGCTCGAACGCACAACAAGTCAAAGACATTGTTAACCTCCTGAAATCTTCCGAGCATCCGGAAGTTTTGTAGCGTCGCGAGCTAAAAGGACAACGAAAAGTGCTGATTGGGCGTTAGAATCCCCGCAATACCGTTTTCCGCATCGGAGCGGAACGACCTAGGAGGTTCTACCGTGCCAACACGCAAAAAGTTGATTCCACTTCTCAGTATCGCGGCGGTGAGCGCCCTCGTATTGAGCGCTTGTGGCCAGGCTCCTGAAGACACCACTTCCACCGAGGGCGCCGGCGGTGGTGCTGACGCCGGCGACTTCACCGCCTGCATGGTTTCGGATGAGGGCGGGTTTGACGACAAGTCGTTCAACCAGCTCGCCCACGACGGTCTCGTCCAGGCCGAGACTGAACTCGGGGTCAACACGCTCGAGGCCGAGTCGACCAGCCCCGATGACTTCACCCCAAACCTCCAGACCATGGTCGACCAGAGCTGCAACATCATCATCCCCGTTGGCTTCATGCTCGCGGACGCCACCCAGGCCGTCGCGGACGCCAACCCGGAGACGCACTTCGCGATCATCGACGTTGACTACCTCGAGGGTGACAACATCCTGCAGATCAACTACGACACGGCACAGGCAGCCTTCCTCGCTGGCTACGCATCCGCTGGCTTCTCGGAGTCCGGCATTGTCGCAACCTACGGTGGTTCGCAGATTCCTTCCGTGACCATCTTCATGGATGGTTTTGCAGACGGCGTCGCCTACTACAACGAACAGAAGGGCGCTGACGTTCAGGTCCTCGGTTGGAACGTGGAGTCGCAGACGGGTGAGTTCGTCGGTAACTTCACCGACAACACCAAGGCAAAGCAGATCACCGAGGGCTTCCTCGCCCAGGGTGCTGACGTCATCTTGCCGGTGGGTGGCCCGCTGTACCAGGGTGCCGCCGAAGCTATCCGCGCGGACGGTGACTCGGCAGTCCTGCTCGGTGTGGACAGCGACCTGACCATCGGTGAGCCCGGTTACTCGGACATCATCTTCGTGTCGATCCTGAAGGGTCTCGACGTGACCGTCTTCGACGCGATCGAGAATGCCCTCAACGGCACCTTCGCGGGCGGCACGATCTACACCGGCACGCTCGAGAACGAAGGCGTTGGCATTTCGGGCTTTGGTGAGTTCGAATCGCAACTGCCGGACGGCATGCTGGAAGAGCTCGACACGATCAAGCAGCAGATCATCTCTGGTGAGATCGTCGTCGAGTCGCCTTCCTCGCCCAGCCAGGCAGAGTAGGCACCCGGACATCCCGCAGCCCCCGCGTGAGTAACACGCTCGCGCGGGGGCGTCAGGTCCCCGCCGGCCCAAACCTGCATCCATACCCGCACGCAGTCCCACACATAGTCCGCCCGGAGAAGAAGCGAGAAGATGAAACTCGAGCTACGCGGCATTACGAAGCGCTTCGGTACCTTCACCGCCAACGACAAGATTGACCTCACCGTCGAGTCCGGAGAAATCCACAGTCTGCTCGGCGAAAACGGTGCGGGTAAATCCACCCTGATGAACGTTCTCTACGGCCTCTATGAGCCGGATGAAGGACAGATCTTGCTGGATGGGGTGGAACAGAAATTCTCCGGGCCTGGCGACGCGATCGATGCGGGAATCGGCATGGTGCACCAGCACTTCATGCTGATTCCCGTGTTCACCGTCGCCGAAAACTTGATGCTGGGCCGCGAACCCACTCGCGGCTTCGGCATCCTCGATCTGAACGCCGCGCGCGAGCGCGTGCGCGAGATCTCCGATCGATTCGGGTTCCACATTGACCCGGACGACAAAATTGAAGACCTTTCCGTCGGCGCCCAGCAACGCGTCGAAATCATCAAGGCGCTCTCACAAGAGGCGAGCATCCTGGTGCTCGATGAGCCCACTGCCGTGCTCACGCCGCAAGAAACCGACGAACTCATGTCGATCATGGATCAACTGCGCAAGCAGGGCACCTCGATCGTCTTTATCTCCCACAAACTGCGCGAAGTACGGCAAGTCAGCGACAAAATCTCCGTCATCCGCCGCGGCAAGGTGGTTGGGGAAGCCGACCCCAGCGCATCCAATGAGGAACTCGCCTCGCTGATGGTGGGCCGGGACGTCGGCCTCTCGGTCAACAAGGCACCCGCGAAACCCGGCAATGCCGACTTCCGGGTGCAAGACCTCACGGTCTTCAGCAAAACCGGCTCGGTGCTGATCGACAAACTCTCCTTCGATATTCACGGCGGCGAAATCCTGGTCGTAGCCGGTGTGCAGGGGAACGGGCAGACCGAATTGGCCGAGGCGATCCTCGGGTTGAGCGCGACGACCAGCGGCTCGATCACACTGCTCGGCAAGGAAATGCTCGGCCAGTCGGTGCGCAAGAACCTCGACTGGGGCCTGGGCTTTGTGCCCGAAGACCGCACCGAAGACGGCCTGGTCGGCGAGTTCACGATCTCCGAGAACGTCGTGCTCGACCGCATCGATCAGCAACCCTTCTCGAAATTTGGCTCGCTGAGTCTCAGCTCAATTCGCGAGTTCGCCGATGAGGCGGTGGAAGACTTCGATATCCGCACCCCGTCGATTGAAACCCACGCCGGACGGCTCTCGGGCGGAAACCAGCAGAAGGTGGTGCTCGCGCGAGAGCTCGGACGTGAACTCAAAATGTTCGTGGCCTCGCAGCCCACCCGCGGGCTTGACGTTGGCTCGATTGAATTCGTGCACAAGCAGATTGTTGCGGCCCGAGACTCGGGCATCCCGGTGCTGATCGTCTCGACCGAACTTGATGAAGTCACCCAACTCGCCGATCGAATCATGGTGATGTACGGCGGTCGCAGCATGGGTATCGTCCCGCCCACCACCACCCGCGAAGAGCTTGGCAAGATGATGGCAGGAGTCCCGTATGACCAGCAGTAATGCCTCCCTCACCCCGCCGGAGCCCAAAGCCCCCGTAGACAAAACAGCCGGCGGCTCAACCAATGCTCTTGCCGAGCATCCGTGGCGCGCCGCCTGGCGGGATGTCCTCGGCGGCAGTGTGGTTCGCTCGGTGGTCGCGATCATTTTGGCGCTCTTTGTCGGGATGCTCATCGCGGTCTTCACCAATAAAGAGGTGCAGGAGACCCTCGGGTACTTCTTCTCCCGCCCCGGTGACTTCTTCCGGGTAGCAACCGAGCTCATTGGGGATGCGGTGCGCGCCATGATCTCGGGCGCGGTGTACAGCCCCACTCGTGGCTTCCAACCCTTATTGACCACGCTGCAGTGGGCCACCCCGCTGCTGGCTGCCGGTCTTGGCCTCGGCGTGGCCTTTCGCGCGGGCCTGTTCAACATTGGTGGTCAAGGTCAGATGCTCGTCGGCGCGCTCTTCGCGAGCTATGTCGGCGCGAGCTGGCACTTGCCCGCTGGCCTGCACCTGATTGTCGCGATCCTCGCGGCCATCCTCGGTGGTGCCATGTGGGCCGCGATCGTCGGTTTCTTGAAGGCACAAACCGGGGCACACGAGGTGATTCTCACCATCATGTTCAACTGGATTGCGCACTGGGGCGTCACCTACCTGCTCAAGCAGCCGATGTTCCAATCTCCGAATGCTCCCGGCTTCGCGAAATCGAAGGCGGTGGATGCGACCGCGGTGATGCCGCAGCTCTTCAACACCTTCGGCCTTGGGTTTGTGCTGGTGCTCCTTGCGGCGGTGCTCTACTGGTGGATCATGGACCGCTCAACGGTCGGCTTTAAGATCCGCGCGGTGGGGATCAACCCGAGCGCAGCACGCACCGCTGGCATCAGCGTGAAGGCAGTCACGGTCACCACGATGGCCATCTCCGGTGCCTTTATCGGTTTGGCCGCCGCCACCCAGACCCTCGAGGTGCACCCCAGCGGAATCGAACCGAGCATCCACGCGGGAATCGGCTTTGACGCGATCACCGTCGCCCTCCTCGGTGGCAATAGCCCCGTGGGAATCGTGCTCGCGGCACTTCTCTTTGGCCTCCTCAAAGCGGGCGCGGTGACCATGGAAATCCAGGCCGGCATCCCGCGAGACATCATCCCGGTAATTCAGGGCCTCATCGTGCTCTTCGTTGCCGCGCCGAGATTCCTCGGCTTCCTCCCACGACCGACGGGCATCAAGTTCCGCGACCGTGTCGCTGCTGCAAAGGTGAGGAGCTAACATGACCGCCATCGTTACGCCGAAGACTCCGGGAAACCCGGAACCGACCGAGACCGCCCTCGCGCCACGCAAGTGGAAGACCCCGATCATGCTCGTGGTCTTCGCGCTGATCGCGCTGCTGGTATTCGCCATCGACGCGGCCGCCGACGTCTCTACCCGCATCGATCTCAATAACCGTAATGTCGCGATCGAGCTACCACCGCTGATTCTGCCGACGATGCTGACCAACCTCATCCTCTCGGTGCTCATGCTCGCCTTCGCCGCATACTCGGTGAAGCTCGCCTACGACCGCAAGCCTGTGCCGATGTGGGGTATCACCATCTTCGCGGCCCTGTGGGTCATCGCACTGATCGTCTGGGTGGGTGCCGGTGCGAATGTGCCGTTTGTGTGGCTGTTGACCGGAACCCTGGCAATCTCCACGCCGCTGGTCTTTGGTTCCATGGCGGGCCTTGTCTCCGAACGCGCCGGTGTCGTGAACATCGCTATCGAAGGTCAGCTGCTTGCCGGTGCCTTCGCGGGGGCCCTCGTCTCCTCGATGACCGGCAGCTGGATCGCTGGCATCCTCG
This sequence comes from Gulosibacter chungangensis, assembly GCF_008831155.1. Taxonomy (GTDB): domain Bacteria; phylum Actinomycetota; class Actinomycetes; order Actinomycetales; family Microbacteriaceae; genus Gulosibacter; species Gulosibacter chungangensis. Next base: position 97,828 of record NZ_WBKB01000001.1, on the reverse strand, counting down.
CGGCGCTTATTGCGGGGGTGCTCGTCTCGGTGATCTTGGCGCTGTTCTCGATCACGTACTGGGTCGAGCAAGTGGTCGTCGGTGTGGTGATCAATATGATCGTGATCGGCCTGACCAACTACCTGTATTCCGGGTTGATGTCGAGCAACCGCGAACTGTACAACAGCCCCGAAACCTACTCCACCTGGCCGATTCCGCTGCTGTCGAGCATCCCGGTGATCGGTCCGGTGTTCTTCTCACACTCGATCATCACGTACCTGATGTTCATCCTCGTGCCGCTATTGACCTGGGCGCTGTTCAACACCAAGTGGGGTCTGCGCACCCGCTCGGTGGGTGAGCATCCCAAGGCGGCCGATACCGTGGGTATCAATGTGAACGGGATGCGCTGGTTCAATGTGCTTCTCTCGGGCGCGATTGCCGGGGTTGGCGGCTCTTTCTACACGCTCGGCTCGGTCGGCGCGTTCAACCAGGAAGTCACCAGTGGCCAGGGATATATTGCGCTTGCGGCGCTTATATTTGGCCGCTGGCATCCGGTCTACGCGACCTGTGCCGCACTGTTGTTTGGTTTCGCATCGAACTTCCGTACCCTCGCTACCCAGGTCGGTGCAAATGTTCCTTCAGAACTGCTATCGATGGTGCCGTACATCGTGACCGTGCTCGCGGTGATCGGATTCGTCGGACAGTCACGGGCACCCGCCGCCGACGGGGTGCCTTACATCAAGTGAGGGAGCCAGCATGGACGGGCTAGACGAGATCGAGTGGGAGCCACTGCGCGAGGCGGCACGGGCCGTGATGCAGCAGGCATACGTGCCGTATTCGAACTACCCGGTTGGTGCGGCTGCCCTCACCGAAGATGGCCGCATCGTCACCGGCTGCAATGTCGAAAACGCGAGCTATGGGGTTGGCCTGTGCGCCGAATGCGGACTGATCTCCGAACTCGCGCGCGGAGGCGGTGGGCGCCTCGTAGCGTTCACCTGCTGTGACGGGCTCGGCGAAACACTGATGCCCTGCGGCCGCTGCCGACAGTTGCTCAATGAGTTCAAGACCCCGCAGATGCTGATCGACACCCCGCAGGGCATCCTCCCCTTCGACGCGATCCTGCCGCAGTCCTTCGGCCCCTCCCACCTCGGCCGCTAACCCCAACCGCACCAGGAGCAAGTAGTGATCGAACCCTTTGCCGCCGTTGACCTCATCCGTCACAAGCGCGATGGCGGAAGCCTCGACACCGAGGAAATCAACTGGCTCATTTCCCGCTACACCTCCGGCTACGTCGGGGACGAGCAGATGGCCGCGATGGCGATGGCGATCTTCCTCAACGGGATGACACGGCACGAGATCCTCGATCTCACGAACGCCATGATCGCGTCGGGGGAGCGGCTAGACTACTCGAATCTCGGCCGGCCCACCTCCGATAAGCACTCCACCGGCGGGGTGGGCGACAAGATCACCCTGCCGCTGATGCCGCTGGTGGCTTCCTTCGAGGTCGCGGTCCCGCAGCTTTCAGGCCGCGGGCTCGGGCACACCGGCGGCACCCTCGACAAGCTCGAGTCGATTCCGGGCTGGCGCGCGGAACTCACGAACGAGGCGATGTTCGCGCAGCTGCAGGAACTCGGCGGGGTGATCTGCGCGGCTGGCGCGGAGCTCGCCCCCGCCGATAAGAAGCTCTATGCCCTGCGCGATATCACCGGGACGGTGGAAGCGATACCGCTGATCGCATCCTCAATCATGTCGAAGAAGATTGCCGAGGGCACCGGCGCCCTCGTGCTCGACGTGAAATACGGTTCGGGTGCGTTCATGAAAGACCTCGACCGTGCGCGGGAGCTCGCGCGCACGATGGTCGAGTTGGGGACGGATGCCGGGGTGAACGTGTCGGCCCTTCTCACCAATATGAATGTGCCCCTGGGGCTCGCGATCGGCAATGCGAATGAGGTGCGCGAGTCGGTCGAGGTGCTCGCCGGGGGAGGGCCCGCCGATATCGTGGAGCTCACCTGTGCGCTCGCTCGCGAAATGCTCGCCCTGGCCGGGCAGCCCGATGTTGATGTCGAGGCGCATCTCAAGGGCGGTCAGGCGATGGATGTGTGGCGCAAGACCATCGCTGCCCAGGGCGGTGACCCGGATGCACCCCTGCCGGTTCCCGCCGAGTCGCTCGAGGTGCGGGCAGATCGTGACGGTGTCTTGGTGGCGCAGGATGCGTACCAGTTCGGGGTGGCCGCGTGGCGCTTGGGTGCGGGGCGGGCTCGCAAGGAGGATCCCGTGGTGCATTCGGCCGGTATTGATCTCGCGGTGAAGCCGGGGGATGCGATCAAGGCGGGAGACCTCTTGTGGACCTTGCATGCGGAGGATGCTTCGCGATTTGCGGGGGCGCTCGCGGACCTTGAGGGCGCGTGGGAGCTGGCCGAGCCGGGTACGGTGTTTACGGCGGAACCGCTGATCGCAGAGAAAATTACGGCCGAATAGTTGGCCGGAATTCCTGCCGAATGCGTAATGTTCAGCGCACGCCCGACTCTGTGTCGCTGGCAAGCGCTACGCTGAACTTCGGTATTCAGTTACCGGGCTAATGTTGGTTCAACGGAGAAAGCGAAGCAGTGCACCATGACTGAGGAAGACTTCATCCTGCCCGATGGGGTGGATGCGCGTCGCCTGCCGAAAGTGTTGCTGCACGACCATCTCGACGGTGGGCTGCGGCCGAACACCATCGTTGAACTCGCGGAAGAGATCGATTTCGAGCTGCCCGAATCAGACCCCGAACTGCTGGCGAAGTGGTTTCGAGACTCGGCAGACTCCGGCTCACTGCCGAGCTATTTGGCCACCTTCTCGGTCACGGTCGGTGTCATGCAAACCGCGCAGGCGCTGCGCCGAATCGCCCGCGAAGCCGTGGTTGATCTCGCCGCGGATGGCGTGATTTACGCGGAACTTCGCTGGGCACCCGAGCAGCACCTCGGTCGCGGGCTGACGCTTGGTGAAGCGGTGGATGCTGTGGCCGAGGGTATTGCGCAAGGCATCGCGGATGTCGAGGCGACTGGCGGCTGGATTCGTGCGCAACAGATTCTCTGCGCGATGCGCCAGGCCCACCGATCGGATGAGATCGCCGAGCTGGTCGTGGAACGCTACGACTCGCACCTGGTGCCAGGTGGAGTGTGCGGTTTCGATCTGGCGGGCCCGGAAGCGGGATTCCCGGCCGCCGACCATGCCGCAGCCTTTGATTATTGCGCCGAGGAATTCGTGCCGGTCACGGTGCATGCCGGTGAAGCGGACGGTCTCGACTCAATCGAATCTGCGGTGCTGGATGCCCGGGCGCTGCGACTGGGCCACGGCATCCGGATCGCCGACGATATCGAACTGCACGATGAGGATGCCGACGGCACCTTCGCGCAACTCGGGGACCTTGCCGAGTGGGTGAAGAACCGGCGCATTGCGCTTGAAATCGCGCCCACCTCGAATCTGCAGACCGGTGGAGTGCCGAGCCTGGCCGCGCATCCCTTTAATCTGCTGTATGAACTTGGGTTTGCCGTAACCGTGAACACGGATAATCGACTCATGAGCTCCACAACCGCGTCGCTGGAATTGGCACGGTTGGCGAATGAATTTGATTACGACCTCGACGACCTCGAGGAGTTTCAATTTGCCGCCTGTGAGGCTGCGTTCCTGCCAGTGGAAGACCGCGATCGGCTTGCTGACCGAGTCGCCGATGGATTTGATGAAGCGAGAATATGAGCACTGCTGAATTAGACCTGCGCTTTGACGAGACGATGGTGCGTCGAGGCGCGAAGGCTGTGAACTGGCGCGGGGCGGTTGAAATTGCTGGCGAATTGCTGGTCGGTGCGCGTTGCGTGCGCCCGGGATACATTCGGAAGCTGATCGATGTGATCGATAAGTTCGGTCCGTATATCGTGATCGCGCCCGGTCTTGCCCTTGTGCATGCGCAGCCCTCGAGCGATTCGCTGCAGCGGGGGCTCGTGGCGGTAACCTTCCCCGACGGGGTGAATTTTGGTCACGCCCACAATGACCCGGTGGGTCTGGTTGTGGCAATCAGCACGATGAACGCCTCGCAGCACCTCGACGTGGTGGCAGGCATCGCCAACGGCCTCGACGGCGACGACACGCTCGTGTCCAAGGCGGTGCGCGCGAGTTCGGATGCGGAGCTCGTCGAACTCATCCAAACCCACCTGCCCGACTTGAACTTCACTTAGGCCGGGGCCTCCCCTAAGCCTCCGCCGCAGGTCGGGTACCTCGAGCCTGTGCACCTCGGGTGACGTTGCCGCGTGGTAAGTTCGGGGCAACGGATTTCTACCGTGATCACTTTGGCTGCTGGACTCATGTCTCCACGGCCAGCGAGCTGTGAGGGTGTTACGTATGGGGCGTGGCCGACAGAAGGCAAAGCACACCAAGATCGCTCGGGAACTGAAATACAGCGTTAACGAGACCGATTACGAGCAACTCCAACGCGAGCTGAATGGCGCCAAATCGCATGCCGAGGGTCTCGAATCCCATGTCGACTACGACGATGAGCTCGCCAAGTGGGCCGAATACATCGACGACGAAGAGGATGTTTCCGACGAGGATGAAGCCGAAGGCGAAGGCCGCGGTAGCTCTCGCACGTAGGTCGAAAGCCGCTGGATCATTTCTCTTGAACGCGGCGCTCCACCGCTACACTTCCGAACGATGAACGGACTCGACAACGCTGACCGAGCGAAAGAACTGTTGCTCGCGGCGCGCATCCACGCTCGGCATGCGGACTTCATCGCCGAGCGTCCGCGCGATGCCGACGAAGACGTGCACATGCTTGCTGCGGTCGTCGACCACGTGATTGAGCGCTGCAGCGAGCCGGGGGACGTTGTGCTCGACCCCTTCGCGGGTTTTGGCACGACGCTCGTTCGCGCCGTAGCGCTTGGCCGGAAAGCAGTTGGCGTTGAATTGCTGCCTGAACGTGCCGCCTACCTGCGACACCGGGTACCCGCCGCGCGCATCATCAAAGGTGACGCCCGTGACCTCCGCACGGTGCTGTCGAACGATGAACCGCCAGTGGCTGCTGGGTCCGTCGACCTCATCCTCAGCTCGCCCCCGTACATGACCCGCAACGATCACGAGGCCGATCCGCTCACGGGGTACGAAGAGAACACCGGCGACTACGATCGCTATCTCGCAGAGCTCAGCGTCGTTGCCGCACAATGCGCCTGGCTGCTCGTCCCAGGTGGGCTGCTGGTGTGGAATCTCGCTGATATTCACTACCGGGATGTGACCACGCACTTGATTGACGACTGCGCCGCCGTGTTGGCCCAACACCTCCACCCGGTGGGCACGAGCGAGATCGTGTGGGATCAGTACCCGCACGACCTCATCGCCGACCGGCTGCTCGTGTTTCGCCGTGCAGCCTAGGCGTCACTGATCGCTGAGTAGCGGAGCGTATCGAAGCGGCTTGCGTATTGGTCACTTCGATATGTCGCTTCACTCCTACGCAGTGACCGGCTGCCCGTGTCGCTTCACTCCTACTCAGTGACCGGCTAACTGCGCTCAAACGCTCGCGCCGCGGCTTCGGCGATCACAAGATCTTGCCAGGGCATCCCGGCGCTCTTAAACACCAGCGGCTTATCCGCGGCGAGCTTGACTTGACCGGTCACGACCTCCCGCATGGGGATGAGCGAACGAGCCTCGAGCGCATTCTCGGCGATCGCCATTACGACATCCCCGCACTCGCGAAGCGCGACATCAATCGACTCGACGACGACATTCGCGCGTCCCAACAGGCCGCCGTCGAGTTCGCGGGCGTCGGGCACGTGCGAGCCGACCGCGATGACGACCGCATCGTCCCGCACGAGTGCCCCATCAAATAGCGGGCTTCGCGCAGTGGTGGTGCAGATGATGAGATTGGCTGCGGCGGTCGCTTCGAGTGCCTCGGCACTCCCGCTACACAGGATGCTTTGGAACGGGCCAGGATCGGCCACACCTTCCGGAGATCGCACGACCGCAATGACCGAGTCGATTTCGCGCCGGTGCGTGGTGATTGACCGAAGGGTGTTTACGTGTCCGACCGCCTGGGGACCGGCGCCATAGACCACGACCCGAAGCGGATCGGTGGCGTCGAGTAGCCGGTCGGCAGTCGCCGCGAATGACACCGCCGGGGTGCGAAGCGCCGTGAGTTCAGCGCCGTCGATCAGGTGGGTCGGCGTCAGCGTTTCGGCGTCGAATAAGACGAACAACCCCTGAATCCGCTCGAGGCCGCGGGCCGGGTTATCCGGGGTGACCGTGAGTACCTTGAGTCCCGCAGCGCTCGCTGTCTCCGAGGGCATAATGAGGAACTCGCCGTTCGCGAGTGGATCCGCGATGCGCTGGTGATCGGTAGCGGGATCGAAACCCTCTCGAAGCGCATCCTGCAGAGCCGCAACGGCGTCCGCTGGGCTCATCAGCGCGGACACCGTCGCGGCGTCGAGGTATGGGATCGAAGTCAACTGGCGTGTCACTCCGTCGGGGTGAGGAGGGCGCGCATCGCGGTAGCCGCCGCATCCGCCCGACTTGCCGCCGAAACCTTGCGCTCCGAAACCGTGCCCTCGGTGCTATTCGCATCGATGTACACCTTGATCTTCGGTTCGGTACCGGATGGACGGATCATGATGCGCGTCTCGTCGGCGAGTTCAACGCGAAGGATGTTCGCCGGTTGCGGGGCGGTCTCGAAGTCGTAGACGGCGGACACTGCGACCTCGCCGACCGTGGCCGGGAACTCGGCGCGCAGCGCATCCATCACCTTCGGCAGCACCTGCACCGAGTCGTAGCGCAGCGCGACCTGGCGCGACTCGAACGCCCCAAACTGCACCGTGAATTCATTGTCGAGATCGGCAAGCGTACGGCCTTCAGCGGCCTCAAGCATCGCGAGTTCAAGAATCGCGAGCGCCGCCGAGACGCCATCCTTGTCGCGCACGGTCTCGGGGTTCACGAGGTAGCCGAGCGCCTCTTCGTAGCCGTAAATGATGCCCTCGGCGCGGGAGATCCACTTGAAGCCGGTCTGGGTTTCCGCGTAGCCGAGCCCGTAGTGCGCGGCGACCTTCGAGAGCGCGGGGGATGACACGAGCGAGGTCGCGAGTGTGCCCTCGAGCTGCCCCGCAGCTGCCGCAGCCTTCGCTGCTCGCCAGCCGAGCATCCGCCCGATCTCGTTCCCACCGAACAGGCGCCAGCCGCCTTCGGCAGGTACCGCGACCGCGAGCCGGTCGGCGTCGGGGTCGTGCGCGAGGATGAGGTCGGCGTCGGATGCATCCCCGGTTGCGTAGGCGAGGTCGAGCGCTCCCGGTTCCTCGGGGTTCGGGAACTCAACGGTGGGGAAGGTTCCGTCCGGATCGGCCTGCTCGGGGACGATCTGGGGGAGCGGGATGCCCGCGGTTTCCAAGACGCGGTGGAAGGTATCGCGTCCCACGCCGTGGAGGGGAGTGTATGCGACCTTGAGCGGCGTCACGGGCGCGTTGAAGAGCGCGGCGGTCTCGGTGACATAGGAGTCGATGAGCGACTCGGATGCGGTCTGATAGTCATGCGATCGAGGCAGATCGGGCACGCGCTGGTGCTTCGCGACAGCCTCGATGGCGGTGGCGATCTCCCGGTCCGCGGGAGGCACGATTTGCGAACCCTGATCCTGCTTGCCGAGGTAAACCTTGTAGCCGTTATCCCACTTGGGATTGTGCGAAGCGGTGACCATCACACCCGCCGAAGCATCGAGATGGCGCACCGCGAAGGCGAGCACCGGGGTCGGTAGCGGCCGCGGCAAGATAGTGGCGTTGACCCCTGCCGCCTGCATGAGTTCGGCGGTGTCCCGTGCATAAATATCCGAATTGATTCGCGCGTCGTAGCCGATCACGATGCTCGGCGCATCCTCACGAGCGATCAAATAGTCGGCAAGCCCGCGAGCTGCCTGCGCGACCGTAACCCGGTTCATCCGGTTCGGGCCCGCTTCTTGCCGACCGCGAAGACCGGCCGTACCGAACTGCAGCCGCGTGCCGAATCGGTCACGAATCTCCCGCCAGGCCTGCGCACGCGGCGAATCGTCCGCATCCTGAATTTCCTGATGGGGCTCGTTCACGTCGCCCGCCTGAGCGAGCAAAGATTCCAACTCGGCGCGGGTTGCCGGGTCCGGATCCTGCTCAAGCCAATGCTTGGCCGCGTGCTGCAAAGCGACCTGCGATTCTCGAATCAGTGGCAGGGTCATGCGATCTCCTTGACGATGCGAGCGAGCAGCGCCGCAAGCCGAGTCTCGGCAGCCTTGCCAGCAGCAATGACTTCTTCGTGATTGAGCGGAGTCGGGGAGATGCCAGCCGCCGGGTTCGTGATGAGCGATAGCCCGAGGATCTCCATCCCCGCCTCGCGAGCTGCGATCGCCTCCAGTGCGGTCGACATCCCAACGATATCCCCGCCGATGATGCCGGCCATCTTCACTTCCGCCGGAGTCTCGTAGTGCGGCCCGCGGAACTGGACATACACACCCTCGTCGAGCGGCTCAAGGCCCTGCACCACGTCGCGCAGCCGCTGCGAGTACAGGTCGGTGAGATCAACGAAGGTCGCGCCCTCGAGGGGGGATGCTGCGGTCAAGTTGATGTGATCGCGGATCAGCACCGGGGTGCCCGGCTGCCAAGCGGGGTTGAGGCCACCGGCGCCGTTGGTGAGCACCATGATTTTTGCGCCGGTAGCCGCAGCGGTGCGTACCGAATGGACGACGCGACGTACGCCGTGGCCCTCATAGAAGTGCGTGCGGGCACCGATGATGAGCGCGTGCCGGCCCGAAGGAAGCTTGATCGACTTGATCGTGCCGGTGTGGCCTTCCAACGCGGGCTTCGAAAAGCCCGGCACCTCGGAAGCGGGAAACTCCGCAATGAGCTCCCCAATCGAACTCGCTGCCTGTCCCCATCCGGAGCCGAGCGTGAGCGCAATATCGTGCTGTGCCACGCCGGTCTTATCGGCGATCACCGCGGCGGCCTCAGCGGCGATGGCCCGCGGATCGACGCCCGGATTGTCGAGCGGATGCACAGAATCAGTCGGATGCGTTTGTGACATGTTGCCAGCGTAGGGGAGGGTTCCTCAGAGCGTGGCAAGATTGAGGGCATGGCTGCACAAAACTCGGACAAACACCGCATCGTCGTGATCGGTGGCGGACCCGGCGGATACGAATCCGCAATTGCCGGCGCTCAACTTGGCGCTGACGTGACCCTCATTGAGCGGACCGGAATCGGCGGTTCCGCGGTGCTCACCGACGTCGTCCCTTCGAAGGCGCTCATTGCCTCCGCCGAAGCTGCCGTGTCGATTCAAGATGCCGACGAGCTCGGCATCCAGTTTTTCGTTCGCGACGACAACGAAAAGCCGCGCCGTCCGGAAATTGCCGTCAACCTTGGGAAGCTCAACCAGCGTCTGCTGCGCCTCGCGCAGAACCAGTCGGACGATATTCGTCGTCAGCTGAAGGATGCTGGGGTGCGCATCATCGAAGGCCACGGTCGCATCGTGGCCGACGGCGAGGTTGCGATCACCGCGGGTACCGCGGGCGAAGAGTTTGACCGGGTGGAGTACGACTCGCTCGTGATCTCGGTCGGGGCGAGCCCTCGGGAGCTTGACTCGGCGAAGCCCGATGGGGAACGCATCCTCACCTGGAAGCAGCTCTACGATCTCGAGAGCCTTCCGCAGCACCTCATCGTGGTCGGTTCAGGTGTCACCGGTGCCGAGTTTGCTTCGGCGTATAACGCACTCGGTGTGGAGGTGACGCTGATTTCTTCGCGTGATCGCGTGCTGCCGGGCGAGGACACCGACGCTGCCGATGTGATCGAAGAGGTGTTCATGCGTAACGGCATGAACGTGCTCTCGCAGACCCGCGCCGAATCGGTCGTGCGCGAGGGGGATGAGGTTGTCGCGACCCTCTCGGACGGCACCGAAGTGCGCGGTACTCACTGCCTGATGGCGGTCGGGTCGATTCCGAACACCGCTGACCTGGGCCTGGAGAAGATTGGCGTGAAGACCACCGACTCCGGCCACATCGTGGTCAACCGGGTCGCTCGCACCTCTTTGCCGAACGTGTACGCGGCCGGTGACTGCTCGGACTTCCTGCCGCTGGCCTCGGTCGCCTCGACCCAGGGGCGCACCGCCGTATTCCACGCGCTGGGTGACCAGGTGCATCCGATTAGCCGCCGCAATGTCGCTTCGAACGTCTTCACGTACCCCGAGATTGCCACCGTGGGCTGGCAAGAAAAGGATGTGCGGGAGCAGATCCGTAGCGGCCGCGTGTACAAGCTCGACCTCGCCGGGAACCCCCGCGCGAAGATGCAGGGATTCCGCGATGGTTTCGTGAAACTCATCGCAGGCAATAACCTCGGCACCATCATCGGCGGCGTGATCGTGGCGCCGCGTGCCTCGGAGCTACTGCTCGCGCTCTCGATTGCGATCGAACAGCGCCTCACCGTCGACGAAATCGCCGACTCCTGGGCGGTCTACCCCTCGCTATCGGGCTCCATGGTCGACGCCGCCCGCGCCATGCACCGCCGCATCGAGTAGCGCCGCGCGCGCCGTCGCCGCTGCCGCCCGCTCGCGACGCCGCTGTTGCGCTTCCCATTGCCGTTAGCTGTTTGTATTGCCGTTGTACCGACCTGGCGTGCAGCTAGCGGCAATGGCTACAGCGCTACCTGCTGCTGTTGCGCCATCCATTGCCGTTAACTGTAAGCATTGCCGTTATACCCACCCGGCGTGCGGATAGCGGCAATGGTTGCGGCGCGACCCATTGCCGTTACCTGTAAGTACTGCTGGCCCAGCGACCGGACTTGCGGTTAGCGGCAATGGATACGGCGCGAGCCTTTGTGGCTGAGCGCTTCGTTGTAGCTGGGTGAACCATTGCCGTTGTCCGTATGCATTGCTGTTGTGTCGACCCGGCTTACAGCTATTGGCAATGGCTGCGGCACGACCCATTGCCGCTATCTGCAAATATTGCTGGCCTACCGACCCGGCTTGCGGTTATTGGCAATGGTTGCGGAACGAACAGGGTCACGTTGTTGCTTCTTACTGGCCTGTTGACGCAATGACGCAATGACGCAGTGTTCGTTCAACTACGAGCTGTGACAGCTAGATCCGGAGTCTCGCTCGGGTTTGTCCAGGTGAAAACGTCCTCCCAGAGGGTGACGGTCGGAGGACGCAGCTGTTCTATCCGAATACTTCCACTTGGAGGTGGGAGCAATGCGGCACGCGAAAGCGCGCTTTTCCACCTCTCAATGAATACCTTTGGCGTATTCAGGAGCTGCCAGTCCCAGCGAAAAACCTCAAATCCCGCATCACGGATCGAGTTCTCCCGACGCTTTTCCTTCATCACCGCATCCGCGAGCGTTTCTCCAGGGCGGAGGAATTGTTCGTACTTCAATTTGCCATCGAACTCCCCGACCAGGCCGCTTTTCGTCGCAAAATCACCCCGTCCTAAGAAGAGACCTTGCGCGGAATACAGTGACGGCTGCAGGATCGGCAGTTCCATGCCCGCTTGTAGGAGCAAGAAACGGCTTCTGGATTCTGCGAAGCTCTCGGATCGGTCGGATGCGTGTTGGACCAACCAACGAAAATATCGGCCGTGACGACGGATGCTCTGTAACGGCGTGAGATCGACTCCGCGTGCCTTCGCGGCGTCGGCCAGCGCCAGGAGTTCGTCTAATTCAACTTGATCGACGAGATCGCGAATAGTGCGAAGGATGCTCGTGCAGCGAACTCCCGAAACTTCCGCGATTTCCTCGTCACTCAACTTTGATTCTCGGGTTGTAACCCATTTTCCTGGTGCCGACTTCGAACTGCGAGACACCTGGACTCGATCGGGAATTCGTCTTTGTAGGAGCGGTAGATCGTGCATGACTGCAGCACTGAGCCCGCTGATGACGGCCACAGGAGTTGATGCTGCCAACGCGATCACTTTGGCTGCATGCATAGATGTCTTGGCCACCTTGTCGAGATCTTGTCCCCGCGGGTCTAGATACGCGCCCCGGTAGATTCGCAGCCAACCATTTTTCTTGGCAGTGACGTGCAATGGTGGCACTGGAGTGGGCCTGGCCGTCACTTCTTGAGCAAAGAGAATTTTCACGAGGCCAGTACAACCGACACTCATTGTCGCAGGGCGAGAGAGGCTTCGCGACTGTGGATGATTCGAAAACCGAGCCGCACTGTGGATAATTTGGCACGTTTACCTGCCGGTAGAACAGCACTCTTATACGTAATGGCGATAGCGCTGCAAGGGCCCAATGCAATTATCTGCACCCCGGGTCGTTACAGAGGCCATGGTTGGCGCTAATGGCAATAGTTGCGAACAGAGCCATTGCCATTAGTTGTAAATGGGGGCGGTATTTCGGCAAGCACTAGAGATAACGGCAATGGATGCGTTGCGCGCAGCGGGTCATAGCGCCGGGCAGGTCGCAGCGCGGCGTCGGACGATGTGCGGACGTGAGCGCAGTGCAGAGTTGAACGCAAACTGGCGATAAGAGTGCACTGGGATGGCGTGAGTTTGCACCGAGTAGATGCAGTTGTGGCCTGGGCGTGAACTTTACGTTCGCGACCAGGCCACAATGAAGTCAAAGGAACTACGCGTCGACGATTTCGAGCAGCTGGGTGCCGGAGGAGATCGTCTCGCCGGGGGTGCCGCTGAGGCTCTTGACGATGCCGTCGCGGTGCGCGGAGATGGGCTGTTCCATCTTCATCGCTTCGAGGACGCACACGAGGTCGCCCTTGACGACCTTCTGGCCCTCTTCGACGGCGAACTTCACGATGGTGGCCTGCATCGGCGCCTTCACCGAGTCGCCCGATTCGGTGGCGACGGATCCGACGGTACGGCGGCGCGGTGCGTGACCCGCCATATTGCGGCCAACCCCACCGTGTTCGAGACCGGCGGAGATCACGAGACGTTCGGGCAGCGACACTTCGATGCGCTTGTCGTTGACTTCAACGACGACCTCGCGGCGAGATCCGGGGTGCTCGACCGAGCCTGCTTCGCCATCCCACGGCTCGAGGGTGTTCTCGTAGTCGGTTTCAATCCAGCGGGTGAAGACGCCAAAGTTTCCGTCTTCGGCCGTGAACGCGGGCTGGTTCACGACATCGCGGTGGAAGGGGATTACGGTTGGCATACCGGCGATCTCGAACTCTTCGAGGGCACGGCGTGAACGCGCGAGGGCTTCCTCGCGGGTTGCGCCGGTGACGATGAGCTTCGCGAGCATCGAGTCGAAGGCTCCCGAAACCGTGTCGCCTTGGCGCACACCCGAGTCGATGCGGATGCCCGGGCCGGTTGGTGTCTCAAAAGCAGTGATCTTGCCTGGGGCGGGCAGGAAGCCGCGGCCCGGGTCCTCACCGTTGATGCGGAACTCGAAGGAGTGGCCCTCTGCCTTGGGATCCTCGTAACCGAGTGCATCCCCTTCAGCGATGCGGAACTGCTCACGCACGAGGTCGATGCCGGTAATCTGCTCCGAAACCGGGTGCTCAACCTGCAGTCGCGTGTTCACCTCGAGGAAAGCGACGGTCCCGTCATTCGCGATGAGGAACTCGCAGGTTCCGGCGCCGACGTAGCCAACCTCTTTCAGAATGGCCTTGGATGCGCGGTACATTTCATCGACTTGGGCGTCGGTGAGGAACGGGGCCGGGGCCTCTTCGACAAGCTTCTGGTTGCGGCGCTGCAGCGAGCAGTCGCGGGTGGAGACCACCACGACATTGCCGTGCGCATCCGCCAGGCATTGGGTTTCCACGTGGCGCGGCTTGTCGAGGAATTTCTCGACGAAGCACTCGCCGCGACCGAATGCGGCGACGGCCTCTCGAGTAGCCGATTCGAATGCATCCGCCACTTCGGCTTCTTCGCGCACGACCTTCAGGCCGCGGCCGCCGCCACCGTAGGCAGCCTTGATCGCAACCGGGTAACCGTGTTCTGCGGTGAATTCGAGCACCTCGGCCGCGCCCGAGACGGGCTCGAGGGTGCCGGGGGCAAGCGGGGCGCCAACTTTCTCAGCCACGTGGCGCGCGGTGACCTTGTCGCCGAGTGCGTCGATGGCTTCGGGGGAGGGGCCGATCCAGATGAGCCCGGCATCCTGCACGGCGCGGGCAAAGTCAGAGTTTTCGGCGAGGAAGCCGTAGCCGGGGTGGATGGCGTTGGCTCCGGAGCGGCGGGCGACCGAGAGGAGCTTCTCGATCACGAGGTAGGTTTCGGCACTCGAAGTGCCGCGCAGCGCATACGCCTCATCAGCCAGGCGGGCGTGGGGAGCGTCGCGATCCTGATCTGCGTACACGGCGACCGAGGGGATCCCTGCATCGCGTGCGGCTCGGATAATGCGGACGGCAATTTCGCCACGGTTGGCGATTAACAGCTTTTCAATGCGAGGCATAATTCCCTAGCCTAGGGCGGATTGGATGCTCGGGCTTGGCAACTCTCCACAATCTTCGACCGTCCACGACTGTGGATTCCTCCTGTGCCGTGCATTTGTGTCGGTGGCATAAGGCAAAGTTGCCGTGTCGTTGGCGGCCCATAGTATTCGGCCAGCAACCGTACATCTGCTCGTGAGGCGGAGGCAACGTCAATCTGCGAGGATAGAACGTTGCTCGAAAATGAATGCTCGCAAAGAATCGTCGAAGGAATCGCTCATGCTCTGGAAATTACTGGTGCAGTATCTGCGCCCGAGCTTGCCCTTTGTGGTGGGAGTGCTGGTCTTCCAGATGCTCCAGGCCTTGGGTGCGCTCTACCTGCCGACGCTCAACGCAGACATTATCAATAACGGTGTCGCGCAGGGTGACGTGGGCTATATCTGGCGGGTCGGCTCCTTCATGTTGCTGGTCGCGTTCCTGCAGGTGGCCGCGAATATCATCGCGATTTGGTGCGGTGCGCGCGCCTCGATGCGCGCGGGGCAGCTGATTCGCCGCGATGTCTTCGACCGGGTGGGCGCCTTTTCGGAGCGGGAGGTGAGCCAGTTCGGTGCGGGCTCGCTGATTACCCGCAACACCAATGACGTCCAGCAGGTGCAGATGCTGATCTTCATGACCTGCACGATGATGGTCTCCGCGCCAATGCTCGCGATCGGTGGCGTGATTATGGCGCTGCGAGAGGATGTCGGGCTCAGCTGGATCATCGCGGTCGCGGCCCCGATTCTGCTGCTGTTTGTGGGCTTCATTGTGTGGCGCATGGTGCCGCTCTTCAGCGCCTATCAGGAACGACTCGACAACATCAACCGCATCCTGCGCGAACAGCTCACCGGCATCCGCGTGGTGCGTGCCTTCGTGCGCGAAAACATTGAACGCGACCGTTTCCGTGACGCCAACGACAAGATCATGGACACCGGGCGCCGCGTCGGTAACCTCTTCATCATTGTCTTCCCCGGCGCATCCATGGTGATGAACCTCGCGATCGTTGCGGTGATCTGGTTCGGTGGCATGGATGTTGACCGCGGCACCGTTGAGATCGGCTCACTCTTCGCCTATATCGCGTATGTGATGCAGATCCTCATGGGCGTGATCATGGTCAGCTTCCTGACAATGATGATTCCGCGCGCCGCGGTCTGTGCAGAGCGCATCGGTGAGGTGCTCGCGACCGATAGCTCGTTGAAGCTCGCGGAGAACGGCGTGGCCAAGCAGCCGGCACCTGGCCTGCTCGAATTTGACCGGGTCGGGTTCACCTATCCGGGCGCCGAGAAACCGGTGCTTGAGGACATCAGTTTCCGCGCGGAACCCGGCCAAACGGTTGCCGTGATCGGTTCGACCGGGGCGGGTAAGACCACCCTCGTGAACCTTGTGCCGCGGTTGTTCGACGCCACCTCGGGGCAGGTGCGGGTCGGCGGTGTGCCGGTGAAGGATGCGGATGCCAAGGTGCTCTGGGATTCCATCGGCCTGGTGCCACAGCGGCCCTTCCTCTTTTCCGGAACCGTCGCGTCCAACCTCGAATTTGGTCGTGAGGATGCCAGCGAAGCGGAGATGTGGCACGCGCTCGAAATCGCGCAGGCGGCGGATTTCGTGCGTGAGATGCCGGGTGGGCTCGAGGCGAAAATTGCCCAGGGCGGCACGAACGTCTCGGGTGGCCAGCGCCAGCGACTGTCGATTGCTCGGGCGGTGATTCACCAACCCAAACTGTTGGTGTTCGACGACTCCTTCTCGGCGCTTGACCTCACCACGGATGCACGGCTGCGGGCCGCACTGTGGCGGGAGCTTCCCGAGGTGACCAAGCTCGTGGTTGCCCAGCGGGTATCGACGATTATCGACGCCGACCGGATCATCGTGCTCGACAACGGGCGCATCGTCGGGACGGGTACCCACGAGGAGCTCCTCACGACGAGTACCACCTATCAAGAAATTGTTGAGTCGCAGCTTTCGGCGGAGGAACAGCGATGAGCGAGAAGAAGCCCGTACAAGCTGCCGTCGAGGACGAGTTTGATGAGCAGGCGATTGCCGCGGCCGCGAACTCCGGCGGCTTTCATGAAGGCGGGGCCGATACGCGTCCGGCAGAACACTTTTGGCCGAGCTTCAAACGGCTGATCGGCTTACTGAGGCCCTGGGCATGGGTCTTTGGGATCGCAACCCTGCTCGGCATTATTTGGGTTGCCCTGACTGTCACCGCGCCGAAGCTGCTCGGTGAGGCGACGAATATCGTCTTTGAGGGCGCCATCGCCTCGCAGATGCCAGCGGGTGTTTCGCAGCAGGAAGTGGCCGACGGACTGCGAGCCGCGGGCGAGGATGAATTCGCCTCGATGGTCGAAGCGATGCAGAACTTCGTGCCCGGTCAGGGCGTGGACTTCTATGCCCTCTCGCAAATGCTGCTGCTCACGCTCGGGGTCTACGCGCTCGCGAATATCTTTGACTGGGCATCCGGCTACCTCTTAAACGGGGTCGTGGTGAAGGCCATGTTTGCGCTGCGCCGAAGCGTGGAAGAGAAAATTCACCGGCTGCCGCTGAGCTATTTCGACCGGGTGAAGCGCGGTGAACTGCTCAGCCGCGTCACCAACGACATCGACAACATCACCAACGCCCTGCAGCAGTCGCTGATCTACGCGATCACCTCGGTGCTCACGGTGATCGGTGTGTTGGTGATGATGTTCTCGATCTCCTGGCAGCTGGCGCTCGTGGCGCTCGTTGTGCTGCCGATCACCGGTGGCATTTTCGCGGTGATCGGGCCGCGCTCGCAGAAGAATTTCGCGCAGCAGTGGAAGTCCACCGGGCGACTGAACAGCCGGGTGGAGGAGTCCTTCGCCGGGCACGCGCTGGTGCGCGTCTACGGTCGCGAGGACGACATTCGCGCGCAGTTCGCGAAGGAAAACGACGACCTCTTTGAAGCCTCCTTCCGGGCGCAGTTCCTCAGCGGCATGATGATGCCGCTGATGATGTTCGCCGGGAACCTCGCCTACGTTGGCATCGCGGTGCTCGGCGGCCTGCAGGTCGCGAGCGGCCAGATTCGCCTCGGCGACGTGCAGGCCTTCATTCAGTACTCGCAGCAGTTCACGCAGCCGCTGGCCCAGCTCGGCGGCATGGCGACCACCGTGCAGTCGGCAACGGCCTCGGCAGAGCGCGTCTTCGAACTGCTCGACGCCGAAGAAGAAGAGCCAGACACTGCGGATGCGCCGCCGCTCGAGCCCGGTCCCGGCCGGATCGAGTTCAAGGACGTCGAGTTCTCCTACGACCCCGAGCGCGAGCTCATCCAGGACCTCAACTTCGCGGTGGAGCCCGGTCAGACCGTCGCGATTGTTGGCCCGACCGGCGCCGGTAAGACCACGCTCGTGAACCTCATCATGCGCTTCTACGAACTCGACGGCGGCGCAATCGAACTCGACGGTCAGGTCACCGGCGAGCTCCGTCGTCACGATGTTCGCGCGCGCACCGGCATGGTGCTGCAGGATCCGTGGCTCTTCCAGGGCTCGATCATGGAAAACATCCGCTACGGCCACCAAGAGGCGACGGATGCGCAGGTTATGGCCGCGGCCGAGGCCACCTTCGTGGATCGTTTCGTGCGGGCCCTGCCGGATGGCTACGACACGGTGCTCGACGAGGAAGCATCCAATGTCTCTGCCGGTGAGAAGCAGCTGATCACGATCGCGCGCGCCTTCGTCGCCGATCCGGCCGTGCTCATCCTCGACGAGGCCACGAGCTCGGTCGACACCCGCACCGAGCTGCTTCTGCAGCACGCGATGAACGCGCTGCGTGAGGGCCGCACGAGCTTCGTGATCGCCCACCGCCTCTCAACGATCCGCGACGCCGATTTGATTCTTGTGATGGAGAACGGCCGGATCGTTGAAAAGGGTGATCATGAGTCGCTGCTCGAGGCCCAGGGCGCGTATTGGCGGCTCTACCAGTCGCAGTTCTCGGGCGCGGCGGTTGATCTGGATGCGGAAGAGCAGGCGCTCACGGGTGTCGTGTCGACTGCGACGGGCGGCGTTTCGACCGGCAGCCTGCCGACTGCGCCCGGCGCGACGCCACCGACGACTGGACCGATCCCGACGGTGAACCCGGACGCCTAACCCCTGCTCCTAGGGAAGAAAGCGGGCAAGATTCAGGATGCGGCCCCAGGCCGATTCCATAGGCTCGGCCAGTCATAGCCAAGCTGTTTCGTGAGATCGCGTACGACGGGCAGCGAGATGCCGATCACGGTCGACGGGTCGCCCGAGATGCGCTCAATGAACGCGCCGCCGAGCGAGTCGATTGTGAAAGCACCCGCAACCCAGAGTGGCTCACCGGAAGCAATATAGGCGTCGATTTCGGTGTCGCTGAGGTCGTCCACGAAGGTCACTTCGGCGGACTTCACGGCGCCGACACCCTCACCGATACCCTCGCCGCCGTCCTCACCGACGCCCTCGCTGCTCGCGCCCTTTATGCGGTCCACGAGCCAGTGTCCCGACCACAGGGTCCCGGTGCGGCCGCGCTGCATCTCCCAGCGCTCGCGAGCAACCTCCGGCGAACCCGGTTTGCCATAAATCTCGCCATCAATCTCGAACATGGAATCGCCCCCGAGCACCAAGCCGTTAAGCGCATCCCGCTCATCGCCATCGGCGACCGCGAGCGCCTTCGCGCGAGCGAGCGTCAGTACCGTCTGCGCGGGCGAGAGCGGACCATTCGCCGCGAGCACCGCATCCTCATCGACCGCCGAGGGGCGAACGAGCGGTTCGATGCCTGCGTTTTGCAAGACGGCGAGGCGGGCGGGCGAGGTCGAGGCGAGGATAAGACGCATGGGCTCTAGCGTACGGGCGCGGGGATGGGTGCTGGGATTGACCTGCGACGCTTATAGCCCCGAGAACCAGAGCCCGTGGTTGATCAGCCAGGCGTCGGAGTCTACCGGGCTGCCGTTGATTTCCACCTGGAAGTGCAGGTGACAACCGGTGGAAGGCCCGGTGGTGCCGGCGTAGGCGATGGTTTGGCCGGCAGATACCTGCTGACCGGGGTACACGTTGATCCCGCCCTCGGAGATATGCGGATACCGGAATACCGTGCCATCACCGGCCCGGAACATGACGATATAACCCCAGCCGTCCATCCAACCGGCATAGGTGACGGTGCCGGAGGTGACGGCGTAGAGCGGAGTCCAGCAGGTACCGCTGGGGACCACCAGGTCGGTGCCGGCGTGCAAGCGCCAATAGTTGTAGATCGGATGCAGACGCATGCCATACAGGGAAGTCACGTAGGCATTGGTCGCGATGGGGTAGGCGTAGCCGCTGGCCGCAGTCGCGCCGCTGCTGCTTGCGGAGCTGCCGCTGGGATCGACCGCGCTGACATCGGAGGTGCTGCCCTGCGCGGCTGCTGCGGCGGCCGCTGCCGCCTCGGCCCGCTCCTGCTCTTGGCGTTGCCGTTCTTCCTCGCGCAGCTGTTCGCCCACTTCGTAGTCGGCCTGCACGACATCGCGGTGCTCCTGCAGCGGGATGAGCATGGCCTCAAGTTCGGCGCCCTCATTCACGGCCGCATCGCGCTTTTCTTGCAGGTCGAGCTGCGCGGCTACGGCGCTGTCGTATTCTGCCTGCGCTTCGGCTTCGAGCGTTTCGAGCTCCTCGAGCGCAGTATCGGCCTGTTCTTGCAGCTGGTTGGCGTTATTTCGGGCGGCGGTTGCTTCCTCGTACTGCATCCCATTGGTCATCCCGAGGCTCGAGAGGGTGGACATTCCCATCAGGAAGTCGTCGGCATCGCCGGGGCTCATGAGCAGCGCGATGGTGGGGTCGAGGGTGACGCGGCCGTTCATCGCGGCCACGATCTCGCCCGCGGTGGTCTCCGCTTCGGTCGCAAGTTCCTCGGCCTCATCGACTTGCACCTGCAGGCCGTAGACCACTTCGCTTTGCGCGGTCGCGGCCTGTTCGGCGTCGTTATACCGGTCACCCGCCTGCTGGGCGAGGATCTCCGCTTCCGCGACATCGCTATTGAGCTGGTCAATCTGCGCGTTGATTTCATCGATCAGCGCGTTTTGCGCATCCACATCGCCCTGTGCTGCGACCACGTCATCCCAGGTCGCGTATTCGTCGAGATCTTTCGCGAGGGCAGTGAACCCAGGCCCGTTCACGAGGCCTAAGGTGACCAGTACGGTGACGGCGGGTATGAGCATCCGTCGCCACCTTAAGCGGGATGCATGAGGGGCGTGTGGCAAGAGTCTCACCTTTCCATTCCGGCAGCCTCGAGTGTGGAGCAAGACGAGGACGGGCACACTCTAACCCCGTCGACGGCCAGATCCGCGCAGATACTGCGCGGGTTCGTGAACCTGAACGCAAAATGACCGCAGCTTTGCGGCCTGGACCTAGGGAGTCGTGGCCCTTCGCATGAAGAGAAACGCAACAATCGCACCCACCCCGAGCGCGATTGCGGGCATTAGGAAGGACTGTCCCATCGCGGCCGCAAATCCCGCCTGCAGCGCCTCCGGTAGCTGTTCGGCTGCGCCCGAGGAATAGCGATCGATGTCCGCGGCCGACTCACCGAACTGCGCGCTCAGGCGAGTGGCCATCAGCGCGGCCATGGCCGAGGAGCCGAGCACCGCGCCGACCTGACGGCTGGTGTTGTAGACGCCCGATCCGGCGCCGGCGAGCGACCGCTCCAGGCTGAAGGTGGTCAAGGTCGCGAGTGGACCCCACATGAACGCCTGGCCAAAGCCCGAGACCGCGCTCGGCAGCAGCAGCCACCAGATCGAGATCTCCGGCACGGCCATGAAGGAATACAGCAGGAGGCTTCCGGCCACGGTGGCGAGGCCAATGATTGGCAGACGGCGCGGATCGCTGCTGTCGATGAGTTTGCCGACTGGGCGTGCCAGCGCGATGGACAGTATCGCCATTGGCGCCATCATCAGCGCGGACTGGGTTGGGGTGAGCCCCTGCACCAGCTGCAGGTAGAACATCAGGGGCAGTGACTGGCTCGTCATCGAGAACCCGACGGTGATGATGGCGACGGTGCCGACCGAAAAATTCCGATCCTTGAAAATGCGCAGGGGGATGAGCGGTTCGCCGCGTTGGAAGTGTTGCCAGATCACGAAAAGCACCAGGAACACCGCACCCACCACGATCAGCAGCCAGACGGTGATCGGCCCCCAGATGGTGCCCCAGTTGAAGGTTTCACCCTCTTGAATCGCAAAGACCACCAGGAACATCCCGACGGCGCTGAGCGCCACGCCGAGCCAGTCGAAGCGGTGCGGGCTGGTGGAAAGTTTCGGGATGTACCGCATCGCGAGGATGATTGCGATGATCCCGACCGGGACGTTGATAAAGAAGATCCATTCCCAGCCGAGCCCGTCGAGGAGGAAGCCGCCGAGTATCGGTCCGAAGAGTGTGGCGACTCCCGCGGTCACGCCCCACACCGCCATCGCGGAACCGCGCTCTTCGGGTTCGAAGATGCGGGTGATGACCGCCATAGTCTGCGGGGTCATCATGGAAGCGCCGAGCCCTTGCACAACGCGGGCGGCGATCAGCACTTCGATATTCGGGGACAGACCGCAGAGCAGCGAAGCGAGGGTGAAGGTGACGAGCCCTGAGACGTAAAGCCGACGCGGCCCGAAGCGGTCGCCGAGTCGTCCGGTAATCAGCAGCGGCACGGCGTAGGCGAGCAGGAACGCACTCGTGGCCCACAGCGTGGCGGTCATCGACGTTTCGAGCTCCGCCATGATCGTCGGATTCGCGACGGACACGATCGTCGTATCCACCAGGATCATGAAGAAACCCAGCACCATCGTCCACAGCGCGGCCCAGGGGCGGAACTGCGGATTGGCGGATTCAGATTGGTTCACGGTGCTGCTCTTTCACAGTCGGGGAGACTGAGCGAGCCAGAACACGGGCGCGCGGCAGTCAGCCCAACCTTAGTGGTTGCGAATTGACTGCCGTGGCGCAGGACTTTCCTCGCCATGTAGTGGGCGCGAGCCCCGAAGACCCAAACGTACCAGCAGGATCACCTCATGGTTTTCGGCGAGTCTGACTATAGCAAGCGATACCGTCCGCTGCACCGCCAACTAGGCTGGTGCCTGTGACTGAATCAAATGCATCCAGCCCGGAACTTGCCGAGGGCGACATTGTTGAGTTGACCGTGGGCGAGGTTGCCCACGGCGGTATTTTCGTTGCCCGCCACTCCAGCGGCCGGGTGGTGTTTGTATCGGATGCGCTGCCCGGCGAGCGGGTGCGCGCCCAGGTCACCGAGATCAAAAAGCGCCACGCCCGCGCCGAAACTCTGCAGGTGCTCGAGGCTTCGCCCGAGCGACTCGAGCACGTCTGGGCCGAAGCCGATGTTTCGCGTGACCCCGCTGAACGCCCGGGCGGTGCCGAGTTCGGGCACACCTCGGTCGCCTTCGGCCGTGAGCTGAAGCGTCGGGTATTGGCGGATGCACTTTCTCGCTTTGGCGGCGTCGAACCGGACTTCGAGGTTGTGGGCCTCGGGGACGATGACGCGACGCGCGGCTGTGGCTGGCGCACCCGCGTCACACTGCACGTGGATGAAGCGGGCCGGGTCGGGCCCTTCGCCGCGCGCTCGCATGACGTGGTTCGGGTAGGGAGCCTGCCGCTCGCATACGCAGATATCGACGAACTTGCCCAGCAGATTATCGCTAAGGGCCACCGCGGCCCCGGCCGTATTGATTTCGTCGCGCCGGCCGACTCGGAAGTGCGGATGCGCGCCCGGGTGAAAGGCACATCCACCCGGAAGCCGGAACTGCTGACAGAACGGGTAGGGGAGCGGGAGTTCACGGTTTCTGAGGACGGATTTTGGCAGGTGCACCGGCTTGCCGCGGCGACGCTCTACGAGGCGGTGCGCGAGGCGATCGATCCGGAACACTTCGATGCCGAGGCGCAGCACTATGACCTCTTCGGTGGCGTCGGCTTGCTTGCCGCCGCGGTCGCCGAGCTCGCGGGGGCGGATGCTCGGGTCGAGTCGGTCGAGGCCGCTGCGGTTGCCACGGAACTCGCGCTGCGGAACCTCTCCGAATGGTCGGGCGCAACCGCAAAGACCGGGCGCGTTGATCGCTACCTGCAGGGTGTGCTCGAGGGCGGGGCGGATGCGCTCGCGGCATCCCGGGCGGGCACTGTGGTGCTCGACCCACCGCGCTCCGGTGCGCGGGCCGATGTGATTGAGCCGCTCGTTGTGCTTGGGCCGCAGCAGATTATTTACGTGGCCTGCGATCCGGTCGCGCTCGGCCGCGACACCGGGCTCCTGCGCGAGCGCGGCTACGAGCTCACGCGCCTGCGCTCCTACGACCTCTTCCCAAACACGCACCACGTCGAAGCGGTCGCGACCTTCTTGCGCGCTTAACCCGCGGATGCATCCCGCTAACTCGTCGCTAGATGCTGTGCGGACCAGCGGAAACAGCATTGAGTGACGGGTTTGTGGGTGGTGCTTCGGTAGTTCGTCGATGGATGCTGTGGGCGGCGGTGATTGGAGCATCGAGTGACGAGCCAGTGGGCATCGCCTTGCTAGCTCGTCGATGGATGCTCTCTGCGCCGGAGAAAACAGCATCGAGTGACGAGTTGGGGCACGACGAGTTAGGGCACGGGATGCGGCACCACGACCATGAGTGCCATGGCCAGGAGCGAACCGACGGAAGTGATTCGCTCGAATGGGTATTTCGCGGAGTGCTTGGCAAGGCCCACAGCGACCGAAGCAAAGTACACGACTGAGACAAGCAGCGAGATTCCGGGGAGGAAATCTATGCCCGAGGAAGCACCCGCGTGGCTGTGGTGCTGGACGGCGGCTACCGCACTGGTAATTCGTTCTTGCGGCTCCTGAGCTACCCCGTGCCCCGGTATATTCCCCATTGCCGCGGAAAGTAATGCCATGCCGCCGAAGTGAAACGCGCGTTCCGGCATGAGTTCGTCTCGACGATAAATAATCGGCATGGCCAGACCCCCACCGGCCAGAACGAGGAACCAGAGCATCCAAGACATAATGCGGTCGCCCAAGAGCATTGTGTCGGTCATCGCTAATGCCATGACCAGCATCGCGAATGCCCCGAAATGATCGCGTTTTGCAGGGCCAGTGCATGCAAAAATTCCCGCAACTGCGAATGCAACAGAAGTGATTGCTAAGAACACCAAGTCAGCCGCCAACTCACGAATGCCCCACTCGAACTCTTATGCCGGGAACGATGACTTGCCGGTGTCGTCGAAATCCGAGAGCAAGGTGTGTCCGTCAATGGTCGCGCCCAGCATCCCTCAACGCTCCCCTTCGGGACGTTGACGCCGCTTTTCGGCGGTGGCCTCGGCGAGTTCCGCGTCAAAGTTCTCGAGATCATCAGACAGTGCCGAGTAGACCTGCGGTCTTCTTGACTTGAGGTAGGCGCCAAACAGGATGCCACCGATCACCGCAGCCACGAGAATCCAAGGCAGCACCACGACGTAGGGTTCTTCAGATCCGGCGACGGTGGGGAAGTGGATGATCGCCATGACGCTGAAAGTGGCCAGCGCAAGGAAGCCGAGGCCTGGTGCGATGAAGGTCGCCCACCATCGCGAGTCACGCTGCTTCCGGAAGTACGCAACAACTGACAGCGCCGCAATCGCCTGCACGATCATAATCGCCAGGGTCGCGAAGCCGAGTCCGACGGGTACGAGCGTGAGGATGGACGGCTGGTCGGGGAACGTGAATCGGAAGATTGCCGCGATGATAATTGCGAAGGCGAGGTTTACGAACAGCGCACGTTCGGGGGATCCCTTTGAGTTGGTTTTCGCCAGCCAGTGCGGCAACACTCGTGCGCGCCCGAGCGAGAAGAGATAGCGTCCCGCCGAGTTGTGGAACGCGAGCTGAGCCGCAAAGAGGCTGACCACCACGAGAATCAGCGCGATAATCACGCCGAATGGGCCGAGATACTCACCGATGAGCATCAGCGTTAGGTCACCCGCATCCAGATGCTCGAGCGCCACATCCTGCGTCTGCGCGAGACCGATGGCACTCACCATGGCCCAAGCGGCAAAGGCGTGCATGAGGCCGATCACAATAATGGCGGTGTAGGTAGCGCGGGGGATCGTTCGGCGAGGGTCCTTCGCCTCTTCGCCGAACAGCGCGGTCGCTTCGAAACCGATGAACGCGGTCGCCGCCAGCAGCAGGCCGATCCACAGCGAACCGCCGGTAATCACGCCGGGAGTGAAGATCGCTGCATCAAAGCCCGTCGTGAAGAGCACCGCGAAGCCGAACGCGAACACGAGCAATATTTCAAGCACGAGCGCGACCCCCAGCACGATTGCGCTGACGTGAATACCTGAGCGTGCAAGCAAGAACACGATGAGGAACAGCACCAGCCCGGTCCAGAACCAGTCGAGTTCGATGCCGAATAGTTCGGGAGCCACGACCATGCCGGCGAAGAAACCGATCGTGCCAAGTGCACCCGCGACGAACGCGTTGTATCCGATCGTCGCGATGATGCCGGTAATGAGCCCTGCGGTCTTACCGAGGCCTTTCACTGCGATCGCGTAGAAGCCACCGGCATTGGTCATTGTTTTTGTGATTTGGGCATAGCCAACCGCAAAAAGGAGGAGCGCAGCAGCGACGAGCAGGATCGAAATTGGCAGGCCACCACCATTGCCCAGTGCGGCCGCGAGGGGGAGAACGACGATCAACACCGTGACGGGTGCGACCGCGGCCAGGACGAGAAATACGATTGAACCGACGCCGAGTTTATTTCGGGCGAGATCGGTATTTGCTTCTGCCATGGAAGTCTCCTTCGTTGGAGGGTTCCTCAAGTCCATTGAGTTGCCGGAAGTCAAGCACACTCTGATCGTGGTGGTCGGCGGGAGCACCAAAACCTGCATTCTTGGAATAGTGTTGGCGCTTTGAGACAACAGCACGCGTCTTCCTATGCAGACCGCGCCCCGGGAAACGCAAATTCCCGAACGCACTGACTGCGGTCAGCGCGTTCGGGAATTATCCTGCTCAGCGAGTCACGAGGGATGCGCTCAGCAGTGACAGCTGCCGCCTTCACCCCCGTGCCCCGCTTCGCCCTTCGAGCGAGCATCCTCAGGCAGATTCATCGCCGGGTTCTGGTCGAGGAAGCCGTGCGGCTTAAACCAGAAGCCGGAATAATCGACCGGCATGACCGGCCAATCCTCGGTACGCACAATGTGCGTCGGCCCGAACTGGTGCCAGAGGACAATATCTTCACCGTCGAGGCTGCGATCGTCCTTGGTCCACGTGGGGAGTCCTTGCCAGCCCGAGCTCTGGCTCGGGTACATGCCCGCCGGGTACACCTCATTCTCGCCGAATTGCGTACCCCACAGGTGTTTGGTCGCGAAGTTTGCGCGCGCGTAGACGGAAGAATCCGGCTGCGCCATCAGCACCGGCTTACCCTCGGGAATGAGCCAATAGGCAGTGGGCTCCCCGGTGTAGTTCTTACGGTGAGCGCTACGCACCTCCCACACCCGACCGGTGAGACCATTCGCCAAACGCTGGGCATCGAGCTCACTCTTAAGCTGCCTATTCGACCAAGTGAAGGCGTTCCCTCGCGGGTTGAGCGGGCCAGTGGGAATCCCCACCGCCTCAACCTCGTGCAGGGTGTTGTCTTCACCATCGATCGCGACATCGAGGCGTGCCGAGAAGATGTGTTGGTGTATCGGTGCGAAGAGTCCCGGCGCCATTTCGGTGTTATGAGCGTTCGGTTCCCCGGGGATGCCCGCACCGGCAAATACGACACCGGTGGCTTTGGCCTCGACCTGGATGGACCCGTCAAGGTAGAAATACCAAAAGAATCCGTAGTCGTAGTTACCGATGGTTGAGAAGAAACTGATGACGAGGCGACGACTGCGACGGGTGTCCGGATGGTCTTCGAGATCAGTGTGCTTCCACTGGATTCCATAGTCTTCCTCGTGCATGCAGATGACCTGGTCGACTTTGATCGGGTTGCCAAGGTCATCATTCACGAAGCCGTCGAAATAGTGGATCACGCCGAGGCAATCGCAACCGAGCGAGAGCGGATTCGCGAGGCGACCGAGCAGGTATTCACCCGCGTCGAAGTAACTAACCCAGTACCGGGTCTCATCCACATCCCCATAGGGCACCACCATTTCGGGGACGCTGGCGCGGGTGATGACAGGGCGGTCTTCGTCGCCGTCGCGCCACGAAATATTACTGAGCACCAGACCCTCACGCGCGTTGAACCCCACGTGCAGCTTCCAATTCTCCCACTGTACTTCATTGCCGTTCACCGAGAAACTCGGGCCTTCCGGCATCGTGATGTCAATTGGCTTGAGGCTCGTGCGGACCGGTCCCTGCGCTTCGAGCGAGTAGTTGCCGTGCGCCATTGGCGTGGCTGCCGCATCCGGATCGTCATAGACCTCGAAGACTTTTCGCTCGGTCATATCGACCTTCACGATCAGGCCCTCGACCGGATGCGCCCAGGGGCTGTCACCCTCATTCGGCACGAGATAGGTCAACGAGCGGAAATATCGTCGACCCTCGTCTTCAGTTTCTTCCGCGAAGTACCCGGGCGCGAGCGGCGAGCAGAACGCCGTCTCCATGTACTGCTCGAGTCCGCGCCGTTTCATCGAGGCTTGCCACTCCGGGTTGGCTCGGACGATATCGCCGACCTCGAAAAACTCTTCCATCGTGATTGGGGCCTGGCCGCGCTCAGGGGTATTCGGTAACACGGTCTTTTTAAGGACCTTCTTTTTCGTTATCGAAACCACAACTTCGGTTTGTGTTGCATCGGAACGGTCCAACAGTGTTGCCACCGCCGAACGATCGAAGGATTTCCCGGGCTTCCACTTCGCAAGCGTCGTCTTCTTTGGTTCGACGGGCAGCAGCAGCGCCATGCGAACGTGTTCGGTCATGAGGCCGGCCTCGTCGAGCACCTCACGAACCGTGGTGATCTCATTTGCGTTCAGCGGGTCGAGTGGATGCACGGCCTCGAGCGGGGTGCTCACGCGCTTGCCGTGCGTATGCGTTGTGTCAGGAGAATGCGTCATCGGATTCCTCATTTCGCGAGAGTTACGCCGTTGTATGCTCAGTCTCTCGAGCCACGAGCTGGCAGGGATGGGTCGGTGCGGATTCATGCGCTGGTGGGCAAATGTTGGGCACGCAACGGCGCATCGGCGACGGTGCGGTTCAGCGGGAACGGAATTCTCTGGGCGTGACTCCATATGTTTGCTTGAAGACCCGACTGAAGTGGGCAGCGTCGACAAATCCCCACTTCGCGGCAATCGCGGCAATGGTGTGGTTTGTCGTTGCGGGATCCGCTAAATCAGCCCGAGCCTGCTCGAGGCGCCGTTGCCGAATTACTGTTGACACGGTGGTGTCGAGTTCTGCAAAGAGCGTATGCAGTCGCCTGACTGACATGTAGTGTGCTTCGGCGATCGTGCGCGGTGAGAGCGCTGTCGAACCCAAATGTGCGTTTATATAGGCATAAATCTCTTGTAGCAGCAGGACCTGCGGGTTGTGCGGTTCCGCTTCGACGTCGAAGATCGCCGAGAGCATCGTATTGAACAGCTCTACGCTCGTGTTCGCGAGCTTCGTGCGGGTGGTCGAATTGAGGGTAGGAAACTGAGCGTGGGCCTGCGTGATGAGGGAGACGACTGTCTTTGCGAGTTCGTGCTGTTTGTTGAGCGATACCGCCGTAAGGGTATCCGCGACAATCGGAAAGAAATCAAGACGGTCCTTCGGGAGCATCATGATGAGATTGCTGAATTTGTCGTCGAACAGCAGCGAGTACGGTCGGGAGGTGTCGTAGTAGGTCAGATCGCCCGGCTGCATGAGAACTTCGCGGCCGTCTTGCACGAGGATGCTTGAGCCGGAGAGCAGCAAACTTACCTTGTAGAACCCGCTGCCGCCGTGTTTGATCGACTCCGGGGTCCGTTGCACCTGCTGGGATGCAGAATCGATTTGGGTGAATACGACACCACCGGCCGCAGCGGCAGAGAGTGTTGCACTGAAAGGACGATTTTCACTCGCATCCACTTGCAGCGGGACAAACGAAGAATTTACGGCCGTGCGGTAGGCGTCAAGATTCTCGGTGCGCACTACTCCCTTGGCGTGAGCTGACTGGGACTGCATTCGAATCACCTCGATGGCCGGCAAGATCGTCATTGAGCATGCGGCCTGAACGTTCGGTCTGTTATTTCAACTTGTTTCGGATGCTATTAGATACGCCCCAACTGAGCAAGCTGTGTATATGGCACAAGCATCGAGTGACGAGTCTGCGGGAGGTGCTTCGGTAATTCGTCGGTGGATGCTGTTTTAGGTGGGAAAAACAGCATCCAGTGACGAGTTTGCGGAGGGGGTGGGGCGCGCGCTACCGGTAGCGGCCGAAGAGGGGGTCGCCGGAGCGCATCCCGCCCTGCAGGAAGCGCTGCGAGCGCGCCCACGGCGAGAGCTTCTCGCGCATATCGCGCGGCCGGTCGGCCGAGACGCCCTCCTCGAAGAGCACCGCGAGGGTCGCGGCAACCGCACCGAGTTCCTCTTCGGTGGGGTTACCGCGTACGAGCGCGGCATCGCCCGGCTCGAGAGAGTCGGTGATGTCGAGGTCGGGGATATTGATGCGGGGCTGCCCGCCGCGAGGTTCGATAGCCATTAGAGCGGAATGTTCCCGTGCTTCTTGGGCGGAATCGACGCGCGCTTGGACGCCAGCGAACGCAGCGCCTTCGTCACAACCACGCGGGTCGCCGCCGGCTCAATAATCGAGTCGAGCTCACCGCGCTCCGCGGCAAGATACGGGGAAGCAACGTTGTAGGTGTACTCATCGGCAAGCTTCTTGCCGAGCGCCGCCGGGTCCTCACCGTTCTCCGCTGCCGCCGCAATATCGCGACGGTAGAGGATGTTCACCGCACCCTGGCCACCCATCACGGCAATTTCCGCGGTCGGCCAGGCCACGTTGTAGTCGGCACCGAGCTGCTTCGAGCCCATCACGATGTACGCACCACCGTATGCCTTGCGCAGGATCACGGTCACCAGCGGCACCGTCGCCTCAGCGTAGGCGTAAAGCAGTTTCGCACCGCGACGGATCACACCCGACCACTCCTGGTCGGTACCCGGCAGGTAACCCGGCACATCCACCAAAGTAAGAATCGGAATCGAGAAGGAGTCGCACATCCGCAGGAAGCGGGCCGCCTTCTCACCGGCGTCGATGTTCAGCGTGCCGGCCATCTGGTTCGGCTGATTCGCGATGATGCCGATGGGGGAACCGTCGATGCGCGCGAAACCAACCACGACGTTCGGGGCAAACAGCGCCTGGAACTCGAGGAACTCGCCATCGTCCACGATCGTCTCAATCACCTTGAGCACGTCGTAGGGCTGGGTCGGCGAGTCCGGGATGATCTCGTTCAGCAGGCGGTCGCGGTCGGTGATCTCGTAGTTGATCTCCGCGTCATAGCGGGGGAGATCGGCGAGGTTATTGTCCGGCAGGTAGCTGATGAGGTTCCGCGCAAAGTCGAGCGCATCCTCTTCGTCCGCCGCGAGATAGTGCGACACGCCCGACTGGCGGTTGTGCGAGAGTGCACCACCGAGCTCCTCCATGCCGACATCTTCACCGGTGACGGTCTTGATGACATCCGGGCCGGTGACGAACATGTGGCTGGTCTTGTCGACCATGATCACCGCGTCGGTGAGGGCAGGGGAGTACACGGCACCGCCGGCGGCGGGCCCCATGATGATGGAAATCTGCGGGATCACGCCCGAAGCCATCGTGTTGAGCTTAAAGATTTCGCCGTACTTCCCGAGCGCGATCACACCCTCCTGGATGCGCGCCCCACCCGAGTCGAGAATGCCAATGATCGGCACGCCCGCCTTGAGCGCGTACTCCATGATCTTGACGATCTTCTCGCCGGCAACCTCGCCGAGCGAACCACCAAAGACGGTGAAATTCTGCGAGTACACGGCGACGTTGCGGCCGTGAATCGTGCCGGTGCCGATCACCACCGAGTCACCGTAGGGGCGGGTCTTGTCCATCCCGAAGGCGGTCGTGCGGTGGCGGACAAACTCGTCCATCTCCACAAAGGAACCCGGGTCAACCAGGCCCTGAATGCGCTCCCGGGCGGTGTTCTTGCCCTTCGCGTGTTGTTTCGTGGCGGCGCGTTCTTCCGCGTCGGTTACGGCCTCCGCATAGCGGCGCTTGAGATCTTGGATGCGGCCAGCAGTCGTGAGATCTGGCTGGTCACTCGCAGCAGCGTTGTCGTTCATCCTCCCCAGCCTATACGCGCGGCCCGCGGTAAATGTGGACGAAACCGCGAATGATCCCGGCGCAGGATTGTGAGAATCTCCAAATCTGCCCGCCGAGTGAACCCGGGGCCGTGAACGGATACCGTAGAACTCGACATCGCGGTGAGGATCGACCGCAGAACAACAGGAGAGCACGAATGCCGAAATTCATCGACCTGCCAATCGGCGCGGGCAATACGGTACCCCTCGAATGGCACGATGAAGTTGAGTCGACCAATGCGCTGATGCGCGAGCGATTCGTTGCGGAAGAGACCACCTTCGCACCCTTCCACAGCATCGCCACCGGCTCGCAAACCAAGGGGCGCGGTCGGCTGGAGCGCGAGTGGGTGGCACCGGCTGGCACCTCCCTGGCCATCTCCACCTATATCGAATTTTCGGCGGATGCGGCACGCGAGTCGATCGGTTGGGTCCCGTTGGCTGCGGGGGTGGCGCTGCGGGATGCGCTGGTCGAGTTGGCGCCGGAACTCGCGCCGAAGCTCACGATCAAGTGGCCCAATGATCTGCTGCTGGACGGCAAAAAACTCTCCGGCATCCTCGGCGAAATGCTCGGCGTCATCGACGGCGGGCAGAAGTTTGCCTGCGCGGTGGGTGTCGGCGTGAACCTGCGCACCCCCGAGGGTGGCTTGCCCTTTGACCGCGCGATCGCTCTCGACACGCTCGGTGTTGAAATCGAAGGCATGCAACTGGCCGAGGCATTCGTCCGGCAGCTGGCTAGCCGCATCCTGCCGCTCTCGGCAGCGAACGGCGACGCGGAAGCATCGGGCTTGCGACCGGATCTGCTGCTGCACTGCTCAACCATCGGCACGGATGTGCGGGTCATGCTGCCCGGTGATGCGGACCTGATCGGGCGTGCCACGGGAGTGAACGCTCAGGGCAATCTTGAGGTTCGCGATACCCACGGCGAGATGCACTCCATTAATGTGGGCGATATCGAGCACGTGCGCCCGGTCGGGGACACCAGGGAGGTCGAGTGAGCCAGTTACCACAGCCAGGCTTGGGCCCACCGCCAGGCTTGGGCCAACCACCGGCGCAGCCCGCCCGGCCCGAGATTCGCGTGGCGGCGATTCGTCAGCACGCACGCCGAGTGATCCTGCCCTCGCTGATACTAATCGCCGCATCCGGCTTCATCGGCTACTGCTTTCGCGGCTTGCGTGAGCCGGGCGACTGGCTGTGGTGGGGCATCCTCGCCGGGTTCATCGCACTCCTCTTCGGTCTCGTGCCGATCTTCGCGTGGCTACGCAACCGCTATCAGATCACCACGGTGCGGACCATTTCGCGCCGCGGGCTGTTCCGTTCGGCGAAACGGGAGATTGCGCACCACCAGGTCGTCAACGTCGAGATGAAACGTAACCCCTGGCAGGCGCTCTTCGGCTCGGGCACAATACAGCTCACCGCGGTGAACGGTCGAGTGTTCGAAATCAAGGACATCCCCAACTCGGTGACGGTGACCCAAGCGCTGCGGGAACTTACCGGCAATGTCAACCGGCATGAGGAAACGAACGCGGGCTAACGAGACGGGACTAGCGAGACTGGGCCGGCTGCAGTTCGCCAACCACCGCATCCGCCTGCCGGTGCAAGCGCGCTGGTGAATACACCCACCAGCGGTAGAGAACGAAGCGGAAAATCGAGCCGAGGCCGATACCGATCAGGTTCGCAATATTGTCGACGAACAGGGAAGTCCAGCCGAGCATGTAGTGGCTCAGCCACAGCGGGATGAGCCCGATCACCATGCCGGCGAGGCTCACGCTCAAAAACTCCAGACCCTCGCGGGTGGCCTGCGGCCCGGTGGCGCGGTCGTGGCGGAAGGTCCAAAACCGGTTGCCAAGCCAGCTCCACAGAATCGCCACGAGAGTTGCGAAGACCTTCGCGATCATTGGCCCGAGTGCGAGCGCTTCTGGCGTGAGGATCGTGGTGCGCAGCAGCGTGTAGACGCCGAGGTCCACGAAAATACCGAGCCCACCGATCAACCCGAACTTGAGGAGCTGCCCCAAGAGAATCTTGAACCAGGGCAACGAAAAACGCCGCGGAGCTGACCCGGGGTGAGCTTTCGAGTCGGCATCTGCGGCAGCGATGACAGCAAGTGCCCCGGAGTGCGGGTGGGGCGAATCTTGCCAAGTACGATCGTTATGTTCGTCGGTCAAAT
Source organism: Gulosibacter chungangensis (assembly GCF_008831155.1). Taxonomy (GTDB): domain Bacteria; phylum Actinomycetota; class Actinomycetes; order Actinomycetales; family Microbacteriaceae; genus Gulosibacter; species Gulosibacter chungangensis. Next base: position 64,125 of record NZ_WBKB01000001.1, on the reverse strand, counting down.
GCGCTCTCTCAGAAGGTTGCGCGTCGCAAAGACGCCCAACGATTGTTTCACGACGTGCCCAAGAAAGTAACCCAGGTGCGACAATAGCGGGGTACTTAGAGGTTTTAGAGGAAGGCAATTGCGCATGGGTGTGCCGATCGTAGGCGTAGTGGGCGGCGGGCAATTGGCCCGCATGATGATTCCAGCGGCCCTCGAGCTGGGGATCGAAATTCGCGTGCTCGCCGAGGCCGAGGGATCATCGGCCCGGTTGGCAGCCACGCAGGTCGGCGACTATCGCGATCTCGACACCGTCATGGCGTTCGCCAAGGATGTGGATGTGGTCACCTTCGACCACGAGCACGTACCGCAAGACGTGCTGCAGGCACTCGTGGCGGCCGGTGTCTCGGTGCAGCCCGGCCCCGGCCCGCTGGAATTCGCACAGGACAAGCTGCGGATGCGCCAGCGCCTGGCAGAGCTCGGCGCGCCACTTCCCGCCTGGGCAGCGGTCTCGAACCCGGCCGAACTGCAGGAGTTTATCGACGCGCACCACGGGGTCGCGATTCTGAAGACCCCGCGCGGTGGCTATGACGGGCACGGCGTGCGGGTCGTACGTTCCGGGGAGGAAGGGGCCGACTGGTTCCAGAACTTCGAACAGCTGCTGGTTGAAGAACTCGTCGACTTCCGCCGGGAACTTGCGCAGTTGATCGCACGCCGTCCGAGCGGCGAGATTCGCGTCTGGCCGGTCGCCGAAACCGTGCAGCGCGACGGCGTCTGCAATGAAGTCATCGCACCTGCCCCGGGGGTTGCGGGCGGCCCCTCGCGCCTGGCAGAAGTGGCCACCGACATTGCCGAATCCATCGCTGAAGGTCTCGGAGTCACCGGCGTCCTCGCGGTCGAAATGTTTGAGACCACCGACTCGCGCTTGCTCGTGAACGAACTCGCGATGCGCCCTCACAACTCGGGACACTGGACCATCGACGGCTCTCGTACGAGCCAATTCGAGCAGCACCTGCGCGCCGTACTCGATCTGCCGCTCGGTGACCCCTCGGCCCTGGACCCGCACGCCGTGATGGTGAACATCCTCGGTGGCCCGCAGCAGGAAGCGATCACCGACCGCTTCGAGGTCGCAATGTCGCACGTCCCCGAAGCAAAACTGCACACCTACGGAAAATCGGCCCGCCCGGGTCGCAAGGTCGGCCACGTGACGGTCACCGGCCACGACCTCGACGAAGTCACCTACCGCGCCCGTACCGCCGCAGAATTCTTCAGTGACATCGACAGCAGTGACATCGAAAGCAGCGACATCGAAAGCGAGGCCTAAGCATGGCTGAGGCAAGCATCCGCGTGGGCATCATCATGGGTTCGGACTCCGACTGGCCGGTGATGAGCGAGGCCGCCGAGGCACTGCGCGAATTCGGCATCGAATTCGAGGTGGAGGTCGTCTCGGCCCACCGCACCCCCGACAAGATGGTCGACTACGCGCGCCAGGCACGCGAGCGCGGCATCCAGGTGATCATTGCCGGCGCCGGTGGGGCCGCGCACCTGCCGGGCATGGTCGCATCCATGACCACGCTGCCGGTGATTGGCGTGCCTGTGCCGCTGAAGTACCTCGACGGGATGGATTCGCTGCTGTCGATCGTGCAGATGCCCGGTGGGATTCCGGTTGCCACGGTGTCGATCGGCGGGGCGAAAAACGCGGGCATCCTCGCGGCGCGTATCATCGGTTCGACGGATGCTGTGGTCGCCGCGAAGCTGCAGGACTACGCTGACGGTCTGACGGCGATGGTCGCCGAAAAGAACGCTGCGCTACAGGCAAAGGTGAACGGCTAAAAGCCCGCGGCAAAGGTGAGCATCCAACTTTTGGTCGCTACCCTATAGCGAGCTATGTACAAACCGCTGCCGCTGCGCCAACCCGACACCACCGATCCGGAGTTCATGACTCGTCGCGCCTGGTGGCTCGTCGTGGCGAACGTGATTGTTCCCGGGGCCGGACCCCTGCTCGCAGGGAACCGTCGCTTCGGACGGTTGGGGCTGCGGCTATGGCTCTACGTCGTGATCGCGATTCTCGTCGCGGTGCTGCTGTTTTTGGTGCTGCGCGGGCCGCTGCTGTTCATGCTCACCACCTCTTGGGGCCTCGGGCTCCTCGCGGGCGTATTCCTCGGCTACGGCATTTGGATGTGCCTGACGATGTTCGAGACGCTGCGGCAGGTCAAGCTCTTCCGGGTGGATGCATTCGCCCGCGGGCTCGTGACCGTGGTCGCGGTGATCCTCGGGGTGATTCCGATCTTTGTGGGTGGCTTCGGGGCAGCGAATATCCTGCAGGCGCAGTCCGCCGTGCAGTCGCTCTTCGGCACCCCAAACGGTGGCCTGAAACTGCCTTCGGATGGGCGCATTAACATCTTGCTGCTCGGTGGGGATGCGGGGGAGACCCGCGAGGGGATGCGCCCCGACTCGATCAGCGTGTGGAGCTTCAACGCCTTCACCGGGCAGCTCACCACGATCGGTATCCCGCGCACCACCCAGTACTTTGGCTTCAGCGAGGGGCCGATGCACGACCTCTATCCCGACGGCTACTACGGCTGCAATGTCTCGGCCTGCTACCTCAACTCGGTGCACACCGAAGTGGTCTATCACGACTACGACATGTATCCGGATGCGGAAGCGCAGGGCTCGGAGAAGGGTATTGAGGCCACCAAGGACGCCGTTGAGTGGATCACGGGCCTGGACATCCAGTACTACGTGTTCATTAATATGGACGGCTTCCGCGACCTCATCGACGCGATGGGTGGCGTCACGATCGACGTCAAAGAGCAGGTCGTGATGGGCGCCAACGATGAAGGCCAAGAAGGGTGGAAACCACCCGTCGGCACGATCGAACCCGGCGTGCAAACCATGGACGGCTACACCGCACTCTGGTACGCGCGCTCGCGGTACGAAACCACGGACTATGCCCGCATGCAGCGACAGCGGGAATTGCAGGATGCGATCGTGGCGCAACTGCCCAAGGCCCTGATCGGCAATAGCGGTCCGATTCTTTCGGTGCTCGACGAGGTCGTGCAGACCGACATTCCCAAGGGGGAGGCCGGGGTGATTGCGGATCTCGTGCTGAAGTCACGAGGTCGTGACGACACTGTGAAGCTGCAGCTGTCGCCGCCGAATGTTGACCCGGATAACCCGGATTGGGACACCGTGTGGTCGTTGGTGGATGACGCTATTGAGGGTGTCGCGCCGGATGCGACGGAAGAAGCCGGCTAGCTGGTGCCTCTCGATACGGCCTTCGGCCTACTCGAGGGTCGGGGTGGCTAGAGGTCGGCGTGGAGGCGCCAGACGAGTTCGCCTGAATAGCCCCAGGAATATACCGGCGCACGGTCGTAGCCCGCGGTGGTCAGCGTCTGCTGCAGTTCAACATCGTGCATGACATTCGAGAGTGCAATCGCCAGGCGCTGCTCGAAGGTATCGGGGTTATTGAGCGAGACCTGCAGTGAGGCACCCTGCGAGATCTCCTCGAGCGCGGGCAGGTCAGTGTGCACCACGGGGGTGCCGGAGCGGAAGGCCTCCATGACCGACAGACCGATGCCCTCGTAGCTTGCGGGGAGGCAGAAGACCGTCGCGCGGTGGAAGGCCACCGCGAGCTCCGCATCCGTCAGATAGCCCAGCGCCCGCACACGGTGGCGGGCCACGCCCGCATCCGCGCAGAGTTGGTCGATGGAGGTCTCCCCGAAAATATCGCTACCGGCGTGCACGAGCACGGCGTCGGTGAGTTGCGGGAGCGCGAGCGCGCGAATCAGCCGGTCGATGCCGCGGTGCGGTTCGAGGGAGCCGAGCGAGAGAATGTAGTCGCTTGGCAGGTTCAACCGCATTTCGATTTCTTGCCGCATCGCATCGCTATCCGGCACGCGCAACCCGAGCGGTGCCGCCCCCGGGATGACCCGCAGACGGTCGCGGAAGTCATACAGCTCACCGACCTGCTCGGCGAGGGCGTGGGTGGGGGTGACCACGGCATCCGCGTACTGCCAGGCGCGCTTGAGCTGCGCCTTTTGCCAGCGAATATTTGCGGGCGAGAGGCCCTCCGGATGCGTCCACGCGCGGGTGTCGGAGACGGTCACGACGGTCTGCTGGGCACCACCGGAATCGGCTTCGCGAAGCGGGGCGAACAGGCTCGGCGCGTGGTAGAGACCCTCGCCGAAGACACCCGTGAACAGCCCGTGTTGCCAGGACTTCGCGAGCGCCTTGCGAGTGAGTTTCGCGGTTTCGATATCGGTAATGCCGTGCAGCCGGTTGAAGAGCGCGGATTCCTGTTCGGGGGAGACTTGCGAGACCACCCCGATGACCTCGCAGTTTGCGGGCGCACGGCGAATGACCTCACGGGCGAGGTTCTCGGCGTAGCGGTCGCCGGCCCCGGGAGTTTCGGTCAGCAGTTCGTCGATGAAGAACTTGAGGGTCACCATTCGCGGCTGCGCACCTCCGATGCCGCGGTGCGTCCGCGGTTGTTGAGCTGGTACATGGATCTCCTCAGTCCCTTTGTGATCGCACGGGCCCACTGTGAGATCAGAACGGCGCAAGCCTACCGAAAAGCGGTTCGAAAATTGGTGAGCGCGCGCAAGCTGTGGATAACCTGCTATGGCCGCAGGTAGATTTCAGCCGGCCACGCGGGCACCGACTCGGCCACCGCATCCGCAAAATGCTGCGCAAGCGTGTGCACAAAAGCCGCGGACAGGTGATTGTCATCGAACCAGACCACCACCTGGCCAACCTGCGGCCGGCAGAGGTCATCGGGGCAAATCTGCGGGTTGAGATCCACCCAGGTGGCGCCCGCGGTCTCAACCTCGGCGATGAACGCCGCATCCACGCTGGGCGGCGCGGGATGCTGGCATTCGGCTGCGTCCCAGCCGTTGGCGAGTGCGCATTCATATGGCGCCACGGCAAAGCGCGGACTATCGCGCAGCACCACGACCTCGGTCTCTGGGGATGCGGCAGAAATCTTCTCGACCCAGGCCGGTACCCCGGTCATCGGCTCATCCTCGGCACCAAACTGCGACATTGTGCCAAGCAGCACCACGACTTCGGGATACTCCGCGGTCACGTATTCGAGGGCGGCTCGCCAGGTCTTGCCGCAGGCGTCGTCGAGCTCATCGTCGCCCGCACGGAAGGCGCAGCCGGGCCCGGCCTGGATGCGGACATTCGGGTAGCCGGCGACCTCCGCCGCGGCGTAACCGAGTTCCGCAAACTGCTGGGTGTGAGAGTTGCCGACGAAGAGCACGGTCGGGACACTCGGATCGGGCTCGGTCTCCCAGCAGATGCCGTCGGTGCCGGGCGGGGTGATGTGTTCGGTGCAGTCGCTGCCCTCGCCGACCCACTGATACTCAATGCTTCCGGCGCCCGGCAGCGGATCCGCAATCGCGGGTAGGTCCGGTGCCTCGGCCCCGAGTTCGAGCAGCACCGGGTCCCACCCGGGGCTGCGGTCTTCCTCTGTGGGCGTCGGTTCGGGGGCGACCGTTTCACCGCCGAGTGCAACTTGTGCCTGGGCGGCTTCGGCTTTGCTGGCGGCATTTCGGGCGAGCTCGCCGCCGCCGGTGAGCACGGTGCCGAACAGGAGGCAGGCGGCAATAAGTACTGCTGGTGCACGCTTCGGGATGTGGCTGTGTGGGGCCGAGACTGCGGTTTGGGTACGGAGCCAGGCCGCCGCGGGACGCTCCACCAGGTGCACGAGCGCCACGCTGATGGCAGCCGACAGCAGCATGATCACGAGTCCGTCGACGAGCCCGAGGCCCAACCCCGGCGCATCTTGCCCGGTTACCTGCCGGTAGAGCAACATGACCGGCCAGTGCACAAGGTAGAGCGCATAGGTGTAGCCGCCGATGCCGCCAAACCAACGCCGGGTGAGAAGCCGATCGGCACCGAAGCGGGTCGGCGCGCCCGCGGCGACAATCACCAGCAGCGCCGCGGTTACCGGCCACAGGGCCGCGAACCCGGGGAAGGTCGAGTCAACTGGCAAGAGTAGCCCGCAGCTCACCAGCAGCAGCACCCCGAGCCAGCCCGCGAGGGCGCGGGCGCGCTCGCCGAGCCGGAGCCAGGGGAGCACGAGGGCGAGGAGCGATCCGGCCGCGAACTCCCAGGTGCGCGCGAAGGTATCGAAATACGCCACCTGCTGGTCCACCGCCGTGAGCCATACCGAGCATCCAAAGGACGCCGCAAACACCGCACCGAAGAGCCACAGCAGCACCCGTCGGACGGGCCGGCCGGTGCGCCGCGCGAACCAGCCGCCGAGCACGTGGAGGAGCGGCCAAAGAATGAAGATCTGCCCCTGCACCGAAAGCGACCAGAAGTGTTGAAACAGGCTGGTGGCGGCGTGACTACCCGCGTAGTAGTCGACCTGCAGTGCGATGAGCCGCCAATTCTCGACATAGAACAGCGAGGCGAGCGCATCCCAGTGCGTCCCCGACCAGGTGTGGCGCGGCATGAGCAGCCAGGATGCGAGCACGGTCAGCACGATCACCGCCGCGGCCACGGGCAGCAGCCGCGCGAAGCGGCGCAGGATGGTCGTCAGTGGCCGGTCCGGTGTACCCTCCTCGGCCCGCACCGTGAGCGAACGCGTCAGCAGGAATGCCGACACGAGGAGGAACACATCCACCCCGCCGGAGACCCGCCCGAACCAGATATGGAAGGTGACCACCAGCAGGAGCGCGAGGGTGCGCAGGCCCTGCACTTCGGGAATGAAGCGCAGTGACTTGTCAACGGCCAATTGCTCGTGCCCTTCTTGCTGTGGAATGGACCTTGCTCGGAATGGACCGGGCCCAGTTTAGCGAGGGGTCAGTCTCGCGGCATGGTTTCGATATCGCCCGGTGGACTGCGGTCGACGAGCGCTCCGCTCGTATATACCTCCGCCGGCCACCAACCAAGCTCCGGATGCACACGCTGAGCAAACTCTTGGGCGAGCGAGCGCGTGTAGGCGTCGGTGAGGTGATTATCGTCCTGAAATACCCACAGACCACCCTGGGACGGCGTGCAGAAACCATCCGGGCAGATGACCTCCTGTAGGTCCACCCAGATCACCCCAAGATCGAGCAGCGCCTCCACAAAGAGCGGGTCGAGCGCATGTACGGCAGCCACGCGGCACTCGGGGGCATCGTGCCCGAATTCGGCGGCGCACTCGGGGAGATCGCGATCGAAACGCGGATTATCGCGCACTGCCACAAACTGGGTCTCGGGGGAGCGCTCACGGGCCAGGTCGAGCCAGCGCAGCAGTTCCCACTGCGAAATTTCCTGCGTGAGCGTGGATTGCGTGCCGAAAAGCACTACCGCATCCGGCTGCTCCCTCTCGATCCAGTCGAGCGCATTCGCCCAGAGCTCCGCGCAGGGATCACCGTCGGCAGCATCCTTGGCCAGCTCGATCGTGCAGGACCAGGCGCCGCGAGTGTGCAGCGACCAGCTCGGTTGCCGCTCCACGGCTTCCAGCAGCGCGCCATTGAACTGGATGCTGTGGGAGTTCCCGAGCGCGAGGATCTTTCGGTCTGGGGTGCCTGTGGTCGCAGGCAGATCGAAGCAGAGTTCGGTCGCGAGCGGATCGTCGAGGTCGCAAGGTAGGCCCGGTACCGAGGTGTCCTTGCGCACAAAATCGAGGAGTTCCGCGGGCGGTGGGGCCTGCGGATCGGCCGCATTCGCGCCAAGATTCGCGATATCGAGGCTCGCGAGCTGCTGCCTGGCCGCGAGGATCTTCGCCTCGCCGAGGGAAGTTGCGCCGCTCACCGCGCCGAGGCCGATGGTCATCAGCAGTATGCCCGCGAGCCCCGGCCGCCAGTTCTCGCGCCACCAGCGCCGCAGGATGGTCCGCACCGAATGCGCGCGGGCGCCCGCGGCACGCTTAGAACGACGGATGAACCGCAGCATCGGTTGCTCGACCGTCTTGGCAATCAGCAGCGAGACGGCCACCGAGATGACGAGCACCACGGCTCCCTGCCACCAATTCGCTCGCTCGAGCTCGGTGACCGACAAGAAATACACGAGCACGGGCCAGTGCACGAGATAGAGCGCATAGGTAAAGATCCCCGCCGAGGCAAGGAGCGGATTCGCAAGCAAGACACCTGCACCCCGCGCATCCTCACTGCATCCGAGAATCACCAGCACCGTCGAGGCCACCGGCCACAGCGCCGCCCAGCCGGGGAAGCTTGCCTCCACCGGCAGCAGCCAACCGCAGGTGAGCACCCCGGCGAGCCCCAGCCAACCGAGCCAGGGCCGCAGCCGTACCGGCACCCGCACCCAGGGCTGCACCAACGCGAGAATCGACCCCGCCGCGAACTCCCAGAGCCGCGCGAGGGTGTCAAAGTAGGCGCGCGGCTGGTCGACCGCCACGAACTGCAGCGCATAGCCGAAGGAGGCACCGAACACTACAACGAAGATCAGCAGTTGCACGCGCCGGACCGGCTGGCCCAGCAGCCGCGCGAGGAGATCCCCAAGGCAGTGCAGCAGCGCCCACAAGATAAACGCCTGCCCCTGCACCGAAAGCGACCAGAAATGCTGGAAGGGGCTCGGGCCCTCGGCACCCGGGTCGAGATAGTCCACGGACTGGTTCTGCAGGTGCTGGTTCTCGACATAGAACAGGGACGCTCGGGCCGACTCGATCGCGGAGTCCCACAGCGGTGCGGGATGGAGCAGGCAGAACGTCGCGAGGATCAAGACGATCGCGGTCACCGCCGCGGGCAGCAGCCGCGCGAACTTACCGATCAGGTGGCTCAGCGGTCGCGTGATCGTTCCGGCTTCGGCGCGGGCGGTGAGCGAGCGGGTCATCAAATAGGTCGAGATGACGAGGAAGACGTCCACCCCACCCGAGACCCGATCGAACCAAATGTGATAGATCGCAACGAGCGCCAGTGCGACGGTGCGCAGCCCCTGCACCTCGGGGAGATACCCGGTGGCGCGTGGCGCGGACTGCCGATCGGTCATCCCACCAATGTACTGAAGAGCAGGGGTACTGAAGAGCAGGGCACCAACCTCTCGAAAGCTGTTGTTTGGCTGGCGTTCAATTTGGTGCGGTTGCCTGAGCGGAAACATTTCCCTCAAGAAAGCGACACTATGAAGTTGATCTCGGTCATTGGCTGCGGATACCTCGGCGCCGTCCACGCTGCCTGCATGGCGGAACTGGGCCACCGGGTGATCGGGCTCGACTCCGACGCGCAGAAAATTGCCGAGCTCGCGGCTGGCCGCGCACCGTTCTACGAACCGGGACTCGCGGAACTTTTGGAATGGGCGGTCACCTCGGGGCGATTGAGCTTCACCACCGACTATCGCGAGATCGCCGCGGCCGATGTGCACTTCCTCGCGGTGGGCACGCCGCAGCTTGCCACCGGCGAGGGCGCGGACCTGCGGTTTATCGATGAAGCGACGGATGCGCTCGCGGAAGTGCTGGCCACATCCTCGGTGAAGGACCGTACCCTCGCGCCCTTGGTGGTTGGTAAATCCACCGTGCCGGTCGGGACGGCGGCACGGCTCGCGAAGAAATTCGCGAAGCAGGATGCGCTGCTCGCCTGGAACCCCGAGTTCCTGCGCGAGGGCTTCGCGGTCAAAGACACGCTCAGCCCCGATCGGATCGTCTACGGCCTGCCCACGAAAAAATCTGCAGCCAAGCTCGCCGAGCGGCTCCTCGATGAGGTCTACGCCAAGCTATTGGCGCAGGAGATCCCGAAGATCGTTACCGACTATCCGACCGCGGAACTCGTGAAGACCTCGGCCAATGCCTTCCTCGCCACGAAGATCTCCTTCATTAACGCCATGGCGGAGCTGTGCGATGCCACCGGGGCCGATGTCACCACGCTCGCAAAGGCCATCGGCCAAGATGACCGCATCGGCAAGAAGTTCCTGCGCGCCGGGATTGGCTTCGGCGGCGGCTGCCTCCCCAAGGACATTCGCGCCTTCATCGCCCGGGCGGAAGAACTCGGTGCGGGTCGCTCCCTCGAATTCCTCCGCAATGTGGATGCGGTGAACACGCGCCAGCGGATGCGTGCGGTCGAACTCTTGCAAGAGCACCTCGGTCGCCCCCTCGAGGGCGCGACGGTGGCGGTGCTCGGCGCTGCCTTCAAACCCGATAGCGACGACATCCGGGATTCGCCGGCGCTGGATATTGCCGCGAAGATTGCCGAACTCGGAGTCACGGTGCGCATCACGGATCCGCAGGCCGCCGAGAACGTGCGTCGTCGGCAGCCGGAGCGGCTCGTGGTCGATACCGTCGAGGAGGCGCTCGCCGGGGCGGATGCAGTGCTTCTGCTCACCGAATGGAAGGAATACCGCAAGCTCAGCCCCAAGAAAGCGGGCAAGCTCGTCGCCAATCGGCTGCTGCTGGATGGCCGCAACTGTCTTGAGCCTTCGGAATGGCAGGATGCGGGTTGGCAGTACGTCGGGATGGGGCGGCGGTAGTACGGGCCTGCTTATTCGCCTGACTGCTTGGTCTCGGTCGGCTCGCGGGTCTGGCTGGGGTCAGCTTCGGGCGATGCCGACCCCGGCCCGGAAGTTTCGCCACCAGTCTCGGTTGGTTCAGGATCGGTGGTCGCCTCCGGATCCTGGGTCGTGGTGGGCGCAGTGCTCTCCGACGGCGCGGTGCCTTCCGTCGGATCATCGCTCTCCGTGACCGTCGGCTCCGCCGTCTGTCCGGGTGCCTTCGGATCAACGTTCGAGAGTTCCGCCGGATCGAGCTTGAGGGTGTCCTTATTGGGCGTCCAGCCCTCACCCTCGGCATCCGGATCTTGATCCTCTGCCCAGTCCACCGCCGGGCGGTCGATGACGTCAATATCCTCATCATCGGCGTACTTCTTGAGGAAGGTGTAGGGGTCCACGTGCGTGCCTTGCACGACAATTTCTAAGTGCAGGTGGGGGCCGGTGGACGAGCCAGTATTGCCGAGTTCACCGATCTTTTCGCCGGCGAGCACCACGTCCCCAGGCTTGACCGTCAGCGATCCGGTCAGCAGGTGCGCGTATACCGAACGGGTCACTTTGCCATCGATCCGGTGCTCGACCACGACGTGCACGCCGAGGCCCCCGTTGTCCACGCGCGAGACATCGATCACGATGCCCGCCGAGATCGATCCGACCGGCGTGCCCACGGCTCCGGCGAAATCGAGACCGCGGTGATTTGAGGAGCATCCGGCACAGGGGGAGACCCGCGGCCCAAACCCGGAGGTGATGTTCTTATCCCCGCTTGCGAGTGGCCACTGCACCGCCTGCTGCGCCTTCTGATTCGTCGCGCCGTTCAGTGCCGCGCTATTCGGATTCGCCGCCTGCCCGCTCTCACCGGTGCGGATGCTCGTCGGGCCGAATGCCGAGTCGGGGGTCACGCCGCCACCCTGCCCGCCTGTCACCGGTTCGATGGTGTCAGTTGGCTGGGAGAAGGATGGGTCGGCGGTGGGGATGAGGTCAATCGCGGCCGGGTCGGTCGAGGGATTCGCGAGGTAGGCCCCGGCGGTGGTGAGCAGTCCCGCCACGACAACGGATGCGGTTGCCAAGCGAAGCACCTGCCGCCGCTTCCGCTCGCCAATGGTTGGCGTGGCGGCGTGCTTTGGCGACAAGATCTGGGCTCCCCATCAACTATGATTTCGCCACCGAAAGTGACGAGAGACGGGCTGATCATAGGCAGATGAATCTGAGCAAATCCTCACCTTCGTGGCGAATTCTCCGTGAACTTCCGCGGAATTCACGCTGATGCTGCACAGATCATCCAAACACCCCTATATAGAGGTGTAGCTCCTAGGGGTCGCGGCGCGGGTCGAGCAGCACCGTAATCGGGCCGGTGCGGTCAGCCACCGTATGGCGCGGCAGGATCGACAGGTCCTGCACACGCAGCTTCGAGTAGATCGCGAAATAGGTCAGCAGCAGCCAGCCACCCTCGATAATCAGTCGCGACTCGGTCATCCCCTGCACCACGAGGGCGACCATGATGAGAAACGGCACCGCGGTGATCCCCGCGAGGTGGGGCTGTGCGCGCTCGCGCAGCGGGCGCACCAGGGGGGTATCGGGGCGGTTGATGGCGATCCACCAGGTGCGAATAAAGGTGGTAAAGACCAGGCCGATAAAGAGCGCGAGCCCGATAAAGCCCACCTGCATCCAGACATCGAAGAAGGCGTTGTGCGCTTGGTGGTAGGCCATGCCCTGCACAATCGCGAGGTCGTGATATTCCGGAAGCCAGGGTGCCCAATAGCTGATCCAGCCAATACCGACCACCGGCGACTGGGATCCGAGATCAAAGACCGCGCGCCAGATATCGGCGCGACCGGTCATATCCGAAGAGCGGTTCATCAGCGCGAAAACCTGCTCATTAAAGGCAATCGCGATATAGCTGCCGACCGCGAGCCCGATGCCGACGACGAAATACATCACCCAGCGCCACCGGCGACGCAGTCGGCGGCCCAGGGTTACGAGTAACACCGCGAAGGCCACGAAGGCGAGCGCCACGTAGATGGTGGCGGAGTCGGTCAGGAGGATGGTCAGGCCCGCAAGCAGGATCGACACGATCCCGTGCAGCGGCTGGATGACCCGGTCGAAGAGCTGCGCGGCGGTGACGATGAGAGCGAGGAGAGCCACCATGGCGAGGAGATTGCGGTTGCCCATAATGCCCTGCAGCGGGCCGCCCTCGAAGAGATCACTCCGCGACCAGAAGAACCCGATCGGCAGCGGGTCGGGGATGTGGTCGGTTGCCAGGAGCGACTCGAGGACCCCCGGGCGCAGATAGGTGGGTGGGATGACCCCGCGCGGGAAGAAGATTGCCGCCAGTAATTCAAAGGCGAGGGACGCAGCCACGATCAAGCGCATCCCGACCCCGAGGGCCCGGATGAACTGGAAGCGAGTGAGCGTCAGGGCCATTGTGAGGCCCACGAAGGCGGTGGCGATTTGTACGAAGCTGCCGGCTGCGGTTTCGAGGCGGTAGTGCGACCAGAGGATGGAGATCAGACACCACAGGATGAACGCGACGAGCCCGGAGGGCAGGTGGGTTGGGCACAGCGGTGGCCTGGTTCTGATGAAACTGATCACCGCGAGTGCAATGATGAGCGCCGCGATGATGCCGTAACCGGTCCAACCGATCGTGTAGCGAAAGAGATCCCCCGCGAACACGAAGATGAGTGTCGCGACGAGCAACAGCATTTGCGGGGTGAATGGTCCGCGAAATCGTGAAGCAATCGCCCGCTCTTGAGATGAGCCGCGGGTGAACGCGGCGGACTCTGATTCTGGCGATGGCATGAACTTCATTCTTACTGATGGGGCAGCTCGATCACGAAACGAAAACGGTATCGAAACTCGAATGTAACTTGCTGCACGCGCGCGATCGCAACCTTCAACCTGTCAATGAGACACGCCGCGCGGTCTGGCTATTTTGAGCCGAAAAGAAATGAACGGCGTGACATTTGTGATGGTTGTTATTAGTGTGACTGGTGTTTATCCAAGTGACGACACGCCGTCAAAGGGGAGAATGATGACCAGTCGCGCTGCTTTTGTTAAGCGCTCAACACCGATTCTTGGGGGTGTCGCCACGGCGGCCGTGCTCGCGCTCACCCTCGCCGGATGCGCCACGGGTTCTGCCCCAGGTACGGACACCGAGTCCACGACGATTCCCGAGACGACCATCTCGGAGCCCACTGCGGCGCCGGAGGACGACGGCCGTCTTGAGGCGAACGTGATCGTGCTCGACGCTCGCTATGACGAGGGCGCCGGCACGATCGAAGTCAGCTCCATCGTCACCAGCCACATCGGCGATGGCACCTGCTACATCGAAGCCACCTCGGCAGTGGGAGACACGGTCTCCGCAGAAGTCGAGGCACTGCCGGATGCACAAAGCACCGTCTGCCCGACCACGACGCTCGAGGGTGTCACGGCGGGGGAGTGGAGCGTCACGGTCACCTTCGACAGTGACGAGGCCTACGGCGCCTCGGAAGCCACCCCGGCGGAGGCGCTGTAATGAAGCAGCTGCTCAAGCGCATCCTTGTATTCACCGGCATTGCCGCGCTCACCGCAGGCATTGGCCTCACCGGCATCGCTGGCGCGTCCAAAGCTGAAGCTGCTGACGCCTCCCAGTTCGATGCCGGGATGCTGATCACCGACTCGCTCTTCTACGACTCCGACTCGATGACGGCAGCGCAGATCCAGACCTTCCTCAATGAGAAGGGGAAGAACTGCACCTCGAACTGTCTGAAGAACCACACGCTCAACACCACCTCGCAGCCCTCGTCGCCGCGCTGTGACGGCTACACCGGCAAGAACAATGAAACCGCCGCGCAGGTGATCTCGAAGGTCGCGCTGTCCTGCGGAATCTCCCCGATGGTGCTGCTGGTGATGCTTGAGAAGGAAACCTCGCTCGTCACGATGGCTGCTCCGCAAAACTGGCGCTACGAGCGGGCGATGGGCTACTACTGCCCGGATGACCCGAACCGTCCCGGCTGGTGCCACCCGGACTACGCGGGCTTGTTCAACCAGCTCTACAATGCCTCGGCGCAGTTCAAGCGCTATGAGCAGAACCCGAATTCCTACGGCTACAAGGCTGGCCAGACCAACAAGATTCTGTACAACCCCAGTGCCTCCTGCGGCACGAAGAGCGTGTACATCCAGAACCAGGCCACGGCCTCGCTCTACATCTACACGCCCTACACACCGAACCAGGCCGCGCTGAACAACCTCTACGGCACGGGTGACAGCTGCTCGGCGTACGGTAACCGCAACTTCTGGCGCCTCTACACCGACTGGTTTGGTCCCACCACGGCGCAGGCTCCGACTTCGAAGCCGGCCACCACCCCGGCACCGACCACCGCGACGCCGAAGCCGACTGCAACGTCCACGCCGACCCCGACAGCTACGCCGAAGCCGACTACTACGGCCACACCGAAGCCGACGGCGACTGCGACGCCCACGCCTACCACGACGCCAAAGCCAACGTCGACTGCTACGGCAACGCCGAAGCCCACGGCCACCGCGACGCCTACGCCGACACCATCAGCGACGTCGGCCCCGACCACAACTGCGGCCCCCGCACCGACTGTCTCGGCGAAGCCGGGTACCTCGAATGACGCACTTGGTGCTGCGCCTTCCGAAAACAAGCCCTCGGCTTCCGAGAACAATGCCTCGTCGTCGGGCGACAAGGGCGACAGCACATCTGGCTCGGGCGGTGCGATCGACGATGTTGCGTCTGCGAAGAGCGACGGCAGCTCGCAGGAATCGCTTACGGTGATCCCGCCGCGCAGCCAAACGGATGATCCGGATACGGCCGCCACCGAATCCGAGAGCGACTCGGGCCTGACTGTGGTTCCCTCGGTCTCGACTGAATCGCAAGCCGACCAGGATGCGCTCGCGCAGACCGGTGCCGCACAGCTGCTCGTGATGCTCGGAATCATCGTCTCGCTGGGCGTGTTGGGGGCAACCTTGATCGTCGCTCGACGGAAGCACGCATAACAGCACGCAACACGGGAATGGGCCTGGGGAATTCCTCGGGCCCGTTTTCTGTGCGTGGGTGTCGAAAGTCGTACTTGCTGATGAAGCAAATTGTTTACTCGTAGGGGATACTGTCTGAGGAATGTTTGTCGCAATCGAGAACACGCCGCTTCGGTATGACTGGGGCGCGCACGGTGCGCTCAGCTATTACCTGGGCGAAGATGGTGTCCTCGTCGAACCCGAATCCGGTCAGGCAGTTGAGGCGCCGATTCAGGCGGAGGTCTGGTTGGGTGGCCACTACGGTTCGCCTTCACGCATTGTGCATCCTGAGCAGGTTGGCGGTGCTCGCGACCTCGCGGAGTGGATCGAGCGCGATCCTGAAACTGCCCTCGGGCGTTACGCGCAGGGGATTCGCAACGGCGACCCAAGTCGGCTGCCATTCCTTTTAAAGGTATTAGCGGCGGGGAGCCCGCTTTCGCTGCAAGTGCATCCATCCCTCGAGGAAGCTCGGGAAGGCTTTGCTGCGGAAGAAGCCGCCGGAATTCCGCGCCGCGCGCCAAACCGAAACTACCGAGACCCCTTCCACAAGCCCGAGTTGATTGTGGCGCTGAGCCCCGAGATGTCGGCGGTCGCAGGCTTCCGAGACTTCGCCGAGGTCAAACAGCTCGTGTCGCATATTTCCGCCCGGGTGGGGGCGGAGTTTGCGGCTTTTGCCGACCGCGTTTGCACGCTCGAGACCAGCCATCAGCTGGGTGAATTGGTTGCCTGGGTCCTCGAGGGTTCGCCCGAGGCACTTGCTGCCACGGTGGCAATGGATGCGTGGCTGCAGGCAGAAGACGATTGTTACGAACTCGAGCGGGCAAATCTGTCCCGCATCCGCGAGGCCTTTCCGGAAGACCCGGGTGCGCTCACCACCCTACTGACAAACCACATCCTGTTGCGTCGCGGCGAGTCGCTGTATGTCCGCAGCGGTACGATCCATGCCTATCTTGAAGGCGTGGGGCTGGAGATTATGGCGGCGAGCGACAATGTGCTTCGCGGCGGTCTCACGACAAAACACGTTGATGTGCCAGAGCTCCTTCGGGTGCTGGACTGCACCCCGATGGCGCCGCCGTTGCTGCGGCCAGAAGAGATCGCTCCCGGGTACGTCATTCTGCGCGGCGAAGCGCCGGACTTCCGACTGCACCGTGTGACCGGGGTAGGGGTGACTGGGGCAGAGATTGAGATCTCGGTAAACGGTCCCGGCATCGCGCTATGCCTGGGGGAACGCGCCACGCTGCGGGGCGGTACTGGAGCCTCGACCGAACTGCGGCGGGGGGATGCCGTCTACGTTACGGGCGACGAGCGGTCGCTCAAGATTTGCGCGGACGATCTTGTGATCGCTGCGGCAGCTGTAGGTGCGGAAATTCCATTACCGCTTTAAGGTTGCGGCAGATTCTTCGGCGAGTCGCGCCTGGCAATCCACCGAAACTCTAAAGGTCGGGTTTAAACTTCCGCGTCCCTCGGCTTGACGCGGACCGAACTACACGGGTGTAATTAGTATGCGTAGTTGGGCAAGTCATTCGATTAAACAGTGGGGGTTGTGCTAGTGACTCAATTCATTCGCGATGTGCCAAGTGACTGGCATGTCGATCCGATTCAACTCGGGGTCCCCGGTGTCCGGCAGGACATCGGCGACGACAATCCTCTCGCGTGGCAGGCTGACGCACTTTGTGCGCAGACCGACCCGGAAGCATTCTTCCCCGAAAAGGGCGGTTCCACGCGAGACGCGAAGCAAATTTGCCAGTCTTGTGAGGTTCGAAGCGAATGCCTCGAATACGCCCTCGAGAACGACGAGCGTTTTGGGATTTGGGGTGGCCTGTCTGAACGGGAGCGCCGCAAGCTCCGCAAGCAGGCATAGACCGCCACGAGAAACCAAGGCCGTAGCCCCACCCCACAGGGCTACGGTCTTCGTGTGTTTCCAGCTGCATTCAGAGCTGCATTCACAGCTGGGCAGTATTCACAGCTTCGCGGCTTGCCGGGGTCAATGCCTAGGCTGGACCGCGCCGAAACTAGCATTCGGATAATGCGACCAAGAGTTACAGCCATCGTCGTCGCGCACAATGCGGCGAAACCACTCGGACGCACCCTTGACGCGCTGGGGGCGCAGACTTGGCGACCCCACCGCACCGTGCTGGTCGACATCAAATCTCGCGACAACACCGCCGAGGTGATCGCCGAGTTCGAACCGGATCTGGCCATCCAGGTGGACGAACGTGCCTCCTTCGGTGAGGCGCTCGCTGCCGCCGTGGCGAAGCTTCGTGAGGTCGAAGAAGAGGACAAAACACGCAGCCAAGAATTTGGCAGTGCCGGTGAGCCCCCGAACGACTGGTTGTGGATCCTCGGCGCCGACAATGTGCCCGACCCGGATGCCCTAGAAGAACTTCTCGACACCACCGAGCGCAACCCCTCCCTGGAAGTCACCGGACCAAAGGTGGTCCGCGCCGATGACCCGGCCCTGCTAGTCGAATACGGCGAATCGGTAGCCCCAAACGGTGAATCAGTGCGGCTGCACGAGGACGCTCTTGACCAGGGTCAGTTCGAGCACCTCTCCGATGTGCTCGGCGTCGCAGCGGCCGGGATGCTCGTGCGGCGCGATACCTGGGAACGTCTCGGCGGGTTTGACCTCGGGCTCTCGGCAGTGGATGACGCACTCGACTTCTGCGTGCGGACCTGGCTGAGCAACGGCCGCGTGATTCTGAGCCCCGGTGCCCGGGTGGAGTCCATGGCCGAACTCGCGGTGGGTACCAGTCGCATCGGGCGCCACACGCGGGCCCTAACGCGATACCGCATCGAGCGCACCGCGGTATTGCATCGGGATCTTGTGTGGGCCAACCGCTTCGAATTCTTCTTCCTCTGGCTGATGCTCATCCCCACTGCATTTGGTCGCGGGATCATGCACCTGCTGCGGAAACAACCCGGGCGCATCCTGCCCGATTTTCGTGCCGCGCTGACGGTCTTCTTCGGACGCACCCGTCTAGGAGCCGCACGCCGACAGTTCCGGGCCACCGCAAAGCATCCAATCGGGAGCCTCGATCAGCTGCTGATCTCGCCCACCGAGTGGCGCAAGATGCGCGCCAACCGTCGGGATGAATATCGCGCAATCATGCAGCAGGGGCGCGATCGGTACAACTTCATCACCGGTGGCGGCGGTTGGGTCTTCCTCTTTGCCGTGCTCGCGACCCTGGTGTTGCTCTTCCCGCTAATTCGCAGCGCAACTATTGCCGGCGGCGCACTGTTGCCG
Organism: Gulosibacter chungangensis; assembly: GCF_008831155.1. Classification (GTDB taxonomy): domain Bacteria; phylum Actinomycetota; class Actinomycetes; order Actinomycetales; family Microbacteriaceae; genus Gulosibacter; species Gulosibacter chungangensis. The sequence goes on along the minus strand of NZ_WBKB01000001.1, from coordinate 45,467 downwards.
CTGTCGGGTTCCGTCGGTGAGCTGTGGGCCAATACCGGCTATGGCCTTCGGGATGCGGGCGGTGGCGTTGGGGTCGCCGATCCCTTTGCCTTTATCCTCGCACTGCTCGGCACCTTCACCTTCTGGCATCCGAGCCTGGCGATTGTGCTGGTGTGGTTCGCGGCCATCCCGCTGTCGGCGGTGGGAGCTTGGTACCTGATGGCACGCATCACGATCCGACCCTGGCTGCGCGCCCTCGGTGCGATCGCGTGGATGGCCTCGCCAATGCTCTTCGCGGCGCTCACGGAAGGTCGCCTCGGCGCGGTACTCGTGCACATAGCCTTGCCGTGGATGTTCTACGCCGGCTTCGCCGCATCCCGGAGTTGGGCATCCGCCGCCACCGCAGCCCTCCTCGCGGTGCTGGTCACGGCATCCTCACCCATGCTGCTGCCGGCGCTCGCAATCATCTGGTTTGTCTCGGTGCTGATCGCGGGGCGCGGCTGGGTGCGGCAGATTTTTATTCCGATCCCGACCATCGCGATGTTCCTACCGCTCATGGTGTCGCAGTGGAACCGCGGCCGACCGCTCGCCGTCTTTGCCGACCCGGGGCTGCCGTATGCCTACGACCCGACGACGGGCTGGCAGACCGCGCTCATGTTCCCCTCGCAGTCGCTGGGTGGATGGCCGCAGTTCCTCGGTGGATTCGGCCTCGACGTGGATGTGCCGCTGGCGATCGGTGTGGTGCTCGCACCGCTTGCCCTCTTCGCCGTCTACGGTCTGTTTACCCGTGGCTGGCGGGTGTCTGCGGTTGGTATTTGCATTGCGGCACTGGGGGTCCTCACGGCGGCACTCGGCGCTGGCACGGCGCTGACGACGCTGGCCGGCGAAACAATCTTCCTGTGGGTTGGGCCGGCGCAGTCGCTCGCATACCTCGGGATCATCGGGGCGGCGATTGCCGGTGCGGCGTTCTTGGGCCCGCTGCGCGTTCCAGCGGTGATTCTTGGGCTAATGGCCCTGGTCTTGCTGATCGTGCCGATCGCTCCGAGCTTCCTTGCCGGTACCGCAAAGGTGGAAGCATCTGACGGCCGGACGCTTCCCGCCCTCGTGGATGCGCAGGGTCAGGCCGCTAGCCAGCTTGGCACGCTCGTGATCACCCCACTTGAGCAAAACGAGATGCACGTGCACCTCGAGCGTGGTTCCGGTTTGAAACTCAACGAATTCTCGACGCTTGCGACCACGAGTCTCGCGCCGAGCGACACGACGGAGAAACTCGCGGAAATTTCAGTTGGTTTCCTCTCGCAGGGGGCGACGAATCCGACGGCGCAACTTCATGAGTTGGGCATCGCCTACGTGCTCGTGAGCCCCTCGGAATCCGGTGGAGCGGCACTCGAAGAGCGACTCATCACGGCACTGTCGACGAATGAGGCATTAGAGGCCGCAGGCGATACCGGAACCTACGGGATGCTCTTCCAAGTCATTAACGCGGCCGAACAGCCCACCGACCCGGAGCTCGCGCAGCGACTGGACTTTTCAAATCTGCAGAACGAACTTGGTCGGCTGATGTTGATCGTGCAGGCCGTGATTCTGATCTTCGTGGTGCTGCTCGCACTGCCTACCGGTGGTCTCGAAGCCCGCGTACGTACGCGCGCGGCCCGCGGCGCCCGCCCGTGGGAGCGACTCGACGAGGGCCCCGCGACCGACTACGACCCGCTCAATGACGACACCGTCCGCCTTTACGCCGAAGCGACTGGAGACCACATTGACGCGGCACCTCAGGGAGGACGACGTGGCTGAAGAACAGAACCTCCACGACGAAAAGCGTGACGGGACGGAGCACACGCAGCCCAAAGCCGAGACCGTGACCGGCGTTGACCGAGAGCTGCTGAACCCGCCTGAGCACGATCCTTACGCGGTGCTGGCTGATGCTGACGCTGACGCTGCAGCCGATGTTGAAGCTGATGATGTCGCGAGTCCGGCAGAAGACCTGCCGGTGGACGAATCGGCGCCTTCTTCCACCGCATCCGCCGCGAGGGTGACTACCGCTGGCGGCTCGACCATGGCCCGGCGGGTGCGACGAGCGCGGCGTGCACGGCGCGGGCAGAAGGCGGTCGCGCGGCGCCGGAATATTGTCGGCGCGATTACGCATACGCTTGGTGCGCTCGCTGCTGTGGGTGTTGTGGCGGGGACCACTTGGGCACTGGGCTGGGTGCAGTTCCCGGAGTACCACGCGGAGGCGGAAACCATGGAAATTGCCCCGGCACCGGGCGTTCAGCAGCGCGTGTGCCCGGGAGCGCTGCAGCAGCTCGGGCTTGCCAGCGATGCGGAACAGGCTCTGCCGGTGGGTAGCGCCGAGGTGACCATTGCATCCTCTATCGATGACTATTCGACCGTCGAACTCGGCGAGAATGACACCGATCCGGTGAACGTCGAGGTGCCGGGTGAGGTTGATGGCGAGTCGACGATGCTGAGTGCTTCGCAGTCGCTAGCAGTTGCCACGAGCGACACCATGGGGCTTTCTGTGACGACGTGCACGCAGCCGGCGGCCACGCAGTGGCTTGCGGCCGGTGCGACCACGCTCGGGCACACGCTCGCGCTGGATGTGATCAACCCTGGGCAGTCTGAGGCACGAGTCAATTTTGAGGTGTACGGCATTGATGGGGTAGTGGTCCCCGGCCTGCCGGAGGTTGTCATTGAACCCGGTAGTCGCGAAGTGATGAGCTTGGCGGGTATCGCGCCGAATGCGACCGCATTTGCGGTGAAAGTAACCTCGACTGGTGCCCCGGTTTCGGCGTTCCTGCACGAGACGATTACGGATACCTTGACGCCGAAGGGTTCGGACCTCGTGGGGGCCACCGCGCTGCCTTCGACGCAGCAATCGCTGCCGGGCATTTTTGTGTATGGCCGACCGGATGCCGATGCCACGACTCTTGCCGAAATCGGTACGACCCTGCGCATCCTTAACCCGAACGATGAAATCGTGACGGGGACGCTTACTGCCTATGACCTGAACGGTGAGGCGGTGTACAGCGAGGATCTCGAGCTTGCTTCGTATCGGGTGGTTGAGTTGCCCTTCGCTGAGGTGCCGGAGGGGGAGTACACGATCACGCTCGATGCGGATCAGCCGGTGCTGATGACGGGGCGGGTGTCGCCGTTGGACGGTAATGAGTTTGCTTGGATTCCTTCGTCTTCTTCGCTGGTTGGCGATGAGCTTGTGCCGGTCCCGGAAGGCCCTTCGCCTCGGCTGTCGGTGTTCAACCCGACTGCAGATGCGCGTGAGGTCGAGGTGAATGGTGCGACGGTGTCTATCGAGCCTCTTTCGACCTATCAGGCCGATGTGTCTGGGGGCAGCACGGTGTCTCTCGGGAGCGCGGAAGGGCTGACAGCGGCACTGCATTACGCGGCTGCCGGGGAGCTTGCGAGCGCCCCGGTTCGCCCCGGCAATGCGGATGCTGAGCCCATTCGCATCGTGAAGTAGGTCGTTGAGTCGGCCGTGGAGTGGGCCGTGAGATAGGCCGAGCGCGTGGCTGGTTGACAGCAGCTAGTGGTCAAAGTGCTGGTGCTGGTGCTGGTGCCCGTGCTGGTCGTCGTGTCGGTATACGGAGGATCGCTAGAACGGCGGCGGCCCGTATTGCCCGGTCGGCACGAATACCGGACCATATGGGCGCGGCCTTGTCGTCGTGACTTGACCGAGCGGGGAGCGCCATTCCAGGACCCCGCCGCCGAGGTTGGTGACGGTCCAGGGTTTGTGATGTTTTTGCACGTGATGCCCGCGACATAAATGCGCGAGGTTTTCGATATCGGTTGGCCCATCTTCACTGTACGGGTGTGTATGGTCTGCGTCGCAGCGTTCCGCGGGCCGAATACAGCCCGGGAATCTGCAGGTTCGGTCCCGAGCTTGGATGAACCTTCGCATATCGAGGGTCATCTCGTATTTGTCAACGGCGATGACTTGCCCGGTGATTGGATCAGTGAGAATTCGTTGCAGGAACGGGGCATTGGCGGCAAGCTGGCAAGCCTGGGCGATGCTGATCGGATGGATTCCGTTGAGCAGCGCGGGGCTGAATCCCTCCGCTCGCCAACCGTCCACTTCAACACCGGTGTTGGAAGTGTCGAAGGCTCCAGCTGCTCCGGTGGTTGCGGCAGCTCCCGAGTCAGCAGTAGTTTCGGCGACGTTGTCGTTGCTGTGTGTATCGGGAGTCGTCTGCGGCGCGGTGGCGCGGGTGTTGTTCAGCAGGGTCAGCGCTGGGATCGTGATGTTTAGCGTGGTCTTGACTCGCGATTCTCCCGGTGCCGCGCACAACAGTGTTTCCATGAACAGATCGGCGCGGATTTGTCCGATACTCCGAGTGTCTGGGAGGAACGGTGCGGGCTCGGGAAGCCCGTGCTTGCGGGCATGCTCGACGGCCGCGGCATGCTCGGCAGCGGCTTTCGAGTCAAGCGCCTGTAGTTCCCGTGCACCGAGTTCGAGCAGTTCCACCGCGGGAGTCGCCTGCTCGCTGGGGATATAGGCGGTGAGAGTGGCCATCCCAAGCCCGTCATGGCGTACCGTGACGCCGCGGTTGGTGCGTGCCTGAGCATGGGCCTCTTCGAACGCCGTCGCAGCGATCGTGGCGGCGGCTTCTTCCGCGAAGATCATGGTTTCGCGTGGCGTGTGGGTCGCCGCAAACTCGAGCACCACCGCACCGTACTCGGCTTGGTGCTGGTCTGGCAGCTGCCGCCCGGATTTGAGGACAGCTTGCACGTGGCGCAGGTCGATGCGCCCGGCCTCAAGCGCATCGAGCCAGCTCGGAAACGCAGTCACGAGGAGGTTGGCGTCACCAGCTCGGTTACGGAGGGATTGGTCGGTGTCGTTAGTGGCGATCGCGAACTCTCCCACGATGGAATTCAGATGCCAAGAGAGCACGCGTTGTTGGTCCTCGTCATCAAACAGCACGGACTTGCGCTTGTCCGGGTTTGGCGCGAGTTCGGCGATTGCCCGTTCGAGGCCGATCTCGTATGCCACAGCGAGGGCCCGTAGTTGGGCAGCGTCCGCGGCGGCGCGGGCTCGGAACGCGGTCGAGAACGCGTCAAGCGAGGTGACAACTTCATCATGCCGAATGGAATCTGCCGGGGACATGGACCCAGTATTCGCGCGTGGTCGACCTCGCCGCCGCGAGCGCTGGTCTTGGCGTTGCGGCGGCCCACTCTCGCCACCGCGGCCAGTTGGTCCAGCTGTAGTCGTTGTCTCGGACCTGGCACCACCGCTCGGGGCTGTACGCTTCGGACCACCCCAGGGGATCCCACGGGCATCGGTGGCACTTGACAAGGGTGACCCGGTTGCGGCTGCACTGGAATTCGAGGGCTGCGGCGCTGATGCAGGCTCGGTTAGGTTGGTGCCTGCCTCAGTGCAGTGCGAATCCACGGCCTCCGAGTGTTGCGTGAATGGTTGCTTATTGACTTGCTTAGCTTGTTTTTTAGCCTTCTTAGCGGCTTTGCGTGCTGCTTTCTTAGCCTTCTGCTCGGACTCCTGTTGGGCATGATACGTGGCGCGGAGGTTCTCGATGGCGCGAGTGTAGCGGGTGCGACGGGCTCGCGGTTGCGGTTTCGGCGCTGCCGTGCTCGGGATGGGCGAACCGGAAGCGGGTAGATCGAGAAACTCGGCGGCGTTCATCACGCGACCATCGCTATGACGCACGAAGAAAGAATCGCTCGGCGGCTGCGAAGTCGCGTCGGCGCTTGCAGATGTGCTCGTCGTTACACACGTGTCACCGGTCAAAATGGTCATAACTAAGGTCACCTCCGTCGCTGGAACTCGAGACTGTTGAGTCATAAATTCGACTTGCTACGACCCACAGTACCGAATAAAATAGCGAATAGCAAGAGTTGAAATCTTGGTTCTATGTTCGAGTTTTGGAGGTCGAATGGACGTGAAATACCTAACGCGAAAGTACCCCGAGCCACCGACATCGTCGCCGGAGAGCAAGGAGCAATGGAATGAGGCGAGCGAGGGTCGGGTGTGATGGGTGTGCTACGTAGTCCGCAGGAAGCGAGCGCCAAACTGCGCTTAGTCCCGGTGGAGAATGTCCTCGAGGCCGCCGTCGAGGAGGTCATTTACCGCGAGCATCACCGTGTGCTCGACGTATTCGCGATAGCGAATCTGATCGCGAGGTTCCGAGAGTGAAATATTGACGAGCCGCTCGATCGGGACACGGAAGATGATCACGCTGTGCGCATCCTGCACATGCCAACGATTGGAATTATTGAGGCCCTGATCGGCCATCGGCATCGGCGCGATGCCGAGCCGTACATCCTTCATCTGCTCGGGCGCGACCGCGCGCAAAAAACCAAGCGTTTCGCCCACAACCTGATGGAAACGGGGGATGCGTCCGGTCAGCTGCGGCAGGTGTGGCCCAGCAACGCTGGAGCGCAGCGCCCGACCGTGCCGTGACCGCGAACCGCGAGAACGACGTGTCCCCGCACTGCGCCTCCGACTTGCCATACCCACCAGCTTACCCCTGGCACATCAAGCGTGAAGCACCCCGGGTAATAATGCGAAGCGCTGCCCACTCCGCCCGGAACGGCCCGGCAAGTACGAGGAAACTGCCTGAGGGCGCTATCGTTACCGTATGCGTACTCGCCCCTGCTGTCGGGTAGCGTGCTCCCGACGTGCGGAATACACGCTTACCTTTGACTACGACGACCAGATGGCGGCCATTGGGCCACTCGCTTTCCAGGCGGAACCGCACAGCTATGACCTGTGCGCTCTCCACGCCTCACGCACGAGCGTTCCGGAGGGTTGGACGCTCATTAAGCCGACACCGATCGGGATCGATTCCCACTAGCTACCCACCCTGGTATCGCGCGATTAGAGAGGGAAATTTAGCCGAGTTTGCGCGGGCGGGGTAGGTTGGCGTCTATGCAAATTGCGATTCAACCGGCTAGCGGTGCCGATCTCGGCGACCTGCAGCAGGTCGTCAAGAACTACGACATTCGCGGGCTCGTCGGAGACACCCTCACCGAACCGCTGATCAACGCCCTGGGCGCAGCGACCGCAGACGAACTCGAACTCGCCGGCGAAGAGCTCGTGATCGGCCACGATATGCGCGACTCGAGCCCCGCTTACGCGCGCGCATTCGCAGCAGGAGCCCGCACTCGCGGCGCCAATATCGTGCACATTGGCCTGTGCTCGACCGACATGAACTACTACGCCTCCGGAATCCGCGACGCGGCGGCGGCTATGTTCACGGCCTCACACAACCCCGCTAGCTACAACGGCATCAAGATTTCCCGTGCCGGTGCCCGCGGCATCTCGCTGGATACCGGCCTCGCCGCCATCCGCGACCGCGCGGCTGACTACCTCGCGGCGGGCATTCCCGCGGCAGACCAACTCGGCACCGAAACCGAAGCTGACGTCCTCGTTGACTACGCCGTATATCTGCGCAGTCTGGTCGAGCTCGCCAACATCCGTCCGCTGAAAATCGTGGTGGATGCGGGGAACGGAATGGGCGGGCACACCGTGCCGGCCGTGCTGGGGACACTTGCGGGGCTGGCAAAGCTCCCGCTTGAAATCGTTCCGCTGTACTTCGAACTGGACGGCAACTTCCCAAACCACGAAGCGAATCCGCTCGACCCCAAAAACCTGGTGGATCTGCAGCAGCGCGTCGTCGAAGAACATGCCGACCTCGGGCTCGCCTTCGACGGCGACGCCGATCGATGCTTCGTGGTGGATGAGGAGGGCCAGCCGGTCTCACCCTCGGCCGTGACGGCGCTCGTTGCCGCTCGCGAGATTACCCGCGCCGCGCAGTCGGGCGAGCAGAGCATCCATGTGATCCACAACCTGCTCACGAGCCGTCACGTGCCCGAAACCATCGAAGGCACGGGAGCCACCCCCGTCCGCACCCGCGTGGGACACTCGCTCATCAAGGCGGAGATGGCGCGCACCGGCGCGGTATTTGGTGGCGAGCATTCGGCGCACTACTACTTCCGCGACTTCTGGGGTGCCGATAACGGCATGCTCGCGGCCATGCACGTGCTCGCGACAGTGGGGGCGAACACCGAGCCGATTTCGGCAATCGCAGCTCGCCACACGCCATATTTTGCCTCCGGTGAGATCAACTCCACGGTGGCGGATGTTCCGGCCGCCTATGAGCGCCTGGTCACCGATTTTGGGCCCGGTGGGGTGGGAGCCTCGATGGATGAACTCGACGGCATCACCTTCACAGCCGGTGGCGCGCAGTGGTGGTGGGCGAACATCCGCCCCTCGAACACCGAACCGCTGCTGCGTTTGAACGTGGAAGCATCCAGTGAAGCGCTCATGGCTGAGGTGCGCGATCGGGCACTTGCGCTGATCCGCTCCTAGCGTCACCCGCAAGCCTCCTCCATGGTGCAGAATGAGCACCATGGACTTGCGCACACCAGACCCCGAAGCCTCCGGCTGGATGAGCGAGAGCGACCTTGAGGTCATCCGCCGTCGTATGCCGATCCTGTACGTGGAAGCGATTCCGGTGCGGGTGGATGATGCGGGCGTCGTCGAACACATTGGCCTGCTGTTGCGCGCCAATAGCGACGGCATGATCACGCGGACCTTCGTGTCCGGTCGAGTGCGATACGGCGAGACCGTGCGCGGTGCGCTGATGCGTCACCTCGAGAAGGACCTCGGCGCGATGGCGTTCCCGCAGGTGCCGATCAGCCTGTCGCCCTTCACCGTCGCCGAGTTCTCGCCACTGCCAATGACGGATCTCTACGACGAACGTCAGCATGCGGTGGCGCTCGAGTACATCGTTCCGGTGTCGGGGGAGTGCGCCCCGCGGCAGGATGCGTTGGAGGTCACCTGGGTGACTCCGGAGGAAGCCAAAGATCCCGACCTGCTCGAAGAGCTCGAGGGCGGCCGCGGGAAGATCCTACGTACGGCTCTTGGCCACCTCGGTGCGTGGTAGGTCGGCGGCCCTGACGCCACAGGCGCTAGCGAATCAGCCGCGGCCGGTCCCCGTCAAACCCATCCTGCGCACGGCCCGGCCCATACACCCCACCCTCCTGCAGCGCCCGCAGTACGAAACCGCTCGGGTCGGGCGCCGGCCTGCGCACCGCATCCTCAAAAATCTCGAAGTCGCGCCGCGACAGCTCGACCCAGCCGGGGCGTAACTGTTCACCCCAAAATTTCGAATCGCGGGTGAGCTCGAGCATGTCTCGCAGCGGGCGAATATAGCCGAATTGCGCATCCGGCAGCCACTCGACATCGACCCGCCAAGGTGACCTGCCTGCCGCACCCGACTGATAGGGCTCGGGGGAGAGCACCCGGCCGGCCTGCACGGCAGCGCGCAGTGGCTCTCCCTCTGGGTTTTCCCTCCGCGGACAATAGATCACGACCCCGTCGGATACACCCATCCGGTCGAGCGGTTCGAGGCTGCCCCAGGCGACTTGCGCATAGCCGCCGGCAATCAAGTCCCGGGCCCGGTCGAGGGGATGCACGATGAGCCAATAGCGGATTCCCAATCGTGCACCCCCTCGCGGAATAATTAGCGCAATGCTGCCGTCGGTACGCGCTCGTAGATTTCACCGGCGACCACGAGATCTTCCCACGACATCCCGACACTCTTGAACACGGTGGGCTTGGAAGAGTCCAGCTTGCGCTCGCCACGGATGAGATCGCGCAGCGGGATCAGCTCCTCAGCGGTGATCGCGCCTTCCTTAGCAGCGAGCACGATATCGCCCGCCTCGCGCATCGCGGTGTTGACATCTTCGACGACCACGTTCGACCGGGCGATGAGCTTGGAATCGAGCTCGCGCTGGTCGTGGTTGTGCGAACCGATTGCGAGCACGAGGGTACCGGGGCGAACGGCTTCCGAATCAAAGAGCGGTTCGGATGCGCCGGTCGCGGTCACAATCACGTCGCTCTGGCCGGCGGCGACGTCAGGGTCGACGGCGCAGCCGGTGCGCGCGAACCAACCGTGTTCGGAGGCGTTCGCCGCGAACATTTCGGCACGCTCGGGGCGACGCCCGTGGACGATGAGCCGTCCCATCCGGGGACGGATCTCCTTCAGCGCGAGGGTATGGGAGCGGGCCTGGGCACCGTAGCCGTAGACGAGGAGTTCCCCGGGGTCCCGACCGAGCACGATATCTGCCACCAGCATCGAAACCGCGGCGGCGCGGATCGAAGTGAGCTCATTCCCGTCGATCACGACCTGCGGGGTGGTGGTATCCGCATCCATCAGCAAATACAGGCCCTGCACTCGACTCTTATTGCGTGCGGTGTTATTTGGGTTCACCGAGATGAGCTTGGAACCGACCCACCGCGAAGACTGCGAAGGCATGAACAACAGCTGCTTGCCATCGGGTAGTCCCAGAATCTTGCGGTCAAAATCTTCGGCCGGGTCTACGTCGGCCAGGAGCGCTTCCCTGAGCGCATCGATCGCATTCTGGTAGGTGACGTGCTTGCGGATGTGCTGGGTGGTGATGTGAGGGAATGACACCGGGGTCCCTTCAATACGGTGTGATGGTAGCGCGGCACGGTGCCGTGACACCTTGTGCAGTTTGCGCGTGGCTGCGCGGCCGAAGCTGCTCTGCCTGTCAAGTCACGAGCGCAACGACGCGCATTTTGCAAATCGTAGCGGGTTTGCGGCTTGGCTACAGACGTTGTGTTGCCACTGCGCGCTCAATCTCACGAATCAGCCGGTCAATGGCCTGATCGGGGGTATCCCAAGCGGTCATGAGACGGACCACGCCGGGAAACGCCGGCCAATCGTAGAACGAGATGCCGCGGGCACGAACAGCATCCGCGACACCGGGTGGCAATTTGGCGAACACCGCATTGGCCTCGACGGGCAGGGGCACCTCACAACCTTGCGTTTCGCGCAGCCGCGCGGCCAGGTGTTGCGCCTGCGCATTGGCGTGCCGAGCGTTCTCGAGCCAGAGATCGCCCTCGTAGAGTGCGAGTAGTTGCGCGGCGATGAAGCGCTGCTTCGAGGCGAGCTGCATGGAAAACTTGCGGATGATCTCAATTCCGTGCACCGATTCGGGTTCGCGGACCACGATGGCCTCCGCGATCATGCCACCGATCTTGGTGCCGCCGAGCGAGATCACATCGACACCCTCGCTGAGCTGCGCGAGCGTGGCGCCCGTGGCCGCGGCTGCATTCGCGAGCCGTGAACCATCGAGGTGGACTCGCATCCCCTGTTCGCGTGCGCTGGCGACCAGCTCGCGAGTCTGCTGCAGGGAGTAAACCGTGCCGAACTCGGTGGAGTTCGAGAAGGAGAGCACATGCGGGTAGGCGCGGTGTGGGTCATCGGGAGCCGTTGCGGTGGCCGCGCGGGCGACTTGTTCCGGAGTGAGGCGGCCGTCGTCTGTGGATGCCGAGAGGATTTTGAGCCCCGCGAGCCGTTCCGGTGCTGCCTGCTCGTCGGTGTTGATGTGTGCACTTGCCGCCGTGAACACGCCGCCCCAGCGGGGAGTGAGTGCCTGCAACGCGACGACATTGGCTCCGGTGCCGTTGAATACCGGATAGACCTCGGCCCGCTCGCCGAACAGCTCCCGCACCACTTCATCGAGCCGCTCAGTATAGGGATCAGCACCGTAGCCGGGCACATGGCCACCGTTAGCCTGGGCGAGCGCGGCAAGCACCTGCGGGTGCGCCCCCGCATAGTTATCCGAGCCGAAATGATAGGCGGAAGGGTCGTGCAGCGCTGCCGAGTCAGTAGGTGAAGGAGTCACGCGAGAATTTTAAGCCACCAGCGGGTAGTCCGTGGTGCTATTGGCAGGGACTACCTGCTGGTGGCAGATTTTTTCACGCATGCGATCTGCAAGCGGGCAGGGCTGCACGCGGATGAGGTCAACTGGCTGCAGGCCTAGTCCACAGGCTGGCGCTCGTACCAGCGAATGAGGTAACGCTGGTCGAAGCGCTTCGAACACTTCGCGCAGGACACCGGCTTCGTTCCGGGCCGACGGAATCGATATATTTCGTGTCCATTCGGGCAAATACCCACATACTTCGCAAATTCGTCGGCCACCGAGGCTGTGTGCGTGCGCCCACCCGTGTAGCCGATCTGCGCCGCATAGGACTGCCAGATTGGGCCGTGGCCGGCCTTTGGTCCAACTTTCGCATGGGCGATTTCGTGCAGCAGGGTCTGCTTCACCTGCTCGTCAGAGTGCTTCGCCGCAAGATACATCGACAGTGAAACCTGCCGCTTATCGAAATTGCACTTCCCGGCGCGGGTTTTCGCTCGGTCAAAGGTGAAGGACCAGGACTCGTCGAGGTACTTGGCCATGAGTTCGGCCGCCCACCGCTGGACTTCCTTGAGATCCGCCACGCTAGTTGTCGATCGAGGTGATCGGCTCGTCGAACTCTTCCGTCGAGGTGCCCTGCAGCTTTGCGCGCACCGCGTGAATCGCGAACTTGGTGGAGTTGGTCTGATCGGCCGGGATGCCGTCCGTTTCGCGGTATTTCAGTGCCCGTTCGAAGTCGGCGAGGGCTTCATCGACCCGGCCGAGTTCAAAGAGCACCTTGCCGCGATGCTGCAGTGAGAACCCAGCCAGCTCGTCCCACTCGTGAGCGACCGCCTCGTCAACGCAGCCCGTGAGGTCATTGAGTGCCGCATCTAACTTCCCCTGGTACTGCTCGACCTGCGCGCGACGCACGCGAGCGGCGAGGGAGTCTTCCCGCGAACCGGTGAATCGTGACTGGCGCAGCGCCGTCTGTGCCTTCTCGAAAGCCTCGTCGAGACGCCCGAGCATGCGCAGCAGTGCGACCTGCTCGTTCAGCGCCGAGAGTGAGCGGAATCGTTCGATCTCCTCGAGACGTTCGTTAGCGGCGTCCACGTCAATGCGCTCGCGCAGGGTCTCGGGGTCGTAGCCAAGGATAATCGGAGAGTCAGACACGCCCACGAGCGTATCCGGATCAGCTTGGGAAAGTGAACCGACCCCGCCGTGGATGTGGAAAACACTCGCAATGGCGCTATCCAGGCAGACCGCTTTCGCCAGGTTTCAGTGGCCTGATGCGGATCGAAGAATGCCACCGCCGATGCGCGGTCTGACAGATTCGCCACGACAACGTCGGCTTGGTCCAGTCGCGGCACCGTCGGGCGATCATTTGCAAGACTCTGGATGGCCTGTGGCAGCACGTTCTTCTCGGGCCAGAACGCGATGGTCGTTTGATCTTTCAACCGCAGTCGTGTCGCGAGCGGCTTGGGCGCTGTCTGTTCGCTCATGCCACAAGGGTATGGACACAAACGCATCCGGTCAGTGGTAGTTCGCACAGATCTCCGCATAGAGACGCCGGAGCGGTTGCGACACGCTAAGAGCGGCGGGTGAAGAGTGAGCTTGCCGGGGTAGGCGAGGGCGTCGCGTCAGCATCGCGCACGGCGGATGCGCCGCGCAACCACTGGAAGGTTTGGGCATCGCTGTGCACGGTCGCGGGTGGAAAGCCGGATGCGGCCAACCTGGCAAGTCCCGGGAACTCACGGTGTTCGCGGGTTGCGACGGCGACGATATTCCCAAAGCGTCGACCCTTAAATACGGCCGGATCGGAAATCAAGTGGGTTGGCCCAATTGCCTCGCGAATCGTCGCGACTTCCCCGCGCGCGAATGCGAGATCGTGCCCGTCTGAGATATTCACGAGCAGTACGCCAGCCGGCGCGAGGAAACTTTCGAGCTCGGTGAAGAACTCCAGCGAGGTAACGTGCGCGGGAGTTTGGGCGCCGGCGAAGACATCCACGACCAGCGCATCCACCTTGCCGACGAGGCCTCGAGGCAGTCGCGCGAGTTGCTCACGAGCATCGCCGTAGCGAATCCGAATGGATGCGTGCTGGGGTAGCGGGGCGACCTCGCGGACGAACTCGATCAGGTCTCGTTCGAGTTCGATGACCTGTTGGCGGGAGCCGGGCCGGGTGTGTTCGAGAAAGCGCGGGATGGTGAGCGCACCGGCGCCGAGGTGGAGCGCGGTGAGAGCCTGACGCTTCGGGAAAGCCAGGTCGAGCACGTGTCCCATGTGGCGGATATAGCCGAAGCTGAGGTCGGCTGGGTCCTCGAGGTTGATCTCGGACTGTGGCGTGCCGTCGACGAGGAGCGTGACATAGGGGCCGTCGAAGTCGGCGGTGGCCTGCCGGCCGGATGCGAGGGTCGCGGTGAATTCGGTGTCCTGTCGCTTCCGTGCCATGTCGCCATCCTGCCATGTTTCGTGCTTGCTCAGGCCAGCGGAGACACGCTGTTGTGGATGCTCTGAGTGACTTGTCGGAACCCCACAGTAATCTTGAATTATTCAAAAGATTCTTTTGAATTCATCAAAATACTCTTTTGAATTAATCAATAAAGCGATAAGGTAACAACATGACCGATCGCGAACAGCATTCCTGGACCGACCGCCTCCGCGCGGCCGGTCTGCGGGTGACCTCGCGGCGACTCGCACTGCTGGAAGCACTGGAAGCGCATCCACATGCATCGGTCGACGAAGTCTTTCATCACACTGCAGCGCGCGTGCCTAGCCTGACGAAGCAAGCCGTGTACGTGAGCCTGGATGACTTCGTAGCGAGCGGACTCATTCGGAGGCTGGATGGTTCCCCGGCGCGGTATGAGACCCGCACCGACGATAACCATCATCACCTCATTTGCGATGACTGCGGCAAGATCATCGATGTCGACTGCGCTATCGGTGAGGCGCCGTGCATGTTCCCGCACGCGGACGGCTTCAACGTCCGTGTTGCGGAAGTGACCTATCGGGGGCAGTGCCCCGAGTGCGCCGCCGTACCCATCGCGTCCTGAGGGAACAGCTGCCACCTGCGTCATGAGTTTGTAGTGCGTAAGAGAAGAAACCGACATTCCGAACAATCACGAGGAGTGAATGTGACTCAATTCGAATCCCAAATTGACCCGACGCTGCCGTCCACCCGCCAGAACGGTGCCCCTGCGGAGAGCGACCGCAACTCGCTCACCGTTGGTTCGAACGGCCCCATCGTCCTGCACGATGTCCAGCTCGTTGAAACGCTCTCGGCATTCAACCGCGAGCGTGTGCCCGAGCGTAACCCGCACGCCAAGGGCGCGGGTGCTTTCGGTGTTTTCGAGGCGACCGAGGATGTTTCGCAGTGGACGCACGCGCACATGTTCCAGAAGGGCAACACGACCCGTTCGCTCGCTCGTTTCTCGACCGTTGCCGGTGAGCAGGGTTCGCCCGACACCTGGCGTGACGTTCGCGGGTTCGCGCTGAAGTTCTACACCGAAGAGGGCAACCTCGACATCGTGGGCAACAACACCCCGGTGTTCTTCCTCCGTGACCCGATGAAGTTTCCCCACTTCATCCGCTCGCAGAAGCGTCTGCCTGACTCGGGCCTTCGTAGCGGCACCATGCAGTGGGACTTCTGGACCCAGAACCCCGAAACGGCACACCAGGTGACCTACCTCATGGGTGAGCGTGGCCTGCCCCGCAGCTGGCGTGAGATGAACGGTTACTCCTCGCACACCTACTCCTGGATCAACAAGGACGGTGAAATCTTCTGGGTGAAGTATCACTGGATGTCCGACCAGGGCGTGCACTTCCTGTCGAACCAGGAAGCTGAAGAGCTCGCCGGTAAGGACGCCGAGTTCCACCGCCGCGACCTCTTCGAGGCGATTGAGCGTGGCGAGAACCCGTCGTGGACGCTCAAGGTGCAGGTCATGCCGTACGACGAGGCGAAGACCTACCGCTTCAACCCCTTCGACCTCACCAAGACCTGGTCGCACAAGGACTACCCGCTGCACGAGGTTGGCAAGCTGACGCTGAACGAGAACCCGGCGAACTTCTTCGCTGAGATCGAGCAGGCCGCGTTTGCACCGTCGAACTACGTCCCCGGCACCGGCATCTCGCCGGACAAGATGCTCATGGGTCGCATGTACGGCTACGCAGACGCACAGCGTGCCCGCATCGGCACGAACTTTGCGCAGCTGCCGGTGAACCGTCCGATCAACAAGGTCAACAGCTACACCTTTGATGGCAACATGCGTTTCGACCACTCGGGTAACGCCCCGGTCTACGCGCCGAACTCCTTCGGTCGCCCCCACGCCGACAACCTGGGTCCGGTTGAAAACGGTTGGACCTCCGATGGTGAGCTGGTTCGCAGCGCCTACGAGCTGCACGCCGAGGATGACGACTTCGGTCAGCCCGGTACGCTCGTGCGCGAGGTCTTCAATGACGAACAGCGCGACAAGTTCGTGGAGACCGTAGCTGGTGCCCTCGACGGCGTCATCGAGCCGGTATTGTCCAACGCTTTCCAGTACTGGAAGAACGTTGACCAGACCATCGGTGAGCGCATCGAGAAGCGCTGGCACGAAAACGCCCAGGCAGCTTCGGCACCCGGCCAAGGCCAGGATGCTGACAAGTAGCTCGCCTAGGTTCTGAGCACCTCCCTATAGGGCTCGGTAAGACAGCGGTGCCCCAGTGGAATTCCACTGGGGCACCGCTGTCTTTGTCGTGGAAGACGTACCTCGCTCGGCCGTTTCGCGTCGCAGTGTTACGTCCCGGGGTGAATCGCTTTCGCCCGCGAACTAGGGTGGGGCGTCCCCTAAATGCCGACGAACCGCCGACATGGCGGGTAAGTGAGCGAAAATGACAGTGAACGTAGGTGCCCGTAGCGCATCCTCTCAGCCGGGTTCGACCACCGCGGGCACGGTGGAATTCCGTGGTGTCACGAAGTCATTCCCGACTGCCGACGGGGCACACCTGGTGTTGCGTGACATTTCGCTGACCATCCCGCCGCGGCACATCGTGGCGCTGATCGGCGCGAGTGGTTCGGGGAAATCCACACTGCTGCGCCTGGCTGCAGGCCTCGGCGAGGGGCCGACCACCGGTGAAGCGACGATCGACCGCACTCCGGTGCAGCCCTATGACAGTCGCTGCGGCGTGGCGTTCCAGGAGGCGCGCCTTTTGCCTTGGCGCTCGGTGTTCGAGAACGTCTCGCTCGGGCTGCCTCGCAGCCTCGACAAGGATGCGGGAAAAGCGCGGGTGCGCGAGCTGCTGGAACTCGTCGGCCTTTCGGAATTTACCGACCACCGTCCGCGGGAGATCTCCGGCGGGATGGCGCAGCGCACCTCGCTCGCCCGCGCGCTCGCGCGCGACCCCGAGGTGCTGCTGCTCGATGAGCCCTTCGGGGCATTGGATGCATTGACTCGGCTGCGGATGCACGATCTACTGCTCGACATTCACGCGGCATCGCCCACGACGGTGCTCTTTGTCACCCACGATGTTGACGAGGCGCTGAAGCTTGCCGACACCGTGCTGGTGCTCGGGAAAGAGGAACGCAACGGCGAAACGATCCCTGGGGCCACCGTCATCGATGTGGTGGAGCCGAAAGAAGCGCGTCCACGCAGTACCACCTCGGACGAGTTTGGCGAGCTGCGGCATCGGCTCCTTGACCGGCTGGGTGTGGAGCTTTCCTCGGAAGCCTAGGCCGCGCATCTACCGGCGAAACGACAAGACCCGGCCCGCAAGACTGAACAACGACAACCCTCACGACCAGGAAGACACACCATGAACAAGACCCTCAAGCGAGTGCTCGCTGGGATTGCCACCGCGACGATTGGCGTTTCGGCGCTCGCGGGTTGCTCCTCGGCTCAGGCCGACGGCGAACTCACCGAGCTCAATATCGATTACGCGACCTACAGCATCCTGAGCCTCGTGATCAAGGACCAGGGCTGGCTCGAGGAAGAGCTCGAGGGTGTGGACGTGAACTGGATCTTCTCGGCTGGTTCGAACAAGGCGAACGAGTCGCTGCGTGCGGAGACCGCCGACATCGCCACCACCGGCGGTGGCCCCGCCGTGCAGGCGCGCGCGAACGGTACCAAGATTAAGACCGTGTACATCACGCACGCGAGTGAAGGCTTCGGCTTCGTCGTGCCCGAAGGCTCCGACCTTCAAAGCGTCGAAGACCTCGCCGGTTCGACGATCGCCGTCACCCGCGGCACCGACCCGTATTTCTTTGCGCTCCAGGCGCTCGAGCAGCACGGGCTGACTGCGGATGACGTCACGCTCGAGAACCTGCAGCACGCCGACGGCCGCACCGCGCTCGAAAACGGCACCGTGGATGCGTGGAGCGGTCTGGACCCGATCATGGCTTCGGCAGAGCTGAACGGCAACGAGATTCTCTACACCGACCCTTCGCTGATCAGCCCGATCTTCCTGAATGCGAACGAGTCGTTCATTGAGCAGCACCCGGAGACCGTGCAGGTGGTCATCGACACCTATGAAAAGGCGCGCCAGTGGGTCGCTGAGAACCCGGAAGAGACCCTCGACATTTACATGGCCGAAGCGGGCCTCGAAGAAGACGTCGCGGCGCTCGCGCTGAGCCGATTCAACTTCGAAAACAACCCGGTGCCCGTGCAGGAAGAGCTCGGTCCCACCCTCGCGACCATCGGCGGTTTCATGGTCGAAAGCGGTGACGTCACCAACCAGGAGGCCTTTGACGAGGCACTCGACACCCTCTTTGACCCGCAGTTTGCCGAGACTGCGGTCAACGGCAGCACCGAATAGCACCGCGCAGCGAACTAGCACCGCGCAGCGAGCCTGGAGGCGAACAATGAGCAGCACGATTGAACTGACGGACACCGCGAGCAGCGAGGTTCCACCGACGCCGAAGCCCGAGTCCGCCGCGCCCCGGAAGCGTCGTCGACGTAACTTCGGTTGGGCCATCGGCGTGATTGTGCCAGTGGTGCTGCTCGCACTGTGGCAGTGGAGCACGAGCGCGGGCATCTTCACGCCCGTGCAGCTGCCGGCACCGGTTGCGGTGTGGGATGCGGCTATCGATCTGGTCGACCGCGGTCAGTTCTTCGGGCACATCGGTATTTCCTTGCAGCGCGTGCTGCTCGGGTTCCTGATCGGTGCTGTGCTTGGCATCGTGATCGGCTCGGCTATCGGACTTTCAAAGCTCACGCACGGGCTGTTCGCGCCGACCATTGGGGCGTTCCGCGCGGTGACCGGGCTGGCCTGGGTGCCGCTGCTGGCGATCTGGATCGGAATCGGTGAAGACTCGAAGGTGACGCTGGTCGCCATCGGTGCGTTCTTCCCGGTGTACACGACAGTCGCTTCGGCACTGCGCCACGTGGACCCGCATCTGATCGAGGCGGGGAAGGCCTTCGGGCTTCACGGGGTGCGACTGCTCACCGCGGTGCGGATCCCCGCGGCACTGCCCGCCATTCTCTCGGGCCTGCGCTTGGCGCTCGCGCAAGCCTGGCTGTTCGTGGTCGCTGCGGAGCTGTTGGCCTCGTCGCAGGGCCTCGGGTTCCTGCTTACCGACTCGCAAAATAACGGCCGCGTGGACCGCATGATCCTCGCCATCATCCTGCTCGCGGTGCTCGGCAAGCTCTGTGACACCGTCTTCGCGATCGCCGAAAAGGCCGCCCTTAAGAAGTGGGCTTAGCTCAGCTTCCGAAACTACTGCGCGGCAGCGTGTTCGGGCTCACTATGGGGTGGCAAGCCAGTGATTACCAACCGAAATAGGCGAAAGTAATCTCATGGCATCGATCGATCTCAATTCCGATCTGGGGGAGAACACCCCGGACCGTCACGTGGCGGACGACGCTGGCATGCTCCAAATCGTCAGCAGCGCGAATGTCGCGTGCGGATTCCACGCCGGTGACCCGATCGGCATCCACACCACGCTCGCCGAGGCGAAGGCACGCGGCGTCATCGTGGGCGCGCATCCGGGGTATCGCGACTACGCGAACTTCGGCCGCTCGCCGATGACGGTTGAAGACAGCGTGCTGCAGGCGGATGTGGAATACCAGCTCGGGGCGCTCCTCGGCTTGGCACGACGGGTCGAAGTGCCGGTGCGGTATGTGAAGCCGCACGGTGCGCTCTACAACACGATGGCGAAGGATGCGCGGATCGCGAGGGTTGTGGCCGCGGCCGTGCGCGCGATTGACCCCGCCCTGGTGCTGCTGTGCCTCAGCGGTAGCGAAAGCGCCAGGGTTGCCGAGGGGCTGGGGTTGACCGTCGCGCTTGAGGCCTTCGCCGACCGTGCCTATGAAGCCGATGGCGCGCTCGTGTCGCGAACCAAGGCGGGTTCGGTGTTGCACGATCCGCGGCTCGTTGCCGACCGGATGCTGCAGCTGGTGGAAACGCGCAAGCTCACCACCATCGACGGTCGTGAAATTACGCTCGAGGCCGACTCAATCTGTGTGCATGGCGACAGCGCGGGTGCGGTGCAAATGGCGGTCGCGGTGCGCGAGCTCTTGCTCCGCGAGGGCGTTCAAATCTCACCCTTTGTGAGCTAGGCGGACGCGACAATGTCACCGATTACGCGCATCCTCCCGGCTGGAGAGCGGGCGCTACTCCTCGAATACCAGAACCTGGATGCCGTGCTGGCTCACTACGCTGCCTTGACGGCGGCCCGGCTCGACGCGGTCAGGGAGCTGGTGCCGGCCGCGACCACGATCCTCGTGCGGTTCGATCCCAGGCTGACTCAAGCGCGGGATCTCGCCGCAACACTGCGGGGTGTTCCGGCCGCCGAGCACGTGGTTTCGGAGCTGCCGCCGGTGACGATCCCGGTCGTCTACCGGGGCGAGGACATCGAGGAGATCGCCGGGCTCTTGAACGTGTCCGTAGCGGAAGTGGTCCGACGGCACACCGAGGCGACCTGGCAGGGTGCCTTCGCTGGATTCGCGCCGGGGTTTGTGTATTGCGTGGGCAATGATCCGCTCTTTGATCTGCCCCGTCGGCCGTCACCGCGTACGCGCATCCCGGCTGGGGCTGTGGCGCTCGCGGGCGGATTCTCGGCGGTCTATCCGCGGGAATCGCCGGGCGGCTGGCAGCTGCTCGGTCGCACACCGCAGCGGATGTGGGACCTCGACCGGGAGGCACCCGCGCTGATCCAGCCCGGGCAGGAAGTTCGCTACGCCGCCGTGCGCGAGGAAATCGATCTGTCCCAAGCGGCCGTGCCGACGAGCGCACTGCCGGAAGTCGCGCCGGGAGCGGCGGCCATCGAGGTCGTCCGCCCCGGGATGCAGCTGCTGCTGCAAGATTACGGCCGGCCCGGATTCGCGGACATTGGGATCGACGAATCCGGTGCCGCCGACCGGGGTGCGCTGCGTGCCGCGAACCTCCGGGTGGGGAACGAACCCGATACGGTCGCGCTCGAGTTCGCGGGCGGAGCGGCAGAACTGCTGTCGCACACCGACGGCGTAATTGCCTGGGTGGGTGCCTCGGGCCGTCGCAGCCTGATCAGCTCGGAAGGGCTCGAATATCCCCTCGCAGCGGATGCGCCGACCGCTATTGCGGCCGGCGACCGGATCAAGATCGCGGGCTTTCAGCGCGGGCAGCGCGGGTACCTCGCGATTCGCGGCGGTTTTGTCAGCCCCGTCGTGCTCGGCAGCGGCAGCACGGACACACTCTCGGGTCTCGGTGCGCCGATGCTCAAGGCTGGCGATGTGCTGGCGGTGGGGGATGCGGCGCTCGCCGGCCCGGTCGAGCCGGGCGGTATCGCAAGCTCGGAACCGGCGGCTGCCGAAGAGTGCGTCACCTTGAATGTGGTGCTCGGTCCGCGCACCGACTGGTTCACCCCCGAAGGGGTCGAGACCCTAACCTCGCAAGATTGGCTCGTGACCCCGCAGTCCGATCGGGTCGGAGCCCGCTTGGCGGCCGATGAGCCGCTGCAGCGTGCCACCGTGTCAGAGCTCCCGAGCGAGGGAGCTGTGGCGGGCGCCATCCAGGTGCCGACCGACGGCCAGCCGGTCTTGTTCTTGCGTGATCATCCGACCACGGGCGGCTATCCCGTCATCGGTGTTGTGGTGGATGCGGACCTCGACCGAGCCGGGCAATTGGCGCCCGGCATGCGGGTCCGGTTCCGCATCGCCCGCCCCTTTAGTGACTTCTAGTTGAAATGAGGAATGGAATGCAGCGCATCCTGATCGCCAACCGAGGCGAAATCGCGGTCCGTATCGCTCGAGCCTGCGCAGATGCGGGATATGTCTCAATCGCCGTTTACGCGGATCAGGATTTTGACGCGATGCACGTGCGCGTGGCTGACGAGGCTTATGCGCTCGGCGGTGCCACGCCTGGCGAGAGCTATCTCAATATTGATCGCCTGCTCGAGATCGCACAGATAGCGAACGCCGATGCCGTGCATCCCGGCTATGGCTTCCTCAGCGAGAACGCGAACTTCGCCCGAGCCGTCGAGGCGGCAGGCCTGACCTTCATTGGCCCCACGCCCGAGTCGATCGAACAGCTCGGCGATAAGGTCACCGCGCGGCAAATTGCTTCTTCGGTCGGCGCGCCACTCGTGCCGGGAACCGATCGACCCCTGGCGGATGCGCAGGAAGCGATCGCGTTCGCAACCGAGTTTGGTCTGCCGGTCGCGATCAAGGCGGCCTTCGGTGGTGGCGGTCGTGGCCTCAAGGTCGTGCGAAGGCTGGATGAGGTCGCGGCGGCCTTTGACTCGGCCACGCGCGAGGCTGTGACGGCTTTTGGTCGAGGGGAGTGCTATGTCGAGCGCTTCCTCGACAAACCGCGGCACGTCGAGGTGCAGGTGGTTGGGGATGGGCAGGGTGAAGTGCTCGTGGTGGGTGACCGCGACTGTTCACTGCAGCGCCGAAACCAGAAGCTCGTCGAGGAGGCTCCGGCCCCGAACCTGAGCGATGAGGTACGGGAGCGCATCCACACCGCCGCGAAGAAGATCTGCGCTGCGGTGAACTATCGCGGCGCCGGCACCGTGGAGTTCCTCCTCGCCGAAGACGGCACGGTGTCCTTCCTCGAAGTGAATACGCGGCTGCAGGTGGAGCATCCCATCACCGAAACCACCAGTGGCGTCGACCTGGTGCGCGAGCAGTTCCGGGTTGCCGAGGGCCAGGGGCTCTCGCGCACGCAGACGCCCGTGGCGGTTGGCCATGCCTTCGAGTTTCGTATCAACGCCGAAGACCCCGGTCGCGGGTTCTTACCCTCACCCGGCACCGTGGAGGAGCTGCGGGTGCCCGGTGGCCCCGGCGTTCGGTGGGATGCGGGGGTCGAGACGGGTGACCGCGTTGAAGGTGCGTTTGACTCGATGCTCGGGAAGCTCGTGGTCACCGGCGAAAACCGGGAGGTGGCGCTCGCGCGCTCGCGGCGGGCGCTGCGGGAACTTGAAGTTTCGGGGTTCGCGACCGTGCTGCCTTTCCACCGCGCCGTGCTCGATCACGCCGACTTCATCGCCGATCAGCCGCGCGTGTACACGCAGTGGATCGAGACCGAGCTAATGCCGAAGTTGGAGCCCGGGGAGCGCGCGAAGCCGAGCACCTCGGATGCACTCCTGCGGCTGCCGATCGAATTGGACGGCCGACGCGTGCAACTGGGACTGCCTGCCGAGCTGCTCTCGCGATTCTCGGTGGCTGCCGCGGCCCCGGGCACGGTGGATCCGCGGGACGCCGCTGAGACTTCGGCCGATGGCGCAGCGGATACTGCGGCCGATACGGTGCTGTCACCGATTTCAGGGACGCTCGTGCACCGGCTCATGGCCGACGGCGCGGAGGTCGCTGAGGGCGATGCAATCGCCGTGTGCGAGGCCATGAAGATGGAGATGCCGGTGCAAGCCGATCGCACCGGCATCATCACCTGGCTCGTCGACGAAGGCGCCCCCATCCGGGTCGACGCCCCGCTCGCCCGCATCACCCCCGCCGCCGACTAGCGCGACCGCTACTCGGCGGGGGAGTAGGCGTCGCTGGCGGGGTTTTCGGCGGGGAGACCGCCGAGCAGGCGCCAGCGGTTCAGGAAGCCGCGTTCCTTGCCGAGGGTGGAAGGCAGGCCGTGGCCGGGATAGAACACGGTCTCGTTCGGGTAGCGGCGGAAGATGCGCTCCACGCAGTCGGTGAGGAGCCGCTCATAACGCTCGGCATCATCCCACGTATTGCCAATGCCGCCGGGGAAAAGCGAGTCTCCGGTGATCAGTCGCGGCGCCTCGCCCTCGACGACCACGGCCAGCGCCACCGAGCCGTCGGTGTGCCCGCGCAAGCCGATCACATCCAGCGTCAGCGAACCGACCTCCACGACATCCCCGTGGTTCAAGACCCGATCGGTGGCTACCGGAATCTCCGGGGCATCCGCCTCCCCCGCGAGCGTTGGTACCTCGAGTGCCGCGCGCACATCGGCGAGCGCCTGCCAGTGGTCGGGATGCATGTGGGTGGTGAGGATGCCGACCGGCTTCACTTCGGGACGGCCGGCTTCGGCAGCGGCGGCAGCAGCGGTTTCGACGAGCTGCAGCACATAGGGCGCGGCATCGGCGGCATCAACGATCAGGGCCGCACCGGTGGTCGTGTCGACGATGACATAGCAGTTGTTTTCGTAGTCGTTCAGTTCCGCGTAGTGGATCTCGACGGAGCCGAACGCGTCAAGTTTTGGCATGAAAGGATGCGTCATGTACTTGAGGGTACGCGCCAAGTGCGGTATAGACACGCAGGAAATTACCACCTATAGTAGTTGTTTGCGCTTCGTCGCTCCATGCCTTCATATTGCGGTCGGCTTGGTGGTCCATCTCTTCAGCTTTCGACCCGATTCCCGCGGTAATTCGCGGCTTTCGCCTCGTGGAGCTGGCGCCCTCAACACTGAGTAACGCCTCAGAGTTTACACACAATGTGTGGCAGGGCGAGGGATTTCACCACCTGGCGGCGTGGCCAATCCCCACGACCATATGCATCGAGCGTCCCGTTAGCCGCGGGATGTGTGGAGGTAATTCTTTTGGCTGCTGCGAGCAACGCAACTCCTATGCCGAAGTCGGGTCGAAACGCGCACCGGCTGTCGTTTGCGCAGATCAAGGACACCCTTGAGGTTCCTGACCTGCTCTCACTTCAGACCGATTCGTTCGACTGGCTGGTAGGCAACGAACACTGGAAGGCAGCTCTTGCCTATCAGGAGGCCACGTCTGGTGGTTCCAACATCGCCCGTATCTCGGGCCTGGAAGAGGTCTTCGAAGAGATCTCTCCGATTGAAGACAACGCGGGCGCGATGCAGCTCACGTTCCGCAACCCTTACCTCGAGCCGGAAAAGTACTCGATTGACGAGTGCAAGGAGCGCGGCAAGACCTACTCTGCACCGCTCTACGTTGAAGCCGAGTTCATGCGCTTCGAGACCGGTGAAATCAAGACCCAGACGGTCTTCATGGGCGACTTCCCGCTGATGACCGACAAGGGTACCTTCATCATTAACGGCACCGAGCGTGTCGTGGTGTCGCAGCTCGTTCGTAGCCCCGGTGTCTACTTCGACCAGACCCCCGAGAAGAACTCCGACCAGGATGTGTTCTCGGCTCGCGTGATTCCCTCGCGCGGTGCTTGGCTCGAGTTTGAGGTCGACAAGAAGGGCCTCGTTGGCGTTCGTATCGACCGCAAGCGTAAGCAGTCGGTCACCATCTTCCTGCGTGCCATTGGTCTCAGCGAAGAAGAGATCCGCGCCGAGTTCGCCGGGTTCGACACCATCATGGACACCCTCGCGAAGGATGACCCGAAGATCCAGACGCAGGAGGAAGCCCTCCGCGACATTTACCGCAAGCTTCGCCCGGGTGAGCAGGTTGCTTCGGAAGCCGCTCGTGCCCTCCTCGACAACTACTACTTCAACCGCAAGCGCTACGACCTCGCGAAGGTCGGCCGGTACAAGCTCAACCGCAAGCTTGGTCTTGAAGCTCCGGTGAGTGACTCGGTCCTCTCTGTTGAGGACGTCGTCGCGATCATCCGCTACCTTGTTGCCCTGCAGCGCGGTGACAGCACGATCGAAGGCACCCGCAACGGTGGCGAGATCACCGACATCCCGCTCGAGACTGACGACATCGACCACTTTGGTAACCGTCGCATCCGCGCCGTGGGTGAGCTCATTCAGAACCAGGTCCGCACGGGCCTGAGCCGTATGGAACGTGTGGTTCGTGAGCGCATGACCACGCAGGAGATCGACTCGATTACCCCGCAGTCGCTCATCAACGTGCGCCCGGTTGTGGCAGCGATCAAGGAGTTCTTCGGAACCTCGCAGCTGTCGCAGTTCATGGACCAGAACAACCCGCTCGCGGGTATCACCCACAAGCGTCGTCTGTCGGCCCTTGGCCCGGGTGGTCTGAGCCGTGAGCGCGCCGGTGTTGAGGTGCGAGACGTGCACTCCTCGCACTACGGCCGCATGTGCCCGATTGAGACCCCGGAAGGCCCGAACATTGGTCTGATCGGTTCGCTCGCGACCTTCGCGCGCATCAACTCCTTCGGGTTCATCGAGACCCCGTACCGCCGCGTTGAAAACGGCATCGTGTCGACCAAGATCGACTACCTCAGCGCTGCCGAGGAAGACGAGTTCGTGGTGGCGCAGGCCAACGCGCCGATCGATGCCGACGGCAAGTTCATTGAAGAGGACGTCACCGTCCGCCTGAAGGGTGGCGAGGTTGAGCTCGTGCCCGCAGACCAGGTGAACTACATGGACGTCTCGCCGCGCCAGATGGTGTCGGTGGGTACCTCACTCATCCCGTTCCTCGAGCACGACGACGCGAACCGTGCCCTGATGGGTGCGAATATGCAGCGCCAGGCTGTGCCGCTGCTGCGCGCCAACTCGCCGATCGTCGGTACCGGTATGGAGAGCTACACCGCAATTGACGCCGGTGACGTGGTCACCACCGTCAACGCCGGTGTGGTCACCTCGGTTTCGGCTGACCAGATCATCGTGCAGACCGATGAGGGTGGCTCGGAGTCCTACTTCCTGCGCAAGTTCGAGCGTTCGAACGCGGGTACCTGCTACAACCACCGCGCCATCGTCAAGGCTGGCGACCGCGTTGAGGTTGGCGAAGTCCTCGCTGACGGCCCCTCGACCGAAAACGGTGAGCTCGCGCTCGGTAAGAACCTGCTCGTGGCATTCATGCCCTGGGAAGGTCACAACTTCGAGGACGCGATCATCATCAGCCAGAACCTGGTGCGTGACGACGTACTCTCCTCGATCCACATCGAGGAATACGAAGTGGATGCGCGTGACACCAAGCTCGGTAAGGAAGAGATCACCTCTGACCTGCCGAACGTGGGCCAGGAAATGCTCAAGGACCTCGACGAGCGCGGCATCATCCGCATCGGTGCTGAGGTACAGCCGGGCGACATCCTCGTGGGTAAGGTCACCCCGAAGGGTGAGACCGAGCTCAGCGCCGAAGAGCGACTGCTGCGCGCGATCTTCAACGAGAAGAGCCGCGAAGTCCGCGACACTTCGCTGAAGGTTCCGCACGGTCAGGCCGGTACGGTCATCTCGGTCAAGGTCTTCGACGTCGAAAACGGCGACGACGAGCTCGGCTCGGGCGTCAACCAGCGCGTCGTGGTCTACATTGCACAGAAGCGCAAGATCACCGAGGGTGACAAGATGGCTGGCCGCCACGGCAACAAGGGCGTCATCGCCAAGATCCTCCCGGAAGAGGACATGCCATTCCTCGCCGACGGTACCCCCGTCGACATCATCCTGAACCCGCTCGGTATTCCGAAGCGAATGAACCTCGGTCAGGTGCTCGAAACGCACCTCGGCTGGGTGGCAACCCAGGGTTGGGATGTTGAGGGTAACCCGGACTGGGCACACGAACTGCCCGAGGACGCTTACCACGTTGAGCCAGGCACCAAGGTTGCGACCCCGGTGTTCGACGGCGCAACCCAGGAAGAGCTTCGCGGCCTCCTCGCATCCACCCGCCCGAACCGTGACGGTGAGCGCCTGGTCGGCGAAGACGGCAAGACCCAGCTCTTCGACGGCCGCTCCGGCGAGCCGTACCCGGACCCGATCGCCGTTGGGTACATGTACATGCTGAAGCTGCACCACCTTGTCGACGACAAGATCCACGCACGCTCCACCGGTCCGTACTCGATGATCACCCAGCAGCCGCTCGGTGGTAAGGCCCAGTTCGGTGGCCAGCGCTTCGGTGAGATGGAGGTGTGGGCCCTCGAGGCCTACGGTGCCGCCTACACCCTGCAGGAGCTGCTCACCATCAAGTCCGACGACATCGTCGGTCGTGTGAAGGCCTACGAGTCCATCGTCAAGGGCGAGAACATCCAGAAGGCCGGTATCCCCGAGTCCTTCCGCGTGCTTGTCCGAGAAATGCGCTCGCTCTGCCTGAACGTCGAGGTCCTCTCGGCCGACGGCAACGTGCTCAGCCTTGAAGAGAACGACGACGACGCTTACCGCGCCGCCGAAGAACTCGGTATCAACATCTCCAGTCGCTTCGAGTCTTCCTCGGTTGACGAGATCTAACCCCGCCAGCTCGACAACGAAGCAAAGCTTTTAGAAGCCCAGTAACTAGGGAGAAATCAGAATTGATCGACGCAACCAAGTTTGACAGCCTCAGCATTGGGCTGGCGACGACCGAGGACATCCTCGGTTGGTCACGTGGCGAGGTTAAGAAGCCCGAGACCATTAACTACCGAACCCTCAAGCCCGAGAAGGACGGTCTGTTCGGTGAACAGATCTTCGGTCCTTCGCGCGACTGGGAGTGTGCCTGCGGTAAGTACAAGCGCGTGCGCTTCAAGGGCATCATCTGTGAGCGCTGTGGTGTTGAGGTCACCAAGTCCGCGGTTCGCCGTGAGCGCATGGGCCACATCAAGCTCGCCGCTCCGGTAACCCACATTTGGTACTTCAAGGGCGTGCCCTCGCGCCTCGGCTACCTGCTCGACATGGCGCCGAAGGACCTCGAAAAGGTCATTTACTTCGCGGCCTACATGGTCGTCTCGATTGACGAGGAAGGTCGCCACGACGACCTCTCGGACCTCGAGAAGGAGAAGAACCTCGAGGTGCAGACTCGCGCGAACCAGCGCGACTCGGCAATCAACGAGCGCCTCGCCACCCTCGAGAAGGAAATCTCGGCTCTTGAAGAGGAAGGCGCCACCGCCGACCAGCTCAAGAAGGCGAAGGATGCTGGCGAAAAGGACATGGCCCGCATCCGCAAGGAACTCGACCGCGACATCGAGCAGGTGGAGCGCGTTTGGGAATCGTTCAAGAACCTCAAGGTTGGCGAACTGAAGCCCGATGACGCTGACTACGCCGAGCTCGAGGACCGCTACGGCGACTACTTCGAGGCCCACATGGGTGCCGAGGCAATCCAGAACCGTCTGCGTGACTTCGACCTCGAGACCGAGGCCGAGTCGCTGCGCGAGCAGATCCAGAACGGTAAGGGTCAGAAGAAGATCCGCGCCATCAAGCGTCTGCGCGTGGTGAACGCGTTCCTGCAGACCGACAACAAGCCCGAAGCCATGGTGCTGGACATCATCCCGGTGATCCCGCCGGAGCTTCGCCCGATGGTGCAGCTTGACGGTGGCCGCTTCGCGACCAGTGACCTCAACGACCTCTACCGTCGTGTGATCAACCGCAACAACCGTCTGCAGCGCCTGCTCGACCTCGGTGCCCCCGAGATCATCGTGAACAACGAAAAGCGCATGCTGCAGGAGGCCGTCGACGCGCTGTTCGACAACGGCCGCCGCGGTCGCGCCGTGACCGGTACCGGTAACCGTGCCCTCAAGTCCCTCAGCGACATGCTGAAGGGTAAGCAGGGTCGATTCCGTCAGAACCTGCTCGGTAAGCGTGTTGACTACTCGGGCCGTTCGGTGATCATCGTGGGTCCGCAGCTGCAGATGCACCAGTGTGGTCTGCCGAAGCAGATGGCGCTCGAACTGTTCAAGCCTTATGTCATCAAGCGACTCATCGACCTGGGCCACGCATCCAACATCAAGGCTGCCAAGCGCTCGGTTGAGCGCGCCAAGCCCGAGGTGTGGGACGTGCTCGAAGAGGTCATCCGTGAGCGCCCCGTGCTGCTGAACCGTGCACCAACCCTGCACCGTCTGGGTATCCAGGCGTTCGAGCCGCTGCTCGTTGAAGGTAAGGCCATTCAGCTGCACCCGCTGGCTTGCTCGGCGTTCAACGCCGACTTCGACGGTGACCAGATGGCCGTGCACCTGCCGCTTTCGGTGGAAGCACAGGCCGAGGCGCGCGTGCTCATGCTCGCTTCGAACAACATCCTGAAGCCTTCGGACGGTCGCCCCGTGACCCTGCCTTCGCAGGACATGGTCGCCGGTCTCTACCACCTCACCTTCGATCGTGAGGATGCGCAGGGCGCCGGTCGTTCCTTCGGCTCGGTTGCCGAGGCGATCATGGCGCAGGATGAAGGCACGCTGCACCTCAACGCACCGGTGAAGATCCGCCTCGAGGGGCTTTCCTTCCTCCCGGGTCAGGAGCCCGAGGGCTTCGTTGCCGGTAAGCCGTTTGCGCTGAAGACCACCCTCGGTCGCGCGCTCTTCAACGAGCTGCTGCCCGCAACTTACCCGTACCTTGAGGACCGGATGACCAAGGGTCGTCTGTCGGATGTGGTGAACTACCTCGCCGAGCGTTTCGACAAGGATGTAGTTGCCGCAACCCTCGACCGCATCAAGGACGCCGGTTTCTACTGGGCTACCCGTTCGGGTATCTCGCTTTCGGTTGCCGACGTCGTGGTGCCGGACACCAAGGAACAGATCATCGCGGAGACCGAGGCCAAGGTTGCCGAACTCCGTGAGGACTACGCCATGGGTCTGTCGAGCCAGGCCGAGTACCGCGAGAAGACGATTGCGCTGTGGGAAGCCGCGACCGAGCAGGTTGCGGAAGACACCCGCGAGCAGTTCCCGGACACCAACTCGATTCACCGAATGGTGACCGCCGGTGCGAACGGTAACTGGCTGCAGGTTCGTCAGATCGCCGGTATGCGAGGCATCGTGGCAAACCCGAAGGGTGAGAAGATCGCTCGTCCGATCATCCACTCTTACCGTGAGGGCCTCACCGTGCTCGAGTACTTCTCGTCCACGCACGGTGCCCGTAAGGGTCTGGCTGACACCGCGCTGAAGACCGCCGACTCGGGTTACCTGACCCGTCGTCTGGTGGACGTCTCGCAGGATGTCATCATCCGTGAAGAAGACTGTGGCACCCGCAAGGGCCTGAAGCTGCCGATCGCGCAGCTGAACGCCGCTGGCGAGCGCGAGCTGGCCGACAACGTCGAGAACTCGGTCTACGCACGTACGCTCGCCACCGACGTGGTGGATGCGGCGGGCGAGATCCTCGCGCAGGCCGGCGAGCCGGTCGGTGACGTGCTCATCGAGCGCCTTTACGAGTCGGGCATCGAGGAAGTCGCGGTTCGTTCGGTGCTGACCTGTGAATCGCAGGTCGGTGTCTGCTCGAAGTGCTACGGCCGTTCGATGGCCTCGAGCCACCTCGCGGACATGGGTGA
Source organism: Gulosibacter chungangensis (assembly GCF_008831155.1). Classification (GTDB taxonomy): domain Bacteria; phylum Actinomycetota; class Actinomycetes; order Actinomycetales; family Microbacteriaceae; genus Gulosibacter; species Gulosibacter chungangensis. Next base: position 14,361 of record NZ_WBKB01000001.1, on the reverse strand, counting down.
AGCGGTCGGTATTATCGCCGCGCAGTCCATCGGTGAGCCCGGTACCCAGCTGACGATGCGTACCTTCCACACCGGTGGTGTGGCGTCGGGTACTGACATCACGCAGGGTCTGCCGCGTGTGCAGGAACTCTTCGAGGCGCGTACCCCGAAGGGTGCTGCCAACCTCGCGAAGTTCGCCGGTACCATCTCGATCCAGGACACCGAGCGTTCGCGCAAGATCATCCTGACCCCGGATGCCGAGGACGAAGAGGTCATGACCTACCCCGTCTCAAAGCGTTCGGAACTGTTCGTCGAGGACGGCGAGCGGGTCGAACCCGGTAAGCAGCTTGTCGAAGGTCCGCTGGACCCGAAGGAGGTGCTCGAGGTTCTCGGTACCACCGCGGTCCAGAAGTACCTCGTCAAGGGTGTGCAAGAGGTGTACAACAGCCAGGGTGTGCCGATTCACGACAAGCACATCGAGGTTATTGTTCGCCAGATGCTCCGCAAGGTCACCATCAACGACTCGGGTGAAACCGACATGCTCCCGGGTGAGCTCGTTGACCGCCAGCGCTTCCAGGCACAGAACCGCCAGGCCGTGCAGGAAGGCCAGCGCCCCGCATCCGGTCGCCCCGAGGTCATGGGTATCACCAAGGCTTCGCTGGCTACCGAGTCGTGGCTGTCGGCCGCTTCGTTCCAGGAGACCACCCGCGTACTGACGCAGGCGGCTATGGAACAGAAGGCTGACCCGCTGCTGGGCCTCAAGGAGAACGTCATCATCGGTCGTCTCATCACCGCCGGTACCGGTCTGCCCGCCTACGCGGAGCAGGTTGTGGAGCCGACGGAAGAGGCAATCGCGGAGCGTTACCCCTACGTTGAGTCGAGCGAAGAATTCGGCGACAGCCTGTCGTACGCGGACTTCGACGCCTTCAGCGAAGGTGACAACTTCGACTTCGGTCTCGAACCCAACAACTAAACACGCTCCCGTAGCGATCCCTGAGTAGGCGTAGCCGTATCGAAGGGCGCACCAACTGCCACCCTTCGATACGTCGCTTCGCTCCTACTCAGGGAACGATTGAAGCTGGCCGGAAGGCTGCCGCAAGGTAGCCATCCGGCCAGCTTTTTGTTTCCTGCCGAACTTTGCTTCCTGCTTGCAAAACTGTGCCGCCCCGCGTGGATGCGCAGAATTGAAGAACATTCCTCCTACAGTGACCCTATGAACGATCAGCAGCGCTCGACACCGCAGCCCTTTGATGACGGACCCCGTTCGACCGTCGACCCGCATTTGCTGCCTGCCGTGAACCGAACGCAACGCGCGCAGGCAGAGGACCCTGCCCCGATGCCCGAGGCTTCCCTAGTCGCCGACACCACAGACACTGGTGACACAGGTGACCTCAGCGAGGCCGCCGACACCGGCGACGCAGGGCATGCCAACGACACAGTGCAAGCCAGCGACACGCGCGACACGATCGACCCCAGCGAATTCATTGCCGAAGAACAGGATGCTGGCGAACCGTCGCCAGTAACCGAGGAGTCAGCGTCGACGCCGTCCTTCGAAGCGGAAACCGAATCGGTGACGGGGGAGGCCGCCCCCGAAATCGCGACCGACGACACCCCTATTGAAGAGGCAGACGTGACCCTGACTACCGAACCCGGCAGTGCATCCGAGCCAGGCCGTGTATCTGAGCCCGGCAGTGCATCCGAACCCAGCAATGCATCCAACCGCGCCGACTCGAACGACGCTGCCGACGTGGGGAGCCCAGCCGCAGCCACCCTGGCGACTGACACTGCGGCTCCCGAAACCGCGGCAGTTCCCGAAGCTGCTGCGAGCGAATCGACCGTGAGCGAATCGACGGGCCGCAGCCGCCTCGACGAGGCCCTCGAGCGTTCGCGCACGATTCCGTATGAGGCACCGGTACCTCCGGCCGCCGAGGAAGAGGATGCTGCCTCGGTCGAAACCGCCGTGGTCGACACCGAGCTGGTCGAGGCTACCGAGACGGAGACACACGAGAGCACTGACGCGATCAGTGACGCGGATGCGCTTGCCGAGGAGGAACGCCGTCGCGATGACGAAGCCTTCGAAGACGCAATGCTGGGAACGGCATCCACCGAGGGACTGATCGTACCGCCCACCAAGCGCGGCAACCGTACCTTCGCACTCGTCCTCGCGGTAATCACGACGATCGTTTTTGCGGCGCTCTACGCGTTCGCGTTCTCGACGGCACGCTTTATCTTCACCCCGGGTGCCGATATCCTCGGCGACGCATGGGCCTTTGCGGGGACCGCGGCCTTCTACGTGCCGGTTGCGGTCTTTGCCGTGGTCATGATCCTTTGGTCAGTGATTTCGAACCGCGCCGGCTGGTGGTCCTACATTCTCGCCAGCGTGCTGCTCGCATTCCTCGCGTTCGGCGGCCACTATGTCGGTATCGCGGCGCAAGACGTCATCAACGGCGGGGCATGGTCGAACCAAGCGCTCTTCGACGCGATTCGCGGTGCGGAAAACCTCCCCGGTGCGCTGATTGCCTTCATTGCGGCGCGGGAGTCAGCGAACTGGGTCGGCGGACTGATCGCAGCTCGCGGTCGACGCGTCATCAAGCTCAACCAGCGGGACCAGGCCGACTATGAACGTCGTGTGGCGGAAGAACGCGAACTCAGCGCCATCACGAGCCCCGCCTCGCTGGAATCGAACTAGCCATGACTACCGGGCCGCAACTTCGCGCATCCTTCGACCTGCCGAATACCTGGGAGGACTTCGAATGGGAAGGCACGATCGGGGGCGCACGACACCGGGTCGCAACCCAGGGTTTCACCCCGAATATCTTGGTAACCCTCGATAAATGGCCCGATCATGTCTCGGGTGAGACGGCCATCCAAATCGTCTCCCAGCAGCTGAAGACGGCCGGCGCGAGAGTGCTCACGACGAGTGACCTCGGGGGAGAGCCCCCGCAAGTGGAACTCACGAGTGAAGCCAAGGATGCGAATGGGCTACTCGTGCGCACTCGCTATCGATTACAGTTGCTTGAGGTTGCGGCGGACACCCTCGTGGTGACGTCGATTGCCACGTATCTCAAAGTGCAGGAACGCGCGATTCGAGAAGATCTGGATCGCATCCTCGATTCCCTGACACTGCGAACCCATACTGAAAACTAGGGCAGAAACACGGGATGCGAGCCGTCTGACGGACCGTCCCGGGCGTGTCGCAGGTTGCCCGGAGCTTGACCGTATTTTGCTATATGGGTAAGCTGGTTCGGTACATCATTTATCGGCGTGCCTGAAACGCGCGCGGTCATCGCTCTCGTGCGAGTCTGCGTGAGCCGGAGCTACGGGGAAAATTCCGAAGCCGCGGGCGTTACCGACTCTGCGAAACACATCCTGGATGTGGTTCTTGAGTTCTGAGTGAAGGTACCTGCCGTTGCTGCAACAGCAGCACTGCGAAAGCAAACAACAATCCAAGGAGATCAAACAAGTGCCAACGATTCAGCAGTTGGTCCGCAAGGGCCGCAAGCCCAAGGTGTCGGGCTCCAAGTCGCCTGCCCTTAAGGCAAACCCGCAGCAGCGCGGTGTCTGCACCCGTGTTTACACCACCACCCCCAAGAAGCCGAACTCGGCTCTGCGCAAGGTTGCTCGCGTGAAGCTGTCGAACGGCACTGAGGTCACCGCCTACATCCCGGGTGAGGGTCACAACCTGCAGGAGCACTCGATGGTGCTCGTTCGCGGCGGTCGTGTGAAGGACCTCCCCGGTGTTCGTTACCACATCGTTCGTGGCGCACTGGACACCCAGGCTGTCAAGGACCGCAAGCAGGCCCGTAGCCACTACGGTGCGAAGAAGGAGAAGTAATGCCTCGTAAGGGCCCAGCACCCAAGCGCCCGATCGTAACCGACCCGGTTTACGGTTCGCCGGTCGTTACGCAGCTCATCAACAAGGTTCTCGTTGACGGCAAGAAGTCGCAGGCCGAGCGCATCGTTTACGGTGCCCTCGAGGCTGTTGCCGCGAAGAACGGCGAAGACGCAGTCGCGACCCTCAAGAAGGCGCTCGACAATGTTCGCCCGACGCTCGAGGTTCGCTCGCGTCGTGTTGGTGGTTCGACCTACCAGGTTCCCGTAGAGGTAAAGCCGGTTCGTGCGAACACCCTCGCACTGCGTTGGCTGACCAGCTACGCACAGGCTCGTCGTGAGAAGACGATGACCGAGCGTCTCACCAACGAGATCCTCGATGCATCGAACGGTCTTGGCGCAGCTGTCAAGCGTCGCGAAGACATGCACAAGATGGCCGAATCCAACAAGGCCTTCGCACACTACCGCTGGTAGTAAACGAACCGGTCAACACGATGCTGTATTAATGCGTGTTGGCCGGTCGGTTCGTTACATCGATCGCATCCCTCAACCAGATCTACTTACGGGAGATAATCCGTGGCACAGGACGTGCAAACTAACCTTAAAAAGGTTCGCAACATCGGCATCATGGCCCACATTGATGCTGGTAAGACCACTACTACCGAGCGCATCCTGTTCTACACGGGCGTCAACCACAAGATTGGTGAGAGCCACGACGGTGCGGCCACCATGGACTGGATGGCTCAGGAGCAGGAACGTGGTATCACCATTACCTCAGCTGCTACCACTTGCTTCTGGAACGACACCCAGATCAACATCATCGACACCCCGGGTCACGTTGACTTCACGGTTGAGGTTGAGCGTTCGTTGCGCGTGCTCGACGGCGCCGTCGCGGTGTTCGACGGTAAGGAAGGTGTTGAGCCGCAGTCGGAGACGGTGTGGCGTCAGGCTGACAAGTACAACGTTCCGCGTATCTGCTTCATCAACAAGATGGACAAGCTCGGCGCGGACTTCTACTACTCGGTAGGCACCATCAAAGACCGCCTCGGCATCAAGCCGCTGGTGGTCCAGCTGCCGATCGGTGTTGAGAACGAATTCGTCGGCGTTGTCGACCTCATCAAGATGGAAGCGCTGACCTGGCGCGGTGATGCCAAGGGCGTCGTTGCTCCCGGTGCAGACGCTGTCGTTGAGGAGATCCCGGCCGACCTCAAGGAACGCGCTGAGGAATACCGCGCGGAGCTCATTGAGGCCGTTGCTGAAGCAAACGAAGAGCTCCTCGAGAAGTACCTCGGTGGCGAAGAGCTCACCGAAGACGAGATCTACGCTGGTATCCGCGAGCTGACGATCAACACCGAGGCGTTCCCCGTCATGTGCGGTACCGCGTTCAAGAACCGTGGTATCCAGCCCATGCTCGACAACGTCGTTCGATTCCTGCCTTCGCCGCTGGACGTTCCCCCGATGATCGGTCACGACGTCAAGGACGAAGAGATCGAGATCATTCGCGAGCCCAAGGTGGATGCACCGTTCTCGGCTCTCGCATTCAAGGTCGCGGTTCACCCGTTCTACGGTCGTCTCACCTACATCCGCGTGTACTCGGGCCACGTTGAGGCGGGCACCCAGGTGCTCAACTCCACCAAGGGCAAGAAGGAGCGCATCGGTAAGCTCTTCCAGATGCACTCCAACAAGGAGAACCCGGTTGAGTCGGTTAGCGCTGGCCACATCTACGCTGCGATCGGTCTGAAGGACACCACGACTGGCGACACCCTCTCCGCGATCGACCAGCCGGTTGTGCTCGAGTCGATGACCTTCCCGGAGCCGGTGATCTCGGTTGCCATCGAGCCAAACTCGAAGGCTGACCAGGAGAAGCTCGGTACCGCGATCCAGAAGCTTGCCGAAGAGGACCCGACCTTCCGTGTCGAGCTCAACCAGGAGACTGGCCAGACCACGATCTCCGGTATGGGTGAGCTGCACCTCGACGTTCTTGTTGACCGCATGAAGCGCGAATTCAAGGTTGAAGCAACCATCGGTAAGCCGCAGGTTGCGTACCGCGAGACGATTCGCCGCACGGTCGAGAAGTACGACTACACGCACAAGAAGCAGACCGGTGGTTCTGGTCAGTTCGCGAAGGTCCAGATCAAGCTCGAGCCGATGGCGGTTGAGGGCGAGAAGATCTACGAGTTCGAGAACGCCGTAACCGGTGGTCGCGTTCCGCGTGAATACATTCCTTCCGTTGACGCAGGTATCCAGGATGCTATGCGCGTCGGTGTGCTGGCCGGCTACCCGCTGGTTGGCGTGAAGGCTACCCTCCTTGATGGTCAGTACCACGATGTTGACTCGTCTGAAATGGCGTTCAAGATCGCCGGTTCTATGGCCTTCCGGGAAGCTGCTCCCAAGGCGAGCCCGGCACTGCTCGAACCTCTCGCGAAGGTTGAGGTGCGCACGCCTGAGGAGTACATGGGTGATGTCATCGGTGACCTGAACTCGCGTCGTGGTCAGATCCAGGCAATGGAAGACGCCTCGGGCGTCAAGCTGGTTCGCGCGCTCGTTCCGATGTCCGAGATGTTCGGCTACATCGGTGACCTTCGCAGCAAGACCTCGGGTCGCGCTGTGTACTCGATGGAGTTTGACTCCTACGCGGAGGTCCCGAAGGCAGTTGCCGACGAGATCATCCAGAAGAGCAAGGGCGAGTAAGCTTTAGCTCGACCACCCGGAGGTTCACCCTTGAATCGCCAGGTAACATAATCATCTGCCCAAATTTCCAAGACTTGCTTCACGCTCAAGCGTGGGGTGAATCCAAGAAACTGTCCTGAGGAGGACCATAGTGGCCAAGGCCAAGTTCGAGCGGACCAAGCCGCACGTAAACATCGGAACGATCGGTCACGTTGACCACGGTAAGACGACGCTCTCCGCAGCGATCTCGAAGGTGCTTGCTGACAAGTACCCTTCGGACACCAACGTCCAGCGTGACTTCAGCACCATCGACTCGGCTCCGGAAGAGCGCCAGCGTGGTATCACGATCAACATCTCGCACATCGAGTACGAGACCCCGAAGCGTCACTACGCACACGTTGACGCCCCGGGTCACGCTGACTACGTGAAGAACATGATCACCGGCGCTGCTCAGATGGACGGCGCGATCCTCGTGGTTGCCGCTACTGACGGCCCGATGGCGCAGACCCGTGAGCACGTTCTGCTCGCGAAGCAGGTGGGTGTTCCCTACCTCCTCGCAGCACTGAACAAGTCGGACATGGTTGACGACGAAGAGATCCTTGAGCTCGTCGAGCTCGAGGTTCAGGAGCTCCTTGCTTCGCAGGGCTTCGACGAGGAGGCACCGATTGTTCGCGTGTCGGCTCTGAAGGCTCTCGAGGGTGAAGAGAAGTGGGTTCAGTCGATCCTCGACCTCATGGAAGCTGTCGACGAGAAGATTCCGGACCCCGTCCGTGACCGTGACCAGCCGTTCCTCATGCCGATTGAGGACGTCTTCACCATCACCGGTCGTGGCACCGTGGTGACCGGTCGTGCCGAGCGCGGTACCCTCGCGATCAACTCGGACGTCGAGATCGTTGGTATCCGTCCCACCCAGAAGACCACCGTTACCGGTATCGAGATGTTCCACAAGCAGCTCGACGAGGCATGGGCCGGCGAGAACTGTGGTCTGCTGCTTCGCGGTCTCAAGCGTGAAGACGTAGAGCGCGGCCAGGTTGTTGTTGAGCCGGGTACCACCACCCCGCACACCAACTTCGAGGGCACCGCATACATCCTCTCGAAGGATGAGGGTGGCCGCCACAACCCGTTCTACACGAACTACCGCCCGCAGTTCTACTTCCGTACCACGGACGTGACCGGCGTTATCTCCCTGCCTGAGGGCAAGGAAATGGTTATGCCTGGTGACACTGTTGACATGTCGGTCGAGCTCATCCAGCCGATCGCTATGGAAGAGGGCCTCGGCTTCGCTATCCGTGAGGGTGGCCGCACCGTTGGCGCTGGTACCGTTACCAAGATCATCAAGTAACGTCCCTGTTCCCTGAGTCGCGACTTTAGGTTGCGTTTCTAGAGGGAACAACCAAAAGGGGGCCGAGCAGCTTTGCTGCTCGGCCCCCTTTTGGCGTTTCCGGAACCTAGAAGATTTTGGTGCCGAACCTAGAAGAAAAATATAGACGGCCTATTAAGAAGGAGTCATGAAGCTATATAAACTCGCGAATTTCCGATTCGAAGAATTCAAGGAAAGGTCAAAAGCGTTGTTAGTTAATCGTGATTGATAAAACAAATTGTGGCTCAAGATTAATGAATGTTGTTGATTTAGGAACCAGATTTGACTTTCCGTGCTTGGCGGGTGTAAAAGTCGCGTGTTGAGGAGTGTTGCATGAGGATGCAAGGCGGTGGCGAGAGTCGTGTTGAGTGCGCTGGTGGTCCATATTTGGTGTCGACCGGCATCCAAACGGTGGCTAAGTTTGCTATTTGTGCGGAAAGCTACAAGAAAAGCGATAACGGCTAACTAACAGGCAAATCGCATCGTATGCTCATGCATGTGTCGGGTTGATAACGGCCGCTAAGCCTCTAGTTTCGAGTTTTCGGAACCATGGCTGGTCCGAATTAGCTAAAAAGCAGGCCACTACCCAGGCATTATTTGTCGTGTCTTTTTAGTGCAGGAGAGCCGATATGCCCGTTACGTTCAGACGCTGGTACAGGCCGTTTGCGGCCGCAGCGGCGTTAGTTCTTGCGTCATCTATTGCGATCCCAGCGACAGCACTGGCTGCTGAAGAAGAAGCAGACTCGCCGACTGAGGCACCGTCCAACACTCAGGATGCTGACACGCAGGGTACCGAAGTGCCAGCGGAGCAAGACTCCGAGTCTCTGGACACGGACGACGCGTCCGGAACAAGTGAAACGCCAAACGAGAAGTCCTTAGAAGACGATACGGAAGATGAAGCCGCGACAATCGTTCCTTTCGTGGTGGGACCTGAACAGGTGAATCCTCCGTATCTCTATTGGGATGTACGAAACAGCAGCGGCAATGCACTCGTAGGTGGGGCCACCGTCACGCTCCAAGGTCCTCGACAGAGCAACCAGAACTGGGGAACTGAGTACGAGGTCGTGGATAACATCGGCCAACCGGGTTACAGCGGGCTCGACGCTGATCCTGATCCAGGCGAGTTCCTCGTTTCAAGGTCTGAGGTCGCGGCAATTACCGGTACGAACAGCCGTTGGCGGGTACAAATTGCAAGCGCACCGTTCGGGTACTCGGCGGCATCGAGTGGCTGGAACCAGATGTCTTCGAACAACAGCTGGAGCAACCAGACCTATGACTTCGGAAATCTGAACCTCACGTTCAACGGCGGAACGACCGGCAAATACACCCCCGTTTGCCAACCCGGGTACGTATACAGCATCGGTGGTGCGAACGGGCAGATCCGTCAGACGGTTAGTGGAGGAAGCACAACCTACACACAAATCGACCTCGGCGACCAGAATGATTACAACGCACTTGGTATCGGTGCAGACGGAAGCACCATCTTCGCAGTCGAGCGTGATGGCGGTGGCCAAAACAATGCAGTACGAGTGATCCAATATGATCCGGATACTGGCACTTATGTCACCGGCGACTGGACAAGTGTGCAAGTCAATGGTGCTTCAACGGGGATCATCGCTGGTGCCGTAGATCTGAGTACTGGCAACTATCTCTACGGCGGTTACGCCGCGGTCACTAGCGGCGGCGGAAACAATCAAACGACTACGGTCTATTTCCGGCTTTGGGAGTTCAATCCGACGACTCAGCAAGTTACGTTCAAGGGGCAGTACAACACCGGCCAAAATGCGACCGGTAACGGAGACATGGCCTTTGATGCTGCCGGAAACCTGTACGTAATTTGGAACCAGAACAATAGTTCGAACGTGGCTATCGCTACAGTTACTGCTGCAAACCTTGCGGCAGCGAATGGGGGAAACATTCCGGTAAGCCTCGGTACGACCCTGAGCCTCTCTGGAGATACGCCCGCATCTGTCAACGGACTTGCGTTTGATGGGGACGGAACGGTGTATCTGGGTTCCGGAACCACGATCTACCACTACGATCCATCTACTTGGCAGCCGGTTGCTCCTAACACCACAACAATTACTGGTGGCGGGAGTACCGACCTCGCGAGCTGCAATTCGCCCGCAACCATCCAGGTCCTGAAAGACATTGACGGTGGAAGGGTAGACGTTTCGGATCAGTTCCTGATGACGTTGACCACCGGCAGTACCACGGTTGGCACCGCAACGACTACCGGGGATGCACCGGGAGTTCAAGAAGTTGGCGTTGGGCCGTTCCCGGCAGTTGCTGGACACATCTATTCGTTCACAGAAGCCATGGCGAGTGGTTCAGCGTCCACACTTGCTGATTACCAGACCTCATGGGTCTGCACGGACGGGAGCACGAACCTAAGTTCCGGCACGGGAACAAGTGGATCGGTGACCATCCCACAAGTATCGGGAGTTGCAGTAGTCTGCACGATCACCAATAAGCCGCTTGTTGCGCACGTCGTCATAGATAAGACGGTGCTCGACGTAGACGGTGAGAACCCAGAACCGGGGGTCGGGTGGACAGTTGGTGCTGCGGCAACTGCAACGACTGGATCCATCACTGTCAGCCCGACTGGATCTACGCTGACGACGAATGATAGTGGCGAAGCTACTTGGAAGATTCGGTTCAATAACACTGGCGGCAGCGCCAGCGTTGCGATCTCTGAAACGCAGAAGCCCAGCTATGAGTTCGTGTCTGCCCAGTGTGTGGTCACTGCGCCAAACGGTACGACCTCCACGGTGGAGCTTGAAGACGAAACCGGCGACACGCTTACCGGGATTACGCCTGGCACTCGAGTCGAATGTGGCTTCGTCAACAAATTGCAGTCGACAAGCCTTCAACTCATCAAGGACTTCAATATCCAATATGGAGCTGAAGAAAACACCGAGGACTGGACGCTAACTGCAAAGCCGAGCACCGGTGACACCCTCGAATTTGAGAGTGGCGAAACCCAGGAAGTTGCGGCTGGTGACTACACGATCGACGAGTTCTTCAGCGGTGACGACACAGCAGTTGCCGAAGGCTATGAGCTGGAAAACATCGTCTGTGTCCTAACTGTTGGTACCGAAACCACTGACCTGGAGATCGACGAGAATAACGTCATCACGCTTGCAGATGGAGACAACGCAAGTTGTACTCTCACGAATGCCGACAAACCGGGTTCAGTCGTCTGGTCGAAGATTGACAACGGTGACCCAGGTGCTCTGCTTGCAGGCTCGGAATGGACCCTGACTGGCCCTGGCATCGAAGAAAACAGCCCGGCTCTCATCATTGACTGCACCGAGGCGACCTGCGAAGTAGGCGCGTTCAAGGATCAGGATGCGGTTGCCGGTCAGTTCAACCTCACGAACCTGAGTTGGGGTACCTACACACTCACTGAGTCGAAGGCTCCGGCTGGCTACGCGCTGGATGCGACACCAATCGAGTTCAGAGTCGGTGCGGGTGAAGGGCTCAGCCTGAATTGGGTGATTGACCCGATCACGAACACTTCGATCGATGGCCCAGAGCTACCACTTACCGGTGGCATCGGGCGTGACGCCTTCATCATCGCTGGACTCGTCGTCCTCGGCCTAGGGGCCGCAGCGGCAACGTTCATCCAGATCCGTCGCAGGCGAGGAGAAAGCGCCTAGATGACAGCCAAAACTTCAACTCCAGATCAACCATCCTTATCCATCCCATCAATTCGGCACTACGCCGATGAACACATCGAAAACACCTCCTCATGGTCCCGGCGTATGGGCCGAGAATTGAAAGGAACAAGGCAAAAATGACCAGCAAGAAAAAAACAATCCGACGGCTTGCCGCGGGTGTTGGCGCACTGGCCCTCGGGCTCACAGGCGTCACGGCGTTTGCAACGGCAGCATCAGCCGCAGTAGATGTAGGACCGGACCAGCCCGGTGCCCCGACTAGCGGTACCCTGACGATCAACAAGTACTCGGGTGGTCACACGGCAAATCCCAACCCTGAGAACCTACTCGATGGCGTTGAATTCACGGTGACGCAGGTAGGCCGCATCTCCACCACAGACCCCACAGTTTGTGAAGCCATCGACCTCACTGACGCAGCAGATTGGGATGGCCTAAGCGGTCTCTTCGCGTCGGCTCCATCGACTCCCGCTGCCCCATTCTGTCTCACGGACGTCGCTCAGGACGACGTAACTGGTACTAATGGCCAGGTTGTTTTCAATCTTGACGTGGGCATCTACTTCGTTCAGGAAACCGACCCCGGCGAGCACCCGATCGTATCGCCAGTACCGGACTTCTACGTCTCCATCCCGACCTCGGTTGGTAACGATGGCACAGGGTGGAACTACGACGTGGTCGCTGACCCGAAGAACCAGCTCCAGGAAGAGCCCACCAAGACCATCGAAGAAGACCAAGAAGAACTTGTCGTTGGCAGCACCGTTGAATGGACGCTTGATGTTCCCATTCCAACGTTGAACAACGACGAAACTTTCAATGAGGCCATCATCACTGATGTTCTCGACTCTCGCTTGGAGTACGTAGCGGACTCGACGGTCATGACTATCGGCGGAACTGACCTGACCCAGGGAACCCACTACACAGTTTCCGACAACTTGGTGTGGACATTCACTGAAGCTGGGCGTGCAATCCTCGACGCGAACATGGGTGGGACGCTGAACATCGTCTTCGACACCAAGGTTCTTGAGGTTGGCGATGGAACCATCCCGAACGATGACTACGAGAGCCAGTTCAACGGGACTCCAACTCCGGGAACTGTTGTCCCCTACACCTACTGGGGTGAACTGCTCATCAACAAGAAAGACGATAAGGGCACCACACTTGCAGGGGCTGAGTTCCAGGTGTTCGAGGCTTCCGCAGCCGGAACTTGCGCAGATGACGCTCCTGCAACAGGTGCCATCGCAACAGGTACCTCGAACGCGGCCGGCGTTGTTCAATGGGAGGGTGCAACGCCCGCAAGCCCGCTCGGCCTGTGGGTCGCGAACTCCAATGGACCGCTTAGTGACCCATTCAAGGTCTACTGCGTATACGAGACCGTTGTACCGGCGGGCCACACGGCAGTGGACTTTGAGAACGCAGTGACGATTCGCCCAGGCACTTCCAACCTCGTGACGCTGAACGTTGTCAACGCACGAACTGATGGTCCTGAGCTCCCGCTGACTGGTGCGCAGGGTACTCTCGCACTGACCATTGTTGGTCTCCTGCTGGTCTCGGCGGGTACTGGTGCGATTCTCTGGCAGCGTCACCGACGCAACCAGGCAGCGTAGTCTGATCCTGATCAGCATCGTCTGAATACATCTGGCGGCGGTACCTTCGGGTACCGCCGCCAGACCTATCTCAACGGAATCAAAGGACGGCTCTACGGTGAACCAAGCTGGTGACGCATCCACCCAGAAGCGAATCAAGAAACGGTGGAGATTTCCTTGGACACAAGGCATTGCTGCCCTGTGCATCCTTGTGGGTACTTGTGTATTTCTTTACCCTCAAGTCGCCGCTTGGTTCTCACAGCGAGAACAGTCCCTAGTGACGTCGCTCGCAATGGAAGCAATGGACCGACCACCGAATTCCGATGAAACTTTTCGTGCCGAAGAAATGGCTAAAGCGCGTCAATACAATGATGAACTTGCCAGTGGCGCGGTTTACGCAGCCAACGCAAATATAGCTGTCGGTCAGGAGACTGCGACCACTGATGGTGTTGCATATGACGACCTGCTCAACACCTCCGGTGAGGGGTTTATGGGGCGGCTGCTTTATGAAGATTTGGCAATTGACTTACCGATCTATCACGGCACGAGTGATGAGATTCTTGAGCACGGTGTTGGCCACCTCGAAGGTACGTCTCTTCCTGTGGGAGGTGTTGGTACTCGTTCCGTTCTGACGGCCCACCGAGGTTTACCTTCTGCGACGCTGTTTACCAACCTTGATAAAGCTGAAATGGGCGACACATTTACGGTATCTGTGCTCGACGAGGTGCTCACGTATAAAGTCGTTGAGATTCAGGTGATCAAGCCAGAAGAGACTCAAGAGATCGTCGCGGATCCCGATCGGGATCTGATCACATTGGTGACGTGTACACCCTTGGGTATCAACTCGCACCGCATTCTTGTAACTGCTGAACGAATTACGCCGACTCCGATCGGCGACATCGAATCGGCAGCGGCAGAACCCAATCTCCCCGGATTCCCCTGGTGGACTGTGGTTTTGGGAACCGTATTGGTGCTTTTCGTGGTTTACATCTGGCGCTCTGGATACCAGGCGCCTCCCGCAAAGAAATCAAAATGGAACGCAACGAATGACGGCCCCACGGATGATTCCAAGGGCGAAATTCCTCAGAAAGTTGGAGTCTGAAAGAAAAGTGAATCCGGGGCTATCGAAACGCTCTAGTGTCGCGTTTCTGAAGTTCGTTGAGGGTTGGCTTTCGCGAGTACCTGTTCCGGAGTTTTCGTCCACACGAATGGGTGCTTGCGATCGTTCCAGCCAGTAATGAATTGACGGATCTTTGCATTC